>NZ_AMRX01000003.1 GCF_000300815.1 Gayadomonas joobiniege G7 | reverse complement strand
GCAGGTATAAAAAAAGCCCTGAGTATTCACTCAGGGCTTCGAAGGAGAAGCCTGACGGTGTGCTACTCTCACATGGGAAACCCCACACTACCATCGCCGCTATTGTGTTTCACTTCTGAGTTCGAAATGGATCAGGTGGTTCCACAATGCTATCGCCGTCAGGCATAAACTGGTCACAATCTTGATTGTAGTTTTAAATTTGTTCGCTTTATTCTGTTTTTCGCTTTCGCTTCGAGTTTAACCCAATAAACATTTGGCGTTGTATGGTTAAGCCGCACGGGCAATTAGTATTGGTTAGCTCAATGCCTCACAGCACTTACACACCCAACCTATCAACCTTGTAGTCTACAAGGGCCCTACAGGACCTCTAGGGTCTGTGAAAACTCATCTTGGGGCTCGCTTCCCGCTTAGATGCTTTCAGCGGTTATCGATTCCGAACTTAGCTACCCGGCAATGCTCTTGGCAGAACAACCGGAACACCAGAGGTTCGTCCACTCCGGTCCTCTCGTACTAGGAGAAGCCCCCCTCAATTCTCAAACGCCCACGGCAGATAGGGACCGAACTGTCTCACGACGTTCTAAACCCAGCTCGCGTACCACTTTAAATGGCGAACAGCCATACCCTTGGGACCGACTTCAGCCCCAGGATGTGATGAGCCGACATCGAGGTGCCAAACACCGCCGTCGATATGAACTCTTGGGCGGTATCAGCCTGTTATCCCCGGAGTACCTTTTATCCGTTGAGCGATGGCCCTTCCATTCAGAACCACCGGATCACTATGACCTGCTTTCGCACCTGCTCGACGTGTCTGTCTCGCAGTTAAGCTGGCTTATGCCATTGCACTAACCGTACGATGTCCGACCGTACTTAGCCAACCTTCGTGCTCCTCCGTTACTATTTGGGAGGAGACCGCCCCAGTCAAACTACCCACCAGGCAGTGTCCCTGACCCAGATGATGGGCCGAGGTTAGAACATCAAACATACAAGGGTGGTATTTCAAGGATGGCTCCACAACATCTAGCGACGCTGATTCATAGCCTCCCACCTATCCTACACATGTAGGTTCAATGTTCACTGCCAAGCTGTAGTAAAGGTTCACGGGGTCTTTCCGTCTAGCCGCGGGTACACTGCATCTTCACAGCAAGTTCAATTTCACTGAGTCCCGGGTGGAGACAGCGTGGCCATGATTACACCATTCGTGCAGGTCGGAACTTACCCGACAAGGAATTTCGCTACCTTAGGACCGTTATAGTTACGGCCGCCGTTTACCGGGGCTTCGATCAAGAGCTTCTCCATATGGATAACCCCATCAATTAACCTTCCGGCACCGGGCAGGTGTCACACCCTATACGTCTTCTTTCGAATTAGCAGAGTGCTGTGTTTTTAATAAACAGTTCCAGCCACCTGGTTACTTCGACCACCTCTCGCTCCAGACGTTAAGCCTTTCACAATAACGTGGCGTACCTTCTCCCGAAGTTACGGTACTATTTTGCCTAGTTCCTTCACCCGGGTTCTCTCAAGCGCCTTAGTATTCTCTACCTGACCACCTGTGTCGGTTTGGGGTACGGTTTTTATTGACCTGAAGCTTAGAAGATTTTCCTGGAAGCCGGGCATCAACTGCTTCGTATCCGTAGATACTCGTCTCAGTTCTCAGTCTTAAGGGCCCGGATTTGCCTAAGCCCTCAACCTACAACTTTTCACTTGGACAACCATCGCCAAGCCAGTTTAGCCTTCTCCGTCTCTCCATCGCAGTCAATAAAAGTACGGGAATATTAACCCGTTTCCCATCGATTACGGCTTTCGCCCTCACCTTAGGGGCCGACTTACCCTGCCCTGATTAGCATGGGACAGGAAACCTTGGTCTTTCGGCGAGCGGGTTTTTCACCCGCTTTATCGTTACTCATGTCAGCATTCGCACTTCTGATATGTCCAGCATGCTTTACAACACACCTTCATCCACTTACAGAACGCTCCCCTACCACTTAATCTAAGATTAAATCCGCAGCTTCGGTTACCAATTTAGCCCCGTTACATCTTCCGCGCAGGCCGACTCGACTAGTGAGCTATTACGCTTTCTTTAAAGGGTGGCTGCTTCTAAGCCAACCTCCTAGCTGTCTAAGCCTTCCCACATCGTTTCCCACTTAATTGGTATTTGGGACCTTAGCTGGCGGTCTGGGTTGTTGCCCTCTTCACGACGGACGTTAGCACCCGCCGTGTGTCTCCCGGATAGTACTCACTGGTATTCGGAGTTTGCAAAGGGTTGGTAAGTCGGGATGACCCCCTAGCCTTAACAGTGCTCTACCCCCAGTGGTATTCGTCCGAGGCGCTACCTAAATAGCTTTCGGGGAGAACCAGCTATCTCCCGGCTTGATTAGCCTTTCACTCCGACCCACAAGTCATCTCCTAACTTTTCAACGTTAGTGAGTTCGGTCCTCCAGTTGATGTTACTCAACCTTCAACCTGCCCATGGGTAGATCGCCGGGTTTCGGGTCTATACCTTGCAACTAAGCGCCCAGTTAAGACTCGCTTTCGCTACGGCTTCCCTATTCGGTTAACCTCGCTACAAAATATAAGTCGCTGACCCATTATACAAAAGGTACGCAGTCACTCCGAAGAGCTCCCACTGCTTGTACGTACACGGTTTCAGGTTCTATTTCACTCCCCTCACAGGGGTTCTTTTCGCCTTTCCCTCACGGTACTGGTTCACTATCGGTCAATTGGGAGTATTTAGCCTTGGAGGATGGTCCCCCCATCTTCAGTCAGGATATCACGTGTCCCGACCTACTTAATATGTAAGCTTAAGTCTTTCGCATACAGGGCTGTCACCTGCTATGGCCAAACTTTCCAGAATGTTCTGCTGGACTTAATCTTATCGGCTGCACCGATTTCGCTCGCCGCTACTTTCGGTATCTCGGTTGATTTCTTTTCCTCGGGGTACTTAGATGTTTCAGTTCTCCCGGTTCGCTTCTTAATGCTATATATTCACATTAAGATACCCTAAAAGGGTGGGTTGCCCCATTCGGAAATCTATAACTCATGCGTCTTTTATCGACTCGTCATAGCTTATCGCAGATTAACACGTCCTTCATCGCCTCCAATTGCCAAGGCATCCACCGTGCACGCTTAGTCACTTAACCATACAACCCGAATGTTTATCAGGTTATACAATAAGCACCATCGTTTATTGAATACTTGGTCTTGCTTGATCAAACTCGTTTCAGTTTTAAATTGAACAAATTTAATTCTCTATTAGAGATATTTACTACAATCCAGATTGTTAAAGAGCAGGTGATTGATATCACTGCAAAATGATTAACATTCACTTTGCGCTGATATCAATAGCTTTATATTTAGTAACCCATTATTTATCTGTGTGAACACTCAGCACTTTAAATAGCATCGTTAAGGAGGTGATCCAGCCCCAGGTTCCCCTAGGGCTACCTTGTTACGACTTCACCCCAGTCATGAACCACAAAGTGGTAAGCGCCCAATGTTAAGCTACCTACTTCTTTTGCAGCCCACTCCCATGGTGTGACGGGCGGTGTGTACAAGGCCCGGGAACGTATTCACCGCAGCATTCTGATCTGCGATTACTAGCGATTCCGACTTCATGGAGTCGAGTTGCAGACTCCAATCCGGACTACGAACAGCTTTAAGGGATCCGCTTACTCTCGCAAGTTCGCTTCCCTCTGTACTGTCCATTGTAGCACGTGTGTAGCCCATCCCGTAAGGGCCATGATGACTTGACGTCGTCCCCACCTTCCTCCGGTTTATCACCGGCAGTCTCCTTAGAGTCCCCAACTAAATGCTGGCAACTAAGGATAAGGGTTGCGCTCGTTGCGGGACTTAACCCAACATTTCACAACACGAGCTGACGACAGCCATGCAGCACCTGTCTCACAGTTCCCGAAGGCACAAGCATATCTCTACGCTCTCCTGTGGATGTCAAGGGATGGTAAGGTTCTTCGCGTTGCATCGAATTAAACCACATGCTCCACCGCTTGTGCGGGCCCCCGTCAATTCATTTGAGTTTTAACCTTGCGGCCGTACTCCCCAGGCGGTCTACTTATCGCGTTAGCTGCGCTACGCACGTCTTAAAGACACACACAGCAAGTAGACATCGTTTACGGCGTGGACTACCAGGGTATCTAATCCTGTTCGCTACCCACGCTTTCGCACCTCAGTGTCAGTAATGGGCCAGGGGGCCGCCTTCGCCACCGGTATTCCTTCAGATCTCTACGCATTTCACCGCTACACCTGAAATTCTACCCCCCTCTCCCTTACTCTAGACAGACAGTTCTGGATGCACGGCCGGAGTTGAGCTCCGGTTTTTCACAACCAGCTTATCTATCCACCTACGTGCGCTTTACGCCCAGTAATTCCGATTAACGCTCGCACCCTCCGTATTACCGCGGCTGCTGGCACGGAGTTAGCCGGTGCTTCTTCTGCAGTTAACGTCACAGATGATGGGTATTAACCAACACCCTTTCCTCACTGCTGAAAGTGCTTTACAACCCGAAGGCCTTCTTCACACACGCGGCATGGCTGCATCAGGCTTGCGCCCATTGTGCAATATTCCCCACTGCTGCCTCCCGTAGGAGTCTGGACCGTGTCTCAGTTCCAGTGTGGCTGATCATCCTCTCAAACCAGCTAGAGATCGTCGCCTTGGTGAGCCATTACCTCACCAACTAGCTAATCTCACTTGGGTTCATCTCGTCGCAAGAGCCTAAGCCCTCTTTAACCCGTAGGTATTATGCGGTATTAGCCATCGTTTCCAATGGTTATCCCCCACAACGAGGCAGATCCCCAAGCATTACTCACCCGTCCGCCGCTCGACGCCGAATAGCAAGCTATTCTCGTTTCCGCTCGACTTGCATGTGTTAGGCCTGCCGCCAGCGTTCAATCTGAGCCATGATCAAACTCTTCAAAAAAAGTTTTAATCTTTGCTTCAATCGTACTGAATTGACTGTTTAGTCACTCAATCAACTGAATAATTTTTTGTCTATTCAAATGATGCGAGTGCCCACACAGATAAATAAGGTTACCAAATTTTTAAAGAACATTTTGCTTGAGCGTTTGTTTTAAACTGCTCAAGTGAGGCGCGCATTTTACGCTTCTCAAGTTGCTTGTCAAGCCTTTATTTTCAATCGTTTAAAACTTTTTAGTTTGAGCCGATTGGGCTTAACTTGCGTCGCTTTGCTTCCCGGCGTTTGTTGCCGTGTCGCTGCGTTGTGGGGGCGCATTATAGAGAGATATTAAGTGCCGTCAATGCTTTTTATTCGATTATTTTAAATTTAGGTTTGTTTGCGCAAATAACAAACAATAAGCGCATAAATCACTCTATTATGTCCCCCTTTAGATAAACTTTACTGCTTTATGATTGGTAAAAAGGCTTAAGCTTTGTAAAATCCCATTATGTTTTTATATATAAGGTATAGATATGAGTAAAGGAAGTGGCATATCCCGTTTGTTATCTGCTTTGTGGTCTACAATTAATTTCACCCGCAAACTGTTTTTAAATATTCTTTTTTTTGGTTTATTGATTATTGTATTAATTGCAGTAACCAAAGATAAAGAAACTTTTGTCCTGACCGAACCGAGCGCTTTGGTATTAAATCTATCCGGTCAATTGGTCGAAGAAAAAACATTTATCAATCCGGTTGATGCCGTAATGCAAGAATCGCTTGGTGGCGACAACCAGCAAGCGGAAATTTCAATACATGATATAAATAAGGTGCTCGAAGCCGCGGCAGAAGATGATAACATCCAAATTGTTGTATTAGAGCTTCAAAACTTGATTGGCGGCGGCCTAAATAAATTGGACTCGATCGGCGAGCGGCTTAATGCCATTAAAGCAAATGGTAAAACCGTTATTGCCAGTGGTGACTATTATACCCGCAGCCAATATTACCTTGCCAGTTATGCCGATAAAGTTGTCATGAACCCTATGGGTTTTGTACAGCTGGATGGATTTAGTGCTTACAATACCTATTTCAAAGATGCGTTAGACAAATTAAAAGTCAGTACTTATATCTTCCGAGTGGGAACTTATAAATCATTTGTTGAGCCTTTTATGCGCAATGATATGAGCGATGAAGCAAAAACAGCTAATCGCGCTTGGTTAACAGATCTGTGGCGCTATTATAAAAACCAAGTCGCCGAACGTCGTAACATTCCTACTAGTAATTTTGATGAACAGCTGACAATCTTCATGGAGAAGTTTGCCGAAGCAAACTATGACCATGCCCAATATGCACTCAATAATCAGTGGGTTGATGAATTAGCCACCCGCGAACAAGTAAAAAAAATGGTTGCTGAAAAAGTAGGTTGGTCTGATTCTAAACGCAGCTATCGCCATGTTGAATTCAATCAATACTTAAATTTAGTGAATCAATCTCAGTTTAACTTAAATCAAGATCAAAAAGTTGCTGTTGTTGTTGCACGAGGCACTATTTATGACGGAGAGCGGCGAGCTGGAGAAATCGGTGGAGACAGCACAGCGAGGTTATTAGAGCGTGCTCGTTTGGATGATTCAGTAAAAGCGGTGGTTTTACGTATAGATAGCCCAGGTGGCAGTGCCTTTGCGAGTGAGGTCATTCGTCGCGAAATCGATTTATTAAAAGCTGCAAATAAACCTGTAGTCGCCTCTATGTCGTCGACAGCTGCTTCAGGTGGTTACTGGATTGCAGCCAGTGCTGATCAAATTTGGGCACATCCAACTAGCATCACAGGTTCAATTGGTGTGTTCGGACTCGCAATGACATTTGAAAACTCGTTTAAAGAGATTGGCATTAATGCTGATGGGGTAAAAACGACAGAATGGCCAGTGATGCACCCTGCGGTCCCGTTATCAGAGCAGACCCAAAAAATATTGCAGAAAAGTACCGAAGCGGTTTATCAAAAATTTGTTAGCTTAGTCGCCAACAATCGTAATATGGCGTTTCAAAAAGCCGAACAAGCGGCACAAGGGCGAGTTTGGAGTGGCGCACAAGCACAAAAATTGGGTTTAGTAGACGAGTTAGGTAGCTTTGATGATGCGGTTCATTCGGCCGCTCAATTAGCAGACATTCAAGATTATTCTGTGCATTTTGTACAGCATGAATTGAGTCAACAAGAAGTTTTTATTAAAAACTTATTGCAGTCGGCTGATGCCTATTTAGATTTTAACTTATTTAGTCAGCCTCAGCTGCCGACCGAACTTGTTAAATTGTACCAACAGATTAAACAAATTAACGCATGGAACGATCCTCAGGGTTTATATGCACTTTGCATAGAGTGTCCTTAGTTTTGTAAGGCCCTATTGATGACTCACTTAAAAACAAAAAACCCTATCCAAGGATAGGGTTTTTTATTGCTGTGAATGCCCAAGTTACAGCAAGGGATCTTGATCTGCCCCTTCTTTTTCTACCACGGTTGGGATCATGTCTTCTCTACTTACACCCAATTTAAGTGCAGCAACACTGGCGACAAAAATCGATGAGTAAGTACCAATGACAACCCCCATTAACAACGCAGTTGCAAACGCATGAATCAATGCACCACCTTTAAAAAATAAAGCCAGCAACACCAAAATAGTGGTTACTGAGGTAATTGTCGTTCGACTTAAGGTTTGTGTTAGAGAGATATTAATAATCTCTGCCACATCATCAATTCTCAACTTGCGGAAGTTTTCACGAATACGGTCAAATACAACAATCGTATCGTTCAGTGAATAACCTATAACAGCTAAAATAGCCGCTAATACGGTTAGGTCAAACTCTAAACCCAAGATTGAAAACAAACCTAAGGTGATAACAACGTCATGCGTCAACGCAAGCACTGAGCCTACGGCAAAACGCCATTCAAAACGAAATGCAACATAGATCAAGATACAGATTAAAGTGATTAACATAGCTAAACCACCCTGCTCTTTTAATTCTTCACCTACGCTTGGACCAACAAATTCGATTCGACGCATCGTTGCTTCACCAGCACTCGTAGTAGAAACAACAGATAGCACCTGATTGCTCAAGGTTTCTGCTTTTACTGTGTCTCGCGGTGCTAATCGGATTAATACATCTGAGCTAGTACCAAAATGCTGTACCACAGCATCTTCAAAGCCACCCTCTTCTAATTGTTTGCGAATATCTGGTAAGTCGGCTGCACTATCGTAACCCACTTCAATCAGGGTACCACCAGTAAAATCCAATCCAAATTGCAAACCATTAATGGCCAATGAGCCAATGGAGCCAAGAAACAAGAAGGCGGAAAATGCAATTGCCAACTTCGCCTGCGACATAAAGTTCACAGTGTTTTTAAATCTAAACCACATATATTGCTCCTTATATCGACAGTTTGCTGACTTTACGACCACCAACAGCGGCATTAACAATCGCACGCGTCACTAAAATCGCCGTAAACATAGAGGTTAAAATACCTATCGCTAAGGTTACCGCAAAACCTTTAATAGGACCTGTGCCTGCCGCAAATAAAATAACAGCTGCAATAAAGGTCGTAATATTAGCATCAGCAATGGTTGAAAAGGCGCTTTCATAACCTTTATGGATAGCCTGTTGGGGCCCTCGACCATCAAGAATTTCTTCTCGAATACGCTCAAATATAAGTACATTGGCATCAACCGCCATACCCACAGTTAATACAATACCGGCCATGCCTGGTAGTGTAAGGGTGGCCCCTGGGATCATCGACATCACACCAACAATGAGTACCAAATTAACTGCCAAAGCAACATTTGCAACAATACCAAAACCTCGGTAATACAGGATCATAAAGGCCAATACTAAACAAAAGCCCCAGAGAATCGCTGTCATACCTAAATCGATATTCTCTTGGCCTAAACTAGGACCAACGGTTCGCTCTTCAACAATTTGAATAGGCGCAATCAAAGCACCTGCTCGTAATAAAAGTGCCAGATTTTGCGCTTCGGCTGCACTATCAATACCTGTGATACGGAAACTGCGAGCTAATCTAGCTTGAATTGTTGCTACGTTAATCACTTCTTTGATGGCTTCAAATTCAATGCTACCATCTGGTTTTTTACGGCCGGTCGGTTTGTACTCAACAAACAAGGTTGCCATAGGTTTACCAATATTATCTTTGGTAAAATGTGACATTTTAGTGCCACCCTGTGCATCTAAATCAATGTTAACTTGAGGACGTTGATACTCATCAAAGCTGGCGTTGGCCCCTGTAATATGGTTACCAGTTAAAATAACATCTTTTTTCAGCACTACTGGCTGGTTGTTGTTACGGTTGTAATAAACCTCAGAACCATAAGGTACTCGACCATTTGCCGCGCTGGCTGGATCAGCATCCTGATCAACTCTTCGGAATTCTAATGTGGCGGTGGCTCCTAAAATTTCTTTTGCCCGTGCCGTATCTTGAATACCAGGCAACTCAACCACGATACGCTCAGCCCCTTGGCGCATGACTAAAGGTTCAGCGACACCCAGTTGATTAACCCGGTTACGAATAATGGTAATATTCTGCTGCAATGCGTACTCTTTAACCTCTTGCACTCGCGCATCCGATAAAGTGGCAGTAATGGTATTTGAATCTTCATTACTTTGCGCAATGGTTAATTCACGAAAGTTCTTACTTAAATAATCTTCCGCTTTTTGAGTTTCTTCAGCATTTCGGAAACTGACTTTAACACCGTTACCAAAGGGCAAGAGATTCCGGTAGCGCAATCCTTCTTCACGCAAAGAGGTTTTAAAATCGGCTTGGATTTCTTCCTGCTTTTTTTGCATAGCGACACTCATGTCCACTTCCATTAAAAAGTGCACACCGCCTCGTAAATCTAAGCCTAACTTCATTGGGCTGCCGCCCAAATCCTCCAACCACTGAGGCTGAGCAGGCATTAAATTTAGCGCTACGATAAAGTCACTGCCCAGCGCTTGCATCGCAATGTCTCGCGCTTCTAACTGACTCTCTGTATCTTTAAAACGCGCTTGAATTTGATTGTTTTCAATCGCTAACGATTGATATTCAATGCCATTTTGCTGCAGAGCCTGCTTAACTTGCTCTAACTGGGCAACATCAACATCACCGCCTCTAGTCGCGGAAATTTGAACGGCCGGATCTTCTCCATACAAATTTGGTAGCGCATACAAAAAACCTGCTGCTACTATAAATAGTAGCAACAGGTATTTCCATACTGGATATTTGTTTAACACAATAGCATCCTATTAGATTGATTTAATGGTGCCTTTTGGCAATACTGCCGAAACCGAAGCTTTTTGAACGGCAACGTCAAACCCTTCGGCTAAAGTAACCATAATAAAGTCTTTATCTTCACTGACTTTAGCAACCTTGCCAACTAAACCACCCTGAGTCAGGATTTCGTCACCTTTACTGATTGAAGCAATCAGTGATTTATGCTCTTTAACACGTTTAGCTTGTGGGCGGTACAACATAAAATAAAAAATTAAACCAAATACCACCAACATAATGATCATTTGCAAACCACCACCTTGAGGTTGAGCGGCGCCCTCTGCGGCATGAGCACTAGAAATTAAAAAATCCATCATTTTTCCCCTTACTTTTTATTAGCTATTAATTTTTAATATTTAAAGGCGGCACAGGTAAATTTCTGGCCGCATAAAATTCTTCAACAAAGGTATCCAGTTTACCTAACGCAATGGCGTCACGTAAATCTTGCATTAATTTTTGGTAAAAACGTAAATTATGAATGGTATTTAAACGTGCTCCCAAAATCTCATTACACTTATCCAAATGATGTAAATAAGCCCGAGAATAGTTTTTACAAGTGTAACAGTCACAATTTTCATCTAAAGGCGAAGTATCAGTTTTATGGCGTGCGTTTCTTAGTTTAACCACCCCATCGCTAACAAAAATATGACCGTTGCGAGCATTCCGGGTTGGCATAACACAATCAAACATGTCTACGCCGCGGCGTACTGCTTCAACAATATCTTCTGGTTTGCCAACACCCATTAAATAGCGAGGTTTATCCGATGGCATTTTGTGGGCTAAATGATCCAGAATATTAATCATATCTTCTTTAGGTTCACCGACGGAAAGCCCACCAATTGCAAAACCATCAAAACCAATTTTTTCTAAACCCGATAAACTCTCGTCTCTTAAGTGTGGATACATGCCACCTTGCACTATACCAAATAGTGCTGATGGATTACCTTGATGAGCATCCTTAGAGCGTTTCGCCCAGCGCAATGATAACTCCATTGATGTTCTGGCTTCTTCTTCAGTGGCAGGATAAGGTGTACATTCATCAAAAATCATCACAATATCAGAACCAAGTTCTTTTTGGACTTTAATGGCTTTTTCGGGCGTTAACTCAATGCGTTCACCATTAATGGGTGAACGAAAAATAACCCCTTCTTCATTTATTTTACGCAGCTCACCTAGGCTAAAGACCTGAAAACCACCCGAATCCGTTAAAATAGGCTTTTGCCAATTCATAAAATCATGCAAATCACCATGTTGGCGAATGATTTCAGTCCCCGGCCTTAACATCAAATGAAAAGTATTGCCTAAACAGATATGAGCCCCCGTGTCCGCTAGCTCTTCTGGCGACATGCCTTTAACTGTGCCATAAGTACCAACTGGCATAAAAGCAGGTGTTTCCACAACGCCGCGGGCAAATGTAAGTCGGCCACGTCTGGCCTGACCATCTGTGGCGAGCTTTTCATACTTCATAAATTCGCTCATAAATAAACCTTAATCTAATTCTTTTTTGATCTGACGCGTTAAAAACATAGAGTCACCATAACTAAAAAAGCGATACTTGTTATCAATTGCCTCTTGGTAGGCTGCTAAAATATGACTTTTACCAGCAAATGCAGAAACCAACATAATAAGAGTCGACTCGGGCAAATGAAAATTGGTAAACATAGCGTCTACCACTTTAAATTGATAACCCGGGTAGATAAATATTTGTGTATCGCCTTGGTAAGACTTAATCAACTGGTCGCCAGCAAACTGAGCTGCACTCTCTAAGCTACGCACTGAGGTTGTGCCAACCGCAATCACTCGCCCACCTCGAGCTTTGCAATCATAAATCGCTTGCACAACATGTTCTGGTACATCGATATATTCTGCATGCATTTTGTGCTCTGTTACATTTTCGACCCGCACAGATTGAAAAGTACCTGCGCCAACATGCAAAGTAACAAATTCGGTTTGCACCCCTTTCGCGGCCAGTTTTTCAAGCAGCACTTCATCAAAATGTAAACCAGCCGTCGGTGCAGCAACTGCCCCTGGGTTTTTCCCATAAACGGTTTGGTAACGGGTTTTATCGGCCGATTCATCGGCACGGTCGATGTAAGGAGGCAAAGGCATATGGCCAAACTTTTCTAGTTGGTCAAGAACGGGTTCAGGGCTTAAAAACTTAAGCACAAAAAGATCCGCTTTGCGCTCGATCATTTCAGCCTCTAATTGGCCTTCTAAAATGATTTGAGTACCAGGTTTTAATGCCTTGTTGGCTTTAACATGAGCAAGAACATGATTGTTATCTAACAACCGCTCGACTAAGACCTCAACTTTACCACCGGTTTTTTTTTGCCCCAATAGCCTCGCTGGAATGACCCGGGTATCGTTAAAAATCAAAAGATCTTTGTCTGATACTAGATCGAGCATTTCTGAAAAGATTTTATGCTCTGTTTGGCCTGTATTGCCATCCACCACCAGCAGCCTGGATTGGCTCCGTTCTTCGGTTGGATAGCGGGCGATCAGTTCGTCGGGTAGATGGAAATAAAAATCGGATACTCGCATTATAAAATCACTTAGTTATTGAGCGCGTTAGTCTATTGCGAGCGGCGCTTAATAGCAAGTTTTTGGCCAATAATCAGGTGAATTAACAAGCATTTTAAAGATCCCAAACCTGTAATTTAATTACAAAATAATGGATAAAACTATGTTAAATATTCAATAACAACCTGTTAAACAACTGGTTTAAGCTAATTTTTATAAAAAACCTGTTGTAAAATTACAGATTAGGGTTATACTAAACACATCTTTGAAAAACACGGTTCATTTGTTTTTCTAGACATCCCTTTGTTAGTGCTTGAGTGCCTTTTAGGCATTTTTTAACGCCCGGTCCCCCAACTGGGCGTTTTTTTTATCTATTGCTTAACTTACAGCACCTCAAATTTGCCTGTTTCATTAAACTCATGCATTATCCTAGTCACTATTTTTAGGAGACAACTATGGCAAAACAAATCGTTATTGTGGGTGGCGGAGCCGGCGGCCTTGAACTCGCAACAAAGCTTGGCAACAAGTTCAAAAATACGGCTTCAGTTGACGTTCTGCTGTTAGACAAATATCCCTATCATATTTGGAAACCTTTGTTTCACGAAGTAGCCGCTGGATCATTGGATGTCGATATGGATGGTGTTGACTTTAGAGCGCACGCAACCAACAACCATTTTGAATTTCAAAAAGGTGAGGTGTATCAGCTTGACCGTGAAAACCAAGAAATTTTAATAAAAGCAATTTGTGACGAGCACGGCGAGCAATTGGTACCGCCCCGTCGAGTCAGATACGATACCCTCGTGTTTGCAATTGGTTCAATCACTAATGACTTCAATACAGCCGGTGTTAAAACGCATTGTTTGACATTAGATACCACAAAACAGGCTGAGCAATTCCATAGCAAGATTTTAAACGAGTTTTTAAAACTAAAAGCCAACGACAGTCAGACCTCATTAAAAATTAATATCATTGGTGCCGGTGCAACCGGTGTTGAACTGGCGGCAGAACTATATAAATTAACTGATTTAGTTTCTGTTTATGGCTTTGATAAAATCACACGCAACTCAGTCGAAATTACATTAATAGAAGCAGCCCCAAGAATTTTATCTGCTTTGCCTGAACGCATCTCAGACTCTGCTCTAAAAGTATTAAAAGAGCTTGGTGTTATAGTACGCACTGGTACTATGGTGAAAGAGGCACATGAAAAAGGCGTTGAAACGACAACAGGCGAACTCATCAACTCGAATATAAATGTCTGGTGTGCAGGGGTCAAAGTACCTGAGTTCATGAATAATATTGGTGGCCTCGCAACCAATAAAATCAATCAATTGGTCATCACCGAGACCTTGCAATCCGAGTCAGATGAAAATATTTTTGCAATTGGCGATTGTGCGAGTCTGCAGCAAAAAGATGGTAGCTACGTGCCGCCAAGAGCTCAATCGGCGCATCAAATGGCCGATCAGTGTTATAAAAATATTTGTGCGCAGCTTGATGGGCACGCTTTGTCCGCATTTGAATATAAAGACAAAGGCTCGTTAATATCCTTTGCCGAATATACGTCAGTTGGTTTTTTGTCCAGCGTAACCAATAAAAAGGTTTTTATAGAAGGCAGTATCGCCCGTAAGCTCTATGTCTCTTTATATCGCTTACACCAAGCCGCTTTGCATGGATATGGAAAAATGCTGTTGTTAATGTTAGTTGGCCGTATCAACCGAAGATTACGGCCAAAGCTAAAATTACACTGATTCAGGAATCGCAAGCGCCAATTGCTGCTGAGCCAAAGCACGATTAACTCCACTTAAGAGTGCTTTCACGGCAGCTTGGCTGATACTGGTATCCTGCCCTACACCAAAACAATAATGTTGTTTATCGATTTTTAATTCAACATAACAAACGGCTTCCGTCTGAGAACCTTCACCAATTGAGTGCTCATGATAGCCAGTAACTTCTAACGCTTGGGTGGTTAATGCTGCTAACGCATCAACAGTTGCATCAATTGGTCCATTACCCCCACCTGACAAATTAACCCTCTGCTCGCCAATGACCAATTGAAGCCGCATCACATGTTGATCGCTTTCTTCATGCAATTGATAAGCAGTCAATTGAATATTTTTTTCTGCATCAAAGTAAGTCTGTTTAAACAGTTCCAGGATCTCAGCAGCTTTCATTTCTATGCCTTTAGTATCGTTGACTGCTTGTACAACTTTGCTAAATTCCATTTGCAATTTGCGAGGCAGCTCGTAACCACCATGCTGTTCAAGCAAGAAACTCACCCCCCCTTTTCCCGATTGGCTATTCACCCGAACCACTGCATCATAACTACGATTTAGGTCAGCGGGATCGATCGGCAAATAAGGGACCCGCCAATATTGATCGGTTTTTTGTAATGCCATACCTTTTTTAATCGCATCTTGGTGTGAACCCGAAAATGCGGTAAATACTAATTCACCTGCATAGGGGTGACGCGGATGAACTGGCAATTTATTGCATTCTTCAACAAGTGCAATCACTTGATCCATATCAGAAAAATCTAATTCAGGTGACACTCCTTGCGAATAAAGGTTTAGCGCTAACGTCACTAGGTCTACGTTGCCTGTGCGTTCACCATTGCCAAACAGACACCCCTCTACGCGGTCAGCACCAGCCATCACCGCCAACTCTGCCGCAGCGACCGCTGTCCCGCGGTCATTATGTGGATGAACACTGATGATAATGGCATCACGTTGGTTGATATTTTTATGCATCCATTCAATTTGATCGGCATACACATTGGGTGTGCTCATCTCTACGGTTGCCGGTAAATTCAAAATCATTTTATTTGCCGGTGTCGGCTGCCAAATAGCTGACACTGCGTCGCAGACTTCTTTTGCATAATCCAGCTCAGTGCTAGAAAAAGCTTCAGGTGAGTATTGATATACCCAGTTGACCTCTGGTGCTGTCGCAGTGAGTTCTTTAACCCAACGGGTACCTTGTTCCGCAATTTGTTTAATGCCCGCTTTATCTTTGCGATAAACAATTTCTCTAAAATCCGGTGCTAATGGGTTATACATATGCAAAATAACTTGCTTGGCACCTCGAACACTTTCAACCGTTCGTTCAATTAATTCATATCTGGCCTGTACTAAAACTTCGATAGTCACATCGTCAGGGATATGATTTTTTTCTATTAACAAACGCACAAAATCAAAGTCGATCTGTGACGCCGACGGAAAGCCCACTTCAATTTCTTTAAAACCCATTTTTACCAAAGCTTTAAAAAATTTAAGTTTAGTTTCAATTGACATAGGGTCGATCAAAGCTTGGTTACCGTCTCGTAAATCTGTACTCATCCAGATTGGGGCTTTTTTAATTTGTTTATTTGGCCATTCACGATTTGGCAAATCAACTGGCTTAAACGAACGATATTTTTGTGCGGGGTTTGCTAACATAATATGGCTCCTAAAAAATTATGCTAACTATTATACCGATAAAAATACGAATTTAGATTGCGTATATATGGAGTCAAACCTAAAATAATGAAAATAAATTTCAAAAATTATTTAATTTTAGCAATTTAATTTCAGATAGAGAATTCAATGTGAAACTAGATAACTACGATAAGGCAATCCTTAAAATACTTCAAAGCGAAGGCCGGATCTCTAATCAAGAGTTAGCCGAACGGATTAATTTGTCACCAGCCCCCTGTTTACGACGCGTCAGGCAGTTAGAATCTGTAGGTTTAGTTGAGGCTTATGTGGCATTATTAGATGCTCGTAAGCTCGGCTTAACACTCTTATCTTTTATTCAAATTAGCATGGATAAACATACGCCAGAACGGTTTGCCGAATTTGAGCGTGAGATTGCAAGTTGCCCACAAGTACTAGAATGCCATCTAGTCACGGGTCAGGCTGCGGATTATCTATTAAAAGTGATTGTTAAGGACATGGATGACTTCCAGCAATTTCTGCTCAATCGGTTAACTAGGATAGCAGGTGTCAGTGGTGTACAGTCGTCTTTTGTTTTAAAGTCACCAGTAAAAAGCACCGCCCTCCCTTTGATCGATCATTAAATAAAGCAAAAAAGGTTAACATCCGTTAACCTTTTTTATCAAGCGCGCTTTACAACCACTCAGCTTAAGCTTGTGGTCGCATGTGAGGGAATAATATGACATCTTTAATGGTTGCACAGTCGGCAAATAACATCACCAACCGATCTATACCTATCCCTTCTCCGGCAGTTGGCGGCAGGCCATATTCTAGCGCCGTGATATAGTCAGCATCATAATGCATGGCTTCTTCATCCCCAGCATCTTTTTCTGCCACTTGTTTCATAAAACGTTCAGCCTGATCTTCAGCATCATTTAATTCCGAAAATCCATTCGCTAATTCACGACCACCGACAAAAAACTCAAATCTATCAGTCACAAATGAATTATTATCACTACGTCTGGCTAATGGTGATACTTCCCACGGATATTCAGTAATAAAGGTTGGCTGAATCAGTTTATGCTCAGCCACTGCCTCAAATATCTCTGTCAGATATTTACCAGCGCCCCAGATACCTTCTTGCTCTGGTTCTTTAATACCAAGCGATTTAGCAATATTTTGCAAACCGGCTAAATTGTTCTCTGCATCACGGATAACTTCAGCGTCTAGTTCTGGTGCATGGCGTAATATCGCTTCGGCCATAGTTAAACGTTCAAACGCTTGACCAAAGTCGTAACTGATACTTTCTATCACTTCACCTTCTTCGTTGCGTTTAGTATTTACAACTTCGGTAGTGCCCAGCACGTCTAACGCTAATGTACGCAACATCTGCTCAGTTAAGTCCATTAAATCGTTATAATCAGCATAAGCCTGATAAAACTCTATCATGGTAAACTCTGGATTGTGCCTTGTACTTAACCCTTCGTTGCGGAAGTTACGGTTTATTTCAAATACACGCTCAAAACCACCTACAACCAGACGTTTAAGATATAATTCAGGTGCAATACGCAAATACATATCTATGTCTAACGCATTATGGTGAGTAACAAAAGGTTTAGCCGATGCGCCACCAGGGATCACTTGCAGCATAGGGGTTTCAACTTCCATAAAACGACGCTCGCTTAAAAAGTTGCGAATACCGCTAATCACTTTTGAACGGATTGAAAATACATCACGAGTTTGTTGATTGATCATAAGATCAACATAGCGCTGACGATATTTGGTTTCTTGATCAGATAAACCATGGTATTTTTCTGGCAGCGGACGCAATGATTTGGTTAACAGAACATAGTTTTTCATGTGAACGTATAAGTCGCCTTTGCCAGACTTGTGCACAGGGCCGCTCACACCAATAATGTCACCAATATCCAACGCGCCATATTTTTCTTTTAAATCTTTCTGGACTTGTTTGTCAGCATAGGCCTGAATTCGGCCAGACATATCCTGCAGCGCTAAAAATGGCCCACGTTTTGCCATAATGCGACCAGCAACCGCAACCTGATTGTCTTCATCTTCCAAACCCGCTTTATCTTTTTCACCATGCTCTGCTTGCAAATCAGCAGCATAGTGAGTGCGGTTAAAATCATTTGGATGGCCATTGGCAGCACAGGCTTCACGAATGGCCGCAAGCTTGGCTTTACGCTCAGCAATCAGTTTGTTTTCTTCCTGCGTTTGTATATTTGTATCAGACATTCTTTTTTCCACTCGTGAGGTTAGATACCGGCTTTTAATGCCGCTTCAATAAATGGGTCTAACGCACCATCTAATACCGCTTGGGTATTGCGGTTTTCAACATTGGTGCGCAAATCTTTAATACGGGCGTCATCTAATACGTACGAACGTATTTGACTGCCCCAGCCAATGTCAGATTTACCATCTTCCATTACCTGTTTTTCGGCATTTTGTTTTTGCAGTTCCAACTCGTATAGTTTGGCTTTTAACTGCTTCATTGCCTGGTCTTTATTTTTGTGTTGAGAACGGTCGTTTTGACACTGAACCACTGTGTTGGTTGGCAGGTGGGTGATACGTACCGCAGAGTCTGTTCGGTTTACGTGCTGACCACCGGCACCTGATGCCCGGTAAGTATCAATGCGTAAATCGGCCGGATTGATTTCGATCTCGATATCATCATCCACTTCAGGATAAACAAACGCCGACGCAAACGAGGTATGGCGACGATTACCTGAATCAAACGGTGATTTACGCACTAAACGATGCACACCCGTTTCAGTTCGTAACCACCCAAATGCATATTCGCCACTAATCCGAATAGTTGCTGATTTAATGCCAGCAACATCTCCATCAGATACTTCAATCAGCTCTGTCTTAAATTCGTGTGATTCGGCCCAACGCAGATACATACGTAATAGCATGCTGCACCAATCTTGCGCTTCGGTGCCACCAGAACCTGATTGTAAATCTATATAACAATCCGAGCTATCGTGTGGCCCAGCAAACATACGGCGAAATTCTAAACCAATAATTTTGTCTTCAAGCTCAGCTAGCTCTTGCTGGGCTTCATTAAAGGTTTCTTCATCTTCTGCTTCAACGGCTAATTCAAGCAAACCTTCGACGTCTTCTAAACCTTGCTCGAGTTCATCAATGGTTTTAACCACTAACTCTAAGCTTGCTCTTTCTTTACCAAGTGATTGCGCCCGCTCTGGTTCGTTCCAGACTTCTGGAGATTCCAGTTCTCGGCTGACTTCCTCTAGCTGTTCCGCTTTGGCATCATAGTCAAAGATACCCCCTAAGCATCTGAGTGCGCTCTGCAATATCTTTTATTTTGTTCTGGACTGGATTAACTTCGAACATAGTCTCTCAACGATTAAAAATTCAGGCGCGGATTGTACCTTAAATAACGCGCCTTTGGGTAGTTCCGTCAGTCGTCTTCGTCGAAAATTTGTTCACTTGGCGTTATAAACCCTTCGCAAACTAACGCACTAAACAAATTCAAGTTCGCCGGCTGTTGACAATATGTTTTTAATTCGGCTGCGGTGAACTGTTTATTATCGGCCAACCATTGCGCAAACTGATACTGCTGTGCCGACAAAGATAAAGCCTCACCGTGCACAAATAAGCTGTCATGCAAAAACAAAAAACGCACACCTAAGGTTCGTTGCCAACCATCCAGTTGCTCAATCAATTCGACTAGGTATTCGCTGTCGGCAGCCTCTTCAAAGGTTGGCAGCTCATGTTCGTATTTAGGCTGAGTTAAAAATTGTCCTAGCCATTGATATGTTGCTGCTTTGTTACTTAAAGTTTGCTGTAATAATTTGATTAATTGATCCGCTTTGTCTGTGCTTATCTGGCCTGGTGTTTGGGTTTTTGAAAGTCCTGGATCTGTATATCTCTCAGTAAAACAACTTTCTTGCAATGCAAAATCTGCAAACGCAGATAACAACTCTGTTTGGTTATTGGCTCTAAACCCAACTGAATAATTGAGTGCAGGGGTTTGTGCATACCCCTCATGAGGGCATCCTGGCGGAATATACAAAACATCACCCGGCGCTAAAACTGCATCGATGCATGGCTCAAAACCAGTCACTTGTAATAAATCAGGATGCGGTAATGTTTGTGTCAGAGTTTGTCGCTCGCCCACTTTCCAATGCCGTGAGCCCTGGCCTTGAATAATAAACACATCGTACTGATCAACATGCGCCCCCACACCACCACCCGGTGTAGAAAAACTGACCATAAGATCATCAATGCGCCAGTCCGGTATAAAACGAAAACAATCCGTAAGCTCAGCCGCCTCTGGTACAAAATGATCTACGGCTTGCACTAACAAAGTCCAGTCTGTTCCACCAAAAGCCTGATAGTCAGTTAGTGGTCCATGAGTCACTTGCCATTGCTCTTTTGAACGATAGACAACTCTGCTCTCCACCTCGTTTTCCATGGCCAAACCAGCCAATTCGTCTGCCGACAGAGGATCATTAAAATCGGCAAACATACCACGAATTAAACACGGCTTTTTTTGCCAATAGTCTTGTAAAAATGCGTCTATATCAAATTTATTAAATTTATACATGGTGTTTTTTTTCCAGCAGGGCTTTAATCTGAGCCAGTTCAGCTTTTAAATCAGACAAAGTCGGTTCAGTTTCACCGCGTTCAGCCAGTTTATCAGCTCGTGCTTTCTGGTGCTCCTGCTCCATTACGTTAACCACTATACCTATAACCATGTTCAAAAACGCAAACGCAGACAAAAAGATAAAAGTTAAATAATATAACCAACTCAATGGATAAACCTCCATGGTCTCGTACATCACATCAGTCCAATCCTCAAAAGTCATTACCCTGAACAAGGTTAATAACGCAATCGTAATGTCTCCCCATAAGGTTTCATTAATACTGCTAAACAAGGTGCTACCGACTGCAGCGTAGATATAGAATATTATAAACATCAATAACATAACATAACCCAATTGAGGCAATGCTTTGACTAACGAAGTTAATAAAATTCTTAACTCTGGGATTATAGAAACCATACGTAAAACTCGAAAGACACGAATTAAACGGCCAATGACTGCCATTTCTGAATTATCAATCGGCACTAAACTAACGAGTACAATCAAACTGTCAAAACAGTTCCAAAAGGAATGAAAAAATCGTTTTTTATTGGGATCGGCAATAAAACGTATGCTGATTTCTGCTAAAAAGAAAACAGTAATAAAATAATCCATAATCAAAGTAGCTTGCTGAACTGAGGGGGCTAATGGATAAGTTTTTGCGCCAATAAGCAACGCTGAAATAACAATAATACTTATCACAAACAACTCAAAAGCTTTATTTGATTTTATTTTTTCAAACTTATATTGGATTTTTGCAAAACCAGAATCTGGCGTTTGATTCACAAATGACCTCGATATCATTAAGACAGTAAATTTGCGCGTTATTTTACGTGTTCCCGACACTAACTAGAAGCGAAATCATTTTGCCTATGGTAAAATTTGCGCCCTTAATTTTGCCTTGACTGTATAAACCTACTATGTTGTCGACTTCAGTTTTAACCTTTTTGGATTTTTTTGGCACCGCCGTTTTTGCTATTTCTGGCGCATTAACCGCAGGGCGCAAACAATTTGATATTTTTGGTGTGTTAGTTGTCGCTTTGATCACTGCGATAGGTGGTGGCACATTAAGGGACTTGGTTTTAAACGCCCACCCAATTGCGTGGGTCGAAAATACTGCCTACCTTTATGTGGGCATGGGCGCAGCCTTATCTGCGTTTTTAGTCATGCGCTTTTACCCCATTCCACAAAAAGCGTTAGATACTTGCGATGCAGTGGGACTTGCGTTTTTTGCGATGGCCGGCATTCAAAAAGCTCAAGCGCTTGGTCATGGCACCGAAATTTGTTTAATTATGGGCATAATGACAGGTGTCGCCGGTGGCGTCTTACGCGATATTATTTGCAACGACATCCCTTTGGTCATGCATAAAGAAGTCTACGCAGTGGCAGCACTCGCGGGCGGGGGGTTATACCTATTATTAGTCTACCTTGGTTTAAACGATGGTAGCGCTATGATTATTGGCATGTTAGCGATCTTAGTGTTACGTTTGATAGGCATTTATAAAGGCCTGTCTATTCCTGTGTTGTCGGTTCGAGATTAGTCGCCAACGACTGGTTTTAGCGCGTTTGCGATACTGACCGCAGGCGTACTTAACACTGTAATACCGGGTGATAATTTAAATTGTGCATCTAACCCAATGTCCACCTCGGTCTGAATTAAAAACGCTTTTAACGATCCTTTTTTAAGCATTGCATTCGTCAACCGAGTCGCCGCTTCGCATAGTGGCTCTTTCGGTTTTTGAACCCGTACTAATACAGGGGTATTTTGATAGGGTTCGGCTAAAATAGCGTCTATGCCTTTATTGCGAGTAACCGCATGATATGCAACCCCTTGCAATAAATTAAGCGCCTGCTGATCTGCTTTTGGAAACGCACCACGCCCTTGTTTAAGCACTTTAGATTCACTTTTAATTGGCTGATCTAGGCGGCCACGGGCCAAAGAAACTGCAGCCACTGATTCATCAATGCCAATGTAACGACGCCCGTTAAGGTGTGCTGCGACACAAGTCGTGCCACTACCGCAGAATGGGTCTAATACGAGATCGCCTTCGTCTGTTGATAATTCAATAATCCGCTCTAATAATGACAGAGGCTTTTGCGTGGGATAGCCAACTCTTTCTTTTGCTTTTGGATTCAATGTTGGTATGTCCCAAACATCACTAAGGGGCACACCTTTTTTGGCTTTACCCAGTTCAGATAAACCCTCATCATTTCGGCAATAAACGGATTTATTAAATTTATCCCGTGTGCGTTTGTATAACAGTTGATCAATATTCGTGGTTTCAGAATACCCCGTGTACAAGGTATTAAATTTATACTGATCACTTTTTGAGTAAAAATAAATATTTTGATGGCTCGCCAATAATCCGGTTTGAGCGTTTGACCAACGTTTATAGTGCCAAATGATTTCAGCACGAAATTGCTCACGTCCAAACAAGTTATCTAAAATTGAACGAAGGATATGCTGAGCATTTTTATCACAATGCACAAAGATAGAGCCGGTTTTTTTCAATAGAGGTTTCATCAGAGCCAACCTGGCTTGCATAAAATCGGCATAACCTTGCACACAGCCCCACCTATCATTAAAACTAAAACATTGGGCCTGCTCACGACTTTTTAAGGTATATTTTTTGTCGCTAAAAAAAGGGGGATCTAAATAGATTAAATCGACCGAAGTCTCCTCTATTTTTCTCAGCTGTTGTATGCAGTCGCCCTGCACAATGCTATTTATCACTTGATTTTACTTCTATATAAATTCTTGCTAATCATTAAACTCTGATTGCTGTAGGTAAAAATTCAACGGCTGTGGCCGACCATGGTAAAAACCTTGTTGAACTTGATAACCCAAATCACTTAAACGCTGCGCTTGCTCGTTTGTTTCTATCCCTTCGATCAAAACTTGCATACCCAAAGATTGAACCAACCTAAAAATGCATTCAAAAGTCACTTGGTTGTTATTGAGATCGTTTAAAAAGCATCGATCGACTTTCACTACAGAAGCTGGAAACCTATGTAAATGCGCTAACGACGAATAACCGGTACCAAAATCATCAATACTTAATCTGATCCCGGCTGCAATCAACTTATCAATAGCCCGATCATCTTGCATATTATTAAGGTCTTCCATTAAAACACTTTCGGTTAACTCTATCGTTAAATCTTTGGGTGTTAACCCCTGGGACTTAAGCTCCGTTAACATACGCGTTAATAATCCAGGATCAGTTAAATGCAGACCAGAAATATTGACTGCCATAGTGGTTTTGGCGCCAAACAAGCGCTTTAATTTAACAAGTGCGCTCATTGCTTGGGCAAGAACCCAATTTTCTATGTCGTGGATCAAACCAGTATTTTCGGCAATTTTTATTGTTTCTTCTGGGTCTATAACGCCAAACTGAGGGTTACGCCAACGTAATAATGCCTCAAATCCCAAAATTGTATTAATTTGCAAATTTTTTATTGGTTGGTAATAAACTTCTAATTCGTCATTTTTAATCGCAAATGACAATTTTTGCGCCAACATACTGCGATATTTTAACGTATTTTCCATGCCATGCTGATACCTCTGCCAACATTTTTTTCCTAATGTTTTAGCCCGATACATGGCCGCGTCACCACAGCCGATGAGTCCTTTTACATCATTCGCATCGTACGGAAAAACAGCAACACCTATGCTGGCGGACAGCGACAACCTGTGCTCATTAACGAGCTCATAACTCACAGATACAGACTCAATAATACGTTCAGATAAGGCTGCATAATCAGCTTCGCTTGTCGTTTGCTCGACTAACAATATAAATTCGTCCCCACCAAACCGAGATAAAGTATCACCGGCTCGACAGAATTGTTTTAGGCGTGCACTCACTTCAATCAACACTTCGTCACCAACCTGATGCCCAAGTGAATCATTGATCATCTTAAAGCCGTCTAAGTCTATGTATAAAAGTGCAAATGGATGTTTTTTGCCAACAATACGGTTTTCTAAAGCAGCGGCGATCCCTCTGCGGTTTACCAAACCGGTTAATGGATCAGAGATAGCTTGCTCACGTAAACTTTGCTCAGTTAATTTACGTTCGTGGATGTCAAATTGATGAAGCAAAATGCTACTTTGTCCCTCGTCTGCTGTCGACAAGCTTGCATTTACCCTGAACCAACGCTGGCCATTGACTGTGTATAACAAAATATCTTCTTCGAATGAACCTTTTAGTGTCACTTCGCTCATCAATTGCTGATAAATCCTTGGGTGGCAGAATAAATCACTCAATTGACAAACGTCTGCAGAAAAACTCTCAACAAACAGCTTATTCCCACTGATAAAAGCCCCATTTAATGCAAAGTTTGACAAAATAGCCGAACTTGTGAGAATTTGATTTGACTGCATTTTTACACTACTAGTGGCTTCAACCAACATAGCTAAACGGCCGTCATCTAAATAAATGCCAGAATATTGGCAAAAAGCTTCAATGGGTTTACCACGGGGATAAAAAGTCCAATTTAAATGAATATCGCCCCCACGGCTCAGTGTTTCTTTGTATTGCAAAAGCGTTTTTTTTAACGCCGATGACTGTTCAGAAATCAGATCGCGACTACTAAGCTCATCAAAAGACGGACTATCCCAAAGCTTAAGGGCCGAATCGTTTGCCCAAAGTATACGCCCATGTTCAAAGTCGTATACCCAAACGGCAGTATTTAATTGTTGTAAAGATACCTGCATCTCACTATTCCCTTATCTTCTGCCTTTTGCAGTATATAACAGGAATATCCTAGTGACCACAAAGCTCACCGCAGCGAGCTCGGGATCTAACACAGATTCTTGTGGACAGCATCATACCAATATTTCCCGTGTGACGCGCGAACACCAGATAAAAGACAACTGTCAACATTACACTCGTGTCAATTGATTGCTGAATTAACAATATTAATAAAACGTAAAATAAAATGGAGTCTGCATGAAAATAATAAAATTGGCGTCTACAATCGCAGCAAGCTTGTTTATGCTTGCTTGTAGCCAATCTACTTCAAATAATTACAGTGAATCGAACGCAAATCAAACTTTACCAGAGCTCAATGAAGTTAAACAAAAACCGAATATTCTTTGGATTATTACCGATGATCAAAGAGCTGATAGTATTGCCGCTTTTAACCTAAGCCAAACTGGCAGCAAAAATAGTCCATTAGGTTATGTTGAGTCGCCAAATATAGATGCTTTGGCGGCTGAAGGTACCATGTTCACTCATGCGTATAATCAATCACCGGGTTGTGCACCATCGCGTAGCTCCATGATCACAGGGTTATATCCCCATAAGAGTGGCCGATACGGGTTTGAGCGCACCCATGATCAAACCGATTTGTTTACCCCTCCCGTCCCTGTCGAGCTGCGCAAGCAGGGGTATCAAACCGCTTTGTTTGGGAAAAGTGGTGTCCGTATTTACGAATACAAAAACGGCACAACTTGGAATGATTTAGGTTTTTATGATCAATGGGTTGATTTTAAAAAAGACCTGGCTCATAACAATTTAACCGACTGGGTTAAAATAGAACACTATGACAAAAATTGGAAAAACTTAGGTAAATCAGAGCGCTTCGTTTTTCCAAACGGTCGTGTTGAAGAATACCGAGTAGACAGAGACTTTAATCCAGCAAATAAGCCGCTTGAACAAGAACTAGAGATCTTGCGGGCCCATACCCGAGCTTCAAATACGCTAATTATCGGTGGCCAAAGCCCACAACCGGCCGGCGAAACATTAGACGGCCATATAGTTAAATCATTTAAAAATTTTTTAAATAACCCTGACCGCCCTTATCGAACTCAATTTAATAAAACTTATCAGGGTGTTAAAACAAATCAACCTTTGATGACCAGTTTAAATTTTCATTTCCCACATACCCCAGTACTGCCCCCTAAATCTTTCCGTGATCGTTTTAAAAACAAAGGGTATCAGGTCCCTGAATTTTCTAAAGCAGAAGTTGAAAAACTACCGCCACAATTACAACGATTATATAAAGTCATGAAGATTGATGGTTTAAGTGCGGCAGAAAAACAACAAGCCATTGCTGATTATTATGCGTTTTGTGCATATGGTGATCATTTAATTGGTGAAGCGGTAAACGCCTTTAAAGAATACAGTCGCCAAAATAATCAAGAATACATCATAATGATGACGGTGGGCGATCATGGCTGGCAATTAGGCGAACAAGGCATAGAAGCTAAATTTGGTCCCTATAACACGTCTAACCAAGGTATTATCATTGCAGTTGACTCGCAGCAAAAACGCTTTCCTGCAGGTAAAGTTGTCAATGACTTTGTTGAATACGTTGATCTAGCGCCCAGCATACTCGCCGCCGCAGGCATGGATGTAGCCAAAGAAGCCCCGCATCTAAGTGGGTTTGATTTAGCTAAAGTCATCCGCTCAAAACAATACCACAGAGACTATGTTTTGGCTGAAGTTAACTTTGTCATGGGCCCACGAGCCTATCTACGCAGTGAAACTTTTGCTTTTTCAATGCGAACTCGACCAACTAATGGCCAGCCTGGCAAGAGTTTTGCGCCTGGCGATAGAGTTAAATGGGCGTTAAATGCATCAGATAAAGCCGTAGAAATGGCGCTGTTTGATTTACGCTGCGATCCAGCCGAGCGGAATAACCTTGCTTATCATCCTGCCTATCAAGAAGTTGCCAGCACACTAAGAGACAAGCTCGCACGAATTGTATTAGGCGATGGGCGAGTTGAAGTTGATTGGGAAAAACCTAATAGCTATCACATCAGTAATTTTGCCAAAGGTGCGCATGACCGCAAACTCACTGCGCTAAAAAATTTGCAGTTACCAAACTGTCAAGCAGCCAACTTTTAAGTTAATGAGGTCGGTAGCGAGCTATTGTTTGGCCTGGTGTTTCGCCAAATAGGCGCTTATAGTCTTGGCCAAACTGACCTAGATGAAAATATCCATGTTCAAATGCAAGCTCAGAGATATTTTTACTTTCATCAGGATCAAGAAAGCGCCGTCGGATCTGGTTCAACCTTAACAGGCTAATATATTGTTTTGGACTTAAACCTAAACAGGATTGCATACAATACTGTAAGGTTCGACGGCTTACAAAAGCCACCTCTATTAACGCACCAACCGTCACAGGTTTTTTTAACTTCTCATCATTTAAATACTCATTAACCCGCTTAACCACTCGATAACGCTGCGATGAGTTCAAACCTTCTTGGTTTTCTATTTGATCGGCTTGCAAAATATCCGCAATTGAGTCCAATAAAAGATCGTCACAAGAAGCAGGTAGAAAATTACCTGACATTAAATGTTCAACATAATACTTTACCTGAGCCACTGTAGTGGGTGCGGCCTTGGCCAGTTGTAGGCTGTGGAGATCAGTTTGCTGCGTTTGCAGTAATGACTCAACCACCTGCGTTGGCATCACTAGGCTATAGATACTAAAGTGTTCTGGTGTGACTAATTCAAAATCAGCTAAACCAGAACAATAATACATCTGGTCGCGTTTTCCTGTGCGCCCGTTTATCTTAAAGTCTGCACTGTCACTGAACCCTAACCATAACCCAGCTTCACCTGCTGAACATTGCTGTTTTAACGCACGACTACTTTGCTCAGCAAAAAGTTTTATTTTAGGCAGTGACAAATGTTTAATAGAGCCATAAAAAGCCCCCTCACTGATCTGATCATATTTCTGCTGCCACTCGCCCATGTTGTTTGCTTGAATATTTGCATCAAAATGATCCTGAATATCTAGTTCTGGTGCATTCATTTGTTTATTCATTTTTTTTACCCAAACTTAAAAAACATAACCGATTGATTTAATTAACCTTTAAAACTTGCCATTTTTTGATAAAGGCATGGAATAGAGTTCGCTTCCGTTAAAACCAAGTGGATTCAAACACTAAGCAAAATCCAGCCCAACCTAAATAAACTAGGAGCTTTTATGTATTCAGAGAAATTTATTAAAGAATTGCAGTTGGCATTGGCCCACATTGCGGCCAACTGGCACCTGGCCGAAGTAAAAAACGTAGAATTGTTAACGGTATCGGAAAACGCAACCTTTAAAGTAACCTACCAAGACAATAATCAATTGGCATTTAGGATCAGTCGAGAAGGTTATAATAGCCAAAATGCCCTCCTCTCAGAGCTAGATTGGATTCGAGCACTTATATCTGAAAATACCCTTTACACAGCCGCGCCTATCGCAGATAAAAATGGCCAATTGATTGGTACGCTGACATTAACCAACAAAAGTCTCACTGTAATCGCTTTTAAATTTTTAGCTGGCGCTGAACCAACAATAAACGACGACATTGAGCCTTGGTTTGAGCGGCTAGGTGGGTTAACAGCCAAATTGCACCAGCATAGTCAAAGTTGGCAGCCACCAAAGTATTTTGAGCGTAAGATTTGGAACTATGACACCATGATTGGTCCACAAGGCCATTGGGGAGATTGGCAGGCGGATAAGTCTCTAAAAAACAATGAATTAAAGATTATTAAACAAGCGCTATCGGTCGCCAAAACGATGCTTAACTGTTATACCAATAAGCAAAATTATGGTCTTATTCATGCTGATTTACGCCTCTCTAATTTACTTGTGCTGGATGATCAAATTGCAGTGATCGATTTTGATGACTGCGGTTATTGTTGGTATATGTACGATTTTGCAGCAACGATTAGCTTTTACGAACTAGAGAATAATGTTGAGCAACTTAAGCAGGCTTGGTTGAAAGGATACCAGAATATCCGCCCCTTAAACCAAGCTGATATCAAGGCGATAGACACCTTTATATTTTTGCGCCGAGTATTGTTAACCGCTTGGCTAGCTGGCCATCCAGAAACGCCGACTGCGAGCGAATTTAGTCAAGGTTTTGCAAGTGGCACTGCCCTGCTAGCAGAGAGATATTTAAATCAACATAAAACTTTAGGACTGGAGCACAATTATGTTGCCTAACAATACCGTCAAAAACTTCTCTATATTAGAGCAGAACGCTTTTTCTGATCAGAAAATTTTAACTGATCCCTACCTTAAAAAACTAATCACTGAGCGCCAGCAAAGCACGGGCCCTATGTCTGTTTTATTTTATCAACAGCCATTAAACTTAGTCCGTGGTGAAGGCGTTTGGTTGTTTGATCACCAAGGTAAAAAATATCTAGACGTATACAATAATGTGCAATCTGTTGGTCACGCTAATACCAAGGTCGCTGATGCGATTCATCAGCAATTTTTACAAATTAACTGCCATAGTCGTTATTTAAATAAAGGGCTCCATGAATATTCGAACCGTTTGTTAGCCACCTTACCCGGCACAATTGACCGTTTAGTAATGACTTGCACAGGGAGTGAAGCAAACGACTTAGCACTCCGTTTAGCAAAAGATTTTACGGGTCATCAGGGTATCATTGTTACTAAGTGCGCATACCATGGCAATACCCAAGCCGTTTCGGCTGTTTCACCCTCATCTATGCGATCAAGCCACCTCGATGAATCAGTACAGACTATCAATATCGCACAAATTGCAGCGGCCTCTGATCCTGCTGACGCATTTTTACAACAAATAAAACAAGCTAAACAACGACTTCAAGCTTCTGGATATGGTTGTGCTGCTTTGTTAATTGATAGTATTTTTTCAAGTGATGGGGTGTATGCTGAGCCAGCGGGTTTTATAAAAGCCGGTATTGATTACCTGCAAAATGCGGGCACCCTTTTTATCGCTGATGAAGTACAGCCTGGGTTTGGCCGTGTTGGCCATTCAATGTGGGGATTTAATATGCATCAAGTGATCCCTGATATAGTGACTATGGGTAAACCCATGGGCAATGGATACCCAGTGGCTGCCCTTGCGACTCGTGAGGAGTTATTACAAGGCTACAACAATAAACAAGGTTACTTTAATACCTTTGGTGGCTCGAACGCTGCCGTTGCGGCCGCCACTGCTGTCCTTGATGAAATAATAAATCGAGATTTGATAAACAATGCTAAAACTTTAGGATTCAAGTTAAAACAAACTTTAATAGAACGCCTAGCTGGTTATGCTTTTGTGAAAGAAATTAGAGGGGCTGGTTTTTTCTTGGGCATCGAAATCTGCCAGCCCAACAATGAAAACATAGCAGCGCCATCACTGGCGACCAAGATAGTCAATTTATTAAAAGAGGAGCAAGTGTTAATCGGCACCGCCGGGGATAATGGTAGCTCGTTAAAACTCAGGCCACAGCTTTGTTTTTCACCGGATCATGTGACATTTTTAGTCGCTAAAATGGAAGCCGTATTTGCACAGATTGCGGGCGAGCTTAAATAAAAAAAAACCAGTCAGCTTTTCGCTGACTGGTTTTTTCCTTAGCGGAGCGCTTTTTAGTTTTTCGCTATTGTTTTATTTATCCATATGCACAACAGAGCGAATGCTTTTACCTTCATGCATCAGGTCAAAAGCTTCATTAATTTCAGCGAGGCCCATGGTATGCGTAATAAACTCTTGCAGGCCAAATTCACCCGCTAAATAACGCTCTACAATATCTGGTAATTCTGAACGACCTTTTACACCGCCAAAGGCAGTTCCGCGCCATACGCGACCTGTAACTAACTGGAATGGACGCGTTGAAATCTCTTGACCAGCCCCTGCTACCCCAATAATGACGGATTCGCCCCACCCTTTGTGGCAGCATTCTAATGCTTGACGCATCACATTAACATTACCGATACACTCAAACGAAAAATCAACACCACCATCCGTCATTTCCACAATAACTTCTTGAATCGGTTTATCAAAATTCTGAGGATTAATAACATCCGTTGCCCCAAGTTGCTTGGCCAGATCGAATTTACTTTCGTTGATGTCGATCCCTATGATACGGCTGGCTCCGGCCATACGTGCACCAATAATAGCTGACAGCCCAATACCACCTAAACCAAAAATGGCTACTGTATCGCCTTTTTGCACTTTGGCGGTATTTAATACAGCGCCCATGCCAGTGGTGACACCACAACCCAATAAACAGACCTCTTCTAATGGGGCCGATTTATTGACTTTGGCTAATGAGATTTCAGGCAATACAGTATATTCAGAAAAAGTTGAACAGCCCATATAATGATAAATAGGTTCACCATTTAACGAAAAACGTGACGTACCATCTGGCATCACCCCTTGTCCCTGAGTCGCACGAACCGCCTGACACAAGTTCGTTTTGCCGGAAGTACAAAACTTACATTTTCCACATTCAGCTGTGTATAAAGGAATAACATGATCCCCTACTTCGACACTGGTGACACCTTCGCCAACCATCTCAACAATACCACCACCTTCATGGCCTAAAATAGAGGGGAAAATACCTTCTGGATCTTCACCAGATAAAGTAAAGGCATCAGTGTGGCAAACCCCAGTGGCAACGATACGAACAAGTACTTCGCCTTTTTTAGGCAGTTCAACATCCACTTCTTCCATCTTTAATGGTTCGCCAGCTGCCCAGGCAACCGCTGCTTTTGATTTAATATGAGTTTGACCTGGTTTAATCTCTAATGTCATTTAAACACCTCTTTAAATAAATACACGCCTCTGCGCGAAAATGTATTAATAACAGTATAACGCCTTCTTTATTGAAGATAATCTGCATATCTTGCAATTCATTTTTACATATATGTAATAATACCCCTTTGAAGACATAAATAGGGTGCAAGATGACAAACTGGGAAGGGATTAGTGAATTTGTTGCGGTTGCTGAAAGCGGCAGTTTCACCGCTGCTGCCAAAAAGTTATCCACCTCGGTTGCTCAGGTCAGCAGGCGAGTCAGCCGGCTCGAAGAACGACTCGCAGTAAAATTAATTAACCGAACCACCCGCAAGGTCACTCTTAGTGAAGCAGGACAGGTTTATTTTCAACAATGTCGACATTTGGTTGAGGGGTTAGCCCAAGCTGATATTGCCGTTAGTCAAATGCAGAGTTCACCAAAAGGCTTGTTAAAAGTAACGGCACCCGTCACTTATGGTGAGCAGAACTTAGCCCCCTTGTTAAACCAGTTTTTGTTGCGTTACCCAGATGTTGACCTAGAGCTAGATTTAACCAACCAAAAATTGGATTTAATTGATAGTGGTATTGATGTTGCCATTCGGCTAGGACGCTTGGAAGATTCAAGTTTAATTGCCAGACGTTTGTCGAGCCGTCAGCTGTTTGTCTGCGCCAGCCAAAGTTATTTAGACCGTTATGGTGAGCCCCACAGTTTAGCCGAACTGAACCAGCACCAATGTTTGCGAGGCTCGACGGCAGCGTGGCGCTTTAGGTCGCAAGGCAAAGAGGTATCTCAGCGTATTTCTGGACGAATTACATGCAACAGCGGCATTGCCCTTCGTGACGCGGCTAAACGAGGTTTAGGTTTAGTGCAATTGCCTGATTATTATGTCAAAGAAGATCTTGCGAATGGACACTTAATTGAAGTGCTGCGCCAATATAGAGATGAAAGCAACGGCATTTGGGCGCTTTACCCCAAAAACCGTCACTTATCTCCAAAAGTTAGACTACTCGTTGATTTTTTAGCGGCCAAACTTCCTTAATCTGCCCAGTATTCAAATAGCTTTTGCAATGAAAAATAAGCGGCTTTTTTATTGCGTTGTTCATCAACAACGCCCCATGCTCGAAAACCAGATTCAGGGGTACCCTTATAGTCGCTGCGGTAATCATTGTACGACCACAGCGAAAAACCCACCACATACGGATATGATTTTAATTGGCGTAAATCTGAAAGCAAAGCCTCATCCAGATCCGCACTCTCGCCTGCACCTATTTGTTTAGTGCCCACTTCAGATACAAAGATGGGTTTGCCAGGAAAATTTTTATGGGTGCTGGCTACTTTTTTTAATAAATTTCCATACGAATTAATTGAAATAAAATCCAATTTATCAAATGGCTCATTTGTTTTATTTGCCAATGAACTAAATGCGGTTAACGACACATAGGTTTTTAAGCGGTTCGGGTCTAATGTATCCAGATGCTCAAGCATAGATTCAACATAAGCAAACTGATCATCTGTTAAGGTTTTTTTACCCCAAGGCGGTGCCGGATCTCTAAGTTCGTTGCCAACACTCCAACCGATCACAGACGGGTGGTTAAAATCACGTTTTATCATTTCATCCAACCAACCTTTAGTCACAGGGTTGTTTGCAAAGGTTTGAGGATCATCATCACCCCAAACTGGAATTTCCTGAACCAACAAATAACCGTTGCGATCGCACCACTGTAAGATATTTTTTGCCAGCGGTGCATGCATCAGCCGCGAAAACCGAGCGCCCAAAGTTTTGAGATCTTGCATATCAGCCGCAACCAAGTCTGCAGGCTCTGTATTACCGTACACTGGGTGATCATGAACTCGGTTCAACCCGTTAAGTCGGATCTCTCGATTGTTTAATAAAATTTTCTCACCGACGACCGCAATTTTTCGGATTCCAAACTCATCCACTTTTTGATCAATAAGCTGATTATTTAGCGTTAGCCGACTGCTCGCTGTGTATAAATATGGTGAGTTTAAATCCCATAAGTTAACTTGTGAAAGCGGTAGGCTAAATTGATGACTGACAGCTTGTTGTTTATTTTTAAGTAACACAGATTTTCTATAATTTTGCCCGGCCAGTTGGCTTTCAATCGCTAACTCGAGCGGCTGGTCGCTATAATTTTGTAATTGATAAAGAATTTCAAAATCAACTTTTTGTTGCTCAAAGTCGGGCACAGCGTTAATGTGTTGATAGACAATTCTCGCCACATCGTCGGCAAATAAAGTCACGTCTCGACTAATGCCACCCCAAGGCCACCAAGCCCCTCTGTGATAACTATTATCAGCCATCACCAACAAAGAATTAGCCCCTTTTTTATCAACATAATCGCTGATGGTAAATTCAAATGGGGTATAACCGCCATTGTGGCTGCCTAGATAGTGCCCATTTAACCAAACTTTGGCTGTTTGATAAACCGCATCAAACTTTAACCTGAGGTTTTTGCCAGCCCATCCCGTTGGAAGCATAAATGATTTTTGATAATACGCTTTGCCTCGATAATTGGCATATTTTTCAGTCGTATCCCAATTTCCCGGCACTGCCAGCCTATCCCATTGACGAAAGTCAGCTTTAATCGCTTGCTGTTCGTTGGCAAAACGGTCAGGTGTAAAATGCCAAGAGCCATTTAAACTAAATAACAACTCGTTAGCTTTAGCGACTTGTGCCGCTGAAGATAACAACATCAGAGTTAATATCAGCAGAGTGCTAATAAAATCAAATCTAGGTTTCATGCAACCTCTCAAATAAATCTAATATAGCAACAATTTTAATTAAATCGAGCAATTTGTAAACAGTTTGATATCTGTATTTTTATCATTTCTAATATTTCTTTTGCTAAAGGTAACAATTTTGTATAAATTAAACTCATTGTAAACAAAAAACTAACGACAATTTAAATGCAAATACTATCATTTATCTTATTCCTTTTACTGACACAGGTCAGTCACGCTGCAGGCGCAACAAAAACACCCAATGTGATAGTGATCTTAAGCGATGATCAAGGCTATGCTGACTTTTCAGTCCATGGTAGCCCTGCAGCGCAAACACCAAATTTAGATAAACTGGCAAAAGATGGTATCCGTTTAACAGACTTTCATGTTGATCCGACTTGCTCACCGACCCGAGCAGCGTTAATGACAGGCCGTTATGCAACCCGCGCCGGCGTTTGGTTGACTTTTGCGGGGCGTAATCATCTTCACAAAGAAGAAACCACCATGGCCGATATCTTCAAACATAATGGCTACCGCACTGCGATTTTTGGTAAATGGCATCTGGGGGATAATTATCCATTTAGACCACAAGACAGAGGATTTGATAAATCTTTTATTCATGGTGGTGGGGTAATGGGTGAAGTACCCGACTATTGGGCAAATGATTATTTTGATGATGTGTATTCTGATAATGGTGTCAATAAACTCGTTGAAGGGTATTCAGGACATGTTTGGTTCGAACAAACTAAAAAATTTATTGACCAAAATTCCTCAGACCCCTTTTTTATTTATCTTGCTGTAAATACGCCGCACGGCCCTTTCAATGTGCCAGCTGACCGAATCAAACCCTATTTAGATAAAGGCTTGCCTGAGACCCAAGCGCGTTTTTTTGCAATGATAGAAACAATAGATGAAGGTGTTGGTGATTTAAGAAGTTATCTCAAACAACGAGGTTTAGATGAAAATACACTGATTTTATATTTAACAGATAATGGCACCACCCAAGGGTACTTAGGCGACGCCAATGGGCATCCGAATGGCTCTGGCTACAACGCCAATATGCGTGGGCGAAAAACCTCAGCGTACGAAGGTGGTCATAGAGCAGCCAGTTTCTGGTATTGGCCCCAAGGGGGAATAGTTGGCAATAAAACCAGCAATACTCTATCAGCCCATATTGATGTACTGCCAACCTTTGTCGATTTATTTAACTTAACATTACCCAAACAAATTAAATTTGACGGCCAAAGTTTAAAAACTGTTCTCGCAGGACACGCCACTCCGGAGCTTAAACAAAGAACATTAGTGGTGCACAACCAAGCCCGATTTGGAAAACCACTGGGTGACGGCGGATTAATAAAATACAAAGATTACGCTGTTATGCAGTCTAACTGGCGTTTAGTAGGCAATGAGTTATATGACTTAAACGCAGATCCAGCGCAACGTCAAAACATTGCGTCTGAGTACCCAGACAGAGTAAAAAAGATGCTGGCTTTTTATGAAAACTGGTGGCAAGAGGTTAGCCAAGGTGAACGTTTGGCCCCGACAATTATCAACCCGTTAGAACAATTTGAGGTTAAATTAACCTCGCAAGCGTGGCGCTCTGATCGCGCCATTTACGACCAGTCTCATGTGATCGCAGGCATTCAACAGCGAGGCCTATGGCATATCGAGGTTGCCAAAGCTGGCCACTATCAAATTGAGTTCAGCCGCTGGCCAAAAGAAGCCGTATTAGGTTTTAACCAAGGCTACTGCAGAGATATGACAAACCCAAGTTTAGACCCCAATTTTAACCTATACAATTTTAAACCTCGCACGCTAAAAGTTAACAAGGTGAGCTTGTTACTGAATGGTCAAAACCAAAGCGAGCAAACCATCAAGTCTGATTTGCAGCAAACAGTCCGCTTTGAGACCTATCTGACAGCAGGTGTTCATACCATTGAGGGTCTGATGCATGAAGCCGATGGCAGCCAATCAAGTGCGTATTTCCTATATATAAAACCTAGACTTTAATAACTAACAAGTGGAGAAAACCATGTTTTTACTAAAAAGCCTATTGAAAGCCAACATTTACTGCGTTTGTTTTGTCGCTTTTATCAGCGGCTGTGCGTCAACATCTGAGCCAACTAAGCCCAACAATCCAATCACAGTTCACGCGACGAGTTTTACTGATACAAATAAAGCAAAAATTGAAAAGCAGCAAAAAAGCGTAGGTTATATTAAAGACGGTACTTATTTAACCTTTGAACAAGTTCAGCTAGGAGAAGAAAAAAATTCAATCGAAATAGCAGCGGCTACCCCAACTCAAGGCGGCACAGTTGAGGTACGTCTTGGTGATAGTCAAGGCGAAATCATTGCTAATTTAAAGATAAATAAAACCGGTAAATGGTATAACTGGCAAACATTTTCTGGCCGCTTAAATAAGCCAATTAAGGGGCAGCAAAAAATAACCTTAGTTTTCACCAGCGGCAAAAACTGGTTATTTAATATTCAATCAATCACCTTTAAAAATAGCCCAGGTAACTAATCTTTTTGTTTTTCATACTGGCGCCGATAACGGCGCCGATTTTTATGCAAATCTACAATGAGTCGCCCAATACTGCCAATTAACATCAAAAAAGCGCCGCTGATAAATAACCAGGTTGCAAAGGTTTTGTAAGGTTCAAAGCGAGGCAAAAATAAAATACTACCAATTAAAAATAATATATTACCAATTAAACCAATAGATAAATGAATCCAACCAAAATCTCTAACGACAACTGCAAATGGTCTACCCAATTTATTCCTCCTTTCAACTTGCCAACTTACGTTTTAATGTACGTAGTCAACATCTATCAGGTTTAACCAAAAGGATAATCAAATGACAACTTTTAAAGTTTCTTTTGCTCCATTAATCATATACAATTAATTAACTTCAAATACAAATTAAAGAAGATTAGAGGCACTATGAATTTTACAACAAAGTTAAAACCTGCAGTGTTAAGCGGTTTAGTAGCGGCACTCGCTCTAGCCTGTACCAGCCAATCAAATGATGTTATTGCCAAAGATTCTGCGTCTGAAAAACCAAATATTGTAATCTTTTATGTTGATGATCTAGGCTATGGCGACTTAAGCAGCTACGGCGCTGTTGGAGTTAAAACCCCTAACGTTGATAAATTAGCGGCTAACGGTATCAAGTTTACCGACGCACACAGCTCAGCAGCGACTTGCACCCCCTCTAGGTACTCTTTATTAACCGGTGAATATGCATTTCGTAAAAAAGCCCATGTTTTAAAAGGGGATGCGGCTTTATTAATAGGTACAGAACAACCTACAATGGCGAGCATGTTAAAAAAAGCAGGTTATACCAGTGCTGTGGTGGGTAAATGGCATTTAGGCTTGGGTGATGGCAAGCAACCAATCGACTGGAATGGTGAAATAAAACCCGGCCCATTAGAAATAGGGTTTGATTACAGCTTTTTATTACCAGCAACAGGTGATCGGGTGCCAGCCGTATATATGGAAAATCACCGAGTGATCAATTTATCAAAAGACGATCCACTATCAGTGGACTATACTAAAAAAATTGGCGACCGACCAACCGGTTACGAAAACCCAGACCTGCGCCGCCAGGTAGCAGATGACCAACACAATAAAACCATTGTCAATGGCATTAGTCGTATCGGCTGGATGAAAGGCGGCAAATCAGCCGAGTGGAAAGACGAAGACTTCTACACTGTCTTTACCGACAAAGCGAATCAGTTTATTGATCAAAACAAAAACAATCCGTTTTTTTTATTTTTCTCATTTCATGACATCCATGTCCCTCGCTTGCCACACCCAAGATTCCAGGGCCAAAGTGACATGGGTCCACGAGGGGATGCCATCGTTCAGATGGACTATATCACTGGCCAAGTCATTAAGCAGTTAGAAAAGTCAGGCGTGTTAGACAATACAATTGTTATTTTTACCAGTGACAACGGACCTGTTTTAAACGATGGTTATGAAGACCAAGCCGTTGAAAAACTGGGTGAGCACTCCCCTGCTGGTGTCTACCGAGGTGGTAAATATAGCGCCTTTGAAGCAGGCACTCGCGTACCCACTATTTTGCACTACCCTGCTAAAGTTAAAGCCGGCGTGAGTGACGCTTTAATGAGCCAAGTTGATATATATGCCTCAGTTGCCAGCCTATTAGATATTTCGTTAGCCAGCGATGAAGCAATCGATAGCCAAGACCAATCGGCAGCTTGGTTAAATGCAAATGCAAACGGTCGCCAGGAGCTTATTGAAGAAGCTTTTACCTTATCTTTGCGCGACGGTCAGTGGAAATATATCAGCCCCACTGATAATAACGATGGCTGGATCAGAGGTAAAGGCATTGAGAGCGGCATGAAAAAAGTCCCTCAATTATATAACTTAGCCGAAGATCCCTCTGAGCGCCGTAATGTTGCAGCCCACTACCCGCAACGAGTGGAACAAATGCAAGCCCGCATTGAACAAATAAAACAACGTACTAGACGACCTTAACGCTCACTCACCTCAGATCTTGGGCGGCCTTTGAGCTGCCCTATTTTTATGTGCATTATCTGATATCATTTTTATTTTCCTACGCCCCCTTGCCAACACCTTTTTAACCATAAAATTGTGATTTTGACCGGTGAAAAACTTTACATTTGCAAAACCGATGAATATACTAATGCGACTTATTATCATTTACAGTTGTATTTTCATAATCTAACGCAATGGATATTCACATGCATAAAACACACAAAAACATTTTTAATAAAAACCAACTTGCCGTTACCGTCGCTTTTTGTATTCCTTTTATGGCTTCCGCTGAAGTCGCTGAACTTGCTGTCACCGAAGCCAAAGCGGTTAACGAAGAAGAAAGCTATAAAATTGAGCGTAGTGCTAACATTAAATTGACACAACCGGTTGCGAATACACCAAGAACTGTCAATGTGCTGTCTTCACAAATTTTAGAAGACCAGGGTGTTACTAGTTTAAATGACGCGTTACGCAACGTTGCAGGTGTGTCTACCTTTGGCGGTGGTGAAGGTGGCGGTGGTGTTGTTTCTGCCAGTGATAAAGTATCAATTCGAGGTTTTGATGCCGCATCTAATATTTACATTGATGGCATGCGCGATATTGCAGGGTATAGCCGGGATTTATTCAACTACGAGCAAGTAGAAGTTATAAAAGGCAGCAGCAGTAGCTTAGACGGGCGCTCTACTGGCGGTGGTAGTCTAAATTTAAGTACCAAACGTGCCCGTTTGGATGACTTTGCATCTGTTTCAGGTCAAGCGGATTCATTTGGCACTTTGCGCGCAACCGCCGATGTAAACCATCAACTAACCGAGTCGACTGCCGCGCGTATTAATTTATTAGCAACCGACGGCGGCGATACTTTTGACAATGGCGAAGAAAACTACCAGACCTTAGGTTTAGGTTTTTCTGCATTGCACCAAGTCAACCAGCAAACTGATATCACCCTAGACGTTTTTTTAATGGAGCAAGACAATACGCCGGTTATGGGTTTACCCTTTTTAACCGAAGCCGCAGCAAATGCCACCGGCGAATCTGAAGGGCCAATTAATTCAAGCTATTGGGATCAGTATTTTAGTGTGAAAGGGCGTGACTTTGAAGAAGTCAGCACGCAAATGGTCACTTTCACTATCAACCATCAAATAAATGACACCGTTAGCTTACGAAGCCAAACTCGTTATGGTAGCAATGATAAACAGTCAGTGCTAGGCCGACCTTGGTGGGGATCTGAAGTCTATGATGATAATGATGTTTTAATTCGAGATGAATCGGGTTTGTTAAATGCGACACGCCTGCAGGCACTTGACCAAAAAACGGATCTTTTTGTTACTCAACTTGATGCTCTATTTAGTTTTGAAAACAACAACATCAGCCATGATTTAGTCGTGGGTGTTGAATATGCTAATGAAGAAAAAACCAGCTTTGGTGTTGATGCCAACTATAGCTATTTTGATTCAAACGGCAATGAGTTAGATAACCCAACGTTAGATCCCTTTAACTTAAATAACCAAATATCTGTGCGCGGTGGTTTAAGCCGCAATGGAGCAGACACAATAGGAGATGCGACAACTTTTGGTATTTATGCCTTTGACACCATAAAAATAGGTCAGCAATGGCAAATTGATGTCAATGCACGTTATGACGACTACGAGATCACTGGGGATAGTTATGGTCGCCGTACCGGCTTAGTGACCGGTCTGAAAGCAGACGACGGTTATTTTAGCTATGGTGCAGCAGTCAGTTACTTAATCAACGACAATGGCAATATTTATTTAAGTTACAGTGATGCCCAGCAACCTCCGGGAACCAGCTTAGCCCTGTCGACTACCGCTGAAGAAAACGCAATTGAGCCAGAGAATGCAACCACAATTGAGCTAGGAACTAAATGGGAGTTAATGGATCAGCGCTTGTTATTAACCGCGGCTATTTTTAGTACCACCAAAGATGTTACCGACTCATACGACATTGAAGTTTCAGAAGGCACCACACAGACCATTTATGGTACCAGTGGTGAGCAAAAAGCCAGTGGTTTTGAGCTAGGCGCTATCGGTCAGCTCACTGATAGCTTATCTATCTCCGCTAACTACGTGAATTTAGACACAGAAATATCTCAATCTTCAGATCCTGACGATATCGGCGACGGCTTGCAAGCAGCACCAGAAGACACGGCCAGCTTATGGCTCTCTTATACCGGCCTGCAAGACAAACTCAATGTCGGTGGTGGTTTAAACTATAATTCAGGTGAAACCTATTGGCGTCAAAATTATGCTTATTTCACTGTTGATTCATATACCACGGCATTTTTAATGGCCTCTTACCAAGTGAATGAGCAATTAAAGGTGCAAGTGAACATAGATAATTTAACCGATGAAGAGTATGTCACTGACTACAGTGCCAAAGGTCACTTTCGTCCTGGAGATCCACAAAACTTCTCGATCTTTGCTAAATACGACTTTTAAAAACAAACTCGCTTAAGTTAAGCTAAAAAGCCGGGTGTTAACCCCGGCTTTTTTAGTCGCCAACCGGATCGCTCGACATGTTAATTAAGATTGAAAAATTTATCAGCAAAGCCGAAGTCGCAGAATTTCGCCGTTTATTGCAACAAGCCGAATGGATAGATGGTGCACAAACCGCTGGACATATTGCTAAATCAGCTAAAAATAATCTCCAGCTAGCAGAAGACTCTCAGTTAGCGCGTCAGCTCGGTGATTTTATTTTGGCACGTCTGAGCCAAAATCAAGAAATAGTTGCGGCCGCCCTACCCAATAAAATATTTCCGCCGATGTTTAACTGTTACCAAGGCGGTGGGGAGTTTGGTTTTCACATCGACAACGCGGTGCGGCGGGTTACTGGCGCTGCGGTAAAAATACGAACCGATGTGTCTATGACCCTGTTTTTATCTGAACCAGACGAATATCAAGGTGGAGAACTTATTATTCAAGACACTTTTGGCGAGCAAAAAATCAAATTTGCCGCAGGTGATATGGTGCTCTACCCAGGCAGTAGCCTCCATAAAGTCACCCCTGTCACAAAAGGTCAAAGACTGGCGTCATTTTTCTGGCTTCAAAGCCTGGTGCGCAGCGATGAACAAAGACGGATTTTATATGACTTAGATAAAAGTATTCAGGCATTAACCACCCAAAACAATCAACAACCTGAACTTGCCCGTTTATCTGGGGTTTATCACAACTTATTAAGGCAGTGGTCAGACACTTGATCCCTGCCGGTTTCATTTATTTTGCCACAAACAATCGTCATCTATGTGATCAAGATTTTCACACCCACACAAAGCCATTGTCAACTCTAGCTCATCCCTTAATAAACGAATCACGTGGGCAACACCCAGAGGACCCGCTGTCGCCAATGCAAACATGATAGGCCGTCCAATCATAACTGCAGACGCACCCAGCGCAAGGGCTTTAAACACATCGGTGCCACGGCGAATGCCACTATCAACAATGAGCGGAATTCGACCTCTTGTATTACGATAGATTTCAGGCAACACATCTACTGGCGTTGGTAAGGTATCTAAGGTGCGTCCACCATGATTAGATATTACTAACCCGTCGGCACCTGCATCCTGTGCTAAATTCGCATCAATTGGATTAATAATGCCTTTAATGATAACAGGCAATCTGGTGCTATCTTTTAACCATTGAATATCCTGCCAGCTAGGGGCCTGAGCCATAAAGCCCTGAAACACCATACTGTCGCCTTGCCCGATATTTGGGGTTTTTAAAGCGTCGGGACAATTCACCGCACTGACATCAGCTGGCAATTGAAACTGGCAGCGCTGTTCACGGTTGCGCAACCCATTAATCGGTGAATCAACGGTCACCATAATGGCGCTATAGCCGTTTGCTTCGGCACGTTGAACGAGTTCTAATGTTTGTGCTCTGTCTTTTTGAAAATAAAGCTGAAACCATCGCGGCCCTGAGGTTTTTTCAGCCACCTCTTCAAGCCGAATACTGGCCAAGGTACTTAATACAAACATGCCGTCTTGCGCTTGAGCGGCCATTGCCGTTGCCAGTTCACCATCGGGATGGGCTAATTTTTGATAGGCAATCGGGGCGGTAATGATAGGATGAGCGAGTCGGCTGCCAAACAACTCAATGGCTGTATTCCCTTGCCGGACATCACTTAACACACGATTTAATAATTTTATTTTTTGATAAGCCGTGGCATTGTCTCGTAGCGTTACTTCGTCGGCAGAGGCACCAGCAATATAGGCCCAAGCCTGCTCTGATAAGTTTTTTTTAGCATATTTTTTATAGTCATCCAGTGACGCTATGTCAGCGGGTATTTGACTTAAATAAGAAGCGCTCATGGTTTAAATATCCCGTCAATACAGTTACCTATAGTAATATACCAATGTATACAGCTCGGCAGTTTTTGCAACCAATAATGACTATAAAAAATTAACATTTTATTAGCTAAGCCCAAAATCCTCTATTGCAAACAAAAGACAAACAACTAAACTTGGGATACAATTCACACATAAATAAAACGAATCAAGTTTAAAATGAGTGAAATACATGAAAATTTATCTAGCCGTTGCCGCTTGCTTTAGCTTGCTGTCCGCTTGCTCAATCACAGCAAACTCTGACAGCACTACGACTAACAATCAATACCAACAAAAAGATTGGGAAGCCCCCGAAATAATCTCACGTAATCGTTTACCAACCAGGGCCGTGCCATACTCGTATCCGAGTATTTCAGCAGCTTTGTCGTTAGACAGAGATACAAGTTGGCTACAAAGTCTGAACGGTCAATGGAAGTTTAGTTATCAGTTAGACGATGAAAAAATAGATCAATCTTTTGCGCAGCGTCAGTTTGACGCCAGCAATTGGGAGAGTATTCAAGTGCCGTCGAACATAGAACTTAAAGGCTACGGTATCCCCTATTACACCAATACCCAACTGCCTTTTTATTCTGGCAATGCGACCGATCCTTTACCAGATACCAGCCCTAAAATAACCAAAAAAAACCCAGTTAGTCGTTATATCCGCGAGTTTGAAATCCCCAAAAACTGGGCGGATAAACAGATTATATTGCATTTTGGTGGCGTTTCTTCGGCATTTTATCTGTGGGTGAACGGGCATAAAATCGGCTATAGTCAGGGCAGCCGTTTACCTGCTGAGTTTGACATAACCGAATATATTCAAAGCGGCAAAAATAAACTCGCACTTCAGGTAATGCGATGGAGCGATGGCAGTTATTTAGAAGGCCAAGATATGTGGAAAATGAGCGGCATTCACCGTGAAGTTCTATTACTTGCGCAGCCTAAAGTAGCGATACAAGATTATTTTGCCCGTCCTAAGTTATCAGCCGACTATAAAACCGCTGAACTTCAAATTAGGCCCTTTTTAACTGTTTCTGACAATAAAAAATTAGCGGGTTATACCGTTAAAAGTCAGCTTTATTATCAAAGCCAAACGGTGGCCGAAAAAACCATCGCGGCTGATCAAGTTATGCAAGCATATCCGCAGCGCGAAAATATTCAGTTCGACTTAATCAACCTAAAAATAAATCACCCAAAACTTTGGTCGGCTGAGCAACCCAATTTATATACTTTAGTAATGTCTTTACACGATGCACAAGGCAGACTGATTGAAGCTAAAAGCAACAGAGTGGGCTTTAGAGATGTGCAGATTAATGAAACCACCGGCGAGCTATTAATCAATGGTCAAAGTATTAAGATCATTGGGGCTAATCGCCACGACCATAATGCCATCCGCGGCAAAGCAGTCAGCCGCGAAGATATGGAAAACGATGTGCGTTTAATGAAGCAATTCAACTTTAACGCAGTACGCACAGCACACTATCCTAATGACCCCTATTTTTTAGACTTATGTGATCAATATGGTTTATATGTCATGGATGAAGCCAATGTAGAAAGCCATATGTTTGGGGGCCAATTTAGCAATGACCCACGCTGGGTTCCGGCGATTATGGATCGTATTATGCGCATGGTGGAACGAGATAAAAACCACCCCTCTATTATTTCGTGGTCATTAGGTAATGAATCAGGCATGGGGCCCGCGCATGCAGCGGCCTCAGGCTGGATTAAAGATTATGACCCCAGCCGATTTGTCCATTATGAAGGCGCACAGGGGCAGCCTAACCATCCCGCTTTTATTCAACCACCAAGAGGCTGGTATTGGGTACCTGAAACCATGGAAAAACTGGGCCGTTTAACCCCAATGGCCAATCCAACAGATCCCCCCTATGTTGATGTGATCAGTCGCATGTACCCAAGTATAGAGTACCTCAAAGGGCTTTCGGACAGCCCTTATATTAAAAGACCTATTTTAATGTGCGAATATGAACACGCCATGGGTAATTCACTGGGTAATCTGGATGAGTTTTGGTCACTGATCTGGCAACGTAAAAACCTGATTGGCGGATATATCTGGGATTGGATGGATCAAGGTCTAGAAACCACGACAAAAGACGGTCAAACTTATCTAGCTTATGGCGGCGATTTTGGCGATACACCGAATTCACAAGCCTTCAACCAAAACGGTATTATTGACTCATACGGCAATCCAAGCCCTGAACTACATCATGCCAAATATGTATTCCAGCCGATAGAATTCACCGCAGCTGATATTAAGCAGGGTAAAATAAACATCACCAACCGCCTATTTCATACCGACTTAAGCCGCTACCAAATTAGCTGGCAATTAAAAGCCGACGGTGAAGTGATTCAATCAGGTCAACTGCCACCTCTGATGTTAGCCGCGCAGCAAACAGCAGAGCTTGAGTTACCAATGCAAATGCCCGATATGCATGCGGGTAAACGCTACTGGTTAAACCTGTCGGCAACTTTGCGTCATTCAGAAATTTGGGCAGACGCAGGTCACCAAGTGGCTTACGAACAATTTGAATTACCTGGTTATACCGCCGAACAGCCAAAACAAAGTCGTCAGGCAGCTCGGCTTTTAGTGACGGAAGATACAGAAACCTTAACAGTAAAAGGTAAAAACTTTAATCTTAAGTTTGACAAAAAAGCGGGCGCCTTAAGTCAATTTAATAAAGCAGGCCAGCCGCTTGTTGTCGCTCCGCTCAGAGCCAACTTCTGGCGTGCGCAAACTGATAATGATAAAGGTGCATGGAAGTCTCATAATATCCTGGCTTTTTGGAAAACAGCTGCCGATAAATTAGCAGTCAGCCATTTTGACTACCAAAAAAACGCACAAGGTGTGACAGTTAACATTGAGCAGACGCTCACGCAAAAAGTACAACTAAACCACAGCTATTTTATAAACGATAGTGGCAAAATTCAGGTGACAGTTAAATTAAACGCTGATCCAAGCCTGCCGCCAATGAAACGTTTTGGGATGCAAACAGGCATTGCGCAACCGCTCGATCAAGTGACTTATTACGGTCGTGGGCCGTTTGAAAATTATAGCGACCGTAACAGCTCGGCCAAAATAGACGTTTACCGTCAGCCTGCAAAAGACATGAATTACGCGTATATAGTGCCCCAAGAAAATGGCAACCGTACTCATATTTATTGGTGGCAAATGGCAGCAGATAAGGGGCAGCCGAGTTTCAAGATCTCGGCAGCTAAGCCGCTTAGTATGTCCGTTTGGCCTTGGTCGCAAAAGAACCTTGATCAAGCATTACATACTTACGATTTAAAAGAGCAAGGTTTTTGGACACTAAATATTGATATGTTGCAATCTGGGGTCGGTGGCACTGATTCATGGACTTCGCTCGGTGCGCCTTTAGATAAATACAAGGTAAAACCCGGTCACTATCAATACCAATTCACTATTCAATAAAAAGCAGACGGAGCCAAATGGCTCCGTTTTTATCCTTGTTATCCACCGCCCGAACCTGTTGCCATATTCCATAAATACAAACAGGCAAATGCAAGATAAAATATCCCTGCAATCGTCATACAAACAGTGATGAATAACCCTGGTCGTAGCGCTTTTGGCAAACGTGTGCGATTAACATAAAGCGCAGTTAGCGCGATAAAAGGCGTATGCAAAGCAGCAATAATGCCTGAAGCAGACATTACAGCAACCGGATCGCTAAAGATTAAAATGATAGCTATCGGCAATATGCCAGTCACCAAAACAACATAAAAACGTTTTAAATGACGCCGTTCAAACATGGCTAAACCTGTCACTTTTTTAAACCATGCCATGCTATTCACAATAGGACCAGATTGATTGTTTTCCCGTTTATCCCGGGTCAGAATCAATGTCATATCAGCAAAACTACGTCCCCAGCCATCTTGATTAGCAAGTACACTGCCCCCTAACGCAATAATAATGGCAGCTAATAATAGATATTCGCCAGCACTACCCCAGATATCCGAAAATAACTGGGTTAAGTCAGTTGCTACATCACTGCCTTTTGGCATCATATCTTTGGGGGCTAATAATTCTGAGCCCAACACCATAAACGAAAAAATAACTAAGAGACCCGCAACGACCCCTAGCGTCGCAGTGCCTGTCATCACACTTATCCAATCTTTTATCTTCTGATCGCGCTCAGATTCACTGCAATCTTTAGTTTCTTTGGCAGGTTCTTTGGTATCAGCTTCAGATTCATCATCGCGTTCGCGGCTTTCAAGGCCACCACCAAACCCACGCGTAGCAGTCCAATAACCGAACCACACAATCCCCATTGAACCGGCCAAAATAGTGCCTACCCAAGGCAATATAATGTATAAATCAGGTTCTTGTGGCCAACTTGGCATTAATCCTTGGGCAATCGCTGGCACATTAGGCGAGACAACCACTGCTGCAACCACGGTCGCTGCCATTAATACAATCGCCATGTAGCGACTATACTTTTCCAGCATTTTATAGCGCCCTGCAGCAACAAACAGAGTACACAAAACCACTAATAAGACTGCATATAAACTGCCATTGCCGGGTAAAAACTCTTTCAACGCGCTACCAACAATGGCGGATAAACCTGCAATTCCCACTGCTGCAGCCAGGAGTTGAGGTACTAAAATAAACCAAACAGCCCACCCTTTAGGGCCACTTAGACTAAATAATCCTTCTAACATGGTTTGACCAGAAACAATCGAAAACCTTGCCATTTCTCGGATCATAACCCACATAAAAAACACGACAAGCATTAATAACCAAGCTAATTGGTACTCATACTCAGCAGCGACTCTAGGGGTAAATAAAATAGAGCCCGTGCCAACAGCCGATAACATCCACAATAAACCAGGCCCATACCATTTGAGTTTGCTCCGGCCTTGTGGTGCAGCTTGCACCTTATTTCTCACCATAAATTGCGTCACAATACCTCCCTTTTGGCCTTAGTGTTAAAAAACCGAAGAGGACTACACTTCGGCTTCACTTACGTACGACAAAAGGTTGGGTAAAGTTTAACCGCAATAAAAAGGGGCTTTGTTAGTTTTCAGTGTTGCTTGCCTGCTGTGCGGCGGTATGGGCGACCGCAAATGCCGTGCTTTCATCACCATCATATTCTTGCATAGCGTTATTAAAAGCTTTTAAAAAAGCGCGTTTTTGGTGAGCAGTATATTGATTAACTTGCGATTGGGGTAAGTCATCTATTTTATTGTACGGCATACAAAACCTCCATTTGATACATTCGTTTACTTGCTTTATTAGCTAACGAAGTAATTCAATAAGGGTTCATTTTTTCGCGATTATTTTTTATTCTTCTCAATGGCCACTATTCAATTAAAATAGTGGCCGATGAACTTTTACATTATTTATTTGGCAACAAGGCTGTATAAATTCCGGAGGACTCGGCTGCACACCAGACGCGATTTTTTTCTCCATTGTCAAAAGAAATATCACCAACCATCATACTGCCACGACCATCATTAAAGAGCGTCCAATTTTTACCACCATCTAAACTATAAAAAGTACCGGCATTTTGTTTTTCAATCTGACTTGACTCTCTTGTCACTGCCAGCAAATAATTTTTATCAAAAGGACTCGTGCGTATTGCAGAAACAAATGGGTGGGCAAATACTTTTTTCCAGTCAGACGTTTTGTAATCACCATCCGCTTGATAAGTCGCCGACCAAATACCTCCTTCGCCCCACTCAGCTTTTGCACCTTCGCCACCCGCCGCAAGGTAAATTTGCTCAGCTTGACCATTTGAATCAGTCGCAATCCAAACATCCCATACTGACTTTATGCCGGTTGGAATTTCTGCTTTGGCCCAGCTTTGCGCAGCATTTTTGCTAATATACAAACCGCCATCGATCCAGCCCGATTGTCCTTCTGGTGCTCGATAGCGCATTACAGATGCATATAAAATATTCTCGTTATCTGGCGCTAAAATGAGCGATTTAACGGCAGTGCTGTTTTTACCTTTGGTCTGATTAGATTTATCTCGCCCACCCGCCATTTTTGGTAAATTATGATTTACGTTGCGCCAGCTCAAACCTTTATCTGTTGATTTATAAACCCCTTTGCGAGACGCTGGATTAAATATTTTAACTTGTCCCATCGGACGGTTTTCATAATCTATTGTCTCGGCCACTGCATACATGGTTTGGCCATCAGCTGTGATCCTTAAGTCGCTCCAATACACCACTTTCATTTTTGGAACAATGATGGTTTCTGGCACTTCAATTGGTTCAGAAATATATTCCAGTTTGTGGCCATTTTGGGACACTTTCATCAGCTTGCCGGTACGCTGTGACAGCGCGTAAACAACAGAAGGATCCGTTGGATCACTGGCCACAGTGGTTGGTGTTAAAAATGGCTGACCTGGCGCCCAAGTAGGTCCTTCATCAATCAACGCTGGCACAGGTCGCACGCCGACAATACCAGGGTAGTCTGGATGCGTTTGCCCAGTCGCTCGCCACAATGAATATTCATATGCTAATAAAAACATCTCACCAGGGCGGTGCGGATCAGGGATCACGGCAAACGCACCTGTGTCGGCATTGCCGTGTCCAAAATAAAGATCATCTCCCACTTGGGTATTGTCCAAACTAATCCAAAAGTCTTTGTCAGCTTGATATTTTACTGTGTAATAACCCTTTTCAGCACTGGCATATAAAGTGCCATCAGCTGCCATTGCCATACTGCGAACGCCGCGGCGACCATATCGAACAAATTCTGGGTATTTACGCGCATGAACCTGTAATTGTAAGTTGCGGTTTATTTGATTTTTTTGCCGCTTAGCCCAGTAAGTATCTTTGCTAAAACCATTACCGACTCTAAGCGCTGCATACCAACTTTTACCGCCATTAGTCGTTGCCCAAATACTGCCCGCCATAGGTTTATTAATTTTGCCACCCCACACTGATAGATACACCTGATCTGGATTATTGGGGGCAACTAAAATATCCACATAATCTTGAAAAAAAGCCGTTGGCATTTGCAGTGATTTTTCTTCGCCATTTTTTAAACCAAACCATTGTTTAGCCATGCTATGCAGTAAATTTTTACTAATAGAGAGCTGGCTTAAATCTATATATAAATTAGCGGTTATATTTTTCCAGTCGGATTCTGTTTTAATTTGCGCTATGTTTTGGCTTTTAAACACTCCCCCTTGCGAACTCACTTGGCTATCATTTATTTGATATTCCGCTTGTTTTAATAAATATACGGTGAGCGTTTCCCCATCCCATTGGTGTGCCGCTTTAACAGCCCCAGAAAATATTTTCTGCCATGGCTGATTAGGTCCAGATTTACGGTAAAAGCCCGTTGATGTAGCTGCCAGTAACATTTCTGGATAAGTGTTTAAATCAGGGTGAATGAAAATATCAAATACCGAGGTTTCTGCATCCATGCCGATATTAGATATTGCACTAATTCGGCGACTCTGTTGCTCAATATTAGTGATCTTCCAGACTTTAGGTTGGTTTATATCAATGCCGTTCAGAGGATTAGGATTGACTGCACTTCGACTGTCTTTTGTATCAACCCCATTCGCCAGATACCAAGTACCCTGCTCCGTTGGGTGCGCAACCCCTGTATACCAAGTGGAATTCGGTAACTGACCAGACGCAAACTGGCGCATCGGTGAAAAATTGATGCCTCCATCCATACTCAAATGAATCTGGCGCCCTTTTAAACCCAATACAATCTGATTATTTTTTGGGTCACTGACCACAAGACGGTCACTTAATGCGTTGCGTTCTGACCAGACCCCATTAACGGGTACTGTCGTTTGCCAATGTTTGCCACCGTCAGTGGTTAGATAGTCATTACCCATATCTGGGGCAACCCAAACTTTATTGGCATCAATACTATCTGTATATATGCCTCTATTACTGCCAGCCATACCGGGCGCAACCTGCCGCCAGAGACCTTCTACCGATTCGTTGGCGCCTGTAATAAAACTGCTTAAAGTTAAACTCACTGCCGTTAAACAACCAAATAGAGTATGTTGAGCCTTGTGAATTAATTTCATAACTAAACCTTTTATAAGTTCAAATGAACCCTGTTGATAAAACAATCGTCTGTTTAGATTATCCGAAAAATAGATTTTTAAATCATTTTGTAACTTTAATAGTAACATTGTTGTAAATATATACTTTCCAAAGTAATATTGTAAATAGTTTATTTTCATTCTTTAACAATGAGTTTTGAGAAATGAATATGTGAGATTTTGATTAAGTTTAAATTGCTTTGGTGACTTTCATGAATTCATACCACCTAGTTAAAACAATAAAACCGGAAACAAGATTTATTTTTGTAAACGCGTGTCTGCGCATAAAAGTTTGTTGCTATATATGAGTCAAAAGGAAATTAAAAGATGCTAAAAAAAACCTTACAGTCCCTGACATCTGCGTTGATAGGTTTTAGCCTATTTATTTTTAACCACTGTGCGCTGGCCGCAGCGACTCATGCTAAAGATAAACCCTATAATATTGTTTTTATAGTAACGGACGACGAAAGTTGGTTTGAGCGCAGTGCTTATGGTTTTACTAAGTTAAAAACACCGAATTTTCAAGCGATTGCCGATCAAGGCGTGTTATTTGAAAATGCTCATGCATCAGCCCCATCTTGTGCGCCATCACGTGCTAGTACCTTAACAGGCCGTCATTTTTGGCAATTAGAGCAAGGCGCTATTATTCAGGCTTGGTTACCGAAAAAGTTTCCAACCTTTGTCAGCACTTTAAAAGATAACGGCTATTTTGTTGGTCGGACTGGTAAAGGCTGGGGACCGGGAATTTTTCCGCCACAAGCACACAAACCCGATTTAGCAGGTGAAATCTATCAAGAAGTCACGTTTCCATTGCCAGCTAAAGGCATGACAGCAATCGACTATGTTGGCAATTTTGAATTTATGCTCAATAGCCGAAAAGAAAAACAGCCGTTTTTTGCATGGATAGGAATAGAAGAGCCACATGGACCTTTTAATGAAAATAACTATCAAAAACTGGCCGACGAATATGGCGTGACACCGCAGGATCTCATGGTACCGGGCAATATGCCAGACACACCTGAATATCGGAAAAAGCGTGCAAACTTTTTGTATGAAGTCATGTATGCCGATAAACAAATAGGCCGTATTCTTAATTTATTAGAACAAAAAAACGAGTTAAATAATACGCTTTTAATAGTCACCTCGGATAACGGTACAACCCCTCCTGCATCTGATTTTGCAAAAACCAGCCCATACGAAGCGGGTACTCGTGTTCCTATGGCTATAATGTTACCGGGCGCCATTCCTGCAAAACGTGTGGTTACAGACTATACCACCACAGCCGATATAGGTCCGACGATTTTAGAAGCGGCAAATGTGCCAATTCCAACCAGCATGACTGGAAAAAGTTTATGGTCAATTTTAACATCTAATAAATCGGGCCGAGTTGATCCATCACGTAATTTTGCGGTGACGGGTCTTGAATGGCATGGAGAATTTGACCCTAAAAGTTTAGCTTTTAGAGCCTATCGCAATGACAATTACGCCATTATTTTGCGCTATAACAATGTGGATAAAAATGGCAAAACCCTGAGCAATAGCGCTTTGACTGAACCAGCTAAAATTGAATTATACGACTTAAAAAAAGATATTTGGCAATTAACCGATCTGGCCCAAAATAGCCAATATCAGGGTATTAAAAACAAGCTTCTGCACGCAATAAGGGAATATGGTGTTAAGCAGCATGATCCTAGGTTTACTGGCGATATGGATATTTTTAAACAAACCCGCAAGTTTGTGATTGACCGAAAGCTGGCAGGCTATGTTGCAAATCCTTATTAAAGGTTAGTCATAAATCCGGAAAGATAGCTGACAAAAAAAATTAATAAAAAATAAACACTCACTAAATCCCTTCCAAAATATCAACTAACCCTCTGATTATTATAGATTAAATCAGAGGGTAATCGTTACCAATTTGTTATACAAAAAACATTAACCCAACAATAAAGTTTAATTATTGTGAATTTTATGTTTGTAATGTTTATTTTTATCCCCTACCTTGAATGCCGAGATGTAATACAAACAATTCTCATTTGTTTGCACTCTCGTCATAAAATTCAAACACTAACAATCCGTTTATCAATCAAAAGATCATTAAGGAGTATTCGTTTGATTAAGTTAAATTCACTCTCATTGGTTTGCGCCATCGCTTTAGTTAACTCAGTGCAAGCGGCAGAAATCAACGTTCAAAGCGCCGAAGATTGGGGCAACGGCCATTCGAGTTACCCAGCTTCAAATGTGTTAGACAATAGCTTGGATTGGTCATCTAGATGGGCAGCCTCTGGTTCACCAGTTAACTTACAACTAAATATAGGCTCGATAAAATCCGTGTCTAAAGTGGGGATCTCTTGGGGTAAAGGTGGCGAGCAAACCCATGAATTTGAAATCTGGGCACGGGCCGCAACCAGTGGCAGTTGGACCAAGGTCTACGATGGTTACAGCAGTGGTGACTCGGCTAGCATAGAGGTGTACGACATTACCGATATTGATGCTCAACAAGTCAGGGTAAAAACCTTTGGCAATAGTGCAGGCAGTGACTGGACCAACATAAAAGAAGTTAAACTTTATGATGAATCAGGGGATGGCGGGCTCGCCATTAATACAGCATTTGATGATGGCAGTGGTCACGGCAGTTATCCAGCAACCAATGTGATAGATAATAATACCAATTGGTCCTCTCGCTGGGCAGGTTCTGGCTCGCCAGTGAATTTAACTATTGAACTCAACCAAACGAGCTCAGTGACAGATCTTGGCATTGCTTGGGGACAAGGCGATAGCCGTGCTTATACATTTGAGGTATATGCCAGACCAGGAACAAGCGGCAGTTGGACCAAAGTATTCGACGATGTCAGCAGCGGCACCACGGCCGACATTGAAACATTCGACATCACCGACATTGACGCACAGCAGATCCGTATAAAAACCTTTTCGAATACTGCGGGCTCTAGCTGGACTAATATCACTGAAGTAAAAGTATATGGAAATAAAGACCCGTCCAATGATGATCCTATTGATGGTTTAGATCCAAACAAAGCGCCTTCAGAAAACTTTAATTTAAGTCAATGGTACTTAAGCGTGCCGTCAGATGATGACAACAGCGGCACCGCAGATAGTATTAAAGAAGATGCTCTGAACGCTGGATACGAAAATAGTGATTATTTTTACACCGGCTCAGATGGCGGTATGGTATTTGTTTGCCCGATCGGCGGGTACAAAACATCTACAAATACAAGCTATACTCGAACTGAATTACGCGAAATGTTACGTGCTGGCGATACCTCTATTAGCACTAAAGGGGTCAATGGCAACAACTGGGTGTTTAGCTCTGCACCAAGCTCAGCCCAAAATAGTGCCGGTGGCGTCGATGGCACACTTAAAGCCACTTTAGCCGTTAATCATGTGACTACCACAGGCGATAGTAGCCAGGTTGGCCGAGTGATTATTGGTCAAATTCATGCCGAAAATAATGAGCCTATTCGCCTCTACTATCGTAAACTTCCAGGCAACAGTAAGGGCTCAATTTATTTTGCTCACGAAGAAGCCGATAGTGATGAACTTTGGTACGAAATGATAGGTTCACGCTCGAGCTCAGCCTCGAACCCGTCTGACGGCATTGCGCTCAATGAAGTCTTTAGCTACGAAATTAACGTTACTGGTAACTTATTAACCGTTAAAATCATGCGAGATGGCAAAAGCACTATTACCGAAACGCACGATATGAGTAACAGTGGTTATGACGATGCAAGCGATTGGATGTACTTTAAAGCTGGGGTTTATAACCAAAATAATACCGGCAACAATAGTGATTATGTGCAAGCTACTTTTTATAAGTTAGAACAAAGCCATAACTAATTTGTTTTTTCGATAAAAATAATCGGCTGCGCTATGCGCGTGGCCGATTCATTATCATGGTTAAACTAGGCCTCAAGGTCATGCGGCTAATTTAAGCCCCAGAATGCCGACAAGGATTGCACCCAAACTGGCTAACTTGAGCATAGAAATACTTTCGTTAAATAGATAAATGCCTGCAATCGCAGTCCCAACGGCACCAATCCCCACCCAAATGGCATAAGCAGTACCAACAGGTAAACTTCGAACGGCCCATCCCAATAGGGCAAAGCTTGTTAACAAGCAAATAATGGTCGCCACAGACGGCCATAACTTACTAAAACCATCAGTATATTTAAGCCCGACCGCCCAGCCAATTTCGAGCAGGCCAGCAATTAATAAAATAACCCAGTTCATATGCTACTTAATTAATTGGGTCGTCCCAGGTTAGAAAAAACCGAATAAGGTCGTCCTTATTAGGTTTAGCCTTTGCAATAAGTGTTACTTAATGCTTTGCGTGACTTAACTTATCACGAATCCATAGGATTTACATCTGAACTCATTAAAAATCAAAATTAACGCTTAAATTTAAACGACGCCCATCTAACACAACCCCATAAGTATCACTGGTCACCACGCGATCAGTGACTTTATATAGACCCGCGCCTAAAATTCAGTCTGACAAGACTGTGCTACATGGCGATGCAAATCAAACAAACTCTGCAAAAAGTTGTTGTTTTTGACTTGGGCGTATTAGACACATTACAAGCGTTAGATGTAAAAGTTACAGCCGTCGCTAAAGGCATTTTGCCTAGTTACCTCAGTCAGTAATAAATCTGAGAAAAAACGATTGCAGCAAGCTTATTCGAACCAGATTATAAGCAGCTAAAAACCCTGCAACCCGACTTGATTATATTGGCTTTTAGAACTCGGCGGCCAATACCTGACGTGCAAAACAAAGATACATCACAAGACCGTGGCTTGATTCTAGTTACGGTTAAAAACAAATTTTCCCCATTCAACAGCTTGGAAAACTCAACAAGTATATTACCTAGCACCAACACCTTGGTACCTTGTAACCGGCGGTTATAACAGTGTGCTTAATACCTTAAAATCATTGAAAAAACAGTGGTAACTATCTTAATAAATTGAAAAATTTATGCATGCAAACAATGCTGGATCAAACCGGTTAAGCTGATCCAGTATTTTTATTTAACTGCCTAAACGCCACTTTATTGTGGTTTTTTTGCATATTTTTCGCACAAATATATTGCACTGTATGAAAACACAGTATACTGTATATACATACAAGTTAATGAGGTGCGGGTATGAAAGTAATTATTTCGGGTTATCAAAATAAAATTTCTATGTGTGCAGTGCAGAATCAATCGGTTGACTATCATCTTAAATTTTGGGCAAACGTGGCAAAACAGCAGGTGAAAAATAAATGGCTATGTGTAGTCGCGCCATTTAATATGCCATCTAAAGAACAGTTAACTCAGATTGGGGTGGATATAGATCGTTTATTAATGATCCATCAAAAATCGTCTGAGGCGTTGCAAACTGCAAAAAAAGCAGCCGCTGCTGGCAAATGTAGCTGTGTGGTTGCTTGGGTAAATCAGTTACCCAAGCAACACGAACTGCTTAGCGATAGCCATCAATGCTCGTTAGTCGTTATTAAAGATGATCAAGCTATTGCAGCTAATAAACGCCTAACTCAATCAGGCGCTGCTTAAGGTAAGCACCGGCAGTATATCGGTCAGATAACACAACATCAGGACGGGCGTGTAAAAACAATGGCATAGATAAGCGTGAGCCATTATCCGATAATGCCGGATTAACCACTCTGTGGGTCGTTGATGGAAAATAACCTGAAGAGGCTTCTTGTAACATATCACCTGTATTTATCACCAAATACCCAAATGCCAAAGGTATTTCAAACCATTCTCCATTATTAAGTTTTACCTCAAGCCCTTTTGCACTGGCTGCGGGTAACAAAGTAATTAAATTAATATCTTCATGCGCAGCGGCCCTAATCGCATTAGGTGTTTCATTCCCTTTTAACGGTGGATAATGCAAAATCCTTAATAAGGTATTTTGGCTGTTTTGAATCATTTCACTAAGTGGTGACTTAAAGCTTTTTTTAACGCTCGTTGGGCTAGCTTCTTCAATCCAAGACAATAGTTCAATGGCCAACTCGTTTGCCGCTTGGTAATACGCTTGAGTATTGGCTTTGAGCTCCTTTGGGCACTGCCCCCAAGGGTAATAATGAAAATATTCTTTTAAATCGCGCTGTGACGCCCCTTTAGCCGTTTCGGCCATATCCTCGCCAAAGTAGCCGTCTTGAGCGGCACTATTAATCGCATAATCAGCTTTGCTCGGCTGCTTAAAAAAGCCAGCCCATTGCTGATATAGCTGGTTCACTTGCGCCTGTTCGAGCGGATGGTTTTTAAGTACCGCAAAGCCGGTATCACGCAGCGATTGCACTAAAGCTTTCGCGGCCGATGGCCCTTGATAGTCAATTGCCTGTAACATAGCGCTGTCCAGTTAATACAAACTATAAATATAAGTATGAGTTAAATACAGGGTGATCCAAGCCATAACTCCAGCTAACAGATCATCTGCCATGATACCTACACCACCAGAAACACGGCGATCGAGCCAGTTAATGGGCCAAGGTTTGATGATGTCAAAAATTCTAAAATAAATAAAACCAATGACCACGGTTTTCCATGTGACCGGAAAAAAGGCTAGCGCGATCAGCATACCGACCACCTCATCCCAAACAATCCCAGGATGGTCATGAGTTTTTAATGCTTGTGCCGTAAAGCCGCATAAATAAAAACCAACAATGGCAAATACTAGCGTCACAGCTAAATAAACCGAAAGAGAAAGGTAAGTGGCCATCAGCCAATATACAGGGATTGCGGCAAGACTGCCAAAAGTACCTGGGGCAATTGGTATTAAACCCGAACCAAAACCAAGTGATAAAAAATGTCTTGGATCTAACCAGTTAATCAATTTTAGCTCTGGTTTTATTTTAAATAAAATGTTGGTATCCATAACTTTGAGTCTCGTAAGGTGCACCCTGATGCATTAATTTTAGTGCTTTTTCAGATGTAATGCGGCCTATCGCCGTCACTGGCACTTGGCACTGCTCGGCAAGCTCTTGTACTTTATCCCAAGCTGATTCTGCAATGGTAAAACAGAGCTCGTAATCATCGCCGCCCCCGAGCGCCAACTCAACGGCCTTTTTCTGGGAAAAACTCTCAGTTAACCAAGGTGACAGCGGCAGCTTTTCTATATTGATTTGGGCACCGTAACGTGACGCTGCTAATATGTGTTTTAGGTCGGCTAACAAACCATCTGAGATATCAATTGCACATGAGCTGTACTTAGCTAAACCTTGCGCAAAATGGTAGCGGGCTTGCGGATAATGAAAGCGTTTCAATAACGCTTGTTCGGCGGCAGCATCCGCTAATTTGATTTGTTTAAGTAAGATTTTTAGCGCGCCTGCTGCATCACCTACAGTGCCTGTAACGCAGATTAAATCGTTCTCTTTGGCTTGACTGCGTAACATAGCTCGTTGCTCTGTAACCTTGCCCATCGCTGTAATTGTTATAGACAGCGGACCGGATGTTGTATCACCACCGATTAAATAAATGCCAGATTCATTGGATAAATCACGTAAACCTTGACTAAAACCGGCCAGCCAAGCTTCGTTATTAGCCAGCTCTTTTGGCAAACTAACAGCTAGATTAAACCATTCGGGTTTAGCGCCCATGGCGGCTAAATCACTTAAATTGGTGGCAAGCGCGCGATAAGCCAAAGCGTGTGGATCTATGTCTGGTAAAAAATGAGTACCACTATTGAGGGTATCTGTGGTGATGGCAATCAGCTCTTTGCTATCTTGAGCAACTTTTATTAGCGCACAGTCATCGCCCTTATCCAGAACAACCGACGCGGGTTGCCCGGGTAAGGAAAAATAACGTGAAATAATATCAAACTCAGCCACGCAGGGCCCTATTTACCATAAGGGCGAAGGTTTTTTACAGCTTTATCTAACACACCATTTACAAATTTGTGGCTATCATCAGCTGCAAATATTTTAGCCACCTCAATGGCTTCGTTAATAACGACTCGGTAAGGAACATCCGGGCAGAATTTTAACTCGTAAGCAGCAACCCTTAGTACGGCCAGTTCAACCATATCGACTTCGTCAGCCGGGCGCGCTAAATACTCAGCAAAGTCCTGATCTAATGCTTTAGCGTTTTTAACTGTGCCATCAACCAAACGACGATAATAACTAACATCAAACGCGTTGTTATCCACTTCTTCTAAGGTTGCTTCAATAATTTTTGATGCAGTATTTTCACTGGCTTGCCAGGCATATACCGACTGAGTTGCCAGTTCACGAGAACGGCGTCTATGTGAAGGTTTCAACGATAGGCTCCTATATTTGACCTAATACGTTAACCATTTCAAGCGCGCTCAGAGCCGCTTCACCGCCTTTATTACCCATTTTAGTGCCCGCACGTTCAATGGTTTGTTCAATTGTATCTGTTGTTAATACACCAAAAGCTAACGGAATTGAGTACTCTAACGATACTTGCGCCAAACCTTTATTGCATTCATTCGCCACAAAATCAAAATGTGGTGTGCCACCACGGATCACAGCGCCTAATGCAATGATTGCATCATATTTGCCTGACTCAGCTACTTTTTTTGCAATCAAAGGCAACTCATATGCACCTGGGCAACGAACAATAGTAATGTCGTCATCAGCAACCTGACCGTGGCGTTTTAACGTATCAATGGCGCCTTCAACCAAACTCTCTACGATAAAGCTGTTAAAACGAGAAACAACAATGGCAAACTTTTTACCTTGTGCTGGAAATGCACCTTCAATTACTTGCATCTTTTAAACCTTTTAATTTCATCTATGGGCGCGAATTTTAGCAAAAATTTGCGCCGCAGGGTATTTATTCTTCGACGTAATCAACTACTTCTAAACCAAAACCACCTAACGAGTGATAACGTTTTTGCGAGCTTAATAATCGCATTTTGCCAACATTCAAGGCCGCTAAAATCTGTGAACCGACACCAACAGTGCGTGAAGTGCCTCGCCAAGACCCTGTTGTGCGTAGAGGTTTGCCCTGATCTTCGGCCTCAAACGCTTTAACCTTGGCGATGAGTTCTTGCGGTGTTTCATTCTTGCCTAACAAAACAAGCACACCACCTTCTTTGGCTATTTTTTCCAGAGCGTGGTGCAACTCCCAGCTTTTTGATGCTTCGCGGGTTGAGCGTAACAAATCAGCCAGCACATTAGTAACATGCACCCTGACTAAAACAGGTTGATCAGGCGTTATCTCTGTATTTTTAAGCGCAAAGTGAACCTGTCCGTCAATGGTATCCACAAAGGTTACTAAATCGAACTCACCAAACTCGGTTGGCAATTTACATTGACCAATTTTTTCAATGGTCGTTTCAGTATTATTGCGGTACTCAATTAAGTCAGCAATAGTGCCGATTTTAATGTCGTGTTTTTTGGCAAATACTTCTAACTCAGGACGGCGCGCCATAGTGCCATCTTCATTGAGGACTTCAACAATGACACCTGCGGGCTCTAACCCGGCCAAACGCGCTAAATCACACCCCGCTTCAGTATGGCCAGCTCTATTTAAGACACCACCATCCTGCGCCATAATTGGAAAAATATGGCCTGGCTGCACTACGTCTTCCGGTTTAGCGTTTTTGGCAACCGCGGCTTTTACAGTTGTAGCCCTATCTGCCGCTGAGATACCCGTTGTAACCCCTTCTGCAGCTTCAATTGACAAAGTAAAGTTAGTGCCAAATTGTGCTTTGTTACGGTCAACCATTAACGGTAAATCAAGTTGCTCGCAACGGTCACGAGTTAAGGTTAAACAAATTAACCCGCGACCATGAGTGGCCATAAAATTGATCACTTCTGGCGTACAATGTTCTGCGGCAACGATGAGATCACCTTCGTTTTCTCTATCTTCGTCATCCATCAAGATCACAATTTTACCTTGACGAATATCTTCGATGATTTCTGCTGCTGAGTTTAACTTCATATTTTTTACCTTATTTAAGCATGCCACTTTTTTGCAGCAGATCCAAAGTCACACCACCTTGTGGGATCTCTCGTGCTTGCATTAGACGTTCTAAATAACGGGCAATCACATCCACTTCTATGTTGATTCTAGCACCCGGCTGCCAATCTTTTATCGATGTGACTTCCGTGGTATGAGGGATAATGGTTAACCGAAAAAACCGTCCATTCACTTCATTCACGGTTAAACTAATGCCATCAAGCGTGATAGAACCTTTTTCTGCAATATAGTGAGCGAGCTCTGCCGGTGCTTCAATCCAATAATCTGTTGCATTGGCATTGGCAGAGACTCTGTCTACACGAGCAACCCCATCAACATGACCACTGACGATATGTCCCCCTAAACGGGTTGTGGGCAAACAAGCTTTTTCAAGGTTAACTAAGTCTCCTGCTTGTTGATCGGCCAATTTAGTGCGTTTAATGGTTTCAGCTGATACGTCTGCTGAAAAGCTTTGGCCTGTATAATGGGTCACTGTTAAACAAACACCATTCACGGCTATACTATCACCCAGCGCCACATCGGAGAGATCCAGTTGACCTGTATTAATGACTAATTCAAAGTCGCCCCCTTTGGGTTTAATTTGCTCGATAGTGCCTACGCATTCGATAATTCCGGTGAACATGTTTTAGATAGCCTTTAAAATTAGTTTTAAATCATTGCCAACGCGTGTTTGACTAACATATTGCCAGCGACTGGCATTTTCAAGCTGGCTAAGGGCATTAAATTCAACCAAACGGCGAGTTTGTTGACCTAACAATATAGGGGCTTGATAAATAATTAACTCATCAACTAAATTTTCATCAATTAGCGCGCCAGCTAATTGGCTGCCCGCTTCAACCCAAATATCATTGTATTCTTGTACCCCAAGTTGTTTAAACAACTCACTTAACTGAACTTGGTCGTTTTTATCATTTTTAGTAACAGTTAAAAATTTAACCGTATCAGGCCAATTCCCAGAACGATGTTCTGTTCCAACTAAAGTCACTGACTGGCCGTCATTAAACATTTTATAATCAGGCGTTAGTTTATGCTTACTATCAATTACCAACCTTTCAGGCTGACGTATTTCACCCGGATACTCAAAGTTTAATTCGGCTGCTCTGACATTCAGAATTGGGTCGTCAGCCAGTACTGTACCCGAACCGGTTAAAATTGCTGAACTTTTTGCTCGATAACCTTGTACATCGCGTCTAGCAGCTGCGCCGGTGATCCATTGACTTTGTCCGGATGCCATCGCTGTGGCACCATCTAGACTGCAAGCCAATTTTAATCTTACATAAGGTAAACCTGTACGCATGCGTTTTAAAAAACCAGGATTAAGTTGCTCGCAGGCTGCCTCTAAACATTCGGTGATCACGTAGATGCCTGCGTCACGCAATTTTTGAATGCCACGGCCACTCACCTTTGGATTTGGATCTTGCATCCCGACAACAACGCGTGCGACCCCCGCTCGAATTAAAGCGTCAGCACAAGGCCCCGTTCGTCCAGTGTGTGAACAAGGTTCTAAGGTGACATACACACAACTTCCACGAGCCATACTACCGGCTTGTTCTAACGCATGACGTTCGGCGTGCGGTCCACCGGCTATTTTATGATAACCACGACCTATCACTTGACCGTCTTTTACTATTACACAACCAACGTTTGGATTAGGGTGAGTAGTAAAGCGACCTTGCTCTGCCAGTTTGATGGCCTGCGCCATGTATTGAAAATCTTGTTGCGTTAAAACACTCATAGATCCTCCTGCGCTTTAATGTGCTTACCTTTATTTAAACCAGCAATTGCTTGGCCGAACTCTTCAATGTCTTGAAAACAGCGATAGACAGACGCAAAACGCACATATGCGACCTGATCCACTTGAGCCAGTTTACTCATTAAAATATTGCCTATGTGCTGGCTTTCAACTTCTCGCTCTCCAGTGGCTCTTAACTCAGATTCAAGCTGACTGATTAAGGTTTCAATTTGTTCTGTGCTGACGGGCCTTTTTTCTAACGCCCGCATGAGCCCATTACGGAGTTTGTTTTCGTTGTAGGGTTCACGAGTGCCATCGGTTTTAATCACTCTAGGCATCACTAATTCGGCCGTTTCAAAAGTGGTAAAACGTTCACTGCAACTGAGGCACTGACGTCTCCGTCTAACTTGGTTACCGTCAGCGACCAGGCGACTATCGATAACTTTAGTTTCTAGCTCACTACAAAAAGGACAGTGCATAAATAATAAACCCGATAACAAAAAAGGCCGCAAAGGCGGCCTGATTATAGCTAAATAAAGCTAAAATTGTTAGCTAGCAAAAAATTATGCGTAAACTGGTAGTTTTTCGCAAACTGCAATCACTTTTTGTTTAACTTGTTCGATAACAGCTTCGTCTTGAATGTTATCTAATACATCACAAATCCAACCGGCTAAGTCTTTAGCTTCTGCTTCTTTAAAACCACGACGTGTAATAGCAGGCGTACCAATGCGCAAACCTGAAGTCACAAAAGGTGAGCGAGGATCGTTTGGTACAGAGTTTTTATTTACAGTAATGTTTGCAAGCCCTAACGCAGCATCTGCTTCTTTACCTGTGATATCTTTGTCGATAAGGTCAACTAAGAATAGGTGGTTTTCAGTTTTACCAGAAACCACTTTGTAACCGCGCGATTGTAACACTTCGACCATAGCCTGAGCGTTTTTAACCACTTGGTTTTGGTAAGATTTAAACTCTGGCTGCATGGCTTCTTTAAAAGCAACTGCTTTTGCGGCGATTACATGACATAAAGGACCACCTTGGCCGCCTGGGAATACTGCGCTGTTTAATTTTTTATGTAACGCTTCGTCATCTTTTGCAGACAAAATCAAACCACCGCGAGGACCAGCTAAAGTTTTGTGAGTGGTGGTAGTCACTACATCAGCATATGGCATTGGTGACGGATAAACACCCGCAGCAATTAAACCAGCAACGTGAGCCATATCAACCAGTAAGTAAGCACCAACTTTATCTGCAATCTCGCGTAAACGAGCCCAGTCAACTACTAATGAATAAGCAGAAAAACCACCAATAATCATTTTAGGCTTGTGCTCTAATGCCAACGCTTCAACTTGCTCATAATCAATTTCGCCAGTTTCTGGATTCAATCCATACTGAACTGCATTGTAGTGCTTGCCAGAAAAGTTTACATGAGCACCATGCGTTAAGTGACCACCGTGTGCCAAGCTCATACCTAAAACAGTATCGCCTGGTTGTAACAATGCTTGGAACACAGCACCATTTGCTTGTGAACCAGAATGCGGCTGCACATTGGCATAAACAGACCCAAATAACTCATTAGCACGATCAATTGCTAATTGCTCAACTACGTCAACATGCTCACAGCCGCCATAATAACGTTTGCCCGGATACCCTTCGGCATATTTGTTGGTCAGTTGTGAACCCTGAGCTTCAAGTACACGCGGGCTGGCATAGTTTTCTGAAGCAATCAGCTCGATATGCGCTTCTTGGCGGGCAGTTTCCTGCTCCATAGCCTGAAACAATTCTGAATCAAAATCAGCAATATTCATGTTACGAGTTAACATGGTGTCTCCTGTAAATCAACACGGATGGATATTAGAAAACGCGTATTGTATTGCAAACCGTCGATTTTTCCTACTGCAAAAGGCAGCTTTTATTTCAATGCCCTTTTGAAGTTTATTCAATTACCACAATTATCTTGTGGCAAATAAAAAAAAACACCAAAGATGTTTAACCTTTTAGACTAAATCTGTTTATTATATAAACAATAGCCTTGATTCAAGAGTAACGGATGTTTTTAACAGGAGTTCAATGATGAATATTCGCAATCTACAACAAGCATTAACGGATTTAGGTTTTGATCCAGGCCCCATTGATGGGATTCCTGGGCGGCGCACTCGGCAAGCCATTATAGCGTTTCAAAGCGCGAACAGTTTGTTAGCCGATGGCATTGTTGGCCCACAAACGCGGGCTGTAATTAACCAACAAATTCAATTAAATTTGCAACCCGACCCTTTTCAAATACCCGTTAGCATGCCTTGGATGTTTGCCGCGCACAATTTATTAGGTACTCAAGAGCAGCCGGGCCGTGGCTCTAATGAGGCCATTATAGGTTGGGCTCAAGAGTTAGAAATGACCTCTTATGATGATGATGATATTCCTTGGTGCGGGCTGTTTGTAGCACATTGCATTGCGGCTCAGCTACCATACGAAGCGCTGCCTAATAACCCTTTAGGCGCTAGACAGTGGCAACATTTTGGCCACAGTGTCACGCCACGGTTTGGCAGCTTAATGGTGTTTTGGCGCGGTAGCCGAGATGGCTGGCAAGGTCATGTGGGTTTTTACTGGGCCGAAGATGAACAGGCGTATCAAATTTTGGGTGGCAACCAATCCAATGCTGTTACCATTACTCGGATTGCTAAAAACCGCCTTATAGATGCCAGATGGCCCACCACTGGCATAAATTCAGACGCTCAAATTAGAATAGCTGCAAACAATGGTAAGTTATTATCCATGAACGAGGCTTAAAGGCGCAACTACCGACGCCTTTAAGCTGGTAACTAACCCTGCTCAGCAGGTTGTTATTGAATGGCAACTTCAAGTGCATTGTCAAACCGCAGCTCATCTTCCGTTTCGCCTGCGTTAACCTGAACCTCTAAGGTACTGATAATAGTTAACGTCTCATCTTGCTCTGGATCATCATTTAAATCACAAGTTAAAGCTAAGCTATATTCGCCGGTGGGCACAAAACCAATCTCAAAGTTGTATTCGCTTGCGCCATCAAAATACACTTGAGTAGCGGCAAAAGCTTCATTATTAACGTCACCAAAATCGCCCATCTCTGTTACAGCTACGTCAGCCCCATGGTATAAATATACATTCGCTACAGGCTGGTTTAAATTGCTTGGTGTTACCGGACAATCTTGATTTAATAATAAAGTTTCAGACACCTCGCCCTTAAGGTGACCAACTGTCAGGTTATTGACTAACCGCACCCCTCTAGGTTTTAAAAAATAGGTATCTTGTCCAACAGGATTGGTCATTGATTTTTTTAAATCAAACTCAAGAGTATAAGCTAAGGTATCGCCGGCTCCAACAACAAAACCATCCATTTTTAATTGATTAGAGGGTACAGTCACAGCAACTTTTTGCTCGCTATCTGCTATGGTCGCATAAGATCCTTCGGCAATAGTTAAACGCAATTGACTATACTCGCCCGCTGGAATCTCGACTTGGTTCAACAATGCCACAGATGCTTGCCCTGGATAGGACATTAGATCAATCCCTACCGTGTTTGCAATCACGTTATCATTTTCGTCACGACATAAATTATTAGCCGGGATCGTATTCGCATCAGCACCAAGTTGAAAACTTTGTTTTTCCCCAGATTTAGCATTGAGTTCGATCTGATTAAAACAAATAACGACAGAAGAGAGTTGTGGTACTGGCGCATCGCTTACAGCCAGTGAGAAGCGACCACTCGTTTGCTCTGAAGAACTATCATCTCCGCCTGAACCGCCACAACCCGATAAAATTATACCTGCCGACAATACCGAACCAATCATTAAATTTTTTACCATAATATAAGCTCCTTACCACTTTGTCTTAATGCTAAAAATTTAACATAGTTGAAACTGGCAATCAGTTTAGAATGCCAAACTGTGAGACAGATTTAACATGATTGAAGCAAAAATCCTGATTCAATCCAATGACTACTGTGAGTAAACCATGTAAGCAAAGCTTGAAAACCTGGGCTGGTATATAAAATTTAATCACCTTGATATCGTAAAAGAGGACACCAAGGTGGCGGGTGACCGACTAAAACAAGTAAGAAGCCGATAGCTTAAATGCTCGGCCATAGACTGTGTTTGATCTAAGCGCAGACTTGACCGAATCATAGGTTCTAAGCTGACTATCCAATAAGTTACTCGCGTTGAAGGTAACCGTTATCTGCTCATCATATTGATACTGAGCAGTAAAAGATAAATCTTCATAGGTATCAAAATAAGCACCCGTATTAGCCGAGCTGATTGAATTAAGGTATTCATCTCGCCAGTTATAAGCTAATCGAAGATTATATTGGTCCTTTTCGTAGTACAGAATAGCGTTAATATTATTTTCGGACAGACCCGGAAAACTTAAGGTACGGCCACTAGAGTCTGTCATCGGTGTTTCGCCATCAATAAAGGTGTAGGTTAATAGAGTACCTAAACCTTCTAACACCTCTAATGGTTGCTGGTAAGCAACTTCCAGCCCTTTAACTTTTGCCCCATCGCCGTTTATTTCGCGTGTAACCAAGTAATCAACACCCTTGATATTTTCTGTTTGTGTTTGAGTAACAATAAAGGTATTGATGTCTTTATAAAATAGACCGCCTGAAAGCATTGAGTCTTGATTAAAATACCACTCAAGTGATATATCATATTGATTTGCTTCAAACGGATTTAAATCGGGTGCGCCTCCGCTAGCCACTGGCGGTGTGCCTTCTGGAAACAGTCGGATATTATTACGTAACGAACTGGTTGCTGGATACGACACAACTTTGGCTGTTCCCATTCGCAGTAATAAATCCGGTTGCAGCTCTATTTTGGCGACGGCGGATGGCATTAAGTGACTATCATCCCGATTAAAAGTTTGATCGCTTAACTCACCACTATTTTCGACCACTCCTGTTGAATCTAACGACCGGCTAAGATACCGTAAACCAAAGTTACCACTAATAGGAAAGTCCATCAGCTCACTTAAAAAATTAGCTTTTGTATAAAGTGCGGTAAAGGTCTCTTCAATGTTAAACGCATTTTGTGGCCCGGGCGCATCCTGACCAGAAATACATCTAGCTTGTTTATCTTGCTCTAAATAATCGGCTAGCCCCATGCAGCCAGCCACACCGCCCCCACTAAAGGGCAATTTGGCAAAGGTTAAAAACTCACGCGGAACTCCCTCTAACTCACCTTTCATGTAGTCGTGATTAGTATGAAGTTTAACTATGCCATCTTCATATAGCTCGGTCACACCACCGGCTGGCGCAAAGCTGGTATCGAAATAACGCAATTGGTGTTTACTGGTTTCTAATTGCTGTCGATAAGCACCAAATTCCACGCTAGAAATAATATCTTGATCCAGAGTCCAATCAATATCGACACGCATAGTGTTATCTATCGAGTTATCAAAAAACTGCTGAAAAAACATTACAGGTACATTAAATTGCTCGCTCGCTGAAAAGTCCTGTTTATAATCATAACGGCCAAAATCGCCATCACTTAAATCAAATTCTATTTGCTTTTTATCGATAGTTTGCAAACGCGCATACTGCTGATCATATAAACCTTCAGACTCTGTGTAAGCGTATTCTGCAAAAAGGGAAAGATTGTCTGTGATAAACCACTTGGCATTCACCGCAGTTGATGCAATCGCTGATGAAATATCGGCATACTCAACGTTGGTATTACTGTTTTGCTCTACAACACCTGAAATTAGTACTTCTTGTTGATTGAAGTTTGCATTGCGATAAGTCACCCCAGAGCCTACATAAGCGAGCCAGTAACGCGCTCGTTCTGACTCTAATTTAGAGTCAAAATGGTCAACTGTTAGTACCAGCGAGTCAGTCGCTTGATACTGAACGACCGCATTTAAACCACGGCGATCACGCTCTTCGCCAATTTGCCATTGACGAGGATCTAAATGCAAGATCCCATCAACTCCGTCGTTATTCACATCACTACTTATCGGTGAACCTTGCGCGTCTAAATAGGTTGCTAACTCATTGGTTGCGCGACCATACCCCGAATAAGTGCCCAAGCCCTGCTCCATGCTTTCACGTGATGATTGATTAAAATTAATGAGCAGACCTAACTTGTCGTCTAAAAATGTATTTGAATATAAGCCATATATTTCATGGCCAAAACCGCCCAGCTCTTCATCTTGCACCCCCAACGACAAAGCACCTCGTTCGCCAAGTTTATCAAACGGCTTGTGTGTTACTATATTTACAACACCACCTAAACCTCCAGAAACTTGATCGGCCGCAGATAGCTTTTCAACTTCCATGCGATTAATCAACGCAGAGGGCACTGTACCTAACAAACCATAAGTTGAAGTACCTAGCTGATCCGGACCACTAGCCCCGCGCCCTGCAGAGTCCCAGACCTGACGGCCGTTCAACAAGGTCACATTTTGTTTAAGCCCACGAATTGAGATATCACTGCCCTGACCTATACCCCTATCAATTTGCACCCCCGGTATTCTGCCCAACGATTCAGCCACAGTGGTGTCTGGCAGTTTACCGACATCTGACGCAACAATGGCATCAACAAATTGATTATCGAATCTCTTATGGTTAACAGCTTCACTTAAACTTCGACTGATATTGCCACGAACTTCAATCACTTCGGTACCATCACTTGATGCTGCCTGCAACTCTGCTGAGGCAATGCAGGCAAAAATACATCCGGATAAATAGGTTAACTTTTTACTGTCTTTGTTAGTCACAAGCGCCTTCCTTTTGATTATTTCAACGTCAACACAGTTGCTAATATAGCGACAAAAATAAAAATGTAAAGAGAGCTTGTTAATAAATAGGTTGCTTTTAAGTGGATTTGTTAAATAAATATTTAATAGTTTCTATAACCTCTGAAGGTTATCAAAACCGGTTGAACTGGTTTAATTGAGCCGGACACTTTAATAATGGACAATGTCCAAATATTGAGGTGTTAAATGAAAAAAACGAAAAAACAAAACTTATACAACCGAATTTAAGCAAGAAGCAGTTGCTTTAGGCACTGAGCAAGGTTATTCAGTTTCAGAGGCCGCAGTCTCTTTAGGGATCACCACCAAACTTATTTACAATTGGAAAGCTAAATTCGAAGAACAACAAGCTGGTAATTCATTAAATGAAGATGAGCGCGCAGAGCTAAAGCGCCTAAGAAAAGAAAACAAAGATCTCAAAATGGAGAAAGAGATCTTAAAAAGGCCAGCGCCGTCTTTGCGAGAGAAATGAAGTATCAGTTCATTAAAGAAAATAGCCAAGTTTTTCGAGTTATAAAATTATGCCCAGCTATGAAGGTGGGTATCTCAAGTTATTACGCATGGCTGGCGCGTCCAGCAAAGCTTATAACGGCCAAAGAGCTGCATCTTTATCGCAGAGCCAAGACGTTGCTTAAACGCAGCAGAGAAAGCTTAAGTTACCGTGAGTTATGCAAGAACTTACGCAAAGAAGGTTTTAAAATAACACGCTATAAAACAAGAAAGTTAATGGCGAAACTCGATTTAGTGGTTAAACAACGATTGGCTTAAAAAGTGACAACTAAGCGTAAGCACTCTAAAGCAGTTGCGGATAATTTGCTTAATCAGAGCTTTAATCCGGTAGCACCGAATCAAATTTGGGCTGGCGATGTGACATATTAAGAACTGGCGAAGGCTGGATGTATCTAGCCATTGTTATGGACTTATATTCTCGTCGTATTGTTGGTTGGCATATTGATAGACGCATGACGACCGATTTGGCCAGTAAAGCGTTGATAAAAGCGTATAACTTACGGCAACCGCCTGAGTACGGCTTATCAAAGGGCTGGTATAGATGAGGGCAGTGCTGCATTTGCTGTGGGTCATAAAGGCGGTAAGACAATGACATATGGTTACTACTCTAAAGGTGAGGAGCTAAGAAAGCTTTGTAAGAATGCGGAAAAAGCAGCTGCAATAATCTTGAGAGATTGGCTATAGTTGTTGATAACATCTAGTGAAATTTATATCCACATCTGTTATAACAATGTTTTTAGTGTTTAAGCATTTTATAGGTTGACCTTTTAATGGAAGAAATAATAGTCAGGTATGATGGTGAAAGTTTAGCAGACCATAGTATGAATCTTAAGCTAGTGGCTGAGTCATTATCAGGGTTAGAAGCCTTAGTAAGAGAAGTTCACGATGAACTGGGCGGTAAAGAAGAAGAGCTTGCACTGCACGTTAAAGGGGGCTTTAGTAAGGGATCTTTCGAGTTTCTTATTGGAATAGAACAAGTATTAAACAATAATATCGACCTCTTGAAGATTATAGGTTTTGGTGCACCCGCAGCAACAGGTACTTTAGTTAGTTATCTTAAGTGGCTTAAAGGAAGAAAAATCCAAAAAATAACCCTTAATGAGCAAGGTAACTGTAAAATAACAACTGAAGATGGAGATTCAAAAGAATCACCTAGCTACATGCGCCCTCTATTAGCATCAAACTCTGTACGAACAGCATTTAGTAAAATAATTAGTAAGCCACTAAGACGCGGTGGGATTGAGTTATTTGAGACCCAGTCAACAGAGAATAACAAAGGGGAACGCACGTCTTTTGTTTCTATAACTGATGATGAAGAAACATATTTCAGACAGAAAAATGTAACTGTTATTGATATATCGGATACTAAACCACTCGATGAGAAAGTAATCACATTTCTAAGTGTTCATAAGGATAAAGACACTGGATGGAGAATTGATTATGACGGCGAAGCTCTCACAGTCAAAATGGAAGATGATATGTTTTTAACCAAATTTCGAAAAGGCGGAGAACCTGATATTTTTTCGAATGCTTATACGGTTGAAATTAACGAAATTGAAAATACAATAACACTGGACAAAAGTTATTCTATAGTTAAAGTATACGCCCCTGAGTAATTGGGGTCTTTTTGGATAAATTTTAAGGGGGGCTTATGGGTGAAGGTATCAGAACACTGCTTATTATTATTGCATGCGCTCCCATTTTATATTGGTCTTTTAAAGTATTAACAACATATTTATTATATAAATTTGCTCCCCCTCATGAAGTGGTTTTTGAGTATAAAGATGAAGAAGGACGAGTGCACTCAAAAGTAATTGATGTATCTAAAGATAAAAATTTTTACATAGCGGTTTCTAACGTTTATCAAAGCGCTAAAAAGTCGAGAGAGTCTGTAAGTTGAGCCACGCAGGTAAGATAGTAAATACTATAACAGCTATCTTAGGCGCCATAGCCATTGACTATGCCTTAACATTAGATGAGCTAGTAAAGAACTATGTTTTATATGCTATCCCTGCACTGACAGTTATTTGTAAATTTATACTTACAATGCTTAGTAAGGCTGCAGGAGTTAAAGTCTTCGATTTGTTAGCATCAGACTCCTCGAAACAAGCTCTAGAACTCATTAAAAGTCAACTTGACGACCCTCTGATTGAAGAAGAAAGAAAAAAATCGCTTCGAGCTCAATATAATGAGATATATGACACCATGACAGATTCTAAATTTAATAAGTTTAGAGTATTTACTAAGGCTCATTCAGAAGCATTTAATTCAGCAGTGGATACGAGCGAAAATGGAGTCAGTGACAAAGAAATTGAAACAATAAATAAAGACGCAAAAAAACTCTCTGCTGAGCACACTTCGAGATGAATACTACACCACCTAAAAAGTCTATCAAATAAAGTACCCATTTAGGTATACCTAAACAAGTATGGTCATAACGTGATCAAACGTAACCGTCGGCTAAGCCACACCTAGTTTTTGATATTCCAAGGTAGTAAATCATGGATTTGGAAATCCGGTTTGCAGATTTGGGTTAAACAGTAGCATATAATGGAAGTGTTTAGAAATCTGTGTCATTTCAGTAATACTAAGAAAAAAGGAATGACACATGACCCAATCTTTCGACTTCAACAAAGCATTAGCTGAACTTCAATCTGGTAAAGGTCTAACTGGCGAAGATGGTGTTTCAACGCCAGCCACACACCCAGCGCGATCAGCTTTAAATATAAAGCCTATCGAGATAACGACCAACAGAAAATAATGACACTTACAACAGATGAGTTTATCCGGCGTTACTTGCAACACATACTGCCCAAAGGCTTAGTACGAGCTCTCCACTATGGTTTTTTGGCAAATGCGTGCCGTAAACGCAAAGTGAAGCTCATCAAGGCGCGATGTAAAACAGGCAACCTGTACAACAAAAGCAAAATCAGACACAGAAAGACATTGGCCTTGCACTGAATGCAAATTAGGCAGTGCTTAAACAGGTTAGAATTTTACTGCCAAACAGACAGTTAATAGAGCCGGCACTCACTGGCTGAAATTTTTAAAGCAGTAAAGGCTATAACAAACAAAGCCCATTGGATTGGGTTAGGCCCAGCTGTGCATATTAAAAATAAAGTTGCAAAAGACGACTAATTTGGATTAAATTAAAACTTATTAAGCGAAAAAACGCGCTAAAAATGGATTGATGAAATGCAAACAACAAGGAAATCACCTGCCATGCCAGCTCAGCTTGAAAAAGCAAATTCCTATAGCATAAATCAAACCAGCCGCATCCAATTATACCGGTTGTGCCGTTTGCCCGTTCAACAAGAGGTTCATCCACACTCAGGGTGTATGAACACTAAAGCGTTATGAAAAAAATCAAACGAAAGGATAATAAATGAGCATTACTCCTAGAGGTATGAGTGTACAAGAAGCTTATCGTTTGTACCGTGATGACAAGCTGGAAGTAAATAGAAAGTATCAAAGGAAATTGGTATGGACTATAGGTGAGAAACAATCACTAATTGATAGCATCATAAATGATTATCCAATTCCTTTGATTTTGCTTGCAGAAGAAAAAGGGAGATCAAAATATGAAATTCTCGATGGTATGCAAAGGTTGAATGCAATTTTTTCGTATATCGATAATGGATTTCCATGTAATGACAAATATTTTGACATCGGTGAATTTTCAAGAGCAAATCAGGCTCATGAGGCAGGGCTATTTAAGAAAGCTGAACTAGGATCAAAACTACTTGAGCCAAACCACTGCGCTGATTTTCTAGACTACCAGCTAGCAGTAACCATATTTCCTGCAGTTGATGACTCACAAGTTACAGATGTTTTTGGAAGAATTAATTCTGGTGGTCGACAATTAAGCTGGCAAGAAAAGAGACAAGCTGGAATGACAGACGCTTTCTCTAATTTGGTCAGAGTGGTGTCATCAGAAATTAGAGGTGATGCTTCGCGCGAGAGACTACCGCTCGTTGAAATGCCTGAAATAAGCATTGATTCTGCAAGATTAGAATTAGGGTATCAATTAGTTGCAGAAGATATATTTTGGTGTAAACAGGGTGTTCTGTGGGTTAAACAACTCCGTGATAGTGAAGACGAAGAGATAATTGCGGACATTGGGTCATCAATCATACTTTCAAAACCGATTGCAAAAAGTAAGGATCTTTTAGACGAAATTTATGATTATGAAACAGCTGTTTTTAAGGAAGTTCGTACTGCTCTGTCAGCATATGGTGAAGAAAGATTAAAAGAAGAAATAAAGGTTACATTTTCTGTTCTGAACGAAATAATTGAGAATGTCGATCCAGGTCAAAATGCTCTTCGAAAAGCTATTAACCCAAAATCTACAAACCCTATTAAAGCTGCTTTTTATAGTCTATTTATGGCGTTACACGACTTAGTGATCAATGAAGAAAAATCGCCGGACAACTATGGCGAAATATTCAAAGCTATATCAGGACTTCAGAAGCAGATGAAAACCACAGCTAAATATTCCAAATCTGAAGACCGGGTGAAAAACATCTCCATCACTAAAGGGTTAATACAAAATTTCTTTGTGAAAAAAGATCCGCCTCTTTTACGACATGGAGCTGGACTCGCTCTTGATCTTGAAAACTCCTTACGTAGATCAAAGATTGAAACATCGAGGTATGAATGTAAGCAGGGGTTGGTTGATCTTTCTCCAAGTCGAAAACTTGCTCAAGGAATTTTGCCAAAAATAGTCGATACACTATGCGCAATTGCAAATGTAGGACCTGATGCAGACGGCTTTCTTTTTATAGGAGTTGCCGACAAGGAAGAGGATGCCAACCGCATTCGTGACCTTGATAAGGAAGATGCAGTTCGAGTCGGTAATCGGTTTGTTGTTGGTATTGAGAGAGAGTTATCGCATTTGAATTGTAGTTTAGAGGCGTATCTTTCGAAGGTCCTATCAGCAATCAAAGATTCAAATTTATCTGAGCCCCTAAAGAGCAACATACTTAGCCAAGTAGATACGATTGACTATAGAGGAAAGACCATAATAAGATTGAGAGTTCCGAAGCAAAGCGAAGTATCTTTTGTTGGCGATATGGCATATGTCCGTGAAGGAAGCTCGACCACAGAAGCAAGCGGCAAGAAGCTTCTTGCTGCAAATTCACTGTTCTCATAATCGGGTAGCCGAGGGTATCTAGCCCTCAGCCCCCACAACACCCTGCATGCGGGCCCGCACAGGGCGTTTCATCTAACTGATTATCCATTCGGATAATGCACTTTGATCCATCCATCTCTGAGTGAATATAACCCTTCAGATTTCAGATAACACAAGCTTAAAGCCTGCTGAATACCGGGTGTTTTTGAACTGCGCCAAGGCCCTTTGCTTGTGATCCCACAAGCAACGGCAGCTTGCACATGCACACCACGTTTCATCAGATTTCTAACTTTAGTTCTCGGTTTGCGCCATTGCCGCCAGTAACACATTCTGACTCTGCGCCGTATCCAATGGTCTAGGTCAACGCACTGCTGGTATGCATTTGCAATTCCATAGTAGTTAATCCATCCCCTTAGATATTGACTCAATTTAAACAGTTGGTAGTGCATACTCACGCCCCAGTTTCGGTTAGTTAGTATCCGGACTTGTTGTTTAAATTTGTGCAGGGTTTTATCGTGCCATTTGATTAATCCGCGTTTAAAGGTAAATCCTAAGAACTTACTTTGCGTAGATTTAACCACTTGGCTTTTGTCTGTGTTAACGAGTAGCTTAAGCTTGGTTTCTAAGAATTGGGTGACACTGGCAAGCACACGTTCGCCAGCCCGTTTTGATTTTACCAGAATGATAAAATCATCTGCATAACGGGCGAACTTGTGGCCTCGCTGTTCTAATTCTTTGTCTAAATCATCCAGCATCATATTGGATAATAAAGGAGAGAGTGGACCGCCTTGCGGAACACCTTTTAGACTTGGAGATAGAGTACCATTGTCGTCAATTCCGGCTCTAAGGTAACGGCCAATGAGTTTCAGCAAGCGTTTATCTTTGATATGACGTGATAAATTTCGCATCAGTAAGTCGTGATTGACACGGTCAAAGAACTTCGACAAATCGACATCTACCGCAATTTTGCGTTTGGATTCTATGATTTGTTGTACTTGCTTTACAGCTTGTTGGCCGTTTCGGTTTGGACGAAAACCAAAGCTGTTATCTGAAAAAGTATTATCAACAATGGGCGATAATACTTGAGTAATGGCTTGTTGAATGACGCGGTCAACTACTGTGGGTATCCCAAGTTGTCGTTTGCCACCGTCGGGTTTATCAATTTCAACACGTTTAACGGGTTGTGGTTGGTAAGTCCCATTTTCAATTTGGGTTTTGCATTGTTGCCAATGTTGTTTTGCCCAGTCGATAAATTGGTCTATTTCCATTCCATCGACACCCGCTGCGCCTTTGTTGGCTTTAACTTGCTTCCATGCACGTTGAAGATTATCGTTTGATAAGACTTGTTCGAATAAATCAAAGTTGAAGGTTGATTGCATTGTTTCACGCTGCATATCAGAACCACTGGACTGTGGCATATAGTTATGTAAGTAAGACATGAAGTATTCCTTCGGTTAAATGTTCAGGCCTTCACCGTGTCCCACCCATTACGGTAGGCGTTTGGCTACTATGCCATCTGCTGACTGCTGGATAATCACAAAATAAATTGCTTTATATTGCGCTGCATTCGCTTCGTTGAGGTGTTGCTGTGGTTTCGCTCGTTGTCTATTTCGCAACCAAATAGCACGCCAAGGGGTTGTTTGACCAGCCACTTACTGGTATTTTCCGCAGCGATAGCGCAGGCCGCTTGTTATCCAGCTCTCCCCGAATAAGCGCATTAACTTTCATTGCACAAAGCTTCCGCTCCCAGCTCACGCCCCTTACCTACATCCATGTAGGCAACTGCATCATTTACGGTGGCCGTTAGATCACGAGACTTCGTTATCTTGTGCTAACTCGTCTTCAGCCTACGCCTAATATGATGTTTTTGTTCATCAGCTCGCAATTTTGCTAGCGGCTTCCTCCATACAACTCCTCGCGGATTTGCACTTGCCATTCGCTAGTAGTTATCGTTTAATAACAATCAGTTATTTGAACGGTGATCTTCCTACAGAGGACTTTCACCTCATTAGTTAATGCCCATGTCGGGCGTACACAAGTTGCTGCACTTGGAAAAATTACTCGCTACGTTCCTAATTTTCCGGTGAGCAAGGCGTTATATTTTTTTAAATTTGGTTCACATTTTAAATTTAGGACATTTCAAGAATGCAAGGGAATCTTAGTATAAAAGGCATTACAGTTCAGAATATTTACACTCAATATTTATCTGGCTTATTTGTTATTAATCGCCGTTATCAAAGAAAATTAGTATGGAGCGTGCAAGAAAAAGAAAAGTTTATTGATTCGTTAATAAATGGTTTTCCTATCCCGATGGTAATTACAGCAAATCATAAAAATTCTGATGAAAGTAACTCATCTGAAATATTAGATGGAATGCAAAGGCTTAACGCTATAACTTCATTTATAGAAGGCGAGTTCCCTGTAAATTCAAAATATTTTGACTTGTCGGCTGTGGCTCAGACAAAACAAAAACTTGACACAAAACAGTTAATACAAAAAACTCCTATTTTAGACCTAACTGAGTGCTCAAAAGTACTCGACTACCCTGTTCCATTTTCTGTTTGCGACGTTAATGACCCTAAAAAAGTAGATGAAAGCTTTAGGCGTATAAACACTGGTGGACGCACTCTTTCCAAACAAGATGTTAGGCAAGCAGGGGCTTTAGGTATTATCCCAGACATTGTTAGAGATGCTTCGGTTTACATTAGAAAAGATAGCTCTCGTTCTAACATTCTTAACCTATCCAACATGAAAAATATTAGTTTGAGTAATAATGGACTTTCTTATGGTATCGATCTAAGGAATATATTTTGGGTTCGTACTTCTATTGTCACACCTGAAAATGTTAGGAAGTCCAGAGATGAAGAGTTAGTAGCTCAATTAATTTCATACATAGCTAACCCAGAAAGCTCACAAACCACATCATATTATCTTGATGCTATTTACCGCGATGAAACGGAAGAAAGCAAAACGTTAGCTAGAAAAATTAATACTAAAGGTTATGAGACGGTATACAAACAATTTTGTTTTGTCTTTGATGAGATTGAGAAAACTCTTAGAAATACAGACCAAACTTTTAGTAAGCTTGTTTACTCTGGTAGACCAGTGCGTGTTGCTAGAGTTTTCCAAGTAATATTCATTGCTTTCTATAAAGCGCTGATATCATCAAACTTAAAAGTCTGCAACTATAAAAAATTATGTAACTCATTAACAGGGGTCTTTGATAAACACTTAAAAGCCATTGATTCTGATAGAAAGTGGGATTTAAATGATAGAGAGAGATTTTCTGACTCTATGCTCGGTGTAATTAAAAAACATTTTACTACTAGATCAGGAAGTGATCGAAACTTAAGCTCTTGGGTTGAAAGTCTGGAAAATATTTTAAATGAATCTAAAACAGAACAAGTTTGTTACGATTTTAAAATAGGCTTACACCGAATTAGCGATGGCTCAGGAACTTATAACAAGAAAACTTTATCAAAAATCATTAAAACGTTAGTGGCAATGACCAATACAAAAGTCGGCGATTGTTATGTGATTTTAGGTATTGCTGATGATGAAAGCTCCGCAGAGTTACATAAGGCACATTACAACTCTAACTATATTAAATATAATAATTTTTCGATTACAGGTATCGATAGTGAAGCCAACAAATATTGTGGTTCAATTGAGTTATTTGAGAGAAAAGTATTGTCTCAAATAGAAAAAGAACCTATTTCTGATTACTTCAAAGAGCTAATTAAAGCAAACCTTGTTACCTTCACATATGGCGATAAAGAAATGATGTTATTCAAGGCTAGGCGTTCAGATAAGCCTGAACTTTATGATGACTCATACTTTAAGCGCTCAATTTCGCATAATGATAAAGTAGGGCGAGATGCTGAATTTGATTTCTTTGAATTATTTAAAAAAGAAAGTGAATTGGCACAAAAAATATAACACATTTGAGCCTCCCCGAGGTCGGTGTTTTTCAAGATAGTTGTCGCGTAAAAGTTTAAGCCGCTTCCTCGCCGTAAGTTATCCATAAGTGAAACATTACCTGAAGATCATAAGAAAGCTGTCATTAGAAAGCTGGTAGCGGTAGTGAGTAACTTATGCAACCTTCCCGCAGGATTACTTTCATCAATCAAATTTCTTTCTCCATTGGCTTAACGCCCACCAGCACAGGCAGCGCGAAGCGCATTGTATGTTAATGTTTGAGCGAAAGCGAGTCACACAAAAGGTGCTTCGCGGTGGCTGTCGCTCTGTTACTGATTGTTAAGCACCCTGATTCATATACTAACCGCTACCGCCTTCTCTTTTTATCTCTCGTTGAAATACCATCCATCCTTTATTGAACCAGACGACGGAAAAGATCGAGGTTATTATGCTTACCGAAAATATCATCGCGGCTTGCAGTCTCATAACCAGTAAGTCGTCATCGTACTTTCGGGTACCACTATACTGTTCTGGCATGTAGTTAAAATACCATATCAGACTGACAATCAAGCTGGCCATATGGGCTAGCATCACGGCGTTGAAGAATGGTTTAGTCACCCTAACCCTACAATCTATAGAGTTAAGAAATGAGTATGCTAGCGGCCAAAGCATGGTCATCACGTACTTTGGAACTGAAACGCTAAAGTAGCTTAATATCTCTTGATGTTGATCAATGGGGCTCAAAATAGTGATCCCATACTCAGGATTAATTATTGCTAAGCTACGCCCCAATAAAGCCATTCCCAAAAGAAGTACTGCATACCTGAGATTTTCTGGCTTCAGTAATTCGATTATTTTATCCATACTCACTCCCTTGCATTCACTTGATACTCATTGAGCCTCCGCTTTAGCCTGCCATGATCGACTAAGCTAAAAAGCGCCAACTAAGAGGAGAAGACTCAATGAATTTTTACAATAACATGCATCCCTATTACTGTGGAATAGATCTACACACCATTTCGTTATATGTCTTCATTTTAGACAAAAATGGCAAGAAAGTCCTACACAAAGAAATCAAAGCACCACCTGATAAACTACTCGATTTATTATCATCCTACATCAGAAATGTCGTTGTTCGCGTTGAATACATGCATTGCTGGTATTGGGCGGCAACAAAGGATAAGTCTTTTTCCGCTTCAGAGAGTAGTTTTTCATCTTGAATTGACAACTTATTTTTAAGTAGGTTAGTTCCAGGATAACAATATGGATCATACCCAGCACCATATTTATCAAGCATTGACTAACTGTGCTCTTTTTGCATAATACTTTAATAATTCATATCGTTCATCTTGGAGCTGCTTCTTATTAGCACTTAAATCAGTTTTTTTAGATGATATCCCCTCCAAACGAAGACTTTCATTATAGTTTTTGAGTTTAACTGAGTTTGAATATTCAATTTTATCAGACAGTGATAATAATTTACGCTTTCGCTGATTTTTTGATGAGATTCTACTAGCTTTTGCTAAATCCAACTTATATAAGCGCTCAAAAATTGAAGAACCTGTCTCGAACACGAAGATTCTATAAAGAAGTAAAAAGAGTTTTTTCTCTTTTTTAAAACATATACCTAGATTTAAGTGCAAATCTTTAACAACTGATCGAACTTTCCTTTCTGAAATACCTGTAGAATTAACTATAACCCTAGTGTTAGCATGTTTTAACTGTACTAGAGCTGCTAAAACTACAAATTCATATTTCATAGAAAATACCTTCCGGCATATATATATGCGACTTTAAACCTAGTTTATTATAATTTGGCAAAGATAGCAGTTAAGATCAGAAAGAAAGCTAACGCCAAGCTCGTCGCGCGCAGTAATGTTGGCGATTTTACTGGGTGTTTTCCCGGAAAGGTGAAAACATTATGAATGTCCGGTAGAGCTGTTTGTTACGTTATTAGTAAGTCGCATTTTCACTTAACCACCAGTTTAATTCGTCCTCTAACTGCCAGATTTTAGAAGCGACACAAGACTTTGAATCACTAGGTCCGCCTATGATGGAGCCGTCATAGCTCTCACAAGTGAATATTTTCTGCTTTGATAATTTCCACACTTTAAGTGCTTTAATAGCTCATTCATAGTTTTTAAACAGCTTAATCATTAGAAGAGCGTATAGAAGTGTTTAACATTGAGTCTATCAACGCCATTCCAATAAACTTTAAATTAATCATTTCATAAACTTAAGCATTATAGCTATGCACTAAAAAATCAAATTATAAAAAGCAAAAACCCGGCTTGCGCCGGGTTTTTAAGAGCTTAGATAGCTAGGCGATGATTACATCATGCCGCCCATGCCACCCATTCCGCCCATGCCGCCCATATCTGGTGCAGCTGGTGCTTCTTCTTTCGGTAACTCAGAAACCATAGCTTCTGTAGTGATCATTAAACCAGCAACTGAGGCAGCAAATTGAAGTGCGCTACGAGTTACTTTAGTTGGGTCTAAGATACCCATTTCTAACATGTCGCCGTAAGTGTCGTTACCTGCGTTGTAACCGTAAGCGTTGTCACCTTTTTTCACGTCTGCAACAACAACAGAGGCTTCAGCACCTGCGTTAGTTACGATTTGACGCATTGGCGCTTCCATTGCACGTAGTGCAACTTTAACACCGTGGTTTTGGTCTTCGTTATCGCCCAATAATTCAACCAATTTAGCAGCAACACGAACCAGTGCAACACCACCACCAGGGACAACCCCTTCTTCAACTGCAGCGCGAGTTGCGTGTAATGCATCTTCAACGCGAGCTTTTTTCTCTTTCATTTCAACTTCGGTTGCAGCGCCCACTTTAATAACGGCAACACCACCGGCTAATTTAGCCAGACGCTCTTGCAGTTTTTCTTTGTCGTAGTCAGAAGTTGATTCTTCGATTTGACCACGGATTTGAGCAACACGGCTTTGAATCGCGTCTTCTTCACCAACACCGTCGATGATAGTTGTATTGTCTTTGTTGATAACAACACGTTTTGCTTGACCTAAGTCTTCTAACGTTGCTTTTTCAAGCTCTAAACCAATCTCTTCAGAGATAACAGTACCGCTAGTTAAAATCGCAATGTCTTGTAACATAGCTTTACGACGGTCACCAAAACCAGGTGCTTTAACTGCAGCTACTTTTACGATGCCACGCATGTTGTTAACAACTAAAGTTGCTAAGGCTTCGCCTTCAACGTCTTCAGCAATAATTAACAGTGGTTTGCCGGCTTTAGCAACAGCTTCTAGAGTACCTAATAATTCACGGATATTAGAGATTTTTTTATCAACTAATAAAATGAATGGGTTTTCTAATTCAACAGTGCCGTTTTCTTGGTTGTTGATGAAATAAGGTGATAAATAACCACGATCAAACTGCATACCTTCTACAACGTCTAATTCGTTTTGCAGCGCTTGACCTTCTTCAACTGTGATTACACCTTCTTTGCCTACTCGATCCATTGCTTTAGCAATGATTTCGCCAATTTCGCTATCAGAGTTCGCTGAGATAGTACCAACCTGAGCAATGGCTTTGTTGTCTTCACAAGGTTTAGATAATGCTTTTAATTCTTCAACTGCTGCAACAACTGCTTTGTCGATACCGCGCTTAAGATCCATTGGATTCATACCAGCGGCAACAGCTTTTAAACCTTCGTTAACAATAGATTGGGCTAATACAGTTGCAGTGGTAGTACCGTCACCGGCTTCGTCATTGGCTTTAGAAGCAACTTCTTTAACCATTTGCGCGCCCATGTTTTCGAACTTGTCTTCTAGCTCGATTTCTTTTGCAACAGAAACACCATCTTTAGTGATTAAAGGCGCACCAAATGATTTGTCTAAAACTACGTTGCGGCCTTTTGGACCTAAAGTTACTTTTACTGCGTTTGCTAAAATATTAACGCCCGCTAACATTTTTACGCGTGCGTCTTCACCAAATTTTACGTCTTTAGCTGCCATGATTATTTGTTCCTATGAATATCTGTTAAAAAAATGACTAAGTGTTAATGATTAAATCAATTAACCTTCAACCACACCCAGAATATTTTCTTCTTTCATAATTAACAGCTCTTCGCCGTCAACTTTCTGAGTTTGCTCGATTGAATAGCCAAACAGAACTGTTTCGCCAACTTTAACGTCAACAGCTTTCACCTGGCCGTTGTCTAAAGTACGACCATTGCCTACGGCAATGACTTCACCTTTTGAAGACTTTTCAGCCGCGCTGCCGGTTAAAACGATACCGCCCGCTGACTTTGTTTCTTCTTCTAAGCGTTTAACGATAACGCGATCGTTTAAAGGACGAATTTTCATCTTCTCCAATCTCCTGAGAAACTAATTAACATAGGGTTGTTAACACTGCAGTGATCACACTACAGAAAAATTTAAGATGAACCTTAAATGGGGTTGCTGTTTTTTAACACAAGGGGGGAAATGAAAATTTTTTAATTTTTTTTGCTGGCACTCTACAAATGAGGACCAGCAAATTAATAAGCCGGGTTTTACAGCGACAAACTTTGTTTAATTGGCAAAAAATAACGCTCTAAATCAATTCTGATGGGCATAAAATAACAGTGAGAACCTGTTTTTTGGCAATGTTTGAGTACTTCAGTGGCAAAGTTAATATTCCACTCGTATGAGGCATCAAACGACTTAGGAAACACCACTTTATTCACGCTTTCCCAGTAGGCTTTGCTTTTATCGGTAATAACCGGTGATACGCCCCAATAAACTTTGTCAGCAGGTAAAAAGTCGGCATACACATCCATTAATCTTATGTCAAAAAAGGGTTGCGACAAAATCGCATCACAGCCTGCATCAAACTTTTTGTTAATGTACTCTTTTTCTTGCTGAACACCGCTGCGGTAGGGGTCAAAACCGCAAAATATTTCAATCTCTGGAAAGTCTTGGCGTATTTTGCGCACTAGCTCAACAACGCCAGTAGGATACACTCTAAATGAGCGATCTGGTGGTGGATCGCCAGTCACTATTAATATTTTATCCAGCTCTTTTTCTTCGATGATTTGCTGCAAACGATTTGATTTCATATCAAAGTCAATTGAACGAATATGAGGAATATAGCTGTATTTATTGCTATCAACATAATCCACTCCATCCCAACTGCGAATTGGCAAACGCAATAGGTCAGGTACATTAATGGTGTTCACAAACGGAAGCTGCTCGGCGATAAATTGCATTTGCTGTTCGGTTGCAGCGGCCGTTCTAGGGACGATTTCAAACGAAATATTCACTAAAAAATCCTGTTATTGTTTAAGTTGGCGGCGGAATAAATCAACAGACATTGCATACACTTGCAACGCAAGTTCAGGGTCATACCTGTCTAAACCTTCGTCACGCATAAAAGCATGTGCGGCATTAAATTCATGCCAGCTAAAATGGACCCCTTGCGTTTGCAAAGTTTGTTGAATTAAAGCTCGGCCTTCATCTGGCACATGTGGATCTTGTTTGCCCCAAATCATTAACAGTTCACCTTTAATGTCGCTGCAACGAGTTAAAGAATCATTGCCCGCTTCACTTGGTAAAGTATTAGAATGGATATCGGTCGCATACAAACATGAGGCGGCTTTAATGGCTGGATTAAGTGCCGCTCTAAACGCTAAATGCCCACCAATACAAACGCCCATAGCACCGACTTGGCCCGTGCAAAATGTTTGTTCTTGCAGCCAATCAATCATTGTTTGGGTATCAGAGTCGTGCGCTTCTAACGCTTTTGTAAACTTATCCTGATTCCCTTTATCTTTGCCTTTGTCATCATAGTCCATCACAGTGCCAATTGGATTGAGCTCGTGAAACACTTCTGGCACTAATACAACAAATCCGTGCCCAGCCATAATAGCCGCAGAACGGGCAATTGGTGCAGTTTGCTGAAAAATTTCAGAATAATATAAAATGGCCGGATATATACCAGCGTCTTGCGGACGATAAATATAAGTCCGCATCACACCCGTTGGGGTGGTAAGGTCAACTGTTTCGGTTTGAATCTTCATTCCGGGTACCTGAATTCACAAATTTTTCTATTATACAAAATACTCAGTTAATTTTTTGTATTTTTATTCAACAACTGCTTAATTTAGCAAAGACCCTAAGTGGATTAATCTATAAACGAATATTCTGGCAACAAACTTGCTTACCATTTGGTTAAGGCGTTTATCTAAATTAATCAGCGGGACTCTTATTTTATGCACCAGGCTGTATCCCAGACTAAGGACATGGACATGATCCAATCTCAGGACACCCAGATGTTGATTCAACAAATGGTGCGGGCTCAGTCTTTGCCGCCCCAATTTGAAACAAGTGCACAGCGCTGGTACTTGCCTTTGTGTCGACAAATACTCGCACGACAAAAAAACAAACAAGGCACTTTATACGTAGCGATAAATGGCTGCCAAGGCAGCGGTAAATCAACCATGGCTAAATTTGTTGAGATGATTCTAACTCAGATTCACGGTTTAACCGTGGCTAATTTATCCATCGACGATTTTTATCTCACCCGCAAAGAACGCGAACATTTAGCCGCTCATATCCACCCACTTTTGATCACCCGTGGGGTGCCTGGCACACACGATATACCACTTGCTATTAATACGTTAAAAAACTTAGCCAGTGATCATAAAAGTATCTCCTTGGTGCGTTTTAATAAAGCGATTGATGACAGGGCCGAGCCTGAAGATTGGCAAAAAATTGATGGGCCAGCGGATGTGGTTATTCTAGAGGGCTGGTGTGTTGGTTTATCGGCCCAAAGCGAGAGCGAGCTTTATGATCCCATCAACGAACTAGAAAGCCGTGAAGATGCAAACTGCCGGTGGCGCAATTATGTTAATGAGCAAATGCGTGACCATTATTCTGACTTGTTCGATATGTTCGACATGCTGATTATGTTGCAGGCTCCGTCATTTGACTGTGTATTTCAATGGCGTAGTCTACAAGAACAAAAATTGCGCCAACACGCTCGGTTTGGTACCCATATTATGGACGACCATGAACTAGCACGTTTTATTCAGCATTACCAAAGGCTCACCGAGCACGCTTTAAATACATTGCCGCAACAAGCTGATATTGTATTTAAAATGAGTGAGTATCAAACTTTTACGCAAGTACACGGATTGGAGGTTAAATGACAAAACATCTATTAGTGTTTACTGACATGGATGGCACATTGCTAGACCATGACGACTATTCTTGGGACGCTGCAAAACCCGCTCTGGCTGAATTACAAAAAGCGGAAGTTCCTGTGATCTGCAATACCAGCAAAACCTTTCACGAAGTGGCCGGTCTACATCGACAAATGAATATTAAAGCACCTTTTATTGTTGAAAATGGTTCCGCTATATACCCAGCTGAAGCACATAAGAGTGAAGAAACCTTGCACATTAATGGTGCAAAACGAGCAGATATCTTACGCCACCTCGCAAAAATGCGCGAAAAAGGTTTTGAATTTTCAGGTTTTAATGACTGGACTCAGGCCCAAATCATTGAACATACTGGACTGAATGAAGCCGATGCTGCAAAAAGTGGGCAACGAGATTTTTCTGAGCCACTACTATTTAATGGCAATACTGAACAAAAAGAGGAATTTATTCGTTTAACCGAAAGTGCAGGTTACCTGGCGTTACAAGGTGGTCGCTTTCTTTCGGTTCAAGGACAGTGTGATAAGGGCGTCGCGTTAAAATGGCTGGCACAAAAGTATGCTCAGCAATGGCAAGCAGAGGTGTTAACGATAGCACTGGGTGATAGCGAGAATGATGTCGCTATGTTAGAAGCTGCTGACGTGGCGGTTTGGATCAAGCGGGATAAAGCAGCCCCTCAGTTAAGTCGAACTGAACAAGTGTTTTTTGCGACCGAAAAAGGCCCAGTTGGCTGGAATCAAATTATGGCGCACTTATTGCAGCTCCATCAATCAGGAAAATTAAAAACTTTAAGATAATAAAGATGCAACGTCGCATCGCTTATTCAAAGAGGAAATAATATGGGTGACTTTTATCAAAATGGCGTGATCACAACTCTTCATAACTTGTCTCGCAACGCCATTAGTATTGAAGAAATGGAAGCTGAATTAACCGAGTTCTCAAAAGTAAGACCTTTATCCCTCGTGCTCCCTTCCCTTTATAGCGAATTACAGGGCCCTGCGCTTAAAAACATTGTCGAAAACTTATGCGAAGTGCCTTATTTAAGTCAAATTGTTATTGGCCTAGACAGAGCCACCGAAGAAGAATATCGCCATGCACTTGAATTTTTTTCGTGTTTACCACAAAACGTAAAAGTGCTTTGGAATGATGGTCCCCGCCTAAAAGCTCTAGATAAAGAGTTAAAAGACGAAGGTCTCGCCCCGAAAGAACTGGGCAAAGGACGTAATGTTTGGTATTGCTTAGGTTTTGTTTTAGGCTCGGGCACCGCCCAATCAGTCGGCCTGCATGATTGTGATATTTTAACCTATGACCGCAACTTATTAGCCCGTTTATTATACCCAGTAGCGAACCCAAGTTTTAACTATGAATTTTGTAAAGGGTATTATGCCAGAGTCGCTGAGGGCAAAATTAATGGCCGTGTCAGCCGTTTATTAGTCACCCCTCTGTTGCGGGCGTTGAAAAAAATCTTTGGTAATCTAGATTATTTAGAATATTTAGACAGTTATCGTTACCCTTTGGCAGGCGAATTTTCGTTTAGAACGGATGTAATAAATGATATCCGCATTCCCAGTGATTGGGGCCTAGAAATCGGTGTACTGTCAGAAATGGACAGAAATTATTCTAACAACCGTTTATGTCAAGTAGACATTGCTGACTTTTATGATCATAAACACCAAGATCTCTCTGTTGAGGACGCCAATGCAGGGCTGTCTAAGATGTCGATCGACATTTCAAAAGCAATATTCCGAAAATTAGCGACCAATGGTGTGGTGTTTAATAGTGAAACATTCCGTTCAATTAAAGCAACCTATTATCGGATTGCGCTTGATTTTGTCGAAACCTATCGCAACGATGCCATCATTAACGGCTTAAAGTTTGATATTCATAGTGAAGAAATGGCCGTTGAATTATTTGCGCATAATATCTTAAAAGCCGGATTACACTTTTTAGAAAACCCAATGGAGACCCCCTTTATTCCCAGCTGGAACCGAGTGACCAGCGCGGTTCCTGACATTTTCCCTAGAATGATCGAAGCAGTCGAAGCCGACATGGCTGAATTTGGAACTAAGTAAGGCGCTCACTATGACAGAATCATGTACATCTCAACTTATACACAAAGTAAAAACCCATATTGAAATGGTCTACCCGCAGCAGGACAGTGCAGAAGTCTGCTCTACCCTGCTCAATCTGATGCGACTGGAGGCCGAATGCGAAACACCTGGCAATCACCAGAATCATTGGACTCAGGAAGACATGATTCTGATCACTTATGGCAACAGCTTGTTGAGGGACGGCGAAAAACCGCTATGCACCCTCAACACCTTTTTAAAAGATCATTTAGAAAGCACCATTAACAGTGTTCATATATTGCCTTTTTATCCGTACAGTAGTGATGACGGTTTTGCCGTAATGGATTATTCATCGGTAAATCCATCGCTTGGAGATTGGGATGATATTGAGGCTATCAGTAAAGACTTTAAGCTAATGGCAGATCTAGTCATTAACCATTGTTCAAGTCGTAGTATTTGGTTTGAAAATTTTAAACAAGGTAAGTTTCCGGGTAAGGACTTCTTTTTCACAGCTTCACCGGATGATGATATTTCTCAAGTGGTGCGCCCACGCACCAGCCCTTTGTTACGAGAAGTCGCTACACCAGAAGGCACCAAATATGTATGGTGCACCTTTAGCCATGATCAGGTTGATTTTGATTTTACCAACTTAGATGTTTTATACGAATTTGTTCGTATCATTAGGCTCTATCTAGACAAAGGCGTTAAAATATTTAGATTTGATGCAGTGGCGTTTTTGTGGAAAGAAGTTGGCACTAAAAGTATCCATTTACCGCAAACACACGAGATTATAAGATTATTAAGAACCCTTGTTGAACACGCAGTGCCAGATGCCATCATAATCACCGAAACCAATGTGCCTAACATAGAAAACTTAAGTTATTTTGGTAATGGGAACGAAGCTCACTGCGTATACAACTTTTCACTGCCTCCGTTGTTACTCAATACCTTGATATCGGGCGATTGCCGCCATTTGAAGCGTTGGCTAATGACAATGCCGCCCTCACAAGTCGGCACAGCTTATTTTAACTTTATCGCCTCACATGACGGTATTGGCCTGCGACCTGCTGAAGGTTTATTAAACGAAGATGAGCTTTCAACTTTAGTAAATACTATAAGCATGTTTGGTGGCAAAGTATCTTGGCGTAGTGACAAAGGCGTCAATAAACCGTACGAATTAAATATTGCGCTATTCGATGCATTGCAAGGCACTCATAAAGGCCCAGATAAATATCAAATTGATCGTTTTATTTGTGCACATGCCATTATGTTAGCGTTAGAGGGCATACCTGGTATTTATATTCATAGCATGTTGGGCACTGGCAACGATTATGAAAGGGTTGAAAATACCAGCCAAAACCGAAGTATTAATCGCCATCAATGGGATATCAGCCAACTCGAAAGTGCATTACAAGATAAATACAGCCAGCATGCAAAAGTTTTTCAACGCATGAAATCATTGATCAGTATTCGCAAAAAACAGCCAGCGTTCCACCCAAATGCCGTTCAGTTTACGCTACAGTTGGGGGATCAATTGTTAGGATTCTGGCGACAAAGCCAAAATCGAAAACAGAGCATCTTTTGCATATTTAATGTTAGTGACCAGCCCCAAAGCATACCGCTTGCTGAAATTAACTTAATAGATACAGATGACTGGCATGATCTTTTATCGGATATTAAATTTTCTGATATGCAAGGCTACTTAGAGTTAGCACCCTATCAGCCTATTTGGCTCACAAACTATCAAAGTTAATTTTAATCAGCTAAAAACCTTGCCTTTGAGCAGATAAAGCCCTAACTTTACCTCTGACTCAAAGCGCAGGGCAATAAGAATGAATAAAAAAGTAGTACCACAAACTAAAAAGTCCACCATAGTAACCACTGATGATATTTTGGTTATGTTATGTAAGTCGGTCACAGGCGTGCTTGCAAACGCAAATGCGAACCAAGTGACTTACTCAGCTCTCGTTCAAAAAATTACTAAAACCAGCTTAAAACCAGACATAGGTTCTTTTGTTTTGTTTGATGGCGGCTTTACTGGCTTGGTTGTAATTAACTTTAGCTCTGCAGCTGCCATCGAAATTTATCAAAGTTACATGAGCAACATGGGCATCCCATTAGCAGAACTTTCAAGCCATCATACCTCCGATGATGTATCCAATGTTATGGGTGAACTGCTCAACCAGATCTTAGGTGATTTTACTGGAATGGTCGGGCGCGAATTGCAAACCTCTATTACTCAAAATCAGCCTAAAATGCTGACGGTTAATAAGCAGCTATTGATTTCTATCGATACCAACTTAGACCGCCCACAAGCCCGACGTGTCACTTTTACCACCCAGCAAGGCAATATTTTTTATCTAGAGCTGGCAATGGATAGAACCGAATTTATAAAATTGCACGACTTTGTACCCGAAGATTTAGATCCGGATGAAATTATCCGCGGTGCCAATCAGACTCTCAGCAGTAAAACAGACAAAACGACAGCGGGTGACGTAGATCAAGATCTACTGGACGAATTAGGTTTATAAAACCAACAACTATTTGTGTACCAGCCCAATTTAATAGAACAAACGCTGATTGACCATTGCCAGCAGCTTAAACAAGCTGGCTGGCGTAGTATTTTATTGCTTGAAGGCGACGCCCAGTGGCGACAAGCCTGGGTGGCAAAACTCATACAAACAATGCAGTGGTCCAATGGCCTGCATACTGCTGAGCTAACACAACATTTACAAAAGTATCTTGGCCAAGAATTTCAGTTTGTTCATATTGATAGTCAAGACGGTTTATCAGCTGATAAAATCGCTGCGCTCTCTGGCACCATAATACCTGGTGGTTTGCTTATAATCAGCTTAGATGAGCGCGTATTGGCAGGTGATAGTGCGCTGCGTCAAGCGCTGCCCTGGCACGCTCAAGATGTAAGTATTTATTCATATTTTAATCAGCGCTTAATTAAAACGATTAAACAGTCTGCTGGCAACATCTATTACCGTCAGAACAGCTCACTAACGTGTAACGCTTTACCTCTGCCCGAATCCGGCTTTAGTTACCCAACCTCATGGACAAAAGCACAAAATCAGTTGATTGAGCAGTCGCTAATTTTGTCTCAAGGTGTTCTCACGATCACCGCCGACCGAGGTCGAGGTAAGTCAGCTGCGCTTGGAGAAATCGCCCGACGTCATCTAAACCGGCATCAAGCAATTGTTTTAGTGGCACCCGCTAAGCGCTGCTTAACCATATTTTATCAATGGCTTGGAGAGCGCTGTCAGCAGTTATTAACATTTTTACCACCTGATTTAGCTGTGGTGACTGAAGCACCAGAAGATGCAGTATTAATAGTGGATGAAGCTGCAGCTATGCCGGCACCTTTATTAAAGCAGCTTATCAAAAAGTATCACAAAGCCATTTTAGCCACCACTGTACAAGGCTATGAAGGATCTGGCCGTGGTTTTGCAAAACATTTTTTAACTGAGCTAGATGAAGCCAAAGCGCCCCACCTGAATATTCAACTCGATCAGCCAATTCGTTGGGCAATTCACGATCCGTTAGAGCATTGGGTACAAGATACCCTTTTAATGCAAAAAAAACCGAATAAACAAGCGTTATCAATCGCCGCGACTGGCGATTGTGTGACCGGTCCTGATGAACAATGTTATCAAATAGCTTGGCTCGATAAAAAGCAGCTTGCGAAGGATCCACACCCTTATTTTTATTTGCTGTCGCAGGCACACTACCGGACCAAACCAGAAGATTTAAAGTATTTGCTCGATAGCCCTTTTTTAAAACTGGCTGCGCTGTATCAAAATCAACACTTGTGTGCCGTTTGTTTGATTAGTTTAGAAGGCGGACTGCCAGAAGAGTTAGCACTTGCTTGCAGTCAAGGCACTCGGCGACCCAATGGACATCTAACCAGCCAAATTATCGCCGCACAAATGGGCGATATTGAGTTTGCAAAACTTAAAGGTTGGCGCATTGTGCGCATTGCTGTGGCTAACGCACGGCAAAATTCAGGTTTAGGTAGCCTGTTATTAAACTGGCTAACCACACAAGCAAAGCAGCAACAAGTCGCTTATATTTCAGCCTCATACTCTGCCAGCATTGGTGTTTGCCATTTCTGGCTCAAAAATCAATTTATAAATATTCGTTTAAGCCATACAGCAGAGCATCATAGTGGCTTTTATTCTTTATTATCGATCAAAGCTATAGAGATGGCACCAGCTCATGTCAATCAGCTATCTATACAGGGCATGACACATTTGCTGTATCAAATCAGTGATTATCAACAGCTCTCGGCAGAACAAATATGGCATTGGCTGGCGGGTTTTATAAGCCCACCATTAAGCGCCAATGAGATAAATTTAGCGAACGGGTTTAGTCAATATGCAACTAACTGGCAAGCTGCCAAACTGAGTATTTTTAAACAGTGCCTTGAACATGCCAAGACATTAATTAAACATCAAGATAAACAAATGTTGGCCGTATTAACCGCATTGTTAATTAAACATAAACCGTTACCAGAGGTTGCCAAAACGCATGGCTTTGCTGGCCAAAAAGCTCTGATAAAATGGTTAAGAGCACGGTTAAAAGAAATATTTACGGAAAGTCGGTAAAATAACCATCGACTTTTAGTGTCGTTACCCACTCTTTTTCGCGCGGCCGATTAACCGTATACACATTAACTTTTAAGCCCGCGGCATGAGCCTGTTCAACAAGTTCTCTATTAATAAAGTGCACATCACAATGAATCGCAAAAAATGGCAATTCAGATAAAACGGCTTGAAGTTGAAGTGGTATGTGAGATATCAGCGCCGAATAATGCAAATGAGGTGCAAGCTGGTACATTCGCGCTAACATATGATGGTCAAATGACGAGATTAAAAAATCACTATCCTGATATACACCAAGCTCAATTTGCCTGTTAATTTCGGCCAGCACTATGGATTCACAATTGGGGGCTTTAATTTCTAAATTAACCCGACAGCGTCCAGCGATCTCCTGCAGCGCTTGACGTAAAGTTGGTACAGGCTCCCCCGAGCGCGTAGTTAACCGAACAAACTCTGCTTCAGATAATTCGTCAAGATATTTTTTGATACCCGTTGTGCGCTCTAACCATGGCTCATGTAATACGATGGGCTGTCCGTTATATATTTGAACATCCATTTCAATGCCGTCAGCACCTCGGTCAATGGCTGCTTCAAACGCTGCTAATGTATTTTCATCATGGGTGCCACTAGCCCCTCGGTGAGCCCAAATAAACATGCAAATTTAACCTTATGCTGATATGTCAATTTAGCAGTGTTCAGCTGCGATGCACGGCCACCGTTTCATAAATCGCCGCTGATACCACAATAGCACCCCCAACCAAGGTTTGCCAATTAGGGTATTCAGATAATAAAACAGCGGCGAATATGGCGCCATAACAAGGCGACAAACAAGAGACCAAACTCATGGTTTTCGCTTTTATTGAGCGTAAACCGTTAACCAATAACGCATGAGGCAGGGCCGTAAATACAATGCCTAGCAGCACTATCCATAACCAAGTTTGCACTGAGGTATCGGCTAAATTATTTATCTCAAACGGCAGCAATACTAATGCGATAATAATTGATTGAAACATCATATTGCGAGTCCCTGTGTAATGAGAAAACACCTTATGATTAAGAATGTTTCGTGCTGCAAAAAATACTGCAGATAAAACCCCTAACGCAATCCCTAGTGTAAAGTCGCTGCCAAATGAAAGCTCCGGTACCATTAAAGCCACCCCAAAGAGCACAAACATCGCCATGATTAAATCCATTTTACGCGGCAAACTTTTGTGAAACAGCGGCTCAAATATCACTATCATAACCGGGTAGGTATACAAAGCTATCATGCCAGTTGCAACTGTCGATAATTGCATTGCATAAAAATAGGTAACCCAGTGAATCGCCATCATAACGCCAAGTAAAATGCCATTGCGATAGTCTCTTGCATTATGTAGCCGAATACTGCCCTCAAAAGTTTTAACAACTAACAGCAAAAATAACGCAGCCACCACAGCGCGGGCAAAGGATATGGTCGCCCCCGTTAAAGGAATAATTTTAGAAAACAGCGCAGTACCACCCAGCAGTAACACACCTAGGTGAACCTGCGCAAGCGCTAGTTTACGCTGGGCAGGTGCGTTTGATGATGCACTCATGAAGCTGTTGTATCAGCTAAGTCAGCTAACGCTTCGCCTAATCTTATTTTGCTGCCATTTTGATGTTTATCAGCAAATACGGGTGGTTTTTCAAATGCCATCACAACCGTTGAACCCAGCTTAAAACGTCCCATCTCTTGGCCTTTATCTAAAACAATGGCGTCTTCATCTTTATAATGCCAAGTAAAAGGTCGTTTTGCTCGCGGCGGCGTGATATTGCCAGCCCATACAGTTTCAATGCTCGCCACTATCATAGCGCCGACTAAAACCATTGCCATTTCGCCATATTCGGTATCAAAATAACAGACCACTCGCTCATTTCGGGCGAATAAACCTGAAACATGCTTAGTGGTTAATTGGTTAACGGAAAATAGACGCCCAGGCACATACACCATACGTTTTAGTTTACCGCGGCACGGCATATGAATTCTATGGTAATCGCTAGGCGCCAAATAAATGGTTGCAAAGCTGCCTTGTTGATAAGTTTCGGCAAGCGTTGAATTACCGCCAAGCAAGTCAGTTAAACTATAACTGTGACCTTTAGCTTGATAAACTTGTCCGTCTTCTATTTTACCGGTTTGGCTGACTTCACCGTCTACTGGGCTCACATAGGTGGTTTCGTCTATCGGTCGTGCCCCTTCTTTTAAAGCACGAGTGAAAAAGTCATTAAATGATTTATATTGCGAAAACTCCCCCCGTTGGGCGTCGTCTAAAGTAATGTTATAAGCTTTAGCAAATAGGTGAATAAAAGGCAGCTTGATAATGGCCCATTCGCTGGCAGCTAAACAGCCAACTAAACGCGATAATAAATGTTGTGGTACACAATACTGTAAGGCTACTTTAACTTTTTTTAAAGACACTCGGATATCCTAATAATACAACTACCGGCGGGCTGCCAACTACTCAGCATCCAGCCTGTAGGCAGGTTTATTTTCATTGTTTGAGCGCACGATTTTATGATAATGCTCAAGACGTGATGGCAAAATTTTACCTTGCTCGGCGGCTGCACGCAATGCACAGCCAGGATCATTTTGATGGCTGCAATCTCTAAATTTACATTCAGCTGCTATTTCACTAAACTCGATAAAACCATCAAATACTTGGTCTGGTTCTAAGTGCCACAAAGCAAACTCTCGTACCCCTGGTGAGTCGATTAAAATGCCACCTGTTTTTAAGTGGTAAAGCTTTGCAACTGTCGTTGTATGTTTACCCAAACCTATGTCATCGATTTCGCCAACAGCGATCTCTTGCTCAGGTAACAAAGCCTGCACCAGCGACGATTTACCGACCCCAGACTGACCAACAACGATAGAAGTTTTATCTTGCAGGATTGTTTCAACCTGCTGCAGACCTGTTTCACTTTTGACACTTAACCAGTCCAGCTGATAACCAATTTGACGGTAATAGTCTAAAGTTTTGTCCAACTTTAGCCGCTCTGTTTCGCTGAGCAAATCAGATTTATTAATCAAAACGACTGGCTGTGAACCCATATTTTCGACCGCGATTAAATAGCGATCTATGATCTCTAACGATAACTCTGGTGCGATCGAAGATAAAATAACAACTTGATCAATATTTGCTGCTACAGGTTTTAAGCCATCATAAAAATCAGGGCGTTTTAATATACTAGTGCGCTCTTCGACTGCTTCGATAACCCCAGGGATGTCATCTTGCGCCTGTTTTTCACGCCAAACCACATAGTCACCTGTGACTAATGAGTCTATCGTTCGGCGAATATCGCAGCGCAATACTCGGCCTTGTTCATCTTCAACATCTGCGTGCTGACCGAATCGACTGATCACCCGTCCTTTTTGCGCCGAGCCTAAAGATAAGTCATTGAGTTGTTGCTCAAATTGTTTGTCTTTTTGCTGTAACTTGCGCTGGCGGTTAGACTGGATACGTCGGATCTGTTGTTTACTGAATTTCTTTTTTTTTGCCACAGGATTACTTTTTATGAATAATAACCATTAAATACACAGCAACTTTACACTAAAAGCGCTGTTCAGTAACCTTAAACAATAAATATTGTTTAATAACGATTTGGAGTAGGAATATGGTTCAAGCCTCAGATAACCTTATTTGGCTGGATTTAGAAATGACAGGACTTAATCCTGACAAAGATGTGATACTAGAAATCGCCAGTATCATTACCGACAGCCAGCTAAATATTTTGGCTGAAGGGCCAGTATTTGCTATTCATCAACCGGCTAGCGTTTTAGAAAATATGGATCCTTGGTGTATTAAACAACATGGTAAGTCAGGATTGACCCAACGTTGTTTAGACAGCCAGATCACTTTAGCAGAAGCAGAAAAACAAACCTTAGACTTTGTTAAGTTATATACTGAGGCGGGCACATCACCGATGTGTGGTAACAGCATTGCCCAAGACAGACGTTTTATGTATATTTATATGCCAACACTTGAAGGACATTTTCATTACCGAAACTTAGATGTCAGCAGCGTTAAAGAATTAGCAAAACGCTGGAATCCCGAAGTATTGGCTGGTGTAAAAAAATCAGGTTCTCATCTGGCACTCGACGACATTCGGGAATCTGTCGCAGAGTTACAACATTACAAAAATCATTTTTTTAAAATTTAAAAGGAATTTATATGCTTGGGTATCGCGTGGTGCTTAGTGCATTAGTACTTGCGGTTGTCGGATGTGGTGACGACGCAAACACCTTATCATCAGGCGAGCATAATAGTGGTTTTGCCAGCTGCTCCCAAGCAGATAAAAACAGTTATTGGGATCATGTTTTAAAGCAAGAATATTATTGGGTAAATGATCTCAATCACCCACAATTAAGCTATCCAGAATACGCTAATAGTAATTTATTTTTAGCGGATGTATTGCCGTTAAAAGATAGATTTTCTAACGTAACTGCAACCGAGAATTTTAATAACCAAACCCAAGGACAAGCGTTTGGTTTAGGCGTGCGTCTAAAAATCTCCGCAGAAGGTTTATATGTTAGCCAAGTTTATCAAAACTCATCGGCAGATACGGCTGGACTGGCGCGGGGCGACCAAATACTATCCGTTGGCGGCCTTAGCGGATCTGATCTAGCAAACTTATGGTTAAATGGGAATTACAGCAAGTACAATCAAGCATTTGGCCCAAACCAAGACGGCTATCCGGTTACCTTAACATGGCAAGCCAGCACAGGTGAAGAGTATCAAAAAACTCTAAATAAAAGCAGTTTTACCGTAAACACAGTACCCTACGCAGGCATTCTGCCAAGCAATGCAGGCAAGATTGCTTATCTTGCATTTCCAGAAGGTTTTTTAAAAAATAGCAGTGAATCCCTTTTAAATGCTTTTAAGTTTTTTAAACACTCAGAGTTTGATCATTTTATTTTAGACTTACGCAACAATCGTGGTGGCTTGTTATCTCAGGTTGGTCGGTTAGCCTTATATTTAAGTAGTGAGCGCCTCTCTGAGCAAGCTTTTGTTGAAATTAGGCATAACTCAAAACTAAGCTATTTAGACAGTTCAGAAACCCCTGAAGATTTATTAACTGGCGAAGGGTTAGCGCCACAACTGATCACTGCAATTAAAAACCTAAGTTTGAATTTAACGAAAATGACTGTATTGACCAATCGTGCATCTGCATCGGCCAGCGAAGTTTTAATCAATAGTCTGGATGTCGAGGCTTATTTAGACGTTACCCTAATTGGCGAAACAACTTTTGGTAAACCAGTCGGTTTTTATCCCCACCCTTCTTACTGCGGGGAAACCTTATTAGCCGTTAACTTTGCAACCTATAACGCCGCCGGCGATGGCGACTATCTCTCCGGTCTGCAACCAGATTGCCCAATTGCTGATGATGCTCAGCCTTATCCTTGGGGTGATACCAGAGATCCTGTACTAGCGGCAGCTATCGCCGACCTTAGCGGCCAACAATGCCCTACATTGGCAGCTAAATTTACCGCCGAACCCAGTACAAATGAAATAAACTCAGCTAATATACCTGTATTAAATCTATTTGGCCTGACTCGGTAACTGAATGAAAAAAATATTGGTTTTAGCATTGGCTACACTGACACTTTGCGTTAGCCAAACACTGTACGCCGCGCCTGCGCTTTGGCAGATTGACTATCAAAATAAAACCTCGTATTTAGTCGGTACAATTCACGCGACGAACCCTGAATTACGCAAGTCACTCAACAAACTGGTGCCTTATGTAAAAAAAAGCCGGGTTTTTATTGCCGAAATCAACCTCGCTGACAGTCAATTGCAACACGCGGGGCAATGGATGTTAGAAGCCGCCAGTTGGTCTGAAGGTTTACCCGATGATTTTTACAGCGCCCAAGAGTCAATAAAAATTGCCAATAAACTGGCCGAAATGGGGCTACCAAAGCAGCTGATGAAGCGTTTTGAACCCTGGTTTTTGAGTTTAAGATTAATGATTTTACAAGCAGTAAATGCAGGCTACGACTTTACTCACTCTGTTGATCAGGCACTGTTTGAAATGGCTCAAAAACATCAAATCCCCAGCAAAGGTTTAGAAACTAGCCGTCAGCAAATTGCTTTTTTAGATAGCTTTGATGAACATGGCAAAAGCTTGTTATTAGATACAATTAAGCAGCTTGATGACATTCGACTGTCGATGGACGCTATTAGTGCCATTTGGCAAAGTGGTGATGTACAACAACTAGAACGGCTAATTGATTATAGCGATAAAACGTATCCATCTAGTCGACAAGTTGAAGAGAGATTGTTAAAACAAAGGAATATGCGCTGGATCTCTGATTTAATGCCAGAGCTAGCCGTAGGTGATGCTTTCATTGCTGTTGGTTTAATGCATATGGCGGGTCCTAGCAGTTTATTAAAAGGATTAACAGCCGAAGGCGCTGTGATAACACCTGTCCCACTCGATTAATAAATCATATCAGGCGGGATGGGCAATTTAGACGGTTTAAAACTGTTTGGACGCTGTTTACTTTTACCTTTTTTATAATCCCGCATAGCAAATACATACGCCAATACTTGGGCAACAGCGGCAAACAGCTTTTCGGGAATTTCTTCTTCAAAGTCTGTGGTGTAATAAATTGCTCGGGCTAACAAAGGCGCACTTAAAATGGGCACTTGGTGGGCTTCGGCAATTTCTCGGATATGACGAGCCATTTCATCCGCACCTTTTGCCAACACAACAGGCGCGCCTCGTCCTAAGGGATCGTACTTTAACGCAACCGCAAAATGCGTTGGGTTAGTGACCACCACATCCGCTTTAGGCACTTCTTTCATCATGCGTCTTTGGGTGGCTTTAAACATAGCCTGACGTATGCGTCCTTTAACCTGTGGGTCACCTTCAGCGTTTTTATGTTCGTCTTTGACTTCTTGTTTTGTCATTTTTAACTGCTCAGTGTGCTGATGCATCTGATAAGGCACATCTATCAAACTGATCACCGCCAGCGATGCAGATAAAATTAAAAAGACCCAAATTAAAATCTCAAGGGCTTTAAATAACCCTCCAGGCAAACCGGCAATATTAATTTGTAATAATTCATCGGCATAGAGTAGATAACAGGTATACGCAGCACCAACAACCACAGCAACTTTGGCAAAAGATTTTAATAGTTCGACTAGGCCTTGCATGCCAAACATTCGCTTAAACCCTTTCAACGGGCTCATTTTAGAAAGCTTAGGTACCATCGCCTGAGTTGAAAAATTAAAGCCACCTATGGCTAGGGTGCCAAAAATGGCAAAGATGAATAAAATGATATTAACAGCCAACAATGGAATAGCGATTTCAGCCGCCAGATCTTTTAAATGTATAAACATGCGGTGCATATCAAAAGCATCTGCACGCTCTAAACTAAAACCTTTTTCGAAAGTCCGGTACAACGCTGACGCTAGGTAATGGCCAAATAATAAAAAACCAAATCCTCCACCGAGTAAAACCATCATGGTGCTGAGTTCTCGTGAACGTGGGACTTGACCTTTTTTACGAGCATCCTCTAATTTTTTGCTCGTGGGGTCTTCGGTGCGACCGTCATCATCTGCTGCCATTTAACACCCCGCAACTTCGCACATTAAACCAGAAGCACTTTGCCACAATGTATCAAAGTGCAAAATAAACGCCGATAAGCTGATCCAAACGACCAGCAAGCCTGTGATCTGTGCAACCGGAAAACCAATTGAAAAAATGTTTAACTGAGGTGCTGCCCGTGTCATTATGCCAAAGGTTAGGTTTATCATTAACATGGCCGTGATGGGTGTTAGCGCAATTGTCACCGTCGCAATAAATAACCATTGTCCCCATTCAACAATTTTATCGATTTTAGCCAGGCTTAACCAACCCGAACCTATTGGCATAGCTTCAAAGCTTAAAGCTATCATTTTAATCATAGCTAGATGACCATCGACCGCCCAAAAAACCAACGTCGCTAGAATAATATAAAACTGACCAATTGCTGCGGTATTCACGCCATTAACTGGGTCAACTAAAGTTGCAAACCCTAAACCACTTTGCACAGCAATGGTCTGTCCAGCCATTACAAAGGTATTTAGAAAGATTTGACTAATAAAACCAATTGCAACACCAATTAAAATTTGCTGCATCACGAGCAAAAATCCTTGCACCGAAAATAATTCAGTAAAACCAGAAGACGGCATTGCAGGACTAATAATAAATGCAATAGATAACGCAAGCAGAGCTTTTACTCGAGTGGGCACAGTTTTTCCACCAAAACCTATCATAGCAATTAACAAAGCAGATATGCGAACAAACGGCAGCATAATATCGGCCAGCCATTGCATCAGAAATGCTTGCGAAAACACCATTTTTAACCAACCACTTGCGAGACGCGTTCGAACATACTAATGGTATATTCCATCAGTTTATTGATGCCCCAGTGGCCGCCATAAATAATGGCAGCCAAGGTAACAATAAGTCGGGGTAAAAAACTTAAGGTTTGTTCGTTAATAGAAGTAGCCGCCTGAAATATTGATACGATTAAACCAACAATCAAGCTAGGGACAATCACCAAGCAGACAAACAAAATAACCATAAACATGGCTTCTTGTAAGATGTCGACAAATACTTCAGGTTGCATATTAGGTTCCTAATCCAAAACTACCTGCGAGTGTACCCATGGTTAAGTTCCAGCCATCTACCAAAACAAATAACATTAATTTAAAAGGCAATGAAACTATCATTGGAGATAACATCATCATACCCATGGCCATTAACACCGAAGCCACCACTAAGTCTAAAATTAAAAATGGAATAAATAACATAAAACCGATCTGAAATGCGGTTTTGAGTTCTGAGGTCACAAATGCGGGTATTAAAACTCGCATCGGCACATCTTCTGGGCCATCTAAGGTTTCATATCCAGCTATTTCGGCAAAAGTGGCAATGTCTTTTACCCGAGTTTGCTGCAACATAAAATCTTTCAGTGGTAAATGGCCTATTTCAAATGCTTTACGCGCGGTGATCTCTTCATTCATGTATGGCTGTATTGCGGTTTCATTAATTTTGTCAAAAACTGGAGCCATAATAAAAAAGGTTAAAAAGAGCGCTAAGCCGACCAATACCTGGTTCGAAGGGGACTGCTGTAAACCTATGGCCTGGCGTAATATTCCAAGCACAATAACGATACGGGTAAAAGAAGTCATCATCACAACAATGGCTGGCAAAAAGCTCAGCATTGTCATTAATGCTAGCACCTGTAAGGTGACAGCATAATCTTGCCCGCCGTCTGGATTATCTGTCACTGTTAACGCAGGAATACCAGTATCTGCAGCAAATGTTGGCAGTGCAAACCCTGCCAGTAAAAGGATAATCCAGTGTTTATAATTCATACATCTGAGTTCTTTTTCATAAAACCGGCTAAGGTTGTTTTAAAATCATCTGATTGAATGTCCAGTGGCGGCGAGAACTCTTTAAGAGTTTGAATAGAGTGCGCTGTCACGCCCAACAATAATTGACTATCCCCTACCTCAACTAACATCAAACGCTCTCGATTTGATAATGGCAGCACAGACACCACTTTCATGCCTTGGCTTTTCATTTGTCCCAGTTTGCTTTTTTTAGCCAAGTTAGCCAGCACAAAAATAACCGCTAAGGTCGTTAACAAGCCTAAAATTAAACTGATGATCGACTCACTAACATTACTCTGGGCATATGCTGGAGGTGTGCTTAATAGAACAAACAGTGCCAGCCAACTTTTTTTTGTGTTCATTAACGTAACTTTTTAATGCGTTCAGTTTGGCTAATAACATCGGTTAAGCGAATACCAAATTTATCGTTAACAACCACAACTTCGCCATGCGCAATTAAAGTGCCGTTGACTAATACATCCAATGGCTCACCAGCGACTCTGTCTAGCTCCACGACTGAACCTTGGTTAAGCTGCAACAGGTTACGGATACTAATTTTGCTGCGCCCTACTTCCATTGAAATGGTAATAGGGATATCTAAAATGGTATCCAGCTTGTTTTTTTCATCGGCAGATAAATCAGATTTAGGATCGTTAAAATCTTCTAAATCAGCAACCTGAGCCTCGTCGTTTGCATTTTCTTCAGACTCGGCCTGTTCAGCCATCGCGGCTGCCCAATCGTCCATTTCATCACTCATAATCAGTTACTCTCTATCTGTCTAATCAAAGTCTTCGAGCTCTCTAAGCTCTGCTTCGGAGTCGATACGGCGACCTCCACGGGTCACCATTAATAGTTCAGATTTGGCCGATGCTGGCCGCTTGATTTTTTCTTTAATCTGCACTGCAACTTGCTCACCCGAGCGCCCCATTTTACCGCGGAATGTAGGTAAATCTTCAGCATAAACGGTTAAATGTTCTGGCATCTCGATTGGAATAATGTCACCCGCTTTAAGCTCCATCACTTTTTCTAGCGGCAATTCTGTTTCTAGCAATTTAGCCATCATTTCAACTTCGACATCCATGATTTCATCACGAAGGGCTTTACTCCAACGTAAATCTGTATCTTCTTTATCGCTTTGCACACCTGCATCTAACAGTTCACGGATTGGCTCTAACATAGAGTAAGGCAGACAAATATGAAAATCACCACCACCACCGTCAAGTTCAATATGAAACGAGCTTATCACTACAACTTCGGTTGGACTAACGATATTCGCCATCGCTGGGTTGACTTCTGAATCTAAATATTCAAAAGAGACATCCATGACAGGCGCCCATGCTTCTTTGTAATCCTCAAAAACTAATTTAAGCAGCATTTGGATGATGCGGCGCTCAGTTGGGGTAAATTCGCGCCCTTCAATTTTTGCGTGATAGCGCCCATCCCCACCAAAAAAGTTATCTACGAGGATAAATACCAAGCGAGCTTCCATCGTTATCAATCCCGTGCCTTTTAACGGCCTAAAGCGCACCATGTTTAAACTTGTTGGCACAAACAAGGTATGTATGTATTCGCCAAACTTAATCATTTGCACGCCATTGATAGACACCTCAGCCGTTCGTCGCATCATATTGAACAGGCTGATACGCATATGCCGAGCAAAACGTTCGTTGACGATTTCCAACGTCGGCATACGCCCACGAACAATGCGATCTTGTGACGAAAAGTCATACTCGGTGGCTAATGAAACCCGACCAGACCCACTTTCATTAGAAGATTCCTCTTCTTCGATGTCGTCAACACCATGCAATAGCGCATCAATTTCGTCTTGCGATAATAAATCACTCATAGATCATCCTGTTATTGCATGACAAAGCCGGTAAACAGCACTTTATCAATGACGGGGCGTCCAGTTATGCTGACTAAACGGTCACGTAAAGACTTTAACGCATCGTCTTTTAGCGCTTCTTTACCATTAACAGTTCCCAATTCGTTGGCGTTAGCGCCGCTAAATACTTTTAACATGGTATCTTCAATTAACGGAATATGTTTTTTTGCCGTTTCTTCATCCTGCACACCACGAACCAATAGCTGAACTTTAATCTGTACCGTGCGATCTCGTGAATGGCCCGGTACTTTAAATACAAATGGCCGAGGCATTGCTACATATAAAGCATTCCCTAATTCGGCATCTCCGCTGGCAGCTGATGTTTGTTCGCTTGGTTCTTCCGCCACTGCTTCGGTTGGCTCACCTGCAAATAAAAAAAAGTAAGCCGCTGCACCGCCGCCCGCTAGTAACAAAAGTAGAACAACAATGATGATCAGCTTTTTTTTACTGCCACCACTTTCGACTTTTAATTCTTCTTGCGCCGCAGCCATAAAACCCTCTCTATTAAAAACCTGATAAACGTTATAACTATACCTGAATTTAACAATTATGCGTAATAGTCTACCGCGCCTAAATGACCATTATTTATTTGTACCTGCTGGCTATAACTCAACTCGTCTTGTTGCCCATCCTGCCCAGCCTGACTATTATTTGACGCACTGCCACGCTCGTTGAAGGATTCTCCCTGTTGCCAGTCTTGCTGCTGCGACACATCTGCATCGGCCAGCTCTAGGCCTTGTTCTTGTAACATTTCTCTTAGCTTAGGTAAACTCTGCTCCAGTAAATCTCTTGCTTGTTGATTTTGCACTAACATGCTAACGCTGGCTTGGTCACCGGACAAGTTTAATTGAATTTTCATACTTCCTAAATCAGCCGGATCCAATCTAAGCTCAGCCGCCTGTACTTTGCCCGAGTTTAAAAATTTAACTGACTCATTTAATACTCGAGCTGCGTTCGCTTTTGTTAAATCTAATGGCTGTTTAAATTGATGCGTCTGGCGACTAAATTCTTGCTGTTTTTCAGCATGAACTCTTTCTTGCTGATGCACTTGTTGCTGAACCTGCTGTTGCACTTGCTGTGTGCTGACTGATTGCTGCAGCTGAGCGCTTTGAGATCGTGCGTCTTGCGCACGTGCTTCGGGCTGTTGTAAGTGCATCAAGTTAATGGGATCCTCTAGTTTAGATTCAGCTGCAGTTGAATCTAAAGACCCCACCCCTTGCTCCGATTTAACAGCTTTAGCGATCGTCTCGCTTGCCACTTTTATGGTTTCGGTTTTTCCGGTTTTATCGTTTTTTTCTGCAACCGATTTTTTATTTACTGATGAGGTTTGACTGGTAACCGCTTGTACGGATTGTGCAGCGCCGGTCGCCGGCGCGTTCGCAGCAAGATGTATCTCACTCACGTCAGTCTCAGTTTTGATATCGGTTTGCTCTGCGGCTAGTTGTCTGGCTTGCTGTTTGCTTTGTTGAGACACTTTTTGACTATCTTGTTGAGCTGCTTGTTTTGTGGTCGGTGCAGCGGACTCAGCTGTATTTAGCTCAGCATTCTGTTGGGATTTGTTTGAAGTTTCGAGGACGCTTTGCTCATCCTTTGCATATTTTAATGTTTCTGTGGTCAGAGTGCGTCCCGGTGCGCTATCGTTTATCTGCTTAGTCCCCGTTTGTTTTGTTTTGTTTTCGGGTGCAGATTTGCCACTCATTTGTTCGTTCATCGCTATTTTATTGACATCAGCTTGAGCATCAGCTGAGTTTGCTATGTTTGCCTCAACTGATTGAGTTGACTTTCCACCCGCTAATGGCTCTTTTGTACCCGCTAGTGGCTCTTTTGTACCCGCTAATGGCTCTTTTGTACCTGCTGATGACTCTTTTGTACCTGCTGGTGGCTCTTTTGTACCCTCAAATGGATCTGAGCCATCAACCACTGAAGGTTCTTTCGTGTTCGCAGAGGGATCTGATTTTCCCTCTCCTTTTATATTCGCTTTAACCACTTCTTGAGATGTGTTTTTTTCAGCCTGATTTGTTGTTTTTAGATTCTGCGAACTGTTTTTTTCTTTTTCACTAGTCGTCAGCGTATCCGACAATTGACTGCCTTTGTCTACTTCAGTTTTAATCACATCAGCTTGCTTGTTATTAGTGGCTAGTTTGCTAGAGACGGACTTATCAAGAGCTTGTTGCTTGCTTTGATCACTGTTTTGGTTGCTCACTTTATCAGCTGTGGTCATTTGCTCAGCAATATCTGAGTTGCTTGATTTTGCTGCCTCAGTATTGGTCTGGGTCCTAGTTTTATTAGAGGAATGCAAATCAACGGCTTTACTAACGATTACGCTAGTTTCCGCTCTGTTTTTTGTGCTGATTTTGTTTTCTTTTTCTGTGGTGGCCTCTAGGTGAGTGTCTACACTCTTGTTGACGTTGATTTGTTTATCTGTATTGCTCAACTGAGTATCAGCTAATTGACTTTTTGTTTGCTCATTGTCGATCGCTTCGCCGGCCTCTGATGAAGTCGCTGCTATTTTTCTGTTGGCACCTGTTTGATGAACAACATCCGAGCTTAGTTTATCTGTGCCTGATTTAACTATGCCTGGTTTTTCTGTTTCCTCTACACTGGCTTTAGCGGCCGTTACCTTGTTTTGTTCAGTTTTAGCAAGCTGATCATTGGCTTTATCTAATAGACTTAACCAGTCATGGCTGGCTTGTGCACTATCATTTTTACTTGTTTTTACCTCTTGTTGGGTATTGACCGAAGTGGCTTGCTGCGTTTGGTTAAGCTCTAATTGAGCCTGAGCTGATTTATGCAAATCGGTGCTGCTAACAAATGATTTAAAAGGCACCGATGTCGCAGAGGTATCAAGCGATTTATCCAATGCCTTGGTAGAGTTTTTATCCAACAAAGCGGCAATTTTTGACGGTATACCGGCAAGATTTGGCATCATATACAGACCTTCTTAGACAGGTTTTTGGCGCTACAAATAAACATTGATCAAATTAATTAAATATATTCAAATAATGTGCCATTATTTAAAAAACTTTCTGTTGGCGCGCTTTCAACATTGCAAATTCATCGAGCATTTTTTGTTCTTCTTTTTGGGCTGCTTGCTGTTTAGCTTCGGCTTGTTTTGTTAATAAGTGTTCAAGTGATTTGCGTTTACGTTGTTGTTGTAACCAGAGCGCACGGCGCTGTTGAACCACTTTTTCGGCATTATCTATTTTGCCTTGCTGTTGGCCACACGCTTTATCTAGTTGGCCGATAAATACTTGCAAGCGCTGGAAACCAGCACTGGAGAGACCATTTTGACCCGTATTATGCACTTGCTGAATGTATTCAGTTCGATAGTTTTGCAAACCTAAGAGTCTATCTTGCTCGTTTTTTAACGCGTCACTGGCTTGGCCATATTGTAAGGCTAGTTTATCTTCTTTTTTTTGTTCTAATTCCAGCACTAACTGTAATTGGCGACTCATATTAAGCTCTTAATGGTTGGGTAACATTTGCTAACATTGCCAAACAATCTTGGTAATTCACGACGTCTGTCATTCCTTGCTGTAAAAACTTATCCAGATTAGGTTTGAGTTTAATGGCGGCATCAACCATAGGATCACTGCCTTTGTTGTAGGCTCCGATTGAAATTAAATCTTTACTATTTTGGTAGGCAGTGAACAACTGCTTCACAATTCTCGCCTGCAGTTGATGGTCCTCACTTGCTACGGCTGGCATCACTCGGCTGACGGACTTACCAATATCGATGGCTGGATAATGCCCTTGGTCAGCTAACTCACGAGACAGCACTATATGCCCATCTAATATGGCTCGCGATGCGTCAGCAACTGGATCCTGCATGTCATCACCTTCTGACAAAACGGTAAAAAATGCGGTGATCGAACCTTGCTGTCCACCACCGTTGCCGGCTCTTTCGATCAGTGCCGGAAGTTTTGCAAACACTGACGGCGGATAACCTTTAGTTGCCGGCGGTTCCCCCACCGCTAATGCGATTTCTCGCTGCGCTTGTGCGTAACGCGTAATAGAGTCAACCAATAACAAAACGTTTAGCCCCTGATCGCGAAAATACTCAGCGATAGAAACTGCGGTCTCACAACCTTTTAAACGCATCAATGGCGCATTATCGGCCGGTGCCGCGATCACCACTGCGCGTTGGCGACCTTCTGGACCTAAAATTTCATCGATAAACTCTTTAACTTCGCGGCCCCGTTCACCAACTAACCCCACCACAATAACATCAGCGCTGGTGCCTCTTGTCATCATGCCAAGTAACACACTTTTACCAACCCCAGAGCCGGCAAATAAACCTAACCTTTGTCCCATGCCAACGGTTAATACTGAGTTGATTGCACGAATACCTACGTCTAATGGTTGCTTGACAGGCCGCCTGTTGAGCGGATTGATACGCTGGCTTTGGTAGTGATTGGGAGAATCTGAATCAATAGGGCCTTGACCATCAATCGGTTGACCTCGTGCATCTAACACCCGACCTAATAGGCCCATCGAATAGCGTATTTGCACCTGTGCGCTTTGTGGGATCACTTTAGCACCAGGCAATACACCTTTTAATTCATCGCTCGGCATTAAATATATTTTATCGCCTTCAAAACCAACTACTTCAGCATCAATGTAACCTTGCACACTTTCAACCAAACAGTGGCCGCCAACCGCCGCTTGGCAGCCAGTGGCTTCGAGTGTCATACCGATAACGCGAATGAGACGACCACACACCCTGGGTTTTGGTGTGTTTATTTTGTTTTGATATTGAGCAATTTTGGCTGCTAAAGAAGCACTCATGGTTAAGTACTCGGCGTTTGTTGTTCTATCAGTTCGGCAAAAACCTCTTGGATCCTCTGCTCTATACTGTACTCGACTTGCGTCTGTTCGCTATAAATTTGAATACTCCCTTGGCTCATCGTAGGATCGCTCACAATTCGCCAGTTCCGTTTTTCTAAAGTGTCAGCATCATAAGCTTGCAAAACGGTTTTATGATCTTCAGGATTAACAATTAGCTGACAACTTTTTTGATTAAATGGCAGTTTTTCTGCCGCTTGCTGAATACTTTTAATGATGACGGCTGGGTTGGTTTTCACTTCTTCTTGGATCACAGCTTTAGCCAATGCTAAAGCCAAATTAAGCACTTCTTGCTCAACTTGTTGATCAATTTGTGCAATTGGCTGAGTTAATTGATCCAGTAAAGCACGCCACTGTTCAACTTGCTCTGTAATTTGAACACGGCCTTCTTCAAGCCCTTCGGCCAAACCCGCCTGATGCCCTTCTTGCTGGCCAGCTTGGTAACCATCTTGTTTGCCTTGTTCAAAGCCTTCTTGATAGCCTGCTTGACGGCCTTCGGCAAAACCTTCATCATGCGCTGCTTGTTGGATCCCTTCAATTTCTTCCAGCGTCGGTGGTTTAGGAACGACCTCTTCAGGCGGCTCTTCTGGGGGTTCCCATTTCCAACCAGATGGTTTACCTAGTGCATTGGTATAACCTTCTTTTTGTTTGCTCTGCGGTTCATCAAAACTCGGAAGTTGCCAGCTTTGACCGGCTTTATGATCAGAGGAACTCATCGCCGCCGCCTCCGCCTAACATAATTTCACCCGATTCAGCTAAACGTCTTGCGATTGACAAGATTTCTTTTTGTGCTGCTTCAACTTCACTAATACGAATAGGTCCCATGGCCTCTAAATCATCCACTAGAAGATCGGCTGCCCGTTTAGACATATTGCTAAGAATTTTATCTTTAAGTGCTTCATCAGCACCTTTTAATGCACGTTGCAGTACATCTTGTGGCGCTTCACGTAGGATCGCCTGAATGCCTTTGTCATCAACGTCTGCTAGGTTATCAAAAACGAACATCAGATCTTGAATCTGTTGACTCATTTCTTCATCATGTTCACGGATTGCATCCATCAACTGACCTTCAACATTGGTATCTAAGTAGTTCATGATTTCAGCAGCTGCTTTAAGACCACCCATCTTGGCCGCTTGCGCACCCGCTTGACCAGCAAATTGTTTTTCCATAATTTCGTTAAGTTCTTGCAATGCCGCTGGCTGAACTTCTTCTAAGTTGGCAATACGCATCATTAAGTCTAAACGAACTTTTTCAGAAAATTGTCCCATGATTTCAGCCGATTGATCAGGCTCTAAATAAGATAGAACAATGGTTTGTATCTGTGGGTGTTCGTTACGAATAATGTTAGCGACTTGTTTAGAGTCCATCCACTTGAGGGAGTCCAAACCACGGGCGCCACTGCCCATGATGATTTGTTCGATTAAATTGCCTGCTTTGTCTTCGCCTAAAGCCGCTGTTAATGCTTTACGCACAAACTCTTGACTTTGGAAACCTATGGTGCTGAATTTTTGAATTTCGTCGATAAATAATTTATGAATTGCGGTGATTTTACCTTGGCTAAAATCTTCCATTGATGCCATTAACATCCCGACTTTTTGCACTTCTTTTGGCTCTAGGTGCTTAAGAATTTGGGCGGCATCTTCTTCCGACAAACTTAATAATAAAACGGCTGCTTTTTCGGCTCCATCCAACCGTGATATATCAAATTCGTCGCTTTTGGCTACTTCGTTATCAGGCATCTTCGTTTAACCACGCTTTAACTACTTGAGCTGAAAGGATAGGTTCGTTGGCCACTAGCGCACGAACCGCTTTAAGTACGTCTTCATCTTTATGCAGATCTGGCAGCATCAGGGTACCATCTTGGTTAAAGCCGACTGAACTGGCATCAAAGTCTGATGATAACATATCAATAGTTTCATCACCCAAATCAACCCCACGCTCAATTGATTCTTCAGAATAAGATTCTTCAGCATCTGGATGAATCAGTTTACGCAAGATAGGTCGTACGACTGCCCAAATTAATACTATGATAACCAAAGTGCCTAATACCAAGCGGATCATACTATTAAACCATGCTTGTTGATAAAATGGCGTACTCTCAATTTCGCCTAGGTCGGGACGCATAAAGGGCACTGTCACCACTTCTAATGTGTCGCCACGGCGGGTATCAAACCCTAAACCACCTTGTAATAAGCGACGAATATTTGCAATATCAGCTGAATTTCTTGGTTGGTAGTCGGTTTCACCAGTTTCTTCGTTTGTGGTAGGAATATAATCAACAGCAACAGAGACACTCAAACGACGAACAACACCTGTTTGCTGACGAGTGTGACTAATCGTTGTATCTAACTCATAGTTACGGGTGGCTTCGCGGTGGCTTTTGCCTGGCGCTGATCCACCCGCGATGCCGCCTTCCGCTTGTTCTGGAATATTAGATTCAAGAGGCGGCTGGTTACTTAAAGCACCCGGAATACCGCCGTTTATACCACCGACCGAGTCGGTTTCTATCGTCATTTCACTACGTACCGCTGGTAAATCAGGGTTGAAGCGCTTTTGCGTTTGTTCAACCATAGTAAAGTCCATGGTGACATCAACTTGTGCAGTGTAATTACCCAATCCCACGACTGGAATTAAGATAGAATCAATTTTTTCTAAATAAGCTGTTTCACGTTTTTGCTCAATTTCGTATTCTTTGCGCGAGCGAGCAGACAAGTCATTTTGTGATCCTGAATTTAATAGGCGGCCATTTTGATCTGTCACTGTGACCCGAGTTGGCTCTAAACCCTGCACAGCTGATGCAACTATATCTACAACAGAGTCTACTTCTTCAGACGAGGCTACTTTTCCGCGTTTCATGGTCAGCACCACGGTGGCACTAGGTTTTTTTTCGTTGCGGGCAAACACATTTTGTTTAGGAATAGCTAACAAAACCTTAGCACGCTGAACTGAAGTAATCTCCTCGATAGTACGTGCCAACGTTTGCTCTCGGCTATATTTTAAGCGTTCGCTTTCCACTCTTTGGCTAACGCCAAATCCCATATCTGTTAATAAAATATCATCAGCGGCAGTGGTTTCTGAGGTCAGTCCAGAGCGTTTCATTTGCAAACGTATGTCTTGATATTGGTCCTCTGGCACAGATACCACATCACCTTCAATGCGGTAGTCAATTTTTTGTTGGTCTAAAAAGTCAAGGGTTTGAATTAACTCGTCGGTTTCCATTTTACCTAGCGGCCGATATTCAGACTCTTGCATCCATAAAATGGTAAAGATACCTATTGCTAAACAAATCGCTAAAACCAAAATTAAGGTAACTTGACGCAATACATCAACACCGTTGAGACTGCTCAAAAAACCAGGTTTTTGCTCTTCGTTAGTTGAATCTTGACTTGTTGAGTTGTCGTTGACAACCATATCTGTGGGTGCTGTTTGCTCTGCCACTGTTATTTGCTCCGCTTAACCACTATACCGGCATATTAATGATTTTATCGTACGCTTCGAGAACCTTATTGCGTACTTGCACCGTTGCTTCAAACGCGATACCAGATTTGCTTTTAGCTATCATGACATCGGCTAAGGTGACATTGGGATCGCCCATTTCAAATCGGTTAGTAAGATTTTTAGAGTGATGGCTCATTTCATTGACGTTTTCGATTGCTCGGTTAAGCATGTCACCAAATTGACCATGCGTTGGGTTTTGAACTTTTTGTTCTAACGCGGGGATCTCTTGACCGATGGGCGACGCACTACGGTTTGCCATTGCTTGCATTTCTGCATATAGATTATTTGCGCCAATTTTCATCTGCAATCTCCAAACTGTCAAAATTTTGTTTATAACAGGGTATATGCAGACTGTATGCCAATATTAAAAGTTAATCTGGGATTTGCATACCAAGATCACGCATCTTGGCTATTTTATAGCGTAGGGTACGAGCACTTATGCCTAACTTTTGCGCAGCTTGGCCGCGTTTACCTTGGCACTCGTTTAGGGTATTTTGAATGAGTTGGAGTTCTGTAAGTTTAAGCTCGCTCAATGTCTGGTTTTGTTGTTCGCTGGCCACCTGCGCAGCAATGTTTTGAGGTTCGTTTAGCTGGCTTTCAAAAAAGATATCTTGTGCATTAATTTGTCGCCCTTGTTTTAAAATGAGTGCCCTTTGCATCACATTTTCTAACTCTCGCACATTGCCGGGCCAATGGTATGCAAGAAGCTTTTGCTCAGCTTGTTGGCTAAAGGTTAACTGACAGCGATCGCTTTGATGTTTTTTTAATAAATGATGGGCCAACGGCATAATATCACCCGGCCGCTGTGCAAGCGTTGGCCAATGCAGCGGAAATACATTTAAGCGGTAATATAAATCTTCTCTAAATTGACCTGCGTCTACCGCTTGCCGAAGATGACGGTTAGAGGTGGCAATAATGCGTACGTCTAAGTCAATTAATTGGCTTGCCCCAAGGCGCTCAACTTGTTTTTCCTGTAGCACTCTTAATAACTTAGCCTGCAGTGGCAGTGCCATTTCAGTGATTTCATCTAACAATAAAGTGCCACCATTAGCTTGCTCAAATTTACCTGGGCACGCTTGGGTTGCGCCAGTAAAAGCCCCTTTTTGATAACCAAATAAAGTGGCTTCTAACATGGTTTCGGGGATCGCTGCACAGTTAATGGCAACAAAAGCTTGCTGATTACGAGCCGATGATTGATGGATCTCTTTGGCGAGTATTTCTTTGCCTGTACCACTGGCCCCAGTGATCAATACGCTGGCGCTGCTTTGTGCAACTCGGCGAGCTAAATTTAACAAATGGTGCGAAGCCGGATCGTTAAACACAGCACCGCTAGCAGATTCAGACGGAAGTGCTTTATCCACTAAATTAAGTAGGACTTGGGGTGAAAAGGGTTTACTTAAATAATCAATGGCCCCCTGCTGCATGGCACTTACCGCATCGGAGACAGTTGCATAAGCCGTCATCAATAAAATTGGAATGCCATCAAACTGAGTTTTGAGCAAACTCAATAGATCTAAACCTGTTTGATTTGGCATTTGCACGTCAGAGATGACTAAATCTATTTTAGTTTGTTTAAGTTCGATCAGCCCAGAGTCAACCTGATAGGCTTGTTTAACTTGATAACCTGCAAGTGATAAAGTATCGGCAATCGCCTCACAAAGCGCTTTATCGTCTTCGACAATTAAAATACATTTTTTATGCGGCATTTACACGCTCCTGCATCAAATGGCAGGGTAATTCGATGACAAAACAACAGCCTTTAGACTGCTCGCGTAACTTGATTTTTCCCTGGTGTTGTTCAACTACAGCTTTAACTACGGTTAACCCTAACCCACTGCTTTGCTGAGCAGAATAAAAAGGTTCGAATATTTTTGCAGCATGGCTAGCTTGGATGCCAGGGCCATTATCATTCACTGTGATTTGCACTGTTTTTTTGTCGGCTAACAATTGCGCCTGAATATCAATTTTTAATCCGGAGCGGCGAGTCTGTAGGCTATTTTGAATCAGGTTATTTAACGCGCTTACCAAAGTATTGGCTTGTCCATACAGCTGAATTGTTTGTGCCGTTGGTATAAAATTAACTTGTGCGTTTTGTTGATTGATACTGGCTTCTGCCGCGATTGCTAACTGCTCAAACAGCGTATCGAGCGAAAATGCTTCGGCTTGGCTGGTTTGGCCGCAGCGAACATACAATAACATATCGCTAATTTGCTGCTCTATGTCTTCTAAACGGCTGATGAGTTTCTGGCTAAAACTACTTTCGGATACGTCTTTTCGTACTTGTGCTAAATTGCCAGCATACAAGAGTGCTGCCGATAATGGCGTACGAATTTGATGAGCCAACGACGCCATCATTCGGCCTAATGCGCTCAGTTTTTGCATTTGCCCGATGCGTGCTTGCAAGGCTCTGGTATGCGTCATATCGTCCAATACAATCACTTGCCCTGAGTATGGCGTTAAAGCTGTTGTTTGTAACTTAATACGTTTACCGTTTGCTAATGAGATTTCGTGACCGTCGTCATCTTTCGGAGAGAAACACTTTTCAATTAAAGCACGCCATTTTTGACCGACTAAAGGCTCGCCTAATAATTCACAGGCGATTGGGTTGGCCTGTTCAACAATACCTTGTTGATTTAACACTACAACCCCATTTGGCAGCACTTGCAACAAATGTTCTAATTTTTCTAGACGTGCGTCTTGCGTTAATTGTTCTGGCATTGTTCTGGCTCACATTGGCAAATAATATTAGACACTGCAAATGAGATGCCAAGAATTTAGTCAGACTTTTGACAGATGATATAAGCTTATGTATTTAAACCGTATTTTTTCATTTTTTCGACTAAAGTCGTGCGCCGCATACCGAGCATTTCAGCGGCTCGTGCAACCACTCCTTGATGAACGTCAAGGGCTTGGTTGATTAAACTAATTTCTAACTCAGATAAATATTCTTTTAAATTAATCCCTTCTTCCGGTAGTGCATCAAACAAACTCACCGCTTTCTCTGCTTGCTCGCTATCGTCATCCTCGTCGCCGGCAAACAAATCATTAAGTGCGTCTCGCTCCATAATCGCTTCAGGATATTCTGGCTCGAAACTTTCTATTTCTATATGTTGATACTTTGTCGGTAAATCGCAAACGTCCACAATTTGATTTGGGTAGAGTATAGTGAGGCGTTCAATTAAATTAGCCAACTCACGCACATTACCCGCCCATTTATGTTCCATCAGCGATTGGCAGGCTTGTTCGGTTAATCGTATGCTTTCATCTTGCTGTTGACTCAGGCGTTTAATCAACTCTTCGGCAAGCAATGGAATATCTTCGCGACGTTCGCGTAATGCAGGCGTTTCGATGGGAAAAACATTAAGCCGATAAAAAAGATCTTCACGAAATTTCCCTTCGGCAACCAAATCTTCAAGTTGCCTGTGGGTCGCTGCCACTACTCTGACATTTGCTTTAACCTGAGTGGCTGAACCGACTCGCTCAAACACCCGTTCTTGCAGCACCCTAAGCAGTTTAACTTGCATAGGCAGTGGCATGTCACCAATTTCGTCTAAAAACAAAGTACCATTTTGTGCTAATTCAAAACGGCCTTTACGAGCACTTACCGCGCCAGTAAAAGCGCCTTTTTCGTGGCCAAATAACTCACTTTCTAATAGCTCACCTGGAATTGCGCCACAATTAACAGGCACAAATGGCCCTTTGCTGCGCTTGGATAGCTTGTGAATGGATTGCGCTACCACTTCTTTACCTGTGCCAGATTCACCCAAAATTAGGACGTTGGCATCGCTCGGTGCCACTTGCTCTATTAAACGCCGAACAACTTGCATTTCTTGGCTTTTACCAACCAAAGTATGCATAAGGTCTTTACTGTTTTGCAGGGGCTTACCGGGTTTTTTACGATGATAAGTCTCACAGTGATGGAGCGCCTGAGTCAGCTGAGAATAAGTTAAACTGCCATTAAGTGCTGCAACCACATTTGCAAATGCGGTTAACTCAGAAAGTTTTTGCTGAACAATAAAAGGTAATTCTGGCGCTTGATTTATAAACCGCTCACATTGGGACATATCGCCAGGATCTGTACCCAATAAAACCACTTTATAACTTTGATGATTTTTTAGTTGCTCACTGGCTTCATCTGGCTGGATCCAGTCAAAATCCTGATCGATAAACTGCAAAATGGTTTTCAGTTCTTGAAAGGACGTTTGATCACGCTCAATTAATAAAATTCTTTTATTGGACTGCATTGGAGTCAACTAATTGTTAAAGCACTACATATACGTTGAATTATTGACGATTTTTACCCCATGATCCAGCCGAATTGAAAAATACGTCAAAAAACTGCGTTGTTAGCTAGGTGGGTGCCAAAATAAAGGCGCTCGCTAAGCGCCTTTATTGAGTTAACTTAACAAGCTGAGCGCTTGCTCTTGATATTGGTTGGCTTGCGCTGTGATTGATAACGCACTTTGTTGCTGCACTTGGTTAGCTGCTTGTTGCGCCGTTAAACTGGCATAATCCGCATCTTGCAGCCGTGATCGCGCTGCTTGCTGGTTAATGTCTGCAGTATTTAAATTATTGATAGTGCTACCTAAAGCGTTTTGAGTTGCGCCATAATTGGCCCGTTCTGCTGCTATTAGCTCGGCAGCACTGTCTAAGGCATCCAATGAGTCTTCGATATTACCCGAAGTGACATTTATATTTTGAATATCGGACAAACTACTGCTTAAATCACTGATATCTAAACTTTGTGTTTGCCCTGCGTCTGAGCCCACCTGAAAAACAAAAGATTGTTCTCGGTCAAATAAACTCTGCCCGTTAAACTCTGTATTCTCTAAGGTAGATTGGATGTTTTCTTGCAGCGCTGTGATTTCAGATTGAATCGCTTGACGATCCGCATCATTTAAAATGCCATTGCCGGCTTGCAGGGTTAATTCACGAATACGTTGAGTATCCTCTGTAACCCCTTGCAAAGCACCATCCGCAGTTTGAGCTAACGAGATCCCATCATAGGCGTTACGAACAGATTGCTGATAAGCGTTTGACTCAGCGGTTAACCGCTCGATAATCTGCTGCGCAGCTGCTGCATCTGCCGCACTATTGACTTTTTTACCTGAGGCAAGCTTTTCAGCGTTGCTGTCTTGCTTTTGCTGGATCTGCTCAAATAAAGTCTGAGTGGATGAAACACCGTTGATATTCATACCGTCACCTTTTACTATACTGCCCGTGCATTGATTATAACGGAATAACTAAAGTGTTCAATAGTTGAGCATCTTTAGCTGTGGAATGGAGATACCGAAAAGTCGAGATATTAGTTCTAAGCTTTCCAATATTAAAGCCGATACAATAAAAACAATAAGTATATAAGGACCTTACTATGCTATTTGATGAAAACTATTTTTCACCCGAATTAGAGTTGCCCATTTTAAAACAACGCACTAATTTTTTTAATCTCGCGGTTAACTACGGTCAGTTTAATACAATAGAAAAATGGGTTTGTGAAGACAAAAGGGGTAACCCAATCCCTTGGTATACCTACCCTGCTATTGAATATTTAAACAATCTCGATTTTTCTAAAAAGAAAGTTTTTGAGTTTGGCAGCGGTAACTCCTCTCTCTATTGGGCAAAACGGTGTAGTAAACTCGTTTCTGTAGAAAATAATAAAGCATGGTATGAAAAAATCATATCAAAAGCCCTTCCTAACCAAAAAGTAATATTGTGTGAATCCGAAAAAGATTATGCATCAACGATCGGCCACCAAGCGTTCTTTTTTGATGTCATCATTATTGACGGTATCGAAAGACGGGAGTGCGCGCTTGCAATAGAAGATAAATTAAACACGAAAGATGGATTTATGATCATCTTTGATAATTCTGACTGGCATTCCAATACTGCGAGAATACTCCGTGACAAATATGATCTGATACAGATAGACTTTCACGGATTTACGCCCATCAACAATTACACTTCCACAACTTCAATTCTACTCTCTAGAAATGCAAACTTTAAATCGAGCGACAATGTCCAACCACACTTTTCTCGCTGTGCACTCAGATTTTGTTCTGTAACCGATAAACCCGAATGAAGTCATTTTTTTGCAATAATCCAAGTGACTATCGGCCAAAGAGGATCATTTTTTGTCGCTAGCTTGTTTAGAGGATGCCAAGCTTTGTGGGGCACGGGTATCCCTCGAATGCCCTCATCAACAAACTTCCACACATCCTTATTACCCCAACCACCTAACTCTTCAACGGTTTCAAAATTCTGATGTAACAATTTAAGCGCATTAGGAGTAAAACGCCAATAGTCGTCTGGGGCCCCGTGAACTGGATTAATAAAACAGGTTGTATGAATAACATACCCTCCTTTTTTTAACACCCGATGACACTCATCAACCGCCGTGAACGGATCTCCTTCAACGTGCTCTAGCACTTGATCAGAAATAACAATATCGAAAGATTCGTCGGGATACGGCAGATCAACAATGCTTACATCAGGGTAATTGGCAACCTGAACCGTTTGGGCTTCTAAACCAATTTTATACATCATATTCGCTGAATTTCCGACGGCCAACAAAGCATTTGGCTGAATGTCGAGTTCCAACAAACACGCTCTTAGCCGTTTATACATACTGTACCGTGTAATATTGGCTCCAGTATCTAAATTCTCTGCTGACATAGCCCAAAGTGAAACCATCATTTTCCGGAAAACATTCATTAAAAATTCAGCTCTAATTTAAAAAGTTATTATTGAAACCTTATCGCCCACTAATGCATTTTCTTGAATCGTCATCAAGATATCTTTTTTAAACGCTTTTGATGCGATGATCAACGTATCTGGCGTAAACGCTTCTTGTTTAAGCTTAAAGGGACCTATCACGGGCATTCCTTTAACCGTGAAAGACTCGTAGTCGGCGCGCAGATCAACAAAGCAGATAACTTTTTCAGATAGTTGCTCTTTTTCCAATGCTTGCAGTATTTGAAGCCCAATTTCGCCACCACCATATATTGCAATTTTTTCTGCATTTATTGCTTTACATTTTAAAGCAATATCATCAACTGTTATTTTTTTGCCAAACGTGTTTTTTATAAAAGAAAACATATTTTTACACCGTGACCTAAAGAGATTTTTTTAATACAATATGTAAATTTGCGATTTTAGTTTCAGTATGTAATTCGTTTTTACAAGGCACCTTTTTAAATAAAAACAAGCCAAAATAAAAATCTAAACAAAATTTTTTCAACCGATTTAGCAAGTTGTTCCTTAAATCAGATTTTAAGAGCCTAACCAACCTATCATACGCTCCGGGATAACTTTCTGGATACAAGTCAATCGATTCAATTGTTACATTCGAAACTTTCTCAATTTCGTGAAGAATATCTTTTGTATTGAAACGATATTGAAAAAAAGTTTTATCCTTATTTCTTGCTTGATGAGAGTATATTTTTTGTTCGACCCACTCTTCCATTAACTCTGGTGCTGTATGTGTTGTCAGATAAATATACCCCCCAGGGCGAGTCACCCTAATCATTTCTTCAATCGCAGATAAATACTTTTGATAAATATGCTCAATCACGCTAATAGAATAAACAAAGTCAAAATGATTGTCTGGGAAGCTCAGCTTAGTTGCGTCCTCTTTTTTAAACCGAATGTTCCCTGTTTTTAGAGTATCAATAATGTACATCTCTTGAATATTGATATCCGTTTTAATAATTTCAGCATTAGCTTTTTTATCAAGACATTGGGCTGCAACATAAGGCGATGAAACATCAAGAATCAATTTTGGTTTGAAATCAGGATTTAAATTAAGCCACTTTAACATGTAGGATATTTCTAACGTACGGACCGCTTCAATCGGCCGAATGGCATGCCTTAACTGTGCTCTAATCGTTTTAAATCCACGACTCATTGAGATCGCAGTCAAAAATACAGACAACTTATTAGCAACAGTGATTTTCATATTGCCTTCTTTGGAAAAAGATAGTTAACTAAAGTTCGGCTTTTTACTTCACTGTAAGATACTTTTTGAGGAAACAAGGGCAATTTTTCTGCAGGTTTAACACTGTACCGCTCTGTCTCAGACAAATGCACCCCGGAGCCATCGTTTCCTATATTGTGAACAAGGGACTCTGGTGGTTGTAGGCAGGTCCCGCCTCTTATAAAAATACTCAGCGCCCAAAATACAGCCCAAGTAGAAATTGTTTTTTCTTTATTGCGAAGATACTGCTGCCAGTTAAACACCTGCCCATCATAACTAAATTGCTGTATCTTTTTCTCATCCATAAATTTATCTATCGTCGAATAGTCATTCGTAAAATGCTCCCAGCGATCTCTCCATGTTGCCCACCCCCAGCATAACATGATGTCGGTCAAATAAACTTGCTCAGAAATCTGTGTTCGGGACGAAAAAGCATTAATATGGAAAATTTTCGTGTTATTTTTGTATCGGTTTAAAGCCGTGTTCATATAGCGTAAAAAGACCTCTGAAACCTCAAGGTCATCTTCCATTATAATCAAGCTATCGCGATCAAAGAAACTAAACGCATACTCTATTCCCTCAACGATGCTCTGAGCTAAACCTAGATTCCTTTCTGATATTTTTAAATGCACGTCTGCGAAAGACGGAAAAAATGATTTACAAACCTCTATGACTTTTTTACTTAAGATATAATCTTCGTTTGTTTTGGGACCATCAATACAAATGCAAAGTCGACTGTTTTTAGCTTCAGAATTTTTTGCCAATGAGGTCAACGTTAATTCCAAATGCTGCGGGCGATTGTATGCAAATAGAACAATAGGGGTGTTTAAATTATCATGTGACATACTGTATAACCCTTTCAAAAACTGAATCCGCTGTAATACTCTCTGTATAATAGCTAGAACTAACCTGCAGTAATTTTATCTCATCAGTGCTTAGCTTATTTACATCCACCACTGGATATAAATAGTCTTGTTTCACCTTCAATTCTTCTGGGTAGGGATGAAACCTCAAATAATGATTAAGGTTAGACACACAAACATAAGGTACCTTGAGTCGTGCACAAATATGGGGTGTTGAGGATTCATTACAGACAACGATACTTGCACAAGACAATTCGGTGATAAAATGGGGCAAATCCGTTTTCCCCACTTTATTCACAATACGTTTGCCAAAACGCTCAGACAGTAATTGAGCCGCTTGCTCTTCACTTTTAGGACCGAGCAAGACTAGGTCCATATTTTCTCGTGAATGCAACTTATCTATTAACGCTGCAACCCGGTGAACTGGCCAGTTCCTTTTAGGGCTTCCAGCCCCTAATACTATGTAAAATGAGTTGTTGTTTGTATGACCGCTGGCGTTTGAAAATCCTCTCATTTTAAGATCCGCCACAGACCGATTAAAGGATTGACAGATAAATTCTCCATAACGGTTCGATTCAAACGTAACTTCCTTTGATAAAATAGTGACATCGCTAAATATTTTTTTTAATTCTTGCTGACGACAAAAACCATCTTTATCAGATGATGGAATAAAAGCTAATCGACTCTTTTTTATGGCACTTAACTCATTAAGATTAAAAAGTACCGGAAAGTGCTCTGGAGACCACATCCAAACACTCATTTCACTTGCTCGGTAACGCAGGAAAGCACATAGCAAAGCCAAACTTTGTTTTGCCGATCTGTGTTTTGGATCAATAAACAAATATCCATCAAAATCATTGTCTAATGTAACTAAAGTTTCTAATGCCTTATTTGCAACAAGAATTAGCTTCTTATTCGGGTAAACAGACCTAATCTCATCAACCCAATCACGAAAAATAACATAGTCACCTAAAGCATCAATTTTTACTATATAAACAGTACTCTTACTCTTTGGTAAAAGTGAGATAAAAATTTTTAATAAGGCTATTTTGATAGTGGTCAGCATTTTCACATCGAAAATTTAGCCAACAGCCAACCATTTTCTGAAGATTCAGCATAAATATCAAATCGGCTGTCATTCTGCATATAAAGACGACTTCTAAAATGTTTTAAGTGATGTATGTCATCTAATAGAAACCAGTAATTATTTTTAGAGTCTAAACACTGCAAGGTTGTTAAAAATTCTAAATACCCTATCCCACCTGCGGAATCCAAACAAATTAAGATATTCCCTTCAACTTCTTTAAGGGTGGAAGATATTAATCCCTCTTGAAGGATCTCATTTTGTTGACTACTTTGAGACAGTTGCCCGCTTAATTCATTCAAATAAAACGCTTTAGGGTCTGTGACATCATCAATATAGATATTAGGATAATCTTCATGTTGACTAATCGCTAAATCCGTATTCACAAACTCAATTGCATCTTGTTTCGAGACACTTAAACCATGCAAACAAACCACTTTAGGATACTTGATTAGATATTTCTGTGCAATTTCCCAGCTATACTTATCCACTTCACAGGAATACAGCTTTTTTAAGCTAGGTGTATCATGAAAAATCTGCGCTAAAAGCTCGGTAGATCCATCTCCTCTGTAGGTGCCCGTTTCCAGAATATAGTCAAAATCGACTTCATTTTTAAGGGAATTCAACGCTGAATGAAGGTTTTGATCGTGCACCATTTTAATTGACGCGTTTTCATACAATCGGTAAAGTTTCATAAACTACGCCTTTAAATCCCAATTAATTGGTAACGCTTATATATTTACGTTATCGTCCGCTAATTTTTTTTCTTTAATAATGTAGAAGTCTTAAGCTTCCAGCTTTGGCCTGAACTCCTATGTTACAATCAATAGAGAGCTCGGATTAACCGCTTATCACTTTAACTGTATCGTTTATTAACCGTTGTTCTTTAATGTTTTTTATAATTTTGTCGTGAAACGCTACTGAAGCGATCAATAAACAATCGATATCATCTGATTTCGACGTTAACAGAGACGGGCCAATAACCTGAATACCGCTAATATTAAAAGTTTCTTTTTCGGCACGCTGATCCACATAAAACTTAATTTCAATATCTGGCATTAGTGACTTAATCTGAGCCCCTAATTTATCTCCTAACTCACCCGCACCATAAATCGCTATTTTGTTCGCTTTATTGACAGCTAGCTTATGCAAAATTTTGTCAATATAAATAGATTCATCATTCTGTAATTGTTTCATACTCGGTAAAAATTTAGAGAATAATTGTAAAATCCAAATGCTCGCTCTAAGCATTAATAACTTCATACCGCGCAAAGGCTGTGTTTCTTTCACGTTTGCTATTTGTTTGTCGATTTGTACACCGACTGACTCTATTGCAAAGTTTTTATAAGCATATTCATACGCTCTGAAATTAAAACCTGGCGCGGACTGGGTAAGCGCATTTTTTATCACCTGAGCCCATTCTTCATATGAATTGGTTGTTGTGCAAAAACAATAATTTTCATGCTCAATACGACGAGCAAATCCTGTTTGAAACGTTAAAATAGGTCTGCCTAAAATAAGAGACTTAACAAGCCGAGATGACATCCGATATTCATTAAAACTATCTGCAAAACCTGGTGCTGCATTTATATCAGAATATAGATTCATCAACATATAATCGCGCTCATCGGGCGCATTCATAGAAACCCATTTAAAATTAAACACTGCATTGTTAAGCCCCTGGCCAACCTTTCCTCTACCTGTTGTCACCAAAGTCAATGGTTGATCAACCTGTTCGCAGACCAATTGCAAGGCTCGTAAAAAGCAATCAAATTCATCCGAGTAATCATATACCGTCCCAGAGATAAAAATAACTTTTGATGCAGGATCAATATTATAAAGCTCTAAAAACTTTACTCTGTTGCCAGAATCATACTGGTAGTCCAAATAATCTGACGCTTTTATCACCGGCGGAAGTACAAAATAGGGCTTTTCAAACCAGCCGTGGAGACGTTCTCCCATATCGTACCAAATAGCCCCATAACAACTGGCCAACCGGTAGCAAAGAATACGCAAAATAGGGTCTACCCAGCGATTACCATTGACCCCGACTAGATTATTCAAGCTAAACTTAAAGTTTAACTGGCTAATAAATTTGGCGTAATCACACCAACTAGGGTTCGGATAGTTAAGCGTCTCCAATATTTGAGTTGTCTGATACGGAGAATGTTTTAAAAAAGGTAAATACTCATCATCTTCGGCTTGTACAATCATTGGCACTGGCTGTTTAGCTATTAACTGCAATGCTGCTTTCATCGGCTGATTACGCACACCCACTTGAATTATAAAATCTGCTTTAAAATCAATTAATCGATTTAAAAAATCTTGGCAACATAGGCCATTTTCTAACTGAATATTAATCCACTGTACCCGATTTAAAAACGGGTATTTAATTTTACCCTCACACGCTACCAGCACCTGATGTCCATGTTGAACAAAGTGTTCAGCGACCACTTGTAAATAGAATCCAGATCCTGCAAATTGAGGGGAAGGATGTATGATTAACAGTTTCAATCTAACCGACCTATGACTTGTTCGGATAGCTTTTCAATAATTTCGTTGCCTTCCAATAAATAATCGGCATAGCCCCACCAAACATTATGCAACTGTCGCAAATGACTTGCCTGTAATTGAGGTAATTTTTTAACTTCTGGTGCCTCGTGCTCGGGCGTTAGTATCGCCCACCAAAACTCAGGAGAAATAAAATCTTCAAAACGAATTAACAAATGATCTTTTTTACCTGTTTGTATATTGAGCGGACAAATGGGAGCAAATAACACATGTGACTCTTTACCAAAAAATTCAGCTTCTTGCAAAACACTGGACGATAAACCAATAAAACTTGTATTGGTTGGCATGCTTAGATATTGATAAACAGAATATTCTGCTAACTCAATATTTTGCTCCAATATTTTTTCTATCTGTTGCTTTTCCTTAACCGCAAACTCTTTTGCCCATGGATGGGCTTTATACACAAGCTTGTGAGTGCCAACATAGTTTTTTAATTGGTCAGCATAATCTGCAACCCGCACAAACTCCCCTTGCTCGTTTAATAAAGAAGCATCAAACTCTGTCTGCCCAATATAAACAATTACAGGCTGGCCTGATGCACAATTAGGGTTATTTAACTCAGTCCGGATCTGCATCGCAGATTCTATCAAAGCGGCTTCTAGTTTTATTTCATTTGACCCAACGATGAACTTAGCTAGGCGGTTTTTTAACAAAGTATTATTAGTATTTACAGCTATGTATAAGTCACGTGCGAACCTAAGGGGCGCTATTCTGAAGTCGAAATAAGAAACCTTATTTTCTTCGAGAATTTTTTTCAACCATACCGGCAACTCATACGATAAACAAAACGAATCTGGCAAAATGTGCTTGTTTAAATACTGTTTGGCTCCGTCAGAAATATGATGATAATGTGGTTGCCACTTCCCATCAGGGGCAGCCATCTCTATAAAGGTGTTAAAATCAAATCCTGAACGCAAATTGTTGTTTTCACTGTCACGCGCTGAAAAGTTTAATGAAAACCCTGTTCCCTGACGCACAGGCTCTCTAAGCAGATTATAAAAAAAACGCTTTGCATGCGCATAGTCGCGGCGGATAAAGTCGTCGATGACAACTAGCTGTTTAATCTTCATTTAGACGTATGCAACCTTTGGTGTATAGACAGAAATTGCTCTTTAATTAACGGCTTAAATATATTGTATATAATGCTTTTATAATTGAAATATTGACTTTTTAACGATTCTAGCTGGTTGTTTTGGATTAGGTTCGAATAAGCGTCAATAAGATACCCGCTTGCTAGTTCTACGTTGTTATTTAGCGAGTAAAGTACGTGATCGACCGCATACAAATTGACACTGTTAGGCTCATATTCAAATTCACCGCTTATATTCACTCGATATTCGGGAAAGTGTTTTTTAATCAATTGGATGTCTTTTTTCTGACATTGGATCTGAATATTCTTAAAGGTTTGCTTCAACGCATTCACTATTTTTCTCAAGTTTTCGATATCAGTAAGACAAGTTAGAATTATTTGGCTCTCGGGGTCGAATTGAGAAAAAATGGAATGTTGTTCTTTTTCAAAAATATGATCGTCCCGCCGTCCTAACTGGTTGGAAAACAGTGCATTCAAAGCCAATAATTGGCTAACTGCGGTGTTATAACAGCCTTTTTTATGAGAAAAAAAGCTCATTTGCACTAATTTATCAATGTATTGATCTATCAAATCATTAACTTGTTCTGCTTGAATATGTTTTAAAAAAAACAAAATTCTATTTCGCTCAAAATAATAAGCACTGAAAGTGTTTTCTGAATTGATCGCCCCCATTTTATGTCGTACAGTCGCATCACGCATAGCATGGACTTGATATCCGGCCAGTTTAATACGCCAACACCAGTCCATATCATCCCAATAAATAAAGTGTTCAGTGGCAAAGTTGCCAGCTTTTAATACCGCTTCTCTTTTGGCAACCAAACAACATGCTGGCACATAATCACACTCTACTATTTTTGGCAGCGCTCGTGTATCAAGATATCCCTTGAAGGGGGTTCTTATAGAAAAATTATGCCAGTCTATAAAAGAACCCAATTCCTGTAATACCTCTGGACGATCCATTGTGCAGATTTTTGCACCTGCTACTCCAACTTCTGGCTGGTGTTCCAAATGAGAAATTAGTTTGACTAAAGTGTCAGGCTCAAGTTCTATGTCATTATCTAACAGGGCGAGGTACTCTGCATGAGTGTTTAAAGCGATTTCTATACCGCGATTAAAGCCACCCGAACCACCCGTGTTTATCACATTTTTAACGATGTTAAACCGATGAGATGAAAATTGCTCTTCAAGCATTTCAACCGAACCGTCCGTTGATGCGTTATCAACAATAATGATAGTGTGTTCAATTGACCCTAGTTCCGAATTTAACAGTGATAACAGACATCTTTTTAGATAGTCTTTTTTGTTATAATTGCAGATAACGATGGCAAGCTTAGTGGGTATCATTTCCGCCTCCATCACTTATTTCACTGATTAAATTATAATTTAAATTAGTTTTTAATAAATTCAGTTTTTTCATCGCGTCACTAGGACTTATATTAAACTTTAATAGCACCTGTTCGGTGATAGGTGTGTAACAAGGGCGTCCCCGAGCGCCTATCTTATCTATGCTTAGTGCTGCTAGATCACTGCCTCGTTCAGGGATAAGAATATATTCGGAAAATTCGATATGTACTGGGTAGTCGGCTAATTTCTTCGCTAATTCCTCTGTGTACGGATGATGAATGAGTTCATTTTCATTGACAAACATAAAACGAGGAATGATCAGTTCAGCGCTGCGCTCATCTAAAACAAAACTTGTCAGCAATACTTCAGTACGCGGCATTCGCCAAGGTTCGGTGCCGGATATGACCTTTTTAATATTTTCTTTGCTTAGAGGCTTCGGAGTAAAACAAACAATAACTTTGGGGCTTAACGTCTTTAGTTTAGCTAAATCTCGCGGCGTTGGCAGGTACGTTAAATTAATTAATATTCGCCCGTTTAATCGAGTGTGTTCAGACAGTTGTTTGCTTAAACAATCACATATGTACGAACACTGCAAGTTATCAAAAAAACCAATAAATGCATCATAGTCACGACATTGTTGATGATATAGGTGGTCAATGTCATAACTATCCGGCAAATAAATATTCATGAGTTTTTCTAACTCATAATTAATATAGTCTCCAATGCAAACTTGCCCGTCTAATTGATTATTATTCTTGGCATGAGACAAAATACTAAAATCTACCACATCATCCAAATTCTCAGTGCCTGAAAAAAACTCTAAGTCTTGAGCAGTACAAAAGACAACCTTTTTTGATTCAGTCAACTGCTGTAGATAAATTTTTTCGCGTTCAAAGTCAAATGCTGAACAAAAGTCGGGTAACATTGGAAACGCTTGATAATCTCTTTTTATCGTTTCTAATAAATGCATCCATTGCTCTTTAATTTGTAAAAAAGCAGTTAATCCAGCGTCACTCGTCAATGCTTTGCTCATAGATGCATTTGAATAATTGAGCGTTCCATATAATAAATAAAATAAAAGTGAATGACCTGATTGGTAAGATTCAAATAAAAGTATACGTTGCTTCTCGAGCAATGTTTCGGCTTCTTGGAGAGTCGAACAATTGTTTTTGTTTAGCTGTATAAGCTTATCTAAGTCTTTAAAAAGGGCTGAATCTTGATATTTTTTATGAAACAAATTTATATAGTTTTCTGCATCAATACAGGTATAACAAAGCTTTTTAATGTTCGATAAAGCTTTTCGTTTGCGGGCTTGGGATCCCAAAATTAAAATATTATCTGCTTTTAACGGAGTACTTCCCTTTATAAAAGCCCCATCACTACAGTTATAAACCTGAGTATTGCGACTGGTCGCTATCGCATTTTCGAGCAAGGTACGTGAGATTTTAAACTCATGTTTAGTAAATACAGTATTCCTAAAGTTGCCCTTGGTCGGAATATTAGTATTTAGCTTTTTATTGTAATCGTACAACTCTTTGCCGCCACTTTTGAAATAACCTGAATTGATTGAATGGTGCTTTTTATTATTTACAAAACCTAAGTCAACTCCGATTAAATAAACCTCATGTGGGCAAAACGACAAAACCACATTCATCACCAAATTTGCAACGGTTGGAAACGCAAACTTTAACACTTCATATTGAGATTCACCTAAAATATGTAAAGCTGAGGTCGTGGAAGATTCACCCTCTTTAAACGTTAAATAAACCTCTTTAAATAAAGACGCTGTATCAGGATGAATCCCATTACATGATATTAATGAGATACCTTTTAGATAATCAAAATCGTTTATCCGGCTACACCAATCAAAGGTTGCTCGGTTTTGCTCTACTTCAGCATGAAAATCCGGTTTAATCCCATACCTATGCAAGGCTTGTAGGGCCGTACCACAAGATATAATAATCGCTTGGTGCTGGTGCTCTTTTAACGCTTCGATAGAAGCATCCAATGAAGGACCATTTCCCACCACAAAAAAAGGAATTTCTCTATCCTCTAACGATAGCTGTTCAGCAGGTTTTTTTATTAAAAACTTATGATGAGACTTAATTGAATGAGTGGTGTGTGCAATACCATATTTAGCATGATCATAATATTCTCCCATTGCGATAACCGTTTGCAATTGTTCACGCAACTGAGATACTGCCGCATTGAGCAGCTCATTATAATAGCCTTGATAAAAGTAGGTTTGTGCTAAATTGTACGGCCCGATTGCGTAAAACTGCCTTAATAAGTCTCTAAACAGGCTTGTCCCATCGTCACCAACATTGATATAAACTCTTCCACGACTTTCGTCTGCACGTTTCAAAATGCCGTCCCAATCAATTGCAAATAAAGAGGCATAAAAAAAGTCTGGTTCGGGTTCACAAATAAAAAGATTTTCAACCTGGTGGTTTTGGCTGAACTCTGCTAATGAATACCCACAACCAATACCAAAAAATATAGTAGATTTTAGAGACTCAGGAAGCCTACCTTTTTTTTCTTCTAAAGCAGACAGTATGTGACTAACACTTTTTACATAACGCTGATGGTAATAATTTTTTAATTTAGTGCCCTGATAGCCTAAAATTAAGCCATCTTTATTTGGGTGACGGGCGAACCCTTCATATGACAGCCGCCCTTCCTGTTTAGGCTCTGCTCCCATCCAATAAACGTCTTCTTCCGTTTTGTGCAAGTTTACTTCGCCGTTTGACGACTCAAGTATACGCCAGTGTTTGGGTTTATAATCTTTAAACTGCTGATAAATCTCTGGGAAAAAATATTTTAGTGCGGCTAGGTTGCGCTCAAACAAGGCATGTTTAGACACATCCAGTTGTTTAAACTCATGCCTATCAACCGCAGTTGTCCAAGAGGGTAAATAATCACTCTGCGCCTTCCAAGCTTTAAATTGGATCGCTTGTTCTATAAAGCTTTGCCAATCACCTGATTGTTTTACATGCTTAAAAACACTGTTAAAGATAGGGTGATTATAGTGCCGATAAAAATAAATTTGAGATATCGATGGTGCAAAATCAATCAACTCTTGCAGGTTATTCTGAATGTCTCGACCGTCACTACCGAGCTGAAGGTATAAAACAACCTCTCGTTTTTTTAACTCTTCAAGTATCTCAAACCATTGAGTTACCAATACCGAATTTTTAAACAAATCAATATTGGGTTCATAAATTACTAAATGCCTAATATCTGCTTTTGCCAACAAAGCGTCCAGATGTAACCCTAATCCAAGCCCCAAAACGACCAAAACTTGCTCAGAATTTTGCCCGTAAGTGTGCCGAACCTTCAAACTAATAGGTTTTTTAAAATAAACATCAACTTGCTTCTCGACTTCAGCCCGAGGGTGTAAACCATAAAAGGTACGTCCAGTCAGCATGTCCACTAAGTTGAATTCACGCCATTTATTCAAAAACACACCGAATTCACCTTGCTCCCCTGTTTTTAAATAATTAAGGACCGAGGGCATATATTTAGAAAACGCGCGAATATTTTGGCGTTCAATTTTGGTAATAAGTTGAGCAGATTCTAACTCAAGCTCACTTTGCAAGGCTTCGTCGTCAGAGATATGTAGCTGGATATTATTTAACATCTATTCGAGTACACTTTTTAAAATTCGCCAAAAAGCTGATATTTGGGAGCTTTTTATATACATCATAGAGCTTTTGCAATTTTTTTGCCAAGTCAAAATAATGACATCTGGATTAGATGGTCAGATTCCGTGCTGTATGCTTAAAAATAACTGCGCAAAATTTAATTTATCCCGTTTATAATCGAACTGAGTGGCCTGGCCAAGTTTTACCAATTTAACATTTGGCAAAGCCAGTCGGTCACACAACTCAAAATTGATGATCAATTGAAAAAGTTGAGGCTGCACTTCAGTAAAGGCATGAATATCAAACCCAGTTTCATATAACAAACCTTGCCCCTTGTGGGCAGCAAAACAACCGGCAGTTATTTTAGCCATAGTGCAAACACTGAGCGCACCCACGGTTCTAAGAGGATTACATATATAATCAGAAAAGTGGTTTAATAAAAAACGATAAGTGGTACGTTGCGCAACTTTGTGTTTAATTGAAAAGTCGCTTTTAAAACAACCTAAATGCTTATGCAATGATTGCCAAAAAGCTTTTTGGTTTTCTTGCGTTGTCTCATACCAGTATATTGCTCTTGGGGAGGCGGATGCTTGCTGCTCAAATGGCAGAAGGTCGGCTAAAAAATCCTTTGCGATCTGATCGGCATCTTTTTTACGTTGAATGCTCAACAGCGCACACGAATATTGATAGGGTATTCGCACTATAGAAGGTGGTTGAATAGTATGCCCGTTACTGACGGCCTCGCCAGATGATCCCCAGCGCACCGACAAATCAGCCCAATCCATTAAACATTGACTAACGTAATTCATTTGTTCAGGATATTCAACTATTGCCAACCGCTCTGCGAGGCAGCGCCCAGCTCGCGTACGGCCATAAATAGCCAATACTTCAGCCAAAACTTGGCTTATGTTGCTAGCTCTTTGGTTAACATACAAAATGCATTGATTACCACAGAGTACAGAGAATAAAAGTGTGTATAAATATCCGATATCAGACCCCGATGGACCAATATGAAACACCCGGGCTGCAAGCCTAGCAATAGCAAACTTAGGTTTGTAGCTCACTGATAATTGTTCTAATTTAGATGCGTTAAACCAAAACGCAAACGCTGTAATTTCTTTTTTTTCTGTAAGGACCTTTTGCTTTAAAATGAAAGAGCTTAATTCAATAACCGAGGCGATCACTTTCGGATCCCAAGGCCTGTGTGGGATCGGTTTTTTATCAAAATCATGCGATTTCAACCGCCAATTAATCGACTCACTAAAGTTTAAATTAAGACTCACAGTAACCCCACTGGTCCTTTTCCGGGTGGTTAGCTTAAAATCTCTAGCGCCTCACTCGGATTATCTTGCAATTTGATCAAAGCCTGATGCCTATCATCAAACCTGTACCCATTTATATCGGACAGTTGAATGTATTTCTTAAATAAAGTTGGCTGATTAATTTTTAAAAAGAAAATCGCAGTGGCAAAATAATAATGAGCTTGGCCCTCTGCAATAATTTGTTTGGGCACATCAAACCTATGCCCATTATCAATAGCGAACAATTGATCTTGCAAAACTCGTTCACGACGGGATACATTTTTTAATGTTTGGGCACCAAAGCTGGTTGCATGCAATCGATATTTCCCAAGTGCCGTATCTAACCTATCTATGCTGCCATTTAAAAAACCTGCATTTAATATTTGGAAAGGCTGATCCAAAATAATCTGGCAACGGCTATCCACCACTTTGTTTAAATGAGGGTGGCTGCGAAACATCAAGCTACTTGCTTGGAAAAACGAACCGTATTTTATTAGGTGAGATATGTTTGCCTGAGTTGGTATATATTGCCGATTATAGTAGTCTCGGCAGTACCAGCCAGAAGATTGGCCCGTTTCGCTATTAAAAATTTCGCTTTCGTGATAAACCATGCCAGTGTCTGTATGCTCGTCTAAATAATCCACTTGAGCCTGTAATTTACCAGGCAACGCAAGGTCATCCCCATCCATGTAGGCAATATATTGCCCTTTTGCATGCGTTAATAACAGCTGCATGTTTTTAGCCAAACGCAAATTTTTTGAATTATTGATAAGCTTAATCATCTGCGGATATTGCTTTTGGTAACTTAAAATCACCTCGAGTGAGCGGTCGCTCGAACAATCGTTAGCAACAATAATTTCATAATCAAAATCAACCTGCTGGGTGACTAAACTCTGCAAACACGGGCCAATATACTCTGCCAAGTTATAAACTGGCACAATGACACTTAATTTAATCATATAACTCCCGGCAAAGGATCAAACTCGGCAATACAGCGTCGAAAACGTTTTTTAGCGAGCCAATCGGCTTTGTACAACTCAAAAACCCTCACCTGCAACTTGTTTTGATTTTTTTCAATATCGTATCTTGAGTCATGCTGTTCTTGATACCCGTGCAGCTGATGTAACTTAATCACTTGGTGATTATGAGCCAAAACTTCAGCGGTGAGTGTTTTGACTGGGGTTTGAGAAAATAAAAAATTATAAAAATAAGGCGGCACTAAACCACCAATATTTCGCTGGGTTAAATCTCCGATATAAAACCCCCAATCACAACTCTGTTTGTGTAAATCTAGATTAGACAGATTTAACACACCCACAGCTTTATTCGCAAAATAAATCAGCCAATAATAACAGTCTGATCTTTGATGAATTTTTTTAAACCAGTTTTGCTGCTGGCTTAAATTATTTTCAATCTCGGTAAACATATAATCAGCCACTTGTGGCTGCAGCCGCCAGTTGAGAACCAGCGGTAAATCCGTTTCAGTCAGTTTTTTAAACTCAAACATTATAATCCACCAGATAAGGTTCGTTGTTTTTTAAAACGCGCCGAAAACTGGCTATGCTCATCAAATTTTATTTTTGCGGGTATTTGGTAACTTTCTAACGCGTTTTTGCAATGCTGTTTAATCTTAGTTTTAATCGCTTTTTTATCCTCCATGGCCATTTGCTCATTTAACCGGATACGGGCACAGACCACCTGCCCAATGAGGGCATTTTTTTCCCCATACACTTCCGCTTCGGCAACAAAATTCAATTGTAATAACACACTCTCTATTTCGGCCGGATACACTTTTAACCCACCAACATTGATAATCTCGGATTGGCGGCCAAGGACTCGAATATAATCCCCTTTTTGCTCGACCAGGTCACCGGTATGAAACCAGCCGTCCTCAGTGTAAGGGCTAGCTGCATTTAAATAACCTAACATGCCTGAGTCTGCTTTTATTTGTAAGATGTTGTCATCAGTGATGCGGGTTTGAAAACCTTCCCCCCCCACTTTCATCCACAAAGAGGTAGAGCTTTCCGACTTTGAGCGCAAAATACCAAGCTCAGATAAACCATAGGTTTGTAAAAGTTTAATTTGAGGGAACAATGCATGAAAGCGAGTTAGAGTTGATTCCGGCATTGGCTCGGTGCCATAAGTCACCGTTTTTAAGCTGCTCAGATCATACTTTTGATAAGACTCGCTCAACAGTACTAAGTTAATAAAAGTCGGTGAGGTCGGCAGTAGCTCAACAGCATGCTGTTCAATCGCTTGCAAAACCGTGTCTGGCTTTCTATCAGCGACCACCACTAAACAACCCGCATTGGCCAATGTATATAATAGAGTATTAAAACCGCCAATATGGTCATAAAGTAAAAATGGAATGCTTCTAAATGCATGCCTGGGCAATTTAAATTTTTCTAATAGTTTTTTTAGATCATGAATTGCGGCTTTGCTTTTACCTGTTGAACCAGAAGAAAACAATATTAAACCCGGAACCTGACGCTGTTTTAAACAAATAATGTGTTCATGATCTGCCGTGTCTGCAATCACTTGATAACTCACGGCATCTTGCCCATCAATCTCGATCAATACTTGGGTTTGAGAAACCTCAATAAACTCAGACTTTTTATGAACGACCGACTCTGTTAACGGCACGATAATCGCTTTGGCCTCAATCAACGCCAACAGTAAAGCCACCGAATTAGGGGAATAATCGGCTTGTATCATTACGACTGTGCCCGGCTGTAAATCTTTTTTGCTTAAAAACTCTCGCCATTCGTTAATCTTGATTAGTAAGGTGGCGTAACAACAGCTTTGCTCATTCCAAACCAAGGCATCTTTATCTTTGTGCCGATTAAACTGCTCGATTAAAAAATCAATAAACATTACGCACCTCCCAAATACACCACTTGCCCGGTGATGAAATCGCTTTTTTCATCGATAAAAAACTCAACAAGGTGGTTGATGTCAGCAAATGTACCTAAGCGCTTGATACTTTGCCGATCGATTAATTGTTTAATTTTTTCTGCTGGAACATTTTTTATTAGGGCGGTCTCAACAGGTGTTGGTCCCAAAGCATTAACAGTCACATTAAAGTCGGCAAATTCTTTAGCCAGTATTTTGGTCAAAGACTCTACTGCCGCTTTTGACGAGGCATAAATGGCCTCTCCTTCTAAATCATAGGCAACAGCAACCGTAGATAAATTAACAATACGCCCACTTTGGTGTTTTCTCATTAATTTGGCCGCTTCTCGGCAAAATAAAAAAGCCGAAAATACATTCGTTTGGTACACGTTTTTAACGGTCGACATCGGAGTTAATAATGCGTGGTTCATAGCGGCGATCCCCGCGTTATTAATCAATACGTCTAAACGCCCAAACTGTTTACGAATAGTCGAGAACATTTTTTTTACAGCAGCTTCATCACTAATATCTAAACAAAAATGCTGATAGTTATCTGAGCTCAATGACGTTGGAGAACGACTACAACCCAACACCTGGTAATCTTGTTGTAAAAAATGCTCTGCCATAGCACGACCAATGCCGCGGCTGCTGCCAGTTATTAAGATAACTTTTTTTGAGATAGGCAGGATCATCATTGATTAATGGAGTCAGTTAAATAATCAGTTAAGGTTTTAACCGTGCGAAATGGGCTATTTTTTAATGAAAGCGCTTTTTCATTCGCCACAACAAAACTGATATCAAATTCATCTTCAAGCTGTTCTTCTACCCCCAATAATAGGTTGACTAAATCAACTGAGTCTAATTGGCTTCTCTGTCCAATCAATGGTGTTTGCAAACCTTTGTCGATTAAATTTTGATCGCGTAATTCATTCATTTGATCGATCACAGAATATATAACATCTGTAATTTGTTGTTCTGTTATCATGCCATTACTCTGGTTAATTGTTTATAAAGTATATCGGCCTTAAAGCGTAAATCTTAATAGGGCCAGGTTCAGTTTAAAGATAAAGCCTCGATTAAACGCTCCGCACCTTGAGCTAATCCAGGTTTTATCGATAAATACATTTGCCTACGTTTATCTGTTTGTAGAAGTTGCAAAATGCTATCAGTCAACGCAGATTTATCAAATCGGTGCCGAAAATCCAGCACCTTAGCCCAACCCTGAGCTTCAGTCGACTGACTGTTGCGCCATTGATTATTAAAAGACACCAATAGAATAGCAGGCGTATGCATCGCGTATAATTCAAATTGGGTACCACCAGCTGCAGAAATGGCAAATTTTGCTTCTGCAAAAATACTAGCTATATTACCCGGCTGATATAAATAACAAAAATTATCGGGTAGTTGTTTTATAAATGAAATGAGGGCATTTTTGTGACTAAAACCACCAGCAATTAAACAAGTCACAGGCAGATTGATATTTAGCTGGTGTAAAACCTCTAAACAAGACTGCGAGTAGTTGAGTGGATCACTCCCCCCCATAGTCACAACAATGCCATGCCGTTTTTCGAAATCATTCGGTGCTTGCTCTACAAACTCATTTCTTAACAAGCGATATTGGTTGCCTGCATAAACTTTAGCTTGTGGAACAAGCCGTGCATAGTCTGGCACATGACCATCTGCACAAGTTGGATTGACGACGATATCGGCAGCAACTAAATCTCCGTGCTGCTCACCACCATTGTCATCAAGGATCACTAAAGGGATACTATGCTGCATTAGCTGCTGTTTCAACTGCGTTCGATACGTTAGGCTAAACTGATAGCCGTCTAAAACATAATGTAAAACTTTATATTCACTAGTTATTTGCTCTAATAACTGCGACTCAATGTCTGACGTTAAGTGATCAATAAGATGAAGTTTAAAAGTAAAAGTATTGAGTTTGTTAGCTAATTCGAAAGTCGCTTTTGAAACAAAAAAAATTGCTTCAATATTCACTTGATGAGCGGCTTGAGCCAACGAAATACAACGCATTAAGTGGCCCATACCTATCTGTTCCCCAGCCTCAACGCGAAAAATAATAGCTTTTGAAGGTGGTGTAAACACAGTGCTTCCTATTAACCCTAATTGATTAGTTCAAAAAACAATGGGGTCCCCGCTGGCAAATCTTTTTGCGCTGATCTGCCAATAACCTCATCCCAATACTTAGGCGCTAAACCAATGGCTGGGCGAACTATTTTAATATTCTCTTTGCTTAAGGTTTCGCCGGCTTTAATATCACGACTGGCAAAAATAGAGCGGCGATAATATTTTGATTTTTTTTCGCTGGCGCTACCACCATATGTGACCTGCCCCATCGCCTGATGGGCGATCTGGCAATTTACCACTAAACTATTAAACTCTTCAGGTTGCAGCGAAAACTCAGCATCAACGCCCCCTGCCTCTCTGTCTAAAACAAAGTGTTTTTCGATCACACAAGCGCCCAATGCAACAGAGGCGACCGCAACACCTATGCCTCTTGTGTGGTCAGATAGTCCGATTGGATAGTCAAATCTTGCTTGCATATCTTTAATGGTATTTAGGTGTGTATTATCAGCTGTCGCTGGGTACGTGCTGGTGCATTTTAACAAGATTATTTGCTGGTTACCGACGCTATGTGCGGCTTTAATGGCATCGTCAATTTCTTCGAGCGAGGCCATGCCGGTCGACATAATTAAAGGTTTACCGGTTGCTGCAGCTTTTTTAATCAGGGGAGTATCCGTTAACTCAAAAGAAGCGATTTTATATGCAGGTACCGCCAAACTTTCTAAAAAGTCGACTGCGTCTTCATCAAAGGGTGAGCTAAACGCAATCAAACCAAGCTCATTTGCATAATCGAATAATAGTTTATGCCACTCATATGGGGTACAAGCTTTAGCATAAAGTTCATGAAGATGGCTGCCGGACCAAAGTGAATCTTTTTCTTGAATACGAAAGTGTTCTGAGTCTATGTTCAGGGTCATGCTATCGGCAGTATAGGTTTGCAGTTTGATAGCGTCAACACCAGCATCTGCTGCGGCTTTGACCATTTTTTTAGCCAATGATAAATCTTGGTTATGATTCCCTGACAGTTCAGCAATGATAAAAGGCCGTCCGTGATTGCTAATTTCTCGGTCGCAAATTTTAATCATATTTTAAGGGATCCCTTAGTTTAAGGCTTTATACAAAAGTTCTGCCGTTTGCCAATCTTCTAATGTATCAATATCTTGCACTCGGTATCTGGGCAAAAGGATTGGCACACTCGTGGCAGAAAATACTGGCCTTTGCTGTAAAAAGGCATCAGTTCGTCCCCAATAAAATTGCCCAGCATCATGAAATGCTTCAGCTAGATCCTGTGACCTTTTACCAATGTGCTCAGGGAACATGGGCTGCACACCATCGCCATCGGCTAATAGCGCACGTTGCACCGGAAACGCAAAAGTGCAGGCACTAAAAGCATAATCTTTTTCAGGTGCAGCGATTAATTGAGTTAAACCGTCTGCTAATTGCTCAGCTAATAATAGTGGCGCGGTTGCGTATAAGCAGCATACATACTCTGGTTTTACATTCTGTTTTGAACAATATGAGATCGCATGTCGCACAACAGCCTGAGTGCCTGTATGATCATCCGATAAACTTGACGGTCGAATAAAAGGCACCTCAGCACCATATTCTAGTGCAACTTCTGCTATTTTTTGGCAGTCTGTTGACACTATGATATGGTCAAATACACCGGCCTTTTGCGCTGTTTGAATACTATGTGCAAGTAACGGTCGACCAGCAAATTTTTTGATATTTTTTTGTGGTATTCTTTTACTACCACCACGAGCAGGGATCACGGCTAACTTCATTGATACCAACTGCGCAAGGCATTTGCAACCGCATTTTGCTCAGCATCTGTCATCGCAGGAAACAACGGTAATGTTAAGGTTTTTGCAGCATAGGCTTCAGCATGAGGAAAATCACCTTCGCTAAACCCCAGTCGGCGGTAATAAGGTTGCAAATGAACCGGAGAATAATGTACGTTTACTTGTACTCCATGCTGCCATAAATGCTCATATAGCGGCAGTCTTTGCTGCGCGTCGACTTCTATAGCGTATAAATGCCAAGCACTTTGTTCTAACATATCAGCATTCGGTAGTTGAATCGGCAGATCTGCCAATAAACCATGATATACAAATGCTTTATGTCTGCGACGGGCAATAAAGGCGTTTAATTTATTTAGTTGTGATATTCCTAGTGCAGCCTGCAAGTCACTCATTCGGTAATTGAACCCTAACTCAACTTGCTGGTAGCTCCAAGGTCCATCTAGTGGTGTCTCTAAAAGCTCGGGATCTTTGGTGACGCCATGTTTGGCGAACAGCGCTGCTTTTTTTATTAAAGCTTCACTATTAGATAAAACCGCACCACCTTCACCTGTGGTGATAGATTTAACCGGATGAAAACTGAATATCGTAAAATCAGAAAAACGACAGCTGCCTATTTTATGATTTTGGTAATCACCGCCGAGGGCATGACAAGCATCTTCGATTAACTTTACGCCATATTGATCACAGAGGGTTTTTAGCGTTTGCATATCACAGCTAGCCCCCGCAAAATGCACAGCAATCAGTACTTTAGGTAAAGTGCCTGCGTGTTCTGCTTGGATTAATTTTTTTAATAAGGCTTTTGCACAAATATTGCGAGAGCTAGGTTCTATATCAACAAAATCAACCTGAGCGCCACAAAACCGAGCAGCATTAGCAGTCGCGACAAAGGTGATAGGTGTCGTCCAAACCCAATCTCCAGGGCCTACATTTAAAGCTTTACAGGCAACATGCAGAGCTGAAGTGGCGCTATTGACCGCAAGCGCATACGCCGCGCCAGTATATTTGGTTAAGGCCTCTTCAAACGCAGGCACTTGTAAACCCTGGGTAATAAATTGATTTTCTAAAACATCAACAACCGCTTCGATATCATCATTTTCTATCTGATGTTTACCGTAAGGGATCATAGAGTGCTCTTATCCAAATTAATGAGTTCATCTAAACTTAAAAACTCTGGGTTAGTGCCTGAATGATATTCGAATTTATCTGCGACTGGACGCCCTTTTTCAGCTAACTTATTCAGTTGATAATTAATATCTTTTTCAAAAAATTTAATTGGTGGTGCTATGACATAATGGTCGTCAAATTCAAGTGTTTGATGCGCAACTTCTTCAGGTACCATGACTTCATGCATCTTTTCTCCGGGCCGCAAGCCTATGTTTTCATATTCACGATGCCCACTCATAGCTTGCACCAAATCTAAAATGCGAATTGATGGTATCTTGGGAACAAAAATTTCACCACCTTGCATACGCGAAAAATTCTTTACAACAAACTCCACCCCTTCTTCTAACCGTAACCAGAAACGCGTCATGTCTGGATGAGTAACAGGCAATGCCTGGCACCCTTCGGCTAAAAGTTTTCTAAAATATGGAACCACAGAGCCCCGTGAACCAACAACATTACCATATCTAACTACGGCAAACCGAGTGCCCTCGGCCCCAGCAATATTATTACCTGCAACAAACAATTTATCAGATGCCAGCTTAGTCGCGCCGTATAAGTTAACTGGATTTGCCGCTTTATCTGTCGATAATGCGACCACTCGTTTAACTTTATTTTGAATACAGGCTTCAACCACATTTTGCGCACCCAGAATATTCGTTTTGATACACTCCATAGGGTTGTATTCTGCGGCCGGCACTTGTTTTAATGCGGCTGCATGAACCACAAAATCGACCCCTTGCATAGCCGTTATCAAACGTTCCTTGTCACGAACATCCCCGATAAAATAACGTAAGGAGGGGTGGTTAAAAGCTTGCTGCATTTCGAACTGTTTTAGTTCGTCGCGGGAAAATACGATGAGTTTTTTTACTTGATAGTGTTTTAGCAGGTAACGGATAAAACATTGACCAAATGAACCCGTACCCCCGGTTATTAATATTGTTTTATTATCAAACACTTTGCTTACTCTATTTTGTATACGACTTAACTGCTTTACGGCCGCGATTTAATTTTAATAAATCCTTTTCTACCGTATTCAGTAAGTCTTTGCAAATACAAGTTAATTTATTATTAACCTGGCTTTCATTTAACGCAAATTGTTTTTTCTTTTTGTCGGTAAGCTGAGACAGCCAATTGACGATAAAACTGTCTCTTTTATCAACTTCTGCTTGTAGGGCTTTAACATCGGTTTCATCAGCGTTTAATAACTCACAAAGCCGTTCGTTAATATCGGCCAACTCAGCAGGCGTATGCTCATGAGTTAGATGCCCTATAGTAAGACGATTAGGTGCTTGTTTCATTAACCAACACTTTGTGTTTGTTGCTGTTGTTCCCGCGCTTGTTTCATCTGGTAGGCTTCTTGTTTTGCCGACTCAGGAATCGACGCCCAGGCTGTTTTGATAGGTAGCATCAATGAAATCACTTCATCAATAATTTGAGTATTATTTTGAATAGATGCATCGGTTAAACGATTCAACATGTAATCGTACAACGCAAATAAATTGTCGGTGACTTCACTTTCTACACTAAAGTCTAACGTATCACGTAACGACACAATAATGGCCGAAGCTTTTGAAATATGCTCAGATTTGGCGGCAAACTCTTTGCGCTCCATACAACCTTTTGCATAAGCCATTTTGTCTAAAGCGCCTTGCATTAACATCAAAGTGATCTGATGAGGATCCGCTTGGGCGATTTGCTGTTTTAAATTGCCTTTCTGATAAGCGTTAATGCCACGTTTATACATAATAAAACCTTAAAAATATTAATTAAAAACCTAAAGATGCAGTTAGCGCATTGCCAGTGCGCTGCAATTTAGCAACCGTTAAATCTAACCCTATGTATCTGTCCCGCAAAACCGATTCATAGTCTAACATGCGCAGTTCAAAGCGCTCACGTTCTTCCGTCAATAACTCTTTTTCACCTTTAGCGCCATCCTCACGTGATTTTAGCAATCCGCCAAACTTAGTGTACTCATCCAAAAAGTCGTACATTAAATTCGCAATACCACCATTTTCTGACGTAAAAAGTGCCGCAATGTCATCGAAGTTATCGTCCATGGCTTCATCTAAACGTTCTTGACCGCTGCCAAAACCGTATTCATCGGATTCGGTGATCTCCAATTTACTGTCATCACCAAAAGAAATACCAATTTGAAATAAAGTCCCTAACGCAGAATCACTGACTTGGCGACTAACAATATTTGATAAACCACTTTGAATACCTCGGATCATAAAATCACCGGCAAGTGCGCCGTCGTCTTCCAGTTCTGAGCTACCATAGCGAGTCATGGTTTCTATCGTCGACATCATGCTATTGTACTTATCAACAAACTCAGTAATCTGGTTTTTCAGGCCATCTTTGTCGTAACCGATATCAAGCGTTGAAGGAATAAATTCACCTTGCGCATCTTTACTGCTAACTTCGCTTGCTTCAAATGAGACGTTTTCGATGACATTTTCAAACTCGTTGCTCTCACTTTCAACTTTGATACCATCAATATCCGCTTTCGCATTTTTTGCAGCTTCGATACTGACGTTACCATAACTGGTTGTTTCACTAGAATCTGTGGTCGCAATTTGTTGTAAAGCAGCAATGTCGTTATCATTCACGATTGACAAATCATTGCCCGCACCCGTGGTTTCTGAGGTAAAAACCAATTTTGCTCCCGCTGCAGTACCAGTATCAACAATGCTGGCGTTTATCCCAAAATCGTTGCCAGTCGCCGAGTTGACCGCTGATCGCAATTGGGCTAAGGTCATACCAGCCGTTACATTCACTGTAAAGCTGTCCCCTGTAGCACCGATTTTGAACGTTAATGAACCGTCAGCATCACTGACCGATGCAGACGAGTTAGCGAATGCACCATCAGCCGTTTGTAAACGACTACCTTCAGCCAGTTGCTCTATGCTGATTTTATAACTACCTTTGGTTGCACTATTAGACGCCTCTGCGGTAAATGGGCCCTCTTCATCTTCTTCCAAGCTAGGATGGCTAACCACAGCTTTACGGTTTTGCAGGTCTGAACTTTCTCTCAGATCATCTACGGCTGTTTGAAATTCATCCATTTTAGATTTGAGCGAGCCTATCGCCGATATAACCGACTCAATATTCTCTTCTTGCTCATCTAATCTTGCTTGTTTTGGTGCTCGCTCGGCTTCTAATAACTGAGTGACTAAACCACTTAGATCTAAACCTGAACCAACACCTATAGATGAAATGCTCATACCAGCCTCTTAAAAGTTACACTTCACGATTTACCAAGATACCGACTGTCTCTCCGGCATCAGAACGCAGCTGTTCAATACGTTTTGCCAACTCAAGCATTTCTTCTGACGGTATCTGCCGAATCATTTCGCCAGTCTCTTTATCCGTTACTGTAATCACGAGTTTTTCACTTTCATCATCCAGCGTGAAATTTAGCTGTCGATTTTGCACCTGTAAAAACTCGGATACTTTTGAAACCGCTTGAGTCACATTTTTTGTCTCACTGACTAGGTTATCGTCAGCCTGTTCGTCAACTTTAGCATTTTTCTGTTCTAACTGACTAGATACTTGCGCTGAGCCTTGGGTATTTTCTGAAAGCTTAGCAATCGGCTCGGCCGTATTGTCAGTGGGGGAAGGTCGATGAGCAGAATAAGTTAAAGTATGAGGCGAAACAGAACCTATATGATCCAGATCCATAACACCCTCCTAAAATAAAGAAGTGGCTAACCGGTAACCACTTCTTATTTAAACGCTGCTTTATTAACCAAGCAATGACAACGCACTTTGCGGGCGCTGATTGGCTTGACTCAATACCGATAAGCTCGCTTGTTGAACAATTTGGTTTCTGGTTAAGCTTGCAGTTTCTTGCGCAAAATCTGTATCTCTAATTTGCGAGCGAGCCGCTGAAACGTTTTCAGAAATATTGCTCAAGTTACGAATAGTCGACTGAAAACGGTTTTGCAGAGCACCTAAGTCTGCTCTTGCAGCCCCTATGGTTGAGATTGCATTATCAATTGTATCTAATGCAGTCGCGGCACCAGCTTGCGATGAAACACTCAAGCTACCTAAACTCAAGCCGCTGGCACCATAACCGCCTGATTGTTTCAATGCGATTGCAATTGACTGAGAATCTCCGCCATTTGCACCCACTAAAAAGCTGGCTGAATAGGTTCCGTTTAAAAGGTTTACATCAGCAAACTGAGTGGTCGCGCCGATGCGGCTGATTTCAGTTTTTAATGCAGAAACTTCTTTTTGCAGAGCCGTTCTATCGGATGAAGTATTGATACCATTTTGCGATTGCACCGCTAATTGACGGATGCGCTGCAATGAAGAAGTGATTTCCTGCATAGCACCTTCTGCAGTTTGTACAACAGAAATCCCATCGTTTGCATTTCGTACCGCTTGGTTTAAACCTTCAATCTGACTGGTCATACGATCAGATATCTGCATACCTGCCGCATCATCAGCGGCTCGGTTAATGCGGAAGCCTGATGATAGACGCTCAAATGATGTATTTAATTCAGTCGTTGAGTTGAATAATTGACGCTGAGCCGTCAAAGACGACACATTTGTATTTACAAACATACCCATAGTTATACCTCCTGAAACTGTAACAGGTTCCCTCAAACCGGTTAGCAGCTCGCTAAAAATTTAACTCTTTTCAGAGCTACCTCAAATTGCTTTGCTGTTGGCCCCTCAACCAAAAAACAAAGTTATAATTCCCCTCGTTATAAGCTATCGGCATGAACTAAAGAAACTTTAGTCTTTTTTTTATTTTTTTTAAAAAAATTAATTCTGCTAAAATCAATGCAGTGTTAAACAACGAGGTATTTAAAATGGAAGAGATTATTAAAGGCGTAATGGCGTTTAAAAAACATGCCTACCCTGAGCGAAAAGAACTGTTTAAAACGCTAGCAAATGGGCAAAACCCTGAAGTTTTATTTATAACTTGTGCCGACTCTCGAATTGACCCTAACTTATTAACTAACTCTCAGCCTGGCGATTTATTTATTTGTCGCAATGCTGGCAACGTAGTGCCACCGCACAGTAACGTGACTGGGGGAATGACGGCATCCATCGAATTTGCCGTTGCTGTGTTAGGGGTAAAACATATTGTTATTTGTGGTCATACGGATTGTGGTGCAATGAAAGGCGTTATCGATCCAACAGGTTTAGATGCTATCCCACATGTTAAAGATTGGTTAGGACACTGCCGAGCAGCAGGCGACATTGTTAAAGCAAAACATTCAGGTGAACTCTGTAGTGAGCACATAAATGAAGTAATAGAAGCCAATGTGCTAATGCAGTTACAGCACCTTAAGACCCACCCAGCCGTCGCCACCCAACTGGCGCAAAAATCAGTTGAGCTACATGGATGGGTATATGACATCAAAAAAGGTGGTGTCAAAGTATATAAAGAAGAACAAGAGGCTTTCATTTCACTCGAAAAAGCCTACCCAGAGCTTCAATAATATATCAAACAAACAAAATAGTTAAACTTCACTTCTTTTCACAAAACTGCCCACCTAGTGCTGCTAATCCTGTCCACCTGAACGGATTAGTGGCAGCCACCCACAAAAAATAAACAAATAGTACATTTTGAAACAAAAGTGCTACAATGATGACACTGTATTCTTAAATATAAAAACACACATATGAGAGCTCTGATTTTAGCACTAACGTTAGCCTCACTGTCTTTTGTAGCAGCGGCAAAAAACAAACCTAATTTTATTTTAATTTTTACCGACGATTTGGGATATCAAGACTTAAGTAGTTTTGGTTCCCCTAAAATAAAAACGCCCAATATTGACAGTATGGCCGCAGGTGGCATGAAAATGACAGATTTTTATGCACAAACCGTTTGTGGTCCATCCAGAGCTGCTTTAATGACAGCCAGTTATCCATTACGAACCGCCAAAAAACAAAACAAAGTCACCATTCACCCTTTTCTACATTTAAAAGAAGTCACCATAGCTGAAGTACTCAAACCTGCTGGATATACCAGTGGTATTTTTGGCAAATGGGACTTAGCTGGCCATAATCCAAGCAAGTACGACCCCAACTTATTACCATTAAACCAAGGTTTTGATTATTATTTTGGTACGCCAGGTAGCAACGACAAATATGTGCCTTTAATTCGCAACCAAACGGTAATCGAAAACGAAGCAGACATGTCAACGCTGACCGAGCGCTATACTGATGAGGCGATTAAATTTATTACAGACAACCAAAACAAACCATTTTTTGTTTATTTATCGCATACCATGCCGCATACACGTCTGGCGGCGTCTAAAAAATTTAAAGGCCGGTCTGCCCGTGGTCTTTACGGCGATGTGGTAGAAGAAATTGACTATAATGTTGGACGCGTTTTACAGGCCGTTGAAAAACTCAATCTCATGGACAATACCTATGTGATCTTTACGAGCGACAATGGGCCCTGGCATGTTAAAAAAAGTCACGGGGGCTCCGCACTACCATTGCGAGGTGCAAAAACTTCGACTTGGGAAGGCGGCGTTAGAGTACCATTTGTCATTTACGCACCTGGACGAGTACCGGCCGGCGTTGTCAATAATACGATTACCACCACCATGGATATTTTACCAACCTTTGCCAACTTGGCGGGTACCCAACCACCTAGTGACCGAATAATAGATGGGATTGATATCTCTCAGTTAATTCATGGGGAAGTTGATACAATTAAAGATAGAACATTTTATTATTACCAGCACACCCACCTGCAAGCGGTTCGCTATGGCAAATGGAAATTGCATTTACCCAGATTAGCTCAATCTCCTTGGTCACCTAAATGGTCTTGGCACATAGCTAAAGAAGATGTAATTGATATACCTGAACCAATGTTGATCGATTTAGAAAAAGATATTTCAGAAACACAAAATGTTGCCAAAGAGCATCCTGAAATCGTTAACCACCTACTTAAACTAGCAAAAGCAGCGTCAAATGACATCGGCGATTATGACAGAGCAGGGACCGGAGCTAGGTTTTTTGATCCGGACCCAATTCGACAAGACGCTAAAAAATGGGCTAAATAAGCTTTAATCTATCTCATCTGATGGCTGGAATTCGGTCCCCCAGCCATCATATTCAACCTGATACTGCTCAGCTAACTGCATCATTTGTTTAACCTGCTCTTCTATCGCAGGCAACGAAAGCTCACTTTCAATTAGCACATCAAAAGCTAAAATCAACTGACCATCATCGGTTTCAAATTCTTCAGCATCTGTGACCTCGTGCTCGAGTTTAAACGCTGCGACCGCTGCTTTTTCTAGCTTGTCAAAATCATGTGAGGCAAAGTGGTGCTCAATCACATATATAGCATTAGGATCACTACCATCGGCAAGCAATGCATTCACTATTTCTTCGCTAAAAGCGCTCGGGTTATCAATAAATTCCATCATTTATCCTGGGGTTGATTCAAGGCTTTAACTTCGTCGTCTAGTTGATTTAACTTTGCCAACATCAAAGCATGAAAGTCTTGGCATGCAATTTTAATATTTTTTTGCTGGGCATCAGTAAGCTCAACCGGATCCATCAGTTCAATAATAATATGGCCATTATCCCAACGATTAAGTTTAATTCCATCCGTCGAGCTCATGACCACAGGCACAACTGGCACTTTAGCGGCAGCCGCTAGCTGAAACGCACCTCGCTTAAATGGCAATAATCCCCGCCCATAAGAACGAGTACCCTCAGGAAACATCCATACGGAAACCTGACGTTTAAGCAACACATCACGTGACTTTTTCAACGTGGCCATCGCAGCCCGGCGGTTTTCCCGATCGATCAATATATTGCCTCCCAGCCAGTAAATTTGGCCAAAAAATGGGATCCATTTAAGGCTTTTTTTACCTATTGTCACTGTATTGGGTAATACACTGCGGCATAAAGTAAAAATATCGTAGCTGTTTTGGTGGTTTGCGATAAATACCGCAGGCCGTGCAGCATAAGCTTTATCATTACTGCGAATGATCACTTTGCAACCGATAATAACAGCAGCGCGGCCAAACATTTGCCCGAGCCAATAAACGTTGTTTCGATGAAACGGACGCAATAAACAAAAAATGATCCCAGCTATACTTGCTAAAATAACAAAAACGCCCAACAAAAATACTCTAAAAATGGCTAACACTCAGCTACTTTCCTTTATTCATTATCGTCTTCTTCAGAAGCCGAATGTCCGGCTTCAATGATGACTTCGTCAACTCGCTGCAAACCTCGAGGTAGTTTGTTACCTCGACGACCTCTTTCACCTTGATAGTGCATCCAATCGCTTGGTTTAAGCGTCATTTTACGTTTCCCAGCGACTAATACTAAAGCATCATCAACTTTTAATAACGCAACATGGCGCATCAATTCTTCGCGGTTTTTTGCTCGCTGGGAGGAGATGCTAATAATTTTATTTCCTTTCCCTTTTGCCAATCTAGGTAAATCAGCCACAGGAAACAATAACATCCGCCCCTCGTTGGTAATAGCAACGATTAATTGCTCAGGATCGACTAGTCGCTGCGGTGCTAAAACATGTGCATTTGCGGGTAAGGTTAAAACGGCTTTACCGTTTTTATTTTTACTAACAAGGTCTGCGTATTTTACCACAAAACCGTAACCTGCATCTGAGGCAACTAAATAATGTTCATCTGGCTGGCCGCAAACCACGTGCTCGATTCTTTCTCCGGCAGCAATCGTAAAACGGCCAGATAAAGGTTCGCCCTGCCCGCGCGCGGATGGCAGAGTGTGGGTTTCGGTCGCAAATGCACGCCCGCTAGAGTCTAAAAATACACTGGTCAAGTTAGAACGGCCACGACTGGAGGCTAAATAACTGTCACCTGCTTTATAGTTCAAACCCATCACATCAACTTCGTGCCCCTTGGCACAGCGAACCCAGCCTTTTTCTGAGACCACGACAGTGACAGCTTCGCTCGGCACTAAATCTTTTTCACTTAATGCACGCGCCTCACCCCGCTCGACTACTGGAGAACGCCGCTCATCTCCGTATTTTTCAGCATCAGCTGTGAGCTCTTTTTTAACAAGCTTTTTAAGCTCATCTTGGCTACCTAAAATTGATTCAAGCCACTGGCGTTCTTTTTCGAGCTCGTCTTGCTCCGAACGAATTTTAATTTCCTCTAGTTTGGCTAACTGACGTAACTTAAGCTCTAAAATGGCTTCAGCTTGTTTATCAGAAAGCTCAAAACGAGACATTAATTCTTGTTTAGGCTTTTCCTCTGTTCGTATGATATGTATCACTTCGTCAATATTTAAAAAAGCGACTAACAAACCTTCTAAAATATGTAAACGTGCTAAAACTTTGTCAAGACGAAAGTTAAGACGTTTAGTCACAGTCGCTAACCTAAACTCAAGCCATTCAATTAAAATTTCTGCTAGCCCTTTTACCTGAGGCCGGTTATTGAGTCCCAGCATGTTGAGATTAACACGGTAATTTTTTTCTAAATCTGTGGTGGCAAATAAATGCTGCATCAGCATCTCAACATCCACTCGATTTGAGCGGGGAACTACCACTAAACGGATCGGGTTTTCATGATCCGACTCGTCTCGTAAATCCGCAACCATAGGTAATTTTTTTGCCTGCATTTGTGCGGCAATCTGCTCTAAAATTTTACCACTGGATGCCTGATGCGGCAGCGCTGTGATCACAATCTCGCCCTGCTCATCATGATAAACAGCGCGCATTTTTATCGAGCCCCGTCCTTGACTATAGATTTTTTTAATCTCTTCTCGAGGCGTAATAATTTCTGCTTCGGTCGGATAATCAGGCGCAGGTACAAAACTCATTAGTTTGTCTAGGCCGGCATTCGGGTGATCAAGTAGATATTTAGCCGCGCTCACCACTTCTCGTACATTATGCGGCGGAATATCGGTTGCCATACCCACGGCAATGCCAGTGACACCGTTTAATAAAATATGCGGTAAACGTGCTGGCAAATAAACAGGTTCTTTTAAGGTACCATCAAAATTAGGTCCCCAATCAACCGTTCCCATGCCTAACTCAGATAATAAAATTTCAGAAAACTTAGACAGTTTTGCTTCGGTATAACGCATCGCAGCAAAAGATTTAGGGTCGTCCGGTGCCCCCCAGTTGCCTTGCCCGTCGATTAACGGGTAACGGTACGAAAATGGCTGAGCCATTAATACCATAGCTTCATAACAGGCTGAATCACCATGTGGGTGAAACTTACCCAACACATCACCCACGGTCCGAGCTGATTTTTTATATTTAGCCAGAGCGGACAAACCCAACTCAGACATCGCATAAATGATCCGTCGCTGTACCGGCTTCAAACCGTCAGAGATATGGGGCAGCGCACGATCCATGATCACGTACATGGAATAGTTTAAATAAGCATCTTCGGTAAACTTGCGCATTGCAAGTTCTTCTATGCCTTCGTGGTTAATTTCACTCATCAGATTCAGTTTTTAATATGATTAAATAGTTGGTAAAAATTGGCAGTCGTAATTCGGCTTAATTCAGCTAAACTAATACCTTTTAAGTCAGCTACATATTGAGCGACTTCATGCACATAAGCGGGTTGATTTTGTTTACCTCGGTATGGTTTAGGTGCAAGCCACGGCGAGTCGGTTTCTACCAGTAAACGTTCAACCGGCAGGGCTTTAACTACCTCACGTAACTCACTTGCATTGCCAAAGGTCACTATACCTGAAATCGAAATATAAAAATTCAACTCGATCGCAGCTTTTGCCATCTCGAGTGATTCGGTAAAACAGTGTAAAACACCACCCGCTTTTTCCGCTTGATTGTTTTTTAAAATATCCAATGTATCTTGGCGTGCGTTACGGGTATGCACTATTAAAGGTTTATCTAATTCAACAGACAGTTGGCAATGCTGCTCAAAAGACTTTTGCTGCCAATCTTTGGTTTCTGCTGAATAATGATAATCTAAGCCTGTCTCACCAATAGCAACCACTTTAGCCTGGCTGGCAAGTTGGCGCAGCTGAGCATAGTCATATTCTGATTTGTACAACGGATGCACACCACAAGAAACAGATACGTCGTCAAATGGACTGACGGTGGCCGCCATCGACTCAAAACCATCTAAATCAACACAGACGCACAAAAAGTGTTCCACTTTTCGTGCTCTTGCTGAAGCCAAAATTTCATCTAACGTTAGGCCAGACTCAGATAATTTAATCCGATCGAGATGACAGTGCGAATCGACTAGCATAAAACTCCTAGTTACATAGTAAAAGTAGGTTCGTAAGAATTCATCATAGGACCTAATATGGTTTCAATACGTTCTTTTAGGCCATTATTTTCCGCACTGAATGCCACACCAACCCCTTGTGGTAAGTTTGAATGAGACGCTGCAGGGGTGATCCAACAAACCACACCAGAAACGACAACAGGTTCTACATTGCTCGGCAACATAACACTGAGCGTTAACTGAACGCCAATATCGTATTTGCGACTGGTTTTAACGTAAAGCCCACCATCCTTTGTAAAGGGTAAATAGCTTTTATATAGGGCTTGAACAGAATTATACTCAAGGATGATTTCTTCCATTTTCCTTAGCCTCGCAATAAATTGGACATTTCAACGCAAGCGGCTTGGAACAAAACTTTTTTGTTCACACCGCTATTTAAAACTTGCATTTTAACCTGAATCAAACTGTTTTGCATTGCACAGATTTTTAAACTAAGTGGCGTTTTAGGTTTGTTTTCTGCCTGTTTTTTTAACCATAGCTGTAATGCAGTAATTAACCAGTCTAACTGTTCATCAAATAAACTTTCATCAAAATGTGTTGCCAGCTGCAGCGGACCAATACGCCCAGATAAAAACGCTTTAAAGTCATTGAGTAGCTGATGTTTTTTATCGGCAGCTTGTTGTTCCAGCAGGGTCAGCGCTTGCAGCGGCGAAGCGGCAAACTCAGGATAGAGGCTAGAAAATTGCGTTTTATCTATGCCTTTGTCTTGCAACCAGTCATTCAAACTTTCAAGTGACGGTGGGGTCACTGAGTAAAGTTGACAACGACTTTTTATGGTTGCTAATAATCGTGCCGGCGCATCACTTGTTAATATAAAATACTTTTGTTGGCCCGGCTCTTCTAACGTTTTTAATAACGCATTGGCAGCAGATTCTGTCATTTTTTCACAGCGTTCAACAATAAATACTTGGGCACCACTTTGTTGAGATTTCTGTAACGCCGCAGCAACCAGTTGGCGAATTTGTGCCACCGAAATACTTGTATCAGAACGGATCTGTAAAAAATCTGGATGACTGTCGGCGTTTAATAACTGGCAGGACTTACATTCGCCACACGCCGCTGGCTGGGGCCGCGTGCATAACAATGCGTGAGCTAACCATACAGCCAATTGACCTTTAGCCAATTGTTTAACGCTTGAATGCAATAAAATAGCATGATGTAAATGGCCTCGCTGATACTGTCGTAACAGTTTATCAAACAAAGGCTCAAGCCAAGGAAAGCTCATAAGTACTTGCCCAACCTGTTGGAAAGTACTCGAATGATTGCCTGATGAACAGCAGCTATAGATTGCTCAGCATCAATGCATACTATACTTTCATCTTGTTCAGCAATCGCCAGATATTTGGCTCGAGTACGTTCAAAAAAATCTATCTGCTCTTGCTCTATTCTGTCAAGTTGGCCTCGTGCCGCCGCGCGTGATAAACCTGTTTTTGCAGTAACATCCAAATAAATCGTTAGATTAGGTGTAAAGTTTTTTAATACCAAGGCACGCAGACTATCTATCGTTGTATCAGCAATTTGTCGGCCTCCACCTTGATAGGCCCGTGAAGATAAATCATGGCGGTCTGCCAGCACCCATTGACCCGCAGCTAAAGCAGGTTTTATAACATTTTCTATTAACTGTGAACGACTGGCATACATTAATAAGAGTTCTGTTTCTATGGTGATTTTTTCTTCCACATCCGGACTTTTGACTAATGCACGTAATTGTTCTGCCAACCAAGTTCCGCCTGGCTCTCGGGTCTGCACAAAGTCAACCTGATGTTGTTGCAACCAGTTTTTAACCACATTTAAAGCAGTTGTTTTACCAGCGCCTTCAAGCCCTTCTATAACTATGAATTGAGCATTTTGCATAACTATTCTGTTCTATTAAGATAATTTCTGACCGCTTTATTATGATCGGCCAAACGTTTAGAAAACACGTGACCACCATCACCACTTGCCACAAAATACAAATATTCCGACTGCGCCGGCTCTATCGCCGCTTTAATCGCATTCTCGCCAGGCATAGCTATCGGTGTTGGTGGTAGCCCTTTTATATGGTATGTATTATAAGGGTTATTTTTATCGTTTAGATGGCTTCGTTTGATGTCACCGGCATACGAATCACCCAATCCATAAATAATAGTGGGATCTGTCTGTAAACGCATATTTTTTTGCAATCTGTTATAAAACACTGAAGCGACCAATGGCATCTCTTCGGTGACAGCAGTTTCTTTTTCTATGATAGACGCCAATATCAAAGTATCGTACCAGTTTAAAAATGGCGTGCCAGTTTCATAAACCTGCTCCTTAACTCGCTGCATCTGCTGATAGGCTTGGTAAATAATGTCAGTATCTTTACTGTCAGCAATAAAGTGATAGGTATCTGGAAACAAAAGTCCCTCGACACTTTTATAAGGGGCAATCAATTTATCCAGCCAGCGACTGTAGTCAGTTTGTTTAATATAAGGATGTGAGGTGAGTTGCCGTTGCCAATCTTTAAAGTGGCTGCCTTCTGTAAAGGTGATTTTAAACTGATGCTGATCGCCACGGACTAATTTTTCCAATACAGCAAAGCTGTCCATACCCGCGGTTAATTGGTATACGCCTGCTTTAATTTGAGCAAGCTCTGGGTCAATCCTAACTAATACCTTTAGTGCCCAACTATTATTCATTAAATTTTGCTCAGCAAGTTTAGCGACAGTGCGATAAAAACTTGTGCCTTGTTCTATTCGCACCAACTGGGCGTCTTTAACAACTGGCTGCTCTAAATGTTCAATGGCTTTTTCAAACTGCCAGTAAAATACCATTAAACTGATAAGCACCAAGCTAATGAATAGCAATAGAATTTTTTTAACCATAAACTAACTCTCTAAAGGCCTGGCTTTTAGCAACCGATAATAAACGATCATCAATTGATTTAACCGGCCGCACGCCAATTAAAGCATTTGTTAATACCGCCGCTTCTATCTTGCCTACATCTGCTTCACTAATATTACACACATCAATCGAATGGCGCGCGAGAATATGACTGCGGATAACGCCTGCCACGCCAGATCCTGTTAAATCAGGTGTGCACCAACGTCCGTTTAAAAAAACAAAAATGTTAGCCATACTGGTTTCAATTAAATGGCCACTGTAATTAAACACGAGCCCATCTGTTACATCCAAATCAGCTAATTCTTGTTTAATTAAAACTTGCTCCAAACGGTTGCAATGTTTTAATCCAGCCAAGAGTGGCTGTACCGATAACCGGGTTTTTAATGTCACCAATTCAGCTGGTGCAAGCTCTGAGGGGGGGTGAGCAGCCGGTACAATGTAGATATAACAAAGACTCAAAATTGAGTCAGGCACGGCATAACCTCGTTGACTTTCGCCTCGGGTCATCAGTATTTTTACCGTCGCGTTTGCATATTGTTCGGCAATATCTGTTATCTCAGCGGTGAGTTGCTGCGGGCAAAAGGCAGGAAAAGCGAGCTTTGAATTGGCGACTAACAAGCGCTCTAAATGGAGAGGCCAATGCTCAACTTTATGTTGTGTTATTTTTAGAGTGGTAAAGTGTGCATCTCCAAACTGAACAGCTCGGTTATACCCACTAACCTGCTTTGTGCCGGCTACCACTCTAATTAAGGCCATAAAACTCAATAGCCTAATTAATTAAACTTTGCGAAACAATAACGAACCGTTAGTGCCACCAAAGCCGAATGAGTTACATAAAGCATACTCAATATTTACTTGACGCGCTTCATGCGGAACATAATCAAGATCACAACCATCACTTGGGTTATCCAAATTTATGGTTGGTGGCACGCTTTGATCCTGCAGTGCTTTCACAGTCACAATTGCTTCAATTGCACCTGCAGCCCCTAACAAATGCCCTGTCATTGACTTAGTTGAACTCACCATTAGTTTTTTTGCATGGTCACCAAAGAGGTTTTTAACCGCGTTGGTTTCAGCCAGATCACCAACCGGAGTTGAAGTCCCATGGGCATTTAAATATCCCACTTGCTGTAAACTAATGTTGCCATCATTAATTGCATTCGCCATCGCAGCTTGTGCGCCAGCACCATCATCTGGAGGTGAGGTGATATGGTTAGCATCACCGCTCATACCAAAGCCAGTGAGTTCAGCATAAATTTTTGCACCACGCGCTTTTGCATGTTCATACTCTTCGAGCATCATCACACCAGCACCGTCCCCCATGACAAAACCATCTCTGTCTTTGTCCCAAGGTCGACTTGCAATTTCCGGTGCATCATTGCGAGTTGATAACGCACGCGCAGCAGCAAAACCACCTAACCCTAACGGGGTAGTCGCGGCTTCAGCCCCACCTGCTAAAATAGCATCGGCATCACCGTATGCAATCATACGAGCAGCATGGCCGATATTATGTACGCCTGTGGTACACGCGGTAGTAATTGCAATGTTTGGGCCTTTTAAACCAAACATGATCGACAAGTGGCCAGAAATCATATTAATGATTGTTGATGGCACAAAAAACGGTGACATCCGTTTTGGACCACTCGCTTGCAGCTTAGTGTGATTTTCTTCGATAAGTGAAAGACCACCAATACCAGATCCCACAGCCGCACCGATTCGGTGTGCGTTTTGTTCGGTAATTTCAAGGCCAGAATCTTTCATTGCCTGGATACCGGCTGCGACACCGTATTGGATGAAGGTATCCATTTTTTTGGCTTCTTTTTTTGGTAAGTAGTCTTCAAACTGAAAACCCTTAACCAATCCACTGATTCGAGTTGTAAAGCTGCTGACATCAAAGGTATCAATTAATTGGATACCGCTTTGACCGGCCAACAAAGCTTTCCATGAATCGTCTACTGAATTACCAACCGGAGATAACATCCCCATGCCGGTGACAACAACACGACGTTTAGACACTAGATTGCCCCCAAAAAGGAGTAATATTTGATAGGAAAAAGAAAGGCGGTTGGTTAACCGCCCTTTAGTACTTATTCTTTGTTAGCAACAACGTAGTCGATAGCTGCTTGAACAGTAGTGATCTTTTCTGCTTCTTCGTCAGGGATCTCAGTATCAAACTCTTCTTCAAGTGCCATAACTAACTCTACTGTGTCTAGAGAATCAGCGCCTAAATCATCAACAAAAGAAGCTTCATTAGTAATTTCTTCTTCTTTTACACCTAATTGTTCAACGATGATTTTGTAAACTCTTTCTTGAATGTTTGCGTTGCTCATAATTTTAACGTTCCTCAGATACTGCGCCGAATTGCGCATTTTTATCTAATAAATAATAAAAATTCGTTTGTTAAGCTTAGTGCTTATATTCAGGCTACTGGTCTAACCTGCAAGGTCGTAGCCTGTGCCAGACGCTTGGTAACCGAATGCGAGCGAATGATACCCGTTATCGGTCCAAGAATCTACCTTTAGGCCATATACATACCGCCATTAACATGCAAAGTTTCGCCTGTCATATAACTGGCTTCTGCTGCACATAAAAATAATACGGCCGCAGCAATCTCGTCTGGTTGCCCCAAACGACCTGCCGGTATCTGTGCAAAGATAGTCTTTTTCTGCTCTTCGCTCAACTCTTTTGTCATATCAGTGTCAATAAAACCAGGTGCAACCGAGTTAACCGTAATACCACGCGAAGCGACTTCTTTGGCTAACGCTTTAGTGAAACCAATTAAACCTGCTTTTGCTGCACAATAATTTGCTTGACCAGGGTTACCAGTAGAACCAACCACTGAGCCGATATTAACAATACGGCCTTTACGCTTTTTCATCATAGCGCGCAATACAGCTTTTGATAATTTAAAGACTGAGGTTAAATTCGTTTCGATAATATCTGACCACTCGTCTTCTTTCATTCGCATCATTAAGTTATCACGCGTGATACCAGCGTTATTAACTAAAATGTCTATATCACCATATTGGCTTTTGATATTTTCAAATAACGCAGCAATTGAGTCAGCGTCAGTTACATTTAAAACCATGCCCTGACCTGCATCACCTAAGTATTCTGAAATTGCTTGTGCACCTTTTTCTGAGGTCGCAGTACCCACAACTTTAGCACCATTGGCAACCAACTTAAGCGCAATAGCTTTACCAATACCACGACTTGCACCTGTAACCAGTGCAACTTGTCCATCTAATCCTGAGAACATATATCTACCCGTTTAAAAATGATTCTAATGATGCAGTATCATTTACTGCAACAGAGTTTAATGATTTATTTATCCGTTTAGTCAAACCTGTCAGTACTTTGCCCGGACCGACTTCTACTAATTGAGTTATCCCTTCGGCCGCTAATTTTTCAACAGTTTCAGTCCAGCGCACCGGGCAATAAAGCTGGCGAGTGAGCGCTTGTGCTATTTTTGCCGGGTCTGACTCTGCGCTCACATCTACATTATTCACAACCGCGATTTTAGGTTCTGTTAAGCTTAACTCAGAGAGCGCTGTTTGCAATTGTTCTGCAGCAGGCTGCATTAACTCACAGTGTGAGGGCACACTAACAGGTAATGGTAATGCTCGTTTTGCCCCTGCTTCTTTCGCCGCAGTGCAAGCACGATCAACTGCAGTTTTATGCCCGGCAATCACCACCTGACCTGGTGAGTTAAAGTTAACCGCAGCCACCACTTCATCACCTTTAGTTTGTTCACACACTTGACGAACTGCATCATCGGCCAAACCAATAATAGCGGCCATCGCACCAACACCTGCTGGCACTGCTTGTTGCATTAACTGGCCACGTAGTTGAACCAGCTTAACCGCATCACTAAATTGTAAAACACCGGCTGCCGTTAATGCGGAGTACTCACCCAAACTATGACCAGCCATCACTGTTGGGACAGCTGCACCCTGCTCTGTCAATAATCGATACAAAGCGGTACTCGCCGTTAACAAAGCTGGTTGAGTATGATGTGTTTGGTTAAGCTGCTCAGCTGGCCCTTGCAAAATTAATTGAGTCATATCATAACCAAGCGCGTCAGACGCTTCTTCAAAGGTTTCTCTCACTCTGGCGTAAGATTGATGCAATGACTCCAACATACCAACGGCTTGCGAACCCTGGCCCGGAAAAACATAAGCAATTGTTTGCGACATATAATTAGCTCTTTTTATTTTGTATAAATTAATATTTAATCAAAGCCGAAGCCCAAGTGAATCCACCACCAAAAGCTTCTAATAATAAAGTTTGTCCCCGTTGAATACGACCGTCACGAATAGCTTCATCCAATGCCGTGATCACAGAAGCAGCCGATGTATTTCCATGTTTATCTAGGGTTACTACCACATGATCCATACTCATATCTAGCTTACGCGCTGTAGCTTTAATAATTCGATAATTCGCCTGATGCGGCACTAACCAGTCAATTTGGCTTTTTTCTAATTGATTGGCTTTTAGCGTTTCTTCAACGATCTCGCTTAATTTGGTGACCGCAACTTTGAATACTTCATTCCCTTTCATATATCCATAAGCTTCATATACTGATGCTTCGATGCCTCGAGTTGGTAAGTCAGCACCCAGTAAGTCAGCGTAACGGCCATCGGCATGTAAATGAGTGGATAAAATACCGGTTTCTTCGTTAGCTTCTAAAATACAGGCACCGGCTGCATCCCCAAATAGCACTATCATGGTCCTATCGGTTGGATCTAATAAACGAGTCAGTGCATCTGTACCGACAACTAAAACGCGTTTAGCTGAACCTGCTTTAATAAATTGATCTGCGACACTAAGTGCGTAACAAAAACCCGCACACGCAGCAGCAATATCCATTGCCGGTACGCCCGGAAGTCCAAGTAAGTTTTGTATTTCACAGGCTGCGCTTGGCAAGGCCTTTTCCCAACTTGTTGTCGCACATAAAATTAAATCTATATCACTGGCTTGAATGTTGGCCGCAGCAATGGCTTTTTTGGCCGCTTCAAAACCCATAGTGGCAACATTTTCGTCTGGCCCAGCAATGCGGCGCTCATGAATACCTGTGCGCTCGACAATCCAGTCATGGCTTGTCTCAACCATTTTTTCTAAATCAGCATTGGTACGAACCTGCTGCGGAAAATAGCTACCGGTACCTGTTATTCTTGCATACATATTATTTTAAGACCTGTCTGTTAACGCCTGCTCTATCCGATCACCAATTTTAACCGGAACCTGATGGCGAATTTCATTAATCGCTTCCATTATCGCGTACTTAAATGCATCTTTACTGGCATTGCCATGGCTTTTAATAACAATGCCTCGCAGTCCCAACAAACTCGCACCATTGTATTGGTCCGGGTTCATTTGCCGATAAAACTTTTTGAATATGGGTAGCGCTAAAGCAGCTGCAGCTCGACTTAGCCAATTTTCTTTGACCAAATGAGTAATAGACTCAAGCACGGCTTTTGCTAACCCTTCACAGGATTTTAATGCAACATTTCCTGCAAAACCGTCACATACTATCACATCCGCTTTGCTGGTAAAAAAATCATTGCCTTCAACATAGCCAATGTAGTTTAACGAGGCGTCTGCTTTTAACAGTGAGGCGACTTTTTTTATTTTTGAACTACCTTTGATCTCTTCTTCACCAACATTCAATAAACCTATTCTAGGCTTTTCTAACGCTTCGCTTTCCGCCAGTACACTCCCCATGAGTGCAAACTGATGTAATATAGCCGCCTCGCTTTCAACATTTGCGCCCAAATCTAGCACGTAAGTTTTGTGACCTTTACCACTTGGAAAAGCGGTGACTAACGCGGGTCGTTTAATGCCTGGAAGCATTTTTAATACATAATAAGCCATGCTTAACAGCGCACCAGTATTGCCCGCACTAACACAAGCTTGAGCGGTTTCTTGCTGCACTAAATCAAGCGCAATACGCATTGATGATTCTGCTTTGTATCGCAGTGCTTGAGACGGCTTTTCACTCATAGAAACGACTTGACTACAGTGTTTTACTTCTAAACGCGCACGAGTATGAGCAGAAATATTTTTCAGTAGAGGGGTAATTTGGTATTTATCGCCACAGAGGATAAATTTTAATTGCGGTACTTCAGCAAGCACTTCGAGTGCGGCTGGAATGGTGACAGGAGGCCCATGATCGCCTCCCATCGCATCTAACGCTATGGTTAGATTCGTCAAAGCTGCCTCTTATGCAGAAACTACTTTTTTGCCTTTATAATAGCCATCAGCAGTCACATGGTGGCGACGGTGTGTCTCACCAGAAGTACTGTCGATAGACAGGCTTGAAGCAGTAAGCGCATCATGAGAGCGACGCATATCACGCTTTGAACGAGATTTTTTGTTCTGTTGAACAGCCATTACTCATCTCCTGTTATTTGGAATTCTTTAAACTTTTCAATACATCAAACGGATTTGCTGGTTTTTCACTGGCTGCTGGATCCAGCTGACCCCAGCTCATGTCTTGTTGTTTGATCGCACATTCTTCTACATTATGTTTAGGAACCAAAGGAATTGCTAACAATAATTCATCTTCAATTAAAGCTCGCAAGTCAATTTGACCATATTCATTAACTTCAACTAAACCATACTCAGAAGGTACTAGATCTTCTTCTAATCTGGCTGTTTTAGGTGTAAAAGTTGCAGACAATGCCAATTTAATCGGCATCGCTTCTGCGCAGCGCTGACAAGTCACTTCGACATCCGCCTCAGCACTGATGAGCATAACTGGCAAGCCTTGCTCATCATAGGCACATCTGAGCAGCACACTAACCTCCCCCTGATCAGAGACGATAGCATCACTCAAACGTTTTAAATTCCCCAGCGGATAAAACCCATCATAATCGGAGCGTTTTTGCGCACTTTTTACTGGATCTATCTCAACCGGCATTTTTACCTTTTGCATAGGGCGCGGATATTAACCATCTGCTCTTGCTTAGTCAATTGAAAAGCGGAAAAATAAGCAAACATTTTTCAAAAAAGAGTATTTAATGATAAATCAAGCAAAAAATCAAAGCGACTTTAAACTCGTTTTAGCCTCGACTTCTGTTTTCCGCAAACAAGTATTGGATAAACTAGGGCTACCATTTACAACCTGCAAACCACAAACAGATGAAACCGTCTTACCAAATGAGCCGCCCGATGAGTTAGTTCAAAGACTGGCCGCGGCAAAAGCGCAAGCCGGCGCCAGATTGCACTCAGCTGCGTATGTCATAGGATCTGATCAGGTTGCTTGGCATAACGGTGAAATTTTAGGCAAACCACACAATACAGACAATGCGCTAAAACAACTGCGTAAACTCAGTGGTCATAGCGTCACTTTTTATACTGGTTTATCTGTGATATCCCCTCAAGGCGAACAAAAAACCCTTTGTGAACCATTTACCGTACATTTTAGACAGCTAAGCGATGAAGAAATACTCGCTTACCTAGCAAAAGAGCAACCGTTTAACTGTGCCGGTAGTTTCAAAAGCGAAGCACTTGGCATCACATTATTTAATCAGCTCGAAGGAAAAGACCCAAATACCCTAATTGGACTCCCACTCATTAGTTTGTGCGAAATTTTACGCGAGTTTGGTGTCAATCCTCTGCTTGAGTCAAGCTTAACTGCTGAATCACACTCGTAAGTTGCGACAGGCTGTCGACAATGGCGATTGGCTGATAAGCAGCCAATCGTTCAGCTGAATCTGCGCCCATAGTCACAGCCACTGACATCATTCCAGCAGCTTGAGCCATTTTTAAATCATGGACTGAATCACCAACCATGATCGCCGTTTCAACGGGGACATTAAACTTTTTTAATAACAGGGTTAACATCAATGGATCTGGTTTTGAACGGCTTTCATCTGCGCATATACTAGCATCAAAAAAATCATTGAGCCCAACCGAAGCCATTGCACGCGATAAACCCGCCCGTGCTTTACCAGTTGCCACAGCAAGCAAATAACCTTGTTCTCTCAACTGTTGCAAACAGGCTTTTGCATCGGCAAAAAGCGGTGTTGGGGTTGGGTTTAACTCAATATACTCTTCCCGGTATAATTCAATTAAATGGTTAATTGTTGGTTCATCGGCGGTTGGAAACACAATCGCAAGAGCTTTATTTAAACTCAAACCGATAACTGAACTGGCTAACGCCTCGCTAGGAACAGCCAAACCCGCTTTGCGCGCCGCATTCTGTATTGAAGATACGATGCGATCAATCGAGTCCATTAGGGTGCCATCCCAATCAAAAATGATCAGTTTTTTATTTTTTGGCATTTTGTAACTGCTCCAAAGCTAATTGCAAACTTTTTTCAAGCGGTGCTTCAATGCGAATGGTGGTTTTTTCTTTCGGATGCAAAAAACTAATAGATGCAGCATGTAAAAATAAACGTTTAATACCGTAAGTTTTCATCCTTTTATCAAATTCTGCTTCACCGTATTTGTCATCCAGCGCAATCGGGAACCCACTCGCCGCTGCATGCACACGGATTTGGTGGGTTCGCCCGGTCACCGGAAAAGCTTCCACTAAACTGGCCCTATCAAACTTATTTAAAACCCGAAAACGAGTTTCGCTGGCTTTTCCTAGCTCAGCGTCTACCCGCACCACACGTTCACCTGAACTTAAAGTATTTTTATGTAACGGCTTTTGCACTTTTTTTAAAGCGTCAGGCCAAACACCACTGACCAATGCCCAATACCTTTTATCAACCTGTTTGTCTCGTAACTGCTGATGCAAAGCCCGTAGCGCCGAACGTTTTTTGCTGATGACCAAACAACCAGAAGTATCCCTGTCTAATCTATGGACCAACTCTAACTGCTTTAAATGCGGGTATAACTGGCGGATGGCCTCTATTGCGCCAAAGTTTAATCCCGAACCACCATGCACTGCCAAACCAGAAGGCTTATTGATAACCAACAGATGACTGTCTTCGTACAAAATAGAACTTTTTATACGCTCAACTAAGTTGTCACTGATTTTGATGGGTTGATCAGGTTTCGCTTCTAAACGAATTGGCGGGATCCGTAAAACATCACCCTCTTGTAATTTATAAACTGGTTTGACCCGCTTTTTGTTTACCCGAACTTCTCCTTTTCTTAAAATTCGGTAGATTAATGTTGTGGGCACACCTTTGAGCTCTCGCTTGAGCCAATTGTCTATTCTTTGACCAGAATTATCCTGATCTACCTCAAAATAGCTAACTGACTTTAGGTCATCTTTATTCATGAATAAATATCTTTGCTTAATTGCGAATTTAGATTGCCGCTATGGCAACTGCTTTGCTATATTTTCACTGATGGCAGAAATGATTGCCAGAAAATTATATAATGCGCGCTGATGCGCAACTGAATTTAAAGAACCCTGACTGTGTAAGAGTTCACTGTGCTGCACAGATATACCATATTTATTTGGTGTACTGCTACGCATTTTAAAACCAAACGAAGTGAGTAATTTTTCGCCAACGTTTTAAACACAGCACCAACAGCAGAGTTCCTTAGTCGTTAATTAATGAATATTAGAAACGCTAAAATTCTCTGAATTGAAAGCCTGAGATTATCCGTAATTTGTTGCAAGATAACAAGTTACAACTACAACCGATAATAGATATCAAGAAGACCAGTGAAACAATCAAACAAAGATGCTGGTTGTAGTGATTTATACCCACAGAGACTCGTGAGAGTCACTGAACAACAGCCCTTTACAATTTAGGTTTTGGCGTTTCATATGTGGTGAAAATAAAAATATGAAACGTATGTTAATCAATGCAACTCAGGAAGAAGAGTTGCGCGTTGCCCTGGTTGATGGGCAAAGACTGTATGATTTGGATATCGAAAGTCATGGTCATGAGCAGAAAAAAGCCAATATCTACAAAGGTAAAATCACCCGTGTAGAACCTAGCTTAGAAGCTGCATTTGTCGATTATGGTGCAGAGCGCCACGGCTTCTTGCCGTTGAAAGAGATTGCTCGCACCTACTTCCCCGAAGGTTATAGCTTTAATGGCCGCCCTAACATCAAAGATGTGATTGAAGAAGGCCAAGAAGTTATTGTGCAAATTGATAAAGAAGAACGCGGCCAAAAAGGGGCAGCGTTAACCACTTTTATCAGTTTAGCGGGTAGTTATTTAGTCTTAATGCCAAATAACCCACGCGCAGGTGGTATCTCGCGCCGCATCGAAGGTGATGAACGCACCGAATTAAAAGAAGCGTTAAATAAACTTTCATTGCCCCAAGGCATGGGATTAATCGTCCGTACTGCAGGCGTTGGCAAAGCATTCGAAGAGCTTGAATGGGATTTAAACGTATTGCTTAAACATTGGCAATCTATCCAGCAAGCTGCTGCGCAAAAAGCGGCTCCGTTTTTGATTCATCAAGAAAGTAACGTCATCGTTCGTGCGATCCGTGACTATTTGCGTCGAGACATTGGTGAAATATTAATCGACCATCCAAAAACTTTTGAACAAGCAAAAGCACATATTTCCTTGGTTCGCCCTGATTTTGTTAACCGTGTAAAGCTTTATCAAGGTGACGAGCCGTTGTTCAACCATTTTCAAATTGAAAGCCAAATCGAATCGGCTTTTAAGCGTGAAGTGCGTTTACCCTCTGGCGGTTCTATTGTAATCGACCAGACCGAAGCGTTAACGTCGATCGACATCAACTCATCAAAAGCCACTAAAGGCGGTGATATCGAAGAAACCGCACTAAATACTAATCTAGAAGCTGCAGATGAAATTGCACGCCAACTAAGATTGCGTGATTTAGGTGGCCTGGTTGTTATTGACTTTATTGATATGACGCCAGCGCGCAACCAACGTGAAGTTGAAAATCGGTTACGAGATGCAGTACGCACCGACCGAGCTCGCATTCAACTGGCCCGTATCTCTCGTTTTGGTCTATTAGAAATGAGCCGTCAGCGTTTACGCCCATCATTAGGTGAGAGCTCAAGTTTAGCCTGCCCAAGATGTCAGGGGACAGGGGTGGTTCGTTCAACAGAATCATTAGCTTTGTCTGTTCTGCGCATTCTTGAAGAAGAAGCAATCAAAGAAAACACAGTACAGGTACAAGCACAATTACCGGTTGAAGCCGCCACTTATTTATTGAATGAAAAACGGGGTGCAGTGCGTTTTATCGAAAAAAGCCACGAGGTTCGAGTGGTCGTCGTGCCAAACCCACATTTAGAAACGCCCAACTTTGAAGTTGCTCGCATAAAAGCAGAAGAAAACGGCAGTGACATCAGCTACAAACTGATCTCTAAACCAGAAGAAGATTTTACGATCCCAATTTCTCCATCTATTACCAAGGTTGAGAAAAAAGAAGAGCCGGCATTAAAAGGTTTTGCAGCACCAGAAACGCCGGCACCAGTCGCTGAAGTCAAACCAACCCCTACGCCACAGGGAGCGACAAATAACCCTAGTAAACAAAACACTGGGATTTTTGGTCGTTTAGTAAGTTGGTTTAAACGGTTATTTGCCACTCCCGAAAGTGAGCAGCCAGCCCCTCAAGAGGCTAAACCTGACTCGCGAGCAAATAAAAAACCAAACCAGCAAAACCGTCGACCAAACAAAAAACGTCGTCCGAATAATGCCGAAAAAGCAAAACCGGAAAATAAAGCTAAAGGTCAAGAAGAAGCGGCTAAAAATGCTAAAGCGAAAACTGAACAGCCTAAAAAGCGTAAACCTGCTAGCGAGAAAAAAACGCAAGAGCGTCGGGCTCGCAGAAACTTGCGCAAGTCAGTACGTATCAAACAAGATAATACTGAGTTAAAAGCAGCCCCGCAGGCAGTCGAAAAACAGTCTGATACGGCTGTTATTCATGAACCTAACACTGAAGCCAACAGTCAGGTAATTAAAGCGGCAGCAGCGGACAATGAATCCTCGTCAACAACGCCTGTTGAAACGTCTAATTCAGTGTACGCAAGCAGTCTTGACGCGCCAGCGGAGCGCTCAAGCAAAATTGCTGAGTCAGATGAGCAATCAACGGCAGAACAAGCGGAAGCGCAACTAACAGATGGCCAAAACGAGCGCGAAAATAAACCGCGTAATCGTCGCGGTACTCGTCACCTGCGTGGCAATAGTCAGCGCAGACGTCGCAATCAACAAGAGACGAATAACGACCAAAATCAGGCAAATAACGATAAGTATGATAAATATTATCAGAAAAAATCAGAGACTGACGGTGTCAGTCAAGATCCTGTGATCAGCCGTTATCCGGATGATGGTGACGCTGAATCGACCATTAGCGAGCAAGTTACTGCGAGTGAAGCTAAGCCAGAGGCGAGTAATGACGCAGCAAATACTATAGTTAAGCAACCGCAAGCTGATATTCAAAAATCAAATATACAAGCGACAAGTGAGCCGGAAGTCAATGCTCAGGAAACCAGTGTTCCACAGCAAGAAACTCAATTAGAGGTGGCCCAAGAGCCTGTTTCTGAGAGCCTAGTTGCACGCGAAGCCAGCCAAAGTGCATCAATCACAGAAGAGGCAGCGCAACAAACGAGTCAGGAAGACTCAGCGGAGCCGACAGTCAATGAAACAAATGCAGGCGATGCAGAGTCATCTGAGCAAGCCAGCGAGCAGCAGCTTCAATCAGCCACCGCAGCTGAGGAGTCACTAGCCGAAAATGAAAGTGTCGAAAAGGAAAGCACCGACAAAACGCCTGTGGCAGTTCAAACAAACGCTAGCTCTCAAGCAAATGCTCAACAAGCTCAAGCAAGCCAAAACGACGATGCAATTGCTGAAAATACCGCTGAGTCATCGACAACCTGCGAAGTTGACACCCGTATAGATGCAACTGTGGATAGTAAATCGCAAGCTGAAACATCCACTGAGGCGACAGCTAGCCTAGAAGCGACTAACGTTTCGCAAGCGAGCTCAGAGGCGGTAAGTAGTGAAGAAGCTGTTCAAGCTGAGCAACCAGTGACGGCAGATTCAGCGCCAGCATCAACCGATGAAACCAGTGCTCAGGCTCAGCAAGAAGACGCAACCACCAGCAAAAAGAAAGCAATTGCACGCGCTAAATTTGGACATGCTTCTTCGCCGATGGCAAAAACACATCCGGAAGCGGTAGACTCGAGCCGAGTTTTACCAACAGCCAGTATTCCGGCAAGCGAACGCCATGCACCTGCAACTTCAGGTCGTGCGGGGGGGTCTCAGTCAGCCTCTGCTAAGAGTGCGGCACCAGCGACACAAACTCGGCCATAAAAAAATAAGTAACAGTGTCTCTACGCTGTTACTTTTTTTGCCACAATGAGATGATCAGCTCAGCCTCAGCTCGGCTGATCTCACACTCGTCGATGAGTTCTTGAATGTCAGCGCCTTTTTGTGCCAGTTTATTAGCTCGGTTATATAATTTAGCGGCGGGATCTTGCAATGAAATATCAGCCAAGCTTTGCTTAAGCTGCTGATATTTTTGTTCATTCCGGGTCAGGTGCTGCTCAATAAGGCTTATCTTTTTACCTAAACCCAAGCTGCTTTGCACCGCCTCAGAGGCTGTTTGTTGCAATAACAGCTGCTCTTGTTTAAGTGTTCTTAGCTGCGCCTGATAGTCTTGCAGCTGCTCATTCAGACGCTGAATTTTGCGATATAAAAGCCAGCCAATCAGCAGTGCTAAAACGGCTAACAAGGCTGATGCAAGAAGGCTAAATAAAGTCATTTATAAGGTGCTCAAATCATCCCATTCATCATCGGTTAACAGTTTGTTCAGATCGACTAAAATCAATAGCTCACCATCTCTATTTGATACGCCCTGAATAAACTTCGCACTTTCTTCTGTCCCTACGTTGGGCGCACTATCAATTTCTGATGATTTTAAATAAACCACCTCAGCCACTGAATCCACTAAAATGCCGACCACTTGCTTGTCCGCTTCAATAATCACAATACGCGAGTTGTCTGTCACTTCGTTCGGCATCAAACCAAAACGCGTCCGTGTGTCAATCACAGTCACCACATTACCACGCAAGTTAACGATGCCAATCACATAATCTGGTGCTCCCGGTACTGGGGCTATTTCTGAATAGCGCAACACCTCTTGAACTTGCATGACATTAATACCATAGGTTTCTTCATCTAACTTAAAAGTCACCCACTGCAAAACGGCATCATTATCGCCACTATCTACCACATTCTGACGTTCGGTCTGGTTCATTTTATTATACTCCGCTGTTATTCTTTTCGCTGCGACTATTAAAGCCTTTATCCAACAGTAAAATCAACTCATCTACTGACAATAATGCACACATTTTATCGCGCACTAACCCACCTAACCATCTACGTTTGCTTTGTTCGCCGCTCCACTTCACATCATCAGGTTGTAAAGTCACAGTCGCCACCAAGGTTTCACACGCCAATCCCCATTGGCTGTCACCCAGCATAATTAAATATTTATACTCTAATTCGGCGGCGGTCTCTGTGTTAAATTTTTCAGGCATCACCCAGAGTGCTGTATCGACCACGTTCAGTTTTTCTGCTTTATTTAACATAACGCCTTTAAACCAATCCGGTTTACCAAATAAAGAAGAGGTCGGCTGCAAATTGTGAATACCGCCTAACTCAATCAGCGGCACAGCCAATGTGAGCCCAGCAACTTCAAAAAATAACGCTTGAAAGGCGGTTTCTGGGCGCTTAGATTTAGGTGTTTTAAGTGCCTCTACTGACTTTGATGCAAACGACTCGGCCGGCTGCGTTTTTTCTGGCTCAACTGGTTTTGTTTTTAGTTGTTCGCTGGGAGCGGTTTCAACAGCCCACTTTTCTTTAACGTCTTGTTCATCCTGAATATTTTTTTCGGCTAGACTAGCTTGTTGTAATAATTTGTTTAATTCGACTTGCCGAGATTCTACCAATTGAGATTGGAGAGGGGCTTCGTCCGCCGCTTTTTTATTTTGCTCAAGCGCCTGATTTGGCTCTGCAGACTCGTGTAACAGACCATCAAAATAGTCTTGTATAAGCGACTCATTTGCTAAACCTTTTTTGCTCATAATTAGCCTATTTAATTAAAGTTTTAAGCAATGCCGAATACGCCAACACACCACGGGTTTTTCCCGCATATACCGACGGAAAAGCTTGTTGGATACTGGCATCTCTAAACTTAGTATCCACGGGGATCACATTTGACCAAACCGCACTATTGTATTGCTTTTTTAACGATTTAAACGCATCTAGCGATGCGCGCGTTCGTTTATCAAACATAGTCGGCACTATCGTATAAGCAAATTCACGGTTTTGCGACTGCGACATTAACTTTAAGGTTTGCACCATTCGCTCTAGCCCTTTTAGCGCTAAAAACTCGGTTTGCACCGGCACTAATACACGCTGACAAGCCGCTAATGCATTCACCATTAAAACCCCGAGTACCGGTGGGCAATCTATTAATGCATAATCATAATCAGAGGTTAAGCGGCTGAGTGCTTTTTTTAGGACCAACCCCATGCCACCTTGTTGGCCAAACCGCCTGTCTAACGTTGCTAGCGCCATAGTTGCGGGTAAGATATCTACATTCGCATGACTGGTGGGCGATAAAAGTTGCATCAATTGGTGGCTGTCTAAAGTGTCTCGGGCAATAAAAAGGTCAAATAGGCTGTGCTCTAATGACTCTGAGTCAATACCAAAATAATAAGTCATAGACGCATGGGGATCTGTATCTATTAATAATACACGCTTACCTCGTTGGGCCAACAGCCCTGCGAGGCTAACACTGGTTGTTGTTTTGCCGACCCCACCTTTTTGATTGGCTATCGTCCATACTTGCACCCGAGCCCCCCTAGTCGTAAAAGGCTTGCATGATTCGATCTGCCATTCGATTTAATGGCACTGTTTCTTTGGCTATTCCGGCGCTGACAACCGCTTGTGGCATGCCATAAACGACACACGAGGCTTGATCTTGCGCTAATACTTCGGCTCCTTGCGATTTTAACATTCGGCATCCTTCACGACCGTCAGCCCCCATCCCAGTTAGGATCACAGCTAAAACTTGTTTCTGGAAGGTTTTTGCGGCTGTCGCAAAGGTTACATCAACACTGGGTTTGTAGGTCAAACGTTCACTCTGATCATCACGAATAATGAGTTTAACTTGAGCACTGCCACCATCAAGCAGCATTTGTTTACCACCTGGTGCTAAATAGGCACAGCCCGGCCGTAAAATATCGCCGTTTTCAGCTTCTTTCACTTGGATTAAACACTGACTGTTTAAGCGAGCAGCAAATGCACCAGTAAATGCAGCCGGCATATGTTGTACCAGAATAATAGGTGCAGGAAAATTGGCTGGCAGTGCTTTTAAAATGGCTTGCAATGCCACAGGCCCACCTGTTGACGTTCCAATGGCCAACAATCTGGCACGCTGTGATTTAATTCGCTTGGGTAAAAATGCTGGGCTAACACTATCTGGTTTAACTTCGCTGCTGCGTGTGGGCGAAATACTGGCAGTTTTTGCTGGTGACATACGCCGGTTGGCAATGTGCCGGATGCGAGTGGTCAATAAGGTTTTGGCTTCTTCTCGATCACGTGCAATATCTTCAAATTTTTTCGGTAAAAAATCCAAAGCCCCTGCCTCTAACGCGTCTAAGGTCGCTCGTGCGCCGTCATGAGTCAGTGACGAAAACATTAAAATAGGGGTGGGACAACGCTGCATAATGCGGCGAACAGCAGAAATGCCATCAAGTACTGGCATTTCGACATCCATAGTGATGACGTCAGGCTTTAAGCTCAATGCTTTTTCTATCGCTTGCTGCCCATTATTTGCAGTGTCTATCACCTCTAAGCGAGGGTCCGAATTGATAATCTCACTCACCCTGCGACGGAAAAAGCTCGAATCGTCAACCACGAGTACGCGTTTTCGCATTTATCGTTTCTCAGCGTTTAGCATATTTTTTCAACAAACCCGGAACATCTAAAATCAGGGCTATCCCACCATCACTGGTAATAGTTGCACCGGCCATCCCAGGGGTTCCTTGTAATAAGGCATCTAATGGTTTAATGACAACTTCTTCTTGACCGACTAAGGCGTCAACAACAAACCCGATTTGTTTGTTAGTACTTAGCTGAATCACCACTAAATGACCATTATTTCTGCCACATCTTTTACTTTCATTACTTGGGCGAGTTAACCAATCTTGCAGATAAAAGATTGGTATCGCTTTATTTCGAACTATCATAGTCAGCTGGCCATCAACAGTATTCGACTTTTTCAAATCCAAATTGATGATCTCATTCACACCCGTTAACGGTAGTGCAAAAGTTTGCCCAGAGACAATCACCATTAAAGTAGGTAAAATCGCTAATGTTAAAGGCACTTTGATCGATAATTCAGTGCCTACACCTTTTTCAGAGTGGATCACCACAGAACCATTTAACTGGTTAATTTTAGTTTTCACCACATCCATGCCAACACCTCGACCTGAGATATCAGAAATCTGCTCTTTCGTTGAAAAGCCAGGTGCAAATATTAAATTATAGGCCTCACTATCCAGCATGCGAGCCGCTGAGTCCACATCTAAGATGCCGTTTTTGATAGCTTTTTCTTTAAGCTTTTCTGGATCCATACCTGCACCATCATCTTTAATGGTTAATAAGATATGATCGCCTTCTTGAGCAGCGGATAAAGTCACTTTACCACATCTGGGTTTACCTGCAGCTTCCCGTACGTCGGGCATTTCAATACCATGGTCAACTGAATTACGTACGAGGTGAACCAAGGGGTCAGCCAGTGCCTCTACTAAATTTTTATCTAAATCAGTTTCTTCCCCAACCATTTCTAATGAAATTTCTTTATTGAGCGAACGCGCCAGATCTCTGACCACGCGAGGGAAACGACCAAATACCTTTTTGATAGGCTGCATGCGAGTTTTCATCACAGCCCCTTGCAGATCCCCTGTCACCACATCCAGATTGGCTATCGCTTTCGACATTTCTTCGTCACTGACATTGCCACCCAAACTTAATAAGCGGTTGCGTACTAATACCAACTCACCCACCATGTTCATTATCTGATCAAGACGTTTGGTATCAACTCTCAGGGTAGTTTCTGCCGCAGCGGTGGCTGGCTTTTTCTTATCCGCATTCGGCATGGGTTTGCGCTGCGGTGCCGCTGGCGTATTCACTGCTTGGCTTGGTCCTTTATCCGCCCTGTCAGCAGAACTTACAGCTGAATCTGGCGTCGGACTAACATTGATTTTTTGTTCATTTGCAGGCGGGGTTGCTTTGTCTGTAGGGCTTGTTTTACCAATAAGTGCCCCAGGTGCCTGTCCTTTTCCATGTAACTCATCCAACAAAGCTTCAAATTCGTCGTCACTGATTTCATCTTTATCATTGACTGATTCGCTCACCGTCAATGCTGGGTTATTTTCAGCATTCGGCTTTGCGGTCGATTTGTCCTCTGGACTCGCGTCAGGCGTCGCTTTAAACTGACCTTTACCATGAATCTCGTCTAATAAAGCTTCAAATTCATCATCACTGATTTCATCACTGCTGTTATTGGCTGAGCCACTCGCTATTGAAGCTGTGGCTGGCTTCTCCGCTGCTGTATGAGTGGCTGGTGCAGACGTGCCCGCTGTTGGTGATTTGCCTGGCCCTTGATTTACACCATGCAGCTGATCTAATAATCGTTCAAATTCTTCATCGGTAATTTCATCAATACTGGCATCGCCCACGTCTTCGATCTCGGCAGCTTGAGCTGGTTTTGCGATCGCAGTGTGATTGGTCGTCGCAGGGTTTTCAACTTGTCGACTCTCAGCCTGTGGCTGGGCACCTTCAGGCTCGCTTAGTTGATGCAATGCGTGCAGTAATTCAGCATCCGCTGGGTCAGGTTCTTCACGATTTTGAATTTGTGCAAACATCACGTTAATAGTATCTAACGCGAGTAAAATCACGTCCATTAATTCGGCGGTGACTTGACGCTGTCCTTTACGCAATATATCAAAAACATTTTCGGCACCGTGACAGGCGTCAACAAGCGGGGTCATGGCTAAAAAACCAGCACCGCCTTTAACCGTGTGAAAACCGCGAAATATAGCATTTAATAAATCAGTATCTTGTGGATTATTTTCTAACTCTACAAGTTGTTCCGACAACTGTTCTAAGATTTCAGCCGCTTCAACTAAAAAATCTTGTAATATATCTTCATCTACTTCGAAGCTCATTCAAGCGGCCCTCTGCTAAAATCCTAAACTAGATAATAAATCGTCGACTTCATCTTGATTACTCACCGCATCCAGTGTTTTAGTATGATCTATAACTGGGCCTTGAGGGCCTGTCTGCGATTTTTGGCTAACTGGTCGGGCGTCATCGTCGGCGGCATATGCTTTTAACAAAGCTACCAGGTTGTCTTCAACTTCTTTAACTAAACTGATCACCTTGGTCAATACTTGACCGGTTAAATCTTGAAAGTCCTGTGCCATTAAAACATCATTCAAGCGGTTTTGTAAATTTTTTGATCCAGCTTCAGATTCGTATAATAGGTGGTTAAGACTGTGACATAACACTTTGAATTCAGATAACTCAATCTGTCGAGTCATTAATTTATCCCAAGTTGGGATTAGATCTTTAATGTTTTTATTCAGTTGTTGGGCAATCGGCAGGCTTTCTTCAACCGCATCCATTGTTTTATTGGCTGCGGCTTCGGTGGTTTTAATTACGTACTCTAAGCGACTACGAGCATCGGGTATTTCTGCTTTCGCCAGATCAATTAAACGTTCATCGATCTGAAAATCTCCCATAGCATCATGTAGTTGGCGGGTCAGTTTTCCCACTTCGTCAATTAAATCTGCATTAGCAGATTGCGAAGCTTGCACAAAAATCTGGTTAGCGCTTTGGTTGTCTCCTTGCTCCAGACATTCAACAAGTCTGCGCGCATCAGCAAGGCTTATCATAGGTACGTTCGACTGCAAGAGTTATCTCCCGAACATAAATCAGGCTAAGCGCTCAAAGATTTTGTCCAATTTTTCTTTTAACGTTGCGGCGGTAAAAGGTTTAACAATATACCCATTTACACCAGCCTGAGCGGCTGCAATAATTTGTTCTTTTTTAGCTTCTGCAGTCACCATTAATACTGGAATATGTTTTAATTTTTCATCTGCACGGATCGCTCTCAATAAATCAATTCCTTGCATCCCTGGCATATTCCAATCGGTCACAACAAAGTCAAAATCCCCGCCTTGCAGCATAGGTAGTGCCGTGGCGCCATCATCCGCTTCGGATACATTAGTAAATCCGAGATCTCTTAGCAGGTTTTTAATTATTCGCCTCATTGTTGAAAAATCATCAACAACAAGAACTTTCATATTTTTATCCAAAGTTTCCTCCGCACTACTAGGGAAATGGTATTAAATTTCGGTCCAGCTTCGCATTCTGGCTTTTAATCTGTGCATCGCCTGACTGTGAATCTGACTAACACGAGATTCACTCACACTCAAGACTGCACCTATCTCTTTTAAATTTAGTTCTTCATCATAATACAAAGACAAGACTAAAGCTTCTTTTTCAGGCAAGGTTTCTATCGTTTTTGCCAAAGCTTGATGAAACGCGCTTTCGGCAACATCATCAAAAGGCGCATTTTGCTCATCATCATCTTGTTGGCCAATAACATCTTCTGTTACCCCAAGATCTTCAATACCTATGATTTTACCACTGTTTACATCATTTAGAATATGATGATATTCATCAAGCGAAATATCAAGTTTTTCAGCCACTTCTGAATCTTTGGCGTGTCGCCCCGTCGCTTTTTCTACTGCAGCCACTGCATCAGAAATTAATCGGCTATTTTTATGTACCGAACGCGGAGCCCAATCGCACCGGCGAATTTCATCTAACATGGCGCCGCGTATTCGGATCCCCGCAAAGGTTTCAAAACTGGCACCTTTGCTACCATCAAAGTTATTCGATGCTTCTAACAAGCCGATTAAACCTGCTTGAATTAAATCATCCACCTGCACACTGGCAGGCAACCTCGCCATCATATGATGTGCTATGCGTTTAACCAAAGCCAGGTGCATTTCAACCAAAGCTTGTTTATGGTCGGTCGTTTGATAGGCAGCCACTTTATTCACAACAACTTAAGCTCCTGGAGAAATTAATTGTTCGAGGAAAAATTCCATATGACCATTAGCAGTCTCCGGTACTGGCCATTTTGCCACTTTACCTGCTAAGTTTTTAAATGCCAAGGAGGCCGGTGATGATGGGTAAGCATTCACAATCACATTTTGTTTACGTACCGCACGACGAATATTTTCATCAAATGGGATCACCGCAACCAAGTCTAGCGTACAATCTAAAAATCTGTCAGTGACTTTAGAGAGTTTTGCAAATAACCCTTGCCCTTCTCGCATTGAACGAACCATGTTGGCAACAATTTTAAATTTATAAACGCCAAAGTCACGATTTAGCACTTTAATTAAAGCATAGGCATCTGTAATTGAGGTTGGCTCATCACAAACCACAACCAAAACATCTTGAGCCGCACGAGAAAAGCTCAGCACCATATCCGAAATACCGGCCGCCGTATCCACAATTAATACATCAAATTGATGTTGTAAAGCACTAAAGGCTCGAATTAGTTCAGCGTGTTCTGTGGGTGTTAGCTCTACCATATTGCGTGTGCCCGAAGTCGCCGGTACTATTTTAATGCCCGCCGGCCCCGTCACTAAGATATCTTCTAAGCGGCACTCGCCTGATAAAAAATGAGACAGATTTTTTTCAACTCGCAAGCCTAACATAACATCAACATTCGCAAGGCCTAAATCTGCATCAAAAACCAGGACTCGTTTGCCTTGTTTGGCTAACGAAATAGATAAATTTAACGACACATTACTTTTGCCAACACCACCTTTGCCTCCGGTCACTGCAATGACTTTGACTTTGGCTTGTTGCATATTACGAAGGCCATTGGCCTGATCACCGTATCCGTTTTTTGCTATCATAACTTCTAAATTCTTTTTGCAGGCCTATCGTTAAAAACTACCGATGCGTTATATCTTAACTAATAGGCAGCGGCAAATGATCTTTGTGGTGCTGAATGTGTCTGAACTGTACGAGCTGACATTTCAGCGTCTAAAAACATAGCCGCTTTTTTGACTAAATAATTAGCACTGGCTACTTTAATATCTTCTGGCACTCGCTGACCATCGGTAAGATACCCTATTGGCAAACTATTTTGAATGGCAGTGCTAATAATTTCACCCAGGCTATTACATTCATCCAGTTTAGTAAAAATACAACCGGCTAACCGAGTGCGGCTGAAATAACGTACTGCCTCTTGCATCACTTTTTGTTGTGCGGTGGCTTGCAATACTAAATAACTACGAATCTGCACACCCACCGTCTGCATCAATACATCCATTTGTTGCCCCAGGCGAATGTCTTTTTGCCCCATACCTGCACTATCAATTAAAACCAACTTTCGATTTTTTAGCTGCTGCAATAATTGACTAAGTTCATCACTATTATGCGCGACTTTACACGGACAACCAATAATTTTTGCATAGGTTTGTAATTGTTCGTAAGCGCCAATACGATAGGTATCAGTGGTCACTAAAGCGACTGATTCCGGACCATATTTTTTGGCAAAATGGGCCGCCAGTTTAGCCACTGTGGTTGTTTTACCAACGCCAGTAGGACCAACTAACGCAACAACACCACCTTGGCGCATGATATCATTACGGGTCACCGAAATTTTGTTACTTAATAACTGCAACGCCTGTTGCCAGGCTTCTGACTGACTGCTATCGGCTGCAATAAAACCCGCCACTTGCTCAGCAACGGCTTCGCTGATACCCATTTCTCTCAAACGTTCTATAACATAGGCTTTTTGCGGTTGACTGCGTGCCACTTCTTGCCACATTAGACCAGAAACTTGGTGATGCAATAATTTTCTTAACTCAGCCATCTCTGCTTTAATCGAACTCAGCTCCGAACGTTCGTTATCGCTTGGTATTAATTCATTGTCTTGTACGTCATTTGTTTCAAAATCATCATCTAACCCAGTGAGCTCGGTGGCTGCTTTAGCATTGCTCGTATAAGCGGTTTGGGCATCAAGTTTTGGTTTAACCGCATTCGCTGAATGGGCTTCGATTTGTTGGCGTTTATGAGTCGAGGTTAAATTAGCAACAGCCTGTTTTGCAGAATGTTCTGCTTGGCGCTGTAAAATAGCTTGTAAGCTATCCGCCACTGGCGCCGATTCGGCTTCGCTGGTGTTAACTGGCGCCCGCTGAGCACTGTGCGGCTTAGCGGGTTGAGGCTGAACTTGAACGGCTGCTTGAGGCGTTTCATCAACGGCCGCAACAATTTCAACCCCTTCGGCGGTTTTGTTGTTTGACATAATAACTGCATCCGCTCCCAGCTCTGCTTTAACTTGATTGAGCGCCGCACGAATATCTTTTGCCACAAAACGTTTAATTTTCATTTATCTCTCCTCACCTCTACCGCCAAGCCAAATAATTGACGCTACTGACCAATCGATTGCACAATGCGAATTTGTTTATCGTCCGGGATTTCTTGATAGGACAATACATGCAAGCCAGGTACAGTGTTTTTAGTAAACCTTGCTAATACTGAGCGCAGTACACCGGAGGTTAATAAGACAGCAGGTTCGCCATTCATTTCTTGTTGTTGTGCAGACTCTTGCAACGACTTTTGAATGCGCTCTGCCAGCCCAGGTTCTATCCCCCCACCCTCTGCGCCGCTCGCTTGCATAGACTGATGCAATATTTGCTCCAACTCTGGCGACAAAGTTATGACGGCGAGTTCGTCCATGCCTTGAGAGATCTCCTGTACTATCAATTTACGTAGAGAAATACGTACCGCTGCGGTAAGCACATCAGGATCTTGGCTTTTACCAGCATACTCTACTAAGCTCTGGACTATGGTTCTCATATCACGGATGACAACCCCTTCATACAGTAAGTTTTGCAGTACTTTGACTAAGGTCGATAAGCTCATCATGTCTGGCACTAGACCTTCAACCAATCTCGGATTTGATTTCGCCAACATATCTAACAGATTTTGTGCTTCTTCATGCCCCACTAACTGCCAAGCTTGATTCGTTAATAATTGACTTAGATGGGTGGCGACAACCGTGGAGGCATCTACCACTGTATAACCTAGCGTTTGCGCTTGCTCACGCTGCTCAGGACCAATCCACACCGCCTCTAAACCAAATGCAGGGTCGCGCGTAGCAACACCATTTAATTTACCAAACACTTGGCCTGGGTTAATGGCTAGTTCACGATCGTGATAAATTTCGGCTTCACCAATTACAACACCCATCAGTGATATCCGATAAATACTCGGTGATAAATCCAGGTTGTCACGAATATGTACCGCAGGCACTAAAAATCCCAGCTCTTGAGACAATTTTTTTCTAACCCCTTTAATGCGTGCTAACAATTCACCACCTTGAGATTTATCAACCAGAGGGATCAAACGATAACCAACCTCTAATCCAATCACATCCATTGGCTGTACATCATCCCAGCTAATTTCTTTGTTTTCGCCAAGCGGCGCTGAGTTATCGCCCAACGCTGGGGTACTTTTAGCTTGGCCGCTCGCTGCATTAGCAGACATTAACTGTCCTGATCCACGACCGCTCTTTTCTCGTTTTTTATTTAAAAAATAAGTGGCTGCCAGAATACTCAACGACAATAAGATAAATGCAAGATGTGGCATGCCAGGAATAATGCCCATGACAAATAAAATCCCGGCCGCAACATACATGGCTTTAGTATTGCCTAACTGAGTCGTTAATTGGTCACCCAGTTCAATAGAAGAATTTTGCCGAGTGACAACAATTGCAGTGGCTACCGACAGCAGCAATGAAGGGATTTGAGCAACCAAACCATCACCTATGGTTAATAAGGTATAAATTTCAATTGCGTTAGAAAAGTCTAAATCATGCTGGACCATGCCTATCACCAAACCACCAGCAATATTAATCAGCATTATTAAGAGACCCGCAATTGCATCCCCTTTAACGAATTTACTCGCACCATCCATAGAACCATAAAAATCTGCTTCTTCAGTGATCTCATTACGGCGTTCAACCGCTTCTTCTTGAGTAATAAAACCGGCATTTAAATCTGCATCTATTGCCATTTGTTTACCCGGCATACTGTCTAGGGTAAACCTTGCACTCACTTCCGAGATACGTCCCGCACCGGCAGTGACTACTTTAAAATTAATGATCATTAAAATGGCGAATACCACTAAACCGACCGCATAATTACCACCGATCACCACTTCACCAAATGAAGCTATCACTTGGCCTGCGGCATCACCACCTTCATGCCCCTCTAATAACACCACCCGTGTAGAGGCAATATTCAAAGCTAACCGAAAAACAGTGGCAATTAAGATAACTGTTGGAAATGCGCCAAACTCAAGCGGCTTCAACGTATAAACAACGACCAGTAAAACAATCATTGAAAGCGCAATATTAAACGAGAATAAAATATCCAGCAGAATTGCAGGGATAGGCAAAACAACCATAGCTAAAACGGCTAATACGGCACCAGCCACACCTAAGCCGGTAATTTTATGGAGCTGTTCTTTATTAAAATTTTGTCGCGAAAAAATTTGCGCAAGCTGCATACTGTCAAGATCCCATCATGGTTAGATTGCTCAGGGAGCCAATGCAACTTACGTGCCTAGAGTCAGAAATATAATTGAAAAAGAAGGTTACTTCGAAAATGAAGATTCATTTAAGTCAACGAGAATATCTAATAGTTGAGTCGCATCTGGTGTTTGTTCTGTTGCTTTTGCTGTTGTTTTTGACTGGTATTTTGCTTGGGCGTATAAATGCATATTTTGCAGCACTTCATCATCGATGCGTTTTTCGTCATTGTATTGAGCTAATGCTGGTTGCTGTAAGCAAGTTAATAACTGACTCGTTACAAAATCGCTGTTTGAGACGGCCTGACATTGAGCATTTGCGCTCGCATACGCCTGTGCATCTGCGGCTAACTTATAGGCCGCCCGAACCCCAAGCTGGCGTTTTAAGCTCTCTTCCGTTTGTACAACTAATTCTCGGGTTTCTCGCGGTAATTTAAATTGTGCATGTTGACTGACGTCTTGTTCCATTAACGCCAATAAAATCGAAAAATCGGCACGACGTGCAGTACTAACGGCGTTGTTTAAAGAGCCGGCGAGTTCAAGCTCACTTAATAACTGACTTTCGATTTGCATTTAATGACCACTTTTTATTGGATTACGCTTTTATTTCGTCCACTTTTCAGTTTTCTTTAATTTTTTAACAAAAAAGCTTTACAGGGTAAAATATTCTGTTACCATGCGCAGCGTCTTTCGGAGGGGTTCCCGAGTGGCCAAAGGGATCAGACTGTAAATCTGACGGCTCCGCCTTCGCTGGTTCGAATCCAGCCCCCTCCACCACTTCTTTTTTTGCCTGTTATTTGGCTTCTTATTAGCGTATCTTAGTCTTACCTTATTTAACCGTTTGATGTTATGGCAATTAATTTTAAGGAAACTAGCTTTTTAATTGTTGACGATCAACGTGCTTTTCAGTTGATGTTAAAAGCCTTATTAGTCAATCTTGGCGCCCGAGATATCAGTTTAGCCAGTAGTGGTGAAGCCGCCGTTGGCAAATCTCGTCGCCGTCCATTTGATATTGTTCTAATCGACTATAATTTGGGTAATCGCAAAAAAAACGGTCGCCAACTCCTCGAAGAGCTTAAAGAAAAAAATTTTATCAGCGCCCATACTGTCACTATTATTATCACAGGCGAAAGCCACAGGCCTATGGTGTTAGGGGCTATTGAATTGCAACCTGACGATTATTTAATGAAACCTTTTTCGTTAAACGTTTTACGCCAACGAATGGAGCGCGCCTACATTAAACGCAATAGCTTGTTACTGCTTCATCAATATATGAAAAAAGCGCAATATCAGGCTGCTATTCCTATCTGTAAACAGCTTATTTTAGACTTTCCTAAGTACACTAACTATTGCCAAAATATTTTGGCTGAGCTGTATTTTAAAACTGAGCAATATAATAAAGCAGAACAATTAGTCACCGCCTCATTAAAGCAGCAAACATCAAGCTGGGCACAAGTTCATTTAGCGCGTATTTATTTGGCACAAAAAAAATACCGCCAGGCCGTTCAGGTCGCTCAAACGGTCATAAAAATAAGCCCGTTGATCATAGATTCATACGATATTATGACAGATGCACTGATTGCATTAGATGAACCGGCCCGCTCATTAGAAATGGCGATTAAAGCCAGTGAGCTCTCCCCTTATTCCGTTAAACGCCAACAGAAATTAGTCGCTATCGCACAGCAAAATGAATTATATGAAATTGCTTGCGAGACCAATCGTTTTATTTTAGAAATGACTCGTCATTCGGTACAGCAGGATATACAGCATAGTTTTAACTATATCCGCTCGGTAATTAACGCTGCGGAACAAGCTGTCGAAAAACATGAACAAAACAAATATATGCAAGAAGCCTCTTTGGCTTTACAAAGAGCACGTAATGACGACACGCACAACAGTGAACAATTTAATGCATTTGAAAGATTATGTCGGATCCGGCTAGAAGCAATTCACGGCAATTTAAATACCAGCAAGCAAAAGATTTATCAATTTTTACAGCATGAAAAAGAAAACCAACAGAACTTTGTTGAGTTTATATTTGAAAAATCCACTATCATGAATCGAATAGGCGAGTTCGAACAAGCAGATGCTATTATTAAAGCAGCTCAAAATAACGGAGAGGACCTAGATCCTCAGATTAATCTGAGTTTGCAGCTCTATAATCGCCAATACCAAGATAAGGCAAGTCGTTTCAACCAGCTCAACCTAAAAGGAATCCAAGCATATAACGAAAAAAAATATGCGGATTCTGTTCATGCATTTGAGCAAGCTTTGACAGTCGCGCCTTACAATACAGGCTGCATGTTAAACCTCATTTTGGCCTGCCTTAAGCAGGCCCATGAAAGAGAAAAAATGGCAGCGGATACTAAATACAAGCTCACAACATTTTTTAAAAATTTAGCTAAAATCCCACTCCCAGCTAAACAGCAAAAAAGATATCAGGACTTATCTCACGAATTTTCTAAATGGGCCAATTTATCCGCATGATTTTTAGACAACTTGGCAAGTTTAGGCGAAATCACCACCTGACAGTATGGTTGCTGGCTATTACCGCGATAATAGTCCTGATGATAAGCCTCTGCGATATAAAACTCACTGGCTGGCGCTAACTCAGTGACCACATCAATACCATTTTGTTTAAGTGCGGCAATTTTGTCTTTTGCTTGCTGGGCTTGGATTTCATCAAGATAAAAAATCGCGCTGCGATACTGACGACCTACATCATGGCCTTGGCGATTAATCTGAGTTGGATCATGAATGTCAAAAAACACATCCAAAAGCTGCTCATAGCCAATGACGGTTTCGTCAAACTCTACGCTAACCGCTTCTGCATGTTCGGTTTGGCCGCTGCAAACAGCTTTATAATTTGCTGTGTCTGCATCGCCGCCAATATACCCCGAATGCACTTGGCTAACGCCGTTTAATCGTTTAAAAGCTTCTTCGATACACCAGAAACAGCCACCTGCGAAAATTGCTTTTTGCATAAAGCCTCCAGTTTAAAGTTTAAATTTGCCCACCAATTGATTTAAATTATCAGATAACTGACTGATTTCGTTGGCGAGCGATTCTGCCGTTTTTGCGATATCAGATGCATGCTCACTTTCTTCGTTAAGCTTGTATAAATTTTGGCTGATTTCTTCAGCAACACAAGTTTGTTCTTCCGTTGCTTGCGCAGTTTGCACCGACAATTCATGTACTCGATCAGATGATTTGAGCATATCATTTAATAATAACGAAGCTTCAGAAAAACTCTCAAGTGCAGAATCCGCATGTTGCTGCCCATCAGTGACCGCATTCGCTGAATGGGCCACACTGACCTCTAATTGTTCTATCATGCTGCGAATATCGTTTGTACTGTCTTGGGTCCGGGTCGCCAAGGTTCGCACTTCATCGGCAACCACAGCAAAACCACGACCTTGCTCGCCTGCCCTTGCTGCTTCAATTGCTGCATTCAGAGCAAGCAAATTCGTTTGTTCGGCTATGTCTCGAATGACATTTAATACCGACGCAATTTTTTGACTGTTTTCTTCCAACACATCGGTTGCGTCCCGTGCCACCTGCATTTCTTTCGACAAATCAGAAATTCTTTCACTTGAGATCTGAATAATCTGCTGACCTTGGCGCGCTTTATTGCTCGAATTTTCAGCTTCGGAAGCTGTATCTGTCGCCACTTGAGCCATTTCTTTATTTGCCAAATTCATTTCGTGTACAGCGCTGACAATTGAGTCTGATGCATTGTTTAATACACCTGTCACTTCACGCGTTGTTTCTGACGATTCTTTTAACGTATCCGTTAAACGATTCATGGCAGTACTTTGCTCTAATACAGACCGAATAAGTCGACGTAAATTTTCAACAAAACCGTTAAATTCGTTAGCCAACTTCGCAAATTCATCTTGTCCTTCAACGACCAAACGGCTGCTTAAATCACCATCTCCCCGAGCTATCTGATGAATTTTTTCGGTTAATTGATTAATTTGTGCAGCCAGCTTTTTCGGCACTGAATAACTTAGCCAGGCCACCACTAACAGAATAATGATGATACCGGCAGCTGCAACCTGTACAAACGCCTGTGACTCGTCGCGCAATTGTGTGATCACATCAACAGATGCTTGCTCAGCTGCTTCGCCAGCGCTGTCTAATAATCCTCGAACCTGCTCAAAAGCCGCCAACTCTGAGCTTTTTTCAGTTTGGCTAAAATCAGTGCTATTTGCAGCTCTCAGTTGCAACCAATTTTGCAAGCTATTTTCAAACTCAGATAAACGAGTAACGACTTCTGGGTAATCTTGCATATAATGCCTAAACTGCTCAACGCGCTCACGCACCTGAGATACATTTTCATCAAATACCTGTTGATTTGCATCTAGGCTTGCACTATTAAGCTGTGCATTTAATTGTGCTGTGTGCGCTTGATAGAGATCTCGATCCGCGTTGAGAACAACCGAAATAGCATTTAAAAATTTTTCCGACTGAGCATCTAGCGCTTGCGTCTGTAATTTCATCAAATAGGAAAAACTGAAAAATACCAAAACTAAAGTAAACCCCAAAGCTAGACTGGGGATCGTACTTTTAAAGCGGATACTTGAAACATTCATGTTAGGTTACCTATGATTACAACTAAGGTGTTTATGATAAAAACATTAAACCAATTGGCTAACCAATTGGAATAGAGGTTGGCCACTGTTGTGGTATTTGGCTTCAAAAGGGGTCAAAGGTGTTTCAATGCTCAGCTGTTTGATATAACTCTCATGACCCAATATTTTTAGCGCAGCTTGAAACTCTTGTAAATAAATTAACCAATTTGACCTTAGTTCAAGGTCTTTGCTCAGTGCGACTAACTGAGGAAACACAGCGCTACCGTGCCACCGGCGTTTTAAATGAGAAATTTTCGGCCAGGGGTTAGGGTAAAGTATTTTATGCTGTGAAAAGAGAACCTTATCACGTGCAAATAAACGATACAAATCGTTTAAATCTGCTCGGATGAGCAAGAGATTATCCTTTCTGTTCGGGTAGTTTTTATTAAGTCTAAAATCTGACTTATCTACCCCTATTACTAACTTGTCGACGGCATTTTCCGCTAATTGGCGGCTGCTTTCACCAACGCCGCAACAAGCATCAAAAATAACCGGTCGTGGATCTTGGCTGACCTTATCCATAATTTTTTCGTAAGCACGCTCAGTATGAGCAGCAATAGGTTTGCGAAATTCGTGCTCAAGGTGGCGTTCAACCTGTTTTTGTAAGTCTTTATGGATCTCTGTTTGCGCCGATGAAATAGACCTAGAAATACTCATTAACTTCTAATTCCTGTACCACGGTCAATTAAACGCACGGCAATAACAAACAATACCAGGGTTAAACTCACAAGTGCAGAAAATGCAAACGTTAAGTTGACATCAGAAATACCCAAAAAGCCATATCGAAACGCGTTAACCATGTAAATGACTGGGTTTAGCTGACTAACCTGCTGCCAAAATCCCGGCAACATAGACACAGAAAAAAATACCCCACCTAAATAAGTTAACGGTGATAAAACAAAAGTCGGTATTATGCTGATATCGTCAAACGTTTTAGCATAAACAGCGTTTATTAAACCCGCCAACGCAAACAAGGTTGCCGTTAATAATAATACAGACAAAATAACAAAAAGGTTGTGAATTTGAATATCAACAAAAAAGAGTGCCACAACGGTGACAATAACCCCAACGAGTACTGCTCGAATAACCCCGCCTAATACGTAACCTGCCACAATCACAAAAGTCGGAACAGGGGCGATTAGCAGCTCTTCGATGTTACGTTGAAACTTAGCGCTAAAAAACGACGAAGACACATTAGAATACGCATTGTTTATTACCGATAACATAATTAAACCAGGCATCATGAACTCGACATAATCAAAACCGTGAACTTCACCGACGCGTCGGCCTATCAAGCTGCCAAACACGACAAAATACAAGGTCATGGTGATCGCAGGTGGCACTAAGGTTTGCACCCAAATTCGTAAAAATCGATTACACTCTTTATATAAAATGCTTTTTAAAGCAATACGGTATCCAGCCTGCATTAGCCTTGCTCCTCTCTACCTTCTTCAACTAAGCGAACAAACAACTCCTCTAGGCGATTGGCTTTGTTGCGCATACTTAAAACGCCAACACCTTGTTCAGTGAGTTCAGCAAATACCTGGTTTAAATGACAGCCCTTATTTAGCGCTATCTGCAGCGTATGGGCGTCAAGCAACTGGCTTTCGCACTGGCTCAAATCAAGCGCTTGATAGTCTTTATCTAAATCTAAGATAAAAGTTTCAACACTGAGTTTACCCAGAAGCTTTTTCATACTCGTATTTTCAATAATTCGACCTTTATCGATAATCGCAATATTTCGACATAAACTTTCAGCCTCTTCCAAATAATGCGTGGTTAAAATTATAGTGACGCCACTTTCATTGATAGCTTTTAAAAATTGCCACATTGAACGCCGGATTTCGATATCAACACCAGCGGTCGGTTCATCTAAAATTAATAATTTGGGTTGATGCATCATAGCTCGAGCGATCATCAAACGACGTTTCATTCCACCTGATAATTCTCGTGCCGGGCTATTTCGTTTATGCCATAAATCAGTTTGTTTTAAATAGGTTTCACTGCGCTTAATCGCTTCTTTACGCTCAACCCCATAATAACCCGCTTGATTCACAACGATTTGCTGCACAGTTTCAAACTGATTAAAGTTAAATTCCTGAGGAACCAAACCAATTTGTGACTTGGCCGCTTCCAGCTGCTGATCGATATCATAATCAAAAACTTTAACCTGGCCTGATGTTTTATTTACAAGAGCACTTAGAATACCTATTGTTGTTGATTTACCGGCCCCGTTTGGACCCAACAAGGCAAAAAAGTCTCCTTCCTTAACTTTGAGATCGATGCCTTTTAATGCCTCAACCCCGCCTTTATAAGTTTTTTTGAGCGATTTAATATCTAATGCGTACATAGACGTTATATAACCTTATTTATGTTTATAGCCCCATGGAGTAAGCAATCTTTGTTCGATCGCCATATGGTCTAAAATTCGAGCAACCACAAAATCAGTGAGGTCTTGTATTGTTTCCGGCTGGTGGTAAAAACCTGGACAAGCAGGCATGATAGTCGCGCCTAACTTGGCTAAGCGAGTCATGTTTTCTAGGTGAATCACAGAAAAAGGCATTTCACGGGGTACAATAATTAGTTGCCCTCGCTCTTTGATCACCACATCGGCCGCCCGCTCTATGAGCGTATTACTGCTGCCCTGACTGATAGCCGAGACAGTGGACATGCTACATGGACAAACCAGCATAGTTTTCGGCGCAGCTGAGCCGGATGCAACAGGCGAGAACCATTCTTCTTTGCCATAACATAAGATCTGCCCCCCCTCGACACCACAATAGTCTTGCCAAAACTTTTGTGCTTTATCTGGCGCTGCCGGCACATCTAACTGACTTTCGGTTTTTAATACCACTCTAGCTGCGGATGATACTAGCAAATGAATGCAGACACCCGCTTTCAGCAGGCTTTTAATCAAGGTTAACGCGTATGGCATCCCTGATGCACCTGTCAGTGCAAGGGTTATTTGTTTATTTGTTTGCGGCATATTGTTTTAACTGATCCACTAATTTCTGCTGTAAACCACCAAACCCGCCATTGCTCATGATCACAATTTGCTCACCGGCTTTGGCTTGCTGGGCAACTGTTTTGGCAATCTTGTCAACATTGTTCAATAAATGACAGTGTGCCCCAGCGGCAATAACAGCCGCTTGAACCTCAGTCAACGACCAAGTCAATTCAGGATCCTGATATAAATAAACTTGCTCAGCACCTTGCAGGGCATCCGCTAATTGATGTTTAAACACCCCCATCTTCATACTGTTTGATCTAGGTTCTAAGATCGCTGTCACTGGTCCTCGGCCACTTGCGACCAGTCCATCCAGTGTTGTTTTAATTGCGCTTGGGTGGTGGGCGAAGTCATCATAAACCTGGATGTCGCCAAGGTCACTAATCAACTCTAACCGCCGTTTAACACTAATAAAACGAGCTAACGACTGAATAGCGTCAGCGACCCTGACACCACAGTGGTGGGCAGCTAGAATAGCCATAGCCGCATTCATTGCATTATGCTGACCTATTAAGGACCAAGTTAAAATGCCTTCAGAATGACCCGATTTCAGTAATTCGAATGTATGCCAATCTTGCGCCAGTGCTTTGATTTCCCAGTCATCTCCTAACGCGAGTTTTTCTGACCATAAACCTTTTTCAAAAACAGCCTCAATATTGGCATCATTGGCGGGATAAATCACCCGCCCACTTTGCGGGAGCATTCGTAGCATATGATGAAACTGAGTTTGTATGTCAGCCAATGAAGAAAAAATATCGGCATGATCGAACTCAAGATTGTTAATCACCAACGTTCGGGGGTGATAATGAACAAACTTACTGCGTTTATCAAAAAATGCAGTATCGTATTCATCCGCTTCTATCACAAAAAAGATTGAGTTACCTAAACGAGCTGAAACGTTAAAATTTTGCGCCACACCACCGATTAAAAAACCAGGCTGACAGCCGTTATCTTCTAAGATCCATGCCAGCATACTCGTTGTCGTGGTTTTGCCATGGGTACCTGACACAGCGACGACCCATTTGTCTTTTAGAACATGTTCAAATAACCACTGGGGGCCAGACTGATACGCTAAGTTGCGCTCTAAGACGGCTTCAACGACTGGATTACCTCGAGACATCGCATTGCCGATAATGACAAGATCAGGTTCAGGATCTAACTGACTTGGGTCATAACCTTGTATCAATTCAATACCTTGCGCAGCAAGCTGTGTACTCATTGGCGGATAAACATTTTGATCTGAGCCTGTGACCTTATGACCGAGTTGGCGCGCTAGTATGGCAAGACTTCCCATAAAAGTGCCACAAATTCCTAGTATATGAATATGCATTTAGCTGAATTATGTGTTGAGTATAAGAATTTGACTATTGTAACAGTTTAATGTGCAGAGTGGATCATGCCACAACCGCCATTTTTATTGCTGACCGCGCCATGAAGCTTTAATAAAAGGTTAATGATTTGGTCACAGTTGAAAATTAGACTGGCTCTGTAGTCAGGTTTTTAATCGCAACTTCTCAAATATACGGAGTCTGATAATGGAAGCTACTAATGAAATGTTCGCCCCTGCCCAACGTCGTAATAACCCTGAGAGTAAAAGCAGTAAAAAACGTAAATGGCGTGAAATTGAAGCCATCCTAGATCAACGTAATCTAAACAAAGAGCTAGAAGATATCGACCTGTTTAATCAACTAGATACCAGTACCAGCCATTAAACCTGTCACTTGGGAATATGCAGCCAGCTTAAGCTGGCTGACAAATACTCGACCAATCAATGGGTTTTACGCCTTGCTTCTGCAAATATTGATTGGCTTGACTAAAATGTTGACACCCCAAGAAGCCGCGATGTGCGGACAATGGGGACGGATGCGGTGCTTGCAGCACTAAGTGGCGCTTTGTATCTATCGCAGCCCCTTTTTTCTGCGCGTGAGCCCCCCACAACATAAAAACAACCCCTGTTTTATGTTGATTGATTTTTTCGATCACTGCGTCGGTGAAAGTTTCCCAACCGGATTTTGCATGCGAGTGTGCTTTTCCCGCTTCAACGGTTAAAACGGTATTCAATAAAAACACCCCTTGTGCAGCCCAACTGGTTAAACAGCCGTGTTCAGGTACTTTAAATCCTGGAATATCTGAGCTCAGCTCTTTATAAATGTTTTTAAGTGATGGTGGGACTTTGATACCAGGCGGCACTGAAAAACATAAACCATGGGCCTGACCAGCGCCATGATAGGGATCTTGGCCTAAAATCACCACTTTAACATCCGCTAATTCGGTTGCTTCAAACGCAGAAAAAATTTGCGCTTGAGGTGGATAAATAACCTTACCTTGCGCTTTTTGCTCAGCGATAAAACTCAAAAGACGCTGAAAATAAGCCGCATTTTTATCTGCGGCTAATACATCTTGCCAAAGCATAATTAGACGTTACGCCAGCTTTTCAAACATATAAGCTTTTAGCTGAGCAAAGTCAGCTGGCATTCGTGCTGACAATACGTCTTTATTTGCAATCTCAGCTAATTCTTTTGGCAATGCAACCGGCACACCTAATATATTTTCAACCGTTTCTTTAAATTTAGCTGGGTGTGCTGTCCCTAAAAAGATCCCAACTTCATCGTCAGTCAGGCTACGTTTTAACGCTTTATAAGCAACCGCTGCATGAGGTTCACTTTGATAACCCAAACTGTTTAATTGACGAACACCCATGTGAGTATAGTCTTCGTCTACCGTTTCAGCCGTTAAAATTGATTTATCTAAATAGCCTGCTTCAAACATTGCTTCAATGCGCGGCCAGTTATTTGGTGAGCTGATATCCATTGCATTAGACATAGTAGAAACTGTCTTTTTTGGTTCCCACAAACCAGACAACAAGTATCTTGGTACTGTATCATTGCTATTTGTTGCTGCCACAAAACGTTTAATCGGTAACCCCATAGTTTTGGCAATCATAGCTGCCGCCAGATTACCGAAGTTACCACTAGGCACAGAAAAAACAGCCTCTTTTCGTTTATCAACAGGCAGTTGAGCGACGGCTTCAAAATAATAACAAACTTGAGCCAATAAACGTGCGATATTAATTGAATTGGCTGAGTTTAAGTGTAAATCTTCACGGATTTCCTGGTCATCAAAAGCATCTTTAACCATGGCCTGACAGTCATCAAAAGCTGCATCAATTTCTACACTGTAGATGTTATCACCTAAGGTTGAAAATTGCTTTTCTTGCAACGGACTGACCATACCTTTAGGGTATAAAACAACAACGTTAATATTCGCTAAACCGTGAAACGCTTGAGCAACGGCTGCGCCTGTATCACCCGATGTCGCGGTTAAAATTGTAATGGCCTCATCCGCCGGCGTTAAATGCGATAAACATTGAGCCAGAAAGCGTGCGCCAAAATCTTTAAAAGCTAACGTTGGACCATGGAATAATTCCAATGAATAAATATTTTCGGTTACATGCGCCAAAGGTGCAGTAAATTGAAAAGCATTATTGACTAACATTTCAACGGTATCATGGCCTAACTCATCGCCTATTAATGCCGACATGATGTTAACGCTACGCTTTTGAAACGGCATCGCTAACAGCCCGTCAATGTCTGATAACTTAGGTAATGATTTAGGAAAAAATAACCCCTGTTTACGCCCTAAACCTTGCTTCACGGCTTGCGAAAAACTAACTTCTTCAGACGCATCTTTTAAATTGTATAATTGCACTTAACTTTCCTCTGAAATCTGAGTGCCATGCTGGTCAACCCGACAAACATGAGCAAAACCGTTTTCATTTTTAATATAATTTGATTCTAACCATTGTTTAATGGTTTCGGCATTGTTTAAATCTTTAACGGCCGCAAACACGGTTGGGCCTGAGCCTGATATACCAAAAGCCAAAGCTCCATTTTGCTCAGCAAATTCACGCGCATCATCAAACCCTTCTAATAAAGATTTACGATAAGGTTCAGCAATCACATCTCGCATGACGCTTGCAGCTAATGCTTCATCTTTTGCATACAGAGCATGGGTGAAAACCGCCAGCTGACGGCCAAACTCTATTGTGTTTGCACGGCTGTATTCAGCCGGTAAAATTTTACGTGCGGCAGACGTTGATACACTCGCACCAGAATAACAAACAACCCAATACCAGTTATCGAAAACGGGTAAAGAGACACTGACTTGAGTCTCGCTTTCAACCATTAGCTGCAAACCACCTAAATAACTAGGTGCTACATTGTCGTAATGTATGCTGCCGCTTATTTGGCCTTCTAACTCCCCCATTAAACGTAATAAACGCTCTTGGTTAAGCGGGTAGCCATAAAACGCATTCAGGGCAGCGAGTGCTGCAACTATTGATGCTGCTGATGAACCTAAACCACTGCCTATTGGCAAGTTTTTTTCCAGTTTCATAGAAACTGGTGCAACGTCGATACCCAACCCTTGCATTGCTTTTTGAAAACCTAAAAAACAATCATAAACAATGTTTTGTTGAGCCTCGGCCGGCAATTTATCAGCAAAGCGGCCACTGCACGTTAAGCTGAATTCACTTTGTTCTGCAACGACAGTGACACGGTCACCCAATGCAGTGCCATCAACAGGGGCTAGCGATAAGCCCAAAATATCAAACCCTAAACTTACATTACCGGTCGATGCCGGCGCAAACGCAGTGACTGGCATTTTATTAAACCTCCCGCTTCCACGGCATAGTCCGCATAAGATCAGCAAACACACCGGCTGCTGTCACTTCCGCACCCGCGCCATAACCGCGGATCACCAACGGAATAGGTTGATAATACAAGCTATGAATCGCTAGCGCATTTTCACCGTCTTTAATAACATAGAGTGGATGCTCTGGGCCCACCGCTTGGATACTACAGCGGCACTGACCATCTTCAATAATACCCACGTATCTAAGTACTTTACCTGCTTCTTTCGCTTTTTGGTTAAGCTCGGCATAGTGCGCATCCACTCCCGGCAAATTGGCCATGAAGGTATCTATATCGCCACTGGCATCAAATCCTTCTGGTAGTACAGATTCGATCTGAATGTCGTCTAATTCAAGTTGCATACCTGCTTCTCGGGCCATAATTAAAAGTTTGCGCGCCACGTCCATACCACTTAAATCGTCACGTGGATCAGGCTCAGTAAAACCGTTACTGCGCGCAATCGCCGTGGCTTCAGACATGCTCATGCCTTCATCTAATTTGCCAAAGATAAAAGAGAGTGAACCCGATAAAATACCCTGGAAACCAGTGAGTTCATCGCCAGCATTGATTAAACTTTGCAGTGTGTCTATCACCGGCAAACCGGCACCCACGTTTGTTTCGTATAAAAAGCGTCGATTGGTATCAGCCGCCGCCTCGCGCACTTTGTTGTAATAAGCCAGCGAAGAAGTATTGGCTTTTTTATTTGGCGTAACCACATGGAAGCCAGCACTTAAAAAGTCAGCATATTGATCGGCAATGGCTTCATTACTAGTACAATCTATGATCACAGGGTTGATTAAGTTATTGTCGGTGACAAACTTTTGCAGATTCGCTAAGGTGAACTGACTGTCGGCATTGCTTAGGTCTTGTTCCCATTCTGCTAAATTAATGCCGTGAGGATTAACTAACATCTTTCGGCTATTTGCGATGCCATAAACCTGTAAGCTTATATTGCGTGCTTTTAAAATAGGCTGCTGCTTAGCTAACTGCTGAATTAATACCTTACCGACAGTACCACAGCCGACCATGAACACATCTATTACATGCAAGTTAGTAAAGAAGTTTTGATGGGTTACTTTAATGGCATCTTGAGCTTTTTTACCTTCAATCACGGCAGAAATAGAGCGCTCTGAAGAGCCCTGTGCAATCGCAACTATGTTTACTTTCGTTTGGCTTAACGAGGTAAAAAAGCGTGCTGCAATGCCCTGATGCAATCGCATGCCGTCACCAACAATAGAGATAACAGATAAATGGTCTCTAAGCTCGATATTTTCCAGCAGATGATTTCTCAGCTCAAGTTCAAACTCTTGTTCAAGGATTAAACGAGCACGAGCTGAATCGACAGAGTGAATACAAAAGCTGATGCTGTATTCGCTTGATGACTGGGTAATTAAAACAACGGATATTTTTGCTCTTGAAATGGCATCAAAAATTCGGCTCGCCATGCCCACCATGCCTTTCATGCCAGGCCCAGCAACATTGACCATGGTGACATCATTCAGCGTTGAGATGCCTTTAACATAGTGTTCACTGTCACTGCTAACATTAGTAATTAAAGTACCTGGTGCCGTTGGATTTAGGGTATTGCGAATGCGGCAAGGAATAGAATATTGGGCAATTGGACCAATAGTTTTAGGGTGTAATACCTTGGCACCAAAATAAGATAACTCCATCGCTTCTTGATAAGATAACTGCTCAACCAGTTGAGCGTTATAAACCTTGTTAGGGTCAGCGTTATAAACGCCATCCACATCAGTCCAGATTTCGCAAACGCTGGCATCCACACAGGCCGATAAAATCGCAGCGCTATAGTCGGAGCCATTTCGACCTAAAGTGACCAGTTCGCCATGCTCATTGGCGGCACAAAAACCAGGCATAACCCAAACAGGATCATCAGACAATGGCAGCTGAGTAAACTTGACTCGGCTTGCTTCGATATCCGCTTGCGCTTCTAAATAACTGCCGCGTGCAACTAACCTCTCTCTTGGGTCTAAAACAGTCGCGGCTTGCTCACTGGCTCGTATGAGTGCGGCAAAAATCTCGGCACTTAAATATTCACCCAATGAAATAATGCTGGCATTCACCGCATCAGGGCAATCGGCTAACAGCTGAATTCCTTTCAAGCGATTTTTTAAAAAGCTTAATTTGTCTTCTTTATATGCAGATACACTGGTTTTATCGTATTGTTCGGTGCTGCTTGCAAGCTCGTTAATAATACCGTCGATCAGATTTTCTAACTCTGAGAATAACGGGGCAATTGACTGCCCAATGCGGGCCGCTTCTACCATGGCCACCAAAATATTGGTGACACCTTTTGGCGCAGATAAAACTACGGCTACCGGGGTCGCTTGCCTCTTTTCGAGCACTATATCTCTGACTCTTTGGTAACGCTCTGCGTTTGCCAAAGAGGATCCACCAAACTTTAATACTTGCATCTACTTACCCTATTTTTTCAGACAAAAAAGCCCGTGACCTTTTGGGTCACGGGCTTTTGCTTTAAATTGATATGCTGCGCGCAATAGCCAGTGACCACCCCTTATGAAAAAGTGATGGTAATAATTTGGATAATTATGTGATTTGCGCTGGTTTTCATGGGGCGAAACTGTGCCTTATCTAGCTTTTTCTGTCAATGATTATTTTTTATAACAACTGGTTCGGTTACGGCCTTCGCGCTTAGATTGATACAGCGCAATATCTGCTTGAGTCACTAAACTTTCAAAACTTTCACTATCTTCATCTAATTGCGCTATTCCAACACTAATGGAAGTTTGAATACGGCGATTATCAAATACAAAATCATGTGCGTAAATTTTTTGCCGAACTGACTCAGCAAACTGGTGCGCTTGCATAATATTTTTTTGCGGTAATATTAAACAAAACTCTTCACCACCATAACGAGCAAAAACATCTAAGCGACTCATTTGTTGAGTAATAAGCTGAGCCGCTTCTTGTAAGATATAGTCTCCTGCCTGATGTCCATAAAAGTCATTAATGGACTTAAACCTATCCATATCAAACATCATCAGACTTAACTCAAGCTGCTGTTTTTTAGCCCGGGCAAACTCATACAAAAATCTTTCTTCAAAAAAACGCCGATTCGCTATGCCAGTTAACGCATCGGTTTGGCTGGTATGCTCTAGCGTTTTTAACGTATCTTGCAAGCGCTCCTGATAAAAACAGGTATCAGTGACATCTTCAATAATAATAGCCACCTGTTGCACCACTTCTGAATTCTGAGAAAGCGGCAAAAAAGACAGATTTTGCACCATGTAGTCACTTTGCGTCGTCACAGGTCGAGTATGGCGCATTTTAAAAACATGACGCCGCTGTTCCCAATTGCTAAAAGCGGGGGTGCCAAGTACAAAAACACTTTGAATTTTGCGTTTTAACCAAGCTTCAGGCAAATCACTAAATAAACTAAATAACGGCTGCTGCACACTATCGCTGTAATTGACTTGGCACTGTGTTTCAATAAAGTGATTGATAAATTCAACTTCAAACGCCGAATTAACGACAATCACCCCTAAGTTCAGCCGGTTAAGCAAAACATCATAAGTTTTTGGCGACAGCATTTATTAAATCTCGTTTAGAATATTATCGAGTGCTTGCTGAAAACTATGAATCGCCTCACCTGGGATCAATAACACCATATCACAGTGGAATGCATAATCGGTGACTTGATAGCTAATGTCTACCTTTAAAGCCAGTTCCCATGTAAAGGATAATTGCTGAAGATGCTTTTCAATAGAGGTATCGTCTGAAGTCACAACTCTAGGGGCACTATACCCGATATGATTATCTATTTGCTCAGCTAAGCCACTTAAAAAAGTTGTAGTTAGAATAGAACTGATATCTGTAAGTTGCTCTACTTCGGTCGCTTCTTCAGGTTCATATCCTAAAATACGTGCGATGCCTTGAGCATCATGGGAGCGATAGAATAAAATCGACTCTCCGCGTACACCCCGTTCACCATAAAAGCCTTGACTAACCATAGAAACGCCTTGATCAGCATATGCTTCAGCAAAAGATTGTGGTAATACTTGAGCTGATATTAACTCTATAGCTGGAACCCTTAAGTGCACAAAAGTTTGTAAAAATCTTGCCAATTTATCACTGGCGCGACCCATAGCAACATTGACGAGCTCTTGTAAGCAGTCTCGCTGATCTTCTGTTAACGATAAATCAATCATGGATTCCGTGTTCTTTTAAGATATCAACCAAGTGATCATTTGATATTGGTTTTTTAACAAACGCCAACGCACCTAGCTGATGCACTTTGTCTTGCATCGCAGGTTGAATATCCGCTGACACCACAATTATTTTGTCGCACAGTGCTTCTTTTTGATTATGTTGAAGCACGGCGACACCATCCATCTCTGGCATGGTTAAATCAAGAAATACAACTTTAAACTTATGGTTGCGCATGCGTGTCAGCGCATCCAATCCATCTTTAGCGAATTCAACGTTCGTTGCAAGCTGAGCAGGTAGTTGCTTTTGCAGTTGCTTGCGAGCTAACGCTGAGTCGTCACAAATTAATACGGCTTCTGTCATTAATTTATTCTTATTGTTAGATCTTTTTGTCTATTTAATTGGCATACTACACTAAATTTTTAGTGGTTTTAATCTTTCTGACGATATTATCAGCAATAATTGTCATTTTTTTCAACTGTACTTTTTTTTGTTTAATTGTGATCGGTGCGTACCAATAGGTATCCCAGCAGTTTGCAAACTCTAATAATAAACCTTTAATTTGAGGGGGCATGTTATCATGTTGCTGCAAAAGCTTTCGAGGCGTCACCTGTTGGTAACTTTCACCGCCCTTTTTTAACGTCGCTGTTTGTATTTTTGTAAACAATTTTAGCGCTGGATCTGAGTTATTATGATAGCGACTTAATAAACGCCCCAAAAACCAACTCAGTAACAAGATGAGTAAAATAATAAAACCAGTTAGCGCAGCTTTTAATAGCGGCTGCTGCCCGGTCAATTGCTGCCATAAACTTTGTTGGCTTTGTTGATCATAGTTTAATACCCAGCGCGTCCAATAATAATCTATGCTGGCAAACCAGAGTCGCATTGAACGCACGGCAGGCCAGTCATCAAAACGGCGAACTGTAAACCCTTGTTCGGCATACACTTGCTCAGCGCCTAACACATCTTCAAGCGATAAAGTTAAACGCTCCGGTGAAACCATAGCTGTAGGATCTAGTCGCTGCCACTGTTGGCCTGTCCAGGCTTCAACCCAAGCATGCGCAGAAGATTGATAAACAGAAAAATAATCCGCAGTGGGATTATATTCACCCCCTTGGTATCCCACCACCACCCGAGCCGGTATTTGCGCCAGTCGCAGCATATAAGTTAAAGCACTTGCATAGTGGCCACAAAAGCCAACTTTGCTTGCAAATAAAAAACCATCAATGGGATCTTCTGCTAAATTTGGTGTTGATAAACTATAAACAAATCCCTGAGTTGCAAAATGAGTTAACATTGCTCGAACCAAATCACTATTGTTCGGATAGCTCTGCTGCAACTGAACAACCAGTTGACGTGTTTTGGGATTTCCATTCGCGGGCAATTGCAAAAAGTGCTCCGGTTTAAAATAACTTTTAGTCAATGGTTGATTGAGAGCCGTTTGCACCTGGTAACGTTTTTTTTTATCAACAACTTCAGTTGCCAGTAAGCTATAGTCTGGCATTTGCGCAACTTGGTCACTGGTACTGTAGGCTCTATCTAACGCAAACAACCAGTTTTGCATGCTTGCTTGTGCAATCACTTGATAGTTTATTAAATTTAACCCTGTTAACCGAGCCGAAAAATTCAATTGTCCAGTTTTAACTTGCCGCTGTACCTGCTTCAACAATCGGCTCTGTTGCCACTGCTCACCATTAAATTCATCTAACGTAAAAGCACGCCAGTAAAGCTGTGCTTGCGGCGGCCGCGGCCCATCAAACTCAACGCGAAACGCCAATCCACCGGATTGGCTTAAATTTGCCAGTTCACCAGGTTTAATATGCTCTTGCAGGCCGACAGTTTGTGAACCCACCTGCGGCATTTTCCATAACGCGGGTAATCGAGGAATAAAAATAAACAGCAGCGCCGCCAGTGGCAAACATGCAGCCAATAAAGCGATAAAAGGTTTTAAATTTTTTTTCTTAATCAGAGCCGAGTGACCACAGTGATAGTGGTAAAGTGAATAAATAGAAACACAATTTAATGCCAAAATTAATAATGAATGATGAATTTGATTGTATTGCATCATAACTAGGGCGGACGTAAAAAAACCGACCCACAACAAAGTATATAAAGATCTAACCTGATGTAACTGATATAAAGTAAGTGCTTGTGCCACAAGTAAGAGAACAAATAACATGGTTATCCAGTCTCGCAAAGAGGCCTGCAGCGCAAGAATAACAACTGCCAGCAACTGGATTAGATAGGTCATTCGCCGAGCATGCTTAACATTGCGGGGTTTAAAGATGCGGGCAAAAATACATAAAAGCGTAAACAGCAAACAACCCCAACCTGCTTTATCTAACATATAACAAGCCAAAGCAGCCACTGGCAGCATCATTATCCAGACACTCTGCTCAAGCCGAGAGTTAGTTTTCATCATTGACCTCTGGTTGCAATGCTAATGCCTGCAAACAAAGTTGCCCCTGTGTTTCACCTATACCTGAGGTGATTGTTTGATCGGGTAGAATAAGCGCAAAAGGTAACTCAGTTTTTTGCGCCATCACCACGAGCGCTGCCAACTGACTTAAACGAGTTTCATGTTTGCCAGCTACCGCTTGGTAGTTAAATCTCATAGGTTGTGGCTTTTCCTGACTAAATTCTTTTACTTGCCAAGGTCTTTCTGGCAATGCTTTTTTCCATAAAACACGGCTAACAGGGTCGCCTTTTTGATAATTATTTAATGCAGAAAACACATCATTTTGCAAAGACGATTGTTCGTGGTCAGCACTTTGCCAGGATTTAAAACTGACCTCAGTTTTAGGTAATGCTGGATAGATTAAAACTGACTCACCCAGCGCTGGATAACTCCAGACGGTGAACAAACCAAGCGGTGCACGAGAAAACATTTTAAATCTAGGCAGCTTAAAATAGCCTCTGTTTTCAGGCAGCCAATACAAGTTCACTAAATTCTGCCCCGGTTTAATTTCAGTTTGATGAGTCCCTAAATCGTCTTCCCAGCAAATCGCAAATCTCTCTCTCTCACTTTGTATATTTAACTGCATTTTGACATATTCGCCTAAAAACACAGGCTTTGCCGATAACAATTGCAAAGCAACCCCATGCAAATTATAAAAACTGGCTAATAGGGTGATTAAAAACAAGCTCAGTAATAAATACGCAAACAATAAAATTAAATTGTTTTGGTAATTGGTGGCCAGTAAATAAACGGCTAACATTGCAAACAAACCCGCGTTACCGGCAGCCGATGGCAAGATAAATAACCGCCGGCTAGTCAACCGGACAACCGATGAGCGCGGCAAACGTGTTTGATAAAACCTTTTGGCAAACACAGCTCAGGCAACCGGATCAATGGCTTGCAGCAGAGTCTGACTGAGCAGCACTTTGTTATATGGCTGTGATCCCGCCAACCTATGCTCACAAACCGAAGTGAAAACCGCTTGCAAATCATCTGCAGTTAGATAATTGCGCCCTGCCGTCAGCGCATAAGCTTTGCCTGCTTGCAGCAGGGCCCAAGAAGCCCTAGGTGATAAAGGATGCCGAAATTGCTCACTGGTACGGCTATGGTGCACTAATTTAATTAGATAGTTTAACAAGGCATCACTTGCATGCACCTGCTCCACCATCTGCTGCATTTGTGCCAACTGAGTTAAACTAATGCAAGCAGCTAACTGTGGTTGTTTTTGCACCCCTTGTTTTAACATACTGACTTCATGTTGAGGTGAAGGGTAACCCAGCGAAATACGCATCATAAAACGATCTAACTGGCTCTCTGGCAACGGATGTGTCCCCGCTTGCTCTGCAGGGTTTTGTGTGGCAATGACAAAAAATGGATTAGGTAGCGGATAGGTTTGCCCATCAACTGTGACCTGCTGCTCGGCCATTGCCTCCAACAAAGCACTTTGTGTTTTAGGACTGGCGCGGTTAATTTCATCGGCTAATAAAAGCTGTTTAAAAATAGGTCCGGGGTGAAACTCAAATTTTTGCTGATCACTGCGATAAACTGACACACCCGTAATATCTGCTGGTAATAAATCAGACGTGAACTGAATCCGATTAAAAGACAAAGATAGAGATTCTGCCAGCGCGTGAGACAAAGTAGTTTTACCCATACCGGGTAAATCTTCAATTAATAAATGGCCACGCGCGAGCAAACAACTCAATGCTAACCGAATTTGCGAATGTTTATCTAAAACCCGCTCAGCAACATGATCAATAACCTGCTCACATAAACCAGCCGCTTGTTCTATATCCATCTTGTACAACTCCCATCATTATGGCTGTAGACGACTCACTTGCCACTGTTGGCCTTTTTTGCGATAAATAAATCTATCATGCAAACGATATTCACCACCTTGCCAAAATTCAACAGAATGACAGTTAATGCGATACCCACCCCAATGGCTGGGTCGCTGAATTTTTTCCGTCGGGTGCTCAGCCAACGCGTGATGATATTTTTGCTCCAATTCATCACGGCTACTAATGGTTTGGCTTTGTTGTGAGATAACAGCAGCTACTTGGCTAGAAAAAGGTCGGCTATAAAAGTAGGCATCATTTTCTTGTTCTGAAAGCGGTTCAACTTTGCCCTGAAAAATCACCTGACGCTCGGCTGCTAACCAAGGAAATATAGCACTGATATTTGGATTTGTGGTTAAATCTTGCCCTTTCTGACTGTTTTTATTGGTATAAAATACCAAAGCAGAGTCAGTGGCCGCTTTCATTAAAACGGTTCTTTGGCTTGGTTGTCCCTGCTCATTTACCGTTGCAATAATCATCGCGGTTGGATCTGAAATTTCCTTAATCTGCATCGTCTGCTGCAACCATCGGTCAAACAATTGAAAGGGCGACTCTGTTAAGTCTTGCTCAGATAGACCACTAAGCTCATATTCGCGACGAATTTGGTAAAAGATAGACATTCGGGCTCCTGTTCGGTTAAATATAGCCTCTTTTAGAAGTTACCATATAAGTACTTTATAACAAGGCCAGTGTATTATGCCATTTTACCTGAAATCATCACAAATCCCTGCACTCAAAGACTACTCATTCACCGAACGAGCACATATTATTCAATATGCGCTAAATATGCTGACGGTACCAGAAAAATTTATCCTGAATATTAGTAAATTAATTATTTTAGCCCCGGTATTTGTGCTTATTGCACGATTTCAGGAGTGGTGGATGTTGATTCCTATGTTGATTACGGGTATTTGTTACCCTTTGATCACTAACCCAATCCAGCTTAATATGGCGTGTCGTCATCTAGATCAGGCTTTAGCAAGTTGGAAAGCAGATCAGTCTCACTGAGCTTTTGGTAAACAAACTTCAAAACCGGCGCCCCCTAAACTGGCGTCAAAAACTCTCACTTGCCCATGATGTAAAAGGCAGATACGTTTCACTATGGCTAACCCCAAACCAAATCCTTCTTGTTGGGCATTGCGCTGGAGGCGATAAAAAGGACTGAACACTTTTTTTCGCTCTGCAAGAGGAAGACCTGGACCATCATCTTCAACGCAGAGCGTTAAATTGTCTGCCTGCACGGCCAAAGTTAGCCGGATCTGTTGTTGTGCAAATTTGTCGGCATTGCTGAGTAAGTTTTGCATCAGGCGTTCAAACAAAAAACCATCACAACGCCACTCAAAGTCGTCGGATAATCTTGTTTCAATTTTCACGGGGTGGCTTAAAGTGGCAGCATAGTTGCGCGCTATTTGTAAAATAGGAACAGGCTCAAGAGCCAGAACTTGGTTGCTTTGCTCAAACTTAGCGTATTGCAATAACTCATCAACCAGACTTTGTAATTTATTGACGTCAGCCTCTACTTGTTCACGTAAGTCTGGCTCAGAAATTGATAGAAGGGCAAATTTAAGCTTGGCTAACGGCGTTCTTAGATCATGACTAACAGCATTGATCATAAGTTTCTGTTCTTCAATTAAGCGTTCAATTTGGCGCGCCATAAAATTAAAGTTATCGCCCAACTGAGCAACCGATGAAGTGGCTGAAAGTTTAACTTTGGTATCTAATTGGCCGCTTGCGAACAGCTGGGTTGCTTTGCTGAGTTTTTTTAAATCTCGCCATAATGGCCAGGTCCAAAGGGCGATAAAAACCGCTAAAAATAAATAAGATAATAGACGCAATAACATTTTAGTATGGCCAAGGACCTGCTCTTGAGCCAAGGTATCTGGCAAGGGCCCCAACATCAAATAAGTTTGCAGCGCGGCGATCGGCTGCAACGCAATAGCTTGATTATTGGCGTTGTATATAATCAAGGTTTGTTTAGCCTCTGCACTGTTTTTAGGCCCAGCAAAGTCGTCAAATGCGATTGCTTTAACTGGCCATTGCTGGCTCTGCGTTAGTTGCCTCAATCGCTGTTGCAGTTGGATTTCGTTATTCACCCCCAACACAGCCACTTGTGCCATTTTTTTTAATTGCTCGTGCTGGGGTTCGGGTAATAAAGCCTGCCAAACTTTTTCGCCCCCCCAGCCAATCAGCAGCAATCCCAGCACAACCAATACATACAAACTCACAAAAAGACGCTGCACTAGTTATTCCCACGCGGTTGGACTAAACAAATACCCTTTTCCCCATACTGTAATAATTCGGTATGGTTTTTTTAAATCGTCAAATAGTTTTTTTCGTAACCTAGAAATACGCACATCGACACTACGGTCCAAACCATCGTACTCGCGTCCTATCATTTTCAGGTGCACAAATTCCCTGGTTTGAACCTGCCCCGGATGACTTGCAAGTAAGCACAACAACTCAAACTCATGGCTGGTTAAATCGATAGGCTGATTGTCGTATTCCACTAACCGGCTATTTTTATCAATGCTTAAACGACCAAAAGTTAAACGTTCTGATTTTTCTAATCCTGGACGGCAACGGCGCAACACCGAATGAACTCTGGCTAATAGAACCTTAGGTTCAACCGGTTTTACTAGATAATCATCTCCGCCTAAATCTAAACCATTAATTTGATCGCCATCAGAATCACGTGCCGTTAAAAATAAAATTGGCGTATTTAAGTGGCGTCGAATATTTCGACATAAGGTAAAACCATCACTATCAGGTAAATTAATATCGAGCAAAATTAACGCCGGTGGGTCGCTTAAAATGGCCTGCAATGCTTGTTTGCCTTCACTAAAACAAATCACCTGAAAGCCATTATCAATCAAAAATGCTTTAACCAAACTGGCTAACCGCTGATCATCTTCAACAAGTACAATTTGTTGCATTAAAATAGACTCCAGTCTGAATGTAAGCGATTCCGATAACGCGCGGGGGTTTTGCTGACCAGTTCAATGCCCTGGCTTGCAATTGGCTGCTCTTCTAACCACAAATAAAATTGGGTCGACTCGCTTAACTTAAACTTTAACATCAACTCACCTTGTGCCTCTAACCCACAGTGTAGTTGTTGCTGTTCTTGATACAAACACAACAAACCAGACGCTGCCGCTGGCAGCAGCCACTCAAAACGTACTTGGGTATGGCAAACTTGGCCGCTTTGCTCAACCTGACATAATGCAGGTGAAATTTTAAAATATACATCAGCCATTCCATGAGAATATGGCAAATAACAAACGAATAAAAATAAACCAACCCAAAAGCGAGTTTTAAAACGCATAATTTAAGCCGATAAAACGGATAGTCCGCGCATCATCTGCAATCATAGGGCTGGCCGTTAGTGTATTGTCCAGTTTTTGGTACTGATAAAATGCAAGCATTTTCCACGCTTCAGTTAATGGATAAGCGGCTGATAATCGCGCGTACGGTAAATTAAGTTGCCCGGGTTGATACCACAAAGCTTGAGTTTTTGTATCTTTATCACTTACCCCATAATAATAGTTTGCTAAATCACGACTTTTCCAGAGCCAACCTAAATGAGCGGACAACATTAGTTTTTTAAAGCGCCATTGATGTTTGTACTCAAGCGACGCATGAAAACCATCATAAACTGAATTAATATCATGCATTAAACGCATACGGATGCTTTGCTGGCTGCTAATAAACCAATGACCTTGTATACCAACGTCAATAGCGAGCCGGCGGCTGCTAAGATCTCGCCAATTGATAACAGATTTATGAGTTTCGTCAGACTCTATTTCATCTGGTGACTTTTGCCAATATTGCAGATCATCATTTGCATCAGGTGGTGAGTTAGGCGAGGAGTCAGCTTCAGAAAAGCTCAAATTACTTTGTGCTGTGCTAAGAAAAAAATTATTTGGGTGCCAGTCAGCAAAGTGCGCGTATTCAGCATTTAATTGGCTGATAATTGACACTGAATAGTTTGTTTGTTGCAGAACAGTGTAACCGAGATCACCGTTATCAAAGTACCAGTTTTCACCATAATAATAGGCAGATGGGACTAAATAAAGCGTAAAGTCATCCGCTTGTGAGAGTGGGTTCGAGAGTTTGCCATAACCGCCAGACAGCGAAAAATTCCATTGCCCGACCTCTACTTTTTCAGCCGCATTAAGCTCACCCAACGTCAAAATTGATAAGCAGCAAAAAAATATGGGGTTAAAACGATTTAAGATATTCACAGCCAACTCAAAGTTTATGATTTTCAAACTGGCTTAATCTAACACGCTAGCTTACTTTTGCCAGCTTAGATTACATTTAGTTACAAAAGTGTAAAAGTCGCCGCAGCGACTTTTATTCAGGCAGACAGTTAAACTTAAGCAAGTAAGCTTTTTAATTTTTCGCTAACCTGATCAACTGGCTGAGTACCATCAATGCTATAAAAACGAGTTTCTCCGTTTTCTGCTTGTTTTTTGTAGTAGTCAACTAAAGGCTGAGTTTGCTCATGGTAAATAGCTAAGCGCTTTTTAACAGTTTCGGGCTCATCATCAGGACGAACAATCAAATCTTCGCCCGTTTCATCGTCTTTGCCTTCAACGGCAGGCGGATTATAAACAACATGATAAACACGGCCAGAAGCAGGGTGTACACGGCGGCCACTCATACGTTCAATAATGACGTCATCAGCCACATCAAATTCAAGCACACAATCAATTTGAATACCACTTTCAACCATAGCATCTGCTTGAGGGATGGTGCGTGGAAAGCCATCCAATAAAAAGCCATTTTCACAATCAGGTTGAGCAATTCTTTCTTTAACTAAGCCGATAATGATATCGTCAGAGACCAATTGGCCTGCATCAATCACTTTTTTAGCTTCTAAGCCGAGTGTTGTGCCAGCTTTGATTGCGGCTCTGAGCATATCACCGGTTGAAATTTGTGGGATGCCAAATTGGTGCATCAAAAATTGCGCCTGAGTGCCTTTACCTGCCCCTGGGGCACCTAATAAGATGATTCGCATAAAGTCCTCTATATCAAAAATAAACTGCCGCGAACAATACAACGAAGGGGTGCAAGATACAAGACAAAAACAAAAAAACGGGCCTAAGTGGCCCGCTTTTGTTGTAATTTTAGCGCGTTTGTTAGCTAACTTGTAAAAGAAGTTTATTTAAACGACCAACAAACTCTGCTGGATTTTCTAACGAGCCTCGTTCAGCTAAAGTCGCTTGATCCAATAAAACCTCAATCCAATCACCAAACTTTTCTTCATCGGTTTCGTCTGCGATACGCTTAACCAGGTTGTGTTCTGGGTTAAGCTCAAAGATATATTTGGTTTGTGGTACTTCTTGTCCTGCTGCTTCTAACAACTTAGCCATTTGGGTATTCATGTCGTGCTCATCTGTCACGATAACAGCTGGCGACTCTGTTAAACGATGTGAAACTTTAACGTCTTTTACTTTATCACCTAACGACTTTTTGGCTCGTTCAATAAAGCTTTCAAACGCTTTTTCAGTTTCTTCTTGCGCTTTTTTGGTCTCTTCGTCATCTAAATCAGACAGATCTATATTTGCTTTAGCCACGTGCTGGAATTGTTTTTCGTTATACTCAGTTAAGTGAGACATCATCCATTCATCAACACGCTCCGACATTAATAATACTTCGATGCCTTTTTTGCGGAAGGCTTCTAAATGTGGGCTGTTTTTAGCTGCAGCGAAACTATCCGCAGTGATGTAATAAATCTTCTCTTGCCCGTCTTTCATACGTGCTAGGTATTCATCTAAAGATACATTTGGCTTGTTTTCATCTGTATGGGTTGATGCAAAACGGAACAGCTTAGCGATTTTATCTTTGTTGGCAAAATCTTCCGCTGGGCCTTCTTTTAAAACATTGCCAAATTCTTTCCAGAAAGTTGCGTAGTTTTCGGCATCGTTTTCAGCCATTTTGGTTAACATCTGCAAGACGCGTTTTACATTACCGGCACGAATATTTTGAGTAATTTTATTGTCTTGTAAAATTTCACGCGATACGTTCAATGGTAAGTCGTTTGAATCAACTAAGCCTTTCACAAAACGTAAATAGCTAGGCATAAACTTTTCAGCATCATCCATAATAAACACACGCTGAACATACAGTTTAATGCCATGTTTCACGTCGCGATTCCACATATCAAAAGGTGCACGCTTAGGAATATATAATAAGCTGGTATATTCTGTTTTACCTTCTACTTTATTGTGCACCCACTTTAATGGCTCATCAAAATCATGCGCAACGGTTTTATAAAACTCTTTATACTCTTCGTCGCTAATGTCTGATTTTTCTCGTACCCAAAGTGCTGTGCCTTTGTTAATGGCTTCCCATTGACCTGGTGTCGCTTCAATTTTGTTCCCATCGTCATCTTCAGACGCTTCAGTACCCTCTTTCCACATTTCTACTGGAATACCTATGTGGTCGGAATAGCGGGTAATGATAGAACGAACTTTCCAGTCATCTAAAAATTCTTTTTCGTCTTCTTTAAGGTGGAGAATGACTTCAGTACCACGATCTTTTTTATTAATCTCACCAATAGTGAACTCACCGTCCCCTTTTGAGTACCATTCAACACCTCTGTCAACTTCTTCACCTGCGGCACGAGTGCGCACAGTGACCGCATCTGCAACAATAAATGATGAATAAAAACCAACCCCAAATTGGCCAATCAGTTGCGAATCTTTAGCCTGGTCACCAGTTAACTGACTAAAAAATTCTTTGGTTCCAGATTTAGCAATGGTCCCTAGGTGTTCGATGACTTGATCACGAGTCATGCCAATGCCATTGTCGGCAATCGTCACTGTACCCGCTTCTTTATCAACGCTGACCCTAACCCGTAATTCACCGTCGCCTTCGAACAGGCTATTGTCAGAAAGGGCTTTAAATCTTAATTTATCAGCTGCGTCAGAGGCGTTAGAAACTAACTCTCGTAAAAAGATTTCTTTATTTGAATAAAGAGAATGAATCATCAGCTGTAAAAGCTGCTTTACTTCGGTTTGAAAACCATGCGTTTCTTTATGCGCTACTTCGCTCATCGAACACGTCTCCTGTCTTATCAATTAGGCTGTTTTATTCGGTTATAAATAGGAATAATCTAGTGCTAAGTTAAGTAGGGCCGAGCAGAGAGCTTTTCAAGCAATAAATTTAAATTATTTAAATTTGTGTGCGTCCACTAAACGCATGTGAGAGTGTGCGGCTGTCTGCGTTTGCCAGTTCGCGACCTGCCGAAAGTCCCTGAGCTAATCTAGTGACTTTGCAGGCATGCTGCTTAGCAAACTGACTGATAAAGTAGCTAGTAGCTTCACCTTCTACGCTGGCAGGTAACGCTAAAATCAGCTCACCGTGGGCAGAAAGTTGTTTGCTTAACTGTTCCAGCTGATCCAGTTTCAATTCTTCTGCACCTATCCCGTCAATGGGAGACAAAAGGCCATGAGTGACAAAATAACTGCCTTGATACAAACTCGCTTGTTCAAAAGACAATACATCTAATGGTGAAGAGACAACGCATATTTGCTCTAACTTAATCCGTTCAGGTTGCTGGCATATATGGCAAATGTCTGTTTGACTGTAGTTTTGACAACGCTGGCAGCGATGAATATGGCTCACCGCTTGTTGCAGAGCCGAAGCCAGCGCTGTTGCTCCCGCTTTATCTTCTAATAATAAAAACGCCATTCGCTGAGCCGACTTAGGCCCAACACCCGGTAACAAGCGCAATGCTTGAATAAGTTCTTCTAGAATTGGAGGGAGCACAATATATACCTAATTTAAAAAGGCATTTTAAAACCCGGTGGTAATTGCATACCGCCGGTCACTTCTGCCATTTTTTCTTTGCTTTGCGCTTCGACACGACGCACTGCATCATTTACAGCCGCAGCAACCAGATCTTCGATCATTTCTTTATCGTCATCCATTAAATCAGGATCTATGGTAACGCGCTTTACATTGTGGTTGCCCAACATAGTGACTTTGACCATGCCAGCACCCGCTTCACCAACCACTTCCATTGTTGCGATTTCTTGCTGCATTTGCTGCATGCGTTCTTGCATTTGTTGTGCTTGTTTAAGCATGTTACCCATGCCACCACCTTTAAACATAGTTTCCACCTTTCTAATTAACTATACTGACTATAATGCTTTAATCGATTCATCGATCACTTCGGCTGCAAAGGTTTCTGTTAACAAAGCGACCTTTTGATCGTTGTGAATCAGGTTGCGCGCATATTTTAAACGCGTTAAATCGATTTGTTTTTGAATTTCATGCGGGCTACTCACCTGCGCTTGAATCCCTTTTAACCTAACTTGTATTGTGCGACCTAAAACTTGACTCACTTGCTGCTCAACTTCAGCAAAAAATGCGTCTGAATTTAAGTGTTTTTGACTCTCCGAGAGCGTTAACTCACAGCTGTCTTGCGTGATATCTGCTTGGCAATGTAACATCAATTGGCGCTGTAGGCCCGTTAGCTGTGTTTTATCTACTAGGTCAGCCCAACTATCAACTTCACGAGCAAATTTAATCCCTTCTTCAACAGCTTGTTGAAGCTGGTATTGTTCGATAATATCGGGCCTTTCTATTACCGTTTCTGCCTGTAAATCTTGGACTTGATCCCCTGTTGACGCTCCTTGTGCGGCATCATCTTGCGGTTGGATATTTTGCAGCTGACTTAACGACTCAGAATAGGCTCGATAGTTTTCTTCATAAGACGAGTTGTCTACTTCAGCATCTTGCTCGATAAAATCGGCCTCATCGGCAGCCGTATTTATTTGCTCTATACCTTGCTCTGCCATCTCTGTTTGAGCAAGTGAAGTGCTTTTAGACTGCTCGCTAATTGGCTCAGGTACAGGCTCAGAGTCAAAGCTAAGAACTGTATCTGGCTTGACCGCAGCTTGACTCGTTTTGTCGCTGCCATTTTTGCCTTGCAAATTTTGTTTTTTCTGACGTATGCCCTGCATGAGAGCGTGCATCTCGATACCCGTTGCCATTGATGACTCTCGGTCGTCATTCAGATCAGGTTGCGACGGCGGCGTTTCAGGTACCGCCGAGCTGGGGTGCATAGAATCGGCCAAAGATTCAATTTGCATGAGCTGAGCATTTAATGAATCCAATTCAGATTCGTCCACTAATATATTCGGTGATACTGCTGCAGCTAAGTCGGTATCATTATCAAGCAACTCAGTGTCAGCCGGCTCAAGGGCTTCAGGTTTAGCCACTGGGGTCTCTATAGCCGGATTGTCGCTCGTAGAATTTTTTGCAGTTTTAACTTCGTTTAAATCGGTTTGTTTTGCTCGCGGTGTTTCTAAATTAAGAGTGTCTGTTGGATCGGGTTCGATCTGGCTGTCTTTTTTAGATTCGCTATTCGTTTCATTCGTATCTAAAACCGCTTTATCTATCGCTGGTTGAGCAGGCGGGTGTTGCGCAAGTTTCGTTGGTTCAGTTGTCACCACTTTTTCGGCAACTTGAGGTGTTGCACCCGTCGGCTCAGTTTTTAAAGTTTTTTTTTCGTTTGCAGCGGCGCTAATAGAGGTCACAGAAAAACCATCTAAATTGGCTGGTGTAAACGACAATAAACGCAAAACCGTCATTTCTAAGCCAGCTTTTGGCGATACCGCAAAAGGTAAATCTCGCCGTCCATTCAGACATATTTGATAATAAACCTGAACCAATTCAGCTGGCCACTGAGCTGCTGCTTCGTATAGGGCCGGTAAAATTTTCCCCGTCAACATTTGATACTCAGGCACAGATTGCAATAGCGCAACTTGATGAAAACAGGTTAATAACGCTTGCAAAGACTGAGCCGGATCAACTCCTTGTAAACTGAGCTCTTCGATGATTTTTAACGCATCTGAAATGTTTTGCTCAGCGATTGCCAGAAACAACCGCATCACTTGCTGTTCATCTAACAAACCCAGCATGTCTTGCACAATTTCTGTTGTTACTTTGTTGTTACCCTGCGCCACTGCCTGATCAGTTAAACTTAATGCATCTCGCATACTGCCATTCGCCGCTTCGGCCAATTTGGCCAATGCATCTTGGCTATATTCTATCTGTTCAGCTGAGAGTACTTTTTGCAACTGCTGGACAATTTGCTCGCCCGTCATGGCTTTTAGCGTAAACTGCAAACATCGAGATAAAATGGTCACCGGAAGTTTTTGTGGGTCGGTCGTCGCTAGTAAAAATTTAACATGTTCTGGTGGCTCTTCTAAGGTTTTTAGCAACGCATTAAATGAGTGTTTAGACAGCATGTGTACCTCATCGATTAGATACACCTTGTAGCGTCCTTGGGTAGGACTATATTGCACATTGTCTAAAATTTCGCGGGTATCTTCGACTTTGGTGCGTGATGCTGCGTCTATCTCAACTAAATCAACAAAGCGTCCTTCATCAATCGCAACACAGTTTTGGCATTGGCCGCAAGGCTCTTCGGTTACACCATTTAGGCAATTCAAACTTTTGGCAAAAATTCGTGCAATCGTGGTTTTTCCCACACCGCGCGTGCCAGTGAATAAATATGCATGGTGTAATCTTTGATTTTTTAGCGCATTAGAGAGCGCCGCGACAACATGTTCTTGTCCCATTAATTGGGCAAACGTTTGTGGGCGCCATTTTCGAGCCAATGCCTGGTAACTCATCTTTGATTTAATCTCCGTCGAATGACACTAAACTAAAGGCTTGCACACCAAGCTGTTGTATTTTATCCACACCACCTAAATCAGGGAGTGCAATTACAAAAGCAGCATGTTCAACTTTAGCCCCAAGTGAGCGAGTTAAATGAATAGCGGCTTCCATGGTACCACCCGTTGCGATCAGGTCGTCTACTAATAACACATTATCATTATGATCAATAGCATCTTTATGGATATGAAGTTCATCTTCGCCATATTCTAACGCATATGTTTTTGCGAGTGTTTCACGCGGCAATTTATTGGGTTTACGAGCCAATACAAAACCGGCTTTTAATACATGTGCAACCGCAGCTCCAAAAACAAAACCTCGTGCTTCGGCACCAACAACTTTAGTAATGTTTTTATCTTTATAAACGCGGGCAAGCATATCGACTGATGCTGCAAAAGCCTGACCATCTTCGACCAAGCTAGTAACATCTCTAAAATTCACCCCAGGTTTAGGGTAATTAGGGATGCTTTTTATACTGGATTTAATAAGATCCAGCTCAGACTGACTAAACATTTTATCTTCCACTTTTTTCAACAGACGGCATTAAAAGCAAAGTTACGATAAAATGCAAGTTATGCAGAGATTATGCGACGATCTGTGTTTGATATTTGTTCAATTCCTGCAAAATACAGTCCACTTGAACAGGTTTAGCAAACCATGACAAATCAAAATGCTTTAAAAAATGCTTAACCTTTTCACTGGTATCCGTTGTCAGTATTAATATTTGCTCAGGTTGATAAGCAAAATCTCGCATCAGGTTTTCTGCGAGTTTAAAACCATCAATAAACGGCATTTTATAATCGCTGATCACAAAATCAAAATTTGCTTTTTTGAGGCAATTCATTGCCTCTAAACCATTGCTGGTTTCGGTAACAAAAAAGTTATGCGATCTTAGGACTTCAGCAAGTTCCATTCGCACAGCATCACTATCATCCACTAGTAATATATTCATAACTCAGCCTTTTATTTTTTATCATTGTAGACAGAGTTCCAATCATAAAGTTCGCTAAAACTTATCTTGAAAACACAACATACCAACCTAAAACAGCCGGTAATAAGGGCAATGCGATAGTAACTGCAACTGCAGCTAGTAAGTGCAATACATTAGACGTTTCTGCTTGTTCATTATGATGTGCCATATTGGACTCCGTTTTAAAATTGTTCACGCGCCAGAAGTATACCTTCATCCGCCAAGGTTGCAAGACTATCTCTCAATCCAGCAATGATCACTTCAAAGTCTTGCTTTGGCATCATTTGCTGCATTGAATCAGCAAGCTTATACAACCGATTGCTGTTGTTTTGTTTAATCAACTCCAACACACAAGCAGTAGCTGCGCTGACTTCGCTGAACGCAGCCTTATACGGGGTTTTTAGATAAACGATCAAATAGGTAGTGCTTTTTGATTCTGTTGGTCGCCATTGCTGGCTAATTTTATGCACGGGATAAGGGTAGCTAACTAATTGAGCTGTAGGTGCAAGATAGAATGATTGCTCGGCAACTTGGTTTAAATTAGCCTGTTTAAACAAGTGACTCGTTTGCATGATTTCCATTTCTAGCCATTCGTAATGTGCCAGTTCTTGTATAAAAACTGGATCTTTTACAGTCATTTTATATTCATGCTGAAGAAAAGTTAAAAACTCATTCCGTAAATCAGTAAAATACGGAGATTTGTTCTGGTGCTGATTAAAAAATTGACCACACATCGATTGCCAATCAGTATTTGAATACAAACTGGCCAATACCGGAAATGCCTGTTTTACAAAACCTGAAATGTTATTAAAAAATAAATCCTGGTAGATAGCTAAACGCCGACTTTCTATCGCCAGTTGATGTGCGCTTGCCGGATTTCGAATAGCATTTGCAAACGCTTTTTGCGTTTTTATGAAATCGCTAGAAGCCATTATTTAACCCGCTTGCTGCTGTATTTGTTTTATTTTATCTACTTCAGAAAACAGTGTCATTAAAGATGGCATGTTAAAATCCCTTTCTAATACGGTTGGAAAAACACCATGAACCTGATACGCATGTGCTAATAAATGCCAAACCTCATCAATTACAGCGCTGGCATGTGTATCTATAATAAGATCCTCTGCTTCATTATAGTGACCAGCAACATGACCATAAACAATATGTTTACTCGGCAGTTGACGGATAAACTCAAAAGGATCGTAACCATGATTTACCGAATTAACATAAACATTATTGACATCTAATAGAAGTTTAGCGCCGCTATTTGCAAGCACACCTTTAATAAAGTCCAACTCGCTAAGAGAGTCATCCAAATAAGTATAAAACGAAATATTTTCTAACACTAGCGGACGTTCTAATATGTCTTGCACCCGCTTGATCCTTGCCACTGTATGTTCAACAGCTTCGTCAGTAAATGGCATCGGCATTAAGTCATAAAGGTGTCCGTCGGAAGAGCAATAGCTTAAATGCTCAGAGTAAACTTCTATCTGATAACGATCCAAAAACTGTTTGACCGTTTTAACAAAATCGATATCTAACGGATCTGGACTGCCAATAGACAGTGATAAACCGTGGCAGCTGATTGCATAGCGCTCAGCAAGCTGCTCAAATAGAGGTTTGGCAGAGCCTGTATACTTAATCCAGTTTTCTGGTGCGACCTCTAAAAATTGATACGGTGCTTGTTCAGTGTTTAAAAGTGAGTTGATAAACTCCCGCCTTAATCCTAAACCCGCACCCCTGACCTGTTTAAACAAAAGCAATCAACCTATTTAGCGCTACCGCATTTACCTTCACCACATTTTCCCTCTCGATCTTTTTTGGCTGCACCGCATTTTCCTTCACCACATTTAGCTTCATGGTCTTTTTTGGCTGCACCGCATTTGCCTTCACCACACTTAGCTTCATGGTCTTTTTTGGCTGCACCGCATTTGCCTTCACCACACTTAGCTTCATGGTCTTTTTTGGCCGCACCGCATTTGCCTTCACCACACTTAGCTTCATGGTCTTTTTTGGCCGCACCGCATTTGCCTTCACCACACTTAGCTTCTGCTGCTGATACCTCATAACCGGTAGCTAATAATTCAACTGAAAAAGGATTCGATTGAGCATTAAATCCCGCCAATGAACCTATTACAACAGCACCGACTGTTGCCGCAACAGTGTGTTTTTTAATTTGAGTCATACCAGTATTCCGCCATTATTAAAAATAACTATTAGATTTAAACGATTGTTATTGAATAAGACCCGAAACAAGAGAAAAATATTCAATGTTTCTTAAAAACAAAAAAGGAGCCATTGGCTCCTTTTTTAACTTGCTGATGAGAATTAAATTAAATGTCTACACCTTTACGGTTTGCAGTGTCTTTAATATAACCTAACCAACCTTGAGCCATACGCTTATGTTGCTTAGATTCTAAGCTTTCTTTAGCATATTGATAGGCTTTTTTGTAATTGCCTGAATAAAAGTTTGCTTCAATTAAAGCAACTTTTATTGCAGCAGTTTTCTCGCTGCCCATATCAATCGCTTTTTCATAAGAGGCAATCGCTTGTTTATACTGCTCAGATAAGCTTAACAAGTCGCCAGCTTTTTTATAATGCTCAGGATCATTGCTTAATTTACCGGCAGCCAAATACGTATTTGCAGCATCTTTATACTCAGAAGCTTGGTGATAATAATTAGCCGTAACCGCAAGGTTTTTGGCATCTTTAGTTATCGTACCCGCTTTCATGTGCTCTTCCATAGTTTTTGCCGCTTTATACGGAATACCATAGATTGAATACAGTTGAGCTAAGATCTTAAAGTGAGACTCTTTTTCCAAGAAGCCTTGCTTGTCAGCTAATTCAAATGTTGACAAAGCTCGTTGGTAATCCTCTTCAATCAAATAAAATTGGCCTAAAGGTAACCACCACTTTTTATCTTTTGGAAAATATTCCAAAGCTGCTATACAAACTTCAATTGCTTTATCATATTTCTTTTGATCAACAAAAGCTGACATTTTAATTTGATAAATATCGGCTTTTGGCTCTTCAGCATATTTAATAGCCATATCAGCTTGTTCTACGGTTTTATCGTAGTTTTTTAACTGATAATAACTTAACGCTTTGTGCGTATATACTTGAGGATCATGCTTTTCAGTGAACTTAAACCATTCATTGTAATTATCAATTGCAGCCTGATATTTTTCTTGTTGAAGACTCAATACAGCAAGAATTTTTAACGTCCCTGCTTGGTCATCCCAGCTCAAAACATCTAAATCGACAGCATATTTGATTTTATCAATGGCTTTATCATAGTCACCTTCTTGCGCATAGAGCTTACCAATTAATTGGGCTAAAAAAGCTTTATCAAACTCTTTTTTCGGCTCTATTTCTTCAAGTATACGAATGACTTCTGCGGTAGAAGCTTTTTCTTCACCGTCCTCGCCACCTGTCAGCATTCCAATGGCTTCACCCACCTTCTTACCGACATTTTCTGACATAACCTCTACAGGCCTTGCCTTTTTCTTTTCTGCCAGCGTTTGCGCATTCACCACAACAGGCGTAATAGTCGCAGTTGCAGTAAAGCCCACTAAAACAGCAGATAAAATCAATCGTGACAGTTTCATAATGTCTCCGGATTGAGCCCGCTCGTAAGCGGGCTATACCTATCAATCAAACAGAACCCAAACCTATTTTGCTAAGGTAAAGTCAAGACGCACTGTTAAGCCAGGCTGCTTGACGGGTTTACCATCAACAATTTTTGGTTTGTACTTCCACTTACCCAGAGCTTTTCTTGCTTCACGGTCAAAGATACGGCGAGGTTCAGAGTTGATTACTTCTACATCCGTTACCCCACCTACTTCGTCAATTGTAAAGCTCAGCTCTACCCATCCTTCAATACCATCACGGGCCGCTTGAGGTGGATATCTTGGTTCAATTCGAACGATTGGCGTTGCGTCACCATCTTTCATCATAGCGCCACTGATATCACCCAGTCCGACATCTACTCCACCCGTATTCACATTTGGTACGTCCAGATTGATACCACCTGCATCAGCCTCAGTCGTTTCCGGCTCAGCCTGTTGAGGCGGAGGCGGCTGCTGTGGTGGCGGAGGCGGCGGTGGTGGCGTCCTGGTCCTTTCTTGCACAGAATCACTTGGTTTCTGCATCACGATGTCAATTCTAGGAGCCTCTTCACCTGCGTCAGGTCCCCTCTGGTTGTTGGCAATCAAAGATGCCATTAGTACAAACAGACCGAATGTTATCGCGATGCCTATTGGTATGGATAACAGTAGGCGGATCATATTATTTTTTCCCCGCAACTACGATTTTATCAATACCGGCCGCTTTGACTTGATCCATGACTTTCATAACCTTGCCATGTTTCGCCTCTTTATCAGCCTGAACGATAACAGTATCTGTGGCTTGCTCTGCTAACAGTTTTTCAAGGTTAGCTTGAACGCGCTCTACATCAACCATACGCTTGTCCATCCAAATGTCGCCGTTTTCATTAATCGCAATGAAAATATTAGCTTTTGGTTGTGCTTTAGACTGACTTGCTTCCGGTTTATTTACTTCAATACCTGCTTCCTTAACAAAAGAAGTGGTTACGATAAAGAAGATCAACATGATGAATACGATGTCCAGCATCGGCGTCATGTCGATCGCTGCATCTTCTTCTTCTCGGCGATGTCTACGTGCCATAATAATTCTCTCTAGTGATGTGGCATACTATCCACTAATTTCTCAGTTTCCACGCGAACGCGAGCCTCAATCCTGGAGCTAAAGAAAACTCCCGACAGCGCTGCAACCATTCCAGCCATAGTTGGAATTGTTGCCATGGAAATACCCGATGCCATCAAACGTGGGTTACCGGTACCTTGCACAGCCATAACTTCAAACACTGAAATCATACCTGTTACGGTGCCAAACAATCCGATTAAAGGACACACTGCAACCAGGGTTTTAATCAAAAGAATTCTGGCGTTCAGTAATTCTGATGCTTCCGAAATCCAGGCATCGCGCATTCTATGCGCATACCAAGAAGTGGTATCTTCACGTGCATCCCAACGATCAACGATTTCTTTTTTGCGTTTAGGAAATTCTATAAACATAAACCAGTATCGTTCAATCATCAGAATCCACATGACAGCTAGCACCCCGAAGACGATCCATAGTACATCGCCCCCGGTTGATATAAATCCCCTGACAGTTTCCCAAAGTTCTATCAGGAATAACATATTATGCTCGCTCCCGCTCCGCGTGTGCAGCTACGATGCCCGCGCTTTGCTCTTCTAATACATGAACGATTGACTTGCTCTTAGCAGCAGTAATGCTGTGCAAGAAAATCAGAGGTAATGCAGCGATCAGACCTTGTGCTGTTGTTACCAATGCCATAGAGATATCACCCGCCATGATTTTAGGGTCACCGGTACCAAATAGCGTAATTGATTGGAAAGTACCAATCATACCCGTTACTGTACCTAATAGACCTAATAGCGGAGCAATAGCGGCTAGAATCTTGATAACATTAACACCACGTTCAATTGACGGTGTTTCACGCAAGATAGCTTCGTCTAATTTCAGCTCAAGCGTTTCGGTATCAACATTTTTGTTTGAGTTGTAAACACCCAAGATACGACCCAGAGGGTTTTTCTCTGAAGGTTTTTCAGGATTTTTAAGCTGTTTACGGATTTTACCACCAACAACTGTTAACGTAACGAAGCGCTCAAGAGAGATTAAGATACCGATCAATAGAACCACTGTGATCACGTAACCTGGTAAACCACCTTGATGATAACGTTCCATCATAGTCGCTTTTTGTTTGAAGATATCTAAGATAGCGCCACGAGACGGGTCAAGGTATAAACCAGTGAAACCAGAATCTAAACCGTTAAAATCACTAACTGAAGCAACCATGTGGCTTTCTGGCTGACGGCCTAATGGCTCAATTTGGTTACTTTCTGAGTTAAACTTTAAGTACTCATCTTCACCTAACAAGTTGAAGCTACCAACACGGGTAACTGTTTTAACAGATTCAGAACCGTCTAAACCAGTTACGTTAGCATCAAACTTAACAACTTTACCTGATTGAGTCATTTCTGTTTGCAGGGCAAACCACAACTCTTCTAACTCAGACAAGTTAGGTAATTCTTTAGCTTCAGCTAAACGTGCTAAAACGTCAGTACGGTTAGAAAACTCTGGTTGTGCACTTACAATTGAAGTAGCAACACGACCTAAGGTTTCACCAGACGCTTGACGTACAACACCAAACATTTCACCTAAAGTACCTTTAGCATCTTCTAGCTCTTTAGTTTTGTCTGTGATTCGAGTTTCGTTATCAGCAAAATTTTGTTGCAACTGCTTTTGACGCTTTTGTTCTGCGTCTAATTCAGCTTTTGCTTTGTTCAACAGAGCTTGCTTTTGATCGCGCGCTGCGCGGAATTCAGCTTCACGCTCTTTATTGATTTTAGTTTCTGAAATACGATCTGCTTTAACTTGCTCTAATAACTGGTCTAATGCATCGTTTGCGGCATATGAGCCGAAAGATACAACTGACAGAGCGATAGCTGAAGCAGTAAGAATTGACTTAAACTTTTTCATTATTCTGCACTCTCCGCTGCAAATACTGGCACTTCGATAAGATCAGGTGCAACCTGCTTCTTAGCCATTCGAATGATCTTGGTAACTGGCTTGTTATATTCATCACCTAATTCAACCCAAGTTCTAGCGTCGTTGTCCCAAACCCAAGAGTTTTTCAAATCAAGTGATTGAGCGATTAATGCAACACGACCGATGTGAACCATATCTACTGTAATATCGTTCAATTTGCCTTGGTAGGCTGAAATAGCAGAGCCGTAATCGTTTTCGATTTGATAGGCTTCAAGCACCTGGCGGTAACGTTCAGAAGTTGTGATATCAGGATCTGACATTAATTCACGAATACGCTCAACACGTGCTTTACGTGCTTCAACTTCCACTGGAATATCTAATTCAATAAACTTTTCCAGTGAATCGAGCATTTTATACATTAGAGGAACAACACCTTTTTTGGTGTCTTCGATCCCATCAATCTGATTTTGCAAAGATTGGATCTTTTTCTCTTGGTTATTAACCAATTTTTGTACATGGTCGTTGTACATACGAAGATTATCAGTTTCGTCGACAACCTGACGGTATTCACTCAACAGATCGACAGACTGCTCGAACATTGAATCTACTCGTTTTTGCGACTTAACAGCGGCATCATGAATAGCACGCTCTTCTTTGTGCAGGTCTTCCACCTGATCTGCAGATACAGCTGGTGCCAAAGTCATGGCACATGTGACAGCTATTGCAGAAGCGAGTTTTTTGCTTTTTATCATCTTTGACACGATTCCCAATATATTTTGTTTGGAACTTAATTAGCTGTGGCGGACATTGATAACATAACCGCTAAAACATTTTATACTGTTTGTTAAAAACAGAAACAAATCTTCTACCAAATGTATCAAACTGTCAACCTAGCCACTCGACTGCTTTTTTTGATCTCCAAATGGTAGACCAAAGTTTTTTATTGGATGCTGTTAAATCTTAGCTAAAGTCATAGGTAAAATGCAAAGAGTTTTCTATAAATTAGTAATAATTTTGGTATTTTCTTCGAATATGTTAACAAAAAAAGGAAATATTAGACGGCTAAAACGTTATAGTTATGCAATTTGGTGATATTTTGACGATTTTATATACTTTTTGATGATAATTGAGTAGATAATATTTTTTTTGTTTATGGTGTTTATTCAAACTGGGTTATAAAAAGCCAGCAATTTTAGGCTGGCTTTGAAGAAAAAACTAACAAAAGATTACATTTTTTCCATGCGCTCTATGCCAAGAAGGGATAGGCCTAGATCAAGCACTTTGGCGGTCCAGCGTGACAACGCCAAACGACTGTGTTTGTCTGCCTCCAAAGTATCTTCTTTAAGTATTGGACATGCCTCATAGAAACTCATATACAAACTTGATACTTCATATAAGTAGGAACATAAAAGGTGAGGAAGCGCTTCTGCTGTAACGACCTCTAATGTATCTTCAAGCTGTAATAGTTTTATCGCAAGTGCTTTTTCTTGCGGTGCTTGCAATTGAATTTGTCCATCAAGCTGCGCAATATCGATACCCGCTTTACGGAAAATAGACTGAATGCGAGTATAGGCATATTGTAAATAAGGTGCTGTGGCCCCTTCAAAACTCAACATATTTTGCCAGTTAAAAATGTAGTCACTGGTTCTATGTTTTGATAAATCGGCAAATTTAACTGCACCTATGCCAACCTTACGTGCCACTTCTTGACGCTCTTCATCGGTTAGATCGGTTTCTCGTTCAGCTAAAAGCGCCGCCGCGCGGCTAACCGATTCATCTAGGAGCTCAGCAAGCTTAACCGTACCACCGGTTCGAGTTTTAAATGGTTTGCCGTCTTCGCCCATCATAGTACCAAACGGATGGTGCTCTAAACTGATACTTTTATCAACTAAACCAGATTTTTTTGCAATTGTGAAAACCTGATTCATATGCAATGACTGCCTTGCATCTATAAAATACAAATTTCGGTCGGCTTTTAGCGTTTTACTGCGATATTTAAGCGCAGCTAAATCGGTCGTTGCATATAAAAAACCGCCACCAGATTTTTGCACAATAACCGGTGATGGTTTGCCTTCTTTGTCGGCTAATTCTTCTAAAAAGACAACTTTTGCGCCTTGGTCTTCAACTGCAAGTCCTTTTTTGACCAACTCATCAATAATATTTTGTAAATCTTCGTTATAGGCACTTTCCGGACGTATATCTTCACGCGTTAAAGTAACATTTAACTTCTTGTAGACTTCTTCACTGTGGCGCACTGAAATTTCGATAAACTCTTGCCATAATGCTTTGCAACGGGCATCACCCGATTGCAATTTAACAACATACTCTCGTGCTTTATCAGCAAAGTCAGCTTCATCATCAAAACGTTTTTTAGCATCTCGGTAAAAACCTTCTAAGTCAGCCAGCGCAACTTCAGCAACCGAGTCTTGTTTTAAGGTATCTTCCAAGTGCGCTATTAACATTCCGAACTGAGTACCCCAGTCACCCATATGGTTTTGGCGAATGACTTTGTGACCTTGAAATTCTAATGCTCGAACAACAGCATCACCTATGATAGTTGAACGTAGGTGGCCAACATGCATCTCTTTAGCCAAGTTAGGTGACGAATAGTCTACAACACAGGTTTGTTTTTGTTTCACCGGTGCAACCGCGCAGCGATCATCGTCAAAATGAGTGTTCAATTGATCAGCCAACCACTCACTCGACAAAAAGATATTGATAAAACCGGGACCAGCAATTTCTACTTTTTCGGCGATTTCGGTTAAATCTAACTTTGCTAACACCTGTTCAGCCAAGGCTCTGGGGTTTGTTTTAAGCTGCTTCGCTGCGGGTAAAACACCATTGGCTTGGTAATCCCCGAACTTGGCTTGTTTTGAATACGCCACTTGAGCTGTAAAATCGGCGGGAATACCAGCCTCGAGCATTGCCGCTTGTACTTTTTCCGCTAAAATTTGTTTTATTTTCATCAATAACCGTCTTAATGTTCGCGCGTTTTAAGAAATTGTATATCTGGGTATCTTTCTTCGGCCAAACTTAAATTCACCATAGTTGGCGCTATGTAAGTGAGATTATCACCGCCATCTAATGCCAGATTAGATTCTGCTTTACGTTTAAATTCTTCGAATTTTTTGTTATCTGAGCCAGTCACCCAGCGCGCTGTCGCAACACTGATAGACTCATAAATAGCATCAACATTATATTCAGCTTTTAATCGAGCAACCACAACGTCAAATTGCAGCACGCCGACAGCCCCCACAATTAAATCATTATTCTGCAGTGGCCGAAAGACCTGCACAGCCCCTTCTTCGGATAGCTGAACCAATCCTTTTAATAATTGTTTTTGTTTAAGGGGATCGCGTAAACGAATGCGACGAAATAATTCAGGTGCAAAGTTTGGTATACCACTAAATTTGAGTTTTTCGCCTTGTGTGAAAGTATCCCCTATTTGAATGGTACCATGGTTATGTAGGCCAATAATATCACCTGCGTAAGCTGTTTCAGCTCTTTCTCGATCGCCGGCCATAAAAGTCACTGCGTCTGAAATACTGATATTTTTACCAATTCGGACATGGTTAAACTTCATGCCTTGCTGATAACAACCTGAAACGATCCGAACAAAGGCGATGCGGTCTCTATGTTTAGGATCCATATTCGCTTGTATTTTAAAAACAAAACCACTGAATTTTTCTTCATCAGCATTTACTAAACGATCTTCCGTTTGCCTTGGCTGAGGAGCAGGAGCCCATTTGGTTAACCCATCAAGCATATGATCAACACCAAAATTACCCAACGCGGTACCAAAAAATACTGGCGTCAACTGACCGTCTAAAAATAACGCTTGATCAAATTCATGCGAAGCGCCAATGACTAATTCCAGCTCATCACGCAACTCACTAGCGAGCTCTTCACCAATTGCCTCATCTAACTCAGGGTTATTTAACCCTTTAATGATCTGGCTGTTTTGAATGGTATGGCCTTGGCCACTTTGATACAAGATGCTCTCGTCTCGATGAATGTGGTAAACACCTTTAAAGTTTTTTCCACAGCCAATTGGCCAGCTGATTGGTGCACACGCTATATCCAGCTCACTTTCAACTTCGTCTAATAACTCCATAGGATCACGAATATCGCGGTCAAGTTTGTTCATAAAAGTAATAATGGGCGTATCCCGCAAACGCGTCACTTCCATTAATTTACGGGTTCTGTCTTCAACCCCTTTTGCCGCATCTATTACCATTAAACAGGAGTCGACAGCTGTTAAGGTTCGGTAAGTATCTTCGGAAAAGTCTTCGTGCCCTGGGGTATCTAATAAATTAACCAAAGAATCATTATACGGAAACTGCATAACCGACGTAGTAACTGAAATACCACGTTCTTTTTCCATTTCCATCCAGTCGGATTTAGCATGTTGATTTGAGCCGCGGCCTTTGACTGTACCTGCTTTTTGTAGCGCTTTTCCGAATAATAATACTTTTTCCGTGATGGTTGTTTTACCCGCATCAGGGTGCGAGATGATAGCAAACGTGCGTCGCTTATTGATTTCATTGACAAAATTGGCTTCAGCCATGTATCTAAATTCCCATTTTGTACAAATATTTATACAAATAAATAAAGTTAACTCTAAGCCCTGATTTCCAAGTTGTCTGCCACGGCCTACAGCCAGCAAAAACTCCCGTATTGTTCATCAATCCAGAGCGATTAAATTGTGGCGTATTATGCGCCCGTGCCTGCCAAAGGCACGTTTTGTAAATGCTTTTCAATTACCTCAATCATATGCTTTGTGAGAGGTAAGTTTGTCTTTTCACGGTTCCATATTTCATGGAAAGCCGAAACCGTTTCACGCGCCGTATCCAGCACCAGCTTTTCTGGCAGCATGGCTTTAGCGGCCAAGTGCGACAACTCATCTAACGTAAATTCACTGAACTTCTTCGTGCGGCTCACCTTAAGAGACGCACTGTTATCAGGAATATAGGCAATGGTTGACACAAAATCATAAGCTGGTGCTATCGAGGCACTTTGCTTATCGTTATATATCACCGACCAGTTCTTAAGATGCATATCCGCATTACCGACCAGCGTATTAAACACCAGACGACGAATAAACTCCGCCACATCACCCTCATGCCCTTCCAGGCCGATAACCTGAGCGATGTTGCGCATACTGGCTTTCTTGTATTTGTCCTCAGGATAAACCCCAAAGACCTGCGCAAAATCTTCCATATGAATAGCCGTGCCATCGGCGTTACGATCAAAACGCTTAATCGCAAAAGCACTATTCCCAAATCGACCAATCCCTTCAGGAAAATTGCCGATTTGGTCAATGGATAAAAGCTGCGTCTCAGGCACATCCATACCCAACATGCGCGCCATTTCCATCATGGCAAATTCATTTTCTGGCACCGCCTCAAAACGTGAGGACGGCAACTTCACAATCCAAGAACCACCTGTTCCTGATACTGGAATAGTTAAACCACCCGCTGCCTGCTGCACCGCTGAAAACTTCAACTGTACCCCAGCCAATGAGAACCGCATAGGCTGTTCTGGTGCGTCTCCCTCTTCCACCTCTTCATGCACATTGGGTGGAAGCATTTCACCGCCAGCGGGTACGACAGTTATCGCACCAGGCAAGTCCTGCCCCAACAACCACAGTAAAAAAAACTCACGCGCCGGATTAACATTCGCACGTTCCGCCAGATAATGACGCATTGTTTCTTCTGGCAACAAGTTCGAGAAGAACGGCGTTAGCTTGGTTTGTGTCGGCTTAAAATCCGTAATCAGACCACCCAAAGAGTCCTTAAACCCCAGACTTAAAACTGGCCGTGCTTCATTGCTGATATATTCATCCGTAAACGCAAATAATGTTCTGTCATGCCCAACATTGGTAATCGTCCCAATCGGCTGACCGTAAAGCAGAACATTTAATGTAGACACATTACTCATCGCCATCATCGTCCAGAGTATAAGCTGGCGACACAGCTTCCAACTCGTCTCCGCCGACAGCAGAGCGCGTAATCGACTTAATAGCTGGCATGGACTTCTTAGGCGCTAAAAACAGCTCCAAATCCAACACACGCGCCAAAGCAATCAAACTGGACATACGCAGATCAACACCACCCGCCTCAATCTTGGAGATATGGCTCTGCGGCACACCAGAACGCGCACTTAACTCCCGCTGGCTAAGTCCCTTACGCGCCCGCGCCTCTCGCAGCGCTTCCAGTATCTGATCATTGATATAAGCCATTCTTGATCTGCTTTTCTATATCTACATTTCTACAATATCTATAAAACTATATCACAGCACCCTAGATAGCACAATAACGATATATAAAAACATATCACCATCAACCCAATGATACATAATTATAGATATTTTCTCAAAAAATGGTTTAACAAACCAGCAAAACACGGCGATAACTGCCGTAAAAAACAAAGAATATAAACCGCACGGTTTAAAATAAAGCGGATATTGGTACTGATAGTACCGATAGACATCCTAATTTAAACTTTTGGGGCTTAAGCTTGACGACAAGACAAGAGCGATAGTCATCGCCATGGCATTGTAATCAATGTAAAGCGCCAGGCTCTCAGGGATCTGCACACTATCCTCTGTTAACTCCTCCGCAAAGTGATGCGCTCGGCTGGCAGTGAACCGAGTTTAGGGAATACATGAAGCTCAAACCTTCGCTTGATCTCATGATGGCCTTTTTTGTTCTTTATGCAGTATGAGTCATACCAAAGGTCAAAAAGCCCTGAAAGGGATTCAGCGGCGATAATAGCTTGCTTCTCAAGCTGGCGAACAATCTTTGGACACATGTCCCTCTTCTAGCTTTTTACGAAGCCTGAGCGCTTCGCCCCCTAGCTTCTTTGAGCGACATTAACGGATAGGAACCAAGATCAACCCGTTTTCGGCCACCGGCGTAGGAGTACCGCAACGAATAGGTCACTTTACCTTTTGGAGATACACGAACACAAAGCCCGTCACGATCAGCTTTTACAAGTTCTTTGGTTTTTGCTTTACCGTACTGCGCTTTTAACCACGATTCAGTGAGTACCATACTCTTTCCTCTAAGTTATTGAAAACTAAGAAAAGGTACAAAATTTTTTAAGCCCTTTGCACACAAGAATTTGTACCCAAATTTGTACCTATTCCTGTGACTCAGGGTGGCAAAAGTAGGCTCTGATGGTCAATATGACAACCCAAGACGCCTTATAAGATTTTGTTTTTATTAATATTTAGGCTTTAGGTGGCTTAAGTTGTCTTACCGGTTCAAGTCGGGGTGCAAGATGATAGCAAAGGTCCTTCGTTTATTGATTTCATGGACAAAATTGCTACCACTCATACCTTAAAAACCCTTATTTACACCTAAAGTTACACCCGTTTGAATCAACCACTTTTTATGCTTTAAAAAGTGAACCTCGGTATCTATGTATTAGATACCGTTTTATCAATACGCTATCAGCGTATTAACGTTTGCTATGCTTATTCTTCGTTCCAGAAGTCTGAAGGCATCTTATCCATGATTTGCTCAGCAACACGTTCAATTTCATATTCAAGCTGCTCCTTACTGAGCGATTGACCTTTCAGCGTCATATGCGTAGAGGCTGCATTAACCTGCTCGCGCGCTTTTTGTACGGCGCGCTGTTTACTGACATCTTCCACATTGTGCTTTGGCACGATGGCATACACAAAGTGGCAATCCATGGCTTCTTTTTGACGTTCATTTGTCAGCGTAAAGGCACGTCTCGCACGTGTTTATCAATTGCGTCGATCATGCCTTTGGTCAGCGGTAAATGGGTTTTCTCTTTCGCCCAGGTATCAAAAAAGCCTTCCTCCGCTATTTTTAAACCTCATGGTTTAAAAGAAAGGCTAAATGCTCAGGGATCTGTGTGGTTTGAGTCACACCTTAAACAAAGTACTCACTATTAATTTTTAGCTCTCAGTAGAACTGGCTGTATTTGCCTGTTCACGCTTATCTAAATAGCCGCTAAAACCTGTTACAGCCAGCGCTGAGACTGCAATAAGGGCACCGACCCATGCAGTATCAGACAGCCCCATGCCATTGACGATAGTCCCACCTAGCATAGATCCCATGGCAATGCCTATATTAAATGCCGCTATGTTGAGACCTGAAGCAACGTCTACTGCATTTGGCGTAAACTTCTCAGCAAGTTGCACTATGTATACTTGCAAACCAGGTACATTTCCAAACGCAAAGGCTCCCCATACCAACACAGTGATCACTGCTGCTATTTTACTTGCCATGGTGAAAGTTAGCGCAAAAAGGATAACGGCCAGAACAGAAAAAATAATAGTTAGCGCGCAAATTGGTCCTTTTTTATCGGCCAACTTGCCACCGTAAATGTTACCTGCGGCAACAGAAAGGCCGTACACCAGCATAATTAAACTAATAGCAGAAGGCGAAAATCCAGCTTCTTCTTGCAAAATAGGCGCTAAATACGTAAACGCAGTGAACGTGCCACCGTAACCCAAAATGGTCATTAGATAAACCAATACGAGTCGCGGTTGAATAAGCACTTGCATTTGCTCAACTAAGGTTGCTGGTCTACTCTGCTTTAAATTGTTTGGAACCAATAGCGCGCTACCAATCAAAGCAAGCATGCCTAGAGCAGAAACGACTAAAAATGTTGCTCGCCAACCAAAGTTCTGGCCAATCCAAGTTCCTAGCGGCACACCAGTTACAAGGGCAACAGTTAACCCCGTAAACATGATAGCAATAGCACTGGCCTCTTTTTCTTTTGCGACCAAACCAATCGCAATCGTTGAGCCTATGGAAAAAAACACACCATGAGCAAGTCCGGTTAATATTCGAGCCACAATCAGGCTCTCGTAGCTTGGTGCTTGCCATGCCAAAATATTCCCAGTCACAAATAGCGCCATCAAGCTTAATAAAACGTACTTTCGGTTCCACTTTCCGGTCAAAGCCGTTAAAACAGGCGCACCAACGGCAACACCAACAGCGTATAAGCTAACGAGTAAGCCAGCATTGGGCAATGTAACCCCCAAATCCATCGCTATAGTTGGTACTAAACCCACTATCACAAACTCTGTCGTACCAATAGCAAACGCACTTAAAGTTAATGCAAATAATGCAATAGGCATTGTGTATCCTCATATAAATTTAAAATAACGAGCCTGTTGTTAAAAACATGCTTGCGCATTTTTAAAGTGTTTAATAAGAGCGTACAGTGTGAAGCTATTCTTATTTGCAAAAAACAGCACAAACAACAAAATACTTTTGTATTAAATGAAAATATAAAAACTATTATGCCTGTGAAATAAAAAGTTGAACTGCTTTGAAGTTGGTGCTGATCAAAAAATGGGCAATGCCGTTGCGCCAAACACGAGATGCGTGGAGGTAACAAAAAATTCAATATCAATTTCCTCGATAAATTCGGCGGCCGACTTATTTGAATATTGACGGAAGCTGCAAATTGCGACAGCAAAATTGCCACAAAGGTGAAATAAATGATCGTTAACATCCTTTTAAATGTTCAGCAAAAATTAAAAACGATATCGAATGAATAAACCCCAAGGTAAAGTTTTTTTAATAAACCTAGATAGCAGTCAAGATAGATATGCGTTTATGGCAAAACAGTTAACCGCTTTAGCGATTCCATTTGAAAGAGTCGCGGCCGTTGATGGCCGAATTTTATCTAAATCAGAAATTGACGCTGTTTATTCAACAAAACAAAACCAAAACCGTTATTTTAAACCTTTAAATAATGGAGAAATTGGCTGCTACTTGAGCCATAGATTGATTTGGCAAAAAATCATCGGTCAAAACTTGCCTTGGGCAATCATTTTAGAAGACGACAGCATCATTAACAAAAACCTGTGTCATGTGCATGGGGTTTTTGAGCACATCAAAAATTGGGACTATATAAAGCTGACATATTTAAAAGACCAATCCAGAATAACTGAGTCACTTGCCATACCTCAAATACCGCCATTTAAATTAATTCAGTACTCAAAAATCCCTATTACCACTAAAGCGCAAGCCGTCTCTTTAACTGGTGCCAAAAAATTGTTAAAAGCAACCGAGAGAATTTGCCGGCCAATTGACGTGGATATTCAGAATTATTGGGATTTGGACATCCAAGTGTTAGGTTTATCCCCCGCCGTTATCGAGCGAAAAGAAACTTTTACGAGTGATATCAAAAAAACCGACCTGGCCATAAATACAATCAACAAACCTTTTTTAAAAAAAATCAAATATCGAGTCCGATACGAATGGCAGTTAAAAAAATATAAAAAACAATGTGCTGGTTTAGGTTCTTTTCTCGTGAATGATCAATAAAATATTTAACTAATTTAAACATCATGAGTCTTTCACTCGCAAATTCGAAATTCGCGTTAAAAACCAGATATTCCAATATCGCATGCCTAAACTATAAGCACTTGAATATAAGTAGGTTTAGATGTAACCTATTTGTAAATTAAGGAAGATAATAAAAACATTGAACTTAAAATACTTTTTGCCGACTTTATTAAGTTTGTATTTATTTATTAATAATGCCGCTGCTCAGGGACTGATGCTAAAACTAACTGTGCCTACAAACTCTAATTTGCAGCAATTAAGCCAGCACCCAACTTGGTTAAGATTGTTACATATAGAAACAGGTTTGTTTACCAGACAAGGCCGACTATCGCAGAATGATTTTTATTTATCTACGCAGGGTGCGCTAGATCCTAAACAAGAACTCACAGCAACCATTCACCAGTTTACTCAAGCGCCTAAAACCCAGTGTCGCTTTCCTGCACGAAAACTCTGGCTGACAACACAGCTTAAACAATTAAAATTGCCCGAGGTTACATGTCCCAACTACTCAGATTATCAGCAAGCCTTTAAAGCAAACAGTGTTAGCTTAGTTTACGCTAGTGGTTATTTAGGTAACCCAGCATCTATGTTTGGTCACTTACTACTTAAACTAAACCAAAACCATAATACCAAATTATTAGACAATACTTTCAGCTATGGCGCTATTGTTCCTGCATCAGACAATAAACTTGAATACATCTTTAATGGCATCACAGGGGGCTATCAAGGACGCTTCTCGAATCAAAAGTACCATCACCATCAGCTAGCCTATAATGAAACTGAACTTAGAGACATGTGGGAATATCAGCTCAATTTTAGTCCCATGCAAATAAAATTTTTGTTAGCTCATTTATGGGAACTGGAAAACCACAGCCTGACCTATTATTTTTTCCGTGAAAACTGCGCGTATCAACTTGCTAAACTTATTGAGCTAGTGAGCAATGTAAACCTGATGGTTGACTTCAAGCCTTGGGTGATGCCGTTTGATGTGATTAAAAAGCTTACTCATTCCTCTAACGAACACCTGCTAGGTAAAATAATATATCACCCATCCAGACAAGAGCAGTTATACGAAAAATATATACAGCTAACCGCTTCCGAGAAGCGAGATGTCACACAAATTATTAATGGTGACAAACAAATAATTGAGTCACTCATTGATCGAGATGCGACCAGCAGCAAACGCATTATTGATACTTTATACGATTATTTTGCATTTCTAGAGCAAAAAAATAAATCTCTAACGGATAATCAAACAAGCACCCGTCACAAATTGCTAAACCATAGGTTTAAATTACCCAGCGGTAAACCAGATTGGCTGAGCAACCGACCTAAAGCGCCACATACAGCTCAACCCAGTAGTAAAGTTAGCATTTCGCAAATCTACAACACAGAATATGGGTCAGCCAATTTGATTAACTTCAGAGCTGGCTATTATGACTTTTTAACCGCTAATTCGGCACGCGTCCCTTGGTCTGAGCTTATCGCATTTGATGTTAGTTTATTAATTCATGATCATAATGTCTCACTTCGTGAATTCATCTTCTTTTCAATAAATAATTTAAACGTTACAAAAACTGGTTTGCCCGAAGATAAAGCATATGCTTGGTCATTATCTTCGGGCTACGGAGCTAAAAATTTAGCTTGTCTAAATTGTGCAGAGTTTTTTGTCAGTGGCAATGTGGGACAAAGTTGGACACTTACACCTGGTTCCGTCTTTAATTTGTCTCTGGCAAATAAAATTCAATTTTCTGACTTATCGAGTTTTCAACTATCGACGGGACCAGAAATTGAAGCGGTGTTATTGTTAACACCTTGGTGGGCAATGTCGGTCAAAACCGGCCGAGCCTTTAATATAAGTGCGTCAGAAGATAGTTCAAATTACCTAATCTGGGAGCAAAGTTTTTCAACCAATGAAAACTGGGATATAAGAACTGCGATCCAATATGATAAGGCATTTGAGTATTCCTTCAGCGTAGCTAAATACTGGTAAATAAATAATGAAAAAAATAACAATTAGTGCTTTATTAGCCGCATCATTCATTTCATCAAATGCAATGGCTGATGACAAAATTAATCCATGGAAGCATTGTGGTATTGGCGCAATAATTTTTGATGATAACGGCACTGCGGCTGCTATTTCAAATATCATTTGGGACCTGGGGACCACAGCCGTTTCTTCAAAAATCTCTTCTGCCGACACTTGCGAAGGCAAAAACGTTGTTGCAGCTAAGTTTATCCAAGATAACTTCGACCGTGTGTTAGAAGAGACGTCACAAGGTCAAGGCGAGCACCTAACTGCTATGTTAGAAATGTTGGAAGTCAACACAGCAAATCAACCTCAAGTTATTACCGCAATTCGCACCAAAATGGCTAATCAATTGGCTAATGGTCAACCAACAGCTCAAAGCTATTATAGCTCTGTAATGGCAAGCATATAATTTTATAAGCTTAGCTGAGCCACACCCTGTGGCTCAATTATTATTTACTCGCCAGATAACAATCAAGTGGCGACATTGATCTCTCATCACACTCAGCTCGTTTATTGTTTAACTCATCTACATACTACTTAGGAGTCGAGCCATGAAAGCATATCTTACAGCTATTTTTTTAACCTTTGTTTCTAGTGCTTCTTTGGCCAATGAGAAGTGCCAAACGACGATAGAAAGTAACGACGCTATGAGTTTTAACAAAAGCGAAATTAAAGTGCCTGCTTCGTGTGATACTTTTACTGTCACCCTAAAACATACGGGTTCTCTACCCGCCAACGTAATGGGTCACAACTGGGTTTTAGCAACTAAAGCACAAGCGCAAACAGTAGCCTCTGATGGCTGGTCTGAAGGGTTGGATAATAATTATTTAAAAAATAATGATGAAAGAGTGATTGCAGCCACTAAAATTATAGGAGGTGGTGAAACCACAAGTACTCAAATTTCTGTAGCAGAATTAAATAAAACTGAAGACTATCAGTTTTTCTGCTCATTCCCAGGTCACTATGCGATGATGCAAGGGTCGTTAAAAATAGTTAACTAGGAAATTTTTTATTCGTTAGCTCTGTCTATACTTACTCACGGCTGCAAGGCGTTAAGCAGCCTCACTTAACAAGGAGACACCATGATTAACTGGCAAGACGTTATTGAACTAGCTAAAAACGGCAATTTACCGGCCGATCGTAGGGTCGAAAAAACACCTGAGCAGTGGCGTGAGTTATTGGATGAAGATGTATTTCATGTGACCCGTGAAAAAGGCACTGAGCGCGCATTTAGCTCCCAAATGTGTAACCTTTTTGAACCTGGTAAATATCAATGTGTGTGCTGCGACACTTTACTTTTTGATGCCCAAAACAAATTTGATTCAGGTACTGGCTGGCCTTCTTTTAATGAACCCGTTAGTAAAAACGTTATTGCGTACCACCAAGATCTTTCACATGGGATGCAACGTATAGAAACAACCTGCAGCACTTGCGACGCCCATCTTGGGCATGTGTTCCCAGACGGTCCTGAACCGACTGGGTTAAGATATTGCATGAATGCATTAGCACTGAAAAAAGTCGCCGAATAACTTTTTAAATGCCGGGATCAAAACCCGGCTTATCTTTGTTTTAATACCCTGGGTAAACCAGCCAATCATCTCCTGCCAGCTTTATATAGGGTTTACCTTTGTAATCAAGCAATACAGCGCCCTTGTTTTCGGCAACAAGTCGGTTATCGGGTAAGTCGGCAACTAACTCGTTTAAGTTCAATGGGTTAGCAAATACATCAAAATCAATTGCTCGTTTTATCAGCGTACCTAACGTATAGTGACTGGCTAACTCAGCCACAACCACCTGTGCCTGATTTTGGTAACCTGCGCTCGGGCCGATAAATTTCACTGCCGCAGGAACATTTACAATCGAAGGACTGGGAATATCCCGCAAGCCAGAGAACTGCATTTTATCGCCTTTTAATGCGGCACCATGCTCAGGTACTAACACCACCATCACATTGCGACCACTTGCGGCGAGATCGGCTAAAAACTGCTTAAGATCAGCAAACAGGTTTTTGCTACGGCGCGCATAACTGGTCACTGCATCCAGTTTTCCAGCGGCCACTAAACGGTTACCATCATGCAAACTTACAGTGTTGTAGTATAAGGCTTGCGGCTGGGGGCTAGCGTTAACTTGTTTTAACCACTGTTTTAACATATCGGCGTCATCGTAAACAGGTGTATTATCAAATGCATATTGTTCTATTTCCCGTCCAGCAAGCGGCAGAGGCGCTGCATCAACGTGCCCTTCATTTTGGATCAAACCTAAAAAATTATCAAAATGGCCGTCGTGGTTCATCACTAAACTGGTTTTAAAACCTAAAGACTTTAAGTTTTCAAACAAATAACAGGCTTTGGGCCCCTGTTCAAATAAATCTGCGTGCGGCACATGACCGCAGCTAGCACGCAACAGTCGCAAAGCTGCCGGCCCACTATATGAAGTTGCAGTATTAAATTGTTTAAAAACAATGTCAAAACTATCAAACAAGGAGCTGCTTTCAATTCCAGCAGCCGTTAAGTCATCGTATGACAAGGAACAAATGTTCAATAATAATACATCAAAATTGACGTTATTTTGGGGTACCTGAGCGGGATAATTTTGCTGATGCTGATAAAACTGCAGTAACTGCTGTTCAGGTGAGGAGGCCTCTTCATTAAGGTCTTGCTCAGTGGTCATTCTCTTTTTTTGTGGCTGCGTTTTTTGCTCAACAAACAGGTCTGGCTGTTGCATGGATGCTGGCATCAAAGCTTGGGCTTCTAACCACAATAACCCAGCAAAACTAAAACTGGTTAACCTTAACCAACGCGATAAATAATGATAGCCAACAAAACCTATTATAGCGGCATAAATAAGTTCTAAGCTAATAAACCTGCCGCCCAATTCAACAAAATAAGACCAACTAAAATTGCTCAGCAATTTAATATTGTCGCTGATTTGCGATAATGGAGGCAACCAAGATTCGCTATATAATAAAGACAATGCAAAAACGACAGCAAAACACTGTTTGCACTTTTGCAGCCAGATGATTCGTGTATTAACCGATAAAAAACAAGCAAGCGCCAAGTTCGCGGTGATATCTAACTGAATACTTTGCTCAAGGTGAAGGTAAAATTTAACAAAAAAATATAAATTCCAGAGCCCAAGTCCCTGCAAATAAAATGTCTTTTGCGCGTTCGCTTTAATCACGTTTTTTTCCTGTCCCTGTATAAGGCTTAATATATTTATGTCTGAACGTAAGTAATACCAAATACCGCCTTAGCTGGCGAATTGATATATTTACAAACGAACAAAACAGATAACCGGCTAAAAATGAAAATACGATAACAACAGCTAATTCAGTTAAATTCATAACACCCTCTTAATTGGTAATTCAACTGGGTAGGCAGCATCGGCAACTCTTAGCGCTCGGATCTTATCGGCAACTTGGCTAGCATCTTCATTTTCATAATCAGCCTGCTCGTCAATAATTAATTGTTGGTTTAATTGCGTAGAATAATCTTGTGCCTGCTGTAACAATGGATCTTTCAATTGAGCTCGGCAGAATTGTTGAATATAAAAGTGCTCTGAAATCACACTCTTACGGACAAAAAATTCGTCCACATCAAGAAAAAACATATGTTCTAGCGCTCGATCTACGTCACTGATACGACATGCAGATAAATACAGGATAATATCATTTTTAAAGTTTGTATAAAGATCCCCTTCCCGCTTAACCTGGAGTATGCGCAGCGCATGAATCGGTTGACTACTTGGCAATAACGTCAGTCTAACCAGAACAGACGAAACCGATAAATTGTCTGCGGCTTGACTAACAGAAATAACCTGCTTACAAAACGCATCCATAGTTCGGTAGCCATAGGCCCGGCTAACTTCGATATTTTTAACTAAAAAATCAAAGTCTGGTGGCATTTTACGGGTAAATTTTAACCCTTGCATAGACTCAATCGATGAAATAAACCGAGAGGGATGGGATAGCTGATACAAAATAAGGTTAACACCTGAGTTTAACAATAAACTCTCATCTCTATGGCGCACTATACCATCTAAATTTTGCACCACTATTTTTAACCAAGCCCCTCTTTCTATTCGCAGTCGATAACATTGGCGTGCTAAATACACTAAGTCTGTATGTCGCGTCACCACAAATACCACAGTAGCCGCGGTCAATTGTTGCGCTTTTTTAAACAGCGCTTGGTTCGATTCTATTTGACGATAAACCGCCGGCATTTGTGCAAGCGCGTTAATTGCGGCAGCAACAACCCAAACCTCTTTTTCATCATAAGCGCTATTATATTCCTCTTTGCTAACGTCAGTACTTGGGGGTATTTCTCTTACCTGCCACTGACCAGAATCCTCGTCTAACAAAATGTTTTTCTGGTAACTAACGCCTGCACTTGATATCCAATAGTCAATAAATAACTGAGTGACCTGACTCTGTTCTTGCACCGTCAAGAACCCCGAAAAGTATTCTCCAAGCTTATGCAAACTCGGTGACAACTTCGGAGTCGCAGGCCCATACAAATTAACATATAGAGTTAACTGCCAACGCTCAGCTTGACTTTTCAAATAATTAGCTAAGTTAACAAGCTCTTGTTCTTTTAAATGATATAGCTGATTAGCATCTAGAGATAATATAAGCACACTACCGGCAAAATTTTTGTAAATTTTTAGCTCGTTTAAAATTGCGCGAATTTGTTTAGTTTTTAACACATCTCCACACAAATCTGTTGGCCCAAACAAATGTAGCTTTTTATTCCTTTCTAATGTTTTAAAGTAGGTCTGATTGTTTGCAAAAGAAGTGGTTCGTAAAATTTCAATATCCGCAGAGACACAGAATAACGCTTGCTTTTTAGCGACAATGTTTTTTAATAAGGTATAACTGAGCTTAAAAACCAAATCTAGTTTTTCTGCCAATATTAAATAACTATTTTGGGATGACGTGGCCAATTCTTGTTCGGGTAGGCCGGCAATTGTAAAGCTACACATACATAAACAACCCAAGTAGACTAAACTATTTAAGTATCAGTATATACAGGTTAAAGTAATAACCAAGACCCTTTTTATGTTGTGAGAGTCACTATGCAGTCAGATGCGCACGTAAAATCCAATAAATTCAGCCAAGATTGGCAAAACTTGGTCGATGAATATCCAATGCAAGCCGTGTTTATTGAATTAAGCCATGCTGACAAGGTCACCAAAATAAAACAAAACTACCCCTTGCTCAAACAAATCAATAGCGCTCTGGCCTCCAATCAATTAGCCCCAACAGGTAAAGATTAGATGCCACATGTTTTTGTTATTGGTAGCAAAGGTGGTACTGGCACTAGTTCAGTCGCAGCCAATTTAGCGCGCAGTATCCGGCTAAACGGCGAAACAAGTGTTTTAATTGAGTTGTGTCCACAAAATCAACTCGGTGTACACTTTGCGCTCCCTTGGCCAAATGTGCAAGGCTGGGCTCAGTGTGAATCATTTGTCGACTTAGCCAAACAATTTTACCGAACTGATTCAGACATCCTATTGCTGCCTTATGGCCAGATGGCTAACGGCATTACGCCTGATACCCTCTTTACCCACCTTAAACAAATTGAGCTACCAGAAAACGCTTGGTTTATTTTTGATTGTCCTAAAACATTTCCGGTATTTGAGTTCGCTAGCAGAAAAGACTTTATTATAGAAGTCAGCACATGCGATCCCATCTGTCACAGTATTTTGTATCAAAAATACGCTTATAAAAATTACAAACCGATACAAGGGCACTATATTTTAGTGAACAAGTACAATGCTCAGTCTCAAATAGAAGCTGAGATTTTTTGCGTATGGCAAAACGAGCTCAATCAGCTTTGTCCACTTTTTATTCATTTTGACGAGGCAATTAAAGAAGCACCCGGATATCAAAATCAAGCTGTGCAAACACACCCAGGGAATACCTGTCGGGCTGACTTTGCCAAGCTATCTAGCTGGCTGGCCAGTAAGGTAAGTCAACAATGAGAAGTGTCTTTTTAAAAATACCGACTCACTGGCCATGGCCCCTTAAAGTACTCGCTATTTTTGTCCAGCCCGTTTATCTGCGTTTGTTAAAATTACGAGCTCAACACCTGTTCCACGACTATCAGGTCAGTCGTATTGCAGCCACTTTGTGGCCGCTATGCATTTACCCGATAACGCTGTTTTTAAAGCTAGATTCAATCAATAAAAGTCAACTCAAACAAAATTTTTATACTTTTTTCCCACAAGTAAAACCTTCCCGCCTATCGGCGTTTGACTTGGTTCGTATAACCATTCAAGCGGTATTTTTAGCGGTTTGGCGTTTTCGACGAAATCAGAGTTTGTTAGCTATACTTCGCCATCAACTAAGATCTATTTGGGTTAGCTTAAAATTATGGGATCGATCTTTTAACCATAAAATCAAAAACAATTGGAATCGCATTTTTCAAATAACGCCGAGCACAAGCATTGGTAATTTATGGAATTTAAAAGGGGTACGCTGGCTTAGTTATTTATTAATGATTGCTGCTTTATTTTTATTTGTCACTGTCCCCTTTAGCATTCCTGCTCAAGCTGCTTTTATGGCAGTCATTTTATTAGTTGCTTACCCAATGCGCAAAGTACAGGGTCAACTAGCAACCATCATTATGATCACCCTCTCGGTTATCAGTTCATCACGGTATATCTGGTGGCGCTTTACCGAGACCATTTATTGGCAAGATTGGTTAGCGAGTATATTAGGGTCTGCTTTATTATTAGCCGAAAGTTATGCTTGGCTGGTTCTCATTCTTGGCTACTTTCAATCAATCAACCCTCTTAAAAGACGCCCTGAACCGCTTCCTGAAAATACTTGCGACTGGCCAAGCGTTGATGTGTATATCCCTACCTATAATGAACCCTTGAGTGTTGTGAAACCTACCACATTGGCGGCGCTCAATCTAGAATGGCCAGCGGATAAAATCAATGTATACATTTTAGATGATGGTTGCCGCGAGAGCTTTAAGGAGTTTGCCGAGGCTGTCGGTGCCGGGTACATTATCCGTGATAAACATACGCATGCAAAAGCCGGCAATATGAATAACGCGATGAAATATACTCATGGCGACTATATTGCTATTTTTGACTGCGATCACATCCCTGCCCGCTCTTTTCTGCAATTAACCATGGGACAATTTTTAAAAGACAAAAAAGTCTGCATGGTGCAAACGCCCCATCACTTTTTTTCAGCCGATCCGTTTGAAAAAAACCTTAAAAATCACAGTAAAATTCCAAACGAAAACATGCTGTTTTATGGTTTGATCCAAGATGGCAATGATATGTGGAACGCGACTTTTTTTTGCGGCTCATGTGCTGTCTTAAAACGCTCTGCATTAGAAGACATCGGCGGTTTTGCATTTGATACCGTCACTGAAGACGCTCACACCGCATTGCGTATGCAAAGACGCGGTTACAAAACCGCTTATATTAATATTCCGCAAGCAGCTGGGTTAGCAACCGATAGTTTATCGGCTCACGTTGGCCAGCGTATTCGTTGGGCACGTGGCATGGCTCAGATTTTTCGCATCGACAATCCACTGCTGGGGCAAGGCCTAAACTGGCGCCAACGTGCATGTTATTTAAATGCCATGATGCACTTTCTCTCTGGTATCCCAAGGTTAATCTTTTTAACAGCCCCGCTTGCGTTAATATTTTTCAACTCATTTATTATACACGCTGAGTTTTTGGCGATAATGTTGTATGTGATCCCAACCCTGCTGCAAATCAAAATTACTAACTCACGTATCCAAGGTAAATATAGGTACTCATTTTGGGGTGAGGTATATGAGTCGGTATTGGCCTGGTATATTTTAAAACCCACGACCATCGCACTCATTAACCCGAATAAAGGTAAATTTAACGTAACTGAAAAAGGTGGCTTGAACGAGCAAGACTTTTACGATTGGAATATATCAGCACCCTGTTTGGTATTATTTTTTATTAATGCATTTGGCTTCATTTATGCCTGTATCCGCCTAATATTTGGTTCACCGGAGTATGTTGCAGTCCTGCTGATAAGTATGGCATGGACTTTTTATAACCTGATTGTTTTAGGTGCTGCTATTGCAGTCGCTGCAGAGGCAAAACAAGTTCGTGTGTCACATCGGGTGCAAAGTAATATTCCTGCACATTTAAAATTAAATAGCGGCCACCTGCTACCTTGTGTGGTGACAGACTACAGCGACAAAGGTATGGGTATTCGATTGAACCAGCCGCCATATATCAATATTAACATGCAAGACTCAGCAACTATATTGTTGACCCATGGTACCCAAGAAACAGGTTTTCCAGTCAAAATGATCACCGCCCGCGGTAATCATTTAGGTTTGTTATTGCAACCCATGTCTACCGAACAGCAAATGAAATACATCTTAGCAACCTTTTCAAGAGTAGATGCTTGGCTCGATTGGCAAAAAAACTTTCAGCAAGATAAACCCTCATTTAGCTTTCGTCAGGTACGCAAAGCGAGTTGGGTAGGGGTGCAAAATATCTTATTGCATGCACCTAAACCCTTGCAACCCATCGTAGAGCAAATGACTAAAGCAGCACTTTTTATATATTCATTTTTACCACGTAGGCCAACCAGTTATGAAAACACCTAAGTATTTGTTTAGCATATTTGTCTTTACGATTCTCTTCTGGCAGCCGTTACACGCCGCCGGCAACGCATTGCAGCCGATGGCGGACAAAAGTAGCTTTTTGCATGGGTACCCAGAAAAAAGCCCGCTACAAGTCAATAAACGCTTAATTCATCAGCTAGACAATGTCACTACCCGTATGAGTGGCATTAGCCCAAACGCATCAGTAGGTTTTGCAGTGCCTCCAGACGTATTAATCACAGCGGGTGTACTTGACTTTGCAATTAATTATTCACCCGCACTGATAAAAGAACTATCTCACATTAAGCTTTATCTGAACGATGAGATATTAGCCACTCTAACATTGCCAAAACCACTCTCAGATACACAACTTAATAGACAAAAAAGTTGGCAGATACAGTTAAAACCAGAATTACTCAAAGATTATAACCAAATCCGATTTCAACTAGTGGGATATTATACCGAGCAATGTCAGGATGATTTTAACCGTAATATATGGGCGGAATTATCACAAACAGCATCGCTTGAACTAACTTATCAACCGTTAGCTGTTGATTCTGAATTGGCTTTGTTACCAGAGCCGTTTTTTTATTCTCAGTTAAATCAGATGCTTAGTTTACCTATGGTGTTTGCAGCCAAACCAAGTCCGGTAGAATTAGAGAGTGCTGCCATTGTCAGCTCTTGGTTTGGCCTATTAGCCGATTGGCGTAAAGCAGACTTTCCGGTTCTACTTAATCAGTTGCCCGATGAACATGCGGTGGTATTCGCCAGTAATGAACGGCGGCCCGAGTTTTTACGTGACTACCCCAGTGTTGATGAACCGAGCATTGAAATTATTTCAAACCCTGTACATCGGTATAAAAAACTATTATTGGTTATGGGCAAAGATGATCAGCAACTAAAGCAGGCAGCGCTTGCATTAGCACATGCTCACCAAATGATGACTGGGCGCACAGCCACCATAACCAGCGGACCTAACATTAATAAACGGGCTGCTTATGATGCACCGCGCTGGTTAAATACCCAACGCCCAGTGAAATTGGGAAATTTAATTCAATACCCTAACCAATTGCAAATTCAGGGGGTTGGATCCCCACCTGCGAACCTCAATCTCCGTTTTCCACCCGATTTATTTATATGGCGTGAACAGGGGGTGCCGTTAGAACTTATTTACCGTTATACCCCCAGCAAAAGTGTCACAGATACGCGACTTAACCTGCTAATCAACGGGCAGTTTATGCAGGGTTATGTGCTCGAAGAGCATCGCCACGACAATATAGTATTAGACAAACTGACAATACCTTTTACCCGTGATGTCAGTGGCGAAGATCAGCAAAATTTAACCATACCCAGCTTTAAAACCAGTGCAAATAACACATTAACGTTTGATTTTAGCTTTACTATAGCCAAATCAGGTTATTGCGAAGCTGTACCGCGAGATACCAACTATGGTCGTATTGATGAAAACTCCACAATAGATGTCAGTGATTATGGACATTACATAAAAATGCCGAACTTAAGAGCATTTGCCCAAGCTGGTTTTCCATTTACAAAATATGCTGATTTACAAAAAACCTTGCTCTACCTTGATCAGAATTCATCCTCTGAAACCTTGAACTTACTGCTAAATACAGTGGCCATGTTTAGTGCATCAACCGGATACCCTGCCAACTATATCAACATAGTTAATCAACTTGATGGTATCGAGCTAAGAGACAAAGATATACTTGTTTTTGGTGATCCTCAAAGCTTTCGTTTTGATAAAAACCCACAGTTGCAAGTTTTAACAACGCAACACTTGCGTGCACTGAACGAAACTCTGTATCCAGGTGATTCAGCACAAAATGTGCAAATCGAACTGAAAAGTAAAGGCCCCCTGGCCAGCATCTTAGGCTTTCAATCCCCATTTAATAATAAGCGCAGCGTGATTGCTTTATCGGCTAATTCACCACAAGGCTACCAGCTATTAAAAGATACACTGTTAGATGATGAATCATTAAATAAAATTAAAGCAGCTGCAGTGTTAATTGATAGCTTTGGGATCACTTCTGCCGAAAGTCAACAAAGTTATTATGTTGGTTCATTAGCTATCTATAAATTGCTTTGGTTTCATTTGTCCGACCACCCCATATTGTTAGCTCTATTATCAGTCATGGTGTTATTGATTTTGTCGTACATTATTTGGCGATTATTACGTGTACTAACAGCCAAACGGCTTGCCGAAGGAGAATAATATGCGTCTAATTATTGCGCTTATTTTAATAACTAGCCTACCGGTCTGCGCAGCTCAAACCAGCTGCCAATGGCCAGCTTGGCAAAACTTTAAAACAAACTTTATCAGTTCACAGGGGCGTGTGCACTTTTTACAACAAAAACAAACCGAGATTACTGCCAATGAGCAAGCCCAAATTTTATTTTTTGCCCTACTCGCAAACGATCAAAACACTTTCGAACAAGCAATCAGCTGGACTGAACAGCACTTAGCAGAAGGAGATCTTAGCACGCGCTTGCCAGCTGCTCGCTGGGGTTTAAATAACGAAGGGGTTTATACCATCTTGGCCGACCAACCCGTTTTAACGGCTAACCTATGGCTCGCATATTTATTGTCGCAAGCAGGCGATTTATGGCACCAAAGAGATTACCAAGTATTATCTGCGGTTATTGCTATGCGTATCTTACGCGAACATTTACAGCAAACTGAGACCGCAGCTTGGGTATTTTTAGACAAACCTAACCGACAATTTACAGATGAGCAGCAGTGGCAGACATTGGCCCAAACTTACCCAATATTTATAGTGCAATATTTTGCCCGTTTATATCCTGAGTCATATTGGCCAACCGCCTATGACGCTTTGCTCGCCGCTCGGCTCGAACAGTCAGAACCTGCAAGTTCGAATCACTTCTCACTATTTGGAAATGAACAAACACCTTTTGCCAAACAAAGCCGGTTACTTTGGCAAAATGCACAAAACACATTCGACTTTTCATTTAACCAGCCCTCTCGGTTATTTAAAGGTTTGGCGCAATGCAAAGATTAGCTGTTGGGTTATTTTTTTTAGCCATTAGTTTGCGGCCACTCTGTGCCGCGGTGGCCAGTTTAGACAAAACACCAGCGAGCCAATTGCAAAAACAAATAGAGCAAGCTTTATTGCAAGATCATATGGCGATAGCACTAGATGCTTTGCATAAGCTTTCTGCGATTGCGCCACACCAGCCCTATTATTTATGTGCCCAAATATCAGTGCAGTTAGCACAAGGCGAGCTGCTTAAAGCCAGGCAAACACTCGCACAACTCAACAATATTGCCGCCAGACCCGACTGTCACCCTGATGCAGTGAAATTGCTTGAGCTTGCGACAAAGCATAAAGCTCAAGTTTCACATGCTCGTTTACTTGCCAAAAGCAAACGCCCTATAGAAGCAATAGCAATTTATGATCAATTGTTCGAAAACCGATTTCCGTCGCTTAGCTATCAACTTGATTATTATGCCTGGTTAGCACAGACCGACTACGACACAGAAAAGCTCATTAAAGCCTATCAGCAACTTCAAAATAAATACCCGAATGTTGCCGAGATAGAACTCCCCTTGGCCAGCTTAATCTTGGATATTGATCCCTTTTCTCAGCAAGCCATTGATATCTTGGCCCGCTATGCACATAGCCCCAGATATGGTGTTAGAACTGAGGATATCTGGTTAGCAGAAATTAACTCAATGCCGGTTCGGCCAGCTGGGCAACACATTATAGAGCAGTATTTAGCTTATTTTCCGAAGAGTAAAAAAGGTGAATTTGCAATAGAAAACTTTACCGCTCGATTCACTCAATACCAGAAAAACCTAAAAGATCCAGCCTTTGTCGCCTGGCAAAAAGGCCAACAGCTATCAGATTCAGGCAAACTCAAACAAGCTCAGTATTGGCTGAATAAAGCCATTATTGGTCGGCCCAACGATGCTCAAGTTCAAGCAAGTATGGGGCTGTTAAAAATACGTTTAGGTAAACATAAAAACGCGCGTAAATATTTAAATAAAGCGCTATCGCTTGCACCCGCAGATAATAATAGCAGTCTCTGGTATAGCTTATTAGACACCGCAAATTATTGGAGTTTAATTGAAGATTTAGAGGCAGCGATTGCACAAGGCAAAGTGCAAATGGCAAAAGTTTTGTTCAATAAACTACCGGCTGAGCAACAAACTTTAACCCAACAGTATTTTTACCAAGGTGAAATTGCACGTATTCAGCAGCAAACGCAAGTGGCCATGCAACATTACCAAAAGTCGTTGGCTGAAGATAGTGAGTCAAATCAGGCACTATATGGCTTGCTGAAGCTTATTGAGCAAAACCAAAACATCGAACTCGGCTGGCAAATTTATCGCCAGCTACCACGCGCGCGCCAACAACAAATTTATTCAGATTTTGCTAGCCAAATGAGCAGCTTGTACCGAACCCTAACCGAGCAGCAAATCGCAAGAGGTCAACCACAACTTGCTCGAGCTTTATTAAAAGATGCCACAAGCCGCTTAATCGGCGATCCTTGGTTAACTTATGATCTGGCTAAGTTATATCAAAACCAGCAACAAGACACCAAAGGCCTCCAGTTGTTTGCCAATGGTTTACCTAAAACAACACAAAAAACAGAATATTTACTCGCTTATACATTGTTTTTGTCCAGTTTAGGACACTACCAAAAAGCCATTGATCTATTAAAAAAACACCAACCCGACAGCGAGCAAATTCAAGCGTTACAAAAATCCCTCCAACAGCAGAAATACCTTGCTGAATTAGAAGAATTACGCGGCAATACGCGCTTGAATCATCCGCAACTTGTCCAACTGCAAACACTTAGCGGGCAAATGACCACACCACTCGAACAAGCCCGATTGGGGCAAATATGGTATCAAAACGGTTATGCCCAAAAAGGGATTCAGTTACTTAAACAAGCCCTCAATAACGACAATACACTAGATGCCTATTGGCATTTTGAATATATTGAATGGCAGTTACACCAAAACAACCATAACGAGGTCAAAAACGCGTTTGCCAACATTGAGTTAAACGAACAAATGACGACGTCTGATGTCCGCCGTTGGCTTGCTTTAAAAACCGCCTGGTATCAGAAAAACGATGTCCCACTCACCTTATTGAGCCAGCAGTTGGTCCAACAAGCCGCAAAAGCCCCTGAGCTTTACACCGTTAAACAAGCGTTGGCGGAGCTTTACATTAACCAGCAGCAAGTCCCTGAGTTATGGCCGCTGCTGAGTGAGCTTCATCAAACCCAAAAATTATCCGATGAACTAGCAATCAATTCTTTATCTGAATTTTTTTTGCAGATGCCAACCAAGTTAAAAAAGAATTTATTTGCGCAACTTAAACGTCCTAATTCCTCGTTAACAGAAGACCAGCAAGCTGAGCTAATCCAAATACTCAGCACAACCCCTAACCGCCAAGATTTAACCTTTGTGTCTCAGTTGGTCGACAATACAAATAGCGACTTAGTCCGTTACCGTGCTGCCGAATATGCGGTAAGCTTAAATGAACAAAACAAAGCTCAGCAATGGTTAACTCAAATTCAAACTCGGCCGGAGTCACCACTATGGTTTCATGACCAAGCCGAGCGCTTACTCAACGAGCAAAGATACAAACAACAAGCTTGGGTGGCGGTTGGTTTACAAAGTGCCAGTCAAAGGCAAAACTCAGATGGGAAAAGGATCACCAGTTCGCAAATTCCGTTCGAGCTCTGGTATCCTCTCTGGGATGGGCATGTATTTGTTAAACTTGACTATGAAAATGTGCAAGACCCAGCTTTAACTTTGGTACAGAATGAAGGCATAAGTAACTTTGCCACAGGTTTGTTCTGCCGCCAAGACTGCCCTAACGGTGAATATCAGCGCTCCCAAAGCGGAACAGACGTGGCAATAGGATTTCAAAATAAACGCTGGCGATTTGACCTTGGGGTATCGCCATTAGGATTTGAACAACATGATCTTTTATTTGGTATCCGATATGAAAACGACTGGCGGAGTTTTGGATACAGTGTCGAATTTGAACGAAGGGCCGTCGATAACTCTGCTTTGTCTTATTCTGGATTGATCGACCCATACACTGGTGAATTGTTTGGTGCTGTCAGAGCCACAGGTGCCAGCATAGTGTTATCGAAAGATGAAGGTCAAACATGGGGTCACTGGGCACTTGCAAATGCCTATTCCTACCGAGGTCAACAGGTGGCGTCTAATTTTAGCTATAGCCTGATGGGCGGAAGTTACTACCGTTTAGCGCAAAACACTGAGTTTACATTGACCATAGGCACTAACTTGTTACATTGGTCATATAATAAAGATTTGAGTGGAGAAACCTTGGGCCACGGTGGCTATTATAGTCCTCAGAGCTATTGGGGGCTTTCGCTGCCGCTTGATGCTCAAGGTCAGTTAAATAAGTTAAGCTATCAACTGTCGTTAGGTCTTTCTTGGTCACAATCGCAAAGTGATGAAATTGAGTATTATCCAACAGATAAAGCGCGTCAGCAGGCAGCTGAAGCTTTGATTGGTGAAAGCTTTGTTGAGCCTGTTTACCGTGCCAGCAATAGCCAAGGCATTGGTTATAGTGCCCGCGCTGCTGTCGAATATCAAATCGATCAACACTGGGTCGTTGGCGGCGTCTTCTCGATTCAACGCGCCAATGCTTACGAACCGACTGAAGGGCAAGTTTATTTGCGCTATTATTTTAACGATAAAGGCAGTCGCTTATTTGTGCCGCCGGAGCCCATTCAGCCCTACCAGAGTTTTTATTAAAAAGACTTTTATGCAAGCAATAGGTATTGCATGTTCAGTGCATCAATGCCGGGGGCATAATAGTTTTTTCGAACTGACACGGATCGATAGCCAAGTTGCTGGTAAAATTTGATTGCGGCGTGATTATCTGAACGCACTTCAAGCCAAATATAAGCACACTGCTGCAACAACGCTCCCTGCAATAATTGCTGATGCAATAAACTAGCAAAACCGCGGCGTTGGTATTTTTTTGCAATACAGATGTTTAATAGGCTGACTTCGTCCACTACTTGCTGACTAATTAAATATCCAGCCAACTCTTTGTTATGCACAACAAGCCAATTTTGATAGGTCGGGCCAAAACAAGAGGATAACAAAGCCTGAGACCAAGGAAACGCCTGCTCTGCTTGCTCAATACACAGCATAGCTTTTAAATCAGCGAGCGTGGCGGGTTTAATTTGCGGCTTGTTCATGAATATTTTAGCAATAATTGCCAAAATGCTTTTTTATCGTCGGCTTGTCTCAGATCAAATTGCTGTGAACTTGTTAATTGAGGATGACGAAAAAGCATCTTTCCCGGCTGACAAAACCATTGTTCATCATCTGCTAACCATGTTTTTAATGCTTGATAATCGGCTTCAGATAAATGACTAACCAAAATACTCGCAGTTTTTTTTTCAACAGGCTCTGCTGAACTCTCTGTAAGTTCAGGCACCAAAATGGCTTTATGGGTGGCTTGATGTTTTTTGGCAGCCTTGGTTTGATACAGCTGAATGCCAATTTGCTGAAGTGAGGCTTTCTGATAACTCGAAAATATAGACACTGAGTTCAACCCTTATAAAAAGAGTGGCAGGGGTGGAGGGACTCGAACCCCCAACCATCGGTTTTGGAGACCGCTGTTCTACCAATTCGAACTACACCCCTAACGAACGCTGGCGATTATACAAGGACAAATCCAAGTGTAAAGCAATTATTTATAAAAGCCGTCTAAACGGTTAAATATTCTTCAGTGATGACAACATATTGCACAATCAGGGTCGCGACCTAACTTAAACGAGTTAAATTGCATCTGCCAAGCATCAAAGGTTAATAACTGGCTCTCAAACCGTGCTTGTTGACCGGTCAGATATTTTATGGCTTCAAGCGCTTGTAAGCTGCCCATCACGCCAAGCAAAGGCCCTAATACCCCAGAATTACTACAATTCAACTGACTATTAGGATCAGCTAAGTCAGGAAAAATACATTGATAACAAGGGGTAGGCTGCTGTTTGAAATTAAAAAAGACAAATTGCCCTTCACCGCGGATCGCCGCAGCGCTAATTAAAGCCACTTTATGCTGTTGACACGCTTGATTAATATAGTATCGACTATCCGCATTATCAGTGCAGTCTAACACCAAATCAACATCCGCTAGCCAGTTTGGCAAACCTACCTGCTGAATCGGTTGCTCAATGCCAACCACTTTAATTTGGGTATTTAACGCTTGCAGCTGAGCACTGGCGGTAAGCGCTTTAGAACGTCCTTGATGATTGGTTTTATACAAAATCTGACGCTGTAAATTACTAACTTCTATCGAATCTGGATCAACTATGGTTAAACGGCCAACCCCGGCCGCTGCCAAGTACAAACTGGCTGGTGCACCGAGCCCGCCTGCTCCAACAATTAAAACATGGGCATTTTTAAGCGCTAGCTGTCCCGCCTCGCCAATTTGTTTCAATAATAAATGGCGACTGTACCTTAAACTTTCTTGCTCGCTTAAGCCTACACTCATACCGACTCCGACGTTTGTTTTAAAGCTTGCTCAAACGAAACAATCGCTGTGCGATAATCATCCGCTTCTGTAATTGCTGTGACTGCAGCAATAGAACCAATACCCGTTGCCGCCACCTCTCTAGCTCGCGCTAAACTAATCCCACCAATTGCGACTAAAGGTATATCTTTAATTAACTGAGTATATCGGCTCAGTCGCGCGATACCTTGTATTTGCCCTGTCATATCTTTAGTTCGGGTTGGGTAAATAGCCCCTATTGCCAAATAACTGGGTTTAAGTTGATGGGCCAAAAGCAACTCGTATTCGCCGTGTGTACTTATACCCAACCTCAAACCAGCCGCTGCAATCGCTGCCAGATCAGCTTGTTGCAAATCTTCTTGCCCTAAATGCACCCCATAAGCTTGGTGTTTAATTGCCAACTGCCAATAGTCGTTTATAAATAACCTAAGCTGATATTGTCGGCCAATGGCGACCGCTTTTGCGATCTGCTCGTTCACCTCTTCTATGCTCTGATGTTTAATTCTAATTTGTAATGTTTTAACACCCGCTTCAGCCAGTTTTTGAATCCACTCTAAAGAATCAACAACTGGGTATAAACCTAGCTTTAAAGTCTCACAATCAGCAAACTCGATATTCGGATAACTGAATTCAGCCGCTGCTTCTTGCCACTCTAATTGCTCTGCTAACGGACTAGATGGAATTAAAACCTGCGGCTGATCTTGTTGCTCCAACGGCCAACCAGCCTGATTAACTGGACCATAAATGCCACTATAATCAACACCTAACCTAAGCGCTTGGTTCACATAAGCTTTAGCCACAGTGGCCGCATCTCGCAATAAATAATCTTGCGCAAAGAGCGCAGTGATAGCTGCAGCATAAGTGCAACCTGAACCATGGCTGTGTTCTGTCTCTATTCGAGGTGATGACAACCAATAGCTTTGCTCACCGTTGCAGGCCAAATCCACGACATAACCTTTAGCTAACTCGATGTGGCCGCCTTTTATAATACAGGCCGTTGGCCCTTGTTTTAAAATTTGCTCAGCGGCCTGCGGCATGCTCGACCAATTAATAAAATAAACACCGCTTAGCTTTTGTGCTTCGTCGCCATTCGGCGTGATCACATCAACCAAAGGCAATAACTTTTTTTTAATCGCTGCCAGGGTATCTTCTTCTGTTAATTCACCACCTGCTGATGCCGTTGCGACTGGGTCGTAAACCAAAACAAAGGATTGCTGCTGACTATACTCCCGCAGCCACTCTGCGACCAGTTCCACTTGTCGCTGGCTCGTTAACAGGCCAATTTTAATGGCTTTAGGCGGTCTATCCGCGGCTAGTGCATCAAGCTGAGATAACAAAGCCTCTTCAGTCACGCTGTTAATTTGTTGGATGCCTAAACTGTTTTGCGCAGTATTGGCTGTGATCACTGTGCTCACATCACATCCAAGTTGATGCATGGTTTTTAAATCTGCTTGGATCCCAGCCCCACCACTGCAATCTGAACCGGCAATGGTCCACACAACTGGCCTATTATTGTTTTCTGTCATTTGTTATCCTGCCTGGTGCCAAAAAGGCGTACCTAAAGTCGGCGTGCTTGGTTGCGCGGTATCTTTTTCAGGCATACCACCAGCTAAATATCCCATTCTGCCTGCTTCTATTGCTTTTTTAAAGGCTTCAGCCATCATCACAGGTGCTTGGGCCTGCGCAACCGCAGAGTTTAATAAAATGCCATCATAACCCAACTCCATCGCCTGAACGGCATGGGATGGCAAACCTATGCCAGCATCCACTATCAAAGTAATATTCGGAAAACGCTGGCGAATAGCATTTAACGCATACGGATTTAATAAACCTTTGCCCGTGCCAATAGGAGATCCCCAAGGCATTAAAACTTCACAACCTAGCTCAACCAAATGGCGACAAATAACTAAATCATCGGTGGTATACGGCAGTACTTTAAAACCGTCGGCCAACAAAATTTCGGTCGCTTTCACCAAATCAATAGGGTCAGGTTGTAAATTATACTCATCACCAACCAACTCTAATTTTACCCAATCGGTTGCAAAAATTTCTCGCGACATCTGCGCTAACGTGACCGCCTCTTGCACACTATGACAACCTGCTGTATTTGGCAATAAGGTTAAACCAAGCGCTTGTAATTGAGCCCAAAAGTCAGCCCCACCTTGCGACTCGGGTGACTGTCGGCGCAGTGACAAGGTCACTATCTGACTGCCACTGGCTCTAATTGAGTCTTCCATTATTTTAGGCGATGGGTACAAGGCACTGCCAATTAACAAACGGCTAGAAAAACTTTCTCCATAAATGGTAAGATCCTTATCCATTTTTACCCCCCTTGTACAGGGGTTAAAATTTCGATGCAATCGCCATCTTTAAGAGGCGTATTTGCATAAGCACCGCGACTGACAAAGTTGCCATTTAATGCCACTGCATATGGGGTTTTAGGTTGTCGTTCGGCTAATAATTCAGCCAAGCTATCTGCTTGTTCTGGCTGATATTCATTACCATTAATAAAAATATTCAATTAGTCTCTCCTCTCGATATGTCTAAATACCGGTGGATAAATCTGACCATCGGCCAGCAAAACATTATTTAACTGCAACCCAAATTCAACAAGTTTGAGCATCACTTGCTGAATCATTGCTGGTCCAATCAAATAACCGTGGCGGTATAAACCGTTCACAGTAATTAGCCTATTAGTTACATCTATACTTGGTTCGTTATCCGATAGTGTTGGCCTAAGGCCAGTTTGTAGCGAGATTAATTCTGCTTCGGCAAACGCTGGCTGCACACTATAAGCGGCTGACAATAACTCTAACGTTGAGCGCACCGTAACTGGTCGCTGATTTTCAGACTCTATTTCAGTGGCCCCGATAACAAACTCATGATCCGGTTTAGGTGCAATATAAATCGGGTAGCGCGGATGCATTAAACGAATCGGCCGGTGCAACTGCACTTCTTGACTTCGCACTCGCGCAACTTCTCCACGCACACCCCGCAAACCTTTTAAGTTGCTTTTAGCGCCCAAACCACGGCAATCAATAATCCAGTCATACTCACCACACGCTTTCGCACCATGCCATACTGAGTTATCTTTAATACAAACCTCATACTGATAAAAACAGCCAACCCCGACATCATCTAAGGCTTGGGTTAATACCCGCAGTAGCTGGCGATTATCAAGCTGACCTTCACTTGGTAACCAAAGTCCTTGATTAAATCGTCCTGCCAGCTGAGGTTCCAACTCGGCAATGCCGGCTCGGGTGAGTTCTCTAAGCTCAGCACCTGTCCCTAACCTTTGGCGAAAACTTTTTAAGTCGCCCGCATCTTGCTGATGCGCTATAACCAAAGTCCCGGCTTGCTGAATAAACACAGGTTCAGGTAACTGAGCCAACAAGGCCTGCCATAATGCCACCGACTGTTTACCCAATTGATTGACCAAAGGTCCTGCAACAATAGACTCGGCTAAAGGGGCCAGCATTGCTGCCGCGACATAAGCCGCACTTTGCTGCCCGTCTTTGGCTTGTTTTTCGTACAGTTCAACTTGGTAATTGGGATTTTCGTTTTTTAATTGCCAAGCTAGTAGGCGACCAATAAGGCCGCCACCAATCAGCGCAATTTTAGCACTCTCGTTTGCCATGATTATTTTGCAGTGTGATAAATCTGAGCACCTTTTTCACGAAACTCTTTTGATTTATCTAACATCCCCTGCACTGCATCAGCCGACTGAATTTCGATGCCTTTGGCTTCTAGATCCGCTGCATAATCACGAACTTCCTGCGTGATTTTCATTGAGCAGAACTTAGGCCCACACATGGAACAAAAATGAGCCACTTTACCGGATTCTTGTGGCAGGGTTTCATCATGGTATTGGCGGGCGCGTTCAGGATCTAACCCTAAATTAAACTGATCTTCCCATCTAAATTCAAACCGTGCTTTAGACAGTGCATTGTCGCGCACTTGTGCCGCTGGATGACCTTTCGCCAAATCCGCCGCATGAGCTGCAATTTTATAAGTAATTAATCCCTCTTTGACATCTTCTTTGTTAGGTAAACCTAAATGCTCTTTGGGTGTGACATAACAAAGCATGGCGCAGCCGTACCAGCCAATTTGTGCAGCACCAATACCAGAGGTAAAGTGATCATAACCTGGCGCAATATCTGTGGTTAATGGACCTAAGGTATAAAAAGGGGCTTCGTGGCAGTGCTCAAGTTGCTCTTTCATATTGGCTTCAATCATATGCATAGGCACATGACCCGGCCCTTCAATCATCACCTGAACGTCATGCTTCCAAGCTATCTTGGTTAACTCACCCAGCGTACGCAATTCGCTAAACTGAGCTTCATCGTTGGCATCGGCAACTGAGCCTGGACGTAAACCATCACCTAATGAAAAAGAAACATCGTACTGTTTCAAAATTTCGCAGATATCTTCAAAGTGAGTATATAAAAAGTTTTCTTTGTGATGGGCCAGACACCACTTAGCCATAATAGAACCGCCACGAGAAACTATGCCAGTTAAGCGTTTTGCCGTCATAGGCACGTAGCGTAACAAGACCCCGGCATGAATGGTAAAATAATCAACACCCTGTTCAGCTTGCTCGATCAGCGTATCGCGAAAAATTTCCCAAGTGAGGTCTTCTGCCACACCATTCACTTTTTCCAGCGCTTGGTAAATAGGTACTGTACCAATCGGCACTGGCGAGTTACGAACAATCCACTCCCGAGTTTCGTGAATATATCGGCCCGTCGACAAATCCATTACAGTATCACCACCCCAACGGGTTGACCAAACCAGCTTTTCTACTTCTTCTTCAATGGATGAAGTCACTGCAGAATTGCCTATGTTCGCATTGATTTTAACCAAAAAGTTTCGGCCAATGATCATAGGCTCAGTTTCTGGATGATTAATATTAGCTGGAATAATAGCTCGTCCTTCAGCCACCTCTTTACGAACAAATTCTGGTGTAATTTGTTCAGGTAAGTGAGCGCCAAATGACTGCCCTGGGTGCTGCTGTTTTAAAACTTCATCACGAACTTTTGCTCTTTGCATATTTTCGCGGATCGCTATGTACTCCATCTCTGGTGTAATAATGCCCTGACGCGCATAATGCATTTGAGTCACATTTTGCCCAGGTTTAGCACGTCTAATTTTAGGTAAATGCTCAAAACGGATATGGTCTAGGCCTTCATCAGCTAAACGCTGCTGGCTATACCTAGAGGTCACTGAATCTAACTGGACCGTATCTTGGCGATCTTCAATCCACTTTTCACGTAACTTAGGGATCCCCTTATAAACGTCGATAGTGACATCCGGATCTGTATATGGACCCGAAGTATCGTATACACGAACAGGTTCGTTTTTTTCAAATTGTGGGTTTTCTTTACTACCACCCACTAACGTATCTGAGACGGAAATTTCACGCATACCCACACGAATGTCCGCTTGGCTACCCTCCACATAAATCTTTTTTGAGTTTGGAAATGGTTGCCCACTTAAATTAGAAATATACTCTTGAGCTTTTGCTCTCGTTTCGCGGCGATTTGTTTGAGACATATATAAGCCTTTATTTTTTATACGATTAAAATAAAGACGGAGTGAGGCTGTCGACAAGACACAAAGGGGTTGTTCATCTTGTTCCCTACGCTGGTGTTATCCAGATCAGGTTCGACGGATCCCGCATGACGCGATCTCAGCCCGAAGGCACTCCGACAAGTTCGGGCTCATTATAAACACGACCCAGTTCAAAAACCAAGTTATAAAATATAAAAATATCTAAACATGGCCTTGTATTTCGTGCACGCTCAAGGAATAATCAAAGTCACGCTTTCTTTTTTGATAGACTTTTTATGGATGATTCTGCATTCTCAGATACCCGCATTTTAATTGTGGATGATCAACCACTCGCCCAGATCTATCTAAAACACGCATTAGAAAGCATTAACATCCGTAATATTCAAGTTGCAGAGCACGCAGATCGCGCGTTAGAATTTTGCCAAAATAATCATTACACCCTGATTATATGTGCATTTAACCAAAGCAAACAAAAAGACGGTTTTCATTTTTTCGAAGAGCTAAAACTAAAAAAACAACTTCCTCTAACCACCGCCTTTATCTTTACCAGCGCAGAAACAGATTCGGCGTTAGTCAACAGTGTTATTGAGTTGCAGCCCGACGACTTTATCGCTAAACCTTTTAATGTAAAAGAAGTATGCGAGCGTGTACAAAGAGTTCTCAAACATAAACAGCACTTATTTGCCGTTTATTCGGCACTTGAAAAACAACAATACACTGAAGCTTTAGCTGCGGTTGAAAAAGTCCTGCTAAAACCAAGCATGTCACTTTCGTTTCCAATTGCGATGCGCTTAAAAGGTGATTTGCTCTTAATTATTAAAGCCTACCAAGAAGCGGCCAACTATTTTACCGATATAGTGCATGTGCAAAAATTCACTTGGGCTATGGTTGGCCTTGCAAAAGCCTATTTAGGGTTAAATAAAGAATCCACCGCACTTAAAATATTAAGCAAATTAACACTTAAACCTGACACTCAGTTAGCCGCGCTTGATTTACTTGGTAATTATTATTTGCAGCAAGACAAATATGACCAGGCCATTGAAAACCTAAAACATGCCAGAGATCTATCACCACGAAATATCGAAAGACAAAAAAATGTGGTCGGGTTAGCACGGTTATTACATGATCATGAACTTCAGTTTGAAAGTGCAAAAAATATGCTTAGATATGCCAAACGCTCGCTGCACGATACGCCCGACCTGTATTTGACCGTAGCGCGGGCAGCGGTCGATTATGCGCTGATACAGCCAGATATCGAGAGCATGGAGTTATGCAAACAATCAGAAAAATACCTGCAAACCGTCCGCCAAAAGTTTCCATCTGATCCGGCCACTAAAGAAAAGATCGGTGTACTTGAAGCCCGTATCCTGTATTTAAAAGATGAACAAGAAAAAGCTAAAAAGCTGCTCACCGAGCTGCCCGGTGAGATGGAAAACTTAGCTTTAGAAGATGGTTTAGACAAAGCAAAAGTTTTTCATGAGTTAGGTTTAAGAGATGAAGCGGTTGAGCTATTAAAACAATTACAGCAGAAACAACCGTCAGATCAGAGCTTAGATGCAAGTCAGAAAATTTTAACTGATTATTTGTCACAAGAGCTTAAAGAAAAAACTGAGATCCCGTTTACGCCAAAAGAAATCAACAACATTGCCGTCAAACTTTTCAAATCTCGCCAATATGTGGCGTCGGTACAGGCATTTTCTGATGCACTTAGATTAATGCCTAAAAATACCCGTATTGCGCTAAATTTACTGCAAGCACTCGTCGAAACTAGTCAGCAGCAAGCATTGAATAGTGAGCAACTTAAACAATACCAAAACAGCCTGCAGGTGCTGCAAACCATTCAGTTAGACGAACAACAAACAATAAGATATGAAGCCTTACTTAAACGCTACAAAAAAAGTTTTAGCCAAAAAACAAACGCCACAGCCAGCTCCGATTGAGATCTTCTTCGCATCCTCTTAATTGGGCGCCATATTGCTCAGCCCGCCACTGAACTTTGCGGGCCACTTTAATCAACCAATTTTTTCGTTTATAAGTGCCACGACGGTAACCACCCCAGCCTTCGTGGTAGTTTAAATATTGCCCATAGGCGTCCCATTTAGAAACCCCATTCACTTTATGGGTTTTATAAATAAACCAAGCCATAAAATCTATCGCATCATCAAAGTCAGAGCGGCTTGCCCAACCATTGCCTGTTTCACGAGTATAATCTTGCCACGTTGGGGTTTTGGCCTGGGAATAACCATACGCGCTACTTGCGCGACCGATTGGAATAATCCATAAAAAATATTCCATTGGCGGCCTGGCGTCAGCGCGAAATGAACTTTCCTGATACATTATAGCCATTGGAATATGAATGGGGGTACCCCAGTTATCTTCGGCATCTTTTGCCGCATGATACCAATCCCGCTTTTCGTAAAAGATTTCACACAAATCATTTGGTTTTTTGGGCGGTGCAGTTGCGCAGCCCGCCATGACTGCAACTAAAACAATTAAAGCGAATCTTTTACAACACTTCATTAGTTAAAATACTCGGCTAAATAATCTGTGAACGCCAGCTTATCCGACTTTTCGATCTCAGTTTGCTCTAACAAGCTTTTTTCTGCCGTTTCAACCAAGGCTTGTTCGCTATAATATTGATAGTCTCGCGCTGCCGAATCCTTTTGATATTGCTTTGCCAAATCTAACCCTAATTGGCTATTATCCATATTGTTGTTCAATAAACGATTCATAATCTTACCTGACGGCGTTAAATCTGGATTTGCCACTTTTTCAGCTTGTTTTTTAAGCGCTGCTTGATAAGCGGTTTCGTTTGGTGCTGACATCCAGTCAGCCAAAGGATTCATCGCGTTTATGGTTTGCTCGGCCCAATCAGCCAAGGTAATTGAATGATCACCTTGTTGCAAGGTTAAGCCAGGTTTACGACCTTGCATGATAACTGCTTGCAAGTTTGCGTTTATCACCTGTTCTTCGGCGGTTTCTAACGGCGGCGAATCTTGCAATGCACACCAAGTTAAAAACAAGTCCATAAAGCGCGTTTGTGCTTCACTGATGCCATTTGCATCAAAAGGGTCCACATCCAAAGCTCTGATTTCAATGTATTGCACGCCGCCTCTAGCCAAAGCTTCGCTTGGCTTTTCACCACTACGCGCAACACGTTTGGGCCTCACTGGAGAATAATATTCGTTTTCGATTTGCAGAATATTTGCGTTTAATTGATGGTAAATACCATTCTGGCCCGCCAATATTGACGAAAATTCTTCTGACGGCAATTGAATAGCCTTTTTTAAGCCAGCAATATATTCATCTAATTGGTTATAACGGATGTTAAGCGCCGCTTGAGCTTTATTGGTATAACCTAAATCACTTAATCGCAAAGAGGTCGCATAAGGTAAGTATAAAGTACCTTTTCCCACAGTTTTGAAATTATAATTTGTTTGGGTGTTTTTTAAAAATGAGCCACAGAGTGCCGGTGAAGCACCGAACAAATAACATAATAACCACAAGTATCGTTTCACATTTCTCAGTACCGCAAGATAGATTTCAGAAATAAACGCTTGATCGGCTTGACGGCCTTTAGCTTTTGCCAGTTGCTCAAAAAATAGCGCTGGAAATGAAAAGTTAAAATGAACACCTGAAATCACCTGCATTGTACTACCATACCGATTTTTTAAACCTTCTCGGTATAATGTTTTCATTCGTCCCACATTAGAACGACCATACTGGGCAATTAAAATATCACTTTCGTCACCAACAAAACACGGCATACTCATAGGCCAGAGCAGATCATTAGGCTGCTTTTGGTAAACAAACTTGTGTACGTCCGCTAATTGTTGCAACGTAGTTTGAATGTTTTGCTCAACCGGAGTAATAAACTCCAGTAAACTTTCAGAATAGTCCGTTGTAATATAAGGGTGTGTCAGTGCTGAGCCCAGAACACGCGGGTGTTCGTTTACTGCCAAATGCCCATTAGGCTGGATTCGTAGTGCCTCTTTTTCAATCCCACGGTTAATATGCTGGGCAAACTCAACGCCCTGCTGAGTAAAAAATTGATGCAGGTTATCTGCCAAATTCACAATAGGAATTCCTTAAATTGTTATTAGAGCTCAGGGTAGTCTTAGACCCTTTGGGGCAACGGCCTGACTACATTGCAGCATTTTGGTGGCCAAAAGTGTTAAAATAAAGACGACTGGGCTCAAATTCAAGCGTCAATCAGATCTTTTTGTCACGGTTTGAGATATCTTGCGCTTATCTTTTACATTTTGCAAAAATCCCCATGATAACTGTCACATTTTTAGTCTTATTTTGGTAGAATTTAAATCTATAACCTAGGGGTGTCTGTTTATCAGCTCTGAGACGCATTCGCGAACCCTTTGAACCTGTTCAGGTAATGCTGTGACAGGGATGGTAAAACCGTTCCCTGCGCGGCCGACTATTTTTTGAGGACCGCATGAAACAATTTACGTTAAGCAAACTTTGTTTAGTTCTGCCATTTATGAGCACTTCCCATGTTTTTGCCAACATTGAAGATAAAATTGAAGTGATTCATGTTCAAGGGGACTTTCGCCAACAAAACTTGCAAACCGCCTCTGTATCATTATCCGTGTTAGATGCCGAAGCACTCACCAGAACCAGCCAAAACCATTTAGAAGATGCCATCATGGGCACCGCCAATGTGAACTTTAGTGGGGCGACTTCACGAGCCAGATTTTTTCAAATCCGTGGTCTCGGGGCATCAGGAGAATTTGATGTGCCTGTAAACTACCCAGTTGGTTTATATTTAGACGATATTGACTTTACACATTTAGGCAGTGCCAGCACCCTATTTGATATTGAACAAGTTGAAGTATTTCGCGGCCCGCAAGGGACTCGATTTGGAGCAAACGCATTAGCTGGCTTGATTTATTTAAAATCAGCGCAACCAACTGATATGGCATCAGCCAAAGTGAAAGCGGGCATCGCCAATTATGATACCTATGAGCTCGGTGCTGCCTACGGCAACGCCATCAATGGTTCAGCACGCTACCGAGTCAGTGCACACCAATATTTAAGTGACGGTTTTATTAAAAACGATTATTTAAATCGAGACGATACTAATAATAGAGATGAACTGACTTTGAGGGGGCATTTAACTGTTGATTTATCTGACTCTGGCCAGCTGGATTTAACTTACCATCATATTAATGTAGATAACGGTTATGATACTTTTAGTTTAGACAATACCCGTACAACTCTGTCAGATGAGCCCGGAAAAGATACTCAAAATAGCAATGCGTTTGGTGCCGTATTAAGCCAAAAAGTTAACTCACATGTTTCACTAAAAGCGATTGCCAGTTATGCAGATACCAATAGTCTGTATCAATACGATGAAGACTGGGCCTATACCGATATTGCCGAAGGCTCCTACAGTGCAGTAGACAGTTATCAGCATGACAGGAATAACGCAAGTTTTGAATTTCGATTAGTATCAGAAAAAAAGATATTACAAAAAACGACTGATTGGGTTGCGGGCCTGTACTGGCAAAATAAAAACGATGAGATGACACGCAGTTACACTTATTTAACAGCTGATCTAGTCTCTGATTTTGAAAATCAAAAACGCGCTATTTTTGCCCAGACAGATTCTGAATTAGGTGATGGTTTTAGCCTAACCGCCGGTTTACGTTATGAGACACACCAATTAGATTATCAAAACAGCGAAGCCATCAGAGTGGCTGAAGATTACAACATGCTGGGCGGTAAACTAGTGTTAGGATATCAAATAAACAATGCACTTTACGCCTATAGCGCTATCAGTCGTGGTTATATGAGTGGTGGCATTAATCGCTCTGGCAGCTTAAATCCAGAACAAAGATCTTTTGCACCTGAATACTTATGGAACTATGAAGCCGGATTAAAATATCGCGCCGACAACTTAGCTATTCGCGGTACTCTATTTTATATGGACCGAGAAGATGTTCAGCTTAAACGCGACTTTTTATTCTCACGCGAAGATGGCAGCACTGAGTTTATCTCATATACTCGTAATGGCAGTGACGGCTATTCACAAGGGGCAGAGCTTGAGCTTGACTGGTATGTACAAAACTGGCTGCAAGTATACGCAAATTTAGGTTTATTGCGCGCCGAATATGAAGCTTATGAAGATCCACTGAGTGGCGAATATTATGCAGCCCGTGAGCTATCTCAATCGCCAACATATACCTATCAAGTTGGCACTAATATCACCATTAACTCAGATCTTTGGTTTAATTTAACCTTAAATGGGCGTGATCAACACTACTTTTCAGATGATGATCTACCTGCCGAAGCCGCAGTTGAATTACCCCGCTCGAAAGAAGTGGCGCTGTTAAACGCTGCCCTAAATTATCAAATGGACGAGTGGTTAGTTAAGTTATGGGCGCGCAATTTAGCAGACAGAGATTATTACGCTCACGGCTTTTATTTTGGCAATGACCCGCGTGATAATTATTCAGACAAAGCCTACTACCAATATGGCGAACCTGCCCGTTTTGGTATTAGCTTTGAATACGAATATTAATTGGAGTGTGTATGCAACTATCTGCTGAAATTAGTTTGTACCCATTGGCGAATCAACAATACGAAGATGAAATATGGGACTTTGTTAGCCGAGTTAAAGCCGATAAACAGGTTTCCATCACCACCAATGGGATGAGCAGCTTAGTCGTTGGTGAATATGAGGCTGTGATGCAATGTATAAACCGTGAGATGCGGGTGAGTTTTGACAAACTAGGTATGTCGATTTTTGTCTGCAAATTTGTTCCCAGCGACAGGTCAGGTTCATATGAACAGCCTACTCAATGAACTAAATAACATGACAGTGCTTGAGATCACAGCTGTGATCTTTAGCCTTGTATATGTTTTTTTTGCAGCCAAAGGAAAACTCGCCTGCTGGCCTGCAGCTATCGTCTCTAGCAGCATTTATTGTTATATTTTTTGGGATGTCCGTTTGTTAATGGACAGCCTGCTGCAAGTTTATTATGTGGCGATTGCGATTTACGGCTGGATTAATTGGTCCAGCCATAGGAACAGTCAAGACCAATTAGCCATTAGTAGTCGCTCCTTAAAAAGCCATTTATCTGCTTGTGCTTTTTTACTTATGACAAGCTTAGCCATTGGTTTTATACTGGCCAGCAATACAGATGCCTCATACCCTTATTTGGATAGTGTCACTACCTTGTTTGCTTTTTATGCAACTTTTTTAGCCGCCACTCGAGTGCTCGAAAACTGGTTGTATTGGCTTGTGATAGACAGTGTTTCAATTTATTTGTACGTTAATAAAGGGTTAGAACTCACCGCGTTATTATTTTTATTTTATAGCTTATTTGCCGCTTGGGGATATTTCAACTGGCGTAATCAATATGATAAAGATATAGCCAAAAGCTTGGGGTAATATCCATGTTACCCGCCGCACAATACCAGTTTTTGCAAACGCATTTTAACGGCATTCAGCACATCAGCCGAATGCCGGTTCACTCCTCTAATTTATGTTTAAAAGTGAAAGCCAACACGGGCGATTTATATTTTGTAAAATATTATAAAGCCGCGTCTCAAATTGACAACATTCGTACAGAGTTGGCATTGGTAAACTGGGCTGCAAAAGCAGACCTAGGTATTTCTTCACTCCATTTTGATAGCTCGCTAAAACTGGCGATATTTCCGTTTTTGCAAGCGACAGATTTAGCCAGCCAGCCCATATTACTGAGCGATAAAATAAATCGTTTGGCCTGTCTGTTAGCTCGTCTGCATCAAGTTAAACAAGCGCCACCTAAAAACCTTCAGCAGCAAAAACTGCTGCAAGATTTAAAAGCTAATTCAAGCAAGCTATCGATAGACAGGCAAATATTAGCGTTAGCTAAACACTTGGATCAGTCTCAAGGCCCTTCAGTTGTTTGTCACGGTGATGCCTCGTTTGCCAATATTTTATGTCGACAAACAGATCTATTAATCGATTGGGAGTATGCACGTTTAGCCCCAGTCGAATACGATTTAGCATCAGCAATCTGCATCAATCAATTATCATTTGAAGCCAGTCAGCAATTGCTTGAAGCCTATCAAACTGCTTCGGGAAAACAGATATGCCGACACAGGCTAAAAAATTACCAATCGGTTTTTCAAATACTTAACCAGTTGTGGTACAAGCAGCATGAGTCAGGCTATACTAGACAATTTTAAGCGGAGAACTGAATATGAAAGTTTGTGGGGTAGAATTAACGGCCAGCGAAGCAAATATTTGCTTAGTATCATTTGAACAGGGTTTAATTGGTTTACCTGAGTGCCGCAGTCGCAAACTGGTTTTAAAAAATGCCACCGAGAGTGAAGCAATTAGCGATTTTCAGTTTGCTTTTAAAAAGCTTATGCAAGACTACTCTATCGACGAAGTAGTGATTAAAACACGCCAAACCAAAGGCAAGTTTGCAGGTAGTGCCGCTGGCTTTAAAATGGAAGCCGCCATCCAACTCATTCCTGATCTGCAAGTGTCTATGCAAGCAGCCAGCACTGAAAAAGCCATTATCAAAAAAAACCCTTTGCCAATAAGCTTTAAAGAAACTGGCCTAAAAGGCTTTCAAGAATCAGCTTTTATTAGCGGCTATACCTATTTAATGGCCAAAAAATATGGTCTGCCTGAAGCAGAATAAAAACCACTGACAAGATTTGCCAGGGCTATTTTAAATCCAATAATCCCCGTCCATCATCGGGCGAGGATTTATAATTTATTATCATCCAGGCAGCCTAGCTAATCCAATGTCTGTGTGCGTTCCATTTGTACCACTACACGGCGGTTTTTTGAACGCCCAATTAAATTTTGATTGCTCGCCACATGACGTTTTTCGCCATGTCCTTGGGCACTAATACGGCTGGCATCTAATCCATTTTGCAAAAAGAAATCTTTAACCATTTTTGCCCGTTCTTTTGACAGTTGTTCGTTATGCCAGCGGCCCCCATAACTGTCGCTATAACCTTGAATAAGCACCAATTCTAATTCGTTATCTTGTTTTAGGTATTCGGCTATCATATGTAAGCGTTTTTTTGACGCCGCGGTTAATTTGGCGGTATTACTTTGATAGGTTAATACACTCATCGCGATATCATCAAAGGTATAATTTAACAGTTGGTCACGGCAATTTAGAAATTCTTGATAAGCACCATGAAAATTTGCTGAGTTTAACCCGACAGCCACCTGATCACTGTTATTTAACCAATCATCATAATAAAAAGTGGGCATCATGCCTTTTTCGAGCTCTGTAATTAATAGCCAAGCCGCTTTGTCGGTTAGTTCACCATCAAAGTGGGATAATAACTGCATTTGACTCATTTTACGTGATACTTGGCCAGCTCTATGCGGTGGCGGAACAGAAAGTACTTCGGCAGCTGAATAATTTTGCGGACGGTTGAGCATATCCAGCGTAAACGTCATATTAATTTTTTTATTCGCCGTTGAACTAAACCGCGCTTCACCATAACCAGGGATCGGGTGAGCCAAATTACAACTCAATCGTTTATTTTGAGCCACCTGCCACGTCGAATTTGCTAATTCAGCGTGATATTGCCGTAATTGGCCATGAGCTTTTGTTAATAAACTCACTAGAATTACTAGCGATAAAATTGTGCCTGAATATTTCATAATTCCGCCAATAAAATGACTGATTCAACCTATCTAACTTATTGTATATCTCCAAAGCAAGATACATGCCTAAATAAGCAACTAAGCTAAGGCCTCAGTTGCTTATGTTTGCTGAAGCTTAACCTGGTTTCTGGCATAATATGGCCTTTATTGAATAAATGGCAAATATAGATGCAAACAGCCAAATTTAAAAACCGCTTTCGAGGCTATTATCCAGTTGTTATAGACGTAGAAACTGCTGGGTTTGATGCGCAAAAAAATGCCTTGCTTGAAATTGCCGCCACCATGACAGAAATGGATGAAGAAGGTCAGCTTTTTTGCGGCGAAACCATTCAGTTTAATATTGAGCCATTTGAAGGTTCAGTGTTAGAACCTGCCGCACTAGAGTTTAATGGCATAGATCCCCAACACCCCCTTCGAGCAGCTGTGAGTGAACAGGAAGCTTTAAAAGAAGTCTTCAAACTGATACGGAAACGTCAAAAACATTACGACTGTCAGCGCGCCATTATGGTTGCCCACAATTCAGCATTCGATATGGCTTTTGTCAATGCAGCGATTGCCAGGACAGGTATCAAACGCTCACCTCTGCATCCATTTGTCTCTTTTGATACAACGAGTTTAGCTGGACTTACACTAGGACAAACAGTGTTAGTAAAAGCCTGTCTCGCAGCCGGCATTGAATTTGATCAAAAAGAGGCGCATTCAGCACTATACGATACCCAAAAAACGGCCGAGTTATTTTGTTATATGGTGAATAAATGGAAAGCTTTAGGCGGATGGCAGGAGCCGCAAGAGGCCGCTCCTGAATAACAAAAAGTACCGCACAGCGGTACTTTTTTGTTTTATAATTTGTCAGCGTTCTCAGACAGGTAAGAAGCAACACCAGATGGGCTAGCGTCCATACCTTTATCACCTTCTTGCCAGCCAGCAGGGCATACTTCACCATGCTCTTGGTGGAAGCTTAATGCGTCAACCATACGTAACATTTCATCAACGTTACGGCCTAATGGTAAGTCGTTAACCACTTGGTGACGAACATTACCTTCTTCATCAATCAGGAAAGAACCACGGAAAGCAACACCAGCTTCTGGGTGCTCAACGTCGTAGGCCTGGCAAATTTCGTGTTTGGTGTCAGCAACCAAAGTGTACTGAACAGGGCCAATACCACCTTCGTTTACTGGCGTATTACGCCATGCGTTATGTGAGAACTGAGAATCGATAGAAACACCGATAACTTCTACACCACGCTTTTTGAATTCTTCAAAACGCTTGTCAAATGCAATCAGCTCTGAAGGACAAACAAAAGTAAAATCTAACGGATAAAAGAAAATAACCGCTTTTTTACCTTTAATCTCTTCACTTAAAGTAAACGCATCAACAATTTCACCGTTACCTAATACAGCAGCGGCAGTAAAATCCGGAGCAGGGCGACCGACTAATACAGACATAATATTCTCCATTTATCTTTATACGAATAAAATAAGAAACAGCGTCTCTTATAACTGCCTTTGAATATATAGACGCGATACAAAATTACAAGTCTGAATGAGATATTTAATTTTTAAGCTTATATGACAGAAAGATCGACAATATGGTTGCTAATACGAATATTTCTCATTTATAATGTGTTTACTTTATTTATCGAGGCAATTTTATGTACGTTTGTTTATGCAATGGCATTACTGACAAAGATATCAAAAAAGCAGCTGTAAACGGCTGTCAGGATCTTAAAGCCCTACGTCAGCAGATGGATATTGCCAATGAATGTGGTAAATGTCGACGCCAAGCTTGCGAAATTTTGCAAGAAAGCCAACTCAAAAATAAAGATTTATTAATTGCTTCGTTTGCTTAACGGCTCAAAGCTGGCCGCCGGCTAGCCCTTAAATATAACCCTTCAGGCCCCAGCCGACCGTCTTAAAGTTAAATCTCTGCCGCCACAACAGATATCTCAACTAACAAAGCTTCACGCGCCATACTGGCCTGTACACAAGCTCTGGCGGGTGCGTAACCTTCAGGTACCCAAGCATCCCAGACTTGATTCATTTGTGCAAAATCCTGCATGTCTTTAAGGTAAATAGTGGCAGACAAAATGTGTTTGCGATCACTACCCGCTTTAATTAATAGCTCATCAACCTTTGCTAACATGGTTTCTGTTTGTTCTTTAATGCCCTGCTCGGCGTCTTTACACACTTGCCCGCATAAATAAATAGTGCCATTGTGTTTCACAATACGGCTCATTCTTTGTTTTGTTTCAATTCTTTCTATCACACTTAATCTACCTATATTGATTTTTTATTTAAACTGGGTCGACCGTTTATCAGCCATCGCTTGGGTGATGGTCAGCGCACTATCATACTTACTCTGTAGATCGGTATTCAAGAGTGCAAATGACATAGTCAGCAATCAACCAGCTGTTCTTGTGACACTGCCGTGCCCGTTTTATTGATAATTCGTCAAGGAACTCACGTTAATAACGCTAAAATCTGGCGCCAATCGGCTAAAATCACATCGGTTTTAGTAGTGGGATTTTTCAATAGTTTAATGCTGACATTAAAGAGGTAAATTTTTCGGAAGATAATACTTGATTGCGACCATCCTTACGTTAAGGATGGTGCCCGGGGCCGGACTTGAACCGGCACGCTGTTACCAGCGAGGGATTTTAAATCCCTTGTGTCTACCAATTCCACCACCCGGGCGACACAGGTACTACATTTTGGAGCGGCTAACGAGACTCGAACTCGTGACCCCAACCTTGGCAAGGTTGTGCTCTACCAACTGAGCTACAGCCGCAAGCAGAATACATCAAAAAGAAAAAAAATTTGGAGCGGCTAACGAGACTCGAACTCGTGACCCCAACCTTGGCAAGGTTGTGCTCTACCAACTGAGCTACAGCCGCAAAATGGTGCCCGGGGCCGGACTTGAACCGGCACGCTGTTACCAGCGAGGGATTTTAAATCCCTTGTGTCTACCAATTCCACCACCCGGGCAGACACGTGTTTTCGATGGAGGCGGGTCCCGGAGTCGAACCGAGGTAGACGGATTTGCAATCCGCTGCATGGCCACTCTGCCAACCCGCCGTACGCACAATCAAATTTGGAGCGGCTAACGAGACTCGAACTCGTGACCCCAACCTTGGCAAGGTTGTGCTCTACCAACTGAGCTACAGCCGCTTAGACCGGATTATGAAATTTTCTTTTCATAACTCCCGAAAACGAGGCGCATTTTACAAAGTATTGGAGATGAGTCAACTATTAATTTAAAAAAAATCGCCAAGCGGTCAAATAAACAGCTATTTAAGGAAAATAGCTTGTTTTTCATTCGCTATTCGTTAGTCCACTTGTGTCAAACTTGGCCATGCTGCTTTTAAATAAACCAACATCGACCAAAAAGTTAAAATAACAGCGCCATACAAGGCCATCATACCGACCCAAAAAATGATGCCACTAGGTTGGGCTAACAATAAAAAAATCGCTAACATTTGGCCGGCTGTTTTTAGCTTACCTAACATGGAGACTTTAACAGCAGCCCGCTGCCCTAACTCCGCCATCCACTCGCGTAATGCAGAAATTAATATTTCTCGACTGATCATTACAATCGCTGGTAAAGTTATCCAAAAAGCACGATATTCTTCAACTATCAAACACAGAGCTGCAGCGACCATAAGTTTGTCGGCAACTGGATCTAAAAAGGCACCAAAGGGCGTTGATTGCTGCCATCTGCGCGCCAAATAACCGTCTAGCCAGTCAGTGATCCCTGCCACCGCAAATAAAACTGCCGCCATATAGTGCGCCCATGCGACGGGCAAATAAAAACAAATTATAAAAAACGGGATTAAAATAATCCTAAAAACAGTCAGTATGTTTGGTAAATTCCACATCTTCTTCTTCATCCGGCACAGTTATTTGTTATTGTCTCACTAAAGCGTGTCATTTGTCATGTAAGTGTTGGTAGACAATTTCGGCTAATTTTTGATTAATTCCTGGCACCCGCATTAACTCATCTATCGAAGCTGTTTTAACTTCTTGCATGCCCCCCAAATGTTTTAATAGTGCTTGTCGTTTTTTTGGTCCAATGCCTGCAATCCCTTCTAAAGAAGATTGATTTTTTGCTTTTTGCCGCCGCGCTCTGTGGCCTGTAATCGCAAATCTGTGTGATTCATCTCGAATATGCTGGATCAAGTGCAGTGCGGGAGAATGCGAAGGTAAGTTAATGGTCTGATGGCTGCCTGCCATGATGAGTGTTTCTAAACCGGGTTTACGACTTGTGCCTTTAGCAATCCCAACAAGTAATGGCATTTTCTGTGTCCAATCAGCAAAATATGCTTCTGCTTGAGCCAACTGGCCTTTACCGCCATCAATAAAAATAATGTCTGGGATTTTTTCTTCTGGTTGTGGTTTTTTATAACGCCGCGCTAAGACTTGCGCCATAGCGGCATAATCATCTCCTGGCGTAATACCACTGATATTATATTTTCGATAGTCAGTTTTTAACGGGCCATGACGGTTAAAAACCACACAAGAAGCAACCGTTTGTTGACCCATTGTATGACTAATATCAAAACACTCCATGCGCTGAACTGGCGTCTCTAACTCAAGGGCCTCATCGAGTGCTTGAAAACGTTTCTGCACCGAAATTGATTCACTCAACTTGGTATTTACAGCATTTTCAGCATTGGTTTTTGCCAATTGCAAATACCTATGTTTTTCGCCTCGTTTAGGGACCACAAAATCGCATTTGCTTCCCTGTTGCGCTTGTATAGTTGCTAACATCACCTCACGATCAGGTAAATCAAAAGGAAGCACTATTTGTTTGACCGCAGAAATTTCTTTTTCTGGGTTAAGATAATATTGGCTCACAAAAGCAGCTAAAATTTCTTGATCATCAGAGTTTGCCGGTAGTTTTGGAAAATAACTCTTACTACCTAATATTTTGCCATCACGGACCACCAACAGGTGAATGCATGCCATGCCATGATGACAGGCAAAACCCAGTACATCAAGCGAGTCAATACTCCCACTGACAGCTTGCTGCTCTCTGACTTTACGCAGCGCAGCCAGTTGGTCGCGATACCTTGCAGCTTGTTCAAACGCTAATGACTCACTGGCTTTATCCATTTTTTCCACTAACTGTGCGATGACTTCCTGGTTACGCCCCTGTAAAAACAATTTTACCAATTGTACTTGCTGGTTGTATTCTTCATCAGAAACATATCCGTTTACACATGGCGCTAAACAACGTTTCAGTTGATACTGCAAACAGGGCCGACTGCGCGCTTGATAGTAACTATCTTCACATTGGCGCACCGGAAAAACTTTTTGCATAATACGCAAGCTCTCACGAACAGCACCACCCGACGGATAAGGACCAAAATATTGACCTTTGTTTTTTCGCGGCCCGCGGTGAAATGCAAGTCTTGGGTGGGTATGGTGAGAGACTAAGATATAGGGATAACTTTTATCATCCCGTAACAATACATTATATTTAGGCATGTATTGTTTAATAAGATTATTTTCTAATATCAGTGCTTCGCTTTCGTTATGCGTCACTGTCACTTCGATACGGCGAATCTGCCTCACTAATGCGATCGTTTTTTGGCTGGTATGCTGCCCTCTAAAATAAGAGGTAACGCGTTTTTTTAAGTCTTTTGCTTTACCAACATAAATAACCTCATCAGCCCGGTTATACATTCGATAAACGCCGGGTTGACTGGTTAAATTTTTTAAAAACTGTGTCGAATCAAAACCTTTATCAGACAAAAACAAACCTCATCAACTAATTCAGTTTGTTATTGTATCAAGTTTATAAATCATTCATATCCAGCATGCGATATTTTATTGCCAAATGAGTTAATTCGACATCTCCACTAATTTGTAACTTTTCAAACATCCGATAGCGGTAGCTATTGACTGTTTTTGAGCTTAAGCTAAGTTGCTCAGAAATGTCCTGTACCCGTTTTCCGCGGGTGATCATATTCATGATCTGAAGCTCTCGGTCTGATAAAACTTGATATGGGTTTTGCTGGCTTTCATCAATTTCGGCAAGCGCCATTTGCTGGGCGATTTTTGTTGATAAATATCTTTGCCCTGAATGTACCTTACGGATGGCTTTAATGACCTCTTCGGGTAGCGCATCTTTACTTAAAAAACCACTCGCTCCCAATTGCATCACTTTTGCTGGCATTGGGTTTTCGGTATGAACACTAACGACTATCACACGCGTATCTGGGCAATAACGCAAGATTTTTTTTGTCGCTTCCATCCCCCCAATGCCTGGCATGTGAATATCCATCAAGACAATATCTGGATTATGCTTTCGGCAAAACTGTACAGCCTCTTCACCAGAGCCAACCGTCGCTAGCACTGAAAACCCACGCTCATCGTTAAGAATCCGACCCATGCCAGATGAAACCATTATATGGTCGTCGACCAAAAGTATCTTGATCAAGTCAGCCTCCTGACAAATATTGATTTTTGTTGGTAAAACGCAGCTAGGCTACTTGGTAAATATAACTGAGACTGGCAACAAAGCAACCCACAAGCCTATAAAAGGTATTTACGATATGAATTTTAATGATTTTTTTAATTTTTAACAGACGTGAGAATAAAAAGGCCGGGGGATCCTCCGGCCTCAAGTTAGTGTATCACCATAGTATGATAAACGTTAGATAATTAAGATACCCGCCGACGTGACACAGCTAATAAGGTCAACGCAAGCGCAAAAATGGTCAGTGGCAGTGGTTCAGACACAAATCTCGCTTGCTCTAATGAACCTTTCAACCAATTGGTCATAAATACCTCGTCTTGCGGATCAAAACGGTCACGCCCCCAACGATAAGATAGATAGTTAAAAGAACCATCATTATCGTAACTACGCAGTGCACCTATATGTACCTGAGGTGTTTCGCCGTTGACTGCGTATAACAGTGTATCTGGCGTCGGTAAAAAACCTAACATATGAAAAGCATATGCAAAAGCCCGCTGCATCGTATAAGTGTCTGGAAGATAAGCAGTGACAAAACTGTCACCTAACGAAGTCCACTCGCCGCTGAAGTCAGCATGAAAACCAACCGAAGTATCAGTAATGTTAAAATAATTGTCCACCCAATCTCGCCACGGGTCTGTATTTGCACCACCCGTTAAAATAATATCCACACCATTGTTTAACCACGAAGTTATATCGGGCAAGGTCCATCCTGATGGCATACCATCTTGGCCCCACACTACAATATCACCGCTATTTAACGTGGTCGGAAAAGTGGTCGCTGTGACCTGGGTGTAAGTTTCCCCTAACGCATTTAATGATTTAATGAGTTGAGTATCGGCTTCGCCACCGGTGCGGTAGCCGCCTACATACAGAGCGGCATTGGCAGACGAGCTTAAAACAACGGCTAACGTAAACACGGCTGTTAATACTTTTTTCATATCCATCTCCAAAAAAGTTAAATGAAGTGCAGTTTAAAAATTGCGTTTGATCTGAAGCAAAACTTAAACCACATTTTCAACCAATTGTTTTTTAAACTGATTTCAAAAATTCCAATGAGCCAGTGTAAAATATACCGACAGTTAACCTTAACCCAGCAAGTTAAACCCACCGAGCTCAATACCCCATGGCAATGCCCTCACGCCTTGGATCGGCAGCACCTTGCCAGCCTTCAGGGGTGCGCCAAATAGCGTGTAGACCACTATTTAAATCCCGTATCTGAACCTTGTGACCTAACTGTTTAAAATAATTTAGCTGATCAGCTAAATCCGTATTGGCTTCAAGTGCAGTCGTACCGTTTAGATTGGTGATTTTGGGTAAATCAATCGCAGATTGAATATCTAATTGCCAGTCAATAACCCCGATCAGAGTTTGGGTCACATAGTTAATGATACGGCTACCGCCTGGCGAGCCCAGAATGCCAGTTAATTGCTGTTTTTTATTAAACACCATCGTTGGTGCCATTGAACTACGCGGCCTTTTATTGGCTGCCACTCGATTGGCTACTGGCTGACCATTAGTTACTGGGTTAAAAGAAAAATCAGTGAGTTGGTTATTTAATAAAAATCCACCTGTCATCACAGCAGAGCCAAAAGCCATTTCAATACTTGTTGTCATGGAAACTGCATTACCCCATTGATCAACAATACTAATATGACTGGTACTAGGTCGGCTAAGTGTTGTTGAATGTGCAGCCACCGCTAAACCTGGTTCAGCTTCTCCCATGTCCTGCTTCAGCTGTATTAACTTTGTCCTTTGTTGAATATATTCATCTGCTAATAACTCAAATAAGGGCACATTAACAAAATCACTATCGGCCAAAAATGCATTTCGATCAGCGAACGCTAAACGTGATGCTTGACTGAATACATGTAAGGCCCTTTTGTCGTTGGCAGGAAATTGATGCAAATTATGTGTTTGCAAAAGCTTTAATGTATTTAAGACGGTAAAACCGCCAGAACTCGGTGGCCCAAAACCACAAATGCGATTATTTTTATACTCACCACATAAAGGGGTACGCCACTTAGCTTGATATTTTGCCAAATCTTCGCTTGTTAAAAGTCCGGGTGCTTGTGCACTGTTTTGTACTGCCTGACTTATTTTTTTGGCTAATTGACCATGATAAAAGCCTTGGCTGCCATGCTCTGCAATTAAGTTTAACGAGTTTGCATATGCTGAATTTTTTATTTTTTGTCCTGCCTGTAAGGGTTGTCCTTGTGGATAAAAATAATTTTTAGCCGGTGCTAGTAACCGGATCCCTGGGTTTATCTCCATACCCACAAGCTTGGCCAAACGCGGTGACACTATAAACCCCTGTTCGCTGAGTTGGATCGCATGATCAAACAGCTTATTCCAAGCCAGTTGGCCAAATTTTTTATGGCCAGCTTCAAGCGCGGCAATCACCCCAGGCACGCCGACTGAGCGCCCACCAACGACGGCATCATGCCACCTTAACGGTTTCCCCTGTTCAAAAAACAACTCAGCGGTTGCTTTTGAAGGTGCGGTTTCGCGACCATCTAAAGCATGAAGTTTTTGTTTATCTGCTTGCCAATATAAAATAAATGTACCGCCACCAATGCCAGACGATTGAGGCTCTACCAAACCCAATACAGCCTGTACGGCTATCGCTGCATCAAACGCTGTGCCACCAGCTTTTAAAACCTGATAACCGGCTTCAACAGCATAGGGGTTGGCCGCCACCACCATCGCATTTTTTGCTACCACCTTAGCTTTTTTCTGATAGCCTGTGCTGGCTTCTGGATCCCGTGCAGCACGCTCTTGGCTGACTTGAGCTGCCTCAACTGAATTAAAAATACAGCCGACTAGCAGCATAAAACATTGCAACTTTTTCAGCATCTGATTATCCTCCTAATTTTTACCGACTAAGCTAGCATTTTATGTCCTTGATCCGCCAGATATTTAAAAACCTTCCTTATTTATCATTGCCTATTGTGCTGATGTACGTATCTACTTTTGCGGTTTTATTGTTTATTCCAGACACAGCTAAAACCTGGTTACGGCTAGATATTCAAGCTATGTTAGACGAACAAATTTGGCGGGCTATCACTGGGCATTTTTTACACACTAATTTTCAGCATATGCTTTTAAATGCGGGTGCACTAATCGCGCTGTGGGCCTTGCATGGTCAATTTTATCACACCAGAACCTTTTTCAGCTTTACTATGCTCGCCTGCTGTTTTATCTCAGCTTGTTTATATTTATTCGATAATACCCAGATCTATGTTGGCTTTTCAGGCGTTTTACATGCGCTTGTTATTTGGGGGGCAATTTTAGATATTAGACACCAAGAAAAAACCGGTTATTTATTATTGATGGGGGCAGCGGCTAAAGTAATTTGGGAGCAAATGTTTGGCCCGAGCCCTGATACGGAACAATTAATTCAGGCCGAGGTTGCTGTGAATGCCCATCTAGCCGGTGCTGTGTTTGGTTTTTTATATGCCGGATTAGAGGCTAAAAAATCCTCCACTGAAAACCTAAAAAATAAACCTTAATACACAGACGCAAATTAGGTTTATTTTTTTTGCACAGACACAGTTTTTCGATTAATGCCATACTCGCGCAGTTTGTTCGCAATGGCTGTATGGCTTAAGCCAAGCTGTTCGGCTAATGCTCGCGAGCTTGGATATGCAGGAAATAACTGCCGTAAAATCTTCTCTTCAAATTCTTTAAGACTTTCATCCAGTGAGCCCGTCTGCAGAACATCTTCGACAGAGATCTTATTTTCAATCTCCTCATCTAAATGCAGATGCTGTTTATCAATGACGGATTCATCAAGTAACTTTAGCGCTTGCGTGAGCACTTGATCGAGTTGGTATTCGTTTAAAGGCCAGCCATAGTGAGAAATTTTTTTTAGTGCAGCTGACGTCAGTTGCATTGGGGAACGTTGGTTTTGCTCGCACAACCGAGTGAGCCTTTGTTTGGCTAAATCGGCTAAATCTTCTTTGCGTTCTGCTAACGCGGGCAACACCAACTGATTAGTGCCCAATAACTGAGCTAAATCTGCATCTAATAAGGCTGATTTTAACAACTGAGTGAATTGGCTTTGACAGGCACTAATAATCACTCGCTCATTTTTTTTTGTTAAGGCTTGATAGAGTGATTTTTGCAATGGCAAAGATAAACGTTCCGGCCTTATCAGACACAAAAGATCTGCTTCGCCTAATGTCTTCAGTTGCCCTTTTAAAGTATCGAGATCGGCAACTTTGCTACAATCAATCATCACTGGTGACTGGTTTAATCGATAAGCTAATTGCTCAGCGTATTCGTTTACTGCACTGCCTGGGCTGCCTTGCAACCATAAACTTGTGGGAGTTTGTTGTAATCGATTAAGATCGCGCACAAACTTTCGCATCGCCGCTGACTTTTGCGGGATTTCAGCAAGCAAAGCTTGTTGAGAGACTTGGATTGGCTGTGCGCTGTGTTCTGAATCAGGCAATCGGCTTAACCGCATAAACACTTCGCTAAACTGCTGCTTTTGATCGCTTTGTAATATCCATATTGGCCTTAGTTCTGCTTGAAGATAGATACCCGCCAGCTGTATTTTTGCAATCAGAGGTGCTTGCGGTGACTGCTCTAACCAACGAGTTAAATTAAACCCTTTGCAATGGTTTGCAAAAATACTTTCGCTTTTTTTCAATTCGTTAAAATGATTGTCAAAAGCTAAACTACAGCTTAGCAGCGCCCCTTTTGCATCTAAAATTAAAATAAGCTCTGAGGTCATTTGCAAAAAATGTTGCCAACGTAACTGCTCGCGCTCCGCAGGGGTACTGGTGACAGTTTTAACATCTTTTACGCCATTTAATAAACGGATTTCTGGCATAAGGTGCTGGAACTCTGCAAATTCAATGCGCGCAAGATTTAAAAATATGTGCTGAGGTTCAACACTAAAACTCTGCACATCAATTTGATGTCGAACCAAAATTTCCAGTAAATCTTGAATTAACCCCAACCGGTTATCACAGCTAATCTGTAATCTCATAATTAGAACAAATTTTTTTGCGTTTTAATGCCTAACCTTACGGATCAGTGTATCCTAAAACCCGCTTAACACCAGCTTAGCGTTACAAGATGAGTATTTAATTAATGAGTTCTTTTACATCACAAGAGGGCTTTGCCCTGTTAAACAAGCTAAAAAAGTCGCTCTCCCAACTGCCCGAAAAGGACTTAATATCGGCACTGCAATACCACCCTAGTTTTGTTTGTCAGTCGGAAGTCCTGCAAGACTACTTTGACGAATGTGGCAAAATGATTGAGCAAGTTGCTCAGCACTCAGATAATGAAAAATTAAATGACCGTTTAATTGCTCAGTTTAAGTTATTGGCTTCGTACACCCACCAGCAAGGTTTGCAGCAACAAAAAGACAAAATCAATTATGGTAGTCGGCTTGGCCGCATGCACAAAAAATTGGCCGAATACCGTCAGTATTTAGCTAGATTTGATGACCAAATTCGCCTACATCCGGAATTGTCACCGCAGCATTCTATTTTTCAAAGGCGCGAAAAATGCCAACAAGCGATTGAAAACCTTGAGCAGCAGATCAGTCAAATAGAAATAAAAGGCCGTAATCGTTAACTCAGTACATTAAACGCTCAACACAAATAAGGATGAACCTTTTGTCCTTTTCTAAATCAAGATATACTGCCAAATGACTTTGATAAACTAACTAAAGGGCCAGAATGAAGTTTTCAATAAAAATATGCCTGCTTTTGATCAGTATGCTGACCATCACAGCCTGTGCTTACCGCATTGATGTTCGGCAGGGCAATTATATAGAAAAACGAGATGTTGCAAAACTAAGACAAAATATGACACCAGAACAGGTGACTTATATTTTAGGAACACCATTATTAAAAGACAGCTTCAATCAAAATACTTGGTATTATTTGTATGTTGTAGACTACGGAGACGACCGTGAAACGGCTCGCTTAGAAGTTAAGCTGGTTTTTGAAGATAACCAGCTTAAAAAGTTCGCTGGCTCAGTAGAAGAGCCAGAAGATTTTTATTTATCGATTGATGAATAAAATAAACAAGCTGGCTTAATCGGCCAGCTTGTCGGTTGCAACATGATAGTCTGGATCCTCTAAAATATTGACTTCACATACATCATCCGCACGTTTTAATAATTTACGACATTCGGCGCTTAAGTGACGTAAATGAACCTTTTTACCTAGCGCTTCATACTTATCGGTTAGTGAGTCGAGTGCCTCGATACCTGAGTGATCACTCACTCTTGAACGTTGAAACTCTATCACCACATGCTCGGGATCTTGCTCCGGGGTAAATAGTTCTTTAAAGCTCGCAACCGATGCAAAAAATACAGGGCCTTGTATTTCATATACTTTATGGCCATCTTGATTAATATAAGTTTTCGCATGTATGTGTTTTGCATGTTTCCAAGCAAAAACAAGTGCTGAAACTATCACCCCAACCACTACGGCCAACGCTAAGTCGTACGCAACCGTGACCCCAGAAACCAATACAATGATAAATGCATCTGTGACGGGGATTTTTCGGATCAGCCTAAACGAGCTCCACTCGAATGTGCCTAAAACCACCATAAACATAATGCCAACTAACGCAGCTAATGGGATCATTTCGATTAACTCAGCCGCAAATAAAATAAAGCCTAATAAAACGACGGCTGCTGTGATACCAGATAAACGACCACGACCGCCAGAGTTAATATTAATCATGCTTTGTCCTATCATGGCACAGCCCCCCATACCACCAAAAAAGCCGTTGGTTGTATTTGCAATACCTTGGCCAATACACTCGCGATTACCACGGCCACGCGTACCTGTAATTTCATCAATTAACGTCAACGTTAATAAAGACTCAATTAAACCAATCGCGGCTATCACTAATGCAGTTGGAAAAATAATAATTAGAGTTTCTAGCGTGAAAGGAACCATAGGAATTGAAAAGCTTGGTAACTCACCTTTTAGCGAGGCAGTTGCTGCTTGCTCGGCAGGTAACATCTCGCGAACAAAATCAATCACGTTACGAGTATCCAAATCCATCCCAATGACAAGTCCGGTCACCACAACAATAGCCACTAAACCAGACGGCACTGCGGTGGTTAATTTGGGTAAAAAGTGAGTAATTGCCATGGTTAATGCCACCAGACCTAACATAAGGTATAAACTTTCACCTTGGAGCCATTGCCATTGACCAAAAGCATCCGGTGTTTTGAACTGCCCCAACTGGGCCAAAAATATAACTATCGCAAGGCCGTTCACAAAGCCGAGCATCACTGGATGCGGCACCATACGTATAAATTTACCCAGCTTACAAATACCTGCGAGTATCTGTAAAAGCCCCGCTAGCGCGACGGCTGCAAATAGGTATTCAACGCCATAGACGGCCACTAAACCAACCATGACCACAGCGGTAGCCCCAGTTGCACCAGATATCATGCCTGGGCGACCACCAAAAATAGAGGTTAACAACCCCATCATAAAAGCGGCATATAAACCAACCATAGGTTCAACACCGGCCACAAACGCAAATGCTACTGCCTCTGGAACCAGGGCTAGAGCCACTGTGATCCCAGAGAGCACATCATTTTTTGCATTCCCCTTAACCGAATTAATTAAGTTAAACATTGTTTTCTCTCTGTATCTCTCTATACATTAGTTTATTAAATTATTTTGCTCGGCCGCCGGTAATTTTATTGGCACGGCCTTCTTCTTTGGCTTTTTCGGCACGCCGCCGGCGGATCTCTTTTGGATCAGCAATCAAAGGACGGTAAATTTCTATCCTGTCTTTGTGTTTTACCGTATCTGTTAACTTACAAGTTCGACTCCAGATACCCACTTTATTTTTTTTTAAGTCAATCTCTGGATACTGCTCTAAGATACCTGACTGCTCTATACAGGTTTTAATATCTGTGCCCGCCGCCACATGAATTTCCAACAAACTTTGCCGTGTCGGCAAGGCGTAGGCCACTTCAACTGTGATTAATTGCTCGTTCATGAATATACTTGTGCCGCTCGTTTGGTAAAGGCTCTAACCATCTGATTGGCCATATGGTTAAAAACAGAACCAAATGCCATTTCAATTAATTTGCTCGAAAATTCAAACTCCAAATCTAACGAAACCTGACAGCTTTCTTCATCGAGTTCGATAAATTTCCACACCCCAGTTAACTGTTTAAATGGCCCATCGACTAGCTCAATTTTAACGGCACTGTTAGGCTGCATAAAATTGTGTGTCGTAAACCACTTGCCAATACCGGCTTTGCCGATTTGCAATGAAGCTTTAATATTTTGTTCGCTTTCACTCAAAACTCTGGCATCCATACAATCAGGCACAAAATCAGGATACGATTTTATATCATTAACTAAATCATACATCTGTTTAGCACTATGCATAACCAGAGATTGACGATGGATTTTTGGCATCCGTTATCCCCCTGAAAATTAGAGTGCGCATACTAGCACATTTTGCCTAGACTATCTCTCACAGGGCATGCAATTTAGCCTATGATGCGTATAATAGCTTAATTAAATATGCAAAGATTACAGTGATATGGCAAAAGGTAAAAAGAAAGCACCCAATAGCAATACAATTGCACAAAACAAAAAAGCCAGACACGAATACTTTTTAGAAGACAAAATTGAAGCCGGTCTTGAGCTCCAAGGCTGGGAAGTAAAAAGCATTCGTCAGGGCAAAGTAAACATTTCTGATACTTACGTGATTATTCAAAACGGTGAAGCCTACTTAATGGGTAGTCGAATCACTCCGTTGAACACAGCGTCAACTCATGTGGTTGCTGATCCTCAACGTAACCGTAAGCTGTTATTAAATCAGCGAGAGATCGACCGCTTAATCGGTGCCCGAGACAGACAAGGTTTTTCAATCGTTGCTTCAGCTATGTATTGGAAAAAATGCTGGGTTAAACTCGCGATTCACTTAGCTAAAGGTAAAAAAGCACATGATAAACGTGACGATATCAAAGATAAAGATTGGGAACGTCAAAAAGAGCGAGTCATGAAACATAACGCGCGGTAACTTATGCTGAACTGGGACCTATTATTAAATGGACAAAGGCGAAAAGACAGACTCAGTCGGCCGAGCCAAACCGCATCGGCAAACGGCCGCATTGAATTAGAGCGCGATTACGACCGCATTTTATTTGCCACTCCAACGCGACGTATGGGCGATAAAACGCAAGTTTTTCCGCTTGAGCGAAATGACAGTGTGCGTAATCGGCTCACTCATTCACATGAAGTTTCAAGTTTAGCACGTAGTTTAGGTATTCGCATTGCGTTTGATTACCCAGATAAAATATTTATTGGGCAACCACAACAACAACTAGAACGCTGTGTGCCTGCATTATTAGCGGCAATTGGCTTAGCACACGATTTAGGTAACCCTCCGTTTGGCCATCAAGGTGAGCAAGCGATTCAACGCTGGTTTAAACAAAATCAACAACAAGTATTTGGCTCGGTCGATCACCCAGATGCCACTGACTTTATTCATTTTGATGGCAATGCGCAAACTCTGCGTTTAGTCACTCGCTTACAAATTTTAAATGATAGTTTTGGTTTAAATTTAACCTATGCGACTTTAGCCGCTTTAATAAAATATCCGGTCAGCCACCAAAATGCCGCTCAATTGGGCTGGAAAAAAGGTGGTTATTTTGTCTCAGAGCAAAACATTGTGGATGACATCTGGCAACAAACCGGCTTAGCAGAAGGCATTCGCCATCCCTTTACCTTTTTAATGGAGGCCTGCGACGATATTGCCTATACCGTTTTAGATGCCGAAGATATCATTAAAAAAGACATAGCTTCATTTTCGGATCTGGTTGATCATTTGACCCATTTAAACCCCGACGATCCTATTACACAGCAAGTGCTTACCCAGGCCAAAAGTAAAAACAAGGAGTTTAAAGGTGCTGACCTTAGCCCTAAAGAGCTTAATGATGTATCTATGCAAATGTTTAGGGTTTATGCAATTAGCGCCATGATAGGCGCGGCGCTGAATAGTTTTGTAGATAATATTCAACGCATTTTATCTGCGCAAATAGAGCCAAATAAAAATTTGCTTAACATGTCTGACGCAAACGACTTTTGCACAGCCCTGCGCTCATTTGATCGCATTCATGGTTATCAGCATAAATCGGTATTAGAGTTAGAATTGAGAGGTAATAACTATATCTCTAGTCTTATGGATATGCTTTGGCTTGCCATTGATGAAGATGGTTTATTTAGCCAATATGCCTTTCGCCGGATCTCTGAAAATTACCGCCGCATTTATCTAAACTCAGAAATGAGCGAAACTTACAAAAAAGCTCAGTTGTTAGCCGATGCAATTTCAGGGATGACAGATTCTTATTTAATCCACCTGCACGACGAATTAAATAATTTGTATGGTTAAGGTTGCCACCCGAGCTGACATTTTAAAAAAACGCCTGTATCGCTTGTTAGATGCCCACCACAACCCAGGGCGAAAACAAGTGATGGAAATAATTAATCCACTGGCAAACATAGCACCCGTATATCTATTTGGTGGTGCCATCCGTGATATTGCATTAGAAGGTTTATATCGCTTTTATAGCGATTTAGATTTTGTCGTTGATTGCCCGCCAGAGCAGCTAGCCGACTATATAAAACGCTTACCAACGACTTTACCTGTTCAACAAAACAAGTTTGGCGGCTATCGCATACACTGCGACAAATGGTGGTTAGATATTTGGGCGCTGGAGAACACTTGGGCATTTAAACAGGGGTGCGTTAAATTTGATAGCCCTAGCTCATTGTTAAAAACCACGATTTTAAATTGGGATGCCATTTTATACAATGTGAAAAACAAACAACTCATTATGCCAGCCCATTATTTAGCTGAACTACAATCTGGTTTACTGGATTTACAGCTGGCTGAAAATCCCAACCCAACCGGCGCTCTGATACGTATCTTACGCTGCTTAAGCCAAAAGCCGGTTCACTACATTTCGCCTAAGTTGTGCCACTACTTGCAAAGTCAACTAACGATCACGCCATTTGAATATCTAAAAAGCTATGAACAAAAACACCAAGGTACGGCCTATTTAAGTCAAATCCCTAATGTTATCATGAACCACTTAACAACGCTGACCATCACTGACACAGTTGTAGTTAATCCGTTGCAACGTCCTAATTTGGAGCTTTTATAATGATAAAAACCCGCTACCTGTTGGCTGCTTTAGCACTTTTATTTACTGTTTTAACTGTGCTATCGTTTTATTTTTATTGGCAGGAAAATGGTGCTCTGCTCAGTAAACAAAGCCAACACGCCAGTGCAGCAGGTACCGCCTTTGGAAAAGGAAAAAATTATTCAGCTTGTTTAAATCAGGTGATAGAAAAAAGCACCGAATGCAGAGACACCAATTGCACAATAGAACTAAAACATTTTTTAGTTGCTTGCACCGAACAAGCTGAATATGATGCTGCCGCATGCGAAAAAGCACCTGCTTCTCAAGACTATTTAGGCAAAGTAAGTTGGTCTGTATCTAAATGCCGAAAAGCTAAAGTAAAAAATGGGAACTGCACCAACGTCATTAATGAAATGCCATTATTATGTGAAAAAGCCCAGTTTGTTCCGCCAGTAGACTAAATATCAGTGAAAATTAAAGCTGAGACGGCCCTGTTACAAGCTTTTAATATAAAACCAACAAGCATCAAAATAGCAATCTTTTAGCACTAGGATTGATTGACGGTATTGATATCCCCCAAATATCAGTATGTATGTGCCCCCAACTTTGGGATAAGCCCCATCAATAGTTCGATCCCCTCTATTCATAGGCTAAGCTCACTTTTGAATACAACTGAGTAGTAACCTTTTGCTGAGGACTTTTGGCAAGATGTTCCGTAAAACTCCATCCAACACCTTTTCCTTGATATGCACAGTGGTCAAAAAATTCTTTTGCTTATCTTTATGAAAAATCACAAATAAATCCAAATATCGCAAAAAATGAAAACACTTTGTTAAAAAAATTATTGACTCCCCCTTTTAAAAATGGTCTTATACTCAACAAATGAGCAAAAGACCATAAATATCTATATGACTATATATGGAGCCTTAGCTCACATTGTTTAAAAATCCAACAAGAGGGTTAGTTATGTCACATTTAATAAAAAGCGGTAATCGCACTTTAGCAACAAAAATGAGCTTGATAGCTGCGGCTGTTTTGGCTGCGTCAGTTCCATCTGTCGCGCTTGCAGAAAAGCTCAGTGAACATAAATCAGCTTATGTGCCCGCAGATCAAACCAACTCATTTTTAGACGGTCGAGTAGAAGTAAACTTTTTAGCATTGCAAAACTACCAATATATTCAGGCGAAAGCTGGCGCTTTTAGACCGGAAGACGAAGAGCAGTCAGGTGGTTTTGGACGCTTACGTGTTAATTTGCAATTAAAATTTCATATCACAGACAATATCACCGCTGATGTTGACATAGCTGAAGAACCAAATGACTTTGGTAATAATGGGGATCGCGACTTTTCATTTCACCAAGATTTTGCCGGCATCGAATTCGACTTATTAGGCTTAACCGATAACAAACGTAAAGATGCCGATTTAACGTTAAGACTCGGTAATATAGGCGCTTCACCGTTCCAATTTAAAGGCTTTCAGGACGGTGCTGACAACCAAGGCAACGCGTTAATTGGTAATGGTATTACCGATTATGCAACCGCTGAAAATGGCATTCAATTAAGCTATAACAAACGATACGATCGAGGCATGTTGCGCGCCTATAATGTAACAGGGCACATGACAACATCAAGTTTTGGTGAAGCGTTTCAAGAAGATCGCGGTTACAACTATCGCTTACAAGGGACCTTAGAGTTTGCTGGTGGTTTTAAAGCCGGTTTAAATATGTTGCAAGCGAACCAAGGCGACCAACTGCGCTTTAATAATGGAGTGGCAAGCTTAGCCGGCGTCACTACCACTAATTATCGTTTTGGTGATGGTGAAAATTATAACTTTTCAGCTTCGGCTTCAAGCGAGCGAGATACCCACGTAGGTGCCCTGCCCGGCCTTGAGCAAACAACAGTGCAACTTAACTTAGCCTATCAACCGTCAGCCGAAACCAGCTTAATTTTTATGTTAGGTCAATCAAGCGACGATTACACCTTTGCTGATACCAATGGCAACGCAGTAGCTGGCATTACTTATTTTGGCAGCAATGGTGTAGCTGACCCAGACGGCACAACGTTTGATTCAAACCAAGTCATTAAAGGAGACAGCTCGGTCGATTATTGGGTGGTTGAAGCACAACAATATTTAACACCTAAAAAGTTCTACCTAGCAGCACGATACGCCGAAGCAGAAAATACCTCAGATTTGATTGCCCAAAACGATAACACTGTCACTCGCTTGCAAGTGGGTGCAGGTTATTGGTTTAACGACCGCACTTTATGGAAAGTGGAATATGTAAACCAAGATGAAGGCATTAACTCTGGTGGTCAAATCGGCCAAGGGTTTGATGGTTTTACTTCAGAACTCTCGGTTAAGTTTTAAAACCATTTATTTTAGCTAGATTGTTTGTCTTAGGTAAACCTCTCTTGCGGCTGTGTGAGGTTTATTGATTATGATGCGATAGGGGAATACCTAATGTTAAAAAAAATATCCATGCTGCTGCTCGGAGCTCTAACCGTCAGCACCTCAGTTAGCGCAGAAACCATTACCATTGCCACCGTGAATAATGGTGACATGATCACAATGAAAGCCTTAAGTAGCGATTTTGAAGCTAAACACCCAGATATAGATTTAAAATGGGTTACGTTAGAAGAAAACATCCTGCGTCAGCGAGTCACTACTGATGTTGCCACCAGCGGTGGACAATACGACGTAATGACCATAGGGACTTACGAGGTGCCTATTTGGGGCAAACAAGGCTGGTTAAAAGAATTAGACAAACTCGGGCCTAACTATGATGTTGACGATTTATTACCTGCCATTCGCAGTGGATTGTCTGTCGATAATAAACTCTACGCTGCCCCTTTTTACGGCGAAAGTTCAATGGTGATGTACCGCACTGATTTAATGAAAAAAGCGGGCCTTGAGATGCCCAAAGCGCCCAGCTGGCAATTTATTGAAAAAGCAGCCAAAGCAATGACAGACAAACAAGCGGGTGTATACGGTATCTGTCTGCGCGGTAAAGCGGGTTGGGGCGAAAACATTGCACTAATCACCTCTATGTCTAACTCTTTTGGCGCTCGTTGGTTTGATGAAAACTGGCAACCAGAGTTCGACAGTAAAGAGTGGCAACAAACGCTGCAATATTATGTAGATATTATGCAGTCCTATGGACCGCCAGGGGCTTCTGCTAATGGTTTTAACGAAAACTTAGCCCTCTTCCAAACAGGCAAATGTGGCATTTGGATTGACGCCACAGTTGCTGGCGCTTTTGTCACCAACCAGCAAGATTCAGAAGTCGCTGACAAGGTTGGTTTTGCACTGGCCCCTGATATGGGTTTGGGCAAACGAGGCAACTGGTTATGGGCTTGGACACTGGCCATTCCAGCAAGCAGCAAAAAATCAGATGCAGCAATGAAGTTTATCAGCTGGGCAACCTCAAAAGACTATACAAAGTTAGTTGCTGAAAAGAAAGGCTGGGCTAAAGTACCACCAGGTACTCGTGCGTCGCTCTATAAAAACCCTAACTACATGCAAGCTGCACCATTTGCTCAAATTACCTTAGATTCGATTCAGTCAGCTGACCCGAAAAACCCAAGCGTTAAACCGGTTCCTTATGTCGGTGTGCAATTTGTTGCCATCCCAGAGTTCCAAGGCATAGGCACTGCCGTTGGCCAACAATTTTCTGCCGCTCTAACCGGCAAGATGTCAGTTAAACAAGCACTGACTATCTCGCAACGACTCGTCGAGCGCGCAATGCGCAAGGCACGTTACCCCAAGTAAAAAACAAGGTAAGTGGTCCCCACTTACCTTACTCCACCACAATTTTTTAAGAGGTCTTGGTTATGGCGACGACTCAATCTCGTACGTTAGCTAGAGTCATGCTGCTTCCTTCGGTAACTTTGTTATTGGCTTGGATGATAGTTCCACTATGCATGACTTTGTATTTTTCATTTTTAGACTATAACTTGCTGATCCCAGGTGATAACGAATTTGTTGGTTTATTAAATTACGAGTTCTTTTTAACTGATCCAGCGTTTGTAGAATCCTTTTTTAACACGCTACTTTTGGTTGGTGGTGTACTTTTGATCACCTTGACCTGTGGTATTGCTTTGGCCATTTTATTAGACCAAGCAATTTGGGGGCGCAATTATGTTCGCATCATGGTGCTGGCTCCTTTTTTTGTCATGCCAACCGTTTCAGCACTGGTTTGGAAAAATATGTTTATGAACCCAGTCAATGGGCTATTTGCACATTTGGCGAATTGGTTCGGTGTAGCACCAATCGATTTTTTTGCTGAAATGCCATTATTGTCGATTGTTTTAATTGTTTCTTGGCAATGGTTGCCCTTTGCAGCCCTTATTTTATTAACCGCCATTCAGTCGCTTGACCGAGAGCAATTAGAAGCCGCCGAACTTGATGGGGCTGGTCCTTTTAGTAAGTTTTATTATCTGGTTCTACCCCATTTAAGCCGAGCTATCACTGCGGTCATACTGATTGAAACCATCTTTTTATTATCGATATTTGCTGAAATTTTAGTCACCACCAGTGGTGGGCCTGGGTATGCTTCAACCAATATCACCTATTTAATTTATACCCAGTCTTTATTGCAATTTGACGTGGGTGGTGGATCGGCAGGAGGCATAGTGGCCGTTATTATTGCCAATATAGTTGCCATTTTCCTAATGCGTTTAATTGGTAAAAACTTGGAGAGCTAAAAGATGAATAAACAGAACAGCCAAGCTTCAAAGCTTATTTATACCCTTTTAGCATGGATAATCGGTGGCCTAATATTTTTCCCGATATTTTGGACCCTGTTAACCAGCTTTAAAACAGAAGCCGAAGCCATATCCGCAAGCCCAAGTTTATTTATGTTTGACTGGACCTTGCAAAACTATATAGATGTATTAGCTCGTTCTCCGTACTTTGATCATTTTTGGAACTCAGTCGTTATTTCGTTTGGTTCTAGCCTGGTGGGTTTGTTAATTGCAGTGCCAGCAGCTTGGTCAATGGCTTTTGTACAAAATAAACGAACCAAAAATCTTCTCATGTGGATGCTGTCAACTAAGATGTTGCCGCCAGTCGGTGTATTAGTACCAATTTATCTTTTATTCCGTGATTTTGGATTATTAGACACCCAATTAGGTTTGGTCATTGTGATGACGCTTATCAACTTACCTATTATGGTGTGGATGTTATACACCTACTTTAAAGAGATCCCAAACGAGATTTTAGAGGCTGCACGTATGGATGGGGCCAGTATCGGCGAAGAGATCTTTCATGTGTTATTGCCCATTGCTTTGCCTGGTATAGCATCAACTCTATTGTTGAACATTATTTTGGCATGGAATGAAGCATTCTGGACACTTATTTTAACTGCTGCAAACGCAGCTCCGTTAACGGCGTTTATTGCCAGTTATTCAAGCCCTGAGGGCTTATTTTATGCCAAGTTATCTGCAGCATCTGCAATGGCGATTGCGCCTATTTTAATTCTTGGTTGGTTTAGTCAAAAACAATTAGTGCGCGGCTTAAGCTTTGGCGCGGTTAAATAGAGGGTTATTTCAATGGGTAGTATAAATTTAAAACAAGTTACAAAAAGCTTTGGCGATGTCAATGTTATCAAACCACTTGATTTAGCCATTAAAAACGGTGAATTTATTGTTTTTGTTGGGCCATCTGGCTGTGGTAAATCGACCTTGTTGCGAATGATTGCAGGTTTAGAAGATACCACCAGTGGCACTATTGAAATTGATGGTCAAGACGCTACAAATATGCCACCCGCACAAAGGGGGTTGGCTATGGTGTTTCAGTCGTATGCTTTGTATCCGCACATGTCAGTGCGCGCCAATATTGCGTTTCCGTTGAAGCGCGCTAAGGTAGATCCTAAAGTAATTGATGAAAAAATAGCAGCTGCAGCAAAAATATTAAATTTAACCGACTATCTGGACCGCAAACCAGGCCAATTATCGGGTGGCCAACGCCAACGGGTGGCTATTGGTCGCGCGATTGTTCGCCAGCCATCAGCGTTTTTATTTGACGAGCCTTTATCTAACTTAGATGCATCATTAAGGGTTAATATGCGTTTAGAAATCTCTGAATTGCATAAAAGCTTAGCAACCACGATGATCTATGTCACCCATGATCAAGTGGAAGCAATGACAATGGCTGATCGAATTGCTGTGTTTAATGGTGGCATTATAGAACAGGTTGGGACACCGATGGAGCTGTATCAAAAACCCATTAATCGTTTTGTAGCCGGTTTTATCGGCTCACCAAAAATGAACTTCATTGATGTCAGCCCAAAGCACGGTGATCCCACTCATAGTTTAGGCGTTCGCCCAGAGCACTTAAAAGTAACAACCGAAAAAGGACTCTGGCGAGGCACTGTGGGTGTGGTAGAGCATTTGGGTTCAGAAACCTTCCTACATGTTAATGTAGAAGGTGTTGGCACTCTAACAATAAAAGATCATGGTGATTGCACGCTGCAATACGGTGATACCGTAAATTTGACTGCGCCAAAAAATAAGATTTTGCACTTTGATGCAAATGGTCAAACGATCGCCTCTTTGTCTTGGCAATAAGGCTAAAAAAATTCAGCAGATATAAAATGATATCTGCTGAACACTGCGTTAGGTTAAGCAAACGTCAATTTCAAATGTTATCGATTTAAATCAGTTATGTTACACTAAAAAAAATTGATAACTCTTGAGATAACAATGACGCTCGATAAACCTCATTATCAGCCAACCAAAATTGAGTTAGTCATTTTTGATTGTGATGGTGTTTTAATTGATAGCGAACTTTTAAGCAAAGGTGTTCTTTTATCAATGTTAGAGTCCATCGGTGTAAAAGTATCACGCGATTATTTTGACCGCTATTTTTTAGGTCACAACTATGCTTCGGTCAAAGCGCAAATTTTTACCGATTTTTCAGTGAATCTTAGCGATCAATTCAGACAAGACTACCTCAATAACTTATTTAAAGTTTTTGCCAAAAAACTCACCACCACACCCAACTTGCCCGAGCTTTTGGCACGCCTCAAAGTTCCAAGTTGTGTCGCCACAGGCTGTAGTCAGCAAAGAGTCAATTTTTCGTTAGCGACTACGGGTTTAAAAGACTATTTTGAACAACGTATTTTCACCTGTTCGGAAGTCAAAAAAAGCAAACCCGAACCGGATATTTTTTTACATGCAGCTAAAAAGATGTCTGTATCGCCAGCACACTGCTTAGTCATTGAAGATTCTAAAGCAGGCATACAAGCAGGCCAAGCCGCCAATATGCGTGTTCTTAGATATGCAGGTGCTAGCCACTTAAAAAATAAAAAAGATGAGCTCAGCGATAAAGTTGATACCATATACCAGTGGGAAAGCTTATATGATAGTTTTCCAAGTTTATTTAAATTAGGCAAGAGGTAGATTGAAGTGGCTAAGTTAAGCAGCCAAGAAATGCGTAAGTTAGATGATGCTGCCCGTGCTGGCTGGTTATATTATGTTGCCGGGCAAACCCAAGATGAGATAGCAAAAGCATTAGGTACCTCTCGTCAGTCGGCACAACGTATGGTCGCTTTGGCCGTGAGCAAAGGGTTAGTTAAAGTGCGCCTCGACCACCCTATTGCCAAATGCATGGACTTAAGCGTTAAACTTAAAAACCGTTTTGCTTTGCAAAGCTGTGATGTGGTGCCAAGCAATATTAATGACCCCCATTCAACCATAGGGCTAGCGCAAGCCGGAGCCAGTGAAATTGAACGCCATTTAAAGTCTGAGCAACCTAAAGTCATCGCCATGGGCACAGGCCGTGTACTACGGGCCTGCGTAGACGAGCTAACAGGCATGCAATGCCACCAACATAAAATTGTTGCACTGTTGGGAAATATGGCTTTAGACGGCTCAGCGTCGCCATACGACGTTGTTGTGCGCATGGCAGAAGCAACCCAAGCCAAACATTACCCTATGCCGCTTCCGGTACTGCCTCGCAGTCGCATAGAAAAAGAGCAGCTACATAACCAACATAATATTGCGCATAATTTAGCCCTTGCGGCTAACGCAGACGCAACCTTTGTCGGTATTGGCAACTTAGGCACACATTCACCGCTTCGACTAGATGGATTTATTACCCAAGCAGAGCAAGACGAACTACAAAATAAAGGCGCGGTCGGAGAGATCATCAGTTGGGTTTACGATAGAAATGGCAAACTCATTGATTGTGCAGTAAACGATAGAGTTGCCAGCACTCCGCTTAAAGCTGAATCAGATAAACCTGTAATTGGTATTGCCGCTGGTGAAGAAAAGATCGAAGCCATTTTAGGGGCAATGCGATCAAAAATGATTAATGGTCTGATCACGAATGAGTACACAGCAGAGGCTTTATTAAGCATAGATTAAACGAAAAAGTGCACCTTACTTTCAACTAAGTGGTGGTTTATATAACCACTGCTTGCTTTAACTCAGGCATCAATTAAGCGAATTTTTATTGTAAAGCTTTGAAGGTAATTGTTTAAAACTAGTCAGGTTATCAAAAAAATAAAACGTCTGGGATAATTTATTAAGGTAAGATAAATGGTGCCCAGAGGCGGAATCGAACCACCGACACGGGGATTTTCAATCCCCTGCTCTACCGACTGAGCTATCTGGGCATACTGTGCAACAATGTTAAGGTCTAAAAACCTTACATCCATGTAGCCTGTTCCCGGTCTCAGAATCAACACAAAGGGTCGCTTTGCTTCATCCCTTTGTTTCTTCGACTTGTTCTTTCTCTGAAAGAACAACCAACTGGCTATCTGGGCATACTGTGCAACAATGTTAAGGTCTAAAAATCTTACATCCATGTAGCCTGTTCCCGGTCTCAGAATCAACACAAAGGGTCGCTTTGCTTCATCCCTTTGTTTCTTCGACTTGTTCTTTCTCTGAAAGAACAACCAACTGGCTATCTAGACTTAAGCGGGTGTTTTAAATGGTGCCGACTGCCGGAATCGAACTGGCGACCTACTGATTACAAGTCAGTTGCTCTACCAACTGAGCTAAGTCGGCACATTTAAAAACAAAACAACAAACAAAACTAAAATGGTGCCCAGAGGCGGAATCGAACCACCGACACGGGGATTTTCAATCCCCTGCTCTACCGACTGAGCTATCTGGGCATACTGTGCAACAATGTTAAGGTCTAAAAACCTTACATCCATGTAGCCTGTTCCCGGTCTCAGAATCAACACAAAGGGTCGCTTTGCTTCATCCCTTTGTTTCTTCGACTTGTTCTTTCTCTGAAAGAACAACCAACTGGCTATCTGGGCATACTGTGCAACAATGTTAAGGCTTAATGCTTTTACATTCACACAGCAAACACTTGTTTGCTTTAGCTCTGCTGCGGGCGTGTATTAAACGGATTTTGCCCTACCAAGTCAACCTATTTATTTAATTTTTTTTAAAAAAAACTCATCTGACAGGCGCACTGTTCAAAGCTTGAACAACTGCGCCTCAAATCGCGTAAAAATCAATCAAGGTGTTACTTTACCAACGGCTTCACCGGCTGCTTGCAAGTCAGCATGATAGCTAGAGCGCACCATAGGTCCACAAGCAGCATGACTAAAACCAAGCTTGTTGGCAGTCTCTTCTAAATAATTAAACTCATCAGGCGTAACATAGCGCTTGACTGGCAAGTGGTGTTTAGAAGGTTGTAAATATTGCCCTAACGTCAGCATGTCTACATCGTGCTCACGCAAGTCTTTAAGCACTTGCACTATTTCTTCGTTTTTTTCGCCCATCCCCATCATTAACCCTGATTTGGTTAACACTGAAGGGTTAGCGGCTTTAAATTCTTTTAACAGCTTAAGAGACCATGCGTAATCTGCACCTGGACGCGCCATTTTATATAATCTCGGGGCGGTTTCTAAATTATGGTTAAACACGTCAGGCGGACATTTATTTAAAATATCCAAAGCGATTTCCATTCTACCTTTAAAGTCTGGCACTAATACTTCAATTTTGATATCTGGGCTGTATTTGCGAATAGCAGCAATACAATCAGCAAAATGTTGTGCCCCACCATCTCTTAAATCATCGCGATCAACCGATGTAATTACCACATATTTTAGATTCATTTCGGCTATGGTTGTACCCAACTTTTCGGGTTCGTCTTGATCCGGTGGTAAAGGTTTACCATGAGCCACATCACAAAACGGACAACGGCGGGTACAAATATCGCCCAAAATCATGAAGGTCGCGGTACCATGGTTAAAACATTCAGCCAAGTTAGGACAAGACGCTTCTTCACAAACCGAGTGCAAGTTATTTTTTCGCATTGTTTGTTTGATATGTTCAATCTTGTCTGTCGTTCTTGGTAATTTTACCTTGATCCAACTCGGCTTAGGTAACATATCTTCTTTTTCGGTAGGCAGTACCTTAACCGGGATTAAACGCATTTTATCTTCATCACGCATTTTTACCCCGGCAACCGGGCGCATGGGTTTATTCATTTTCCAAACCTTTTACTTGCTGAATTTGCTCATAGCCAAGTGCTTGAATAAGGATTTGAGACAACTTATCTGCAGCCGTCTCCAGTTCGCACAGATCACTCAATTGACTACATTGAGTCATTTCAAGCCCCTGGTATCCGCAGGGGTTAATCCGATTGAATGGAGTCAAATCCATATTGACGTTGAGCGCCAAACCATGAAACGAACAGCCACGTCGGATCCTTAAACCTAACGAGGCAATTTTTTGTTCATTGACGTAAACTCCGGGTGCATCTTTTTTGGCATACGCGCTTACGCCTGATTCTTCTAACAAACGAACAATACTGTTTTCTATTATAGAAACTAAATCACGAACACTGATTTTGGCACGACGAATATCTATTAAGGTGTAACCCACAAGTTGACCAGGACCATGATAAGTGACTTGACCACCACGATCGACCTGCACCACTGGGATATCACCAGGCATTAATAGATGTTCACTTTTACCCGCCTGTCCCTGAGTAAAAACAGGATTATGCTCTACCCACCAAAGCTCATCCGCATTTTCGGCTGTTCTTTGTTGTGTAAAAGCTTGCATCTGCTGCCATATTGGCAGGTAGTCTTGTCGCCCTAAGTGACGAATAATCAGTGTCGACATTCGTTATAAAACCATTCTTACTGTATCTATGTCAGACAAAGCTTGATAGAGTGACTCAATCTGAGATTTACTCGTTGCAGTAATGGTAATAGACACTGATTGATAATTCCCTTTACCACTAGGTTTTGATGTCGGTCGATAATCACCAGGCGCATACTTTTGCACAACTGCAACCACTTTATCAATCAGTTGCTCGTCGGTATGACCCACTACTTTAAACGGAAATTGGCACGGAAATTCCAGATATTCATCAAACTTTGTTTTCATTCGATTAAAGTACTCAAGTTAAATTCAAACAGTATTTTTAGAAAGCAAATTGTAACATTGATATCGGTGAATTAATATTCATACTTGTTTATAGGTTATATTCTTGCAACAGCATAAAGATAAGCTAGACTAAAGCTTAAAACCTGTATACAAGGAAGCGTATGGTGGCTGTTGTTTATTCATGGCACTCCGAACAATCAGACCTATCAGAACTGTACCAAGCAATTATAGCTGCTGAACAAGCAGGGGCTGGCTGCATCTTATTATTAGCTTGCGCCGAAAATGACATCGACTCACAAGATTATGACCAGCTTTTAACTTCTGCCAACTGTGCAATCTTCGGCGGGATTTATCCGGGTTTATTTTGGCAAAATAAACTGTTGCGTAAAGGTCATATTGTAATTGCTTATCAAGCTAAGTTTTCTTTACATTTGTTTACAGACATTAGTCACCCAGAGCAGCTCAACGACGTTAAACTAGAGCAAACAATCGAAGAACAATTAGATTGTAGCCAACAAAACTATCTTATTTTTAGTGATTCAAATGCGTCTGGATTAGAAACTTATATCGAAAAATTATATTTATGTTTAGGTGCCGCAAAAGTTATCGGCAGCGGCGCAGGTTCACTATCGTTTGATGCCAGACCTTGCATTTTTACCCCGCGAGGTATGCTTGCCGATGCCCTGTTAGTAGTAGCGCTGCCACATCCACTGAGCACAACCACGGCGCATGGCTGGGAAGCCATAAGCGATCCTTTTTTGGTCACTTCAGCAGAACACCATAACGTGCATTCAATCAATTATAAATCCGCATTTGACGTCTACTGGTCTGCGGTTGAAAAACTGACCGGACAAAAATTGAATACGTCTGAATTTACTCGAATTGCACAGCAATTTCCGTTAGGCATACTAAGCGAAAGTGGTCAGATGATAGTCCGGGATCCAGTAAAAACCAATGGTAACACATTGGTTTTTGTTGGCGATATGCCCAACAACTCCCTCATTTATATTTTACAAGGCAAACCCAAACATTTGATTAATGATGTTAAAGAAAAAACGCTCACGTTAAAAAGTGCTATGCCCCTTAGTGAATTCGATAGCTTATTTATTGTCGATTGTGTTAGTCGGGCGATTATTATGGAAGATCAATTTAAACAAGAATTGGATGTTATTTATAACACGGCAGGTAGAGTCAAGTATACTTATGGTGCCTTATCTATCGGTGAAGTCGCAAATAGTTTATCGGGTGCTTTTGTATTACTGAATAAATCCACTGTGCTTGGGGCTTTTTAATGAATCAAGCACTTTTTATCATCTCTTTGCAGCATGAGCTGTCAATGCTGATCGGCAGTCAATTGGATTTATCTTTAGTTTGCAAACGTTTTTTAAAAGTGTGCAATCATCGCATGTCGCTCAATAGCTGCCATGTGATTTTGAAAAACCAAAATAAACTGTTTTTACCCAATTGGCACGCCACTCGGAAAGATTTAATTTATAGTATGCCCAAACGGTTTGAAGGTGCGCCATGGACCGAATCTAAACTTGCAATGGCGCAACTAGATAATATATTAGAAAATCATAATCGCTGCGAGCAAGCAGTTATCTCTAAACAAAGTCAGTTAGGGGTATTAACCTCATTCCGGTTAAAAGACCTAGGTTATTTAATTTTACATACTCAAGTCCAAGTGCGGGATGAATTAGTTCATTCTTTATTGCCGATTACAGAAAAACTCGCCAATTTTTGTTATTCCTGCTGTATTCAGCAACAATTGGTTGCCGAGATGCAAGCTCGAGAGCAAGCTGAACATAAAATTAAACATCAAGCAACGCACGACAGTCTGACCAATCTCTATAACAGGGAGCATATCAGTGTACTGATACAACAAATTGCCAAACATGCCGAAACAAACGGCACCCAATCCGCATTAATCTTTACCGATCTCAATAACTTTAAACCAATTAATGATACTATGGGCCATGCGATGGGAGATCAGATCCTCATCCAAGTGGCCTATCGTTTACATAGGCTTAAAAATAACAAAATCCACATTGCTCGATTTGGTGGTGATGAGTTTATCATTGTTGTCAGTGATCTGGCTCAATCGGTTGCCGAAGCTAGATCTAAAACATTTAATTTTATTGAGCAAGTGCAGCAACTATTTAGTTTGCCAATCAGAGTGCAAGCCAAGTCTTATCAAATATCTATGAGCATAGGTTTTTGCTTGTTTCCTTATGCTGCAAAAACACCTGCCGACGCCATCACTTTTGCAGATATTGCTATGTATGAAGCAAAACGCAGCAAAATTAGCGCGGGTATTGAATATAGTCCGAGCATGTCAGAAATATTAGCGACCAAAGCCGCCAACGTAGAAATTGTGAAACAAGCACTTGCAAATAACGGTTTTGCGCTCTTTTACCAAGCTCAATATCACGCAAACAAACAATTAATAGGCGCTGAAGCGCTTATCCGTTGGAACCATAGCTCAAACGAAAATTCACAAGCCAGTGAGATAATAGGGATTGCAGAAGAAAACAACTTGATTTTGCAAATAGGCGATTGGGTTTTAGATGCCGCTTGTGGCCATATTGCTCAGTTAGAGCGCCGAGGTTTACCAACCTATTTTGATGCTATCTCTATTAACATCAGTCCAAAACAACTGATAACAGACAATTTTTTTGAAAAAATACAGCTATTATTAAAAAAACACAAAATCCAAAACCATCATTTAAAACTTGAGATCACAGAAAACATTCTCATTGAAAACTTTGATCAAATCGTCCCCGTCATAAAAGCATTAAAAAGCTTAGGTGTGCAAACTTCTATTGATGATTTTGGTACGGGTTATTCATCTTTAACTTACTTAAAAAGCCTGCCAGTTGATGAACTTAAAATTGATCGAAACTTCGTTGTGGGTATTCATAACAACCCAGAGAGTCAAGCGATTGCGCAAATGATTATTGCGTTAGGAAATACCTTGAATATGCAGGTTTTAGCTGAAGGCATTGAAGACGAAGCCGAGCTTATTTGTTTAAAAGCGCTCGGCTGTCACCTATTCCAAGGTTATTATTTTGCTAAACCCGCGCCGTTTGAACATTTAGCGGGTTCAGTACTACAACCTATTTAAGTTTAAGTTTTATATAATCAATAGCCTTAGACATAAGGCCACCTTCTGGTACAGCTTCTAATGTGACCAGAGGGTATTGTGCAATGTCTTCGTCGTTGATGGTTAAAAATACCTGACCGACCACTTGCCCTTTCTCTAACGGTGCGGTCAACTCGTCATCTAATTGAATATTAGCTTGTAATTTTTTTCGTTGGCCTCTAGGCACTGTCACAGTCACTTCATGTGCAATACCTAAAGCGACCGTTTCTTGATCTGCCATCCAAACCGGCTGGTCCGCAAATTTAGTGCCTGCTTCATAAGGGGTAATAGTTTCAAAAAATCTAAAACCATAATTAAGTAGCTTTTTGTTTTCTTCTTTACGGGCTTGCGCTGATGTTGACCCCATTACTACAGAGATTAAACGCATGTCACCTTTGGTAGCCGATGTGATTAAACTATATCCGGCTTCTTCAGTATGGCCTGTTTTAATACCATCAACATTTAAACTTTTGTCCCATAACAAGCTGTTGCGGTTATATTGTTTAATGCCGTTGAAGGTAAAAGATTTTTCGGCATAAACAGCGTACTCATCCGGCACGTCTCGAATCAAAGCTTTTGCCAGAATGGCCATGTCGCGTGGCGTTGTAAAGTGCTCTGACGACGTTAAGCCGTGACTGTTAGCAAAGTGGGTTTGTGTCATACCTAATTTTTCGGCATGAGCATTCATTAAAGCGACAAATGCACCTTCAGTGCCCGCGATATGCTCAGCCATGGCGACGCACGCATCGTTACCGGACTGAACAATAATACCTCTGTTTAAATCCGCAACTGATATTTGTTTGCCAACTTCAATAAACATCTTTGAAGATTCAGGGAAGTTTTTTGCCCATGCATTTTCGCTAATAGTCACCATATCGGTTTCTTTAATGTTACCCGCCTTTAATTCCATACCAATCACATAACTGGTCATCATTTTGGTTAAAGAAGCGGGTGCTAATTGCATATCAGCATTTTCTTCAGCAATCACATAATCTGTCGTGTAGTCGATTAAAATATGCCCTTTTGCATTCACCTGCGGCGCTCTAGGTGTTAGCGCTTGAACGTTAAATTGAAGCAGTGTAAAACAAACCGCAACACCGAATGTAAGTTTTTGAATCATTTTTTTCATAAGTTAAATATTGTTAATTTCATTCTGGTGGTTAGATTTTTATATCATATCACCTTTATTGGATTGTCGCACCGACCGCCTCGACCTTGTTCAAATGTCGGGCATCTGGATAACCATAATCAAGTAAATCCTGTATGACTTTATCGGCTTGGGTAAGCTCGTCCATCGGACCTGCTACCAGCCAAAAAATTCCGTCACGCTGTAGAATTTTTGTAGGTACCTGGAACAAAGCAGCTATTGCCATGCTTTTTTCTTGCATATTTTCTGCGTCTTTACCTTTTGCCACTTGGATATAATACCCAGCAGCAGAATGCAGACTTTCTATTTTAACCCGCGCGGTACCTGTTTGATAAACCCCTAATTTAAAAGCAGCAGCATACGATAAATCAATGATACGGCCGGCGTGAAAAGGTCCCCTGTCATTAACACGTACTATGGCTTGTCGGCCATTCTCCAGGTTTGTAACTTTTACATAGGTGGGTAAAGGTAAGGTTTTATGAGCGGCTGTCATCTCGTACATATCATATGTTTCACCGTTTGATGTTAAGTGACCATGAAATTTTTTTCCATACCAAGAGGCTATGCCTTCTTCACTAAAACCATCCGCACTTTTTAAAACTTTATAATCTTTACCTAATAAGCGGTAATCGCTATTCCCACCTCGGGTAGGTTCTTCATAAACAGGGGTTGGATCAAAGAGCTCTTGTTCCAGCGGAGCCCGTTCTGGTGCAATATCTTGTTCTATTTTATAACGGCCAGCATTTGGATGTGGCTCCTTGGCACAACTGGCCAGCCATAGGCAAAAAAACGCGATAAACAACTTATCCATTAAGCATCTCGTAAAAATCTTTTATGGGTGCTGATAGCCATTAATATGCCAAAACCAGCTAACAGTGTCACCATAGAGGTTCCACCATAACTAACCAACGGCAGAGGCACCCCAACCACCGGCAAAATACCGGATACCATACCCATATTAACAAACACATAAACAAAAAACGTTAACGTAATACTGCCGGCTAATAATTTAGTAAACATATCGGGCGCTTGTGCTGCGATCACCATACCGCGAGCAATCACCCATAAATATAGCGCTAATAATACAATCACACCCGCCCAACCGAACTCCTCAGCAAATACCGCAAAAATAAAGTCAGTGTGGCGCTCAGGTAAAAACTCTAATTGTGATTGAGTGCCGGCTAACCAGCCTTTTCCCCAAAAACCTCCAGATCCTATTGCTATTTTTGATTGAATAATATGATAACCCGAGCCTAAGGGATCACTTTCTGGATTTAAAAAAGTGAGCACTCGCCGCTTTTGATAGTCATGCATGTAAAAGTACCAGACTAACGGTGCCAATGCTGAGACTAACAGCACAAAGCCAGCAATTAAACGCCAACTCAAACCAGCTAAAAACAATACAAAAATACCAGACATAGCAATTAACAATGAAGTGCCTAAATCTGGTTGCTTGGCAATTAATAAAGTTGGCATCACAACTAAAAATAAAGCAATGCCAGTATGTTTTATACTCGGGGGTAGTGGACGTTTAGAAATATAAGCAGCCAACATTATCGGCAGCGCCAACTTCATCAATTCTGAAGGTTGAATTCGCATAAACCCTATATCTAACCAACGCTGTGCACCTTTACCTACGGCCCCGAACAACAAAACCGCAACTAATAATAAACAGGCTAAGGTAAAAAATACCGCCGCTCTATGAGCTAAAAAGGACGGAGGTATTTGGGCAACTGCCATCATCACAAAAATGGCTAAACCTAACCGTATCGCTTGCCGAACGATTAAATCCATATTCTGACCCGAAGCACTATAAATGATAAATAAACCAACCACCATTAAACTGACTAACGCCAATAATAACTGGGCATCAATATGAATTTTTCTCAGCAAACTTTTTTCATCATTCATTGCTGACATTTTTATACGCCTCTAACGGGTTATCTGGGTAATTTGCAAAATAATAATCCATCATAATACGAGCAACAGGTGCTGCATTTTTACCGCCTCCACCTACGTTTTCAATAACAACCGCCACTGCAATACGTGGGTTATCAACAGGGGCAAAACCAACATAAAGTGCGTTATCTCGGTATTTTTCGGCAATTTTTTCAGCATCATATTCTTCATTTTGAGCGATGCGGATCACCTGCGCGGTGCCGGTTTTACCGGCTGATTCATATTCAGCGCCTTGAAAGGCTTTATGTCCCGAGCCTGTAATTTTGTCGACAACCCCATGCATCGCGGTTTTAATCACTTGCCAATTATGCTCACTCACCCCTTCCACCGGTTTACGATCAACAGCTGGCACGGGCAATTCACCGGTTTTTGTGCGGGTTGCATTGAGCATTTTTGGCTCATAAACCAGCCCTTGATTAGCGACTATGCTAGTGGCAAAAGCCAATTGCAAGGGCGTCACTGTCCAATAACCTTGACCAATGCCTATACTTACCGTGTCCCCGGCGTACCAAGGTTGGCGATATCTGCCGTATTTCCATTCACGAGACGGTAAAATCGCGGTGGATTCTTCATAAATATCTATACCTGTGTGCTGGCCAAATCCAAATTGCGACATAAATTCGTGGATCCTGTCCATTCCTAAACGCACAGCAAGATCGTAAAAATAAACATCACAAGATTCTTCGATTGATCGGTAGATATCAACCCATCCGTGCCCCCACTTTTTCCAATCACGATATTTATGGGCGATGTCTCTTATTTGATAATAGCCTGGGTCCCAAATCCGTGTTTTGGTCGTCACCATTTGATCGTGTAACCCTAATAATCCCATGATAGGTTTAATAGTAGAGGCAGGTGGGTAGCGCCCCTGAGTGACACGATTAATCAGCGGCCGGTCAGTATCATTTAATAATTTTTTATAATTTTTGCTGCTGATCCCGTGCACAAACAAATTAGGATCATAACTAGGATTACTGTACAAAGCTAAAACGCTGTTATCTTTAGTATCTAAAACGACAACAGCACCTCTATTTTCGCCTAAAGCGTCTTTAGCGACTTGCTGCATTTCAATGTCTAAACTTAATACTAAATCTTGCCCTGGTTCAGGTGCTTGTTCAGACAGAGTTCTAATAATGCGGCCGCGGTTGTTCACTTCTACTTTTTGATAACCGACTTCACCGTGCAGTAGGTCTTCATAGTATTTTTCTAAGCCCTGTTTACCAATATCAAAAGTGCCTTCATAACGAGCTGTTTTGCCTTCAAGCTCTAAATTATCAGCGTCTTTTCGATTGATTTTGGCAACATAACCGACCGCATGCGTGGTCAACTCTCCATAAGGATAATAGCGCTTTAACCTGGCTTCGATATAAGCGCCTTTAAGCTTGTGTTGGTTAACAGCAATGATAGAGGCTTCTTCTTCGCTGAGTTGAGATTTAAGCACAACCGCTTCAAACTTTCGCCATTGGTGTTTAACCTGCTCTCTAAAGTCGTCTAGCCGGGATTCTTCTATCGGTATTAACTCAGCAACCCGACTAAGCAGTTGGTCCATATCAGCGACTTCTTCAGGGACAATTTCCAGGCTATAAAAAGTCGCATTATCGGCTAAAATTCGACCAAAACGATCGTATATCAAACCTCTATTCGGTGGGCTTGGCAATACTTTTATTCGGTTACCATCGGCACGTGTTTGATAATCTTCGTATTGATCTATTTGAATGCTATGCAGATTAATCAACAAAATTGCACCTAAGATCACAATCACAAACAAGCTAAATAAGGCGCGCCGATTAAACAAACTGGCTTCGGCCAGGTGGTCACGCATCGCTAATCGTCGACGTCTATGCCACATAATTGGTTATTCTCTATGGTAGGGATGGTTTTGAGTGACACTCCATGCACGGTACAAACTCTCAGCAAGTATGACTCTAACCATAGGGTGCGGCAAGGTCAAATTTGACAGCGACCATTTTTGTTCAGCTTGCGCAATACATTCAGGAGCCAGCCCTTCAGGCCCACCAACCAACAAACTCACATCACGACCATCGAACTGCCAGCTTTGTAGCTGCTCAGCTAATTGTTCAGTACTCCAAGGTTTCCCTGTGACTTCTAACGTAACGATTCGATTACCTTTATTGACTGCTGCCAGCATCTGGCTGCCTTCTTTTTCAAGGATGCGTTTGATATCGGCATTTTTTCCCCGCTTCCCCGCAGCAATTTCCACTAGCTCAAGCGCACAGTCGCGGGGAAAACGTCTTTGATATTCATTAAAACCCTGGCTAACCCAAGATGGCATTTTTTGCCCAACTGCAATCAGCTGAATTTTCATTGCTGCCAGAGTTTTTCTAATTGATAAAGATCACGCATTTCTTCCGTCATCACGTGCAAAACCACTTCACCAAAATCAACTAACACCCACTCGCCTACATCTTCACCTTCGATGCCATACGGACGGATCTGTTCTTGTTTAGCTTCGTCAGCAACATGGCGGGCAATGGATTTAACATGCTGTTTTGAATTGCCTGAGCAAACCAGCATATACTCCGTAAATGTAGATTTTTCGCGTAAGTCCAACTCAGTGATATCATTGGCTTTTAGATCATCGGCTTTATCTTTAATAAAATCTTTAAATTTTTCTAATTGCAAAAGTTACTTACTCCTATGAATTCAACTCAGGTTGAATATAAATCATGTTCAATTATATACTGATTAACCGCCGGCGGCAGTAGACAAGTAGAGTTCAAACCTGCTTTTACACGAGCTCTTATCTCACTCGACGATATTTCCAATAACGGGCTATCAACAATAAAAACCCTACCTTGGCGCTGTGTTTTAAGCTCATCAACCTGCTGCACTAAACGTTGTTGCACAAACTCAGATACCGCTGCTGGCAGTTCTAATTGATATCCGCCACGCTGTAAAACGATGAGATGACAAAAATCTGTCAGTTGCTGCCATTGATGCCAAGTGGCGAGCTGTTGGAGCGAATCCATGCCTATTACAAACCCTATGGCCTCGTTTGCATAAGTTGCATGTAATATCTGCACTGTTTCTATTGTATAACAGGCTTTAGATCGTTGGAGTTCTCTGTCATCCAGCCGTAAACGGTGATCTATTGATAAACTAAGCTCACATAATTTCTGTCTTTGCACTGCCGTTTCATTCGGGGCTGATTTATGTGGTGGCAAATAATTAGGTAATAAAAATAATTGTTCTGCCTGACAGCTTTCCAATGCTTGAATGGCGCCATGCAAATGACCATTATGGATGGGGTTAAAAGTCCCCCCTAAATACAGTCTCAACGCATATTTAGACATGGTTCGCATCCGCTAGCTGAATTTTAGTCAACGCGGTGAGCTTTTCATCACCAGAAAATAACGCACAGATATGCATTAACTCAAAGTAGGGTTCAGCTATGCCACTGCTTTTATAGCTGAGCTCAAAATGCGCTATCGCCTGTTGAATCATTTCTAAATTAGCCAACGACAACCGCTGTAAAGCGCGTCGATATAGTGCTTTTCGATTCTCCCAAATCCTCAGCTTTTTACATTGCACATCAAAAGCTTGCCCCGCACTCGCAAGTTGACTAAGCGTATCTAGTTCTTTTTGCAGCATCCACAATATAATGACAGGCTCAAGTTCTTCACCAGCCAAACGGCGAAGTACTTGTGCTACTTTTTTACGATTATCGTTTAACAGATCATCAGCCAGCTGAAACACAGTAAAACGCGACTGATCGCCAACGACGGCGGCCACTTTATCAACACCTATTTTTTGTTGGTCATAAACTAACGCTAAACGTTCAACTTCTTGGCTTGCGCCCGCTAAATTGCCTTCAAATAAATCACAAAGCAGCTCAGTTGCTTGCCCAGTAACATTAAGCTGGTGTTTGGCAAATGCTTGATTAAACCACGCGGGTAATTTAGCTCTATCAATTTCATAAATTGGAAGATACCAAACATCAGCTTCGGGTAGCGATTTAAACCACTTGGTTTTTGTCTGCTCGGCGGCCATTTTTCCTCCCCAGACAATGAGCAGGTTTGGATTATCGGCTAACTCACACCATTGTTTAAAAAATTGCCCCCCGTCGCGGCCAGGTTTAGCTTTTGGCATTTCGACTTCGATAATTTTTTGGCTTGCAAATAACGACAATGCCTGCGTTTCATCTAACACTTGTTGCCAACTAAAGTTATCTTCAAAATGAAAACGCACCCGCTCATCAAACCCCTGCTGGCGACAAACTCGTCGAATTTCGTCCAATGCTTGCTGCTGTTGATAAACTTCATCTCCGAACAAGAGGATCAGTTTAGGCAAACCTCGCTGCAATTGCTGAGTAAGCTGGTTAACATACAACCGCATCAGCTTAACGGACCCCTACCGAAGATAATCGTAAGACGATTTGTTCTGCCGCATAGCGGCGAAGTTCGGCTTTTAAAATATCCATTTCTTTAGATTTTGCCATCACTGCGTCTGGGTCATCTTGATAATCACGAACAACTTCTGTGGTGTAGCTGTTGACCTTACCATCGACAAATACGAGCTGATATCTAACCCGATAATCAAGCTCGTACTCAGCAACCTGAGCGTTCGGAAATAACGATAATACCGAACGCTGTAAATCCACCGACTCAATGGTCAATTTAACACAATCTCGCTTGTCGTTTGACAAATTTACCTGACTGCGCTGCAAGCGCATCGCAAGTTCGCGTCCCAATTCAGGCGCAGCTTCAGCATCAAGACACATATTGCGTAAGTCTTGTGGCACTGTATAACTGCCGCGTAGATTAAAACCACAACTTGCAATACCAAAAAGCAATATCAATAAGGTAAATTTTTTCATTATTAGTTAGCCACTATGTTTAATAGCTTACCTGGTACATAAATTACTTTACGAACCGTTTTACCATCGATAAAACGTGCAACATTTTCATCGGCTAAAGCGAATGTTTGCACATCTGCCTGCGCAGCGTCTGCAGCAACCGTGATTTTACTACGGACTTTGCCGTTCACTTGCACAACAATAAGCTTTTCGTCTTCCACTAGAGCCGCTTGGTCAGCACTTGGCCAAGGTGCTGTTTCAATGGCTGTTTTCTGCCCCAAAGCCTGCCACATTTGATGGCACGCATGTGGAATAATCGGGTTAAGTAAAAGCACTAAGTTCTCAAGCGCTTCTTGCATCAAAGCCGTATCTTGAGCAGATTCAACTTTAAACTTACTGACCTGATTCATAAACTCCATCACAGCAGCCACCGCTGTGTTAAAGGTTTGGCGGCGACCAATATCATCCGATACTTTTGCAATGGTTTTATGCAACGAACGACGGAAGGCCTTTTGCTGGTTGTTTAGCTGTTCTACTTGCAAAGTTTCGTCTTTTGGACGCTGGCTTTGCTCATAAACAGCACGCCACAAACGTTTAATAAATCGGTTTGCACCTTCAACACCCGAATCAACCCACTCTAGTGTTTGTTCTGGTGGTGCTGTAAACATCATAAACAAACGAACGGTATCAGCACCATATTGCTCGATAACGGTTTGCGGGTCGATACCATTGTTTTTTGATTTAGACATTTTGCTCATACCAGCGACTTTCACTGGCTGACCGTCACTACGTAAGATGGCGTTTATAATTCGACCTTTGTCATCTAATTCTGTGTCTACATCGGTTGGTGCATACCAGGTTTTACCACCTTGAGCGTCTTCGCGGTAGTAGGTTTCGGCTAATACCATGCCCTGGCATAATAACTTTTTAAACGGTTCATCAGATTCAACCAGCCCAACATCACGCAAAAGTTTATGAAAAAATCGAGAATACAATAAATGTAAAATTGCGTGCTCAATGCCTCCGATATACTGATCCACTGGCAACCAGTAATTTGCTTTGTTTGGGTCTAACATAGCGTCATCAGAATTTGGCGAACAATATCTTGCGTAATACCAACTTGATTCCATAAAAGTATCAAAGGTATCTGTTTCTCGCTGCGCTGGTTCACCCTGATAATCGTATTTGGCAAATTCAGGATCTGATTTAATCGGCGAAGTGGTGCCATCCATAACCACATCTTCAGGTAGGCGAACCGGAAGCTCTGCTTCTGGTACAGGTACAGCATCGCCATTCGCTAAATTGATCATTGGGATTGGTGCCCCCCAATACCTTTGACGGCTTACCCCCCAATCACGTAAACGAAAGTTTACTTTCACCTCACCGGCGGCAAGTGTTTGCAATTTTTTAGCCACCGCATCAAACGCAGCGTCAAAATCTAAACCGTCAAATTCACCCGAATTAACTAAAACACCTTTTTCGGTAAACGCTTGTTCGCTTAAATCAACTTTACTGTCACTGCCATCAACAGGCGCAATCACTTGTTTGATTGGCAAATTGTATTTTTGTGCAAATTCATAATCACGCTGATCGTGTGCAGGCACTGACATCACTGCGCCTGTGCCATAATCCATCAGGACAAAATTTGCAGCCCAAACTGGCACTTCTTCACCGCTTATTGGGTGAATCGCTTTCAGGCCTGTATCCATACCTGCTTTTTCTATGGTGGCTAAGTCGGCTTCAGCTGTTTTAGTGTTTTTGCATTTTTCAATAAACTCAGCCAGTTCAGGGTTGTTGCTGGCAGCTTGCAAAGCCAGCGGATGCTGTGCGGCCACAGCAACGTACGAAACCCCCATTAGCGTATCTGGTCGTGTCGTGTACACTTTAAAAGTGTTTTTGCCGCTACTGAGTTTAAACTGAATTTCGATCCCTTCAGAGCGGCCAATCCAGTTGCGTTGCATCGCTTTTACTTGTTCTGGCCATTCATCGAGTTGATCTAAATCATCTAACAACTCTTGCGCATAATCTGTAATTTTAATAAACCACTGCGGGATCTCTTTTTGCTCAACCAAAGCACCAGAACGCCAGCCGCGTCCATCAATGACCTGCTCATTGGCTAATACCGTCTGGTCTACTGGATCCCAGTTCACGGTTGCCATCTTTTTGTAAACCAGCCCTTTTTCATATAACTTGGTAAATAACCATTGTTCCCAACGGTAATATTCTGGTTGGCAAGTGGCTAATTCACGTGACCAATCATAACCAAAACCCAGTTGTTTAAGCTGGTTTTTCATATAATCAATATTCTGATAAGTCCACTTTGCCGGGGCAGTTTTATTTTTGATTGCGGCATTTTCAGCAGGCAAGCCAAAAGCATCCCAACCCATAGGCTGCATTACATTTTTGCCTAACATGCGCTGGTAACGACTGATGACATCACCAATGGTATAATTACGCACATGCCCCATATGTAGCTTACCACTAGGATATGGGAACATAGAGAGGCAATAAAATTTTTCTTTGCCTGGCTGTTCTTTAACTTCGAAGACTTTATTTTGTTGCCAGTACTGCTGGACTTCTTGTTCTATTTTTTGCGGGTTATATTGCTCTTGCATGCATCGAATCCGAAATATTAACGTCTGAAAAGTAAGCTGATTTGCCTTTTAAGCCGTATAGGATAACTTACCAGTCGCTAAGACGCCAATAGCGGTTAAGCGGATAATTAAAAAATCTGCTATAAATAAATTAAACTCAGCAAATCAGGCAATAATATACAGAGTGCAGGAGGATTTATGCAATCATCAAAAAACGGCTATCAGTCTCTGCAAGAAAAACTCCGCGCTTGGCTAAACGAAGGCCAGCAGCAGACCCAATCTCTGGTCGAAGGCATTGAGTTTTTGCGCGAATACGTGCAAACCGGTTATGAAATAAACCGTGACGATTTAACACTCAGCCTAGAGTATTTGCAGCGTGATCTCGCTTATTTTTATGAAACCTACCACTACGAAGGGCAAGAGTCGGCTTTTTATTTAGCCGCAAAAGACAATTTTTGGCATACACTTGCAGAAATGACCGACCGAACTCAGCTCGAGTGGCGTGAATTTAGCTCAGATATGAACCACAAAGGCACCTATCAGGCGGGCGAAGAAGTGGCTTTTGGCCTATTAAAATGCCAGCACTGCGGCGAAACGATTGAAATTAATCATGTGCAAAAAATCCACCCTTGTTTTAATTGCCAGCACGAAAACTTTAGTCGCATCGCTGCAGCGCCATAGCGCTGAGGTATTAACTGTCGGTATTTAGGCGAATGCCATCATGCAAAATCACAATGCGTTTTTGTTTGTATAAGCTGCCAATGGCTTTTTTAAATGCACCTTTACTGATATTTAATATCGCTTTGATCTCAACTGGGCTGCTTTTATCGTGCAACGGCAAATAACCGTCATTTTGTTTTAGTTGCTGATAAATTAACTGGCTATATCTATCCATAGTTTCGCTATGTGATTGCAACATTAAATCGATTTTACCGTCATCACGAATATGTTTAATAAAACCTTGTTTATGGCTGCCAAAATATAAGGTTTCAAAAACTTCGTTGGCATAAATTACGCCTCTGTGTTGATGGTTAATGATGGCGTTATAACCTAAGTCGCTACGATTCAAAATCACGAGTTCAACGGCTTCGCCTTTTTTATAAGGTGGTGGCGTTAAATCTAAGTACTGATCAACTTTCGCCGTTGCTGTTAAGCGGTTTTGCTCATCAACAAACAAATACACCAAACAACGCCGATCAATTTCAACGCTTTGTTTTTGTTCACTCAACGGCAACAATACGTCTTTATCTAACCCTAAATCTAAAAATGCGCCATAAGGACTAATGGCAGAAACCCGTAAGCTAGCGAACTGACCAGCTTGGGCCGGCACTTTACGCATCGTGGCTGTTAAGCGATCTTTTGAATCGTAATATACAAATGCCTCGATTTGCTGATCGAGCTCAATCTTACCTAGAGCCCATTTGCGTGGTAAAAAAACTTCGCCATCTACCCCACCATCTAACCAAAAACCAATTTCAGATCCACGGATCACTGTAAGCCGATTCACGCGGCCGAATTTTAGCATACCTTACCCCAGTCTAATTTTATCGCCTATATCTTAACATTGTTTGCGTTTGATTAAGCTAATTTATCGGTTAGGCTGGCTTAATTTACCCGAATACCGTTAAAATACTCGGATAAAATTTCATAAACTAACCAATTGAGAAGAATATGGGACGAAGTTTCGAAAATCGTAAAGCCGCTATGGCAAAAACACATGGCGCTAAAACTAAAGTGTACTCGCGTTATGGTAAAGAAATTTATGTAGTTGCAAAAAATGGTGGCCCAGATCCAGATGCCAACTTACAATTGCGTCGTTTAATTGAAAAAGCTAAAAAAGATCAAGTACCAGGTCATGTTATCGATAAAGCGATTGATAAAGCGCAAGGTGGTGCCGGCGAAGACTATCAACCCGCTCGTTATGAAGGTTTTGGCCCAGGCGGTTGTATGGTGATTGTTGATTGTTTAACCGATAATTCCAATCGAACCTTTGCCGATGTTAGGAACTGTTTTACTAAAACTGACTCTAAACTGGGTGCACCTGGCTCTGTCATCCATATGTTTGATCACCAAGCCGTCTTTTCATTTAAGGGTGATGATGAAGACGCCGTATTAGAAGCTTTATTAATGGCCGATGTTGATGTAACAGACGTAGAAAACGAAGACGGCATGTTAACGGTTTTAGCCCCCCAAAGTGAATTTTTTAAAGTTAAAACCGCACTTTCCGAATCATTTGACAACCCAAATTTCGAAATTGAAGAAATCACCTTTAACCCTCAAACCACAACAGAGGTCTCGGGTGATGATGTAGCCACATTCGAAAAATTTATGAATATGCTCAATGATGTTGATGATGTTCAAGAAATCTATCATAACGCGGATATTATTGAGTAAAAAAGTTGCACCAAAAAACACCACAAATCACCAATGCAGTGCAACACTAGACACTGCATTGGCCTATCTTTTAGACATATTTTAGATTTTGCACAGTGAACAGACATAAACTTGTTAAATTGCACCAAGTTAATACGAATTTATAATCCTTTATTTAATTTTTAAAAGTTAGGCATTCTTATTGCATAACTTTATCAAACGTTCAATTTTATTCGTCTCAAGGTTTGCCGATGCAGTTAAAAAGTCGTTTGATGCAGCTCAGTTCTAAAGAAAAATCTTGGCTCCCCTGGTTTGGAGCTAATGGTAAAATCGCATTAGGTTGGTCATGTTTTGTTAACCGCAGCATGTACCCAGCCGTTGAGCAAACCTTTGAAGGCATAGCTGCCACCCGTGTTAAAATATTGCAAATGTGGGTGCGTTCTCATTGGGAACATCTGGAATCTGTTATTGAGTTATTAGACTTGCAAACGCTGAATAATAACCAAAGTTTGCTTCTTAAGAAAAAAGCCAGTGCGCCAGATATTTCTGAGTTATTTTTGCTCGACCCTGATGGCAAAGTCATTTTATCTACTTATTCAGGTCGCGCCGGCAAAATACATCAACAAAACAAAGCACTCCAGAGAGCAAAAGATAGCAAGTTCTTACATGGCCCCTATACCGACAATTTAACGCTTGAAATAGGCCCCTCAAGCTCCAAGTTTCACGACGAAGTGACACTGATGTTTTATCAACCCATTCGGATGGATGGGAAAACCATTGCGTTTTTGTGTGCTCGTGTACCCAATGATGTACTGGGCGATTTGATTCAACGTGAAGCGGGCCACATTTACCAAGAATCTGGCGATAACTATTTGTTTATGGTTAAGTCTGATTTTGATCCCAGCATCCAAATTGGCACGGCACTTTCTCGTTCAAGGTTTGAAGATAGTACTTTTAGTCATGGTGAAAACTTAAAGTCCGGTATTCATACCGGCTATGGTGTTGTTCAAGTTAGACGTCATACCGAATTTGAAATCCGCTTTACCGACCCAGCGACCGGCCAATTGCACCCTGGGGTGCGTGAAACCATACGCAACGGCGAAAACCTCTTTGTCACCTACCCTGCATATTCTGATTACCGTCATATTCCGGTGATAGGTAAAGGGGTTACCTTTTCACTTGAGGGATCTGATGATACCTGGGGCATGATGTGTGAAGGGGATTTAGAAGAAGTTTACCGCCGCCGCTCAATTAACCTGGGTTTAATGAAAGTTTATTTAACTATGCTGATAGTTATTTTAGGCACAGAGCACGCTTTATTAACCTTAACTGACTTACCACAATGGTTGGCTACTGGCATTACCGCTGGCTTAGCAATAGTCAGTTGTTTTGTTTTTTCCGCGTTTGGAACCAATAAAGTCAGTAAAAGACTGAATGAAATGACCTCAGTGATCCGAACAATTGCTGAAGGAGAAGGTAATTTAAGTCAACGTTTAGATGCCAGCCGCATCAAACATGACGAAACGGGTGATATGAGTCGCTGGATCAACAGTTTTATCGACAACCTAGATGGCATTGTCGGCCAGGTCATTAGTGCATCATTAAACGTAAAAGAAACAAATGAAACCATGGTCGAGCGGAATCAGGAAGCGCGCACGAGTTCTGCTCAGGTTCACCAATCGATGCAACATATGCAAGAGTTGATCGAAAAACAACGAGAAGTCATTTTAACGGCCGCAGATACCGCGGAAAATATGAAAACGACGATGGCAAATGTCGTTAAAAAGGCTAAAGAAGACTATCAAGATGCGCGCGCCGGCACCCAAGCGATACGGGATATCGTTGATAAAACCGCGCATAGTGTGCAGTCGATCGATGCGCGTATGGGTGAAATCGGCAATATCATTAATGTGATCACTGAAATTACTAACCAAACCAACCTACTGGCATTAAACGCCGCCATTGAAGCCGCAAGAGCAGGCGAACACGGACGAGGGTTTTCTGTGGTTGCCGATGAAGTGCGAGGGCTTGCTAGTCGCACCGCTGAAGCAGCACAAGATATTCAGTCTATGATTCAGGGTCTGCAAGGAGAAACTCAAGAGGCCGTAAACTTTATGGAATCAGGGGTTAAAGATGTTGATCAAAGCCTTAAATTAACCGAAGCGGCTTCAAGTGAAAACCAAGAGCTGCATGCGATTGTTGAGCAAATGTTTGAAACCATTAGTGTGATCGAGCAAAACAGTTCGCGTAATGGAGAAACAGCGCGTAACGTTACCGAAGTCAGTGCTAAAATGGCTAAAGCCATTGACGAACTGGCCGCTAGCTCTAACTTGGTTGACACGACCGCCAACCGCCTCCAACAACTTGTCAGCACCTTTGAAGTTAGCAGCCACAGATAGAGGGGTGCACCCCCCTCTTTTTTGCAAGTACAAATTTATCGACCTACCTATGGGCACTTTGATCAATTTTCTGTAAACTACTCATTTGTTTAAAATTACCTTATCTATTTTTAATGGTCTAAAATAGTTAAGTCGAAGTCAAAAACGAGGATCTCGGTTTGTTTGATAATAGCCAAACTTTTTCAGTTACCAACAGCACAATTCAGTTACGCGATCCAAGAAAAGAGCTTTTATTAATTACCGCACCTGAGTATAAAAATATTTTAGTGACACGCTATACTGTTGAACTGACAGACATGCAACCCGAGCGTCGTCCACACGTTAAGAACCTCTATTTGCACGAAGTTTTTAAACGGGAAAAAACCTTCTTTTTTGTTAAAACCGGTGAAACTGAATACCAAATTGATTTAAAATATACCGCCAAACCTATTTCTCAACTGAAGTTTTAAACATGTTCGAGCATATTTTGCAGTGGCTCTCTGAGAACCAGTTTTACGTTAATATAGCTTTTGTTTTTATTTCTTTTATCGCCTTATTGGTATTATTGCGGCCTCTGCTACTTTGGTATTTTGGTTATTATAAAACCCACCGAGAGCTGTCGTTGTTAAAACAAGAAGTGACGCAACAATCAAATCAAATTGCAAGCTTACAAGCTCAGCTTAATCACACCAGTGTCGCTAAAGATCCAACAGAGGCCAGTGTAACCATCGGCAGTGAGCAAGTGCCACAGTTAACGCATCAGATTGAAACGCCCAAAACCGAAAAAAATAAAAAAAAGGCCCGTGAAAAACACGAGCCTTGGTTAGATTTAAGTTAACTGTTTATTCAGCTGCTAGTTTCCAATTGACTTGCTGGCCGGCAAAAAACGGTACCATTAAACTGCCGTCAGCTAATGTTAATTGTTCTGGCAAAGTCCAGCTTTCTTTGACCAAGGTTATCTGACCTGAGTTACGGGGTAAACCATAAAAATCGGGTCCATTATGGCTAGCAAAAGCTTCTAATTTATCTAATGCGCCTAAATCATCAAATACCTGCGCATATAACTCAATCGCACTCCAAGCACTATAACAACCGGCGCAGCCACAAGCTGACTCTTTTTTAGATTTTTCATGCGGTGCTGAATCCGTGCCTAAAAAGAATTTTTTAGAGCCAGATTGCACTGCAGATCGCAACGCCTTTTGATGCGTATTTCGCTTTAATACAGGCAAACAATAGTTATGTGGTTTAACACCGCCCACTAATAAATCGTTGCGGTTTAATAACAAATGCTGCGGGGTGATAGTTGCCGCTAAATTATCTGGACCAGCAAGAACAAACTCTGCCGCATCTGCGGTCGTAATATGTTCAAAAACGACTTTAAGCTGAGGGAAACGGCTCACGATATCTTGTAAATAACGCTCAATGAATATTTTTTCGCGATCAAAAATATCAATTTCATGGTCAGTCACTTCGCCATGAATTAATAACAGCAACCCTTCCGCCGCCATAGTTTCAAATACAGGGTACAAAGCGGTTAATGTTTTAACTGCAGCATCTGAATTAGTCGTCGCACCTGCTGGATATAACTTGCAAGCAACTGCGCCAGCGGCTTTGGCCGCTTTTATATCAGCGGCTGTCGTTTGATTCGTTAAATATAACGTCATTAATGGTTCAAAGCTTTGCCCATCAGGCAGCGCTGCTAAAATACGCTCACGATAATTATTTAACATGTCCGCGTTGGTAACCGGCGGCACAAGGTTAGGCATAATGATTGCGCGGTTAAAACAGCGTGCGCTGGCTGGCACAGTTTCCTGTAACATAGCACCATCGCGCAAATGCAAATGCCAATCATCTGGTGTTTGTATGGTAATTTTATTCATTATTTTATTCCTGTATAGACTGCTGGCTATTGGCCTGTACCGCCAACGACTAATTCATCAAGCTTCAAGGTCGGTTGACCAACCCCAACAGGCACACTTTGGCCGTCTTTGCCGCATACGCCCACGCCTAAATCCAGTTTTAAGTCATTGCCAACCATAGACACTTTTTGCATAGCTTCTTTGCCATTGCCAATCAAAGTTGCACCTTTAACTGGTGCAGTGATTTTACCATCTTCAATTAAATAAGCTTCAGAGCTAGAAAAAACGAAATTACCTGACGTAATATCAACTTGACCGCCGCCAAAGTTTGGGGCATATAGGCCTTTTTTAACTGAGCGAATGATTTCTTCTGGATCGCTCTGCCCACCCAGCATATAAGTATTAGTCATTCGCGGCATTGGCAAATGAGCGTAACTCTCGCGGCGCGCGTTACCTGTTGAAGCCACGCCCATTAATCGAGCATTCATTTTATCTTGCATGTAACCACGTAAAACGCCTTTTTCTATCAGAACATTATAACCACCGGGTACACCTTCATCGTCAACATTCAGTGAACCTCGGCGATTGGCGAGTGTGGCATCATCCACAATAGTGCATAGGTCAGAAGCCACTTTCTGTCCCATCTGTCGACTATAAACAGAGGAGCCTTTGCGATTAAAATCACCTTCTAAACCATGACCAACAGCTTCATGCAACAAAACACCAGGCCAGCCAGAGCCTAATACGACCGGCATGCTTCCGGCCGGTGCAGCGACCGCTTCAAGGTTCAATAGTGCTTGGCGCACCGCTTCTTTCGCATAACTGTGATATCTAGGTTGCTCACCGTAAGGTTCAAAAAAGTAGCTATAATCAGTACGACCGCCTCCGCCACAAGAACCTGATTCGCGACGCCCATTATGATCGACCAATACAGTACAGTTTAAGCGCACCAGAGGCCGCACATCTGTCGCTAATGTGCCATCACTCGCGATAATTAATACTTCTTCGTAAACAGCAGATAAACTGGCGATCACCTGACTGACTTTATTGTCTTGCGCGCGCGCAACCGCCTCAAGATCTTTTAACAACTGAACCTTTTGCTCTGGTTGCAAACTGCTAAAAGGGTCTTGTGCTTGATAAATCTTTTTATAACTGACCTCAGGTGCCGTTTTAACGCGAAAGCTCGCACCTGAACGGCTGATACTGCGTGCGGCATCGGCCGCTGCGCGCAATGCAGTGGCGTTGATTTCATCTGAGTAAGCAAAACCAGTTTTATCACCATCTACGGCTCTTACCCCCACCCCTTTTTCTAGGTTAAACGAAGCTTCTTTAACAATACCGTCTTCTAATACCCAAGATTCGTGACGACTCGATTGGAAAAATAAATCAGCATAGTCCAGTTTATGCTGATGCATAAAAGATAAATTTTGTTCTAGCGTATCAACATGCAGATCGTTTGCGATCAACAGGTTATCAACAATTGTGCTCATACGACTCACTTAAAATAGTTTACGATGTTTTAAATTAGGCATTTTTGCCCGTATTTCATTCAACCGGTTTAGCTCAACCGTGGATTCAGCTAGGCCTGTAGCCATTTTTTGACAATGTAAAATTTCGCCCCAAGGGTCGACTACCATAGAATGACCATAGGTTTGACGACCATTTTCATGTTGGCCTGTTTGATTAGCTGCTACCATAAAAACTTGATTTTCTATCGCACGGGCTTGCACCAAGGGTTGCCAGTGAGCGGCCCCTGTCAACTGGGTAAACGCACTTGGTACACAAATGATATCGGCACCTTGTGCTTGCATCGCGCGGTAGAGTTCGGCGAACCTGAGATCATAACAAATACTTAACCCTATTCTGCCAAGCTCAGTATCCACCACCACAATTTGCTCGCCTGCTTCAGTCGTTGCACTTTCATGGTAATGACGTGTTGAGTCAGCCACTTCAACATCAAATAAGTGCATTTTATTATAATGTGCAACACAGCTTCCATCGGGCGAAAATAGCAAGCTTGCCGCCAGTATTTTATTGTTTTGTTTGCTTTTTAACGGCATGCTACCAGCAAGGATCCAAACCCCTTTTTTTTTCGCTTGGTTGGCAATAAAGTGTTGAATTGCACCTTGGCCAAACTCTTCAGCAACCGTTAATTGCGCATTTTCATTGCCACCAAAACAGGCGAAACATTCAGGCAATACGACCAAAGTAGGTAGGGTTTTATTGAATTGATTGAGTTGCTCACCCAGCCAACGAAGGTTTTTTTCAACAGAAGGTGCTGAAGTCATTTGCACGGTAACTAACGAAATCTTCATGTTTGCCCCCATTGCGTTTATTTTTTAGTGTTTTTTAACTGTTTATTTTTCGGGATTTTAATTTCTTTGCTCTCCCGTCCAGTTTCAACTACCTTAGGAGTGTCAATAGTACCATGAATTACAAATTCTATTTGTGAAATTACATCAGCCGATTCGATCACCTGATCTATAGCTAACGCAGCAATACCAGTGACAGGGTTAACCATCCAAGCAATTAAAACCGGTAAGCTTGACGTTATTTTTGGGCTAAATTTAACTTTATAATTGAGAGTTTCATCAACTAAATTGGTACTACCACGAATATCCATATTCCCGGCCACACCATCCATATGTGTATTGTCAGTATGCACCACCCCATTTTGAATGGTTAAATCTCCTTTCAAACTGTTGTAGAACAGGCCTTTACTAAAAACGTCCCGAAAATCTAAGCGGAGCTTTCTGACCAAAGAATCAAGGCTTAATAAGCTTAATAAACGTGCACCTTTATCTGAAACTTCGGTTAAATAACCTTCACCTAAACGCCAATTAACTTCCCCATTCATAAGACCAGTTTGCAAAGACATAGGTGCATTTGGCCAACTAAAACTAAATTCAGCATCTGCTCTAGAGTCTCTAATCGCAGAGCTTAGCTGATAATCACGCAACCACCAGCCAAAATCATCACTGTGCAACTTGCCTTTTAGCCTAGTTTGACTTTTATTATTCGCTCCCATTCGCCAAACGCCATTGGCTTCAACCCAATTACCACGATAATTTAATTTAAAACCCTGCAACGAGATATCTTGTGGGGAAGTACGGACTAATTTTAAATCAACTTGGCCAAGATTTTTTTCTCTAAATTGGCATTGACGGCAAGTTAAACTAATATCTGGCAAACTGTTAAAAATATCTCGAATCTCTTGCTCGTCATCCGCACTTGGCACTTGTTCAACTAACTCTGATAACTGAGGATCGAACCGCATACGTTCAGCTGATATTTGAATACCCTCTCGGTATAAATCAGTATTGAAAGTGATTAACCCATCAAACTGCTCTGCACGCAATTTAATTTGCCAATTGTCGTTGCGGCGCTGCAAATCAATATCTGTATTATGCCAATTCAGAGGACCTAAGCTGAATTCGCCCAAACGACCACGTACCCGCTCAGGTAAATCTATCACTGGCTGTTCACTACTTTTTTGCTGTCGTTCACTATCTTCAGTGATATCGCTGAGTAAACTTAAATACGATGAAAAATCAGCTTGTGGCAGGTATACAGCAATGTTGAAACCTGTCGCTGGTTGCGATAACAAATCTTGCCCGAGCACCAAATAGGCTCGGCTAAAACGAGCCATTTGATGCGGAAGCACGGCATTAAAGAATAAATTTTCTCCTGACTCTAGTTCGATTTGGCTGATGTTTTGGTCACCTTTGACCAAGAGTCGGGTAAAGCGCTGAAAGTCTTTGTGTTTGTTGTAAGGTTGCGGCAGTGAAATTTGAACCCCTTGCAGATCCGACACCATATCGAGACGATAACTAAAACCTTCGTTAGGAAAAGTTAACGCTAAATGTCCTTCAACCTTGGCGTTGCCTTTCAGTCTATCAGACATTTTTAAATAACCCGTTTGCGCCAATATGGCATCAACAGGCCAGTCGCCAGATAAAGCTAAATCAACCTGATACCCTGAGTCTAATTGTTGGCCAGTTAAATCCACTTGGTAAGGGACTGGCCCCCAATCAAAAGACAATTTTTTGGCATCTAGCTCGTCCATATCAAATTTGAGCAAACCATTAATATGAGTGAGTTCAAAGTCAGGTCCGCTGATGGTCATTTTATTATTGGCAAACCAGATCTCACCACTTGCATTTAAATCACGACTACGTTGCAAAGGTATCATAAGGTTAAGCCTGTGTTTAATGACACCTTCAATATTGAGCTGTTCCAATGCTGTGCCAACTGACGTTTTCAAACTGCTATTTAAAAGAATATTAGTTGCTTGGCTGGCTTCAGCTTGAACGTCGGCGGCAATCGTTAATGTAATATCTGGGTCCAATAAATCTGGAATATTGGCGTTAAACTTAATTAATTTGGCCCCTAATAACTCACCTTGTTCGCTCGTGAGCGATAAACTTTGGTTGTTAAACGTAAGTTGCATCGCCAAATCATTCGCTACCGGCCAATCAGGTTGAAATTCAAATTCACTGTTTTGCAGTGTCAGTCGAGCCAACATTTTTCCGCTATGATTATTTTCAAACGGAAAATCGACTGGAGGCCCTTCAAAAACCAATTGTGCCTCGGCGAGTTGGCCGCTTATTAAGGAACGTGATAAATATGCGTAGGTTTCAGCGCCCAGAATTTTTTCTGGCAATAACTTTTTAACGTCTGTCAGTGCCATTTCGGGTAACGATATAAACATCGACAATTGGTTTTCACGCTCTATTTCATTATGCAATACAACAGAAAAATCAACGGCATGATGGTTAAATTCAAATAGCTCAGGTTGCACTAAAAAACGCCAGTTTTGCTCGCCAAGCTGTTTCAACCGAGTAGTAAACTGGGCCGCCAGGGTAACTTCATTATCCGCATAAATCGCTGGCCACTGCACCGATTGTTCAGGCACCTGCCAAGCGACATTAACAAAGGATTGATCGCCGATAAATTCGGCGGTGACATTATCTAGTTTGGGCAATGACATTTTTGGTTTTAATGAAAGGTCGATCAGGCGACCACGAGTTAACCAGCGTTCATCATTAAAATACGAAAAATATACAGATTCGAGTGCAGGCTGCCCACCTATCGCTGACATCAGTTCGCCGCTCTTAGCTGGCAAGTCTAACAGTGGTAAAATACTTTTAAGCGGCTGAAGGTTTAGGCGTTCACTGTACATATGCCAGTTTTGTTTTTGTTTACGTAGCTGTAAATTAATATTCGCCCAATACTCATCTCCTTGAGCGATACTTAAATCTTCTAAATAAAAGCGTGCTTCTCCTTCACTAAACGCACCTTGCAAGTGACCACTAACTAACTCTAGCTGAGCTGATTTGTCACCGATAAACCAGCTAACTTCACTTGGCTCTAGGTTTAATAAAAAATCCTGCGGTCGACTATCAGCAATGTTAAACCAGCCTTCAAACCTGACTTTACTTTGCAAATTTTTAACGTTTTGGTTTAAAAAAGGTTTTAACCAAGGCACTAAGTTTACGCCATCTGACTTAAGATAAAATTGGCCATCATATTGGCTTTCTGAGCTACCGTTGAGCTCTATCATAAACGCTAATTTATCTTCATTTAGCCCTTCTAAAGAAAATTCCCCAATACTTTTATGTTGCTCATCCTGATTAGACCATTTAAGTTGATGAACTTTAATTTGATGTGCTTCGCCACTGGTGGAGATCAAAGTAATATAGCTGTGGGTTACATCAAAACGATGAAAACGTTCTAGAAAAATTGACTCTAGTAGATCAAGTACTGCAATTTCTTCACCAGTTTTTTGTGCTTGATTCACTTTTTGCAAATCAATCACTAGCTCCACCCCATCCAATACAAAGTTATTCACTATGGGTTTTTGGTTTAGTAGGCTCTGCCAAAAATTAAGCTCTAAATCGACTGAATCAATAGATACTTGGACACCGGTTTTTTCACTTTGCTCAACGATAAAAGAAAAGTCTTGCAGCCTAGCTACCGGACCTGTTGCATTCCAGCCTGCGGATAAAGATTCAACGGCAATGGGTTGCTCAATTTGCGCTGATACCCAATCGACTAAGTAGTTTTTATATTGGCTAGTGTATGGTAATAATAAGCGCGCTAAACTCAATAATAATGCGAGTGTTACCAGCAGCAAAGCAGCTGTTAGCCAGATTTTATGAATGATAAAAACAAGCGCGCGTGTGATTTTCACTAAATCATAACCACGTCATAATGTTCTTGGCCATATAAGGCTTCCCCTTGCACCTTAATTTGTTTGCCAATAAAAAGCTCCAATTCAGCCATCGAATGTGACTCTTCACTGAGCATATACTCACAAACACTGGGTGCGGCATAGATGATGAATCTATCTGCATCATAAGCTCTGTTCACTCTGACCACCTCACGCAGAATTTCGTAACATATGGTTTCAGTCGTCTTCAAGCTACCTCGCCCTTGGCAACAAGGACAGGCATCACACAAAATATGCTCCAAACTTTCGCGGGTTCTTTTGCGAGTCATTTCAACCAAACCAAGTTCAGAAAACCCATGCACATTGCATTTAGTTCGATCGTGTGAAAGCGCTTGCGTTAAGCTATGTAGTACGCGTCGTCGATGATCTTCTTTAACCATATCGATAAAATCAATAATAATGATACCGCCCAAGTTTCGTAACCTAAGTTGTCTGGCGATCGCCTGCGTTGCCTCTATATTCGTATTAAATATAGTATCTTCTAAATTACGATGTCCAACAAAGGCACCTGTATTAATATCAATAGTGGTCATGGCTTCGGTTTGATCTATGATCAAATAACCACCCGATTTAAGCTGTACTTTACGCTCTAGCGCACGCTGGATTTCGTTTTCGACATCAAAAAGGTCAAAAATAGGTCTAGCACCAGGGTAATATTCCAGCGAACGACTTAAATTAGGTACGAATTCATTTACAAACTCAAACAGTTGTTCGTATGCCAACTTAGAGTCAATTCGAATACGCTCTGGCTCAGTGCCAATAAAATCCCTTAAAATTCGAAACGCCAGGGTGAGATCTTCATACAAACAGCGAATTTTTCCGCTACTTTTTTTACGTTTAAGAATTTTATTCCAAACCCGTTGTAAAAATTGCGCATCCTGAATAAGTTCTTCTTCATCAGCCCCTTCTGCGGCTGTTCGGACAATGAAACTGCCATTTTCGTCATTCAACTGACTGACTAATTGTTTTAGCCTATCTCGCTCTTCAGCCGATTCAATCCGTTGTGAAACACCTAAATGTTGAGCGTCCGGCATGTACACTAGATAGCGTGAAGGTATAGTAATGTCTGTTGTCAATCGTGCCCCTTTGGTGCCGATAGGATCTTTGACAACTTGCACCACTATGTCTTGACCTTCTTTTACCAGCTCTTTTATATCACGAACAGGCAGTTGGCTCTCGTCTAGTGCTTGCTCTGTATCTATTTCATCGTGGATACGAATATCAGAGGCGTGCAAAAAAGCCGCTTTTTCTAAACCAATATCGATAAAAGCCGCTTGCATTCCAGGTAAAACTCGACTGACACGGCCCATATAAATATTACCAACGATGCCACGATTGCCTTGGCGCTCAATATGGACCTCTTGCAGACTGCCATTTTCAACCACTGCGACCCGGGTTTCTGTTGGGGTGACATTAATTAGCAGCTCAGCACTCATAGTTAGCCTATCTTTTTTAATAATTCTGATGTTTGATATAAAGGTAATCCAACAATCGCAGAATAACTGCCATTGATGCTTTTGACAAAAGCGCCGGCCAGCCCCTGAATGCCATAACCGCCGGCTTTGTCTGCTGGCTCACCCGTTTGCCAATAGGCCTGCATTTGGCTTGTACTCAAGGTGGCAAATTCAACGTCACTGATGACAAGTTCATGATGTAATTGCTCACCATGGCAAATAGCGACGGCTGTCATAACCTGGTGGGTTCGACCAGATAGAGACTGCATCATGTGTAAAAAATCTTGCTCGCCTTTAGGTTTCCCAAAAATCTCTTGTTCGCATACTACTATGGTATCGGCACCTAATACCCACCGGCTCTGATCACTATTGTGCCAACCTCGTTGCGCTTTTTCGTTGGCTAAACGGACCACAAACTCAGCGGGTAGTTCCCCTGCCATACGACGCTCATTGATTTCGCCATCAATCGTGGTAAAAGTCACATTTAGTTGCTGTAAAAGCGCTTTGCGCCGCGGTGAGCGTGACGCTAAATAAATAGCGGTTTTCATTAACGGATCCTTAAACCTCGGCGATATTTTCTTAATACAACAAAAATAACTGGCCACATCAATAAGTTAATTAAAATTGACCAAAGTTCCTGCGGGATAAAATACGCTGTGGTTAAAAAGTGCTGAACCCAATAGTCAGTTAAATGATAAAATGCACTGACCAAAGCAACAATAAAAGCCTGTTGCCATAACGATAAGTTCCTAATTTTTAGATAATTAGCAAGCGCTATAAATGCAATCATAGAATACACTAATGCATTAATGCCCAGCGTACTACCGAGTAAAATATCTAATAAAAACCCACATAACCAAGCAGTAACTATGCCACACCGATTTGGCAATGCTATCGTCCAGTAAAACAAAACCAATAACAACCAATCCGGTCGATAGGTATCTATTTGTTCTGGTAATGGTAACATTTCTAAAATAAGGGCTACCAATAATGTAATAATGATTAAAAACCGTGAACCTATCATTTATTTAACCCCACTCGCCATCGGGGTTTGATGCTTGTCGGTCGGTCGTTTTTGTGGTGGCCATAATAACAGCAAATACCGAACTCTATCTAATTGAGCAAACGGACGGGCGATAATACGAGCAAAACGTTGGCCTTCATTGGAGATCACAGAAGTGACTTGAGCGACGGGATACCCTTCGGGGTATCTTTGGCCTAACCCTGAGCTCAATAAAATATCACCTTCGCGGATATCGGTTGAATGAGGAACATAAGCTAACTCTAATCGCGATAGTGAACCACTGCCCACAGCAATACTGCGTACTTGGTTACGCTCAATCCGTACAGGAATTGCATGCGTATGATCAGTAATTAACAATACTCGACTCGTCGTACGACTCACTTCAGTAATTTGACCAACAATGCCATTCTCATCGAGCACAGGTTGCCCTTCAAATACACCGTCTGCAATGCCTCGGTTTAATACTAATTGATGGCTGGTTGGATTATTTTCGACCGCCATCACCTCAGTAACCATTTTTCTAAAATCTTGTCTAAGGGGCGAATCTAATAATGCCCTTAACCTGTCGTTTTCTCGTTGAATGAACTCCATTCTTTGAATACGTTCATTCAGGACCAAATAAGACTCGCGCAACCGTTGATTTTCGGCTAACAAGTCGCTGCGTGATGATAAAGATTCAGATGACCAGTTAAAAAACTTTTGAGGAAAATTGGCCGCATATATGATGGGACTCACAACAGAGTTAAGATAGGGTCGGACACGGTCAAAACCCTCAACCCTATGGTCAAGAAACATAACAACAAAAGCTAACAGCACTGCAAATAAAGCTCTCGTTTGCAGTGCTGGACCATTAGCAAATAATGGGGTCATTCGGTTTATTCATAAGCAAACAGATCGCCACCATGGACATCTATCATATCAATTGCTTTACCGCCACCACGGGCAACACAGGTTAAGGGATCATCAGCGACCACAACTGGAATGCCTGTTTCTTCCATTAACAAGCGGTCTAGGTCTTTTAATAAAGCTCCACCACCGGTTAAAACCATGCCACGTTCACTAATATCAGAGGCTAATTCTGGAGGAGATTGCTCAAGCGCCACCATAACCGCGGAAACTATGCCTTGCAGAGGCTCTTGCAAAGCTTCTAAAATTTCATTGCTGTTGAGGGTAAATCCACGTGGAACCCCTTCTGCAACATTGCGGCCACGCACTTCCAACTCACGCACTTCATCACCTGGATAAGCAGAACCAATTTCGTGTTTGATACGTTCAGCAGTGGCTTCCCCTATCATGCTGCCAAAGTTCCGGCGCACATAAGAGATGATGGCTTCATCAAATTTGTCACCACCAATTCTCACTGATGATGAATAAACAATGCCGTTCAATGAGATGATTGCTACTTCTGTGGTACCGCCACCAATATCGACCACCATAGAGCCGGTAGCCTCAGAGACAGGTAAATCCGCACCTATTGCGGCAGCCATAGGCTCTTCAATCAAATACACCTCACGCGCGCCAGCACTTGCAGCAGACTCTTTTATCGCCCTTTGTTCAACTTGAGTTGCGCCACAAGGTACACAGATAAGTACTCGAGGGCTCGGACGTAAAAAATTATTTTCATGAACCTGTTTAATAAAATACTGCAGCATTTTTTCAGTCACATAAAAATCTGCAATGACACCATCTTTCATTGGCCGAATTGCTTTGATGTTACCTGGGGTGCGCCCCAACATTTGTTTAGCCGCTGCACCAACGGCAGCAACTGACCGCTGACCACCCGAACGCTCTTGGCGGATCGCCACAACAGAGGGTTCATTTAATACAATACCCTGGTCTTTAACATAAATAAGTGTATTAGCTGTCCCCAGGTCAATAGACAGATCGTTTGAAAATACGCCACGAAGCTTTTTAAATATCATGGGATGTTGTCCCTTCAGAAATAGCCGACAAAAAAATTGCCGCTAACTTTACCAACGCGCCGCATTCAGGGCAAGTAAAGCCAGCGAATATTGCATGATTTATCACGCCTTGCACTATTAGTTAATCGTTTGCGGTGACCTGCTCCTCAATAATTCGACTAAAGATGTCATTTGGCTGCTGTTCAAGCATTTCATATACCTGCTGGTACGCCAATACCGCTTTTACATAATTTCGGGTTTCGGTGTACGGAATGTTTTCAATCCAGACTTCCATTGGCATACTACCTTGTTCAGGTCGCCAGTCCTGCACCCGCCCCCAGCCAGCATTATACGACGCGATGGCTCGAGGCACACTGTTATTCATGCGTTTTATTAAAGATTTTATATATCCTGTTCCCATTTTGATATTGGTCTGAGGATCATATAGCTTACGGGTATCAAACTTGCGACCAGCGAGCACTTTGGCGGTGGCTGGCATAATTTGCATTAACCCACGAGCACCAGCACCTGAACGAGCATCAGCGGCAAACGAGCTTTCGCGTCGGGCGATAGCCATCGCCAAACTCGGCGCTATCCCGATGTCTTTACTCGCAGCAACAAATTCTTTTTGGTAGGCTTTAGGAAAACGTAACAATACGTCATTATTATAACCAGCAAGTGAAATACCACGCAGGGCTTGATCGTACCAATGCCACTTATGCGCCAGATAAGCCGCATGGCCCTGCTCCTCTTTGGTTAACGTTTGGCGGAATTTATACCACTCATGTCGAGCCATCCAGTCGCGCCCCAATTGCAAAAATTCATATGCACGCTGCGCACTGGGGGCTGTTTGAACCGCTTTTTCCAAGTCAGGCTTTAGCTGAATGCTGTCATGGTTGAGCTGATATTTAGTCCCTAAACGTGCGGCAGCTAAAAAGCCATAATAATGGCGTAAACCAGCAACTTCGAGCATGATCTCACGGGATTTTTTTAAATCGCCCAATTCGTGATAGGCTCGCGCTAGCCAATATCTATGCCCAGCTTCTGCGCGCTGCTCTTGATTTAAACCATTGATAAAAGAGATCAACCTCGACCAGCTTTGCTGGCGAACCAAAGTAGCCAAGTGCCATTGACGAGTTTTTTCGGTCCCGGCTTCTGGCGGTATCTTTTGCAGCCAAAAGAGCGCTTGGGGGTGTTGATCACTGGCTAACGCAAGGCCAAAAGTGATTGCAATTTCGGCCTGCTGCGCTGGCGTAAATCGTTTTTTATCCGCCAATCGCTGATAATGCTTTAACGCTCGCTCTGTATCTCGCCAAATTAACCGTTGCAGACCATATGCATGAATTTCAATCCACTTATCGCCGCTATGTTTGACCATTTTTGAATTTAAAATGGTCGCTGGATTCCGCCGAGTTCTATGCCAAGCGGTGGCCCACTTTCGCTCACCAGCCGGGAGCAAACGAGTGAGATAGGGGATTAACGAGTGGCTACCGCCATCAGCGGCTTTTTTTATTCGCGCTCTGACCATATCGTGAGTACGCAAACCGGCATCAGCCCAAACTTTAAACAAAGGGTCACAAGCTTTCGGCTGAGATTTATTTACACCCCATAAATCCGCAACTTTATCTGCGATGGATTCTATTTTAGCGCCCAGCTGCAATTCAAATCTATGCTGGTAACAAGTCAAATGCGCATCTGAGGTCGGTTTAAAGGCATTTAAATAAGCCACGGCGTCTTTTTTTTCAATAAGGTAATTTAACCAAGCTTTGCGAACTGGCCATTCCATTGGAGTGCTTTCATAGATACGCAAAAATTCGTTAATACGTTTCTCATTTGCGCGAAACGCATGGTTTTTTAAATAGGCCATTTCGATATACGGCATCAAAGGATAATCCGCCAGTGACTCTCGCCACTTTTGCACAGTGCGCCAGCTCCCAGAAGCGGCTTGTTGCTCGGCGATTACAAAGTTTTTCCTCTGAATTTCAATGGGCTGCTCAGCCATTGCCTGCAGCGGCGTAAACAGTAGCAGTACGCGCCACAATGAGCGAGTTAACCTAAACTTCATTTGATGTTAGTTTCCTTGGAGTTAGTGCTTGTTTTTCGACTCAACTTAACCAACAGAGGTTCAAAAATCAAACAGACGTTTGAATAAACCACAAAAGTGATTACACTCAAATCTATGTCTGCCGAACGTTTTAGAGGGTTCTATGTTGTATCAGGGTAACAACCTTTATTTAAAAAGACTAGAGTCAAACATTTTACAATTAGTATTTGCTTCTGCTAAAGGGGTGAATGTTTACGACTCGGCTACCCTCGCAGAGCTTGCGAGCGCAATTCAAATAATTAAACAAAAAAACGCAACTGGTTTAATTATATCTAGTGACTGCCCAGCTTTTATTGCAGGTGCTGATATCACTGAATTTTTAGCTAAATTTAAACAACCCGAGCCAGTTCTCAAACAATGGTTGGCGCAAATTTGCAATGAATTTAATCAGCTTGAAGACCTTCCGTTCCCAACCGTTTCAGCGATTAATGGTTTTGCTTACGGTGGAGGCTGTGAAACTCTGTTAACCACCGACTATCGCATCGCTGATCAGCAAGCATCTATTGGTTTACCTGAGGTTAAATTAGGCATAATGCCAGGTTTTGGCGGTAGCGTACGTCTACCTAGACTCATAGGTTTAGATAATGCACTGGAGATGATTTTAACCGGTCGCGCAATAGATGCAAAAAAGGCACTTCAGCTTACGCTCGTCGATGCGGTGGTCAGTACTGATAAATTGTTACTCGCGGCCATTGACTGTATCCACAGAGCTGCTAGCGGTGATTTAGATTGGCAACAAAAACGTGCGGCTAAATTACAAGCAGTGCCAATCGCTGGAAACGAGCGGCAGATGTGTCTTGTTACGCATCAGGCTAAACTGGCATCATTGCCTTCACAAAATCACCCAGCCCCCCATGCAGCCTTACGCTGTATCGAAAAAAGCCTAGATGAAAAACGCGCCGAGGCATTATTAAATGAACATGCGTATTTTAGCCAACTAGTGCAAACCCCACAGGCCACTGCGTTGGTTCGAGTTTTTTTACATGACCAAGCGGTTAAAAAGAAAGCCAAAAAAGCCCACAATACCGGTGCAGTCGGTGATTCCATATTAGTCTGTGGTGCTGGCATTATGGGTAGTGGCATCGCCTATCAGGCACTGACAAGCGGCCTCAATGTTACCTTATTTGACAGCCAAATAAGCGCATTAAAACGCGCTGAAGAAAAAATACAAATCCAGCTACAAAAAGATTTTAAAATGGGTCGTCTAAAACCAGCTCGGCTGACTGAATTACTGGCAAAACTAGCATTTCGTTCAGACTTAAATGGTTTACCGCAACAAGATTATGTGATTGAAGCGATTGTCGAGCAAAAAGAAGCTAAACAAAATTTGTTAAAGCAAATCGCTCCCTTAGTATCTAAACAAGGGGTCTTGTTAAGCAACACCTCAAGTATATCGATCGGCGAATTAGCGCAGGCCCTGCCCAACCCCAGACAATTTTGCGGATTACATTTTTTTAATCCAGTGCAAAAAATGCCACTGGTTGAAATTATTAAACAGGATAAGGCCACTGAAAAAACGCTCTCCAAAACCCATCAACTTGCCAAACGGCTAGCAAAAACACCGGTTGAAATAAATGATGGTGCTGGTTTTTTGGTAAACCGTATTTTGTTCGCGTATCTAAATGCCGTTCATCAATTATTTTTAGAGGGCGCATCCATAGAACAAGTCGATCTGGCATTGAGTAAACAGTTCGGCTGGCCGATGGGGCCGTGCGAGCTATTAGATATTATTGGCTTAGATACCGCGGCTAGTGTGCAAAGTATTTTAACGAAGGCTTACCCAGAGCGTATGCCAGAAACTAAGATTAATCTTTTTAAATTATTATCTGCACAGCAAAGACTAGGCAAAAAAACAGCGGCTGGTTTTTACCAATATCAAGCTGATAAACACGGTGTTATGCAAAAACGAAATGATGGGTACTTACAGCAACTGCAAAACGAGCTCAATATCAAACAACAGAATTTCAGCTCGCAACAAATTATTGACAGATGCCTGTTACCTTTTATTTTTGAAGCCGTTTATTGTCTGCAAGAAAACTTGGTCAGTAGCGTTTCTGAGGTGGAGATAGCAGCACTTTATGGGCTCGGCTTTCCGGCATTTAGAGGTGGACCTATCTGTTATCTAGAACAAACAGGTATCGCCACCATAATAAACAAAGCAAACAAACTCAAACCGCTCTCAGCCGCTTATCAAGTGCCACCCAAATTGACGTCAATGGCCGTGAGTCAGCGTAGTTTTTTTGAGGAGGCATAAGATGCAAGAAGTTGTCATTATAGATGCAGTGCGAACGCCAATGGGACGCTCAAAAGGGGGGATCTACCGTCAGCAACGTGCTGAAACGCTTTCTGCTGCAGTGATTCAAGCACTATTAACCCGCAACCCTGAAGTTCCGCCCGAACAAATAGAAGATGTTGTATGGGGATGTGTGATGCAAACGCTTGAGCAGGGTTTTAATATTGCTCGCCACGCAGCAATATTAGCCGGTTTACCGTACTCAACTGCGGCGGTCACTGTAAATCGGTTATGCGGCTCATCAATGCAAGCTTTACATGATGCAGCGCGGGCAATCATGACAGGCATGGGAGATATTTTTATCGTTGGCGGTGTTGAGCATATGGGGCATGTGCCTATGACTCATGGTCTAGATTTTCATCCGGCGCTAAATAAACGAAGTGCTCAAGGCGCAACAAATATGGGTTTAACCGCCGAACTACTGGCGACAAAGTTTTCGATCAGTCGCCAACAGCAAGATGAGTTTGCCGCGCGCTCTCATCAGTTAGCTGCGACCGCGCAAAACCAAGCTTTATTCGATAATGAAAAAATTTCAGTTGCTGCCCACAATGCTGACGGATTTTTGATGTTGGCACAAGATGACGAAGTCATTCGAGCAGACAGCGAAGCCGCTAAACTTGCTAAATTACCACCTGCATTTAGCTCGCAAGGAACAGTAACAGCGGGCAACGCATCTGCTTTATCTGATGGTGCAGCTGCGCTATTGATCATGTCAGCTGACAAAGCTAAACAATTGGGGTTACAACCGATGGCGCGAGTTCGCAGTATGGCAGTGTCGGGTTGTGACCCATCAATTATGGGGTATGGCCCAGTACCTGCTACCCTAAAAGCGCTAAAAAGGGCCAATTTATCGCTCAATGAAATTGATTTATTCGAGTTTAACGAAGCTTTTGCCGTACAAACGCTTACAGTTTTACAAGCGCTTGAGTTAACCGCTCAATTGGATAACAAAATTAACCAACATGGCGGTGCCATTGCGCTTGGTCACCCACTTGGATGTTCGGGTGCACGTATTTGCACCACCCTGTTACACCTAATGCAACAACGCTCAGTTAAACTTGGGCTTGCCAGCATGTGTATAGGCATGGGCCAAGGGATCACGACAATTTTTGAACGGGTTTAAAATTATGCCCCTTAAATACTTAATTTTAGTATTAACGGTGATAAGATAAATACATCACTCAAAATGTAGTTAAGGGAACCCAATGAACAAAACGAACAAACTAAAGCTTGCTTTAGCAAGCGCATTATTAGTCGGCAGTATGCAAGCTAAGGCAGACACAGTATTAGGTCTTTATGCGGGCGCTCAGTACTGGAATATCGAACCTGAGGGGCAATTTGGTAGCAGTGCAGATGATCAAGAAACTTTTGCTTTTGATGATGCTGGCAATGCCTCTTATTATGTAGCGTTAGAACATTTAGTACCCATTATCCCCAACATTAAATTACGCCATAACCAAATGGAAGATTTACAAGGTGGTGGTGTGATTGATAACTCTTATACATTTGCAGGTCAAACTTATCCAGAAAATACTAATGTGTCGGTAAATGCAGATTTAAGCAATACCGATTATATTTTATATTACGAGCTTTTTGATAATGGATTATTCAGCTTTGATTTTGGTTTAAACGTTAAACACATCGATGGTTTAATCCAAGTCACAGGCGTACCCGAAAATAACTCTAGCGGCACCTCAGCCAGCAGCAGCGAAGACTTTAGCGGTTTTGTCCCTATGGGTTATTTAGCCGCTGAAGTCGCTTTGCCGGGCACAGGTTTTTCAGTTTATGCAGATGGCAGCCTTTTAACGGTTGGTGATCATTCATTAACCGATTATCAATTGGGTTTAGCCTACGAGTTTGTTGATAATTTGGCCGTGGATATGAGTGTGCAACTCGGATACCGCAGCTTTGCTTTAGAGTTAGATGATTTAGAAGATATTTATTCAGATCTTGAATTTAACGGCGCTTATGCCGGCCTGCAAATTCATTTTTAATGACAATCAAGGTTGCGCTTATTCGTGCAACCTTGATTAAAACTGCACAACAAACAAACCATCTATCTCTGACTGACGTAAATTAGCCAATATTGCCGCTGCTGCATTTTCCGAAATAATTAAATCACTGCCGTTCACTTCCCTCACCTCGACTATCATAGGTTTATAGCCACTTAGATCCGCCGTTTTTGCCCGCCAAACAAAGGCTTTTTTATCCTGCTGCGCCAAATCACTCGATTGCAAAACTAAGTGTCCCTGCTCAGTATATATTTTTGTTTGCAGGGTCGCTGAATAATTTTTTTGCCCAACAGCAAAGATAAACGCGCGCTGAATCGCTTGTGGGTATTGTTCCGTTTTATAACGCTCAACAATATCTGATTCAGGTTCGAGTAAAGGCAATAAAGCATTGCTTAAATCTTGTTTGCCAACACATTGTTCTACAAAGTTATTTAAACACACGCCCAAAGTAACATCAGCTGTTACCCCACCGTTAACCGTTTGGACACTTGATGATTGTACAAAGGCTCCTTGCAAACTGCCTTGCACTCGGGTCGCAAAAGTTTGATTCAATGAACTCAGCTGAGCTAATGTTTGCTCCTGTGTAATTGGCAAATTAGCGATTTGCTGACGAAGTGATTCTGCTGCTTTTTTTCGAGCAATTTTTTGCGCTTCAAATTTTGCTTGTACTTTGTTGTTTATTTCACTTTTATCGATCTTGCCTGTCGCTTGTGCGGACAAAATATCACTTTTTAACAAATAAGGTGCAGCACTGAGCGTTGGGCTAAAAAAACTCAGCGCCCATGTCAAACCACCAGCAATCAACTTATTTTTTGTTGTAACTAAGTTAGCGAGTGCCATAAATTACCATGGTTTTTCCGTGTGCTTCAATTAACCCTTGTTCTTCTAGATTTTTTAAAACACGTCCAACCATTTCACGTGAGCAACCAACAATTCGGCCCAACTCTTGGCGGGTGATTTTAATTTGCATGCCATCTGGGTGTGTCATCGCATCTGGCTGTTTACATAGATCCAATAATGCCGCGGCCACGCGCCCAGTCACATCTAAAAAAGCTAAATCAACCACTTTACGTGACGTATCACGTAACCTGTGGGCCAATTGAGTAGAAACTCTAAATAATATCTCTGGGTATTGTTTAACTAATTTTTTAAAACGCTCATAACTAATCTCGGCGACTTCACATTCGCTGCGGGCACGCACAAACGCACTTCGAGATTGACCATCAAAAAGCCCCATCTCACCGTAAAATTCACCAGGGTTTAAATAAGCCAAAATTAACTCACGGCCTTCTTCGTTTTCAACACTCACACTGACAGAACCATCTAGTAGCAAATACAAAGCATCAGGTTCATCCCCAGCACAAATAATAGTGCTTTTGGATGGATAACGTCGTCGAGTACAATGTTTTATAAATGTTTGCAACTCTTCATCGTTTGCAACATGGTATGGCATCGTCATGGCTAATCTCTCATTCCTAAATTTTGTGATATATCACACAACTTTTATATTTTCCCCTTATAATACAATTTATCAGAGAAAAAGCACTGAGTTCTCTGATAATCTTGCACGCGAAAATATAAAGTATCGACTTAGTGATAATATTTTAGTAATAGTTATCTACTTTTAAATATTTATTATTAATCATCTTAACCTCTAGGTCTGTTTAAAAAAAGGAGATCATATGGAAAACATTACAACTTGGTTTAACGATAACCAAGAAATGTTATTAGGCTATTTAATCAGTTTTATAACGGCTATTCTGATTTTATGGATTGGCTTTAAAATTGCTCGTTATTTTGCAGGCCTGACCACACGGGTGCTAAAAAAACGCTCTGTTGATGGGGCTGTTGCTTCATTTGTTGCGAGTCTGGTTCATGCAATTGTGGCAGCCGCGGTTATTATAGCTGCGCTGAGCCATGTTGGCATTCAAACCGCGACTTTTGTTGCCATCTTAGGTGCAGCTGGTTTAGCAATTGGTCTGTCATTGCAAGGTTCTTTGTCTAACTTCGCCTCGGGTATTTTAGTGACTGTTTTTCGTCCATTTAAAGCAGGTGATTTTGTCCAAGCCGGCGGTGTATCAGGGGTCGTGAAAGAAATTCAGATATTTTCTACCATAATGACAACGCCAGATAATAAATATGTTGTAGTGCCTAACTCACAAATTACGGGTTCGCCAATCACCAATTTTTCAAAATACGATACACGTCGTTTAGACCTGGTGATTGGTGTCAGCTATGATGCTGATCTCCAACAAACTGAAGATTTATTAAAAAGTATTTTAGATAACCACGAGTTGGTATTAAAAGACCCCGGATACACTGTTGGTGTTGGCGAATTAGCAGATTCTTCAGTGAACTTTTTTGTTCGCCCTTGGGTAAAATCATCTGACTACTGGGCGTTATATTATAATTTGCATAAAACGATCAAAATTGAATTAGACAACGCTGGTATTGGAATTCCGTTCCCGCAAATGGATGTTCATTTGCACAAAGACGCGGAGCCAAGCAAAAAAGCAAAATAAAGATTAAGGATAAAAGATGAAAAAAACATTAACATACACTGGTTTAACCAGCGCTTTATTATGTGCATTAACAGCAAACGCTGCTGAAAAACCAAGTGTCGGTGAAGTTGAACTAGGCATTATTGCGACCTCAGGTAACACTGAGACCACGTCAATAAAAGGTAAAGTGAGTATCACTCATGATATGGAAAATTGGCGCAATCAATACCAATTAGATGCTCTGTATAAAAAAGACGAGATCCAAACTGAAATAAACGGCCAAACCGTTGATCAAGAACAAACGACGGCTCAGCGTGTATTTGCATCTGCTCAAGGTGATTACAAACTTAATACTGAACATAGTGCATTATTCATTTATGGTTCATATGAAGACGATAGATTTAGTGGTTACAATTACCAAAGCACAATTGCTGCGGGTTATTCAGATCAGCTGTTTGAAAATGATGCATCGTTTTTAAAATACAGCGTTGGTCCAGGTTATACCTTCAATGAGCTTGAAAAAACAGGTGAAACAAATGAAGCCGTTGTGATGCGGTTAGCAGCTGAGTATCAATACAAACTCAGTGAGAATGCAAAATTCACCCAGTTGTTAAGTACTGAAGCAGCTTTTGATTCAGATGAAAATACCCGTACCAAGTCGGAAACCGCTGTGAGTGCCAAGTTAATGGGTAACCTTAGCCTAAAAGCGGCGTATACCATGACGCATAACTCAGAAGTAGCTGAAGATAAAGAAAACTTAGATACTACAACCAGTATCACATTGGTTTATTTATTTTAATAGCCCAACCGACTTTGCTTGCAAAGTCGGTTTTAACTCTCAGGCTCTATCTGTTTGATTTGTCCACGCACCACCAGATATGAACCGGCCAAACCTAAGCCCATACTGATCCCTAATAAAAACAACATTTCATTAGCAGACAGGCCAATCAGTATATAGTCACTCTGGTACAGACTGGCAATTTCAGAAATCGCACCCGATAGATTCCAGCGGATCACTTCAATGCTTAACCAAGCAATCAAGCCACCAAAAAAACCGTACCATAAACCTGTATACAAAAAGGGCCGATGAATATAAGCATTTGTTGCACCGACAAGTTTTTGCACTTCGATTTCTTCACGGCGATTAACAATAGATAAACGTATGGTATTACCCACAATCAGTAACACGGATAAACACAATAATAAAGTTAAAGCACTCATGGCGCTTTGTACTAAACTGACGATTGCATTGAGCCGTTTTAACCAAGTAATATCCAGCTTACCAGCATCTACGTTAGCCGCTGATTCTAACTCTTCTAACAAAGTTTGTGCTGCTGAGGCTGTGCGATAATCAGCGGCTGGTATCACCAATACAACATCAGGCAAAGGGTTTTCATCCAACAAACTCAATGCTTGGTTAAAGCCTGAGCTTTGACTAAATTCGGCAAGCCCAGCACTAGCAGAAATAAACTGCACCGCTTCTATTTTATGATTTTGTTGCAAACGTCTGACAAATTCAGCCGTTTCTTGTTGCGAGCTTTGTTGTTTTAAAAATAAACTAATTTGTGCGGCGTTCTGAAAGCTGTCTTCAACTGATTGGGTATTTTTAACAATCACATACAAGGTTGCTGGTAAAGTGAGACTAACACCAAGCACAGCAACGGTTAGTAGCGAGGGGATGGGATCTCGCCAAATGCCCCCGAGCGAAGCCAGCCACTGACGAACATGGGCAAGAAAAAAAGCCGTGATCTTTTGCCATATGGTGAGTTTACGTTCAGTTGCGCCTGAGCTTCGCCGTTTAAATAATAAACTCATGATGACTGCCCTGTTTGCATAAAGTCCTGTTTCATTTCGCCATTTTTTAATGTTAGCGTGCGATACCTAAGACGAGCAATTAAACCTAAATCATGAGTAGCTATTAATACACAAGCACCAGCACGATTAAAATCTTCAAACAAGCGCAAAATATCAACAGATAATTCAGGATCTAAATTACCGGTTGGTTCATCCGCTAACAATATAGGTGGAGAATTAACTATCGCCCGGGCAATGCCAACCCGCTGCTGCTCACCGCCAGATAACATATGTGGCAAATACCTTTGTTTACTGGTCAGCGAGACTTTTTCAAGTGCCGCCATGACACGGTTGTGAACTTCCCGCCCACTATACCCTTCAATGACTAGTGGTAGCGCAATATTATCAAACACAGTTTGCTCTTTTAACAACCTGTGATTTTGAAATATCATACCAATATCACGCCGCACATATGGAACTTGCCGCGATCCAATGCGACTGAGTGCGTGGCCATTTATCAAAATTTCGCCAGCACTTGGGCGCTCCATTATCGAAATTAATTTAAGCAAGGTACTTTTGCCAGCACCCGAATGACCTGTTAAAAAAGCCATTTCTCCCGCCTGTAAATGAAAGCTCACTTTTCTAAGAGCGGTTTGGCCACCGGCATAGGTTTTAGATACTTGCTCAAATTTAATCATGATAGTTCGCTTTACTGAGCCTCTTCTTCTGTAAATAATGCTTCGATAAAATCATCGGCATTAAAGGTACGTAAGTCTTCAATCGCTTCACCCACACCAATATAACGGATGGGTAGTTTAAACTGATCAGCAATCGAAAAAATCACTCCCCCTTTAGCGGTGCCATCAAGTTTTGTCAGGGTAATGCCAGTTAAACCAACCGCTTCACCAAATAACTTAGTTTGACTGACCGCATTTTGCCCAGTGGTGGCATCTACCACTAACATAACTTCATGCGGGGCCGCTGAATCAATTTTTTTCATTACGCGGACTATCTTTTTTAGCTCTTCCATTAAGTGCGTTTTGTTTTGCAAACGCCCCGCGGTATCGGCAATTAATACATCCGTTTGTTTTGATTTAGCCGAGGCGTACGCATCATATAGCACAGATGCGCTGTCAGCGCCTGTATGTTGAGCGACCACCGCAATATTGTTTCGCTCACCCCATACTTGCAATTGTTCAACTGCGGCAGCCCTGAAGGTATCCCCAGCCGCCAGCATGACAGACTTACCCTGCGCTTGGTACTGACGCGCTAATTTGCCAATTGTTGTGGTTTTACCAACTCCATTTACGCCAACCATTAAAATAACAAAAGGGCCATTTGGATTTTCAGGCACCAAAGGCTGTTCAACTTGTTTTAAAATAGCCGACATACGATCTTTTACCACTGAGTAAAGCGATTCAGCTTCTTTTAATTGTTGTTTTTCGGCCGACTCGGTCACTTCGTCAATAATTTTTGTGGTTGTTTCTATGCCAACATCAGCCATCAACAATTGAGTTTCGAGATCCTCATACAATTCATCATCTATTTTTTTGCCTTTAAATAAATTTGCAAGTCCGCTACCGATAGAGAGTTTGGTGCGTTTTAAACTCGATTTTAGGCGCGCAAAAAAACCGACTTTTGGCTCAGCTTCAGTATTGTTTTTTTCAACCGATTCAACTGGGGTTTCAGTCACAAGATTGCTGTTCGCTGAGACGTCAGTTGATTCACCTGCTTTGGTTGCAATTTCAGCCCTTTCATCAATCGCAGTTTTGTTTGGGTTTGATTCTGCTGCCGGCTCTACTTGTTTTTTTTCTGATTTTTCATTTTTTCGGCCAAACCAGCCGAAAAGACCTTTTTTTTCACTCATCGAATATCATTTCTCTTTTCATAGGACTTAGGATCGGCTCAACTAATTCAAGCAATTGGATGTGAATACTCCACAGACCCCAAGATTATTGTACAATAACCATTAAACAGAAAGGTTTCAGGTTGATAATGGTATCACGCTCCCCGAAAAGACAAAACAAAGCAAAGCATAAAGCGTCACAAAGTTCTGGTTCAGTTCGGATTATTAGTGGTTTGTGGAAAGGCCGCAAGCTCCCCGTCGCAGACGAAATAGGTTTACGCCCGACCACGGATAGAGTCAAAGAAACACTTTTTAACTGGTTGATGTTTGATGTCCGTGATGCCAAAGTCCTGGATTGTTTTGCCGGTAGTGGTGCTTTGTCTTTTGAGGCAGCTTCACGCGGGGCAGCTAAAGTTGTAATGACAGAGTTATCAAAAAAAGCCTGCCTGCAACTCACAAACAATATCAGCCAGTTAAAAGCGCCAGCCAATTTATTTAGCCTGATTGAAGGCAATGCGCTTGTTTACACTGCTCAGCCAGCCAGCGAAGTATATGATATTATTTTTATCGATCCGCCTTTTAGACAAAATTTAATTGCTGAGCTTTGCAATAATTTACAGAAAAATGGCTTTTTATCTACTCAGAGTCTGGTATATATAGAGCACGAAGCAGAGCTAACCGACCTTGTTTTACCTGATAATTGGCACTTGCTAAAATCATCTCGGGCGGGGCAAAGTCAGTTCAACCTTTATCAAGTAGGTTAAATCTTATATGGCAAATAAGGATCCCAAACCATTTATCATCACCCCTGATGTGCGTGTTTTTTTAATCTGCGGGCAGGCTGCACCAAACGAACTTACTTCATTATTGTCCGAACGACTGCCAAAAAAAACGATTACCGAGTGCCCGGTCAACAATTTTTTAAACGGTGAACTTGAACTCGGCCCGGCCGATCTATGCATTTTATATCTCAGTGACAAAGACAATTACCAAGTACTTCCGTTAATCGCGTCGTATCAAGCAAGTGTTGCTTTATTGCCGCATCCAGATGCGCCTCAAACTGTCATTGGTTTTGGTATTCATTTTGAACTTGCCGAAGCCATTGCTGATATTTTTACCCAACCGACTCACTTAGTCGATGTTTTAAAGTGCAATCAAGAGATGGTTTTAAACTCAGTCGAAGTGGGTGATTTTGTTGGTTTAAGACCTGTGCGTATGAATCCACCGAGTTTAATTGATCGAGTCCGTAGCTTTGGCCGCCGCTGGCGTCAGATACGCAATCAAATACCCTTTAAAGTTACCCTTAGCACAGCCAAAGGTAAATCAATCACTACAGCGGCGACGGCTATTTCAATTATTGAACACGCCAGCAATACGCGTTTTGTGCAACAGTTGATTGGAGAGTCGAATATTAATGATGGTATGTTCCATACCGTTTTTTTAGCACCCAGAAGTTTGCGCCAATTATTTGTTGGTTTAATTAAAAGTGTTTTTAATCCATCAAGCCGACTACCTGATTTTATTGGCCATATCCGCACGAATCAGATGCAAATCACAACGGGCAAGCCGATCGAGTTTAAAATTGATGGCCGCCAGCACTTAGACTCAAAACTCACATTAGAGATTGAAAAATCAGCCCTTAGTTTAATACCGGGGCGCTTTCTACAGATTGAGCGCAGCGCTCCTCAGGTGAAAGAAGTTTTTCGAACCCAACATTTACCCACAGCAGATGCTGTGGCTGAGCTAGATAATAAAAACCTGCCGTGGAACATTCACGCCGGCACCGAAGAGTTTAGAGAACTATATCAATCGCTGCGGGAGAACGCGCTCGCATCTGGAAATTTTTTAACACTAATGGCTCTGTCAACTATGTTGGCAACCGTTGGATTATTTGCTAATTCCGCCCCAGTTATTATAGGTGCTATGATTTTGGCTCCTTTGATGGGGCCTATAATTTCGTTAGCCATGGGCACAGTCCGCCAAGATCAGACCTTATTAACTCAGTCGAGTAAAACCCTTTTTTTAGGTTTAGTACTGGCATTATTTTCAGGTAGTTTAACCGCTCTGGCGATCCCGTTAGATAGTATGACCCATGAAATGGCTGCTCGCATATCGCCAAATTTATTAGATCTAGGCGTAGCAATTATCTCTGGGGTCGCTGCCGCCTACGCAAATAGCCGAATTGAGATAGCAAAAAGTTTGGCCGGTGTTGCAATTGCGGTTGCTTTAGTGCCGCCACTGGCAACCACTGCAATCGCCCTCGCTTGGCTCGATTTGGATATGCTTGCTGGCTCTTTTTTATTATTTTTAACCAACTTATCAGGCATTGTATTGGCTGCCGCTATCACCTTTTCTTGGTTAGGTTTTTCACCATTTAAGATGGCACAAAAGGGATTAATTATTCCCGTTTTGGTCACAGCCCTAGTTTCAGTGCCGTTAGCCATCAGTTTTGTCCGTATGATGGATAAAAATTCCTGGTCTAATCAAATACGTTCAATCGAATTAGCTCAGGGCACTATCACTAACTTAGAAATTCAGAACTCGTCTCCTATTTTGGTAAAGTTTGATCTAATTGTTAAAAACTATCCAACTGAGGATGAGTTAAACGAAATAAAACAATTACTTGAATACGAACTTGAACAAGCAGTTACAATCCAAATGACACTTGTTCTGGAACGCTAGTAGCCCCTTAAATTGGATGAAAAAATTAATTCGCAAAAAAACAAAAAAAGTGGACGACATTTAACCAATTTTATTGCTACAATGGATTTGCGTGATAACGCAGCAGAAAAATTACCAGATCGTTTGGTAGTTTAGTTTTACTTTTTGTAAGAGAAAAAAATGTCAAATCAAGTTAGCGGTACAGTAAAGTGGTTCAATGATGAAAAAGGTTTTGGATTTATTGAACAAGAAGGTGGCAAGGACGTATTCGTTCATTACAGCGCAATCGTTGCATCTGGACGTAAAACCCTTCGTGAAGGCCAAGCAGTAACTATGACTGTTACTCAAGGTCAGAAAGGTCCTCAAGCTGAGAATGTTGTACCGGCATAAGGCTGTTAAATCTTTTGTGATTTAACCATTAGATGTTAAAGTCGACAAACCTTTGTCGGCTTTTTGTCTCCCCCTTCTGCTTCAAGTTTATAATCTTTTTATTTTGCCCTCTTTCTGGTTTTAATTTGCCATGTTGCATATTGCCGCCATCAAAAAAACAGCGGCTCCTTACGCGTTTAAAAAACACCTTCTAATTTTAACTTAAATAATGCAGCAACCGATATAGCATCATGGATACGACCTGATAATGCATACTCATACGCTTGTTGCAGAGGCATTTTTACTAATTTTAAATCTTCTGTCTCTTCCGGCGCGGCGTCACCAAATGTTAGGCCGGTCGCTAGGTATACAATGACTTGATCGTCAGTAGAAGAGTTAGATAAGGACATCTGTAAAAAAGGTTTAAGGTGCTTTGCCGTGATGCCTGCTTCTTCTTGCAGTTCGCGCTGAGCCGTCACTTCGCTTGCTTCACCTTTTGGACAACCACCTTCGATTATCTCCCAGCTATATTTATTTAATGGATATCTCCATTGGCCGACCAACCAAGTATTGCCCTCTTCATCGACTGGCACTATGCCCACTGCTGAATTTTGGAATTCAACAACACTATAAATACCTTCAGTCGCTGCGGGTGTCAGTACTTTATCTTCCCTCACTTTTATCCAAGGATTTTCGTATATCTGTCGACTTGATAATAACGTCCATGGATTCTTTTCGTCTAACATACAGGATCTCCTATTCAATAAACATTTATGTTGCACAATAAAGCATAGTGCTTGTGAGTGCCAGATTAACTCAGCTATAATCCATATTAAGCAACTGGTCTTACCTGTAAAAAATAAGGAAAGTCATTATGAGTCAAGTACTTAACCAATTAGTTCAGTTAATGTCGCTAGAGGATATAGAAGCCGGAATATATCGAGGTGCGTCACAAGATCTTGGTTTTGGTGCGGTTTTTGGCGGACAGGTGTTAGGTCAAGCGCTGTCAGCAGCACAAAAAACCATTGATCCCGAACGCCAAGTCCATTCTTTACATGCCTATTTTTTACGCCCAGGTGATGTACGACAACCGATTGTGTATAAAGTAGATGTGATCCGTAATGGACGCAGCTTTTCGACCCGCCGAGTTGAAGCCATCCAACACGGCAAAGCGATATTTTATTTGTCAGCGTCGTTTCAGTTGCCTGAAGAAGGCTTTGTTCATCAACAATCAATGCCAGATGTGACACCACCCGAAGCATTAAAATCTGAATTAGAACTGGCACGTGAACACGCAGATTTAATTCCGTTGCCAATACGAGATAAGTTTACTTGCGAGCGCCCGATAGAAAGCCGCCCAGTCGAGCCATTTAACCCATTAAAACCTGCACCAGCAGAAGCAAGTCGCCATGTCTGGATACGCGCAAACGGGCAACTTGATGCGCCTCATCCAGTTCATCAATATTTATTGGCTTATGCTTCTGACTTTAACTTTTTACCTACTGCTTTATTGCCCCATGCCCGCTCATTTATGGATCCTGGTTTGCAGGTCGCTAGCATTGATCATTCAATGTGGTTTCACCGTCCATTTGATTTTTCTGAGTGGCTACTTTATCAAATGGATAGCCCTGTCACTTCAGGCGCTAGAGGTCTGGTTCGTGGGCAAATATTCAATCGTGCTGGAGACTTGGTTGCATCCACAGCTCAAGAAGGCTTGTTACGTGAAAAACTTAAGCTCAACAATTAGGTTAATGCTGCTTAACAAAGCGGCGGATTGCCTTTATACCCAGGTATTTTGCTCTCATCAATGGGATCTATCTGCTCGGGGGACAAATACACTTGAGCAAATTTAAGATAAACTTTTTGTTCAATGAATATGTCAAATAAATCAGGATCTATATGCTTGTCCAGTTTCATAAAACCTAAAATGCGTAAACATTCGCTCAACGTTTTGGTTTTTTTATAAGGTCGATCTGACGAAGTTAATGCCTCAAAAATGTCGGCAATTGCCATCATCCGTGCTGGCACCGACATCTGCTCGCGAGTTAGGCCAAGCGGATAACCGGTGCCATCCATCTTTTCGTGGTGGCCGCCAGCATATTCGGGGACATTCTTAAGATGATCTGGAAAGGGTAACGAGTTAAGAATTTTAATTGTGATATCGATATGCTGATTGATTATTTTACGCTCGTCATCATTTAGAGTACCACGCACAATGGTTAGATTTTTAACTTCATCTTTTGTTAATAGCGGTTGCCGTTGTCCATCATCCGATAAATAACAACGAGCCGCGATGTTTGCCACTCGGCTTATCGCTTCCTCGCTCATCAATTCACAACCAAAATTTATCGCTTGCAAAAACTTAAAATCGTCATCAAGGCGATTTTTTTCGGCTTCACACTCGGCCAGTAATTGAAGACGATCGCTTATTGGCAAGTTTAGTGATTGTTTAATTGTTTGAAGTTCTAGGTCTTTTTTAAATAAGCTAAACCTTGTTTTAATCAGTTCAATGCGATCAAAAACCGTTTCAAGTTTAGTTGCCTTATCCATAATATATTCTGGTGTCCCTACTTTGCCACAATCATGTAACCAAGCGGCGATACTGAGCTCATACATATCATCGTCGGACAAGTGAAAATCAGCCAGCGGACCAGCGGTTGTTTGATTGACAGCGTCTGCCAATAACATAGTGATTTCGGGTACACGGCGGCAATGGCCACCTGTATAAGGCGATTTTTGATCAATTGATTCAGCAATCAATTTAGAAAAAGTTTGAAACAAACTTTGCATATCAGCGACCAGTTTACGATTATTGAGCACCACAGAAGCCTGAGATGCTAACGCGCAAACTAGCTTTTCAACGGACTTAGAAAATGGCACTACCTGTAAATTACCATCTGGTGTTTGCACACGCGCATTAATCAACTGAATAACGCCAAACAACTTACCATGCGGATCTGACATGGGCACAGCTAATACAGACACAGTGCGGTAACCCGTTTGCTGGTCCATCTTTTTTGCTGCGGTGAGGTCGATACCTTGTTCATTTTGATAAACATCTTGGATATTAATCACTTTATTCAGGTTTGCAGCTTGTGCAACTAATGCTTGCTGATTAGCATGCCCATCGACTTTCAGCGGAATAGGTGCAAAGTTAACCGTTTTCTGACTACTGCCACCTAAGTGCAAATCAAGTGAATGGTTAATCAAGGTTTCAAATGCTAATTCCTGGTCGACCGTAACTGAATAAATAGTGCCACCATCTGCACCTGTTAATGCTTGTGCAGCCAGCAATATTTCTTCCAGCAGCTTATGGGTATTTTTTTCAATCGACAGTGAGGTCGCTACTCGAATCAAATAGTCTATTTGTTGATCAATACTCAAGCCTGCGGCAGGCATAACATGACGACTCATACATGTTGCTCTTTTCTATTTTTGGGTATGCGTATAACTGCCGTCCCAGCTTGCATCTGGCGGTTGTTGTTGGTAATGCTTAGTCCTAGTTATCATTAAATCATACACCAATCTGGGCGAAAACTCTGCCTGTAATTGTCTAAATTTTAATTCAGATTCACAAAAACGCTTGGCTAAATAGTCCTGATAAGCTTGCTGATGCAAACTAAGCTCTTGCATTTCGGCAATAGAGACTTGATCTTTGCTGCCGATTGGCTGATAGATAAAAACCGCTTGCTGCTTTCCTTTGACTTTAACTTTATCAATGGGTCTAAAAATTATGTCAGGACATAAGCTTTGGCATGTTCCGCTCACTAAAATATCTACACCATAATATTTAGTTAAACTTTCAAGTCGACTACCTAGGTTAACTGCGTCGCCCAACACGGTATAAGCGCGACGAAACTCTGATCCCATGTCGCCGACATTCATCTCACCGGTATTTAACCCTATACCCACTTTAACTGCTGGCCAGCCTCTGACGCTAAATTCACGACTTAACTGACGGCTAACCTGCTGAATTTCTAGCGCGGCTTTCACCGCATTTTGTGCATGTTGTTGATCATCTAATGGGGCCCCCCAAAACGCCATCACCATATCACCAACATATTTATCTATCGTGCCTTTATGATTGAGGATTGTTTTAGTGACGGGCGAAAAATATTCATTTAAAAGTTGTTTTAATTGGTTGGCAGATAAGCTTTCCGAAATATTGGTAAAGCTACGGATATCACTAAAAAGAACCGTTAACTCCTTTCTTTCACCAGCAAAACTAACTTTTTCTGGTGCCGCTAACATCTTGTCGATATGTGCTGGTGGTACATATTGACGGAAGAAATTTTTAATCATTTTTTTCTGGTTATTTTCGGTAAAATAGCCAATTCCGACCTGACAAACCGTTAATAAAAGGACCAAAGACAACGGCAATAACAATGGAAATACCAAATTCAAGTAGTACCATGCAGCCAAGTTCACAGCAATGACAAGTGCTACACCAAAAATTCCGATTAAAGCAATGCTGAGCGGCTCAAGCCTCGGCATTAAAACACTTAATAACATGCCTACTAACAAAATAAATAGTGCGCTTAGTTGCAGCGCCATGTCGGGCTGATATTTAATTAAATGCGGCAGTAATAAGGCTTCGGCCACGTTTGCGTGCACTTCTACGCCAGGAAACTGCAAACCAACAGGCGTTTCTCGTAAGTCGGCTAAACCCACTGACGAAGTGCCGATAAAAACGATTGCCCCTATTAATTCAGATTGAACGAGCGGTTGCTGAATAAGATCTGTGGCCGAAAAATATGGAAAGCTCTTTTCTTGACCCCGATATGGAATCAAGATCCGGGCCTGCTCATCAGTGGGTATCCAAGTTTGATCTAACATTAATCCTGTGATGTTATAATAGTTGGCATAAGGTTCAGCTTGCAACTGGATCTGGTCTATAAATTGATAGGCTCGCACTGCAGCCAAAGCCAGAGATGCATATAATTGATCTTCGTATCGCATCACTAAAGACGCTCGTCTAATAGAGCCATCTGCATCTGGGCTTGAGTTAATATAGCCTTGACTAAAATCAAAATGGCTTTGTTTTGCCGCTGCTGCTAAGGTTGGCGTAATACCCACATAAGCGGCTTTATTTTGAATGCTAAGTTGTTTTATCGGCACATCAGCTGACAATGTCAGAGTTTTATTCGGTAACACCCCTGCACTTGCCAGAGCATCATCTTCAAACAAGCCACCAAGCACTATATCTCCAAGCTGAAACGTTTGACTCAATTGATAATCAGCGTCAAAGTTTTTTTCTAATTTTTTTAATTGACTGGTTAACTCAGGATCATTCGTATTGAGCAATATTTGACGAACAGGATTGCGCTCTTTTTCGGTTAGCATAATATCAACCGCAACGACAGCAGCCCCAGAAGCAAAAATGTGCTCAATTAATTGGGCGAGTTTGCTCCGGCTCCATGGAAAGCGTCCTTCTGCGCGAATACTTTTTTCATCAATATCAACCACAGCAATGGATGCTTGTTCGCTTTCAGGCCTTGGGGATAATAATAAATTAAAACGCAAATCGTATAAGATAGCATCTACACGCGCTATTTGATTGCCAATAGGATTGGACTCCGGCAATAACTGCAATGTACATACTAACCCAGATAACAACAAACCAGCCAGTACAGAGGTGTGTTTAAAACTCAGTTTGGGCATTATACATGCTCCATTAATAATCCAATACTAAGCCTTCGTACGCGGCAATAATTTCGATTTCTGGCGTTCTTTCAGCGGCTATTTGCTGCATTTTTTTCAATTGCGCATCAACTGACTCATCATTGCGAGCCAAATCATGACTATATAAAACGCATTTTTTAACCTTAGCATCTTGCGCTAACATAATAGCCTGCTCAACTAGGCTATGCCCCCAGCCATGTTTAAACGGCATGTCTGATTCTGTATATTGAGCATCATGAATTAACACGTCTGCCGCAGCTATAAAATCAATCCACTGTTGGTAACTGGTCGCTTCTGGGTATGGTGGGTAGAGCTCATTATCAGTTACATAAGCCAGTTTACAGTCAGGCGTTTGAATACAATAGGCGCTGCCGGCCGAAGGGTGATTGAGCCGCTGACGACTTATAGTCGCTGGACCTATTGACCAAGTATCCGCCTCGTTATGGGTATCTATTTTTATATTCGCTTTTAAATCAGTATGATGCAGCGGAAAATAAGTGCCTGACATTTGCTCAAGAATCGCTTTATCTGCTGTGGGTTCGGTTAAACCAGGTGTGATCACCAACCGCCGCTGCGATTGATGGGCCGGTAGGAAAAATGGAAAGCCTTGAATATGATCCCAATGGTTATGACTTAACAGCAAATGAATAGGGGTATCTTTTTGTACCAACTTATGGCCAAGTTCCACTATGCCAGTACCAGAGTCTAAAATCAGATCAGTTCCATCTTTTAATTGCACATGAACACAAGCTGTATTACCGCCATATTTAATATACGCAGGGCCCGCTGCTGGCATAGACCCACGCACACCATAAAACTCAATCCTCATTTCGACCCGCTTCGTCTAATGTAAACTGACCACCGGCTTGCACTTGGCTATTCTCAACTTCCTGCAATTTAATGGCCCCACCTATTGAATCTTTATCAATAAACTGAGCTTCAATTTCACCTTCAGCAAGATTATCTCCATGAGCGGCAAAATTTACTCCAAGTTCTAATTCAGCTTGCCTGATAGCGCCGTTAAAACGCGCATACCATTCACCTTTTTCGTCATTAAATGACAAAAAGCCATCCTCTATTGTTTGTTTATCAAAGTTGACTTGAATACCCATTTGGGCATCGGTGACGGCTCCTAAATTACTCGCAAAAGAATGATCGCTCAAATCAAACTGAGCCTGTCCCACTCTGTCGATAATAGGGCTAGGGTTTTGCGCATCGTTTTCTAAATCGACTTTGCTTGCTTGCTCATTGGTTTGCTCACTCGCAAGCTCAGGCAGTATTTCAAGTGACAGCACATCAGCTGACGCTTGCTGTCCTGTCTTATTAGGATCTAACATCTCTGGCACCATCTGGGCTGTCTCAGTATTATTTGCTTTTTGCTCAGATTGCTGGTTCTTATTACTGTTCGATGCATCGGTGTCATTCTGACTGACGGGTTGTTCGGCGTTTGGTGAAAAGTTTGCAGGTGGATTTAATAACTCTGTTACTTCGCCGGTTTCGCTAACTTGAGCATAACTAAAGTCTTCACCTAAACCTAACGAAACTTTTTCTTGGTCGGATCCAGTTACCAGCAGATCTATTGCACCATCCCAAACCGCGATAAATAATTCACCATCAATAATTTCAATCTCAAAATGAGTGCCGCGAATACCTATACTACCCACAGGTGTATTCATCTGGTAACTGCCATCATGACTTTTTAAATGGCCGCTAATACTTCGCACACCACCAGTGATCAGCTTCATTATAGCCGACCCTTTGCCTGTTTCCGGGTCGTACTGATAGCTGGAAATCTCTAACTGGGTATTTGCTTTAACCGCTAATAACCCTCCATCAACCATCTTAAATTGGGCGCTGCTGTTGTTGCCAGTTGTGACTGTATCAACTTTATAAACAGGATCACGGCGTGTTAATGTACGACTTTCTGCACTGGCCGTCGCTTCTACTTGGCCTTTTGCAATAATGGTTTTACCGGCGGGTTGATCGGCGCACACAGGCCAAACAAACAGCAAGCTAACTAACGTAAAAAAATGAGCGTGAGCGGATATTTTTTTTGTCTGCATAAGTGTCTCCAACGGTAACACCATTAAAAGCGGTATTTAATATCGCTGGTAAAAATGTTTCTATCATAACTATATAAAAATTGATTGCTCAGTTTATCATTGCGTTTTGCGGTCAAGTTAACAGATAACTGAGTATTTATTTGATAACCAACTGACACCTGGTACTGGCGCATATGATCTCTACGTTTTTCAGCAAAAAATGGCTGTAGACCGTCGATCCCCAAAATCGTGCGGTTGAGTTCACTATGAATGGACTTTTCGTATTTCCACCCTGCACTAAATGAAAAATCTGCAATCTTTTTTGAGGCTTTCAAGCCAATGCCAACGACAGAGCGCTGATAATGCTGTGAACGCTCATTAAAGTTTTTAACATCCTCTTGTCGTGCTGATAAAAATGCTTGTGCATTTCCACCCCAAGCTTGCTGTTGAAACGAAAATTTAAGTGATAAGCTGTTTAAGTCTAGGTTGTCATTTTGCTGGTTATTAGCAATAGAATAACTGGCATCAAATAATACTTTTTGTCGGTCATTTAGCGCATATCCAAAGCGCCCACTTAATGCCACTAGATTGTGATAATCCTCGCTGCCAAACCAAAATTTCTGCGCCATTAAACTTGTGTTGTACTCGTAACGACCTTGCTGACGACGATAACCAGCCATCAAATTTAAATAACTTTGCTCTAACTGATCCAGATCTGAATAAAAGGTTTTTTCCGCATTTAACGACACATAATAATGGCTATACTTGTTTAGTGGCTGTTGATATAGCGCCATAGCCGCGAGTTTTTGCAATTGTTCCCCTTGCTTTGGAAATTGAAAATCCGCAATGCCAATACCAGGAATAGGGATAGGGTACAATTCGTCACCTAAACCAAAATTAACGTTTGAATCATAACCCAAGCCGGCTTTAACAAAACCATGCCATGCACTGCCACTAGCTTCACGTTTTTTATCAATTTGGGCTAAATAAGCACTCACTTTATCTCGAATGCCTGGTTCGTTAGCTTGCTCTCGAGCCAATAAAAATTGAGTTTCAGATGCCGCTAAATTACCCACTTGATAATACTCTACGGCCAACGCTAAACGCGCATTCATATGATTGGGTTTTGCCATCAGAACGCGCTCAAATGCAAAAATTGCTTTTTGATGATAGTCATTGGCACGTGCCGTTAAACCATATAGATAGTCAAAATCCGCATCACCAGCATAGTCAGAAAATAGACTTTCTGCGGTTTGATACGCACTGATGTAGTCACCTTGTTGGATTTGCGCTATTAATAATTTGCGGGGGTCTTCACTGGCAGCAGAAACAAAAAAAGAGCTGCTTAATAAACAAGCTAGCATCAGAGAAGGCAATTTACCCGATGAGCAATACATACAATATTTTTACTCCATTTCACTACGCCACTCAGCTCGCACTAAGATCTGCCAAAAAGATTTACTAAGTGAACTTATTATAGTCTAATAAAGCTATTGTTATTGCATGCGGCGCAGTTTGCAACCAATAAGTTAATTTTATCAGTCGTGTTGAAGTTCAGGCTTATAAACCAACCAAAGCTGAGATAACCAATAAAAAACACCTGCTTTGTCAGTTGCCATAGTGCAATTATACCGCGAACGGCCATTCGGTAGCTCGCGATCAGCCGTCACTTCAAACACCCCATCCCCGTTTGATTCAACTTTACTTTTAGCGGCGCCACTAACAAAACAATTTAGATGTTTTACCGTTTTCATGGCAGTTAAATCGAGTTTAAGTCGTGGTGGGTTTTGTTCGCTCGCGACCAAAGGGCTTGGTAAATGGCTATGATCCATAGGAAAGGCCTCACTCATTAATTTTGTAGACAGAGTTTCTAAATCGGCATAATTACCCGAAGCAGGATAACGCGGCAAGGCGGTAAAATTAGATTGGGCCGAGACCGCACCACTATGCTGACCAAAACCAATTAAACCTTGCTCCGCAATCCAGTCCTGGATCCAAGTATCATATTCGCCATAAGGGTAAGCTAACATACCCGTAGTCGAGCCTAGATGTTTTTTAATTGCTTTTTCTGTTTGTTTAATCGACTTTTTAATTCTTGCCTGCCATTTTTTTTGGTCACCACGACCACCACGGACCCAATAATCATGCTGCCAACCATGGTTGGCTATCGTCATGCCTTTATCCTGCCATTCTTTTAGCTGCTGCCAGCTTAAATAATGTTGGTTATGTTGCTGTAATAAGCCCGGATTAACAAAAATGGTGGCAGGCCAGCCTTTTTCGGCCAACAATGGCAACGCAGAATCCGCTAAATTTAGATAACCATCATCAAAAGTGATCGCCACCGCATTTGCCGGTAACGCTTGTTTATTTTTTAACTTTTTAATCGCACTATGTAAATCAACCACGTTAAAGTTATGTTCAGCTAGATATTGCATATGTTTGCGAAACGTCTCAGCTGTCACGCTGGTTACAGGCGGCGTGCTGTCAGCAACATGATGGTATTGTAAAATGACCAAACCACCTCTTGTTAGTTCGGATTGTGCTGGGTTGGCGTAGGCTTCTTTGTTAACATAAACCACTGACAACAAAGTGACTGCCACAACAAGAAGTTTTTTTAATGTTTGCATTTAATTACCTTAAGTCCTCTCAATACAAAATTATTTTGGCAATCGCAGTGCCAATGATCATTTCTAATATCACTACCCCTTTATTAGGTCTGGTTGACACTGCGATTCTTGGCCATTTACCTCATCCACATATGCTAGCTGGGGTGGCGCTTGCCACCGCCGTTATTTCAAGCCTAGTTTGGTTATGCGGATTTTTGCGTATGTCGATCACCGGTTTAACCGCACAAGCGACTGAACAGCCCGATGCTTCAACTAAAACCACGGTTTTGCTTTACCAAGGTGTGTTTTTAGCTCTGCTACTTAGTTTACCTGTGTATGTATTTCACACAACCTTACTCGAGTTTGCACTTAGCCTGTCTGATACGACCAAAGAGGCTGCACAAAGTGCCACAAGTTATTTTTCAATTCGTATTTTGGCGTTTCCGGCCAGTCTGATCAACCTAGTATTAACTGGCTGGTTGCTTGCACAAGGGCAAGCTAAAACTATCATGTTTATGCAAATAAACATTAATTTGATCAATTTATTTTTAGATTTGGTTACTGTATATGGTTTTAACATGGGCGTTGAAGGTGTTGCCCTTGCAAGTATGGTCGCTGAATGGACTGGCACTGTGCTGTTACTTAGACCTGTTCTCCAACGCCTCGATTCGAAGGGGGTACGATCTGCTTATCAAGCCTTATCTTTAAAGCGCAGCAAAGCGTTTTTAACGACCAACACGGATATTTTATTGCGCTCTTTGTTATTGCAAAGCAGTTTGATTTTTATGACTTTTCAGGGCGCTCGATTTGGTGAAAATATAGTGGCCGCTAACGCGGTACTGATGAATTTTTTAATATTTATTGCATTAGGACTCGATGGTATTGCCTATGCCGCAGAAGTTTTATGTGGACGTCATTTTGGCGCGCATAACAAACAAAAATTGCACGAGACAATAATAGGTTGCGGCTTGTTAACCTTTTATTTAGCTGTGTTTTATACCTTATTATTTGCGTTTTCAGGTACATTTATTATTCAGCTAATGACAGACTTAGACAGTATACGTGCAACGGCAAATCAGTATCTCATTTATATTATTCTACTGCCGGCATGTGCAGCGGGCTGCTTTTTACTAGACGGCATATTTGTCGGTTTGGCCGACGGCAAAGCAATGCGAAATAGCATGGCAATCTCTGTGCTTGTGGTCTATTTTCCACTGTTTTTTATGTTACAGGAGCTTGAAAATCATGCCCTGTGGCTTGCTCTGCTGGCGATGATGTTAATGCGTAGCATTACTCTAACTTGGCGTTTGCGTCTTTATATTTAGCTTGTTGTATACGCAAACGGTAAATACGGTTGGCAAGTATCCCTAAATAACCAAAGCAGGCGATAAAAAAGTTAAGCAAAACTGCGGCAGCTAACATATAAAACTGCCACCTAGTCAAATATTCAAGCGATATGACTAAAACAATCGCAAACAGCCAAAACAAAACGGCGCCAAATAAAAAGCGCCGCCAGCTCCGGCTAGGCTGTTGCCCAAATCTTTCGCTCCAATGCATCACTTACAAACGACTCATTAATAATAAGAATGTGAGCCCGCTTGATGCTCGGTGACATCTTTAACGCCCGTTAACTCGTCTGCGAATTGCTCCAACAATTGCTTTTCGATCCCTTCTTTTAGAGTAACGTCAACCATAGAACAACCATTACAGCCGCCACCAAATTGTAAAATCGCAACACCCTCATCTGTAATTTCAATCAGATCAACTTTCCCGCCATGGTTAGCGAGTTGAGGATTCACCTGGCTAACCAAAGTGTATTGTACGCGTTCGAACAAACCAGCATCATCACTGACTTTACGCATTTTTGCATTTGGCGCTTTTAAGGTGAGTTGCGAACCCATTTGATCTTGCACAAAATCGATCACAGCTTCGTCTAAATAAGGTTCACTGTCAGGATCGATTACAGCGCTGAAAGGCCCATAATTAAACTTTAAGTCTTTCTCTTCAATGGCGTCGGGCGGACAATACGACACACCACATTCTGCATTCGGTGTACCAGGATTAACAACAAAAATTCGAATCTGAGTTCCCTCAGGCTGACTTTCCAATAATTTGGCAAAATGAGCCTGGGCCGACTCAGAGATAGACACCAGAGGTTGATTTTCACTCATAACTATTTACCTGACTAATTTACTCAAGAATAGACTATGATACCGAAATCAGGCTCAACAAAAAAGCTTTCTAAAACTTTTGCCGGATAAATTCAACAAAGCGCGCTATTTTAGCGGGCAAATATTGGCGATGCGGATAAATTAAGTACCAACCAATCTCACCCGCATGATATTGGCTTAACACGGGCTGCAAATTGAAGTTGGCGCAGGTTTGTTCAGCAAAAGATTTGGGCAATAAAACGATGCCACCTGAATGGGCTGCCAAAGAAGCACCCGCTTGTGAGTCATTCACGGCAATTGTCGTATTGAGCTGGGGTAGATGAGATTGACCTGCACTGTCTAATAAACGCCAATAGTCTAATTGGCTGAAGTTATTATCGATAATGCATTGATGACTGGCCAGATCCACTAACTGGGTCGGCTCGCCAAAAGTTTTTAAATAGTCAGCGCTCGCGTACAAACACATAAGATCACTTTTCAAATGGCGCGCAATCATGCTTGAGTCATCAAGTCGTCCTACTTTAAAGCGCACGTCAATACCTTCTTCAACCATATTGACAGCTCTGTTATTTAATTTTAGTTGCACCTTCAAATGCGGATGCAAACGCTTAAACTCAGTAAGCCAGGGTGGCAGCGTAAGGGTGCCAAAAGTAAATGGTGCACTTATCGTTAAAATGCCATGTAGTCCTTGCTGTTCGCTGCGTGTATTTTCTACCATTTGTTCGTAAGCCGATATTACGTCAATGGCGTTTTTATAATAAATTTGGCCAGCTTCAGTTAACCATACACGCCTTGTTGTACGGTTAAACAGTCGCACACCCAATTCTGATTCTACTTGTGTAATGTATTTACTTAATAAGGCTTTTGATATTTCTAGGCGCTCACTAGCGGCCGTGAACGAGCCTGTTTCAACAACCGCAACTACCGCCTGCACACCGAACATAGAATCCATTATTGTTTACCACACGTTGACAATTATTTTATAAAACACGGGTTTATCTAAAAATGACCAACAATGATAATAACACCATGATTAAAAGTTGAGGAATCATTTATGTCTGAACGAATTTTGCACCAAGTGACCCTATCTGGCCATTGTCACAAAGTACGCTTATTTTTATCGCTACTTGGTTTAAGCTTTACAGTAAAAGAAATTGATATGGCCGCCGGTGAACATCAAACCAGTGCGTTTTTAGCACTCAACCCGCTGGCACAAGTCCCGGTACTTATTGATAAAGGTCTGGTTATTACGGATTCCAACGCCATTCTAATTTATTTAGCACAAACTTACGCCAGCGGCTCTCACTGGTACCCTGACAATACGTTAGTGCAAACACAAATCCAAAAATATCTATCACTTGCCGCTGGCTTGTTAGCCGAGGGCGCGGCGGCGGCACGTTTGATTAACGTTTTTAAAGCACCGCTAGATAAAGCGGCTTGCTTGCGTAAAGCCGATAGATTATTGACTTATTTAAACCAAGTGCTCAGTAACCAAAACTGGTTAGCCGCTGAACAAATTAGCATTGCTGATATCGCTCATTATTCTTATATTGCTCATGCACCAGAAGGCGATGTTGATTTAACCCTTTATCCAGCCGTTCAGCAGTGGCTGCAGCGAATAGAAACGAACAGCCGATTTGTTGCCATGCCAAAAACTTTTGTTGGTTTACAAAAATAAACAGGTCAAATCAAATGAAATCGCCCTTTCATGATGGTGAGCGTCACTTGCAAACTCAAATAAAAGTACAGGACAAAATCGCCTCAGTGGGCGCTAGCTATGTTCGTGACTATCTCCCTTTACAACACAGAAACTTTTATCATCAATTAGCGATGATTTTTACCGCATGGATGGATCATAGGGGACACGTTTGGGCCTCTGTATTATGTAACCCTGCTGGGTTTATCAAAAGTCCCGATGAGCAGCATTTGCAGATTGTTGCATCTCCTTTGCCCTGCGACCCTTTAAACCAGCTTTCGACTGGCGATCATTTAGGTTTGCTCGGTTTGAGTTTTCATAACCAACGCCGAAATCGAGCCAATGGCTGGGTAACCAAACGCAGCAGTGAAAGTATTCAAATTAAAATAAAACAAACGTTTGGGAACTGCCCCAAACATATTAAGCAACGTTTTGCCCAACACCGCACTGACTTTAGGCTTAACCCACACACCTGCAAAACCGTGCAAGGTTTGGATAATAGTGCCGTTGAACTGATTAAAAATGCTGATACATTTTTTGTTGCCAGCGCGAGTGGTCAAAAGTTTTCAATTCAGCGGGCATCCGATGGTTTGGATATTTCTCATCGTGGGGGACCTGCTGGGTTTATTCAAATGATCAGTGATCGAACTTTGTTAATACCAGACTATAAAGGAAACCAGTTTTTTAATACTTTAGGTAATATATTGCTCTACCCACAGGCAGGATTGTTATTTATCGACTTTAATAAAGGACACCTATTGTCGTTAAGCGGCACAGCTCAACTGCTCCCCAACGTCCAGCCGTCGTCCTCGGCACTGCAGCGCCCGCAAAATTGGTCTTTTACTATCAACCAAGGGGTTTGGTTGTATCATGCCCTACCATTTTTTTGGAGAAACAAAAACAATGCTTAATATGGATTTCAGCCAAATGGTCAGCATCAATACCAACGAACAAAACTGGCAAAGCAGCCCCAAAAACGGCGTCTGGCGTAAACTACTGGCGCGTGAATTCAAAGAGCATGGGCATGCAACCAGTATTGTAAAATTTGCGCCCGGCGCCTCCTTTTCGTTACACAAACACCCCGGCGGCGAAGAAATTTTTGTATTAGACGGCGTTTTTTCCGACCATACGGGCGACTATAAAGCCGGCCACTACTTTAGAAATCCACAAGGTTTTCATCATGCTCCTTTTACTAAATCCGGTTGCCTTTTATTAGTTAAACTACATCAATTTGCGCCAACTGATACTCAGCATATTCAGCAAAAAGTGGAATTAGACTTTGCCCGTATAACCCCGCAAAACATCAGTATACAAGTACTGCACGAGTTCGATCAGGAGATCACTCAAATTGAATACTGGCTGACGGGTAGCTCGCAAATGGCGCCAATCACATCATTTGGAGAAGAAATTTATGTCATATCTGGCTGCCTGAAAGATGCGGATAAAACCTACCCTGCCGGCACTTGGCTAAGAACACCGACCGCCCTACAAGGCCCTAGAGTGGCCCTACAAGACACTATTTTATTTAAAAAAATTGGCCACTTAGGTCGCTAATTTTACCTTTTTAGGAGCTATTATGAGTGAACAAAGACACCCGCTACCGCCCTTCAACGAGGCCACAGCCATACAAAAAGTGCAAGCAGCTGAAGATGCTTGGAATACGTGTGATGCGAAAAAAGTAAGTCAGGCTTACAGCCTAGATTCACGCTGGCGTAATCGAGCTGAATTTATTGAGGGGCGAGCGCAAATCGAAGCATTTTTGACCCGGAAATGGCAAAAAGAGCTGTCCTATAAGCTCAAAAAAACTTTGTGGGGGTATACCGACAACCGTATTTCTGTGACTTTTGAATACGAATGGCACGATGATTCAGGCAATTGGTTTCGCAGTTATGGCAACGAATTGTGGGAATTTGACAAAAATGGTTTAATGGCGCACAGGATCGCCAGCATTAATGACGCCCCGATCAAACCCGAAGAACGCCGCTTATAAAGATATCTTAGGCTGCTGATCGCTAAAAAATGAGCAGCCGACTCGTCTCGCAACAGAACTTAAACGGTTTAGATCCTATCACTTACGAATTATGATATAGTGCTAAGGTTTTTTCACTTTAGTGCGGAGTTCTTAAACAGTGCGAACGGCCTTGCGTATTTTTGTGTGTTCAATATTGATATTAGTACAGCAGCCTGCTTGGGCAATAATGAGTTTTGCAGAATATAGTCACCCGCTTCCAAACGGGCATTTTGCCGATTATCAGCTCATTTTAAACTACCAAAACTACCTTGCTGAGCAAAGCCCTAATGTCGCTCTGATCGATGCAGGTTATAGTCGCGAATACCGTAAAATGCAGCTATTAGCCGTCTCTTCTCCAGCCCGTATCAAACAACTAAAAAAAAGTCCAGACAGCCTGCCAAACTTCGTCAAACAACCACTGGTTATCTGGTTAAGTTTTGCCGTGCATGGCAATGAAATTAGTGGCACTCAAGCTGCACTAAAAATTCTTCATCAGTTAACCTCTACTCAAGACCCGGATACAGCTGCTTGGTTGGAATCAACAGTGATCCTATTTGAGTTGGTTGGCAATCCCGATGGTTACCAGAGATTTATTCAGAAAGTAGGTCAATACCTAAGTGCGTATCCGGTCGCAGATCATCAGCACCAACAGCATTTAACGCCCTGGCCAGCAGCCCGCGGCAACCATTATTGGTTTGATCTCAACCGTGATTGGCTGGCAGCCAGTCAACCCGAAACGCAAAACCGAATGCAACTTTACCACTTATGGCAACCACATTTATTAGCCGATTTTCATGAAATGCCAAGCGGCAACCGCTACTTTTTTCAACCGGGTGTTAAAACTCGTATTAATCCACTCAGTCCGACACAAAATTACCAGCTGACTAAACTGTTTGCTAGTGCATTAGCTCGCCAGTTTGACAGTGAGCAAACTCGCTACTTTAGCGAAGAAGAGTTTGATGATTTTTTTATCGGCAAAGCCTCAACCTACCCTGATTTGCAAGGCGGCATAGGTTTATTATTAGAACAAAGTAGTAGTAAGGGACAGTTATTGGCAACCGAAGATGGACTGCTGAGTTTTCAACAAAGCATAGATAACCAAAAAGTAGGTATTCGATCTGTCATCAATACTGCTATCGCAAGCCATCAAAAGTTGCTCAGCTATCGGGATAATTACCAACAAAAAATTCAAACACAGCAGCAAGCAGATCCCCTCTCCGGCTATCTAGTGACAAGCGGCGGAAACCGTTCCCGTCTGCAAGACTTCCAGCAGCTATTAAACATGCACAATATCGACAGCCTAATACTCAGCCGCGATATGCAAATAAAAAATACTCTATATCCCGCAAATAGCAGTTTATTTATTCCACTAGAGCAAAAACAGTATCTGCTGATAAAAAGCTTATTTTCACAACAGAATAAGTTTAAAGATACCTTGTTTTATGATGTCAGTAACTGGAACCTGGCGCTCGCTTATCATTTGCAACCCGTGGCGGTTAGTAAATCACAAACACAACCGCAAACTCGTCCAGGCAAGGTCCAACTTAAACAAGCCACTGAATATCCGGGTATCACTGCACCTCCGTATGCCTGTTTAGTCGATTGGCATGAGGACACAAGCGCACCTTTGCTGTATCAGTTATTAAAACAAAAAGTCAAAGTAAGGGTAGCCAAAGAAGCTTTTCGAGGGATTAACATGCAAGGTCCTGCTAACTACCCGGCTGGCAGCTTATTGGTTTTATTAAGTGAAAATTCGGCTACAACAATGCTGCACGCCATGCAAACAATGCAAGAACATAATGCACCGTGTCAGCGTCTGCTTAGTGGTCATACCGAGCAAGGACCAGACTTAGGCAGCCGCCAGTTTACCCAATTGCATCCGGTGCAAGCGGCCATTTTAACCGGCGAGGGTACCCAAGCCAGCGAAGTTGGTGAAATCTGGTATCACTTTGAACACCAGTTAAAAATGCCGCTAGCGTTATTAGACAAATCAGATGCTGAACAACTTAGTTTAAAAAACTATAGCCATTTAATTATGACTGATGGCAACTTTCAGGATTTACCGTCGCAATTTGTCAGTCATTTAGAATTCTGGTTGCGCCAAGGCGGCACTTTAATTACCACCAAAAGAGCCAGCGTGTTTGCCAGCCAACATAATCTAATTCGCAACGAGTTTTTATCAGAGCGAGATTTAAACTCGTCATTTGCACTGGATAATTTAACGTTCGCCGATAAAGAAAAATTACAGAGCAAAAAAATGCTGACTGGTAGTGTTTTTAACGTTGAACTCGACCTTAGTCACCCACTTGCTTTTGGTTTTAAACAAGCAAAAATACCATTGTTTAGAAACGACCGTATTGTATTGTTGACTGCCGCCAAACCTTTTTATGACGTAGCCAAATATACTGACAGTCCACTGCTGGCTGGTTATAGCAGCTATGAAAATATCCGTATGATTAAAAACTCTACGGCGTTGACCACCCATAAACATGGTCAAGGACAAGTGATCGCTTTTGCCGATAATCCTGTATTCAGGGGTTACTGGCGAGGCACAGCCAGATTATTGAATAATGCGCTGTTTTTTGCACCGCTTGTTGCGCATTAATAACCACGACTGACACTTGCAGCCGCTGACCAACTGATAGTCACAGCATTGACATGCTCAATACCTGCCGCTTTTAAAACCTGCGCCAAAGTATTGAGCGTTGTGCCTGTGGTGACCACATCATCGACTAAAAACACCGGCTTCGGCCATTGCATTGAAACAAAAGCAGCTTTATTTAATACAAACGCATCCTGCAAATTTTTACGCCGCTGTAACGCTTCTAAACCAGCTTGGCGCTGAGTGTATCGAGTTCGCTTTAATAATGGTAAACACTGTCCTTGATATTGCTTTGCTAACTGTTCTGCTAGCCAGTTTGCTTGATTAAAACCACGGTACAAACGGCGTAACCAATGCATGGGAACAGGAATAAAAATAGCGTTTTCAAAAGCCTCCTGATGACAGTACGCCATTAATTCGATTAAAGCGGAACCGGCTAACAAGTCTTGCTGGTATTTGAATCGCCGGATCAGCGCCGCTACTTGTTGCTGATGCTGATTTAAACAATAGATGTGCGCCAAGGCGCTTGCGTTAAGTGTTTTTTTAACACCGGGCATACTCAGGATATCTGCCCAAGCCAAACATTCTGAGTGCTTCCGCCAGTCATTGAGGCAATAGTGACATACGCTGTTTTGCTCTGCCAGTGGCCCATCACAAAACAAACATAACCTAGGCACAAGTTGCTTAGCTTGTGTTAATATTGGCGATACTAGGCGCTTAATCAATATCACGCTATTTTCCTATGCAAAAAAACCTCTATTTTATTCATGGCTGGGGCATGCACTCTGCCGTTTGGCAACCCATTGCCAAATATTTTGATGACACTTTTAATGTCCACTTAATCGACTTGCCGGGTTATGGTCGCCAGGCCAATCACTGCCCGTCAGATTATAGTCTAAACTCTATTAGTCGGCTGGTTGCCGAACAAATAACATCCCCCGGCATACTCATTGGTTGGTCATTAGGCGGCTTAGTCGCGCAACACATTGCTTTGGAGTATGATTGTTGTGAAGCATTGATCGCAGTCGCCACCAGTCCTTGTTTTTCTTCCCAAAACAATTGGCCAGGTATTGATGCGCAGGTACTAAATAATTTTGCCACTATGTTAGAGGCTGATGCCAAGAAGACCTTAGAGCGTTTTATCGCAATTCAAGCCATCGGCAGTGAACATGCAAGGCATGACATTAAAGCATTAGTAGAGCTGCTAGCCGCAGCACCTGCGGCCAATCAAACCGCATTAACGGGTGGTTTAGATATTTTAAAAACCGCTGATTTAAGAACACAAATAAGTGGTATTTGCTGCCCGACTTTAAGACTCTATGGTCGCCTAGATAGCCTGGTCCCGAGCAAAGCAGTGACGATGATCCAAAATCAGCAACCAAATTGTGTTACGCAAGTCATATCAAAAGCAGCCCACGCGCCTTTTATTTCGCACCCTGATGAATTTAAGCAGAGGGTGCTTAATTTTATGCAAACATTAAATTAATTTATCAGCAATAACTTCCCCTTTGAGTAATTATGGTTAATAATTAAGCGATATGAATATTTCGCCGCAGTACCCGACTAACTTAACTTTAAATCTTGCTAACCCGCAGACAGAAGCGGTAAGGCGAGAGGTATTGTCACCTCAAAAGGTCACAGAAAATCAACCGAACCAAGCGCAACCGCGCGATCCTGGTGTGTCCTCGCGGCCAGAATATCCCAAAGCAGCCAGCCAAACTCCGCTGACTTACGATTACATTCGATCAAATATCTATCAAAACAGAGTCGCTCAAAACAAAAACAATGCTTCTCAACAGCAAAATAAGCAAGAAGATGGCAATCTCACTAAAAATAACAAGCCGTATAGTGAGCAAGAGCAAAAAGAATTAACCGAGTTAAAAGCACGTGATCAAGAAGTCCGGCAACATGAACAAGCGCATGCAACCACAGGTGGCCAATATGCAGGGGCACCCAGTTATGAATTTGAGCGTGGACCTGATGGTAAAAACTATGCAGTGGGCGGTGAGGTACAGATTGATGTATCTGAAGTAGCCAACGATCCAGCGGCAACCATTCAAAAAATGGCACAAGTTCAGCGTGCTGCGCTAGCCCCTGCAGAACCTTCTGCCACCGACCGTCAAGTCGCAGCAGAAGCAGCACAAAAAGCGCAGCAAGCACGGGCTGAGTTACAACAAAAAAACGCTAAAGAGACTTTGCAAAATAATCAGCACGCAAGTCGCCAAACAACGGCTGCCGATGTATTTACTTCTCAGCCTACCCCTAGTTATCAAGCACCCGAAACACTCGAAGTACGAGATGAACGGGTCAATGCTCGGGCATTAAAAATAGCCTCTTTTTACGCAGCGAGCAGCCGTACGCACGAACAACCTGCTTTTTCGCGATACGCTTAAATACCGTATTGATTTCTATATTCAGTCACTTGCGCCAAAGTTTCGGCCTCTTCACCCTGCTCTGTTAAATAAGCAATTAAATCAGCTAACTGAATAATTGAAACGACTTGAGTATCAAAGTCGCGCTCTACTTCTTGAATGGCTGACAATTCACCCTGACCTTTTTCTTGCCGATCTAAAGCGATTAAAACGCCTCTGAGGTTAGCACCTTGTTGCTGGATAATTTGCATCGATTCACGGATCGCTGTGCCGGCAGTAATTACGTCATCAACTAGCATAATATCGCCTTTTAATTCAGCCCCAACCAGCTGACCACCTTCGCCATGATCTTTTTTTTCTTTGCGGTTAAAACAATAAGCGACGTCTTGCTGATGCTGATCTGCCAAAGCGATACTCGTGGCGGTCGCAATTGGAATGCCTTTGTACGCTGGTCCAAACAGCACATCAAACCGAATGCCTGCATCTTGCAATGCAGCGGCATAAAAACGCCCTAACTGTGCTAAATCACCGCCAGTTTTAAACAAACCCGCATTAAAAAAGTATGGACTTGTACGACCCGATTTAAGCGTAAATTGACCAAATTTAAGCACCCCACGAGACAATGCAAATTCGATAAATGATTTTTTATAAGCTTGCATCTGGATCTCCGTTAGGCTAACGCGGCTTTTTGAATATCAAAAATTTCGCGGGTGGCGTTTTTAGCGTACGTCAGCATCTCTTGCATTTCGTCAAAACTATAAGGTTCTGCTTCAGCTGTGCCTTGAACTTCGATTAAACGGCCATCTTCAGACATCACTACATTCATATCTGTTTCTGCGACAGAGTCTTCAACATATTCTAAATCAGCGATCACTTCGCCTTTGTAAACGCCGACCGAGATGGCAGCAACCATATGTTTAAGTGGATTAGTTTTTAAAATGCCTTTGCTGCGCATATAAGATAATGCGTCAACCAAAGCGACACAGGCACCTGTAATAGAAGCAGTTCGGGTACCACCATCAGCTTGAATAACATCACAGTCTAACGTGATAGTATTTTCACCTAAAGCTTTCAAATCAACGGCTGCCCGTAATGAACGGCCAATTAAACGTTGAATCTCTAATGTTCGGCCACCTTGTTTACCACGCGCTGCTTCACGGTCACAGCGGGTGTGGGTTGAGCGAGGCAACATCCCATATTCAGCCGTGATCCAACCTTCGCCTTTACCTTTCATAAATCTGGGCACACCTTCATTCACAGAAGCCGTACATAAAACTTTAGTATCACCAAATTCAATTAATACCGAACCTTCGGCATGCATAGTGAAATTTCGGGTAATGGTAATAGGTCGGATTTGGCTGGCAGTTCGGCCACTTGGACGCATATGTGTCTCCTCATAAAATGCGAAAATTTTTTGCCATTATACCTGTTACACAACAAGATGCAGCTAATTACCAGTTATCCGCTGCTTTTATATCAGACTCTCTAGCTTCAACCCAGTGATTACCTGTTTCTGTTTCTTCTTTTTTCCAAAAGGGGGCTTGGGTTTTGAGTTTATCCATAATAAATTGACTGGCTGCAAACGCAGCTTGCCGATGCGCACTGGCCACACCAACAAAAACAATCTCGTCGCCGATCAACATACGGCCGACCCTATGGACTAGGCTGACAGCTTGCAATGGCCAACGCCGCTCTGCTTCGTTCACTATCTCGCTCAACACTTTTTCTGTCATTGCTGGATAATGTTCTAACGTCAGCGCTCTGATGGTTTTATTTTGGTTGTAATCCCTAACTTGACCGACAAAAAATACCACAGCGCCTGCTGCCGCATTATTATTTGCAAGGTTTTGATAAATCTCTCCCACATTGAAGGGTTCAGTTTGAACTTTAATCATTGTCAGCCTGTATCATTTAGCAAGATTCAAATTTGAATTTTGTTTTAAACGTCTCAATATTGCAAGCGAACGCTTTACTTAAGATTCGCATGAATTAAGATCAATTCACTTTTATAGCAACGGAGTATTATATGAACATTAGAATTAAATCTGCCGCCATTATCCTGGCCACCCTGTCTAGTGCGACAGCGACTGCCAGCACGTTAACAACAGATATCAGCAATGATGCATTTAAAGTAGAAATCGCGACAGGTAATTTTGCTAAGGACACCCATTTTGCCGCTTCTGCGATGCATAACGACGATACCGATGTCAATTTATTCACAGGTACTGCCGCCGTGGTAGGTAATATTTCCCGCCAACCAAACTTTACAGCAGGTTTAGGTGGCCGTTTATATTATGCAGATACTAATGGTGACGATATGCAGGCATTGGGATTAGGTGGTTTTGCCAAATACCGCATCCCAGAAATTCAGGGGTTATCGCTGCAAGGTGAACTCTTTTATGCTCCCGGTATAGTCGCTAGCGACGAGCTAGATAACCAATTTGAGTTGGGTTTACGCGCTAATTATCAGCTTTTACCTAATGGTGCAGTTTATGCTGGCTACCGCCATATTAAAGCAGATATTGAGAATGGTGGTGAATTCGTGTTAGATAATGGCTTTCATTTAGGATTTGAATTTAGTTTCTAACCGGAGCCAATTACATTATGCAATATTCATCACTGGGCGCCAGTGGTCTCAAAGTGTCCAGGATTTGCCTGGGCACTATGACCTGGGGTTTACAAAACACCCAAGAAGATGCCAACCAACAACTTGCGTACGCACTCGATAAAGGGGTTAACTTTATCGATACTGCCGAAATGTACGCAGTCCCGCCAAGCGCCGAGACCTATGGTAAAACAGAAACCATATTAGGTCGTTGGTTAGCCAGCAATAAAAACAAACGGCAAGATCTAGTGATCGCCTCAAAAATTGCCGGTAAAGGGGTCCCTTATATCCGGGGTGGTAGTGATATCACGGGTGCCGCCGTGACCAAAGCGATAGATGACTCATTGCAACGCTTACAAACGGATTACCTTGATTTATATCAACTGCATTGGAGCAACCGCCCGCATCCGCATTTTGGCCGCCATCATCCAAACCAAATCAAGTTTACGGACGTTGATCGCGCAGCGGAACGAGATAACTTTTTAGATATTTTGCAAGCGATAGGTCAAGCAGTCAGTGAAGGAAAAATACGCCATTTTGGTTTATCAGATGATACCCCTTGGGGTATCGAAAGTTATTTAAAACTAGCTGATGAATTTAACTTGCCTAGAGTCAACTCAATACAAAATGAGTTTAATCTTTTGCATAGCAAAGATTGGCCTTATTTAATCGAAACTTGTGTACATAACGATATCGCATTTTTGCCTTGGTCACCATTAGCTGGTGGCATGTTAACTGGTAAATATTTAGATGGTCAGCGGCCTGCAGGCAGTCGTTGGACAATGTCGCAGCGTAATGGTTTGTTTAGAAATACCCAAGCCAGTGATGCGGCTATCCGGGGTTATATAGAAGTAGCTAAGGCACACAATATCACGCCGGCTCAGTTGGCTTTGGCTTGGTGCAACCAAGTAGACGGAGTGACTTCTACCATTATCGGCGCTACCAGTTTAGCTCAGCTCGAAGAGGATATTGCAGCATTTGATATCAGCCTAACTGAGCAATGCTTAACGCAAATAGGCCAAGTATTAAACCAATACTTGGCCCCCTTTTAATTAAGTCAGGGTCCCAGACCCTGATTATTTACTCGACTGAAATACCTGAGTGGCGCAATAAAGCATCAACTTCAGGTGCTCGCCCTCGAAACGCTTTAAACAAGTCCATAGGTTCGCGCGACCCACCCATCTGCAAAATATTCTGGAGAAAATCCTGCCCAGTTTTTTGGTTAAAAATGCCTTCTTCTTCAAACCTTGAAAACGCATCTGCCGACAGCACTTCAGCCCACTTATAACTATAATACCCAGCGGCATAACCGCCAGCAAAAATGTGACTGAAACCATGCTGAAAACGGTTGAATGCAGGCGGCTTGTTCACAGCTACTTTATCTCGAACCTGATCTAATTTGGTTTGTATGTCATAGTCTTGGCTGCCCGCTTCTGCGTGCATTTCAAAATCGAACAAAGAAAACTCTAATTGTCTGGCCATCATCATCGCGGACTGATAGTTTTTTGCCGCCAGCATTTTTTCTAATAAGTCGCTAGGTAGCGCTTCACCTGTTTCATAATGCCCAGAAATAAATGCAAGCGCCTCACTCTGCCAACACCAGTTTTCTAAAAACTGACTAGGCAACTCAACTGCATCCCAAGCAACACCATTAATGCCTGCCACATCACTGACAGTGACTTTTGTTAACATATGGTGCAAACCATGACCAAACTCATGAAACAAAGTTTGTACTTCGTCATGAGTGAATAACGCTGGTTTATCACCAACGGGTTTATTAAAGTTGCAGGTTAAATAAGCGACTGGTAATTGGATCTCGCCCTGGCTGTTTTCCCGCTGGCCAATACACACATCCATCCAAGCACCGCCTCTTTTTCCTTCGCGAGCATATAAATCCAGATAAAAGCTGCCTTTTAAACGCCCATCGGCAGAAAAAATGTCATAAAAACGAACGCTATCATGCCATACCTGTACATTTTCCCGGACTTTGATGGTGATATTAAAAAGCTTGCCGACCGTTTTAAATAATCCTTGAATGACCTTATCTTCAGGAAAATACGGACGTAATTCTTCATCAGAAATGGCATACTTTTGCTGCTTGAGTTTTTCTGCATAATAAGTCATATCCCAAGCTTCTAAAGAATCCACCCCCTGACTTTTGGCGTAAGCGCGGATTTCATCTAACTCTGCTTGCGCTTGTGATTTACTTTTAGCGGACAGATCATATAAAAAATCTAATACTCGCTGCGGTGATTCTGCCATCTTGGTAGCCAACGACTTTTCAGCATAATTGTCAAAACCTAGCAGCTTGGCAAGCTCATATCTAAGTTTTAAAATATCTTGCATGATCTGGCTGTTGTCCCATTTATTCGCGTTGGGGCCTTGATCTGATGCTCGGGTTGCAAATGCTGTATAAATTTCTTCTCTAAGCTGGCGATCGTCGGCATATGTGATCACAGGCAAATAGCTTGGGAATTCTAAGGTGAACAGCCAACCCTCTTTATTTTTACTTTCCGCTGTTGCTTTTGCTGCATCAATAGCACTTTGTGGTAAACCTGACAACTGCTTTTTATCGGTTACTAGCTTATGCCAGCCTTGTGTCGCGTCTAACACATTATTGGCAAACTTAGTGGTGAGTTCTGACAATTGTTGGGCTATCTCACCATATCGTTTTTTATCTTGCTCCGGCAAACTAACACCTGATAACTTAAAGTCTCGCAAAGAATTATTGATAGCTTTTTGTTGTGCTTCACTGAGATCGTTAAAAGAATCCGACTCACGGATCTTTTGATAAGCTTGATATAACCCTTGATGCTGGCCGACATAGGTAGAATATTCAGATAATAATGGCAAACAAGCTTCATACGCTTGGCGCAAGCCTTCACTGTCCGCAACAGAATGCAAATGCGAAACAGGCGACCAAATTCGGTTCAACCTATCGTCGGCTTCGTCTAGCGGCTGAACAAAATTTTGCCAAGTGTATTCTTCTTGAGCAACAACTTTATCTATCGTCAAACGGCACTGCTGGATAGCATCCTGCACCGCTGGCAGCACATGCTCAGGTTTGATGTTTTCAAACTCGGGTAAACTGCTTTCAGTCAGTAATGGATTGGTCATGGGTATCCTTTTGAAAAATTTTGTTTTGCGCAAATAGCGTAATAGCAGATATTTGGGCGCACGAGGAATTTACAAGCCCGCCCAACAATGCTGTTTAAATTACAGCGGTAAAATAAAGTTATAACCTTTTTCTTTTACCCAATTATTATCTGATTGGGTATAACTACGAAAATTGGTGTCTAACCATCCTTTTTTATCAAACCATGTTTTCACTTCTTGTGCATTTTGATGATTTAATAAACTCAAAGATGGATGTATTACTGTAGACTGGTTCGCTGGAAAAGGTTCTGCATAAAAGTGATCGTGAATCAATACCATAGCCCAAGCGCCATAGGCGCTTTGTCCACCAAACGAAAAAAAGCCAGGGTGCTGCTCGGCCAGTTCGAATGCAGGTTCTTGCCAGCCCACAGAGCCTAATAAAAAGTGCTTTGGATTAACATTTAACAACCGCTTGGCTTCATATACACCTTTTGCTAACGCGACATCGGCAGTCCAAACTAGGTTGATATTTTTTTTCGCTTTGAGTAAAACTTGTGATTGTTTAATGGCTTCTGCGACATCAAGTTTACTATGCATCACTGGGTTTAAATAAACTTTTTCGTTTGCTTGCATTACCTGTGACAAGCCATTTTGCCGCTGTCGACCTGCCGTATCATGTTTGTTACTGCCCAGTGCCATCATTTCAATTTCACGCTCAGTGAGCTTATTTTGTTTGGCCAGATTTAATAAACGTTCGGCTATCATGCGCCCTGTTTGCTCATGGTCTTGCGCTAAATGCGCAATCCAATAACGTCCGTTTTGAGTGGGTAAACCAATTTTTTTTAGTTTTTTGTCCTGCATATCAATGTCAAGTGAGACAAAATGGACTTTATTCTCAGTTGCCAAACGTATGATCTGTTTTTCAACTTCTTGGGTAAACAGGGCAATTAAATAGTCAGGTTGATGGCTAAGGATTAATGATTGCAACTTGCTAATGTAAGCAAAACGCCCTTGCTCGCCTGGTGCGAGTTCTTCAATCATTAAATTTAAATTAAGCTGTTCGGCGGCATGTTGTGTAATGTCTTTAAACGCAGGCCATTTAGCCACTTTATGCTCAGACATTAATAATAATACTTTAGCCTGCTCAGGCGCCATTAAACTCATTTGTGTAGGGCTTTGAGCCTTGCTTGGAAAGGACCAAAAAAGAATAAAAATAAGTAGGAAACTATATATCTTAGCCACGTCTATACTCCGTTAAATTGGGTCAACTCGACGGTATAGCATACGCGAAAAAAAGTAAAAAGTTATTTTAATCCGTTTTGTGACGTCAAAGTTGCTCGGTCACCAACAAAAGCCACTTTAATATGGGTACCCTGGTCGCCCCAGTAACAAAAACGGCCTTGATCCAAGGCGCTACATTGTACGGGTTCACCAAGAATTGCAACTATTTGAGCAAACTTCATACCAACTTCGAGTTTGGCATAATTATCAGGTGTGATTTTACTGCAGGCAGATAGACATAAGATAGTTATTCCTAAGCCTATAAAAAATATTTTATTAACCATATAGAACCTCCATTTAAACCAGTCCAGTTACAAAATAACTACAGACTGTTAAAAAGAGGCGCTATATTAACGTTAAATTAACACTCAATCAAGATCTAACTTGCCCATCACCCATCACAATAAACTTTTGAGTCGTTAAACTTTCTAAACCCATAGGACCATATGCGTGCAGCTTAGAAGTTGAAATACCTATTTCTGCCCCTAAACCTAATTGACCGCCATCAGAAAAACGAGATGAGGCGTTAACCATAACCACAGCACTATTGACCCGACGGATGAACTCGTTTGCACGGCTATAGTCTTGGCTACAGATCACTTCGGTGTGGCCCGAGCTATATTGTTCTAAGTGGCTGATAGCATCATCAAAGCTGTTTACTACTTTAACTGCGATTTCTAACGCTAAATACTCAGCCTCCCAATCCGCTTCAGTGGCTGGCACCGCTTGCTCAAAATAGCTAATACTGTTTTCACAAGCATGGATTTTAACACCTTTTTCTAATGCCATTTGGTTTACCGCCGGCAAAAACTCTGCCGCAACTTGGGCGTCTACCAATAAAGTTTCGAGCGCGTTACAGACCCCTGTTCGCTGAGTTTTTCCATTAATAAGCAAGTTCATAGCAACCTGAAGATCGGCAAATTGATCAACATATAGATGGCAGACGCCTTTAAAGTGCTGAATCACAGGAATACGGCTATTTTCAGTGACAAAACGAATCAAACCTTCACCACCCCGTGGAATAATCAGATCAATATCTTCGCTTAGTGTCATTAATTCGTTCATCACAGCTCGATCTGGGTCTGGAACAACTGAAATTGCATTAGGATCTATGTTCTGTTCTAACAATGCTTCGTGTAAACATTCAGCGATCACTAAATTAGAATGCAATGCTTCTTTTCCACCCCGCAAAATCACAGCGTTGCCCGACTTTAAACATAAAGCTGCAGCTTCAGCAGTTACATTCGGACGTGCTTCATAGATCATTGCAATCACGCCCAACGGAATACGCATACGGCCAACACGCATGCCATTAGGTCGTACTTTCATATCCGAAATGCTACCAACGGGATCGGTTAAGTTGATCACTTCTATCAAAGCGTTGGCTAATTCTTGAATTCGGTGCGGTGTTAATCTAAGCCGATCTATCATAGCGTCAGTTAACCCGTTTTCACGGCCTGCCGCTAAGTCACGTTCATTTTCTTCAATAATAAATTCGGTTCTTTCAATGAGTTTATCCGCCATCGCTTTTAACGCGGCGTCTTTTTTTGCTGTACTTAGATTAGCCACCGAATGCGACGCTTTACGTGCATCTTTAGCCATTTTTGCAATTGAAAATGTCATGCTACCTACCTTTAAATTAACACAAGATCATCTCTATGAATGACCACGTCACTCGGACAATACCCCAAAATGTCGGCTATCTGGCGACTTTGAATACCTTTTATTTTTGCGAGTTCTAACGCGCTATACTGACTGATGCCCTTGCCCAAAGGGGTGCCGTCGGGCGCGCATACTAACACCGCATCGCCTTTATTAAATTTGCCACGAACGGCTTGAATGCCTATTGACAACAAAGACGCACCTTTTTTACTTAACGCCGCTTGAGCCCCCAGATCAACTTGGATTTCACCATGCGATTTCAGCGTATGCTGCAACCAGTATTTGCGCGCTTTTTTTGGACTTGCTTGACGTTCAAACCAACTGCCAAGCAGTTCATTTTGCAATAAACGATCAAAAACCTGGCCGTTACGACCATTCACAATTAACGTGTGAATACCATTTAATGTCGCTTTTTCAGCCGCTTCTATTTTGGTTCGCATCCCACCTGTGGCAATTTTATTCGTGGTACCACCGGCTAACGCATATATTTGTGGCGTTATCTTTTTAATATGAGGAATCAACTCGGCATCAGCGTGAGTACGCGGATCAGCCGTATATAAACCGTCAATATCGCTGCATATCATCAAGAGATCTGCATCTGAAACTTGCGCGACTAAAGCGGCTAAATTGTCGTTGTCACCTACTTTTAATTCTTGCGTCGCAACAGAATCATTTTCATTAACTATGGGTAAAATACCATTATTCAATAACTCGCGTATGGTGTTTTTAATGTTGACGTAACGGCGACGGTCAGCTAGGTCTTCATGAGTCAATAAAATTTGCGCACAAGGAAAATCAAAAAAACGCGACCAGTTCGCCATCATTTTTGTCTGGCCTACTGCAGCCATCGCCTGTTTTTCGGCAATGGATGGAATTTCACCATGCGCGATTAAACTTCTACCTGCAGCAACACTACCGCTGGAAACTAAAACAACTTCGCGATTAAGTCGTCGACACTCATTGATATATCGAGCGATTGAAAGTAAATATTGTCCGCTGCAAGGACCGCCTTCTGGTGCTATCAGCGCACTGCCCACTTTGATTACCGCCCGTTGCCAGCCAAATAAATTCATTTAATTCCTGTCTGCTGCAATGTAAAGCACATATTATACCCAATATGAGATAAGTTGCAGTAATTGAAAATGCCAGTTTACCTTTTAAAACACTTGCTGTTATTATGCTCATTTAGCGTGGCGCAACTTTAATTACAGCTTAAAAGAGTTTATTGGGCATGAAGGACCTATATCAGCAATATCCCAACCCCAGCCAGAGCTCGGCTAAAATTTTATTTTTTAGCGGTGGGTCAGCGTTGGCGGAGTTCAGTTATGCGCTCAAACATTTTGCGCCTAACAGTACTCATATCATTACTACATTTGACTCTGGCGGATGTTCAGCGCAATTACGGCGCGTATTTAATATGCCTGCCGTTGGCGATATACGCAATCGCTTGTTAGCACTGGCAGATGATAGAGATAGCGAAGTTGCTCATTTAAAAAAAATTTTAGGGCTAAGATTTGCCCGCCAAGCCAATCCCGCACAATTAAAACAAGATTTTTTTAAAATGGCAGCCCCGCAACACCCTGTATATGCCATGCTGTCAACCGAAAATCGCATATTATTAGCCAACTATATTGCTTATTTTATCGATCAGATACCATCAGAATTTGATTTGCGTAACGCCAGTTTTGGTAATATTTGTATCACCTCAGGTTACCTGCAAACGAACAAACAACTGCAACCGACAATAAATATTTTTAGTCGGCTGCTAAAATTACGGGGCAATATTTTACCTAGCTTAGATGGTTATTATGATCTAATTGCCGAAATGGCTGGTGGCTCCGTCATACATGGGCAGCATAACTTAACCGGGAAAGAAGTCGCGCCATTAAACGAAAAAATCTACAATATTTATTTAGCAGATGCTGCGAGTGGCTCGATCACACACAGCTTTAATGCTGCCCATCATATCCTTCAAGCCATTGAGCAAGCCGATTTAATTTGTTTTCCGCCCGGCAGTTTTTATTCAAGTATCATAGCTAATTTATTGCCCAGCGGGATAGGTAAAGCGGTCGCGAATGCACGTTGTAATAAGGTGTATATTCCCAACCTAAGCGAAGATCCTGAACAAATTGGCTTACGTTTACCTGATTGTGTTGCAACTTTATTAAATTATTTACGGCGTGATTGTGGCGAACAAACACACTCAAATGACTTATTAAATTTTGTTTTGTTAGATAAAGATCACATGCTAAATATGTCTAATGAGCGACTCACCCAAGTTGAATCCCAAGGCGTACAATTATTAAATTACCCTTTGATTAGTGAATCCTCAATTCCTTATTATGATCCAATCAGACTAGCTCAAAGGTTAATCAGCCTAGCAACGAATCAATAACTAACAACAAGCGTACAAAAAATATAGCGATATAAGATAAATCGCTTTACACTAGGCGACTTTTTTTGGGTCTAATTTTGTATGTCAGTAAAAAATACCGAACACGCCAAGCAGATTTATAATATCAATAACTGGAGCGATGGTTATTTTGATATAAACCAGCACGGAGAGGTAGTGGCCCAACCCAAAGGTCAACCAGCGCAACAAGTACCTTTTACTCAAATCATTCAATCTTTGCAAGAAGCTGGTTTACGTTTACCTGTTTTATTACGTTTCACCGACATACTGAGCGATCGTGTTGTCAATTTACACAATGCATTTGAACATGCCATCAAACAACATCACTACCAAGGCTGCTATACACCCGTTTACCCGATAAAGGTGAATCAGCAGCACAGTGTCGTTGAGCAGTTGTTAACCAGCCCTGTCGAATTAGGGTTAGAGGCAGGTAGTAAAGCTGAGTTATTAGCCATCTTAGGTAGTAGTACCAAAAAACTGACCATTGTTTGCAACGGTTATAAAGATTTAGAATTTTTACAACTTGCGATCGCTGGTCAGCAGATGGGACATCAAGTGCATGTCGTCATCGAAAAGGTATCTGAACTAAAACTTTTGTTAGCCGCCAGTGAACAAATGCAAGCCTGCCCTATTATTGGCATCCGGATCCGCTTGAATTCAACTGGCCGTGGGCGTTGGCAAAACTCAGGTGGCGAAAAAGGTAAATTTGGGTTAACCGCTGAGCAATTGTTACAGGCGATTGAACTGATTAAAAAAGCCGACAAACTGGCTTATTTTAACATGGTCCATTTTCACATCGGATCTCAAATTGCCAATATCCGCGATATTCAGATTGCAATTCGCGAATGCGCTCGCTATTACGCTGAGCTTAGGCTGATGCAGGTCCCGATCAATTTGGTGGATGTCGGTGGTGGTCTCGGTGTTGATTATGAGGGCAGTGGCTCTCGTAGTCATTGTTCTACAAACTACGATATGCATGAGTATGCACGCAATATAGTGGCAGGTTTAAACGAAGTTTGCCAACAATACCAACTGCCACACCCAGACATTATCACCGAATCTGGCCGAGCGATGACCGCACACCATGCTGTTTTGATTACGAACCTTATTGATCAAGAAGCCCCGACACAAAAACTACCGCCATTTAAATTAGCGGCCGACGCCCCCAGTGAAACGCAAGAAATGGCCGCACTAGTCAATCATTTATCACCACGTAATGCGTTAGAGGTTTATCATGACGCTGTGCATTATTTTAGCGAAGCACAGCAAAAGTTTACCTTAGGTTTATACTCATTGTCTCATTGGGCCGAACTTGAGGGATTATACTTTTCGGTCCTTGCTTTGGTCAGACAACAGCTTGACAATAAAGCCCGTGCTCATCGCCTTATCAAAGATGAACTTGACGAAAAACTGGCAATAAAAATGTTTGCAAACTTCAGTTTATTTCAGTCGTTGCCTGACGCTTGGGGAATTCAGCAGATCTTTCCGGTCCTGCCACTGAGTCAACTTGACCAGCCACTGACACAAAGAGCGATTATCCAAGACATTACCTGTGACTCAGATGGTCAGATTAAACAGTATGCCGACGGCATGGGTACCGAAACTAGCCTGCCTGTGCCGCCTTACCGTCCCGAAACACCTTATTATTTAGGCATGTTTATGTTAGGTGCTTATCAAGAAATTTTAGGCGATATGCATAATTTGTTCGGCGATACGGATTCAGCACATATAGAGTTTAACGCTCGAGGACAGTTGAAAATCAACCGGATTTTACACGGCGATACCGCAGAGTCCGTATTAGCGACCGTGCATTTTCAGAAAAACAGCTTATTAGAAATGTACCAGCAGCATTTAGCTGCAAGTCAGTTAACTGACGAGCAAAAAGACGCTTTATATCTATTATTAAAAAATGGCTTGGAAGGTTATACCTATTTTGAAAATTGATAGATAAAAATAGCGTGCCACTAACTGATCGAATTGGTGGCCGCTGACGTTAATAAAAATGCAAATAAACGCACGAATTTTCGTCAATCAGGCAGCTAGGTTCTATTTATTGCTTGAACTTATTTGACTTTTGAGACTCAATAAGTAAAAGTCAATATTCAGGTAATTGAGCTGCGTTATCAGCAGTGATAAAATAACCAACGGATAAGCAACATATAGCACAACTGGAGTTAAACATGGCCACTACAGCATCAACACAACTTATGCTAGTCCCACAAACGGGTAGCCTTGATGCCTATATACAGTCAGTCAACAGTATTCCGGTATTAACAGCGGAACAAGAAAAAAGCTTAGCTGAACGTCTTGTAAACGAAGGCGACCTAGAAGCGGCACAGCAATTAATTATGTCGCATCTAAGATTTGTGGTTCACATTGCTAAAAGTTACGCAGGATATGGTTTACCGCAAGCCGATTTAATTCAAGAAGGTAACGTTGGATTAATGAAAGCGGTTAGGCGTTTTGATCCAACTGTCGGTGTGCGTTTGGTTTCTTTTGCAGTGCATTGGATCAAAGCCGAAATTCATGAATATGTTTTAAAAAATTGGCGCATTGTTAAAGTTGCGACCACTAAAGCCCAGCGTAAATTGTTTTTTAACTTGCGTAAGTCCAAGAAGCGTTTAGGTTGGTTTAATAACTCGGAAGTTGATCGAGTTGCTGATGATTTAGGTGTCTCTCGTCGTGAAGTATTAGAGATGGAAAATCGCATGAGCAACCAGGATCAAGCTTTTGATTTAGGCAATGACGATGATGACTCTAGCAACTTTGCCCCGGCGCAATTTTTGGAAGACAGCCACTCTGATGTTGCGGTATCGGTAGAAAATAATCAGTGGGAAAACCACGCAAACAAGCGTTTATTAAACGCCATTGCAACTTTGGATGAGCGCAGTCAAGACATCATCCGAGCTCGCTGGTTAGACGATGGCAATAAAATCACTTTGCAAGAATTAGCGCAAAAATATAGCGTTTCAGCGGAGCGTGTTCGTCAGCTAGAAGCGAATGCAATGAAAAAACTTCGTAATGCGATGGGCGAACTTTAAGTCGTCCGAGTATCCAGCATAAATTAAATAGCCAGCTTAGCCTGGCTATTTTTGTATTTAGGAGGTGCATAAAAAATGCAATGCCGTGCCCATTGTGGTGCTTGCTGTATCGCACCTTCAATTTCATCAAAAATTCCCGGCATGCCAAACGGTAAAAAAGCCGGTGAGCTTTGTGTGCAATTAGACAGCCAATATCAATGCAAAATTTTTGGCCAGCCAGAAAGGCCCAAAGTGTGTCGTGAGTTTCAGGCGGAACCACAAATTTGTGGCAATAATCGAGATGAAGCTTTATATATTATTGAACAATTAGAAATTGATACTTAAAAGGTAAGCACTATGTTAATAGGAACAGCCAAAGCACCAGGTGCCACTAAAGTCATGTTATTAGGTTGTGGTGAGCTTGGCAAAGAAGTGGCCATCGAGCTGCAAAGACTCGGTGTCGAAGTACTCGCCGTAGACCGATATGCCAATGCACCAGCAATGCAAGTCGCCCACCATAGTTTTGTCACTGACATGCTTGATGGCGAAGCTTTAGAGCAACTGATCCTAGAGCATAAACCCGACTTAGTGGTACCTGAAATTGAAGCCATTGCGACAGATACACTTGCAAAATTAGAGCAGCAAGGGCAAAAAATCGTCCCCACGGCAAGGGCGACTCAATTAACTATGAACCGCGAAGGCATTCGCCGATTAGCCGCCGAAACATTAAAGCTCCCCACATCAAGTTATGCATTTGCTGACAACTATGAAGACTTTGCCGCTGCCGTTGAAAAAATTGGCACGCCATGTGTTGTAAAGCCGGTAATGAGCTCTTCAGGCAAAGGCCAGTCGCTATTAAAAAACAACAGCGAGATTGAAGCTGCTTGGCAGTACGCCCAAGAAGGTGGCCGGGCCGGAAAAGGCCGGGTCATTATCGAAGGTTTTGTGGATTTTGATTACGAAATTACTCAATTAACTGTCAGTGCATCTGATGGCATTCATTTTTGCGCCCCCATTGGCCATCGCCAAGAGGACGGTGACTATCGTGAATCTTGGCAGCCAGCAAACATGTCTGCTGAAGCCATTAAAAACGCTCAACATATCGCCCAGACCGTGGTTAAAGAATTAGGTGGCTATGGTTTATTTGGCGTCGAGTTATTTATTAAAGGTGATGAAGCGATTTTTAGTGAGGTATCACCACGCCCGCATGACACTGGTTTAGTCACCCTGATTTCGCAAGACTTGTCAGAGTTTGCACTGCATGTACGTGCGATTTTAGGCTTGCCAGTGCATAGTATAGAACAATATGGACCTGCAGCCTCTGCCGTTATTTTACGCGAAGGCCACTCAAATGACATTGCCTATAGTGGTTTAGAAATGGCGCTGGCACACCCAAAGAGCCAAATTCGTTTATTTGGTAAACCATCGATTGATGGTCGCCGTCGATTAGGCGTCGCGTTAAACCGCGCAGACTCTATTGAGCAAGCAATCAAAAATGCCGTTGAAATTGCTGCTAGTGTTAAGACTCATTTTGAATAAATTATGCTTAAATTGAACAAAATTCATCATGTTGCCATTATCTGTTCGGACTATGCAAGATCTAAACACTTTTACCATGAGTGTTTAGGCCTGCCAATTGTAGCCGAAACATACCGCGAACATAGAGACTCCTATAAACTGGATCTCGCGATAAATGAACATAGCCAAATTGAGCTATTTTCATTTCCTAACCCACCCGCGCGTCCCAGCCAACCCGAAGCCCAGGGCCTTCGGCATCTAGCTTTTGAAGTAGACGATGTGAGCCAGGCTAAACAGAATTTGCTTGCTCTAGGTATTGAAGTGGAAGACATTCGGGTTGATGAACTCACAGGTAAACAATTTACCTTTTTTAAAGATCCGGATGGTTTACCACTAGAGTTATATCAAAAGTAAATTTTTTATTCATAACTAGATAATATTTTTTTTAAATTCGGGTAAGATACGCCAGTATTAAAATCATCAACTCAAGGTTAGCATGACAGAATCGCAATTACTCAAGCAAGCGCGCGCCGTATGTTTAGAAAACGGCGCTAGATTTACTCCGGTTCGTGAGCAAGTATTTAGCTTTTTAGCCGCTGCACCAGGTGCCGTAGGCGCTTATGACTTGCTTAATCAATTGCAAGCGGTCGATGCAAAAGCCAAACCACCAACAATCTATCGCGCACTTGACTTTTTAATTGAACAAGGCTTCGTACATAAAGTTGAATCGCAAAACGCGTATGTATTATGCAGCCACTTTAGTAAACAACATAAAGCTCAATTATTGATATGTGATAGCTGCGGTTTTGTTAAAGAAATTGATAATAAAACCATACACCAAGCGCTGCTAGAAGCCGCTGACAATAATGGTTTTGAAATCCAAAAACAGACCGTAGAGGTTCATGGTTTATGCAGCAACTGCCAATCGGCAGCCGCTGATCAATAAATTACCAATAGGGTGACATTTTTAACGCTGATTGGCGAGACTGCTCCATAATTTCAACCAGCTTTGCAATTTTGTTCTCGCCCCAACTGCGTAGTTGAGCTTCATTATCTTCGCGGTAGTTTTCTAGATAATAAATAAACAAATTCAGTGTTTTGAGATCTGAAATACCTTGCAATATATCTAACCAAGGTGAGCGGAAATTCTCTCGCAATTCACTGTCGTATAGGTTGCCAACACAAGCGCCTGTTAACAAACCTCGGCTAATCGGTCGCTCTGATGCAATATAATCAGCCAACTCAAACTCTTTTTTCAGCGGCATTTGCTTTTGAATCTTTATCCAACTTTGCTGGTTAAGCTCATTCGCCACTGTGGCGATATTTTGCGCTAATTTTTGCTCCTCAATCTCGCTATAACAACGCCAGCCGCGCTCTATGATCCAACGCATTAATTTTAGAATAAGACGGTTATAACGCGCACTGTAAAACAAAGGGATCACTGCGTTTTCTTGCACTTGTGATTCAAAGCTTTTTTCTAAATAAGCTAAAAGCTTTTCATCCTCACCAATGCGTTTACGGTAATTGCCTTTTTTTGAGGTTAATTGTTTGACATGTAACGCCTCGTCTAACCAGTCAAATTGGCTGCTGAGCCATTTCAACTCTTTTCGAATTTCGGTCGATGCTTTTTTAGGAATAAAACTTCGATACATCCATAACGTGTGACGCACTAACCAGATACCAAGCAAAACTCGTTGCAATGTTTTAATTTTGCCCTGGCTGACATAGTTTTCTTCATGGTACTGCCAAAACCCTAAACCGTGCTGGATAGCCTGTGAAAACGCAGTTTCCACGTCCATGTCAGGTTGCACATCAACCACACCTAAAGCAGGTTTATCGGCTGGCGTTTGCCCTAAAAATAGTCGATAACCACGTGCTGCTTTGCTGTCATTAGACAAGCGTAATGGTAATTCATCAAGCAGTTGCTCAGCTAGGTTAAATAGCTCTCGCATATCACCGTCGATGAGTTCCATTTCAATTTCATGGATAGCTTGCTGACTGTTTTGTGCGGCCACTTCACCTATATCGTACACCACTTCGATTTCGCTGCCATTCAATACCACACGCCAAGTGGTTCTGGTAAAGTCTGTCGTAAACAAAGGCGTTAGTTCGGCCTGTAACTCTGCAACATTGACCCCTTCTGGCCATGCCTCGGCTGGAAACAAATCTAAGTCAGGGGTGTTATGGTTAATTTGAATGTTAAATTCCGGCCGTTTATGTAAGCCCCCTATCGAGCTACCAGCGGTTTTTAAGGTTTGCTCAACATAATCATCTCGGGTTCGTACACGCAGTCCACAATCATACGCCCTTAGCTTTTGCTCTGGCGTATCAAAATAGGTATTTATTAAACGTTTTTGTACATTGCCTTGCACTTGCAAGTAAGGGGCTAACAGAGATTCAATCAACCCTGCGACGGGTGCGGGTTCGCCTTCCTCGTCATCATTAGAGGCTACGGCAAATTTTAACTCTATTTCTGTATCCATAAACGGGTGGGTTTCAAATTTGTTCTCGCAGTATGCGAAATATATTCAGGTTAAGCAAAAATACCTGAGCATGCGATTTAGTTCAAGTTTTGCAACCGGAAAAGTTAATATATTCGAACAAAGTGAACAGACCCCTAGTAATTTTTTGCAATAAAGTTTTAAATAGACGCTTCAAATCTAACAAGACTTAACCCAATAAGCATGTGGAGCCTCAATGAAACAGACTATTTTTATTTTTTTTATCTATGTATTTTGCACGGTGGCGAAAGCAGCTGATAATCAAACAGACACAGCTTATATCTCAGACGAATTAACTGTATTTGTTCACACCGGCCCCACCCGAAATTACCGTATTGTTGATACTGTAATTGCTGGCAGCCCGATAAAGTTGTTACAACGGTCAGAAGACGGCAGTTTTAGTCAAATAGAATATGGCAATGAAAAAAAAACAGGCTGGATAGAAAGCCGCTATATTTCTACTGATGAAAGTTTACAGCAAGCTTTTGAGCGCACCCGCGAGGCATTAGAAGAAAAAACAAGCGTTTTAGCACAAACAGAATCACTTTTAGAGGGTGAGCGCAGCGAAAAAGCCAGTTTACAAACCCAGCTATCTCGCTATACACAAGATAGCAAAACATTGCAGGCTAAGCTCAATGCAGCCGAAACAGAACTAAACAAACTCAAACAAGCCGATGCTGAAAGCCAGGAAAAAATTAAAATGGACTGGTTGATTAAAGGCGGTATTTTAGCCGTTACGAGTTTATTGATTGGCTATATTTTAGCGCTAATGCCACGCCGCAAAAAGCGTACCCCTGATTTATTTTAATTCAGTCTTGCCACCTGCGACGCATTGAAGCAAGCGTGGCCGGTGGCACTTGATGCTGATTAGCATAACTGCCTCGACAAACCAGCACACAAAAATCAGCTGCTTGCGCTATGGCGATTCTTTTATACGCAAGCATCTCCCAATGTTCAACAAACGTATTAGCAACAACAACATCTTGCTGCTTTAACTTTAACTCAGTTTGCTGTTGACACCACAGATGCGCATCCTTTAACTGGCGCGCTGAAAACCGATAATGGCCATTACCATCAATAAAATATTGATCGGCTTCCAAATGATACGCACCCGTTTGTTTTGCCAGTTTAGCGGCCAGTGTGGACTTACCTGATCCAGGCAAGCCTCGAATAAGCGTCAGACAAGTCATTCAGGTTTAATCAAAGACCACTGTTTTGTTGCCATTGATGATAACTCTGTCTTCAATATGGTTACGTAACCCACGAGCAAGTGCTTGTTTTTCACACTCTTTTCCTTTTCGAACCATATCATCAACTGAGTCACGATGAGAGATACGAATAATTTCTTGGTCAATAATAGGTCCCGCATCCAAGTCGCCAGTGACATAATGACAAGTTGCCCCAATTAGCTTTACGCCACGAGCGTGAGCTTGGTGATAGGGTTTAGCGCCAATAAACGATGGCAAAAAGCTGTGGTGTATATTAATCACCTGGCCAGCAAACTCTTTGCATAAGCTGTCTGGAAAAATTTGCATAAAGCGGGCTAACACTATGCTGTCTGTTTCGTACGATAGAATTAGCTCACGCACTTCGTCAAACGCAGCTTGTTTATTATCTTTTGGAAACGGCACATAATGATAAGGGATACCATGCCATTGCACCATTTGACGTAAATGTTCGTGGTTAGCAATCACAGCCACAATATTGCAATCCAACTCTCCGCTGTGCCATCGATGCAATAAATCTGCTAAACAATGAGATTCTCTACTGGCCATTAAAATAACATTTTGTTTTTTTGATGAATCCACCAGCTTCCAATTTAATTCAAAACGATTGGCGAGTTCGGCAAACGTCTGCTTAAATTGCTCAAGTGGCATTTTGATAGAGTCTGCGTGAATTTCATTACGCATAAAAAACCAATTTGCCTGCTTGTCGGTATGATGATTAGACTCAACAATGTTGGCGCCTTGTTCAGCCAAAAAGCCAGAGACAGCGGCGACTATACCCACACGATCTGGGCAATCTATTACTAAACGGTAACTTTTCATCTTATCTACTATCCGAGTTAAATTAATTCGCCATTTTAGCCTGTGACGTTATAATAAAGCCAATTTTTATAAAACCATATTAATAAGGACACCTTATGAGCTTATCTGATGTAGCAGCAGGTAAAAACCTGCCAGAAGAAATTAATGTAATTATTGAAATTCCAGCCAACGCTGATCCCATTAAGTATGAAGTTGATAAAGATACTGGAACCGTTTGGGTTGACCGTTTTATGGCCACACCAATGTTTTACCCATGTAACTATGGTTTTGTAAACAATACATTATCATTAGATGGCGACCCAGTTGACGTATTAGTGCCAACCCCTTACCCATTAGTACCAGGTGCAGTTATCAAATGTCGTCCAGTGGGTGTATTAAAAATGAGCGATGAATCAGGTGAAGATGCCAAAGTCGTTGCAGTACCAGTGAGCAAATTAACTAAAATTTATGATGACGTAAAAGACGTCAATGATTTGCCTGAGTTATTAAAATCTCAAATCACGCACTTTTTTGAGCGCTACAAAGAGTTAGAAAAAGGCAAATGGGTTAAAGTTGAAGGCTGGGAAGATGCCGCAGCCGCTAAAGCTGAAATTGTTGAATCTTTTGAGCGTGCTCAAAAAGCTTAATAAAACTCGCTTTAAAAACTTAGCTGAGTAACGGCTAGCCACTAGCAGATTACTGGTGTGGATTAGCCAGCGATCTTCAGCTAAGCACAAACACGGCGCTGCGGCGCCGTTTTTTATATTTTTTGCATTATTTTATAAATCCCGCCTTGAAATCTTATTGCTTACCCCTATTTATTATTAAGACGCCGCTTGCGGGTCACCTCAGCAGTCGCCCAAATGGGGACTGATTAACTTTAACATATTGCTTAATAGTGAGAATATGCAAATGAAAAACTTAGATTTCACACCACTTTACCGTTCTTTTATTGGGTTTGATCATTTAGCCAATTTAATGGATTCGGCTGCCAGAACCGAAAAAGCAGCGGGTTATCCACCCTATAATATTGAAGCAACCGCCGAAGATAAATATCGAATAACATTAGCAGTGGCCGGATTTGACGAAAGTGAATTAGATATCAATTTAGAAAAAAACACGCTCACAATCACAGGCCGCCGAGCAGATAAAAATAACCAAGATGACGAGCAAAGATTTATTTATAAAGGCATTTCTGAGCGCAATTTTGAACGTAAATTTCAGCTTGGTGATCAAGTTAAAGTCAGCGGCGCGCATATGGACAAGGGCCTATTATACATAGATTTGTACCGTGAAGTACCCGAGGCATTAAAACCCAGACGCATTCCAATCGGACAAGCACTAGATAATTAATAATCTCACACAGGCCGCAAATGCGGCCCGTTTAGTTTTTGTTTTACTTTAATTTTAACTATATTGGCTTTATGATTTAAGCATCCCTGTTTAGCTTAGGTAACCATTATGCGCGTATTTGCTGTGTTTATAGTTACGTTATTCGCGTTAACCGCCCAAGCCCAACCCCCAAATACAACCGCAGTCGCTTGGATGCAAACCTCGGCCGAATACCAAGCCAATGTGATGCAAACGTATAAAACTGCCACCGCTAAATTGCCGCTATTAGTGCGTTTAAATAAAACCGCTCTACTTGAACAGCTACAACAAAAAAACAGTGCAAACTTACCCAAAGCATTACTCATTGATTTAGACGATACACTAATTAGTACCAGTGCTTATCAAGGTCAGCTCATTAAACACAGGCAATCAAATACCGAATCACGTTTTACCCAGTGGGCTGCCACAGAATCTGCCCCTCTATTACCCGAAGCGCTAAATTTAATCAAAAAAGCCACCCAGCTTAATGTCCGGGTCCTTTTGATTTCAAACCGTATTTGCCGTGACACCCCCAGAGATCCTTGCCCTGCTAAAACACAAACACTGGCGATGTTAAAAAAACTTGGACTTAATTTCCCACGTAATCAGATGTTTTTTCAAAATGAATATGCTGAATGGGGGGCTGATCAAAGTAGTCGACGTGAATTTATTGCACAGCGCTATCTAGTACTCATGATAGTAGCGGATGATTTAAACCAAATGATCCCCGATATGACTTCACTACCATCCGAGAGCCGGCTAAAACAATTGCAACAATATCGGTCACTGATTGGCGAACAATGGTTTATTTTACCTAATCCTGTCGCCGGTAGCTGGCGAACAAATTTACCTGACAATTTACAATCAATCATTCAAGGTTATTAAGGAATTATGATGAAAAAAATCTTCATTGCTGTCTCTATATACTTTTCTACCATGGCCTTTGTTTATGCAGAGCTCAGCGTAACTGATGCTAAAATCAGATTATTGCCAGCCACACAAAGTCAAACAGCCGCATATTTCACATTGCAAAACACTGGGAGTGAAGATATAACAATTACCGCAGCTGCCAGCGATATTTCTCCGTACGCTGAACTCCACACCCATACAATGCAAGATGGTATGGCACAAATGGCCCAACTGGACTCTGTTACCATTAAAGCCGGCGAAACCCTGCACTTTAAACCAGGCAGTTTTCATTTAATGCTATTTTCTTTGCAAAAAAACTGGCACAAATTAAAACAAGCACAACTATATTTATACGATGAGGATCGCAATAAATACCAGGTGACGGCGCAAATTACCAAACATATTTCGATGGGCTCCGGCCATCAAGATCACAAACATCATTAGGGGGGAGTATGCAAAAAAATACACTTCGTTGGAGCCTAACAGGCGTTGGTTTTATATTGTTATTGTTATGGGTGATCGCATTATGGTGGAGTCAAGAGCCTGAAATAATAGATATTAGAAGTCAGACACAATCCCATCAGACTCCAGGTTATGCCACCAGCACCGCCTTGTTATCGGTTACCAATACACTACTAAACAAACCCGGCGGCTATTTATCTAACGATGTGCTGCCACCTGGGGTATTAATGGACAATATGCCAGCTTGGGAATTTGGTGTGCTTGAACAAGTTAGAGACATGGCACTGGCACTGCGTAAAGACTTTAGCCGATCTCAATCACAGTCCGAAGAAGATAAAGACTTAAAACTTGCCCAGCCACAGTTAAACATAGACTCTACAAGCTGGGCTTGGCCAAGCGCAGAAGGTGAATACAAAAAAGCACTGAACGCCATTCGTTCCTACCGCGCTCGTTTAATTGACAATAACCCTCAAGATGGCCAATTTTATTCACGTTCAGATAATTTAAGAGACTGGTTAAAAGAAGTTGAAAAACGCTTAGGTTCCACTTCACAAAAACTCAGCGCCAGTGTCGGTAAAGAATACTTTAATGTTAACTTGGCCGGCGATGCGTCCGCAAAAGGTGCAAAACTTGAAGCGCCAACCAACAACAACCAAACCTCATGGTGGAAAATAGATGATGTATTTTATGAAGCGAGAGGCACTGCCTGGGCGCTCATCCATTTTTTAAAAGCCGTAGAAATTGATTTTGCGGACGTGTTAGCAAAAAAGAATGCCACTGTCAGCTTGCGCCAAATCATACGTGAGTTAGAAGCCACGCAAGAAACCATCTGGAGTCCAATGATTTTAAATGGCAGTGGATTTGGTTTTTTAGCCAATCATAGTCTCGTCATGGCCAATTACATCTCACGCGCGAATGCGGCTTTAATTGACCTGCGTGAATTGTTAGCACAAGGCTAAAACATCATTCAATTTGGCTGTATTAATTTAAATCATACAGCCTTCAATTTTATTCATGAACAATTAATTAACAAATTATCTACCAGCGATTAGTCTAGTTACAAGCCTTATAACAGTAACGGCAGTTATTATATTTTTATCACTGGAGATAATCATGCAAACTTTATTTTTCAGATCCGCGTGCAGCTTAGCAGTCACTGCTGCGCTAACTTTCAGTAACAATGCAGTCGCTGCCACAGACGACGCAGAAAAAAAACCAGCGAAAAAGAAAATGGCAGAGACCATTATTGTAACTGGCTCCAGTTCTGCAACTCGCACAGAGTTAGAGTCGTCCGTTGCTATAACCTTGATCGATGAAGCCGACCTAATACGAAAAGCGCCACGCTCTACTGCCGATGTTCTAGAACTAATCCCAGGTTTTGTCGTTGAAGATACAGGTGGCGAAGTTTCTAACAATTACCTAGTTCGAGGTCTGCCTGGTGGCAGTCAAAGGTTCGTCCAAATTTTAGAAGATGGACTACCGGTGAAATATTCTAATGGCTTGGTTGATGCAATTGTCAAATACGATGTTACTATGGACAGAGTAGAAGCCCTGCGCGGCGGGACCTCTGGCATTGTAACCGTACAAGGCTCTGGCGCAGCTGTTAATTTCATTTCACGTCGCATTGCTGATGAGGCAGAAGGAACCATCAGATTCACTGGTTCAGATTACAATACCCAAAAGCTCGAACTCTATTATGGAGCTCCACTAGGAGCCAACTGGTATACTTCTGTCGGTGGTTATTACCGCGTCTCGGATGCGGTTAGAGATACCGAGTTCACAGCTGACCGCGGTGGTCAGATGAAATTTAGACTAGAGCGAAGAGATGCAGAGGGTAAATTTGGGTTTACCGCCAAAATAGTCGATGAGCACAACACCTTTTTATTACCAACACCATTCAAAAACTTTAACGATCCACAAGCTATTGCTGGTTTTGATGCCCTAGAAGGTACACTCCTGAGTGCAGATAATTCTTATATGATAGGCCGAACAACCGAAAACTCAGGTGCTCCCTCTGTCGTGACCCATGACCTCACAGAAGGCTTTGCAACTGAAGCAACACAGCTTGGCTTTTATTTGGAGCGTTACATTGGTGACGAATTCAAGCTGAATGTGAACAGCCGATACATAGATCATAAATTTGTCGCGAATGCCGTTTTTAGCGAAGGTAACTCAAGCTTAGTACCTGCTGTTGATAGAATAGATCCCAGCAAATACGATGATGTACAAGCTATGTTAGATCGCTTTTCTAGCGATGGAGCCGTCCGAGCAGGTTTGCAAGAGGTTTCCAGTGGCTATCTCTACTCAGATTCTGAATTAGCAACATTAAACCAAAATGGCTTATTGGTAAATGGTATCAGTCGCTCTCCTTGGGATACAACTCAGGAGTTTGTCTCTGACATCAAATTAACTTGGGAAACCGACAATAACGCGCTCTCGGCTGGTATCTTATATTTTGATACGCGTTTTGAACGCGGTGAGGCGGGAATGAATACCTTTTTAAGCGAGGTAACTAATAACCCTTCACGATTGGACCTAGTTGCGTTAAATGACGATAACGAGGTCGTTGGTTACCTGACAGAAAATGGTGTCTTAAGTTATGGCGCATGGGGGGAATCTGCCGCACATGAGAATCGCAGATCAACTTCTTTTTATGTCAATGACGAATATCAAGTAAACGATGATTTCCGCTTGGACTTCGGGGTGAGATACGAAACTTTAGAAGGAAACTCAAAAGAACGACAAGGGTATAGTCAAACTGAAATTGCTGGTGCATTTGATGCACAAGGCAATGACACAGATAACATTATCGCCAATAACTATGTGATAGGTGGCACAGGTACTACCTACTTAACTCGTAGTGGCGAAGAATCTGATGTTACTTGGACTATTGGTGGTAACTACAAATTAGATGACAATACAGCCGTTTATGGTCGCTACGTAAACGCCCATAATATGAATGCTTTTTGGAATGATGCCTCTGAACTTAAATTTACCGAGCTGGGTATCCGCTACCAAAACAATAGCTTACAAACTTCAATGACACTATTTCGCAGTGAGTATTCTGACTTTTCCTACGAAACAGGTACTCGTGGATTCACTGACTTTGTCCGCGCGACCGGTGCATTCGATATTACCGGTGTTGAAGTTGATTTAAGTTGGCAAGCATTAGACGTACTCAGATTTGATGTTGTCGGTATGTTCCAAACGGGGGGCTTGAGTCAACTTGAATACCAAGAAGGTAATTTAGATGCATTAGGTGACTTATTGACACGCGTCGATGATCTGGAACCGCCACGCTCTCCACAAGCCACTTATACATTATCGGCAAGTTACTCCTTACCTGACGATATCGGCGAGATTTATTTCTCCACCCAATATATGGGCGACCGTTTTTCCGACACAGGCAACAGCATCACACTCCCATCGTACCAAACGATTGATGCGGGTGCGATCTGGTTTATAAACCAAGATCTCACCTTTAATATCAATGCAAACAACCTAACCAATGAAATTGGCTTGTCAGAAGGCAACCCGAGAGACGGCTTTATTGAACGTCCCGACGGTTCTGACTCAGATGTATTTTTAGCCCGCTCAATTCCTGGCAGAAACTTCGTTTTTAGTCTGACCTACGACTTCTAACTTAATCGGGGTATGGAACTTTCCTACCCCTCGCCTATCATTGGAGGTCACCTATGAAAAAGATAATCATTGTTGGCGGCGGCACCTCAGGATGGTTAGCAGCTGCCTATTTAGCTGCACGCTTAGGTTCAAAACAAGCCTCGGGATTGTCTATCAGCTTAATCGAAAGCCAAGATATTTTACCTATTGGTGTCGGGGAAGCCACCACACCATCGATCCGAGCAACGCTAGCTGATATAGGCTTCAACGAATTTGAAATAATGCAAATGACAGATGCCACTTTTAAACAAGGTATCTTGTTTAAAAATTGGTTTTCAGAAAATCAAGAGCATGCTTACTTTAATCCATTTGAACGTCCGCTTAGGGCTGGTAGCGAAGGCTTAGAACAATACTGGTTAAAAGGACTAGATCCACTCAAACGAGACTTTATTGACGCGGTTGGGATCCAATATAGATTGGCTCGTTTAAATAAAGCCCCAAAAACAATGCATGATCGTCAGTACGATGCCCCCCTGCCTTACGCATACCATTTGGATGCTGGCAAACTGGCCGCTAGTTTAAAAAAGGCTGCACTTGCCCGCGGTGTGACGCATCAAATTGCACAAGTTGTAAAAGTTGAGCTGACGGCCAATAAACAAATCCACGCTTTGAGTTTAGCTGATGGGCGTAGTATACAAGGTGATTTTTTTATTGACTGTAGCGGCTTTAAAGCCTCTCTTATCAAGACTATCGACCAGCAAGACTTTAACGATCAAAGCCATGTATTATTTTGCGATAGTGCGCTTGTCTGCCAAACGCCAGCTGATCGGAAAAGCCGTAAACCCTACACCTTGTCGACCGCCATGCCAAGCGGCTGGGCTTGGCAAATCGAACTTATGACAAGGACTGGCAATGGTTACGTATACAGCAGCAAACATACCAGTGACGAGCAAGCCAAACGCGACTTCTGTCGACATTTGGCTGTGCCTGAAACGACAGAGTTAAAAAAACTCACTTTTCCTGTTGGTTATCGAAACAGACCTTGGTTACAAAATTGTGTCGCTATAGGCTTAGCGGGCGGTTTTATAGAACCTCTCGAAAGCACCGGCATACACCTAGTAGAGCAAGCTGTATGGGCATTAGCAGCTATGTTGCCTGGTTATTTCAATCAGGCCGAATGTGCTGATGAGTTCAATAGACTTATGTGCCAACACTATCAGCACGCAATCCATTTTGTGAAATTTCACTATATTTTAAGTCAACGCAAGCAGACTCAATTCTGGCGAGATAACCAGAATACCTCAAGTTGGACTGACTGGTTGCTGGAGAAACATAAAAAATGGCAAGCCTGCCCACCCGACATTTACGATTTGCAAAACTTGCATAGCATTTTTGATCACGCCAGCTATCAATTTATTTATTTTGGTATGCAACAAAGTTCAAAACCGACAGAACTTTCAGCGCGCAGAGAAGCCTTTGCTCAACGCATTTTTATGCAGACTCAAAGCGCCTACGAAAAAGCCAAAAAGGTTTTACCGGATCATTGGCAACTTCTGCAAGCGATTGCAAATGAGCCAAAAAACAAAACCGATTATGTGCAACAAAGCTTACAAAACACACGTATTCACGCATCGATTAGGAACACACCACAAAACTACAAAGCGAGTTTATAACGCATCAATATTATTCATGTTGACCTCTATTTTATTCATGGGAAAAGCTTTTTAAATCATCAGTTTAAAGCTTACTCTATCCAAGTTAATTTACCCTCTAACAAGGTGCTTATTATGTTGAAAATACCCACTTTAAAACTTACCCAATTAGCAGCCAGCTGTGCTGTTTCACTTTCACTACTGCAAATGGTCGGCTGTACTTCAGCACAACTGCCAACGAGCTCAAACGAAAACTCGCGCGCAGAACAAAAAGTCAGTAAACCAGCTGAGTTAAGCTTTGCACTAACCGAAGGAAAAGCCTTAAACCAATTTTATCGCAACGATGAAATTGCGACACATTCCATCTTAACCGGTGGTCACAATCCTCGCTTAATTGTTGCTTTTGCCGCAGATAACAGTGGCACAGGGCTTTGGTTTGAACCCACTTCGCAAGACGTTAGCTGGACTGAAGATCCAAACCGCAGCGGTGTCATAGAGCAAGATGAAAATGGACATACCTTAAGAGGCGTACGCTGGCAGACGCAAAGCAATGCCAGCGAACTAACCGTAAAAATGCCGGTTTTGAGCAATATTCGAATATTACGAGACTATTTATGGACAGAAAAAGTCCCAGAGACGATCGTAAACCAGCAAACAATAGAGAAAGATACAGTGACTTGGTATCGCGAGCGACTCGATAATCAAAGCGCGTACCAATTAAAAATTAAAGTCATCAATGGCTCGATTGCTGAGCGGCAAGGAAAAGTAGTATTTACTGCTGATGCCGGAAAAAAGCTAGCGTTTGAAATCACCAGTGCGCTGGCGAATAGCCCCTTAACTCCAATCGAGGTTGACGATGTACTAAAAACTGAACGAGCCAGTGATTACCGCACCCAGCAGTTATTGGCGTTTTTATCTTATGAAGAGAAATTATTTGCCGGTTCATGGCGCTTTTTAACCTATTTTGGCCGTGATACTCTGTTATCTGTCCGTCTACTTATGCCTGTTTTGTCGGACAAAACTATGTTAGCAGGCTTAGGCTCTGTATTAAGTCGTGTAAACGACGCCGGAGAAGTTGCTCATGAAGAAGATTTAGGCGAATTTGCCGTCATTCATAATCATCATGATGGCAAAGGTAAAACAGACCAACCTCGTTTTGACTATAAGATGGTAGATGATAACTACCTATTAGCCCCTATCTTTGCAGACTATATCGCCTCTCAATCTCTCAGTGACGCCGAGCTATCAGCATTTTTACAACAAACAGCTTTTAATGGGAAAACTTATGCCGAACAACTTAAACAGAACTTGGCATTTGTCTATCAAAGCGCTCTCGCCTATGCCAAAGATCCAAAGTTTGATAATTTAATTGCATTAAAGCCGGGTAGCTTGACTGGTGAATGGCGTGACAGCCACGAAGGCTTAGGATATGGTCGTTACCCCTATAATATAAATGCAGTTTTTGTTCCTGCTGCACTGAACGCAATCAAAACTTTGTTACAAGATCCTATCGTTGGTCCTCTTATTGGCAGTGAATCCTTTGCTAACATTGAGCAAGTTTATCAAACTTGGTACCAGCAAGCACCGCTACATTTTAAACAAGAAGTCAAGGCATCAACAGCCGCTGAGTCGTTAAAAGTCTACGCCAAAGAGGCCGCTATTGAGCCTGAGTTAGCGCAAGCGAACGCCAGTGATGAGAGCTTTTACGCTTTGGCACTGATGGAAGACGGGTCACCTGTGCCAGTGATACATTCGGATGTTGGTTTTGCACTTTTATTCCAACAACCAAGTGCCCAAGAATTAAAACTCTTGTTAAAGACTGCCCTTAAGCCGTATCCATACGGTCTAATCACTGATGCGGGCGTTTTGGTGGCCAACCCTGTGTATGCAAATCAAAAAACGCGGGAGATATTCACAAACCACTATTACCATGGTGCTGTGGTTTGGTCTTGGCAACAAGCTCTAATGCTGTCTGGCGTCAACAAGCAGCTACAACGTTCGGACTTACCGGCAAATATTATGCAGCAGCTTAAAACCGCACAAACAAGACTCTATCAAGTGGTTAAAAATACCGATGATATAAAAAACAGTGAGTTATGGACATGGGAATACAAACAAGGTCAATTCGAAATAGTCCCCTTTGGGCAGACTAGTGGCCACAAATCTGAGTCAAATGCGGCCCAATTGTGGAGTACGGTTTATCTTGCCATCCCTGGCCTATGACATCTATGCATATAATTCATAAGTAAAGTCTTTACCTTATCCAACAGGCGTTCTAAAGTTATTCTATTACACGCTGAACGCCTGTTTATCATGTTTAAGAGCTTATTTTCGCTGACTATTTGTTTGCCTTTAATTTTTTTGTTCACGCTCCAAAAAGCTTCGGCTGAAACTGTCGTTCTCTCTGGATGGGGTGGCTTTGACCGCTTAGTCATCCAAAAAATTCTCTCTGACGTGGTCGCAACTGAGCTCACCCAAGCGAACATTCAAGTTGCTTACACAGCGCTAGAAAGCAGCCATAATTCATTTTTACTGAATCGTTTTTCATCTGGCAAAGCCCCAGATGTTTTTTACGTTGATGTGTCAGATATTCATCGACTGGCCAAACTCGATCTATTATATAATTTTAGCTATGGTGCGCCCGAACTGGTCAACAGAATTTATCCTGAATTGAACCAATTATTTACTATTCGAGGTGAAACCTTTGGCATAGTTAAAGACTATAATACTATCTCAATGCAATTTAATAAGGACTTGTTTCGCGCTGCAAAAGTCCCCTTTCTAACGGATTCAGAAACCTTTGCTAGTTTAGAGGATAAACTAGCAAAGCTAGCGGCTCACTTAAAGCCTAAAGGGCAAATTTCTATATGTCTGACACCTGACTATGCATCATTTGCCCCCTTTGCCCTATCAGCTGGGTGGCAGCCATTTACTGAAAATGGGCAAACCCAGTTAGATGAAAACTTTATCACTGCATTCCGTTTTTATGTCGGTTTAGTCCGTAAAGGCATTGCCGCTGTGCCTAACAACGTTGGCCATACTTGGAGCAGTGGCTGCCTAACTTCTGGTTTGTCTGCCGTCTCTGTTGAGGGTACTTGGATTAATCAGCATATTCAAATTCATGCTCCAAATTTAAATTTTGCCACCGTAGCCCCACCCGTCTCGTCTGCAGAAAAGAAACCCGGCAATTTGATCTTTGCGGTAGCTTGGGCTGTGAATAGAAATTCAGCACAACTTGATAAAAGCCTGCAACTTATCCAAATTTTGACTAGCCAAAAAGTACAGCACTTTATTTGGAACAATGCCGTCGCACTCCCCGCTAGCAATCAAGTCATCATGAAGGCTAAAGCCGGCAACACAGCGAGTGAAAACCAGCTATTTCAATCTACCGCCCGCATTTTAGCGACGAGTCAATTATATCCTTATCAATTTGAACGGTATGGCAGTGCTTGGATGGCGCCAATCAATAAAGCCCTTAGATCGGCCATGTTAAGTAACCGTCCCCTTGAACAACTTATCCAAGAGGCTCAAAAAGCTTACTTGGCTATGTACAAGGAGGTTTATGTAGATGCGCAGCCTTAATTTCAATTTATTATGTTGGCTACTGCTAGCGCCACTTGTAGCGAGTTTAAGTTTGTTTATCGTCTACGCGTTTGGCAAAACCATATGGTACAGTTTACAAAGTTATAATCTCTTTAATGCGCCTAACTGGGTTGGCTTAAATAATTTTGCCCAACTTATGTTTGATGAGGTATTTTGGCAAGCAAGTATAAATACCCTACTGATGAGCACTATCGGCAGTATCATCCAAATAAGCGCCGCTTTATTTATTGCGCTGAGTTTGCATAAGCATATGCATAGCCATCACTTTTACCGAGAAATTTTGTACCTTCCAGCTTTATTCTCAAGTGCTGCTTTAACTGTTATTTGTTTATTTTTGATTCAATCAGAAGCAGTTTATACTTTTTTGCAAGCGCCCAAAGAGTTTGCTATTTGGTTTATTTCGACGGCTAGTATTCTATATGTTGTCTTTCAACTACCGATTAAAAAATTTAAAGCTGTTGTCCGGTGGAGCATAGTCATAATACTACTCATTTTAGGATATCAATATATTCCTGCTGCGAGTATGAAGTTCACTAGCAACCCTTTATTAAGTAGCTATCAAAGCTGGTTAGGGCTAAGTCCACCGCTTTGGTTGATAATTATCCAGAACTCCTTGTTAAACGTGCCCATGTATTGTTTATTATTGTTTTGCGCACTCAATAGCATCCCATCCAACTTATACCAAGCGGCAGCCTGTGATGGAGCAAGCCGAGCTCAAATGCACCAATGGATAACCTTACCTTTGCTTGAGCCACTGCTACTACTTTTGCTTATTTTAAGCCTGATCAGTGGGATGCAAACCTTTGAGCAAGTGTTTTTTTTAGGCAGCGCTGTGCCTATCGAGTCTAAGCTCACGTTAGCACAATATATTTACCAGCATGTTTTTCCAGCAAATCAGAACCCTAGCGCAGGCATAGCAAGCGCTGCCGCTGTTGTTATGTTTTTGTTTATATTAACGCTGATCGTTTGGCCGCTTAAGCGTTTGCTTAAACATCGGAGTTTATATGCTAGCCGTTAAAACTATCAAACCCAGTGGCTTTAATTTGTTCATCTGCATTTTGGCGATAGCCCTGATGACATTAGGGACTTTTACCTATGCCTTGTATGCTAGTTTAAGTGAAGTCAGAACTACTTCCGGTCGCTTACAAGCAGATAGCAACTACTTAAAATTAAGTTATTTAGGCCAGAGTATTAGCACTGGCTACCAAGGCGCTTTTTCACCTTTTTCCGGTGGCTTTACGCCAAATCACTCCATTAAATTTAAAATGCAAATTAGTAGTCTTACCAAACCAGACCTAAACAATATAGGCGTCAAGGTTAATACGCCTAATTGGTTACAACAATTGCAACGCCCTGGCTCAAATTTTGCCTCACACGAAGCAACCCAAATTCACCTAGAAATGGACCAGCTCAGTCAAGACACCTTTCAGGTTGTCATCCAGTTAAAAAATATCAGTGAGCAATTTTTTGCGACTCTACCGCTGCAAATTAAATTACCAGATGGCGTTGAAGCCTTAAGTTATAGCCTGCCACCGGACCATATAGAGCAGGTCGGCCAACTACTTAGCTGGGGTAATATCTCCCCTGGCTTATTCAACTATCTATTTCATAATTACCGCGACTTAAATCAGTCAACTTATGCCCCAGAGCTCGGCCACAGTTTGATTTTCAGCTGGTTATACAACTCTATATTTATTGTCATCTGTAAATTAATTTTGAGCATGGTTATTGCGGTCGTTGCTGGCTATTTATTATCTAAATATTCATTTTCAGGGCGGCGACCTCTGATATTTCTGCTAGTATTCAGCTTGGCTATCCCCCCACAAGCTATATTTATCTCAAATTATATGTTGTTTAGCAGTGTTGACTTACTAAACTCTCCTTGGGCACTTATCTTAATGTGCATACTGTCTGCCCAAGTTTTGTTAATGAAACATTTTTTTGATGGACTGGACAAAAACCTATTGTTTGCCGCCAGAGTGGATGGTGCAACTCATTGGCAAATCTTTCGTTACATCTATCTGCCGCAAGCTAAACCCGCATTAATCAGCGTTGCCGTATTAACAGTGCAAAGTGCTTGGAATGATTTTTTCTGGCCTTTTATATTGTTAACCGCGCCTGAAAGTACTTTTACCCTTCCACTAGGGTTACTTTCTTTACGCAACTCTGTCGGTATGTCGACCAGCTGGGGGAGCTTGCTAGCTGCTTGTTTTATTTCTGTGTTTCCGATGTTGTTATTATTTATTTTCTGTCGCCGTAGCTTGTTTCAAACAATGAACCAACAGTGGCACTTTGATCGCTTAATGAAAAAGGTTAGTTAAGATGCCAATTGTCAGCTTGAAACAAATCAATAAAAAACATCCAGCGGCAGATAGTAGTCGAAAAATGCTATTAAACAATATTTCTTTGACTGTCGATTCAGGCGAGTTTTTATGTATTCTTGGCCCATCTGGTTGTGGTAAGTCAACCCTTCTCAATATTATTGCGGGTTTAGTTGAGGCCGATTCAGGCTGCTTATATTTTAATAATCAAGATATCTCCCAAACACCGACATCGCAGAGAAATATCAGCATGATTTTTCAAGATTACGCGCTATATCAACATATGAACGTTTTTAATAATATCGCGTTTCCACTGCAAGTAAGGGGAGAAAATGAGAGCGAAATAGCCCGTCAAGTGATCCAAATTTCGAAACAATTGCAAATAGAAGATAAGTTAGAGCGATACCCTACTCAGTTGAGTACTGGCGAACAGCAAAGAGTCGCTATGGCGCGAGGCTTGATAAAAAAACCTGGGGTTTTTTTGCTAGATGAACCTTTTTCCAACCTAGACCAGAAGCTAAAACAGCAAATGTTGTTAGAGGTTAAAAGGCACCACAAACTTAATCAATGTACAAGTATTTTTGTTACCCATGAAGCGGATGAAGTCATGGCGCTAGCTGACCGAGTGGTGTTAATGAGAGAAGGAGAAATCATTCAAGTCGACACCCCCTTGGCTCTATACGAATTCCCTTGCAATCAATTTGCCGCTGAAGCATTCGGACAACACCAAATCAACCTGCTGAAAGTCACCTTTATCAAACAACAAGGACAGCATGCACAAATAAGTTTAAACGGTTTTTTAATCTTAATTAGAGTGGACGCTAGCAATATTTCACCTGGTAGTCTTCTGACGCTGGGCTTTCGAGCAGAAAGTATTTTTGTCGGCTCAGATGACGACCCACTGGTCTGGATCAAAAACGTGCAATACCAAGGCCATTTAACCTATATACATGCGACGCTTGATGGCAGCGATGAGCGCTTGGAATTTAGTATTCCTGGCTCAATTAAAGTTCAAGAAGGTAGCGCCCTAAATTTAAAAATTTTGGCAGAAAAAGCACACTTATTTACTCAGGATGGTAAAAGTCTACCCAGAACAGTGACTATGGAGGAAGTTACAACCCCTGCAGAAATGCTCATTTAAGCAAGGTGGTCAACTATGAGTAAACTTGCCAAAATCGATCTTAACCTGCTTAAAACATTAGATGCTTTGTTGACAGAAAAATCTGTCTCTAATGCGGCTTTAAGGCTTTTTCGAACTCAATCGGCAGTTAGCCATGCGCTACAAAAGTTACGGGAAACTTTTTCAGATCCATTATTAATTCGAGAGGGGAGAGAAATGCTGTTAACGGATAAAGCGAAAGCGCTCAGAGGCCCTTTACAACAAATTTTAGCAGACATAGAACTGCTTGTTGAAAGCAATCAGGCATTTGAGCCAGCAACCTCTCAACGGGTGATCAATATCACGGCACCTGATATTTTTTTGTGGGAGTTGAGTTTATTCGTTCAACAAATCAAAGCACTTGCCCCTGAACTTACGATAAATATTGAAACCCATGATAAAGACCCATCCGCTTTAACAAGTTGCCGTACTGATTTGCTCTTTGCTAATGAGTTAGAACTTCAAAGTAGCCAGGTTGAACATTTAAATTGTGGAGAGCTAAAATGGGCACTGCTGGCGCGTAAAGATCACCCCATAAGTCAACAACCCAATTTAACTGAGTGGCAAACATACTCACATATACTAGCCGATCACCCAGATTTGACTGGGGTACAGGCGAATACATTAGTAAAACTAAACCATGATTCTTTTTGGGCAACGCTGCCGTTACTTCACAACTCGGACGCACTTTTGACTTGCTTAGCGATAGCGCCAGAAAAATACCAGAGCTCATTAAACCTTAAAGTTACATCGAGCCCAATTAGCCTGAAAAAATATCCGATTAATGCTTATTGGATGGCTGATCGAGCCTATCGAGATGATGCCATGCACTGGCTGATTGATAAACTAAAAAAATTCTATACTGCTTAAAAACCTGACCCAGGCTGTTTTAAAAACTCAATCTCAGCAGGGGTTGAAGCCCGCGCAAGCAGTTTATTACGATGTGGATAGCGGCCAAATCGATCAATGATAGCTTTATGTTTAAGCTCAAACTTATAGCTGTCATTGACGTCGTTATTGGCAAACAGGGTTACCGCGTGTAAATGCACTTTTGCCGACTCACTATGCATATAGGGCATATATAAAAAATTGCGTTCGATAGGATTTAAATCAGCATCTTTATTTGCTAATACGGCTTCTTGCGCTAAACAAAGCGCTAGCGGGTCTTGAGCAAACGCAGTGGCGGTGTCTCGGTAAATATTGCGCGAGAATTGATCAAGCACAATAATTTCGGCTAACCGCCCCCGTGCTGTATGACGCCAATCAAATAATTCACAAGCAGCGGCTTGCTCGACTAATCCAGAAAATTTGCGTTTTATTTCCTGATCAAGTTCGGCATCTTTAATAAACCATTGTTTAGAAGTCAGTTGGTTAAACCAAAAGTCTAATACCAGTTCAGCGCTCATTATTTATTGTCCAAAAAATAATCGTTTTTAATATTCAGTGTCTGCAAAACATCTACAACTTCCATTCCTGCACGGCGAGCGGCTTGCATGCCAGCAGGTGCATCTTCAAATACAACACAGTCAGCAGGGTTTACTTTTAAAAGCTTAGCACAGTGTAAATAAGTGTCTGGCGCTGGTTTTGGCTGAGTAACCTGATCAGCGCCTACCACATAGTCAAAATAGGGGGATAAACCACAGGCTTTTAAAATCAGCTCTGCTTCGTCTGTATAAGCGCCAGTGCCAACCGCCATAGGCTTTTTACCATGGTACTCTTTTACTACCTCAAGTAGAGGTGTCGCTTGCACATAATCTAATAAGGTTGCACGGACAATCGCTTCTTTGAAATAGTTCATCTCATCACTAGAGACAGCTAAATCTATTTCAAAATGATCTGCGACTATTTCTATTGTTTGTTTAGTTGGCACGCCAGCAAGTGAGCGCATAAGCGCATAATCCACTGGAATTGAGTAGCGGTTAAATGTTTTTATCCAAGCATTTTGATGTAACTGACCACTATCAACCAAGGTGCCGTCCATATCAAAAATGAGTGCTGCATACTTTTGGTACATTAAGCCGATCCTTGTATTTGTTATAATTGATATACTATAACGTATTTATCTAACAATTGGATGACTCAACACAAAGCAACCGCTTTAGCATTTAAAACATTTATTAAATTTTGTGGCGCAAGTTCAATTTCTAGCCCTCTTTTACCGCCACTAACAAAAATACTATTGTGAGCCATAGCGCTGATATCAACTAGCGTCGCTAGCTTTTTTTTCTGCGCAAACGGGCTTACGCCCCCAAGGATGTATCCAGTTGTTTTTTCGGCGATCGCCTTATCAGCCATTTGCATTTTTTTACAACCGGCTGCTTTTGCGGCAAGTTTTAAGTTTAATTGTTGGCAAACAGGCACAATAGCTACGAACAGCTGTTGTTTTTCGTTACAAACTAAGAGTGTTTTAAATACTTTTTGCGCTGGCACTGCTAACTTTTCAGCGGCTTCTAAGCCGTAACTGGTAGCTTTTTCATCATGTATGTATTCATGCAGGTTAAAATCAATTTTGAGTTTTTTTAATAAATTAACGGCTGGTGTCATATCCTGTTATCCGCTGTATAGTCGCTGTTGTAGCAACTATACAGAGACTGCAGATGGATTTCTCTCAATCTGGGTTAATTTGTATTGATTATTTGTTTTATTGATGCTCGCAACCAGGTTCCCGGTAAAATGGCAGCCAGCACTTTTACCACCTGGCTACCAATCGATTGTTTTGCCGTGAATACGCAGCTTATGGTTTTTGTTGCTCGATTAAAGCAGCCACTTTGCGCCAATCAAGCAACTTAAAGTTTTGCGGTTGCACTGGCATGACATTCCGTCCATCTTGCACAACGAGTGCACCTTGCGGATAGGCATCTCCTAAAGGCTCAGATATCACCGCCAAACCATCAGTTTCAGAGGTTCCATCTATGCCATTAGTCGCATCAGCACCAATTTTAAACCGAGCGGCCAACTGACCTGTGCTTAAATCAAACACTAAATAACTATTGTTGCCTTGGCTTGAAACCACTAAATAATCTGGACTCAAAGCTGACTGTGATTTGTAAATAGACAAACCCTCAACATCGGCAAACAAAACTTCATTGTCAACTTGATAAAACAAGCTCAGTGCTTTTCCATCTGGCTCAGCACTGATAGACCAGATCGCTTTATTTTCTTCACCTAAATAAAGGGTTTGTGTTCCTGTATCGGCGACACAACCTTCCGGCTGAGATGAAACCGCAAACTCTCTAACTAAATTAGCTGTAATTTTTTCGTTTGATAAATCCAACTGATATTGTTGAAAGCGACCCGATTCGTCATTGATAAACACATAAGCGGCGCCATTTAATGGCGATTGATAGGTGCACAAACCATATACATCTGGCAAGCTGGTTGGCAACCCAGGTAACTCTGTGAGCTGACCATCTTGCGCGATACGATACAAAGCAATGCTATTATCGGTGCGGTTACTGGCGGCGGCAAAATCCCAGCGCTGCCCTTGCCATTCGAGCTGGCGCAAAATATCTATGTTGTTAATTCGTCCCGAGGCAATATCAGCGACTTCTTTGCCCGATAAGTCGTATCCCTTTAAACCATAAGTTTTGTCTGTTGCTAATATCAAACTTTGAGCCGGATTAGCACTATTAAACCAAATCTCGGGATCGTCCGCCGCGTCGGCAAAACGTGCTACTGGATCGGTTTGCATATCCGCTGTTAATATAGCAATGTTTAGCGCTTTTTCTGCTCTTTTACCAAGCAATAAGTTGATTGAGCTACTAATATATCGTCCCTGTTTATCGTCATACAAGCTCAGAGTCCACTGTCCTTGATTAAAAAAAGCAGCAACACTTTCGATCACGCTGTCGGCAACCGAATAGGTTTTCACTTTGCCCCGCCCTAAAGGTTGTTGATAGTGGTGAATTTGTCCTTGTTCTGGTAACGCCACTAAAAGACTGCCGTCTGGTAAGCTTTGTAGATCTTTAATCTCGCCGGTAATCGCACCAAAAGGGTATTTAATTGCAATAGGCTCTCTTACCAATTCGGCTTCTGGATCAACCGGATATTGCCATACACCGACCGTTTCTTCGACTATGTACAAAAAACCACCCGCGTCGTCTACTCGGCATGCTTCGCTACCCGGCGGTGATGAAAACTGACGGATCAAGTGAACTTTGCCTTGCGTTTGATCAATTAAATATTGTGCTACCTGATGCTCAGCCGTCAATAAAAAGACGTGTAAATCACCGCTTGCCGGATCTTGATACAGACATTGATTGTTGATGACACTGTCGGCCAACGCTATTTCGAATAAAGGCTTAAGCTGTTCTGCTTGAAGATCTAAAAGCCATAGCTCAAAACGCCCTTGCTCTTTTTCGATACTGCTGACAAACCATTGTTTTGTACCGTTTGCCCGCACATCAAGCGATTCATAATTGCCGCTGTGTTTTAATTGGATATTTTGATCTGCATCAAATACAAATAAACCCAAATTTTCACTGTTGGCCAACCATTGCTGTTTGGTGATTTGAATCACCCGATTGCCATTTAATTTGTCCACCGCAAAGCGGGTCACTGGTGTTAAAGATTCTTGTTGATCTGCATTGTCTACCTGGGAGACGGAATGGCTGCAAGCGATAGCCATAAAGATAACCACGATCGCCAGCATTGTTTGCATAAACTTCATTAATGATAAAACCTGATATAGATAAAATGGATATAGCGCTTTCTGGCGGACAAAGCGTACTGACCGCCAGAATATACGTTTTACAAAAGTTTTTAGAAAGATGTCCAACTAAAACCAAGCTCAAAAGTGCGACCGTAAGTTTCGTACTGGGCATTCACATTGGATTGGTCAAAATAATGGTAAAGTGGCTCATCATTTAAATTCACCCCATTAAAATACACATGCATCTGTTGATTAATGTAGTATTTGGCTGACAAGTCTATTTGTGTATGGTCGTCTTCATAGCGCAACATATCCCCATCAATTTCTTCTAAGTTTTGACTTTTATAAACGCCGGTCAAACGAATACTAAACTGCTCAGATTCATAACCTATGGTTAGATTAGCTGTTTCATCTGATTGGTTTGGCAACTGGGTAGTAAAGGTTTCACCGTCTAAAAATGTTGTCGCTTCTGAATCCGTAATTGTTGCATTCGCCGCTAACAATAAGCCCGACTGGAAAGATTTAACCCAAGCCAACTCAAGTCCATGTAATTCAGCGCTGTCACCATTGATTGGCTGGAAAACTTCGTCGTAATCCTGCCAACCATCACGGCCGGCCACATCTGCAATAATGATAAAATTATCTATGTTTTTATAAAAATAACCCGCTGAAAACATACCAATATTGCCTGGGTAATACTCTAATGTCAGGTCGAAGTTATCCGAAAAATAGGGTTTTAGATTTGGATTACCCACTTCTGCTTCACGTTCGGTTACTAGCTCACCTGTGTCTTCATCACGCTCACTTGAGCTATCAATAATTTGAAATGCAGCCGCATCTTCAAACTTAGGTCTGGCGAGTGTTTGTGTATAGGCGGCACGAGCAATCAAGTTTTCATTAAACTCATACCTAAGATTGACACTGGGTAAAAATTTATCATAGTCGTTTTCTGAGGCCCAATCCGTCGTAATAACCTCTTCAGAATCAATATCGTTCAACTCATCTTCAATCGCAACAACTTCAACCTTTTGACCATGAGTCGAGAATTCAGTTTTTTCATAACGAACACCAGCGACCACATGAAGTTGTTCAATATCAAAGCTTGCCATTGCATAAGCTGCAAAAATATCTTCTTCTACCAAGTAGGAGGCACCGGCTGATTCTGCATTCGAATCATTCTCTTCAAGCTCTAAGTCGGCAAAATTATCGGCAAACATATTTTTAAGTTCAGCACGTTTTAACGCCGAGCCAAATTGACCTATTGACCAATTGGGTTGACCGCCTTGCAGCGCAAGCAAGTCAAAGTTATCGAACTCGCCACCAAATATTTTAATATTCGCCATAGCTGTTTTTTCACGCTGACGATATTTTCCACCAAACTTTAACTCGACTAGCTGTCCCTGAATATCAAGCTTTTTAGATAAATCTAAACTTAAGCTGGTTTCTTCATCTTCCGCTTTTTCACTCTCATCTGAAATTTCGTCAAGCTCATAATTCGCAAAGTCACTGACCTCATCAGACTGTTCAATCGCTGGGGTTTTCCCTTGCATATCACTGCTAAAGTCCAATTCTTCCGCCACTAAAGTGTAATAAAGGGCGTTTGGATTTTCTTCTTTAGATTTTGAATAACCAAGCTGGTATTCTAGCGTCCAAGTGTCGACAATATGCTCAGCACCTGCTGTTAAGCTCATTATTTGCTGTGTTTCTTTACGATCTTTACTGGCTCGTTCTATTTCTGTTTCGTCAGCAAAAACAAAAGTATTTGACAACCTAAATTCATCATCGCTAAATTCACTAAATAAAGTTCGAATATAATAGCTGTTATTAAAATCAGGACGAAAATCTAAGTTCACCGCCGCACCCAAACGCTCTCGCGTAATATCATAAAACCTTTGCTCTAGCTCATCATCACCGTTTGACTCTAAATTGTCAGAACCAAATTTTCGTTCAGAGTATGAAACCGCTGCGGCCAGCGCTAAGCTATCATCAAATATTTTGCTATAACTGGCTTCTAATTTAGGACTGGTTTCGTCACGTAAGCGGTTATTTGATAAGGCGACTGTCGCGCTCATGCTTCCATCAGGTCGGTCAAAACCACTTAAACTTTTAACTTCGATTGAACCACCGATCGCACTTGCGTCCATATCTGGCGTGACTGATTTAGAAACTTCTAAACTGCCTACTAGTTGTGATGGGATCACATCAAGCGCCACAGAGCGCACCCCAGCTTCAGGTGATGGAACGTTTAAGCCATTAATAGTGACATTGTTCAAATTAGGGTCGATCCCGCGGATGCCAACAAAACGACCTTCCCCTTGATCTCGCTCAATAAATAATCCTGGTAATCGCTGCAATGCTTCCGACACATTTTGATCTGGAAACTGACCGATCGCATCTGATGAGACAATCGATTTAATGCTAGCAGCATTTTTTTGCATGTTTAACGCACTGGCTTGACCTGTTTTTTGTGCATAAACGACTAGATTTTCGATTGTTTTGGCCGAGGAGATCACTAAGTTTTTCTGTTCAATACCTGTCTCTGGCACGCGAATACGATAATTCGTCGGTTGTTCACCTAAATAAGTCACTTCCAATGTATATTCACCTGCGGGCAGATCACTAAATCTGTATTGGCCACGCTCGTCAGTCGTCGTACGAATGCCAAGTTCTGTAATATTGATTTGAGCGCCTTTAAACAATTGCTTTTGTTCTGGCCCCGTTACTTTACCTAACAGAATACCCGCATCGGCTGAAGTAGAAGCGAATGTTAAAGCTGCAGCACAGGCCAACAGCACTTTATTTTTTTTAAAATTGCTTTGCATAAACATAAGTTTGACTCCCTTAAAAGTTGGCAGCAGTTAACCGTTTTGTGTTTTTAATTGCTATGAAACATTTATGACAGAAGTTAAAAACAGGCCTTTAGGGGGACCAAATTGGGTGATAAACAGGCTGGTTTGAGCCAAAAAAACCTCACATAAAATAAATAAAAATCAATTAGTTAAAAAAAACCAATGGATAAACCTATAGTCAAGAACCCATACTAAGCCCCTTTAGGTGAAATTGACTGAGCTAAATTAACCCTTTGCAGTTCGAAGATTTTTCGCTACTGTTCGCGCGACTTAAATTGAGCGAGCGACAAGATGGAATTTTCAATGTTAAAAGGCCACAGTAAATTACTTATGTTTATCATAGGGATCTGCTGTAGTTTGCTGTTAATCGTATTTAGCCAAGGCACATTAAAAGCACAGTCAGACTCAGATTATTTAGATATTCTTGGGGAAGGCGGGATGTTAATAATGACGGGGTTATGGCTGTTTTTTCTATTAGCTAGCCGTCCTCATGGACGGGTTACATTATTATTAGCTGTTGGACTAAGCTGTTTTTTAATGAGCTGCATGTTAGATCTATTAGATGAATTTTTTAGCTACCCAGATAAAGATTTTTGGCTCTATTGGGTTGAGTCTTTGCCTGCGTCGATCGGCATGATATTGATGAGTTGGGGGCTATATTTATGGCACCAAGAGCAAGTCAAGTTGCATCAACAGCTTAGCCGCAGAGAAGCTTTTTATCGTGAACATAGCCTAATTGACTATGTCACTCAATTGTATAGCGCTGAATATATGCGCACGCATTTAGCCAAACTCAATCGGGCGGGTACCCCTTATTCACTTGCAATGTTAGATATTAATAATTTTGCCGCATTTAACCGCCAATATAGTCACCTTGACGGTGACAGGTTATTACGGGAAGTTGCTGATATTATTGTAATGAACTTACGCCACGCGGATCTCGCCTGCCGGTATGCGGGTGATAGATTTATTTTAGTTTTGCCAGACACCTGTGAGCGAGAGACCGGTGAAATTATTACGCAAATTCAAACAGCCATTAATCATTTAGCGTTCAAACCAAGCCGCACCGGTAAAGCTGTTTATCATAAAGTGTCTGCAGCTTGGCAGCATATGCTCGCGGGCAGCGATATTGAAGACGCTATTAAACAGGTCAATTTAAAATTGGAACAAGCCGCAAATTGAAATCGCTTATCCAGCCAGACCATAAGGTCATTGCAGCCCATCACTTGCCCGCAAGTTTAATCGACTTAGCGGTCAGTCGGGGTGTATCTATCGATAAGTTATTAAGGGGTACAGGCATTTTTAAAGAAGATTTGGCAGGCTCAAACCATCTCATATCCAGCCAACAATTTTTACAATTAATAACACGTGCTAAACAACTGATCCCTGGGCATGACGCCAGCTTTTTATTGGGTCAACGTATCTTGCCTGGCAACTTCGGATACTTAAGTCAGGCGCTGTCCAGTGCCCAAAACTGTGCTGACTTTTTAACCCTTTTAGGACGCTTTAAAACTCAAATCAGCCCGTTTTTAGGCTGTGATAGCCATACCGGGCAAGGTTATTTAACTGTTTATTTTTATGATATTTATGGTTGCAAAGAACTGTATCAGTTTATTTTAAACTACAGCTTTACAGCCCTGCACGCGGGTTTAAAATACCTTGCACAAAAACGCCTACCCATCGAATATTATTTTACCCAACAACGCCCCAAACAAATTCAAGAATACGAACAAAACCTGGGTTTAAAAATAAATTTTTCGCAGCCTTTTGATATGTTTAAAATCCCGCTCAGTGCACTACAACAACCTTGTTTTTGTTATAGCCCTCTTACTCGACAATATGCGTTGCAACAAACCAACAAGCAAGTGACCCCAACGACTATTGTGGCGCAAGTTCAGCGTTTATTAAATCGTTATGGTCCACTCACGTTAGAAGAGACCGCACAGCACTTTAAAATGAGTGTAGCCACACTCAAACGTAAACTTAAACAACATAATACGCGCTATCAAAACTTATTGGATAATTACTATCGGCTCCGAGTCGCACAATTATTAAGCGAACAACCGCAAACTACAGAAGCGCTTGCGAAACAATTAGGTTATTCAGATTTAGCTAACTTTCGCCGCGCATTCAAACGCTGGTTCAAAACGACGCCAAGCGAACTTAGACTCGCCTTTTTTTAATCAATTGTATTAACTTTATCCTGATACATGCGCTGATCCGCAACTTTTAACAGACTTTCAATATCTTTTGCATCGGCTGGGTAACAGGCACCGCCCATGGCAACCGAAATGGGTAATTCATGCCCTTGATAAAGCATTGACTGCGATGTGACTTTTTTCTCTAATTGCTCAATTATTTTATTTATATCGGCAAGCTCAGATTGCCTTGGCAAAATAATAAAAAATTCGTCACCGCCCAATCTTGCGACTACATCAGATGCTCGCAATGCGTGTTTAAAACGTTTAGCTACCTCAACTAACAAAGCATCACCAGCGTCATGGCCGAAGTTGTCATTCACGTATTTAAACTTATTGAGATCTAAATTGATCACTGAAAAACTTTGCTGTTTATTACTCTCCACCAGCTCAGTGAGGTGATGCATAACAAAACGGCGATTGACTAACCCGGTCAGTTCATCGTACAAAGACATCTGGTGCATTTTCCGATAAGAGCGATAAACAAGAAAAATTGCCAATACTAAACAAAATAAGGCTGAATAACTCACCCCGCGCACCCAGATAATATTTTGCACAGGGTGAGGTTTAAATTTGACAGCAATGATCCATCGCCCGCCTGGTAAACGGACTGAATCGCTATAATCGGGCTCGTCGAATACACCTTTATCGCCCATAAAAACTTTGCCATCGGCATGTTTAATTGCGAGCTCTGTTTGTTGTTGCAATTGATAAACGCCGGTATCTTCGAATAAACGTTTTACTGGCATCACAGCGCTGACAACTCCCCAATAATTTAAATTGTACGGTGGATCGGTAAATACTGGTAGGCGCGCAATAATACCTTCGTTACCATTTAATAAATTCAATGGACCATTAATCACAATGCTTTGTGATTGACGCGCAGCTCGCACTGACACCCATTGATCGGGCACGTCTATGTATCTAACACCAATAATTTCAGGTTCCCGCCCCAACGGAAATATGTTTCGGATCACATCATTAGGTGCAACGCCAATTTGCGAGGTATAGTTAGATTTGCGTAATAGTTCTGTGGTTAATCGGTCTAGCTCATCTTCATCGGCAAATGAACGCACAGTTAACAAAGTTGCAAGACTATCAGCGATATAAACATCCTGATAAATTGCCGCTTCTAAACGGGCCGATACGGTTGCCACCTGCATAGTCACTTTAAACTTCTGCTGGTTGTCGGCATCTTTTTCTATTTGGCCAACCATGCTTTCGGTTAAATACACAAGCCCAAAAATACAAAGTAAAATGATTAACAAACCTAACGCTTTTGACAATTTATATTTATACATTTATCTAGTCTCTAACTGAGCAGGGCTGGCAATCACAAGCGCGAGTTGTTCAATCGGTACAGGTCGACTTAAAAAGTAGCCTTGTAAAATGTTACAACCTGCACGGCTTAAAAATTGAGCCTGTTGGAGTGTCTCAACACCTTCAGCAACCACTTTTAAGCCCATGCTCTCGGCCATCGCCAGCACAGCTTTGGTGATGGCGATATCGCTTTGGTTATTTGGCAAACCTTGAATAAAACTCTTATCAATTTTTACTTCATCCACCTGCATTTGTTTAATTCGACTCAATGACGCATAACCCGTGCCAAAATCGTCAATAGAGGTTTTCACCCCTTCTTGCCGCCATTTTGCTAACAATGCTTGAGTATCATTGAGCGCCTGCATCGCAGCTGTTTCCGTAATCTCCATAACAATAGTCGGCAACTCTTCAGAAGATGACTGTAAACAGCTATCTATATCAGCGATTACGGCTTTGTGATTCATGAGGCTATGCGAAAAGTTGATTGATAAATAGCTTAGCTCTGCCGATGTAATACCAACCCTGTGTAGTTCTGCGCACGCTTTTTGCACGACCAAACGAGTAATGTCACCAATTAAACCTTCTTTTTCGGCCACTGGGATAAAACGCTCAGGTGAAACAAAACCTAAGGTTTCATGCTGCCAGCGAATGAGCACTTCAGCACCATGCCAACGCTTTTCTGTTAACGACCATTGAGGTTGATACACCAGTGAAAATGTTTGTTTAATACAGGCTTGTTTTAACGCTTTAACCAACTGTAAGTATTCAGTGAGTTCTTCTTCTAACTCTCTGTGAAAAAAGTATAACTGATTTTTACCATTATTCTTGATATGCATTAAGGCCGCGTCAGCAGCACGCAATAGATCCGTTGCATTGGTGCCATGCGGCCCATACTCAGCAGCGCCAATACTGGCTGTGACAAGGTGGGATTGTACAAAGTCTAAATGTTCTGTTTGTAACGCAGTATTTAGTTGGTTTAAGTTGTTAACTACCTTTTTTTTACCGACACCAGACGGTGAAATAAAAGCAAATTCATCACCACCGATACGGGCAATATACCAATCATCAGGCAATACTTGGTTAAAAAGACGGGCTAAATTCAGCACCAGACGATCACCCGCACCATGACCACTGCTATCATTGATGGCTGCAAAGTTATCAATATCTAAAATACTCACACAAAAATATTCTTTTTTCTCGCAGCAGACTTCTAGTTGACGACGAAAGGCATTTCGATTGGCTAACCCGGTTAACTCGTCTTTAAAGGAAACCGCTTCAACTTGCGCGATGCTTTTGCTAATTAAGCGATACAAAAGCAATGCAGAGATAGAAACGTAGATCCAACCTTTTAATGTATGCACATAGGTTAACCATATCGAGTCCTTTAATAACAAGGCAACCATTTGGTCAGAAAAAAGTATCCAAGTTATCGAAAATAGCAGGTAAATTAATGCGATGCGGACCGCATGTAAACGAAAGTTATCAGCCAAAATACTACCTTAAGCAGGATACTTAAAAATCAGCCTAATAGACTACTTTATCAACAAAAAAAAACAAGCTTCAGAACTTATTAATCGATTTTTGTTTGCTCTAAAACAAAACAATTACGGCCTTGATTTTTTGCCGCTTGCAATGAAGTATGAGCAAATTTAAGCATCCGAAAGACATCTGTCGATTGCCCTGTATTTGATCTCAAACACGCCCCAACACTTACACTAACACTTCGATTACCTGTTTCATCAACAGGTAACTCTAATAAGCGCACACTTTTTAATAATTGAGACAATACACTTTCGGCTTCGCTTTCATCACAACAAGCCATAATAATTGCAAAGGTTGCGTCATACAAGCGCACAAGATGACCGTTAAACATCATCAAGCGACCTGCCAATGCATGGGCGACTAAACGCAATACCCGGTCGCCAGCATGCCGCCCCTGGAGTTTGTTGTATCGGGCAAGATCATCAATATCCACTACCGCAAGCAGCAACTTTTCGTCATTTGCACATTTATGCTGAATTTTATTAAATAACTCTTCAATTTGGGCATAATTTGGAATACCGGTTAATGCATCTAGGTGGGTAAGTTTTTCAAACATTCGACGCTGCGAAATGTTTTTCAAATTTACATTTACTCTAGCTTTTAAGATAGAGGCATGAAAAGGTTTTTTAATATAGTCAACCGCACCGCTTAAGAGCGCTTTTTCTTCGGCTTCGTAGCTGTCACTGGCCGAAACAACAATAAGTGGGATATGCTGAGTACGCTCCTCGCTTTTTAATGCATTAATGAGCTCATAACCACTCAAATCAGGCAGTAAAATATCCAAAATAACAATATCTGGTTGCTGCTGACAAGCTTTCTGCATAGCCTCTTGCCCAGTAGAAGCCAATATCACCTGCCCTAATTCTGCTAAAAGCAAAGTTAAAATCTGGCGGTTCGATTTGTCATCATCGACCACTAAAATTTTATATTCAACTGATAAATTATACATCTTAGTTAGTATCCTAATGCCATTATAAGATTAACGTCCATGCCCATTCTTAAAGCCAGCTTTTACATCATAGCCCAATGACAAAATGCATGTGTATTATTATAGACAAAAAATAAAAAAACGATTAACTTTTACTAATTTGCAAAGGCAATAGTTTAATAAGCGAATTAATTTATAACAGACTAATTAAGGGTACTTCATCACAAACGCCAACATTCGCTGGCGCTTGCCCATTATTGTGAAGGCTTTTGGTGTTTTTGTTGCCATTGTGCCTGCATATGGGCACAACGTAAACTGCCAGTGGCGCCTGCGTAGGTCGCAACACAATAAGGCACCAAATAAGTGAAAAAAAATTTAAACCAGTTCACCTCAGCTGGCATGGATAATAATACACTGCCTTGGTTGAGTGAATTTAATAAAGTCCCCACCACGGCTGCTGTTAATAAGGCGTTTTTAATTTGTCGAGGGCAAAATGCAAATTGCCAAAAAGTTCGTTTAACTGGCTCAGTATCATCAATTGAAAGTAAAGCCATTGCACGCTCCGCTAGTTAAAGATTAAAAGCTATAAGTTAAGCCTATAATCTTTTATCTGGCCAGCTCTGACACAAACTTGGTCCTGTATCAGTCGGTCCCAAGGCTCGACGAATAAACGCCCTTTGCAGTGGTTTTAAATGAGCGACTGTGTTTAGTGCCAAGCTACGAAGCATTTTCAGCGGTGGCACAGTCATCGAAAAACCCTCTTTAAATGCCTGCATAACAGCCAGGTTTTCAATTGCTTCTGCTTGCCGGCCTCGCATCTGCTGCCTGATTTTAACAAGCTCTCTGTCACCAAGCTGTGACATTACGTCTGGTAACGAATCAAGCAAATAAAATACGTCTAATAAGCCGAGATTTGCCCCTTGTCCTGCTAATGGATGAATGGTGTGCGCCGCATCACCAACGAGTACGCAGCGGTTATGCACAAAAGATTTAGCATAATGCCCTTTCAGTGGAAAACTGACTCGTTCAGAAGCTAATTCAACATAGCCTAATACACCGTCAAAAGTCGCTGTTAAATGTTTGGCAAACGCGCGATTCGATAGCTGCATTACCTGCTGGGCCTTGCTTTTATCTAACGACCAGACAATAGAACAGCGATGAGTGTCGGCTAATGGTAAAAACGCCAGTGGACCCTCTGGGGTAAATATTTGCCGCGCTATTTGCTGATGCGGTAAATCAGTTGTTACTTCAGCAACAATTGCATCTTGGGCATAATCAGTATGCCAACAAGGTATGTTAAGCATGGAGCGGAGCGCAGAATGACGACCGTCGGCGGCTAGTAATAACAAACCTTGCATTATTTTTCCATCACTGACTTGCAGCCAAACACTTTGATCATCCGTTTCAACTTTAACCGCATTCGCTGTCACAAACTCGCACAAAGGTTCATCTTGTAATTGTTGGTAGACACTTTTTGCCAAATCCAAATTATTTACAATAGCACCTAGCTGCTCGTATTCTGTTTCTTTAGCGGAAAATGCCAGCTGTCCTGTGCTATTTTGATCCCATACCTGCATGTTTTGAAAAATACCGACGTTGGCAGAAATTAATGGCCATACGTTAAGGTTTGCATAGGCATTGATTGATGCTTGATTTAGGGCAACCACTCTTAACTTTGCGGCTTTAGCATGACTGTCATTTTTAAACTGAGCCAACTGCTCCCCCACTAGCGCAACTTTGTAACCTTTTCTGCATGCAGCCAGTGCAGCAGTTAAACCCACTAACCCAGCTCCTACGATGATAAGTTGATATTTATTAATCATTTTGTTCTGTAGCCCATGGCAAAGTGAGTCATCGCCTGTTTAAGAGGTGGTGCAATTTGCAAACCACAGAGTCCGATATTTCTAAGCAGTCTCAGTGGTTGGTAATTATTTGAAAAACATCGTACTAAAAATTCAGTCGCTTGACGCGTAACTAAAATATCCTGCTGACGCCTCTGATGATAGGCGACCACATCTGCAGCTCGCCAAGTCAAACGATTGACGGATTTACTATTATCTAGAAGCTGACAAGCGGCCAGTATATCACGGACAGCTAAATTAAAACCTTGCCCAGCAACCGGATGTAAGGTGTGGCAAGCATTGGCTAAAAACAGTGTACGCTGACAGTAAGCCTGTGGCATCCAATAGCTGTTAAGAGGATAAGTCGCCCCTAAACGTATGGTACGAATGCGGCCAGCTCGATAACCAAGCACTGTGTGTAACGAGTTTATTTGTGCAGCCGCAGACTTTTGTTTAAAGGTAGCTAATTGGGCTGGCGGTAAACACCAGACCAGAGCGAACTGATCCGGTTGTTTTAATGGCAACAAAGCCAGTGGACCAGTCTCACAAAAACGCTCATACGCTCGCCCCGAAAAAGGGTTATCAGAGACTGTGATAATTGCTGTTAAAGCCGATTGATCAAAACCTTCAGTTTGCACAGGTAATTGAGCTAACTGACGAACCTGACTATGGCTGCCATCACAAGCAAGTAAATAATCACAACTTATACGCCCCGACTTATTTAGTGTTAATTCAACCTCTTGCTCATCAGCTGTATAGTCGATGAGCTCATCAGGACTATACCAAGTGATGGACTGACTCAGAGCTGACTCGCTAAGGGTTTGTAAAAACAGTGTTTGCAAATCTGCTGCTGTCACCACATAACCGTATGGCCCTTCTCGTTTATTGCTGTTTAAAAAACTACTAGCTGCACTGCCAGCTTCGCTCACTTCAATGTCTAATATGGGTTCGCTAATTAACGACAACTTTGCATGATCCACCCAGTTTAACAAACTCTGATAGGTACTTTTTGATAATGCAATTGCGCGGCTATCGGCACCATTCCCAGCTTGAGGTGTCAGCACATCTTGTTTATCCAGCACAGCTAACTTTAGCCCGCGGCTGGTAAATTGTTTCAATAAAGCGAGTACGCTGCAAGTGCCTGCGAGCCCAGCCCCAACAATCACGGCGTGATAGTGATTTTTCTGCATAACTTAGCTGCTTTTCATCCATTGCTCGATTGCGGTGATGGTTTTGGGGACCGCCGCGGTCAAAACCCGATGGCCATCGTCTGTGATAACAATATTATCTTCGATACGTACACCAATCCCCTTCCAGCAATCGTCAACATCTGCTTGTTCGCTAATGTATAAACCAGGTTCAACCGTCAAAACCATTCCTGGCGCTAATAAACGTGCTTCTCCATTTTGCTGGTAATTACCAACATCATGCACATCTAAACCTAACCAGTGTCCTAACCCATGCATAAAAAATTGACGATAAGCTGGCGGCTGGCCGTCGCGCTCCTGAATAATATCTTCTAAAGAACCCGACAGTATTCCCAGCTCCAATAAACCTTGGCTTAATACCCGAATACAAATATCCTGCGCGTCTGTTAGTTTTTTTCCTGGACCAAGTGCAGCAAGTGCCGCTGTCTGTGCATCTAATACTAGCTGGTAAACTTTTTTTTGCGCTTCGCTAAAACAGCCGTTCACTGGAAAAGTTCGGGTAATGTCTGCTGCATACCCCTGGTACTCACAGCCAGCATCAATTAACACCAAGTCACCATCATTTAGGATCTGGTTATTCTCTGTATAGTGCAAAATGCAGGCATTCGCCCCACCAGCCACAATACTGGCGTAAGCTTCAAAGCGAGCCCCTTGCATTGCAAATTCATGTTTCAGCTCGGCTTCTAGCTGATATTCATAACACCCAGGCTGTACAAACTTCATTGCTCTTTTATGGGCATCTACGCTGATATCGGCTGCTTTTTGCATCACTGAGATTTCTGCGGCTGATTTAAACAAGCGCATTTCATGCAGCATGGGGCATAGGTCTATCCACTGACTTGGCACCTGAGCGTGTTTCCCTGTTTGCCGCTGAACCTTTAATAGCGCTTGCAGCTTATCGGTAAGTGCCTCATTTGCATGTGACCAATATAAAGTATCACAGCCTTTATTCAGACCAGCGAACTCAGTTGCAAACGCCTCGATAGGATAAGCTTGTGTTACCGCTAACTGGTCAACCGCAGCGTCTGGTCCTAATCGCCGGCCTTGCCAGATTTCCGCCAGCGCATCTTTAGTGCGGCAAAATAATACACTTTGCTGCGACTGGCCAAGGTTCACTAGCACTAAAATGGCTTCAGGTTCGTTAAAACCTGTTAAATAATAAAAGTCGCTGTCTTGGCGAAACGGATATTCAGTATCTCTGCTGCGTTTAGCTTCATCGGCAGCTGCAACGACCGCTAGGCTATTCGGTAACATCTGCGCAAAAACAGCTTCACGTCGAGCAACATACTCTTGTAGCGTGATCATTTTAGTTTCCATCTGATATTTAATTAGTGCAACGTCGGCTTAGCTGGCCCACCAGCTTGCTGGCTGTTGTGGTCCCCTAATTCGGCAAAACACATTAGGGTTGTCATACGGATATATTCCGACACTTCTTCAAAAGCGATCAAATTTTCTTCTGTCTCTTCCATTTCAGTATCCATCTGACTGATAGAAATCAAATCTTGATAAGCTTCTCTTACTTCTTTATCAACGGCAGAAAATTGTTCACCAACCACCGCCCCAAATGCAGAAATAAACGCTGCCAGCCATTCTAATAAAATTTGTGCTTTTTCATTTAATGGAACGTCCTCGGAAGTAGGCAGATAGATTTGAAATGAAAAATCAGGTTCCATTAATTGCTGATAAGTCACTTGGTAAATTTCTCTAAATTTTTCAGCCACTCGATCATCAACTTCAGCATCTTGTAAAACAAATTCGCTAATAAATTTTCGCCACTTAGCTTGTTGATATGGCATACCTGCGCATAAACAGCCACAGATAACACCGTGAATTTCGGCAGCGGTGCAAGTTAGATCGTTTTGATGCAGAAAAAAATCAAATGTATCGTAATCGGGAAGTTGGGCATCGGCCATTTTGACACCTATAATATTAAAAAACTCTGTGTATGTTATCATTGCAAACGAAAGGCCACCAGTCACAAGCGAATCTAGTCTGCTAGCGCTTGCAATTCGTTTTTGACATGTTAAAGTGCGCGCCTCGCTATACAGCATTATCTTAATTATGTTCCCTGAGGTGTTGGCTATTTGGGTTATGTCCCTGAGCCGATACTTTTTTATCAGGATCACATCTTGTCTGCTATTGAGCAAGCTCGGCATGTACCGAGAAGCCTACGGCAGACGGTTGTTTTCCGCCTTGAACTTTACGGTTCAAGGGCTAGACCCGAAGCGGCATTTCGGGGAACGCCCTCTCCAATCCTATAGATTAAGCTTTCACGGTAAGCAGGTGTACACCTGCCAGTAGATTTACACAACTTATTTTTCTTCGAGCTCAGTTAAATAAAACTAAAAATGCTTCATAATAAAAAACCGCCACACGGCGGTTTTTTATTAGGTTATAAATCGTTTACGCGCTGTAATTTATTCAACCTGATCCTGTTCATTAGCAACATCTTCCACTACTTGTTCTTTTTTCGTTTTAAGTAACAAGCGGTCACGTAAGATACCCTCAATTTCATCTGCCATTGCTGTGTTTTCTAATAAAAATTTAATACAGTTGGATTTACCTTGACCGATGCGATTACCTTGGTAACTGTACCAGGCACCTGATTTGTCAATTAAACCTTCTTTTACACCAAGGTCTAATAACTCACCCTGCTTAGAGATCCCTTGGCCATATAAAATTTGGAATTCAGCTTGTCTAAATGGTGGTGCAACTTTGTTTTTAACCACTTTTACACGCGTCTCGCTACCTGTCACTTCGTCACCGTCTTTAATGGCACCGGTGCGGCGAATATCCAAACGAACAGATGAGTAGAATTTTAACGCATTACCCCCTGTTGTGGTTTCTGGGTTACCAAACATCACACCAATTTTCATACGAATTTGGTTGATAAAAATACATAAAGTATTCGACTTTTTGATATTTGCTGTTAATTTTCGCAGTGCCTGTGACATTAAACGGGCTTGCAAACCAACATGTGAATCCCCCATATCCCCTTCGATTTCAGCTTTTGGTGTTAACGCAGCAACCGAGTCAACAATAATGACATCAACGGCCGCTGAACGAACCAGCATGTCGGCTATTTCTAACGCTTGTTCACCTGTATCCGGCTGTGAAACCAATAATTCATCAATGTTAACACCCAGTTTTTCAGCATATAAGGGGTCAAGGGCGTGCTCTGCATCAATAAATGCACAGGTTTTACCTGCTTTTTGCGCTTCGGCAATGGTTTCTAATGTTAAGGTTGTTTTACCTGAAGATTCAGGGCCAAAAATTTCGACCACTCGACCACAAGGCAGACCACCAATTCCTAACGCTATGTCTAAGCTCAGTGAGCCAGTAGAAATACTTTCAATATCTAGCGCCTGATTATCACCTAGTTTCATAATAGAGCCTTTACCAAACTGGCGCTCTATTTGCCCAAGTGCCGCACTCAGGGCTTTTTGTTTATTATCACTCATGGCTCACTCCATCATTTAAATCGTTCAATTCTGCTAAGTATACTGGTTAACCATACAGTATCAAGTTTTATTTGCTGTATAATTTTTTAATAAATGATGCGCTCTATTCAACGCATATTCAATTGCATTGGATCTAACTTGGCTGCGATTCCCGCTAAAAACTTCAGCAGATAAGCTCAACTGTTCTCCTTGCCACAACCAAGCAAAATGCACTAACCCAACAGGTTTGTCAGCCGTTGCTCCACCCGGCCCAGCAATTCCGCTGGTCACTAGCGCAAGGTCACAGTGGCTTAATTGATACAATCCCATAGCCATTTCACTCACTGTTTGCTCACTCACCGCACCATATTTTTGCAAAGTTGCTGCATTAACTTGCAAACGATCTTGTTTTGCCTGATTGCTGTAGGTCACAACGGATTGTTTAAAATAAGCTGAACTACCGGCGATTTCGGTGAGAGCATAAGCAATCCCACCACCGGTGCATGATTCTGCAGTTGCAATTGATAGCCCATATTGCGTTAAAATAGCGCCACATTGTGTTGAGCCGTTTAAAATCGATTGGCTTAACATGTTTAAAATTCTCCTTTCGGCCAAATAGAACCTTTATGCATACAGATATTTATTCAGAACAGTCGCTGAGTCAACACACCCCAATGATGCGCCAGTATTTAACAATAAAATCCGAATACAAAGATATTTTAGTATTTTACCGGATGGGTGACTTTTATGAGCTCTTTTTTGATGATGCTAAGAAGGCGGCTGAACTGATAGATATTTCGTTAACCCATAGAGGAAAAACAGCAGGTACCCCAATTCCAATGGCTGGCGTGCCTTACCACGCAGTCGACAATTATTTAGCGCGTTTAGTCGAATTGGGTGAATCGGTTGCCATTTGTGAGCAAATTGGCGATCCAGCGACTAGCAAGGGTCCGGTTGAACGAAAAGTAGTGCGGGTATTAACTCCAGCAACCATTACCGAAGAATCTTTATTAGAAGGTCGCCGAGATAACTTATTAATGGCCGTTGTTGAAACGGGTAAAGCACAGTTTGGTATTGCCAGTTTAGATATAACATCTGGTCGTTTTGCAGTTGGGCAATTAGCTTCTCGTGAGCAATTGCAAGCCATTTTACAGCAGTGGCAGCCAGCCGAGCTTTTATATCCGGATACTTTTGCTCAACTTGATTTAATTGAAAGCATTAAAGGGCTTAAAAGGCGTCCGGAATGGGATTTTGCAAGCGATACCGCAGCGCGTCAACTTTGTCGTCAATTTAAAACGCGGGATCTAACAGGTTTTGGAATTGAGCAAAATCACGCCGGCGTAGGGGCAGCTGGCGCTATATTACAATATATCAAGGATACTCAAAAATCAGCTATCCCGCATTTACGTGGTCTGCAAGTCATACGGTTAGATGACAAAGTTTATCTGGATGCGATTAGCTTACGCAATTTAGAGATCATACAAAGTTTATCAGGTGCTAAAGGTCAATCGCTATTTGATATCCTAGATCAAACAGCCACACCAATGGCAGCCCGCCTATTACAGCGCTGGTTGGTGCAGCCAATTAGAGATAGGCAAATATTAGAACAGCGGCTTGATGTGATAGAAAGCTTATTAGAGGCAGATATTTATCAAGAATTACGTCAAAATTTTCAACAAGTAGGCGATATTGAACGCATAGTCACGAGAATTGCCCTTGGCAGTGCTCGGCCACGTGATTTTTCGCGCTTGCGCTCGGCGCTTGGCTGTCTACCCAGCATCAAAGACAGCTTAGCTTTTACCCAAAACCCAATATTAATTCGCTACCAAGACACAATTAATACCTTTCCCAAACTCTATCAGCTATTGACTCAGGCAATCGTTGACAACCCACCCGTTGTCGTTAGAGACGGGGGGGTGCTAGCTGAAGGCTACAACGAAGAATTAGACGAATTAAGGCGGTTGAGTTCGGGTGCCCAAGAAACGCTTCAGCAAATTGAACAGCGCGAACGTGAACGCACTGGACTGAATACTTTGAAAGTAAGCTATAACAAGGTTCATGGTTTTTATATAGAAATTAGCCGAGCGCAAGCACAAAATGCACCCGTTGAATATACTCGAAGACAAACTTTAAAAAATGCAGAGCGTTTTATTACGCCAGAGCTAAAAGCTCTAGAAGATAAAGTACTAACAGCCCAAAGCAAAGCATTAGCACTGGAAAAACAACTTTACGAACAACTCTTTTGTTTTTTTGAGCCTCATATTAGCGAGCTGCAAGAATTAACCGACTTAGTCGCGCAGCTGGATGTATTAAATAACTTGGCACAAATTGCCCTCATCCATAATTATGTTCGCCCCGAATATAGCCAGAGTCGCGGCATTGAAATTACCGAAGGCCGCCACCCTGTTGTTGAGCAATTAAGCAGTGAACCTTTTATTGCAAACCCACTTAGCTGCACAGAGGAGCGGCGCTTACAGATTATTACCGGCCCGAATATGGGCGGTAAATCAACTTACATGCGCCAGGCTGCCTTAATTTGCATTATGGCTTATATTGGCAGTTATGTACCAGCTGCCACTGCGGTTATTGGTCCTATTGATAGAATTTTTACGCGAATCGGTGCGTCAGACGATCTGGCTAGTGGCCGCTCTACTTTTATGGTTGAAATGACTGAAACGGCAAATATTTTAAATAATGCCAGTGCCGATAGTCTAATTTTAATGGATGAAATTGGCCGTGGCACTAGCACTTATGATGGTTTATCGTTAGCTTGGGCGGTGGCAGTTGAGTTAGCCAAATCGGTAAAAGCTTACACTTTGTTTGCAACTCATTATTTTGAAATGACGCAACTCGCAGACGACTACCCAGCCGTAATAAACCTACATTTAGATGCAGTTGAAGAAGGCGATCACATTACGTTTATGCACTCAGTCAAAGAAGGCAGCGCCAATCGCTCGTTCGGCCTTCAAGTCGCTAAGTTGGCTGGGGTATCACAAAATGTGATTCATCTGGCTAAACAAAAACTGCATCAATTAGAAAATAACAAAACCTTAAGCAAAGAACCAGATACCGCAGCTCAAGGCGAATTAAACCCAATGCCACAGCCAGAGCATCCAATAGTCAATCATATAAAAAATTGTGACCCAGATAATATGACAGCCAAACAAGCACTCGACTTTTTATATTTGCTGAAACAACAAGCTGAATAAAAAATAAAATCGTGTACCATATACCCATTTTCGGCCAACGCCTGATATAGAGAAGACAGATACATGACAGCGCAAATTATTGATGGAAAAAGCATTGCTCAATCGGTAAAACAACAAGTAAAAATTGCAGTGGACAAACGGCTCGCCGAAGGCAAACGAGCGCCCGGACTCGCTGTAGTATTAGTGGGAGCCGATCCGGCCTCACAAGTTTATGTCAACAACAAACGTCGCTCTTGTGAGCAAGTCGGCTTTGTATCAAAATCATTTGACCTACCAGCAACGACCAGTCAGCAAGAATTACTCGCTCAGGTTGATGCTCTAAACGAAGATCCAGAGATAGATGGTATTTTAGTACAGCTGCCGTTACCAGCAGGGTTAGATGCGACATCTATTATTGAACGCATCGCGCCTGAAAAAGACGTTGATGGTTTTCATCCATACAATATCGGTCGACTTGCGCAGCGTATTCCTTATCTGCGCCCTTGCACACCTTTTGGCATTATAACCTTGCTCGAGAGCACTGGAATAGATATCACAGGCGCGGAAGCCGTTGTGGTTGGTGCGTCCAATATTGTCGGTCGCCCAATGTCCCTAGAGTTATTATTAGCTGGCTGCACCACAACTGTCACTCACAGATTTACGAAAGATTTAGAAAATCACGTACGACGCGCAGATATTTTAGTAGTGGCTGTTGGTAAAGCGAGTTTTATTCCGGGTGAGTGGATCAAACCTGGGGCCATTGTGATTGATGTTGGTATTAATCGGCAGCAAGATGGCACCTTAGTCGGTGATGTAGAATTTAATAAAGCCGCAGAACGAGCTGGCTTTATTACTCCTGTGCCGGGCGGTGTTGGCCCTATGACAGTTGCTAAGTTAATTGAGAATACTTTGCTGGCGTGCGAAAAACGAGAAGCTGCGGCCTGCTAACATTATCAGGCGTGAAAGCCGACCCCAGTTCAAAAAGCCGGTTAGACCAGCCGGCTTTTTATCTTTACTCATTGACTTTATTTAGCAAAATAAGCTTCTAAATCGTCACTACCGCCAATGTGCTGACCATCAATAAAAACTTGTGGAACAGTGTCGCGGCCAGAAACGGCTTTTAAGCTGGTTAAACCAATGCTGTCACCGAGCAAAATTTCTTCATACTGATAGCCATTGTCAGACAATAACTTTTTCGCTTTCGCACAGAAAGGACATCCTGGTTTAGTGAACAAGCTAACAGACTTAGGAACGGCTAAATCCGGTGCGATATATTTCAGCATTGTATCGGCGTCAGACACTTCAAACGGGTCGCCTTCAACTTCTGGTTCAATAAACATTTTATCAATAACGCCGTCTTTAACTAACATTGCATAACGCCAGCTACGTTTACCAAAACCTAAATCTGCTTTGTCAACTAACATGCCCATTTTATCAGTAAACTCGCCATTGCCGTCAGGGATCAAAGTGACTTTATCGGCTTCCTGGTCGGCTGCCCAAGCATTCATTACAAAAGTATCATTAACAGATACACATAAAATTTCGTCAACACCCTGTTGCTTAAACACATCCGCTAACTGGTTATAGCGAGGCAAGTGAGTCGATGAACAAGTTGGCGTAAAAGCGCCTGGTAATGAAAAAACAATGACCGTACGATTATTAAAAATATCATCTGACTTTACGTGCTTAAAACCTTCTTCAGCTTTAACAACAAACTCAACACTTGGAACTCTAGAACCTTCTTTATTGACTAACATCTTATTCTCCTGATTTAAGTAAACTATCTGCGTTGAACACAGTATTAGTATTGAGCTAAATGATGATAATTTAAAGTCAGTAAAAGTATTTTGTTTAATCGAAAATACCGATTAGGAATTTTTCAACAGGAATTAAGGTGATAGTATGGGCTTGTTAATAGATGGGCAATGGCATGACCAATGGTATGATACCAAAAGCCACGGTGGTAAATTTGTTCGTTCAGAATCTCAATTTAGAAAAACAATTAGTACCAGTCACAGTGATCAATTTTCTGCCGAGTCTGGCCGTTATCATTTATATGTGTCACTTGCTTGTCCATGGGCACACAGGGCCTTGATCATGCGTCAGCTTAAATCACTTGAGTCTCATATCAGCGTCTCTGTAGTCAACCCTAAAATGTTAGCTCAAGGTTGGAGCTTCGAGCACTATCCAGGCGCGACTGGTGATAAGCTTTACCAATTAGATTATTTACATCAGCTTTATACCAAAACCAATCCTGAGATCACCACTCGAGTGACTGTGCCTGTTTTATGGGATAAAAAAGAACAGACCATTGTAAACAATGAGTCGAGTGAAATTATGCGGATTTTTAATTCCGCCTTTAATCATATCACCAATAACCAAGAGGATTTTTATCCGACCGAGCTACGCCATAACATAGACCAAATTAATGATTTTGTTTACCATAAAATTAATAATGGCGTTTATAAAGCGGGTTTTGCAACTACTCAAACCGCCTATTTAGATGCAGTGACTGAACTTTTTAATGCGCTAGATAATATTGAATTAAGACTGTCGGAAAGCCGTTATCTTGTTGATGACAGGCTCACAGAAGCCGATTGGCGATTATTTACAACCTTGATTCGATTTGATGCTGTATATGTCAATCATTTTAAATGTAATCTAAAACGCATTGCCGATTACCCTAATCTGCAAAATTATTTACGTGAGTTATATCAATACAAGGATATTCGTGAAACTGTTAATTTTGACCACATAAAATGCCACTATTATTACAGTCACAAACAGATCAATCCCACTCAAATCATTCCGGCAGGCCCAGTATTAAATCTAAACCACCCCCATAACCGTGATTTAATTTAGGTTAAAACGCTCAATTTTTTAAATTGAGCGTTATTATCGTATCTATTGTTAAAAAACCCCATCAAACATTGTTAACTTTATTCAATTAACATAAAATCAAACTAACATCTGTTTATTAAACGCTTCATATATATCATAGTCACTGAGAAACAATAATGAAAAAAATCGTTTTTACCATTAGTTTAGTGCTGGCCATTTCTGCACAGATTGGCTGCCAGAACCAGCAGATAACAGATTCTGGCAGCGCTCAAACACATACGGGTGGGCATAGTGCTGCCTATCATCAAAAACACGAGCGTGGCCCTATTAAGGGTTTAACACCACAAGACTCTTTAGCCACAATGCAACTTCAAGATGGCTATATCATGGAGCTAGTCGCCCACGAACCTATGGTTGAAGAACCTGTACTCGCAACCTTCGACGGCAATGGCCGTATGTACGTCGCTGAAATGTTAACCTACATGCAAGATTTAGATGGCAAAGGGCAGATGCAAGCCACTAGCCGGATCAAGCGACTGATTGATAGCGACAACGACGGCACCATGGATAAGTATACTATTTTTGCCGATGGACTCCTGCTACCCAGAATGATATTGCCATTAGAAGATGGACGAATTTTAGTTCGCGAAACCAATACCTTCGATATTTTATTGCTGGAGGATACTGATGGTGATGGGGTAGCTGACAAAAAATCAATCGCTTTTAAAGGTGGCAAAAGAGGCGGCAACTTGGAACACCAACCCAGTGGGTTAATTTGGGGAATCGATAACTGGATATACGTCACCTATACAAACCGTAGATATAAAATTCAGGGCGACAAAGTGATAGCCGAAAACATGCGTTTTGGTGGCGGCCAATGGGGTCTAGGTCAGGATGCAGAGGGGCGTTTATATTATTCAGCCGCGGGCGCAGAGGAGCCTGTATTTAGCTTTCAATTTCCAACCGTTTATGGCGGTATTCCAGTCAAAGGCGAAACAACTGACGGCTTTAATGAAATCTTCCCAATTGAGCATATTCCAGATGTGCAAGGTGGTTTGCCTAGATTAAGAGACGACAATACTTTAGATAGGTTCACAGGTATCGCAGGCCAGAGCATTTACCTCGGTGATAAACTACCTGAACTATATGGCAACTATATTGCTCCCGAGCCAGTTGGTCACCTGATCCGCCGCGCTGAAATCACTCGCCATGATGGGTATTCAGTGATCAGCCACCCTTATCAATCTCAGAAAAAAGAGTTTATTGCCTCAACCGACAGTGCTTTTCGCCCAGTCTGGAGTGAAACAGGCCCTGATGGCACCCTTTATTTAGTTGATATGTACCGTGGTATTATTCAAGAAGGAAACTGGACCAAACCCGGATCATATCTACGCCAAATTATAGAAAAATTTGGTTTAGATGACATCACAGGACGGGGGCGTATTTATCGTGTTACCAAACCCGGTGTTGAACGCGGAGAACAACCTAGGTTGTATCAAAAGTCACCTGCAGAGTTAGTTAGCTACTTATCCCACCCAAATCAATGGTGGCGGTTAAATGCACAAAAACTTATGGTATTAGCCGGCGATCACAGCATAGTGCCAGATTTAAAAACCATGGCTCGTACGCATAACGAACCGCTCGCTCGCCTACATGCCCTGTGGACATTAGAAGGCCTTGGCATCATTGATCAATCGTTATTGGAGCAAGCTTTTAATGATGCCAGTTCAGTTGTTCGGGTTGCTGCAGTGCGTATTTCAGAACAACTGGTCAATAACAATAATCAGCAAATGATAGATCATTGGCTCAAATTATTGCCAAAGGCAGATGTAGAACTTGCCCAACAGATCTTATTGTCAGCGTTTTATGTTGCGGCCGATGAAAATAAAAGAGCTCAAATTCGAACCAAAGTACTGGCCCGATATGCTAACAAAAAAGGCGTCAAAGCCATAGATACGGCAATGCAGTATCAAATTAAAGAGCAGCAAGCCAAAGCCAAACTGGCGCAAGGCAACAAAGCTTTGGCCGAGGCCCTTGAGCGCGGCCAACAGCATTTTAATTCTCTTTGTGCCAACTGCCACGGAAAAGATGGTTTAGGTACCCCGGCAGGAAACAGCTTGCTGGCCCCCTCATTTAAAAACAACCCCAGGGTACAGGGAAATCTAGCTTTGCTGGGGCGTATTGCTTTAGATGGTTTAACGGGTCCAATTGAAGGTGAAAATTATGCTGGTGTTATCATGGCGTCATTGGCCAGCAATGATGACCTGTGGCTTGCAGACGTGCTGACCTATATTAGAAATAACTTTGGCAATCAAGCCAGCATGGTCACGGCCGAGCAAATTGCTGAATTGCGTAAAAACGACCAACGTAGAAGCCCTTGGACTTTGCCTGAATTAGAGCAAAAATATGGCCACAAACTGACGAATAAAGCTCAGTGGCAATTCAGCGCCAGCCATAATCCAACAGGTTTTAAAAATCTAGTCGACGGCAAAACAGGTTGGGGTAAATGGGATAGTGGCGAACTGCAAAAAATTGGCATGTGGCTACAAATCAAATTGCCACAAAAATACTACATAAGCCAAGTTGAAATGGATTGCCGAAAATGGAATTGGCGTTGCGCACGCTCATTTGACATTGAGTTTTCGGATGATGGAAAAACCTGGGAAAGAGTGGCTCAAGACATATCACCAAGTCCACGCCGAGTTAATCAAACTTTGGGTAAAACGGCTCAATACATTCGTTTTGTATTAACCAATGGTAGCCCTAAACAGACCTGGTCTATCACCGAAATAGATTTATACGGTAGCCCAGTACAATAACCACAAGCGTTAGTGGCAGTTGTTATTCTGCTGCTAACGCCGCAATTGCATCAGCAAAAATAAAAGAGTAACCAAGCCCAGCTAACTTTGCCGTTGAAATACACTTCCCCACTGCCCCGTCAACTAACGGAGGCAATTCAGTTGTAACATCAGAACGGGCAATCGCAGCCTGGTAAAAATCAACCTTAGTCACTGGGATTTGGCTGCTAATATTAATACACTGGTTTTTAATCTCTTGTTGTAATAAAAAATAAATAGCAGCGACAGCTTCCTTTTGGTGCAACATATTAGCGATCGCCCGTTTATTTAACTGACTCATGCGCTTAACAAAACGCGCGGGATCTCTCTGGCCGCCAAATAACCCAGTTAAACGGCAAATAAGATAATCGCCTTGTCGTGCAGCAACTAAAGATTCTGCAGCCAACAATAAACGCGCTTTTTCATTATGTGGGAAAGCAGCTTCCTCATCCATCCACTTATCCTGTTCAGGGTAAACCCCGCTTGATGAAGTCAATAATACTTTTGCCACCTTTTTTTTATCAGCGACCGCCAGCAAGCTTTTGATAATTGTTAAATAAGCTTCTCCTTTGCCATGACGAATGCCGGGTGGCAAAGTGATGATCAAACAGTCGGTTTGCATTAGTTCGGCAAATACTGGCGCGGTAAAGTCAGTATCCGCCTGCAGTGATAACTGCTCGCAGGCTAAGCCCTGTTGAATTAAACCTCGTCGTTTAGTTTCATCTCGAGTGGTGGTTTTTATTTGATGCCCCGCTTTATGTAGCTGCAAAGCAAGCGGATGACCTAACCAACCGGCACCAATTATTGTAAAGATCAAAGTAGACGTCCTTTAATTTAAGTTAGGTTAACAAACAAACCAGGTTCTTATTTGTTTGCGTATCACCCACTGATTCGTTTGTTTAGTAAAACATAAATAATGTGGACTGTCTAAATGACACTGAAAATCTGCTTCACTGTCAAAACGAGAGTACAAAAAAAATAGCTTAGGGTTTTGTCGGCATTGGCTGACTTCAAACTGATGGCAGCCAGCTTGCTCTTTTAATGTCGCTTCCGCTTGCTCTAAAATGGCATCCATAAACTGCAGCAAAGCGGCCGGATCAACTGTAAATTCAATCGTAGAAACAAACATAAACACATCCTGTTTTATTGTTATATTATGCATATGTTAGACTCAAAAGTGACATTCGACTAACAGATGAGTAAATTTTTATGCATATTAGCTTTTTAGATGCCGACACCTTGGGTGAACTCGACTATCAACTTATTAACAAAACTGCAACTTCTATTGACCGCTATTCGTCTGATGAGTTCCGTCAAAATCCAGCTGCTGCACTAGAAAATGCGAATGTAGTGATCACCAATAAAGTGGTTATCGGTGAAGCTGAGCTGGCGCTCGCTAAGCAACTTAAATTAGTCTGTGTGGCAGCAACTGGCTATAACAACGTTGATTTGCAAGCGTGTCAAAAAGCAGGTGTGAAAGTCTGCAATGTCAAAGGCTACTCAACCGATAGTGTCGCACAACATGTATTTGCGTTGTTATTAAACTGGGCGAGCAGAATTAGCGATTATAATCGCACCAGCTTTAACGGTGAGTGGGTCCGCAGCCGGAATTTTTCTTTGCTTAATTATGCAACTTTTGAGCTAGCGGGCAAAACCTTAGGCATTATCGGTTATGGCGATACAGGCCAAGCAACTGCAAACATTGGCCGAGCTTTTGGCATGCAAGTGCTAATCGCAGAGCGACAAGGTGAAAATGAACTTCGTGCTGGCCGGACACCTTTTTGGCAAGTGGTTGAACAGGCCGACATACTTTCTCTGCACTGCCCACTCACAGAGCAAAATATGCATATGGTGAACCGAGCATTTTTAGAGCGTATGCAAGCAGACGCTATTTTAGTGAATGTCGCCCGTGGTGGTTTAATTAACGAACATGATTTATGCCAAGCACTACAAGATAACCTAATTCAAGCCGCTTTATTGGATGGTTTGTCAGTTGAGCCACCACCAAGAGAACACCCTCTTTTACAAAAAAGACTTGATAATTTATCCATAACCCCGCACACCGCTTGGGCAACTTTAGAAGCGCGTCAGCGATTGTTAAATCAAATCGCTAACAACATCAGTGACTTTCTAGCTGGCAATTATGACAATATGCTGGTTTAAAAAATCAATAGGCCACCCAAATTTGGTGGCCTATTGATGTTAGTTTTTAAGAGCTGCCAAAGCCGCTTGATAATCTGGCTCATCTGCCGTCTCTGCAACCTGCTCAGTATATAAAACCTCACCGTTCTCATTGGCGACAATAACACATCGAGAATACAGGCCCTTTAATGGGCCTGTATTAAAGGTTAACCCATAATCATCACCAAATGATGACCGAAATCCTGATAAAACCGCTACATTTTTGATGCCTTCAGCACCACAAAATCGGTTTTGGGCAAAAGGCAAATCAGCCGAAATACAAAGAACTCGGGTATCCTCTAGCTCAGTTGCTTGTTCGTTAAAGGTGCGAACAGACATAGCACAGGTGCCAGTATCCACCGATGGAAAAACGTTTAACACAATTTTTTTGCCTTTAAATTCAGCTAAATTTGCTTCGCTTAAATCCCCTTTAACAAGCGTGAACTCGGGCAATTTGCTTCCTACTTTGGGGAGTTCACCCTGAGTTTGAATTGGCTGACCTTTTAATGTCACAGTTGCCATACGATTTACTCCTTATTGAATTAAAATTTGGTTAAAGTTTTGCTGTGGCATTTTACAATGCCGTTCGGCAGGCAATTGGAATGCTTGATCGACTGTTTGTTCATCCTGCTGACGCAAAATTTGCAAATGTTTCGCAACCGCCTCTATCACAGGTACCTGTTTATATTCAGCAGGGATCATAAACAGGCCCGCTTTTTTAAATAACAGCCCTAACGTTAAACTGCTCGAATAGCGTAAGATTGGTGCCGCCAAGACTAAACCTAATAAAACCGGCAACATCCACCAGAAAAAAACAGGTGCAAAATACCAAGCGACTGCGCCCCAACATACAGCGACTAAAGTCGCCCATCGAGTATAAATAAACGCCTCACGCCAATTTAGCATGCGCCCTTCTCGACTTTGTGAATTCCAGCTAACTTTTTTACCGGCAAATACACAGACGACAAAGTACGCATGAAAGACCATCATGATGGGTGCAATTAAAATCGCAAATACGGTTTCAACCATGGCACTTAATAATAATCTTATCGTGCCCCCAAAAGCTTGGCGATGATACAAGAGGGCAATAATGATCCCCATCAGCTTAGGCAACAGCAGCAGACTCGCAGTGAAATATAATAAAGCGTATATCAACTCGGTTTTGGCAATTTTCCAGCTCGGAAACAGCTGGTAGGCACTGATAAAAAAGTCATTACTGGTAAGAGAACGCCCAACCGCATCAACCGTTGAAAGTGCCAACATGAGAAGCCATACCAATGAAGTAATGTAAGCCAAGGCGCCTAATAAAAAATGAACTTTACTCATCCAAAAAAAACCTTTTTTAGGCAAAAGGGCTAAATGTTGGATGTTACCTTGTACCCAGCGACGGTCGCGCACTGCATAATCTAACATATTACTAGGAACTTCTTCATAACTCCCTTCTAGTTCGGCAAATAAAAGCACTTGCCAACCAGCTCGACGTAAACAGGCAGCTTCAACAAAATCATGGCTTAAAATATCGCCACTGAAAGGCCCTTTGCCTGTTAATGGTGGCAACCCGCAATAATCAATAAATGCGCGGGTACGGATAATCGCATTGTGACCCCAATAATTTGCTGCATCACCTTGCCAAAATGCCAGCCCAGTGGCTAACATTGGACTATATAAAGACGCAGCAAACTGTAAAAAACGGGCAAAAAATGTGTCCTGACGGACAGGTATCGGCACTGTTTGAATCAAACCTGCTTCTGGATTGTGGTGCATGGCATATGTTAGCCGCAAAATACATTTGCCAGTCATTATACTATCTGCGTCCAATACCAACATATGGGCATAATCTTGTCCCCACCGGCAGCAAAAGTCTTCAAGATTACCCACCTTACGGCCGACATTATTTTCCCGCCGACGGTAAAATACTTTTTTGGCTAACGAGGCACCTAACCTATGTTTAAATTTTTGCCACTCAACTTTTTCTCGTTCAGCCAATTCAGGATCTTGAGTATCACTTAATAAAAAGAAATCAAAACCTGCCAATTTACCGGTTTGTTCAAGGGAGCGAAAGCATGCTTCAAACCCCGCCATTACACGCTCAGTATCCTCGTTATAGACAGGCATTACGATCGCGGTTTTAGCTTGTTTCAGACGCCCTTCAGAAACCGCTGCTGTTGCTTTAAACTGTTTCAATGTTAATGGGTCTCGCCGCAATAATTGAATCATAAATCCCAGAGCACCACTCCAAAAGGCCACTGAAATCCATGCAAAAGTGATTGCAAACAACACCAACAAACTCAATTCTAAAATACTGGTCCCGTTGGCCTGTAAAATATCAAACATGAGCCAAATACCCGTCAACATGGTGGCTACGACGAGCACTAAAAATACTGTGCGGCGCAGCCAGAGTACTGGGATCTTAACCTGCTGACGCGCAGAGGTTCTATTCTTCAAAGTCGCTTGCATACCAGACATAATTCCATACCTCTGTAATTGCTTTATTCCGTAAGTGTAAAGACAAACGCATATCTGCTGGCAGTTCTTCATCGGGTGTTAACTTAAACGCAGCGCGCCAGCCAGCGTCACCCGGTAATGCTTTAACTTGTAGATCTTTATAACTGCCATTACTCAGCGTTAGCTTGGCTTGAATTGGTAATTGTTTAGGCAAATCAGCTAATGCCCCACCATTAAAATCAACGATAAATTGGCGTTCACTTTGTGGCGGCGGATTATCCATGCCTGGTAAGGCCGCCCAACCTATGCGTGTGCGAGTGACTTGACCAAGCGTTTGTTGAGACAATGCACCTGCGACTGTCGTTAGACGATAATTAAAAGAAAAACTATCACCTTTATTAAGTGGCGTTTCCGGCACCCAATAAGCGACTATATTATCGTTTGTTTCACTCTCGGTAGGAATTTCAACCAGCTCAACATGCCCTTTTCCCCAGTTTTCAGTCGGCTCAACCCAAAGCCCAGGACGCTCGCCATAATGGGCTTCGGCGTCCAAATAATGACCGAACTCGGTATCCCGCTGCAATAAACCAAAACCTTTAGGGTTTTCGTATTGCAAGGCGTTTACCCGTAACCCATTCGGATTGGTGAGCGGCCGCCAAGTCCATTCCCCCTGCTCAGACAGAACCAATAAACCATCAGAGTCATGTACCTCAGGTCTAAAGTCATCTACCTTGTGCGCTTGGTTTTCACCATGTAAAAACATACTGGTTAACGGTGCTACACCCAATTTGTTAATATCCTCGCGGGCAAACAATTGGCTTTTTACTTGAACCTCGGTAGTGACACCGGGTTGCAAAATAAAATGATAAGCTCCACTGATTGAGGGGCTATCTAACAAAGCGTAAATTTCCAATTCATTGCTTTGCTCGTCTGGTTCTAACAACCAAAACTCAGTAAATGTTGGAAATTCTTCGCCGCTGGCCTCTGCGGTATCAATCGCTAGGCCCCGTGCCGATAAACCATACTGTTGGCCTGGCCCCACCAGACGAAAATAAGAAGCCCCCTGAAAAACAATCACTTCATCTTTATAGGTTGGATTGTTTAACGGAAAATGCACACGAAATCCGGCATGCCCTAACTGAATTTGATCACCGGCTTGTTTCAACGCATCACCAGCACCTGCTGCAGGTCCATCGTATTGGTAACTGGCAGGATCAAAAGGTACTGTAAAGCGCTCACCACGGCCATTAATACGAACGATTTTAACGGGTTGATCATATAAAAAGCCTGGATGGAAAAATTGCACTTCAAACGGTTTTTGACCAGCCCACAATGCAGTGTCCGCTTTAAAACGGATTGCTCGATAGGCTGAATAGTCAAGATCATTTAGCACAGCCTGCTCTATTTTAGAGACCGCCTGATAAGGTTGAGCGGCTAAATTTTTTGCCCGTGCACTTAGTACATCAAACAAATTCTCCGGCGGCGTTTTAACCGACATTTGTGCAGCAGCAATCGCTTGACCAGAGACTAATAATAACCAAAACAAACAAACGTAAATCAATTTAACTTGCATAGTGGTTTCCTTTTATTCCTTTCCTTGCTTGACCTGTGTAAATTGGGTGAGTTCGGTAGTTGTTTGAATTTTGAGACCTAGCCCACACAAGTTCATTTAATACGTAACTTATGTGGGTTTGGATTAATGATGAGGCGATTTAAAACTAACGTTAATTAAGCGGGGTAAATTCAGATATTTGTATGTAAGGGGCATCACAGGCAGAGGTACCACTATCATAATAAACACTTTGAATGACCCCTAGCTCACTGTAATGAGGTAACTTCTGCACTTCTTGCACACTTTTCCCCGCGGCAAAAGGAGACATCCAAAAAGATAGCTTAATTTCGTTTAACAACTCCTCCATTGTATAAAAATCGTCGATATCATTTAATATACTATTATCAGCCAAGTCCATTACTTCGGTGATTTGGCCATTTTCAACTTGCACACGAAAGTGACCATTTTTAGAGTTCTCAGAACAGTCCTGATATGCCGTTTGTATTTTATAATGATAGTCATTGATTTGCGCCTGCTGCCAAATATCTAAATTCGCTTTAATATCATGCATTAGATAATATTTTCGCTGGTCCGAGATCACTTGATATTCACACAAATTATTTAAACTCGCTTGTGGTAATTTACTCAAGCGTTCAAAACCGAGCGCTTTTGCAGCGGCCAAATCTTCTGTGTGTATCGTGTAAATATTAATACTGCCAGTTTCGGAGCCACAGGATTGAGGATAAGAAAATCCATCAGTTCCTTTTTGACTGCAATGCATCGTAATATTTTGCTCGGCCAATTCCAACGCATGGCTGCGAATAGAAATGCCAGAGTCTGGTTGACAGGATAATTGCTGATCGTCTTTATAAATACGTAAATGATGAGGATCGACGCCAACATGATAGTCAATATCATCATCACAAGCGGTAATTAATATAGATGCTGTGAGCACAAATGCTGTTTGTTTTAAGTTCATAATAACCTCCCAAAATAAGCTCGATTTAATCTTAGATCAGCAAGATCAATAAACTGTTAAACTTTGTTATCTGTACATTTTATTACAAAAAATAAAAAATAACGCTTTTTTTTAACATAGGTGGCAATTCATGATCATTTTTAACCTTCATAAAACTGAAATATTTATTCTGTTCCCCCTTGACAAAAAAAAATTTCAAACTGATTAAAAATTAAGCTTTTCAGCCTGCCAAAAAATCCGTAAACTAGCCCGCCTTTTTCAGGTGATGCACTTTTAACCAGTTGACTAAGATGATTCAGATAGGCGCACATAAAATTTTAAGTCCAGTTTTTTTAGCGCCGATGGCCGGTGTCACAGATCAACCTTTTCGTCATATCTGTTTAGATTTAGGCGCAGGTTTAGCAACAGGTGAGATGCAATCGAGTAATCCGCAAGTGTGGGATACAGACAAATCGAAAGCACGAATGGACCTGAAACAAGAAAAAGGTATCAAAAGCGTCCAGATCGCGGGCAGTGATCCGGCGCTAATGGCAGCCGCAGCCCAGTTCAATGTTGAGAACGGGGCACAAATTATTGATATTAATATGGGCTGCCCAGCCAAAAAAGTGAATAAAAAGCTCGCGGGGTCAGCTTTGTTGCAAGACCCTAAATTAGTTGAGCAAATTTTAACTTCAGTTGTGGCCGCAGTTAACGTACCTGTGACCTTAAAAATTAGAACGGGTTGGTCACAACAACATAAAAATGGTGTAGAAATTGCGCGTATCGCGGAAGCGGCTGGTATTCAAGCGCTCGCTGTTCATGGTCGTACTCGCGAATGTATGTTTAAAGGCCGTGCTGAATATCAAACGATACGCGCCATTAAACAGGCAATTAATATTCCGGTTATTGCAAACGGGGATATTTGCTCGGCACCGCAAGCAAAAGCTGTAAAAGAATTTACGGGCGCTGACGCCGTTATGGTTGGTCGCGGCGCTCAAGGCAATCCCTGGTTAATTCAGGAGATTTGCCAGCTGTTAGAGGACGGAACAATACCAGAGCGACCGCCATTGCCGCAAATTGCTGAAATGGTTCTGTCCCACGTAGCCCAGATCCATAAATTTTATGGTGAAGAAAAAGGATATCGTCTGGCGCGTAAACATGTGAGCTGGTATTTAAAGCAGATCCCTAACAGCGATCAATATAGACGGGCTTTTAATGCCATCGATGATGCCGTTGGACAGCTTCAAAGTCTGACAGATTTTTTTGATAATTTAATCACTTTAAAAGAGAAGAGTAGTTAATATGTTCGATCAAAATGTTTCTCCTGAATTAGTTACTGGTACTGTTACCCCATCGCAAGAACAAACGCAAAAACCTTTGCGCGCCTCTGTAAAGCAGGCAGTGACTAACTACTTGTCACAATTAAACGGTCAGGACATTGATGACTTTTATGAAATCGTGTTATCAGAAGTCGAAGCACCATTATTAGAAGAAATCATGCTTTACACTCGAGGCAACCAGACTCGTGCAGCTAACATTTTAGGTATCAACCGTGGTACTTTGCGTAAAAAGCTTAAAAAATACGGCATGAACTAAAATTTTTTTTGTTTATTTAAAAGCACCTAAGGGTGCTTTTTTGTTTTAATTTATCGTATAAAGGTACATAAAATGGACAATGCACGCCCGATTAAGCGCGCTTTAATTAGTGTTTCAGATAAAACTGGTATTGTGGAATTTGCCTCCGCCTTAAACCAAGCTGGTGTTGAGATTTTATCAACCGGCGGGACCTATAAATTATTAAAAGAAAATCAAATCCCAGCCGTTGAAGTATCTGACTATACTGGCTTTCCTGAAATGATGGACGGCCGAGTCAAAACTCTGCACCCCAAAGTTCATGGCGGTATTTTAGGTCGTCGTGGGCAAGATGCTGAAGTTATGCAAGCGCATGGCATTGAGCAAATTGATATGGTTGTAGTGAACCTATACCCCTTTGCAAACACTGTGGCTAAACCTGACTGCACGTTAGAAGACGCTATTGAAAACATTGATATTGGCGGCCCTACTATGGTTCGTTCGGCAGCTAAAAACCATAAAGATGTCACCATAGTTGTGAATGCCAATGACTACCAGCGCGTACTGACTGAAATGCAATCAAACAATAATAGCTTAAGCTATCAAAGCCGGTTTGATTTAGCGATTGCAGCATTTGAACACACAGCCGCTTATGATGGCATGATTGCCAACTATTTTGGTCGTTTAGTGCCTGACTACCACAGCGAAAAAGCAGACGAAAGTCCGTTCCCACGAACTTACAATAGTCAGTTTATTAAAAAACAAGATTTACGCTATGGCGAAAACAGCCATCAAAAAGCGGCTTTTTATGTTGAAAAAGAAAGCCAAGAAGCTTCTGTTGCCAGTGCAACTCAATTGCAAGGCAAAGCCCTGTCATACAATAATATCGCAGATACAGATGCGGCGTTAGAATGTGTTAAAGAGTTCAAGCAACCGGCTTGTGTCATTGTAAAACATGCTAATCCATGTGGCGTTGCATTAGGTGAAAACTTACTGCAGGCCTACGATAAAGCCTATCAGACAGATCCAACCTCTGCATTTGGTGGCATTATTGCATTTAACCAAACTTTGGATGCCGAGACTGCTGCCGCCATTATCGAACGCCAATTTGTTGAAGTCATTATTGCACCAGAGGTGTCTGCTGAAGCAGCTGAAGTGATTAAAGCAAAACAAAATGTCCGTTTATTAGCCTGCGGCCAATGGCAAAATAAAACATCAGGTTTTGATTATAAGCGTGTTAACGGTGGTTTATTAGTCCAAGATCGGGATCAGGGTATGGTCACCGAAGCTGACTTAAAAGTGGTCACTAAAAAACAACCGACTGCCGAAGAGCTAAACGACTTGTTATTCTGCTGGAAAGTGGCAAAGTATGTAAAATCGAATGCCATTGTATATTGTAAAGGCAACCAGACAATTGGAGTCGGCGCGGGTCAAATGAGCCGAGTTTATAGTGCTAAAATTGCTGGTATCAAAGCGGCTGATGAAAATTTAGAAGTAGCAGGTTCAGTGATGGCCTCAGATGCATTTTTTCCGTTTCGCGATGGCATAGATGCAGCTGCAGCAGCGGGTATTACGGCTGTGATTCAACCTGGCGGCTCAATGCGTGACGAAGAAGTAATTGCGGCTGCCGATGAACATGGCATGGCAATGGTCTTTACTGGCATGCGCCATTTCCGTCACTAAACGGATACGGCGGGGATAGGTCATGCTAGCCCCGCCAATTTTTTCAGCTAATTTGTCCATGCTCTAACCGTAAGGATAAAATAATGCGATCTACCGTCAAAGCTATACAATATGCAGCACTTGTTACTGCAGGTTTAATGATAAGCACAGCATGCTGGGCGAATGACTCGCTCCGAACAGCCCAAAATATCGCCCGAGACCAAGCGCGTCATCCACATCAAACTTTGGCGTTTTTTGAGCTTAAACATAGTGATACTGTTGTTGAAGTATGGCCTGGCGGTGGTTGGTATACAGAAATTTTAGCTGCTAAATTGCATCCGCATGGCAAATTGTATACGGCTCATTTTCCGACCGATCTTGATAATGCATTTTTCAAACGCATGCGAGAACAATTTGCCGATAAACTGCAGACATCTCCGGTATATAAAAATGTGACGCTAACGAGCTTCCATCCTGCCTCTCAATCGCCCATTGCGCCAGATAACTCGGTCGATAAAGTATTTACTTTTAGAAACCTGCATAATTGGTACATGTATAATGGTGATGAGGCTGCGGTGGCAGCGTTTAAGCAGTTTTATAAAGCACTAAAACCCGGTGGGGTTTTAGGCGTTGTTGACCATAGATTGCCAGAACATTTAGAACAAAAAAGCCATATAAAATCAGGCTATATTAAAATGAGTTTGGCAATTAGCTGGGCGTTGCAGGCAGGTTTTGTGCTTGAAGCTAGTAGCGAAATCAATGCAAATACAAAAGACACGGCAGATCATGCCAGCGGTGTTTGGACTTTGCCTCCGACCCTGCGGGGATTAAAAACAGCAGCCGAAAAAGAAAAATATCAAAACATCGGTGAAAGCGACAGATTTACGTTAAAATTTAGAAAACCCATTTAAAAATTAATCGCAAAAAATTGCCGTAAGAGGTTTTAATGAAAGTATTAGTAATAGGCGGCGGTGGCCGTGAACACGCACTCGCGTGGAAAGCAGCTCAATCTCCGTTAGTTGAGCAAGTGTTTGTAGCCCCTGGCAATGCAGGAACCGAACTAGAAGCTAAATTGAGCAATGTTAAAATTGCCGTTGACGATATCCAAGGTTTGGTTAAATTTGCTAAACAAGAAGCTATCGGCTTAACCATTGTTGGCCCAGAAGCGCCTTTAGTCATTGGTGTTGTTGATGCATTTAGAAAAGCCGATTTAAAAGTTTTTGGTCCAACAGAAAAAGCTGCTCAGCTTGAAGGTTCAAAATCCTTCACTAAAGACTTTTTAGCCCGTCATAATATCCCGACAGCCGATTATCAAACCTTTACTCAAATAGATGAAGCTTTAGCTTATTTGAATGAAAAAGGTGCGCCAATCGTTATTAAAGCTGATGGTTTATGTGCCGGCAAAGGGGTCATTGTTGCGATGACAAAGCAAGAAGCAGAAGATGCGATTAGAGATATGCTAGCAGGAAATGCGTTTGGCGAAGCAGGCAACAGAGTCGTGATCGAAGAGTTTTTAACCGGTGAAGAAGCCAGCTTTATTGTCATGGTCGACGGCAAAAACATAGTACCAATGGCTACCAGCCAGGATCATAAACGTGCTGGAGATGGTGATACAGGGTTAAACACCGGCGGTATGGGAGCTTATTCACCCGCGCCCGTGGTAACAGAAGAAGTATACCAGCGCATTATGGAGCAGGTGATCATTCCAACCGTTGAAGGTATGGCAGCTGAAGACAATGAATACACTGGCTTTTTATATGCTGGTTTGATGATTTCAGAACAGGGCCAACCCAAAGTTATCGAATATAATTGCCGCTTTGGCGATCCAGAAACTCAACCTATCATGTTACGTTTGGAGTCTGATCTTGTTGAACTTTGTTTAGCGGGCGCTGAAGGCCGTCTAAACGAAGTGACCGCAAACTTTACCCCGCAACCAGCTGTCGGTGTGGTGTTAGCCGCTGGGGGTTATCCAGGTAGCTATAATAAAGGTGATTTAATTACAGGTTTACCTGAAGAAGAAGTCGCTGGCGAAAAAGTATTTCACGCCGGTACCGCGATGGAAAATGGTCAAGTTGTCACCAATGGTGGCCGCGTATTATGCGCAACTGCGTTAGGAAACTCAGTGACTGAAGCACAACAATTGGCTTATCGGTTAGCACGAAGTATTCAATGGCAGGATGTTTATTTAAGAACAGATATTGCGTATCGCGCGATTGCTAGAGAAAAACAACAAGGTTAATCCGTTATTAACTTTTATTGGGGAGTCAATTTGGCTTCCCCTTGCCGAACACCTTCATCTAAAAACGCCACCGAAACTAAGTTTACATTCATCCCGCTGTACTGACGTAAAACCCGCATAAATTCGTTAGAAGCTTTGTTTGAAGTGAAGGTATATTTAGCAATAAAGGCACGACCGTCAGGTCTAATATCCAGTAGCTCAATACCGTCAATTTTATTTTGTTTGACCTGCTCTTGCCAGTTTGGTTTTTGCGGCTGATGTTTTTTAAAATCTAAAATTTCTCCACTTTGATTTTCATCACAAGGGAGATCTTTAAACTCAACTAATCCTCGTGCATCAACACAACGGTATACTTCGTAAGAAGCCGCCTGAAGCGGCCGCAAAATACTAAATAAAACCAGCAGACCAGCCACTATCCAATGCATGATAAATAGGATATTAGGCGTCGATTGAGTTGATTTCGGCTGCATTTAAATATCGCCATTCCCCGGCTGCTAAGTCTGTACCTAATACTATCTCACCAATTTGCTGCCGGTGCAATCTAGTCACTTGATTATCAAAGGCTAAAAACATGCGCTTAACCTGATGAAAACGACCTTCGCAGATCTTAACCCTAGCTTGATTCGGCGCGGTAAATTCAATTTCAGCCGGCAATGTTTTTTTATCATCACCGGACAAATAAAAACCATCGGCAAATGCTTGTATTAACTTTGTTTGCTCTGTATTCGAAACAGGATTAAGTAATTCGACTAAATATGTTTTAAAACAACCGCGCCTGGGTGACGTCACTTTATGAGACCATAACCCGTCATCTGTAATTAAAATTAACCCTGTTGAATCGACGTCTAACCGCCCAGCTATATGTAAGCGCTCTGGTTTATCTATTAACATCAGAGAGATAACTGATTGGTAAAGCTCTGTATCTGAAGTGGTGCAAAGCGTGTCCACTGGCTTGTTCATCATGATATAGCGTAAACCAACAGGTTCTATCCGTTCACCATCAAGTGCAATTTGTTGCTCAGGTGCAACATGAACCGCTGCTTTTTTACAGACCACGCCGTCTATTGTAATTAATCCAGCCTTAATTAAACCTTTGGCTTCTTGTCTCGTCGAATCTGTTGATTCACAAATATATTTATCTAGCCGCATGAACGCTCAAAATTTTTTCTGTCATGTGGACATTGTAACCTAGCTATCGATTAATTTATATCCTGCAAATTACAGAATCTTGCATGGTTTTTGCCATTATTTTTAGCTTCATATAACTTACTATCCGCCATTTTATAAGCTTTGGTAAATCCGACTTTTTCTAACCAAGGTTCAACTAAAATAACGCCAGCACTTACCGTGGTATGAGGCGCTAATTGCTGGCCAGTAGCTTTAATAATTTCGTTAATGATGTTTTTAAGCGCCGTAATGTTTTGCCCGCTGATCATTACAAAAAACTCTTCCCCACCGGCCCGAGCAATAATATCCATAGGTCTATGTACGTGGTGGCGTAAAAGATCGGCAAATTGAATCAGTATCTCATCACCAATATCATGGCCATAGGTATCATTGAGCTTTTTAAAATTATCTATATCAAATAAAGCTAAACAAATATGCTCTTGATTACGTGCAGAGTTTTTATAAGCTCTTGTATATTCCTCAGATAAACCACGACGATTACGCAACTGCGTGAGCGGATCTCTACGCGCTTGTTCAACTAAATCGTTTTGCACCTCTTTTAATCGAGAAATATCCATACCACTAAACATGATATATTCCTGTCCGCTGACACTTGAGATGCAAGTATCAAACTCAAAAGGAACTTTTTCACCAGCAAAGTTTTTTAATTCAGCTTCGTATTTTCGATGGCCTTCTTCGCGTACCTTGTTTACAAATTCAATCCATTGCGTACGGCTGTCAAATTGCTCAGACAGTTCAACATAAGAGCTACTTCTTAACTGCTCAGTCGTCAAGCGAGAGAATCGGTTAAGGGCTAAATTAAAAGAGATGAGCTGGCTGGTATTGGTATCGCAGACCATGAGTAAGTTCGACATCTGATCAACTACATTGCGTAACATTGCTAGCTCAAGCGCAGATTTTTGCTGAATTGCTTCCACTTTTTTCTGCGCCAAAATTGCGCTAACCACACGATTAAAATCTGGCCCGTTTAAGTCTCGGTAATTGACATAATCATCAACACCAGCTTTAAACGCATTCCTTACTAAGTGGTAGTCATTGTCTTCATTAATATAAATCACCCCAACCAAATGACCTGATACCTTAAGCTGAGAGATAAAAGTAAAACCGTCATCAGGTAAACAGGAATGAGCAATAATTAAACAATCGACCTGAATTGTTTTAAAAACCATGTTGGGATTTAACTGTTCGTTAAAGGTCAGGATTTGAACGTCACCCCGCATCGAATCTAACAAATTTTTTAACGCCTCAGCCTTCGTTTGGTCTTTTTCGAATATCAGCAAAGTACTTTGCATTTTAGGCCTCTATTTATTTTAAATTTATGCGGCGCTCACCCTAAGCATAGCAGGTAGCCATTTAAACTCCAGTGGCCTTTGTAGATCAGCCACCAAAGAGTCGCTCTAACCAAGTTTTTTCTTCGGCCTCAGGCTCACGCCACTGGCCACTATCGGCACAACTTTTTGGCTCCGGTAATGCGTCAACTATCGCAGGCAACAGCACCAGATTTTTGCAGCCTGGTAAACTATGCCGAGCTGTCTCCTTATCAAAGTATCGCATCTCAACACCCTCTGGAATTGCCATTGTTAAGTTTTCTGGTGTTCGGCTTTTTTGATAATCAATAAACACTTTTAATGCGCCTGATGCCCCTGTTAGTGGCAACCCTTGATTATTATCCTTACCTAACCATACCACTGCAGTTTCAATTTCGTCATAACCTGCAAACCAGCTATCCCGACCATCATTTGTGGTACCGGTTTTCCCCGCAAATTGAGCACCGGGTAGTGCTCGTCGCAAGCTTTTTGCACTGCCTCTTTTAGTGACTTGATTCAACGAATAATTGATTAAATAAGCGACTTTTTCTGAGATAATCTGCTGGCTTCTATCCGGCTGTTGCCAAAGCTGATAATTTTCATTGCTATAAACAGCACTTACCGCATGCTGTTTACGTAAAATACCGTCATTCGCCAATGCTTGGTACATTTGCAAAACATCAAAAGGTGCTAAGGTAACCGAACCCAGCAATACTGACGGATAAGCAGGTATTGACTGTTTCACTGAGAACTTTTTTAATGTTTTAATAACTCCTTCAACGCCAATTTGCATCCCTAAATTAACCGTAGGAACATTAACTGAATCGACCAAAGCATCTAATAAACTGATCTGACCTGAAAACTTTTTATCAAAATTTTCAGGTGCCCAGGTTTTACCTTGCTGATTAGTCAATTTAATAGGTTTGTCCTGTAAAATACTGGCAAGCGTATAGCTGTTTGCTGATTCTAACGCGGTTAGAAAAACATAAGGTTTAATCAGCGAGCCTATATTACGCTGCGCATTGAGCGCCCGATTAAAACCTTCATAACTAGCGTCGCGATCACCAACAATGGCTTTGATCCCTCCACTGCGACTATCTGCAATTAACATAGCGGCTTGCAATTCGTTTAAGTTACGCTGCTGTTCAATTTCTCGCAATGTTTTTTGCACACTCGCCTGCGCTCTATTTTGGGCTAACGGATCAAAATGTGTATAAATTTTTAATCCTGAATAAAACTCTGTATCCAGGTGGCTTAAACGCGCCAACTCAGCTTTAACCTGATCTAAATAAGCAGGAAAACGGCGCTTTTTTAGATCTTTTAAGGGGATCACAGAGAGCGGCTGTGAGATGCTGTATTGATATAACTCAGGGCTGATAATGGCGTTTTCCGCCATCACTTGCAAAACTAGATCACGGCGCTCTTTAGCCCGTTCTGGGTTCCGTCTGGGGTCGTAATAAGAAGGCCCCTTAATAATGCCGATTAACAAAGCGATTTCATGGGCACCAAGCTCGTTCAGTGGTTTGGCAAAATAGAACTGACTGGCCAATCCAACGCCATTGATAGAGCGGCGATTATTTTGTCCTAAATAAACTTCGTTTAAATAGGCTTGTAAAATTTCTTCTTTTGAATACCTAGTATCCAATATCAACGCCATAATCGCTTCTTTAGCTTTTCGTAATAAGCTGCGCTGATTCGTTAAAAACATATTCTTTACTAACTGCTGAGTTAAGGTGCTACCTCCTTGTACCGTACGACCCGCTTGCACATTCACCCACATAGCCCGAGCAATAGCCATAGGAGAAACCCCATGGTGGTCAAAAAATTTACGATCTTCTATGGTTAACAGCGTGTGCAATAAGATATTCGGTACTTGCTGTAACTCAACTAACACTCTGTCTTCATAACTATTGGCTTGCAGGCGATCGAGCAAATAAGGCTCCAAAGTGAATGCTGATAATTGAGTTTGCTGCTCATTATCAACAATCCCAGTGATCCTGTGTTTGCGAAAACTCACGGTTAGCCTTTGTTCAGCAAAAGTTTCTCGGTACAAACTATAAGCACGGCGAATAAACTCAACTGAGTCCGTATTGACCTTGTAGTCACCGGGTTGACGCACTTGCGCACTGGCACGATAATCTAACAACTCTAAGTGCGCCACTAGGTCATTCTTTGTTAACGCATCCCGGTCCCGGTAGGTGTGAGCAACGCCAAAAACCTGGGCCGGAAGCTGCCACTTTTGGCCACTAAATTTATCTTTTATTTGTGCGTCAAAATAGATCACGATTGCGACCAATAAAATCAGCGCTACAATCGTTAATTTGATAAAAAACGAAAATAATCTACGTTTAAATGAGTCCGTGTGATCAGACATATACAGCTAACGACCTTTTGTTTTAATTGAACGTCCTGCGATGGCTTCTAATGGTTTTTCTGGCCAACGGTGTTTAGGGTACCTTCCGCGCATTTCTTTTGCGACCTCAAAATAAGAATTTTCCCAAAAATGCGACAGATCACTAGTTGTTTGAATCACACGCCTCGCTGGTGACAATAACTCAAAGCGCAGCTGTGTTTTTTTATTCGCCAAACTGGGTGATCTCACCTCTCCAAAAACCTCTTGCAATTGGATCGCAACAACCGCTTCTGGCCTCGAATAATCTATACGTACTTTTTTACCGGATGGACTAACGTAATAGTCTGGCGCTGCTTGATCTAGTGTTTGCTGCTCGGATAAATTGAGCCGTGCGAGCAACAATGGATATAAATCTTGCTGTTTGAGCGCTTTTAAATCAACTTGGTTGGGTAAATAAGCCAGCAACCACTGATCAATCTCAGAAATCAACTGAGAATGTTCCATCACTGAAAATTCTGGCAAATAGTGCTGCAACCAGCGACAACGCTCAAGTAAACGAAGACTTTTATCGTCCCAGTTCAACAGCTGATCTGCATGCGAACGAAGCAGCGGCACAAGGTGATGATTGATATCTGCGTCGGTTGCAGCAGTGAGTTCGCGACTGATTTCAATTGCGCCTATGTATTGACGCCGACAGCGTTGAAAACGGGACATGTTTTTATCGGTTATTACAAAGCTTTGCTGCTCAATTAAAAAGTCAGCATTGACCTGTACTTCTGCTAAGGTGAGTGGGTATGCTAGATAGACAGTACCATCAGCATTTTGACCATCACAATGACAGACCAATAACCATTCACTGGCACTGATAGGATCAGAAGTTTGCACTGTGACGCCGCGTCCATTTGCAAGTAAGTATCTTTGTTTAAGGGCACTTTGTTGCTTATTTTTACAATAAGCCAGCCTATCAGGAAAAGCTGCAATCAATAGTTTGGCATAGTTTGCCTGAGAAAAGTCCGTTAACAAATCAAAATCAGACGCCAGATGCAAACGTTTGGCAAAAGCATTTATCTGCAACTGCACTTGCTGTAATTGTATATTGGATACACTGGCTGTTTTTGCAGGCTGTTTTTGCATCATGCTCAACAAATAATTAACGCGCAGCTGCAAGTCACAACTATCCGCCTGTGGCAATAGGTCTTTTTCCGACAAAATAGCGGCTAAAATACAAGCGAGTTGCTTTTCAGCAACTGAGTTTGCCGCGAGCAGAAGCGCAGAAACTCTAACATCGGCACCCATTTTCTGTGCTTGGTAACCTGTTGCCGTCACTCTTTGCTGCGGATCTAAATAACCCAGTGTTTGATTCAGCTTAACAGCTGCATCAAAATGCACTTTCGGCGGCGGAGTAAACCAGTCTATGTCTTTATATTGAGTACTTCCCCAGACCGCGATCTCTAACTGCAATTGACTTAAATCTGCGCGCTCTATTTCAGGCTGGTCAAATTGAGCTAAACTTTGCTGCTGGTTTTGGCTCCATAAACGAATGCATTGGCCCGCCTTAAGTCGGCCTGCCCGACCACTACGCTGGGTCGCAGCCGCTTGGCTGATCATTTGCAACTGCAAGCGAGACAGACCTGACTTTACATCGTAATACAAGACCCGTTCTAAACCTGAATCCACAACTGCGGTGACACCATCAATTGTCAAACTGGTTTGCGCAATATTCGTCGTTAAAATAATATCCGGCTGTGGACACTCATCGTTTGGAGTTAATACAGCCTGCTGTTGGGATAATGGTAACCGGCCATGCAAAGTCAGTATATGATACTTGTTACCGGTTTTCTGCAAAGCTTCTGCCGCATGGCGGATCTCTTTAACACCGGGTAAAAAAACTAAAATGCGTTTATGTTCAGCTTGCACTAACCTATCGACAGCACGACCAATATTAACCGATAGCTCTGTTTTGCGTGTCATCAAATAACTGATATCTACTGGGTATTGCCGCCCTTGGCAGAAAATGTATTCTGCTCCCTGTAGATAATCAATCACACTTCGTTGATCTATGGTTGCAGACATAATCAGCAAACGAAGATCGTCGCGCAAAGCAATTTGGCTCTCTTTGCACATTAACAAAGTTGAGTCGGTAAACAAGGAACGTTCGTGAAACTCGTCAAAAATCACTAAGCCGTATCCTTCTAAACTTGGATCGGCTTGCAGTTTACGATTTAAAATGCCTTCAGTGACAACCTCAAGACGTGTTTCCGAACTCATCTTTTTTTGATTTTTAACCTGGTAACCAACCGTCTGGCCGACCTTTTGTTTAAGCTGAGCGGCCAAAAACGTCGCGAGCGTACGGGCAGCTATACGGCGTGGCTCTAACATAATTATTTTTGAATCGGAAAACCTCTCGCTTTGTAACAAGTGCAACGGAACTAACGTTGACTTGCCAGCACCTGGTTCGGCTTGCAATACTAAGTTTTTATGGTGTAAAGCTTTTTCTATCTCGGCCAAGTGGGCAGCCACTGGTAAATGCTGGGTCACAATCACTCACAAAAATAAATTATAAAAATAAAAGTAAAAAAAGTGTAGATAACTTGTAATCATTAAAAAAAGCACTACACTGAAATAGTCATCTTAATGATGTTTGTTTGGATGACGTCCGTGTGTATGTTAGATGTTAGTGCTTTTAGTCTAATTCCAATGTGCTTTAATGCGTATTGGAATGACAGGGAAGCATTTTGCAGCGCCAAATCGGCGCTGCTTTTTTAGTTTTTATCCTGCGCGTTTAGCACATCTTGCCGTTGTTTTTGATAGGTTTCATAATCCACTTGATATTGTTCTTCGCATTTCTCTTTATCTAATTCATTAACAATATCTCGACAATTTTGCTGCCGACCTGCTTCCTGCATACCTTGATACCAATTTTTTTGACTGCATGCTGCCAGTGCCAGTACGCTGCTTAAAACAATTATTTTAATTTTCATCATCATTGGCCCGAAAAACTAATTAAATATCGCCCTTGAGCGTCAGGGTTACCTAAAAAGCGCATCGCCTCACGCAAATTTTTATCCGCATTTTTGCCAGGCGCTACATGGCCCGTTAATTTATAGGCCTTGCCATCCCAGTCTGCCGTAAGGTCAACCTTGAGTCGATCTGGGTTGCCACTAATTTGCGCTTGCAGTGCACCACTCAAACAATGTAAATCGGTTTTTATATCACCATAACTAAAATTTAAGTTATTTACATCAACAGACGCAAGTCGCCAAACGATATCGCCGCTCAATTGACCACAAACCGGTGTGCCTAAACTCGCTTTTTCAATATTCACTTCAACCAAACCTGCGGCTTGTATTGGAAACCCTAACTGAAGCTTTTGGGCAACTAAATCTGCCGGAAAACGAGCACTGAGGTCCGTTAACTGAGCCCCGTTAAAACCATACTCCGCAGTCAACTGGCCACTTGGCTGCAATACTTTGCGCGTCTGCCCAAAGTTGATGTCGTAGCCCAGTTTACCTGTTAATAAAGAAGCGGGGGTCATTTGCCATGATACATTTTTTAATGCAATCCCCTCTATCGCCAGCGCAGATAAGTGCCCGTTCCATATTGTGCCAGTTGCATTGCCAAGCTGAACATTTTTAGGTGGTTGAAATTGATCAATCACTAAATTAGCAGGCAAGGTCGCGATTAAAAAAACTAAATAACACAATAATAAAAAGAAAATGCGTGAAACCCAAGCTGTCATTATTTTTTCACCTGCAAACGTCTAACTCTAACCACACCAGATTGCTCTGCGGCATGAACGTCAATCGCCTCAATCGTCAACCCTTTGTTTTGTGTTAGATCAGCCATCCAGCGCACCAATTTATTGAACTCAATTTCGTCTAATTGAACATTGAGAGAGTCACCTTGCGGCTGCATTCGTGACAAAGATATGCCACTTGAGCGCGCGGCACTGCTGACGATCTGACTCAGGCTACCATTAACTGCTTTGCGATCTTGGCGCTTCATCTGCTGATATTCAGCTGTTTTTTCGTTCATCCAAGTTAATAATTGCTGCTGGTTGTTTACTTTTTGACGAGCGTTTTGTTCGGCTTCGTTAAGTGGCCCCCAAACGAGCTGCATAAATAAACCAATGACCAAAACAATACTTGCCCCTAACACTAATTGACGCTCGCGTGGTGCTAACGATTCAAACCAGTTTTTCATGACATGCTCCGTATACTGATGGCACCAACCACCTGACTACCTTGGTTATTTAACGAGCCTTGCTCTACTTTCAAATTATTCTGCTCAGCAACCGCTTTAAACTTTTCAAAACTTTGAAAGTTTGGTCCCCTCACATTCAGCCGTATCTCACCGCGCTTAAAATCAAATCTAAAATTTTCTGGTTTTAGTTCAGGGACGCTTGCAAATGCTTTCGCGCTAGTTTCAAACAAAGATAAAACAGATACGCCTTGCTCACCACCGCCTAAGTTTGCTAATTCACGCTGTAGCTGTTTGCGCATGATCACAGTGGATAAGTTTTTTCCGTTAGGAAAAACTCGACTATAACTGGTTCGAATTTGTTCTTCAATTTGCTCAGCTTGGGCGTTTAATTGATAAACAGACACCCCTTTAAAAGCAAGATTTATCGTCAGGGCGACCGCGGCTAAAATAGCTGCGTTACGCCATATTTTGATATATTTTGCGGTATCTTTTTTAAACGCGAAACGGCCTTGCCGCAAATTCAATTGGCTTTGATTAATATATTGATTGAGCACCTGCATGGCCGGCAAGAAGTCATGTTCAACAGGCTCAAGATCCACTTCGATGCCATCAGGCAAAGGTGAATAACAGTGTAAAGTAGTCGCTTGACCTTGATTATTTAATTCATTTAACCAAAAATTTAATTCGTCTTGTCGGCAATTAAAACCGCCAAATTCATGATGCCGTATTAACCATTGATTGCCAACTTGTATTAAACTGATGCCTTGCTCGAAATAAGGCAGCGCTAAACAATCTGGTCGCATGACGTGCGCCTGAATGCCGGCATCGGCTAACCAATTAAGCCAAGTTTGCATTTTTTCTATCGCCACTGCTGCGACTTCAATATAATCTTGCTCACCATTGTTGAATTGACGTCCAGTTGCAAAAAACAGTTCATCGACATCCGTCGCCAAGTCTTCTTCCATTGCATAAGGCAGAGCTAAAATAAATTGCTTATTGGCTTTACCTGGAGTTGCCAACTGTTTTAATACACAATCAGACGCTGGCACTAATACAGTTGCCGTGCGCAAATTTACCCTTTGTTGCAAGCTTTGCATATCATCAGCGCTAGTCAATACCCCAGACGCTATGATCTCATTTTCGTGAGTAGACCAAACCAGCCAATCTATTGGCTCGTCGGCATGGCTGCCCAGCTTTATTATTAATTGTTCAGACACATTAGACTCCAATCTTACGCGCAAGGACGACAAACTTGCCTTGCTGATCTCTGGCTAACAGAGAAGTTAAGCTTATCCAGCTATTGTTATATTCGGTTTTACTGAACAGCTGAAAATAACGACTTGTCGTTGCAAATTGTTTTTTAAAATCGCTGGATATTTGCCCAACTGCTTTTATTTCGGGCAAATTCCAAAAATCATTAATATCGTTAAACCCATCATCCGGTCGGGATTCTATAACTTCGCGTGCCGCAGTAACCGTTAATTTATTATTAAACATAGCGGCCAATACTTCGGCATTTTCAGCTTTAATCGTATTTACGTTCAGTATCATCTCATTTTCTGACGGAATAACACAGGCATGCTCTAATAAATCTTGCAGGTATTGATAGCCATTGGGCGGGCTGTCAAATCCTTTAACCAACCGCAATTCTGAGGCATCAGCAAACATGCCATTAGCAGGCAAGTAAGGTGCGGCTTTAGCTTCGTAAAAATAATCTTCAGCACCATAACTGCGTGTTTGTGAATCTGCATCTAACCAGTCTGCAACACTGTCGCGCAGAGCTTCTGCTTCATAATTATCTATACCTATGTTTTCTAACAAATACGTAAATTGTTCTAATCGAGTTGGGTTCAGTGCCTTTTTATCATCCACTTGTGAACTATCTTCATCTGTATTACTATCATTTAATGAGCCATCACTCTGCTCTGCACCCTCATTAACCACAACGGCATTTAAATTAAAGCAGCTTTGTAAATCTTTTGCGGTTCCTGTGATAACTGCGCCATTTTCGATCGGATAACTTTGTTCTTCAACTGCCCAAGGTTGATTTAAATTAATTGCCTCAGCGTTTTCTTTATAGGCTTCAGTCAGCGCTAAACGCGCGAGCGATTCACCTGCTATTGCATACCAATAAGCTTGTTGGTTAGAAGATATATTATCAACACGTTTAATTTGCATTTGCATACGCACTGCCATTTCAGCGGCAATGATAGTCACCAATGCAACAATCAATAATACGGTAATTAAAGCTACGCCTTTATTGGGTCGCATCATTTAGACTCCCACCGGATTTAAAATTTCCGCCGGCTAACGCAAACACCCGCTCTAGTGCGCCCAAATCTGTATGCTCAATGACAATTTTGATACCGCCTGGAAGCTTAGCTTCTGACCATTCGGTTAACCATTTTTTACTATTGCTGTCATAAAACTCAAAGTGTAAAGATTTAACTTGGTCCATTAATACCTGGATTTTGTAATCTTCACCTTTAACCGGATCGGGATAGTTAAAATATAAGCGCTCTAGTTGCTCATCCCTGACTCGATAAGCGAGTGATTGTATTTGGCTGCGGGGAAGTATATTCAATGGGTTTAGCCAACCGTTACGGCGAAATGCCAAGACTTCTGACTCACTCTCTAAAATCAACTCACCATGCGCTATCGTCCTTGGTTGAGGTTTAATTTCGCCTTGAACTCTTACCATGCGGTGAGCCATTTGCATAAGGTCACGTTCAATGATTAACATGCTGCGCTGAAGTTTGTTTAACGCTTCGCTATGTTTAATAGAGGCTTCATTGCTATTGACTGTGTTGTTCAAAATGCTAAAGCCAGCCATACCCATCAAGGCAAAAATGGTGAATGCCAATAACATTTCGATTAAAGTAAACCCGGAGTTTGCTTGTTTAAATTTCATGGTTTACTCAAATAGGTCGTCATTTCAGTGACATAGTCTTGCCGTTCTGCATCGCTGTAAACCAGTACTTTAACGGCCACCAATTCATCACCAAAAGCGGTTTTTAAAACATCGAGCTGCCAGTACCAATTGCGGCCACCGATCTCACTTTCTCCTTTTTGACCTTTTTTTATCGGCCAGTTTTGTGCCATAAGCAGCTGATTAAGTTGATTAGAAGCAACCCAAGACGCCATTGCATGCTCTTGTAAGCGGGCTTGGTTGTTAATATGAACTGAGCTGGATTGCACCACAGCAACCCCGGCTGTTGCTAAAATACCAAGCGCTACTATCACTTCCAAAATGGTAAAACCTGCAGATTTTTTAGGTGTTTGGCACGCGTTTACGTTAGTGCTTAACTTATTGTTCAAGTTGCCCCTCCGTATCGCTAATTTTAAGCGGGAAACCGCCAGCGCCAGTCACTTCAAAAAATAACGTTTGCTCACTGTCGCCAACCCAAGTAAAAGTTAAACTGAATTCACTTGGGATGTATTCACCACTACTAAATAAATACACTTGCGGTATTATTTTATCTTTATTATCTTGCCCAGTGTCTGAGTCTTCTTCGTTGCTCCCTGCAACACTAAAAATGCCTTCGTCTTGCTGCTGGTCACTCAACCAATCAATCTGCTGCATGGTTAAGCTTAATTCTATCTCTTGGCTTAATTCATGTTTAGATAAACTTTTGTCATCCTCTAGCGTTTGCCAGTTATCCCCATCAAACGCAACAAACTGATAAGTCGCCTTGTCGACAACAAGCCCAAGTTGAAAACTATTTAACAACGCATAATCTGAAGCGAGTTGAAAAGCAGCTTGAAACCGACGCGCTTCGTCTTTAACTTTATCGTAGGGACTACGTAAGTCAAAAGACAAACTAATGCTTGATACCATCACGGCCAGCAATACCATAACCAACATGACCTCTAATAAAGTAAAGCCGTGCTGATATTTTTTGTGGTTAAAACTAGCCGTTTTCATAATTTATAAAAAGTCGTTGACGTTCCAATTACCAATATCGTCTTCGGTATCGGCTTGCCCATCTGGACCAATTGAAAAAATATCGATTTTGCCATTTTCACCTGGGCTTAATAATTGATATTCATTGCCCCAAGGATCTTCTGGTAATCGGCGAATATAACCACCATCTGGATAATTTTTAGGAACCGGATCAATTGTGGGTTCTTCGACTAATGCCGACAAACCTTGCTCGGTTGATGGATAAACATGATTGTTTAATTTGTACATATCCAGCGCTTGCTCTAATGTCACTATGTCGGTTGCCGCCTTTTTAACTTTTGCTTTATCACTTTCACCAATAAAGTTAGGCGCAATCATGCCTGCCAAAATACCTATTATGACCAATACGACCATAATCTCTAATATTGTAAAACCTTGTTGCTGTTTGATCGCTTTCATCTTTATCCTACCATTGAGTTAAGCGCCATAATTGGCTGTAAAATTGACATCACTATAAAAAATACCACAGCGGCCATACTTAAGACCATGGCCGGGCCAATAATGCTCAGTGTGATATTCACTAAAGATTCAAATTCTCTATCTTGGTTATCGGCTGCCCGCCCTAACATATTCTCCAGCTCACCACTTTTTTCACCACTGGCTATCATATGCAGCATCATGGGTGGAAAAAGCTTGGTTTGCTCAAGTGAACCGCGCAAGCTAGCCCCTTCCCGCACTTTTAAGCGAGCACTTTGAATGGCGTCTTTAATATAATCGTTGCTTAACACATCGCCAGAAATCTTCATGCTTTCTAATAAAGGCACGGCGCTAGCCGTTAAAATGCTGAGCGTTCGAGCAAAACGAGCCGTATTTAAGCCTCTCGATACCTTGCCAACCAAAGGCAGTTTTAATAACAACTGGTGGTATTTAAAACGTATTTTTGGCCGCTTGATCGCCCGCTGAAAAGTAATACCAGCGGCTAAAATAAAAATAATAAAAAAGATCCCATACTGGGTTAAAAAGTCACTGACCGCTATCATAAATTGAGTTGAGGCGGGCAGATCCCCACCCAATCGATCAAACTGAGCAACAATTTTAGGGACGACAGACGTTAATAAAAAATACACAACAGACAAAGCGACCACCATCAACATGATTGGATAGATAGAGGCTTGCTGTATTTGCGAACGGGTTTGCTGGCGCTGTTCTGTGTAGTCGGCCAGACGTTCTAATACTGTATCCAAGTGGCCTGATTTTTCGCCAGCAGCCACCATAGCACAAAATAGATTGTCAAAAATATGTGGATATTCGGCCATGCTATCCGCTAGGTTGTAACCTTCGGTCACTCGCGAACGAACCGCCATGACCATGCTTTCGATACGTGGCTTTTCAGTTTGCTGAGCCACGGCAAGCAGGGCTTCTTCAATCGGTAAACCAGATGCTACCAATGTGGATAACTGACGCGTTAATAACGCCAAGTCGGTGGCTGATATCTTTTTTTCGAGCGTGAACCAGCTTTTGCTGCGTTTGCCTTTATTGCTTTCTTGCGAGCTGGCTGTCTCTATTGCGACCGGCATTAAACCTTTTTCTCGCAAGAGTTGGCGTGCAGCACGCGGTGTATCCGCTTCAATGATGCCTTTTTTATTACGCCCTTTTTTATCAAGCGCTTTATATGCAAATGCCGCCACTAGATTAATCCTCCCGCGTGACGCGGATCACTTCTTCCAACGAGGTGATGCCTTCCAGCACTTTGCTACAGCCATCTTGACGAATACTTGGAGTGGTTTGACGCACGAGTTTTTCAATCGCTTGCTCGCCAACTCCATTGTGGATCATTTCGCGGATCTCTTCGTTCACGGTCAGCAATTCATGAATGCCAGAGCGCCCTCGATAACCGGTATGATTACACTCAGCACAGCCACCCGGTCTATAAATGGTTACATCGTCCGTTTCGCTTAAGCCCAAAATTTCACGTTCGCGGCTGTCGGGTTGATGCGACACTTTACAATCTTCACACAGGGTTCTAACTAATCGCTGAGCCAACACGCCTAACAACGACGATGATAATAAAAAAGGTTCTACTCCCATATCTTCAAGCCGGGTAATAGCGCCAGCAGCGGTATTTGTGTGTAGCGTAGACATAACCAGATGGCCCGTTAAACTCGCTTGCACGGCGATGTGTGCAGTTTCTAAATCTCGGATCTCACCCACCATCACGACATCGGGATCTTGCCGCAAAATAGCCCGTAAACCACGAGCAAAAGTCATATCCACCTTAGTATTTACTTGAGTTTGTCCAACACCTTCAAGGGCATATTCGATCGGATCTTCAACTGTTAAAATATTACGATCGTCCGAGTTAAGTTGAGACAAACCAGCATATAAGGTAGTAGATTTACCCGAACCCGTTGGACCTGTAACCAAAATAATACCATGAGGTTTATGAATTAATTGATCAAAGCGCTCACGGTTAGCTGCCGTCATGCCAAGGTCAGCTAAATTTAATCTTGCGTTATTTTTATCTAATAAACGTAATACGGCCCGCTCACCATGACTTGATGGCATGGTACTCACCCTAACATCAACAGCACGACCGGCAATACGTAACGAAATACGCCCATCTTGAGGCACGCGCTTTTCGGCTATATCTAGTTTAGCCATAACCTTGATCCGAGAAATGAGTACCGACGCCAGTTTACGGTTTGGTTTAAGCACCTCACGTAAAATACCATCCACCCGAAAACGCACTTTCAAATCTTTTTCAAAGGTTTCTACGTGAATATCCGAAGCGCCCTCTTTTATAGCTTCGCTGAGCATTGCATTAATCAATTTAATGATAGGTGCATCATCTTCATTTTCGAGCAGGTCTTCTGTCTCTGGCAGTTCATCGACCAACGAAAATAAGTCGGCTTCGTTTCCGATATCTTCCATTAATTGACGTGCTTCAGAAGAATCTCGTTGATAGGCTGTTGTTAACCGTAACTCAAATGCTTCGCTGTCAATTTTTTCAACCGTAAACGGCTTGCTTAAAAAGCGTTTAACTTCTAATAAACTGGCGAGTGAGACATTATTTCGGCAAACCGCCACCCAACTGCCGTCATCATTTTCTTGTACAAAAACACCATGCCGATTGGCGTAAGCAAAAGGCAAACGGGCATGTCCAGGTGGCAAAAGATCTTCGTCTGACACCTCGGGCGCTAATAGCTCGCTTTGTTCTTCAGCTAGACTCGCTTGCAAATCACTCATTATTCTTGCTCGTCATGTTTTTTCAAATACTCTTTTAACGCGCCTTTTTCGCTTAAGTACTCTTCAAACGAAGGGGGCAATGCCATATGGTCATCCCACTCTGGCAAAACAGAAATGTCATCACTGTATGACAAAAAGTTGCCTTCAGATTGGCGTTTAATTTGCTGAGCACGCAAGAAGTTATATTTTCGATGACTCACTTTGCTTTGGCTTAAACCATCCCGAATAATGGTCGGTTTGATGAACACCATCAGGTTGCGCTTACGTTTCGTATTACTGGTTGATTTAAACAGGTTGCCAATAATTGGAATATCTCCTAACAAAGGCACCTTAGAGACACTTTCTTGAATGTCTTCATCAATCAAACCACCAAGAACGATAGTCGCACCATCATCAGCCATTACCGTGGTTTTAATTTCACGTTTATTAAAACTTACATCCACACCGGTTGCGCCCGCCACACTAGACACTTCTTGTTCTATTGTCAGCATCACAGCATTACCTTCATTAATTTGCGGCGTTACTTTGAGTTTAATACCGACTTCTTTCCGCTCAACGGTCTGAAATGGATTTGAATTAGTGCTAGATGCCGTGGCGCCTGTGATTGTTGGCACTTCTTGACCCACGATAAATGAAGCTTCTTGGTTATCTAATGTCGTTAAACTGGGTGTTGCCAATATATTAGAATTAGTTGCCGTCGTGACCGCTTGCAGCACTGCCCCCCAACCATCTTTAACAACCCCAACTAAAGTCCCGTTGACGCCCCCTAATAAGCTAGCAAGCGTGCTAAAATCACCTTGAATCTCGTCACCTTCAACCACGCTGGCAATAACTCGGTTGCCGTCATCGTCATAAACGGGCGCACCTGATGAGTCTGTACGGTAAGTAATTTCATCGGCTTCATATCGCGTTCTTGCTTGCTCTGCACCAACAGCAATTGAACCAATCGGCGTGCTATTGGTGAACTGCACCATGCCACCATCTTCACTAATCCATTGCACACCTAAATTAAATCCGTCACCTTCAAACACTTCAACAATAATAGCTTCAACTTGGACCTGCGCGCGGCGAATATCTAATTGCCGGATAACAGCTTCAAGTGAGCGCATCATATCTGGCTCGGCAGTGATCACTAAAGCATTACTGTCTGGGTGTGCTTCGATACTAATATCACGATTACTTTTACTGCTGGTCGTTGTTTTAGCGCCTCCTGCTTTATCCTGTGCGATACTTGAGCTCACCCCTTGCAGTACTTTTACCATATCTTCGGAATTAGCGTATTTGAGATAATAAACTTTGGTATTACCACTGCTTTCTAGTTCACTGTCTAACCGTTTAATCATTTGGATTGTGCGATTGCGCGCTGTACCTTCCCCACTGACGATAACACTGTTAGTTCTGTCGTCCGCTACCACCTTGGGGATTAAATTGTCTGGCGTTCGGTTTTTGGCCGCATCTTTATTCAAAGTATCTATGATACGAACAACTTCTGTGGCAGAAGCAAATTTTAAATTAACAATTTCAACTTCTTGGTCACCAGCTTGATCAACCCGTCGAATAATCTCTGCTAATCGGTTCACTACGGCAGCTCGGCCCGTTAACATGATCACGTTAGAGGGGTCATAATGCACTACGTTACCACCACCGGCCTGGTCATTAAGTTGTCTTAACAAAGGCGAGAGTTCTTTAACTGATACATTATAAACCTGCACGACGCGAGTCACCATGGCATCGCCATCACCTTGCTCTTGGTCTTCTACCACGGGTATAGATGAGGTTTTTGCATCTTTGTCGCGAATAACCTTTATCACACCATTGGACATTTCGACCACGGCGTAGTCATACACTTCGAGGACATTTAAAAAGAACTGATAATACTGATCTTCGGTTAGCAAATCATAACTACGAACATTAATTTTACCGCGAACATTGGGATCAACAATAATGGTCTTTTTTAAGTTTTTACCAACAATATTGATAAACTCATTAATATCTGTGCCTTTAAAATTTGGTGAATACTCGGCACTAATGGCAGTAGGGGCCGAAAAAATCATGGCCGCTGACAGAGTCAGTGCAGAAATCTGCTTGATAAGTCCCGGGCGAACTAAAATACTCATGCCCTTACGCTCCGTTTTTTCTTTATTTTTCATAATCAGTACAAGGATATAAAAATTTGCTGCAAGGCGTTATCACGTTCAACCATGATAGTGGCTTCTTGCGCGTCTTTTAATTGCGTCATCGCCTGCATTGCCTGAGATAAGTTGGTTAAGTCATAACCATTGATTTCGACCGCTATGTCGCCAGCTTTTAAACCCACTGAACGAAATACTTCAGGTTTTTTGCCCGGATATAGCCGATAGCCGACTAAACGATTATCACGTCGCACCGGCGATACTTTTAAATAGTCCACTAACTTCCCAGGATCTTTAAAAGCTTGCTCACGCAGGTTGTCTATTTCTTTTTTTGCCTCTCCGTTCACTACATTTTTTTGCGGTTGAGGCTTAACTACTTGTTTAGTATTGTCTGTATTTGGTTTCTCAGAGGCAATTGCGTTATAGTCTCGCCCTTCTAACATCAGGGTTTCACGACGCCCCGACTGTTCCAAAATAATCCGATCAGCGTAAATTTCCCGAATTATAGCACGCGTACCATCGATTTTTTCGTCAATACCATAGACGTCTTGACGGCCTGATTTTTCAATGATGGCAGCTGCTCGCTGTGGGTTAGTGCTAGGTACCACCCCAGTGAGCTTTAACGCCAAGCGTGTTTCAGGCGCATCTTCGACTTTTTGCTCAATGATTTGCTCAGGTTTTTTATTATAATCGCCAAATAAATTAAGTGAGGTAATTTTGCTGATATCAGCGACAACAGCCCCATTTGAGGATGTGCCAGCTGACGATACTGTTACCGCCTTGATTTCAGGTTGTGGCATTAACTTCCAACTTAATTGGGCTAACAGCCATGCTATATAAACCAGCAGTAAAAGCTGGACAACCTGACTTATTTTTTGTTGAGGAAGCTTAGCAAAAAAGGCCATCCCCGTACGCATATGTTCTTGCAAACTATTCAACCGTATAAAATATCTTGTGTTTTCTTATAGAACCGGAAAACAAAAACCAGTCCGCTATTGTCGCAACAGAATGTTACGTTTTTAATAAATTTGCAACCCGAATATGCAAATCCCTGACAATATAGTTTGTAACTCGCAGTTATTCTGAAAAAGAGTGTACAATACGAGTTTACGTCAATGTGCTTAGTATCAGTAATCAGAATCTTATGGGCGAAAAAAGTTCACAGTCAGATCCTCAATTACAGTCCGTTCGCCTTGATAAATGGCTATGGGCTGCCCGTTTTTTTAAAACTCGAGCATTAGCTCGCAGTGCTATTGAAAGCGGCAAAATAAAATACGACGGGCAAAAGTGTAAACCCAGCCGCACCTTATACAGCGGTGCAGTGTTGACCATTGTACAAGGCTTTGATGAAAAACAGGTGACGGTCCTTGCGTTAGCTGAAAAGCGCCTTAGCGCACCGTTAGCACAAACCCTGTATCAAGAAAGCGAAGCCAGTATAGCAAAACGGCAGGAGCAAGCTCAAATGCGAAAACTTCAGCATGCGATGAATCCAAAGCCCGAGCATAAACCCGATAAAAAACAACGACGCCAGTTAATCCAGGTTAAACAATTTAGTGAGAAGTAATATGCAAACTCCAGATCAGCTGATCCGATATTTATTTGATAAACACTCAGTTAGAGGTGAGCTTGTGCAGCTTAAACAAAGCATTGCTGACATGACTCAAAATCATCAATATCCAACCGTTATCGCCGACGTACTAGGCCAGCTCGTTGCCGCTACTAGCCTGCTAACGGCCACGCTGAAGTTCGAAGGCGACATTGCTGTACAAATTCAAGGTGATGGACCTGTTTCTTATATTGCGGTTAACGGTACCCATCAACAAGCGTTACGTGGTGTTGCCCGTTTTCAAGAAGTGCCTGAGCAAGGTGACTTAAAAAGTTTGTTTGGTAAAGGCTATTTAGTCATAACTATTACCCCAAACAAAGGTGAACGTTATCAAGGCGTAGTCGCGCTGGAGCAAGATACTATCAGTGCCTGTTTAGAAGATTATTTTTTACAGTCGGAGCAACTGGCTACCCGAATTTGGTTGTTCAGCGACCCGGGCCAAACATTCGCTGCTGGTATGTTATTGCAACAGTTGCCAGCCGCTGATGGCAGTGTAACTGAAAGCATGGATCACTTGGCTAGCCTAACTGAAACCATGACCAGTAAAGAGATTTTTTCACTACCAGCTGAAGAAGTACTGTATCGCTTGTATCACCAAGAAGAAGTAAAAGTGTACCCTGCACAAGCCGTTAGTTTTGTTTGTGGCTGTTCGCGTGAAAAAAGTTTGAATGCTATAGCTGGGCTAAAAAACGAAGAGATGGAAGAAATTTTAACCGCAGAAGGAAAAATTTCAGTCAAGTGTGAATACTGTTTAACTGAGTATGTTTTTAATCGGCAAGACTTAACGGAACTGCTACATAGCCGTCCGCATTAAACGAAATAACGGCCAGCATCGCTGGCCGTTATTGATAACTAGTGTAACAATTATCTTAGTTGAGCATCTAGTTGATCGACCACTTCCGCCCAATTTGAATCATCTTCTAAAGCCTCTTTTAAAAAAGCAGCCTGCCCACGACTCCAAAAATCAGCATCATAAATCGCTGTTGACTCATCTAATGGTCTGTGTCTGGCAATAAAAGCATCTATAGCTGCGTCTGAGTTATCCAATCCTAATTGTTCAAATAACTGTTCTAGCGAGTGATATTCTGTTTCCATAATAATGCTCCATGGTTATTTAACTGCTTGTTGTGGTGGATTGGCCAAGTAGCTTTTGAAACTCTTCGACCTCTTTTAACGGTTCAAACATACTTTCATTAGCAAGCTCACTACTGAGTGCTGGAGATTTTTCTAATGCGGTTGTGAGATCATCCATCGCACTTTCTATTTGCCCTAATGCTGCGTGTGCACAGGCACGTTGCCAATAGGCTAACGCGTAATTTTCGTCTAACTCAAGCGCTTTGCTAGATAAGTTAAGCGCCCATTCACATTCACCCAACTCTAAAACCGCATCGGCTTTATAAGTAATTGCTTCGATATCTTCGCTATGCAAAACCAAAATTTCATCATAGATCTGTACCCTTTGTTGCGGATTAGTTTCTAAACCTGCCCGCATCCATAACGCATGTAACTGATTAGCCCGAGCCACCTCTTCTTGGGTGGAAATGATTTGCTCAGAGCGTTTTTTAAGTTTTTCTTCAACATCAAGCAAACGTTTTTCGTATTCTTCGCTCACCGCTGTGACCCGGCTGCTAACATGCTCTTCAACCTGAGTTTGAATATCACGCAATGAACGCCAGCCCATCAATACTAAAACAGAGGCGGCGGCTGTAATAATAAAAAAAACATTATTTACCGTATCTGCGGTGTAACGGATGGCGCGATCCGATGATTCTAATTTAGCGGCAGCGAGCTTTTCGGCAATTTCTGCTCGCAGGACCTGCTGCTCTTGACGAATCACTTTTACTTCGTCTAACAAATAACGTTCAACAAACGGGTTGTATAAAGGCGCTTCTAGCGACTTGATCCGTGCCTCTAACTCAGTGACTTTTTCGTCAAACGTTAAATTTTTATCCAGCTCTTGTTGCGCAGCAAATGCGACTGTCAAAGTACTAAAAAACGCCCAACAAAAAACCAATGTACGAATCAAAACCACTACTCCAGCTAAAATTTTTTAAATTATTTTCTTTCTGCTGTTACCTTAACGTCTGCGCTTGGTAGTCGCAACAAGTAAAAGCTTAACGTACCGATTAAAATACCACTTAAACCTTCATAAATATAACTATGCCAACCTAATTGACGCCATACAATCGCGCTTGCCACACTAATAACAACAACAAAAATAGCTCTGCCTTGGCTAATTTTCCAATGGCGAATATAACCAATTAATAATGGTGCCACAGCACAGCCTAGTGTTGCCCAAGCAAAAACGACTAAACTGAATACACTTTGTTTAGCAAAAATTGCAACCAGTAATGTAAATAAAGTAACCAACAAGGTGATGACTTTAATAATAGCTGTTTTATTGATTGGCTTTTTAAAACAGTCCTGAGATACCGCTGCCGAGGCACTTAAAATCAACGAGTCAGAAGTCGATAAGGTTGCAGCAAATACGCCCGCTAACACTAAACCCACTAACCAGTCCGGTAAAAGTTCGACAGCCATTAGTGGTAACGCTAACTCTGCATCAAAGGAGTCCCCCCCCTCTAACATTAGTCGACTTAACATGCCAACACCGGTCGCCATGCAATAAAACACAGTAAACCATATATAATACCAGCTACGCATGACCCACATTTTTTGATCATTTTTTAATGCGATAAAGCGCACCATAACATGTGGCTGTCCTACCACAGAAAAACCAGCAAACATCCAACCAATGGCGAATGATAAAACACCAGCAGCACCCGGAAATAACATGCCTTCAGGGGCCCAATCTACATAACCAGGGATTGCAGTCAATTTGTCATAGACTTGGCCTAAGCCACCTTGATTATCAACCGCCGTGTAAAGCATGATAGACATTGCAATTATCATTACAAACGATTGCGCAGCATCGGTCCAAATTGAAGCGCGGATACCACCTGCAAAACAATAAGCGGCGACTAAGACAGATACCAAAATGGCGCCCATCCAAATTGGCCAATCTAACAAAACATGCAGTGCCTTACTGCCAGCAATAAATTGTGCGCCTGCGTATGCGATCATAAGTACCAAAGCGATCCAAGATAAACTGCGACGCAGCAGTACTTGGCTATCGCCCTGCCAACGACTGACCAATGACATAATAGACACAGCATCACGCTCGCGAGCTTTTTGCTGAACTTTAGGGTGAATATAAATTGACGCGACTAAATCACCTATAATCCAACCGACCATTAACCAAGCCGCAGCCAAGCCAGTGGCATAGGTATAGCCGATAACGCCAATAAACATATAACCACTATTATTGGTCGCCACCGCAGATAAACCTGTTAACCAAGCAGATACATTGCGCCCAGCTAAATAATAATCATCACGGTCTTTTTTAGCGAACATTGCAGAGCTTAACCCTACCAATGCAAAACAAGCTAAAAATCCAATAAAACTTAAGAGCATGACGTTATCTAACATAAAATATCCTTAATCGGGTTCACCGACAGTATGTACCCTTGTGTATCTAACGGTTGTTCGATTGAATAGCCCTGAAGAGAAACTTGTTGGTATATTTGGGTATCTTCAGTCAGTCGCAGAAAAGATCTTCGGCCTGTGTCTGCCAATAAAAAAACCGTATCTGTGCGACAAATTAAACGTTCTATTAGCTGGGTAATAGCGGCTTGAGTTTTACCATCGTAACAAATATCAGAGGCGACTATGAGGTCAAATGGGTGTAATTTTTGGTCGTTAATTTGCTCAATTGAACAGGTTTCGCTCTGCACTTTACTGTGATTTCTCCGTGCCAGCAGCTGTTGGTAAGGTGCCACTTGCTCGTCTAAATCACACGCAGTCACTTTGGCATTATAATGTTTGTTTAAAAACACACTCAACGAACCCCATCCTGCGCCAATTTCTAATACGTTAAGTTGTGTTTTTGGCGGCCGACGGGCAAAAAAATCCATTAATAAAAAATTGGACTGCCAAACTTTTTTAGCAAAGTGCACAGGGTTGTGGCCCGCAGCAACCAATTTGTGCACTTCAGGATGACTAGGTTTAGCTATGTTGACACCGTAGGCCCAAAAATCACTTTCTGGGCCACGGATCGAAGTGGTTTTAAAATTAATGACCAGCCTCGTTTTCCTGTTCGACTAGATGCTGGTGCAATGCCACAGTGGCAGTTTCAAAGTGCGATTCATCCAACACGAATTGAATATCAACCTGTCGCATTGATTGGTGCAAGGCCTGAATACTTATGCCTTGTTCGGCAATCGCTTTCACCGCTTTAGCCAACATACCGGCTTCCTGCATATCACTACCAATGGCAGAGACAATACACACTTTACGCACATTAACTTCCGCTTCTGGAAATTGTTTTTCTAATAAAGTCTGTAAGCGTTTAGCTTTTTTAAGGTTACAGCTTAAATAATGAGTGATGCTGTTGGCAGTCACATCTTTAGACACCATTTGTATTTTAAGCTCATTAATCAACTCAAGTATCTGCGTATCAAAGCGGTTAACTTGTCCCATCATGTCTTGATCAAACAATTCAAACGCATACACATTTTCTCGTCCTGCAACAATTTCAACTTTAGGTTTATCGCTGACGTAAGTTGAAGTGATTAACGTTCCTTTGTGGTTTGGTTCAAAAGTATTTTTAACACGTAAAGAAATCTCAGACTGTCGCAAACCTTTAGCGGCTCTTGGATGGATAGCTTCCATACCTAAGTTAGCCAATTGATCAGCGACGTCATAGTTGGTTAAGCCAATTGGCACTACTTTATCCAACCCAACCATTTTAGGGTCTGCACTACTTAAGTGATATTCTTTGTGGATGATTGCTTCTTTAGCACGTGTTAGCACCGCGATTCGGCTGAATGTCATCTCACTATAACCACGGTCAAACGTTGCCATAAGGCCTTTAGCACTGTGGCAATACCCAGTGGCGATAGGTAAACATTCAGATAAATCAAGCGACCAGAACTTTTCTTTGATCAACTCATCCATATCAACCGCTTTGTCTATATCCCAACCGGTCAAGTCAACAAATACGGCATTAATGCCTTCTTTTTGAAGCAAATGAGCAAGGTTCCATGCGCTGTGAGCTTCACCCAAACTGGCCAACATTTCACGCACTTTTAATAAGTGGTCGCCAATTTCAAAATGGCCATGCTGACATAAGTTATTTAGGTCGGTTAGCGCACGCTCAGCATCTTCTAAACGGCGTGAAATAAATTTATCGGCCTTGTCTTTTAAAGCGCCATCACCAAAAAGTTCTTGGTTAATTTCCAGCATACGATTACGCACCGCGGTAAAAGCTTCAACCCACGACTGATCTTCTTCCGCACTAGCAAAACGGCCATAGACACCCGGTTCTGCCGTTTTTTTATGCTCTAACAGCAGGTTAGTGATGCCAGCATAAGCAGAAACAACAAAAACCCTTTGGTACGGGTTTTTTAATTGTTCATTAAACATAATGTTATCTCGCACCGCGAGATACTGACTCATCGAAGTACCGCCGATTTTCTCAACAGTATGCAAGTTAGATGTTTTCATCTTAATAAAAATTCTCTATTGCTAATAGTATATTGGGCAGGAAAAGGTCTGGCTGTTCGCCAGACCAAACTGAATTAGTCGTTTACTTCTTCAGCATCTAGTGCGTACGCACCTGTTTCATCATGAACTTCTTTACCGTTTAATGGCGGATTAAAAACACAAGCCATTTTCATTTCTTCGGTTGCCCGTAAAATATGTTTATCGTGTTTGTCTAAAAGATAAATAACACCAGGTTCAATCTGATGTACTTCACCTGTGGCCAAATCTTCGATTGAACCTTTACCAGAAACACAATACACAGACTCTAAATGATTTTGATAGTGAAGGTGTAACTCAGCATCACGATAAATAGTGGTGATATGAAACGAAAAGCCCATGCCATCATTTTTTAAACATAAACGAGTGCTATCCCAACCTTCACTTACGATTTTACGATCAGACTGTTCAGCATCTTTTAAATTTCTAACTATCATTTAAATTCTCCTTAACTAGCGGCTTGCAGTTTATTGTTAAACTCAGCTGTCACCGCATTTTGTATAATTTTTAAACCTTTTTCTAAATCTTCGTGGCTAATTGTCAGCGGACAAAAACACTTAACGACCTGGCTGTGATTACCCGCAGTTTCAACGATTAAACCTTCGTCAAAACAGGCACCTGTAATACGATCAGCAATCTCGCCATTTCGAAACTCAATACCTTGCATCAAACCGCGGCCTTTAAGGCGTGCATGAGTGACCCCTAACTCGTCAACAATGGCCTGAAAATATTCGGTGACTAACGCTGCACGCTCGCAAATTTGTTTTTCAAAACGGTCATCGGCCCAATAATGATTTAGAGTAGCTGTTGCAGTGATAAACGCATGATTATTACCACGGAAAGTACCATTGTGTTCACCGGGAGCCCATTCGTCCAACTCAGGTTTTAATAAAACAACAGCCAAGGGTAACCCAAAACCACTGATAGATTTTGATAAAGTCACAATGTCAGGTTTAATCCCCGCGTCTTCAAAGCTAAAAAAGCGCCCTGTGCGACCACAGCCCGCTTGAATATCATCTAAAATTAGCTTTGCACCATGTTTATTAGCCAGTGCCTGTAAACCTCGCAGCCAATCAAAGGTAGCCACGTTTAAGCCACCCTCACCTTGCACACTTTCAACAATAAACGCCGCTGGTGCGTCAATGCCGCTAGAGGGGTCAGACAATTGTTTGTCTAACATTTTTAGCGTGTCTGCGTTATAACCATAATAACCACAATACGGCATCCGTGTGGTTCCAGATAATGGAACACCGGCACCGCCTCTATGATGCTGATTACCCGTTGCACTCACAGCACCTAAAGTGACACCATGAAAGCCATTGGTAAAACTAATAATATTAGTACGGCCAGTGACTTTACGGGCGAGTTTCATCGCAGCTTCAACCGCGTTTGCACCAGTTGGGCCGGTAAACTGCATTTTGTAGTCTAAGTTGCGCGGTTTTAATATAAGCGTTTGAAAAGCCTGCATAAAGCCGGCTTTGGCATCAGTATGCATGTCTAAACCATGAGCGACACCATCGGCCAAGATGTAGTCGACCAAAGCTTTTTTTACCGGCTCTGGATTATGACCATAATTTAGTGAACCAGCACCTGCTAAAAAATCTAAATAAGCACGGCCCTGTGTATCATATAAATAAGCACCTTTTGCACGGTTAAAAGTAACCGGAAAAGAGTTGGCGTAACACTGTACGTTCGATTCCATCTGCTCAAAAATACTCATCATTCTTCCTCTTTAATACTGGCTATTTTAAATGGCCCCAAACGGATGAGATGCTCATCATCATGCTGGCCACCAAAGTGTTTTTCGCGGGTAAAAAATTCGCTCTCATTTAATTCACAAGCCAAACGGTCGGCTAAACGTTTAAATACGCCCCGCGAAGCAGCATTATCAGACGTGATGGTTGTATCGATAAACTGTATACCACTGCAAACTTCTCGCACCAGTAAATGCTGTAACATTTTGCGTGCTAACGATCGTCCTCGCGCTTTTTCTGAGACCGCCATTTGCCAAACAAATAAGGTATCAGGTTGTTTTGGCTCAATATAACCAGACACCCAGCCGACAATCTCATTGTCTAGCTCGGCAACAACGCAAGTTTCTGAAAAGTGTGAACATTGCAATAGGTTGCAATAGGCAGAATTGGTATCAAGTGGCGGACAAGCCGCTATTAACTGATGTACGGGGTAGCCGTCTTCGGCAGTTGGACAACGTAATTTCAGTTGTCCGTTCAGATTGTCTGATTTATCCATAGTGGATTATTAATTCTCTTGTTGCTCGCCATTAGGCGCGAAATTATTTAGATGTCTAAACAAACAAATATATAGTACACTAAAGATTATGTAAAAATCCAGTGTTTATATGTTTAGCATTTTTTCTGACTATCTATACGGATTAAGTTTAGCCTCAGATCAAATGCACAATTATTAATCACTTATAATATTTTTATATAGTAAACAAAATAAGTGGTCTAAAGAATTTGAACTGTTTTTATGTCGTTAATCGGCAAAAGTCTTTTGTATAAAAATCTTCACAGTAAAAAGTTTTTATTAATAGATGCAGGATAAAAATGAGAGCTTATAATGCCCAACAAAAAAGAATATAAGGTAACCAGTCAATTGAGTGGAACATCTGAACCTATAGAAGAAGTATTAGTGATGTTGCGCCGCCTCATCCGGGCGACCGACCTGCATTCAAAACAATTAGTAAAAACGGCGGGTATTACTGGCCCTCAGGTTTTATTGCTGCGCGCCATCTTAGAAAATGGCGAAGTCACCATTGGCGAAATCGCCAATCAGGTTAGCTTGAGCCAAGCCACTGTCACTAGCATTTTAGACCGCCTTGAAAAACGAGGTTTAGTCTACCGCGCGCGCTCAAAAATGGATAAACGTAAAGTCCATGCTTATTTAACGCCTGAGGGAAAAGCAGTATTAGCCAATGCACCACCGCCATTGCAAGAACACTTTATATCTAAATTCAGTAGCTTAGAAAGCTGGGAACAGAGTATGATATTGTCGTCGTTGCAACGGGTTGTGCAGATGATGAACGCTGAAAATCTAGACGCTGCACCTATGCTTGAAGTGGGTGAATTAGATAGTTATAACAACCCGCTTAGCAAAACAAAAAAAACAAGCAATTAACAGGCTATTATCAATATAATTTATAGGCAAGATAAAGCAGCTGTTAATAATTGTTATTTAGCTGTTTATCTTTTATCTTGTAACAGATAATTCGCGTCTAAAAGCAAACGAATGGAGAACACAATGAAAGTTGCCGTTATTGGTGCCGCTGGTGGTATTGGTCAGGCCTTAGGTCTGTTATTAAAACTGAATCTGCCTGCAGGTTCTAAACTGAGTCTGTATGATATTGCACCTGTTACCCCTGGTGTTGCCGCAGATCTAAGCCACATTCCAACTGATGTTGAAGTGACTGGGTTTGGTGGTGAAGACTGCAGCCCTGCCCTTGAAGGTGCAGACGTTGTATTGATTTCAGCCGGTGTTGCTCGTAAACCTGGCATGGACCGAGCTGACTTATTTAACATTAATGCTGGTATTATTAAATCATTAACCGCTAAAGTGGCTGAAGTTTGTCCCAAAGCGTTATTAGGTATTATTACCAATCCTGTGAACACTACTGTGCCTATCGCTGCTGAAGTTTTGAAAAAAGCAGGCGTATACGATCCTAAACGTTTATTTGGTGTGACAACATTGGATGTTATCCGTGCAGAAACCTTTATTGCAGAGGCAAAAGGCAAAGCATGTAGCGACATTAAAGTAAATGTTATTGGCGGCCACAGTGGCGTGACCATTTTACCATTATTGTCGCAAGTTGAAGGCGTCTCTTTTACTGACGAAGAAGTGACCGCGTTAACAACCCGTATCCAAAACGCCGGTACTGAAGTAGTTGAAGCAAAAGCTGGCGGCGGCTCTGCAACCTTATCTATGGGTCAAGCAGCGGCTCGTTTTGGTTTGTCTTTAATCAAAGGCTTACAGGGCGAAGAAGTGATCGAATGTGCATATGTTCAAGGCGCTGGCGATAACGCTGAGTTTTTTGCCCAGCCAGTTAAATTAGGCAAAAACGGTGTTGAAGCCATTTTAGATTATGGTTCAATCAGCGAATTTGAGCAAAAAGCTTTAGATGACATGTTACCTACGCTTAAGGGTGACATTGAAAAAGGCGTTGAGTTCGGCCAAGCTGAATAATACAGCTAAATAACCACCAGCTAACAAGAGACCAAACAAGGTAGCTTATGTTAGCTGGTGATTTATACTTGCTGGTTAATGCCGCAAATCATCCCATTTTTTATAGGGTCCTAGCGCGTCCCCATCCCGAATTGGCCCTGAGGCCGCTGCGTGATTTTTGATGGTTTTTTGCTTACCTTTTTTGTTTAGGGAAAATGCATCATACAAGTTTCCAACAGGATCATAGGCCGCAAACCTTAACTCTTTTTCGTCAATTTCCACTACCGCAAAAATTGGTGTTTTGTTTGCGTATCTTGTTAGTGCATATTCTCCTTTAGTTTGCTCGCTAAATCTGTCCCATCCTTCTACTTTTGTATCCCCGCGTTTTGTAGAAGACGCAGTGACCACAAAAACTGTATCAACTTGATGCGCTTGACCTACGTTAAAGCGTGCAAGGTTTTCTCCTTTTTCCGCTCTTTGATAGGTATGACGATGTCCGGTGAGTACTAAATCAACGTCGTGCTCTGCTAACACATTCGCTAATAACAGACGTCGCTCCTTAGCTGCTGGGTGTTCACTGCCTCCCACAAATGAAAATAACGGGTGATGCATGGTGACAATACGCCATTTGGCTTTGCTCATCGCTAGCTCTTTTGCTAACCATTTCATTTGTTTATCAAACTCTATGCCCGAGCTATCTATTGCAAATATATGCAAGTTGTCATTGTAAAGGATCGCATAAACAGTTTCATGAAGTGCTAAAGGCAAACCTTTTTCAATTGGTAAAGTAAACTGAGCGCGCCACCAAGGTGTGACTGTTTTGTCAGCAACAAATAGCTTGCCGCCCTCTCTTTTACCTAGCCCTTTACGCACCGAAAAATTGACGTAGTCATGATTCCCTGGCACTAATAGAGACGGTACCATACGGTATGAGCGACCTCCGGCATCAAACCATTCAGCCCATTCTTGATCGTATTCAGCCGTATTCACTAAATCTCCTCCATGTATTAACAAATCAGCATCTGGCGCAACTTTTGCCGCAGCCGCGATCGTACGGCTAACATGAGAACGAATTCCTGTTTGTGCGTCACCAAAAAATACAGCTTTCACGTGACCAGTAGATGGGGCTGTTTTAACTTGATACCAAGCACTCCACTTACCCACTTCACCCCGTACTCGGTACGCGTATAAAGTATCTGGCTTCAGCCCAGAAAAAGTCACCGAGTGATAAACCACTTTATCAAGGCCCTGATTGAGCACAATATCTTCTTGGCCTTCGGGCGTGGCAAGCACAGCAGGATCAAATAACTCACTAGTTGCTTTTACGGTTTTGGCATTTAAATCAAACCTTGCATCGGCAGTTGCTGGCACAATTTCGGCCAATGCCACGCCAACCGTTTTACTCGTTCGCCAATTCACCGAAAAGCTGTCGGAAGGTGAATTAGTCACGGTCGCTACAATGCGATCGGGCCAAGTGGTTGGTGCTTGCCAAGGTGGGATCTGGTGATGGCCTCCATGAGCATTTGATTTGGAGCTAAATATGACTACAATCATTAGTAGTACTATTCTATTTATTTTATTCATTATTTGTCCTACCCTTTAACGTAAATCGTACCAGTCGATATATTTACCAGTATTGGTAAACAGGCGTTGCTCTCCGAATGCTGCTTTACCTTCGGTGAGTAGATTTCCTTGTGCGCTTTTTGTTAATGTAAATGCATCATACTGACTGCCGACGCCTGTATAGGCACGGTAATTTAAACTGTTACCTTCAATAGTAATAGCCTGATACATAGGTGTATTGCCCGCGTGGCGAGATATTTGCAGCAAACTATTTTTATCGTTTGCATATTCATCTATGTCGCTATCTAAATTGGTGTTTTTGGCACCCGATGAAGATACGACAAATACCGGGCCCATTATCTCACTAGCAGTTGTTATGGAGTCAGCAGTGCGGCTCGTTTGTTGACTCCGCTCACCTCTTAGGTAGGTATGTATGTGTCCGGTTAACACAAGATCGATACGATGACGGGAAAGTAACTGTTTAAATGCGGCTTTGCGCTTTATATCCGTTTTATTACGAGCAAATTTATCGGCAACAAAAAATGGATGGTGCATAGTCAAAACACGCCACTTCGCTTTGTCGCTCGCTAATGCTTCATCTAACCATTTAACTTGCTCCGTAAAGGTTTTTGTTGATGAATCGATGACAAACAAAGTCATAGTATCTGCAAAATTCACCATATAGTTAGACTCTTGCAGGCTCGAACTTAAGTTTTTTTCCTCCGGTAGAGTAAATTGTGCGCGCCAAAATGGGGTTCGGACACGTTTACGCCCGTTTTCATTTCTAACGGTGATGTTTTCATGATTGCCTCGCACAGGTATAGCAGGCGTCATTCGGTGGATAAAGCCTCCCGCATCAAACCATTCTGCCCAGTTAAGATCACTATCACCGACAGACACAAGATCACCTGCATGCAAAAAAAAATCGGCATTCGGTAACGTCTGATAAGCCTGTCGAATGACTCTAGACCAATGACTCCTCACTCCGTTTTGAGAGTCGCCGAGATAGATAAAAGATAACTTACCGTTAGTGGCCGCCGTTTTTGTTTGCAACCATTCACTCCATTTACCCCGCTCTCCTCTAACTCGATAGGCGTACAAAGTATCAGGTGTTAAATTTTCAAATGTAAAACTGTGGTAGTGTACAGAGTCAAGCAGGCTATTTTCACTACTATGGTGAAGCCCCGCATCTGTTTGCATATGTTCTAAGTTGAATACTTCCATTTGTGCTTTATAAGTTTGCGCCGCTAAATCAAAACGGGTATCAGCTGAGGCGGGTACAAGCTGAATCACAGATCGAGCGACATGAGAGGCAGTTCGCCAAGTCACACTAAAACTCGTCGTTGCATCTTTACCTGGATTAACAATAATTCGATCAGGCCAACCTGACGCTTGTTGCCATAGCGGGGCATGTCCATGGTTATGCGCATGGCTATGGCTTGATAACATGAGTATTAATAAAAAAATTCTTAACATAAAAGCTGCCTAGGCCGCCAATTGGTGGCGGCTGATTGTCAGTTGAAAGTTACATTGAATAAGACATAGTAACGCTGAAAATACGGCCTTCATTATCTATATTGGCAAACCGTGTCGCTTCATCATAGTATCGGTACTCTTGCTCTTCGGTGATATTCATCACATCAAACGAAATCCGTAAACCAGATTCAAAATAATACCGGAATGCAAAATCTAGCCGTCCTCCTCCTTGGCCATATACGGTGTTACTGTCTGATAAACCATCACCATTGAAGTCGTCGACTGCTGGGTCAATTAAAAAGTCATCGCGGTAGTTGTAAGAAAAACGAGTGCTGAAAGCATCGACCTCATAATATAGTATGGCATTAAAGGTATTTTCTGATGCACCAGGAAACGATCGCTCAGTCCCGTCTGCGTCAGTAAAGGTTGAATCAGTGTAGGTATAGTTTAAATTAACTCCAAAATCCCTTAGATGGTCTGATATTATCTCTAAACCAGACTGGAAGTTGACTTCGATACCCTTGACTTCGGCTTCCCCTCCATTGCGGTATGATGAATAAGAATAAAGAGTGTCCGGCTTTAAGCCCTGTAAATTTGAAGTCGTTGCATCAACTTCGTAAACATCGGCCAATGTGAAATTTTCAACATCTTTGTAAAATAAACCAAAAGCCAAAATCGACGGGTTGTTTGGGTTAAAATAATATTCGACACCCAAATCATACTGCCAGGCTAAAAACGGATCCAGTTCGGCATTGCCCGATGACAACTCATTTTCATCATTGTTAACATCGAGGACTGGAGTGATTTGGTTAATCTCTGGGCGAGTTAACGCGCGGCTTACAGACGCTCTATAAATAGTGGGACTCATGCCCACATTGTCAACTAAAGCAATATTTGCCGACGGTAAAAAGTGTGATGATTTAGTGTGCACTACTGAACTATTATCACCAAAGTCTTGCAAAACTCCGTCAATTCGCACTGCGCCGACACTTTCGGTATCCATGCTTACCCATCGTCCACCGAGGTTACCACGAAGTGTATACTTATCTAAAAAATGCTCAAAATCACTCATTAGATAAAGTGCTGTGGTCTCTTCAGTAATGTCATAGCGGTTATTGTCTGCAGTGTTTATGTCATTAAAATCAATATCGCTGGCTAAAATGCCCAGACTATTTAATTGCAATGTGGGGCGAATATCAGATAACTCTGAGTCCGTCGCAAGTGCGTAATTTAACGTGAGATCTAAATCGCCAATTTTTGTCGGTGCATAATTGTAACCCTGCATTCTAGAAAATTCGGTTGATTTCTTTTTTGCACCAAAATAAAGAACATCAAATGCACCTAAGTTGATTTCTTTTTCGCCATCAAATTGGATAAACTTTTCTTCTATTTCAATCAACCTGCGCTGCCAATCAAATTGTCTCACGGTAATATCACTAAAATCAGCTTTAGCGATCCCAGCTTGATACAGAGGTGTTTCTGCGTCATTTCTAATATCGTAACTGGCAATATCATTATCCTCTCGGCCGGTTATCCTTGCTTGATAACGATCTTCTTCACTAGCACTTAGGCCAAATTGTGTTTTAAATTGCCAGTCTTTAAGTAAATAAATGTTAGCCAACGTTAAGCCTCGGCTGTTAATGCTAGTATCGCGTTCAAACACACGTAAATCAGAGCGCACATTCTCAAATTCACCGTAGGTTAATACCTTTCCATCAGATTCACCGCGGACTAAAATGGCACTCGCATTTTGAGGTTTAGAAACACGGTTAAATTGAGAATCTAACCGTTCAATTCGTTCGATTTTATCTTCGTTGCTATAAAACCCATCAAGATAAAATTCTAAATTAGAATGTGGCCGATATTGAGTCACTAGGTTAAAGTTAATTTTGTCATTGTCACCCGAGCGCTGTTCTTTACGAATATTGGCACTTGAAAATGCCCCAACTAAATTAGCGTCAAGGTCATTATCAAATCTATCTTCTGTAATGGGAGCCCAACGATCGCCTTGCGGTGTTGATATTTTAAGCAGGTCGCGGTCTTGTTTTTTAGCGCTGGCAGACATCAGTACACCAACCTTATCTTCATGGTTGAGGCTATACATTAAATAACCAGACGGCTCTGCTTTTTCTTTTGCTTGATTTTTAGCATAGCCCACTTGACCGCCAACCAACTGGCCTTTGCGATTTAGAGGTTTGGGTGTTGATAAACGAACAATCCCTCCAAGGCCACCTTCTTCGTCTTTAGCAGTTGGCGATTTAACTACTTCAATGGTCTGAAATAATTCGGAAGACAAGCTGGACAACGTACTGGAACGTCCTGGGTCTGAAGAATCTGACGTTATAAGTGAAGTACGGCCATTAACTTCAACACGAGTAAAATTTGGTGATAAGCCTCGAATCGACACTTGTTCACCCTCGCCATTTGAACGAGTAATAGCGACACCAGAAATTCGTTGCAACGATTCAGTAATGTTTTGGTCGGGTAAAAGACCAATATCCTCAGCAGTAATAGTATCTACAAACTGATTGGCAACTTGTTTGCTAGCCAATGAATTCAATAGGCTACTGCGATAACCAACAGTCACGATTTCTTCCATTTGATTTGGACTTTGCAACGGTTTTGAGGTCTCACGAACAGGCTTTTGTAAGCTTTTACCCAGCTCACTTTTCACAGCTCTAGAAATAATGAAGCTGCCACTAGAATCTTGTGAAGCCTTTAGCCCCGTGCCCTTTAACATAGTTTCTAAAGCTTGCATTGCTGGCATTTCACCATCAACGACGGTAGACGTTTTTCCTTTTAGCAAACTGGCTGGGGCCAACGCTGGTTGGTTAGACTGACGTGAAAACTCTTTCAGTGCTTTTTCTAACGATATCGCGGGAATATCAAAGGCAACTATCTCCGATTGAGCTGAAGCAACAGCCGAAATTAAAGACATTGATAAAAGAGATGCTATTGTACGGTGTTTCATATTGTTATTTTTCCATTCGATTAGCTTTAATGGCGGGATAGCATATATTCCCGCGACTCGTTTGCTAGGACGAACGAAGTTGCAAAATTTTTCACTATAAATGATGTTTTAATAAAACCTTCATTTATAGTGATCTTTTGTTAATTCATTTTATCAACGATTAAGTACTCCCCCGACTCAGCTTTTTCAATTTTAAGCGGATAACTTGCTGCTAATCCGTTGAGAAAGGCACCTATCTGAGACAGGTTAAATGAAGCGGTTATATTATCTATATTTGCATTAGCTAATAAAACGATGCCCGGCGAGTAGTACGAATTCAGACGCGCGACTATCTGAGACAATGGCCGGTCTTCGAAGTCGAATCGCTTGTCCCGCCAATTTGCTATCTCATGCATGTTAATCGCTTTAATTTCGCCGAGCCCTTGTTGTTCAGTAAAAACAATACCCTGGCCCGCAATTAACGCTTGATTTTGAGTTCGCCCTTGATAGATTGCTTGCTGGTCAGTGATTTGTACACTTCCTTCAGCAACATTGAGTTCAACTTGTGATTGCTGATGTTTAATTTCAAATTCAGTGCCTAAGACGGTCACTTTGGTCCGGCCTGTTTCCACCACAAATGGACGTTCTGAATTTGCGACTATATCAAAATATGCTTCACCGACGTCCAGCCGTGTGTATCTCTTATCTGCAGAAAACTGAGAAATAAATAAACTATTCCCGCCCAGGGTAACAACAGAGCCATCACTTAATACAAAAGATTTTATTTGACCCACTTGAGTTCGGTATATTTTTTGTGTGGCGTCCGGTGCGGAAAAAAACGACAAAAAAAGAGATACTAGAATCACTCCGAAACAAGCAGCCACAGATGACCATTGCCAGACCTTAAGCTGTTTGCGCGCTGGACGATTTTGGCTGTCAGACAGCTTAAGCTTTTTGTTATGATTTTGCAGATGCTTACTACTAGGCAAAGCCTGCCAGAGATCTAAAACACTGTTAAAGGCTTTCAAGTGTTCATCACTTTGCTCTAGCCAGACCTTAAACTCAGCCTGAGTTTGAAAACTACAATTTGGATCATTTAATGCGGTTAACCAATCAACTGCTTGCTCAACGCTACTACGACTCATTATTCCCTCCGGAAGCTTGCATGTTGGCCGCTAAAATAACCAAACTCTGATTCAGTTGACGACAGACATGAGCAATAGAGCATCCTAAATGTTGGGCAATCTCTGCATAGGTTTTACCGTCAATACGATGCATTACTAAAATTGTTTTTTGTTGTTCGCTTAAACTTTCAACTGACGCCTCTAATAAATCGATTTGTTGCTGAGTGCTTAAACAATCTTCTGGACTATGATGGCCCTCGTGAGGTGTACTCAATTGCGAATCTATGAATGCAGCTTCCAACTTTTGCCGCCTATGATAATCAATATAATCATTTTTAGTGAGTTGGTATAAATACGCTTTTGGGTTGACGACTTGTGTTTTTTGGTCAAGTTCTGAGAACTTAATAAAAGCGTTTTGAATCGCATCTTCGTAGTCAAAGCCTGAACCTGATAATTTGTGCCGAAACAGTTTGCTTAAATCTGCCCAGTAGTTTTGATAAAGATCTTTCAGTCTGTTCTTCTTTTTAGACATGGTTGACTATCCAACTGATCCAGTAAAATTAGAGTCAAACCCACAAGCTTTTGCGGGAAAGCTGGATATGCTATTTGATTCTTGTTAAAAATTTATGTCACCCCATAAAAGACTATATTTTTTGGATACGGATATTTTCCTTGGCAAACTTTCAATATTGGATAAAATACGCTCCCCTATATTTTGGATGCTACTACCATGTTTGAATTAGCCGATTCAAATGCCAGTTCAATCAACTTTTTAGCGATCGCGAATGCATTGCAAAGCCAAGGTTATGCCATTATTCCACACGCCTTGCCAGTTGATATTGAAACCAGCCTGATTAAACATGCGGTGCAATTATCCGAAAAACAAATGAAACAAGCCGCGATTGGGCGCAACCAAAATGAAACCACCAATAAGTTTGTTCGCCAAGATAAAATTGTTTGGATAAAAGAAGGTTCTGCGGCCGAAAAAGCTTGGCTGGCCCAAATGTCGTTATTGCGCGAGCAATTAAACCGCCAACTTTTTTTGGGGTTGTTTAGTTATGAATCCCACTTTGCCTGCTACCCTGAAGGGGCATTTTATAAAAAACATCTAGATGCGTTTAAAGGCCAAGCCAACCGTATTCTTTCAACTGTGTATTATCTAAATCCCAATTGGCAACCTGAAGATGGGGGTGAACTGGTGATTTACGATCCGGCCGACAACAATAAAATTCTCACCCAAGTCAGCCCACAAGCTGGTACTATGGTGGTATTTTTAAGCGAAGAATTTCCACATGAAGTACTAGCCGCCAAACGCACTCGTTATAGCATTGCCGGTTGGTTTAGGTTAAATACTTCGGTTAAAGGACAAATAGACCCGCCCAAATAACCATTGGAGCTGTTATGCGTATTAGTCGAATTTACCACCCAGACCCATTAACAACTGGCCAAGAGGTTGAATTAACCAGCGAGGCCAGCCACCACTTAGCTAAGGTATTAAGAGCCAAAGGTGGCGAAGCCATAGTGCTGTTTAATGGAGATGGTTATAACTATCCTGCTTCAATTAGCCAAGTAAGTAAAAAGCATGTATCCGCCAAAATACATGACAAAACGCCCAATGCGACTGAATCAAATCTTAAAATTGAACTCGCACAAGTGATCTCGCGCGGGGATAAAATGGAGCTGACCATTCAAAAAGCGGTTGAATTAGGCGTCACCCATATAACGCCCTTGTTAAGCGAGCGATGCGGCGTAAAGTTATCCAGTGAACGTTTTGCAAAAAAACGGCAACAGTGGCAAAAAATAGTGCAATCGGCCTGCGAGCAATGTGGTCGCTCTATCGTTCCAAAAATCGGTGATATCACTCAGCTAGAGGATTTGTTTAAACAAAATTTTGATGGTTTAAAACTTAACTTGCATCCACAAGCGAACGCCGGCATTGCCAATTTAAAAGTGCCTGAAAATGGCAAGATACAACTATTGATCGGCCCAGAAGGCGGTTTAAGCGAGCACGAAATACAGCTTGCGCATGCTTCCGGTTACCAAGACATATTAATGGGTCCGCGTATTTTACGAACAGAAACGGCCGGCTTAGCGGCCATTAGCATGCTGCAATGTGTGTTAGGAGATATGAACTAACCCTTATCACCTACCGACTTGCACCAATAAATAGGCACCCAGATATAAACCCAGCCCAAATATGCTGTGATTAAACAAGCTATGCAGCCGCATCAGGTTTGGCTGCTTGCTTTGGCTGGCCGCAATACCTAACCCTAAACAAGGCTGCATAATAAAAAACGGTGCGATTAAAGTTATAACGCCAAACAATAGCGCAGGCCAGACACTGGGTGCCGTTAGCCAATCGCTACCTGTACAAATAACCAATAAAACTGCATAAACTAGACCCGTTAAATAGTGAGTGAACCAACCCAAGACAGACTCATATTTAAGTGCTGTGCTATCGCCGATAAAAGCATGTGTGAATTGACCTTTAAACATATGCCCAACCCAGCGTCCAACCATCCCCCAGTTGGGTGGCGCGACCGCAAAAATTTTATATTTTAGCCATAAAACAATGTCCATAAAAATTGTTGCTGAAACACCTATTAACAAAATCTTCCACCCGTTATCCATATAACCTCCAAAACTTGCATTCAAATTTGTTGAAATGCTAATGTACAACTTCAAGTTAACTTGAGGTCAAGTAATTTATGGACATTACCAAGGTGGCTAAAAAATCCGGCGTTGCCGCGTCAACACTGAGATATTATGAAGAACGAGGTTTAATACACTCTATCGGTCGGCAGGGATTGCGCAGAGTATTTGATGATAATATTTTACAAAGGCTTGCCCTGATTGCATTAGGTCAGAGTGCTGGCTTTACCCTAGATGAGATTGCACTTATGTTAGGCGATCAACGCAAACCCGAAATCGATCGCGCTCGCCTCCAGCAAAAAGCGGATGAATTAGATAAAAAAATAAAACAGTTAACCAGTATGCGCGATGGACTACGCCATGTTGCCGTGTGCAGCGCCCCAAGTCACCTGGAGTGCCCCAAATTTAGACGCCTAATGGGATTGGCCGCAGCCGGTAAGCTTAAATCCAACTAGGCCATAAAGGCGGTTAAACCGCCTTTATGGCCTGTTAGTTTTAACCAAAAATATTGCCTATTTTGTCTTTTAACTTGTCTTTGGCTTTATCTTTAAGTTTTTCTTTTTGCTGCTCTTTAAAGTCATCAATTTTACTTTCTAATAACTTGTTTAAGGTGCCTTCTGAGTCTTCTATCCAAGCGTTTAAATCCGTGATTTCCGATACTTCCTGCTCAGATAATTTAAGCTTATCCGCAACTTTTTGATTTAATTTAGCTTGGTATTCTGTTTTTAACGAATCAAGCTCACCTTTTGCTTTGGCGGTCACACTGTCACGCACAATTTGATCCATGTTACTGTTTATGCCAATAGAAGGCGCAAAAGCCGAGCCATCTAAACGTATTTCAGCAGGTATGCTCGCTTGTTGGCTTAACGATTTAATCACCTCTTGGATCCATGGCGAACCTGAGGTGCTGGTAAACTTAGGCTGCAATAACTGCACTGAGTTATCTGAGTCAATTTGGCTATTGTTTAATTTTAATTGACCTTTCGCCGATATACCCGCTTGTTGCAATGAGAATTTTGCGCCTGATGGTTCTGATTTTTTAAACAACATATCTTCTACTGCCCACTGACCATCACCAATAAAATCACCTGACTTTTGCATAAAGTAGGCAAAATTGCCATCGAGTTGTCCATTTGAAAAGCTGTCAGAAAAGAACTTAATTTGGCTGTCTTGGTTACGCAGCCAGTTTTGGGTATTAATTTCGCTCAAATCTATTTCAACGCGACCCAATTGAGTAATTAATGAGATTTTACCATCTTTAACTAACCAGTCTGGCATTGGATTGTCATCAACAAAGTGAACAAAACGACCAACTTGAACCTTATCTATTCCAGCTTCACCGCTATCTCCACTACCAGCCGGCAAATATGGTTTGATAAACGCATAAAGTTCTTTGGCTTGCTCAGTGTATTCACGCGCTTTTTCACCAAACAAAATATGCGCTAAATCTTCTACTTCTAAAGTATCTAACTGATATTTGTTTTTAACTTGCTGCCAATCTTCTGATGGTGCTTGTTTAAGGGCTTTGCCTGCGTTTACTAGCTTATCTTTGCTCGCCACTAAATCATCTTTGACCTTTGACAATTGTTCTTTATCGGCTCGGATATCATCTTTTAAAGCTTCTAGCTCTTTTTGCAGCTTAACCACATCTTCAACCGTTTTTATCTCAGTCTCTTTTAAAGCTTTGATGCGTGTTTCATAAGCTTGGAGTTTTTCTTTATCTGGCAATGCCTGCTTGCTTTGCTGATAGGTTGCTTTTGCCTCGTCTAATGCAGTTTCTAATTCTTCGGCTCTTTGCACTGTGATCAGGTTACTGTTATCTAACAAGGTCTGCAGATCTGGAATACTGACTGCTAAGTCTTTAACATCCTCTTTAAGTGCCCCTTTTCCATCTTCACTGCTGCTAGTATAAACTTCACCCGGTGATTGACGCGGCTGATCCATTGCCACTTCAGTAAAGCGAACTTTTTCAAAGACGTATCGGCCTAATAAATACTCCCATAAATCCATTTGCGCGCCTGCTTGCTCAAATTGCAGCATATTATTGGCTGGGTTTTTTGGATCGGTCGCCTGAAATTCGTTAATGGTTAGGGTAAACGGTGACCAGTTAACATCAACTGACTCTACATTCACTTCTGCACCTAGCGCATACCCACCAGCTTCTTCTATCGTTAATTTAATTAACCAACCGGCAAATACGTAAATAAAACCAGCGAGCAATCCAATAACAGCAACAAAACCTAACAGGCCTTGCCAACGTAAATATTTTTTCATTGTTATACTCCCTGTAACTTCTCGTACATTTGGAAAATTCGGGTACTTTTAAGCATTTGCACCACCCGTAATTTAAGTATGTAAGCCATGACATGTACTCGGTACTCTAAAACCAAATAGTTAATCAAATAAACGATCGGAAAAAACAGCACTAAGCCAATCACTAAACCACCTAAGGTCAGCGTATGATGCAAGTGTGCTAGTTTAAAAAAGGTAAATTGATATAACGACTGCCACATAGACTCTAACGCTGGCATAGTTAACAAATACTCCCCCACTTGCGCAAAGGGTTGTTCAGCGAGTTCTCCAACAATTGCAAAGAGCGCAAAAGACACAAAAAATGCGCCTAAGTGAACCCGAACTAAAAATGCAATAAATAAAATAATTAGATTATGTAAACTAAGCAGTGGCGTTAACCCAATGATCATCCCAAGTGCAAAAGCATAAGCAATTTGTTTAGGTGAGTCTTCGGAGTTTAGCGCAATAAAAAGTTTTAAAATTTGTGTGAGCATATCAATCCCTTCAACCTTTATTATGCAGTGTCTTGATTTTTAATGTTAAGCCAAAACAAAAGATCAGTTTACATCTATCTTAACGGAAGTTAAAAACAGATGGGTAACGATTTACTTAAAAAGTTGTGTTTTGTGATAGATGTGCAAGTAAAAACAAAGCAGGTAAATCAACTCAGGCGTTATTTGCAGAGGGGTGTCGCGATTAATTCGCAAACACCTATGCCTTTGGTAGCTTGTTGAGGGCTTGAATAATTTCTAAATTAGCTGGCGGAAACTGGTGGTCGTACAACTCCTCAAGGCTGACCCATTTAATCGGTTGACCTTCTTTCCCGCTGGCTTGGCCACTAAAATGGCGACAAACCCAAGTATCTAAGATAACTTGTTTGTCACCATAGTCGTGGCTAATTTTAATTAATGGCTGACAGTCGGCTAATTCAATACCGCATTCTTCGAGCAACTCCCTTTTAAGGGCTGTTGTTACGTTTTCATCCGCTTCTACTTTACCGCCTGGGAACTCCCAAAATCCGCCTTGATGCTGATGATCAGCCCGTTTTGCAATTAAAATTTGTTGGTCGCGATTAAAAACTACCGCGACCGCTACATGCACTTGTTTCATTTAACTTAATTTACCGCAGCAGTTTTTATATTTTTCGCCCGAACCACAAGGACAAGGTTCATTTCTTCCGACTTTACGGCCTTCGCGAACAACGGCTTGCCCTTTGTTGTTTTCTAACGGCTTGTCTTCGGCATGCTGGTACTGCTTAGGCGCAGCTTCACTCTCTCGGCGTTTGGCTTCAACCGCTTCAACATCTGACTCTTCGCGCACTCTAACCTTTGACAGTATGCCTACCACTTCTTGTTTTAATGTTTCAAGCATATTAGAGAAAAGCTCAAACGACTCTCTTTTATATTCTTGTTTTGGATTTTTTTGAGCATAACCCCGTAAATGAATCCCTTGACGTAAATGATCCATGGCAGCCAAATGCTCTTTCCAATGGCTATCCAAGGTTTGCAACATAATGGCTTTTTCAAAATGACGCAGTACAGGCGCACCAACGGCTGCTTCTTTTTCTTTATAAGCTTGATCAAATTCTTCTCGAATACGTTCACGAAGCTTTTCATCATCTAGTTTTTTATCTTCGTCTAACCACTGTTGAATAGGTAGCTCTAGTGCTAAATCATGTTTTAAGCGTTCGGTTAGTCCGTCTATATCCCACATCTCTTCAACTGACTGACGAGGTACGTAAGCATCAATAGTGCTTTCGATAACGTCGGCACGAATTGCAGTAATGGTTTCACTGATGTCTGATTCGTTCATTAGCTCATTGCGCTGCTGATAGACCACTTTACGCTGGTCATTCGCTACATCATCGTATTCCAATAACTGTTTGCGGATATCAAAGTTACGCGCTTCAACTTTACGCTGGGCATTCTCAATCGCTTTGGTTACCCAAGGATGTTCAATGGCTTCGCCTTTTTCCATGCCCAGTTTTTTCATTAACCCAGATACTCTATCGCTGGCGAAGATACGCATGAGCGAATCTTCCATAGATAAGAAGAAACGCGAAGACCCTGGATCGCCTTGACGGCCGGCACGACCACGCAACTGGTTATCAATCCGTCTAGATTCATGACGCTCTGTACCAATGATGTGTAAACCACCCGCTTCAACCACAGCATCATGGCGAGCTTTCCAATCTTCTTTTACTTTAGCCACTTGCTCTTCGGTTGGATTTTTTAACTGTGCCAGTTCAATATCAGGGTTACCGCCCAATACAATATCAGTACCACGACCGGCCATATTAGTCGCAATAGTTACAGCACCCGGACGACCGGCTAACGCAATAATATCCGCTTCTTTAGCATGATATTTTGCGTTTAAAACTTGGTGTTTAACTTTGTTCTTTTTCAAAAAAGCCGAGATAAGCTCAGAGTTTTCAATTGAAACTGTGCCCACAAGCACAGGTCTGTTTTGCTCAACAACGGCTTTAATGTCTTCCACAATGGCCTGATATTTTTCTTCTGCCGTTAAATACACAAGATCAGGGTAGTCTTTACGGATCATTGGTTTATTGGTTGGCAAAATGAGGGTTTCTAAACCATAAATAAAATTAAATTCAAAAGCTTCGGTATCTGCCGTCCCTGTCATGCCAGATAGCTTTTTATATAATCGGAAGTAGTTCTGGAAAGTAATTGAAGCCAGTGTTTGGTTTTCGTTTTGAATTTGCACTCCTTCTTTTGCTTCGATGGCTTGGTGCAAACCTTCTGACCAACGGCGGCCTTCCATTGAGCGGCCTGTATGCTCATCAACAATGACGATTTGACCATCTTTTACTAAATAATCAACGTCTTTGTGATATAGAGTATGAGCTCTTAATGCGGCATTAATATGCGCAACAAGTCCAATATTAGCAGCATTGTATAAAGAGTCGCCTTCTTGAAGCACTTTGCGCTCAATTAAAAGCTCTTCGACTTTCACCTGACCTTTTTCAGTTAGGTGCACCTGTTTTGACTTTTCGTCAATGGTAAAATGCCCTTCGCTCTCTGCTTCTTCTGTGTCCTCTTTATCAGCCCGCTCCAACATAGGCACAACCTGATTAATCTGTTGATAGAGTGCAGAGCTATCCTCAGCGGGACCAGAAATAATCAGTGGTGTTCTTGCTTCGTCAATTAAAATTGAGTCAACTTCATCTACAACAGCAAAATGCAATTCGCTTTGTACACGCTCTTCAGGACTAAACGCCATATTGTCACGCAGGTAATCAAAGCCAAATTCATTGTTAGTACCATAAACAATATCTGAGCCATAAGCCTCGCGTTTTTCAACCTGACTTAAACCTGGAATATTGCAACCAACGGTTAATCCTAAAAATTCAAATAATGGTCGGCTCCAGTTTGCATCCCGCATCGCTAGGTAATCATTCACTGTTACTACGTGGACTGAACCAGCCAGAGCATTTAAGTAGGTCGGTAAAGTTGCCGTTAAAGTTTTACCTTCACCTGTACGCATTTCGGCAATTTTACCTTGATGCAGCACCATACCCCCGAGCAACTGAACATCAAAGTGACGCATACCTAACACTCGTTTTGACGCTTCACGACAAACGGCAAAAGCCTCAACCAATATGCTATCTAAGGTAGCGTCTGCAGCTAATTGTTTTTTAAACTCAGCTGTTTTAGCTTTTAGCGCTTCATCACTGAGCGCGGCATAATCTTTTTCTAAAGCGTTAATTTCGGCCACAACTTTATTCATTTTTTTAATCATTCTGTCGTTGCGGCTGCCAAATATAGATGTCAGTAATTTTGTAATCATTCAGTTATCCCAACCTGTTTTTGCAGGTAGTGCGTCCCCTGGTTAAATAGTTTGCTTATTTTGCACGACGATAGACATATTTCAACGGATCTATCTGTTTTCCATGGCGTAATATTTCGTAATGGACGTGCGGCCCAGTCGAGCGCCCGGTCGACCCCATTACACCTATCTGGGTGCCTTTGTTGACAACATCACCAACCGACACCAGGATCTCTTGATTGTGGCCATACCGGGTTTTTAGTCCTTGGCCATGATCAATTTCGATCAGTTTACCATATCCATAACGTTCACCGGCAAAAGTTACGATACCAGCCCCTGTGGATATAATTGGACTGCCATTTTTGCCTGCAAAGTCTAAACCTTTGTGCATAGCGGGCATTCCATTAAACGGATCTTTGCGTAAACCATAATATGAGGACAACCAACCCGATTTTATAGGTCTGCCACTAATATAAATTTCATCGCTGATATTTTGGTTTAATAATAAAGACTCTAACAAGCTTAACTGCTGCTCTTGTTTTTGATACTTACTCATTAAAGTATCCATTTGTGTCAGCAATTCATGATCGATATCCAACTCTGCAATCCAATCAACTGATTCACTCGCTGGCCCGCCGATTGCCGATGGCTGAGTAAAATCAAATTCTGCTGGATTTAAATCAGATTCATCAACCAGTTTTGCACCTAGCGCGTTCATACGTATCGCATAACTTTGCAGTTCACTTAGTTTAAGTTTTATTGCGGCAAGTTCTGCCAAGGTATTCGACTTTAACAGATTTAACTCTGTTTTTTGCGCCTTGACTTGCTGCAGAGGCTGCTCGATAGGATTTAATAATGTTTCATTCGTAGTTAAATATTGATTTACGCTGTACACTAAAACCAGCATTAAAGCAGCCACAGACAACAACATTAAAAATAATTGTTTTTTACTCAGATCAATGTGAACTATTTGGTTGCGTCCTGAGTATATTAGTTTTATAGACATAAAAGTTAAAGATGCGCCCCAGACCGAAAAATTTAAAACAAATAATGCGAGAAAAATGGCCAGAACAAGCCAGCTCTCAAAAAATAAACAATGAGTATAACAGCGAGCTTTCTAATGAGCTAGAACTTTACTTACCTGAAAATCTACATAAACAAGTTAGCATTGAGGGCTTCAAACAAGGTTTATTAGAACTAACTGTGCCAACTGCCACCCAACTATTGGTTTTAAACAGACAGCGAAGCCAATTAATCAGCCAATTGCGTAAAAATAACCCTCAGCTTATCAGCATTAAATGTTCGGTTAAACCTGTCAGTCAGCAACGCTATAACACTGCTCAACCCACACCAGAACGCAAACTAAAAAATCAGTTATCGGCCCGCAGTCGACAGCATTTAGAGGATTTTTTAGCAACAGCGCCAGAAGAGTTAAAAGGCGCTTTAGAGCGCCTTTTAGATAAAAAAAGTAATTAAGTTCAGTGTTTTATTTAAGCGGGTTCAACGGCAAGAAACTCTAACGGAGCCTGCTCAGTGGATTCAAACTCAACTAAGCTCCAACAATCTGTTTGCGTTAAAATTTCTCTCAATAGCTGGTTATTCAACGCATGCCCTGTTTTAAAAGCTCTAACTTCACCTAACAAAGCTTGACCACTCATGTACAAATCGCCTACGGCATCTAATATTTTATGCATGACAAATTCATCGTCATAACGAAGGCCATTTGCGTTTAGTACCTGAAACTCATCTAATACAACGGCGTTATCAAAGTTGGCCCCAAGTGCTAAATTATTCGCCCGTAAATATTCAAAATCTTTCATAAAACCAAAAGTACGTGCTCGGCTGACCTCATTGATAAAGTTTTGGCTAGAAAACTCAAAGTTAACATGCTGGCGTGTTGCCGCGATCGCTGGATGCGGAAATTCGACTTTAAAATCAAATTTATAACCAGGGTACGGTAATATTTCGGCCCATTTGTCGTCAGCTTCAACCCGTATCGGTTTGTCGATACGGATAAACTTTTTATTGGCAGAAAGCTCTTCTATGCCAGCTTCTTCTATTAACAAGATGAAAGGACTCGCACTGCCGTCAACAATAGGGACTTCATTGGCTGTCAGCTCAATGATCACATTATCAATCCCTAATCCCGCTAAAGCAGACATTAAATGCTCAACAGTTGAAACAGCGACACCATTTTCATTTGTCATACAAGTACACATAGTGGTGTCTGTTACTGCCTGAGGTGAAACAGGCATATCAACCACGGGATTTAAGTCAACTCGTCTAAATACGATCCCAGTATTTGCAGGTGCGGGACGCATCGTTAGTTTAACTTTTTCGCCGCGGTGCAGGCCAACACCCAGTGTACTGACACTTTGTTTAAGTGTGCGCTGTTTAATCATTTAATTTCTCCTAGCTCAAAACACGTATGTTTCGGGAATGCGAAGACAGATCATACCAGTTTGCTGCTTTTTTCAAAAGCAACAATAGATATTCACTTAGTTTTTGTTAGCTAAACCACAAAAAACTGCCTAATCTGCTTGCTTTCGCAAAAACGCTGGGATGTCTAAATAAGTGCCTTCGCTATTTGATTGCACGTCTTCACTCGGCTCAATCGCTGCTTTACCCGCACCGACTGCAACCGCTTGTGAGCTCGCACCGGAAGCATCTGTAGTGCCGTAATGCGCTGCGGTTTGCTGCGGACGTGAGTTAGGCACCAGAGAAATATCAGGTTTAGCATCACCGATACCAGTAGCCACAACGGTCACCCTTAGCTCTTCGCTCATTTCGGCATCAATCACCGCACCCACAACAACTGTGGCATTTTCTGAGGCAAAAGCTTTAACTGCATTACCAACGATTTCAAATTCTTCGATACTAATATCCATACCAGCAGTGATATTAACCAAAATACCACGAGCACCCGCTAGATCTACATCCTCCAACAGTGGGCTAGATATCGCGGCTTCTGCTGCTTCTTCAGCTCTATCTTCACCGCGTGCGACACCAGTGCCCATCATGGCTGTGCCCATCTCCGACATAACCGTTTTTACGTCAGCAAAATCCACATTGATCAAACCTGGACGGGTAATTAACTCTGCAATACCTTGTACTGCCCCTTGCAAAACATTATTAGCCGCTTTAAAAGCATCCAACAAGCTGGTGCCTTTACCCAATACTTTTAATAATTTGTCATTGGGAATAGTGATCAACGAGTCGACATTACGGGCAAGCTCTTCAATACCGGCTTCGGCGTAAGCCATTCGCTTTTTGCCTTCAAATGGGAAAGGTTTAGTCACTACAGCGACAGTTAAAATGCCCATTTCACGAGCGATTTCCGCAACCACTGGCGCTGCACCTGTGCCAGTACCGCCGCCCATGCCAGCCGCAATAAAGACCATATCTGCACCACGAATCGCTTCTTCGATCACCTGACGATCTTCTTCAGCTGATTTACGACCGATCTCAGGATTGGCACCTGCTCCCAAGCCTTTGGTCACATCGCGACCCAGCTGAATTGTCATTCCCGCAGAAGAAGCTCGCAATGCTTGCGCGTCTGTGTTGGCAGCGACAAACTCAACCCCTTCGATGCTGTGATGAACCATATGCTCAACGGCGTTACCACCGCCACCGCCGACCCCAATTACTTTAATGACTGCTTCGTCATTATGCTCGCTCATAATATCAAACATTATATTTACCTCTTGCACCTGCAGTTAAAATTAAAATTCACCTTTAAACCAGCTTTTTAAAAGCTGAAAAACACCTTTGACGGACTGCGTCTCATCCTGACTGAGACCCTCTTTCAAGTTTTCTTTCCCATAATGTAATAATCCAATCACTGTGGCATAAGCAGGATCGTCCGTATATTCGGTTAATCCTTTTATACCAATTGGACTACCCAGGCGAACTGGCACTTGAAATATTTCCTCAGCCAGTTCAAGCGCACCTTCCATTTTGCCGGTGCCGCCCGTTAAAACTACGCCAGCTGCAATTTGATCATCCCAGCTGCTTTTTTCTACATCTTTCTGAATTAACTCATATAGTTCTTGATACCTAGGCTCAACAACTTCGGCTAATGTGTGGCGCGACAAACTTCTTGCTGGTCGTCCGCCCACACTGTGTACTTCAATATTTTCTTCTAAGCTCACCAAGTTTCGCTGTGCACACGCATATTTTATTTTTAACTCTTCGGCGTGCCCCAATGGAGTGATGAAAATTTGCGCAATATCTTTGGTCACCTGATTCCCAGCGACTGGGATCACAGAACTATGGCGAATACCACCACCGGCATAGACCACTAGGTCGATAGTGCCACCACCAATATCAGCAACACACACACCAAGCTCTTTTTCATCTTCTGTTAATACCGCTAAACTGGAAGCAAGCGAGGAAGACACCAAAGCATCTACTTTTAAGCCGCAATGTTTAACACATTTAATTAAATTATTAGCCATATCATTGGCGCAAGTGACTAAGTGAACCTGCGCGGACAAACGCACCCCAGACATGCCGATAGGACTTTTAATACCTTCTTGAATATCAACACAAAACTCTTGTGGTAATACATGTAAAACCATACGCTCCGCCGGCAGCGGAACAGATTTAGCCGTGTGTATGACGTTATCAACATCCTCACTGGTCACTTCGTGCTCATGAATGGGCACCATGCCATTTTCGTTTTGACATTTAATATGTTTGCCTGATATTGCTAAATAAACCGACGAGATCTGACACCCAGACATTAATTCAGCTTCACTAATGGCCTGTTTGATTGAATGAGTAACCATAGTGATATTATTCACACCACCTTTATCCATGCCCTGAGATGGGTGTGAACCAACCCCAATAACATTAATGGTATCATCCGGCAGGATCTCGCCCACAACAGCCACTACGTTTGTTGTGCCAACATCTAAACCTACAACCAAATTTTTCTCTAATGTTTTAGACATATCTTGTCTCAATCCACCCGATAATTATGATTGTGATACCTTTTTACCCACAGCAAAGCCGGTATCGTATCGTAAATCTACATATTCTAAATTTTCCTGATGCTGCAACTCGGAATAATGGCGTAAAAAGCGTTTTACTCTTGTTTCACCATTTTCGCGGCCTAACTTAAGTTGCAGCCCCCCTTTTAACTTTAATTGCATCGAAAAGCGTGGACTTATCATTAAAGCCTGAGCTTCAAAACCATGTAACTTCAACAAACTTGCATATTGTTGATAGGTTTCCCACACTCTTTTCGCAGCGTCTGGTGGCCCGGTTAATTCAGGTAGCTCTCTGTCTAACCGATTTTTATCCGCTTGAAAAATTTCCCCGTTTTCGTTCAGTAAATAATCCTGATTCCATACTGCAACAGGCTTTTGCTCTACAACAAAAATATTTAACGTTTCTGGCCACTCTTTGCGCACAGAGGCATATTCAACCCAATTAATCTGCTGCAGCGCAGCTTGTGCTCGGTTCACATCAAGCATAAAAAAACTTTTATGCAGCTCAGGCTGCAATGCTTTATAAAGCTCATTGTGACTGACGTAATGTCTCTCTCCTGCCACTTTCAACTGACTAATAGGCAGCTGCTGACTATCTTGCAACCATTTTTGTGCAGCCAAAAATAAATACACACAGCTAACCACTACCGCGAGAAAAAATACAACCCCCATCCAAAAAGGTGCATTTATCTCAATTTGATAGTCGTCGCCAATTTGCCTCATGGTTACCGTTCTGCCGTTTGTAAAATTTTACCAACCAACTCATCAAAACTAATGCCTGCAGCGGCTGCCGCCATTGGAACCAAACTTTTTTCAGTCATTCCTGGCACTGTATTCGCTTCCAATAAATAAAATTGACCATCGGCATCTCGCATTACATCAACCCGTCCCCAGCCGCTTGCATCTAGAGCCTGATAAGCAGCTACTGCCAGCGCCTGCACCCTTGCTTCCTCTTCTGCGCTCAAGCCACACGGACAATGATATTGAGTTGTATTAGATTCATACTTTGCTTGATAGTCGTAGAACTCACCGGCTGCTTGCATGCGGATCACAGGTAAAGCGACTCCGTCTAAGATAGCGACTGTGTATTCCGGCCCATCGATGAATCGCTCCACCAAAATACTGCTGTCGTATTGCCCTGCCAGTTCTATTGCTTGCACCAATTGCTGTTGATTATGCACTCGACTCATGCCTATGCTACTGCCCTCATGTGCAGGCTTCACAAATAGCTGATTGCCTAACTGCTCGATAATTTGGCCACATTTTGTGACATCACCAGCCATAATTTGACAATAACCTGCTGTGGATAAACCACAGCTAAGCCATATTTGTTTACTGCGAATTTTATCCATCGCTAGCGCTGAACCAAGAACCCCACTGCCGGTAAAAGGAATCTTCAAGTACTCTAACAGCCCTTGGATTTGACCATCTTCACCGCCACGCCCATGTAAAGCAATAAAAGCCTTTTGGTATCCAGCTTGTGCTAACTGCTGCACAAAACTGTCTTGGGTATCAATCAGATCGACGTTTAACTTTAACCTTTGCATCGCCTGATACACTGCACGTCCGGATTTTAATGAAATGTCACGCTCAGCTGAGTCGCCGCCGTATAACAAAGCAATTTTTCCCATTATTCAACCTCCTTAACGTACTCGGCTGAATAAGCGCGCATTTTTTCACAATCCAGCGATAAATCTTTCAGTAACTTGGCTATTGAGCCAATGTTGCCAGCCCCTTGCGTGATTAAAATATCGTCAGGCGATAATAAATTCGCGAGCTCGGCCGGAAGCTCTGCAATATTACTAACATACACAGGGTCAACTTTGCCGCGCTGACGAATTGAGCGTGACAAGCTGCGACTGTCTGCACCCACGACTGGGGGCTCTCCCGCACTATAAACTTCGAGCAATAACAAAACATCGACTTTACTAAGTACTTGCACAAAATCATCATATAAGTCGCGTGTCCGGCTAAACCTGTGCGGTTGATAAGCCATGACCAAGCGGCGCTCCGGGTAAGCTGCTCGAATTGAACGTATTGTTGCTAATACTTCAGTCGGGTGGTGGCCATAATCATCGATAAAATCAACCACACCATCATCAACCGGATATTGTCCCATATGCTCAAAACGGCGACCAATACCTTCGAATGCTGCCAGTGCCTGCTGGATTTTGTCTACCGCGACGCCTTCATCAATCGCAACTGCGATCGCCGCGGTTGCGTTTAAGGCGTTATGACGGCCGGGTAGGTTTAACTTAACTTTGATTGGTGCTGCGTCTGGTTGGCGGTTTTGATGAACCAAAAATTCACTTTGTTTACCTAGTTGTACAAAGTCTGAAACCTGAAAATCGGCTTGTTTAGAAAAACCATAAGTTAAATAATTGCGCCCCAGTTGCTCGGCTAACTTCTGTACATTTTCATCATCGATACATAACACAGCCAAGCCGTAAAATGGCAAGTTATGCAAAAATGCATGGTAGGTTGACAACATTTTATCAAAGTCACCGTCATATGTGTCCATATGGTCGGCTTCGATATTAGTCACCACTGAAATCATTGGCTGCAAGTGTAAAAAAGACGCATCACTTTCGTCGGCTTCAGCCACTAAATAACGGCTTTTACCTAATCTTGCATTCGTTTGGGCGCTGTTTAAACGCCCACCTATGATAAAAGTTGGATCAAGTTCAGCTTGCGCAAAAATACTGGCAATTAAACTGGTTGTAGTCGTTTTACCATGGGTTCCGGCAACCGCAATGCCGTGACGGTAACGCATGATTTCAGCGAGCATTTCAGCACGGCGGATAACAGGTATGCGGCGAGATAAAGCTGTTGAAATTTCTGGGTTGAGCTTGTCGATGGCACTTGAAACAACAACAACGTCCGCATTTTTAACATTATCTTCATGATGTCCGATTTTAATATCAGCACCTAGTTCAGCCAATCTATGGGTGTTATTGCTCGCTTGCATATCAGAGCCAGAAACATGGTATCCATCGGTTAACAGCACTTCGGCAATACCACACATACCAGCACCGCCTACGCCCACCATATGGATGAGCTTAACACGCCTCATTTCTGGTACTATATATCCGCTGTTATCTATAGTTTTCATGATTTTCCTACACTTAATTCTTTTAGTTCAAACGCAATTTGATTGTGTGCATTTGCTTTAGCTTGGTGTTTTGCTGCTTGCGCCATTTTGTGCAAACGTTCTGGATCGGCCAAAATCTCATCTAAAATAGTCACCAATTTTCCACTAACAAGGTCAGCTTGTGGTACTAGATACGCAGCCCCCTGACGAACCAAAACCTGCGCATTTTTTGTTTGGTGATCGTCAACAGCATGCGGCAGCGGCACAAAAATAGCTGCTCGCCCCACCGCACTAATTTCGGACACTGTTAATGCACCTGCACGACAAATAATTAAATCAGCCTGCTGGTATGCAGATGCCATATCTGTGATAAACTCTGAAACTTCCACTTCACTTGCTAGCGTTTGATAAGCCTGCTGAACGGCTTGATTTTGCTGTTTACCCGTTTGATGCTGCACTTTAATTTGTTGCTGCTGCTCGACCGTTAAGGCAGTCAACGCAGCGGGCACCGCCTGATTTAATGCTTGTGCACCTAAACTCCCGCCAACGACCAAGATCCGGATACATTCATTTTTTACCACGTCCCCACACGCTAGTATGTTTGCCCGCACCGGATTTCCAACAACACGCGTTTTTGCAGGTAGTCCTTGAGTGCCATCAAAAGCACAAAGTGTGCGCTGAGCGAATCGTGCTAAAAGGCGGTTGCTTAATCCAGCATAAGCATTTTGCTCGTGGATCATTAAAGGCACACCGGCCAATTTGGCTGCTAATCCACCGGGTAACGAAACATAACCACCAAATCCAGCAATCACATCTGGACGGCAGGTTTTTATTATTTTTTTGGCCTGCCAAATAGCTTTAATTAAATTAATCGGCGTCATTAATTTACGCAGCCAACCTTTGTTACGCACACCCTGTATTTTTACAAAATGAATTGGATAACCGGCTTGTGGAACCAGCTCGGCTTCCATACGGTCGCTTGTGCCTAACCAATCAACGTGCCAACCTTCAGCGGCCAGAGTATCCGCCACAGCTAAACCAGGAAAAATATGCCCACCAGTACCACCAGCCATGATCAAAATACGTTTAGCCATGGCGCTTTCCTCCGTAACCTTCGATGGCCTGGCAGCGTTGCATGCGTAGTTCAAAATCAATTCTTAATACTATTGCCATTGCACAACTCATCACCAAGAGGCTGCTGCCGCCATAACTGATAAAAGGTAAAGTTAAACCTTTGGTTGGAAACAAACCCGCACTTGCCCCAATATTGACCGCTGTTTGGATCGAAGTCCAAATGGCGATGCCATAGGCTAAATAAGCTAAAAAAGGTTTTTCTTGATGCATGGCTTTACCGCCGATACGAATAACACGAACCACAACAGCAAGTAATAACAAGGTGGTCACTGCGACGCCGAAATAACCTAACTCTTCGGCTAAAATGGCAAAAATAAAGTCGGTATGTGCTTCTGGTAAATAATTTAATTTTTGGATGCTGTTCCCTAACCCAACTCCGAACCAATCCCCGCGGCCATAAGCCATCAAACTTTGAGTTAACTGATAACCAGCACCGAACGGATCTTCCCAAGGGTTCATAAAAGATAAAATACGGCGCATTCGGTAGGGTTCAAACACTATCAAAGAAACAATTGCTATCAACCCCGCCAAAAACATAAAAAAGAACTGCACAACTTTTGCGCCGGCTAAAAACAACAGCCCCAATGTGGTGGCAAACATAACTATCAGAGTACCAAGATCAGGCTGACATAAAAGTAAAACGGCCATGCATAAAAACACGGCTAACGGTTTAATAAAACCTTTAGTTTTGTTTTGCACATCATGCTGGTGACGCACAAGGTAACCAGATAAATAAACAAATAAAAGCAGTTTCGCGAGTTCTGCTACTTGCAGGTTAAAAGGCCCAAGCGGGATCCAGCGAGTCGCACCATTAACGCTTTTGCCAATGATTAGCACAGCGATTAGCAAAGCCAATGATAAAATAAGTAAATAACCACCGGTTTTCAGCCACCAATAAGTGGGTATTTGTACAACAATCAAGACACCGACTAAAGACATTGCTAAATAAGCCAAATGTCTATACACAAAATGCATTGGGTTCTCAAATGTAGTATTGGCATAGGGGATAGAGGCTGATGCAACCATAATGATACCTAATACCGATAATGCTAATATCAGACACAGCAAAGTTCTGTCATAAACAACCGCTTGTTTATAAACTGGCAAAGCGCCTGTGAAAAGGCGCTCTAATAATGACGGATATTTTGTCAAACTTTGTTCTGCTTGCACTTTTATCTCAACTTAAGCGTCGCTAATCCAACTAAAACTAAAACCAGACTAATAATCCAAAAACGAACGATCACTCGTGGTTCTGGCCAACCTTTTAACTCATAATGGTGATGTATCGGCGCCATCCTAAAAATACGCTCGCCGCGTAATTTGTAGCTGCCTACTTGCAAAATCACTGACAAGGTTTCAATAACAAAAACCCCACCCATAATCACTAATACAATTTCTTGTCTTACTAATACAGCAATCACTCCCAAGGTTGCACCGAGTGCGAGTGAGCCAACATCACCCATAAATACTTGTGCCGGATAGGTGTTAAACCATAAAAACCCTAACCCAGCCCCAAAAATGGCGGTGCAAACAATCACTAACTCACTAGCTTGCGGCAAAAAAGGAATATTTAAATAAGCCGAAAAATTAACATTGCCGGTCACATAGGCGATGATCGCAAAAGCGGCTGCTAACATGATGGTAGGCACTATCGCTAAACCATCTAAACCATCTGTCAAGTTAACCGCGTTACTGGTACCGACAATAACAAAGTAGGTCGTGACCAAATAAAATAAACCGAGTTGCGGCACAACTTCTTTAAAAAACGGAATTAACAATTGAGTTTCTGCGGCTTGCTCACGGGTAAAAAACAAAACACAAGCCACTAAAATGGCGGTTACGCTTTGCCAAAAATATTTCCACTTGGCAATTAGACCTTTGCTATCTTTGCGAATGACTTTGCGATAATCATCAATAAAACCAATTACCCCAAACGCAGCCACAACAAATAGCGTGATTAATACGTATTTGTTGCTTAAGTCAGCCCACAGCAGTGTGGCCACACTAATAGCGCCTAAAATAAGTAAACCGCCCATGGTTGGTGTACCTGATTTAGATAAGTGCGATTCAGGGCCGTCGTCACGCACGGTTTGTCCGATTTGCATTTGCTGCAAATAACGAATCAATTTAGGACCTAGATACAATGACAAAAATAAGGCCGTTAAAATGCTTAAAATTGATCTAAAAGTCAGATATGAAAAAACATTGAAGCCAGGGTCGACGTTTTCAGTCAGCCATTGTGCAAGCCAAACTAACATGACTGAAGCTCCTTAAACTGTTCTTTTAAATAAGCAACTACGGCTTCCATACCTGCACTGCGAGAACCTTTTACCAAAACAAAAACCTTTTTATTGTTATTAGAATGAATTAAATCTTTAATAAGAACTGTTAACGCTCGCTGTAAATTAACCAAATCGTCAAAACACCAGTTTAAATCAGGCTGTACAAAACGAGCTTGCGATCCTACCGCGAGGACATGCGTAAGAGACTTTTGCTGCCAGTATTGTGCAATATCCTCAGCAACAGCCTCAGCGTATTGTCCCATTTCGGCTAGCTCTCCTATGACTAAAATCGTACTAGCATCAGCGGCATCTAATAAGTCGATTGCAGCTTTAACAGAGCCTTCGTTCGCGTTATAACTGTCATCTATTAAGGTCAGCGGGCCTAGTTGATAGCGAGTCACCCGACCTTGCATCGACTGCATTTTATTTAAACCCGCACATATTTGCACTGCTTGAATACCTGCGGCCAACGCACAGGTAATAGCGGCTAGCGCGTTATTCACATTGTGTACACCAGGCGCTGGCAACTTAACAAAATAAGATTGACCGCGATAAAACCAGGTGAATTGCGCACACAAATTTTCATCTAATTGAATATCTTTTGCATAAACATCTGCAAAAGGTTGCATTGAAAAACTGAACTGAGATAAACCTGCGATAGCAGGCTGCCAAGCGGGTAAACAATCTAAATCAGCGTTAACAACAGCAATACCTTGTTCGCTCAGCCCTTGGTAAATTTCGCCTTTCGCTTGAACCACACCGTCAATGGAACCAAACCCCTCTAAATGCGCGGCACTCACATTGTTAACTAAGGCGATGTCCGGCTGAGTTAATGCCACAGTCTGGGCTATTTCGCCAATGTGGTTAGCGCCCAGCTCAACAACCGCATATTGGTGGCTATCATCAAGCGCCAATAGAGTAAGTGGTACACCAATATGATTGTTTAAATTGCCATGGGTGGCTAAGGTTTTACCAGCTTCTTGGCAAATGGCTAACAGCATCTGCTTGACTGTACTTTTACCACTGCTACCTGTAATCGCAATGGTTTTAGCTGTGCTTTGCTTGCGGTTATAAGCGGCTATCTTGGATAAGGCCTCTATTGCATCCGGCACGACTAATTGAGGGATTTGAATATCAGTTTGCAACTGCTCAACAATCAGACTGGTTGCACCTTGTTTTACCGCGGCTTGACAAAATTGATGACCATCAAAATTTTCACCTTTGATGGCTAAATAAGTATCCCCTGCACTTATTTTTCTGCTGTCATGGCAAATACGGCTAACTAAAGCATCATTACCTTGATAGCTAAAACTAAATAGCCGGCTAAGTTCACTAAACGCTAATGGGATCATTCGTTAACCTCCATTAACTGTGAGACAAAAGCTCGCTCGTCATACTTGGACGTTTGCTCAGCAAAAATTTGTTCGGTTTCATGTCCTTTACCAGCTATTAAAACCCAGTCTTGCGGTTGCGCATTTTTAACCGCGGCGGCGATGGCTTGCTGCCGATCCGGGATACATGATACGCGCTCGCTATCTGCTATCCCTTGTAAAATGTCATTCATAATCGCTTTGGGATCTTCACTGCGTGGATTGTCATTGCTGAGATAAATACTGTCGGCTAAGCGCGCCGCAATTTCACCCATCAGAGGACGTTTTTGCGTGTCTCTATCACCACCACAGCCAAATACTAAATGAACCCGCTTCTGACAATGTAAACGACACGCTAATAAAGCTTTTTCTAATGCATCTGGTGTATGAGCAAAATCGACCACGGCAAACACTTGCTGTTTATTTTTAAAACTTTGCATTCGTCCTGCGGTGGCGGTGAGTTGGCTGCAAAGCGGTGCAATTTTGTTCAATGAATGACCTTTTAACAGCAGCACAGCAATCGCTTGCAATAAATTACTAATATTAAACTCACCCAGCAGGTTTAGTCGTACAGCTGCTACTTGCTGTTGCCAGTGCAAATCAAAACTAAAGCCTTGCTCGTCGGCTTGGATATTATTCGCCGACAAACACGCAGGAAGTTGTTTTTGATCGGGGTTACAACTGATCGCAATGAGTTGACGACCTGGGTTGTCCGCTTGCAGTTGTATGAAAAGTTTTTGTCCCCACTGGTCATCCATATTAATGACGGCTGCAGCATTTTTATGCGTGCTAAATAAGCTAGCTTTGCAAGCAAAATAATTTTTAATGGTGCCGTGATAGTCAAGATGTTCATGCGACAGATTGGTAAAAACCAATGCATCAAAATCAACACCTGCTGCTCTGTGTTGGTCAATTGCATGCGAGGATACTTCTATTGCAGCTAGTTCAACCGACTCTTGCACGAAACCCGCTAAAATTTGCTGTAACTTAACTGCATCTGGGGTCGTTAAACCTGTTTTAAGCTGACGCTTTTTAGTGTGAGCACCTAGTGTACCAATATATCCGGCGGGTTGTCCTGAAAGCAGGCTTAATTGATAAATAAAGTCCGCTACCGAAGTTTTTCCATTAGTGCCAGTTACTGCACAGGCGTATAAGTGTTTTGCAGGCTGCTGATAGGCAATCGCCGCTAAGTAACTGACGTGTTTACGCAAGTTAGGTAAATAAACCACAGGGATTTTGCCAATTTTGGTTTTATTAGATGCTTTTTTGTCATCGCTAAAAATAATGACAGCACCGTTGGCAATAGCCTGATCAGCATAATCCAGTGCATTATTTTGTCTGCCTGCTAACGCCATAAAAGCATCACCAGGTTTTACTAAACGACTATCGAGCGCAATCCCGATTATTTTTATAGCGGGTAAGTCAATAGCTAAATATTGACTAAATGCTAACGTTAAATCAGGCATCTGGTTGCTCCCGTTTAATGTTAGCTAACTGGAGTGGATCAGGTTCAGCTTCGCCTTTATCCGTTGGTACATTTAATAGCTGTAACGAGCCACCCATCACACTGCTAAATACAGGGGCTGCAACATCACCACCATAATATTTGTCACCTTTAGGGTTATTTACCACTACAACAATCGCCAATCGCGGATCTGAGATCGGCGCAACACCAGCAAACATAGCAACATAATCACTACCATAACCACCAGCAATGGCTTTTCTGCTAGTACCTGTTTTGCCACCAACCCGATACCCCTCAACAGCAGCTTTTGGACCTGTACCGCCTTTTTTAACCACAGACTCGAGCATATTTAAAACAAGGTTTGCATTTTTTTCGCTGAAGACTCGCTCGCCTGGCAATGGATTATCTATCCGTAAAATACTTAATGGACGACGCACTCCACCATTGGCAATGGTGGCATACATGCGAGCCAGTTGCAGCGGAGTGACGGATAGGCCATAACCATAAGATAGGGTAGCCAACTCAAAGTCTGACCAGCGACGACGATCATAAAATACTCCTGCACTTTCGCCTAATAGACCTGTGCCTGTGTCGATGCCAAAACCAGCGTTATAAAATGCCCCTAAAAAGTGTTCAGTTGGAATCGATAACGCGAGCTTAGTAGTCCCTACGTTACTGGATTTTTGCAAGATACCCTCAATGGTTAACTTACCTCTATTCAAGCCGTCACGAACTCGCCGCCCACCAATCTGCATATAACCTGGAGAGGTATTTATAACTGTCTCTTCATCCACAGCCCCAAATTCTAATGCTGCCAGCACTGCCAGTGGTTTAACCGTTGAGCCGGGTTCAAATGTATCCGTGATGGCTCGGTTGCGCATTGCGCTGCGAGTTAAGGTTTTGCGGTTATTGGGGTTATACGAAGGGTTATTCACTAGAGCAAGCAGCTCACCGGTTTTGACATCAACCGCCACTAAAGAACCCGAGTCAGCTTGGTAGTATTGCACCGCTTTTTTTAGCTCTTGATATGCCAATGTTTGAATTCGCTGGTCGATAGACAGATAAATATCTTGGGCTAGCTTAGGCGCTTCTTCATCTAAAACATCTATGACCCTATTATTGGCATCTTTTAAAATACGCTTTTTGCCTTCGGTGCCGCTCAGCTCTTGGTTATACAGCTTTTCAATACCGTCTATGCCTTGGTCATCAATATTCGTGATGCCAACAATATGGGCATCTACTTCAGCGGCCGGATAATAGCGTTTGGACTCAGGGCGGAGTTTTACACCCGGAAGTTTTAAATGACGAACATATTCAGCCATAGCGGGTGACACTTGCCGTGCCAGATACTCAAAACGTACCTTGGGATTACTTAATTTTTCTTTAACTTGAGCTAAATCTAACGACAATATTTCAGCAAGCGCCCGCCACTCACGGGTATAACTGAAAGAATTAGTTTGCTGAACAATTTTAGGATCGGCCCACACCGTATTTACAGGGACACTTATGGCGACTTCTAAGCCATTACGGTCTTTAATCATGCCCCTCAAAACAGAATTAGATAAGGTTCTTTTAACTCGCAAATCTCCCTGTTCGCGTAGCATATCTGGTGACACAACTTGGATGTAGGCAGTACGAACCAGCAGCGCAGCAAATACGCACAAAATTAGCCCGGAGACTGCGTAGAGTCGCCAGCCAGGGGTCTGCCATGTTTTTTGCTGAGTTCGTTTTTTCATTAGTCTTTAATAATTATTTCATCTTTGCCCAAAGGCCGTTTCATCTCAAGTTTATCTTTGGCGATTTGCTCTATCCTATTGTGTTCTGATAGCGCATTGTGCTCTAACAACATATGTCTAAAATCTATGTCTAATTTATCTTTTTCCTCTTGTAAAACCTGTAACTCGCTATTGAGTTGCCGATTTTTCCAAGCAAAATCAATTACCATGTGAGCGCTCGCTAAAATCCCTATTAACAGCACAGGGATTTGCCAATGTTTGGCCAAATCTGCCAGTAATAAGCGCGCCAAATTCGGCTGACGATCATTACTTTGCGGCTCAGTTTTGTTTCCTGCCTGTGCCAACTTGCTACTCTCTAATTCTGGCAGCGACTCGCAACACAGAGCTACGAGATCTCGGATTAGCTTGTATCTCACTTTCGCTCGGTTTAATGGCTTTAGAGACCAACTTAAGCGAAATATTTTTATTCAGTTCACTATCCATAATCGGCAGACCTCTTGGAATTGCCGGCGGTTTACTGTGTTGATTAAAAAAACGTTTAACCAATCTATCTTCCAGCGAATGAAAGCTAATCACAGATAACCTACCTTGGTGTGCCAATACGGTTAATGCCCCCTCAAGCGCTTTTTTTATCGCTTCCAGTTCACCGTTCACCTGAATACGAACCGCCTGAAAGGTTCTTGTAGCAGGGTGTTTACCCGGCTCTTTCTTTTTGATTATGCGTTCTAACAAAGACGCCAGTTGCCTAGTGGTGGTAAATGGCGTATTCGTTCTGTCATGCACGATCGCCCTGGCTATTTTACGGGCGAACCTTTCTTCACCGTATTCTTTAAGCACAAACGCAATTTCACTTTCTTCTGCGCTGGCTAACCAATCAGCCGCACTTTGGCCAACCTGATTATTCATCCGCATATCGAGCGGCCCTTCCCGCATAAAACTAAAACCACGTTCGGCTTCGTCTAATTGAGGAGAGCTAACTCCTAGATCCATTAACACACCATCAATCTGGCCAACTAGATTTTTCTCTGCTATCTTTTCTTCGATATCAGAAAAATTGCTATGGATGATTTCAAAACGGTCATCGTCGATAAAACTTTTTGACCAAGTTATCGCTTGTGGATCCAAGTCAAAAGCAATCAAGCGTCCGTTTGGGCCTAATTGCTCTAAAATTTTTCTACTGTGACCGCCGCGACCAAACGTACAATCTATGTAACAGCCGTCTGGCTTGAGGGCCAATCCATCTATGGACTCATTTAATAGCACACTAATGTGCTTATCGGATTCCAACATGCTTTATATCAGCCTTTTATAAGCTAAAGTCTTGCAAACGCTCTGTCACTTCAAAGGTTTGCGACTCAATAATTTCGGCATCCCGCTGCATTTGTTCATGCCATGCGTTCTGATCCCAAATTTCAAATTTGTTCAACTGACCAACTAACATCACTTGTTTGTTTAAACCCGCATGCTCTCGTAAATGGCTAGGGATTAAAAAACGTCCATTTTTGTCAATCTCACAATCTGCGGCATTCCCTAAAATACGGCGTTTAAACATTTTTTCACTCGGGATCATGTCTGATAGACGCTTCAAGCTTTTCTCAACTGACTCCCACTCACTCATTGGGTACAATAACAAACAGGGATTTTGCAAATCGATTGTGCATACAACTTCACTGGAACCATCTTCAGACAATGGGGCACGGTAGCGCGTCGGCACTGAAATCCGCCCTTTTACATCCATTGATATGCTGCTGGAACCTCTGAACATGTTAATTTATGGTGAAATTTCACCACCCCTAGTTTGAATTTGGGAAATCATTACCATTTTAATCCACTTTTTCCCACTTTATACCACATTTGTACAGTTTGTGAGTGGACAAAGTTTTTGTCAAGGCAAAATTCACCAGCAAAGTGCGCGTTATTTCTCGAAAAAATAAGCCGTGAGAACAAGTCTATGATTAGTGTCTAATTTGTTGGCAAAAATGCTGGGGAACTTAGATAGATCGAATTGATTGCGGTTAATAGCTAACTATTATATAAAAACCTAATTGATAACTATTTTTATTTGCATTTATAGAAAATACTGTTATGCTTAGTTCCGAGTTAATAAATACCCACTTATTAACTTTCTCCGTGGCTTTAGGCGGTGTTCTTAGGTGTTGCTCATTGCACCTAAGACACTTGCCCTTTTTTACAACTTAATTTGCTCGAGCTTTTGAATAACTTGAGTCGCCGCATCACTGTTTTGATCGTATTGACTACTCAGTAAAATTCGTCGCTGAATACCCGCCCTTTTGGCCGCAAGCATATCTGAGTGTTTATCGCCTAACATAATGGAGTCAGGCAAAGCGACTTCATGTTGCCGAGCTGCTTCAAGCAATAGACCAGGTTCTGGTTTGCGACAGCTGCACTTTATGTCGTATGGAGGCTCCCCCTTTTCACTATGATGGGGGCAGAAATAAAATTGAGTGATATGTGCACCGCGTTGTTTGAACTCGTATTTCATCCATTGGTGTAGCTGATGCATTTGCTGCACGCTGTACAAACCTCTGGCAATGCCCGATTGATTAGTAATAACAAAAATCTGCCATCCTTCTCTCGTGGCTTGTTGGCACAATTCAAAAACCCCTTCAACAAATTTACAGTCTTTGATTTGGTACAAATACCCTGTATCTTGGTTGATAATGCCGTCTCGATCTAAAAAAAGCGCTTTACGCATGGTTTAGCCTCTGCTCGACAATCAATTTATCAAACACCTCTATCACATCAGACACCTCTATCATTTGCATTAAATCTTCACCTTTCGCCCGAGTCCCCCATTTTAATTGTTTTGCATCCTTTTTATATTGTTGCTTAACCGCTTGTTCATAAACGCTGACGACATAATGCAAAGAATTGTATGGCCCAGTGCGTGCTGGATTGCTGTGTGCGTATAAACCAATAACAGGTGTTTGCTGCGTGGTTGCCATATGTGCTGGCCCTGTGTCTGGCGCGAGCACTACATCGGCTGCTTCTATTAACGCCAATAACTGTGTTAGATTTGATTGTCCAGTCAGGTTTATCACTGGTTGTTTGGCTGCCGCTTGGATCTCTTTTGATAGTTCTTTTTCAGTGACACTCGGGCCCCCCGTTAAGATCACCTGAAAACCCTTTGCCACCGCATAATCGGCTACCTGAGCGTAACCAGTAACCGTCCAGTTACGTTCAGCTTTACTGGCGGCTGCCGCTATCAATAGCGTATGTTGGCCTTCTTTTATATAGTTTGCGACCCAGTTCCGGTCTTTTTCGGCTACCTCAAAAGTCCAGCGAGGCGGCAATGCCTCAACACCAATAGCACGCGCAAATGCCGCAAACCCCTCAAGCACATGAGGGCGTTCTGGCATTTGGCAATGTTCTGTGACGACCAATGAATGCAGCTCTTTGCTTAGATTTTTTGCAAAACCAATTTTTCGTTTTGCTCGAATACATAACGCGGCAAGATTGGCGCGCAGCGCAACTTGCATATGTAATAAAACATCAAATTTTTGCGGGAGCTGATGGCGAAGTTGTTTGTAGGCAGCTAAACCTTGTTTTTTATCAAAAATAACAAATTTGATGCCAGGAATGCTTTTCAACAACGCATATTCAACTTTTCCGACAACCCAGGTGATCTCCGCTTGGGGGTAACATTGTTGAATAGCTTGAACGCTTGCCAGGGCATGGCAAACGTCGCCGATTGCCGAGAGTCGCAAGATGCAAATTGATTGAATATCTGAATGTTTCATTTGTTTTCCAAAGCTTATCGTCTGTTTGGATCTCGCTAAAGACTCGTTTATACTTTTGCTTAAACAGAACTCGAGCCTAAAATTTTGCCACAACTAACGCCAATCACAAACACTCAATCTTTGATCTTACCGAAAAACAATATAGCTGCGGTCGATAACGACTGGTTTAACGCTGAGTATTGGCGGCAAAAAAATCAGATCACAGGTGAGTCGTACGGCCGCAACACCACTTATTTTTTTAGCTTTAACAAACAAGAATATGTGCTCAGACATTATTTTCGTGGGGGCATGGTTGGCCGCATTCTGCAAGATGCTTATTTTTTTACAGGGTATAAAAATACCCGCGTTTGGCGCGAGTTTGCATTATTAGAACATATGGAAAAAGCTGCCTTACCGGTTCCCAAACCAATAGCCGCTAGGGTCCAGCGACGCCTTTGGTATTATACCGCAGACATCATAATAACCAGGATTGATGGTGCTAATGATCTCTTGCATTGCTTAAAAAAAATGCCGTTAAATGAACAACAATGGCAGCAAATTGGAAAAACAATCGCTCTTTTTCATCAACATGGTATTTATCATGCCGATCTGAATATCCATAATATAATGTTAGATGCTAACGACAAAGTTTGGCTTATTGACTTTGACAGAGGCCGAAAGCGCTCTATCAAAGCGAGTTGGCAGCAAGCAAACTTGAACCGTTTGCAACAATCCTTTTATAAAGAAAAACGTAAACATCCTGGACTACATTGGCAGCCAAGTGATTGGCAGAAACTATTATCAGCTTATATGTCGGCGCAACAGCACTAATTGTTTGCTCAATACTTGATTATTTTTATTAACAACTGCGGGCCCCGCCTCTGACGCTTGCTGATAAGCCTCACCGTCTTGCCACCATAACATAAGCGCTGACAGCAGTTGCTCGCTGGTTTGTACGGTTTTAAGTCCCCCTGCTTTTTTTAATTCATTGGCCGATGCCAAACAGTTCGTTTGAGAGGGCCCCATGATCACAGGCAACCCCAACCCGGCAGGCTCAAGTGGATTATGTCCGCCTCGTTCAATTAAACTACCGCCTACAAAAGCAATATTAGCAAGCCCATAAAAAGATTTTAGTTCGCCTAATGTATCTAGCAGCCAAACCGCCTCTCCTGCCGTTGGTTGCTGATGCAAACTGCGCTGCACAACCGATAATCCAGCTGCTTGTGTCTGTTGTAAACATAAAGAAAACCGTTCAAGATGCCGTGGCGCTAAAATTAATAGTGCATTTGGTATTTGCGCTCGTAATTGTTGCTGCGTTGACAAAATAATATCCAACTCTTCAGGATGAACACTCCCCGCTATCCATACTGGTTGGGGCCATGGATACTTATGCTCAACGCCAACAGGTAACTCAGGTGCTTTTGTTGGCTGTACAAACTTAAGGTTGCCCAACAATTCAGTAGCTGGATTAAAACAATGATAGCGGCGCGTACTGGCTTTATCTTGCCCATAAATAGCGGTAAATCTTTGCAATGCGGGTTTAAATAAAGCAGCCAATCGTGCGTATTTTCTCGCCGATTTTTTGCTCAACCTAGCGTTGAGTAAAATTAAAGGCCGCTCATTTTTTGCTAATGCAGCAAGCCAATTTGGCCAAATCTCTACTTCACTAAACAAAGACACTCTGGGTTTTAAACAGATCACAAATAAATGGCTCGTAAAAAAGCCATCAAGCGGAGCCATTAGTTGGCTCACTTGGTCACCAAATAAATCGTGAACTCGCTGGGCACCAGCTGGCGTTGAATTGGTGACTAATAACGGCGATTCAGGATAAGCTTTTAGCAATTCTGGCAGCAAAGCCGACAAGGCGTTTACTTCACCAAGTGAGGCACAATGCACATGAATACAGCGGCCTCTCAGATGTTTGATAATGCCGGGGGAGTACAGCGAAAAACGTTGGAATAACGCGTTAAAATATGCCGGGTTTTTACTCCCCCGATAGACAAAATAAAATAAAATGCCAGGAAAACACAAAAGCCATAAAAAGCTATACAGAAGCCGCCAAAACATCTTAGTTTGGGCTTTTTATACGCTTGATAATGGCCGAAGTTGAGCAACCATCAACAAAGTCTATTAATTGCACTTCGCCACCATCGGCTAACACTTCGCGCGCGCCGACGGTTGTTTCTATCGTGTAATCACCACCTTTAACCAGCACATCAGGTTTTATTGCTTTTATCAATTCCAATGGTGTATCGTCTTCCGGTGTACCAAACGGAATCACCCAATCAACCGCTTTTAACGCTGTCATCACGGCTGCTCTTTGCGCCAAAGGATTAACCGGACGATCTGGACCTTTCAGCCGAGCAATGCTGTCGTCTGTGTTGAGCCCTAAAACGAGTCGATCCCCTAATGAACGCGCTTTTTCAAGATAGCTGACATGACCCGCATGCAAAATATCAAAACAGCCATTCGTAAATACAATACGCTCGCCAGCCTGTTTGGCAAAAGCTATATGGGCTAAAACATCATCAAACGGACATTGATAATGTTGCCCTTGACTCAATAATTGGCTATTCACTTTATGTGCTAATTCTTCCGGCTTGACGGTGGCGGCACCGAGCTTAGCAACAACAAGACCTGCTGCTAAATTAGCATACAACGCAGCATCAGCCAATGGGAGCCCTAAGGCGGTCATAATTGCCAAGGTGGCAATCACTGTATCACCAGCACCGGTAACATCACTAACTTCACGGACCTCAGCCGGCATATCTACTTTTTCGGTCGCACTGATAGCCGACATACCTTTTTCGCTGCGCGTTAACAGTATTGACCGAATGTCATTGTCAACCAGCATTTGTCGAGCACTCTGCTCTATCTCAGCTTCACTGCCGTTAATACCGCCAGCTAAACAGAATTCTTGCATATTTGGGGTAATAATGTCGGCACCGCGGTATAAACTTAAATCTGACTGCTTAGGATCGACCAAAACTAACTTGCCAGCCGCTTTTGCCACTTGAATCATCTCACGAATGTATTTTAATGATCCTTTGTTATAGTCTGAAAAAACAACCACATCATAATTTGCCAATACGCTCGCCAGTTTGGCTTTTAGCGCGATGGCAACTTGGTCACTAAAAGTTTCTTCAAAATCCAGACGCACCACTTGTTGATGCCGGCTGATGACTCTTAATTTAGTAATAGTGGGTTGCTCAGATTGGCTAATCAATTCAGAAAGAATATTTTCACGCTGTAAAATCTGTTCAAGTAACTGGCCATTTTCATCAGCGCCTATAATGCCGAACAAACCCACTTGACCGTCTAAATGGGCAATATTACGCGCGACATTGGCCGCACCGCCGAGCTTATCTTGAGTTTGATTTATTTTAACCACAGGCACTGGAGCTTCGGGCGAGATCCTTTGCGAATCACCAACCATATACCTGTCTAACATCACATCGCCGATGACTAATATTTTTGCCTCTTTCAGGCGTGAAAATACCGATAAATCCAAATTTTACTCCGCGTAGATAAGATCAAAAGCTTCGCACAACCAATGGCCCATAAATAAATGAGCTTCTTGAATACGTGCAGTTTCAGGGTGATTGATAATAATAGACATTTGTGCGATGTCTTTAACCTTTCCACCGTCCCTGCCAGTAAAAGCGATAGACGTTGCCCCTAACTCATTCGCCGCTTGTAAAGCTAGGTTAATATTGGGACTTTGTCCCGAAGTCGACAAACCAATCACCACATCTTTATCACAACATAAAGCTTCAACTTGACGGGCAAACACGGTATCGAAGCCGTAGTCATTAGCATGTGCGGTTAAAATCGAGGTATCTGTTGTTAATGCGATTGCTGCTAATGCTTTGCGATCTTTTTTAAAGCGCACAACAAACTCAGCCGCTAAGTGCTGGCTGTCTGCGGCACTGCCGCCATTGCCGCAAAAAACAATTTTGCCACCGTTTTTGATGGCACTATGGCATACGTCGACCAGTTTAAGTAACTTGTCTTGATGCGTCTGCAGGGTTTTAAACAGTTCAATATGACTGTTTAGGTTATCTGCATAGCTTTGGCTCAATGAATTTGCTTGCATATACTCTCACTATTAGTGTTTGGCTTAAGCGTAGCAGGAAAATTACTTTATATTGCTCCCAATTGCCAAGTTATTTTTTGATATAAGGTGCCACGGTTTGCCAAACCTCGGCCGGTTCTAACATTGATTTACTGCCGACCACACAAAATAAGCCAGTTTGATCTTTAGCAAAAGTTTTTGCTGGCTGCCAACTTTCAAAAGGGTGGGCATCATGGACCAGCAGTTGTTGTGGCCGCTCCCTGTTGCCACAACAAATGTGGTAATTGTGCAATAAGTCGCTTTTTAAAGCAGACAAATAGTATAACGAATACTCTGTCCATTTAAGCTGTAAAAAACGTGACAAACGCCAATTGTTAGGGTTTTTGGGGTTGTGTAAGCGACATAAATAGTCAGCCCAGTGTTTTTTCCCGCCAATATGCTGCATCGCATTTTTACTTAATTCAGTCGCTAATATAGCCGGTGTGACCGACATTCCTATTTCTGGATCACCAAGCTTTGTTGATACTTTTAAAATACGAGCAGACGATCGCCACCACTTCGGGTGCAGAGCCCTTTTTTCGTATTGTATTATCGCTTTATTATTGATAATTAGTTGCGATTCTTTTATCGGCCGCAAGCAAATAACATCGGCGTCAAAAGTAAGGTAAAAACCATCTGGTAAATAATTAGCCGCAGCTAATTTTACCAACTGCTGTTTGCGCCACCCCCGAATATGGCGATGTTTTTTTAGTTCAGGCACTAAGGTTTCTTCACTTTCAACACGGATCGGGAACCTTTCACTCCAAGGCTGGATGCGCTTTCGAACCACTTCAACCTCATCTGGCGGTGTTACGATTAAAAAGCAATTAAAGAACCCTGAGGGGGTAAATTCTGATAAAGACTTTAATAATATTTCTGTGCGTCCTAAATCATCAACATCATAACTACCACGAACCGACAGCGGCAAAACAGCGCCCAAACTCATACCTATCTCCTTTTAGTTTTTTCTGCTTGATACAGTTTTGCTTCTTTTAAAAATGCATACATGGCAGAGATCATGGCGTGAACAAAACCGCGAACGCCCGATAAGAACATTTTACGGATAAGGTACTCTTTTAAAAACATAACAGGAAAAACACCAAAAAGTTTTAACAAAGATGCTTTTTTACCTTTTTTATACTTTTCTTTCGCTGATAGACTCGAATACTTATTTTGTTTTGCCATCAGATTTCCCACATCGGCATAACCATGATGGATAATACAGCCATTAATTTGTGCAACTTTGCCTTCTACAATCACGTTTTCGTGCACCAAGCGATCTTGGGGGTAACGCACTTTATGCCGATTAAACACCCGCACAATGGAACGTTTATGAGACTTTTTGTGCATAGGTTGCTGCATAAAAATGTCTTCAAAGTTCACTCGGATGGCATCACAGCAATCACTGGCAACAAGTTGCATTATTTCCTTATTTACATTTTCAGGAACAATTTCATCCCCATCCAGGTTAAAAACCCAATCATTTCTACATTGTTTCATCGCAAAAGACTTTTGCGCCGAAAACCCCAACCAGCTTTGTTTAATCACACGAGCACCCAGTGATTCAGCAATCTCGACTGTGTTATCGGTCGAACCAGAATCAACCACGATAATTTCATCGGCAATCGCTTGCACTGATTGAATCGCTTCAGCAATGGTTGCTGATTCGTTGAGAGTGATAAAATAAACACTGATGGGTTTTACAGTCACGGTAAATCCTTAGCTAAATGGTAATAACTCAGTTAAACCGCCGCGGCTGGCTGGTTTTCTGGTGTTGAGTTGCTCACCGGCCAACACCTTTTCGTAACAGGTTTGATACCCTTGTGCCATTGTTTGGGCACTGAATCGATCTTTAACAGAATAATGGCAGGCTCTGCGATCAAACTTATTTAAATCAGCTAACCCTTCGGCTAACACTTTGCTTTTATCAGATAACAAACCGGTCGACGGATCTTCAATAAGCTCGGGCAATGAGCCATATGGTGTCGCAAAAACAGGGCATCCTAAATATAAACTTTCGATATATGCAAGGCCGAAAGGTTCATGCCAGCGAACCGGTAATAAAAGCGCCGCAGAATTAGCAATTAATTGATTTTTTTTCTCACCGCCAACCATACCTTTAAAACGAACATTCGGTGCCAAACAATGATACGCGTTTCGACCAAAATTAAATCTATGACCACCCAAAACATATAGTTTTTTTGAAGCTTGTCGACTAATCGAAATAGCACCTTGAATATTTTTAGTTGCGGTTTTCGCTTTCCCAAGAAAGTGAATGTATTTTTTTGCTGAATCTAAGTTAGGTTCACCATATAGCGACCAATCCAGGCCGTTGTAGACATAACAATTGGCACCGTTGAGCTGGGCGTGTTTTTTAGATAAAAAAATTGTATTGATGTCATACTCGCAGGCTTGCTGCGAATTAAAATGTTCGGTGACAACATAAGGTTTATCAATTGGCTCATCGGGTGCTTTATGAAAGTGTACGATATCCGGCCAATCTCCAATTAACGGGTTCAGTGGTTGCCCTTTAATGGCTTTAATTGTGCCGACTGGCACTTCGGGGGCATCTCCCCACAAAAACCTTACTTGATGTCCTTGTGCCTTTTGCGCCTGAGCTAATGACCAGACTACACGCTGAGTGCCGCCATACTTACGCGGAGGTAGAGATACTCTGGTGACTAAAACATGCAGTATTTTCATTTTTTTTCAGCCATGGTTAAAGCAGCCAGCGCCGCATATTTATGAAACCCATATTGGGCTAAGATCATGGCCATAAAAAAACCTCGTTTACCATCTAAAAAACCAGCTCGGAAAAAATATTGCTGAATAAAATCGGTAAAAAAGCGCAGCACTGCAAAACTTAAAGAGCTACGTTTACCTTTTGCATATTTTTCTTCTGCTAACAAAGCCGCATATTTAAGATGTTTCTCCTGAGCATGTTGATAACTGCGCCAGCTATAATGGAATACAGGAGACTTGAGTACCGCAACTTTTTCGTTAGGCAACTGCAAAGTTTCATGGACTTGAGAGTTTTTGAATTGTGCATCAACTTTATAAAAAAGTTTGCCTTGCGGGCTGGCATAACGACCTCGTTTTACGAGCCCTCCAAACAAATAGGTATGCCAAGGGATCTTTACAAAATTAATATCTAAGTCTGGTTTTGCTAACAGGGCATCAATTTCATCTTTCGCGCCTTGCGATAAGCGTTCATCTGCATCAATGTTAAGCACCCAATCATGCTTGCAATATCCTAAAGCTCGGTTACGTTGTGGGCCATACCCCGGCCAATCAGTTTGATACACATGATCAGCGTAACGCTGGGCAATTTCAACCGTACTATCCTGACTGCCAGAGTCTAAAACTATCAGTTGGTCAACCCAGCCAGCCAAAGACTGCAAACAAGCTTCAATTCGGTCAGCTTCGTTGCAAGCAATTACAAAACAAGATATTGGGGGGCGTTGAGTCATGATTTGGCAAATTAAAAAAATAATGACTAGGATAACAGAAATTACCTTAAGCTGTCACAGTGTTGTCAATATTTTCAGCTTTAGCTCAGCGTTTGATAAACCTCGATCAATTGTTTGGCTTCCTGTTCTACCCTAAAATGAGTCACAACCTGCTGTTGCGCACAAGCAGCTATTTCTGCCCCCTTCGATGGGTCACCTAAGATTTGTTCTAATTTCATATTCAATTCAGTTTGAGTTCGCTCTGCCAATAAAAAACCATTTTCGCCATCGCGAATAATTTCCGGCCAAGCCCCAGCCCGGTTGGCAATTACAACGCAGCCACAAGCCATTGCTTCAGGCACTGTTAGACCAAAACCTTCATTTTTACTTAGCGCGGTGACTATATCGCATGCTTGCATCAGCTGTTGTGCACGGCTGAAACTTTGCTCAGCTAAAATATGCACGCGCTGATCTAACCCCGCTTGCTGTAATTGAATCTTGAATTCAGCCACCAGCTCTGAATCATCAATCGCGCCACACACAATGGCTTGCGCGGTTGCAAACTTTGGTAAAACGTCAAGACAGGCTTGCAAAAACATATCTGTGCCTTTTTGCTTACGCACGCGCCCAAAAATGCCAATTAAAGGGCCTTTTGCAAACCCTAGTTCTAACGCCAGCTGTTGTTTATCCGCTGGTGGATAATAGACCTTAGTATTTATCCCGTGTGGGATAATGGCCATTGGTGCTATGGTTAAGTAGTTTGCAGCCGCTTGACAAGTGGAAATAACCCCGTCCATACGAAGCATCAGTTGTTTGGTAAACCTGGAGTGATGGCGCTGCGCGGTTGATGTAAAAAGAATTTTTATGCCATTTTGTGTTAACTTTTTAAGCAGCAAGGCTTGAATCATTTCATCATTGCGACGAGCATGAAAAACAACAGGTTGCTGATTTTTACCAGCTCGACGGATCAATTTTATCGCTTGCCAAAAACTAATTGCCAGCTCTTTTTTGGGCAAATGATGGCCGCCTAATACTCGCACTGGGATTAGATGCTGATGAACTTCCAGCACTTGTAACATGGTCGAGGTTACGCCGGAAAATCGGCGATTTGAATTTCCTAAAATCACCAATGGCAACTTGGTTTGACGATTATTATGCGGCATTTAAACAATGTTTAGACAATATGATAGCAACCTAGTGTAAACATAAATATTTACATTTTAATGTCATATTAAGGAGGTAAACTTTTTATATTTAAGGCTTTGTTAAACACTCACCGATGACTGTACCTTTACACATAGTCCATATCATATTTTCGCGCGGTTTTGCCGGTTCAGAACGCTCAACCGCAGAGTCTTGTAATCAACAAATAAAAAATCATCAGGTAACTCTAATCATTCGAAAAGGCCACCGAAAAAACCAACGCTCAATTGTTGATCGTTTAGACAAACGGGTTAAGTTAATTGAAGTTCATCATCAATGGTTTACCGGTCGGAGGCTGAAACAACTTTTTAGTCAATTAAAACCGGACGTGATTCATTGCCACCTTCGCCGTGCAACCCGTTTAGTGGCAAACCTGCAACCGAATGCAGCAACTTTGTCTACACTGCACATTAGTGCCAATGGCAGGGGGTTTAAAAAGATGGATGGTCTGGTCTGTAACGCTCGCTGGCAGGTGAACGAAATAACCCCTTGGTTTAAAGGTCTCATTCACAAAGCTAATAACTCACTCACCCCACATGCCCAAATAAGTGCACAAAAAAGACAAACGTTACGGTCAGGGCTTGGTGTTGACGATCAAGACATTTTACTTGCGGCCGTTGGTCGTTACCACAATAGTAAAGGTTGGGATACACTGATTAATGCGCTGCAAATAAGGCCTGAGTATCATCAATTGAAAGTGCGTTTTTTTGGCAACGGTGGCGATGAGCGGCAACTTAGAGAGCTTGCACAAAACGACCCCCGCATTCAGTTTGTCGGCTTTCGTGATGATATAAAAGATTTATATCAATGTTTTGATTTATTAGTGTGTCCTAGCCGCTTTGAGCCCTTACCCAGAGTCATATTAGAAGCTATGGATGCAGGAACGCCTGTTATTGCTTCTGATATTGGTGGCTGCAAAGAATTAATCGATGATTATGGCGGTGCTTTGTTTAAAGTAAACGACGAAGCGGATCTCGCTAATCGAATAGACGAATTTTTACTAAACCAACCTGAGCGCCATCAGCCCGATCTGAGTGCTCACTATGTTGAAAATGCCAATTTAGCCATGTTGGACTTTTACCAACAGCTTATTCACGCCAAAGGTCTTTAACCCACTGAGTTGGCAAAATGTAGTATTTTAAATGTTTCCATAAACTTTCGTGGCGCTTGCCGATTATGCCGTTGCGGATATACTGTAATGGCGGCAGATGATCGCCATACTTCTTGTGGTGAACCCCATTGATAGCATCTTGCGGACCCAATCCTCCTGGAAAAATGACTATTTTTGCGTTTTCATGAAGTTTTGATTGCAAAAAATAGTTCAATGGAAACGGCCGTCTACAATGACGCCTAAAATGCCTGACCCAAACTTTCGGCCATAACTTCACACCACCTGGGGCATTTCGGGTAACGTATCTTTGTTCAAAAGTATATTGCTCGATTAAAGCTTTTGGATCTTTTTCAAACTGTTGCAGCAAAGGATAAAGCTTACCGACTGGCGCTCGGTAAACTGAGGTTTGACCCAACCTTTCAAATGGATTGGTCGGGTTTGGCGCTAAAATAACATCGTCTGGATCGCCATATTCAAAAAATGCATCTAGATTGCTGGTGATGACCAAATCTAAATCCATAAATAAAAAGGGTCCAGTTAAATCGCCAAGTTGTTGGTTCCAAAGTCGACTTTTAGGCCAGATCCCTTTACGGGTTTTCGGTATTTCACAGTTTATTGGCGGTAAGTCAAAACACTCGATTTCTTCGCGCATGCCTGCTGCGTCATCGCAAAAACATACAAACCGAAAAGGGGGGGTTATATTACGCGCAACCATTGCATACAAACGGTTTACATAGCTTGGCCCGTATTTGTCTCCCCAATGGATACAAACTATTTGTTTTTTCATAACTTCCTCTTGTTACCGTTTTATTTTAGCCAACGAGCGCGCGATTAGAGTTGGTTCGTAGGCTCAGGCCATAATTGCCCCCACTCACAGTCATATTTTTTTGGGCTAAATTTGCGAAAACCTGAACCATGAGCAAAGGTCAACTCACCAAAATAGATATGTCCATTGATGTTATATAAATCGACCCTGACATAATCAAAATCGGCCGCTAACGATTTTGCCAATTCAACCATCAGAGGATAATTTTTTATTTCGCCGAGCGATCTCTGATAAATTTTTTTTCCTAATCCAATATCCGTTAATTGCCGCTGATGGTCATACATGCTTCGTTTATGCTGGCTGCCTCTGTCGTAATCAACTTGCAAGTAATACTCGGTTTTTTCCGATGCATTAAAAATGTGAAATTTATAGTCGTTCGGTAAGTTGCCAGCATTATCTAATAAACAGGCTTCAACGATGATTTTGGGCTGAATTTCAGAGTACCAGTGTTCGTTCCGTTTTTTTCCAGCGTCCCGGGATAGATGTTTTTCAAGTTTTTTAAACAGTTGATCTGTATTAACCTTTCCGCGACGGCAAACAAAGACCCCACCCGAATCATGGGTGGTTTTGATCACAAAGCGCTCGCCATATGCGTTTAAATTGAGCTGCTCAGGTTTATCAACCACATCAAGCAACGGGATGAGATGCTGTTCTCCAATTTTATTGGTAACATATTCACGTACGCGATATTTATCCGCACAAAGACTATATAAGGGATTGTTATAGGCATAAAACTTTCGGTGTTGAATTTTTTCATTAAAAGTTTTTGGTTGCTCTATATTTGGCCAATACCCTAATTTTTTATAAAAACGTATCTTTGTTTTAAATAATGACCAATTAAACATCTAAACCACTCACGACTACTTGTTAGCTTCAAAAATACGTCATCTTTATTTCATCTCAATGACACGCCAAAAGAGCAAGATATAAGTCATTAAGCTGAGGGAATCGCCGAATGATGCACTTTATCTATAGCCAACTCATGCGTATCTTATTGCCGCTGATGTTATTGCGTTTATTAAAAAAAGCTAAACTAAACCCAGATTATAAAAAACGCTGGTGTGAGCGCTTATGCAAAAGCCAGAAAAAATTAAACGCTAAAAAAGGGGGTTTTGTGGTTCATGTTGCTTCCCTAGGAGAAGCCATTGCCGCCAACGCTATTATTAAAGCCCTGCTAGAAAAATATCCGCACGAAGCCATTACAGTCACCTGCACAACACCAACGGGTTCGGCGCAGATAATCAAAAGTTTTGCCTCAAGTGTTCATCATTGCTATTTACCATTTGATTTACCTTGGTTGCAAAATCGCTTTATAAAACATCTGCAACCCAAAGTATTAATTCTGATGGAAACCGAACTTTGGCCTAACCTCATCAATGCTGCTAAAAAGAACCATTGCAGAATTTTTGTCATGAACGCTAGAATGTCAGAACGCTCAGCAAAAGGTTATAAAAAACTAGCCCAGCTGACCAATTCAATGATGAAAAAACTGGATGTGGTTGCCGCTCAAGATTCAACTGATGGGAAGCGATTTGCCGAATTAGGTTGCCGGGCGCACCGAATAAAAGTCACAGGTAACTTAAAGTTTGATACTCACCTTTCAGCCGTACAAAAAAGTCAAATTACTTCGTTTGGCGAACAACTAAAATTAAAACGTCCAGTATGGTTAGCTGCGAGTACACATCCAGGCGAAGATGAAATTATCTTGCAAGCGCATCAGTATTTATTAAAGCAGCAGCCTGACTTATTATTAATCCTAGTGCCGCGCCACCCTGAGCGGTTTTTGCCTGTCTATCAAATTGCCAAAAAAACGTTTAACAGCCAACAAAAAAGTCAATTGACAGGGCCGCTAGCAAGCACAGTGCAAGTATTGGTGGGTGATACGCTGGGTGAAATGCACTTATATAATAGCCTAGCCGACATTGTATTTATCGGTGGCAGTTTAGTCGAACGAGGCGGACATAATCCTTTTGAAGCGGCTTGCCAATACAAAGCCATTATTCATGGCCCCTATACGTTTAACTTTGCCACCAGCTACCATTATTTAACTGAGCAAAATGCCAGCTTGTTAGTCACTGAAAGCAGTTTAGCAAATAACGTCGCTCAGCTATTGCAAGATACACAAGCCCGACTGAGATTAGCAACCGCCGCAAAATCCTCTCAGCAGAAAATGCAAGGTGCGACAGAAAGAACTTTACAATTAATAGACAATCAGTACCGGATTGCAAAACGTATGCAAAAACAACCAGCACACCAGCAAACAATTAACTTAACTCGCTTATTGCGAATACGCAGTTAAACTTTTGCGCTAGCGGCAGTAAAAGCATACAATTTGCGCCCGTTTTATTGTTTTTACCGGTCGTGAATATGAAACTTAACCCCGCCCAATCTGCAGCTGTCAGCTACATTAAAGGACCCTGTTTGGTGCTTGCTGGAGCCGGTAGTGGTAAAACCAGAGTGATTACCAATAAAATCGCTTATCTGATTGAGCACTGTGGTTATACGGCAAAACAGATTGCTGCAGTCACTTTTACGAATAAAGCGGCCCGCGAAATGAAAGAGCGGATTAATCAAACGCTACCAAACGGTAAAGGCAAAGGACTTATGGTATCCACTTTCCATACCCTTGGCCTAAATATAATAAAAAAAGAAACCCGAACGTTGGGCATCAAGGCCGCCTTTAGCTTGTTTGATGATCAGGATACCCTAGCACTTTTAAAAGCCCTGAGTGAAAAAGTATATGATGGCGACAAAGATAAACTGCGCGCACTGCAAAATAAAATATCACAGTGGAAAAACGACTTAATATTGCCACCACAAGCGCTAAATCAAGTAACTGACGACGAAAGCAAACTACAAGCTGAATTTTATCACGCCTACCATAAACAAATGACGGCATATAATGCATTTGATTTTGATGATTTAATTTTGGTGCCTACCCTCTTATTAAAGCGCTCAGAGGAAGTTCGTGAACGTTGGCAACGCAAAATACGCTATTTACTGGTTGATGAATATCAAGATACCAATACCAGCCAATACCTATTGGTTAAATATTTGGTGGGCTCACGCGCGTTATTCACTGTCGTTGGTGATGATGACCAGTCAATTTATAGTTGGCGCGGTGCTAAACCACAAAACTTAATGTTATTGCAAAAAGATTTTCCTAACTTGCGATTAATTAAGCTAGAGCAAAATTATCGGTCGATGCAACGCATTTTGAATGCTGCCAATATTTTAATTGCCAATAACCCACACGTTTTTGAAAAAACCCTCTTTAGTGAAATGGGTTATGGTGACCCGATTAAAGTTCTGTTTGCCCGCGATGAAGAAAACGAAGCAGAAAAGGTCGTTTCTGAGTTAATTGCGCATAAGTATATGAAACGCAGTCACTATAAAGATTATGCCATTCTTTACCGTGGTAACCATCAAGCCAGAGTGTTTGAAAAAGTACTGATGAATAATAGGATCCCATACAAAATCAGTGGCGGAACTTCCTTTTTTGCGCGCGCTGAAATCAAAGATTTAATGGCCTATTTACGTTTATTAGTGAATCCTGACGACGACAACGCTTTTTTGCGTATTATCAATGTGCCTAAACGAGAAATTGGCCCTGCAACATTAGAAAAATTGGGCATGCTGGCAAACAAATATCATATTAGTTTATTTGCTGCGGCATTTGAAAACGAATTAGAACTCAGCTTAAGCGGTAAACGCTTAGAAAACTTGCAACAGTTTTGCCGTTGGATGGTGGAGTTGGATGACAGGGCGCAACGCGGCGATGCGACCAGCGCAGTTCGGGATTTGATCAAAGGTATCCGCTATGAGAGCTATTTACACGAAAGTGCTCCAAGTGGCAAAGCGGCTGAAATGCGAATGAAAAACGTCAGCCAATTGTTTACCTGGATCAGTGAAATGCTTGAAGGTAATTCTGATGAAGCACCGTTAACCTTAAAAGAAGCGGTAAATCGACTCACGCTACGAGATATAATGGAGCGAGGGGAAGAAGAGAGTGAAGCCGACCAAGTTCAATTAATGACGTTACACGCATCCAAAGGATTAGAGTTTCCCTATGTCTTTTTAGTGGGCGCTGAAGAAGGCCTGCTACCCCATCAGTCCAGTATTGATGAGGGCAATGTTGACGAAGAACGCCGTTTGGCTTACGTGGGTGTAACGCGTGCGCAAAAAGAGCTATTTTTTACCTTGGCTAAAGAGCGCCGACAATTTGGTGAAATAATAAAACCAGAACCCAGCCGGTTTTTATACGAAATGCCACAAGACGATATCCAGTGGGAACAAAATAAACCTAAAACGAGCCAAGCAGAACGCCAACAAAAAGGCCAGGCTCACATTGCAAACTTACGCGATTTACTCAAATGACGGTTTTTTTTTGAGTCAGATCGCAAACTTCTCGGAGTCTCCCCCGTTAAAAATTGACCTTGGCAATATTCAATACCGAGTTTGGCTGCATTGGCCGCAAGCTCGGTATGTTCGACCTCAACCGCAACCAACTGTATATCCAAACGCTTTGCAATGGCTACTGATTCTATAATGCTCGTTCGTAAATCTGTATCTTTCTCTGCTTTTTTGAGTAACTGAGCCGGTAATCTAAGCACATCTAATTGTTGACTAAACAGCAACTGGAAGCTGCCGCCTGACGTTAAAAAATTATCTAATGCAACCTGAACGCCATAATGACGCAGCTTGCGAAGTGCCGGTAAAAATGCCGCAATATTTTGAATAACATCCATTTCATCAAATACCAGGATTAGCTTTTTATTGACCGCCGTGGACAGGGTTAACAAACTTTGTAAGTTCACCATAGATTGATTATCTAACAGGGTAACAGAGGTCAAATTGACCGATAATTGGTTGATATCTGTTGGTAAACTCTTCCCGCTAAGCGCTTCTATTGCATCTTCTAACATAACAAACTCAAGTTGCTGTAATAAACCTCTATCCTCGGCTAAGTGAAAAAAGTTGTTAGGGGCCACAACCCCTTTGTCAGGGTGGTACCATCTGGCCTGAGCTTCAACAGAACAAACACCATTATTTTCAAGTTGCACTATCGGCTGATAAAGATAGCGAATGTCACCTTGTTTAATGACTCTCCGCAGATCGTATTCTTGCGTTAATTGTTCGATGAGCTGAAGGTGCATCTGTTTATCAAATACAACGTATCGCCCCCGCCCTAATTTTTTCGCTTGATAAACAGCGGTATCTGCATCTCTTAATACATCTGCCGGTTTTTGATATCCGTGTTCTGAGCTCGTGATGCCAATACTGCAGCTGGCATAGATTGCTCGCCCTTCAATTTGATAACACTGGTTTAAACGATCAATTAACTGCATTGCAAGCTGCTTAGCTTGCTCAACCGTTGGACAGCTATTTAACAACACCACAAATTCATCACCGCCTAAACGAGCGAGCACATCTTCTTCGTGAACAAACTCAGTGATGCGACGACTCGCCTCTAATAAAAAGCTATCTCCTACCTGGCTACCAAAAGAGTCATTGATCAGTTTAAATTTATCCAAATCGATAAATATCACCGTAAAGGCACTATCTTCATTCATACTGCAGGACGCTACTGCATGTAATAGTTTACGGTTAAACAGCTGACGGTTTGGTAGCCCAGTGAGTAAATCATGGTTCGCATCATAGTACAGCTGCTCTTGAATTCTCTTGTGTTCAACAATTTGCTGTTTTAACTCATGATCTGCCGATGAATCGCTTTGGCTCTTGAGATAATATTCGAATTGATTAACTGATTGTTGAGCTTGCCATTGTTTTAATATCAACCGAAGCTGGAAACATAGATAACTAAATACTTCATAATCGTCAGTTGATAAGCTCTGTTCTTCGTCTTCGGCCTGCATCACCAACAAAACACTTTGCTCAGAGTTATTTAACAATACAGCACTAGCAAGCGTGAAGTTTTTTAAAGACTGCATAGCCTCAGGTATCAGCTGTAACTTAATTAGATCATTCAGCTCTTTTTGCTCTAGTACTCTAGGTTGAGGTTCCATTGCCAGATATTGGTTTAGCGACCTCTGCGTGGCTAACGAACGAATTGACTTGCACCTTAGCTCACTTAAGATTTGCCACTCATCTGAACTTTTATCACATTGAACTATATAATGCGGCAAGCTAAATTGTTGCTGAATCAAGTCACTTAAACATGAGTACATGTTCTCGGACTGGTCCGCCAAATCATATTTTTCGTAGACAGAAAATACGGCTTGATTGATGTTAACGAATTTGCTTTTACAGCGCTTTTCGGTTTCTATTTTTTCTCTGAGTTCGCGCATAGCAGTTGCTCGGCTGCCGATTTCTCTCGCCATTTGCGCATGGTAAGTCACTCGGTCGATCGCATGAATAATATGTTCTGAAATAAGTTCAAGCACCAGTTTATCCTGCTCTGAAAAAAGCACATCAGACTGATAACTTGCAAGTGCGATCACACCAGGGTCACCGTTTTCTCGAGTAATATAAACGCCTAACCAGCTGTTTGCAGGCTGCCCCAATTCGATAATCTCGCCTTGCTCAACCAGATTTTGATAATCTTGATACGAACACAACAGCGAAGATTTTTGCCGTAACAAATATCCAGTTAACCCCATCTCTAATACACTGTCTGGCAGATTTGGTTTTTTCAGTGGTTCATTTTGGGTAGCATAATAAGGAATTTCTAAACGTTGAGTTAAGTGATTCCGGAACACGATAAATAAATTCGGAGCTTTTACTAAACGCGCAATAATTTCATGCAGTTGTAAATAAAAATAGTCTAATTCGTTGCTCGTTGCAGCTAAACCAGCAAGTTCACGGATAACCGAATGCACGGTCACTGCTTGTTTTTTTAGTCCTAACAATTTTTTTAAGTGGCGCAATTTATATGACTGCATCGTCTCGAACTCGTTTATCGCCTTCGCTTTGGTTAGTATATTTTGCTGCTATTATTTTTGCTCAAATATCACTATAGCAGATAGCTAGGATATGCGCGTATTTGTGAGAGAGTTTTATTTTTTAAACATAGAATAGGCCGCGTTTAGTGTTGAGGTAACAAGGGTACGCGGCCGATAATTTTTACAGGCCTGATGTCATATAGTCGATAGCGGCCTGAATTTCTTCATCTGAGCAATCCCCACAGGTGCCTTTTGGAGGCATTGCATTAAAACCATTAATGGCATGCTTAAGCAAGGTCTCCATGCCTTTTTCTAATCTAGGTTGCCAATCAGCGGCATTGCCTGGTTTAGGTGCGCCTAACACGCCAGCGCTGTGACAGGCTGTACACGAGGCGTTAAAAATAGCTTCTCCGCTTCGAGCGCCACCCGCTGATGCATTTCCAGCTGCCCCATCAGCACTTGCAATATGCACAGAACCGACTGGTTTTAACCGTTCAGCAATAGCTTGATCACTCATATCTGCTGCAAATGTGAAAGGCGCAACAGCAATGCTAGAAACTAACAACAGCTTCTTAAAATTAAGTTTATTTAAAATACCCACGTATTTTCCCCGTTTGATAGAAATATTCATTTTTACTACAAACGATTATACCGCAATTTTTTGCCTGCTTGCAGATCATAATTAACCTGTTCCTGATAAAGTCAAAAACAGGTTAAACTTTGCTTTACATGGCCACTCTGTTAATCACAGAAGGGCTACCCTCTACCGGTGTATCAGTATCGCTTGCTGGTTCGGCAAAAATGATCCAATCGCCGGCTTCTGCATCTGTTGAAAAATGCACGTTGAGCTCTTCCGCAATGACTCTAGGCGCCCCTTCTCCGTCGTCAATTGCGACATAAATATCATAATAATCAGACGGTAATGCAATACGGGCAACGTCACTGAGTTCAGTATTTGTAATACGATAACTAGTGGTTTCAAAACTTGCGTCAGAGGCAACAAAGTAGATATCAACTTCATCATCACCCTGGTTATTTAACAAGTTAACAAAAGTTACCTGATGGTTAGTTGTGCTTGGGCGCTCGGTATTATTAAACGAAACATCATCTAGCTTACCGTCTTCATCACGATAAAATACCAGTGTGGTATCTTGACCTGCTGAGAAGTTATACAGCGCACCGTTAATTGAAGATCCACTTAAAACGACCTTGTAAGTCCCTGCTGTTAACTCAGTTGATAATTCAGGCAAGCTATCCGGATCTTGCGGATCTAATTGTTCGGTCGTTGCGCCTTTAGTAAGTGTTAACTGTGTCTGACCTAAACTCTCTGCGCTATTATAATAACGGAAGAATGAATTCAGACTTTCGTCTCGGTAAACGGTTGGACTAGTAAATGAGTCAACTAGACGCGCCATGGTTAAGATCTTATCACTGTTTAAAGTTTCGTTTTTCAAAACAAAATAGTATTGAATTTCGTCAATAAAAGTGGCATCCGGTGAGGTGTATAAAACTTCGCCTTGGCTGTCTTCAACTTGAATGTAATAAGTATCACCTTCTAGTGTTTCTGTTAACGACTCACCATAAGCTAATGTAAAGGTTTCAATTAATTCATTATCTTCGTTTTCAATGAATTTGATGGTCACAGTATCGCCAAAATCTTTAGCAAGATGAATTAAATTAAACTCAAACTCTTCATCGTCTAGATCTCGGCTTTCATAAGTAAATAACAAAGGCTCATCGCCGTTGGCCAACTCACCTACAGAGATTAAATAATTACGTTTGTCTTTTCCTAAATCCAATTCGCTTTCATACAAGGTTTTGGTGACATCACCTGCTTCTTCAGTTTTTAACGCTATGGTTTCAGAGCCTGCAGGCAATGTTTGACGCGTAGATTTATTTTCATACGAAACTGATGTTACTAAGCTATCATCATAATATAACTCAACCTGAGCGACATCTGACGATAAATTATAATAAGTCAGGAAACTGGAATCGTTGGAGCTGCCTGAATCACTACCGCAGCCTGATAACATAGCGGCACCCGCTACTAGTGCGCTAATCCCAACACTTTTTATTTTCATGAGCACCCCTTAGTCACTCTTATATTTTTGCATTACTGCAATAAACTAACATGTAAAAATTTTATTCTGTTTTGACAAATCGTAGAACCAGCCAATATGACAGAGTCATTGACAGATGGTTCATTCAGTTAACCAAATTGCGACATCTTTTGCAAAATAGGTCAAAATTCCATCGCAACCCGCCCGTTTAAACGCAAGCAAAGATTCTAACACAGTTTCTCGTTCGTTTAGCCACCCATTTTCAGCCGCAGCTTTAATCATCGCATATTCACCTGAAACCTGATAGGCAAAGGTCGGATAATTAAAACTTTGTTTAACTCGGCTGACAATGTCCAAATATGGCATACCTGGTTTAACCATAACCATATCAGCACCTTCTTCAATGTCTAAACCAACTTCTCGTAGGGCTTCATCTGAATTAGCTGGATCCATTTGATAATTTTTTTTGTCAGCGCCTTTTAAGTTAGCCGCAGAACCAACTGCATCTCTAAACGGGCCATAAAAAGAAGAGGCGTATTTAGCGGCATAGGATAAAATACGGGTATTTAGGTAGCCTTCAGCTTCCAGTGCTTCTCTAATTAATTTAATTCGCCCATCCATCATGTCGGAAGGGGCAACCACATCGGCGCCTGCTTTTGCATGTGACAAGGCTTGTTTAACTAACACTTCACAGGTTTCGTCGTTGAGAACATAACCCATCTCATCCACTATGCCATCTTGCCCATGGGTCGTAAATGGGTCAAGAGCGACATCTGTTATCACACCGAGATCCGGACAGGTTTCTTTTATCGCACGCACGGCCTTTTGCGCAAGGCCATCATCAGCATAAGCTTCTTCAGCATATAAACTCTTTTTTTCCACCGGTGTGACGGGGAACAAGGCAACCGCCGGTATGCCCAACTCAACTAACTGCTGACATTCTTTAACTAAAAGGTCAATTGATTTACGTTCCACTCCTGGCATAGATGTCACGGGTTCGCGTCGGTCTTTACCTTCAACAACAAAAACAGGGTATATTAAATCTTCAACATTTAATTTATTTTCAGCCATTAAAGCTCGGCTAAAGGCATCTTTGCGCATTCTACGCATGCGAGTTTTAGAAAATTGTGCAATTGCCATTATCTATTATTCCTCATTAATTTTTACCGCACTGTCTAAATTAAAAAACCGGACACTGTTTGCAAAAGTGGCACTTGCGACTTGCGCCAAGCTGATTGATTTAGCCTCTGCGATGGTTTGCGCGATCCAGGGTAAATAACTGGGTAAGTTACGCCGAGTTTTCGGTTTGGGCTGGATGTTTCTAGGTATTAAAAATGGCGCATCCGTTTCCAAAATGATCCGTGACAGCGGGATCTTCGGCAATAAATCTTTTAAGGCCTGTCCTCTCCGTTCATCACACACCCAGCCGGTTATACCAATGTAACATCCTAGATCTAGATAAGCTTCAAGTTCGGTTTGATTCCCAGTAAAACAATGCACTAGTTTTGGAACAGCTCGCAAATCTGTCTGTGCAATGAGCTGATAAAAATCTTGGTGGGCGTCACGTTGATGAAGATATAAAGGTGCCTGTAGACGAGACGCAATATCAAGTTGTTTTGCAAAAACTGTGCGTTGAACCTCTTGTGGAGAATAATTCCGGTTGTAGTCTAAACCACATTCACCAATGGCAACTAAACTATCATGTTGAGTATATAAATGTTCTATTTGGCTAAAGTCCTCTGCTTTTGCCGCTACAGCATCATGCGGATGAATGCCAACTGTGCTGAATAAATGGTTTTCAGTTTGGATAAATTCAAGATTGGCTTGCGCTTCAGCCAAATGACTCGCAATTAATAATTGATGTTGAATGCCAGCATCTTTACTGGCTCGCAAAACATCTAATCTATCTTTATCAAACTGGCCGTTTAGCAAATTAACACCAGCATCAAACCAATTAAGCGGTTTCATCTGTCTCTTCTTTTTTTTGGTAAAGTTTTGATACGATCAAACCCACTTCAAATAATAACCACATAGGTACCGCGAGCAGTGTTTGCGAAATAACATCTGGTGGTGTTAATAACATGCCTGCGACAAACACACCGACCACAACAAACCGTCGCTTTTGTGCTAACGAAGCAGGCGTTGTCATACCAGTCCAAACCATAAGAACGATAGCAATTGGGATCTCAAAAGCAATACCAAACGCAAAAAACAGCTTTAAAACAAAGTCCAAATAACTATTAATGTCAGTCGATACAGTAACACCTTCAGGTGCAGCTCCGACAAAAAACGGAAAAGCCAACGGGAAAACAACAAAATAAGCAAACGCCATACCCAAATAGAATAACAAAGATGAGCTGAATAATAACGGCGCAACCAGTTTTTTTTCGTTATTGTAAAGTGCTGGCGCGATAAATCCCCAAACATGGTACAGAGCGTACGGCATGCAAACAAAAATCGATAACACCATAGTTAATTTAAAAGGTGTTAAAAATGGTGTTGCAACCCCGGTAGCTATCATACTAGTAGATTCTGGTAACGCTTCAATCAGCGGCAGCGCAACCCAATGATAAATATCATTGGCAAAAGTTACAGACGCTGCAAACACGATCAAAACAGCAAGAATGATTTTAACTAAACGGTCTCTAAGCTCGGTTAAGTGACTAACTAATGACTGTGACTCACTCATCTGGTTGATTCTGCTTCTTTTGGCTATTTATTTTAGGTTGGTTAAATTCTTCTTTTAAATGATTAATCTCATCAGCCGCTTTTTTAAGCTCAGAAATTGCACTCTCTTCTTGGTCGGTTAAATCTCGCATGCCTTTTTCTTCAGCGCGTTTTAGATGCTCGTGCAATTCGCTCACTCGCATTTCATGATTGATATCAGCTTTAACGTTATTCACTGTCTGTTTAACCGAACGAACCGTCGACATCACCGAGCGAATAGCGCTGGGTAAGCGCTCTGGCCCTAACACCACAAGTGCCAACACGGCAATAATAACAAGTTCCCAAAAACCAATATCAAGCATTATTTTTCAACTTTTTGCTGATCTTTTACTCGCTCAGCGTTCGTATCAGATTTATCTGAATCAAGTTGTCTTTTTTGTTCTGTGCTTTCTGAATCTGTTTTGCTGCTGTCATCATCACCATTATATTCTTTTTTGAAACCTTTAATCGCAGCACCTAAATCACCGCCAATGTTTTTAAGTTTTTTGGTTCCAAATAATAAAATGACAATCACTAATATAATGACTAATTGCCAAATACTAATTCCACCCAACATAATTGACTCCTGTTTTTGTGGCAGACTGATGATCTATGCAGTATGCTCAATTATTATAAATTTAAATTGTTGTGTATATTAAATTAACAATGCAGACTTGGCTACACATAAGCCTATTAATAATTTTTTACTGTCCCAGGGTGTTAGCAGCACAAGCTGACAAAACTTCGCATACCTGGTATGACAGTTGGCATCAACAAGTTAACTCATCGATTCACAACAGTGTTGTATGGTTTGACAGTTTTTTTGTTACCGATAAAACAAACCCACAAAATATTTCTAAATCCCATGCTAAATTTACCTTAGCTTATGTCCCGTATGAGACACAGTTGGCAAATTTTGAGCACCAGTTTCGCATAAAAGCTAAACTTCCTAATTTAAAAGATCGCTGGGATATCATTTTTTCTGATTATGATGAAGATGATGAACGTAATCAAGCCGATAAAAATATTGCGGCGGCCAGAGCAAATCGCCGCAAGGACAACCCAAGCTTGGCTCTGCGCTTTAACCGTTTTATAAAAGATAACAAATATTTATCAGCTCGAGTTGGTATCGATGGCGGTTCTGATATTTATTTTAGAACACGCTACCGCAGAACATTTAATTTAACCAATGCAACAGAGTTGGAGTTTGAACCTGCCCTTTATTATTATTTGGACCAAGGCTATGGGGCGCGTTTCAACCTAGACTATAACTATGCTTTATCTTCACAAAGTTTATTAAGCTTTGCTAACGGGTGGGAGTATATTCAAGATGAACCTTTTTCGGAGTGGCGGCATAGTTTGTTACACTACTATCAGTTTGAATCGAACGCGGCCATGGTCAGTGGTTTTTTTTCTCATGGGCTCATTAATAAAAATGACGATTATTTAGTAGAAAACTACGGTTTGTTTTTTCGTTACCGATGCCAAACGATGAGAGAATGGCTGTATCTGGAAATTGAACCTTTCGTCCATCATCCACAAAAAATGGATTATGCTCAGACTTTTGGCATTGCTTTACGACTTGAAATAAATTTTTCGCACTAATCCACAATATTTTGCAAATCTTTAGCAATCTGGGTGCGTAGATATATACTTATATTCATCCGTTGTCATACATATAATCTCAACGGCATCCGGCATTCACATATGGAGAAAATTTTTATGAAGCCAATTTTACATTCGTTATTCGTTTTTAGCATTCTGTCACTGGCTGGCTGTCAATCCGCTTATTATTCCGCTATGGAAAAAGTCGGTTATCACAAACGAGACATTCTGGTAGATCGTGTTGAAGCAGGACAAGAAGCCCAGCAAGAGGCAAGAGAAGAGTTTACCTCTGCGTTAGAAAAATTTCAGTCACTCGTTAATTTTAGTGGGGGTGACCTACAGGTTGCTTATGATGAGTTAAACAGTGAATATGAAGACAGTAAAGACGCCGCGGATAAAGTGCATAAACGCATTAAAAAAATTGAAGCGGTCGCAGAGGAGTTGTTTGAGGAGTGGGAGGAAGAGCTTGAATTATTTCAAAACGCCAACCTTAAAAACCAGAGCCAGCAAAGGTTGAGTGATACGCGTATGAACTATGGAAAGCTCATTATGAGCATGAAACAAGCTGAAAATAAAATGCAGCCCTTTTTAACTGCGTTACGAGATAATGTACTATATTTAAAACATAACCTTAATGCTCAGTCTATGGGGGCGTTGCGAGGTGAGTTACGACAAATTGAACGCGAAGTGGATGACATCATTCAAGACATTGAAAAGTCATTGGCCCAATCTAATTTGTTTATTCAGAGTTTAAAACTTTAAACAAAGTAAGTGCCAACCTGATTAACCAGGTTGGCACACGAGCATTCGCTTGGCGACGATAGAGTGTTCGTTTTGTAAAACTAAAACTGGTAAATCAAACCGACTCTAAGTCGGTCATCAACATAGTCTGCATCAAGACGATTAGCATCAAATTCTCTCCGTGATAACTCCGCCTCCAAGGTCAAATGTTGACTACGCTGAGAGCTCAATGTGAGTGATGTAAACATATTGTCATCTGTACGAGGTTCGCCAATTTCGTTGACTTCACCTAAGTACTCAATCCGATTTAAGCGGCTGCTAAACTCAAGCGAAGTCTGCGACGACAGCGCATACGCTAACAGCATTGTATAATCTTCGGAGCGCTGCTTACGTCCAGCCAATGAACCTTCAAGCACCTCCTGTTCGGTATAACCTATCCCAAGGGAGCCTGTTAATCGGCGCTGGTTATTTAAATATAATATTAGCCCCCCACGCTCTTCAAAAGTCACTTGGTCTTCAAGTTCGTAAACCGTGTTAGTAAAAGTGATTAACTGCTCATCTGCTGCAAGTTGGTAATCTGGTTCTAGGGGGATATAACAGCTGCCAATATCAAATTCATTGCTGTTACAGACTAAACTGCCCACTACCTCTTCATTAAATTGATCTAATGTATCAAGCGAGATACCTTCAATATAATAGGCGCGTGTTCGCCAAAAACGGCTGGCGTGATTTAATGTAAACTCGTAGTTTTCACCAAATTGATTGCGATCATAATTCAACATGAGATCAGTGCGCGGAGAAAAATACAAAGATAAGGTCCCGCCAATAAAAGAGCGAGTTTCTTCATCACCGACTTTCGAACGGTAGGCTAAAATATCTATGTTGCTTTTTTGCCCAAAGCGATAATTTATGCCAGTGCCATACTGCTGATATGCAAGGCCGTCAGATAAATCGTCCTGATTTTTAATCTCACTACGACTGACCCGAGCATTATTGCTCCAAGCCCAACGTTCGCTGAGCGGCACTTTAATTTGCGCGATTAGTTGATTTTGTTCAAAATCGGATACATCGACCCTATCTGATTGACTAGAACTAACTGATACCAACCAATCAACAGCACTATTGTAACCATTGCTCGCGGTCGCTGAAAACAAAGCACTTTTAGTATCATATGCGGTCGTTAAGTCATTCTGTGGTTCCGCTTGTGCTAAGTCAGATTTGTCCGCTTCACTTTGCATAATGCTTGCCTGAGCGACAAAGTTTAAAGATTGACTGCCAGCTTTTTTAAACTTTAAACTTGCTTGTTTCTGTTCAACCGCAGAGAGCGCCTCACTGCCAACGATATTATCGGCAAAAACACCATAGCGGCTATTAATAATTCGATAATCTCGCTGTCCAGAAGCCGACAAAAAAAGTCGGTCTTCGATGAGCTCAAGCTGACTGGCAGCATTATAATAAACCTTTTCCCAGTCGGGCTGATCATTGTTGTGATAAATCGCATCAGCCGTGACTGTTGAAGTGAAAGTTAAGCGTCGGCTAATATAATCTGTATCTAATATCGCTTTATATTGCTGAACCTGATCGCTGTGCTCGCCTTCACTTTCGGTAAAAATATTGTTATCTGTATCAATTTGCACCCAATGGTAATTTGCTTCAACTTGCGGAGTTAATTGCCAATCCCCCGCTTTCACCGCCGGATTTAAGACCGCCGCCAGTAGCAATGTTAAATACTTAGGCTTTGTGACCATTCGCATAGGCATATCCATAACCATAACCATAGCTCGCTTCTTTGTTAGATTTGCTTTTATTGATAACAAAACCAATTGCTTTTTCTTTGTCCAAATGATCAACGGCCTTTTTTAAATCATTTAGATTCGTACTCTCTTCTTCAACAACCACTAAAATTTGACCCGCAAAATGTGTTACCACAATGGTCTCATTAATCCCCAGTATCGGCGGTGCATCTATGACCACAATTCGATCCGGATAGCGTCGAGCAAACTCGTCAGCAAGTTTTTTCATGCGCTCGCTCGATAAGAGTTCAGTAGCCAGGTGATTATGCTTTCCGGCAGGAATAAATTTAAGGTTCGCAACATTAGTCGAATATATTATGTCGCTAACTTGGTCTGTTTCAGCCAAAAGATACTCCATTAAACCTTCATCGACTTGCCCCTCCAGCTGAAGTTTTTTCGTGAGTGAGGGTTTCAATACATCACCATCGACTAATAAAACGGTTTTATCCTGTTCAGCTGCAATACTAAACGCAAGGTTAATGGCGGTAAATGACTTACCTTCTTGTGGCACACTGCTCGTCACTGCGATTAAGTTAGCATCCGTAATGGTTTTAGAAATGGGGCCGAATGCATTGCTTAATAACTTGCGTTTAATTGCCCGCATTTCTTCGTTGATGATAATCCGATCGGCTCCTGGCGTGACATATCCCTGCTCGGCTAATTGCTCGATTGGTAACTCAACCGTTTTGCCTTGCCGCGTACTTGCTGTCCGTGAAGTGACTGAAGTCGAAGTTTCTCCATCTGACTGACGCGCCACTTGAGCCTCTTTTTTCGTTTGCCCCTGTTTGGCGAGCGCTTTTTCAATTGTACTCATATTTGATCGCCCTATAATTGACTTCGGATAGTGTCAGACACTGTGCTAATAAATTCACTATCTAATCTTAGACCCATAAGTGCCATCAAAGTAAATCCACAAAAAGTTAATAGCAACACCCCATTTAGGCTCCAAAATACGATCAGTTTTCTGTTTGCCTGCTTTTTCAGCTCGCGATGATTTACATGCGAAACTTTACCTAAAACTGGCAAACCTGTGACTCGGCTGATTTGAGAAGCCGAAACAACAATTGGGTTCAACTGGCTCGTTAAAAAGGCGACCATAACACCAATACCATAACCAAATATCAAAACGAGAATATTCAAAAGTATTCTTGGTGGTCCGCTAGGCCCAAGGGCTAATCTTGGTGGTTCTATGATTCTGAACTGCACATCATCCGACTGAAGATCGGCTTCTTTTGACATTTGCATTGACTCACGACGACTGAGCAACTCATCATATTTTCCTTTGGTAATATCATAGTCGCGGTTTAAACCCGACATTTGTGCTTCTATTTGCGGGATTAAGTCCATTTTTTCCTGTAGAGCATCAATTTTGGCAATATAAGAACGCTTACGAACTTCTAACGAAGCCAACTCATTTTTATATTCTTGTAAAGAAATTAATAGCTCTTCACCCACTTTACCAGAAACATTTTCGTTACTGTCAAAATCGGCTGAGGCTAATCGCTCGCGATAACTTGCAATTTTTTCTTCACGGAGTTGTTTAAGCTGCGCCAACATATTCTGGGTTTCAATCACGTCAGGATGGCGAGACGTATAACGAATTAATAACGAATCTAATTGTTGTTCTAAACTTTTAATGCGTTCGTCATATTCAGTTTCAATAAGGCTAGAGTTCGCATCTAGATTAGAAACTGCGGTTTGACTTGAGATATTAAGCGCGTCTTTTGCCTGTTTTATCCGCGACTGAGTTTCATCAATTTGTAAGTTAACTTCTTCTAAATTACTTTTTAATGTCGCTAACTGGCCGTGCACACCACCGGCACTTTCAACAAGAATGTCCGCATGTTTGCGGCGAAAGTCTGATAAACGGTTTTCCGCTTCTGTTAAACGTTTTTCGTATTCAGTGATCTGGGATTGTAAAAACTTAGTGGCTGTGTCTGAATCTTGTCGACTTGAACCCAAAGTTGATTCAACGAATAACGTAAGAGTTTCTTCGACCACTCGTTTAGCGACCGCAGGAGAAGGATCCTCATATTCTATTGTGTAAATATTTTCTCGCCCGGATGCTCTGAAATTAATTGCGTCTTTAAGATGAGAGATTAACGCCTCATATTCCGCGCGCGTTGAAGTTTGCAGATCAAGATCTGCATTACGGGCGATTTTTTCTAAATTTGGTCGCGATAATAAAGTTCTTGCGATTAATTGTAGCTCTTGATCAATATTGTTTTGCAAAGCGAGGCCGCGTAACAGAGGTTGCAATATTGAGCGCGTATCTGCGTATACTTTAGCCGATGATTCATAAACATTTGGCATATTGGCCACAAAAATCCAGCCAAGCGGACAAATTAACCAAGCAAAAATTAAAATATTGCGTTTTTTTAACCAGACGCCCTGCAAATATTCGAAAATGTCGTCTATTGTTTTTTGAATATTATCCATTAATTACACTCATCATAAGGGCTATTGCCTTATTTTTTCCGATCATTCAGACAAACATAAAATAAGGGGCAAAACAAGTCACCCCTTAAAAAAACGCCTAGAACCAAGCTTCAGGAATGATGACAATATCACCAGGCAAAATATCTACGTTTTCTTTGATATCGCCATAGTTGATTAAACTGTCAATATTTATGTCGTAGGTGTTTTGCTGACCATTTTCAATTCGAACTAATTTAGCACTATCGCCCGCTGCAAATTGAGTTAACCCACCTACTTCAATCATCAAGTCAAGTAAAGTCATGTTTTCGCGGTAATTAACAGCCTGCGGTGAGGTAGCTTGTCCAATCACTCGAATTTGCTCACTGTAAGGGCCAACAAAACCAGATATACTAACAGTGACGATAGGATCTTTGATGTAGGTAGCCAAGATCCGCTCTATGTTTCTTGCTAATTGAGTCGGTGTCTGGCCTGATACTTCTATATCTTCTACTAAGGATGTGGTGACTTTACCATCGGGTCTGACGATAAAACTCCCTGAAATTTCTGGATTGCGCCAAACAAAAATATTTAACGTATCTCCTGGACCAATTTTATAATCATAATTATTGATATTTGTTGTTTGGGAAGCATGAATAGTTGCATTTGGTAAGGTGTTGGTGCCCGCGCAGGCCGATAACAAACTCACTGCAAAGATTGGCAAAAAGTGCCTGCTAAAATGACGTTTCTGCTTCTTCATACGCTTTATATTCCTTTGTTTATAATATTTTAACTATTACGCTGCGCAACCTGATAAAGATCGAGAGGTCTCGCAAACCCTATTTTAAGGTGTAAACTTCATCTCCGACGTTAAACCTTATCCGAAATCCTCTGCTTTCTGAACAAAAATCTTACTACGTTTGAAAATTTAGTTCAAAATTTCGCAATCATCCACAAAAAATCCTGATAAAAGAAGACATTTAAGATAAAGTCTTCTATAAATATTAGTTGATTTGAGTTAAATATTTTTTATAGTCGTTCATCATTTATGGCTATCTAAAATGCGGGTAAAGTCAAAACTATAAAAGAATCTATAGTTGCGCTCATTGTCGTGCTCGCTCAAGCGTCTTCAAAATTTCACTGTTGTCTGCCCGTTAGTTTGGGTTAAAGTGGTACAGTATTACGATAAATATAAATGTATAAGGCGTAGTTACAAGGAATACAAAAAAATTATGGCAGCTTACACATATTCAGGTCACACCCATAAAAAGGTTAAACCTTTGATCGTTATAGAAACCACTATATTATTGATTGCTGGTTATTTAAGTCTCTACCTATCGTCTCTAAATTATCCATTTAATTTAACCGCACCTGTGACCAGTCATATAATCAATTTACTTATTTTTGTTGCTGTAGGACAGCTGGCCATTTTAGCCGTTGGATTATACGAATTAAGACTTAGGGAGTCATTTTCTGGGGTCGTCAGACGCTTATTAGTTGCATTAGGGATGACGTATTTTTTTATTGATGCCATTTTACTCAATTTAATCCCGGACCTAAAAATAAACCCCGCGTTTGTACCTCTGTCAGCATTTAGTTCGATTGTTATTTTATCTATCTTTAGATACTTCATTTTGCACAATGAGTGGTTTGGATTTTCACAAAAAGATATTTTAGTCATAGGCGCGGGTGAAAGAGCGTCGATAATCGAAAAACGTATGCGCCGGAAATCTGACCGCCGGAGTATTCGTGTTGTCGGTTTTGTACCTATGCCTGCGGATCCTGAAATTTTGATTAGCCGAGAGCCGTTGATTAATTTAGATTTGGATGAAGAGCTTGAGACCTTCGTTTTAGAAAATGATATACAAGAAATCATCATTGCCAGTGACGAACGCCGGCAAGCGCTACCTCTCAATACTTTGTTCAACTTCCGCCTTCGCGGTATAGAGATCACTGATATTTTAGATTTTATAGAACGTGAAACAGGTCAAGTCGCTGTCAATTTAATTTATCCAAGCTGGGTTATTTATTCAAACGGTTTTTCGACGAATAACCATTTACGCGACTCATTAGATTATCTGCTCAATGCAACACTTGCACTGCTCATTTTTATCGTGACTTCGCCAATTATGTTGGTCACCATGTTAGCCATTTATTTTGAAGACGGGCGCAAAACAGGTGCTTCGGTGTTTTATAAACAAGAGCGTATTGGTTTAGATGGTCGACCATTTAAAATTATTAAATTTCGGAGTATGGGACCTGATGCTGAAAAAGGCGGTGCCCAATTTGCGCAAAAAAATGATGATAGAACAACCAAGGTCGGTGCATTTATCCGCAAATACAGAATTGATGAATTACCGCAGCTATTTAATGTTTTAAAAGGTGAAATGGGGTTTGTCGGCCCTCGTCCAGAGCGGCCTCAGTTTGTAAACGAGTTTATTAAAACAATTCCTTATTACAATCAAAGGCACAATGTTAAACCCGGTTTAACGGGCTGGGCGCAATTAAAATATCCCTATGGGGCAAATAATAATGATACGACAGAAAAATTAAAGTTTGATCTATATTACATTAAACACCGTTCTATTATGTTCGATTTGCTTATTCTATTGCGGACCGCAGAAGTTGTTTTATTTGGTAAAGGGCGATAAACCATGAGTCGCATTCAGCCAAGCAATATCACAAACGCAATGACAGTTGACGTTGAAGACTATTACCACGTCGCTGCATTTGAAGAACAATTTAGTCGCGATCAATGGGATTCATTGCCGGCTCGGGTCGAAAAAAACACCTATCGTTTATTAGATATTTTTGCCGAAAATAATTGCCAAGCAACCTTTTTTATTTTAGGCGCTGTTGGGGAAAAGTACCCACAACTACTGCGCGATATCCATCAACAAGGGCATGAAATAGCCAGTCATGGGTATGCGCACCAAAGAGCAACAACACAGAGTAGAGCCGTTTTTCATGAAGATGTTTACCGCTCAAAAAGCCATTTGGAGGATACAATTGGTGAAGCAATATTAGGTTATCGCGCACCGAGCTTTTCAATTGACGAGAGCAATCAATGGGCGTTTGAAGTGTTGACTGAGCTTGGTTTTAAATACAGCTCCAGCACTTACCCGGTTAAACACGACTTGTACGGCACACCGGACTGGCCAAGATTTAAATATACACGTGATGAAGGCATTATAGAGATCCCTGTACCTACGTTAAAGATAGTCGGTAAACAAATGCCAATTGGTGGGGGAGGATATTTTCGTTTGTACCCAACTTGGCTGGCACACTTTTTAGTCGATAAATATCTGAATAAAGAGCAGCAGCCTTACTCTTTTTATTTTCATCCGTGGGAAATAGATCCTGATCAGCCAAGGGTAACAGATGCACCGTTTAAATCTAAATTTCGTCATTATTTAAACTTGGATAAAATGGAAGGTCGCTTAAAAACCTTGTTACAACGCTATCAGTGGTCAAGTATGAAAAACGTATACCAAATTAAATAATAGGAAGCTAACGCATGGCAGCATCGGCCCCCAAAAGCACACGAGTTAATTTTATTTCGAATAAATTCGATCTGACGCTGATTATTTTGCTGTTATGCTGGAGCCTTGTCTTTCATCAAGGGCTGATGTCTGCTTACCAAGTTTGGGTAACATCGGAAATATTTAATCACTGCTTGTTTGTTATTCCGATTGTGCTTTTTTTGCTGTACCGGAAACGTCAACTGCTTCTGCAATCAGATATCAAACCTAGCGCTAGCGTTGCATTATTAGGTTTGCCCATTATCGCTGTATATATTTTTGCCGTCGTGGGTGATATTGGTCTACTGATGCATTTAGCGACGTTTTCTTTCTTTCCGCTTATTTTTGTTAGTTTATTCGGCGTAAAAAGCGCTCTAAAAGTCGCTTTTCCATTATTTTTTAGTTTTTTTGCAATTCCGGTCGGTGAAGCTTTAATTCCCTATTTACAACAAATTGCAGCAACGATCTCGGTTTTTTTATTAAACCTATCTGGTATTGCCACCTATGTTAATGGTCTGTATATAGAGATTCCAGCAGGACGATTTTTAGTCGCTGAAGCCTGCTCAGGAATTAGTTTTTTTATTGTCTCTATTGTATTTGGCTGCTTGTACGCGCACATTCATTTGCACAGTACAGCTCGTAAAATCGGCTTTATTTTTCTGTCTTTTGTCGTTCCTATTTTGGCGAACGGGATCAGAGTTTATGGTATTATCGGAATCGCCCATTTAAGTGATATGGAGTATGCTGCTGGCGCTGACCACCTAATTTATGGATGGTTTTTTTATTGTTTTGTGCTTATTTTACTGCTCTTCATTGGCCGCGCGATGCAGTCAGAAGCAGCCCCTTCACCAGAAAATCAAGATACGTCGCGGCACCCAGCTATTAACTTTAAAGTGAGCAGCCTGATGTCTGTTGCGGCATTATTAATCGGGTTAATGTTATTACAATGGGGCTGGCTGCAAAAACTGGCTAGCGCACAACCTGATCTTTTAATCCCATTAACTTTTAACACAAGCAATCACGATAAAAGCGCATCAGCACTAGCGGTTGATTACTCAAAAGCCGATCGAGTTTATTTGTTCAATAAGAAGCAGCATGGCTTCGAATTTGAAGTGCTTATCGCTCAATACGTGAATAATAGCGACGGAGAGTTAGTCTCTGGCTTGCAAAAACTTTATGCCGAAAACAAGTGGAGCCTGATCAGCCAAGAACAAAGAGCCATTAGCTCAACAAGAAATATTCGTTTAAGTTATATTACGTCTCCAATGGGTGAGCGTCGGATAGTGGCCGATTGGTATCAGATCAATGTATTCGCTGGTGCCTCGGCGATAAAAACTAAATTGCTACAAACCATTAATACGTTAACAGGTCAAAGTAATAGCGGCTTTAGAATCGTCATATCAACACCTTTGCCAGCCGACACAAATGACGTAGAGATCATTGAAAGGCTTTTACAAGAAGCCAGTTTTTTAGCTGACAAAATTGCCAATGAATCTTTCAATGAGCAAACTCAATAGGCCATTCATTGGGACTCGCAAAACAACTACTTGATAGCGCTTTTTTTTCTGCAGGCAGCAAGCTGTTAACTCGTTTTTTGGGTTTAATTAGCACCTTGATCGTGGCTCGAATCTTAACACCCTCTGATTTTGCGAATGTTGCGGTTGTCTCAATCTTACTTTATTTGTTCGATACCCTCTCGCATGCAGGTAGCGAACAGTATGTCATGCAAAAAACACGTTTGCTGCGCCGTGAATTAGCTTCAGCATGGAGTTTTAACTTACTAATTAAGTTATTTATGAGTCTAACCTTAGTAGGTTTAGCACCTATATTATTAACTTGGTTTAATAAACCTGAACTCACTCAAGGTCTGCAAGCCGCTGCGCTTGTATTGAGTTTAAACGCTTGTGCCCACCCAGCCATTATGCAATGTAAAAGAGCTTTGGATTATAGGCCAATTTTTATTCTGACACTCGCACACAAAGTCGCTGCTTTTATAGTGCTAATTGTTTTAGCATGGTATCTAAAGTCTTTTTGGGCATTCATTATTGCCGACCTAGTGGCCGCTTCAATCTATTGTGGTTTGAGTTATCTTATATTCACTGGCAAAGTGCGTTTTACACTCAAATATTGCAAACCTCAATGGGATTTTTCTAAGTGGATGATAGGAAAAGCTTTATTAGGTTACTTGCGTTCCCAAATAGATACGCTAGTTGTTAGTTATTATTTTTCTAAAAATATTCTAGGTCATTATTATGTGGCGCGGGACCTAGCTATGTTGCCGGCTCACACCTTGTTGGGACCCGCACTGGAACCTCTAATTTCTGCATTTAAAGATCAACAGTTAAAACCAAGTGAGCAGATCTCGGTACAAGTTAACTTAATTTTCACTGTCATTTTAGCAGTCTTGACACCTACTTGTTTATTTATGTTCTACTTTGCTGAGCTTTCAGTACTCGCTCTATTTGGTGAACAATGGCAGTTGGCCGCAAACCTTTTAAAGCCACTTTCATTTTTGCTTTTTTATTGGGTCATTTTATTGATTGCTGAAAACTTACTTATCTCAATCGGAAAAATTAAAGCTATATTTATCGCCGACATGTTTGCACTTGTTTTTATCGCTTTAACGCTAATAAGTTATGCGCTTAGCGCACCTGAAATAATGCAATTAGCCTGGCTGAGGGTTGGTTTGGGCGTATTGAGCACATTCATTTTAATCGTCTATTTATATCAGAAAATAAGGTTTTCGTTTTTTAATTTATTTGTTAGTGCGACTAGCTATGCGCTAATCAGTTATTTGTGTTTAGTACTTGTCCGACCTCTGGCTAATTTATCAGAACTTCATTTTATGAACTTTTTAATGACTGGTTGTACGTTTTTAATATTGTACTTACTCTTTATAGTATCCGTACTTTTTTTGTTTCGCCGTCATCGCTATTTCCAACCGATTTGGCACTTAATACTTGTTAAACTGCCGGTTTGAATCTAAGCAGGTGTCAAAATTTAACAATGAATGCTGCTCAGTAGCTTTTTTAAGTGGTTTACTTAGCGCTTTGGATAAGGATTTAAAATGAAAATTTTTGTCTCATTATTTTTGATGCTCGTTTTTGCTCCATTAAATTATGCAAAAACTTTTTATGTCAGTGAAACCGATCAACTCCTCCAAGCAGTCAAACAATTAAATAATAGCGGTAGCGGCGGCCAAATTTATATTTACCCCGGCCACTACTATTTATCAGAAACGTTAACTGTCACAACAGATAGAGTTCAGATATCCCAAGTTCCTGAATTAAGCAATCCAGTCATTTTAGATGGTAAGCTTGGCAGCATTCAGGTGAATAATTTAATTTTAGTTGCAGCAGATGACTTTAAGCTCTCAGGAGTCACTTTGCAAAATGCAAAACACCATTTAGTACAAATCGCATCTGAATTAGGTGCCAATCGACCTCGCTTTGAGCGAGTCACTTTTAGGGATGCCTACCAACAATTATTAAAAGTTAGTTATGATACTAACATACCGACCCAATACTCGAGTGGTGGTGTGGTCAGGAACTGTTACTTTTATTTTTCTAAAGGGGTAGCATTTCAGTCCTATACTGGCGGTATAGATGCACACGCTGTGCAAAACTGGCAAATTGTTAACAATGTTTTCAAAGATATCAGCAGCCCGAGTGAAAGTATTGCTGAACATGCTATCCATCTTTGGAATAATACAAAAAATAACCGCATTCAAGGCAATGTCATTATCAACTCAGACCGCGGTATAGGTTTGGGATTAGGTGAACCGGATCCGGCAAAATTTAAATTTGGCAATCATGGCGGCTTAATAGAGAATAATTTTATTTTTCATAACAACAATCAAGCGCCTTTTGCCGATGTTGGCATAGGCTTAGAGTCAAGTCCTGAGACTATCGTAAAAAATAACTGGATTTATTTAATGCACGACTACCCGAATGCTATCGAGTACAGGTTTTCCAAAAGCAAAAATATAACCGTCAAAAATAACTATATTAATAAAAAAATCATTTCCCGAAATGGTGCTTCCGCGGCCGTATCAAACAATAAAAAACTCGACCAATACGATTTTTTAAGTGCATTGCAAGCACACTTAACTGCTATTAATATGCAGGTCAATCCGCCGTCTCAATCCCTCGACGGGTTTTAATGACTTTGGCTGGATTGCCAGCAACAATTGAAAAATCCGGCACTGAATTGACCACAACCGAACCCGCAGCCACAACACATTTTTTGCCGATACTGGCCATGATAATGGCCTGATTGCCAATCCAACAATCTTCACCAATGTTAATTTGCTCAAACTGCCCGCCCTGCTCTCGAACCGGAGTTTCGATGTCAGTGAAGTTGTGCTGCCCCTTACCACTCAAAATATGAACGCCACTACCAATTAAACAATCTGCTTCTATTTTGCAGCTCCCTATATTACATTGAGGGCCAATATAGACGCTGCGGCCAATCTCTGTTTGGATTTGTGAGAATAAAGTAGCAAAACCTACTTCTATGTTGGTCGCGGTATTTGGAAAAATGCTTTGATAAAACGCAGCGCGCATGTAGATGCCGATTTTACCAGGCCATAGGCTATAAAATTGCGAAAATGAGGCGAACAAAGCATTTTTATTGATCGGTAGGCTGGCCAATGCAAAATACAAAAGTAAAAAAGGCAAATTTAGCAATTTAAAAATAACTCTTAAGCCACTTTTTAAAAGTTTACGCACGCTCTGCTCCTAACATTTGATGTAACTGTGCTAATTGAGTCTGCCAGCTGTATTTGTGCTCAATGCACGCGCGCGCAGCAATCGCAAGTTCAGCTGCTTTGTCTGGCTGTTCAATCAAACGATCAATTTCTTTTGCAAATTGGCTGGCCGTATTTGCTGTAATTAGTCCATCAGCCGCCTCACACTCAATACCTTCAGCACCCATGGGAGTTGCGACCACAGGAATGCCACAAGCGAGTGCCTGTAATACTTTATTTTGCACCCCTCGTGCTAATCTAAAAGGCGCTACAAAAATACGTGCGTTATCATAATAGGGGACTATATTTTCAACAAACCCCGTCACTTCAACGTCTTTATTTTTGGCCAATGCGGTCACCGCAGGGGTTGGATTCATGCCTGCAATAATAAATTTAATCTCAGGATGATTGTGTTTTAATGTGGGCCAAACATGGTTGACAAACCAGATCACAGCATCAACATTCGGTTGATAATCCATAACACCCGTGAATAATAGCTCGGGTGGCTGTGGTTTTTGATGATAATTACAAACCGAAAACATAGATAAATCTATGCCGTTGCCAATCGCCACTGCTTTGCAAGGGGTATCAAGCTGCTTTGCGAATAAAGCCACCTCTTGTTCGGAGACAAACAAACAGTGGTCAAAGGTATTATGAATTCTATTTTCATACGGGGCTAGTAGCTGCCACTCTCGCTTATACAAATATTGCATTGGCCAAGTAGCATGTTCGCTGTATTGACGCCATTTGTCTGAATCCAGATCCATAAAATCCATCATTAACTCAACGTTGGAGTTTTTGATCGCCTGACTTTGTAAAATATATTCTGCCATACTGCTTGCAGTGCACAGAACAGCATCATACGTTTGCTCCCCAAGCATTTGATCAAAAAGCTTTTGCAATCCATTGTTATAAAAATTAGCGACACTTAAACTTTTTTTAGTTAATAGTGCTACCAGCATTTTTAATTTTCTCCAAGGCTGAGCAAATACAGTCACTTGGCAACCCACTTTTTGTTGCAGGCGATCGGCCTGAATGCGGTCGTCTGATGCCTCGGCTGGAGCCAGCAGAGTCACTTGGTGGCCCATCTGAATAAGGTACTCAATTTGATGATATGTCCGTATTTTTTCACCTTTATTTGGTGGATATGGCAAGCGATGTGCTAGAACCAGTAAATGCATAATCTTTCCTTATAAACCTTGATTTAGAAGCCAGATGATATTTGCGCTCTGCAAACCTATAGTTGATTTAAACGCTCTAACGCATTTTAGAGACACTATAATTAGTTAAAAGGCAAACTAAAACCGCTGCAAGCCAAGATAACCCAGCATCAAATAAGGTAGCTGTTTGCTGGGGCACAGCTATCTGCACAATTTCCAATGCGACAAAGATCGCAAATATCAAGGCTAACAAACTATATTGTACAGCATAATATACAGACGCTTTTACGCGCCGGGTAAAAAGCGCCGTGATTAATCCAAACGGCACCGCCAGTGCTACTTGCCAAAAAAGGTGTTCAATAGCAAAAAAACTTTTTGCATAATCTACATTGGTAAACGGGTTTGTAAAAAAGTAGGGGATTGCTGGTTTAATATGCTCACTCTCAAATGTCAGTGAATAAGGAAAGACAAATACGCTAATAAAAATCAAACTTGCTGCGAGCAAACCTGTCAAGTATAAAAAAATATGTTTTTCTAACCGGCTACGTTTATTTTCTGCAACGACATCAATGACGTCCAACCTAGGGAAAATAACCACCACAATAGTCGCACCCAATACAGCCAACAATAAATCGCTGACATCTGTCGTTCGACTATATATAAAAAACTGAAATAACAAGATGGTAAGCGCTAAAAAGAAAGTCCGTATCACTATTTGAAAACGAGTAAACAAACCATCTTTAGCAAGTAAGTAACTCACAGGTAACCAAAGGATAGCGTTCGCCACTAAAGACCACCACGATGCTTGCTCTGTTAATTGCTGATGAAAGGGCATAAGTACTAATCGCCCTTCAATCAGCTTGCGATATAATTCTATTGGATTGATAGTGATATCTAATGGATATAGATAAAAAACGATTAACACGCCTAAATACATTAATAAATAAGAGCGAAACCGACGGCCATAAAAACGCTCTGTTAGATCAGTTAGCAGCCAATAAAACCTAATGCGCAAGCGCCACCATAATAACCAGCCACATAAAACGCCGAACATTTCAGCCACCACATCATTGGCCGCTGACGTGCGAGTTTGGATAAAAAGCTGCAAAAATTCAATCAATAAAGTTAATACAAAAAAACCTAAGGTAAACAGAAGAATTTGATAACTGTGCTTTTTTTTGATGCCAATGATTTGATTACTGGCCGCAAAAAGGAACGGAAGCGGCAAAAATAGCAAAAGGTTACTGATCCACGCCGAGTATGAATCAATAGCAAAAGGCGAGTGGGTCCAGGCATGCTCGTAGGCTTCAGCTAAAGTGAGTGGTTCAACTTTGAACGGCAAGCAACTGACAACAACCAAAAAAGTCAAATATAACCATGCTAACCGAGACAAATAATTGAGCTGTCGATGTGTAATTTTTTCTATATCCATTCTTAGAGACTCAGCCAACCACTACTGACCTGACGCATGCTAATAAGGTACATTGTTGAGGCTTATGACACAATTAATAAGTTAATTTTATTATATTTTACAATTGGATCTTGTTTCTCTGCTCAATTTAAACCAAACTCATATCTAAAACACAACTAACCGAAATAAAACAATGGATTTGGATGTTGAGGGCCTTGGTAAACTGATTGCCAGTGTCATGTTATTTATAATAATAATTTTTTACAGTAAAAAAGATGATCTCTGACCTGTTTGCATTGGCGATCATATCTCTGTTTATTATCTTTGGATTTAAACGGCCTTATGTCGCATTAAGTGGATTAATTTGGATTGATAACTTTCGCCCGCAAGAGTTATCTGTAAGCTTTTTAAATGGTAAACCATTATCCGCTTTGTTTACTGCGTATTTTTTATTGGTATTACTGATAAATCTGCGCCAAGTCAAATTTCCTTCCTCTATTCGTTTTTATGTTTTAAATATTTTCTTTTTAATTTGGATCACCCTAACCACAGTTTACTCACACTATCCCGAACTCGCTTGGCTGAAACATGATTCGGCATTTAAAATTATTTTAAGCGCCTTTTTTATTCCTTTAGTTTTGGTGGATAGGCGCTCAACTGAAATGTTTTTATGGGTTAATGTAATTACCTTTGGTACTTTGTCATTTTTTGCTGGCGTTAAAACTTTACTTGGTGGTGGCGGTTACGGAGTAAACCTAATTGGCACTTTTGGAGGGAGTTTCTGGAGTGAAGGCAGTACCCTAGCCGCCATGACAATGGCATTAGTGCCTTTATGTTTAATATTAGTTCATAGCCAGCTAGCCAACTGGAACAAAAAATTAAATTGGGTTTTATGGGGTTATGCATTTTGCGGTTTTTTAACCGTGGTTGGCACCCAAGCAAGAACGGGTATCGTTTGTATTATTGTATTTGTTCTTTTGCAAATTTTAAAATCAGAAAAAAAATTACGCGGTCTAGCCATCGCGCTTATTTTCCCACTGATACTCATCCCATTTGTGCCCGACTCCTTTTTGCATAGGGCGAATACAATAGAAAGCTCGGAAAATGCAGCTCAAGATACTTCCGCCATGGGCCGGGTAGCCGTGTGGTTATGGACATTAGATTATTCGCTGGAACATCCAATTATGGGCGGTGGTTTTTTCGCTTACCGAGATAACGCGGGGGAGTTGGCGCAATATAGTGGTAGTGAATTTGTTACCATTGATACCCCCTACCCTAAAGCATGGCACAACATGATCATTGAAGTACTCGGAACCCAAGGGTATGTCGGCTTGTTAGTCTTTTTATGTTTTATCGCCAGTACTTTGTTCGCTCGCCTACCTGAAAAAGATCCGCAACTAAATACTAATTGGCGTTATAGGTATAACAGTGCGATTAAAGCCTCTCTGCTGATTTTTTGTGCCGGCGGTATGTTTGTGAACATAGCGTTTTATCCGTGGATATACTATATGTTTGGCATTTCTATCGCATTAAAAAACCAGCAAAAACTCGCAGATCAAGCGTTTAACAATGCCAATAAAACCAAAACACCTTATGAAAATAGCTATTGATTGCCGTTTTATCACACGAAAACAAAGAGGCATGCCTGTTTATGTATTCCAATTGGCGAGCCAACTACCCTATTATTTACCAGACCACAAATTTATCTTATTAATTAATACCGCTTTTGAACATAATGAGATGCCAGATGAATATCAAGCTAGATTGGAGCAACTAAAACAAGCTCAAAACGTAAGCTTGCTGGATATTCAAGCCAGTGACGACTTCTCATGGGAGCAAAAACTTTTACCAAAGTATTTATCTGAGTATCAAATCGACTTGTTACATATGCCGGGCAACCGAGTATGCATCCCCACAAAAGTGCGGCAAATTGCAACCTTTCATGATAGTTTAGAGTGGACCGAACTCAAGAATATTTATTCTTTTAACAATGTGGACGGCTGGTCGAATAAAGTCTACCTTTTTAAAGTTCGCTGCTACCTTAGATGGGTATATTGGTGCGGGCTTAAAAAGGTTGATCATGTTTTAACAATTTCAGCATCAGCACAAGCTGATCTCATTCATCAATTTCCCAGTATCAAAAATAAAATAAGCTATGTTCATCATGGTGTGCCTCAAGACTTTATTGCGGATGATAGTTTAGATCAGTTAAATAAACGCAAAGGAGTGTTAATGCTTGGCGGCGATAGTTACCAAAAAAATCCTGTGAATGCGATTAAAGCCTGGGCAGCGCTACCTAGCGAGCTAAAAGATAAACATCCTTTAACCATCGCAGGTTTCACCGGCGGTGAATCTTCACTTATTTATCAAACATTGAATGAGCTAAACCTATTGCAAACGGTAAACCTAACAGGTTGGATAACCACCCCCGAACTAGTTCGCTTATTTCAACAAAGCGCAGCCCTGCTATTTGTTTCGCGCCATGAGGGTTTTGGCTTTCCATTAGTGCAAGCAATGGCCTGCGGAACACCGGCGATTATATCGACTCACCCTGTGTTAACTGAAATTGCATCTGAAACCGCATTAAGTTCAGACGCCGACGATATAACAGCCATTTCTCAACAATTGAACCGCCTACTGAGTCAAGCTGAGCTATGGCAAACAATGCACCAAACCTGTTTAAAGCGGCATAAACAGTTTAGTTGGCAGCACTGTATGACTAAGATTGCTGATTTATACCAACAGCAATTGAATCAAATTAAGGACAAATGATGAAAATAGGCATTTTAATTCCATTGAAAGCCAAAGCGGTTGCCAAAAACTGGCAAGAAGTTGCAAATAGCGCCTACCAAACCGTTCAGTCTGTATTACATCAAACAAATAGTTGTTTTTCGGTCGCTTTGGTCGGTCACGACTGTCCCGAAAATTTAACCCAAGTGACCCATGCTGGCAAACCTGTTTTTGTCCCCTTTGATGCTTTCCCCCCGCCAGTTGTCAACCCAACTGATGAAATGTTAAATCAAAAAAATTACGAAATTGACCGTTGTTCCAAAATTCTTAAAGGTATGCAAGTATTGGCTGAACGCGACTCGGATATCACCCATTGGTTCGCTTTAGACGCAGACGATCTACTGCATAAAAATTTTGTAAGTACGCTCATTAAAGCCGGTGACCACCAAGGTTTTATAATCGAAAATGGTTATTTTTATTTTGCCAAGTGGAAAATTTTTAATGCAACTAACGAGTTTTATTATTACTGTGGCTCTAGCGCTGTCATTAGCCAATCGTTATTTACTATCCCTGATACGCTAACTAAAGATAGTTATAGGGGTATGCCATTTGGCGCTATCTCACACGTTCACATGAAAGAATACTTCGAAAAAAATAATTTAATTTATTTTATCCCTCAAGAAAAATTGTTGATGTATGTACGAGCTAACGGAGATAACATCAGCGATGGTTATTTAGATTCTGGTTATAAAAAGCTTCGTGCATTCGCCTCTATGCTGGCCAAATATAGCTATCTCTCAAAATCAGAAAAAAAAGCGTTTGGACTCTAATATGAAATTTTTTTATATCTTAATATTAAGTATCTTATTTAGTCGAGCTGCTTTTGCGAACGAGTTGCCAGCACAACTATCTATCGATAACTTCAAATTTGTCGGGGCCTTTCGAGTCACCGATGAAGTCATTAATGGCTCATCTTTTAGTTTTGCAGCTGGGCCAATCGGAGTTCATGAAAAAGGTGGCAGCCTCTTTATGATAGGTCACAGTCACCAAGCCATGTTAGCCGAGTTGGTTGTCCCTGAGCTGGTGAAATCGAGCAACCTATTTGATTTAAAAATTGCTAAACAGGTCAAACAAGCTTTTGTGCCTCTCCTTAGTTCACCTAAATTAAAAGAAAAAAACACTCAATCTCTAAATACCATAACTGGGTTATTTCATCTTGATAACCAACTATTCGTCAATGCGGTTGAATATTACGATGCACCGGCCGATAATTCGGATACCTCATTTATCATTGAGCAAGCTGATAACCTTGAAAACTCAGCTTACAAAGGTTTTTATAAATTAGAAGGTGCAGCTCATGCCGCCGCTTGGATTAGTGAAATCCCTCAACAATGGCAAAAAAAATTAGGGGGCTCTCACATAACAGGCTCATCAAGCTTTTTAGCCATTAACTCACGCTCAAGTATGGGACCTTCTGCGTTTTCATTTGATCTTAAACAGGCGTTAGCTCTGCCAGAAGATTCGACCATTCAGACCAATGCAGTACTTGATTACAGTCTCGAACATAAATTAATGGACGACTTGTATAATGAGTCAGGCAAAAATGATTTATGGAATGAGTTATCTGCTGCCGTCTATGGTTTTATTGTGCCTGGCACTGATACTTATGCTGTATTTGGTACCCAATCCGGTATCCGTTCTAAGATAGGTTATAAAATAAAACAAAAACAAGGCAATGTCTGTGCAGGCCCTTGTGCTTATGATGCTACAGATAAATATAACTATTATTGGTTTTTTGACGTTAAAGAGTTAGCAAAAGCACATGCTGGAGGTATTCAGCCGCACCAAATAAAACCTTATGCATGGGGACAATTTAAAGTCCCTTTTCAATATGATGCATTTGCCAAACAAGATTTATTTGCGCCTATCGCAGGCGCTGCCTGGGATAAACATAAACAAGTATTGTACTTAGTGCTATCTGGAGCGGGTCGTAGTTCTTTGTATAACCGCACACCGGTTATTGCCGCCTATCGGATACAAGCCGATTAAATACCGCAGCCAACTGCGCGGCTTGGGCCTGACGTTCTAATTGACGACACGCCTTGGCATTTGCTGGCTGCACATTGGCTGTTTTATGATAATGTGACATCAGTCGATCCGCTAACCCTTCGATAGAGGTGCTTTGCCCAATATCTGCACCGCCTGTTTTTGCAAGCATTTTTCCCGCTTCACTGTCGCTAGGTAAATCTGCCAGGATAGTGCTGCCACTGCCAACATACTCAAATAACTTACCGGGTAATTGCATATGGCCAACTTTGCCTTCAGGAATAGGCAAATATAACAAGTCGGCTTCCAACATCATTTTAAGTGCCTGTTTATGTGCAACCCGGCCAAATTCAACCATGTTATTTTCAAGATCGAATCGGTTCGCTTGTTTGTCCTGATAACCGGCAGTATATAGCTTGATTTTCAATTCAGGGTGTTGCTTTAGGAGATAGCTGATGGCCTCCAATAAACGGGAAATATTGTAACCATCTTTCCAAACGCCTGTATAAACAATATTGAAAGTCGACGAGTCTAAAATCGGTGCTAACTGTTTTGCAGCAAGAAATTCATCCGGTTCATAACCATTTGTTATGCAATAAAATCGATCTTTTTTATGGGCAGGGACCTGTTGATCTAACATGAGTTTATCAACAAAAGAATCTGTCGTAGATATCACCGCATCAGCATTGTCCAGTAGTTTGTTTTCTAATGCCGTATTATGTTTATTTACTGTTTGAGACTCCCAGCCTAAATCTGTGTTGTTCCACAAATCTCGGTAGTCTAAAACCATAGGCAAACCAGTTTTTTGTTTTAATTTATCGGCGATTAAAAAGCTGCTCCAAGGCATACCCGTTACATAAACCAGATCAAAATGTTGTTCTTTATGCAACCTAATTGCAGCCTGTAATGCTGTGGGTACCCAACCAACATACTCGTCTGGCGTCTGCTGCAAACTGCGCAGACGCCACTCCAAGCCGGATTTAATTTTGTTTTTTAGAGGTTTGGGCAGCCAACTGGTCAACTGAGAACACATTTTTTCGCTTTGCATAGGTACTCTATATACGGGCACATGCTTATCTACTTCATTTAACAAAGCTGGATCAATACTAGGATCAGGCGGGTTTTTAACTGTTAAAACATAAGGTTGCCAATTGTGTTGCAATAAATTATTGGCAAATTTCACACTCCGCTGAGTACCTGAATTAGCAATCGGTGGAAATAAATAAGCAATAAAAAGTACTTTTTTCATCTCTAATCCTTCAACGGTGTCCAACGATACAACCAAGCAAATCGGCTCACCAAAGACACACCAGTCGCAGCATCTATTTGAGTGAGTATTCCTTTAAAAAAACGACTAAATAGATAAACTAAAACAATCAAATAGCTTAACGCCCCAACCAAGATTGCAGCGAATAAAGCAAATAGCATAGACCCAGTGTTGGCCATTAGCATTTCTTTCGTTAACATTGCCATCCCGCCACAAACGATGGATGCGACTATCACTGGTGCCAGTTGTGATAATAAATACCCGACCTTTCCATTGGTTAATTTAAACGCGTAATAAACCCCAAGATAGTGGGGTATGGTACCTAGTGTCATTGCCAACGCAACGCCATTTAATTGCATTTTTTGTCCCAAGAAAAAAAGCAGAGCCGCAGTTATTAATAATGAAAGCACCGATATTTTAAAAGGTAGATCAGGCCGATTACGGTTTAATAATACCGCCCCACTTGCTTGCGGAACGACCCTTAACAAGGCACTTGCGCATAATATTTGCAGCGGTATGACTATTGACACCCATTGTTCCCCCCACATCAGTGGGACTAAAATATCAGCAACAGCAGCAAGCCCTACCAATAATGGGAAAGTAATGAACGACAAAATAGCGGCCGCTTTAGCGTAACCAGTGATGAGTTTGTCATCATCATCTTGTACTTTAGCTAATAAAGGAAATAGCGCATTACCTATCGGTTGGACCACCCTCAATTGAAGTAAGTGAGGGATACGGTAAGCAAATTCGTATAGGCCAAGTGCGCTTGTACCTAACATTCGTCCAACTATCAAATAATCTAAGTTTTGGTTCAGGTAATTAACAATTGAAAAACCTAAGCCATTGATGCCAAATCTAAACTGATATTTAAAGGAGCGTTTATCAAACTCTAGACTAGGTTGCCAACCTGCTAAAACAAACATTAACAAGGCAGTCACAAAGCTCCCCGCTAGCATAGTTATGACAAGAGACCAATACCCCAAGTCTGTGGTGTAGGCTAAAATAACGGCCCCAACCGACTCTAACAAACAAATAACAACATTAATGATGTTAATGGTTTTAAATTTTAAGCGTTTTATTAACAAAGTATTTGAAACAGAGTCTAGGGCTGAAATTAAAAAAGTGAACGATATAACCTGTAATACAGGCACAATTTCATCAGATTTCCAAAACTCACCGGCTAAAGGTGCACCTAAAAAAGCTAATAAAAACATCACAAACTTAACTAAAGCGATGGACCAAAATGAGGTGCTTAAATCAGCTTGAGTAACTTCTTTTTTAGCTACAATCGCACTACCAATACCCGCGCAAGAAACTGCGTAAGAGACAAACTCATACGCTAATAATGCCATGCCAAAAATCCCAAAATCATGGGGGGTCAATAAGCGTGCAAGAAATATACTCGCTGTCAATCGAATAAAAGCACTTGCACCACCACCAAAGAGCTGCCAAAAAGCAGCACTCCCGGCGCTTCGAGTTAAATTTTCATCTGTCATTTAATAAATCTCGTTTTAACCTTTGTGTTTATGTTCTGGATATTTGATTTTCGGTTTAAAACGAGTCGAATCAATCAGCCCAGTTATTAATAATTTAATTCGTTTTAATTTACGGTCTTCAGCATGAAGCAAAATTTGTTTAATATGTTTTAGGTTTTCACAGACGTAATTCAGCCAAACTTTACGGCCATAAAATTTTAGTTTGATATATCCTTGGTTCCGGTACAATAAATAAAACCACCCTAACCGAAAATCAGCACTCTCAGTGATGATTGATAATCCTGATTTCAGTACTCGTTTATGAACAACAATGCTTTTATTCACTAAGTAGCAACGGTATTTCTGGCTTAAACGAACGGTAAATTCGGTATCATCACCCCAAATAAACATTTCTTTTAGTGGCAACCCATTTTCAACTAAATGCTGATTGGGTAAAAACACTGAAACAAAGGTCGCATTTTCAACCGCAATTAATCCATCTTCAATCCGTTCCCCCCAATTTGAATACCCTGTTGAGTTTGGGCTAAAGTCGATCTCAGGTACATTCATCACCTCGCCTTCTTCAGAAACGACTTTACTTGTTAAAAAACCATACTTGTCGACAACCTTTTTTTCTGCTAACAGCAGCTCTTGCAAGGCATCTGCCTGAGGGAGTGCATCATCATCCATAATCCAAGAATGACTAAAACCAAGCTCAACAGAGGTTTTAAGCCCCTCATGGAAGCCCCCTGCGCCGCCAGTATTCGTGGTCATATGGACAGGAAATATGGGTACAGGTTGCCCGTGCAAGCCATCTAAATAACTTTGGGTATCATCCTCAGAAGCATTATTGACAACCACTATACCTGCTAATGGAGATGATTGGGCTAATAAATGCTCGATACACCTTTGCAACAATGCTCGGCGGTTAAATGTTACAACTACTGCACATACATTATTCATCTAATAAACCTTTGCTAGTCTTTAACGCCGAAGCAATCACTTGATGCATATCATAATATTTGTATTCAGCTAAACGGCCACCAAAGGTCACCTGGGTTAATTCTTTGGCCTTTTGACGATAGCGTTTGTACAATGCCATGTTTTTTTCGTTGTTGATTGGATAATAAGGCTCATCACCCAGCTTCCATTCTGCCGGATATTCCTTGGTGATCACCGTATGTTTAGTGACACTGCCTGAAAAATGTTTATGCTCTATAATGCGAGTGAAAGGTATTTCGCGCTCAGTATAATTCACCACCGCATTACCTTGGTAGTTTTCACAGTCTGCCAAGGTCTGATGTTCAAATTTAAGCGTTCGGTATTCCAGCACACCTTCGCTAAACGCAAAATATTCATCAATAGGGCCAGTATAAATCGTGTGGTTGGCTAAAGCCTGCAACGATTTTTTGTCAGTGAAAAAATCACACTCTAAGCGTACTTCGATGCCATCTAACAACTTATCAAACAGCTCGGTATAGCCATTTTCGGCAATACCTTGGTAACGATCTGAAAAGTAATTATTATCGTAAGTCATTCTCAGCGGCAAACGTTTGATTATAAAAGCAGGTAGCTCTGTCGCATCCCGCCCCCACTGCTTTTCGGTATACCCTTTTATCAGCTTTTCATAAATATCTCGACCGACCAATTTAATCGCTTGTTCGGCTAAATTTTCAGCTTCTTTGCCTTGCATCTCTGCTGTTTGTTCTGCGAGTTTTTTAGCAGCTTCAGCCGGTGTCACCGTGCCCCAAAGCTGATAAAAAGTATTCATATTAAAAGGCAAGTTATATAATTTGCCTTTGTAATTTGCCAATGGCGAATTTGTGAATCGATTGAAGCTCACAAATTGGTTAACGTAATCCCATACTTCTTTATTATTGGTATGAAAGATATGCGCGCCATATTTATGAACAGGGATCCCCTGATGATCTTCGGTATACACATTGCCACCAATATGGCTTCTTTTATCGACCACCAGCACTCGTTTACCCGCTCGGGTTAGCTCATGCGCACAGACGGATCCAAATAAACCGGCCCCTACAATCAAATAATCGTATTTCATTCAGCGTCCTTATTAGACTTTTTAATTAAACGTTTTACAGCTGTATTGAGCAACCGCTTAATACGCATAACAGAAGTCGGCTGCAATTTGAAAGCACAATACGCACAGTACAATGCATAAGCATAATCTTGACTATCTTCTGCAATATAAGAACAAATAGAGTAAGAGTTTGCTTTTGCATTTTTTCTGTTGGACAAAAATGGCTGGGCCGCAATCTGCGAAAAAACAGTGTCTATCAACTGCATATGTAGTGGCAAAATGTGGCGCGCTTTTCGTGAGGTAGAACCTGGATACACTCGATAACGAACCAGTGGTTCATCAATCATTTTTAATGGTTCCAATAAACTAACCGACAACCACAATTGCCAATCTTCCAGTGCAAGCAAAGATTCGTCAAACCCACCGGCTTGCCAGAATAAATTTTTTTCAATTAATACCGTTGAGGTAGTTAAAAAGTTGTCCAACAAGAGGGCTTCAAACACATGACCTGATGATATTTCACTTAAATCACTGCGTTTAGTCGAGCCATCATGTCCATAACCAAAATAAAAAGAATCACAAGCACTCCACCGGCCATCTGCTAAATCCTCTACTTGTTTAGCCAGTTTATTCGGTAACCAAAGATCGTCTGCATCCACAAATGCTAACCAATCGCCAGTCGCTTGTTTAGCGGCTAAGTTGCGCGCGGCCGAAACACCTTGATTATTTTGATTCACAAATCTTATTAAAGGATATCGACTGCTCATATCATAGAGCTTTTTTAATGTATTATCTTTAGAACCATCATCTACAACGATGATTTCATGCACCGGATAAGTCTGCTGTAAAACTGAGTGCAACGTCTCTTCAATGGTGTTTTCCGCATTGAACGCTGGAATGATAACGCTAATAGTATGGGCTTTATCTATCATGCAAGGTCCTCATATAAATTTGCGTATGCACTCGCCATTTGTTGCACACTAAATATTTCATTGAATCTTTGTTTGGCCTGCACGGAATATTTTTGCTGTAACTCTGAATCCGCTGCCATCTTTAGCATAGCGCTAGAGAAAGCTGCGAGATCATCGTTTGCACATACTTCACCGTTAATTTGATCGGCTATCACTTCTTTGTTTCCGCCCGCATTTGTTACTATGCAAGGTTTGCCCAACGACATGGCTTCTAATAAGGTCATCGAGGTCCCTTCGCTCAAGGAGGAAAGTAAAAATATATCCATCAAACCTAAAAAAGCCGAAGGGTCTGATTGATACCCTGGCATAATGAGCGAATCTTGGATGCCTAATTGATTCGCCAGTTTAATTATGGTGTCTTTTTCTTCCCCATCACCAACAATTAACAAACGCGCATTAGGGTATTTTTGCAAAACACTCGTAAAAGCCCTTAACATAAGTGGGTGATTTTTAATCGGATCAAATCTCGCTATGGTGCCAAATACCAGGTCTGTGTCTTTAATGCCTAATTCTAACGCTAACGTCTGAGCAATTGAGGGGGCTACAGAAACCGGCTCTATGCCATTATAGATAACTTTAATTTGCTTTTTGGGCAAATACTCAAATTCACTTAACGCCGCTGCTGTGGCTTTTGAAATCGCAGTAATATGCGCCGTAAAACAATTTAAAATCGGGTTAACGATCCGTCGCTTCCAGCTCCCTCTATCAGGATAAAAACGTCCGTGCTCGGTAAATATCACTTTAGCAGATGTCCCTAAACTAGCCAGCGTGCCATAAACCCAAGGCGTATACTGATGGCAATGAACAATATCTATCTTTTGGCTTTTGATAACCTTGTTAATTTGCCGGATGAGCGCCCGGTCGAAACCTGGTTTGCGGTCAGATTGAAAAATTGCCAAACCTTGTTTTTGCAATTTTACCCCCCAAGGTCCTAACGGGGATTCAATACAAAAGATAGACATTTGATAACTGGGATCAGACCCTTTTAGCAAATTGATGATGACGCGTTCCGTGCCACCAATCCGCATGTCATAAGTTACGTGAAGTATTTTTTTAGCCATGCGGGATACTCCTTTGTTCCACTTTTTGCGATTGTTTTTTTAACTGGCTACGACTACAGGAGAAATTAAAACGAGATCGCATTTGCATCACTGGCTGCTCAATTAATCGAAATAACACTTCCGCCGCTAAACATGAAATAATCGCAGCAAGGAAAAAATAAATAACAAAAGGGATATCTGGAAAAAAACGACGTGCCAGCGCCAATGCCTCAGGATGCAATAAATAAATTGAATAAGATCTTGTAGAAATATATGCAATAAAAGCGTATCCCCAAAACCTTTTATTTGCTTTATCTGTTGCCCAAATCAACCAACTTGCAAATAAAAAAGCCAGGGCCAATTTATCAGCTTCTAACCAATAATTGCCTAGCCCCCACCTAGCTAAATAAAATGAGCAATAAATAATACTTGCTAAAATTGCCAACGGACACGCAAAGCGGGCTATTTTTTTCCAAAGACCCGGAAAATCAAAATATACCTGCGCCATTAGTATGCCCATTAAACAACAATCCCAGCGCACGTGGGTTTCTATATCGGTTTCATACCAGCCAAGGGAACGAAACACCAAAGGCATTAATAATAATATGGTTAAAATGAGTGTTCGGACATGTTTAACAAGGCGTACTAAAAAGACTACGATAGGGGCGATGCAAAGATAAAACTGTTCTTCGACACTTAAAGACCAACTAACCGCGAAAAACGGCAAATCTGTTTGATAGTTTTGTAAAAAAACAAAATACGAAAGTGGAATCGTAAAGCCGTCTTTTGTGAGTGATAGTTGCAACAAAGTAAAGATAAGTACCGCATAATAAGCGGGTAAGGTTCGCATCCAGCGCCGGATCCAAAAACGAACAACTTGAATATCGCCATACTTTTGCTGCTCAGCAAACAATTGGCTACCGATTAACCAACCCGACAGAACAAAAAATAAATCAACCCCAGTGCCGCCAAACTGTAATGGTGCTAAATGTGCCGGCGCACCATAACTTAAGACTGTATGCGCTAAAAAGACGCTGAAAATCGCAAAGGCTCGCAACAAGTCGAGTCGATATACACGTTTATCCATCAAGTGCTCCAGAACTCGGCTGACAAATATAGTGATCCCACCACATTTGAAACATTAACAAACTCCAAAGTACGCTGGAGTGATCATGCGTGCCAGCTTGATGTTGCCGCCATAATAGAGCGAGCCCTTGTTGGCGAAAATAAGAGGTTAATGCTGGGTTATTTTTCAAAATTTTATCTTCGGCGAGGTTTTTGAGATCTTCTCGAAGCCACTGAGCTAAAGGCACACTAAAACCCATTTTTTTGCGTGTTAAAATTTCTGACGGTAACAGAGGTTTTAAAATATTTTTTAGAATATGCTTTTTGTCACCGTCTTTTAGCTTTTGATGTGATGGCAAAGACACCGCATATTCTACCACCTGATAATCCAATAATGGCGCTCTAACTTCTAGCGAGTTAGCCATACTCATACGGTCTACTTTAGTTAAAATACCGCCGGGCAAAAATGTTTTTATATCTGTATATAAAATTTTGCTTAAATGGTCATCCGCGTTAGCTTGATGATATTTATCTGTTGTAATTTGGCTAGGATGATAACCTGCCAGCTCGTCAGCCCGATCTGGTTTAACTAAAGTTTGCCAAACTTCATCAGTAATAAATGCGTTAGAGTGATAAAATCCAGTCGCTGGGTCGCTCGCTAGGGTTTTTAACAGGGTCACGGCTTTGCGCCCAGTTGTTGTTTGTTTTAATACAGGTGTGGCTGCCACCAGCTTAGCAAGCTTACCAGCGATATGCTGATTAAACCATTTAGGTAATTGATTACGGATTTGGTTTTCTTTGGCATCAATCGCATATTTTTCATAGCCTGCAAATATTTCATCGCCCCCATCACCCGACAGTGCAACAGTCACTTTTTGTCGAGCCAATTGCGAAACATAATAAGTTGGCACCAAAGATGGATCGGCAAAAGGTTCATCAAAATATCCGACAATGTCAGCTAAACTATCGGCTACCTGCTGGTTGACAAAAAATTCATGATGGTCGGTTTTTTTTGCTTCTGCTACCGCCTTAGCGAACTCTGTTTCATTAAACGCTTGCACGTCAAAACCAATTGAACAAGTCGTCACTGGTGTTGGTGATTGTTCGGCCATCAGTGCAACAATACCACTAGAATCTACACCGCCACTTAAAAATGCACCTAAAGGGACGTCAGCTAACATGCGACTTTTAGTACAGTCTTTTATTAATGCTAGCAAGTCGGCTTCTTGTTGTTCAGCGTTTTTTTTATTCTTTTTTGAAAAATCCAAATGCCAATATGAGTGACATTTAATTTCACCTTGTTTAAAGCTTAAATAATGACCAGGTTCTAACTTATAAACCTCAGCAAAAATAGTTTTTGGATCTGGAATATATTGATATGCAAAAAAGTCGTATACAGCATCTGTCCGTATTTGTTTCGGGATACAGCCAGCTGCCATCAAAGCTTTGAGTTCGGATGCAAAAAATAAGTCTGAACCATCAAAATAATAATAAAGTGGCTTTTTGCCGAGTCGGTCACGTGCAATAAAAAGCTCTTGTTGCTGTTTATCCCACACTGCAAATGCAAACATACCATTTAATTGTTTGACACAATCATGTCCGTAGGCTTGGTAGGCTGCAAGTATGACTTCACTATCTGTATGGCTATGAAAACGATACCCCGAACTTTCTAAAGTTTCTCTAAGATCTAAAAAATTATAAATCTCACCGTTAAAAACTAAACTATAACGGCCATCAGAAGTATGCATTGGTTGTCGACCGGCGTCAGATAAGTCTAAAATACTGAGCCTTTGATGGCATAAACCTATCCGCTCTTCTAGAAATGTACCTTGGGCATCTGGACCTCGGTGTGCAATTGCTTGCCCCATAGTCATTAAAGTATTTTCATCACCAGCGTATTGATAACGAGTAAATCCGGCTATTCCACACATAATCTGTCCTATTTTTTATAAACTTATATACTTCCGTATTTTAGGGCCGGCCCAACAAGTCAGAGGGAGTGGTAGACGTTGCCAAGTTTTTTCTACCGTTGCTCGTAATCGCCCACTTTGTCCACTCGCCTGATCAATTTGCCAGCTACCCGCATTGTCCATGGTTTGCCAATTTAACAGTTCGGGTTGCGCACCCCATTGTTTTTTAAAACGGTAAGTCCCTTGCGAAAAAGTAGAGCGCCCAAAATCAAATGTTGTTATACCAGCATCCGCGACCGCTTCCAATAATCGCCAATAAAGCAGCATATTCGGAGCTAAACGATTAAATTTACTCAACGTAGACGCCCATGGAATACTGGCGCAGCAGGATGTATATAGGACTATCCCTCCACCTACTACTTCTCCGTTTGCATAAACATTAACGATAAAAATATTATTTTTATAGTGCTTCAAAATTTGTTCAAACCAACAGCGGCTATGGACCGGAGAACCTAATTCACGCATATTGCGACAAAAAACTTGGTAAAAACCGTCGAGCAAATCACTATCATGACCAACCCGTGCAGTGAGCCCATTCTTTTCCGCTTTACGAATTTGGCTGCGAAGTTTTGATTTAAAACCATCCCATAGTGCTTGTGAGCTATCGGGCAAATTTAATAACATTCTAACTTTGCGCTCAGTCATATCTATCCCTTCGTCTGGCGATACCTCACTTGCGCGATATTCAAGCTCTTTAATTTGTTGTTGTTGCATTATCTGTTGCGCAGCTTGCAGTAACTGACTTGAGATCTCTGTACTGTCAGCCAAAACAGCCCCCAAATCACAAAAGGGTAAACTGGATAAGTGTTTACCGAACAGAGGTTTTTTGAATTCGACTAAAGGCAGCACACCAACCACTGCGTCATTTTGATAAGCCATTAAATAAATTGGCGTATGCTGATAGCTGGCTGCCACTGCCAGTCCCCAGCCAAATAAATGATAAGCGGTTGCTTGCGGGTGTTTATTTACATACTCGTCCCAAGCGAACTGGTCACTCGGGCTCGCTTTTTTAATTTCCATTTAGCAGTTCCTTATTTGAGTGATCTGCCGCTTCGCTAATGGTACAAAAATCAACCTCTGCGACCTTGTTTAAATGGGCTATCAACTCAGCGATTCGACTTTTCAGAACAACTGAATCTTCACCTTTTTTCATAAAGCCGGTTGCATTTGCTAATAAACTTGAACTATGCATATACATATGAATGATACCTATGTTTTTTTGCAGTAATTTATCAGCGAGCTCGATCATTTGTGCGCCAGTTGCAAGCTCCGGACACATATAGAGCTTTTTTAATAACCCCAGATGCCATGCCAGACCCACGGGTCTAAACCAACGCCAACAATCAGCAGCGAGCTTTTCATACAGTTTTTGTCCTTGGACAAAGTCATCTCGATTAAAACCAACAGATACCGGCAGTTCCATTATTTCGCGTTGATTACCCGACCGGTTCGGGTTTTTCCAGTCAGGCCAATAGGGTTCGATGGGTGCACCGCGGCAATCAAAATATTTATGTTGATAAAACGGGTATACACTTGAATCTAATGTATAACCTTGCGCACTCAAGAGTTTTAAAACCTCTCCGTTAATCCCCCAGCGCCCAGTTCTAAATGCTTTGGGCTGACGGTTAAAAGCTTCGCTCAACTTTTCAGTTAACTGTTTTAACTTTTCAGCGACCTGGTGCAATGGCAAGTTGACAACGTGTGATTCTTTTTCTCTCGTCGAGCCATAATAAGGTGGATTACACCAAGGGTGAAGATGGGCAGCTAGCTCACTATCTTGACATGCTAAAATCTCTTTTAGGCAAGCAGCGCTTTGCTGGTTGTCTGCAACGGCATAGTCGACAAAATAACTGGGCCTAACCCCTAAACTTTGACAAAAAGCATGAAAATCAGGCAACTGCTGGATGTTATTCACTGAACAGTTTTGTTCAGGGAAGCCACCAGACCAATCCCACTCTTCTTCTGTATCTATCGATAAAACAAATTTAACTTTAGGTTTTGTTTTGTTCATCTGGGCTGTCATCCTTTAGCATATTTTTATAGACGGCCAGATATTCATCTGCCATGCGTTGTGCCGAATAGTGCTGGTGCACAAACTCCCGGGCTGATTCCGCTAGTTCGTTTGCAAACTTAGGATCATTTAGCAGCTTTTGCCAGTATGTTAACAACAATTCTTTGTCTCCTAACGGAGCAAGCAAACCCGATTGGTTATGTTCGATCAACTGATCAATACCAGCAATCTGGTATGCCGCCACTGGGATACCCATTGCCATCGCTTCCATTAAACACCTTGGTATGCCTTCTAAAGTAGATGTCATGACAAAAAGATCAAAACTTTTTAAAAGCGCTAAGCGATCATTCCTAAACCCTAAAAATGAAATTTTAGCAGCACTATCGAGCGTATTGGCGTAAGCTTCTAGTGCCACTCTATCTTCGCCATCACCGAGTAAAACCAATTCAATATTTGGCTGGGTTTGCTGCAATTGATCAAAAATATTTAATATATCCAAGATATTTTTTCGACTGATCATTTGGCCGATGAAACCGATTCTTTTTATCTCAGATTTATGTTCCTGCTCCGCTGCGACACGAACCGCCTCAACCTCACTTAAGTCTACGCCATTTTGCACATAGACCAACTTATCCTGTTTAACCCCCATGTTAAGCACATCGCGACACAAAGCTTTAGATAATGGCACGACTAAATCCGCTCTTCGCATTGCTTGGGCACCTAACCAAATAAACAGACGCAGCTTTAAATCACTCGAATTTTCAAATCCGTGCGGTGTCACTAGAGACAAGATCCCCGCTTTACGAGCCGCTAATACACCTAAAATATCGGATTTATATCCGTGAGTATGAATGATTTGGTAACTTTCTTTTTTGATGAGTGCAGACAATTTAGCTATGACTCTGTAGTCAAACTTATGCGCCATAGGTACCCGATGAACTTTGAGCCCGAGTTTTTTGTATTGCTCGACCAACTCAAGTGTTTGATTATCAGCCTCTAATGGGACCACTAGATCACAAACAACCGCAGATTTATCAAAATGGCGAGCAAGGGCCAACGTCCAGCGCTCAGCACCATAAAACCCAGTTGAACAGATGATTTGTAATACTCTTATGGGTTGCATCATCCTTGCCTTATATTGATTGTTTTAAAAATACCTAAACAAGTGCCCCAACATCTTGCCGGGAAGTACACTGCATAAAATAAACTCGCTCGGAAAAAATTAACTTCAGTTCTCCCCCCTTTGATAGCTCTTAAAGCGTACAGAGCAATAGGTAACAGCCACAGAACCAATGCACCAAGGAACATCATATATGTAAGGGGCAAAAATATGATGCTGAATGACAAAAACAAAGTGACCCAAAAAGGCACCAACAGGCTCGGCCATTCGCGCAGTGGTATTTTGCGTCCTTGCAAAGATAATAAGTTGGATTGCCCACGCCAGATTTCTTTTTTAAATACCACTGCTAGTGTTTTGTCTTCGCCAAGGTGAATATGGTCAGTGACCGCTGTACGTTTGATCTCTCCCAGCTTGGCGACAGCTTGAGTAAAATAAATATCTTCACAAGTTGTTAAGTGAGCTGGGAAGCCACCACTTTTAATAAAAGTATCACGTTGTAAAATTAAGTTACTGCCCGGTAAGCTATCGACTGCTTTTTCTATGCCTTTGTTGGCCAAATTTGCCCTTAATTTTTCGACCCAGGTTGCCGTTTTGGGCAGACTCTGCAAACTGCTCAACATGACTAGGTTAGGCTCACTAGCCAATTTTTCTATCAATAACTTAGCCCAATCAGCCGGCAGCTGAATATCCGCATCTAAAAACGCTAAATATTCACCTATACTTGCCGCAGCACCGATATTTCTTTGTTCAGCTATGGTTAGGTTTTCATTCGCGATCAGCAAATTTACCCTTTGCTCGCCGCTCATAGGCAACTGTTCTGTGGTTAAATCAGAATTTTTACTCACTAAAAGGATTTCTTTATCTACGCCTGTTTGCTGCCAAATAGATTCTATCGTCTGGATTAACAGATCAAGCCTTCCTTTATGAGGGATTACAAAAGATACCTTCATACAATCCTTGCTTTTTTTAATATTTTTTCGATTTTAGATGACCGTTTAGCCAGCCAGTGTACTTCTCGTTTAATGGAGAGTTTTTTTAACCTATGCCAAAATTCACTAACTACGTAGCGACCTGAAACCGCCTTAGACCACTTTTTAATTGCATAAGTCTGCCGAGGTTTGCTAATAGGTGGAAATTCATTCTGTTCAAAATATTCTACAAAGCCATGATTCTGCATTAATAACGCTAAAATTCGAGTATCTTGGGTTTCAGTTGTTTGCGCTAAATCGGCCGCAATTCGCTGGGAAAAGCTGAGCGCTTTTTGCCAACAATGTGATCTTAAATCTAAGTTATCTGCATAAAGTGCGGCCCATACAAATACTTGCACTTTTCGCATCTCTTGCCCTGTCCAAGTATGGTTGGGGTATTCTAGAATGTCGGGCTTGTCTAAATAAGGTGTTTCATGCACCAACATCCATTGAGCATAATTGAGTAACGCATCTCGTGCATAATAAAAATCGCTATCTTGTGCACAATTTTTAGTTTTAATATATAAAAAGCGACCAACAGCTTGCAAAAGCACAGTGTAAAACCAATGATTTTCAACATCGCTTAACTGTCTTTCGTCCACGCTTTCTGCTGGGTGTATGGTTTGCCGTATTACCATAGCCGCTTTTTGCAAATATTGGAGATCGCTGCTAACAAGGTACGCATCTAAATATGCGTTAATTAAGTTACCAGTTCCTCGGTCAAGCGGATAATGGCCGTTAAAAAGATTTTTTCGGCCTGCTTGTTTAGATTGTTTTAGTGCCAATATCCATTCAAGTATTCCACCACAGCCATCATAAATAGCCTCTATCCAAGCCGCTAATGCCAACACGGTTTGTTTTGATTCAATATTTCCGGTCAATAAATAGTGCTCAGCTAAACCACTCGTATAACAGTGCTGCCCGCCTGGCCCGCCGCCGCCAGCATGATCCATATATGCGCCTTGCGTATGATATTTTGAGTAGGTTCTATGAGTCGCAGTTTCAGCTGGCAGATAATGATCTGTATGCCAAAAAAGTCCCTGATTATATTCGGATTTATCATTTATCGTATGATAGATGTCAATATCTTTTACATGTTGTGCTAAATCTTGTGCTAAGGTTAACCAAGCCATTTCACCACTTCTTAACCACTGGCGTAAAAAACCGTATATTGGGTCATACTGGTTATTATAATGAGAAACAAAAATGTCATTGCCTTGATAACCACGCGCCTCGTGATCAGCGTATAGCTCCCCAAAGTTTCGCCAGCCATACTCATCTAAAACTTCACGTTTATTAAAAAAATTCTGCTCGCCATTTATGCCCAATTGAATCAGTTGCTCAACTGGTGACAATGGTAATGAAGTGGGTAGCAAGATCCCCGATTCATCAATCCATTCAGAAGTGTGCTCACCTAGCACTTGTTTTGAATTAAAGTATGTGATGCTGGCATTTTGATGTTTTGGATAGATACTAAATTTAAACGTTTTTTGCTCGCCTCCTTGCAAAATCTCGTATTGAGCACTGGCTAACTGTTTAAAAAATTGACATTTGATTAAGCCCTCTGAAAGCTCTACCGCTGCAGGGAAATTCTGCCAAAATTGTGCCATGGTTAAATTAAAACCATCACCAATTTGCACATTAAATCCAGCTCGCTTGCCTGTTTTTACAAGATTGTTTCCAGCAAATACCGCAAAACCATTTTTTTTATAATTAATTTGACGATATTTATTCAAATGAACGGGTGACTGCCAGTTTTCCCCACCGCTGGCATACTGCTCTAGACGTCCTTCAGGTAGCTCAAATTGAGCATTTTTATTTTCACCATCAGCAATATTAGCTTGTTCGTTAACTTGTAGTCTGTGATTACCTTGCTGTAATAGTTGAAAGCTAATGTCAAATGACGCAAGTTCAATTGCACCTGCGTCTCCTAAATCCCACAACCCGTTATCATGCTCTGCTGGGTTAGGGTTTACAATGCTAACTTCCAACTCCGTCAAGCCATTATAGAAAAAACTCTTCCCTTTAACGCTAATTTTTAATGGCTCTACCAAGTGCGTTTTTAGCTCGCCTTGGAAGTTGAAATTTTTGCTCAATGCATCTGTTTCAATCTGTTTGTCTGTAAAAATGGCCACCGGCTTGTCGCCACTGGCAGTGGTCAAACTGATTTCATTAAGCCGCCAGATCCCCTCTATGCCAGCGATTTTTTCTACCGGATTAAACTTTTTATCGGCCGATAATTTTTTAATATCTGTGTCTACTATTAAAGAATATGTATTATGTCGACTCGCTGAGGCTTGAAAGCAGAAAAATAAGACGTTTTTGTAGCTGCCATCGGGCCAAACAGTGAGAACTTTAACAGAGAGTGGTAGAGGCTGTCCTGTACGGTCCAACAGGTGAATATATTCGCTGTTTGCGACAACACCTTGTTTAAAAGGCAAAGAAAAACCACAAACCTCATCGCTATTTGTACCTAAAAACTCCAGCGGTATTATTATTTTTGTGTTTTCGGGCATGTTCAACTATTTCCATTTAACTTGTTTTTATATTTTTTGGCGCTCACTATCAGTCGCTGGAATACATTATTTTTACGTACTGAATAAAGAATTTGCGCTCCCTGCTGACTGCTTAAAGATTTTTTATATCGGTTTTCCCCTGCCATGAAATCATAACCACTGAGGCCTTGTGCCGAAAAAAACTGGATCGCCATCATGTGAGATAAAATCCCAGGTTTGATCGAATTTAGATCTGGGTGGTAATTAATACCGCTCAAATAAAATCGGGCCGTAGTGCCATCCCGTAAACAATATAAAATGGCTAAAGTGGTTTTACCCAGACAAACCTTAAGTAGATCAACTTTATCGACGGCAAACAATTTATTGATTAAGTTTTTATGAAACTCAACAAAACGAGGGTTTTTAAAACCGCTATCAGACCATCTTTGCATATGATAGCGCCCCGCTTGTTCAAACCAGAGCTGAGCTTCGCTCTCAGTAGTAGCCCTCTCAACATTTAATTCAGCAATGGCTTCACACTTTTTTAATGCCCGTCTAATTTGTGATCTTGTATTGCGCGAAAAGCTTTTTAATAAGCAGTCTACCTCTATATATTCAGGTTTTAAATCTAACCAAAAGCTCGGGCTGACAATATTTTTTTCAATAATAAACTCATTCGATCCCTCGAGTACGTGAATAGCAGGTGTTAATCCGACAACCAAACGTTGAGCTCTATTGGCCGCAAAATACCCCAAAAAAGCATGCCAAACTTGGGCTTCAAAATCTTTGGCATAAATTAAGTTGTTGTATTCTGGCCAGATTTGATCTATCTCTGTGCACCCTGCTCTGTTTAAAAACCAACAGTCACCTGCTGAACGCCAAAAGTCTTTTTTATTCACCAATAACGCTAAACCTACGATTTGTTTATCTCGCCGAAAAGCCAAAAACAAGGCATCATCAAGTTGGCTCGTGAAAGTTTCTAACCACTCGATACTCGTGAAAACACTATAGGTTAAGTACGTTTTAGCTTGACGATATATCATGAAGAAGTCGCTCTTGTTTGAGACGACTTCAACCTCTACTTTAGGCTCGGCTTGCTGCTTGCGCTGATCCAACACAACCAAATTACCTCAACTCTATCCCCCTAGCTTTTGCAAGTGACTGTACTTTTTGGCGCACCTTGTTTGAATCAAGCTTATAAAGCTCTCCCAGTACATCAACGAGATCGGCCTTGGGGAATTTTTCTAACGTCGCTATATATGCTAATGCAATCTGCTCATTTTCTGGTTCTAAATGAAATGCTTGAGCAGCCGTCTCTTTTGCTTTCTGATAGTTTTTTTGAGACATGTAAATAGTGGCTAGAGTATCTAATACGTTTGCGTTTTTACTTTCTGTCAATTCTTTTGCTTGTAGCGCAAATTTTAACGCTTCATCGGTTCGTCCCTGCTGGTTAAGCAACCAAGCGGCATTATTTAGACTTGTAACATCTCGATTGTTTTTTAACGCTAAATACTTATAAACACTCGTTGCTATGTCAGGGTCATGCTGTATTGCTTGCGCTGCAAATACCCTTGCCATTTTGTTCGAAAATGACTTTTCTGATAAGTAGTGCTGTTTTAAAAATTGATAGCCTTTGTCATCTTGCTCTAGTCCAGAATAAGCTCGATAAACTGATTCAACCGCCAATCCCGGATTAGAGGATTTATTGTAACTATCAAGTGCCAACCGGAGCGCATCCGAATAATCTGCTTTCGCAAGCGCAAGTTTGCTTTTCAGCAAGCCAATTGCTTCGGTATCGGACACTTTTTCTAAAGCCTCTATCTCGTTACTCGCTTGTAGGCTTTGGTTAATTGATATCAATAATTCAATTTGTTTAATCTTAAAACCAACGTCATCAGGAAATCTGTGGAAAGCATTTTGTAAAGCACCTAAAGCGTCATTTGGTTTTCCTGAAACTTCGTAAAAACTAATTAACCGGCTATGAGCCTGTCGTTGATTCGGCATTTGTTTAACCCAATCTTGCAGACTAGATTGAGCTTTATCAAATTGAGACGTATTGATATAAGCTTCAACCAATGATGACCAATATAACTCGCTTTGTTTGAACTCTGCTTTGCTTTTAGCCAGCAGCTCGAGGGCATCGGTGCTTTTGCCGTTTAGCATTAAACTGCGCAGGTAGGCAAAATAAACAATACCACTATCCGGCTGTGCTTGATATTTACGCTTTAGCACCTCAACTGCCTGATCAAGTTGCCCCATTGCAGCATACCCACTCACAAAATAGTTATAGCTACCTAAGCTATCCGGATACTTGTCAAGCAGCAAGTTTAAACGCTGAGTTGCGCTTTTTGTTTCGCCATTCTTAATTTCGTTGAAAGCCGTATAGACTAAATAGAGTGGATTTTCGGGATCTTGTGTTTTAATTTTGTCCAGGTATTGTTCTGCTTCGGCAGTTTTTTGTAATGAAAAAGCACTGAGCGCTGCCATATTGAGCGCAATCATATTATCTGGTTCGTCGACTAACCATTCCGCTGCTAACTCCGAGAGTTTTTTAAAATCACCTTTTGTGTACAAAGCTTTAGCAAGTGCAGCTCTAATGCTGGCATTGTCCGACATTTTTTCAGCATCTTCTAATTTTTGGGTATCTTGACGAGTTAAAAAATCTAACAAGCCTAGTTGTGCCATAGACTGCGGGTTGTCTGGGTTTAGTGACTTAAACTTATCAGACATTTTTTGTGCCGCACTGTATTGACCGTTACGAAGCGCTTGCGATGTTACAGATAAGAAAAAAGGCAAATCCTGCTCGCTAACTGAATCTTTTCCTAATAACGCACTCACTGCTTCATCGTCATAGCCCATTTTTAACTGAACAGCTGTATACATGCGTTGCAATTCAGGTGTTAAACGGCTTACGGCTGAAAGATTTTTAAAGTTCTCGTAACTCTGCTCAAACTTTTCTAATTTGAAATTTGAAACTGCTGCAACCACCAAGGTTTGCGGATTTTTACTGCCCCGACTCAAGGCAACTTCGGCAAACTGTTTTGCCTGTTGATAGTCTTCTTTTTCAAACAAGATAACAGCTTTTAAGGTGTTACTGTATGAATGATTAGGATACGCCTTTAAGAGTTTATCAACCTGTTTTTCGGCTTTATCAAAATCCTGATTACGTACTAATGCGTCTGCATATAAAATAAATGCTTGAGGGTAATTTGGAATAAGTTCAAATAATGCTTGGTAAGCATCAGCCGCTTTTTGTGTATCTTGGTTAAGGTTAGCAACATAGGCCGCTAATTTTAAATATTCAATATTTTTAGACAACTTTGTTTTGGCATTAGCAATCTCATTCTGCGCATCGGAAACTTTTTGCTCTGCAACCAGTTGATGAACTCTAAATAGTGGTTGATAAGTGCTGCTGCTATTTTGTAGCCCTTGCGCAATATATTGCTTAGAAGCTTGATCGCTTCTATTTTGGCGACTGATTAAAAATCGATAATAGTTGATTTCTCCTATATCTAACTGATTGTCAGCCTCTTCTATTTTTGAAAATAACTTTTCCGCTTCAGTATAACTTTCGGTATAAAATAAACTTTTTGCATGCAAGAGAGCAGCTTGTGGATTTTGGTTGATTGTTTGATAGGCTTTACTTAATTCTTTTTCAGCAAACAAAAAACTGCCTTGATTAAAATAAATTCTGCCCAATAAAAATCTGGCTTGAGTATTTTCAGGTGCTCGGCTAATTGCATTTTTTAATTGGATCACAGCCTCGTCAACTTCACCTTGCGAGACATTTTTTTGGGCTTGAGCGATCAATTCTTCTGGCGTAGACGACTCGAAACATGCTGCAAGCGAACAAGCTAACGCGATCGAAATAAGTTGGCGTTTCATCATGAATATCCTTTAATCCTCTTTAGTTTAAGATTAGCTTAGTGAAATATCAGGGGCAAGAAGAAAAGCGACTTGTGTGATTAAATGCTTGTTTCTAATCTTCCATCTGTTTTTTAAAGGCAAAAAAAAGAGCCTGCAATTGCAGACTCTTTATGATTATAGGTTGAACTCAAATTAAGCTTTTTTACGGCCTAAACCAGTTAAACCTAATAAAACTAAGCTCATGATACCTAAAGAAGCTGGTTCAGGTACAAACACAGCACTTACATCACCGATAACGGTTTGAGTACCCGCTGTATCAAACTCATCAAAATCACCATCTACAGTAACTCGTACATAAAATGGGTCCGGTGATACAAAATAGTTCTCACCATCAGCAGTTAAAGTAAAGTCGAAAAAGCTGAAATCAAAAAAGCCACCAAAAGCACTATTTAAATAGGCATAACCAGTGCTTAAACTTGTTGAAGCTAACAATTTATCGTCACTATTATTAACCAGTGACACTGAATCTGAACCAGTCGCACCAACTGTACCGTTTGTATCAAAGTTAGTGTCTAGGAAAAGAGAAAACGAGCCAGAAGTCATATACAAGTCAGTTTCGTTAGGGTTTGCACGTGGAACACCTACACCAGTAGCGTCAAACAATGCATAAAGACCATAACTATCGCCAAGCTGTACAGAGCCTGTGATATCTGAAGTGCCATCATTTGTCAAAAGTTGGCTCATGGTTGCAAAAGCATGTGCTTCAAAATTACCAGATCCATCAAAAGTAATTTTTTCTACATAAGCACCATTCAGCTTATCAGCAGTGACGCTTGAAGAGCCACCATAAAGGCTTTCGTCAATAACAAAATCTTCTAATGCGGCTGACGCGTTAAAAGACATCAGAGAAGCGCCAACGATTGCTGCGCTGCTTAGTTTAGTAAAAATATTCATATCAAATGCTCCATTAAATTAGAAAAAACGCTAGTACCACAGCTACCTAGACAATGCACACCCTGTGCCAAAATAAAAAAAACCATAAAAATCAGAACACTAAATAAAACCTATCGCTCCGAGATAATTTCAGCGTAAAATATGCTGACACCCTAATTGGCTTTCAATACAACTTTTTTAGCTATCATAAACACGAGTTTTTGGATTGGATTACGGTTTCCCCATGGGCGCCAAGTTTTAACCATTTTATTTTTATACGCGTCAAAGTGTAGACCGTGCGGGGCGGTCACCAGCTGTCCTCTGTTTAGCAATATCTTAACGGCAAATGACGCAGCCACACCAGCACAGAGCTTGACTCCCATCGGTAGTGACGGTGCTTTTTTAGCTAAAAAGTCGCTGGTGCTGGGATCAACCAAATAGCTTTTTTGCATTAACGATGGGCTCAATCCAATTAAGAATTTCACTAGCTCCTCATTTTCGTTGCGGCAGTCTGCAAACCTAAAGTACTCTTCATACCCCATGCTGTCAGAAGTAAAACAGAGGGTTGCAGCACCCATTCCTATCGGCGCAGCCACTATTACTGGGATATTTTTGTCTTGGCACTTTTGATAAACAAGTTTTCGGGCTTGATGGGCAAAAAAATCCAAACTATCTATATAAACATCCGCACCGTCTAAAAACTCATCCACATTATTATTGTCAATCCCTGTCGGGAACGTTTTGACGTTTAAATTAGGATTAATGTCCAATGCGACTTCTTTCATTACCGCCATCTTGTCCCGCCCTAAGGTGGAAACAAAAGCGCCAGCTTGGCGATTGAAGTTGTGCTCTTCAAAAACATCAAAATCAGAAATATTAAATGCACCGATACCTAAACGAGCTAAAGTCACTATATGCTCACCGCCAACCCCACCAGCCCCGGCAATTGCAACCCTTTTGGACTGTAGACTCAGCTGTTCGGTATTAGTCAACCAACCAATGTTTCGAGAAAAGGCATTTTCGTAATTGAACATAATAAGGTCCTTTCACACTAAGCAAAAAATAAGCGTTCGGGTTACACGGCAGCTTGGCTAAGCTGACTACTAGAGTTGTTAACTTTGTCTTGCTTTGACAAGGCTGCTTCGATTTTTTTCATCAACCGACGGAAGCCAGGGCTGAGTTCACGCATCAGCATCGCGTGGCTGATATAATAGGGCGCGCGACGGCCATGGAAATTAACTATCGGGCCAATCTGTTTAAACGAAATACCAACAAACTTTAAACTGCGAGCTAATCTAGGCTCCATCATTACAAAACAGTGCTCTATGCCTTTTTGGTTGGCAATTGAAGCACAAGTTAAATACAGCCCTACCGCAATAAACGGAAAACACCTAAGCTCGGCTTCAGAGTATGTGCTTTCGTTAATAGCACCTGTCGCAGCGCCATTATGTTTATCGACGTTACGACGTCGGAAATTTTCAGGGATAGCTAACCGCGAGATCTCACAAATCTTTTCCCTCGGAAAGTCGTTTGGGTGAACTTCTTTATTGTCAATCGAGTTTAAACAAAACGCTTCTATTGGTAGCTTTTCGGATGGGTCTGACGAAAGCACTAAACGTACGGTTCCCATAATATCGCCACTTTCTTTGTGACGTATCACGCTATGGATAGAGTGCTTATCAAACTCATCTTTTTCGTGGCCATCTTCCGAAATCGGCAGAAAATTGAGTTCAGAACAATATACTTGATGCCTTACTCTGAAGGTCGCTTGTTTAAGCCCTTCATCAATCGCTAATTCTGGTTTTAAATATTTAAAAAAGTGTCCGCTAATCGAGTGCACTTTACGATCTGCAAATAACCTAACAAACGTTTTCACAATAGGGCCAATAATTGGTTTTTCAGCCAACTTTCTGAGTTTTTTCATCGCAGAGCCTACTAAAAAGATAAAAATAAAATGCTGTGAATAAATATTACGGTGTGTAACCACTAAAGCTCAGGATAGTCAAATGCTAGTTTCATCCGAATAAACACCTTAGAAACTGTATAGCCCAGAATTAGAAAACTTGCTTCGGGTTTAAACCGCAAACCACAAATTTTTAAAACAAGCAAAAATCGAGCCGAAAGTTAAAATTTGTTATAAATCAAGGTGAAAAATCAGGGTACTAAACTGCAGATAAAAAGATGTAAAGAATATCGACACTTGCTCCGCTTTAAAAAACCCAAAAGGTCTAAAAAAATACACAACAATCAATTACTTACGGTCTATATTTTTAAACATTTCCCAGAGGTTTCCAAGGCTTTCGTACATGGCTCTTTCACTTGCATGAAGTGCACTTACAGATGGAAGAAATAAACGCCAATTCCAATGTATTTCAAAACTACTCGTGTATTCGCTGGGTACTGGGGTATATAAAATACCCTCGCGCCTAAATATCTTTTCTATTCGTCTAAAGTGACTTGCCGAACTAATGAGCAGGTTTATCTTGTTGTGACTCAGCTGGCGTAAACTTTTTGCCTCGTCTTGAGTATCTAAATTACTATCTAAAATTAATATTCGCTCGCGCGATAAACCCAATTGTTGCAAAAATTCAGCTGAATATGCAGGATGGCTGAGCCGTCTTTGCTCACTCTCTTTCATTCCACTTAAAACGACTTTTGCTTGGGGATACTTCAAGCTCAGGCGCTTGGCTTCTACCAAGCGGTATAAAGAGCATTCGTGAATATTTGCGACTATGGGTAAATTCGAGTCTTCTGAGTTATAACAACCGAGGACTATAATATTGTCTACATGCTTCAAATGATCTCTGTAAACAGGAACTTCTTTTTCAAAACTGTTAATCCATAACGCTGAAATGAGTGGTGAAGATGCCAATAAAAACAGACACCCAGCTAGAGTTAAAAGGAGGCGTGCAAGTTTAAGGTTGGCGCTGCTCCGATAAAGATTCCAAACGCCCCAAATAAAGAGTGCAGAAATGATAGGTAACGGGGAAATCAGCACCCCCACCAGTTTTTTAAATGCAAAAAGTATATCCATCGGCTAGTATACATGTCACGGAATATGCCATCAGTGTAAAAAATATTATTCAATGAAACTAGTTATCGCTTTATTATTTTTTATTTTCTTTGTGCAACCACGTGCATTATCAGCAAATACTTTAATGGATGTCATTCAACAAATTAAACCCTCTATTGTCGGGATTGGGTTTTATTCGCCGCTCAGCCAGCCACGAGCTAAGCTCACTGGGACAGGTTTTGTTGTCGGTGATGGCAGCTTAATCGCAACTAATTATCATGTTATCCAAGATATTTTAAAGCCAGAAAAAAAAGAGGGGCAAAGCTTAGTTGTGTTTGTGGGCAAAGGTGCTCACGCGAACTACCAGCAAGTTACTTTGGTTAACTTTGACAAAACTTATGATCTAGCATTGTTAAGGCTTGCTGATCAGACACTTGCCCCTGTGACTTTATACAATGACAATCACCTCGTTGCGGAAGGCAGTGAAATCGCTTTAACCGGCTTTCCGATGGGATTTGTACTCGGTTTATACCCTGTGACGCACAGAGGAATAGTCTCTTCTCACTCTCCTTTAATAATACCACTGCCCAATTCAGGACAATTGACAGCAGCGGCTATCAAGCGGCTCAAAGACCCATATTTGATTTACCAGTTAGACGCCACCGTATACCCTGGAAATAGCGGCAGTCCTGTGTATTTAAGTCAAAGTGGTGAAGTCATTGCTGTTGTAAATAAAACCTTTGTTCAGGGTAATAAAGAAAACTTATTAAAAGAACCAAGTGGAATGACTTATGCGATACCGATAAAACATTTAAAAGCCTTGCTGGCCAAAGCCAACAAAAGCCCTTAGACCTATACTTTAATTCGACTCATCTATTTTGATTCAACGGGAAAAGTAATATGGAGTTTTTTCATTGGGCGGGCTACGCAGGTGCCGCGTTCAGTTACTTATTATTAAGTTTGTTAGCACTCGCTAACCGGCTATATTCACCTGCCCAGAGCCGTATTATTTTGTTTGCTGCAGGGGGCGTAACATGGGCGGTTGGCAATCTTATTTATCTCTTGTATGCAGATAGCCTTTACACCAGTTGGCTTGAGAGTATTCGCTTTTCGACAAGCTTATTATTATTGATTGGGATTTTACAGCCAAATCGTTCTATTAAAGCTATTTTATTAACCTACGCTGGTTTATTACCTATTCTAGTATTAGTCATCCCTCTGCTGGGTGTTTTTGTATCGGGGCAACTGGTTTTTGACTATATTGCGTTTTTATCGGCCAGCATAGCCGCCCTCGTGCTGATCGAAATCATATACAGACGCAGTAAAGATAGTTTATCTGAGTTTAAACCTCTATTGATCGGATTAGGTAGCATAACTGTTTTTGATTTTGTTATTTTTTCGGAAGCGAGTTTAGTCGCCCATATTAACCCGGACTTCTGGCTGGCCCGCGGCTATTTACATGCGCTACTCATTCCACTGTTGATCTGGACGATTAAACGCAATAAAAGCTTAGCAGTGAGTATTTATGTGTCTAGGGAGATGGTATTTCAAAGTAGTTTATTATTGGTTGCCGCTCTCTACCTCAGCGCAATGGCAATCGCTGGTTATTATATAAAAAGCATCCAATCGCAATGGACCATGATGCTACAAACCATCTTCATGGTGTTAGCTTTTACATTACTGTTTGCGCTGTTTGTTTCTGAATCATTAAAACGTAATTTGAAAGTATTTTTAGAAAAACACTTTTTTGCCAACCAATACGATTACCGAGCCCAGTGGATGGCATTGACGGAACTCCTTAACAAGCCACTTAATAAAAGCGATAGTTTTTATCATCGAGCAATTGACGCATTTCTGTTTGCCAGTGATTATAAAGATGGGGTTTTATTAAAAGTTAAAAACCAAAACCTCATTCAGGTAGCTGGTTCTAAAAAAAACCTACAACATGAAACAGATGAAAATCTTGAGGCTATACGGTCTCTCGTCCCTTATATTCAAAAATCACACTGGATCATTGATATAAAACATCTAATAAAGCATCCAGATAGTTACCCTGAAATTGAAGTTAAGCGCAATTTACTAGCGACCTGCCAATTCAGTTTATTAATTCCAATTTTTGAACAAGATAGATTATGGGGGCTTGCATGCTTAAACCCACCGGAAAATAACAAGTTAAAGTTGAATTGGGAAATAAGAGACTATCTAAATGTGGTCACAGCTCAGGTCGGGCACTACTTGTTTCAGCACGAAGCAAACAAAATAATGACAGAAAATGCTCAGTTTGCAGCCTTCAATCGAACCTCTGCTTTTGTTGTTCATGATTTAAAAAATGTCTTGGCACAAATCGAGATGATATTAAGCAATGCTCAAAAGCACAAAAGTAATCCAGAATTTATTGAAGATACCTTTGAGACCTTGGGATATACTCAAAAACGTATGCATAAAATGCTAAATCAGTTAATGAACAAATCAGCTGAAGATGAAAAAGAAAATTCAAAACGGGTTTATTTAAAACCTTTATTAACGGCTTTAGTAGAAAATAAATGCCAGAATCAACTACCTCATCCGCAGCTAACGGTTATTGGCGAACCTTATTTTGATACGGATGCTGAAAAATTTTCGAATGTTCTTTTTCATTTAATTGATAATGCTCAACAAGCAACTGAGGATAATGGGAAGGTAAGCGTAAGCGCTCAACAGCAAAACAATAAAATTAAAATTGTAATTGAAGATACCGGTGTGGGAATGACAGAGGACTTTATTGCCAATAAGCTTTTTATGCCGTTTGTCACAACCAAAGGTAATGCAGGTATGGGGATAGGTGCATATGATGCTAAACTCTTTATAGAAAATGAAGGCGGTGAATTAACGGTGACCTCTGAAATAGGAAAAGGTAGCCGGTTTGAAATATGTTTTACCTTGAACAAGGAGATATAACGATGAGCAAAAAATTATTAGTCGTCGACGACGATAAAGGAATTCAAAAACAGCTCAAATGGGGACTTTCAGATTATGATATTGTTTTTGCAGACGATAAAAAATCAACTTTAACCCAAATCAGACGTTTTGAACCCGAAGTGGTTACACTCGATTTGGGACTACCACCAGATCCCGCTAATGCTTCAGTAGGTCTAAATATCTTGACTGAAATACTATCTATTTCACCAGCGACTAAAGTCATCGTTTTAACTGGAAATACGGATAAAACAAATGCGTTAAAATCTATTGAATTAGGCGCTTATGATTTTTACCAAAAACCGATAGATATAGACACACTAAATACCATCATTCAGCGAGCTTTTTCTTTAGTCGGGCTTGAGCGTGAAAACAGACGGCTGAATAAAATTAGCTCTTCTATGAATGGCATCATAGGCTCTAGCCAAGCGATAGAAAAGTCAGTCAAACGCGCGGAGAAAATTGCCAAAACTGAGATCACCACGCTCTTATTAGGCGAAAGTGGTACTGGTAAAGAAGTTTTTGCCCGTTCAATTCATGATCACAGTGATCGGGCCAATAAACCTTTTATTGCAATCAACTGTGCGTCAATCCCAGAAAACTTACTCGAAAGTGAGCTGTTTGGTTATGAAAAAGGGGCTTTCACCGGCGCAGCCAAAACAACCCAAGGAAAAATAGAAACCGCTCAAGGTGGTACTCTTTTTTTAGATGAAATTGGCGATATGCCACTCCCTTTGCAAGCAAAAATGTTACGCTTTTTACAAGAACGTGTCATTGAGCGAGTCGGTGGTCGCGAGGTGTTACCCGTCGACGTCAGAGTGATTTGTGCAACGCATAGAAACCTGCAACAGATGGCTCAAGAAGAAACATTCCGAGAAGATCTTTTTTACCGAATCAGTGAATTGATCATCAATATTCCGCCACTGCGTGAACGAGATACCGACATCCTGTTATTAGCTAAAGCCTTTTTAGATAGCTATAACCTTCAATATAAAAAATCAATAAAGGGGTTTAGCGAATGTGCAAAACAAGCCATGATGCAACATCCATGGCCTGGCAATATTCGCGAATTGCAAAACAAACTTAAAACCTCTGTGGTTTTGGCTGATGGGCCAGTTATTACAGCCGAAGATATGGGTCTACAGGTTCCAGAGAACGAAATAAAAATAGATGAGAGCAGCTCTCTAAATTTAAGAGAAGTTCGCGAGAAAGCCGAATCAAGTGCAATCCGGCAAGCCTATCACTTATCTGAAAAAAATATGACTAAAACAGCAGAGTTATTAGGTGTTACCCGACCTACGCTATATTCGTTAATAGAAAAGTACGACTTGAGCGACCTAAAGACTTAGTGTGCTCAGGAAGTTAAAGTCAGTCCTGTTCCGGTGTCAGCTTTTTTAACTCTTTTAACTTACGGTTGATAGCATTATCGATATAGCGACTGACTTTTAACTTGTACTCTATATTGGTATTTAGAGTTTCTTTTATGTCATCCACCATGTTTCTAATTTCACGAAGATCTTTCGCCAACATTTGGCTATCAGAGCTTACTTCTTGTTGATGATTCGGAGCAGCTAAATCAGTTAGTTTAATATCTTGCGATTGATCATAGCTTGTTTCAATTTGCTCATCAGTACTCGATATATTGGTGCTTTCTTCTTTAATTTCGGCAATGACTAAAGCGGTTTCTTGTTCAGTAATAAACGACTTTTCTTCTAAAAATCCGTAAAGTAATACTCGATCACATAAAGTATTTATACGTCGTGGAATACCGCAGCTATAACTATAAATGTTATCAATTGCTGCACTTGAAAATACAGCTTTATCCTGATCGCCTGCCGCCGCATGGATTCTGAAATGAATGTAAGCTCGCGTTTCATCAAGAGACAAAGGCTGCAAATTACATGAAGCAACCACTCTTTGTCTAAACTGCTCCATTGCAGGTAATTGAAGTAAATTACGCAATTCAGGTTGCCCTAATAAAAAGCTTTGCAACAAGGGTTTTCCTTCTAATTGAAAATTAGACAGCATTCGCAACTCTTCGACAGATTCCAACGGCAAGTTCTGAGCCTCATCAACCAGCAATAATGCTCGCTTACCTTGGTGGTGTAATTCAGAAAGCCGCTGCTCTATAGCCTGCAATAATGAAGCTTTGCTTTTATTTTCAGTCTGTAGGCCTAACTTAGAGGCTGTCATGAACACTAGATCATCAGGGTTAAGCTTTGGCGTGACTATTTGGATTGCCACTAGATCGTCATCTATTGAGTTCATCAAGTTATTGGCAATCGTTGTTTTACCCGTGCCAATAGCGCCAGTGATGACAATAAAACCTTCTCCTTGAGTGATACCATACTTTAAATAAGATAAGGCTCTCGCATGCAATTTACTCGCAAAAAAGAAATTAGGATCTGGGGTTAAATGGAAAGGCTTTTCGTTAAATCCATAAAATTCTTCATACATATTATTTTGATCCTAACTTTTCAGTGATTAAGGCTAAACGTGAAAAACATCGACAATATAAACCAAAACAAAATCTTAGCCTAAAGTAGTTGGAAAACCAACTGCTGAGTTTTGGTACCTGTGTTTCACTGAATAAATGATCGGAAATAACCTTGCTATCAAGATTTTCACCGCCGCAGGTGTTGGCGACACCCCGCAAACATTGGCGGTACTTGCAAATACGTGCACCTTGCCCGGTGCTCAATCGAGGATTTCCTCAAAAAGACGCAGCAAGTACTTCCATATATGCTCGACACCGGCTCCCTGCCGGTGACGCTTTTTTCGAAAACAGCCCGATATCACACCTATTTCTTGCGGTGTTTTCAGTTGTGAGCAACCTTGTTGGTGCAAAGTCTGAATTTTCATAAGCTCTTCTTTTATGATCAAAGTGCCCCCGAAAAAGCACTATATTGAAAACAAGTGGATCAGATTTCAATTGTTGGAGTGGATCAATTTTGCATTGTTGGTAACAGTTTGGAAGTTGTTCGCAACGCCTTCGGCGGTGCGCACCTACGCGTTTCTGCGGCATTTGGGGTAAATGTCTAGTGTCCACCGCCAATTTAAAGCGTGTTTGCGAGGGTGTATACGGTTAGGCGCAGATCAGGCTGACAAATCTCGAGCAATAAACCACAATTTCAAAGGACAGGTTAAACACCACTTACCAACAAATGAACATATAACAGTAAGTGATGACTAAACCGCTAATAGTGGTTTAGTTAATGTCACAGCGCATATTAAAGTGTTCAAATGAATTTAGATCCACTTTATCTAGCTCTGAACAATGCCTTTAAAAATAGCCTTGTTGCAATTTTTAGGGGTGGACCCTTCTTTAGATTCTCACAGTACTTTATGTACCAATCGAAATCGAAAAAACTACAATTGGTGAATTCTTTCCACCAAAATTCACCTAATAAGACATTCTGGTTCCATGGTTTAGCCCCAATGTAGTGTATAACTGCTATATCAATTTTATTGGTATGGCCGCTTACTAATAAACGTTTAAGAGCTGAGGGTGAAAAATTATACCGTTGAGGAATATCACAGTACTTGCGTCCCTTGAAAACTGAATTGATAATATCTTGATCTTGAAATTCGAATTTATTTTTAGCTGCTAGCTTGCTGCAAGTATCGATGTCATCATGGGTGATCTTTTCACAATTTATAATTAGCACGCCTGCGTTGATATAAGAATCGCCCCATCCTTTTTGCATTGAATACCTTTGTCGTGGTGGAGGGGATTTAACACCAGCAAAACAGGAGTCACCGATATCCCATTGATACAGTTTGGTTAAGTCTTCTAAAAAAATGATATCAACATCCGCATAAAGTATTTTTTTATATGTTGGAAGGACAACGGGCGCCCATAACCTTAAATAGGTGCTACTTGTTATACCTCGAGTTTCATGCCCTTTAGTAAAGAATTCTCGACAGTCTATAAATTTTAAAATCAAGTTTGGTAAATCATGGATTGATCTTGCTATAAATGCCCTATTTTCAATGCTTAGATCATTGAAAAGTATGAATACCTCATAGACAGTTGATTTATTTGCAGAGCGAGAAA
>NZ_AMRX01000002.1 GCF_000300815.1 Gayadomonas joobiniege G7 | reverse complement strand
GCAGGTATAAAAAAAGCCCTGAGTATTCACTCAGGGCTTCGAAGGAGAAGCCTGACGGTGTGCTACTCTCACATGGGAAACCCCACACTACCATCGCCGCTATTGTGTTTCACTTCTGAGTTCGAAATGGATCAGGTGGTTCCACAATGCTATCGCCGTCAGGCATAAACTGGTCACAATCTTGATTGTAGTTTTAAATTTGTTCGCTTTATTCTGTTTTTCGCTTTCGCTTCGAGTTTAACCCAATAAACATTTGGCGTTGTATGGTTAAGCCGCACGGGCAATTAGTATTGGTTAGCTCAATGCCTCACAGCACTTACACACCCAACCTATCAACCTTGTAGTCTACAAGGGCCCTACAGGACCTCTAGGGTCTGTGAAAACTCATCTTGGGGCTCGCTTCCCGCTTAGATGCTTTCAGCGGTTATCGATTCCGAACTTAGCTACCCGGCAATGCTCTTGGCAGAACAACCGGAACACCAGAGGTTCGTCCACTCCGGTCCTCTCGTACTAGGAGAAGCCCCCCTCAATTCTCAAACGCCCACGGCAGATAGGGACCGAACTGTCTCACGACGTTCTAAACCCAGCTCGCGTACCACTTTAAATGGCGAACAGCCATACCCTTGGGACCGACTTCAGCCCCAGGATGTGATGAGCCGACATCGAGGTGCCAAACACCGCCGTCGATATGAACTCTTGGGCGGTATCAGCCTGTTATCCCCGGAGTACCTTTTATCCGTTGAGCGATGGCCCTTCCATTCAGAACCACCGGATCACTATGACCTGCTTTCGCACCTGCTCGACGTGTCTGTCTCGCAGTTAAGCTGGCTTATGCCATTGCACTAACCGTACGATGTCCGACCGTACTTAGCCAACCTTCGTGCTCCTCCGTTACTATTTGGGAGGAGACCGCCCCAGTCAAACTACCCACCAGGCAGTGTCCCTGACCCAGATGATGGGCCGAGGTTAGAACATCAAACATACAAGGGTGGTATTTCAAGGATGGCTCCACAACATCTAGCGACGCTGATTCATAGCCTCCCACCTATCCTACACATGTAGGTTCAATGTTCACTGCCAAGCTGTAGTAAAGGTTCACGGGGTCTTTCCGTCTAGCCGCGGGTACACTGCATCTTCACAGCAAGTTCAATTTCACTGAGTCCCGGGTGGAGACAGCGTGGCCATGATTACACCATTCGTGCAGGTCGGAACTTACCCGACAAGGAATTTCGCTACCTTAGGACCGTTATAGTTACGGCCGCCGTTTACCGGGGCTTCGATCAAGAGCTTCTCCATATGGATAACCCCATCAATTAACCTTCCGGCACCGGGCAGGTGTCACACCCTATACGTCTTCTTTCGAATTAGCAGAGTGCTGTGTTTTTAATAAACAGTTCCAGCCACCTGGTTACTTCGACCACCTCTCGCTCCAGACGTTAAGCCTTTCACAATAACGTGGCGTACCTTCTCCCGAAGTTACGGTACTATTTTGCCTAGTTCCTTCACCCGGGTTCTCTCAAGCGCCTTAGTATTCTCTACCTGACCACCTGTGTCGGTTTGGGGTACGGTTTTTATTGACCTGAAGCTTAGAAGATTTTCCTGGAAGCCGGGCATCAACTGCTTCGTATCCGTAGATACTCGTCTCAGTTCTCAGTCTTAAGGGCCCGGATTTGCCTAAGCCCTCAACCTACAACTTTTCACTTGGACAACCATCGCCAAGCCAGTTTAGCCTTCTCCGTCTCTCCATCGCAGTCAATAAAAGTACGGGAATATTAACCCGTTTCCCATCGATTACGGCTTTCGCCCTCACCTTAGGGGCCGACTTACCCTGCCCTGATTAGCATGGGACAGGAAACCTTGGTCTTTCGGCGAGCGGGTTTTTCACCCGCTTTATCGTTACTCATGTCAGCATTCGCACTTCTGATATGTCCAGCATGCTTTACAACACACCTTCATCCACTTACAGAACGCTCCCCTACCACTTAATCTAAGATTAAATCCGCAGCTTCGGTTACCAATTTAGCCCCGTTACATCTTCCGCGCAGGCCGACTCGACTAGTGAGCTATTACGCTTTCTTTAAAGGGTGGCTGCTTCTAAGCCAACCTCCTAGCTGTCTAAGCCTTCCCACATCGTTTCCCACTTAATTGGTATTTGGGACCTTAGCTGGCGGTCTGGGTTGTTGCCCTCTTCACGACGGACGTTAGCACCCGCCGTGTGTCTCCCGGATAGTACTCACTGGTATTCGGAGTTTGCAAAGGGTTGGTAAGTCGGGATGACCCCCTAGCCTTAACAGTGCTCTACCCCCAGTGGTATTCGTCCGAGGCGCTACCTAAATAGCTTTCGGGGAGAACCAGCTATCTCCCGGCTTGATTAGCCTTTCACTCCGACCCACAAGTCATCTCCTAACTTTTCAACGTTAGTGAGTTCGGTCCTCCAGTTGATGTTACTCAACCTTCAACCTGCCCATGGGTAGATCGCCGGGTTTCGGGTCTATACCTTGCAACTAAGCGCCCAGTTAAGACTCGCTTTCGCTACGGCTTCCCTATTCGGTTAACCTCGCTACAAAATATAAGTCGCTGACCCATTATACAAAAGGTACGCAGTCACTCCGAAGAGCTCCCACTGCTTGTACGTACACGGTTTCAGGTTCTATTTCACTCCCCTCACAGGGGTTCTTTTCGCCTTTCCCTCACGGTACTGGTTCACTATCGGTCAATTGGGAGTATTTAGCCTTGGAGGATGGTCCCCCCATCTTCAGTCAGGATATCACGTGTCCCGACCTACTTAATATGTAAGCTTAAGTCTTTCGCATACAGGGCTGTCACCTGCTATGGCCAAACTTTCCAGAATGTTCTGCTGGACTTAATCTTATCGGCTGCACCGATTTCGCTCGCCGCTACTTTCGGTATCTCGGTTGATTTCTTTTCCTCGGGGTACTTAGATGTTTCAGTTCTCCCGGTTCGCTTCTTAATGCTATATATTCACATTAAGATACCCTAAAAGGGTGGGTTGCCCCATTCGGAAATCTATAACTCATGCGTCTTTTATCGACTCGTCATAGCTTATCGCAGATTAACACGTCCTTCATCGCCTCCAATTGCCAAGGCATCCACCGTGCACGCTTAGTCACTTAACCATACAACCCGAATGTTTATCAGGTTATACAATAAGCACCATCGTTTATTGAATACTTGGTCTTGCTTGATCAAACTCGTTTCAGTTTTAAATTGAACAAATTTAATTCTCTATTAGAGATATTTACTACAATCCAGATTGTTAAAGAGCAGGTGATTGATATCACTGCAAAATGATTAACATTCACTTTGCGCTGATATCAATAGCTTTATATTTAGTAACCCATTATTTATCTGTGTGAACACTCAGCACTTTAAATAGCATCGTTAAGGAGGTGATCCAGCCCCAGGTTCCCCTAGGGCTACCTTGTTACGACTTCACCCCAGTCATGAACCACAAAGTGGTAAGCGCCCAATGTTAAGCTACCTACTTCTTTTGCAGCCCACTCCCATGGTGTGACGGGCGGTGTGTACAAGGCCCGGGAACGTATTCACCGCAGCATTCTGATCTGCGATTACTAGCGATTCCGACTTCATGGAGTCGAGTTGCAGACTCCAATCCGGACTACGAACAGCTTTAAGGGATCCGCTTACTCTCGCAAGTTCGCTTCCCTCTGTACTGTCCATTGTAGCACGTGTGTAGCCCATCCCGTAAGGGCCATGATGACTTGACGTCGTCCCCACCTTCCTCCGGTTTATCACCGGCAGTCTCCTTAGAGTCCCCAACTAAATGCTGGCAACTAAGGATAAGGGTTGCGCTCGTTGCGGGACTTAACCCAACATTTCACAACACGAGCTGACGACAGCCATGCAGCACCTGTCTCACAGTTCCCGAAGGCACAAGCATATCTCTACGCTCTCCTGTGGATGTCAAGGGATGGTAAGGTTCTTCGCGTTGCATCGAATTAAACCACATGCTCCACCGCTTGTGCGGGCCCCCGTCAATTCATTTGAGTTTTAACCTTGCGGCCGTACTCCCCAGGCGGTCTACTTATCGCGTTAGCTGCGCTACGCACGTCTTAAAGACACACACAGCAAGTAGACATCGTTTACGGCGTGGACTACCAGGGTATCTAATCCTGTTCGCTACCCACGCTTTCGCACCTCAGTGTCAGTAATGGGCCAGGGGGCCGCCTTCGCCACCGGTATTCCTTCAGATCTCTACGCATTTCACCGCTACACCTGAAATTCTACCCCCCTCTCCCTTACTCTAGACAGACAGTTCTGGATGCACGGCCGGAGTTGAGCTCCGGTTTTTCACAACCAGCTTATCTATCCACCTACGTGCGCTTTACGCCCAGTAATTCCGATTAACGCTCGCACCCTCCGTATTACCGCGGCTGCTGGCACGGAGTTAGCCGGTGCTTCTTCTGCAGTTAACGTCACAGATGATGGGTATTAACCAACACCCTTTCCTCACTGCTGAAAGTGCTTTACAACCCGAAGGCCTTCTTCACACACGCGGCATGGCTGCATCAGGCTTGCGCCCATTGTGCAATATTCCCCACTGCTGCCTCCCGTAGGAGTCTGGACCGTGTCTCAGTTCCAGTGTGGCTGATCATCCTCTCAAACCAGCTAGAGATCGTCGCCTTGGTGAGCCATTACCTCACCAACTAGCTAATCTCACTTGGGTTCATCTCGTCGCAAGAGCCTAAGCCCTCTTTAACCCGTAGGTATTATGCGGTATTAGCCATCGTTTCCAATGGTTATCCCCCACAACGAGGCAGATCCCCAAGCATTACTCACCCGTCCGCCGCTCGACGCCGAATAGCAAGCTATTCTCGTTTCCGCTCGACTTGCATGTGTTAGGCCTGCCGCCAGCGTTCAATCTGAGCCATGATCAAACTCTTCAAAAAAAGTTTTAATCTTTGCTTCAATCGTACTGAATTGACTGTTTAGTCACTCAATCAACTGAATAATTTTTTGTCTATTCAAATGATGCGAGTGCCCACACAGATAAATAAGGTTACCAAATTTTTAAAGAACATTTTGCTTGAGCGCTTGTTTTAAACTGCTCAAGTGAGGCGCGCATTTTACGCTTCTCAAGTTGCTTGTCAAGCCTTTATTTTCAATCGTTTAAAACTTTTTAGTTTGAGCCGATTGGGCTTAACTTGCGTCGCTTTGCTTCTCGGCGTTTGTTGCCGTGTCGCTGCGTTGTGGGGGCGCATTATAGAGAGATATTTCATAGCGTCAACCATTTTTTAGAATTCTTTTTAAAAAAGTTTTTCTTGGATGAAAAACCATCCAAATTCGCTATATTAAAACCTTACAAGTGCTTTTTTCGGCTTGTTTTTGCATTAAATGTACAATAACTAAACATTTTATTGTATTTTACTCATTCGTCAGAAATTCTTCATAAAAAAGAAAAGTATAAATTTTTGTTTGAGGTACGCATGTCAAATCACATTGTTAAACAAGCTACGGTACTGACTCTTGTTGTATTAGTCAGTTTTTTTGCACTCCCCGCTTTATCTTTACAAATAGAAAGTCACATATTGTTTAGTCTCGGGGTTATCCTTGGTGGCTTAATCTGTATATTTATGCCTAGCGGTGAATCCACCGACAGCCTTAGTGAAAAAGAAGCAGATTTAGTAAACGCTAAAACTTTATACGTAGGTAATCTTCCATATCGCACCAGTGAGGCCGAAGTAAAAGAAGTCTTTTCTGCTTTTGGTAAAGTATTAACAGTTCGTTTAGTCCGCGATAGAAATACTGGTAAGAAAAAAGGATTTGGTTTTGTAGAAATGGAAGAGAACGGAGCCGACGACGCTATTGCGAAGTTGAATGATACTGAATTTCAACAGCGCACGTTGAAAGTTCGCGAAGCTCGTACTCGCGCAACTAGAGATGGTGATTAAGTTTCAGGTAGTTAGAGCGTCTAACTATGACTGACGCTCTAATAATTGACCATTAAAATGATTAAAATGGTTCACAGCTTCAATTAATTCATTCCCTTTCAAATCAAACTGCTCTGCAAACAAATGCCTCACTAACTGCTCTTTCTGATTTTTGTCAAAGGTTTTGTCTAATCCCCTAACTACATCCGTTAATTTATCCAAATATTCTTTAACTTCTGTTTTTATTCCATCCGGTACCATTGATTTTGGTTGATATGCACTCACTGATACGCTTTTGGTACTAAAAGCTAAATTAGCAGACGCTATTTGCGACTCATCTAAACCGACCGCTTTAGCTTGTTCAAGCGCATTTTTTAAGTTTCCATCCCAAAAAGACTGACCGATTTCATTCATTTGTTTAAACAGAGATTCAATGCTACTTTTTTCTTCGTCATTCAAATCACCTTCGACTGTCAGCTGAAACAAACTGCCCCATGTTTGCCGTCCAGTCTGAGTTAACTGACCGTCAGCCAAAGCGGCATTTTGGTACTCTAATTGAGTAAACTGGCTTAGCGATACAAAAACCTTATCCCCTTCATTAGTCACTAATTCAAACTTACTTACCGAAGACTGTTTTGAAATAGTGTTAAATACCTCACCTTGTTCCACTGTTTCGCCAAATAATTTTTCTTTTAAATGACCAATGCGTTCAAAAAGTCCTTTATGTGCTTGTTTGATGCCAAGCGCAAGATCTGACTCCTCATCATCTTTGACACCCAATATCTTTTTAGCTTGGCTTACGCCATCATCCACCCCTTGTCGAGCTTGCGTGAGCATTTTTAACAATTGATCATCTTGAGCGCCGCTCTCTTTAGCCGCTAGAATACGAGATTCTACAAAACTCATAACATTATCGATCACAGCTTCAAAATCAAATAAGCTTTCGTTCTTTTCTTTGATAGCTTCTGGATCTGGCATCTCGGCCCGACTCGGCGTTTCAAATTGACCACTAATACTTTCTTGAAGCACTCTTTGTGCATATCGATAAACCGCTAAATCACTTAGGTTTGCAACATCTTGTTCAACACTTTTTGCTTCGATTTGGCTAGCCTGTTCTGAACGTTTAGTCGGCCATTTGACATCACTTGTTAATCCGTCTAACTTTTGTATGTCCACATTTGATTCCTCCAAGGGTAGTTGTATATTATCGTTATCGGACAGCACTGATTAAAATTTAGCCTTTTTTTTGTAATTGTCGGACTCTGTCAAAATAAAGTACAATACAAGTTTTTGGTAGAAACCCCGCATGCGTGTAGATCAAATTGACCCAAGCCAGTATCGCCCTCTATTAGACGACAAAATTTCAAAAACGCTGACTTATTTTGGTGGCTTGGAGCTACCTGCCCCCAAAATCGTTGAGTCACCTTGTGAAAACTACCGCTTGCGTGCTGAGTTTAGAGTCTGGCATCAGGACGATGATTGTTATTACATTATGTTTGATCCTAAAACCAAAGAAAAATTTCGAGTAGACTATTATTTACCCGGGGCCACCTTACTCAATAGCTTAATGCAAGAAGTGAAAGCATTTGTTTTAAAAACACCGCAACTCAAACACAAATTATACCAAGTTGATTTTTTAACAACACTCAGCGGTGAAGCGCTTGTCAGTTTGATTTACCATAAAAAGCTCGAACAAGCATGGTTAGATGCTGCTGCTGAACTCAAAGCCAAATTAAACACAGTTGCCCCCACTCATATTATCGGTCGCTCACGCAAACAGAAACTCGTGATGGATCAAGATTATGTTACAGAGCAATTCTGTTTAGATGGTAAACACTATCGCTATCAACAGATTGAAAATACCTTCACTCAACCCAATGGCTATATTAATTTGCAAATGTTGCAATGGGCTCGTGAGATGAGTGCCAACGCTGATGGGGATTTATTAGAACTTTATTGCGGCAATGGCAACTTTAGCTTAGCGCTCGCCGATAAATATAATCGTGTATTGGCTACAGAAATTGCTAGACCTTCGGTGCGCTCAGCCAATGTAAATTTGGCTGAAAATCAAATTAACAATGTGGTGATTGGTCAATCATCGGCCGAAGATTTTTCAGCTGCATATTTTGAAGGAAAGAGCGTTAAGTCGCTAAAAGGTATTGAGCTTAATAGTTACCAGTTCTCAACAATTTTGGTCGATCCTCCCAGAGCAGGTTTAGACAAAGAAACTATTCAACTGGTGAGTCGTTTTGACAGGATCATTTATATTTCTTGTAATCCAGAAACTTTAGCAGACAACCTAAGGCAAATCTGCGCGACCCATAAAATAGAAAACCTATGCTTTTTTGACCAGTTTCCTTACACGCACCATATCGAAACTGGGGTTTGTCTTAGTCGTATTAAATAATAAAGTGAACTAAATCAAAATCAGTCGTGCCGCATATTTAGGTGATGGTGACTTTTATCATCGCCTTGCTTTTTTAACCAGTCCGACGGCCATTACTAACGGGACCGGCCCATACTTAATGCCATAGGCTACCTTCACTAGGGTTCAGATTTATTAGTAAATACGCCATTAAGCATAAGTAGCCGTTGAAAATGGCGCCAATAATATACTGTGGTTTACATAGATGAATTTGTGAGGCTGAAATTTGGAGAAACATATTCCTTGCTCATTCGGTTAACTTTTACACTAGGTTGCTGTGTCTGACCTCTGTTTATTTAACAACCAAGGTTTCAGTTTGAGCCTTTACGGTGCTCGTGCGTGCGCCCATCACAATAAACCTTAATTGCAGATACAAACGCTGAGAAATCTTTTCGCGCTCAACCGCATTCAGATCAATTGCTTCACCTCCTGCGTTAAATACCAACTTAACCATAGCATCGGCCTGCAAAACTGCAATGTCATTAGTACATTTTTGAGAGTGACAAATATAATCAGCTAACTCAGCGATAAAGTGTTCGATTTCGCGTAATACTGCCAGTCGAAAATCGGCCGATGTGCCACTGCGAGCCTGCAACAAAATTCTAAAAGCGCCTTCATTTGTTTGCAAAAACTCCATAAAGGTATCCACTGAGGTAATAATCACAGAACCCTGCTCCGCAATACGCTGGCGGGCTTGTCGCATCAATTGGCGTAACAACAGACCACCCTCATCCACCAAAGTTAAACCTAGCTCATCTAAGTCTTTAAAATGCCGGTAGAATGAAGTGGGTGCTATACCAGCCTCTCGAGCAACCTCACGTAAACTTAAATTAGAAAAATTTTTATCCGCTGATAATTGTGCAAAGGCAGCTTGGATGATAGCTCTGCGCGTTCGCTCTTTTTGCAGCGCTCTAATCCCCATTTTAACATTCTCCAAACAAAGGACTTAAAAAACTTGATATTATACATTAATCCCCTAAAATCGAGCGCACAAGTGTACGCTGTAATTATTCACTCTTGATTTTAGAGGTTATTAATGAACAAAGCCCCGATAGTATGGGTCAATGTGCTCGTTTTTTCTGTTTCTTTTTTACTCGCTGCCACGCTCGTTCCATGGTACGCCATCCGTTATGGTTTTACTGGCGGCGAAATAATTGCCGGTATTCTCTGCCTTGGCTACTCGGGCATGTCCATTACCGCAGGTTACCATAGGCTATGGTCACACAAAACTTACCAGGCACATGCTGTGATCCGCTTTTTTTATGCAATAGGTGGTGCTTTTGCATTGCAAAACAGCATATTACATTGGGCCTCTGATCATAGAAATCATCATAAACATGTCGATGTTAATGGCAAAGATCCCTATTCTGCCAAACAAGGCTTTTGGTTTTCACACATTGGCTGGATGTTACGGGAATACCAAGGTGAGAACTACCGGAACTATGACAACGTACGTGATCTGCAAAAAGATAAAATTGTTATGTGGCAGCATAAACACTATCTGACCTTAGTATTCACAACCAATATTGGCATACCCTTATTATTAGGCCTAATCTCAGGCAATATGTTGGCGATGTTTTTACTGGCTGGTTTATTAAGACTGGTATTAAGTCATCACTTTACCTTTTTTATCAACTCGCTCGCACACATTTGGGGGAAACAGACCTACTCGCAAAAACACACAGCTCGGGATAATCATTGGCTGGCATTATTAACTTATGGAGAAGGATATCACAACTTTCACCATACCTTTGAATACGACTATCGTAATGGCATTAAATGGTGGCAATTTGATCCAACCAAGTGGTTTATCAAAGCCGCAAGCTGGTTTGGACTGACAAGCAAACTCAGAGTAACACCAGATGACCGCATCGAAAGAGTGCGTGTCGCCCAGCATTTAAACAGTATAAAATCAAAATTATCTGAAGATGATAAACATTCTGACATCTTAGCATTGCTCGAACAGGAATATGAATTACTCATTGAACACATGAATGCATTTTATGCTGCGCAGAAACGCTTGTTAGACATAAAACGTAAAAAAATTGTCAAAGATTATAAAAAAACAGACCTATATCATCAGGTACAAGATTTAAAAGTGCGTTTTGAAATTAAACAAAGGAACTTTTTAAACTTTGAACTCACTCTATCAGATGCGTAAATTGCATTATTAAAACACTCAGTTATCACTATATTGTAAATTTATCTAGAAGTGTCATTATGTTGCGTTAGAATGGAGTTAAGTTGGATAACACAGGAAGGTAACTCGTGGCAAACGCAGCAGCAAACACAGTGGATACAGTCACTGAAAATACGCAATTTGATTTTGATGCCATCGTCATTGGCACAGGTCCAGGCGGTGAAGGTGCCGCCATGGGCATGGTTAAAACAGGCATGTCAGTGGCCGTCATTGAGCGCCACAGCGCTGTTGGCGGTGGCTGTACTCACTGGGGAACAATTCCATCAAAAGCGCTAAGGCAATCAGTCTCTCAGTTAATACACTTTAATACTAACCCTTTATTTAGCGAAGCCGGCAGGGATAAAAGACTCACCTTTCCACAGATTTTAGGCCATGCTGAAGGGGTGATCCGGCAGCAAACTCGCCTACGAGCCGGTTTTTACGATAGAAATAGAGTCTCGCTGCTCACAGGTGAAGCTGCTTTTATCGATAAGCACACTATTGAAGTTACCCATGCTGATGGTTCAACACAAAAAATATCAGCTAAAACAATTGTGATAGCGACAGGATCGCGACCTTATCGCCCAAGCGACGTTGACTTTAATAGCCGTCGGATTTACGACAGTGATACAATTTTATCGCTTAAACATGACCCTCGTAGCATCATCATCTATGGTGCCGGTGTTATTGGCTCTGAGTACGCGAGTATCTTTCGAGGCTTAAGCGTTAAGGTCGACTTAATTAATACGCGAGAACGGCTGCTATCTTTTTTAGATAACGAGATCTCCGATGCACTCAGCTACCACTTAACTTACAATGGTGCCGTTATTCGCAACAGTGAAGAATATCAAAACATCAAAGAAGTAGACGACGGTGTCATTTTACAAACTAAATCAGGTAAAAGATTTAAAGCGGATTGTTTATTATTTGCAAATGGTCGAACTGGTAACACAGATAAGCTCAACTTAGCAGCAGTCGGCATTCAGGCGGATGGCCGTGGTCAACTTAAAGTAAATGAAAACTACCAAACCGAAGTGGATAATATCTACGCCGTTGGTGATGTGATTGGCTACCCTAGCTTAGCCAGTGCTGCTTATGATCAGGGCCGCATTGCCGCACAATCCATCTCAGAAGGCACTGCCCAAAGCAAGCTTATTGAAGATATCCCTACTGGTATTTATACCATTCCAGAAATCAGCTCTGTCGGTAAAACCGAACAAGAGTTAACTGCAGCCAAAATTCCTTACGAAGTGGGTAAAGCACAATTTAAACATTTGGCTCGTGCTCAAATCGGTGGTTCAACCATAGGTGGCTTAAAAATCTTATTCCATCCAGATAGCAAAGAGATTTTAGGCATTCATTGTTTTGGTACCGCTGCCTCTGAAATTGTCCACATCGGGCAAGCAATAATGCAGCAAAAGGGCAAAGCCAATACGGTTGAATATTTTATTACGACCACATTTAACTACCCAACCATGGCAGAAGCTTATCGAGTTGCAGCACTCAACGGACTCAACCGACTTTTTTAAAAGCGGAAAACAGTAACTTGTACTGTTTTCCGCATCCTGAACGTTTTTCATAAATCAACAACAAGAGGCGCATTCCGCCTCTTGTTTAGATACTTTGATGATAAATAGGACTGAGCTCAGTTACGGCTTTGATAAAAGCTTCCGCGTTTTCTGGTTTTACGTCTGGTGTAATGCCATGGCCTAGGTTAAATACGTGGCCTGGGCCACTACCATAACTATCTAAAATCAGTTGTACCTCTTCGCGTATCACATGAGCCGGAGCATATAGTGTATTTGGGTCCATATTGCCTTGCAACGCAACTTTATCGCCTACACGCCGACGTGCCTCACCAATATCGGTTGTCCAATCAACCCCGATGGCGTCACATCCAGTCTCTGCAATTAACTCTAACCATTGTCCACCGCCCTTAGTAAATAAAGTGACAGGAACTCGACCTGATGCTTGTTCTAAGTTAAGTCCAGCAACTATTTTAGCCATATAATCGAGTGAAAATGCTCTATAGTGGCGTGGCGACAATACCCCCCCCCAAGTATCGAATATCATGAGCGATTGAGCACCAGCATCAATTTGAGCATTCAAATATTCGATAACTGAGTCAGCCAGCTTATCTAATAATAGATGCAAAGCTTCCGGCGACTCAAAACCCATACGTTTAATTTTTGAAAAGGTTTTGCTACTTCCTCCCTCAACCATATAAGTCGCTAACGTCCAAGGACTACCAGAAAAACCGATTAACGGCACAGTCCCTTTTAACTCACGGCGGATGGTCGAAACTGCATTCATAACGTATTTTAAACTTTTTTCAGGGTCTGGAATTGGCAATGCTGCAATGTCATGCATGTTTTGCAAAGTATGACTAAACTTAGGCCCCTCGCCAGCTTCAAAATATAAACCCATACCCATTGCATCAGGGATGGTTAAAATGTCTGAAAATAAAATAGCAGCATCCAGCGGATATCGACGCAAGGGCTGTAAGGTGACTTCGCAAGCAAGCTCTGCATTCTTGCAAAGAGACATAAAGTCGCCCGCTTGTGCTCTCACTTCCCGATATTCAGGCAAATACCGACCTGCTTGTCGCATCATCCAAATAGGCGTTCGATCAACAGGACGCTTAGCTAAGGTGTCTAAATATCGAGTATTTTTAAGCTCAGTCATAAAAGTATCAATTCCAAAATGTAAAAATAAACGCAAACCCATTGTTACAAAATTATTAAATTAGATTTGCTTTGGTTAATTTAATTTGTTATAAAATATACGCTTTTTTAAAGCTCATATTATTAGAAGCCCAGCAGGGCTCGGTTAAATTATTCTCAAGCCTTACCTAGTAAGGCTTGTTTTTTTATTAAAGACTCTATTATTTGCCCTGCAATAGAATAGTAGCCTGGTGTCGCTGGTAAATCGGCTAAATTATACCAAGCTGCCTGCGAAATTTCTTTTTCATCAATTGTAATCTTGCCACCGGCATAATCTGCTACAAACCCTACCATCAACTGGTGCGGAAAAGGCCAAGGCTGACTGCCAAAATAACGAATATTTTTAACCTCAACGCCCACCTCTTCAAATACCTCGCGGGCAACAGCTTGTTCTAAAGTTTCTCCGGGTTCGACAAAACCGGCAAGAATTGAATAAAGCCCCGTTTTATTGCGCTTGCTACGTGCTAACAATATCCGATCGCCATCTACCACCGCCATAATGACACACGGGTGAACCTTAGGGTAACACCTATGCTGGCAAGGCTTACACTGCATAGCGATCTCCCAAGAAATCGCTTGCATGCGCTTACCACAGCGCCCACAAAATTTATGGGTTTGTAAAAAATGTTGAAACTGGACAGCTTTAGCAGCGTAAGCAGTGGTCTCTAATGGCCAATCAAACTCTTTCACAATGTCCATTAGCGAATAATAATTCACTGGTTGTTCTGGTGCTAGTACAACTTGGCTAATATCTACCATAAATACAGGTTGCCCACCAAGTTTACCAAGCGAGATCACTCGACGTTCATAATAACTGACAAACAACTCGTCCGCTGGCATCCACGGAAGTTGCCTGTTTGCATCCAACAAAAGTTGATCACCTCGAGTCACTAGCCAATAAGCAGCTTGGCTGAAGTCAGTATCAGCAGGAGAAATTAACATACTAATAAAAAGCCAGTTTTAGCAAAAAATAGCCTACAGACTAACAATTTTTGGATTCCTTTTCAGGTAAATATTGCAATTTGCAGGCTGATGTCGTTATATAGTGTTAAAGCAAATGAGCCAAAGAAGGTGAGGAATTATTATGTTGACCGATGTAAAAAAAGCTCAGCAGAAATATGGTGGGACGAATGCGACAATAGACAAGTGGTTGGCAGAAAGACGCGAGTTATTAGCCTCTTACTGCACACTAGCAGGTTTACCACCTTACGAAAAAGATAAAAGTTGTTTACCTTCTGCCGAGGAAGTACGCCGTTTTTGCCAAGTATTAGTTGACTATTTGTCAGCCGGCCATTTTGAAATTTATGACAATATTGTCTCTCAATGCACTAAAAACGGCGAAGAAAGCAAAAAGTTAGCAGACAGTTTATGGCCTAAAATTAATAAAACGACGGACTGGGCGCTAACGTTTGACGATACTTATGCCGAAATAACAGATGATGGCAACTGGGATAATTTTGATAAAGACTTATCGACCCTAGGACAAACACTGGAAGATAGATTTGCTTATGAAGATGAGTTAATTCATGCACTCGCAACTAAACATACCGAGGTCGCATAACAATTAATAGCTAAGGCTGTTGCCGAGCGGCCTTACTGAGTGACACAGACAAAAAAGGGGCTCATAGCCCCTTTTTTAATTTTAACCGTTAAAAACGCGTTAAATTAACCCTCTGAGCTTTCGTCAATACTGATCAGCTCAACATCAAAGACTAAAGTTGCAAATGGAGGGATGCTACCTGCACCTTGCTCACCGTAGGCTAAGTTATAAGGGATATAAAAACGGTATTTAGCACCAGGGCTCATTAACTGAACACCTTCTGTCCAACCTGGAATCACTCGGTTTAACGGGAACTGAGCGGGTTCGCCACGGTCAACTGAGCTGTCAAATTTAGTACCGTCAATTAAAGTACCAGTGTAATGAACAGTTACTGTATCTGTAGCCGCTGGCTTATCACCTTCGCCTTCAGTAATCACTTCATACTGTAAACCTGACTCAGTTACCTGTATACCGTCTTTTTTGGCATTTTCAGCTAAAAAAGTTTCGCCTTCTTGGCGCGCTTCTGCACCTTCAGCTTCGCGCTTAGCAGCTTCTAACTTTTGATGCTCTTTTTGCAATTCTTGCAATGCTGATTGAATTTCAGCCATTTCTAACGCTGGCTCACCGCCCATCGCGTCTTTAACACCTTGCTGAACCAACTCACTATCTAATGCGATACCAGCTGCATTAATTTGTTCAATAGTTGACTTTAATTGGCTACCAAAGTTTACACCTAAACCATAAGCCTGTTTTTCTACTAAGTTTTGCAATTTAACTGCCTCTTCTTGTTGAGTTTGCTGAGTCGCAGACACTTCTTCTGCAGGTTTTTGTGATTCTTGACCACAACCTGCTAATACTAAAGCGGCTGCCAGGGCACTCATAACGCCTAATTTTTGCATAAAAATAAAACTCCAATTTGCTTTGTACTATTTAATCATCGCAACAGGCTTTAATTAAACAGAATTATCCAGTGTTCCCGGATCCATATTGTTATCTGAACTACCTTGGCTCATAATAAGACCCAAAGCCTTTATACTAAAGGTATCAAAGCGATTAACAACTACAAATCGATGAAAATAGCATTGAACCTAGGGACATCCGGGCTACAAGTACTCGTTCTTTTTATTTTGAGCGCCTGTAGTCAACCAGAATCCAAGCCGCTGGTTCACTTTCAACATGCCAGCGAGGGTGAAATAAATAGTCACCTATCGCAGCAAGCAGAATGGCTGATCAGTCTGACACCATCAGGTAAAGCTGCTGTATGGCAGATACCATCTCGCAGTTTGACTTACCTTTGGCAACAAAGTTCAGAACCAAACACTCCGCTGATTCTTGCCGATATTTCTATCCATAAAAACTATGCTGTTACAGCCTCGCAGACTGAGTTCGCGTTATGGAATGTGCACAGTGGCAAAAATTTGGGTTACTGGCAAGTAAAAGATTCAAATATTCGTGATATAAGCCTTTCAAAAGCGGCTCAATGGCTTGCTGTTGGCTTAGATGATGGTCAAGTTCTACTTCTTAATATTAATAAAAACAAAACTTTATACTTAAAAAATCACAGTTCTGCAGTCACTAGCGTAAGTTTTAGTGCAAATGGCCAATTTTTAATCACAGCTAGCCAAGATCAAAACTTATTCATAATTGACTTAGCGACACAAAAAACACACTATCACTTACAGCTAGAGGGGCCTATCAAACGGGCTCAGTTCATTTCCGATCGATACTTTGCCGTATTCACGTTACAACAGGGGTATTTATATGATCTCAGCTTCAAAACCAATGCAATAACACTGCCGCTGCCAGAACAAAAAGCATTTATTACCGATGTCAGGCTATCTGCCAATCAAAAATGGCTTGCCGCCAGCGCTGCTAACCGAAAAGTGCTATTATGGCGCACAGAAGATGGCCAGCTGGTAAAAAACTGGTCGGTTAGTGCAAAAAACAACCGTTATTACGATGGTGCAACAGTCAACTCACTCGCGTTCAGCCAACAAAATGGCGAAACTTTAATAGTTACCTCTAGCACCACAGGTTTAACAGAATATTGGCAGGTACCGAATGGACAATGAAACTTTATCAATAAAAATTGACGATCTCGAAGCCCAGTTGGCATTTCAAGAAGATACTATTCAAGCGTTAAACCAAGCGTTAGTTTCGCAGCAGAAACAGATTAGTTTATTAAATAAACAACTTGAATTAATTGCCAAAAAACTACAAGATGCTCAACCAGAAGCCCTTATGCCACAAGCAATGGAGCCACCACCGCCTCATTATTAAAAGCATCTTATTCAGGTTTGAACAAACCAATCACTTGACTTTGAGCGCCTGAAGCTTGTTTAACCTCATTGGATGTTTGACTTTGCTGATGGCCACATTCAACACACTCAATTTGCTCAACCCCCTGCTCAAAAAATAGCATCAAGGTATCTTGTTGTTTGCATTTTGGGCAGACAGCCCCCGCAATAAAACGTTTTTTTTGTCGCATATATACCCAGTTGTTTGCCTCTTCTGTATGATAAGGGCATCACTTTCTAACAGTTATTTTATGATCAGCTTAACACATTTTTCATTACAACGTGGTCAATCGTTTTTATTTGAGCAAGCCTCAGCCAAAATACAGCCTGGGCAAAAAGTCGGCCTAGTCGGACGAAATGGGTGCGGAAAATCCAGTTTATTTGCGCTTTTGCAAGGGCACTTGCAAGTAGATGCCGGTGAGGCACAATTACCACAGCATTGGGTACAAGCCCACGTTAAACAAGAAACCCCCGCACTAAATAAAAGCGCAACTGAATATGTAATAGACGGCGATCAAGAATATCGCGAATTAGAACGAGCAATTGAACAAGCAGAACAGGCTCAACAAGGTGAAAAGTTAGCAGAGCTTTACAGTAAAATGGAGCAAATACAGGGTTATAGTATTTATGCGCGAGCTGGCCAACTGCTTAATGGACTTGGCTTTAGCACTGAGCAGCAAAGTTTCTCAGTCAAAGACTTTTCTGGTGGTTGGCGAATGCGTCTAAATCTAGCTCAAGCACTCTTATGTCGTTCTGACCTTTTATTGTTAGATGAACCTACAAACCACCTAGATTTAGATGCCGTGATCTGGTTGGCCAGATTTTTAATCAGCTACCCAGGTACTTTAATTACAATTTCTCACGATAGAGATTTTTTAGATCAGGTTTGCAGTCATATTTTGCATATCGAAAATCAAAAGATTCATAGCTATAGCGGTAACTACAGTGCATTTGAAAAACAACGAGCGGAAAAGCTGGCTCAGCAGCAGGCCCAGTTTGAGCGACAACAACGAGAAAAAGCTCATATGCAAGCGTTTATCGATCGCTTTAAAGCCAAAGCCAGCAAAGCCAAACAAGCCCAATCTCGCGTCAAAGCACTTGCACGCATGGAAGAAGTTGCACCTGCACATAGTGACTCGCAATTTAAATTTAGTTTTCGTGCAGCCGATAAGCTGCCTAACCCTCTATTAAGAATAGAGCAAGCCCAAGCCGGCTATGACATAAGCTCACCAGTATTAAAACAAATTAACCTTAATTTAGTACCTGGCAGCCGGATTGGTTTATTAGGCCGCAATGGCGCTGGTAAATCAACTTTGATTAAATTACTGGCCCAAGATCTTAACCCGTTGCAAGGTGAAGTGGTTGCCAGTGCCGGTTTAAAATTAGGTTATTTTGCGCAGCACCAACTCGAACAATTAGATGAAAACGCCAGCGCACTACTCCATTTACAACGCTTAAGTCCAACTGAAAGTGAGCAAAAATTACGTGACTACCTAGGAAGTTTTGCTTTTTCAGGAGAGCAGGCTGATAACCCTGTAGGCCCTTTTTCCGGTGGCGAAAAGGCCCGTCTAGTGCTGGCATTACTCGTATGGCAAAAGCCTAATTTATTACTCCTGGATGAACCCACTAACCACCTTGATTTAGATATGCGTCATGCTCTAAGTATGGCACTGCAAACCTTTGACGGAGCCATGTTAATTGTATCGCACGACCGTCATATTTTACGCAGCACCTGTGACGAATTTTATCTGGTTGCAGAAGGAAAAGTTGAGGCATTTAACGGCGATTTAGACGATTACGAAAACTGGTTAAAAGAACAACAAAAAGTCAATCCAAGCGAAAGCGAAAACAAAGCAGTTAAAGAACATTCAGCACAAAACCGCAAAGAACAAAAACGCCAGCAAGCTGAGCAAAGAAAAAAACTTAGGCCACTAAAACAAAAAGCTGAAAAATTGATGCAACAGCTTGAGACAGAACAAACAAAAATGGAACAAATTGAGCTATTACTTGCAGATACAAATTTATATACTGATGAGAACAAAACACAGCTAACCGACTTAATTCAGCAGCAAGCGGGCCTAAAAAACCGTATAGAAACACTCGAAAATGATTGGATGGAAGCGGAAGAGGCTATTCAACAAGCAGAAACAGAGTTTGACGAGGAGTAAATGCCACAGTTAACCTTTTTAGTCACAGACGCTTGGCAATACAGTTTAGCCATTTATGGCAAAAAGCAAATAAAAGAGATTTGTTTAAGTTGGCAAGACGCCCATCAAGCGAATGTTAACTTATTATTATTATTAAGTTGGTTGGATACCTTGAGCTACCAATTACCTGCGGCTAAAGTTGAACAATTACATCAACAAATTACCGCTTTTTCGTCTCAATTTACCCAACCTCAGCGAATGTTAAGACGGGCGTGGTGCGCTCAGTACGTACCGCCGGATAGCGCGGGTAAACAAAGCCTACTACAAGCTGAACTGGTATTTGAACGTCATGAGCAAGCTCTTATTTGCCAATTTTTTAACCAATACGCGAGTTTAAAAAACTCGACTCAGGCCACTGCAAAATCCACTAACCTGCATAGCTATCTGGAGCTGTTGGGGATAGACAAAACGCATGCTTACGACACATTTATAGCTGCCTTAAGCTCAGTCCCTAAAGCAGAAAAGTAAGCTACGAATTGCTTCGCTAACTGCTGGCGGTGGGTAGCGTCAGGATAAAGCCCCAATTTTGCCGGTTCACTTTGCATAGTGCCGCTGACTAAAAAGGAGTTTTTTAATGATTGCCCCTGTATACAAGCTTCAAAACAGCGCGCTGACATCTCTTCGGGACGGGCAAAATAAACTTGTTTTAATCGACGATCAATGGTGGCGGAGCGAGTAAACAACTCGCTCACTTCACCACTGTCGTTTTGCAAAAATATTGTTTGATACACTTTAGCTAAGCTGACATTGAGTGGGTGCTTTATTAACTGACTATCTAACAACCATGCGTGCGAAGCAAAAGCATGTTTAGGCAAAATAAACATTTTATCGCTCATATAATGGTCAAAAGCATGAAACCACTCGTGTGCCAGAGCACCACCACCAGCATTTTTGGCCAGAGCTAACAAACGACGCCCGGGCTCATAATGCGCTTGCACACCTAATTGCCCACCTGTGCCATAAGCTAAGCTTAAATTGCCGCGCAACGAGATCACTTCACTGGGTACGCCTAAAATGAGCTGGAGGTCAGATAACGCATCATAAATCAAATTTGCGGCTTTAATGCGTTCAGCAGGCTGTACCCAATGCCCAACTTGAATACTTCGAAACAAAAACTTTTTCCGCAATATCGAAAAATCGACATTACCTCGGCGGTGAATTGGACCATTGCGATAATACTGCGCCGCCATCAAAATTTAACTTAAATCAAGCTGCCGACGCATTTCAAATAAACAAACGCCAGTTGCAACACTCACATTCAAACTTGAAACTTGTCCGGCCATTGGGATAGAAATGAGCTCATCACAGGTCTCTCGTGTTAACCGACGCATACCACTGCCTTCAGCTCCCATGACTAAAGCTGTGGCACCGGTAAATTTAAATTCATGAAGGGTTTGAGTGGCTTCACCTGCAGTGCCAACGACCCAAACGCCTTGCTGTTGAATATCTTTTAAGGTTCGAGCCAAATTGGTAACCTGAATAAAAGGCACTGTCTCAGCTGCACCACAAGCTACTTTTTTAGCGACCGCAGTCAGCCCACCAGATTTATCTTTCGGGACAATGACTGCATCAACACCGGCGGCATCTGCAGTTCGCAGGCAGGCACCTATATTGTGTGGATCTGTTACCCCGTCTAACACCAACAAAAATGCGGGTCGCTGAAGTGATTCTAACAGCTCAGACAAATCATTTTCAGTCAACTGAGGCGCTGCTTTGACCCTAGCAACAACCCCTTGATGCTGTTCTCCACGACTTTTATCGTCTAACGCTTTACGTTGACAAAATTGAACCGAAATGCCGTTTTTTCTCAGTTGGTTAATAATGTGGTTGACTCTGTCATCATTGCGACCTTTTAAACAAAAGACTTCTATCACTCGTTCAGGCGAATTCACTAACATGGCCTCTAACGCATGAATGCCATAAATTTGTTCAGATTTACTCAAAGTCTACTCCACTATTTGTTCGCTTTTTTACGCGCTGCACGCGAGGGTTTATTGGATTTTCGAGCGGCTTTTTTAGCTGCTTTAGGTTTATTTTTGGATCGTTTCTTTTTACCGCTGACGCCTTTTGGCGCAGTTTTAGGTTCAGCTTCCATCATCTGTTGAGTTTTACTGCCACGAGTCGTTTTTGCTGGTTTTTGTTTTTGCTGTTGATCGCCTGGCGCAGAATCTCCATCCATAAGATTAAAGTCGATTTTTTTATCTTCCAGATTAACGCTAGCCACCTGCACTTTAAGCCGATCACCTAATTTATATACCTTTCGTTTATGCTCACCGATTAGGCGATGTTTGGTCGCGTCGTAAATATAAAAGTCTTTATTTAAATTACTCACATGAACCAAACCTTCAATAAACAGCTCATCTAAACGCACAAAAAAACCAAAACTGGTCACCGCGGATACTGTTCCCATATAAACTTCGCCGATATGGTCCTGCATAAATTCACATTTCAACCAACTCGCAACATCACGGGTGGCTTCGTCGGCTCTACGCTCTGTCATTGACGTATGTATGCCTAACTCGTCAACTTCCTCTTCACTATAAGCGTATTCACCCGATTTTTTCGCCAACGCGCCTTGTTTTTTAAGGACAGATTTAATAGCTCTGTGCACTACTAAATCGGGATAACGGCGAATAGGCGATGTAAAATGCGCATACGCAGGTAGAGCCAAACCAAAGTGGCCACTGTTTTCACTGCTATAAATGGCTTGTTTCATACTGCGTAAGATCATGGTTTCAATGAGCTCTTGATCGGGTCGCCCTTGAATTTTATCTGCGATAGCCTTTAGATCAGCGGGTTTAACTGCTTTATTAAACGGTACTTCGATACCTAGCTCGGCTAAAAAGCCAACCAGTTGTGAAAGTTTTTCTTCGCCTGGTGCATCATGAGTACGAAAAAGTGCCTGCGCATTATTTTTTTCTAAAAAGCGAGCCGCAGATACATTCGCCTGAATCATACATTCTTCGATAATTTTATGTGCATCATTTCTAACAACTAGCTCAACTGATTCAATTTTACGCTGTGCATTAAAAATAAATTTAGCTTCAGGGGTTTCAAACTCAATAGCACCTCGTTCAGAGCGCATTTTTTTTAGCGCTTGGTACATGTTATGCAGTTCAACAATATGTGGATGCAAAGACTGATATCGTTCAATCAATGCTTCGTCGCCCCGTAACATGCGATCAACCTTGGTATAGGTTAGGCGAGCATGAGAGCGCATCACGGCCTGGTAAAATTGATAACCGGATAATCGGCCTCGCGCACTAATCGTCATTTCACACACCATGCATAGACGATCAACTTGCGGGTTTATTGAGCACAATCCATTCGACAATTTTTCTGGCAGCATTGGCACCACTTGTTCTGGAAAATAAACTGAAGTGCCACGCAACTCAGCTTCGTTATCTAACGCTGAACCTTTTTTTACATAACTGCTCACATCGGCAATTGCGACCCATAAGCGCCATCCCCCTGCGGCTTTTTTCTCGCAGTAAACCGCATCATCAAAGTCCCTCGCATCTTCGCCATCAATGGTCACTAGGGGTAAATCTCGCAAGTCTACACGGTTTGATTTAGCTGATTCTGGCACTTCGTCTGATAATTTTTCAACGTAATTTGTAACAGCTTTAGGCCATTCATGCGGAATTTCATATTTTCGCATTGCCACTTCAATTTCCATACCAGGCGCCATATGTTCCCCTAGCACTTCGCTGATAACACCTGAAGCGTTTCGTGAGCGCGAAGGACGGGACTTAATCTCAACCACCACCATATGGCCATTACGAGCACCCTTGTTGTCAGCTTCCTCTATCACTATCTCTTGATTAATCCGGCTATCGTCTGGGATCACGAATCCAAGCCCATGCTCTTTATAAAAGCGGCCAACTATCGGCTGGTTTCGTGGTTTTAATACACGGATAATTTTAGCTTCTTTACGCCCGCGACTTTCTCGACTAGAGAGCTTGGCTAATACTCTGTCACCATGCAAAACTAAATGCATTTGTGAATTTGGGATATAAAGGTCTTTATTACCATAGGGCAATTTTAAAAAGCCAAACCCATCCCTGTGACCTATCACTTCGCCAACGAACAAACCTTCCATTGCTGGCGTTGCGTACTCGTTATTACGATTTAATAAAATTTCGCCTTCAGCTTGCATATGCGTCAAACAAGCCTGTAACTCGGCTTCTGCCTCTAAGCCTTGAATAGCCATATCTTGGCACAATTGAACATAACTCACTGGTGCACTCTGCTGCTCTATATATTGATTTAAACGCACCTGTAATAATGGGTGAAACTGCATTCGCTATCCTGTTTGTTTGATCTGCCTGCGCCCTGTTTCGCCGTTCTGGCTTTCAGCAAGCAACTTATAGATATTTGGCAGGGCGATTTCACTTTGTTCTGCTAATGCTTTTTGCTCGATCAGAATATCATTTAAAATTTTCTGAGTCGTTAACGGATTGGCCAAAACGACCCGAAATACTGTAACCACTTGGCCATCATACCTAGATACATTAATTCGGGTACGGCTAACAAACGACTTCCCAGCTTCACGCTGACGTTTTTGAATAAAGCGAGTCAAGTCATCTATTTGAACATTTAGCTGCTCGACCAACTTTTGCGGCCCGGTTTCTAATAAATGTCGTACTTCAAACGGTACGTAGCGGTATGTTAAAATACACAGCTCTGGTGCTGAAATAAGCTCAAAGTCATCATGTTTTTGTATCAACTCGGCAAAATATTGGCCTTGCTCGATACTTCTATCGATCAATAACTGATAACCGGCTCGACCTAAAATATTTAATGCTGAAAATACCAGCATCGCCATGCCAGGTCGCGACCCTTCCAGTGTGTGCGCGCCAAGGTCTTTTGAGCCTTTACGCAACACATATTCGGCATGGTGTTCTATTTCACGGGCCAAATTCGGGCTTTTGAATAGCACCATACCCGCCCCCATAGGCACATACATTTGTTTATGAGCATCTATGGTCACACTATCAGCTCGTTCAATACCCGCTAATAAATGTCGGTATTTATTTGAAAACAAGGTGGCACCACCCCAAGCTGCGTCAACATGAAAATGGCAGTTGAGTTCGCAAGACAATTCGGCTAACTCATTTAACGGATCCACACTACCAGTTTCTGTGGTACCAGCAACCCCGACAATCGCCATGACTTTAATATTGTCACGCTCTAATTGTTTTGCTTTATCTCGCATTTGCTCAACGAGCACTTTGTCGTTTTCATCCACGTCAATTGCAATCAATTCATCACGCCCAATTCCTAATAAATCGGCCGCTTTGCTGATAGAATAATGGCCCCGGCGCGATACTAAAATGGCTAAACCTTGGTAACCAAAATGGCGCATGGCTTTAAATAAACCAGTCTGAGCCACTCCAGCAAAGTCCTTGCTTGGCTGAAATAAACGATTTCGAGCAACCCACAAAGCCGTAATATTGGCAATGGTACCACCCGAACAAAAAGCCCCCAATGAATGGTTTTCAGAGTGCATATAACTTTGGTAAAACGCCTCAGGTTGCTCATAAATAAGCGCGTGCATCATGCCAAGAACTTGCCGTTCTAACGGTGTAAACGCTTTAGATGTTTCAATTTTTACCAGATTTTGGTTTAACGCAATCATGATTTTTGATAACGGCAACATAAAATAAGGCAACGCTGACGTCATATGACCAATAAACCCTGGCGCTGCTGTGTGCACCGACTGTGCAACCAGCTTATCGAGCAAAAATTGAGTGTGTTCAGAAACAAAAGTAGGCTGTTCTGGGATCACCGCTTTTTTAAAATCTTCTTCTATATCTGCTAACGAAATAGCTTTAGCGACTAAGCGTTCATTTAAAAAACCAGCAAGATTAACAGAAATCTCGGCTTCTATTTTACCCAGTGTTGAATCTGGAGCTTCTGGCACGGTAAATATTCTATGCAGAGCATCTAAATCGGCTTTCGCTACTTTATTTTGTTCGGCTTTCACTGACCTTTCCAATTATACCTAAACGCTGAAGCGCGCACTTTAATTAAGTTTACGCCTTATGTCTTGCTTACGAGATATTTTTTTGACAAAACGCTGTTTTTTTCTTCACTTTAATATAAATCTCTGTACAAAAGCAAAACCTACCGATAAGATAACTGTAAATTTAACCAGTATCGGAGGCAATCATGGGTGTTAAAGCACTTTGGCAATGTGATCGGGACGGAAAAATGTTTACCAGTAAAAAAGAAGCAGATGCGCATGATCAGATGTTAGAGCTGGCCGAAGCCATTGCTGCGGCTATCGGTGAAAATATAGCTGACATCGAAGAGCAAAAGTTAGACGATATAGGTCGTCTTATTGCCCGCAATAAAGATCTCTTCACAAAAGCCTTTAAAGGCAAAACAGAAGAGCTCAGCAAACTTGATTTTGCTGAACCTGCAGACGACGAAAAAAACATTACACCGCTAAAAAAAGTTAATTAAAAATAATACTGGTAGCTTATCTGCAGAAAGTCATCTGAGCGATAGGCATAAACAGGATCGCTAAGATCATCGGCGCTAAATAGCCATACGTCTATATTTAAGCTACCAGACTCTCCAATGCGTGTAGATCCTTCGGCGAATAACGCCAAACTGCCACTGCGATCCAGATCTTGAGTAAAACCTAACAACAATTCGCTGGAATCAATGTCGTTAAAGGTTAGCCGTGCTGCCACCGAAATATCGTTTTGTGCAACCACCTGAAAGCTATCGGCGCCTCGTTCATCCCAAGCATATTCGGCAATTAAACCTAAATCTAAATAGCTGCCGGCAAGCCCAACGAGAGTGTATTCAAATCCACCAACAATCGCATTATGATCATCAATAAAATCACCCGCTCGATTCACTGATTCTAGTTTCCACAACCAATCTTGATAAACATACTGAGCGACTGCGCCAAACTGGGTGATCTGCGGATAAAATGGGATTAGCTCGCCTTCTGGGCCAACTTCAGGAGACTCATTTAATAACAAATAAGGCTCCCGTGACGTTCCGTTAAACCAATTCAAGCTCACGTCAACATCGTCAAACATGTAGCGCCAGTTGGCCGCAAAATCTATGTGGTTTTGCCCTTCATCTGACTCATATTGAGCCGCATCTTGATTAATCGGCACTTGACCAGCAAGTCGCCCGTCACGGCCGGGGAAAATACGCTCGCGAAAGCCAGGTAAAACAAATAGGTCCAATACTCCCCAATCTTTTAACAGCGAAAGCTGCACCATAGGTTGGCCTAACTTATCTTCACCATCAATCGCTTCAACCGTATCATTTTGGTTAATCACATCAACCAAATGAACTGTCTCTGTCACCCCCCAAAAAACTTTACCTATCCCAGCTCTAAGCTCCCAGCCATCGTTTACATGCAAGTACATTAGCTCACGTACATCACCGTGCGTTCGTTCACTGTCTGCGCTGTCTAACCGAAAGTATGGTTTAAAAGTAACACTGTTATCTCTATCCCAAGCCCAATACAGCTCAGGTTCAGCATTAATCGACGATTGATATTGAGTTTTACCATCAACCACAGCGTCTTCAAAAAAAACCCTTTGTTCGATACCCAGATAACCACGAATATCAAATTCGTCAGCTTGCGTTAATTGACTAAACAGCAGCGTTGCTATAATGGTAGTGATCCTAGACATGGGTTTCTCCTAAGCTCATTAGCGAATGCGCAATAAAGCATTGCGGGCAAAATCAGCTTCATCTAACCCAACATCAAAAGAAATCTGTTCGGTGACCAAGTCTGTGCTTTTGCCGGTTTGGTGATTAACCATTTTAGATAAATGGGCACGCCAGAATTTGTTTTTATATAACTTGTAATCAGAGAATGTTAAGGTTTTTAATAGCGCGTTTTTACGGTCATAAAATTCAATTTTATGAACTCTTGCATGTTTTTGATCTATCCAGCTAATTTGCCTACTATAACCAGAATACTTATCAGTCGGTATCGACTCAACCACGTCTGTTTTAAAGACTTGATAGTCTTCTTCACGTAAAAATTTATAGGTGAATTTTTCCACTTCAAAAGAAACTAAGTCTTCATACGAAAACTCACTTCCCATAAAAGGGCCTGATTTATTACGTGAAGCAATGCGTTTAATACGTTTGAGCGCCGGTAAATATAGCCATTGATCATCCGCTTCATTAATATGCGAGTGGTTCAAAAAAAGGGTACCAGCAACATCTCTAGGTTTATCAAAAATGGTCAGCCCTTTATCGCCATCGCCGGAAACTTCAAGAGCCCGGATGCGCATCTCGCGCACGCTTTCATCTCCACTTGCATTGCGTAAAATCATCAAAGTGTGAGATTCAGAGTTGCCCCAACCTTGATCACTGGCTTTACGCTCTTGCGCAATCCGTAAGCCTTTTTCTTCTGGAGTTTCAGCTTGTGCTGAAAAACTAGTCAATAAACAGCTCACTAAAACGAATTTAGCAAAACTCAAAGCTCTATTTATTTGTTGCATAATCGGATACCTCAGATGCTGCATGTTTTTTATCAAACAATAATAAAAATGCCGGTAAAAATATAAAATCAACCACAAGCGCTATAACAATAATCAGTGCTGTCAATAGCCCCATGTCGCCATTTAATGCGAAGTCTGATTGAGCAAGCACAAAAAATCCACTCGCAAGCACTAAGGTTGTGATCCAAAGCGCACGACCTACGCTTGCAAACGCAAATTCAACCGCCTGCTGAGCATTGTTTCCTTGATCGCGGGCCAATTTATATTTTTTTAAAAAGTGGACGGTGTCATCAACAACTATGCCCAAACATAAGCTTGTCACCACAGATAAACCTAAATTAATCTGCCCGTGAAACAATCCCCAGATACCAAAACCTATTGCTGCAGGCACTAAATTAGGTATCAAACTAATGCAACCGTAACGGATCGACTTAAGCGCAAATATGAGCAAGACAGAAATCAAAACCAGTGCTAATACGCTGCCGACCAACATACTTTGCATATTGGCTTGCCCTATATGGGCAAACATTAATGACGGGCTCGAAGTAGTTACTTCTACTTCAGGTGCATTAGTTTTAAACCATTGATGAATCATAGACTCTAGCTCTAGGATGCGGCTTGAACCAAGGTTGTCCATCGCTATGGTTAACCGGATCGATGATTTATCTATGTTTAGCTGGTTATTTAAATCTAAACCATACGGCAGAGACATTTCGTATAATAATAAAAACTGCGCCGCTAATGGCTGGCTCTCTGGTAAACGATAATATTCGTCCAAATCACCATGCATGTTTTTATTGAGTCTTTTATATGTATCTGAAAGTGTTTCTACATGGTCGACGTCATGTTGCTTTCTAATCCAAATTGCAAACTGCTCAACTTTTGCCAAAAAATTAGGGCTGTTAATGCCACCACCAGTGCCAGTATCTAACGCCACGCCTAACATCGTCATCCCTGTCAGATGCTCATCTGAAAAATCAGCGGCTTGCCTGAATTTTATATTTTTATCAAAATAATCCGTTGGCACATCATTAATTCGATTTAAAAAAATCAGCCCAGATAACGCTAGAATACCAATGCTAGTCACTGGCAATAGGTGACGATAATGTTTAATAACCCATTGTGCGTATTTTTGCATCCACAAATTTTGCTGGCGAACTTGGCTACTTTTGGCGCTATCAATTGGAATAAAATATAAAAGTGAGGGCAACACTGTCACCGAAAAAATAAACGCTAACATCACCCCAAGGGCCACCAAGTTACCCAGATCAACCAGCGGAGGTACGTCGGAAAAATTAAAGGTTAAAAAGCCCACCGCGGTGGTTGCACTGGTGATAAAAATAGGGCTTAAATTACTTTTTAACGCCGCCAGAATGGCGCTCGTTTTATCTTTCCCTTGAGCTAAAAAATACTGTGTCGAAACAATAACATGAACACTATCGGCAACGGCCAGAGTCATAACGACCGTTGGTACACTAATAGTGGCTATCGTCAACTGGATGGCTATCCAGCCAGCAAAGCCCATTGTAGAGAACACAGCAAAGGTGATCACTGTCACTGTCGCCAAGGTTAACCACAAAGAACGCAGCAAAATCACTAGCAAGACCATGATTAATAAAAACATCACGGGAACTAGGGTAAAGATATCCTTTAAAGCTTCTTCAAATAGGCTATTGTTCAGCATCACTATGCCAGATAAGTACACTTTATGGTCTGAATATTTTTTTTCTATTTTCGATTTTAAACCACGAGCAAATTCGGCCACTTGAATAATATTTGCAGTTTTTTGCAAATCATCCGGCAAGTGCACGGTCACATTGACCATGCTCGCACTCCCATCTGGTGCTACTATCCGGTTGATTAAACTAGGTTCATTTAGTGCAATTTGTTCAATCTGCTTGGCCTGTTGTACACTAATCTCATGCTCTTGAAACTCATCCACTAACGGGCGTACTAATAAATCATCTTGCTCGGCTTCGGTATGCTGAAAATTAGTTAATGAGTCGACCCGAGTAGAAAATGGTATTTGCCAAGCAGCTTCAGTAACCTCTTGAATAATCGCTAAGCTTTCTGGTGTGTAAACATTTGCGGACTGAGGGACAATAATAATGCTAACATTATCATTTTTACTAAATCTAGCCTCCATTTGCTCAAAAGTTGCAAGCTGTTTATTATCTGGGGCAAAAAACACTTTGTAATCACCTCTGAATACTAAGTCTTTGGCTCCCAGAGTGAGCCCGCAAACAAGTAATAAACAACACAAAATGCACCATATTGGGCGTTTAACGATCATCAAAAATAATGACTCTACCATACACTTATTTACTCACGCTCAGTCCAGTTTGCAGGCAAACATACCCTGTTTAAACATTAAAAGGTAGTTTTAAAAACAACATTTTTTACTTTTTTATAACTTTATTAATTTATGCCAACATAAGCTCTAAATCGGGTATGTCAATCGGACGGCGAACCACTAACTCTAATTTCGCATGCCCGTTAAGCTGGCTGGGTTCAAATCTTACGTCGCGGCCAACCGCATTAATTTGCAATACCCCTTTATTTGTTTTAATCACAGCTTTAACACGATCGGCTTTAATACTGGTGATCCAATCTAATAAATCGTTAAATTCGAATTCTACCTTGTCACTAATCAACCAACCATAGCTCCAAAAGTCATCGGAAAAATGCGAACGCATTACCCAGTTTTGTTGCTCTGGTAGTTCAAGTGCTTGAATTTCTGGATTATCTTCTGGGGTATGTTGCGCACTCAGCGCAACATTGTTCACTTTAGCTTCGGCCGGTCTATCTAACCACTCAGGCGCAATTTGACCGAAACTAATTTGCGCCAGTTGAGTCGCATTGGGGTACTGAGTACTCCAAGCTAAAAAAGCATCGATCGCTTGTTCACTGGCCTGTTCTATTTTATTTGCAACCAGCATATCGGCAATTTCGGCCTGCGCGATGAAGTTTTCATTTTCAGTATAACGCTCATCCAGCAAAGTCTCTGGATCAAGCATAGTAATAGTCGCCCTAACCTCTAAGTATTTAGCAAAATATTCACCGGTTAAAGTGTCCATAATCTGTCTCGGGTGACCCAAGCCTGTGGGTTCAATCAATATGCGGTCAGGTTCTAGTTTTATTAACTCATTCAAACCAACTCGCATACCCACGCCTTGCACACAACACATACAACCGCCTGGGACTTGTTTAATCGCGGCACCAGAACTTTCTAACAGGCTGCCATCAACGCCAATTTCGCCAAACTCATTTACTAAAATGGCCCAGTTTTCCTGTTCTGGTTTATGTTTTAACAAATGTTTAATTGCAGTCGTTTTTCCAACCCCTAAAAAACCTGTGATCAGGTTGGTTGGAATAGGTTTGCTGAATTTCACATTAACTCCATTGTTTAATTGGTATATCTCTATTAGGGCATATCAATCAGCCGCTTGCAAGCCATATACTCAGTCAGTTCAGATTGATAATTAAACAACTTACGACCACACTTAAAACAATACAAAATAGATACGCTGAATTGGATTATGCCTTTAGCTCTAGTTTACAGTCGTGCCCGGGTCGCTATCGAAGCACCTCTTGTCACCATAGAGGTTCATATATCGAATGGCTTGCCGGCATTTACTATCGTTGGTTTACCCGAAACAAGTGTTAGAGAAGCACGTGATCGCGTCCGCAGTGCCATTATCAACTCTGGATTTGAGTTTCCTGATCGGCGTATTACTGTCAATTTAGCACCCGCAGACTTACCAAAAGAAGGTGGCCGCTACGATCTGGCCATCGCGGTTGGCATTTTAGGCGCGAGTGAGCAGCTTGACAGTAGCCAAATTGTTAAATACGAATTAATGGGCGAATTGGCGCTTTCAGGAGAGCTTAGACCCATAGTCGGTGAGATCCCTGCCGCGATAGCTGCACGCGAACACCACAAAGCAATTATTTTACCACCGAGCAATGCTTTATCTGCTGCTTGCATTAAACACGTAGAAGTTTACAGCGCTGAGTCTTTATTACAGGTTTGCCAACATTTAGCTCAGAGCCCAGCTCTGCAAGCACTCCCACATCAAGATCCTGAGCAAGAGCAAGGGCTATCTTCCTCGTTAGATTTTATGGATGTTATTGGCCAGCAGCACGCCAAAAAAGCGCTTGAAATTGCGGCTGCCGGGCAACACCATATTTTAATGATGGGCCCTCCTGGAACCGGTAAAACCATGCTGGCAGAACGACTAGCGGGTATTTTGCCACCATTATCCGAAGAAGAGGCACTAAGCTGTGCCAGCATACATTCAGTTTGTGGGGCGACACTTAACCCAACTAATTGGCGCCAACGACCATTTCGTAGCCCCCACCATACTTGTTCTGCGGTAGCTTTGGTCGGTGGTTCAAGTAATCCTAGACCTGGCGAAATATCCTTAGCTCACAACGGCGTATTATTTTTAGACGAATTACCCGAATTTAATCGTAAATCGCTTGAGGTATTGCGCGAGCCTCTACAAAATGCTCGCATTACAATTAGCCGAGCCGCTCGTCAAGTTGAGTTTCCAGCCAAGTTTCAGTTGGTTGCAGCCCTCAACCCTTCCCCTTGTGGTCATTATAATGATGAAAAAATGCGCTCAACGCCCGATCAGATCTTACGCTATTTGAATAAGTTATCGGGGCCTTTGTTAGACCGAATAGATATCCAGATCGAAGTGCCTAAATTAGCCAAAGGTAGTCTACAAAACGACAAACTTAGAGGAGAAAGCTCCGCTGTGATCCGTAAACGAGTGCTGGCTGCACATCAATTGCAATTGACACGGCAAGGTAAATTGAATGCTCAGTTAAACAACCGTGAATTAAGCACTCATGCTAAACTTGCGCCGTCTGATGCTGATTTTGTCGAACGAGCAATTGAAAAGTTAGCTTTATCTGTTCGCGCTTATCATAGAATTATCAAAGTCGCTCGTACAATTGCTGATTTAGAAGGCCAAAAAGATGTTAAAAAAAGCCATCTAGCTCAATCACTTAGTTATAGAGCTATGGACCGTTTATTGCAAAACCTCCATAACCTATAAATAAAAAGCGTGTTATGATAAATACATAATAACCCACTCAGTAGGTTTTTAGTGACTTTTAAAAAATCCCATTATCAATTTGTTATCTCAGGTGCAGGCATGGTTGGTGCGAGTTTAGCAGCCGCCCTTCATCAACTTGGTTACACCTGTTTATTATTAGATCCTCAAAACGCTCCATTTAAAATGGATGCTAAAACACCTGATATGCGGGTCTCGTCGATTTCACTGTCATCTATCAAATGGTTGCAGCAACAAGGCGTATGGCAACGCTTAACACCACAAAGATTAAAATATTATAATGTGCTTAGTGTACGCGATGTTGCGGGTAGTGATTGCCAGTTTGATGCGTCCAGCATCAATGAACTCTATTTAGGCTGTTTTGTTGAAAACCAGCACCTTGCCGACGCAGCTCGGCGTCAGCCTGAATTAGAAGTCAGTCCGGCTCGTATTCAAACGAGCCAATTTAAAGACGGTCAATGGCAGTTAACAACAGAACTTAATAGCCTCAGCTGCGACTTTTTGGTGATTGCCGAGGGCGCTAACTCCAATCTCAGAGATAAGCTCGGTTTTGCCGGTATAGGTAATCAGTATCCACAGAGCTGTTATTGTGCTCTGGTTAAGCTGTCAGCCCCAGTCAATGACCACACTTGGCAAACCTTTACAAACACTGGCGCGCACGCTCTACTGCCTTTATTTGATAACTATGCCAGCCTTATATTATATCGCAGCGCCGAACAGGTCAGACAACTTAAACAATCGAGTGAAGCTGAGCAAAGCCAATACTTAAACAAACTTTTTACGCACCACCTGCCAGCTTTTGACTTTGTTCAAGCGGCTAGCTTTCCATTACACAGATACCAAGTTAAAACGCCGTGGCAAAATCAAGCGTTAGTCATTGGCGATGCAGCACACAGTATTCATCCATTAGCGGGCCAAGGTGTCAATTTAGGTTTTAGAGATACGGCAGAATTTATACGGCTCATCAAACAGCATGGTTTAGAGGGCATCAAACGTACGCATCTTCAGCTAAGTTATAATGTAAAACGTTGGTTTGACGTGCAGAGCATGGCAAGCACTATGGATTTATTATATTACAGCAACCAACCGGAGTTATCCTTTTTAAAACCGGCACGCAGTATATTATTTAATACCACGGCACAAATAAAACCTTTACAACAGTTAATACTCAAGCTTGCTATTGGGAAGATTCCACATTGAGATTAATGCCATACCTCTATATTTTTTGTTTATCGGTTTTTTTTGTATTCTGGTTCTCTAAATGGCCGATAGACGCAATAATTGAATTATACTCAAATTATTGGGGTTCAGCTTTAACCATGTTATTTGGTTCTTTTGTCGCTGGTTTAACGCCACTTGGCGGTGGTGCTGTCGCCTTCCCTGTATTCACTAAGTTATTCGCTGTCGATGCATCTGATGCACGTTTATTTAGCTTAGCCATTCAAGCCGTTGGGATGAGTTTTGCGAGCTTATTTTTTATTGCTCGCCGGATCCCTTTATTATGGCATGAGCTTAAATATTGTTTACCAATCAGTTTGCTTGTTATCCCGCTGGCACTAAATTATACGACGCTTGAAGGTGCGATTTTAAAATTTTTATTTAGCGAGTTTATCTTATTAACAGCTTGGGTGATATGGTTGTGCAACCACACCTTGCATGCACGCCGCCATATGCACCCTGGACGTATCAGTATTCTACTAGTCGCGGGTGCCGCCGGGAGCTTTTTATCGGCCAATATCGGCTCTGGTGCCGATGTATTACTCTTTTTTGTTTTGGTCTATGTATTAAAATATTCTATCAAAGAGGCCATTCCAACCACTGTCTTTTGCATGGCTTTTAACGCCCTGTATGCCAGTTTATGGTTTGTCTATTTAGATCCGCAGCCATTATCTGCATTCGTTGTAAAAAGTTGGTGGGCTTCTTGTTTAGTGGTCGCTGTGGGTGCGCCATTAGGTGGTTATGTGTTGAGTCGTTTAAACGAGAACCTTTTGCGCCGTTTTATCTATTTGATAATTAGCCTTGAACTGCTAAGCACTGTGTTTAATCCAGATATCTACCTAGAATTGCGTTATTTAACTGCATTCTCTGGGATGTTAGTGATTGTATTAATTGCTCGGAAAACGGTTTTTAGAAAGTTAATTCGATAATTAAGATGGCTGGGGTACCAAGATTCGAACTTGGGAATGGCGGGATCAAAACCCGCTGCCTTACCGCTTGGCGATACCCCAGCAAAGGGATAGTATAAAAAATGGCTGGGGTACCAAGATTCGAACTTGGGAATGGCGGGATCAAAACCCGCTGCCTTACCGCTTGGCGATACCCCAGCATTGGTGCGGAAGGAGAGACTTGAACTCTCACACCGAAGGTACTGGAACCTAAATCCAGCGCGTCTACCAATTCCGCCACTTCCGCATAAAAAATGGTGGCTACAGCGGGAATCGAACCTGCGACCCCAGCATTATGAGTGCTGTGCTCTAACCAGCTGAGCTATGTAGCCACTTTTTAAACCTCGCCTCAGCGAGTGGCGCGTATTATGCTGATATGGGGTTTACGCGTCAACCCCTTTTTTAAACTTTTTATGCATTTGATGCGATTTTTAATCTAAGCAGTCAAAAAAGCATCAAACACTGTCTATTTTTAAGCCAGAGCTATTAAACATTAAATCTAAAGTGAATGACATCGCCATCTTTCACAATATAGTCTTTACCTTCTAAACGCCATTTACCTGCGTCTTTTGCACCCGCTTCGCCTTGGTGGTCGATATAATCCTGATAACCTATGACTTCAGCACGAATAAACCCTTTTTCAAAGTCCGTATGAATTTTACCAGCTGCTTGTGGCGCCGTAGAATTCACTTTAATGGTCCACGCGCGGACTTCTTTAACACCAGCGGTAAAATAAGTGTGCAAGTTTAATAGTTGATAGCCACCGCGGATCACTCGGTTTAAACCTGGTTCTGTTAAACCCAAATCAGCCATAAACTCAGTGCGCTCTTCTTCGTCTAACTCGGCCAGCTCAGCCTCTATCTCGGCACAAACAGGCACAACAACGGCATTTTCTTGCTCTGCAATCGCTCTAACTTTATCCAAATATGGATTATTCTCAAAACCATCTTCGCTCACATTAGCTATATACATGGTTGGCTTAAGGGTTAAAAAGTTAAAATGGCTGATCACTTTTTTTTCATCATCGCTTAGAGCGACCGAGCGGAGCATTTGGCCTTCGTCTAACGCAGGTTTGATTTTTTCTAATACAGCTAATTCGGCTTTTGCATCTTTGTCGCCACCTTTAGCTTTTTTGGTGGCTCTTAATATGGCTTTTTCTGCCGTGTCCATGTCTGCCAAAGCTAACTCAGTATTAATAACATCAATGTCTTCTGCTGGGTCCACTTTGCCCGCTACATGCACAACATTTTCGTTTTCAAAACAGCGAACCACATGGCCGATTGCATCGGTTTCACGAATATTTGCTAAAAACTGATTACCTAAACCTTCACCTTTTGAAGCGCCTGCAACCAAACCAGCAATATCGACAAATTCCATCGTGGTCGCTATTGTTTTTTGCGGGTTAACAATTGCAGCTAATGCGTCTAAGCGCATATCAGGAACAGGCACAACTCCGGTATTAGGCTCAATTGTACAAAACGGAAAGTTTGCCGCTTCGATTCCTGCTTTGGTTAAGGCATTGAATAAGGTTGATTTACCAACATTTGGCAAACCTACTATCCCACATTTAAAACCCATACTGATTATCCTATGCTTTAAAACTATGAAGTCGGTTTGTGGCTTTCAATAAACCGTCTTTGATTAAAATTTCACTGCAGCGTACCGCTTCATCAATAGCCGCATCTATTAATGCCTGCTCTGACTGCGGTGCTTTACCCAAAACATAACCAGTCACTTGACTACTGTGTCCCGGATGACCAATGCCTATCCGCAACCGCAAAAATTCTTTATTATTGGCTAAGCGGGCAATCGTATCACGCAAGCCGTTATGTCCCCCATGGCCACCGCCTTTTTTATACTTAGCAACCCCAGGCGGCATATCTAACTCGTCGTGGGCAACCAATATGGATTGAGGTGGAATTTTATAAAAGTTTGCTAGCGCGGCAATCGCTTGACCGCTTTTATTCATAAAAGTAGTGGGGATTAATAAACGAACGTCTTGACCTGAAATTTGTGCGAGTCCGGTAAAACCGAAAAATTTATTATCGAACTTGAGTTGGGCTTGATGGTACTCTGCTAGTGAACGAACATACCATTCACCTGCATTGTGGCGGGTGTTGACATATTGTGAGCCTGGATTACCCAGGCCCACAATGAGTTGAACCTTGTCACTCATCAGTGATAATGCTCAATTACTCTTCTGAAGCTTCTTCTTCGCCGCCGTCTTCGTCTTCATCTTTGGCTGCTTTAGGTAAGTCGATAGACACAACAGCTACGTCATGCTCTTCACCTTTAGCCAATTCAACAGAAGACACACCTGCTGGCAATTTAACGTCAGATAAATGTAAAGTGCTACCTAAAGCAACACCAGAGACATCAACTTCAATGAATTCTGGTAAGTCTTTTGGTAAGCAGCTTATTTCAATTTCATTAATTAAGTGAGAAACAACACCACCTTCTGATTTAACCGCAGGTGCAGTATCTTCATTAATGAAGTGAACTGGAACAGTCGTGTGAATTTCTTCACCAGCAACAATACGCTGAAAATCAATATGAGTGACTTTGCGCTTAAACGGGTGACGCTGCATGTCTTTCACGATAACATCAACAGGCTTGCCATCAACCACTAAGTTAATGATTTGAGAGTAAAATTGCTCTTCTTCTTGCGCTTTGATAACTTTATTGTGATCTAATGATAAGGCAACAGCATCTTGACCTGCGCCATATAAAACTGCAGGAACTTTATCTGCGTGACGTAGGCGGCGGCTCGCACCTTTCCCTATTTCGCTACGCAGGCTAGCTAATAATTCGATTTTAGTAGACATGGTTATCTCCAATAAATTAAATATATGTTTTTGCTTCGCGACCAAAACAAAAACTCGACCCCCTTATTAAAGGGCGGCATATTCTATCACCCATTTAGATTTGCCTCAAAACAAAAAAAATATTTTTTCAAGTGGCAAAAAACTACCTAAATTAAAAAACATGTTACACTTGCAATAGTATACTGCATTAGTACCTTGCATTTTAGGGATAAGCCGATGACTTTAAAAAAAGAAATGTCTAATCTAAAAGACAAACTGGATATTCAAATTAGTGGAAAATTTGATTTTAATCTGGTCCAGGATTTTCGGGAAGCCTACCGAGATTTACCAACCTCAGTTAAAACCATTGAGATAGACTTGCATAATACCGACTACATAGATTCTTCTGCGTTGGGTATGCTGTTAAATCTGCAAAAAAACACCAAAAACCAAGTAGACAGTATTTTGATTACCCGAGCTCAACCTCAAATTAAAAAAATTCTGCAAATCGCGCGTTTTGATAAATTGTTTGACGTTGAATAAAACGCTAAATGCATATTCTGATTGTTGACGACCTAGCAATCAATCGCAATATTTTAGCGACTATGTTGCAATCTCAAGGCCATACAGTAGCTGAAGCTGAAAATGGTCTTGTGGCGATTGACAAAGCTCAGCAGAGCCTTTTTGATATCGTTTTATTAGACGTTATGATGCCGATAAAAAATGGCATAGAAACCGCACCAGAGCTTAAAAAAATCGCTGGTGATCGCTTTTTACCTATCATCTTTTTAACGTCGTTAGATGATCAACAATCCACTTTAGATTGTTTAGCAGCTGGTGGCGATGATTTTTTAAGTAAACCTTATGACATGGCGATTTTATCGGCCAAAATAAAAGTATTACAACGCACTATAGAGCTGTCTGAAAAAACCCGAAGTCAAAACCGGCAGTTATCACAATACCGCAAACAAGTTGAGCGCGATCACGCCATTGTAGAAAAAGTATTTGCCAATTTATATCAGCAAAACCGCTATTATCCAGATGTTGTAAATTTTACTTTGCAAGCCGCTTCGAGCTTTAACGGCGATTTAATCCTCGCAGATATCGCACCAAACGGTCATCAATATTTATTAATAGGTGATTTTACTGGGCATGGCTTAGCAGCAGCTATCGGTATTCTCCCGGTCGCCCAGTGCTTTTTTGATGCCACCAGCAAAGCCGAGTCTGTTGCAAAAATTGCAGCCACCCTAAACCGTCGCTTATTAGAGCTATTACCGAATGATCGCTTTTGTGCTGCGACCATCATAGAGTTAGCCGCAGGCTCTGGGAATTTAACTTTGTGGTCAGGCGGTATGCCAAACGCTATCATCTACCATACTCAGCAACAAAAAACGGATAAAATTGTTGCCCAGCACATGTCTTTAGGCATACTGCCCGAGCACTCGTTTGATGCAAGTGTACAAAATTTTGTCACCAACTCGGATCATACAATTACCTTCTATACCGATGGTTTAATTGAAAGAGCCCACTCCGAACAGCTCTTTTTTGCAGATGAACATCTCGCAAAAATTATCGTAGAGCAACCCACTATGGGACCACAAGACATTATTGAAAAAATGCAACATAACTTTCCAAACCAGATGTCTTGTGATGATATTTCTGTCCTGCAAATTAACCCTGCATTAATGAGCAATAAAAAAAAATATGGTGATACTGCAATTTCTGTCAATTTTACGATTGAAGTTTCTTTTAACGAAGCAGATATGCGCCAAACACATCCTATCGATTTTCTGCTTGAGCAAATATGTCGAACACCTGAACTGCAAAACGAGCGTTCTATTATCTATACAATACTCATTGAGACTTATAATAATGCGCTTGAGCACGGCATTCTAAAACTCAACTCAGAACTTAAAAATGAAGCTGATGGTTTGTTATATTATTATCAGCAAAGAGAACAAAGATTGGCGAACTTATCGTCTGCTTATGTCAATTATGTAATTCGCTATCAAGCTGACCAAAAGCAGCTTTTTATTACCGTAAAAGACTCTGGCACCGGTTTTGATTTGCCAAAAAACTTAGCCGATTTGAATAATCAAGATTGTTTTGGTTGGGGACTTAAATTGATCGAATCATTATGCGCTAGCTGCACTATCAATAAAGAGGATCATTCGCTTAACTTAATTTATCAGATACAGTGAACCAAAACAGTGCAAAACGCTTGGTATTGCACTGTTTCATTCGCCACTAATTTTTATTTTTCTTCATATATGTTTTCATAAACATAATTAGTTGCTTCAACAAACCCCTTCACGCTACCGCAGTCAAAGCGTCGTCCTTTAAATTTATAACCTATTACTTTACCTTCGCGTGCTTGAGCTAACAGAGCGTCAGTTAACTGGATTTCGCCATTTTTGCCTGGTGGTGTATTACGAATGATGTCAAAAATATCGGGTGTTAAAATATAACGACCAATGATGGCTAGATTAGAAGGTGCATCTTCGACTGCTGGCTTTTCAACCATATCAGAAACTTGATAACGTCCATCGCCCAAATCTTCGCCGGCAATGACCCCGTATTTAGAAATAGTTTCTTTTGGCACTTCCATTAGCGCAACCACAGAACAACCAGTTTCTGCGTGAATTTTTTCCATTTGCTTCATAACACCGTCACTGCCTGGTGTTTCTGGCAAACATAAATCATCAGCCAAAATGACACCGAATGCGTCATTCCCCATTAAGGTTTCACCACACAAGATAGCGTGACCTAAACCTTTCATCTCTGGCTGACGAGTGAAAGAAAAGATACCATTATCCATAACATAACGAACTGATTCTAAGAACTTTTCTTTGCTGGTGCCCGATATTTCGTTTTCTAATTCGTAAGAAATATCAAAGTGATCAGCAATTGCTCTCTTAGTACGTCCCGTTACAAAACCTATATATTGCATACCTGCTTCAAGCGCTTCTTCAACCCCATATTGGATTAAAGGCTTGTTAACGATTGGTAGCATCTCTTTCGCCTGAGCTTTAGTCGCGGGTAAAAAGCGCGTACCGTAACCAGCGGCGGGGAATAAACATTTTTTAACCATACTTGGTTTCCTTTTTTTACCGTTAGAAGCAGCCTTTATCGGCTGGTTTAAAATAATGCTCCGACCTCAGCCGAAACTCAAGACCCATGGAATAAATTTTTTATTAAATTTAGACTTATTACTAATTATGTCAATTTAACGATCAACCTGTAAAAAATCGAATACCACAAAATGACAAAGGCGAACTATGCAAAATAAGTTCCAGCTATAGTTTATGTCAATTTTGTAAAGGTACTTGACCTAACAATTAATTAACCGCTTAATTAAATCAAATAAATTTTTAAAAAAGGTACCTGTAATTTATGCAATACCCAAAACTAATAAAAATATGCCATTGGCTAGCCGCCTTTTTAATTATCGGGCTTTTTGCTGTGGGTTTTTGGATGGTCGATCTGAGCTATTACAGCGAATGGTACCATGAAGCCCCCGCACAACATAAAAACTTTGGGTTAGTATTATTCGTTGTTATGCTGGTACGTTTATTTGCCAAATTAATACTTAAATCCCCTCCCCCCATTGGCGCAAAGTGGGAACGAAGGACTGCAACAGCCACTCATATTTTATTATACCTATTGGTGTTTTTTATTATTTTTAGTGGTTATTTAATTTCTACTGCTAAAGGCCAAGGCATACAATGGTTTAATTTAATAGAGGTGCCAGCGTTATTAACAGAGATACCAGAGCAGGCTGATTTAGCTGGCGCTATGCATAAATACCTTGCGTACAGCCTGATCGCGTTAGTATTGGTGCATGCAATAGGCGCGCTTAAGCATCATTTTATTGACAAAGACGCTATCTTCAAACGCATTATTTAATCTAAGTATAGAGGTTTAAAATGAAATTTTTAACTCAAACAGCAATCGCTTTGTGTTTAGTGAGCGGCGCTGCTAATGCCGCAAACTACATTATCGACGACAACGATAAAGGCGCTCATGCAGCCGTTAATTTTAAGATTCAGCATTTAGGTTACAGTTGGCTAACTGGCCGCTTTAACGACTTTGAAGGCCATTTTAGTTATGAAGATGGCAAGCTTGCAGAGAGTTCGGTTAAAATAACCATAGATACAGCCAGTATTGACTCTAATCATGCAGAGCGCGATAAACACCTGCGCAGCGATGATTTTTTAGCTGTTAAAAATTATCCCAAAGCCACATTTATCAGCACTAAAATTGAACCGCTAGAAAATGAAAAGTTTAACATCCATGGCAAACTCACCTTACATGGTGTGACTAAAGATATTGTCATCAATGCAAAAAAAATCGGTGAAGGGAAAGATCCATGGGGGGGATACCGTGCAGGATTTAGTGGTACGACCGAGCTCAAGCTAAAAGACTTTTCTATCAACAAAGATTTAGGCCCTGCGTCGCAAACCGTTTATTTGCATCTACACGTTGAAGGGATCCGTCAATAAGTGATGTCCGTTTCCCCGATGCTCTTCAGCCCCTTATTTTTAGGGGCTTTATTGACACCGTCTTTGTCCAATTTCGATTCGCAAAATAAAAAAGTTCTGCCAAACTATTTGAATACCATAATTTGTCCCCATATTGACTGTTCACTTTACAGTTGAACTGTGAAATAAGTGATAATATTTCAGTTTTTAAACTTTTATTAATTGCGCTTATTAATGGTTTTTGATATAGATAGCCGCCTAGCAATAAGCTGGCGAAATTTAGGAGACATGAAATGCCCGCTGGCACAAAAAACAAAGCAACTGGCATTATAGCTCAGGCTGGATTACAGCCGTATCAGGCTTCAGCTGATGAAGAGTATATGAATGAAGCTCAATTAGAGCATTTCCGTAAAATTTTAAAAACCTGGCGCAGCCAGCTTCGGGCTGAAGTTGATAAAACGATGCACCATATGAAAGATGAAGCGGCTAACTTTCCAGATCCAGTTGATAGAGCCTCACAAGAAGAGGAGTTCAGTCTTGAGTTACGGACGCGAGACCGCGAGCGCAAACTCATCAAAAAGATCGAAAAAACCCTTCAGTTAATCGAAAATGAAGAGTTCGGTTATTGTGAAGAGTGTGGTGTTGAGATAGGTATCAGACGTTTAGAAGCTCGTCCCACTGCAGACTTATGTATTGATTGCAAAACCTTGTCCGAAATTAAAGAAAAACAAAACGCAGGTTTTTAAAGCTTGGCGCTCATCATTAGTGCTTAGTCAATATGCGTTATAGAGGCCGTTTTGCCCCATCTCCATCGGGGCCTTTACATTTCGGTTCAGTGGTGACTGCAATCGCCAGTTATTTGGATGCTAAATCTCAGCATGGTGATTGGCTAATTCGTATTGAAGATATAGATCCGCCTAGAGAAGTTGAAGGCGCCAGCGACATTATCCTAGAGCAGTTGGCTGCACTCTCGTTGCAATCCGATGAAGCTGTCACGTTTCAAAGTGATCGCTTAGCGAGTTATCAGCAACAAGTTGAGCTCTGGTTGCAAAATAGGCAAGCTTATTACTGCCAATGCCCTCGCAAACGCTTAAAATCGCTTAAGCATATTTATGATGGCTACTGCCGAGACAAACAACGCCCTCAACAGGGTGCAGCTGTACGTTTCAAAAATACCATACAAGAGACTCACTTTTTTGATCGAATTTATAACCAGGTCAATTTGGCAGCGGACGTAGCGGGACAAGATTTTATTATTCGCAGAAAAGATGGTCTTATTGCCTATCAAATCGCTGTGGTTATGGATGATATCGCACAACAAATTAGTCATATAGTGCGCGGCAGTGATTTACTTGAAACCACTCTATGGCAACGCAGTTTATATCAAGCATTAAACACACCTGTGCCTAACTACGCACACATCCCTGTTATTATCGACGCGAGTGGACGTAAACTAAGTAAACAAAACGGTGCACCAGGTATACGTCCACAAGATGCAAAACAGACCTGTTTTGCCGCTTTAAATGCGTTACAACTGGCCCCGCCTACCGCATTAAAAATAGAGTCACCGAGCCAACAGTTGGCTTGGGCACTGGAAAACTGGCAATTACCCACAGTCACCAATACGCGCTAATATACCCATTTGACATCTTTTGAGTTATTATAGCGCGAGTTTTGTTAGTTAAAGGAAACCAACATTATTCGCCAAGTCATAAAACTGTGTAAAAAGGCGCTGGGAAAATCCTCAGAGCGACCTCAGTTACGCATAATTCCCCGCTCCGAGCACAATATATCCCGTAAAAATCTGAGTAAAAATGCACTCAGAGTGCTCTATGGTCTAAAAGATGCTGGATACGAAGCATACTTAGTGGGCGGTGGTGTCCGTGACATTTTACTCGGCCTGGCACCGAAAGATTTTGATATAGTGACCAATGCCACGCCAGAAGAAATAAAAAAAACATTTCGTAACTGTCGTTTAATTGGCCGACGCTTTCGTTTAGCCCACATTGTATTTGGGCCTGAAATCATTGAAGTTGCAACTTTCCGGGGCCACCATAGCGAAGACTCAGCAGGTAAAAATCAATCGGACCATGGGCAGCTTCTTTCTGACAACGTATACGGCAGCATAGATGAAGATGCAGAACGCAGGGACTTTTCCGCGAATGCGCTTTATTACAACATTGCTGATTTTAGTATTTATGATTATTGGGGCGGTGTTGAAGCAATTGAGCAACGCAATCTCGATTTAATTGGCGATCCTGAAACACGCTACCGTGAAGATCCGGTAAGAATGTTACGTGCCGTCCGCTTTGCTGTAAAGCTGGAAATGCAGATCAGCGAACGCACCGCTAAACCAATTAAATCGTTAGCACCTTTATTACAAAATATCCCCAAAGCGCGCTTGTTTGAAGAGTGTCTAAAGCTGTTGTTGTCTGGCCAAGGCTTAGAAACATATAAGATGCTGATGTTTTATCAATTATTTCAGCAGATATTTCCTAACCTGCCAGAACTTGACAATGATAAAAGTGCCACAAGCCGGTTGTTTGAGCAAGCACTGAAAAACACTGATTTACGCTTAAAACAAGGGCTTAGAATCACCCCAGCCTTTATTTTTGCCGTTTTATTATGGTACCAATACCAAGAAGCTTTCGCCCATTATCAACAACAGGCTTTACCCGACCAGGATGCCGCCCATCTAGCAATTTCTGCTGTTCTAGATTCAGGTGCCTATAATGTGGTCATCCCTAAACGCTTTGCTACTACCATCCGAGAAATCTGGATTTTACAATTAAGATTACAATTTTCCCGAGGTAATAAGGCTTTAAAAACTTTAGAGCACCCGAGGTTTAGAGCGGCTTACGACTTTTTATTATTACGAGCCGAAGTAGAACCAGATTTAACCGAATTGGCGAATTGGTGGACGCAAGTACAAAAAGATAACCCAACAGTAAAACCCGCTCAAGCAGAGCAGCCTAAACGTCGACCTCGACGTAGACGCCGACCTGCTGGGAAAAACGTAAAAACAGAATAATATGGTTAAAGTATACCTTGGTCTTGGCAGTAACTTAGCTGAGCCATTAACGCAATTAAACACTGCAATAATGGCCCTGAGCAATTTAACAGGTGTCAGCGATTTGGTCGCTTCATCTTTTTATGCCAGTCAACCTCTGGGACCGCAAGATCAACCCGACTATGTCAATGCAGTGGTTGCCTTTAATTATCAGTTAAGCGCAATCGAACTACTCGATGCCACTCAGAAGATTGAGCACTCTCAAGGTCGGGTTAGAAAAAAAGAACGCTGGGGACCTCGCACCCTCGACATAGATATTCTACTCTTCGGCAATGAGATAATTAAAACGGATCGCTTGACAGTGCCGCATTATGGAATGAAAACTCGCGAGTTTGTGATTTACCCCTTATCTGAACTTGCCGCTGAACTCATTTTGCCATGTGGCACTAGACTTGGTGATCTCTGTAAGCAACTCCCGAAAAACGGTTTAACTAAACTCTGATAACAGGTGAATGATGTTAAAAATTAGCCAACCAAGTGAACTTCGCAGAGCAGTTCACGAGCTAAAAGTCGTGCAAAAAACTATCGCTTTTGTACCCACCATGGGCAACTTACATAAAGGCCACTTAAGATTAGTTGAAGCGGCAAAACAACGTGCGGATATAGTGATTGTAAGCATCTTTGTTAACCCCATGCAATTTGCCGCAGGCGAAGATCTTGATACTTACCCACATACCCCAGAAGCAGATGAAGCGGCCCTAAGGAGTTTAGCTGTAGATATTTTATTTACCCCGCAAGCCAATGATATTTATCCCAAGCCTCTTAGCGATCAGAGCTATATTGAAGTACCAGGCATCTCAACTCACTTTTGTGGTGCTTCGCGAGATGGGCATTTTAGGGGAGTTGCCACCATTGTTAATAAATTGTTTAACCTGGTGCAGCCAGACTATGCTATGTTTGGTAAAAAAGATTACCAACAATTACAAGTGATCCGAACTATGGTGGAAGATTTATGCATGCCCATAAAGATCATTGGTGTAGATACTGTCAGAGAAGCTTCCGGTTTAGCCATGAGTAGCCGCAATGGCTACCTCTCAGCAGATCAGAAAGAGCAAGCTTCATTATTGTACAAAGCACTCTGTCGGGGGGCAGATCAAGTTAAAGAAAAAAGCTGGACGTTAAGCACAGCTACTAGCTATATCAAAGATCAGCTAACCAGTGCGGGTTTCGATTGTGATTATATAGAATTTGCTAACCGAGACACTATGCAACCAGCCAATGAAGAAGATAAACATTTAGTCTTGTTAGCTGCCGCTTTTATGGGCTCTACCCGCTTAATAGACAATATTGAAATTGACCGAACATAACAAAAAATGGCCCCAAAGGGCCATCACTGCTTTACTTTCACAAAGACCTGTTTTTAGCTTCAATCCATTGTGCCATATATTGAGTACTTTTCATTGTATGGTGCATTAACATTGCACCGGTAAAGTTTTTCAGGCGATGATCGACTAGGTTTTGTTTAAGCTGTTGGAGTGTTTCAGTTAACCTTTGTTGGTGTTCCGCTTGGTCAAAATTCTCCACTAAATTCTTAAATTGGCTATTTTGCACTTGCCGCCATAGCACTTCATCTTGATATAGACGGACAGCTTTAGTGGCAAACTCAGATGCATCATTTGCAACTTGCTGAGAATATTCAATATAACCTTGCTGCAAGAGGCCTTCTGCGCCGATATCTGTCGTGACAAAAGGTGTATTCGTACAGCTAGCATCAAATAACTTGCCTTTTAAACCCGCCCCGAATCTTAGTGGTGCTAACATCAACCTAGCTTGGCGAATAACTTGATAAGCATCTTCGGCCCAACCTTTGATACGAAAACCTGTTTTTATACAATCCAGTTGAACAACTTTTTTGCTTGGGTAGGCTCCGTACACGTGTAACTCTGCCGAAGGGAGTTGCTTTCGGATTTTAGGCCAAATCTGCTGTTTTAAAAATAAGACTGAGTCCCAATTCGGAGCATGTCTAAAGTGCCCTATCGTCACAAAATGCTCGCGTACTTCGTAGCTGGGTTGCTGTTCTATTTGTGCAATCCGGTGTCGCGAACATACAAATGGCAAATAACAGCATTTTTCTGCTGGAACGGCAAACACGTCTTGCAAAATTTTAAGCTCGGCGGTTGAAATAACGAGCGCCAGATCTGAGCGCCAAATCGCCGCAATTTCACGTAGGCAGGTATCATTTAAATAATCTTTGGCTGCGACTGTACGACCAGCTTTATGCGCTTGGTGACGTGCCTGACGAAGACCATGTAAATCTTCTAGATCTAAAATACGGACGGCGTCTGGACAATATTTTTGCACCCGCCAACCATATTGCTCCTCTATCATAAAACGGTCAAACAGCACTATATCTGGCCTTAAGTCTGCGACAAAGTCATCAAAGCTGCTACAGTTTAATTGAATCGCTTGGCAATCGATGCCAAGTGCGGATAAATCTATACTATGAGCGCTAGGCGCTGCGCTAGACGCAAATGTGATCCGATACCCTTGCTGCTTAAAGTAACTCAGCAGAGTCATCATATACTGGCCAGCTGCCGTAGAATTAGGTTCGGGCCAAACAGTTCCAATAACAAGAAGTTGCTGCATAAAAAATTAAATTCAAGGCAAGCTTTTGCTAAACTAGCTGCCTGTTTAGATTAAGAGTTGAGTTTATGTCTATTTTTGATAATCCAGATCACCGCTTAGATGCTTGTGGCCTATTATGTCCTGAGCCAGTCATGATGGTGCGCAAAGCTGTTCGACAAATGCAAGACAACGAAACTTTGTTAATTTTGGCTGATGACCCATCGACAACGCGTGATATTCCAAGCTTTTGTCGTTTCATGGATCATAGTTTGTTAGCCAAACAAACAGACACTCGTCCCTTTCAATATTTAATTAAAAAAGGACTCGTTTAAATTACTTTTTAAGAGGTTGAGTTTTAATAATGTTGTGGACTTCTTTTTGCAACGTCTCAACTTCAATGATTAAATTTTCATTTTGATAATCTAACCAATTCAACCCCACCACTAAATCATCGGCCACGATACCAGCGAACCACTTGTCTTCAAATACCGCCCAGTCAACACGCAAAGGTTGAAACCCAGCAAAGTCTGGATTTGCCTGAATAAATGCTTGCGCTTTTTCTTCATTAGACCAAAACGGCATGGTTTTTTGCCCGTCTTCATTTGCTGGGGTTGGAATGCCAGCAGCATCCACTATGGTAAATAAACAAAAACTTTGTGCAACTTCATGGTAAAAACCATATTGAGCTTTCGTGTCCACAATCATATCCTAAAAATTAACAAAAGCTTGGCCTGTAGCAGTATTTTTAAATACTGCAAACGCCGCTCAGATAAACCCAATTATTTGATTACTTTAAGATGAGACACTTTATTATTTTTAGCCGTCTCTGATTTTTCTGTATCGCCTTGTTCTATATCAGAGCCACTGTCAACCTGTTGCAAAGAGATATTTTTATCCGCTGATGCTTCTGGGTAAGCTTCCGGCGCAAATGGCATACCTTCGCCATTTTCTTTAGCGTATAAAAATAAAATAGCCGCAACCGGAACAATTAAATGTCGAGGTGTACCACCAAAACGTGCATTAAACTCAACGTCTTGGTCGCCAATAACAAAATTGCCCGTAGCACTACTAGAAACATTTAAAACAATTTGGCCATCTTTAACGTATTCAAACGGAACCTGGACGCCCGGATAGTTGGCGTCCACCAACAAGTAAGGCGTACAGGCATTGTCTTCAATCCATTGATAAATCGCTCTCAATAAATAAGGCTTACAATTTGTCATCTGTAGATCATTGCCTGTCATAACACTTACTGTCCTCTCATTTCTCTTTCGTCATCGGTTAATGAAGCTTGGAAAGATTCTCGTTCAAAAACACGGCTCATATACTCTTTAACTTCTTTGCTGCCCTGTCCAATCAGCTCTATACCCAGTTTTGGTAAACGCCATAATAAAGGAGCTAAGACACAATCGACCAAGCTAAATTCTTCACTCATAAAGTAAGGCGTTTCTTGAAAAATTGGGGCAATCGCCAAAATGCTTTCGCGTAACTCTTTACGTGCTTGTATTGCTTGCTCTGAGGTACCATTTTCTATAGTAACAACATGTTTGTACCAATCATTTTCAATGCGATGCATCATCAAGCGACTTGTACCTCTCGCAACAGGATAAACCGGCATTAAAGGTGGATGAGGAAATCTTTCGTCTAAATATTCCATAATGATATTAGACTGATAAAGAACCAGCTCGCGATCTAATAACGTTGGAATGGTTCCATAGGGATTTAACTCGAACAATTCTTCAGGTTTATTGGTCGGATCAATAAATTTAATTTCAACACTGATCCCTTTTTCGGCCAAAACAATTCTGACCTGATGACTGTGTAATGACACTGAATCTGCGTACAATGTCATTACCGAACGTTTATTGGCAGCAACAGCCATGAATTTCCTCCAAAGATTACTATAAATGCCAATATCGATTTATTGGCCGATCCAAACTACAGACCATAATATACGACAAATGGGGGCATAAAGCCCCCCATTTAAAAAGCAAATTAGGTATTTGTTTTAATGTACTTCGCGCCAGTATTCTTTTTTCAGCAAGTAGATGAAAACAAAAAATACGGCCAAGAAGACTAACACCCAAGTACCAATTCGATGCGATTCTAACTTTGAAGGCTCACCAACATATGCTAGAAAGTTAACCAAGTCGCGAACCGCTTGATCATATTCTTCTGGGTTCAATGCACCAGGCTCTTTTTGAGTCAGCTTTATTCCAGAAAGTACCTTTTCGCCGTGCAAAGTTTCATATACCATCTCTGCTTCTTGAGTTCCTTGTAGGGGCTCAAGCACATGTGGCATACCCACGTCTTTAAACACAGCATTATTTACTTTAAATGTTTTATTTGGGTCAACATAAAAGGTTTTTAAATAAGTATATACCCAATCGTCTCCACGCACGCGTGAAACCAGAGTTAAATCCGGTGGCTGCTTACCAAACCACTTTGCCGAATCTTCTTTTTCCATTGCGTTAGTGATTTGCTCACCCACTTTTTGGTCGCTAAAAATCAAGTTGTCTTTAGCAATATCAACAGGAATGCCCAAATCTTCAGCTGTTCGCTGATAGCGCTGGTACTGCATTTGGTGACAGCCCAAACAATAGTTTACAAACAAAGCGGCACCTCGTTGCAGAGACGCTTTATCATGCAAATCGATATTGGCTTTTTCTAAAGGATAAGAAAAACCACCACCTGCGGCCACTGCTAGACTCGGTAACAAGGCGAAAAAAGTTATTATCAGTTTTTTCATTTCGAAATTCTCGCTGGTAAAGGTTTGGTTTTTTCGTTCTTACTGTATAACCATAAGAAAGCAAAGAAGCCGAAATACAGCAAGGTACAAATTTGCGACATCAAGGTAAAAGTTGGTGTTGCAGGTTTAAGACCTAACCATCCCAATAATACAAATACAACCACAAACATGGCCAAGTTTAGTTTATGGAAACCACAGCGATACTTAACCGAGCGTACTTTACAGCGGTCGATCCAAGGCAACAAGGCCAACATAACAATCGCACCAAACATAGCGATAACCCCTAACAACTTATCAGGTACCGCACGCAAGATCGCGTAGAAAGGTGTAAAATACCAAACAGGTGCAATATGCTCTGGTGTTTTTAACGGGTTTGCCGGCTCAAAGTTAGGTGGCTCAAGGAATAAACCGCCCATGGCTGGGTTAAAGAAAATTACATAAGCACAAGCTGCACAGAACAATGTAAATGCCACCAGATCTTTCAACACTATATGGGGGAAAAAAGGCACTACATCGTCAATGATGTCGTATTTTTCAGTATAATATTCGTGGATTTTATACTTAGTTTTTTCTTCTTCTTTTAACGATCCTTTAGGATGTTTGATGTTAATCCCTTGTGGGTTATTTGAGCCCACTTCATGCAGAGCAACAATGTGTAAAAATACCAACACCACAATCACTAAAGGTAACGCGATAACATGTAGGGCGAAAAAGCGGTTTAGAGTTGCGCCAGAAATAACATAGTCACCTCGGATCCATAAGGTTAAGTCATCACCGATAACAGGAATAGCACCGAACAATGAGATGATGACCTGAGCCCCCCAATATGACATTTGCCCCCAAGGTAATAAATACCCCATAAAAGCTTCAGCCATCAGGGCTAGGTAAATAAACATACCAAATAACCATAAAAGCTCACGAGGTTTCTGGTAAGAGCCATACATCATGCCACGGAACATATGTAGATAAACAACAACAAAAAAGGCTGACGCCCCTGTTGAGTGCATATAACGCAATACCCAACCATAGTCGACATCACGCATGATATATTCAACTGATGCAAATGCACCTTCGGCACTCGGAACATAGTTCATGGTTAACCAAATACCGGTTAAGATCTGGTTCACTAATACAACTGTTGCAATAAAACCAAACACATACCAAAAGTTCATATTTTTGGGTGCTGGATATTGCAGCGCATGCATATTTGCTACGCGCATCATAGGAATGCGGTATTCGATCCAATCAAGTAAGTTTTTCCACATGATTATGCAACTCCCGAGTCATCACCGACAAGAATTGTTTTCTCATCAAGATATTTATGAGGTGGAACCACCAGGTTAGTTGGCGCTGGAACACTTTGGAAAACACGTCCAGACATATCAAATTTAGAACCATGGCAAGGACACATAAAGCCAGATGCAACCCCTTGGATCTGACCAGAAAATGAATCTGGTAAATACTGAGGTGAACAACCTAAGTGAGTACAAATACCCACGGCAACAAATATTTCAGGTTCAATTGAGCGATAGCGGTTTTTTGCATATTCTGGTTGCTGCTCAACTTCTGATTCTGAATCACGTAGCTGGTCTTCGTGGTTAGCTAACTCATCCAACATAGCTTGAGTTCGCTTCACGATCCAGACAGGTTTACCCCGCCATTCAACGCGCAGCATTTGCCCAGGCTGTATTTTACTGATATTCACTTCCACCGGCGCACCCGCAGCTTTTGCTTTGGCACTCGGGTTCCAGGACGCGATGAAAGGAACAACTGCTCCGGCAGCACCCACCCCACCAACAACCGAAGTTGCGACGGTTAAGAAGCGACGGCGACCGTTATCAACAGGCGCATTCTTCATTCAATCTTCTCCGAGACTAGATTTATAAAAAGGCAAGTCTGTTATGTATCTCTGACTTGTAATAAAAATAATGCGAATGATATAAAAAAAACCGGATAACTGACAAGGAAATCCCCCAAAAAGGGCAAAAAAAGGCTAAAAAGACAAATATTTTTGCTTGGGATCAAACTATCCCGACTATTTTTCACATATAAAAAACCCGGCTTAAGCCGGGTTTTAATAAAATCGGTACTAAACGTATTAACGTTTTGAGAATTGTGGACGCTTACGCGCTTTCTTAAGACCGATTTTTTTACGTTCAACACGACGTGCATCACGAGTCACATAACCTGCTTTACGTAGAGCAGGACGTAAACTTTCGTCAAACTCCATTAAAGCACGAGTGATACCGTGGCGAATTGCACCCGCTTGACCTGTAGTACCGCCGCCAGCGACAGTGATATATAAGTCAAACTTTTCTACCATTTCAACTAATTCTAATGGCTGACGAACAACCATACGAGAAGTTTCACGGCCAAAATAAGTTTCAATAGAACGCTTGTTAATTGTAATGTTACCTGTGCCTGGTCTTAAAAAGACGCGAGCGGTTGAGCTCTTACGACGACCGGTACCATAGTATTGAGTTTCTGCCATAGTCTTGTCTCCGAATTAGATGTCCAAAGTTTGAGGTTGTTGTGCTTGATGATTGTGCTCAGCACCTGCGTAAACTTTTAATTTACGCGCCATTTCACGACCTAAAGGACCTTTCGGAAGCATGCCTTTAACAGCGCTTTCGATAATCATCTCAGGCTTTTTCGCTTGCAGTTTTTCGAAGCTGATTGACTTCAAACCACCTGGAAAACCAGAATGAGAATAATAGATTTTGTCGCTACGCTTAGCACCGGTAACCGCTACTTTTTCAGCATTAATAACAACGATGTAATCACCAGTATCTACATGAGGTGTATATTCTGGTTTATGCTTACCACGTAAACGACGAGCGATTTCAGTCGCCAGTCGACCTAAAGTTTTACCGTCAGCGTCAACTACGAACCAGTCACGCTTTACAGATTCAGGCTTTGCAGAGAAAGTTTTCATTTCGAATTTGACCTAAATACAAAAAAATTCCACATTTCAGAGGCATTTGCCTCCCCTAGTTTATGTCAAAGACCCCTTCGAGACTCTGAAACAAAGGCACTCTTTCAGCCTAACCGGGTTTGGGAGGCGCGCAGTATACAGGACGGTTAATTTGTGTTCAAGATAAATGTGGTTTCGCTAAATATTCTTTTGATTGCATCTCTTGCAAACGACTCAAACAACGTTGAAACTCAAATGTCAGTCGGCCATGGCTGTATAATTCTGCTAGCGGAACTTCTGCGGCAATGATTAAATTCACATGTCGCTCGTAAAACTCATCCACTAAAGCAATAAAACGACGCGCTGCATCATCATTCTTTTCTCCCATCTGTTTAACGCCCGTTAAAAACACAGTATGAAAACACTGGCTTAATTCAATATAATCATTTTGACTGCGCGGCCCTTCACATAAGTCAGAATACTCAAACCAAACAAGGTCTTGAGCAATTTTTAATGCTTCAATTTTGCGGTTGTTAACCTCAACAAAAGTATGGTTGGATACCTCACCCACCGACATTTGCAAAAAAGCATTTTCCAATTGCTCACGAATTTCTGCGGTCTGTGGACAATGGTAAATATCTGCCCCGGTCAATTGGCGCAATCTATAGTCTTTGCCCGCATCCACATTAATCACTTCGCAACGAGCTTGAATTAATTTAATTGCTGGTAAGAAGCGGGCTCGTTGCAGGCCGTTTTTATATAAATTTTCCGGTTCGATATTAGAAGTTGCAACCAACACCACATCGCGGGCAAACAAGGCTTCAAACAATCCGCCTAAAATCATTGCATCTGTAATATCAGAGACAAAAAACTCATCAAAGCAGATGATTTTGGTCTTGGCCGCCAACTTGTCCGCAATCACTAATAAAGGGTCCGATTGCTGTTTAAGCGCTTCAAGTTCGCTGTGAACCTGATGCATGAAACGATGAAAATGAACGCGCATTTTTTCATCAAAAGGCAACTGGCTATAAAAGAGGTCCATCAGATAGGTTTTTCCTCTTCCCACCCCACCCCAAAAATATAGTCCGAGTGGAGCTTGATTTTTTACGTCGGAAAACAAATATTTAAATCTGGACCAAATACTATTTTTTTGCGTTTGTAATGCAACAAGCTGATGATAAAGACGCTCTAACGCATCAACCGCAGCCGCCTGCGCGGCATCAGGTAATAGTTTGCCCGAGTTCACATCTGCCTGATATTGTTGTAATGGGGTGGTCATTGTTGGCCAAAAACACGTATAGTTAATTTATAATGCTATTAATCCTAAACTTTTTTTCGAGGTAATTCACCATGACATGGATAATTGGACTTTGTATTTTTGCAGCTGGTTTATTGTTAGGCTGGTTAGTCACACGTTTTTCTCCGATGATCGGCGGCAAACATTATCAATTAGCAAACGAACTAAAACAGCAACAAACTGCGTCAACTCAGCTAAAAGAAGATATGGAAGGTTGTTTGAACAAATACGCACAAACCATGACAGACATTGCAGAAAAAGCCAGCATGGCTGCTGAAGACGCAAAAAAACAACAATTGAAGCTGCATCATGCCAAAACCGAAGAAGCAGATGAAGGTTTAGCGTATTTTGGTGGCGATACGGAGCACCTGTTGAAAAATACTAAACCAGCTCAAAGCGAAACTAAAAGTGCAACAGAAACCCCGTCAGAAGCAGCACCATTAGATTATTCTGATGACAAAATGGGCATTTTTAGCGAACAAGAGAAAAAACAGAAGTGAACTTTATAAAGCTTCAACCAGTCTTTAGAAAACATAACTATTGTTAAGCTCTGTCAATTCAGGAGACATGCATTGAAAAATAAAGTTAAAAAAATTTTTGAAGTTGCAGTGTTAACTAGTTGCCTTACCCTAGTTCCATTGCAAGCAAACTCGGCGCTGCCTTGGTTTGGTAATGATGACCAACAGAAAACACCAACGCTCGCACCTATGCTGGAAAAAGCCACCCCTGCTGTGGTTAATATTTCCGCAACTGGGATGAAGCAAAATACTCAGCGAGTTCCAGAAATCTTTAGATATTTTTTTGGCCCTAATGGCCCAAACAACCAAGTCAAAGAACAGCCATTTCAGACTGCGGGTTCAGGGGTGATTATTGATGCTGAAAAAGGTTACGTAGTAACGAACTATCATGTAATCGCTGATACCGACGAAGTATTAATCACGCTAAAAGATGGCCGTCAGTTTGAAGCAAACAAACTAGGCCATGATAAAGAAAGCGATATCGCGTTACTTCAAATCGATGCCAAGAATCTTACCGACTTGCCACTCGCCAACTCTGATAAATTAAGAGTAGGTGATTTTGCTGTCGCTATCGGTAACCCTTTTGCTATTGGTCAAACGGTCACCTCAGGCATTGTCAGTGCTTTGGGCCGTAGCGGTTTAGGTATTGAAGGTTACGAAAACTTCATCCAAACGGATGCTGCGATTAATAGTGGCAATTCAGGTGGTGCCTTAGTCAACTTGAATGGCGAACTAATTGGTATTAATACGGCAATCCTAGGTCCTAATGGCGGTAATGTAGGCATTGGTTTTGCGATTCCAAGTAATATGATGAAAAACCTGGTTGACCAAATCTTAGAATACGGCGAAGTACGACGTGGCATTTTGGGCATCTCAGGCGAAAACATTGATGCGGCGATGGCAAAAGCGTTTGATTTGCCAACCTCGCAAGGGGCAATCGTCCGTCAAGTATTTGAAAATACAGCAGCAGCTGAAGCTGGCATTAAACCGGGTGATGCCATCATTAGTATCAACGGCCGCAAAGTACAAACCTTCTTTGAATTGCGAGCCAAGATTGGCACTATGGGTGCGGGCAATAAAGTGACCTTAGGGATTATTCGCGACGGTAAAAACATTGAAGTGGATGTCGTTCTGCGTGAAGCCAAAGGCTCAGCCGTTGCCGCTGAAAGCATGCATCCAGCGTTTAAAGGTGCCGAACTAGAAAATGGCGAAACCCAATCAGGCGACGCGGGTGTTCTCGTTAAGTCAGTGTTACCGCGTTCAGCAGCTGCGTCTATCGGGTTAGAAGATGGTGATGTGATCATTGGCGTTAATCGCCAGCGTGTGACTAATATCGCAGTCCTTCGAGATAAATTAGAAGAATATAAAGATGGCATCATTGCGCTGAATGTGATGCGTGGTAATACTCAACTTTATTTAGTTATTCGCTGATAAGGTTTGAATTTAAGGGCAAAAAAGTGGCATCATTTGGTGCCACTTTTTTTTAAGGTCAGCCCATGAAGCTAAACCCCCTAAAACTATTTCAATTTGTTATTAATACCTCGGCGTTGGCCATCGTCCTAACCCTCATTTTATTTATTCTCTTTCCAGAAGCGCGGCAAAATAACCTGTTGTGGCAAAATCTGGTTGGCACTGATCAAACGACGCGCAAACCTGTTTCATTTGCCCATGCGGTCGCTCGCGCAGCCCCAGCGGTGGTTAATATCTATACCCAGAGTTTTGAAATAGACGAGCGTTTTTATAATAGTAAACGAACCATAAGAACCCTAGGTTCGGGCGTTATTGTATCGAAACGGGGTTTTATTTTAACCGCGGAACATGTAGTCAAAAATGCAGACCAAATATTAGTCGCCTTGCAAGATGGCCGTCAGTTTGAAGCTCAATTGATTGGCAGCGATCCCTATACAGATTTGGCCGTGTTATACGTGCAGAGCAATAACTTGCCAGTTGCCCCCATAGATCCCAATTTAACATCGCAGCCAGGCGATCTAGTGCTGGCAATAGGCAATCCTTACAACCTAGGCCAAACCATTACCCAAGGCATTGTAAGTGCTACTGGACGCGCTGGTTTAAGTTCTAATTATGCAGATTTTATTCAGATGGACGCTGCCATTAATGATGGAAATTCTGGTGGCGCTTTAGTTGACAGCGACGGCTATTTAGTTGGCATAAACTCATTTAACTACGCCTCAGCTCGGCGAAATAACCAAGCGCAAGGGATCTTTTTTGCGGTTCCTGCAAAACTCGCATTAACTGTGTTGAAAAAAATTGTGACTGATGGTCGGGTCGTTCGGGGTTATTTGGGTATTTCAGGCAAAGAAACCTTTATTCAAACCAGCAACGAACAAGTCACACCTGTGGGTATTTTAGTCACCAGTGTTGAATCTGGTGGCCCAGCAGCCCAGTCAGGCATTATGCCCAATGACATTATTGTTGAGATTAATGGCCAGTCAGTGACTAGCCGCGCTCAAACATTAGATCTGATTGCCGAAACAACCCCAGGTACGATAGTCCCCATTGTGGTTGTTCGGCAAGGCGTAAGAATTGAGTTTGAAGTGACCGTGTTAGAGCTACCCGGCAACGCGTTTAACATTGGCGCCTAAACCCGCCAGCTTAACTTCCAACTGCTCATACCCTCGGTCTAAGTGATAGATACGGTTGACGGTGGTTTCGTCCTCTGAAAACAACCCAGCTATCACTAAACAGGCCGAAGCTCGTAAATCAGTAGCCATTACCTCGGCGCCAGTCAGCTTGTCGACACCACGAACGATGGCCGTGTGGCCTTCTAATTCGATGTCGGCGCCCATCCGATGCAACTCAGGCACATGCATAAAACGATTTTCAAAAATCGTTTCGTGAATGGTACCTGTACCTTCCGCAACACAATTAAGCACGGTGAATTGCGCTTGCATATCTGTTGGAAAAGCCGGGTGAGGTGCGGTTTTAACATTAACAGCCTGAAGCTTCTGACCGCGCATATCTAAGCTAATTTCGTTATCGCTGCAGGTTATTTTTGCCCCCGCTTGCGTCAATTTTGCCAATACCGCATCTAATAATTTAGCATTAGTATGGGTGCACTTAATATGCCCGCCAGTGACTGCAGCCGCAACTAAAAAAGTACCAGTTTCAATGCGATCCGGTAAGATCGAATGATGGCAGCCGTGCAGAGATTCAACACCTTGTACAACAATAGTATCTGTTCCAGCGCCACTGATATTAGCCCCCATTGCGATTAAACAGTTGGCTAAATCGACAACTTCGGGTTCGCGGGCCGCATTTTCTAACACGGTTTCGCCGTCTGCTAATACAGCAGCCATTAGCAGGTTTTCTGTCCCTGTAACTGTCACTGTATCAAAAAAGATGTGCGCACCTTGCAAACGCTTCCCGTTAGTTGTTGCAACAATATAACCATGTTCAACTTCAACTTGAGCGCCCATTTTTTGCAAACCTTTAATATGCAAATTTACTGGTCGAGCACCAATGGCACAGCCGCCTGGCAATGAAACTCTTGCTTCACCGAAGCGCGCAACCAGAGGCCCTAGAGCTAAGATTGAGGCTCGCATCTTGCGTACCAAATCATAGGGTGCCGTTGTAGAAGTCACCTTGCTGGCATTAAACAGGTATCGTCCATCCTGACACTCGCTACTAATACCCAGCTCATTTAACAACGCGATTGTGGTGCCTATGTCTTTCAACTGCGGCAAATTGCTTAACTCAACTATCTCTGGGTTTAAAATGGCGGCAAACAAAATAGGTAGCGCGGCATTTTTTGCGCCAGATATACGCACAGAGCCATTTAACGCTCGGCCACCTTGAATAACAAATTTATCCATACTAAAACACTAACCCCAGTTAAAAATTAAGCTTTTTGTGTTTTTGCCATTCTGCGTCGGTAAAAGCTTTAATTTTTACTGCGTGCACTGTGCCATCGGCAATCATGTCATTTAGTGGCTGGTAGACCATCTGCTGACGTTTTACTGATCGTAAACCTTCAAACAAGGGTGAAACTATCGTAATGTTTAAATAATAGTTATCTTCGTGCTCAACAATTAACTCATCGTGCTCGATGGCGTCACCAACTAATTGTTTGATTACTTCTAAGTTCATTAATTTAACTCCAGGAGTTCTGATACTCCGTATAATTTTGCCAAATTGATAATATTCTCCTTTCCATGGATATAGCGAATTTTCACATCGCATTGGGATAATAACTTTAATTTTAATTTGATCAGGTAAGCTAAACCTGCAGTGTCAATTTTGCCAACTTCTTGCAAAGAAACTTCAATATTACAAGCTTCTTTACAAGGCAGATCTGGAATTGTTTCAAGGTTGTTCTTAATGGTTAAATCGCCAGTCATTTTCCAGAAATGATGATCAACCTTTTGCTCAGTCAGTTGAATGACCATGGTTTATCCTTCATTATCTTTTAACGTAATTGAACGCTCTGCTTTCATTTTTAGATCTTTGATAATGCCATCAATCCCTAAACTTCGATAGGCACTCGCGATTTCTTTACGTTTATTATTTAACACTGAAATACCTTCAGCCTCCATATCAAACGCTCGCCAGCGGTCGTTTCGTTTAATTAACTTAAATATCAAATCGATATCTGGGCGCGCAGGTTCAACAATTTTAGCTCTCACTACGGCAATTCGCCCATCCGGCATTGCCGGAGAAGTATCCACTTGGACCGTTTGAGTTTCGCGGTATTGGGCAAATAGATTCGCATACACTGACACGACATACCCTTCAAACACATCAACAAATTCACGTCTTTTTTCGGCTTTTATCGAACGAGCATATTTACCTAACACCTTAAACGCTGCATATTCATGATCAACATAAGGCATAAGTTCTTCTTTGATGATGGTTTTTAAATAATCTGGATCTTGTTTTACTTTAGGCCATTCTTGTTTAAAACGAACAAAGGCCTGTTGAGCTACTTTATCAAACAACAGATAAGGGTTTGTTTGTTCGATAGTTTCGCTACGGACTGGATACGCGATTATTGCAAGTACTAAACATACTGCTTTCATCCAATTGAACGACCAAAACTTAGCTGACCTCTGCATAAATATACCTATTAATCTTCACTGCTTTGACTAAATAAAAATTGCCCAATTAGTTCCTCTAAAACTAACGCCGACTTGGTATCTTGGATGGTATCACCATCGGTCAAAATCTGACTTTCGGGATCTTCGCCTGGCATAATGAATCCAGGTTCTAACCCTAAATACTGTTCACCCAACAAACCTGCGGTTAAAATGCTTAACGTGCTGCTTTCAGGAAACCCTTTATATCGGCCCGATATATCCATAGATACCACTGCCAGATAAGACTCTTGGTCAAGCGAAATATCCGTGACACGACCGACCACTACGCCCCCCACTTTAACGGGAGATCGCACCTTTAAGCCACCAATATTGTCAAATTTTCCATACAAACGATACGTTTCACCATTCGTTACCGAGCTGGTATTGGCTACACTTAGCGCCAAAAACAGCAAGGCTGCAAGCCCGATACAGATAAAACCACCTACCAAAATTTCAATTTTACGGTTATTCATCCTGCTTTATTCTCCAAACATTAAAGAGGTTAATACAAAGTCCATACCCAAAACGACCAGCGATGCATGAACAACAGTCTGTGTAGTGGCTTTACTGATGCCTTCGGAGGTTGGTTCACAGCTATACCCTCTAAACACCGCAATCCAAGTCACAACAAAGGCGAACACTAAACTCTTAATCACACCGTTTAATACGTCATCCTGAAAATCTACCGCAGCCTGCATGACACTCCAAAAATTACCAACATCCACCCCTAGCCACTCGACACCAACTAAATGACCACCTATGATGCCGATTGAGCTAAACAGCAATGCTAAAATGGGCATACTTATAAAACCAGCCCAAAATCTAGGCGCTATGACTCGTCTTAGTGGATCCACTGCCATTAGCTCCATACTGGATAGCTGCTCTGTCGCTTTCATTAAACCGATTTCGGCTGTTAACGCTGAACCGGCACGACCGGCAAACAACAATGCGGTTACCACAGGCCCCAACTCTCTTAATAGCGACAATGCCACCATTGGTCCTAAGCTGTTTTCAGCGCCATACCCAATTAAAATGGTATAACCTTGCAACCCCAAAACCATGCCGATAAACAAACCACTAACCAGAATAATGGCCAGTGACTGTACCCCCACCACATACAATTGTTTAATCACTAAAGGGGCATTTTTCGAAAAGTTTGGTAACGCCCAAATTGCATTAAATAACATCAAACCCGATTGGCCTAATGCCATTATGATATTAGTACCATTGCGCCCGAGCGCTGCTAACCCATTACCTAGCATTAGTCAAAAATCTCCTTGAGTTGCTGCTCAAGCGGCTGAGCAGGATAATGAAAGGGAACCGGCCCATCATCTTCACCAGCTAAAAACTGATGGATCAAGGGTGATTCTGATTTGAACAATTTGTCTGGAGTGCCTTGGCCAATAATTTTTTTATTCGCCAGAATATAAGCGTAATCGGCAATGCTCATCACTTCACTGACATCATGCGAGACAATAATTGAGGTTAACCCTAACGCATCATTTAATTGTCGAATCAATTTTAATAATACACCCATAGAGATGGGATCTTGGCCAGTAAACGGCTCATCGTACATAATTAGTTGGGGATCCAGTGCTATCGCTCTAGCCAGTGCGGCGCGGCGTGCCATACCACCGGAAAGTTCACTTGGCATCAGCTCAGCAGCGCCACGCAAACCGACTGAGTTGAGTTTCATTAACACCATGCTTTGCAAAACATCAGGACACAAATCAAAATGTTCACGGATCGGAAAAGCAATATTGTCGAACACATTCATTTCAGTAAATAAAGCGCCAGATTGAAACAACATGCTCATTTTTTTACGGGCTTCGTACAATTCAGGACGAGACATTTTATTAATAATCTGACCATCAAAATTTATTGACCCTTGATCTGGTTTAATTTGACCCGCAATCAGTCTTAATAAGGTTGTTTTACCTATCCCGCTAGGGCCCATTACCGCAACCACTTTCCCCCGCGGAATGTGCAGATCTATGGCATCATAAATAACACGCTCACCCCGTGAAAAAGTGACCTTTTTTAATTCGACAATATTATCTGCGGACATTCAATTTCCCTAACGAACATGAATAAAAGTTAATTATGGCAGCATTCTACCAAAAAGCAGCCTACTGATAAGCTAAAATATCTAGAACCCTTTTTAGTGCTAAAAGTTTCAAATGATTTTGTGAGCAAGTACCGGAAACAGATTTAATGCAAGTCTTGGCGTTATCAGTATAATAGCCAGCACAGCCCTTTTTTTTGTATCATTACGGACCAGCATGCTTTTAAACGTTGTTTTACTGCTTATTAGTTTAACTATTTTAGTTTGGAGTGCCGATAAATTTGTATACGGTGCTGCCGCACTCGCCCGTAACTTTGGTTTATCGCCACTTATCATAGGTTTAACAATCGTAGCTATGGGCTCTTCGGCCCCAGAAATGATGGTCGCCGCTGCGGCTGCTTTAGCCGACAAACCAGATACAGCGATAGGTAATGTGATTGGCTCCAACATCACAAATATTACCTTAGTATTAGGTGCAACCGCTTTGTTAAAACCGATGTTAGTGGGTTCTCAGACCATTCGCCGCGAACTTCCAATCATAATGCTAACTTCGATAATAGCCGTTTATTGTATTTGGGACTTAAATTTTACTCGGTTTGAAGGTTTTAGCTTGGCAGTTTTGTTTATCATCACACTGAGCTGGCTGGCCATTTCTTCGATTCGCGCGCAAAAACAAACAGCAGAAGATAAGTTTGCCAGCGATGTTAACGAAGAAGTACCTGACAATGTGCCCTTGCCAAGGGCAATTTTTTGGCTTGTATTTGGTTTAATATTGTTATTAGCCAGCAGTCATTATTTAGTCGAATCTGCTGTTTTCATCGCCCAGTATTTTGGTATTAGCGATTTAGTGATTGGCTTAACTATTATTGCCATTGGTACCTCATTGCCTGAATTAGCTGCTTCGATTGCAGGTGTCTTAAAGGGCGAAGATGACTTAGCCCTTGGAAATATAGTTGGGTCAAATATTTTTAACGCCTTAGCAGTGTTATGCATACCCGGCATTATTGCACCAGGTGCAATTGACCCGGCTGCCGTCAATCGTGACGGTGTGATCATGTTAGGGGTTACTTTGCTGCTGATTATTCTTGCAGTTGGGTTTGACCGTGGTGTAAAAAAAATTAACCGAATTGAAGGTGGTGTCTTGTTTGCTTGTTTTGTCGGTTACCAATTTTTACTTTTTAATCAGGCGGGATAACTATGATAAAAAATACACTTTACGGACCAATAGAAGAAAAACTTTTTAAACAGCTAAGCCATATAAAATTATTGATCTGTGATATTGATGGTGTGTTTTCAGATGGTCGTATCTATCTGGGCAATCAAGGTGAAGAGCTTAAAGCCTTTCACACCCGCGATGGCTTTGGTATAAAAGCAATTATTAACGCGGGTATACAAGTAGCAGTGATCACCGGGCGAAAATCTAACATTGTAGAAAAACGAATGCATAGTTTAGGCATTCAACATATCTATCAAGGTCAAGAAAACAAAGTGTCTGCTTATAACGAGCTCAAACAAGCCTGCCAACTAGAAGATCAAAACATTGCTTATATTGGCGATGACATGCCAGATTATTCGGTCATGCAACAGGTTGGACTTGCCATCGCCGTGGCCGATGCGCACCCAATCATTAACCGCATAAGTCAATATACCACCGAAACACGTGGTGGCTTTGGCGCGGTTCGTGAAATCTGTGATTTATTATTAGAAAGCCGTGGACAACTATTACAGGCGCAAGGAATGAGTGTATGAAGCAGTTACTGCTTTCAGTCGTCATCATAATTGCAATTAGCCAATATTTTTGGCGAAGCTGGAGTGAACCGCAACAGGAACAAAACCGACAAGAAGAAGTGGTGCAACCGGATTATAAACTAGAAAAGCTAACACGGCGCGAATATAGTGAATCAGGTACCCCACTCAGGCAACTTAGTGCCGCCTCATTAGAGCATTACCAAGAGCTAAAATTTACCTATTTTAAAAAGCCAGTATATTTTCTCTATTCGCAACAGCAAAAAGACAATTGGCAGATAAGTTCAGATGAAAGTGTGATTTATGAAAACAATAAATTAGAGTTAGAAGGTAATGTACAAGTCGCTGCGCAAACCCCTACGCCTTGGTTTGATACCCTATATGTTAAGCGTTTGGTGATCGACTTAAACAACCAAAAAATATCCACGACGTCTGAAGTAAAAGGCACAGCCCAACGACTTACCTTTACTGGCCAAGGGCTAACGGGTGACTTAAAAACTAAAGAGTTTGAACTAAAAAATAATGTTAAGGCGCAATATAGTGTTGAATAAAAAACTTGTATTAATCCTGTGTTTGTTGAATATTCTACCCGGCTACGCAGTACAAAGCGATTTTAACCAAAACATAGTCATCGATGCGAATGAGCAAAAGCTGGATATTAAAAGTAATACCCTAACTTTTAGCGGCGAAGTAGAAGTACAACAAGGCTCACTCAGCATGCAAGCTGTTAAGTTAGAGGTGATTAAAGCCGATAATGAAGAACAAGGCCAAGATGTTTTAATTGCAACTGGCACCCCAGCCATTTATCGCCAAACATTAGATAATGGCGAGCAGTTAACCGCAGAAGCGCTAACTATTCATTACCAAGTGGGGGCCCGTATATTAACGCTAACCGGCCAAGCTAAATTAAGCCAACCAGGCAGTCACATAAGCGGTGAAAAAATTGAATATCAGCTGAATGAGCAAAAACTGGTTGCCTCTAGTAAACAAAAATCAGGCGAGAAAGTTAGAACCGTATTAACCCCTCGTAAACAGGAAGAATAATGGCTACGTTAAGCGCAAGTAACCTCGCTAAATCTTATAAAAAGCGCCAAGTCGTTAAAAACGTATCTTTGCAAGTAGATTCCGGCAGCATTGTTGGATTATTAGGGCCCAATGGTGCTGGTAAAACGACAACCTTTTATATGATTGTTGGCCTCGTGGAAAACGATGCAGGCAAAATCTTGATGAACGACGTTGATATGACCTACTTTCCTATGCATGAAAGAGCTCGGGCAGGGGTTGGATATTTACCGCAAGAATCTTCTATCTTTCGCAAGTTGACCGTCACGCAAAATTTGTACTCCATTTTGGAGATGCGAAAAGACCTAAACAAAAAAGAAAAACAAGCAAAAATGGAAGAACTACTTGAAGAGTTTCATATCACCCATATAAGAGATAGTGAGGGAATGGCATTATCTGGTGGTGAACGTCGCCGAGTTGAAATTGCCCGCGCATTAGCAGCGGATCCAAAGTTTATTTTATTGGATGAACCCTTTGCCGGCGTTGATCCTATCTCAGTAATAGATATAAAAAGGATCATCACGCATTTAAGAGATCGTGGTTTAGGGGTGCTGATCACAGATCATAACGTAAGAGAAACATTGGATGTCTGTGAAAAAGCTTATATAGTTAGTCAAGGACAACTTATTGCATCGGGTAGTCCAAAAGACGTGTTAAATAACCAGCAGGTTCGCAGCGTCTATTTGGGCGAACAATTTAAGTTATAAAAAGCAGTCATTCATGAAGCAATCGATTCAACTAAAATTTGGTCAAAACTTAACAATGACCCCACAACTGCAACAGGCTATCCGCTTGCTGCAGTTGTCGACATTGGATTTACAGCAAGAGATTCAAGAGGCGCTAGACGCCAACCCAATGTTAGAAAACGAAGAAAACAGCGAAGAATTTGAATCGCTTGATGCATTAAGTGCAAAACAAGAAAAATTAGAAAAACAAGCTAATAACGACAATGAAATAGATAAACAATCTGATAGCAGAGACGAAATATCACGCGAAGATATTCCCGAGGACCTGCCAACTGACAGTAACTGGGACGACCATTTTAGTTCAGGTAGCAGCAGCGCTGCCGGTGGTGTGATGCCAGATGATGACTCAGTTTACCAAGGTGAAACCATTACCTCGATCAGAGACCATCTTGCTTGGCAGATGGATTTAACTCCCTTTAGCCCAACGGATCGCTGTATTGCAACCGCTATCATAGACGCAGTGGACGACTCAGGTTATTTAACCATCCCCATTGAAGATATTTTAGCCAGCTTAGGTGACGAAGAAATAGAGTTAGACGAAGTTGAAGCGGTTCTAAAACGTATTCAGATGTTTGATCCAATTGGCGCTGCATCACGTGATACAAAAGAATGTTTATTAGTACAATTGAATCAATTTGTACCTGAAACCCCTTTTCTAGCTGAAACCAAACACATTATCGCAAATTTTATCGATCTTTTAGCCAATCGGGACTATCGAACTTTGGCAAGGAAGACTAGACTAAAAGAAAGTGACCTAAAAGAAGTGATGAAATTAATTCATTCACTTAATCCGCGCCCAGGCAATGCCGTTGTGGCCGAAGAAGCACAATATATAGTGCCGGATGTCGCTGTTTTTAAAAATAAAAATGAATGGGTTGTTGAGCTGAACCCTGACAGTGTTCCTAGACTTAAAATTAACTCTGAGTATGCTGCTTTGAGTAAAACGGCGCGCAATAGTGCAGACGGTCAATTTATCCGCAGTCACATGCAAGAAGCCAAATGGTTTATAAAAAGCCTTGAAAGTCGCAATGAAACTCTGTTAAAAGTAGCAAGGTGTATTGTAAAACAACAACAAGGTTTTTTTGAGCATGGCGATGAAGCTATGAAACCTTTAGTATTAAATGACGTTGCAGAAGAAGTAGAAATGCATGAGTCGACCATATCACGGGTGACGACACAAAAGTATATGCATACGCCACGCGGCATTTTTGAGTTGAAATACTTTTTCTCAAGTCATGTGAGTACTGAAAATGGCGGTGAGTGTTCATCAACCGCAATTCGAGCGTTAATTAAAAAATTGATTTCTGCTGAAAACGCAGCAAAACCTTTAAGTGACAGTAAGATAGCAGATTTGTTAGCCGATCAAGGTATTAAGGTGGCCCGAAGGACCATTGCCAAATACCGCGAGTCGCTATCAATTCCGCCATCTAATCAACGTAAAAGCCTTCTTTGAAGGTCTTAACCAGAAGGAAACAGCCTATGCAAATCAATTTAACCGGTCGACATGTAGATATTACAGACTCATTAAAAAACTATGTGGACACTAAGTTTGCAAAGCTTGAGCGTCATTTTGACCACATAAATAATGTGTATGTCATCCTCAATGTTGAGAAGCTCAATCAAATTGCCGAAGCAACTTTGCATTTAAACGGTGGTGAAGTATTTGCCAACGCTGAACACAACGATATGTATGCAGCTATCGATTCTTTAATCGACAAGCTAGATCGCCAGGTTATTAAACATAAAGAAAAAATGAAACGCCATTAATGGATATCAAATCTTTTCTTACACCGGACTGCACTGAGTGTGCAGTGCCGGTTTCTAGTAAAAAACGCCTCATCGAACACGTGAGCCAAATCGCTGCTCAACATGTTAGCAATTTAACCGAGCAAGAAATTTTAGATGCCCTGTTAAATCGAGAGCGTGTCGGCAGTACAGGCATAGGCAATGGCATTGCACTTCCGCATGGCCGTTTGCCAAATGCAGGTCAACCTGTTGCTGTTTTGGTTACGACAGAGTCACCCATTGAGTTTGATGCGATAGACAACCAACCAGTGAATGTTTTTTTTGCCCTTTTAGTGCCAGATGGCGAGTGTAATGCCCATCTCAAGTCACTTGCTGCAGTTGCGCAAAAATTATCTGACAAACAGACAATAAAAAAGATAAGATGTGCAGAAACTAACCAAGAGTTATATAACGCCATCACGGAATAAGCCATGCTGCAACTTGTTATCATTTCCGGCCGCTCAGGTTCGGGAAAATCAACCGCCTTGGATCAACTTGAAGATGCAGGTTTTTACTGCATTGACAATATACCAATTCAATTGCTTCAGTTTTTACCAGAGGCCCTGCACAATAAGTATCCTAGAGTTGCATTAAACCTAGATATCCGAAACTTTTCAGATTGGCGGCATGATTTAACAGGCACTTTAACTAGCTTACAAAAGTCCTACGATGTGAATGTAATATACATGGACTCAAGTGATAAATCGCTTCTGAAAAGATATTCAGAAACACGCCGTGTGCATCCTCTGTCGTTACTACAAGCAGGCCTAAATTTAGAAGAAGCTATCCGTCAAGAAGCAGAGCTGCTCACACCGATTAAAGAAATTAGCAATTTATTAATAGATACCAGTGAGCTGAGTATTCATGACCTAAATAAGATAATTACCCAAAAAGTATTAAATAAAAGAGCAGGTCATTTAAGGTTAGTTTTTCAATCATTTGGTTTTAAATTTGGCTTACCGTCAGATGCTGATTATGTATTTGATGCTCGCTTTTTACCCAACCCTCATTGGGATGAATCATTGAGGGCGAATACAGGATTAGATGCAAACGTACAGGCATTTTTATCTGGCCATAAAGAAGTACCCGACTTTATTGAAAAAGTAGCCGACTGCATTGAAACCTGGCTGCCCATGTTAGAGCAAAATAACCGCAGCTATGTCACTGTGGCTATCGGATGTACTGGTGGAAAACACAGATCTGTTTATATTGCAGATCAACTTGGTAAGCACTTTAACGGGCGTTATAACAATGTGGATGTCTCAACCATCCATCGAGAAGAAGATAAATACAAACCAAATGCGAACTGTTGAAAAAACACTTTATATTAAAAATAAACTGGGACTACACGCCAGAGCAGCCACTCAACTCGTGCAATTATCACAATCTTATCAAAGTGAAGTTTTAATTATTTGTGGTGATAAAAAAGCAAATGCAAATAGTGTGATGGCGTTATTAATGCTGGCAGGTGCCACTGGCAGTGAGATTCTGGTTCGCTGCACCGGCACAGATGCTGAATCGGCCATGCAAGCTGTGCAGCAGCTCATAGAAGCGGGATTTAATGAGGCAGATTAACTGGTAATTACCAATACTTTGGTTAAACTAATCTGCAATTATTTCACTGCACAACGGAATAAGGCAGTTATATGTCTGAAGCTTACGAGCAAACTCTTTCCAGTAACACCTTGCATGAACTAACCGCAGCCCTCAACCGCGGTATGTTTGTGCACGTGCGTAATGCCCTCCACAATATGCCGGTCGGTGATGTTGCTTTCATCCTTGAATCTTCACCGGTTAAAACCCGATCTGCATTTTGGCAACTCATTGACTCTGAGTTTCATGGTGAGATCCTTGAAGAGCTAAGTGAAGAAGTTCGTAATAGCATTGTGAGCCAAATGATGCCCGAAGCTGTTGCTGAAGCAACCGAAGGCATGGCGACTGATGACTTAGCTGAGTTACTGAGAAGCTTACCTGATGACCTCTACCAAGAAGTATTAAACTCGTTAGATAGCCAAGATAGACATCGCGCAGAGCTGGCGTTGGCTTATGACGAGTTTACCGCCGGCTCGGTTATGAGCACCGACACTGTCACTATCAGGCCAGATGTGACGGTAGAAGTTGTGCTGAGATATCTGCGTATGCGCGCTAAATTACCCAATGATACCGATAGCCTATTTGTGGTTGATAAGGATGATGTATTAATTGGTCGAGTCGCCTTAAGTGATTTATTAACCGCGCAGCCAGAAACTGAAATTGCAAATTTAATGGAGCAAGATATTTTAGCCATTCCCGCAACTTTATCAGAAACAGAAGCTGCAAAGATGTTTGAACGTCATAATTGGGTTTCAGCCCCAGTTGTGAACGAACGTAACCACCTGCTTGGCCGAATTACGATCGATGATATGGTGGATATTATTCGTGAAGACGCAGAACATTCAATGATGAGTATGGCGGGTCTAGACGATGAAGAAGATACCTTTGCACCTGTTGTACAGAGTACTCAAAAACGTTCTATTTGGCTTGCTGTTAACCTAGTCACGGCCTTGCTTGCCGCTATGGTTAGTGGCTTATTTGAAGATGTTTTAAGTCAATTAGCAGTATTAGCTATATTAAATACCATAGTCCCTAGCATGGGCGGAGTTGCCGGAAACCAAACGCTAACATTGGTGATCCGCGCAATTGCTTTGGGCCATGTGTCCAGCAGTAATACCCGAAGTTTAATGTTAAAAGAGATCACCATTGGGATGTTAAATGGCATGATATGGGCCATTTTAATTGCCGGCATTGTCGGGATTTGGAAACAGGATGTTTTGTTAGCATGCGTCATCGCGTTTGCGATGCTGATGAATATGTTAGCCGCAGGTATTTCAGGTGTTGCTGTGCCACTTATTTTGAAAAAATTTAAAATAGATCCTGCATTAGCCGGCGGTGTAATATTAACAACTGTAACAGATATCGTGGGTATTTTTGCATTTCTCGGCACAGCTTCATGGTTATTAATTTAGCCGCTGGCCGATGCTTGAAAATAATATCTATTGTGCTCGGGGCAATAGGCGGTTAATTTGTTGCCCCAAACGCAGCCTGTATCTAACGCAAGCCTGTCGTCTCTTTGTGTATGACCTAACAGAGATGCCCAATGACCAAACACTATGCGGCTGTTATTATTATGCTTTTGTGGGTAATCAAACCAGGGTACCAAATTAGGGGTATTGTCAGGCGCATCTTTATGGGCAAACTCCAACGAACCATCTTCATGTAAATAACGCATCCGGGTTGTCACATTAATAATAAAACGAAACCGCTCTGCTCTGCCCAGTTGCTCGTTATAAGATCCTGTTTTAGCCCCGTACATACGGCTAAGCCATTCTTTTTGCTGTTTCCCTCGCAAATTCTGCATAGCTTCTTCAGCCAGCTCGATTTGCTGGGTATAAGCGACTTGAGGATGTAAACCCGCGTGACTCATATAAAGATCAAACTGTGGAAAGTAACGGATCAAGGGCTGCTGCACGAGCCAACGGGTGTATTCATCACGCCAAGCTGAGTCAAATAACTTAGCCAAGCCGTCTTTCTTTTTTAATTTAAAAAGTCCGTGGCAAACCGATAAAAAATGAATATCGTGATTACCCAGCACAGGTAGCACAGAACTTTTTAGCTGCAGCATTAAATCAGCCACTTTTTCTGAGGCTGGGCCGCGAGCAATTAAATCACCAACCGGACACAAAATATCTTTTGCTGGATCAAAACGCACCTGCTCTAACAAACGATTCAGTTCGTCATAACAGCCCTGTATATCGCCAACAAAATAATGTGCCATTAGTTTAAAATATTAGGCTGCGCTAGACGAAACACTGGAATATCCACCTCAAAGCCCACACCTATCTCTGTATCAAGCATATTGTACTTTCCTTGCATGGTTGCAACGGGCGTTTCCACCACTGCGCCACTTGTGTACACAAAAGTTTTCCCAGGCGCTATCACTGGCTGTTTACCGACTACGCCTTCACCACTAATCTCGCTAACTTTACCATTGCTGTCTGTGATCACCCAAGCGCGAGATTTAAGCTGGGTAGCAACCTCACTCTCATTAGTAATACTGATAGTATAAGCAAATACATAACGATTTTGCTCAGGATCGGACTGATCGTCAATATAATGCACTTCAGTACTGACATTTACCTGCTTTGCTAATTCTTCATTCATGATTGATTACGACTTATAAATTGACCAATGCGAACAAAATCATCCAACTGCAAAGCTTCCGCTCGAGCAGTTGGGTCTAAATCTAATGCGATCAACTGATCGGCTGAGATTAACTCTTTTAAGCTATTGCGAATGGTTTTACGGCGCTGATTAAAAGCAGCAGCAGCCACTCGCTCAAGGATTGCCGGCTCAATATCAGCACGCTCGGCTTTTGGCGTTAACCTCACTACAGCTGAGTCCACTTTGGGTGGGGGGTTAAAACTTGTTGGTGGTACTTTTATCACCACCTCGTTGTGGCAATAATACTGAGTCATCACAGAAAGCTTACCAAAAGCTTTGCTGCCTGGCTCAGCACACATGCGATCAACAACTTCTTTTTGCAACATAAAGTGCATCTGTGCAATCTGATCACAGTAGTTAAATAAATGGAACATCAAAGGGGTAGAGATATTGTAGGGTAAATTTCCGAATACTTTTAGCTTTCGATCTGCTTGTAACAAGCTAGAAAAATCAAACTTCATTGCGTCGGCTTGATAGATGGTCATTTTTCTGGCTAACAAAGCATCTTCTTCAAAACGCGCAACTAAGTCTTTATCTAACTCCACCACATTTAGGTGCGAGCAATATTCTAAAACCGGAAACGTCAGCGCACCAAGTCCAGGCCCAATTTCAACCATAATATGCTTATCATCTGGATCGATAGCGTGAACGATATTATCAATTACATTATCGTCGGTTAAAAAGTTTTGTCCAAAGCGCTTGCGGGCCTTGTGTCCCAAATGAATACCATCAGTCATTATTATGCTCTGCCGCTAATTTTATTGCTTCGTTTAATGCCACTCTAAAGCTGCCACAGTCCGCTTCGCCTGTGCCTGCTAAGTCTAGCGCTGTGCCATGGTCAACAGAAGTACGCACAAAAGGAAGACCTAGGGTAATATTTACTGCCCGTCCAAACCCTTTGTATTTGAGCACGGTTAAACCTTGGTCGTGGTACATAGATAAAACGGCATCCGCTTTTTTCAGGTATTTTTCTTGAAATAAGGTATCAGCTGGCAAGGGTCCAACAATATCCATGCCTTGCGTACGCAAGTGATCCAATGCTGGCGTGATTGTGGTCATTTCTTCAGTCCCTAAATGACCATCTTCACCTGCATGGGGGTTTAACCCACAAACATAAATACAAGGATTGCTTATGCCAAACTTGTTTTTTAGCTCGCTATGTAAAATCTCTGTGACTTTGATAACTCTGTCATAAGTAATCGCTTTAGACACATATGCCAAAGGTATATGAGTAGTCATTAAAGCAACGCGCAACCCCTCAGTTGCTAACATCATTACCACATCTGCCGTATTAGACTCTTGCGCAAAGTATTCGGTATGTCCACTAAAAGAGATCCCCGACTTATTAATTATGCCTTTGTTGACCGGCCCAGTAACAATAGCAGCAAACTCACCTGTCATATTTTTTTCGCAGGCGATACGCATAGTCTCTACAACATAATGGCCATTTTGTGCATCTAGTTGACCACAAACCACAGGCACTTGCAGCGGCACATCTATAATATGCAAAGTCCCTGCTTGCTGTGGTGAAGCGGTTTCATTTTCATCATAAGGCAATAAAGTAATATCTATGCCTAACTGTTCAGCGCGTTGTTGTAATAATTGAGTCGACGCAACCGCTATCAGCTGCGCAGGCCAAGCTTGCTGCGCCAACTGCAGTATTAAATCTGGTCCTATCCCAGCGGGTTCACCTGGGGTTATCGCTATTCGATATGTCATTAATTATCCTTTCCCAAAACCTCAACATAACCTTGCTCGCGCAATTCTCGCAGCCATGCTTCAGCTTCTTCGTTAAATTTTCGGTTAAACAACATTCTATAAGCATGATCCTCATAAGCCGTTTCTGTCGCATCTCTGGTTCTGCGATCTAACAACTGTACTAAATGCCAACCATGAACTGATTTGAAAGGTTCTGAATATTCACCCGGCTCTAATTCAGCCAACGCATTTTTAAACGCAGGTACATACATCTCAGGATCGGCCCAACCTAACTCCCCTCCTTTAGCGGCTGAACCTGGATCATCAGAATTTAAGCGCGCATATTCGGCAAAATCAGCTTCGTCCGCTTCGACCTGTTGAAGTAAAGCCGATAGCATATTTTTTGCTTTAGCGTCACTTAATATCACATTCGGTTTGATCAAAATATGTCGTGCATTTACCTCAAACTTTTCGACCGATTGACGGCCACGAATGTCAAAAATCTTTAAAATATGAAAACCAGCGCCACTTCGAATCGGCCCGATCAAACTGCCTTTGTTCTGACCTGTGACAGCCTCGGCAAACAGAGTAGGCATTTCATTAATATTCATCCAACCAAAATCGCCACCTTCTAAAGCTTTTGGACCAGATGAAGCACCAATCGCAACTTTTTTAAAGTCTTTGCTATCGTCTTGAAGTAATTCAAGTACCTTTTCTGCACGTAGCTTTGCCGCATCTACATCTTCGACTTTTGGTTCAGATGGTAATCCGATCAAAATATGACCTAAGTGGTATTCTTCAGATTGTTGCCCACGCTCTTTTAACAAGGTCACCAAACCATCTATTTCTTGCTGAGAGACATAAACTCTACGTGAGACCATAGCACGCTTCACTTCGTTGGCTGTTATCTCTTGTTTGAGTTGGTCTAAAAAAGCTTCATAATCTTCACCCTGTGCAATCAAGGTATTGCGAAATTGAGCCAACGACATTTTTTGTTCTTTAGCAATATTTTGCGCAGCTTGCTGCACCTGAGCATCACTTACCTGCAAACCAATCCGCTCAGCCATTTGCTGTTGCAATGCGTTTAAAATAAGTTTTTCGGTAACTTGCACCCGTAACGCCTTGTCTGACGGCAACTCTTGGCCATTTCTAGCGGCTTGTTGTTTAAGATTTTCAATCGCTTTTTCTATTTGGTTTTCTAGAATAACGTCTTGGTTGACAATAACAGCAACTCGGTCAAGTAACTCGGCCGAGCGCACATTGTTGGCGACTAATAAGGTCGCAAAACACAGCATCCAGACGACTAATTTTGTTCTTTTTAGCATGCACAACTCACTGGTTTAAAAAATAGGGTTTGCGGTAGCCAAAAATGCCACCATCGAGAATTTTTGCAGATTGGGTACTGTTGGCGCCAAATCCACGTATCGTAAAGCTTAACAACATTCCAGAGTCTCTCTGTTCGGTCGCAACCGACGACTGACTATCGTCTGCTGTTAGGTCACTTTTAATCTTACTTTGCCAGCCAAATGATAATTGCCAACAACACGATTCATATAATAGACCAATGCGGGACTCAACAGTTCTGTCTAATTCTAAATCATAATGATAACTGGCATAACCCCGCCACTGACTATTTAATTGCCATAACGATGTTAAGTTCACTTGCTGAATCTGGTTACCAGAAACATCACGAACATACCTGTGCCCAAGTTGGACTATATGAGCATCATCGACATAATAATCTATTGTTAATTGACTTTTGCTCGTCTCTTGGTTTTCGGTATCATACTGCAAACCATAATGTAAAAACCAAGTTTTACGAATATCAAAGTCCAGCTCAGCAGCTAATGCTGATTCACCTCGCTCTGTTGTTTCTCGGTAGTCAACAAAATCCGTTCTTGATTCTGTTAAAAATAGTATCTGGCCCACCGACAATCGCAGCTTTTCTCGACTCTCGTCATTTAACAAGCGAGTGGTGACCCCTAATGTAATTTGGTTAGACTCAGGGATCCTATCTAAACCACTAAAACGATTTTCGCGAAATAACCCCAAATAATCGTCTTGCAGCAAAGCGGTATCATACAGACCGATATCAGACTGATCGCGATACGGCACATACAAATATTGCGCCCTGGGCTCCAAAGTTTGGACCATCATATTGCCAAACCAATCAAGTGGTCGCTCAAAGACCAAACGCCCATTCATTCTAAACCTAGGCAGAACGCGTGTAATGGTTTGGTAGTTATCTTTTAATACCTCTCCGTCTTGCATTTGCTCCTGCCGATAATAGGTTGCAGGCAACGAAGTTTCGGCTCTAAAGTCCCACGCTGGCTGGTAGATAGACCAGCTTAGTTCTGGTTCTATATGGCTACGAATGGCTTCAGGTAAACTCGTATCCCGTGCCTGAAACCAAGCAAACTCCACCGGCATTTCAAACGACCAGCCAGAAGCCTGCGCCATTCCACCATACCAATATCTGACTTCTGGCAAGGTACGATAAGGTTTTACATGCTGTCCAAACACTTCAAAATCTCGGATACTGATATCTAGCGTCCAATCTTTAGCAATTTTTTGCAAATTTAGTTCACGTTCAACATAAGTATCAACACTATTAATATCACGAAACTCTAAATCAGAAACATACGAATCATCACTAACAAAGGTTAAATCTGCATCAAACAGCCAATCATTGGCAAAATAATTTTGGTGCTGCCATGTCATAGCGCTACGCTGTGCCGATGAACCGTCAGTCAAACTCGCAAACTGGCGATCATGTGGCATCCACTCAAGATATAATTCACCATTGTACGCCTGCCCTAAGTATCTTACTTCGCTACCTAATTGCACGCCTCTATCGGTCATCGTTCTGGTTGTTAAAGTGGCATCTAAATTTTCTTTTATATTCCAGTAATAAGGGACTGAAATATCTAAACCGCGCTGAGAAGAAGTAGATATCGAAGGATATAAAAAGCCAGATTTTCTTTTATCACTCAACGGAAATGATAAATAAGGTAAATAGAGTATTGGCACTTCAAAAACTTCAATTCGACTGTGCCAAGCTTGCCCCCATTCTTCTTCAATATCTAGCCGTATTTCTGTAGATTTAATTTGCCAGTCGGGTCGATTCTGCGGTGGACAATTCGTAAAACTGGCATCAGCTAATGAGACTTGCCGCTTTATTTGATCGACCTTAAACGTCTCAGCGCTTCCATGACCCATAAAATTATCTAGCTGATAATTACTATTATGCAATTGCAGGACCTTATTGACCATGTTGGCATCAAGCGAATCACTCTTAACGGTGACATTCGGGGTAATAAATTCTATTCCGCCTTGGGCGGTTAGTGTATCCCGGTTGGCCGAAATTTGAGCAGAATCAGCAGTGATCCTGTTTTCGCCATTGATAATACTGACTCGCCCTCTGAATCGCGCAGGCTGATCCACCCCAACTTCAGTACTATCAGACAATATCTGCAAAGCATCATCAGCTGCTTCGGGCCAAGCTTTTTGTTGGCTGTTGATGTTAGTATTATGCACCTTAGCTGATGCGTAGCATGCCATTTCTGCCGCTGTCACGGTGAAAGAGAAAAAACTCAGCAAGGCGGTAAAATAACGAATCACTATATCTAATTAACCAATTTATTATTTTTACAAGAGAGGTTTGCAGGGTTACCCTACTCCTATGAAACGGCTATGATAAAACAAAAAGCCACTATCGGCTAATTTTAACCTATAGATTTATATGTCACAGAAAAAAAATCGTATTCAGGCCATGACTGACTGGCTTAAATTGTCACTTGATAGACCTTTTAGCATAACGCCACTTTCGACCGATGCTGGCTTTAGGCGCTATTTTTTAATCGATTTTAACGATCAAACTAAACAGGTTGCCGTTGATGCCCCGCCAGAGACTGAAGACAATGCATTATTTGTGCGCCTCAGCCAGTGGTTTACGCAGCAAGGCATTCGTGTGAGCCAAGTCCTCTCAGCTGACCTTGAGCAAGGGTTTATGCGTCAGGAGTTCTTGCCGCAAATCCACTTAGCCGATCGTTTAAACGCACACAATTATGCTGAGTGTTACCAAGAGTGTTTTCAACAACTCGCTCAAATTCAACAACTGGATGCAAACCAACAAGGTTTGCCGAGCTATTCCAACGCCATGATAGCCACCGAGTTCAAGATCTTTATGGACTGGTATTTACCCGAAGTAAGTAATTACACACTTTCAAAAAAAGACCTAGAGATACTCTCAAATTTAAACGAGCGTTTACAAACTGTATTTGCCGAACAAAAACAAGTTTTGGTTCACAGAGATTACCATTGCCGCAATCTTATGTATGACCTTAATGATAAACTCACCCTAATAGATTATCAGGGGGCTGTGCAAGGACCACTCACATACGATCTGGTTTCACTATTAAAAGATTGTTATCAACAATGGCCACCAGCACAAGTCTGTATGCTCTCGCAAGCATATAGGGCAAGTTATTATCCGGATATCGACGATACACAATGGCAATACTGGTTTGATTTGACTGGCTTGCAACGTCACCTAAAATGTTTAGGCATCTTTGTTCGTTTAGCTAAAAGGGATGGTAAAACAAGCTACCTAAAACATCTGCCTTTAGTAAAAACCTATATTCTAGAAGTGACAGCAAAATACTCTGAACTGGCTCAGCAGCACACTTTATTCACCCAAATGTTTGGAACCAAATATGAATAATCCTTTAATTGATACTGCTATGATACTGGCCGCCGGTCGCGGCAAACGGATGAGCTCGTTGACGGATCATACCGCCAAACCTTTATTAAAAGCTGCAGGGCAATCCCTAATTGAGTATCGCATCCATGATTTGGTAAAAGCGGGCATTAAAAACATTGTCATTAATTGCGGCTGGCACGGCCAACAAATTGCCGATACCTTAGGGGATGGCAGCACCTATAACTGCAAAATTCAATATAGTTTTGAAACGCCTGGCACCTTAGAAACAGCAGGCGGCATTATTAAAGCCCTTCCTTTATTAGGCAAAAAGCCTTTTATTTTGGTCAATGGGGATATCTGGACAGACATGCATTTTTCGCCATTACGCCATGTTAGTCTAGGCAATCATAAAGCATTAATTGTAATGGTGAATAATCCGCCGCACAATCCTCAAGGAGACTTTGCCGAGCATGGGCAGTTGGCAACACTCACGGGAGAGCATAAACTCACCTACGCAGGCATTGGCGTTTTCGCTCCCAGTTTATTCGAAGGCTATGATAGTTTTCCGTTAGCCTTGGGCCCAGTTCTGAAAACTGCCATCCAAAATAAGCAAGTTTTAGTACATAACTACTTGGGTAACTGGTTTGATATAGGCACACCTGAACGGCTTGCGCAATTAAATAAATTTTTACAAAGAGCGAACGAAGAATGAGCAATTGGGGAAAAATTTTAGGCGCTATTTTTGGTTTTATGTTTTTAAAGTGGCCCGGCTTAATTTTAGGCCTGTTATTGGGACACTACTTTGATAAAGGGTATGCAAAAGCCTTTAAAGAAAAAGGGGGATTTTCGGGACTTTTTAGTCCGTCGTCTAAATTAAAAAATCGCGCAATATTCTTCCATTCATTATTTTCGGTGATGGGGCATATTGCCAAAGCTTCTGGCCGCGTTACCGAAAAAGACATCGCGTTAGCATCTGCCTTAATGGACCGCATGCAATTAAAAGATGAAGTTCGTCAGGAAGCTCAACAGGCATATCGGGCCGGGAAAAATACTGACTTTGCATTTTCTGATACAGTAAAAACCTTTAAAGCTTATTGTTTTGGCCGCCGCGAATTCATGCAGTTATATATGGAAATACAAATTCAAGCTGCAGTGGCTAACCAGACATTACACCCTAAAGCGAAAGAATTATTATATGCCGCCGGCAAAATTTTATCGTTTGACAAAACACAACTAGACCAATTAATTCAACAGGCAATGGCCGCAAACCAGTATCATAACTCAGCTAAATATAACCGCGCGATGACAATCAGCCAAGCTTATCAAGTGTTAGGTTTAGTGGAACAAAGCAGCTTAAAAGAGGTTAAACGGGCCTATAAGCGTTTAATGTCACAGCATCATCCAGACAAATTAAGTGCACAAGGCGTACCACAACAGGCGGTGTTGATGGCAAAAGAAAAAACCCAAGATATTCAAGCAGCTTATGAGTGCATCGTTCAGCATAATAAAGCGCGTAAATCATCGCTCTGACTGTATTCAAAATGCGGTAAGGGTGCGCCATTTAAAGCACTATTGTTCGGATTGTACCACGCCGCTTGCCACTGGTTTATAATCGCCCCGCTAACGTCTGTTAGCGGGCTATCCCCAATATGTAAAATATCAGCAGAGGCAACCTCTAACAAATGTTCTGTATGTTTAAAAATGCTTCCATCCGGTTTCATTTTTAATGCTGCGTTTGGCCTGACTTGCAAATCAAAGATGCCACCTAACCCAATCATATCAGGGCTGGCGTTGCCGTTTGTTAACGCCACCAATAAATAGCGTTTTTTTAAACTGAGCAACAAGTCAACTTGCGCATCTGCGACGCTAAAATTATTACGCTGCTCAAAAAACAACTGGTAAGCTTTTGCCGCCAATTCGGGCTCGCTTTTAGGCAACTGTTTTGCAATAAAATCCACCAAAAAAGCTTGTCGTAAGGCAGAAACATCATGACTTAAATGTGGGTTTTGCTTACTGAAAGTTTGTTTATGCAGTGACCATTGTTGAGCGGTGAGCGGCTTATCCATTACTTCATCGTTGATAAATGATAATAAGCTTTCTTCTGCACGCAAAATAATAGGCACATTGTCGTAAAGTGTATCGTCCAAATCAAAACTAAGCACCTTGGGCCGCTTAAATTTGCGGTAAAAACGTATCATGAAGTACCTCGTTTTTTAGCTCTTGGGTGTGCCTCGTCATAAACTTTAGCTAGATGGGAAAAGTCTAAATGCGTATAAATTTGAGTTGTCGATAAGTTTTGGTGGCCAAGCAACTCTTGCACGGCTCTCAGGTCACGGCTGGCTTCTAACATATGAGTTGCAAACGAATGACGCAACTTATGCGGATGCAGATGTTTACTTAACCCTTGCTCAACTGCCGCTTTACGCATGTGTTCTCGGATCACTCGGTCGCTTAAACGATTACCCCGATTAGATATAAAGAGTGCCTCTGTGTCTTGTTTTAACCATATCGAACGATCTTTCAACCAGCTTTTGAGCTTATTTAATGCCACTTGTGTAACCGGCAATACGCGCTCTTTTTCACCTTTACCCAGCACTCTGACTGTTTTTTCTGACCAATTGATATCACCGCAATCAAGTCCGCTTAGTTCGGCAACCCGCAAACCGCAACTATAGGTTAATTCCATCATCACATTGGTTCTTTTACTTACAGTATCATCTGGGTTATAGCTATCTAATAATTGATGAATTTCATCTACATCAAGGTTTTTAGGCAATTTACGTGGCGCTTTCGGCGCCTGCACCAGTTCGGCTGGATTACTTGTCAGCCAATTTTGTTTTACTGCAAAGCGGCAAAAGCTACGCAGGGCTGCCAATGCCTGTGCAATGCTACTCGCTGCATAGCCTTTTGATTGCAAGCTGGATAAAACCGAGCGCACATAACGAACAGTGAGCTCAGTGAGCTGGCTTGCAGGTTGCAGTTGCAAAATTTGGCGAAACTGTTTTTGGTAACTGATTAAGGTTTTTTCAGAGACTTGCTTTTGAAACTTTAAATACGCCCAATAAGCTTCTAATGCTTCGTCAAACGTCACCATAAGGTTAGCCTAGTTCTCTATTTTCTTTCGAAAAATCCAACAATAAACGGTTGATCAAAGTCACCATTGGCGTTAAAAAAAGCGTATCCATATCGCCTTGAAAATGCAATTCATCTTGACTACCAAATGCCAGAATTCCCATCTCTTTATTGCCTCCTAAACGGATCAACGCAACCGAACGTATATCTGTTTCAGGATCAAAAAACATGGCCATCTCTTGTCGATTCAAACGGCCAAAATAAAAGTCCGTTTGTTTTAGCCTATCATGCAAAATTTTTTGGTAGTTTTGGCGTGGTACTACGAGTGCAGCTGTTTTTTCATCCCCGCCTGCAATAAACAAAATTAGCTTTAAACCATCCAGTTCTATTTGATCGAGCAAAACTTGGTTGAGTAAATACAACAAATTATCACTGTCAGGACACTCCAATAGCTGCATATACAATTTAATAAATATCTTATAGATATTTTCATTGCGTTTGGCTGTGCTGATCAACTCGGCCATTTCAGATTCTAGTTTTTGGTTTTTTTTACGCAATAGCGCTTGCTGTCGGTCCAACAAAGAAACTGTGCCAGCAATTGGAGGCACTAATTTTAACTGCTCGAGTACATCCTGTCTTTGCAGCAAAAAATCTGGATTAGCTAACAAATAGTCTGCTATGGCCTGCTCTGTAAGCTTATGTTTATCTGTGTTCTGACTCATATATTTATCTGCCCATCATACACGTGAGCAACTGGGCCAGTCATTTTGACCGATCGCCCTTCGCCTGGCCAGATAATGTTTAACTTGCCCCCTGGCAGTTTTACTTCAACCTGATTGTTTAGTTTACCTTGCAAAATACCAACAACCACAGCGGCACAAGCCCCAGTGCCACAAGCTAAAGTTTCCCCAGCTCCGCGCTCATACACTCTTAAGCGAATATTTGAGCGATCAACAACCTGCATAAACCCAATGTTCGCTTTTTCTGGAAATCTTTCATGGCTTTCTAGCTCTGGTCCTAAAGTTTCAACAGGAGCAGTGTCTACGTCTTCTACGGTCAATACACAATGTGGGTTTCCCATCGAAGCAACCCCAGCTAAAACATTTTGTCCTTTGCTTTGCAAGATGTAAGTTTTTTCTTCTGTATTTGCAATAAATGGGACTTCTTTGGGTGCTAATTTGGGCACCCCCATATCAACCGTCACTTGCCCATCTCGCTCGACTTGCAAAATTATCTTGCCACTTTTTGTGCTGACAGATATGTTCTGTTTGTTGGTTAACCCTTTTAATCGAACAAAACGTGCAAAGCAGCGAGCACCATTACCACATTGCTCTACTTCACTGCCATCTGAATTAAAAATCCGGTAGTGAAAATCAACTTCTGGATCATAAGGTGCCTCAACCACTAACAATTGGTCAAAGCCGACACCAAAATTACGGTTAGCTAGTTTAGCCACCTGCTCAGGAGAGAAAAAAACGTTTTGAGTGACGTTGTCAACAACCATAAAGTCGTTGCCAAGCCCATGCATTTTTGTAAAGTTAATCTGCATTAGAAATCTATCATTCACTTATCATAGGTACAAAATACAAACCTTTAAATAAAAGGTCGAGCATTAAAAGGCCAAAAGCGAATTAAATTTATTAATCGCTCGATTTACGCTCAGTCAACACTAGCATACTGGCTTGCTGATCAATATTAAATTTAAATCTGGATAAAAAATTCATTCCCAACAAGCCATCATTGTGAGAAAAATAATTATCCAATATTAACAAAGTAAAATCATTTAGGGTTAATGTGCCCAAAGTAAACTCGGCGACTAGAATTTCTTCTGCTTCCGCTAAGCCATTGGCCGTGCTAACCGTTTTATACCCAAGATGTTGGTAATCAGTGATATATTGCTCAACAAACTGGCGACTTAATGAAGTAATGCTCGCCCCCGTATCTATCATCAAGTTAGCTGGTTGCTGACCAATTTTCACTGCAAGAATATAATGCGCCCCAGTCCGGTTTAGCGGATATTTAACTGTCTTTTGCAACAATTTAGCCTGCAACGCTTCAGCTTGGCTTTGATAATCGGGATCAGCGGCCACGTATAATAAAATTTGTTCCGCTTGTGACTTTTTTCCTAAATGATAGTAGCTTTCAGCTAAGGCTAAGCTAAATTTTGGATGATCATCTTGATACCAATACAAGGTTTCAAATATTTTCGCTGCTTTTTCCCAATGACCTTGCTGTTTCAGATCATCATAAACAGCGAGCATTTGCGCTTCGAAATATAACCACTCACTTTGATACTCGATGTCGGTTAACTCTGCTTGGCTTCGAGAATATATAATGTCAGCGGCTTCTGAGTATTTTTGTAGTGCAAGGTGATATCGTAGGGCCAATCTGACCAGCCAGGGTCTGGTTATTTTACCAGCAGTGGCTTCAAGGATATTTTTGGCTAAATCTGGCTGCTGATCAGTCAGCGCCTTCACCGCTTGCTGGTACCAAGCTTGCTCTATTGCTTTTTTGTCACTCGCTATGGCGGCTAACTGGCTAGCCGTTAAATAATCAGCATTCACAAAAGCCTGTTTTGCCTGTGCACTTATTGTTTGATAACTTACTTCTGGTGGCGTTGCAACTATCACTTGACGAGCTTCTTGCCATGCTTGATAAAGTGCAAGATTTGCAATAATAGATACCAATAAAGATATAGATAAGACGAGTTTTATCATAACTTGCACCCTTAGCGACACGGTTTATCTGAATAAGTTTTAATGACAAACTTGATATCAACGGCTTCAGAACCTATCCTGAACTCTTAATCTGCGAAAAAATGACTAAGACTATGCAAAGTAACCAAGTTTGGACTCTAATTCAATCAGAAGCTCGACAGATGTCGCAGAAAGAACCTCTGCTGTCAGCTTATATTCAACAATGTATTTTAACGCACAATTCTGCTGCTGAGGCATTTTCCTTTATTTTTGCTCAAAAGCTGGCAGATGATGTAATGCCAGTAGAAAAGCTCAGTCAGCTATTTTACGCCTTTTATCAAGAAGAACCTGCTACTTTAGATATTGTCTGTTACGATATTAAAGCTGTTTTTGATCGCGATCCGGCCATTCATTCTTATTTAACCGTTCTCTTGCACTTAAAAGGGTTTCAAGCGATTCAAATACATAGGTTAGCGCACCATTTATGGCACTCAGACAGGCGTGAATTGGCATTATTCATTCAAAGTAAAAATAGCCAAGTATTATCAGTTGATATTCACCCCGCTTGTCAAATCGGCAAAGGTGTTATGTTTGATCATGCTACAGGAATAGTCGTTGGAGAAACTGCAGTGATAGAAGATGATGTTTCTATCTTACAGTCCGTCACTTTGGGGGGGACAGGTAATCAGTCCGGCGACCGCCATCCGAAAGTTCGTCGCGGCGTCATGATTGGTGCCGGCGCTAAAGTGCTTGGTAATATAGAGATTGGCTGTAACTCTAAAGTGGGCGCGGGCAGCGTAGTACTTAACCATGTAAAGCCTCATACGACTGTGGTGGGGGTGCCAGCGAAACAAGTTGGCGTACCTAGATGTAGTGAGCCTTGCCGTTCTATGCAGCAAAATGTACTTGATGACACCAGTATAAAGCGGCCTGAAAAATCCGCGGTTATGAATAAAAGTTAAACAGTAACAATCCACTTAGCAGGTGTACAACCTGCTAAGTGGTAAGAGTTTAATCACGAAAATTATTAAACTGAAAAGCTTGTTCTAAGTCGGATTCACGAACCAACTGCATAACCTGCTGAAGATCGTCTCGCTTTTTACCTGTTACCCGAACCTGCTCACCTTGAATTTGAGTTTGTACTTTAATTTTGCTGTCTTTAATCAACTTAGTTAGCTTCTTAGCGGTTGCAGCATCTATGCCTTGCACAAAAGTGATATTTTGCCGGAAAGTTTTGCCTGAGTGTTCTAATTTTCCCGGTTTTACAGAGCGAGGATCAACATTTTGTTTAGCTAATTTACCTCGCAACATATCTTGCATTTGATTGAGCTGAAACTCAGCTTCGGCTTGCATTTTTACAACACCGTCACTGTATTCAAAACTGGCGTCGACACCACGAAAGTCAAACCGAGTCGATAATTCTCGTTGCGCGTTGTCAGCCGCATTGCGCGCTGACTCAATATTTATTTCACTGACAATATCAAATGATGGCATTGTATTTATTTTCTCCTACTATTTTTTTAATGCGTAATTCGCTAACGCTTTTTGAATGGCGACCGTTGTTTCACCACCTTTAAGCTCTTTTTCGATGGCTTCATCGCTACCCGAGATCCAAATCTTTAGCTCAGCGTCTAAATCAAAGTGGCCTGTTGTTTCTATAATAAAGTGACTAATCGCTCGGTATGGAATGCTGTGGTATTCAACTTTTTTGCCGGTTACGCCCTGTTTATCAATCAACAATAAACGCCGGTCAGTGAATACATACATATCTCGAATCTCTTTAGCTGCGTATACAAGTGTTTCGTCATCAGCCAAAATAGGCGCTAATTCAGCCGCGACTTCTTCCACATTCGCTTCACTGGCATTGCCCAAAATTGCATCAAATAAGCCCATTTAATTCTCCTGCTCAGTCATTGTTAAATATACATCAAATCTATGTTTTTTAGATTTCACACTAAAGTCTGGGGTTTCATCATTAATGAAGTTAGCATATCCGGGTCGTTTTACCACTACCCGCTTTGAGGCACAGGATTTTGCTTGTGGCAGTAACAGGTCAGCATCAGCATCAGCGCCTACCAGTCCTTGAAATGATTTCATTTCTTTTTTAACCGCGGCTGACTTTTTTTTGTGTGGAAACATAGGGTCTAAATAAACAACGTCTGCTTTCAACTGGCGTTTTTGTTTGATTTCGCTTAACTGTAACGCATTTGCATATATTAACTGCATCCGCTGACTTATCCAGTCGCTTAAATCAGGATGCAACCTAGCTCTGCGCAAGCCGTCAAATAATAACGCAGCCACTGCGGGCGTGCGCTCTATCAGTGTCACCTTGCAGCCCAATGCAGCTAAAATAAAAGCATCTCGCCCTAACCCTGCAGTCGCATCAATAATGCTAGGCCTTTGTTGGCCTTTTAATCCACAGGCGCGAGCGATCAACTCGTTTTTAACACTGATATTCGCTCGCCGGTAATTGACTGCGGCGTCTAAAAAGTCGACTTTGACCCCCGTCTGCTTTGGCAAATCGGTTTGTACTAAAGCTAAAGTATCTTTTTCTTGCGACCAGTGTAATTGATAAGGCGCATCGCTTTCAGTTAACAAAGGCAGTTGAAATTCAGCGGCAACTTGCTCTAGATATGGGGTTGTTGTCGCACTTATTATAGGTGTTTGCATTAACTTAACCCTACACGATTGTCACCCACACTAAATGAAATGATCTGGCTTATCGCTTGCAAACTGCGGCCAGATTCAGCCTGCCATTGATTAAAATAGTCCTGGCTTTGCGATAAACTGCGTAAACTCATTAAGCCGCCGTCAATCAACTGATTAGCTCGCAAATAAACTTCGACATCTTGAGTTAATAAAAAAGTATCTTTACCTAAACTGCGCAGCGCATAAGGCCCTGTATTTCCACCTAACCGTTGGCCATGCTGTTTTAAATATCGCCATAATGAAACAATATCATTGCTCGGCCATTGTGCGATAAATTTTGCAAAGGAGTGCCCCGTTTGCGTTTGCACGTCTTTAATCATTAACGCATTGTCGTAAATGGTTTTAACTTTGCGTGCATTGCGAATAATCGCAGGATCGGATGCTTTGCGTTCTAACATATCAGGCGGCATCATGAGTATTTTTTCAATTTCAAAGTTAAAAAACAAAGTTTCAAAAGCCGGCCATTTTTGTTCTACAACTCGCCAAACAAAACCCGACTTAAATACCTTTTTAGTTAACTGTGCTAATACCCGATCATCGCCCAGTGTGGCCAACTCTGCAGCTGATAAGGGCTGGCCAAGTAGAGCTTCTAAGTGGGCTACGCCCCCTTTGCGCTCTGCAGCCCGCTGATAAATATGGTCAAACTTCTCTAATACCATGCACCTACCCCAACAAAAAATCTTTATTACTGATATACACTTTTTAAAAATGCCCCTGCAGCGCTTATGATATCGTATATATAACTATATTTTATTTATAAAGATAATTTTAGATTATAAAATTACTGGTCAAATACTTTTGATCAGCGTAAATTGGTCGCCACTGTTTTTGCAATAGCAAGTATTTAAATGTGCTTTTTTCAGTTTTATTCACATCAGCAGTAGCTTTTCAATGAGCTTAATGAAAAAGAAAAAACAATATATAAAACAAACCCTTAATAAAAAACCAGGGTATTCAAAGCAAAGCTATTAACAGGCTCAATAGAAGTTTTTCAACATACTTATCCACAGCTTCAGGGATTTATTTCTCAGGATGGCCTGTGCCCGATATTTAAGTATAATAAGAATAAATTTATCCAACTCACAAAGTATTTCTATGACGCAAATCCCTGACAACCCGCTCGTTCTTGTTGACGGCTCATCATACTTATTTAGAGCCTTTCATGCGCCACCTCACTTAACAAACTCTAAAGGCGAACCGACTGGCGCTGTCTATGGCGTTGTAAATATGCTCAAAAGCCTGATCAATAAATATCAGCCAAGTCAAATGGCTGTTATTTTTGATGCCAAAGGAAAAACTTTTCGCAGTGATATGTATGCTGATTATAAAGCGAATCGCCCCCCTATGCCCGATGAACTTCGCAGCCAAATTGCCCCTTTGCATGAAATTATCAAAGCGATGGGGTTGCCCCTTATTTGCATCGAGGGTGTAGAAGCAGATGACGTTATCGGTACCCTATCAACGTTGGCTAGCCGAGATGGTCGCCATACCCTGATAAGCACTGGCGATAAAGACATGGCACAACTGGTTAACCCTCATGTGACCTTAGTGAATACGATGACAGACACCATAATGGATGAAGCCGGTGTTGAAGAAAAATTTGGTATCCCGGCCAACCTCATCATAGATTATCTCGCTCTGATGGGTGATAAAGTTGATAATATCCCGGGTCTACCTGGTGTTGGCCCTAAAACTGCTTTGGCAATGTTACTTGGCATGGGCGGTGTAGATAAAATTATTGCCAACCCTGATGCAGTCGCCGAGCTAGGCTTTCGCGGTGCGAAATCTATGCCACAAAAAATCAAAGATAACCAAGAGCAATTGCAACTTTCTTATCAACTAGCCACCATAAAAATTGATTGTGAGCTGGAATTAAGCCACGATCAATTAGATATTAAAGCGCCTGATCAAACGGCTTTAATTGAGTTGTACCAAAAAATGGAATTTAAACGTTGGCTAAATGATGTACTAGGCGGTGAGACAAATGAAAAAACGGCTACCGCTCAACAGGTTAACCAAGCCAGCGACGCTGAATATAGCTGCATTTTAGACAAAACTGAATTTAACCTTTGGGTTGGTCGGTTGAAAGAAGCCAAATGTTTTGCCTTTGATACAGAAACCACCTCACTTAACTATATGCAAGCCAAGGTCGTTGGTGTGTCTTTTGCTGTAGAGCCAGGCAAAGCCGCTTATGTGCCTTTTGCTCATGACTACCCAGATGCGCCAGAGCAACTCAGTGAAGAATTTGTTTTGGGTGAACTAAAACCTTTGTTGGAAGATCCGGCTTACCAAAAGATCGGCCAGAACTTAAAATACGACCGCCACGTATTAAAAAATCACAATATCGAACTAAACGGTATTGCATATGACTCTATGCTTGAATCTTATGTTTTTAGCAGTGTTGGCAGCCGTCATGATATGGACAGTTTGGCGCTTAAATATTTAGGCCGTAAAACAACCAAGTTCGAAGATATAGCGGGTAAAGGTGCTAAACAGCTCACCTTCAATCAAATCGATTTGGCAACCGCGGCGCCTTATGCTGCAGAGGATGCTGACATCTGTCTGCAGCTCCATCAACATCTGTGGCGAGCACTAGAAGAAGATAAAAAGTTATTAAGCGTGTATCAAGATATTGAAAAACCGCTTATTGAAGTACTCTGCGAGATAGAGCGAACCGGGGTTTATATTGATATTCATCAGCTTGCTAGCCAGAGCCGTGATATCGAACAAAGGTTAGCAGAACTAGAAGAAAAAGCATTTGAAATTGCGGGCGAGCAATTTAACCTAAGCTCAACTAAACAACTGCAGCAGATCTTATTTGAAAAACTAAGCCACCCTGTGATTAAAAAAACGCCTAAAGGTGCCCCATCAACAGCGGAAGAAGTTTTACAAGAGTTAGCTTTAGACTATCCGCTCCCGAAGCTCATCATAGAATACCGAGGGTTAGCTAAGCTAAAAAGTACTTATACAGACAAGCTGCCGAGCATGGTAAACAGTCAAACGGGTCGCCTGCATACCTCTTACCACCAAGCAGTAACAGCAACCGGCCGCTTATCGTCAACCGATCCGAACTTGCAGAATATTCCTATCCGTAACGAAGAAGGCCGTAAAGTTCGTAAAGCTTTTGTTGCGCAGCAGGGCTATAAAATTATGGCCGCTGATTATTCACAAATAGAACTTAGAATTATGGCCCACTTGTCGCAGGATAAAGGGTTATTAACAGCATTTTCAGAAGGCAAGGATATCCACAGAGCCACTGCCGCTGAGGTATTTGATATTTCATTAGATGACGTTAGTAGCGAACAAAGACGAAGTGCCAAAGCCATTAACTTTGGTTTAATTTATGGCATGTCTGCTTTTGGTTTGTCTCGGCAACTAGGTATTCCACGCCATGAGTCGCAAAAATATATGGATTTATATTTTGAGCGCTATCCAGGTGTTTTAAAATATATGGAAGACACCCGCGCCTTTGCCGAAGACAAAGGTTATGTAGAAACCTTATTTGGCCGCCGTTTGCATTTGCCTGATATTAAAGCGCGCAATGGTGCGGTGCGTAAAGCCGCTCAACGTGCCGCTATCAACGCACCTATGCAAGGGACAGCAGCCGATATTATAAAAAAAGCCATGCTGACAGTACATGCTTGGTTAAAGCAACAGCAAGAAGGCAATATCAGGTTGTTAATGCAGGTTCACGATGAATTAGTATTCGAAGTTAAAGAAGACTTTTTACCAATTGCAGAAAGCGAAATAAAAGCCTTGATGCAAAATGCAGCTCAGTTAGATGTACCACTGTTAGTAGAAGCTGGTCACGGTGAGAACTGGGACGAGGCGCATTAAAAGCGCCTCTTAATGGTTTTTATTTTAACCAGTTAATTTGATACAGGTCGTGACGTCTATCTTTGGTATTGGTCACGGCCCCTTCTGCACGCAAAACTTTTAATGCAGCCAAATCTAAATCGGCAAACATCAACATTTCTGTATTCGGGGTCGATTCTGATAGGACGGCATCATGCGGAAACGCAAAATCAGATGGGGTAAATACCGCAGACTGTGCATATTGTACATCTAAGCTGTCAACACTGGGTAAATTACCCACACTGCCAGCAATCGCAACATAACATTCGTTTTCAATCGCTCTGGCTTGCGCACAATGGCGTACCCGTAAATAGGCATTTTTGGTATCAACCCAAAATGGCACGAATAAAATATCCATACCTTGCTCAGCCTGCAAACGCGGCAACTCAGGAAACTCCACGTCATAACAAATTAAAATTCCGACACGACCTGCATCCGTTTCAAATACGTTTAACTTATCACCGCCTTCAATGACCCAATCCCATTTTTCATGCGGCGTGATGTGAATTTTACGCTGCTCCTCAACACGCCCATCACGGTGACAGATGTAGCTGATATTAAATAGGCGGTTATTTTCTAACAGCGGCATACTGCCGGTAATAATGTTAATGTTATAACTAACCGCCATACGCGACATTTGCTGCTTAAACTCTTCGGTATAGCTGGCTAAAAATCGAATGGCTTCAGTACGCTGCGGATCTGGGGCAAGTCCCATTAGTGGTGCATTAAAAAACTCGGGGAATAGTGCAAAATCACTTTCATACTCAGACAAAGCATCAACAAAATATTCAACCGCATTCATCATTTCTTCAATGCTTTCGACTTTACGCATTTGCCATTGCACCACACCTAAACGTACTTGGGTCGGTGTGGTATCAACCACTAACGAGTCTGGTTCGTATAAAATATTACTCCACTCTAATAATGTGGCATAACCGGCCGATTTAGTGTCTTCCGGTAAATATTTTTTTAGCAGCCGTTTAACCTGAAAATCATTGGATAGCTGGAAAGTTAAAATCGGATCATAAATCTCTTTTCGTTTTACGCTGCGAATATACTGGGACGGCGTCAGTTCATCACTATATTTATGGTATTCGGTAATACGGCCACCTGCCAAAATAGCTTTAAAATTATGTTGTCGACATAGCTCTTTGCGCGCATCATATAAACGCCGACCTAGACGGTAACCACGATATTCAGGGTGAATTAAAAGATCTAACCCATAAATGGCATCTCCGTTTGCGTTATTAATAATTTTTTCGCTATTGTCGATCAGATCCTCATAAGTATGGGGGTTAGAAAAACGGTCGTAAGACACTTGCACCGAAAGCGCAATACCAATCAGCGTGTCATCATCCATTAACCCCAGTTGACCTTCCGGAAAGTCATGAATCAACTGGCTTATCGTTTCTTTGGGCCAAGCGCCGCCAATATCCGTATAAACCATGTCCATTAGTTGTTTTACCTGAGCATAGTCAGATTCTTGTAAATTAATTAAGCTTAAATGTAAATCCTGCAAGCTCATATTGGCTCCTGTCTAAAATGCAGTAGATGATATTTGTATTTAACTGCTGTTATATTGGGTTGCAACAGAGAAAAAGATCAAGGTGAAGCTGTGAATAAAACACTAAAATATCAACAACGACAACAAGATTGGCGAAATGGCGCTCTAATTTATCAAGTTTTACCCGACCGTTTTGTCCCTTCAGACAAGCTCACCGCTAAACAGCATTTATATGAAGCACCGAAAGTGCTTAAAGATTGGCAGCAAACGCCGCAGCACGGCCACTACTTAGCAGACAGTAAGCTATGGAGCCACGAGGTAGAGTTTTGGGGAGGTGATTTTGCCAGCTTGGCAACTCGACTCGACTACATAAAAAACTTATCGATGGACGTGATTTACCTCAACCCCGTGCATTTGGGTTTTACCAACCATAAATATGACAGCTTGGACTTTAATAAAGTTTCACCTGAATTCGGCCAGCGCTCTGATCTTTTAAAATTGGCCGAGAAAATTCATGCCCTTGATATGAAATTAGTGCTTGATGGTGTGTTTAATCATATGGGCCGCAATGCGCCTATTTTCCAACAGGCACTTGCCGACAAGACGAGCCAATATAGGAACTGGTTTATTTTTGACAATACTTTACCGGAAGGATACAGATGCTGGAATAATGCAGCGAATTTACCTGAACTAAATTTAGACAACCCAGATGTGCAAGCCCATCTTTGGTCAGACGACGACTCTGTGGTGCAAAGCTATTTAAAACAAGGCATTGATGGCTGGCGTTTAGACGTTGCTCATGACATTGGCTATGAGCTGCTAAAATCATTGACACAAGCGGCCCATAAAGTAAAACCAGACGCTTTAATCGTTGGCGAAATTTGGTGTTACCCCAACGACTGGCTGCAAGGTTCTGTGGATGGGGTCATGAACTTTACAGTACGTGAAATCATTTGGCGAACTTGTTTAAAACAAATTAAACCCGCTATTGCACAAGCTATGTTGGCACAAATGGTAGACGAAATTGGCGTAGAAAAATTACTCAAATCTTGGCTGGTTTTAGATAACCATGATACCCCAAGGTTAGCAACTATGCTGCCTGAATATTCGGTACAACAACTGGCACGGGCATTAATGATGAGCCTGCCAGGCTCACCGAATATTTATTACGGCAGTGAACTCGGCATGCAAGGCGGCGAAGATCCAGAGATGCGCGGCCCTATGCAATGGCAGTTAAATACCCCAGACAATCCTCACCTACATGATCTCACTGCGCTCATCAACATGCGAAACAATTACCCTGCATTAAAAATTGGCGATATACGCTTTATAAACAGTGAGAGGTTAATTGCCTTTGAGCGCTATACTGACAAAGTCGCGGATTCAGTGTTTTGCCTATTTAACTTTTCAGAACAACCGGTTAGCGAATATCTAATGACAAGCAATTCGAGTTTAATGAACATGGGTGGTTTAATAAACTGTTTGACTGGTGCTCACAGCCAGATCTACATCAAAGCTGGACTGATTCAAGTCACTTTGCCTGCCAAGAGTTTTATGTTTTTGGCACCAGATACCAAAGCTAAACACGGCTATACAACTTATAAAAGGGTGCCTTAAAGTCAGTTTCTAATGCTGATAGGCACCTTAAAAAAGTTATTCGTAAAATTGAGGGATCTGAATATGTGCAGCTGGCTCTTTTTCATATCCTGTGGCGGTTACCTCCGGCAATTTTATATCTGGAAAGCTCACTTTTGTATATTCAAACTGCGATAAAATATGTTTAATACAATTTAATCGCGCGAGCTTTTTATTGTCGGCGGGAACCTGATACCAAGGGCTTTGTTCTGTGTCTGTAGCATCCATCATAGCTAACTTTGCTTTGGTATATTCAGACCAGCGTTCCCGCCCAGCCAGATCCATGTCGCTAAATTTCCAGCGCTTGCGCGGATCTGTCAGGCGTTTTTTAAAACGTTTTTCTTGCTCTTCCGGAGAGACAGACAACCAATATTTAAGCAAAATAATGCCTGAATCCAACAGCATGTTTTCAAACAGTGGGCAGGACTTTAAAAAGCTCTGATATTCTTGCTCAGAGCAAAAGCCCATGACTTTTTCAACACCAGCACGGTTGTACCAACTGCGGTCAAATAAACAAATTTCTCCAGCACTTGGTAAGTGCGCCACATAGCGCTGAAAGTACCACTGAGATTTTTCTCGCTCTGTGGGGGTACATAAAGCGACAGTTTTTACTTGCCTCGGGTTAAGTTGCTCTGTGATCGCTTTAATGATACCGCCCTTGCCTGCCGCATCCCGCCCTTCAAATACAATAACAACCTTTAAGCCTTCTTTTTTCACCCAATAATGCCATTTGACCAGCTCAATTTGTAATTTATGGAGTTCTTTAAGGTAAGTTTCTTTTTTCATACTCTGTATTCTGATTGCTGTTAATTATTTAAGCTTAGTTAAAAATACAACGTCTGCAGCAATAAATTCCAACTTGAGCGAGTACTTTTTAGCCAACCACCAAAAAGTCCTTTCAGAATAAAAACAAATATGGGTGGGATCATTTTTGTAGTGCCAACGGCTAAAGGCTTGCACATTAAGTACCCGTTTAGTCATAATCGCAAGCACACCATTAGGTTGTAACATGGCCACTAACTGCGGCAGCAAAGCTGCTGGATCTGCAATATGCTCTAATACCTCTGTCATTGTAATAAAGCCATAAGAGCGCTTTAATGGTGCTGTTTCTGGATAATAAAACAGATCATAATTATCCACTTTCACACCTTGCTCGCCGGCCATTTTGCTTAACACAGCCCCTTGCCCACAACCATAATCTAATCCCAAGTGAGTTGATGGTAATCGTGCCAATAACGGGTCTAACGTGCGAGATAAAAATCGGCGATAACCTATGTCGTCGTTTTGATTATCATGCTTATCGTACTCAGCTTTTTCTAATTCTGCCGTTAAGTGAAAGGTTTTAGGCACAAATACAAGAGCACAGCGGGTACACTGTACATAGCTTCGTTTTTTATCTTGGTAAAAAAACTCACACTTATCATAGTGGCAAAGGGGACACTGCAAAATATCAACCTTATTGGAAAAGCTCAGCAATAGATATAAACGATTATACCTAAAGCAAGGGGTTTAAAGCGAGATTGATAACACCACTATCAATACAGCAGAAAAGATCGACAAGCAAACTGACTACGTAATCATATTGCAGCAAATAACACACAAAGTTATGCTAATACTTGTTTATCTCGACTCATGTGACCTTTATATCGCTCAAGGATTTATTATGTTAAAACCAATCGCGACCAGCTTGTTGATAGCCCTTCCTCTATTTAGTCTAGCGAACGATGATCTAAAATTATCTGATCCTATTAAAAAAAGTATCACCAGCAGTGAGATTAAACTAGATATGAAAGCCATTGCATCTGGCTTAACCTCACCTGTGACTGGTACTTATGCACCCGGCTTGGATAATTTTGTATTCGTTTTAGATCAAATTGGAAAAGTGTATAGTTTAAATTTGAGCTCTGAAAAACTGACGCTAGTTGCCGACCTATCTGATCTTTTAGTGTCTATGCGCAGTGGTTTTGACGAACGAGGTTTGTTGGGTTTGGCTTTTCACCCGGATTTTTCGAGTAATGGTTTAATGTATACCTATAGCTCGCAGCCCACTAAAGGCCAAGCTGATTTTGAGTTAAAAGACGGTGCTAAAGCGAACCATCATGGTGTTGTTCAAGAGTGGCAAACCCGCCCAGACAAAACCACTGGCATTAAAATCAAAACAGAAGCACCTCGCGAAATTTTACGCGTTGCCCAACCTCAATTTAACCATAATGGCGGCACCCTCATTTTTGATGATCAAAAGATGCTGCTATTGTCACTGGGCGATGGCGGTCGAGCCGATGATCAGGGACCTGGTCATGTAGAAGGTGGTAATGGCCAAGACCCAAGCCATCCATTAGGTTCTATTTTACGTATTGATCCATTAGCTAAAGATGGCCGCAACCAGAACTATGGCATTCCAAAAGATAATCCATTTATAAATAAAAAAGGGTTTATCCCAGAAATTTTTGTTTATGGTGTGCGAAACCCATACCGTATCAGTCATCACTCAGGTACCTATTATGTTGCTGACGTTGGACAAAATAGCGTTGAAGAACTGACGCTAGTTAAAGGCGGCGAAAATTTAGGTTGGCCGCTAAAAGAAGGGTCATTTGCTTTTGACATGAATGGTACAGGCGGCGGCTTTGTGTTTCCAGCCGATAAAGCTGATTTACCGGCTGGATTAACTGATCCAAATGTTGAATACGACCGAGGAGAAGGTATTTCTATCATTGCGGGTCATGTTTATCAGGGCCCAATCAACGCATTAAAAGATAAGTTTATCTTCGCTGAATGGATGAGCCACAAACTAGCACGCGGTCGCTTATTTGTGCTGACTGGTGAAAATGATTTTGCTGAGCTTCAGGTGCCTAGCTTAAAGGACAAAATTTTAGGCTTTGCGCAAACAGCAAGTGGAGATGTTTTGGTTCTCACATCAGAAAATGTTGGCCCTGATGGGGATACAGGTAAAATATTTAAGCTGATAAAAAATTAGTTCATCCAATGGCACCCGCCTGCGCAAAAATATCGGGTGCCAATATCAGATATCTGTTAACCGCAACAGCTATCTGAGCTAAATTCTTTGTTATGTTTAATCGCGTATTTAGCATCACTGATAATACGGATAGCAGAGCGAACAATAATCGCAGCGATGAACAGCCCTATTAAACGATCAGGCCAAGCACTATTTAAATTAACCACAAGTACGGCGGCTAACAAAACACCGACATTAGCTATCATATCATTTCGCGAACAAATCCAACTGGCCCGCAAATTAATATCCCCTTGGCGGTGCTGGTAAAGCATCGTAAAACAGATGATATTTACGGTTAATGCCAGCAACGAAATCCATGTCATGATTTCGGTCGTTGGATACTCATCAAAATAGATTCGTTTACCAACATCAAGTAAAATGAGTATCCCCAGCGAAAACTGTAAAATGCCGTTTGCCATCGCTGCTTTAGCTTTTTGTTTAATCGCTTTACCAACGGCATATAAACTAATGGCGTAAACCATAGCATCAGCTAACATATCCAGTGAATCGGCTAACAAACCACTTGAACGTGCCAACCAGCCGGCTGTAAATTCGACAAAAAACATCACCGCGTTTAAAACTAACACAGTCCACAGCAATTGACGTTCTCGTCGATTTTTTGCTTCTATTGCACAACAATCAGACATTAGCAGCTTCTCCGAAATGAATTTCACCTATTTTAGCGAACTTTTTAGCTAACAAACAGGCACACCGAATAGGGGTTATTTTTTTGCAAATGGCATTTTCAGCATGTTAAATAAATCGGCGTTCTTGTTTGCATCGAATGATTGTCGTAAACCCAGTTTAATCTGCCTGTCGTTTTCAGAAGCCTGCGCGCTATAGCTGCTAAATAACCGATCCCACCAAACAAGGCTAAAGCCGAAGTTGCTATTCATTTCTGATTTTTTTTGGCTATGGTGAATACGATGCAACCTTTGGGTGATGACCAAAAAACGGGCATACTTTTCCCACTTGTTGGTTAAACGAACATTTGCATGATTAAAAATAGCAAACGCATTGAGTGCAATTTCAAATAATAAAACGGCCAACACTGGCATGCCAAATACCAAGACCCAAACCGCCTTATAAAACAAACTTAAAACAATTTCTATTGGATGAAACCTTAAACCTGTGCTGACATCAACCTGACTGTCGGCATGGTGCACTTTATGTAGTTTCCACAGTAGCGGAAATTTATGCATCCACCTATGCTGCCAATAAATAGCGAAATCTAAAATTAGACAGCTGAGTATAAGAGTCACACTAGGGAATAGATCTAATTGATTAAACAGCCCCCACTGACGTTCATCCGCAACTATAGCGACCCCGGCCAAACCCGCAGGCATAATCAGACGCACAGTAGCGGCTGCTGTTAATAAAAGCAACAAGTTACCCCGCCAATGCCTCCAACGAGGCAGCGGAGCCTGCCGTGCGGGTTTAACCGTTTGCCACACGGCCATCGCAATAAACACCAATAAAAAAATACTTAGGCGCCAAGCGGCTTCAGTCATCATGACGACTTAGCTTTGAGTTGTTTAAGGGTGTTATAGCCCCCATAAATTCGCATCACGACAGTGATAAAACACAAGAGCGCAAAGCTGATAGCTAAAATCGGGAAATATTCAGGCCAAAGACAAAATACAATAAAAATTAAAATGGTTTCAGTGCCTTCCGTGAGCCCTTGCAGGTAATAAAAACTCTTGTATTTAAATTGAGGCCTATCTATTTGGTACTTTTCAGCGGCTATCGCAAAGGCCAAAAAGCTGCTTCCCGTGCCAATAAAACTAACCAACAAAATGGCGGCTGGCAGTGCATTTCCGCCTGGATCAGCAAATGCAAAACCCAGTGGTACAGCGGCATAAAATAAAAAATCTAAACTAATATCTAAAAAGCCACCGGCACTACTAGAGACTTTTTGATAACGCGCTAACTGGCCATCTAAACCATCAAACAGGCGGTTGATAATAATCACGGTAAGCGCTGCCATCCAATGCTGCATGGCTAACAAAGGCAGCGCTAATAACCCGATCAAAAAGCCAATAAAGGTCAGCTGATCTGGACTTATTTTGCACTTATTTAATAACACAACTAACGGTGTTAATAAGCTTTTTACCACAGGCGTTAATTTTGCGTCTAACATAAAGATTGCACCTCAATAACTGGCCCTTGGGCAGCGTTGGCATCGGCTAAATCATGCGTGACCATTAATGCGGGCAAGTTTTTCTGTTTTATTTGCTCAAATACAAGCTGCCGGATAGATTGCCTTAGCTGACTATCTAGTTTGCTGAAAGCTTCATCCAATAAAATGGCTTTGGGTTGACTAAACAGAACCCGCAACAAGGCCACACGAGCCTGCTGCCCACCAGACAGTTGACTCACAGCTGCATCACCCAATTGGGCCAGCGACATTTGCTCTAATGCTATTTGAATTTTTTCTCTTTTTTGCCGACGATTGCCTTCACTTTTGGGCATCGCAAAAGCAATATTTTCTGCCACGGTTAAATGGTTAAATAACAGTGCATCCTGAAACAATAAACCCGTTTTGCGCTGCCAAGCTGGCATTTGGTCTATTCTATGCCCTTGTAAATAAACTTCTCCTGTCGCAGTAAAGGCCTTGGGTAGCATACCGGCCACATAATTTAACAGAGTCGACTTACCAACACCGGACGGCCCCATAATAGTAAGCACTTGCCCACCTTCAACCTCCTGATTAATGGAGAGCATTAATGTTTGTTCTCGAAAAATGTTCACATTTTTTAATTCTAAAGCTGACATTCTATATCCTTTAAGCTTGGGCTTTTCGATATACCCACTTAGGTAGCCAAGCCGCTAACATAAATCCAAGCAATGGCAAAACCATTTGCATAATGGCATACACAGCACTGGTTCTTCGACTGGCTCCATTAGCCAGCGCCACAGCTTCGGTGGTTAAAGTTGGGTAACGTCCACCGCCCGCTAACAATGTGGGCAAATACTGACTTAAACTGATTGCCAAACCTAAAGCAAAGGCAACCATAATGGCCGCAAATAATTGGGGGATCTTAACACGCCAAAATACTTTGCATGGTTTTGCGCCTAGACTAGCCGCCACACGAATAAGTGCTGGATTAAAATTGTGATAGCTCACCGCAAGCGATAAATAAACGTAGGGGATAACATAAACAAGATGGCTAATTAACACAGGTAAAAATACTGCATCACTGAACAAGGCTTGCTGTAACCAGAGCAAACCAAATAAAAAAGCAACGCCAGGCACTAATAAAGGTAAATAAATCAAATACTCTAACCAAGATTTTGTGGCGGTGCGATAACTGGCCGCTTCTAATGCGAATAAACTGATCAGCAATGCTAATAAACTACTACTCACAGCCATCAATAAGCTATTGCTTATTGGCTCTGCGAGTTGAGTAAAGGCATTTTGCCAGTGTAGACCTGTGATACTGTTTGGCAATGCGGCTGGATACGGCCAATAACCAGCAAACGACCATACAACTAGGCCGCCAAGCGATACAATAAGGATGACGGCAAATAAGATTAGGGTTACCCCTGTGCAAAATCGATAAAAAGGCGCCCAAGGATTTAAATTAATCGCCATGAATAACGACCGGGCTCGTCGCCACAAATATTCGCCGCCAAGCCAGATTAAAATAACTGTTAAGCTCAACACTATTTGCAATACAGCAGCAGCACTTGCAACAAACCTCAATTCTAAATCACTGTGATTAAACCAATTTAAAATGGTCACTGCTAATGTTGCTGGGTTATTGGGGCCTAAGATATAAGGGATCTCAACACTGGCAGTGGCATAAGCCAAAACAGCCAGCACAGGCAATCGAATTAATGGATATAACTGTGGAAAAATCACTTTAATAAAAGCTGCTTCGGCTTGATAACCCAAACTGATTGCAACTTTATATTCTTGCAATAACCTAACGCGCAGGTTGGCTTGTTTTAATACACTCAGGCTCATCAATAACAAAAATGGCAACTCTTTAAAAACCAAACCAATAATAATTGAAATCCCCCAAGGATCATTCGGTAGCCAACTGTCACCTACCATATTTGACCCTGTTAACCAGGGCGAAAGCAATCGGCTGAGCCACCCCGAAGGAGTTAAAATAAATGCAATCGCAATCGCCGCAGCGGCATGGGGAACAGCTAATACTGGACTCAGTCCTTGCTCAATTCGATTGAGCCAAGGCGTGTGATAAAAGCTCGCTAAAATCATTATATTTAGCTTAAACGCAATCCAAGTTGCCAAAAAACCACAAAATAAACTTAAACACAGCATTTTAAGTAGCCCGGGTGTGGCCAAAAGCTGAGTAAATGCTGCGCCCGAAAATTGGCTGCTTCCCAACGCTGGAAAATAATTAAACGCCGGCAGTAATACGCCCAACAAGCCAGCCACAACAGGGACTAAAATAATGCCAAACAATACAGGTCGGCTGAGGGCTGACAATAAATAATATAAAAATGACACTAAAACACCCCGTAACGTTGTAACCAAGCTGAATTGAGCTTGTCTACCCAACTGGGGTGCAACTCGCTTAAAAGTTTAAACTCTGTATTTGCGGGCAATGCTGAGGGGTGTCTTTGAAGGGTATTGAACATCGCCCTTTGACTATTGTTTAGTGCACTCATATCCAGCACAGTTTGATCGCCCCACACCTCTATCTGTTGTTTTTTTGCTTGTGCTTTTGGTGATAGTAAAAAATCAGCGACCTGCTTAGCAGCTGTTTTATGCTTAGCGTTAAACGGAATAGCCACAAAATGAATGTTGCTTAAACTTCCGTCTTGCATAGCATAGGTTCTAATTTGAGGGGGCAAGTTATATTGTGACACTGCAGCAGGCACTTCGGCTGCGGTGAAAGTATATGAAAGATAGATGGCTTGATCATCTACTAACCGCTGCATTTGTGCGCCGCTGGATGGAAAATAACGGCCTTGCCGCCACAAAAGTGGATGCAGCTCATCTAAAAAATGCCATAGAGGCGCGGCTAATATGTTAAAGCTTTTTTCAGTTACCGGCTGATATAGCTGTTGTTTGATTGAGTCCGCTTGATGCTCATTTAATACGCTGATCGCATATTTTAAAAAGCTTGTTGCATAAAAATCGGGCGGTCTTGGATAGGTAAAACGAGCGGGATATTTTTTTAACCAAGGGATTAGCTGAGATAGTTGTTTTGGTGGCTGGTTTACCCGCCCGCTGTGATAATAAAAAACGAGGGCCGCTTTCCCCCATGGCGCCTCTCTCTTCTCGGTCGCAATACCAAAGTCTTTTAATACTGCAGGGTTTTTCTCTGGACGAGTTAAGCTAAAGTTTTTTAGCTGATCTACCCAGGGTTCAGCTAATAAATTATGCTTGAGCATAGAAGCAAAATTCTCACCATTAACCCACAATAAATCAACGCTTCCACTTTGCAGGTTACCAGCTGCTTTTTCGGCAAGGATACGGCTGACTGCATCACTGGTATCTGCTAATTTTACATGTTGCAAATGAATACCTTTTTCGGTCGCCAACTCTTGTTTGGCCCATTGCAAATACTGATTTACCTGAGGGCTCCCTCCCCAAGCATAAAAATAAACGGTCTGCTCAGCAAAAGCCGCTGCATGCAAAATGACATACAGGGCAAATATCAAACCATTAACAACTGAGCTTAGCGTTAAATTATCTCGATTTGATATCATTTAAGGACCAATCGTATTCTAAAAAATCTATCTCGGCAGACTCATCTACCACCTGCTGAGTTTGTTTTTGATTTAAAGAAAGATCTTTTTTATGTTTTAAAACAAATTGATAAAGGCTAGCTATTGAATACCAGCCTTGCTCGAAGTCTTCTTCGTACCAATCAAATATAGCAGATAGATATATTACATCCTTATCCGCATAATTTCTCGAGCGATCAGACATGAAACGTGTCGCTTGCGCTGCCAGCTGCTGCGCTAATTTGTCCGCCGTATAAGCTTCTTCGCGCAGCGCAGGACAGCCAACGCTGGCGCAATTAACGGCAAAATGAATTCTAGGATCGTTAAATTTTCCGCTGCCTCGGATCCAGTCATGCTCAATCGTATCTAAGCTGACTTTTTGCCCAAACAAAGAGATAAACTTTTTTGACCAAGGTGAAGAAAAAAAGCTGCCGGTATCTTTAATTGAATCTATTGGGTAGTGGTCAATAATCCATTTTACGGTAAAGGCATTATAAGCATTAATTAAAAACGCTAGACGCTTATCTTTGCCCCAACGATCAAAATCAGATTTTTTAATGGCGGATAAAGCAGCTAAATAATCAGTTAACTGTTTGGGGTTTTTCTTAACCGCTTGATAGTCAAACTGAGTGGCATGCCCACCAGGCAAAGTTATCACATTTTCGGTTAACACCTGGTCCCAAAGCCTATGAATATTATCACCCGCAAAAACAGCACTTTGAGTCGCTAAGGTGAGCATAAAACTTAGTATAAGGATAAATTTTTTCTGCATTATCGGCGCACCCAGTTGTGATATTTTTCAACCCAAGTGAGCAGCTTTTCGGGTGCATTGGCTCTTTTCCACTCCCCTGCTGCATACTTGTTAATTTCAGCCCAAGTTGGATATGCGTGAATTGTGCCCAATATTTTGTTTAACCCAAGACCATGTTTCATTGCGAGCACAAATTCAGCCAAAATATCTCCGCCATATTCACTGACTAAAGTCACACCCAGTATTTTATCTTTTCCAGGAGGTGTTAATATTTTAATAAAACCTGCAGTTGCACTATCAGCTATTGCTCTATCCAGCTCGGCCAATTCAAAACGAGTCACCTCGTACTCTATTCCTTTTTCTTTTGCTTCGGTTTCGTTTAAACCCACTCTGGCAACTTCGGGGTCGATAAAAGTTGTCCAAGGGATCACACGATAGTCCACTTTAAACTTTTTAAAACGCCCAAATAAAGCATTCACTGCCGCATACCAAGCTTGGTGGCCTGCGACATGAGTAAACTGATAAGGCCCGACGACATCGCCCACCGCATAAATATTTGGATACTTAGTTTGCAAATATTCGTTGGTATGAATAGTGCGACCTGTTTCTATCCCCAATTCTTTTAAGCCAAAACCTTCTAAACGAGCAGAGCGCCCTACCGCACATATTAATGAGTCAAACTCTATTTCTTTTTCACCTTTCGACGTTTCTAAGGTGATCAATTTGGTGCCATTTTCAAGACGGCAAGATTTAGCTTTATGGCCTGTTAAAATATTAACGCCGGATTTTTTTAACGTCTCAGTCGCAAACTCAGAGACTTCAGGATCTTCACGCAACATAATACGGTCGGCCATTTCTACTTGGCTAACCTCACTGCCAAGCCGAGCAAATGCTTGCGCCAATTCACAGCCGATAGGGCCACCACCTAATACCACAAGGCGCTTTGGTACGCTCTCTAAATCAGCATACTTTTGCCACAAGGTATCCGAGGTCACATAACCAACTTCTTCTAAACCCGGTAATGGTGGCACAAAAGGTCTCGCGCCTGTTGCAATAACAATGTTTTTACTGGTTAAAACCTCTTTACCACCATCATTTAAGCTGATTTCTACCGTCCAAGGGTCCAGCATTTTGGCATAGCCTTTTTTAACCTCAACCCCTAACTTGGTATAGCGTTCAACACTATCATGCGGTGCGATATCAGCAATCACCTGATGAACTCTTTGCATTACCTTTTTAAATGAGAAGGCTGCGTCCGTTGGTGTTAAACCATATTTGTCTGCATGTTTTTGCTGATAAGCCAATTTGGCAGATTTGATAATAGCTTTACTGGGCACACAGCCATAATTTAAACAGTCTCCCCCCATTTCACCGGCTTCAACCAAGGTGACTTTAGCTTTAACGGCTGCCGCAATATAACTACTGACCAAACCGCCAGCACCTGCACCTATCACAATTAAATTACGGTCAAATTTGGCTGGTTTTTTATAACCTGCATACACTTTTTTACGCTGAACAAAGCTGAAAATGGCTTTTGCGATCCAAGGAAAAATGCCCAATAAAACAAATGATAAAATAAGGTTAGGCGATAAAATACCAGATAAACTGTCTAAATTGGCCAGTTGTGTACCCGCGTTAACATAAACAACTGTGCCCGCCAACATGCCTAGCTGACTGACCCAATAGAAGGTCCAGCTACGTATTGCGGTAACCCCCATTAACAAGTTGATTAAAAAGAATGGAAAAACAGGGACCAGTCGTAGCGTAAATAAATAAAACGCACCTTCTTTTTGCACCCCGTTGTCGATTGCTTTAAGTTTTTCTGGGAATTTGCTTTTAACCGTATCTCTTAAAATAAACCGAGCGACCAAAAACGCCAATAAAGCACCTATGCTGCTGGCAAAAGAGACAATAATTAACCCTTCTAATAAACCAAATAGAGCACCAGCGGCAAGGGTTAATATGGCGGCTCCTGGAAGGGAAAGTGCCGTCACCAATACATAAAATAAGAAAAAACCGGCGGTAATTAAAATTGGATTTTGCGCTTTGTACTGATCAAACTCAGCCATAGATGATTTTAAGCCATCTAGGGTCAATAGTGTATGCAAGTCAAAGTGGAAGAAGCAAAATACAGCAACGGCTATGAGTAAAATTAAAAAAAGTTTTTTAAGCATATCGGGCTCTTGTGTATTGGTTAAAATATATGTTGATAGCTGATTTTGGCGTGTACAGGTTCATTCGGCATCACTAAAGTTGCGCCAAAATATCCACCTTCAAAAACCGGTTGCCAATTATCTTGATCTGTTGCATTGATAACATCCACACGAACACTGGACTGCGCGGTAATTTTGTACTGAGAATTAAGGTTTAAGCTATGTTGATCGCGTATCTGTACAGTTGCAAGATAATCGAGTGGATAGGATTTAGTATAGACAGCTGACGCACCGACTTGCCAGTTGTCAGTCACCCAATATCCTCCATTTAAGCCAAGCATCTGGGGTGGCAATCCTTGAACCTTGTTATTAGATGCAGCAAAAACCGTATACGCGGGGGAGCCTTGACTAGTCCCTTGGATAATATCGGGGCGAGAGTTGTCGAACGCATCGGCAACTTGGCGAGTCCCTTGCGCAGACGTTGAGTCATCGTAACGCGCATCTAAATAACTGTAGCTTAAGTTAAACCAATAGTTCTCATGGGTATACCAAAGCTGTGCCTCCGCGCCTTGAGTAATAATGCCAGTATTGCTGCCATCACGGTTTCTTAAACTACGCGTTTGCTCAAACAAAGCCGCATCTAAATACCAGTTTGTATTTTCTGGGGCATATTTAAAACCAACCTCAAATAGCTCGTTTTCGGTAGCAAAGTTTTGTCGGCTGATGAGGTTATCAGCCCCTAATGAATGACCGCCCGCCATACTATTTGAGGTAGAGTCGTTATGGCTATAACTGAGGTAGCTATTAAAAGATTGAGATATTTGATAGCTCAGGCTAGCCTGATAAGACTGTAACCACTCTTGAGTTGAATCACTGACTGCCGATGCACCGTCCGGTGCGATAGGATCTTTTGCATCCACATCATAAAAGTCACTGCGATAACCCAGATCTAACTTTAATTTCTCGCTTAGGCGGCTTTGATGCTGCCAAACAAGGCCGATCTGCAAGCTGCGCGAATCCGTTGTGTCCGACAAAGAAAAGTCGCCACTACCATCATTATCCAAATCGTACTGCCCACCGGGCGACACATAGACGCCCGGACGAAGTTGTATGAGGCGGTTTATTTGTGTTTCCGTTAAAGCTATTTCACGATTTGACAAAGGCCCCGTTAGATCAACTGGGTTATCTGCTTCAGTTGTAAACTGGCTATAACCTAAAACATCGTTATAGCGTATATCTAATGCAAAAGTAGAGGTATTTTTATCATCCCAAAGCCAGTCTATTTCGCTTCTGTTTTCAAATGTATAAGCGGCATCAATAATTTCAACAAAGCTATTGTTCGCTATTTCTTCGCGCGTCAGATACTGAAAGTAACTTAAATTTCTAAACGCAAGCCCATTTTCCAATACAGTTTTATAGTCACTATGTAGTAAGTAAGTACTCGCATCATTAATGTCATCAGGATGAGTATAAACATTATCCCGTGCAATTTTAACTATGCCTGTTGGCGATATGACTGCACCTGCGCCTGGGACCAAGCTGCCATTGCTTTGGCGACCTTGACCTTGAATATAGAGCCCATCGTCAATTAGCTTTTGGGTCGGGCGGTTAATCCCTGCGTTATCAGTATAATCAACATCATAATATTCAAAGTTTAAATTCCAAATCGTATCTGCATCCAGTTGGTTGGCATAAGCTATATAAAAACTATTACTATAAAATGCACTATGGTCGTAGAAGCTGCCTTTATCTTGATGTTCGTAACTCACCCGTAAAGCTTGCTCACCTGGCATAAAAGCATGACTATAATCCAGCTGGGCTGTATATTGATCCCAGCGAGCGGCGGTAAAATTAAATTGACCAAACGACTGGTTCAAATGTGCCTTTTTAGATATCAGGTTAACAAAACCACCGTTGCGTTGGGTTGTACCTAATAGAACGGGGGCTGGTCCTTTAACAATGTCTAATTGCTCAATAGCATTAAACGAAATAGGGACTCCAAAACCATTATTGCCCGCTTGACGGCGCATGCCATCTTGAAAAAGATCTCCTAGCTGCCCTCGGAGGCTTGGCAAACTAGGGTTACCAAAACCACTCGCAGAATAACTATTTGGAGTAACGGCTAAAACATCATGTAAATCAGTGATATTTAGCTGTGACATGGTTTCGCTGCTTAAACTTGTTAAGGCTCTTGGGATTTCCAGTGCATTTAGATTGGCTCCGAAAGGGCCATCGACAACTGCATCTTTTTGATTAATTAAAGCCGAGCTTGCACTGCCGTATACCTCAATAACTTCGAGCTCGGAAGTATCATTTTTTGATTGTGCCTGAACTGAAACTGATATCCAAAACGACAACGCTGAGAGCACTAAAATTTTATTCTTTTTTTGCATCTTGCAATCCTATGGGCATTATTATGTGTTGACGTACCGCCACTTATTATCAGATGACCGAGCTTATACGGGATTTATTTCATGGCCAGACCACAGAAAAAATTTATTCCTCGAAATTAAATCTGAAATCAAAAGGTCTTACTTCAGAGTTGTTTAAAATATAGGACTAAATATGGAAACCAACATAACAAAAAATCAGTTAAAATCACTTCAAGTTAGTTTATTGGCGCTAAGACTTGGCGTATTTATAGTCATGTTTGTTTGGATGACCGACAAATTTGTCAATCCCGCACATAATATTGCGATCTTTGAGAAATTTTACGCGATTGAAGGTTTAAGCATTACTTTAACTTATGCGATTGGCGTGCTGCAGGCGGTTTTAGTTTTTGCCTTTTTATTAGGTATAAAAAAACGTATTAGTTATGGTTTAATTTTTATCATACATGGGGCTTCAACACTATTTTCATTCCCACGCTACTTAGAGCCGTATGACAACATGCTATTTTTTGCAGCATGGCCCATGTGGGCAGCTTGTTTGGCATTGTATCTGCTGCGAGATCTGGATACTTTATTCACCATAAAGGCGACTAATTAAAATAACAACGCCCGCTTTAAACGGGCGTTGTGATTAAATACGTTAGAACGACCTATTTTGTGGTTGAAATCCTTTTACGTCCACGATAAAGCGTAACAACAAGGGCAAGTGCAAATAAGGCAATTCCTGCAGGTTCAGGCACCTTAGCCAGTCGAGTGACACCGGATTCATCACCAAAGTGGGTAAAATCTAAACTTGTGTCTGCAACTGTTAATTCTAACGAGGCTTCACCGCCATTTTCGAAAAAATAAACTTCAATACTATGCATACCAACATTCAAATCTATATTACCTGTGAATTGTTTTTCAGCATGAAGAGTCGGATCATTAATAACTAAATTACCGTCAACAAAAACAAATACGCCATCATCGTTATATGTTTTAAAAGTATATGTGTCCTGCGTGTCGATAAAAAAGTCGCCTGTAATATGAGCAAAAAAGGTGTTATTTAGATCATGATTAACGCCTGATACACCTGCCTGACCAGCGGATGGCCATAGATTGCTACCTGCTATGTTACCAGCAAATCCGCTGGGATCATCAGTAAAATCTATGATATCGTAATAGCCAAAGCTGTCAGCGTTATTATTTTGAGCATAGCTGATCAGTTGGTTTACATCTGTACTCCAAAAGTCATCATACTGTTCAACCAGTAAAGATGCATGTGAAATAGAAGATAGGAAAAATGAAACAGCAAATAAAGACTTACAAATAGATTTAATCATGGTTTACCCCTTGAAACACCATACAAAAATTAACTTCAATCTAAATCTATTAAGCAAAATAGAGGCCACAATTAAATATCAAATAAAAATCAATAGGTTATAAAAAAATCGCGCCCCACATTTAGTAACATGTAAAATAAGCTGACAGAAATCAAAATATTTGTCTAAAATTATTGACATCAACCTCTGTCATGTCAATTATTTTTACGTCTATTTTTTAGCCTCTCATATTACTCTTTACTAAACTAACTCAACAACATAGAAATTAATCTATTTTTAATTGGAGCAAGGACAATGAAAGGTAAATGTTTGTGTGGAAAAATAGAAATTGAAACTGAAACAACAACAGAGCTAGGATTATGTCATTGTGCTATGTGTCGACGATGGTCCGGTGGCCCTATGTTCGCAGTACACGCGGGATCAAATGTTACAATCAGTGGCGATACGATAAAAAGATACGACTCCTCTGAATGGGCCGAACGAGCATTTTGCACTCATTGCGGCACTCATCTATTTTATTATTTAAAACCAAATAACGAGTACGTATTGACTGCAGGACTATTTCAAGATCAAGACTTTAATTTATCCAACGAAATTTTCATCGACGAAAAGCCAACATATTACAGCTTTAGCAACCAAACCGAAAAACTTACCGGACAACAGGTATTTGAACTATATACGGGCAAAGAGTAAATAAATTCAGCGCCGCCGAAGGCGCTGGTAATCCCCAAAAAACAACCAAACACAATTGCCAGTGGCCCAGGCGCAATAGTATCGTGCGAGCTTTTATGCCGATG
>NZ_AMRX01000001.1 GCF_000300815.1 Gayadomonas joobiniege G7 | reverse complement strand
GCAGGTATAAAAAAAGCCCTGAGTATTCACTCAGGGCTTCGAAGGAGAAGCCTGACGGTGTGCTACTCTCACATGGGAAACCCCACACTACCATCGCCGCTATTGTGTTTCACTTCTGAGTTCGAAATGGATCAGGTGGTTCCACAATGCTATCGCCGTCAGGCATAAACTGGTCACAATCTTGATTGTAGTTTTAAATTTGTTCGCTTTATTCTGTTTTTCGCTTTCGCTTCGAGTTTAACCCAATAAACATTTGGCGTTGTATGGTTAAGCCGCACGGGCAATTAGTATTGGTTAGCTCAATGCCTCACAGCACTTACACACCCAACCTATCAACCTTGTAGTCTACAAGGGCCCTACAGGACCTCTAGGGTCTGTGAAAACTCATCTTGGGGCTCGCTTCCCGCTTAGATGCTTTCAGCGGTTATCGATTCCGAACTTAGCTACCCGGCAATGCTCTTGGCAGAACAACCGGAACACCAGAGGTTCGTCCACTCCGGTCCTCTCGTACTAGGAGAAGCCCCCCTCAATTCTCAAACGCCCACGGCAGATAGGGACCGAACTGTCTCACGACGTTCTAAACCCAGCTCGCGTACCACTTTAAATGGCGAACAGCCATACCCTTGGGACCGACTTCAGCCCCAGGATGTGATGAGCCGACATCGAGGTGCCAAACACCGCCGTCGATATGAACTCTTGGGCGGTATCAGCCTGTTATCCCCGGAGTACCTTTTATCCGTTGAGCGATGGCCCTTCCATTCAGAACCACCGGATCACTATGACCTGCTTTCGCACCTGCTCGACGTGTCTGTCTCGCAGTTAAGCTGGCTTATGCCATTGCACTAACCGTACGATGTCCGACCGTACTTAGCCAACCTTCGTGCTCCTCCGTTACTATTTGGGAGGAGACCGCCCCAGTCAAACTACCCACCAGGCAGTGTCCCTGACCCAGATGATGGGCCGAGGTTAGAACATCAAACATACAAGGGTGGTATTTCAAGGATGGCTCCACAACATCTAGCGACGCTGATTCATAGCCTCCCACCTATCCTACACATGTAGGTTCAATGTTCACTGCCAAGCTGTAGTAAAGGTTCACGGGGTCTTTCCGTCTAGCCGCGGGTACACTGCATCTTCACAGCAAGTTCAATTTCACTGAGTCCCGGGTGGAGACAGCGTGGCCATGATTACACCATTCGTGCAGGTCGGAACTTACCCGACAAGGAATTTCGCTACCTTAGGACCGTTATAGTTACGGCCGCCGTTTACCGGGGCTTCGATCAAGAGCTTCTCCATATGGATAACCCCATCAATTAACCTTCCGGCACCGGGCAGGTGTCACACCCTATACGTCTTCTTTCGAATTAGCAGAGTGCTGTGTTTTTAATAAACAGTTCCAGCCACCTGGTTACTTCGACCACCTCTCGCTCCAGACGTTAAGCCTTTCACAATAACGTGGCGTACCTTCTCCCGAAGTTACGGTACTATTTTGCCTAGTTCCTTCACCCGGGTTCTCTCAAGCGCCTTAGTATTCTCTACCTGACCACCTGTGTCGGTTTGGGGTACGGTTTTTATTGACCTGAAGCTTAGAAGATTTTCCTGGAAGCCGGGCATCAACTGCTTCGTATCCGTAGATACTCGTCTCAGTTCTCAGTCTTAAGGGCCCGGATTTGCCTAAGCCCTCAACCTACAACTTTTCACTTGGACAACCATCGCCAAGCCAGTTTAGCCTTCTCCGTCTCTCCATCGCAGTCAATAAAAGTACGGGAATATTAACCCGTTTCCCATCGATTACGGCTTTCGCCCTCACCTTAGGGGCCGACTTACCCTGCCCTGATTAGCATGGGACAGGAAACCTTGGTCTTTCGGCGAGCGGGTTTTTCACCCGCTTTATCGTTACTCATGTCAGCATTCGCACTTCTGATATGTCCAGCATGCTTTACAACACACCTTCATCCACTTACAGAACGCTCCCCTACCACTTAATCTAAGATTAAATCCGCAGCTTCGGTTACCAATTTAGCCCCGTTACATCTTCCGCGCAGGCCGACTCGACTAGTGAGCTATTACGCTTTCTTTAAAGGGTGGCTGCTTCTAAGCCAACCTCCTAGCTGTCTAAGCCTTCCCACATCGTTTCCCACTTAATTGGTATTTGGGACCTTAGCTGGCGGTCTGGGTTGTTGCCCTCTTCACGACGGACGTTAGCACCCGCCGTGTGTCTCCCGGATAGTACTCACTGGTATTCGGAGTTTGCAAAGGGTTGGTAAGTCGGGATGACCCCCTAGCCTTAACAGTGCTCTACCCCCAGTGGTATTCGTCCGAGGCGCTACCTAAATAGCTTTCGGGGAGAACCAGCTATCTCCCGGCTTGATTAGCCTTTCACTCCGACCCACAAGTCATCTCCTAACTTTTCAACGTTAGTGAGTTCGGTCCTCCAGTTGATGTTACTCAACCTTCAACCTGCCCATGGGTAGATCGCCGGGTTTCGGGTCTATACCTTGCAACTAAGCGCCCAGTTAAGACTCGCTTTCGCTACGGCTTCCCTATTCGGTTAACCTCGCTACAAAATATAAGTCGCTGACCCATTATACAAAAGGTACGCAGTCACTCCGAAGAGCTCCCACTGCTTGTACGTACACGGTTTCAGGTTCTATTTCACTCCCCTCACAGGGGTTCTTTTCGCCTTTCCCTCACGGTACTGGTTCACTATCGGTCAATTGGGAGTATTTAGCCTTGGAGGATGGTCCCCCCATCTTCAGTCAGGATATCACGTGTCCCGACCTACTTAATATGTAAGCTTAAGTCTTTCGCATACAGGGCTGTCACCTGCTATGGCCAAACTTTCCAGAATGTTCTGCTGGACTTAATCTTATCGGCTGCACCGATTTCGCTCGCCGCTACTTTCGGTATCTCGGTTGATTTCTTTTCCTCGGGGTACTTAGATGTTTCAGTTCTCCCGGTTCGCTTCTTAATGCTATATATTCACATTAAGATACCCTAAAAGGGTGGGTTGCCCCATTCGGAAATCTATAACTCATGCGTCTTTTATCGACTCGTCATAGCTTATCGCAGATTAACACGTCCTTCATCGCCTCCAATTGCCAAGGCATCCACCGTGCACGCTTAGTCACTTAACCATACAACCCGAATGTTTATCAGGTTATACAATAAGCACCATCGTTTATTGAATACTTGGTCTTGCTTGATCAAACTCGTTTCAGTTTTAAATTGAACAAATTTAATTCTCTATTAGAGATATTTACTACAATCCAGATTGTTAAAGAGCAAAGGTTTTTATCTTTAGCGATAAAAAAACCAAACTGAACGCTTCTATCTAACAACTATAAAAGTTTTCGGTTTGGTTTTTTTGTAACTTCATGGATGTTTGCCAACATCTTCAGTTTATTCAAATAAAGTGGTGGAGCTAAGCAGGATCGAACTGCTGACCTCCTGCGTGCAAGGCAGGCGCTCTCCCAGCTGAGCTATAGCCCCACTTTGGAAACTGTGTCATTTTTTGGTAGGTCTGGGCAGACTTGAAATAACCAAGCCGACTCACCGCTCTTTTTTATCTGAGGGGTGCACTCTAACCAGAGCAAACCTTATGATTTGGTAGGTCTGGGCAGACTTGAACTGCCGACCTCACCCTTATCAGGGGTGCGCTCTAACCAGCTGAGCTACAGACCTATACTTCATGGTCTAATTGCATACACTAAGTCGGCATTCCAACCTCACCTCTAATTTAGAGATGCGGGGTGCTAACCAGTAAAGCGACAGACCTAAAATAACTAAAATGACTTTAGAAGTCTTAACCTTCAATTGGTAACCTTTTTATTTATCTGTGTGAACACTCAGCACTTTAAATAGCATCGTTAAGGAGGTGATCCAGCCCCAGGTTCCCCTAGGGCTACCTTGTTACGACTTCACCCCAGTCATGAACCACAAAGTGGTAAGCGCCCAATGTTAAGCTACCTACTTCTTTTGCAGCCCACTCCCATGGTGTGACGGGCGGTGTGTACAAGGCCCGGGAACGTATTCACCGCAGCATTCTGATCTGCGATTACTAGCGATTCCGACTTCATGGAGTCGAGTTGCAGACTCCAATCCGGACTACGAACAGCTTTAAGGGATCCGCTTACTCTCGCAAGTTCGCTTCCCTCTGTACTGTCCATTGTAGCACGTGTGTAGCCCATCCCGTAAGGGCCATGATGACTTGACGTCGTCCCCACCTTCCTCCGGTTTATCACCGGCAGTCTCCTTAGAGTCCCCAACTAAATGCTGGCAACTAAGGATAAGGGTTGCGCTCGTTGCGGGACTTAACCCAACATTTCACAACACGAGCTGACGACAGCCATGCAGCACCTGTCTCACAGTTCCCGAAGGCACAAGCATATCTCTACGCTCTCCTGTGGATGTCAAGGGATGGTAAGGTTCTTCGCGTTGCATCGAATTAAACCACATGCTCCACCGCTTGTGCGGGCCCCCGTCAATTCATTTGAGTTTTAACCTTGCGGCCGTACTCCCCAGGCGGTCTACTTATCGCGTTAGCTGCGCTACGCACGTCTTAAAGACACACACAGCAAGTAGACATCGTTTACGGCGTGGACTACCAGGGTATCTAATCCTGTTCGCTACCCACGCTTTCGCACCTCAGTGTCAGTAATGGGCCAGGGGGCCGCCTTCGCCACCGGTATTCCTTCAGATCTCTACGCATTTCACCGCTACACCTGAAATTCTACCCCCCTCTCCCTTACTCTAGACAGACAGTTCTGGATGCACGGCCGGAGTTGAGCTCCGGTTTTTCACAACCAGCTTATCTATCCACCTACGTGCGCTTTACGCCCAGTAATTCCGATTAACGCTCGCACCCTCCGTATTACCGCGGCTGCTGGCACGGAGTTAGCCGGTGCTTCTTCTGCAGTTAACGTCACAGATGATGGGTATTAACCAACACCCTTTCCTCACTGCTGAAAGTGCTTTACAACCCGAAGGCCTTCTTCACACACGCGGCATGGCTGCATCAGGCTTGCGCCCATTGTGCAATATTCCCCACTGCTGCCTCCCGTAGGAGTCTGGACCGTGTCTCAGTTCCAGTGTGGCTGATCATCCTCTCAAACCAGCTAGAGATCGTCGCCTTGGTGAGCCATTACCTCACCAACTAGCTAATCTCACTTGGGTTCATCTCGTCGCAAGAGCCTAAGCCCTCTTTAACCCGTAGGTATTATGCGGTATTAGCCATCGTTTCCAATGGTTATCCCCCACAACGAGGCAGATCCCCAAGCATTACTCACCCGTCCGCCGCTCGACGCCGAATAGCAAGCTATTCTCGTTTCCGCTCGACTTGCATGTGTTAGGCCTGCCGCCAGCGTTCAATCTGAGCCATGATCAAACTCTTCAAAAAAAGTTTTAATCTTTGCTTCAATCGTACTGAATTGACTGTTTAGTCACTCAATCAACTGAATAATTTTTTGTCTATTCAAATGATGCGAGTGCCCACACAGATAAATAAGGTTACCAAATTTTTAAAGAACATTTTGCTTGAGCGTTTGTTTTAAACTGCTCAAGTGAGGCGCGCATTTTACGCTTCTCAAGTTGCTTGTCAAGCCTTTATTTTCAATCGTTTAAAACTTTTTAGTTTGAGCCGATTGGGCTTAACTTGCGTCGCTTTGCTTCTCGGCGTTTGTTGCCGTGTCGCTGCGTTGTGGGGGCGCATTATAGAGAGATATTAAGTGCCGTCAATGCTTTTTTGTAGAAAAATTTCATTTTTATTGCGTTCGTGTAATTTTCCTACAAATTGCGCAAAAATACGGCTAGATCCGCTATATTTTAGCCATTACAATAAACTTTAATCGCAATTGCTATCATTAGGACACACACATGAGCATTAGATCCTTTAATAGAGTCAATCCAACCATAGCTAATACGGCATATATAGACGAGTCTTCTGTTTTAGTTGGCGATATTGTTATTGATCAGGATTCAAGTATTTGGCCGCTCGTTGCTGCCCGAGGGGATGTTAACTATATTAAAATAGGTCAGCGCTCGAATGTGCAAGACGGTTCAGTTTTACATGTGACTCGTCAGAGCCCAACTAATCCCGATGGTTTCCCTCTAATTATTGGAGATGATGTGACTGTTGGACATAAAGCTATGCTTCACGGTTGTTATATTGGCAACCGAGTTTTAGTTGGCATGGGCGCTATTATTCTGGATGGCGCTATTATTGCCGATGATGTCATGATTGCCGCGGGCGCTCTGGTCCCGCCTGGTAAAAAATTAGCTTCTGGTTATTTATATGTGGGTAGCCCAGCAAAACAGGCTAGAACTTTAACAGAGGCTGAAATAAAATTTTTAAAGCAATCTGCCGACAATTATGTTCAACTAAAAGATGAGTATATTAAACAAATGGCTCGCAGCGGCGAGCCGCTTAACCACGTAACATCTGAATCACTGGATTAATATCTGGCATTACACCATGCCAAACTTTATAGCTTTCGGCTGCTTGGCCAACCAACATACCCAAGCCGTCGAGCGCTTTAGCGGCACCTTGTTCAAGCGCCCATAGGTTAAATGATGTGGTCTCATCTTTATAGACCATATCATAAGCCAAACAACCCGGTTTAAAAACGCAGGCCGAAACTGCGGGCAACTCACCAGTTAGACTTGTTGAACTCGAGTTGACCACTATATCAAATTTAGTATTCAATTCAGCCATTGGTTTTGCAATAATATTTCCATACGCTGTAAAGTGTTCTGCTAGTTGCTGCGCTTTTGTGAACGTTCTGTTCACAATAACCAATTCAGCCGGGTTTTGGTCTAATATCGATTTAATAACCCCTCTAGCCGCACCACCAGAGCCTATTAATAAAACCTGTTTGTTTTTAAGCTGGGCACCATTAATTAGCAAATCATTAATCAACCCAGCACCATCGGTATTATCGCCGTACACTTTGCCGTCTTTAAAGGTTAAGGTATTTACTGCCTCAGCTAACTGCGCACGCAAACTTAACTCATCCGATAACTGGTAAGCATCTAATTTAAACGGCATAGTGACATTACAGCCTTTACCACCGGCTGCCTTAAAGTCAGCGATACTGGCGGCAAAACTTCCCACCGGCGCCAACAAAGCGGTATACTCTAAATTCAATCCTGTTTGCTGCGCAAAAGCCTGGTGAATAATAGGTGACTTGCTTTGTATAATTGGATTGCCAAATACCGCGTATTTATTCATGAAAAACCTTCAGAGTATTGTTAGTGTTTAATTTAAAAAATTTATTAAAAAAGAATCCAGAAAAACCCACCCCACCGCCGACGCCTTATCAGCAGATCGGTGGCGAGCAACAAGTCAGACGCCTAGCGGATCTTTTTTATGATTATATGGAAAATGACGCACACGTAAAACCGTTATTGGCGATTCATCCTAAACCAATGGATAGTATTCGTGAGCGTTTTTTTGAGTTTTTATCTGGATGGTTAGGGGGACCGCCTTTATTTGAAAAAAAATATGGGCACCCCAGGCTCAGAGCACGCCACTTACCTTATAAAATAGATAGTAAGCAGCGAGACATGTGGATGCTTTGCATGAATCAGGCATTAGATGATGTAGTTACCGACAAATTGCTAAAAAAACAATTGCAAGCCAGCTTTTATCAACTGGCCACCCATATGATTAATACTGATTAAGCCAATCTTGCGGCTTTAAATACTTCTGGTATAAAGCCGCTTCGGCGCTACCTGGCTCGGGTTGGTAATTATACTGCCAACGAGCCAACGGCGGCATCGACATTAAAATCGACTCGGTTCGGCCGCCACTTTGCAAACCAAACAAGGTGCCTCTGTCATAAACCAAATTAAATTCAACATAACGGCCACGGCGATATAATTGGAAGGTACGCTCGCGCTCACCATATTCAATGTTTTTACGTTTATTTACGATAGGCACATAGGCTTTAACATACCCTTCACCAACCGCCTTGATGTACTCAAAACATTGTTCAAAAGGCCATTCATTTAAATCATCAAAAAATAGCCCGCCCACTCCACGAGTTTCATCTCGGTGTTTTAGATAAAAATATTCATCACACCATTTTTTATGATCGGCATAAACCTGGTCACCAAAAGGCGCGCACAAATCGGCCGCAGTTTGGTGCCAATGTTTTATATCGTCATCAAATGGGTAAAACGGGGTTAAATCAAAACCACCGCCAAACCACCAAACTGGCGGCTCGCCTTCTTTTTCGGCAATAAAAAAGCGCACATTGGCATGTGAAGTTGGCGCATAAGGATTTTTTGGATGAATAACTAATGAAACACCACAAGCTTGCCAACTGCGGCCTTTCAGTTCTGGTCTGTGTGCTGTGGCCGAAACCGGCATAGACGCGCCACTCACATATGAAAAGTTCACTCCGCCCTGTTCAAACACAGCGCCATTTTCTAATACCCGAGTACGGCCGCCGCCGCCTTCTTCTCGTTGCCACGCATCTTCAACAAATTGAGCTTGACCATCGACCTGCTCCAAAGCTTGGCAGATCTGATCTTGTAACCGCTTTAAATATTCTATGACTTGCTGTATATCGGGCTGCTTCACGATCTAAATACCTCACCGGTTAATGGATTTAAAATTTTACTCGGTTTTGTTCGCTGCCCTATGGGTTGATCTAAAACATAATCGACTTGCTCAGCAAAAATATTTTTCACTTCCTGTGCACTAACCGCAGAAGGCTGTCCCGCTAGGTTTGCGCTGGTAGAAACCAATGCAGTATCGGCTTGCCGGCAAAGCTCGCGCGCAACCGGATGATTAGTCACTCGAACGGCTATGGTATCAAAATCACCTTTTAAATACCTTGCCGTATTTGGTTTAGCCGGCAGCAACAAGGTTACTGGGCCTGGCCAGTGAGAAAACACTTGGAAGCGTTTATCTTGGCTGATCGCACCGTCATCAACAAAGGGCAATAGCTGCGAATAATCATGCGCTATTAATATCAAACCTTTGCTGATATTTCTTTGTTTTAGCTCAAGGATTTTTAACACTGCGGCTTGATTATTCGGATCACAACCTAAACCAAAACAAGATTCTGTTGGATAAGCAACTACCCCGCCTTGCTCAATCGCCGCAATCGCAGGTGAATATAGAGAAGTTTCTGTCATTGTCTTGCTCGCACTACAAAAAGCAGCATTATAACTTTTGTTGTTTATGCTGACACTTTTTTTGCGGGCATTGCAAATATAGACCCGTTTTCGAATTACGTTCAACCATCACAGGCCACTGGCAGAGCTCACAAGTCACTGCCAGTGGTGGGTTGTTAACGGCATACTTACAACCTGGGTATCGTTCACATGGATAAAAATACTTTCCAAAACGATTTTGTTTGCGTTGCAGTTTACCTTTTTTACATTGGGGGCACTGCACCTCGGTCGTTGCTTCTTCCACTTGCTCTTTTTGTTCAGTGTAATGACAGATAGGAAACTGACTACAACCAATAAAGATACCAAACCGACCATGTTTAACAGATAAAGGTGCACTGCACTGCGGGCATTCAGAGCCATCAATAACTTTATCTAAACTGGAATCATGTTCAGCATGCAAGGGTTTGATATAACGACATTCCGGATAACCACTACAGCCTAAAAATGGTCCTGCTTTACCATTCCTGAACACCAACAGGCGTTGGCATTCAGGGCATTTAGGTTTTTCCTCAATAGAGTCAAATAGCTGTGCATCACTAGACATCAATGCAACAAACCGTCAGGCTCTTCAAATACCAGCCCTTCCATTTGGTTATAGGCGTTTTCATGACCAGGCACATTAAAGAGAACCATTAAAACGACCCATTTTAAGTCATCTAGGATAAACTCCGGTGTGTCTAATGCCATTACTCTGTCGATAACCATTTCCCGGGTTTCGCTATCGAGAACATTAATTTGTTCCAAAAACAGAATAAATCCCCGACATTCTAGATCCAGCCGCATCACTTCTTCTTCGGTATATATACGAACACTTTCAACCGAAGTTGATTTAGTTAAATAAGGAATGCTATCTGCATTTTGCAGATCGGCAAGCTTTTCTAGCCAATTAAGCGCTTTATAAATCTCATCCAGTTCAAAACCTGCTTTTAGCAATTCATCGGTTAGCTGGTCGTGATCAACCATTACCTCTGTTTCGCTATGAATATAGTTTTCGAACAGATACATGAGGATATCAAACATAATTTATTCCCTCCTCAATCGGATATAACCACCCGGAGCTGGTGCTACCAAACCCTGCAATTCAAGATCAAGTAACTGTGAAAGGACCTTATCAATAGGTTGCTCAGTCAGCGCAACCAATTCATCAACTGATACGACCTCATTTCCTAAGTTAACCAACAATTCTTGACTTGTGAAGTTTTCAACGTCATTTTTTTCATCTTTTTTATCATCAAAGGGAAAAAATGTCTGTTTTGGCTCTATTTGCAATTCATCAAGAATGTCTTTGGTCGTTTCAACTAACTTAGCGCCTTGTTTAATTAAACCATGGCACCCTTTACTACGAACTTCGTGAATACTGCCAGGGATCGCAAAGACCTCTCGGTTTTGTTCAGCGGCATAACGAGCTGTGATCAGGGAGCCACTTTTAGGCACCCCTTCTACCACAAGCACACCTTTACTTAAACCTGAGATAATTCGATTACGACGCGGAAAAAAGTATGACCTAACTTGAGTACCAGGTTCAAACTCAGACAATAATAGCCCTTCGTTTTTTATTGTATCGTATAAAGATTTATTACGCGGGGGGTAAACCCTATCAACGCCGGTACCCAACACAGCAATTGTGCTTGCAGCGCCAGCTAACGCGCCTCTATGCGCTGCGGCGTCTATTCCTATTGCCAGGCCACTGGTGACAGTAAGACCATTGTTTGACAAGTCCTGAGCAAAATTAAATGCGTTATCTAAACCATACCTTGACGCATTGCGACTGCCAACAATCCCCACTTGGGGCTGGTGCACCAAAGACCAATCACCACAACCATACAATACCAAGGGCGGATTAGATATTTGTTTTAATAATTCAGGATAGTCTGGGTCGTCAAAGCCAACCAAGTGATGAAGCGAGGATTTTTCCAGCCAGCTAAATTGTGAATCTAACCAGCGCTCATCTGGATTTAATAATTGAGTGCTTTGGGTTTTATCAAATCCAAGTTGAGCAAGTCTCTCTGGTGAACTTTCTAATAACAAATGAAGTGGCTCAAGCGCCAAGCGTTGCAACCATTCACTTACTTTAACACCGCTGAGCTGGCTTATAATAAGCCAACTGCGTATATTTTCCATCTTGTCACCCCATTAAAATATTAATGAGGCAGAGTTATTTCATCTCCTACTTTCAGATCGGTACTCGCATCTACAATCAAGGCATAACTCAGCCCCTGATAAACTTTAAATACCACCATAGAACCAATTTGCTCATATGGCATATCAAATTCCCGCACCAAGTCGAACTGATTAAAATATCGACTAAACCGCCCTGCATCTTCTGAAAACTGCGGTGTGTCTTCATCCATAACCACTTCAGGACTTTGTCTCTGCACTGCGAGCACATGCCCAGGTTGCAAACCATCTTGCTGGCCCGCATCGATTATCACTACTTCTAGTTTACTAAAATGCGAAACATTGCTTGATGCCGCTAAAATATTCGCATTGATTTTATTTTCTGGCTTGCGTAACGAAAACCGCGCCGGCAGTGACTTATCATCTGTCAAAGGGATCAACTTATCACCTAGACGAATTTCACGGCGACTAGACAGTACCGTTAGTTTAGCGGGATATTCAGGATCATTATCTGATCGTTTTATCACTCGTGCTGTGCCCACCAAAATCAACTCATGAGCTGTCCGGCCTGTTAATAACCCACCCATTTCGTACACTTTTTGCGGCCGATAAATACCATACATCTGCAATGTTTCTAGTGCACCCGAGCCATAAATGAGATCGCCCTGAACCTTATTTTTGGTATTAGTTTCACCGCCCATGACCATAGGCGCATCCCGATAATCCGCTTCATATAAAATAATTTCATGGCTTAAATAGGGCGCAATTAAGTGCAGCGGTAACGTATTGATGGCTTCGTAGTTTTTATATTCGATACGTTTACCGGGAGACAATTTGACTATTTTTTTGCCTTGCTCTTCTTCTCCAGTTGCGCCTAATGTTTGCCCACTACGTAATAACCTTGGCTGCCCATCGGGGCCATATTCTAGTTTTAAAACATCACCGGGATAAATAAGATGTGGATTTTCAATTTGCTCATTCATACCCCAAAGTTCAGGCCACTTCCAAGGCGACTGCAAATAAACCGACGAAATATCCCATAGAGTGTCGCCTTTTTTGACTACATAACGTTCGGGCGCATCATTTTTTAAACGCAACGTATCTGCGCTTACACTTGGTATCGCACAGATCACCATGTATAAAAAACCGCACAAATATTTATGCATAAGGTGTCCTTGTTGACTAATTATTATGAATCTTGGCCTGAAAAGGCTAAAATACAAATTAAATTGACAGAAATAAGTTACGAGCTTAATTCATTATAGTGAAAAATACATAAGATTATGGCAGTTTATCAAGTTTTAAAATACCCAGACGAAAGATTACGAAAAAACGCTCAACCTGTGGCAGAGGTTACCGATGAGGTAAAAGAGATCTGCAACAACATGTTAGAAACCATGTATCAAGCACAGGGCGTTGGTTTAGCATCCACACAAGTAGATGTTGCAGAGCGCATTTTTGTTGCTGATTGCAGCGAAAATCAAGACGAGCCACTGGTATTTATCAATCCAGAAATTGTTGCCGAGACAGGCCACAGAATTCACGAAGAAGGCTGTCTGTCATTTCCGGGCGTTTATGCCAAAGTAGAGCGTGCTGACGAAGTGACTGTAAAAGCGCTAAATATTGACGGTGAAAGTTTTACCTTAACCGCTGACGGTTTATTGGCTATATGCATTCAACACGAACTTGACCACCTAAACGGTAAATTATTTGTGGACTACCTGTCGCCGTTAAAACGCCAGATGATCCGCAAAAAATTAGAAAAAGAAGCCCGCTTAGCCAATCGCTAAACCAAGGAGTTAAATGCTTTGCCATTAAAAATTATCTTTGCTGGCACCCCAGAATTTGCCGCTGACCACCTAAGTGCGCTACTGGACTCTCAGCACCAGGTAGTCGCTGTATATACTCAGCCGGACCGCCCAGCCGGCCGTGGTAAAAAGTTACAGGCTTCAGCGGTTAAACAAACCGCATTGGCTGCAAACATTCCGGTTTATCAACCTGAAACATTAAAAACAGAAGTAGCACAAGCCGAATTAGCGGCGATTGACGCCGATATTATGGTCGTGGTTGCTTACGGTTTATTATTACCGCCGGCAGTTCTTAACACACCTAGATTAGGTTGTATTAATGTGCATGGCTCATTGCTGCCAAGATGGCGCGGTGCCGCGCCAATTCAGCGCGCTATCTGGGCGGGCGATAACACCACCGGCATTACTATTATGCAAATGGATCAAGGCTTAGACACAGGCGATATGCTACTTAAACACAGTGTCGATATCGAACCGACGGATACCTCAGCAAGCTTATATCAAAAACTTGCATCAGCAGGTCCGCAAGCTTTATTAACTTGCTTAAGTCAGATTGAAAACGGCAGCGCAGTTGCGGTTAAACAAAACGAAGCTGAAGCCAACTATGCTAAAAAGTTAACTAAAGCAGAAGCCTTAATCGATTGGAGCTTGAGCGCCGAGCAGCTTTCCCGCAACGTGCGAGCATTCAATCCATGGCCGATTGCATTTTTTACCATCAACGAGCACAAAATAAAATTACTGGCTGCAGTCGCTGAACCCAATCCCAAAAATCCTGCATCGGCAGGAACTATATTAGCAGCCGATAAAACTGGTATTCAGGTGCAAACAGGTGACGGTGTACTCAGGTTGCTCACATTACAACCAGCCGGAAAAAAGCCTCAGCAGGCTGCGGATATATTAAATGGCCGTGCTGAGTGGTTTGCCGAAGGAACACAATTATAATGAAAAACACCCGAGCCGTTGCGGCGCTGGCCATTCAAGCAGTGATCGATGACAAACAATCTCTTAGCCAAGCATTACCCCGACTGGCCGAAAATCTAGATGAGTCGGGTAAAGGTCAATGCCAAGATTTTATTTATGCCGTATTGCGGGCTTTCCCTAAATACAATTATTTTATCAACCAGTTAAGCCACACTAAACTCAAACCAGAATTAAATCTTATTCGCTATTTGATTGCTGTTGGCATGTATCAACTCGATAGTAAGAGAGTGGCCGAACATGCCGCCATTGCAGAAACAGTGGAAGCCAGTCGAGTGCTCAATAAAGATGGGTTAAGCGCCTTAGTCAATGCTCTATTACGCAACTACCAACGCGAAGCCAGTGCATTAAATCAGTACTTAACGGCTAACCCAAATACCATCCGCCAAACCTTGCCGGACTGGCTGCAAAAAATGTTGAAAGATGCCTATCCTAAAGGCGTAAAAAAAATTGCCAAAGCCAGTTTGCAAAAGCCACCAATGTGGCTCAGAATCAACCCCAGAGCCAATACAGCAGACGAATTTTGTCAGCAATTATCGCAAGCCGAGATCGCCTTTAAACAAGACCCTAAGCAGCGCGAATGTGTGCAAATTGATCCCCCCTGCAATGTTGATAAACTGCCTGGCTTTTTTGCCGGTAGCAGCTCAGTTCAAGACAAAGCAGCTCAGCAAGCTGCACGTTTATTGGAACTAAAAGACGGACAAACTATTTTAGATGCCTGTGCTGCACCGGGTGGCAAAACGGCTCATATTTTAGAGCTCAGTGAGGTGGCTAAGTTAGATGCGTTAGACATAGACGAGCAGAGACTAGCTCGTACCGAAAAAACACTAACACGACTAAAGCTAAAAGCTCGCTTAATTTCTGGTGATGCCAGCCAAACAACATGGTGGGATGGCACCCAGTATGATCGCATTTTATTAGATGCGCCCTGCTCCGCTACGGGCGTTATTCGCCGCCATCCAGATATTATGTATTTACGCCGAGCTGAAGATATTGCGCAACTGGTCGCACTGCAAAAACAGATCTTGCATAATCTCTGGGCCATGTTAAAACCAGGTGGTATTTTATTGTACGCTACTTGCTCTATTTTACCGCAAGAAAACAAGCAGCAGATTAGTGCGTTTTTACAGCGACAGGACAACGCCAGCTTGCTGCCGATATTTGCCACTGAAAGTCTCCAAGATCCAGGCTGGCAGATACTCCCGGGCAACCAAAATATGGATGGTTTTTATTATGCTCGTTTAATAAAAGCGTCCGACTAACAAAGAGCAAACAGGGTATGAAAATTATAATATTAGGTGCTGGTCAGGTTGGCGCTACTTTAGCCGAAAATCTGGTTGGCGAAAATAAAAATAAAAACGATATTACACTGGTCGACAATAACTCTATTCGGCTACGCGAACTACAGGACAAGCTGGATATCCAAGTGATTAACGGCCATGCCAGTCACCCAGATGTACTCAAACGCGCCGGGGCTGAAGATGCTGATTTATTGGTTGCTGTGACCAACAGCGACGAAACCAATATGGTGGCGTGCCAAGTTGCTTATACCCTGTTTCATACCCCAAATAAAATTGCCCGTATCCGTTCTCACCAGTACACCAAATACCGAACTCAGCTGTTTCATAACCATGATATGCCGGTCGATAATATTATTTCACCTGAGCAGCTAGTCACTAAGTACATAAAACGGCTCATTGACTACCCAGGCGCATTACAAGTAATGGGGTTCGCCGGCGGCAAAGCCAGCTTAGTCGCGGTTAAAGCTTATTATGGCGGTATGTTAGTGGGTCATGCGCTGTCTGCGCTACGTGAACATATGCCAAACGTAGATACCCGGGTGGCGGCTATTTATCGACGTGGCCGGCCCATTAAACCACTCGGAACGACAGTCATCGAAGCCGATGACGAAGTATTTTTTATTGCCGCCACTAAACATATACGCGCTGTCATGAGCGAGCTGCAAAAGTTAGAAGCCTCTTATAAACGCATTATGATTGCTGGAGGTGGTAACATAGGTGAAGGTTTAGCCCGACAATTAGAAACGACCCACAGAGTTAAACTTATTGAGCGCAACCCTGAACGTGCCGCCTATCTCTCCGAACATTTAGAAAACACCATAGTATTTTGCGGCGATGCCTCAGATCCTGAGCTGTTAAATGAAGAACATATAGAGCAAGTCGATGTTTTTATCGCCGTAACCAACGACGATGAAGCCAATATCATGGCCGCTATGTTAGCTAAACGACTAGGTGCACAAAAAACTATGGTTCTGATTCAACATTCCGCTTATGTTGATTTAGTTCAGGGCGGTGAAATAGATATAGCAATCTCGCCACAACAAGCCACCATTTCGGCGCTTTTAACCTATGTTCGTAAAGGCGACATTGTGAATGTTTACTCGTTACGACGCGGTGCCGCTGAAGCCATTGAAGCCATTGCCCACGGCGACAAAGAAACGTCTAAAGTAGTCGGCCGACAGATAAAAGATATTAGATTACCACCAGGCACTACAATTGGTGCAATTGTGCGCAAAGATGAAGTGATTATCGCCCACAACAATACTGTTATTGAATCAAATGACCATGTGGTTTTATTTTTAGTCGAAAAAAATCACATTAGCGACGTTGAAAAACTCTTCCAACCTTCGGCGATCTTCTTTTAAGAGCGCCAGAAAGTTGGTGTGAACAATACTAATAACGTAAATACCTCTAAGCGGCCAAACAACATTGCAATCACTAAAGTCAATTTGGCTGAAGACGGAATATCGGCATAATTACTAGCGACCTCGCCCAACCCTGGGCCTAAGTTATTTAAACAAGCTGCTGTTGCTGAAAACGCCGTGAGATCATCTAGACCACAGGCAATACAGGTGATCATTATCACTACAAAAACCAGCGCATAAGCTGAGAAAAATCCCCAAACTGCATCAACCACCCGATCAGGCAACGCGCGTCGTCCTAACTTAATTGAAAAAACGGCTTTAGGATGAACCAAACGGTTTAGTTCTCGTAGTCCTTGCAAATAAAGCAAAACAACCCGCACAACTTTTAAACCACCGCCAGTTGAGCCAGCGCAGCCGCCAATAAAACTAGAAAAGATTAATAAAATAGGTAAAAACAGCGGCCATGCAGAAGCATCTTCAGTCGCAAACCCGGCTGTAGATGCGTAAGAAACCGCCTGAAATGCGGCTTCGTTAAAGGCTTTTTCAGGGGTTGAATAAACACTTTGAGACCACAAAATAACAAAACAGATTAATAACACTAAACCCTGAATAGCCAAAAAAGCTTTAAACTCAGTATCTTTAAAATAATTTAAGATATTACGGCTTTTGATAACCCCGTAGTGCAGCGCAAAGTTAACACTCGAAATAATTAAAAATACGATGCAAATCCAACTGATCACCGGGTTATCAAAATACCCCATACTGGCATCATGGGTCGAAAACCCACCTATCGCAATGGTTGAAAATGCATGGCAAATGGCATCAAAAAAACTCATGCCCGCAGCCCAATAGGCTAAGGTACAGAGTACAGTGATAGATAAATAAATAAACCACAAATGTTTAGCTGTATCAGCAATACGAGGTGTCATTTTTGAATCTTTTACTGGGCCTGGAATTTCGGCTCTATACAACTGCAAACCACCAACGCCTAACATAGGCAAAATGGCCACCGCCAATACAATGATCCCCATACCACCGAACCACTGTAATTGCTGGCGATAAAAAAGTACCGCTTTAGGGTAAAAATCTAAACCGGTTAAAACGGTAGCCCCTGTAGTGGTTAAACCAGAAAAACTCTCAAATATTGCATCGGGTGTACTAATACTCGGCGAATCTAAAAATGCAAAAGGCAAAGCCCCGGCTAAGCCCAGCACGACCCAAAACAGCACCACAATTAAAAATCCTTCTCGTGCTTTTAATTCACTAACCTGTTTGCGGTTGGGATACCATAAAAACAAACCACAAATTAAACTCACGATAAAAGCCAAAATAAAAGCTAAACCACCGCCATCTTTATAAATTAACGACACTAAAGCGGGTGGCAGCATAGTAAAGCTGAATATACCCACCAAAATGCCTAATATTCTTATTATTGCGCGATATTTCATAAAAAGTTTAAGCGTCCGATGCCTGCAGCTGCAACTGCAGATCATTGAGTTTGTTTTGTAAATGATCATAACTAGCTTCACTTAACGCTAGCTTAATCACAAGTTTATCTGAGTACTCAGTATCTAAAATATGACCATCAAGTTCATTTAGCCAATATTCGATGCGATCTAAATGATGATACCCGCAAACCAGACGATAGTCATGCATAGGAACCATTTGCTCAGTTTTTAACTCAAGTAGACCCTTTTTTACACCACCGGCATATGCCTTAACCAAACCACCAGTACCCAGTTTAATGCCGCCAAAATAACGAATAGATATGGCCAGTACATGCCCCAGCCCTGCCCCTTGCAAAACAGCGAACATGGGTTTACCTGCCGTCCCGCCCGGCTCACCATCGTCTGAAAAACCGTATTGCGCTGAGTCACTTGGCGGGCCGGCGACAAACGCACTGCATACATGGCGCGCATCGGCATAAGTTTCTTTTTGTTGAGCGATGATCTGGCGAGCATGTTCTGCATCTGTCACCTTAAAGATTTGAGTAATAAAACGACTATTTTTAATTGTCTCTTCAACCTCGCAAAACTTTGCAGGTACTAAAAATGCTTGGCTAATATGCGCCCCCTTGTCATGACAATGTCATTAAACTTTTATTGTAACCCATGTCCAGATCATCGAAACTAGTATGGTTTTTTAATCACTAGAATACCTAAGATGAATCAAAAAAGCACAGCCAAAACTTTTAAACCAAACGGGACAGGCTTTTCGCGCGTTATAAATGCAGCCACTTGCTCATTTAAAGGCTTAAAAGCCGCTTTTAAACACGAAGCAGCATTCCGGCAAGAACTTATTTTGGTTTTAGTGTTAATACCACTGGCATTTTTTACCAGTGACTCACTGACTCGATTTGTTGCGCTTGTTTCGGTTTTAATTTTAGTTTTAATTGTGGAGTTACTAAATTCAGCCATTGAGGCGACGGTCGATCGCATTAGTTTAGAGCATCATAAACTCGCTGGTCGTGCCAAAGATATGGCATCTGCCGCTGTAGCATTAAGTTTATTAACGGCGATGATCGTCTGGGGTGGTCACCTTTATTTGCTGATCTTTATGGAATAAAGTTTGTTTTAGGTCAAATCCTGCTCGGATGTGCTTTCACCCGCACGTTAATTGTGTAAAATAGGGCAATATTTTATCTATAATAATTAGATAGCCTTTACAACAGATTTAAATAACACAAACGAGAATCACAGCCATGAAGAAAAGTGCAATTGCTTTAGCCATGTTTGTTGGCCTAAGTGCGACAAGCCAGGCCTCAACAATTGACGGAGACGCGCAGGCCGGAAAAACCAAATCAGTTACCTGTGCCGCTTGTCATAATGCCGACGGCAACAGCGTTATTCCTGCCAACCCTAAACTGGCGGGTCAAAGCCCTGAGTATCTTTACAAACAATTAAAAAACTTTAAAGCCGGCGCGACCGCTGAAGATGGACGCCCAAATGCGATTATGGCCGGTATGGTCGCTGGTTTAAATGACCAAGATATGAAAGACTTAGCTGTTTATTTTTCTGAGCAAAAAGGAACGCCAGGTTCGACACCAGAAGAATATGTTGCAGCAGGCCAAAAACTTTATCGCGCGGGTGATGCCAAACGCGGTTTGCCTGGATGTACTGCCTGTCATGGTCCTAATGGCCAAGGCATGGGCTTAGCCGGTTTCCCGAAATTATCTGGCCAACACCCAGACTATATTGCGAACCAATTAAAAGCCTTTAGAAGTGGTGAGCGCTACAATGACTTAAACGGCATGATGCGCGACATTGCGAGCAAGATGTCAGATAAAGATATTGAAGTGCTGTCACATTATATTAGCGGATTACACTAAAAAACTTGCAGAAACTTTATCTCAGGTATAAAGTTTCTGACACATTTGTTTAATACAAGTGTCAAACTAACTGTCTAGTATACTCGGCGTCAGGAAGATAAAGCCTAGGAAATCAATTTATTGGACAAATTGAAGTCATGGATGGACGAGTTAATAAGAATAATAAAAAATTACAACAATAATAAATATAACAAGGAAGAATCAACAAAAATAGGAACTCGGCTAGGGCAGCCACACTTCACAAGGATCGGGAATCAGCTATTATACTCTTTCAAAAAGCGGCATTCGCCGCTTATTTTCTTTTGCATCTATCGCTTACTGTTACCCAAGCGTGTTAAAATTCATTTTTTAATTATTGCCAGAGCTCTAATCACATGACGCGAATGAAAAAAAGCCGTAAACCCGGTGCAATCGGAGTTGCCAAATCAGATAAAGGCAAACCGTTAGATAAACAAGCCAAAAAAAGCCAACAACGCAAAGGCCAAAAATCAGGCTCACGCCATTCGGTCACACAAAATACAAATGCACAGGCAACTTCTGACAATAAAAAGGATCCTAGAGTTGGCAGTAAAAAACCTGTCCCTTTAACTGTACCTGTGGCTAAACCTGAACCAGAAAAAACTGAAGCACCTAAACCTCAGGCAAGTGTAAAAAAAGCCTCTAAAAAAGAGGACAAAAGCACTCAGTATTGGCAAGAGCTAGAGCAGATCGAAGCAGATCCCCGTTTACAAAGTATTCTAGATAAATTAGATAACGAAGAACAGCTTGATGCCCAAGCGCTAGCTTACTTTAATAAACAGCAGGATAGACATGCTTGGTTAACCGAAAAACTAGGTATTAGCGACGAAACATTAGACGAGGATGAAGCCCTATTAGACGCCTTTGAAAATAGTTACCCTAAGGAGTAAAGCATGTCGAGCACGCTTATTTTGTTAATTATTGCAGCCATTCTTATTTTAGCTGGATTAGCTTTTTACGCGGGTAAATTGTTGTTTCAATTAAAACAACAAAAACAAGCGGCAGAGCAAAAGGTCAACCAGCGAAATCAGCGATTAGAAGAAAGCATCCGCACCATTAGCAGCGCCATGAAAGAAGAACAGTGTGAAATTAGTGAAGGTGTTTTACGTTTAACCGTATTGTTAGACCACTTATCCGATGCTCAACAAGCTGACTATAGACAACAATACCCGTCGATTCATGCTTTGAACGATAAAATTAAACACCTTGCTATTTTGGATGAGCGAAAGCAGCTCGCCAAAAAAGACCGGATGCGACAAGATATGGAGCGTTGGCAACACGAAGCTGACTTTAAAGAACTTGTGTTAGACGAAGCTAATCGTTTAACTGATTTTAAAGCCCCTGTATATAAAGTGTGAAGCGGTCGGTGACATGATAAAACACTTAAGTGTACTATGCTTAAAACGTTATCTTAGTTGCCGCTGAACCCAGCGATTCTAACCTGCTCTAGCAAGGAGTCATTAAATGAGTAACTTTAGGAACAAGGTCATTGAATATGGGCTAAAATTGCAAACTCAGGGAGTGGCTGTCGAAAGCAACCACTTTGCGGAAGTATTTGAAGCCTCAGAGCTGCCCCTATGCCAGCAAATTTGGTCTCAATACCAAACAGGTTTAAATGCGGATGCTGAGCTTAAAACACTACAAAATATGTTAGAAAAAGACTTTGAGCATATCCGTAGTCAAATCTCTGCAAGCTGCACTCGTTTAGTACAAATTTATAAACAAGAAAGCGCCGATCTAAAACAAAAGATAGCCGTCATTGAGCACCAAGCTCAGCAAAAACAACAAAGTTTAGCGTCGCAACTGCAAGAGCAGCAAATAAAAAACCAAGAATTGGCACAAGTCTGTCAAAGCCTGGAGCAGCAAGTTAAACAAAGCAGCGAACAACAAAAACTTTTACAAAGCCAATTAAAATCTACCGAACAAAAAGTAAAAAGTTTAGAGTCAGATAAAAAGCTACATTTAGACGATTTAACCAATCAACTTAATTGGCGTCAGAACCAGCTGGACGAACGCTCGCAACTGGTTCAGGAGTTGGAAAGTGTAAAAAGCAAACTCGCTGATGAGAATGCCGCTTTAACGCGAGAACTCGCACGCAGCCAAAAAGAAAGCCAGTCTGCCTTTACTCGGCTGCAAGAAGAGTCATCATATCAACTGAACGAAGCGCGTAAGCAACAACTAAAACAAGAGCGTGAAATTAAAGTACTAAATCAAGAAATCAGTACATTACAGGCTCGGCTTTCTGAAGCAATCCAACAAGTTAGATTAACAGATGAAAAAGCTAAACAAAAAATGAGCAAACTAAGTTTAGAAAATAAAGATCTCAAAAAGCTCAATCAAAGCTTGCAAACACAACTGGATAAATTACAAAGCTAATGACAAACCAAACTCAACAAGCACTCGTATACCAGACAGACAACTCACTGCAAGCACACTGCATTAAAGGCCTTTTATTGCAGCATGGCATTACCGCTCAGCTAAGTGGTGAGTCGTTATTTGGCGCAATTGGTGAACTCCCAGCGAATATCCAAATAGAAATCACCGTTGAGCACTCTGAGCAAGCCCGTGCGCTTGAAATCATCGAAAAAGCAATGCATTCTCAGCAAGGCCAAGATTGGTTTTGTCCGCAGTGCGGAGAAAAAAACGCTGCCTCATTCGAAGTTTGCTGGCAGTGCCAAACCGAAAAACAAGAGAATAATAATGACTAAAAAACCTTCTACCTTTGCTCGAATTAGAGCGCTGTCTGCGGCAAAACAAATTGCATTTAACTTAATGCTTATCGAACGCATGTTGCCTAACTATCAACTTTATCAAGAAATTAGCGGTGAAGGTGATGTCAGCGTATTACAAAAGCTAAACGATTTATTATGGCAAAGCCTATACAATAAGCAGCTGAAAATTAACTTGGAAGTGCAGCAAGAAAAATTAGAAGCTGCGATCCCGCAAACCGCAGAATCAGAAAGCATTGGTTTATATGCTGCCATTGATGCCGCAGTTGCTTTACTGACCACCCTAAACCTGCTAGATAAAAACAACGAATACAAACACAAAGAAGTGACCCTACCGGCGGTGCTTTCGCAAGCAACTATAGAGCGCATGTTAATCATGAATGCCGAAGTTGAGCATAGCCAAGAAGCCTTGACTCATCCGCATATGCAATGGGAGATAGACACTCAAAATGAGTTTTTAGACAGCCTTGAGGCGCTAAAAAACATTAACAAAGAAAGCTGTGCCACGCTAAAAGCACAAGCACTTGCAGAAGGCGTGAGCAACCTAGGCGTTAGCCTAGACTAAATAAGAGAAGCCGCTGGCTTCTCTTATTTATATAAGTATTTTAAAAATCTACTTTTAAACCAAAACTTAGCACATCAGTACCATCGTACTGTTCATATTGGAACTCAACTGCGGCCTGAGAGCTAAAGTTATAGCCTAACCCACCACCAAGACCAAACTCCCAATCGTCTTCCGTTTCTGAAACGCCGCCACTACTCGCTGTAAATTCTGCATTGGCATACGAGGGCTCAACAAACAGATACAATTCTGGTGATGCCATATACTGACCTCTGACCGAAAATGCATAAAAAGAGTCCAGCTCCAGGTCAACACCAAATACAGTATCATCTGATATGCCAAAACCTGCTCTAAAGGTTGGTAAAATAGATAAGCCGTTTTCTTGCTCTACTTGGTACGAAATTGAACCTACTAAAGCGCCCACGCTGAGGTCTAAATCGTCTTCAGACATATTTACATAACTTAATCCACCAACCCAGTTTGCCATTGATGAAAATGATGAGGCAGCCAATACAGAAGCCAAAAGTACTTTTTTAAACATTATTAATCCTTTTCCATTTTAAGTAATAATATGCAATCAGGTCACATGCCATTAGCACTGCAACCTGATTAGCGTACTAACATAAATTGATAATTTGATGACAAATTAAGATTTTTAGCGGTTAAGTAAATTCAAGGTTGTACCGGCTTCTTGGCAAACCTTTTTTAACTCATCTTCAGAAAAAACCGGATGATAATTAACTGCTTCTTTACAATAACTGGCGCGAAAATACTCGATAGATTCTTTATCTTCTGATATTTCTTCAAGCGCCTCTGCGGCACCTTTAGACCACGAATCTAGCTGAGCAGAAAAGTGATAATACAAACGATCGGGTCCCAATTTACGAGTTTTTAATGTTGAATCCTCGGCCGTTTGCCAGACCTCTCCAACAATTTTATCGGTATATTTTTGGAACTCGGGTTGTTGGCTTGCGTACCATAATCCCCCGGCTAATAACACAACCACTATCAATGTTTTAGACATATTGATCCATCTCACTATCTAGTTAAATTTATAAAATTAACTGCCCGCTCATGCGGCAATTCACGTTATACTTAGTATCCATCTTAAAACCGTAAATGACGCCTCTCACATTATGACAGACAATATTAAGGTTAAATCAGATACAACGCCAGTCAAGATACAGCCAGCAAAATCCTCTAAAGATAAAGCGCGCAGCGGCAGTAATCAAATCTATGTGCGCGCTGTGCAAGGCATTTACCAAACCGTACGTAGGCGCATGGGTTTTGTCTTTATGGGGCTATTTATGCTGCTGCCCTGGCTTAGGTATGAAGGTCATCAAGCCATCTTATTAGACCTTGCCGAACAACAATTTACCATTTTTTCGGTCACTTTGTGGCCACAAGATCTCATGTTGCTCGCTTGGCTATTTATTATTTCTGCTTTTGCGTTATTTTTTGTGACCACCTTTTTAGGCCGGGTGTGGTGTGGTTATATGTGTCCGCAAACCGTTTGGACCTTTATTTTTATCTGGTTTGAAGAAAAAATTGAAGGCAGTCGCCACCAACGCATGAAGTTAGACCAACAACCCATGTCGGTAACAAAGTTTAGAAAAAAGTTTTTAAAACACTTTTTTTGGATTGCTTTTAGCTTACACACCAGCTTAACCTTTATTGGCTACTTTACTCCAATAGGTGATCTTTACCTCGACTTTTTTACTTTTTCAGCCGGCTTTTGGGTTAGCTTTTGGGTGATCTTTTTTACCTTTTGCACCTACGGAAACGCAGGTTATATGCGGGAAATTATGTGTACCCACATATGCCCGTACGCCAGATTCCAGTCTGCCATGTTCGACAAAGACACCTTTACCGTTTCTTATGACGCAGCTCGGGGCGAAAAACGCGGCCCTCGCTCACGCAAAGTCGATCCCAAAGAAAAAGGCTTAGGTGACTGTATTGACTGCAACCTCTGCGTGCAAGTGTGTCCAACCGGTATCGACATTCGTAACGGCCTGCAATACGAATGCATTAACTGTGGAGCCTGTATTGATGCCTGTAATGGGGTTATGGATAAAATGGGCTACCAACCCGATCTCATTAGTTACACCACAGAGCGTAAGCTAGAAGGCGGTAAAACCAAGCTGTTACGCCCTAAAATTATCGGCTATGGCATTGTTTTATTGGTGATGTTAACCCTATTTGCCAATGCGATGCTGCACTTGCAGTCGTTTGACGTGGATATTATTCGCGATCGTAACCAACTGTTTAGAGAAAACTTTGATGGCCGAATAGAAAACACCTTTACGCTAAAATTAATGAATAAGTCGCAACATGAAAGCACTTACTTATTAACCGCTACCGAGCTAGCCGATGAGTTTGAATGGGTTGGCCCGCAGCAAGTTAAGGTAAAAGCGGGTGATGTTGCGAGTGTTCCTATTAGCATTCGAGTGGCGCCTGAATATTTGGCTGAAGATATTAACGACTTTTATTTTGAAGTGAAATTTAAACAGCCCGGCCAAAAACCAGAAACTTTATACGAAGAAAGTCGATTTTTTAATCGCTTTTAAAACGGCTATTAAACGAGCTTAGCAAGGCGCTAAGCTCGTTTGTTTTAAACCACCATAAACCTAAATGCTTTATCTTTAGTAAGTTTGGTTTAGCGTATAAAACACCTTACCAGAAGAAACCTTGCGCCCTGATTGACTTTTAAGCTGAGCAAAATCAATCGCCATCACTTTACCAGCCGTTAGTGGCAGCTTGATCTGAACCGACTTGTTATCGCTTGCAAGTGAAACCGAAGCCACTTTAATATCTTTTAAGGCAACCTTGTCTGAGCCATATTTATTATGGTAATGATAATGCCACTGCTGCACCTTAAACTGAGCAGCATTGACACTTGCTGCGTCAAGTGCCTCGGTGAAAGACAATTTAAAACCGGTTTTAGTAAGCTTAATATCCAGCAGTTCAAATGGATTTGTGCCATCCCAAACTACTTTTTGCAAACCAAAAGGTTTATTGCCTTCGGCTCCCCACCCTCTCGCCGTTTGGCCAACCCACAATTGGCCTTGGGTATCAAACTCAGCACGAATATTGCCACTTTGAAAGCCATTCATAAAAGTAATAGCCGCACCCTGATACTGGCCATTAACCTTTTCTAACATCACCCGAAAAATATTCGACATAGTTAAATCTGGCATAAACATTTGCCCTTTAAAAGGCCCAAATGCACCGCCAGTAAAATCCCACTCTGGATTACCCGGTGATTTAGCAATTTCGCCATGGGGCAAAAGCACAACAGGGGTCTCGCGCATTTGGTCTAACTCAGCAACCGTATATTGATCTTGCCAGCGCCCTTTGGCGCCCGGCGCTTCATTTAAAGAATTTGGGGTACCGTAAAATTTACCTTCTTCTAATAAGTGAATTTTACTGGTGCCAACCCAGCTTCCCTGATTGTCAGAATAAAAAATATCTCCATTAGGGTGAATACCAATACCTGCAGGCGATCTTAAGCCCCATGAATAAGGCGTAAACTCTCCCGACGGGCTGACTTTATACGCAAAACCTCGATACCCGCCATAACCGCCTTGAAAGCCTAAATTTAGCGTACCATGCAAATAACCTTGTTTATCTTTAACTGGGCCAAAGTTAAATTCGTGATAATCGTTATGAAACTCCCAACCACTCGCCACGTGAATATAATCTTCTGCAATACCATCGTTATCTATGTCTACCAGACGCGTGAGCTGAGGTTTATGCGCCACTAAAATTGAGCCATCATCATCGACCAACAAGCCCGTTGGCTCATGTAGCCCAGATGCAAACTTAGACCATGTTTGCTGCCGGTAACGCCAAACGTCTCCGATTCGAGTGGCAACATATAAGTCCCCCTTGTTATCACTGTCTAACCCAGTGATATGAAAACGAATATTGGCGGGGGTTTGCACCGTTTGAATTTGATAACCGTCCGGTTTATATACTGACTTAGCAGCACCCACACCGGCTGGCCAAGTGAGTGCACAAACACAGATAAACGAAAATAAATTATTAAATTTTTTAGTAAACATAATGCAGCCCTACCACGCCATGTTAATTGAAAACTTTGCATGTTTATTAATATCAAACTGCAAACGCTCATTTGTTAAAACTGCCTCTTGGCTAGATACGGATAGCTTGTTGGCTTGAACTTTTGGTAACTCAAACGAAAGCTGAGTTACCTCTTGCGGGTTAGCTAATACAAAATAATTAAAAGTGATTTGCTCAGCAACTTGAGTATCAGCAACTAACTTGAGTTGCAGTCCATTAAGCGAGAAATAAAATTCGGGTGAACCTTGTAAGCGGTATTTAATAAACTGGCACACTTGCCCATCGGCAATTTTTGGCTGCAGCACTTGCGGTGAATGATATAACCAATCGCCAAGCGGAATACTGCCATCTTTACCGCGCCCGCCGATATTAGGCCCTATATTTAATAAATCGCCTAACCATAGCGCGTTAACAGCACAACTGCGGCTATTAAACGAAAAATTGACTTTTTGTGGCGCACCCACCGCAATTGAATAAGGGGGTAAATTTATAATTTTCTTTTGTTCAACCAGATAAGCTGATTCGGCTTTAACTTCAAAAGTGGCATCTTTGCTTTGGGCCAACGCCCGTAACGAAACAGGAAATAGCTTTATTTTATCTTTAGCATTGGTGACATAAACCGCAGGGTTACGTACCCATGCTTTCGCATGGTTTGAATAAAAGCGCAGTGTTAACGCTTGTTTGCCTGGTAACAGCGGCCAGCGTTGTACATCTGCATATTTGCTCACTTTAGCAGCTTTGCCGTTAACCAATAGCTCTAAGCGCACGCCTGCTGCTTTTTCCGCATATAAAAAACTCGGCTGATCTTTTGGTGCATGAAACTGTCCAGAAAACTCAATCATATAGTGTTTAATTTCAGGCAACTCAAAATCAAGATAGTTATTTTTTAACCGCCCCGAGGCTACTATATCTTTGCTTTCGATTTTATAATCATCATCGCTGTCTAGCTGATAAAGCTGATAGGTTAACTGCTCAAAACCTTCGCGTTTAGATAATATATAAGCAACTATCGCTTTTTGATCGGCTAAAGAGATCGCATTTTTAAATCCCGGCATACCCGCACTGCTAAACCCATTTTGTAAATTTCGCAAAATGTCAGTTGGCTTATCGCCATGGATCCATTCACCATCTTTTAAATTAAAACCAACAGCTCCGGACAGGTCTTTTTTATGACAGCCCGCGCAAAATGACAGATATAAGCTTTGACCTTTTTTATTAACATCAGGCTTTAAACTTAACGCATTGAGTTCTTCATCTGAGCTATGCGCAAACGCCGAACATACCAAAAAAATAGCCAAGCTGGCGATTAACCGAATCGAACATCTCAATTTACCCACCCCCAAAAAAATTTAAATTTAAAAAACACAATTCACATATTATAAACAAAATAATATGCAATACGAGATGTTTTGTATTCAAATGGTTTAAAAGAACCGGAGACTAGACTGGGAAAAGGATAAAAATTTGACTCAAAAATGGAGTAGTTAAACAGCTTTTAATGGCGTTTATCGTGTATATTATATTTCTATTTTTAAAAACTATTTTTCAAACTGTTCATACTCTTCAGCAGTAAGCTCACTCAATAGTTTTATTTCGTCTAGTACATTGTTTTGAAAAACCAAAACAACTGAATTTACAAAAATTGCACTAGATTTAACCTTAATTAAATTTGATGAAGTGTATGAATTTAATCTTGATAACACTTCATCCAGAGGTTGTCCTTTAGAAAAAATATTGCTTAATAATAATAATGTCTTAACAGCGCTATCTTTTTCCATATTTGCTTGTTTAGAATAATCATTACTCACACCATTATCTAAAGCGTTATAAAGCCAAAACGCGTTGGTCACAAATAAACATAAAACTAATATAAGTATAATTGATTTCATCACATCCCCGCTTTATTTGGCCTGCACTCTTTGTAACATTACCGGATCAGCAATGAGTTAACTCAGGTGTTATAAAGTAAATAATTGTTCCGCAACGAACCGAGAGTCGGATTTAAGTCCTAGTCTGTGCTCATTGTTAGTATGAATAGTTGCAACATTCAAATAAGCATCGTAGCTGTAATTCGTTATCTCATTTATCGCACCAACTGGCGTGAATAGACCGAGTAGTTCAAGTAAGAAGTTTAAAAATACCCGAAGCATAATTAATATTGAAAACCTCAGCCTAACCAGATCTTGAATTATTCTAAAACGTGCGTTCAAGTGAAAGACCTTCTGCGACTATTTTTGCTCCAGATGTGATAAAAAACTTTTCTCCTTTTTTGGGAAGAAAGTCTTCCATATCTTCAGATAGTGCTCGAATTTCCGCCTCAGTCGCATTTCTCGCGTCTCCATCAAAATTTACTAGTTCAACTACTATACTGAATAGATTATCAGCTTTATTTTCCCCAGTGTAGCCAGTACAGAAAAAGCGACTATCTTTTGGATATCTAAAGTCACTTTCAATAACCCAATTAAACTTAACTAGTGATTTATTCATTATCAACTCCTAGTTTTTAAACGCATTGCCCATCAGGACTCCAACATCAGCACTCGAGTTAAGCGCTTTTAACTGTTGGGCATCCACCGATCTCGCTGGCCCAATACCGTCTAAATTAGGCATTCTCATGAATGTATCTGCTTGTGATTTTGGAACTGTTACTCTTATAGTCCAAACAGGCTCTTTATCCCACTTAAAGAATTTTTTACCCCAAGCTGCGGCATCTTCTGCGCTTTCTGCAAACCACTTATTACCCATCGCATTGCTGCCCATTCGAAATCCATTCTCGGAAATATCTTTAAGTTCACCCTGAGATACCGCGCGATATAAAGTGGTTGTATCTCCTCCCCCCTTTGTAACATTTAATTTTCGGAGTCAGTAAAAATTTTTTTAACGATGCCGGCGCCTATCTTCTTACCTTCCCAAAGAGAGATTTCATCACCTTCACTTAGGTGGCTGAAAGCATTCTCTGGATTAAGAAACTTAACCGCTATTTCATATTCCTTGCCGAGCTCAAAAATCGTAACTCCATCTAAAACGAAACGACAATCAAAACCCTGAGTATCATCAATCATCAAAGGGCAACCATATCTATCGCTCTCAATCGGGGATTGGCGACCACCTTCTTCTGTAGTCAGAAAACGAACAAATATGGTTGCTTCTTTCTTCATCATTTTGGTATCGCCATTGAATTTAGAACTTCTGGTTTTAGCCCATTTAGGGATTGATTCGGTACAACATAAGCAGGAATGCCACCATCAACACTTACGGGTTTTGGTAATGAAGATGTTGGTACCTGAGTCTTAATCGTAGTGTAAGGTGGATCCTTAAATGCATTAACAGCCTGTTTGGCATAATCAGATGCATGCTCAGATGAAGTTGTAAAATACTTTCCTTCAGCAGAACCTCGATTAATTAACTTTCCTGTATCTTTGATGTCAGCCAATTCATCAGGACCGACGGCGCGATACAGAGTTGTCATTTCTTTGTTTATAACTTTAGCAGCTTTCAGTGGTGGCGCCAGCGTCGCTATGTTCCATAAAGCGCCTTTAGCATCTCCGTTTGCTGCGCACCCGTAGGCACCCACCACATTGCTAACAGGGCTTAATTCATAAAGAAAATTGGCGGTCGCTGCAGCTTGCTGAGCTTGTTCATTTGGTGAAAATGTTGAATCAAAATAATAGACCCCAGCAGTATTTGCCAATCCCGCTGGATCAACCAACATCACCGGGTTGCCGCTCACATACGCATAGGCGTTAATGCCACCGTCTAAGCCAACCGGATCACTTGAAACATATCGCCCAAGTTTTGCATCATAGTATCTGTGCCAGTTATACCATAAGCCTGACTCTTTATCATAATACTGGCCCGGAAAGCCAATATTCATCTCTCCAAAATTACTATTTTTATCACCACTTTGCGGTTAAATGCAAAGTTGCGGGCACGCCATACCGGTTGTGGGTTGGCATTGCCTAAGTCGGTCAGATTATAGATAACCTGAGGACGGCCTAAATGGTCACCGTAAACCATGTAAACTTGGCTGCCTTTGGCAATGGCCACCAATCTATCACCCAAATACAGGTACTCTTTGTCCAGTACACCATTTTTATATTCTGCTAATAGTTTTTCTGAGCCCGGTGCATAAATGTACTGATAGCTGGTGCCGCTGCCTGGGCCTTGGACTATCTGTTTCAATACACCATTCGAATCGATAAATTTTCACCATCAATCTGTCGATACGGCGAGGAAACAAGAATGTCGATATTACCATGGACTACAATAATTTATAAAATCAGACCACCGTCATCATTCCCATCTTATCTAAAATCAATCGACTTTTAATCTTTGCTGAGATCTCTTCCAGCTTAAGTAATTAATTAACGATAGCAATATAAATAAAAAGAATATTGATACCAATATATAAAGATTAATTTTTAACTTATCCATCGCCCCTAACAACATTTCACGATCCTTTTTATAAGTTGTTATTCTGTTATATAGGATTGGTTTAAAATCTTCGCAACCGAGCGATTCAATGTAACGAATATCATATAGTCTATCTTCATACTTACTAGATGCACCATATTTATCCTGTATGAAATTTAAGTACATAAACGACTTAGTTGATAGACTCGTTCCTGCAAAAAAAGCAAAGCAAGCAATAGCCATCAAAAACTTTTGTTTCATTTATCCCCCTTATATTGCAGGTGTAAATATTAGAATTCCACAAACAACTCCTCCTAACTCTGCTAAAGCCGAAGAAGAGGTTGCAGTACTAGGATCTAGACCTAAAGCCGCGATCCTAGTTTGATTTAATACTACATTTTTCCTAATTTTTTCTAGTTGTGCTCTCTTAACGGAGCTGTCATTGTCACAATCGTCGATATCAGATAACTGATAATCAATTAGTTCCAATAAAGGTTGCGACATATCGTCATCGCCTGCTTGCAGGCTTTCAAAGCTAGCCATAGTCAAGCTCAAATCCGTAAAAAATACGACGCCTGCACACACCAGCCCTGTCACTACTTCCAATCCATCCGGATCAACCAACATCACCGGGTTGCCGCTCACATACGCATAGGCGTTAATGCCACCGCCTAAGCCAACCGGATCATTTGAAACATATCGCCCAAATTTTGCATCATAATACTGGCCCGGAAAGCCAATATTCATCTCTCCAAAATTACTATTTTTATCACCACTTTGCGGTTAAATGCAAAGTTGCGGGCACGCCATACAGGTTGCGGGTTGGCATTGCCTAAGTCGGTCAGATTATAGATAACCTGAGGACGGCCTAAATGCACACTGATAGTAGGTGCCGCTGCCCGTGCCTTAGACTATCTGCTTAAATACACGCTATTTGCCCATATATCGTAGGCACAGAAAAGCCCCGATATTCGGGGCTCATTACAGTTCTAGTCTTTCCAGTATTGGTTTTATAGATGCCTCAGTAAGCTCAACCTTTTCAAGAATAGCTCTGACCGTCTCTGAATTTTTTTGCTTAACTGCTTCATCAAATTCTCCCATCAAACCACTTACATATAAACGTTCGTTTACCGTCATGCCTGCATATTTATTATCCATCAGTTTATCTCGCCTAAGGTTTGAGAACAGAAAAATCAGTCAGTTTTACGTTCTTGGGCTACTGGGACTAGGACAATATTGTTGCCACCTGATCCCTCTTATGAGAGTAGTGTTCCTTATCGACAAACCACATTTTTTTTAACTGGGGTATATCCAACAGTGGGGCCAGAATACCGTCTTCAATAATCGTGTCACCAACAAAAGTAATATTCTCAAGCAAGCGACAGCTAGCAAGCGGTTGTAATGATCTGATTTTCCCGCAGTCAGTTAGCACTAGATTTTTGATATTCTCTAGATCGCCAAGTAAAGATATATCATGTACTTTTTTACACCCCTCAAGCTCCACTGTTTCCAACTGTTGACACCTTTCCACTCCAGACAAGTTTTCCAACTTAGAACATTCTGCCAAGTCCAAAGTTGATAGTGACACCAGCTTTTCAATTCCCGATAGAGAAACGAGCTTTTTTGACGTTAATTGAAGCCGCTGTAAATCCTTCATACTTTCAATATCAGCTAAATCACCAGAAGGGTAATTAACTATATTAAGTAGACTCAAGCCACTACAAGCAAAAACAGTTTTCGCTTTCGGGCGCCATAACAGCTTACATATTTTCAAGCTTTTAAAATCAGAAAAATCCGGAGCCTTGCTAAACTCGCATTGCAACCCCAAATACTCCAGCCCTTTTAACGATTGCAAAGGGGTTAAGTCTTTAACTCCCCACGAATAAACCTCCACACCTCGGAGACTCGGCAACTCTTTTAAAAAGGATATATCATCCCCTTTCCATCCGGCCGACTGACTTAATCGTAGTACAGAAATATTTTCCTTTTCGATTATTGATTTAATACTATCCGACCAAGGCGCAGTTAGAACAAGACAGCGCCCCATATTATTTTCAGCATCATCGATAAAAAACTGATCATTCTTAGTCAAGTAAATAACTCCTATTAGGGCCGATGGGATCAACCTTATTAGATACTTTGTCAGAGAAACGAGCTGGCACACCGCCAGTTATTTCCTGAATACGTTTATGCTCTGCAATTTCACGTGCGGTTTTACCGCCTAGGACTTCGGTTGTTTGAACACTCTGATTAGCGTCTAACTTACCAGTCTTTTGATGCTGCTTAAGGCGATTGGGAATATTGCACGATTGACCACAATATTTTTTCCCAGAGGTATCAGTAAATTCATATATCCCTTCTTTGACTGTTTTCCCTGCACCCTTTGTAACATAAGAGGGAATTTACCTTGAAATGGCGTAACTACCCTATAAACAGCTTATCTACCAATGCTTCAAGTTTTTTACCGTTTTCGTTGAGCTTATAGTTCTCATCGTAACCACAAATATCCAACTTTTCGTTACACAAATCCCTCAATTCATCAGCTTGATCCTCATTTAACTCTCCGCCTTCCGCCGAAATCGCCTCCAATACCAGACGCAAATCGGGTGTTAACTTGAGTATCATGAGCAAATATAGAACTTCTTCTCGACTAAGAATCATTATTGAGAATTCTCCAACTGACGCATTAATCTCGCTGCTTTCTTAGACGAAGTTGGGTTAACAGATATGTTCTTTCCAGTTTGGGGGTTCACTACAACTTCACCCGTACCGCCTATAAATCTTTGGCTCGGTCTGCCAAGCTGGTCAGTCTTAATGTTACCAATCTTCAACGGATTTTTTAGTGCATCTAATATTCCTTGAGGGGAGACGCCTGCTCGATCAGCGTTATTACCAACTGCTCGTTGAACACCATGTCCTGTAAAACCTTCAATCTTAAGTCCGTTTTTTGCCTCTATCCCCTTTGTAACATTAGATTATCAATCAAGACCTAAAAGAACCCTCTGCCGACTTTCGTCCTTAGAAATATTACACAGAAAGAGTCCATAGTCAGAATCCTCATCATCAATAAAGGCTGTTGTGTCACCAATAGTCGTACCCCTAGATTGTATGGAGTATTCAACTGTTACTAACACAGCATTGTCCTTCTCAATAATGAGCAAGCGGTCACATGCTCCGCCTTTAACATTTATGACCAAGTCATCATCGAGCTGAAATGTTTTATCACCTATCCCAATAAATAGTTTCAGGTCAGCCTTAAAAAGCGCCACAAATATCCCCGCGAGAATTTCAAAAGAACCATCTAACATTTTTGGACAATCGGGAGAATTACGATCCAAAATCTCGAATTCGCCCGATTCCTCATCGTATTTGGCGACATCTTGAAAACGTTTTTTTGACTGTAACCATTGCATACATTTAACTCCTAAAACCCTAGATCCTTGCCACCACTACGAGATGCACTTTCGATAATTTGATCCCACGATTTACCTTTAACATTTCGTAAATAGTCGATTGAAGGGCCTAATTTATCGCCATACTTCTGGATGTTGCGGGTGTATATCTCCAGTCGTTTGTATCCGGGAGTTAACTCCTTGTACTTTACGCCGAGATTACGTCTTTCTGCATGTAGCGCTCTTGCAATATCTTCGCTGGATGAACCAGCCTTACGCATCTGAGCAGCTTTACTTGATAGCCCTGCCACTTCATCAACATAAGCCTGCCTCAGAGGATGAAGTGTTCCTGCTGCCTTTACAACTCCAAACCTAAAACTAAAAGGTAACTCCCCCGAAGACATTGAACCAGCCGTTAGTGCACAAGCGCATACTCCTGATGCATTGCACATCACCAAGCCAACAGGCCCTAGGCTTAATGCCGTGCCCATTAAAGCATCTTTCCCTGTCCACTGAGGCAAATGCCCGTGCTCCATTGCAATTACATTTGAAGTTGTTGCAAATGGTGAATTTCCATAGATAGGCTCTAATCCATCCGGATCAACCAACATCACCGGATTGCCGCTCACATACGCATAGGCGTTAATGCCACCATCTAAGCCAACCGGATCACTTGAAACATAGCGCCCAAGTTTTGCATCATAGTATCTGTGCCAGTTATACCATAAGTCTGACTCTTTATCATAACACTGGCCCGGAAAGCCAATATTCATCTCTCCAAAGTTACTATTTTGCGTCACCACTTTGCGGTTAAACGCAAAGTTGCGGGCACGCCATACATGTTGTGGGCTGGCATCTCCCAAATCGGTGAGATTATAGATAACCTGAGGACGGCCTAAATGGTCACCGTAAACCATGTAAACTTGGCTGCCTTTGGCAAAGATGGTTTAAGCTGCAAACCATCCTTGAAAGTTTGAGAGTTCTACTCAGACAAGACGGTTAAGTTCTAGACAAGCCGCGCGACCAGAGTTATCATTTATGATAACCTAAGTTAAGGATACCAATGAGCTGGAAGATCGACTTTTACGATGGCGTTAAGGATAAGATCCTCGATATGCCACCCAAAATACAAGCTCGCATGATTAAGCTTTTAGAGCTGATGGAAAAGCATGGTGCAAACTTGGGGCCTCCTCATACTAAGTCGATGGGCGATGGGTTATTTGAAATCCGTGCCAAAGCTCAAGTTTAGAGTGAATACGATAAGCTTGAGAGTGAATTTAGCTTTATTGACCAATTGCTTACCATGAGAACAAAGACTACTCTGACACAGGGGGCAGGGAGATAATTTAACAAAGTAGAAAGAAAAACGCCCTATGGAGCACCGCGTTTTAAAAGTTAAACAATAGTGATATTATTATTTGTTTTTACAGCACATAATATAGCTTTCACCGTCTAAAGCCCCCAGGATAATAGAGTCGAGTTTTCTAATTAAATCAGAAAGTTGAATTTCACTCATTGTTTTAAAATTAATTTCAAGAGGCTCATTTATTATGACACTTAGAAAATGCCAACTAACACTAGTCGCATAAATTAGAGATTTAATTTGCATAAAATCAACTAAATTTGCTTTAGCTAGAAAGTGCATAATATTTTCATCAAGCGTAAATGCTGTTGTATTCATTTTGTTAGCATCTATTTTAGATGCCATTACATCATCAAAAACAGCGATACATCCTCTTATTGATATTGATTTTCCTATATACTTAGCAACCCAATCGGTTGGCGTTTCTGCATCAAGAGAGGAACAAATATTATAACCCGAAGAATAATTACTGATTTTCTTTTCATCAAAGTTTTTTGGTAATAAAAGTTTAAATTCAAAATCACTACTAGTCCAAAATTTATTTATCAAGCGACATATTAAAGTATCAACAGACAATACTTCCTGGAAGTAATTAAATTCTTCATTATTTAACGATATTTCTTTCATAAAATTTAAACCCAAAGTTATTTTTTCGGTGTTACATTTCCATCCTGATCTATTCTCCACCCTGGAGATTTTCTATCATTAAAATCCCAATGTGGTCCTATTGGTTCTTCATGCTCTAAATCAGGGTGTAGACTGTTAGGTCCATTAGGATCTTTATATCCACCATATTTACCTCCTTGGGGTTGCTTACCTTTCCACTCCCACTAATAGTCGGTAGGCGAAACTGGTTGTTTTTACTTTGCCGTGTAATAAAAGTAAGTAAATCCGGTTATTACGACTGGCTGAATCGGCCTGCTCAGCTGATAGATATCAATACATTGAAGCTTTACCGGCGTGTCCGGGACTTGTTTAAAAAAGCCGAGGAAGCTTAGGCAACCGAGAAATGGTAAAGCGATTACGTAAAGAAGGCTATAAAGTTGGTCGGTATTTTGTGAGAAAAATTATGCACCGTTTGCGCCTTAAGGTGGCTCAGAGAGTTGCTTATAAGGTTACAACCAAACGCAAACATACTGATGCAGTCGCTGATAACCTTTTGAACATGAATTTCAATCCAACAGCTGCGAACCAGGTGTGGGCTGGAGATGTGAGCTATTTAAAAACCGGTGAAGGCTGGATGTATTTAGCCGTCGTTATGGACTTATATTCACGACGAATTGTCGGCTGGCACATAGACAAGCGTATGACCGTTGATCTAGTGTCTAAAGCCTTAAAAAAGGCGCATAACTTACGTCAACCACCTAAAGGGGTGGTTTTTCATAGTGATAGAGGCTCGCAATACACGAGCAAAGACTATCAAAAATTGTTGGGGCGCTATGGGATGCGGGCCAGCATGGGGGATGTAGGTGCGTGTTGGGATATGCAGTGGTTGAGCGATTCATCGGTAGTTTGAAGCATGATTGGATATTAAAGATCAACCAACCAACAAGGACGTTTATAAATCAGAATGTTGCTCTTTACATTAAGTATTACAACTTAGAAAGGCTACATTCAGCTAACGGCGACTTATCACCAATTGAGTTTGAAAATTCTAAACAAAAAGTGTCCGATATTGCTTGACCAGTACACTGTTATTTATTTATGACAATTAGGACATTTTCCTCTAATTAAAATATACGCTATTGGACTTCTAATCACTCCGTCACCTTTGCCTTGATAAGGTGGTTTGTTGCAAAACTGACATTTAAGCCGAATAAAATATATTATATATAGTATAAATAATGAAAATACAGGTAATGGCTGTAATTCCCTTAACGTAGAGTATTGCTCAGACAGTAAGGTTAATAGTATTAAGCATAAAAAAAGAATTAATAAAGATAGCCTTACTTTGCGAACTAAAGTCATAAATCCTCCTATCTGGTCGGGCATTGAAGTAAATGTTTAGGGCGACCACTATTTGGCCTCGGAGAATGTGGCGAATTTAATTTTCTATTCAGAAAATCTCGTATGCTATATGTCTCAGTATTATTAGCCGTAACTTTATATCCAGGAATACCTGTTACATCAATACCTAAACTAAAACCAGTCCATTCTTTAGTTTGAGGGTTTATATGGCTAGATATTGAAAGACCTAAAAAGTCACCTGTAGTAGAAATAGTTGTTCCATCAATATTTTCTCTTCCCCCTAATAAGAAAGTAGCATTAAAACCCGCTGAAATATCGAAGCCAGTACCGCCACCTCCATTAGCTAAAATACCCGCGTCTATATCTCCTTGATCTCCGCCTGATGTAAACCAAATTCCTAAGCCTCCGTCACCACCTCCACCGACAATTCCAGATGCACCACCATCTAAAAGAATAGATACTAATCCCGTCGGATCCACATTCATCACTGGATTGCCACCAACATAAGCATAGGTGTTAATGCCACCTGCAAGCTTAATTGGGTCACTGGAGATGTATTGCCCTAATGCTGGGTCATAGTATCGATGCCAGTTATACCATAAGTCTGACTCGCTATCATAATACTGGCCCGGAAAGCCAATATTCATCTCTCCAAAGTTACTATTTTGCATCACCACTTTGCGGTTAAACGCAAAGTTGCGGGCACGCCATACCGGTTGTGGGCTGGCATTGCCCAAATCGGTGAGATTATAGATAACCTGAGGACGGCCTAAATGGTCACCGTAAACCATGTAAACTCGGCTGCCTTTGGCAATGGCCACCAATCTATCACCCAAATACAAGTATTCTTTGTCCAATACACCATTTTTATATTCTGCTAATAGTTTTTCTGAGCCCGGTGCATAAATGTACTGATAGCTGGTGCCGCTGCCTGGGCCTTGGAGTATCTGTTTAAATACACCATTTACTTACCCTGTCGATCACCTTTAAAAAACGATACTGGCGCAGGCGCTTGGCGTAAAATTCCTTGGATTAATTTACGGGGCTTTTGGCTTGAGCAAGCCGGGTTTGAGATTGGGACGCCTTACACCATTGAGGTGTATGACAAGAAGTTGGTTTTTACTGTGGTTTAAGTAAAAACAGCGGCTAAGATTAAAACCTTGCCGCTGTTTTTTCATGAGAGATTAAAAAATATCAATTAAGCATCAACAACTAAAACATACCTGATATTCAAGCCATCAGCTTCTTTGTAATTCTGTAAATATTGAATGGCTTTTTCATGACTAAGGCGAACAAACTGAGATGATGGGAGATCATCTTTATTGCAATACCAATTGTCATAAGTTGGGCGAAAATATCCATCACTTTCAAGCTCATAAACATCGCCGCCCAATATACCCAACTCAGAATCAGATAGAAGCTCAACAGCCTTGAGAGCATCCGCTTTAGTCAAAGCTATCTCTCCACCCTCTGCCTCAGTTCTAGGCACTCCACAGCTTTTTATATATTCACTAAATTGCGAGTAACTCATATTATTTTTTCTTAAGCCTTTCAAATTGACGATGGTTAATTGTTTTATCGGGTTCAATTATCCAACTGAAATTCCCGTCTTTTCCATTGATACTGCCAGGAAGTTCAACCTTGGTTCGCTCAATCCCATCACCGCCAGTAATCTTTTTAACTGAGGCTGCATCGGCTTGCTTATCAACTAAGGTTGGGAAATTGTGATCAGTATCCTTACCGTTCATTTGCCGCTTAACTTTATCGGTAAACGTAGTTCCATCGAGAGGGTTTGCTTTCTTTGTAACCCTTCTAAGCTTATTTGCTGTACTAACTCCACCAGGAACAAATGGAAGAACAGCCGCACAAGCATCTACAACAGTACCAGCAGCACTAATAGCGCCCTCTAAATAATTTCCATTTTTAAAATCTGATACTGTTTGAGCTGCTCCCAACGCAACGTTAAACAGATCCCAAGGAGTTTCAACCGCCAATCCCGCTGGATCAACCAACATCACCGGATTGCCGCTCACATACGCATAGGCGTTAATGCCACCATCTAAGCCAACCGGATCACTTGAAACATAGCGCCCAAGTTTTGCATCATAGTATCTGTGCCAGTTATACCATAAATCCGACTCTTTATCATAATACTGGCCCGGAAAGCCAATATTCATTTCACCAAAGTTACTATTTTGCGTTACCACTTTGCGGTTAAATGCAAAATTTCGCGCACGCCATACCGGTTGTGGGCTGGCATTGCCCAAGTCGGTCAGATTATAGATAACCTGAGGACGGCCTAAATGGTCACCGTAAACCATGTAAACTTGGCTGCCTTTGGCAATGGCCACCAATCTATCACCCAAATACAAGTATTCTTTGTCCAGTACACCATTTTTATATTCTGCTAATAGTTTTTCTGAGCCCGGTGCATAAATGTACTGATAACTGGTGCCGCTGCCAGGGCCTTGGACTATCTGCTTAAATACACGCTGTTTGCTTGCATTGTAACCATAACGTACTTTGCCAATAATATTGCCGTTATTGTCTAGCTGACGGCTTTCGTATAGCTGGTCAAAGGCGTTAAAGGTTAAATTTGGCGTGACATTTGAGCCAGCCGCTGTGTCAATTGACAGGCTCCCTCGACCATCATTTTTAAATGATAAATCATAGGTAGATGCGTTCGCGCCGTTTGATTGATAGCTATCAATGTCTCCTAAGACACCAGCGTTGGTGTATTGGTAATTGTGCGTCCGGGTAAAGCCAGCAAAATTTTGTTCGGTATAATCGCGATTGTTGGCCCCATCATAATAGATATTAGCACTGCTATAGCCCTGTGGCGTTTGGTTATCCCCCGAATAGGCTTCATAGGTCAAACGATTCACCTCATCATAACCGTAGTCATGATGGTTGCCATGGGTACTGTCTGTTATATCGGTGATACTGCCATTGTTATCATAGGTATACCCTAAAGTAAGTTTGCCCGTGATACTGGTAAGCTGGTAGGCTTGGTTATATACAAAGTCAACAACTTGGTCGCTGCCTGGGTTGTTAATTTTATAATAACTCAGGGGCCCCATTGGCTCATATTCAATACCATAAATAATTTGCTGACCATTAAAAGTCAATGAGGTAATTTCCCCAGTTTGGCTATCTCTAGCGTACTCCAGCGCTCTGTTGGAAGGGTAAGTGAGTTTTGTTAATTCTGCCTCAGTATTGTATCTAAACCCTATTGTATAGTTGGTCCCATTGATACTTTGGGTATATGAACTCAGTAAGGCATGTTTGTTGTTGTATTGATAACTTGAGGATATCGATACAATTTGACCTGTCGCGCTTGTTTGCTGAAGCTGATGTTTACCCGTACCTGAGGTGTGATCTGTATAACTATAGCTTTGACTCGTTGGCCCAGTATATTCAGCTGGCGGATAGTTTAGAGTCGCCATATGTGTCTTTTGCTGGCCATAATTGCTTGAAGTCACCGTGTCGACTCTGGTTCCACTTAACCCAGGTGTCTGCTTGGTTATTGTTGTAGAATAGTGACTTGCACTAACTGCACTTTTGGTAGTTTGGTAGGTAAGTGGTGAAATCTGACCTATTTTATCTGTTGACGCTGTGCCAGCTTTATTCGAGTTAAACTCAAATAGCCCTTCGACCGCTCCACTGTCCATACCAATTTCTAATTTATCTAATGACTTTTGCCAATCAAATATCGACTCTTGATAGCTATTGTCTGGTAATAAAACCCGAGTTGCAGACTTGTCTTGGTTAATCGCGTAGTTATACTGAGTTAAATTATTTTCACCGTCAGTAATCGATTTAATTCGACCCATTTCTGTATATAGCACTGTGGTCGTATTACCCATGGCATCTGTTGTCGTTTCTAATTCTCCACGAGCGTTGTAGGCATACTCAACATGGTATTTTTCAATACCATTCTTTTTATAAGCTTTGCGCCACAATTTACCTCTGTTATTGTATTCATATGCTTCAATAACCCCATTTCCATAATCGATATAGTCAATTTTTTCATCAGGGGTATAAAAGTACTCAACCACTCTTCCTGTCGGTGAAGTAACTTTTTTTAACAGTCCGTGCATAGAATAGCTTGGATATTGATACTCATAGGACCAATCATAAATTCCCTGGAAAAAGCTACTTGGGGGTGAATAACCACTTGCAAAAAAGGTTTTGCCGGTCACGTTTCCATAGGCGTCGTACGATTGGTAAAGGTAAGAGCCATCAGCACTAACTGTCAGTTGAGGGTAGCCATTTGCATCAAAATCACTGTAGTTAACTTCTTTATTATTTATCCCTTGTTTAACCACACGCCCTTGACTATCAAACTCTGTATATTCGGTCATTGGGACTTTGCCCGACGTCCCGCCAGTTGGACCATAAATTGTTGTTCTTTTTAATAGACCATTACTATGGTGGGTATGGGTGTATTCATAATGTTCACTGTCGCCATCTGTGTAGTGTGTAACAGTGTGATCTATTAAACTAGGGTTACCCGTTTCGTAAACAAAATGGGTTGTGCCATCTGGCGTGGTTATGCTCAGGGGGAGTTTTTCACCCGTGTCTTTCCATATTGTTTCAGTGGTAACCCCATGGCTTGCGCCCTCTTTTTTAACAGTAACTCGTTCTGGCCAGCCGTACTGATTACGTGTTTCGAAATGTGTTTCTAAATATCCCCCATTTTCGTCATCTGATAATGTCTTTTTTACCAATGGGTAATTATGGCTGTCATAAGTAAAATGGGTTTCGCTTTGTAAACAAGCGCCTGATGGCTGCCCAATAACACTTTTTAATTGCCCGTCTTCAACCGTATAAACAGTATCAGCACCTTTTGTCACGGTAATTTGATCACCGCTACGGTTAAACGTTGCCAACGGGTATTGTTGGACTCCACTGGCTGTGTTTAGATAATGGTACGAGCCAATGCTTTTAAAGTTATCGTCGTAGGTCCATGTCGCATAAGGGGTGACCACTTCAGGGAAATCGCCATTTTCATATAAACGACTTGTGCCATTGCCTAAACCAACCGCACGTAGCGCAAAAGCGCGGGGTTTAACTTCACCATTTGCATCAAATGCGTTGTTATCTAGGTATTGATAATATTGAGACTTAATGATACTTCCAGAAGTATTACGGTGTACAACCGAAGTCAACGCATGAAAGTATGCATCCCCGCAGCCATAAGTTGAATACGGCCCACACACGTTGGTACCACTATTTATTAATGAAAAGTTATACTCTATTGTACTGCTGTCTGGTAAGGTGACAATGGTTTGTTTAACTGGCCCGCTTTTAGTATTTTCATCAAAAAAGGTTTTGTTAAAAACGAGCTGTGAGCCATCACTTCGCGTGATTGTTAGCTTTGTAACAATATTCGTCCACTGAGTAGTCACGTAATCTATGGTCTGCGTAATACCGGTTTTTAAATCTTCTCTTTTAACAAGTTGACCTATGTAATTATAATGATCAACAATGCCATTTTCGTTAGTATAAGCTGCCCCAAAGAACTCCTGGCCATCCGGCAGTTGATAATCATACCAAGATTCGCCTGTGTCGTAATACTCATGAAGTTTACGGTTTTTGTATCTTGTATAGCTTACTTCGATAGGTACAGTGATTTGAGTATTTTCACTGGTATATCTCGTTGCAACTTGCCCTAAACTCTCTCCATCCAAACGCTCCGAAATAACACCATAATCGGCTTCGCCATAATATTCCTCTTCCCAAGAATACCAAAAAGCATCTGAATAATCGAAAGATTCAGACTCTTGAATGCGCAACGAACCCGCAATTCCATGCATTAAGGTAGATACCTGAGATTGAAGGCTTCTCACCTTGTAGTACTTATCCCAGTTACTGCGCCATCCCAGCAACAAAAAACCTTCATCAGGCAGGTGTCTGGCACTCCAATCATTTGACTTTGATGCAGAGACCCATCGATTTAAATGATTGGAATAATAAAAAGCGCTAAACTCTCGCGGCTTATATAGACGTTGAATAGTTAAAGGAAGGATCTGATGAGCCGATGTATAGTCGGTAATTAACTGGGTTTTTTCACCGGATATAACATCAATCGGGTTGCCTTCTTTAGGTTTAGTTCCGCACTTATTTTTATCTAAAAATTTACGATTATTGCTTTTAGACTGTGTTTTAGGGTCGTTATCCGAACTGTATTGAAGGTTTCCATTCTCATCGCGCCCCCAATTACTCAAGTACGCCATCATGTTGTCAAGATCGGCTTGCAAACTTTGGAGCTCTGACTCATTTTGCGCAGCCTGAGCATTTTGCATATCTAAGATAAAGTCATCTATGTAAGCGTCCTGATCCCCGTGCTTGCCCGACTACCCCAATAGTCTCCATATCAACTTCATCAGCGCACACAAGTGCATTATAAATACACAGTGCTAATAAAAAATACTTATTCATCCTTTACCCTTATTTTTAACGCCTATCCAGATCTTTGTAACAACTTAAAAAGCGCATGCCGTTAATTACACAAAAACGCCAAACGCAGAAAACAACAAAAAAAAATAAATGATAAACAAAAAAACAATTTTGCAACAAAAAAGCCAGCATAAAGCTGGCTTTTTTATTTAACGAATGATTTATCTTATTGTATTAGTCTTGCTTGCGGCTTTTGCGGCTACGCCACCAGCTAATGCCTTTAAAAACAACGGCTGCAAAAACAATCCAAAATGCGGCGTGATAAAATGCGTGTGCATTGTCGCTTAAATGATGATCTGGGTGTGCCATTGCTTGAGTCGAAAAAAATGCGACTAGCATAAATAATACTGTTTTCATAAATTGCCCTCTAATTGTGCTAATTTGCTTAAGTTAACTGGCGGATACCGTAAGCATACCTTCTTCTTCAATAAATTTGATAATTTCTTTAAGCCCTTGCTGCGCTTTAATGTTGGTGAATAAAAATGGTTTATCACCACGCATTTTTTTGGCGTCTCTGTCCATCACTTCTAACGAAGCGCCAACATACTCTGCAATATCAATTTTATTAATAATTAATAGGTCTGATTTAGTAATACCTGGACCGCCTTTACGAGGTATTTTATCACCTGCCGACACATCAATCACATAAATTGTTAAATCAGACAGTTCTGGACTAAAAGTGGCGGATAAATTGTCGCCGCCGCTTTCAACCAAAACAAAATCGAGTTGGCCGTGGCGCTTTTGCAGTTCGTCAATCGCAGCTAAGTTCATTGAGGCATCTTCACGGATCGCGGTATGCGGGCAACCACCGGTTTCTACCCCTAAAATGCGATCAGGCTCTAACGCACTATGGCGAGTTAAAAACTCGGCATCTTCACGGGTATAAATGTCGTTGGTTACCACTGCCATATTGTATTTTTCACGCAGGGCTGCGCATAGTTCGCGCAATAACGCCGTTTTACCCGAGCCGACCGGGCCGCCGACACCAATTCGTAAAGTTTGTTTTTTCATTTGTACTCCAGTTAAAACGGTTAAGACCTAAACAGCCTTGAATATTGTTGTTCGTGTTTTGCTGCTGCCATAACTTGGTTAGGCATGCTGTCGCCCGCGTCTTGCAAAGCTATTGTTAAACTTTTTTCAACACAGGGCGAGATCTGATGCGACAACTCAAACAGTAAGTTTTGCGCTTGGGTTTGGCCTAACGGCACCAATTTGGTGGCGGCCGCGATTTGGTTTTCTAAAAATGTCCATAAAAAACCTGCCAGTGCGTTATTTAAACTAATTTGCCAGCGCTGTGCACACAGCGCAAACGCACAAGCAAAGCTGGCTTCATCGGCTTGTTGCAAATATTCCAGCCACCGGCAGTTAGCTTGCGGTTGGTTGTTTAATAAACGCAGCATGGCTTGGCCCATTGCCACTTCACCTAACTTTAATTCTTTGCTTTCTCGTAGGGCGATAGACAACTGATTTAAATAAATAAATTGTGCTTTATCGTCCGCTTCTATGGCTTTTATTGTTTCTCTAATTATAACCAGATCTGAGGCCACCACAGAGTTTTGCATCACGGCAAGTACCCAATCAGCACAGCTTTTATCATCCGTCACCCAAGCCGCATCAACTGCGTATTCTAGCCCCAACGAAAACGAAAAGCCCCCGACCGGCAGCGCTGGGCTGCACAGTTGTAACAAGCGGCTTAATTGTAATATATCAGCACTGCCATTAGTGGGCATGGCTATGCCCTTTATGACTGCCGTACGCGCCGCTTTCGGGCTCAAACACAGCCTCTTTGTCACTAATGGTTAAACCATACATTTCACATAGTTCAGTTAATACATGATCGGGTTTAAACCTTAACCAGCGCTCGCCCACTTGCAACACGGTATGACGGTTGCCAAGGTGATAACAAACTTTGCTAAACGTTAGCCAATCGTCACTGCTGGCCGTTATCACCGGCTCGGCGGCACCTTTTACTTCTATTAGCTGACCACATTCGGTTTTTAATACTTCGCCAACCTTTAACGGGTGCCCACGCTCAACAAAAATGCCAATTTCGTGGCCACTATCGGTACGACTTTTAATGCGTGCTTTTTGCCGCGTGCCATGGTCTAAAGTGATGCTATCGTTCACCGCTTGATGAACGTGCGAAAGTCTTTGATACGCTTGTAACATGCTGCTCTCTTTAAAATAAACTATATCTTTGTGCCAGCGGTAATTCGGTGGCGGGTTCACAGGTTAATAAAACACCGTCGGCGGTCACTTCATAAGTTTGTGGATCAACTTTAACCTCTGGCGTTTCGCCGTTGTGGATCATGTCTTTTTTGCCGATATTGCGGGTGTTTTTACACACGCCAATTAAACGTTTAATGCCAATTTTTTCTGGCACTTGTTTGTCCACCGCGGCTTGCGATAAAAAGGTCATGCATGTTTGCCCTGTCGCCTTGCCCAGCGAACCAAACATAGGTCGGTAATATACTGGCTGCGGCGTTGGAATAGAGGCATTTGCATCGCCCATTGGCGCGGCTGCAATAAATCCACTTTTTAGGATCATGGCAGGTTTAATACCAAAAAATGCCGGTTTCCATAACACTAAATCGGCTAGCTTACCTACTTCAATTGAGCCAACTTCGTGGCTAATACCATGGCTGATCGCCGGATTTATTGTATATTTGGCAACATAACGCTTAGCTCTAAAGTTATCATTTTCTTCGTTATCTGGTGCCAGTGGGCCACGTTGTACTTTCATTTTATGAGCGGTTTGCCAAGTACGGCAAATCATTTCGCCGACCCGACCCATGGCTTGTGAGTCGGACGCTATCATGCTAATCGCGCCAATATCGTGCATGATATCTTCAGCAGCGATACTTTCTTTACGAATACGCGAATCGGCAAAAGCGATGTCTTCAGGAATAGAGGGATCTAAATGATGGCAAACCATCAACATATCTAAATGCTCGTCTATCGTATTAATGGTGTACGGACGAGTAGGATTGGTTGAAGACGGCAACACATTTTCATGCCCGCACGCAACAATAATATCTGGCGAGTGACCACCACCCGCCCCTTCGGTATGGTAGGTATGAATGGTGCGGCCTTTAAATGCACCTAAGGTGTCTTCGACAAAACCAGATTCGTTTAAAGTATCGGTATGAATGGCTATTTGCACATCGTATTGCTCAGCAACATCTAAACAGTTATCTATTGCTTGCGGCGTAGTACCCCAATCTTCGTGCAATTTTAAGCCGCAAACGCCGGCTTCAATCTGCTCCACTAGCGCATCGGGTAAGCTGGCGTTGCCTTTACCTAAAAAGCCAAAATTCATTGGCAAGTCATCCGTCGCCTGCAGCATTTTATGAATATACCAAGGGCCCGAGGTACAAGTGGTTGCGTTGGTGCCGGTCGCAGGGCCTGTGCCACCGCCTATCATGGTGGTCACGCCAGACATCAGCGCTTCGTCTACCTGCTGAGGGCAAATAAAGTGAATGTGCGCATCTATGCCACCGGCGGTAATAATTTGGCCTTCGCCGGCAATAACTTCGGTGCCTGGACCCACTTCGATGTCGATATTGTCTTGAATATCTGGGTTGCCCGCTTTACCAATTTTAGCAATGCGGCCATCTTTAATGCCAATATCGGCTTTAACTATGCCCCAGTGATCTAAGATCAGCGCATTGGTGATCACTAAATCAACGGTTTCGGCACTGGTTGCTTGGCTTTGCCCCATGCCGTCACGGATCACTTTACCGCCACCAAATTTTACCTCTTCACCATAGGTGGTATAGTCTTTTTCTGGTGAAATCCATAGCTCGGTATCGCCTAAACGTACTTTATCACCCACAGTTGGGCCAAACATATGTGCATATGCGTGTTTATCAATTGAAGCCATTAGTCTAAATCTCCCATCACATCACCCCGAAAACCATATATTCTTCGGCGGCCCACGTATGCCACTAAAGTCACTTCGCGCTGCTGGCCCGGCTCAAAACGCACTGCGGTACCGGCGGTTATATCTAAGCGATAGCCTTTGGTTTTTTCGCGCTCAAATTTTAGCGCTGGATTCGTTTCGTAAAAATGATAGTGCGAGCCAACCTGAATAGGACGGTCACCTGCGTTAACCACCTCAACTGTTATTTTTTGGCGGCCAACGTTCAGCTCATGGTGCCCAGCCGGGCTTTTTATTTCTCCGGGGATCATAGCGCTTTCCTTATACAATTGGGTTGTGAACGGTCACTAACTTAGTGCCGTCGGGAAAAGTGGCCTCTACCTGCACTTCTGGGATCAACTCAGCAATCCCATCCATGACTTGGTCACGCGTTAACAAAGTGCGGCCATAATCCATTAATTCGGCTACAGTGCGGCCATCACGGGCACCTTCCATTATTTCCATTGTGATATATGCCATAGCTTCTGGGTAATTAAGTTTTACCCCACGCTTTAAGCGTCGCTCTGCTAACAGCGCCGCAGTAAAAATAAGCAGTTTGTCTTTTTCTTTGGGTAATAAATCCATAACGGTTTCCTTTTAGGTTAACCAGATACGAGGAGCGCTGGCTTCGCGCTGGCACAAAGTGGCTCTGGCAATATGCCATAATTGGCTAAAAACATCTTTGCAGTCTGAGGTTTTTGCACCTAAATAACGGACCAAAATAATCTCATCTAAACGCGTTAAACTAAACTGCTCAGCAAGCTCTAGTTGTTGTAAATGGTTGCACAAGTTTTCTTCTAACGCCAATACGTCATTTTGCTGAGCACTACTGGCAATCACAAAAGTGCCTAACACCGGCTGCTGATTTAAACCCGCCAGTTGCTGCATAATTTGGTTTTCTGGGTTTATATTTAATCTATCATGCAATTTTAGCTGACCATTAATATACACTTGAGTTTGCTGCACTAAACGACCGTCTGCAAAAGGTTTATCAACCACAGGTAAACCCAGTGACAGTACTTCCCAGCCTAAATAAATGCTGTTGGCCGCCAGTTTTACGGTTAACTGGTTAATTGCATCTGCATTGGGATAAATTAAAGTTTCTTGAGGTAAATACTCAAGTACTGCATCTTTGGCTAAATCAAAGTGGGTATGCTGCAATTGCTTGCGCGCATCATCATCGCTTAAGTCTCTTGCTTTATAAAACCGATTTGCGCCAGGCGTTGTTAATAATGCGTGTGCGCCCGCTTCCACTTGACCGGTAATATATAATTTATCACCCGACACTATGCCGGCAGGCGGGTGCAATAAATAAACATGGGCCACATCGGGCCCTTCAGGATAAAATGCTTTTTGTACCGACAGCGGACCGTCCCGTTTAACCTGAGCTAATCGGGTGCCCACTGGCGTTTTTTTAAAGCTGAGCTCAAGTTGAGCTAGCCAGTTTTTTGTCATACTTATACCGCTAAATATTGGCCAACCAGTTCGTCGGTTAGTTCTTGCATGGCGCCTGATGCTACCACCTCACCTTTTTCCATCAAGTGAAAATTTTCACCGACAGCGCGTGCAAAAGGCAATTTTTGCTCAACTAAGACTATGGTCATGCCCTGCTCTTTGTTGAGTTTTAATAAAACATCACGAATTAATTGCACCACATTTGGCTGTATACCTTCATTGGGTTCATCCAAAATTAAAATGTCTGGATTTACCACCAAAGCGCGGGCAATAGCGAGTTGCTGCTGTTGGCCGCCCGATAAATCGCCGCCGCGTCTGTGCAGCATTTCTTTAAGTACAGGAAACAACTCAAACACATGTTCTGGTATGGTTTTACTGGGTTGGCGTTTACAGTTTAAGCTCACTTTCAAGTTTTCTTCTACTGTTAGCTGGCCAAAAATGTGGCGGCCTTGCGGAACATAACCGACACCAATTTCAGGGCGGTTTTCAACTGATTTTTTAACCGCATCCACCCCATTAATCACCAAGCTGCCCGATTTTATCGGTAACATGCCCATAATACATTTTAAGAGTGTCGTTTTACCAACACCATTACGGCCCATAATACAGGTGCGCGAGCCTTTTTCTATGGTCATGTTAAGATCCCATAAGATCTGAGTACCACCATATTTTTGGTTTACATTTTTAAGCTCTATCATTACGCCCCCGTCTCTTCACCTAAATAAACCCGAACCACTTCAGGGTTTGATTGAATTTCTGACATGCTGCCTTCGGCTAATACACTGCCTTGGTGTAATACGGTGACCTTACGCGCAATTGAGCGCACAAAGGCCATATCGTGCTCAACCACAACCACCGAATGCTCGCCCGCTAGCGAGGTTAATAACTCGGCGGTGCGCTCGGTTTCTTGCCCAGTCATGCCAGCTACTGGTTCATCCACCAGTAATAATCTAGGCTCAGCGGCTAATAACATGCCAATTTCTAACCACTGTTTTTGACCGTGAGAGAGTGCACCCGCTTGTTGATAACACTCTTTTTTAAGCCCCACTGTGGTTAAAATTTTATCAATTTTATCTTTTTGCTCACCGGACAATTTATGAAATAAATTCGTCCATATGCCTTTATCACCTTTTAAGCTCAGCTCTAGGTTTTCAAAAACCGTTAGCATTTCAAACACAGTTGGTTTTTGAAATTTACGACCGATACCAGCGCGCGCAATTTCGGTTTCGTCCATCCCTAACAAATTCACTTGTTGACCAAAACTAACATTACCGACATCAGGTTTGGTTTTTCCGGTGATCACATCCATTAATGTGGTTTTACCGGCACCATTGGCGCCGATTAAACATCTAAGTTCACCGTCATTGATATACAGGCTTAGGTCATTCAGCGCTTTAAAGCCATCAAAACTCACACTCACATCTTCAACATATAGGATGACACCGTGACGTGTATCCGGGCTGATATTGTCTTCAGCCAACAAAGGAGAACCGGCTTTATTCATCATGACTGTACCTCCTGTGGTTTTTTATCTGTTTTATTTTGTTTATATTTTTCGATAAGTTGCGGCACGAAACCGGCTAAACCTTTAGGTAATAACAAGGTCACCAGCACAAACAAACCACCCAGCGCATATAACCAGGCTTCTGGCATGATTGCAGTAAATCGGGTTTTAGCGTAACTGACCACCAGCGCACCAATAATGGCACCGTATAAAGAGCCGCGTCCGCCAATAGCTACCCAAACAACAATTTCAATTGAGTTTAGGGGTGAAAATTCGCCTGGGTTAATAATACCTACCTGAGGTACATATAAGGCACCCGCTACCCCAGCTAACATCGCCGATACAACAAAAATCCAAACTTTATAATGCTCTGGCTTGTAACCGATAAAACGTACTCGATTTTCTGAGTCGCGAATGGCAGTGACCACGCGGCCCATTTTTGAGTTCACAATAAAGTGGCACAGCGCAAACCCTAACGCTAAAAAAGTCGCAGTGACCGCAAACAGCACTACCCGAGTGGTATCAGACTGCAAAGAAAACCCTAAAATGTCTTTAAAATCGGTTAAACCATTGTTGCCACCAAAACCCATCTCGTTGCGGAAAAAGGCCAATAATAGCGCGTAGGTCATCGCCTGCGTCATAATTGATAAATACACCCCACTGACTCGCGAGCGAAATGCCATAGAGCCAAAAATGTATGCCAATAAACCAGGCCCAGCTAATACTAAAAATAGGGTCCAGATAAAACTGTCAGTACCGGCCCAATACCAAGGCAAGCTATCCCAGTTTAAAAACACCATAAAGTCAGGCAGCTCAGGGTTACCATAAACGCCGCGATCACCTATCTGGCGCATTAAATACATGCCCATGGCGTAACCGCCCAAGGCAAAAAATGCACCATGACCCAAACTTAAAATACCGCAGTAACCCCAAACTAAATCAACGGCTAATGCTAACAAGGCGTAACACAAGTATTTACCAAACAAGGTAACCGTATACGTGCTTACATGCAGTGCAGAGCCTTCTGGGAAGGCCAGGTTACAGATAGCCACATAAAGGGTCGAGATAAATAAGCAGCCCACAACCACGGGTAAACTACCCAGCTTTTTTAATTTGTCTAACATCATTCTGCTGCTCTCCCTTTTTGTGGAAACAGACCTTTAGGGCGTTTTTGAATAAACAATACTAAGCCAACGAGCACTATGATAGTGGCCAACACAGATCCAGTGACGGGCTCTAAGAATTTATTAATAGTGCCGAGCGACATGGCCGCTACGAGCGTACCCCACAGGTTACCTACACCACCAAATACAACCACTAAGAATGAATCAATAATATAAGACTGACCTAAGTTAGGACCTACGTTGGTTAACTGGCTCAGTACCACACCCGCGATGCCTGCAATGCCCGAACCTAACCCAAAGGTGATGGCATCCACTCGGTCACTACGTACACTTAATGCGCGCGCCATTTCTCGGTTTTGCGCGACAGCGCGTACGTGCAAACCCAGTGAAGAGCGCTTCATAAACGCAAGCAATGCAAAAAATACCGCTAAAGCAAATAAAATAATGTACAACCTATTAAAGGTTAACGAAAAAATAGGGTTAATTTGCCACGATCCACTCATCCATTCAGGGGCAGCTACGGTGCGGTTTAACGGTGAAAATACGCTGCGTACAACTTGTTGTAAAATGAGGCTGATACCAAAGGTTGCTAATAAGGTTTCTAATGGACGACCTTTTAAAAAGCGGATAACGCCGCGTTCAATTAAAATACCCACGCTGCCAGATACAATAAAAGCAGCAGGAATGGCAATAAATAACGAATAGTCTATCCACTGCGGAAACATTTGCTGGATCACATAAGTGGTATAAGCACCCAACATGATCATCTCACCATGCGCCATGTTAATAACGCCCATCACCCCAAAGGTGATCGCCAAACCTATCGCGGCCAATAACAGTACCGAGCCTAAACTTAAACCAAAAAATAAGTTTTCGATAAACTCATAAAACTTACGCTTTTGTTTAATGCTGTCTACCGCACTGGTTAATGCTTTTTGTAGCGCGCGGTCATCTTTAGTTAATTCAGTTTTTTCTATTTCAGCTAAGCGGTTTAATTGCACCTGCATCGCATTACGAACTTCAGGCTGCAAACTTTCTTTAAGTGCTGTTACCGCTGCAATTTTTTCTTTAGCGGCCCCTTCATTTAGTTGATACAAAGCAACAGCGGTTGCCATTAATTCTTTAATCTCTGAATCCTGTTCGTTGCTTTGATGCTTTTTAATCAGCGCAACTGTATCTTCATCTATGTTTTCTAAAATTTCTTGTACCGCGGCTAAACGAACGGCTTTGCTATCGTGAGTTAGGTCGATTTGCGCTAACAAACCGCGGATATGGCTACGAATTCGATTACTCGTACGGATCTTTTTAATGCTAGGTTTGCCGTCCTGAGTTAATACACTTAGGCTAAGTACGTCAGTTAACTTATAGTCTCCAGAATCACTTTTGCGTACACTAACCACCTGTCTGTTTGATTTAAGGTAATAGAGGTCGCCATTTAAAATTTCGGTTAAAACAAAACGAACTTTTTCATCTTTGTGGCCGGCAATTTGATCCAATAGCGGAGTAATATTGCGGAGTGTTTTGTGCGGAAGCTGATTTATCAGGCTATCTACCTCGTCTGCTGCAAACGCAGGTCGGCACACTACCATCATCAGCAAAGTTAAAATAAAACAGAATCTGCGCACCATTGCGATATTCCTTCAACTTTGTGTTTTACATTGTTGGGAAGCATCTTGCCTGTGTACGTCTGAACTTAAACAGACAAGATACTATTTGGGAGTTTTTTAATTATTTATTTTTGTTTTGCTTAAAATTGCTGGCCAGAACATTTGGCAGTTTTAATGTCAAAGTTGCCGCAGTTAACTGGTTTGGTCCAATCTGAAATCAGGTTTTTAGAGCTATCTAAGTAGTCAGACCAAGCATCACCAATAACAGTACCAGCAGTTTCCCAAACCACTTCTAATTGACCATTGTCTTGAATCTCGCCAATTAATACCGGCTTAGATAAATGGTGGTTGCTATTCATCACTGCAGTACCGCCCGTTAAGTTAGGCACGGTAATACCTATCATGGCTTGCTCAACTTCATCTACGTTAGTTGTACCGGCTTTTTCAACTGCTTTGGCCCACATTTTAAAGCCGATATAAGTCGCTTCCATTGGGTCATTGGTTACACGTTTTTCGTCACCAATAAATTCGCGCCATGTGGCAATAAATTCTTCGTTGGCGTCGCTTTCAACACTTTGGAAGTAGTTCCAAGCGGCTAAGTGACCAACCAGTGGCGTTGTATCAAAACCAGAAAGCTCTTCTTCACCAACCGAAAATGCAACCACCGGAATATCTTCAGCAGAGATGCCCTGGTTACCTAACTCTTTGTAAAATGGTACGTTTGCATCACCGTTAATGGTTGAAACAACCGCTGTCTTTTTGCCTGCAGAGCCAAACTTTTTAACTTCTGAAACAATGCTTTGCCAATCTGAATGACCAAATGGGGTGTAGTTAATCATGATGTCTTTATCGGCAACCCCATTAGCTTTTAAATAAGCTTCTAAAATTTTGTTGGTAGTACGCGGATAAACATAGTCAGTACCTAACAATACCCAACGCTCTGCACCGATATCATTCATTAAATAATCAACCGCTGGAATGGCTTGCTGATTTGGCGCAGCACCTGTGTAAAATACGTTGCGCGAAGATTCTTCGCCTTCGTACTGAACGGGATAAAAGAGTAAACCGTTTAATTCTTCAACAACCGGCAAAACAGATTTACGAGAAACCGAAGTCCAACAACCAAAAATAACATCCACTTTATCTTTTGATAAAAGCTCTCGTGTTTTTTCAGCAAATAAAGGCCAGTTAGATGCTGGGTCAACAACCACAGGTTCTAATTTTTTACCTAATAAGCCGCCTTTTTTGTTTTGCTCTTCAATCATCATTAATACGGTATCTTTTAATGTGGTTTCAGAGATTGCCATAGTGCCTGATAACGAGTGCAATACGCCAACTTTAATGGTTTCGGCGGCGTACGTCATAGAAGTCATTAAACCACTTGCGACAATAGTGCCGGCTGCAATGAGTTTTTTCAGTTTCATCTGTCTATCCTTTTGTATTTGTTCAAAATTGGCACCCGCCATTGAGTGCCTATGATTGATTAAGCTGGTTTAAATTAAAAAGTGATTAAAGCCTCAACTGCGATAGTATCGCTATCGCCATTGGTATCGCTGTCGTCCATACGGTATTCAAATACCATTAATAAGTTTTCGCTCACGGTATAGCTTGGTGAGATGGTAATGGCGCTACCGTCGTCAACCACGTTGCCTGCTGCATCTTCAATTTCAAAATCGTGGTAACGCAACGTAATACCGGCATTATCAAAGGCATAGTTACCCATTAATAAATAACCAGAACCTTCACCACCGCCTGCGTAATCACCCAGGTTGTATTCAGCCGCCAAGGTTAATGGACCTTCAGAATAGGCCGCCCAGAAATTCGCGGTATTGGTATCGCCATCTTCTAAATAAAAACCTTTAACCGTGATTGAATCAGTGGGTGTTAGTGCCAACATAATTTCGTAGCCTGGGTTTTCGCTGTCACTGTCTTCTGGATTATAAGGACTGTTTACAATTGAAAGTGCGGCAGAAAATGTGTCTGTGCTATATAAACCAGAAACACCTTGTTGGTAATAACCATAAAAATAAGGGGCGTAACCAGTTCCTGAATACTGGAATAAACCGGTTGGCTCTTCAGTTTCCCAACCTGAATAACTTAAAAATCGACCGGCTTTTACCATAAATTCGTCAGTTAAGTCATAAGTGAAAAATGCTTGTTCTAAATCAACTGCGCCATAAGAATCTTTGTATTCAAGATCAACCTGAGCATTTAACTTGTCGCTAAAGCTATATAAGAGGTCAATTTCAAATTGGTCTAAGCTGGATGACGAAACCGAATCAGCACCGTCGAAATCGGTATAAACATACGACATATCAATAAAACCAGTTACCGCAAGCTTATCTGACAATTGAAAATCGTCTGCCGCTAACGCAGCTGGTGCTGCAACAGAGGTCGCCATCAGTACGGCTGTGGTCAAACTTTTAAGTTTTGCTACTTTCATGGTTGTCATCCTGTATTTGTTGTTTTTAAGTGTGTATCTGTGTTTTCAGCGAGACTTAGTATTGCGCTATTTGGCAAGGGTTAATATTCGTAAAACAGCTATAGGATCTACGTAGAATGACGTATAAATCATGTAAATTCATGATTTATATATATTTTAAGTTTTAAAAACCGATCTACGCATTTATACGCATATACAAAACCCAGTGTGAACGGTAAACTTGCGCGCGAGAAAAAAAATAGGTTTAAGCAATGCATTCCAACCCCAAAATTCGTTTTACCCGCCGCACTTACAATAAGCTTGTTGCAAACGAAATGATGGAAGACTTTGCCCTGCGCTTCACCGCTCGACGGGCTCGCCGTTGGTCACCGGGCTGGATTGCTACCACGGCATTAGGCACAGTGTCGTTTTTGGTGTTAGAAGCCATTGGCGGTGCAATCACGTTAAACTACGGTTTTGTTAATGCCGCGTGGGCCATTTTAGCCGTTGCCCTAGTGATATTTTTTAGTGGTTTACCCATTAGTTATTACGCTGCTCGTTATGGCGTAGACATAGATTTATTAAGCCGTGGTGCCGGGTTTGGCTACATAGGCTCAACCATAGCTTCGCTTATTTATGCTTCATTCACCTTTATCTTTTTTGCCCTCGAAGCTGCCATTATGTCAATGGCATTGCAGCTGCTTTTTGGCATCCCGCTTGCTGTGGGTTATGTTATCAGCGCGCTGGTTGTGATCCCCTTGGTCACGCACGGCATTACCAATATTAGCCGCTTTCAAGTCATTACCCAGCCGCTTTGGATCCTGTTACAGATAGTTCCGCTGATTTACGTTTTTAGTCATCCTGATAATCAATTTACCGAGTGGTTTAACTTTACTGGCGAAGCGGGTGCAAGCGGGCAAAGTTTTAACTTTTTGTTATTTGGTGCAGCCAGTGCTGTGCTATTAGCCATGGTCGCACAAATTGGTGAGCAAGTTGATTTTTTACGCTTTTTACCAGAAAAACCCAAAGAAAAAAAATTACAGTGGTGGTTCTCGTTAATTATTGCAGGTCCAGGTTGGATTTTTTTTGGTGCCGGTAAACTCTTTTTAGGCTCTTTCTTGGCTTGGCTTGCGCTAAAACAAGGATTACCGGCAAATGTCGCCGATGATCCAGCGCACATGTATATGGTCGCGTTTGGTTATGTGTTTAGTAACGAAACCTTGGCCATTGTATTAGCCGCCGCTTTTGTTGTGATATCGCAATTAAAAATCAATCTTGCCAATGCCTATGCGGGTTCACTGGCTTGGTCAAACTTTTTTTCCAGGGTCACCCATAGCCACCCTGGGCGGGTTGTCTGGATGTTATTTAATGTTGCGATCGCCTTATTACTAATGGAACTTGGTATTTACCAAACCATTGAAAGTATGCTGCAAGTTTATTCGGTGTTTGTTTTAGCTTGGTTAAGTTCGGTGACTGCCGATTTAGTAATTAACAAACCTTTAGGCATAAGCCCTAAGGGCATAGAGTTTAAGCGTTCTCATTTGTATGACGTTAACCCTGTTGGTGTCGGCTCTATGTTAATTGCGTCAGTTATCGGCTTTACCGCACATTTTGGCTGGTACGGTGAATATGCGCAAGCAGCGGCCTCTTATTTGGCGTTTTTTTTACCTTTTTTAACCGTGCCTGTGATCGGCTGGTGGACAAAAGGCCGTTATTATCTGGTCAAAAACAAACAGCAATACGACCTACATATTCAAGCCCATCATACTTGCCATATCTGTGAAAATGAATTTGATAGCGAAGACATGACTTTTTGTCCTGCTTATGGCCGTGCCATTTGCTCATTATGTTGTAGTTTGGATGTTAGATGTGGTGATGTTTGCCGCGAAGAGGCAACTTTATTTGCCCAAGCACAGCAGTTTTTTAAGCGCTTTTTAACCACTCGATTATTAAAAAAATTAAGCTCACCACCGGCCCAATTTATTGGTGTAACCTTATTATTAAGCCTTATTGGGGCTGCTATCTTGTTTTTAATTTACCTGCAAATACCCGCTTATGAACCCGATCTAAAACGCGTATTTGGGCTAACTCTGATTAAAATATTCTTTTTATTGCTGATCATCATTGGCATTGTCAGCTGGTTGTTTATTTTAGCACGCAGCAGTAACCGCTTAGCGTTAAAAGAGCTGCGGGTACAAACTCGTATCCTCGAAAGTGAAATTCAAGCGCACCAGAATACCTTTCAAGCACTGCAAAAAGCAAAAGAGGCGGCCGAGTCAGCCAACCAAGCAAAAAGCCGATATTTAACGGGTTTAAGCCATGAGTTAAGAACGCCGCTAAACGTTATTTTGGGTTATGCACAACTGTTAAACCAAGACAATGCAATTCCTAGCCGGCAACGTGAGTCTATTGCTATCATGAAGCGTAACGGCGAACATTTAGCTGATTTAATAGAAGGTTTGTTAGAGATATCTAAAATTGAAGCAGGTCGCATGCATTTGCAAAAAGATACGCTGCAAATACATACCTTTTTAGATCAACTAGTAGACATGTTTAGCATGCAGGCTCGCAATAAAGATATAGACTTTGAATACAAACCTTGTCAGCGTTTGCCAGAAACTGTCACCATAGACAAACAAAGGTTTCGCCAAATACTGATTAATTTATTATCTAATGCCATCAAGTTCACTGAACAAGGCAAAGTCACCTTAGAAGTTAATTACCGCAATGAAGTTGCGCACTTTATAATTAAAGACACTGGACTTGGCATCAGCGAGACAGATCAAAAAAATATTTTTAAACCCTTTGAACGTGTGCAGAGTGATAAAAACCGAGCGATTAAAGGCACAGGGTTAGGTTTAACTATTTCTAAGTCATTAGCTGAACTCATGGGCGGTGAAATTAGTTTACGCAGCCAATTAGGTCAAGGCAGCGCTTTTAAACTCAGTCTGATGTTGCCTGGGGTGTTTAATTTTACCAAAGAAAATGACTACCAACCGGCCCGTGCAATTGCCTATGATGGGGATCGCCGCAATATTTTGGTTGTTGACGATGATCCAAACCAGCGCAGGTTAATGGAAGATATTCTTTCCCCGTTGGGTTTTAATTTAAGTTTGGCGGCCGATCCTATGCAAGCACTTGATATAGTCGCCAAACAATCGGTTGATCTCATTTTAATGGATATCATGATGCCACAAATGAGTGGTTGGCAATTAGCCGAAAAAATTCGTCAAGATAAACACATAATGCCGATTATTATGATTTCGGCCAATGCACGAGAAACGCAAAACACTGAGCAAAATGCTCGCTATCACGACGATTATCTTGCAAAACCTATTAATCTAGATACCTTATTAATAAAAATTGGTCAGCAACTCAACTTAGAGTGGATGTATCAATACATTGAAGAAAATAAAAAAATCCAGCCGCCCGCAATGCCAGATAAACCTGAGCAGCGAGCGGTGGCTGAAAAGATGTTGAATGACGACTGGCAAAATTTATTGTCCCCTGCAGAGATTGGCTATTTATCAGGGTTTAGTGAAGCATTAGAAACATATGTTCAGGCAAATAAAATCTCAGAGGACGATCATCAGCAGTTATTAGAATTGAGCAAACGCTGTCATTTTCAAAAAATCTGTCAATTTATACACAATAAAATTGAAGCGAACAATGGATAATATAGTACTGGTTGTCGACGACTCGCCCGAATCTTTGGGTATGTTAAATGTAGCGCTTAACCAAGCAGGTTATACGGCGTTGGTGGCTTTAGATGGAACACAAGCCTTATCGATTGCAGAAAAAGTAACCCCTGAAATTGTTTTAATGGACGCGGTTATGCCCAATATGGATGGCTTTGAAACCTGCCGACAGTTTAAAAAAATGCTGCCCAATGTACCTGTGATTTTTATGACGGGGCTAACAGATTCAGACGATGTGGTCAGAGGCTTTAATGCCGGCGGCGTAGATTATGTCACTAAACCTATTGCGCCAGATGAAGTATTGGCCCGTATTAAAGCACATCTAAGCACTGCTCGTTTGGCTCGCAGTGCGCAAAATGCGCTAGATCATGCGGGTAAAAACGTATTTAGCGTAGACAAATCGGGCGAAATGGCCTGGGCAACGCCGCAAGTGTACGAACTCATCTCTAACTCTTTTGCACAACAAGCCGATATTTGGCAGCACTTAAAAACAGAGATAGATAGCTGGCTGCAAAGCGGCCATCAGCAGCCTCTGGTATTATCTAACAGCCAACCACAGCTCACCTTACACTATGAACGCCAAGAGCAAGATCATTTTTTATTGCGCTTAAGCAAACATAAACCAGCGCCGACCGCTGAGCTGCTGCAAGCCGCTTTGCCAATAACAAAACGCGAGGCGGAAGTTTTATTCTGGCTATCACATGCCAAAACAAATTGGGAAATCTCGCAAATATTGTCAATGAGCCCGCGAACGGTCAATAAACATTTAGAAATGGTATTTAAAAAGTTAGCTGTTGAAAACCGAACCGCTGCGGCGGCCGCTGCAATAAAAATATTAGACGCAGAATAAAAAAAACCGCCGAAGGAAACCAACGGCGGTGTACAAGGGAGATACAACAAGAACACATGTAAAACACATTAATAAAGACTCAAGCCATTGCACTTTAGTTCCTAATTATTTGCTATTTTTTTAAATTTTTTATTCGCGCTAACAATATAAACATGGGCTGGGTGTAATAGGCAAAAAAAAACCGCCGAAGGAAACCAACGGCGGTGTACAAGGGAGATACAACAGGAACACATAAAACACATTAATAAAGACCAGCAAGCATTCGCTTTAGTTCAAAATAATTTTTAATTTATTTAATATTTTTTTTGCCATTAAAAAAACGCAATAATAAAGTTAAACTTGAACCTCAATTGCATCCCAGTCGTAATCAGATAATATAATGGCTATACTTGCTGCCAGTCAGTTTAGAGAACAGAAGACAAATTATGATAAACCCCAAAAAACTTGAAGAAATTGCCAGACAAATCAATGAATCATTGCCGCCTGGTGTGCGCCAATTCGCCGATGATATGGAAAGCAAAACCAAACAAATTTTGCAAAATAAATTGTCTCAGCTTGATTTGGTGACTCGTGAAGAATTTGATGTGCAAACCAGAGTACTGATGCGTACCCGAGAAAAATTAGCCGATTTAGAACAAAAAATGTCTGATTTAGAAGCTCGCCTGCAAGACGAACCGACTGAAACAAAAAAATTAACTGAGCAGGAATAACACTGCTGATAAAACTGATCCATAATAAAGTAGCCCCTAACAAAGGAACTTACTTATGGATCAGCTGTTAAATTACATTATTAGCGTGCAGTTTGCGCTTTTTGTTTTGGTATTGGTGGTTTTAAAATCATCTATCAAATTTGTCCCACAAAACCGTGCTTGGATCATTGAACGATTTGGCAAATACCAGTCAACCCGTGAAGCAGGCATGAACTTTATTATCCCTTTTGTTGACCGTGTTGCAGCCGACCGCTCACTTAAAGAGCAGGCTTTTGATGTACCTAGCCAAGCTGCTATTACCAAAGACAATATCTCACTAACCGTTGATGGTGTGCTTTATTTTAGAGTGCTAGATCCATACAAAGCCACCTATGGTGTTGAAGATTATGTATTTGCCGTGACCCAATTAGCTCAAACCACCATGCGCTCCGAAATAGGTAAAATAGATTTAGACAAAACTTTTGAAGAGCGGGATATGCTGAATAGCAAAATTGTAGAATCCATTAACCAAGCATCCGAATCTTGGGGGGTGGCGGTACTCAGATACGAGATAAAAGATATCACACCCCCTGCTACTATTATGGATGCAATGGAATCCCAGATGAAAGCTGAACGCGAACGGCGCGCCAAAATTTTAGAATCAGAAGGTGAAAAACAAGCGGCAATCAATATTGCCGAAGGTCAAAAACAAGCCCGCGTATTGGCCGCTGAAGCCGAAAAACAAGAACAAGTACTGGCTGCACAAGGTGAAGCATCCGCGATTATGGCAGTTGCCGATGCACAAGCACAAGCATTAACTGTCGTAGGTAAAAGTGCTGCAACCGAAGAAGGCCAAAAAGCCGTGCAGCTCGATTTGGCCAGTAAAGCAATCGAAGCCAAACAAGCTATTGCAAAAGAGTCCAGCATAGTATTATTACCAGATAACGGCACTGAAGCAGCCAACATTGTTGCTCAAGCAACCAGCATCATTAATACGCTTAACCGGAAAACACCCACATGATAGAAAACCTATCTAACTACAGTGCCGAGGCGCTCATTGCGCTAGGCATCATCTTATTAGCAATTGAGGTTGGCATTTTAGGTTTTGCCACTTTTATTTTGTTTTTTATCGGCCTTGCGCTCATTATTAATGGCATTTTAATCTGGCTTACGATTGTGCCTGATCAGCTTAGCTGGATCTTATTGACCACAGCCCTGCTTAGTGCGGTGCTTGCGCTCGTATTATGGAAACCTTTACAGCGGTTACAAAACACAACTGAGCAGAAAAATGTTCATAGTGATTTTGTTGGCATCACCTTTTTTACCCAACACCCTATTGATAGACAAGGATTGAGCACCCATAGTTACTCTGGCATTCAATGGAAACTAAAAAGCGAACAACCCATTGCTGCTGGCAGCGAAGTGACTGTCGTTCGCGCCGAAGTTGGCACTTTTTGGGTCAAACCTGTCGTATAATCAGAGGATCTAGTGTTGGAAATACTTAGTTTTTTACCTACCGAAGGCTCGTTTTATCTCAGCTCACGCATTGGGGTATTATTAGCGGCCTTGCTGGTAATTTGTTTAATTACGTTCAAAATAATTTTGCCCATTATTCGTAAAGCGGTTACTAAAACCCGTATCGAATGGGATGATTTGCTGATTAAAAATCGCTTTTTTAGCCGGATTTTATGGATTATCCCTATTATTGCAGGCGATCGCTTAAGCCGCTTATTGTTTGATATTGATGGTGAGCACGTCATATTAAAGTCTACCGTGAGTATTGCGATCACCATGCTGGTAGCGGCGGTTATTTTAGCGCTTATTAATACCATTCGTGATGTGTTTGAAAAAACGCCGTCATTAAAATCTATCCCTTTCGACAATATCCGCCAATTGGCTGTGTTAGTTATATACTTAGTCGCAACCATATTTATTGTCTCTATTATTTTTGACAAATCACCACTGGCCCTGCTGACTGGTTTATCAGCAGCAATGGCTTTGGTTTTATTAATTTTTAAAGACGTTATTTTAGGATTTGTTGCGGGTGTCCAATTATCGCTAAACCGCTTAGTCAGGGTGGGCGACTGGATTGTATTTAACAAAGGCGGAGCAGATGGCACTGTTATTTCTGTCGGTTTAACCGTGGTCAAAGTACGTAACTTTGATAAAACCATTACTTCTATCCCTGTTTATGATCTCGTTTCTAACAGCTTTACGAACTGGCGCGGCATGCAAGAAACTGGCGCACGACGAATTAAACGAGCCATTTTTATCGATCAAAACTCTGTCACTTATTTAACCGAAGAGAAGTACCAGCGTTTTAAAGATCACCCTTTTATGAGCGCATATATTGAAGAAAAAATAGCCTCAGGCGCTTGCATTGCGAAACCGGATAAATTACCCGAGCAGCGCTGTTTGTCTAATTTAGGCACTTTTCGTGCTTACATAGAAAAGTACCTAGACAATAAAAAAGAAATACGTTCAGACATGTTAATTATGTGTCGCCAGCTTGCGCCAACTGAGCATGGGCTTCCTCTAGAAATTTATTGTTTTACCGAAGTCGATTGGAAGCGTTACGAAGGTATTCAGGCCGACATTTTAGACCATATTCTTTGTGCCGCTGATTATTTTGATTTACGGGTGCATCAGTTTGGTGACATCCAAAAAGATAGGCCTTAGCCGCCTATCTTTTGGTTTTAGCGTTATAAACTTTGATAAAGAGGTAACTTGTCTATCCGCTGATCGATTTTTTGTTCAACCTGCTGATACCTTGGATCTTGGCTACTACCAAAAAGCCGCTTAAATTCAGCTTCGCTGAACCCCTCTTGCAAACCCGATATTGATGGAAAAATATCAGCTTCTGTAATCTGTGCTGCTAACTTTTGCTGTGCTTTTATTGGTTTGTCTAAAACAAACATCGCAAACTTTAGTCCTGCTTTATCAGCCATCAGATCAACAAAACTAAAACCACTCCCCCCTTCATCACTGTCGATAATTTCTTTTAATTCACCAATTTTTAGGCCCATTTTTTCATCTAATAATCGCTGCAATAAAATCGAATATAAAAAGTGTTTGCTTAAATCTTGCCGCCCAGCCAGTTGAGTATTGATATTGTTAAAGGAGCGCACTAAGGATCGCGGCAAACCAATAAAATGACCAAACTTGTGATTACCAAAAGCAATAGTTAATGCCCACAAAGCAGCGTGATTTTCACCCGCGGCCGTTTCTGGTGTACTACGCAGTGCAGCAAAACTAAATACTCGGTTGAGGAAAAAAACTAAACTTTGTTGCTCGGGATTATCTGCTTTAAGCTGCTTAATATGCTGTAAATAAGTTTTAACAACATCTGGCTCAACGGCAACTTGCATTGGATTAAACAAATCACTGTAACGGCCAGACGCTTGTTGCAAGGCGGCGAGTACTTGCTCGCGCATTCCTTTTTTAATATTTAAACTGACCGCTAAGGTTTGTTTATTCACTGCAAATTCTTGCACTAAATGTTGTATGTCTAGCGCTAGCTCTTTATTAAACACTTTATACAAACCCGCCCTAAACAATAATTCAATTGCCCATGTTGGCAAATTGATATCACCCGCTGAGCATTGCTCTAATTTAATGGGAATTGGTTTTGCTTTTTCAGAAAACAAACATTCCACATTTAGGTAATTGCGGTCAATTGGCACATTTAATTGGTGGCTCATTTTTAGCGAAAGTCGCTCCGCACTAATATCTGCTTTGAACTGACTGGATGTTAATGCATATGACAAAACTTCAGTAATTTCATCAAGCTGAGTTTGACTAAATGTTAAATGAACCAAACCTGTGCTGTTATTTAACTTGCGGGCTAACTCAGATAGGGATCGACCTGCATTGTCGGCGCGCTCTGCGCTCACTTGGGGGTCTGTTGTGATATGAGCGGTATTTTGCAACGAAAAATAAAAAACAGCAGCTGCAGCAATCACCGCAACGGTAAACAAAATAAACAGTGTTTTAAACAAGCCAAATAAAACGCGCACTATACAGATAAACCTTATTAAAAATACCCATTGAGGTTGATTGGCAAATGATAAAACGCAAAAATACGACTTAATGCATATACCCCTACCGATGGAGATACGAAGTATGCCAAAATTATCAGATATTTGTAGCCTGTTTATGCAGTTTTTTAAACTGGGTCTGATAGCTTTTGGGGGGCCTGCCGCACATTTAGGTTTATTTAAAAAAACCTTTGTTGATGAAAAAAAATGGCTCACTGACAGTGAGTTTGCTCAAATCATGGCAATTTGTCAGTTTATGCCTGGCCCCGCCAGTAGTCAGGTAGGAATCAGTATTGGCATCAAACGCGCAGGTCAATTAGGCGGTTTTATTGCCTGGCTGGCATTTACGCTACCAACCGCGATTTTACTTGTACTCACTGCTTATGGCCTACTTAGCCTAACCGACGATAATTTAGCCGGCGCTATTAGTGGATTAAAACTGGCCGCGGCGGCTATAGTGCTGCATGCAACTGTCACTATGTTTAATAGCTTTTGCAATAGCTGGCTAAACCGGATATTAGCTGTGGTGGCTATGTTACTGATGTTATCTTTATCGTTTTGGTGGACTCAATTTATCATAATCATAGCGGCGGGTTTAATCAGTAGTCGTTTTAGTTCGCAAAATAACCAACAGATGCAAGCTTCGCAAGCCATTAAACTGCCGATCTCACGTGGGCAAAGCATCGTCAGTATTGTGCTGTTGATCAGCCTACTTTTTTTATTGCCTTTTGCCGCAGCTCAGACGGATTTAAATCAAGTGGACATGTTTAGCCGATTTTTTAGAATCGGCGCCAGTGTTTTTGGCGGCGGTCATGTCGTTTTACCTTTATTGCAGCAAGATATAGTGGCGGCAGGCTGGGTAAACAATGAAAACTTTTTAGCCGGTTATGGTATTACCCAAGCTATGCCGGGCCCTATATTCAGTTTTTCGGCTTTTTTAGGTGCGGTAAACGAAATTGGTATTCATCCAGTGCTAGCAGCAGTGATTTGTTTAGTCGCGATTTTTGCTCCGTCCTTTTTATTAATTAATGGTGTTTTTTATAGCTGGCATAAAATTGGTCACAATCGCCATTTAAAACGAGCTTTAAGTGGTATTAACGCGGCTGTGGTTGGGTTATTAGCAGCCGCTTTATGGGATCCTGTATTGTCCAGCAGTGTGACTAATTTATTTCAACTGGTGGTATTTATCGGTTTGTCTCTGCTCGTGTTCAGCCGCTTAGTACCTGTCTGGTTGGTTGTGATTGGCGCGGGTTGCTGTGGTTATTTTTGGCAATGACTGCAATAAACACTGGCACGCTGGCCAATAGATTTAACCTTGAGCAGAGTTTCGCAGCTCGGGCAAGGCTGACCAGCTTTACCATACACCTTTAATTGCAGAGCAAAATAACCAGGTTTACCATCCGCTTTGGTAAAGTCTTTTAAGGTTGTACCGCCCTGTTCAATAGCATGTGTTAAAATCTTGCGAATATTGTCAACTAACAGCTGGTAGCGCTGCAAACTCACTTTGCCAGCAGCCCGAGCGGGATGGATACCGGTTAAAAAGAGGGCTTCGGTCGCATATATATTGCCAACGCCAACCACCACAGAGTTGTCCATAATAAAAGCTTTAACAGGCGTTTTGCGGCTTCGTGACACCTGATACAGATAATCGGCATTAAAACTTGCATCAAAGGGTTCAGGCCCTAAGTTTTGCATGTGTTGGTTCAACTCAGCCTGTGAATGGAACAATAAAACTGCACCAAAGCGGCGCGGATCATTTAATCGCAAACTTTTACCCGACGCGAGTTCAATCGTAAAGTGGTCATGTTTAATCCTAGGTTGGTCTTTATCCACCACACAAAGCTTACCAGACATCCCTAAATGAATAAGCACAATGTAGCTTTGAGTTCGAATTAATAAATATTTTGCTCGCCGCTCAACTGAGCTAACTGTTTGTCCTTTGAGCTGATATAACTCAGTTGACAAAGGCCATCTTAATGTTTTGTGGAACAGATTAACCAACTCTATCTGTTGATTCAGTAACCAGGGTTCAACCCCCATGCGGGTCACTTCTACTTCGGGTAACTCTGGCATTTACAGGCCTTAAGTGTTAACAATTTTAGTACATGATACTTAAAAAGTTAGCCAAATCAAAGCAGCACAGCGCATCGCTTCGGTGCATAATTTTTTGCTTAGCTGTTTTTCTCACCAATCTTGTGCCTGATGTCTTTTTCACCGCACCAAAAAGATGCAAAAAAAATAAAAAAAGCAAACCTGCTAATGTAGTGCATTGATTTTAAAGATAAAAACAATATTGGCACAGCAATTGTAAGAAAGACTTTGCCAATTCAATAAAACTACTTAGGAGCACATTGCTATGAAACTGGTCAGTGCGATCATCAAACCATTCAAATTGGATGACGTTCGTGAAGCCATTTCTGAGATCGGTATCGAAGGACTTACCGTCACTGAAATTAAAGGCTTTGGTCGTCAAAAAGGTCATACCGAATTATACCGTGGTGCAGAGTATCAAGTCGACTTTCTGCCTAAAGTTAAACTAGAAATTGCAACGCAAGACGAAAATGTTGAGCGTTTAATTGAAGCCATCAGTGGTGCTGCCAAAACCGGCAAAATTGGTGACGGTAAAATCTTTGTATTTGATTTAGAGCAGTGTATCCGTATTCGTACCGGTGAAACCGGCGACTCGGCTATCTAATAAATAATTTAATAAATAAATTTTAGGAGACGACAATGGAAAACAATGTATTTCACTTGCAGTATGCAATGGATACCTTCTATTTCCTGGTCTGTGGCGCGCTAGTCATGTGGATGGCCGCAGGTTTTGCAATGCTGGAAGCGGGTTTAGTTCGCTCAAAAAACACCACCGAAATTTTAACTAAAAACGTCGCGTTATTTGCGATTTCTTGCACCATGTACTTAGTTTGCGGTTACGCTATCATGTACGGTGGAAACATCTTCCTAAGCGGCATCGCTGATGTTGACGTAGCTTCTACTTTAAGTGATTTTGCAGGTCGCGAAGACGGTTTTGAAGGGGGCTCTATTTATTCTGGTGCTTCTGACTTCTTCTTCCAAGTTGTTTTTGTTGCAACTGCAATGTCAATTGTTTCTGGTGCAGTTGCTGAGCGTATGAAACTGTGGGCGTTTTTAGCGTTTGCAGTGGTTATGACTGGTTTTATCTACCCATTAGAAGGTAGCTGGACTTGGGGTGGCCAAGAAGTATTTGGTTTATTCAGTTTAGGTGATTTTTCTGACTTTGCTGGTTCAGGTATTGTTCACATGGCAGGTGCTGCTGCAGCATTAGCGGGTGTATTATTACTAGGTGCTCGTAAAGGTAAATATTCTGCCGACGGTCGTGCCAATGCGATCCCAGGTGCGAACATGCCATTAGCTACTTTAGGTACTTTCATCTTATGGATGGGTTGGTTCGGCTTTAACGGTGGTTCTGTTTTAAAATTAGGCGATATCGCCAACGCGAACTCAGTTGCTATGGTATTTTTAAATACAAACGCAGCCGCAGCTGGTGGTGCCATTGCAGCCTTAATTACTGCCCGCATCTTATTCAAAAAAGCAGACTTAACCATGGCATTAAACGGTGCGTTAGCTGGTCTAGTTGCTATCACAGCTGAACCGTCAACACCTAGTGCTTTAGAAGCCACTATCTTCGGTGGTTTAGGTGGTATCTTAGTAGTGTTCTCAATCTTAACTTTAGACAAGTTAAAAATTGATGATCCAGTCGGTGCTATCTCAGTTCACGGTGTTGTTGGCTTATTAGGTTTATTATTAGTCCCTATTACTAACGATGGTGCTAACTTCGGTGACCAATTATTAGGCGCTGTAACTATCTTTGTATGGGTATTTGTTGCTAGCTTGGTTGTCTGGAGCATTCTGAAAGCCGTCATGGGTATCCGTGTCAGCGAAGAAGAAGAATATGAAGGTGTGGATATTGCTGAGTGTGGTATCGAAGCCTACCCTGAATTTGCTAAAAATAGCAAATAACCAAAAAACATGAGACGTTCCAAAACCGCGCTTCGGCGCGGTTTTTTTATTTTAGTGGTGGGTTATTAATCAATGATTGGAAGTGTGTATTGACCAAACTGGTTGCTAGACTTTTTAAATCCATGTTTGCTGGCATATATAAAAAATTATGAATAATGCCAGTAAAAAAAGCATGGTTATAACAAACCGCTGTTTTTATGTCTGTATTGGCAGGCAACTCACCACGCTCTACCGCATTTTTTAACGCTCTAAACAGACGCTTTTCTACCCGTAAAAACGACTCTTTGGCTCTTTCTTCTACCAATTCACTTTGCCCTGACATTTCAAAACGATACAACATTATTGTGAACACTCTTTGTTGCCGTTTATCAACCGCCAGTTTGTTTAAAAAATGCAATGAAAATTCGCGTAACCGCGCTAATGGCTGGGTTTCACTGTCTGCCGTTGATTCGTCAAAAATACTTTCAAGCGGCATTTTAACTCGCTCGACCATGGCCTCGAATAAATCAGATTTATTTTTAAAATGCCAATAAATCGCACCACGGGTCATACCGGCTTCATTAGCAACATCCATTAAGGTGGTGCTGGAAAAACCTTTGTTGTAAAACACGGTTTCTGCCGCATCTAATAATAGATTTTTTGTTTCTAACGCTTCTTCGCGTGTTTTTCGAACCACTTTTTTACCTACCTAAATAAAAAATAACAGGGGCCAATTGCAAGCTTAAGTAAATTTCGGGTATTATACAAAACATTCATGAATGTATGTATAAATTTTTAATTCACAATTAAGTTGTCATTAATTTTATTTATTGTATTAAAAATACAATTATTGGGGTTTTAGCATGAAAAAAACATTTAGGACGCTTTTTTTAGCTTTGTCCGTCAGCAGTTTAATGGCCGCCTGCAGCGATGGATCGGCTCAAGATGAGCAAGCACAACAACAGCAAAGACCACCACAAGCGGTAGATGTGGTTGAACTAAAAACCGAAGACCTTGTATTTAACCAAGAGTTGCCCGGCCGTGCAGTTGCAAAAGCGGTTGCTCAAGTTCGTCCACAAGTATCAGGTATTATTACTAAGCGTCACTTTACTGAAGGCAGCCAGGTTGAAGCTGGCCAAACCTTATACCAAATTGATGACACGCTGTATAAAGCAGACGTTAATACCGCTAAAGCACAAGTTCGCAGTATTCAAGTTCAATTAGAAAACGCTGAGCGCGATTTAAAACGATACAAAAACCTAATACAAAGCAAAGCCGTTAGTCAGCAACAATTAGATCAAACGCAGGCCAGTGTTGATGGTTTCAAAGCTCAGTTAGCCGTTGCTAAAGCCCAGTTAGAAAGTGCTGAAAAGCAATTAGAGTTTAGCAAAGTACTGGCGCCTATCAGCGGCCAGATTAGTAAATCTAGTGTCACTGAAGGGGCTTTGGTCAGCGCGGGACAAAGTCAAGTCTTAGCCACCATCACTCAGCTCAACCCTATCTATTTTGATGCTGTGATCCCAAGCAAAACCATGCAAGACATCAAAAGTCGTTTTAAATCAGGCGAGTTACAACAAAGTGGCCAAAAAGCCAAATTAATTCTTAATGATCAGACGGTTGCCAGCGACGGTGAAATTTTATTTAGTGAAGTTCAAGTGAGTAGTTTAGCAGATACGTTGACGGTTAGAGCCGAATTTGCGAACAAAGAGCAAGTGATTTTACCCGGCATGTTTGCCCGTGTCAGTTTAGATTTTGGAATTCGTAAAAACTCTATTTTGTTACCACAAAAAGCAGTCATGTTTACCCCTACAGGCGAAGCCAGTGTTTTTACTGTAAACAATGAGAATAAGGTGGCCCCTAAAGTGGTGCAACTAGACCGTGCAATGGGTCAAAACTGGCTGGTAAAAAGTGGTTTACAAGCGGGTGATAAAGTCATGGTGACAGGTTTACAAAAAGTTCAGCCACAAATGCAAGTTAACCCAAACGTTGTTGACCTGAATGGGCAAAAAGGACAATAAAAGCTATGGCTAAGAGTTTTATAGAACGCCCAGTACTCGCCTGGGTAATGGCAATTTTAATTATGCTGGGCGGCGCTTTGTCGATCACCGGCTTGCCAATTTCTCAGTATCCCAATGTTGCGCCACCCAGTGTAACGATTTCTGCAAACTATCCAGGTGCCGCAGCTAAAGTGGTTGAAGATACTGTAGTGCAGGTGATCGAGCAAAAACTAACAGGTATTGACGGTGTGCAGTACATATCTTCGACCAGTGATTCGTCTGGTAATGCCTCTATCACACTAACTTTTAATTCGGGCACAGACCCAGATATTGCTCAGGTTCAAGTGCAGAATAAACTACAAACAGCGATGCCTTTGTTGCCTTCCCAGGTTCAACAAAACGGTATTCAAGTGACTAAATCATCTTCTGGTTTTTTGATGGTTGTTGGTTTTTATTCTGAAGATGGTCGCTTTAGCCGAATCGATATCTCTGACTATATTGCCAGTAATGTGCAAGACCAAATCAGCCGCGTTAATGGCGTTGGTCAAATCAACTTTTTTGGTTCTCAGTATGCGATGCGGGTCTGGTTAAACCCCATTAAAATGAATCAATATCAAGTCACGACCAGCGAAATTATAGCTGCAATCCGAACCCAGAATGCACAAATCGCGGCTGGTGAGTTGGGTGGCATGCCAGCCGTTGAAGGCCAACAAATCAGTGCCAGCATTATTGTGCAAACCGGCTTAAATACGCCGCAAGAGTTTTCCAATATCATAATAAAAACCCAGCCTGATGGAGCGACCGTGCGAGTGGGTGATATTGCTCGGGTAGAACTCGGTGGAGAAAACTACCAAATTACGGGTGAATATAATGATATGCCGGCCGCAGGTTTAGGGATCTCACTCGCTTCCGGTGCTAACGCACTAGAAACAGCGGCGGCTGTACGAGAAAAAATTGCCGAGTTAGAACCTTTTTTTCCAGCCGGCATAAAAACAGTTTATCCATATGATACGACACCCTTTGTTAAGCTATCGATTGAAGGGGTCGTACAAACCTTAATCGAAGCCATTATTTTGGTGTTCTTGGTGATGTATTTATTTTTACAAAACTTTAGAGCAACCATCATTCCAACCATTGCAGTGCCCGTGGTGTTGTTAGGTACTTTTGGCATTATTTGGGCTTGTGGTTTTTCAATTAATACATTGACCATGTTTGGTATGGTATTGGCGATAGGTTTGCTGGTTGATGATGCTATCGTAGTTGTTGAAAATGTTGAGCGTGTCATGCATGAAGAGGGGCTTTCCCCGCGTGAGGCAACTCGTAAATCTATGCAACAGATCACTGGGGCACTGATTGGCATTGCTATGGTGTTATCAGCTGTTTTTGTGCCTATGGCGTTTTTCGGTGGCTCTACTGGGGTTATTTACCGTCAGTTCTCGATCACTATTGTTTCATCCATGGTATTGTCAGTGATCGTTGCATTGACCCTAACCCCTGCCCTTTGTGCCACGCTGCTTAAACCAGTGACCAATGAAGATAAACCGTCACGTGGCTTTTTTGCTTGGTTTAATCGTGTTTTTGATAGCTTAACAAAAGGTTATCAGGGGCGCTTAAATGGTATTTTAAAACGCACCATTCGCATGCTGCTATTATATCTTGCACTAGTGGGTGTGTTAGCATTTTTATTTACCCGTCTACCAACTTCATTTTTACCGGATGAAGACCAGGGCATTATGTTTACCCAAATGACCCTACCACAAGGGGCCAGCCAAGAACGCAGCTCAGAAGTAATGGAAGGCATAGAAAGCTTTTATTTAGAGCAGGAAAAAGCCAACGTAGAGTCTGTCTTTTCGGTTATCGGCTTTAGCTTTAGCGGTCGTGGTCAAAATAACGGTATCGTATTCGTACGGTTAAAAGATTGGGACGTGCGGACTGAACCGGAGCAACATGTTCAAGCACTTGCAGGGCGAGCTATGGGTTACTTTATGCAAATTAAAGAAGCTATGGTATTTGCTTTTGTGCCACCTGCAATTAGTGAACTCGGCAACGCTTCAGGTTTTGATTTTCAATTGCAGGATTTGGGCGGCCAAGGGCATGACAAGCTAATGCAGGCGCGTAATCAGCTATTAGGCATGGCTTCACAAGATCCTCGTTTAGCCGGTGTACGACCCAATGGCCAAAATGATGTTGCTCAATTTAAAATTGATATTGATCAACAAAAAGCCTTAGCGTTAGGTGTTTCTGTCAGCACGATTAACGAAACCATTAACACAGCTTGGGCATCTACTTATGTCAATGACTTTGTCGATGGTAGCCGTGTCAAACGAGTTTATGTGCAAGCGGATGCAAAATACCGCATGATGCCGGAAGACCTTGATCATTGGTATGTTAAAAACAATCAGGGTGAAATGGTGCCTATGAGTGCTTTTGCAAGCGGTCGCTGGATTTATGGTTCGCCGCGACTTGAGCGTTACAATGGGTTTTCATCTACTCAAATCATGGGGCAAGCCGCACCAGGGCTCAGTTCTGGTGATGCGATGCTGGCAATGACCGAATTAGCCGCAAAATTACCTGCAGGCTATGGGTTTGAATGGTCAGGTATTTCACGCCAAGAAAAAGAGTCTGGCGATCAAGCACCCTTTTTATATGCACTTTCTATTTTAGTGGTCTTTTTATGCTTAGCAGCTTTATACGAAAGTTGGAGTGTGCCTTTTGCTGTTATGATGGTGGTTCCCCTTGGTGTATTAGGCGCTGTAAGTTTTGCATTAGGTCGCGGCTTGTCTAACGACGTGTATTTTCAGGTTGGTTTATTAACGACAATCGGCCTTTCAGCTAAAAATGCTATTTTGATTGTCGAGTTTGCTAAAGCTTTACATGAAAAAGGCATGGGTGTTATTGAAGCAGCGATAGAAGCGGCAAGACTACGTCTACGCCCTATTATTATGACCTCAATGGCCTTTATGTTAGGGGTTACGCCGTTAGTCTTATCGTCTGGTGCTGGTTCTGGTAGCCAAAATGCAATAGGTACTGGGGTATTTGGGGGCATGTTCTCTGCAACCTTTTTAGCCATCTATTTTGTCCCTGTATTTTTTGTTGTGGTGTTTAAAATTATTGAGCGAAAAAAGAACCAAAGAGTGGAGAATGACGATGAATAAATTAAAACCTATTCTTGTTGCCTTATCTGCCGCTGGTTTGGCCGCTTGCTCTTTAGCACCGGACTACCAACGTCCTAGCAGCGTATTAGAAGATTCGGTCAGTGAGCAAATGGTTGTTAATATACCTGATTGGCAAGCGGTCTATACTGACCCTTTGCTGCAAAAGCTGATTGAACAAGCGCTGACCAATAACCGTGATATTCAAATTGCGCAGCTTCAGGTTGCGCAATTAAAACAAGCGTATCAAATAGAAGAAAGTGCTGATTGGCCAAAAGTCGCGGCTCAAGCCCAAACTATTCGTCAGCGTGTCGCACAGGATATTTCGAGTACTGGTAATGCTTATTACGGTACAACTCATCAGGTTAATGCGGTTTTAACTGCGTATGAAATTGACTTTTTTGGCCGACTCGACAATTTGCAAAACGCGGCATTAGCTGAATATTTGTCGAGCCAGGCGGCACAGGCAACCGTGCAGCAAAATGTGGTCGCCCTGGTTGCTAATGCCTACTTTAACCTGATCCAATTGAACAACTACTTGTCATTGCAAGAAGCCCTTACAGAAAGCCAGCAAACCAGTTATCAGATATACCAGAGCTTGGCCGAACAAGGGGTAGTTTCTGAAACTGATTTGTTGGTGATACGCAGCCAGATGCAAACGTCCAAGCGGCAATTATTTGTCGCCCAAGATTTGGCCAACCAAGCATATTGGCAACTGAATAAATTGCTGGCATTGCCAAAAGATAATCAACTTTTACAACAGGTGCGGCAACAAAAGCTCAGCACAGATCAGATGACTGCGCTGCCAAAAAACTTGCCGTCTGAATTGCTCCGAAATCGGCCAGATATTTATGCCGCAGAGCAAGATATGCTCGCGGCAAATGCAAATATTGGGGTGGCGAGAGCCGCGTTTTACCCATCGATTACCTTAACCTCGAGCATAGGGTTTGCAAGCACAGACTTAGATAACTTGTTCGAGTCTGAGTCTCATCGCTGGTCGTTTAGTCCGCAATTAAATCTGCCGATTTTTAATGCGGGGCAATTAGATGCTCAACTTGAAATTGCACGTTTACAAAAAGACTCATCGGTCGTCAAGTACCAACAAACGGTGGAAGCGGCATTTACAGAGTTTTACACCAGTTTAGAAACACAGAGACTTATACAGCAGCAACTTGAGTCTCAGCAAGCACTTACTAACGATAGCCTTCAGCAGGTAAAATTAAGCCAACAAAGACTCGCTCAAGGCGTTGAAAGCGAATTAGATTATCAGGTTCAATACCGGGTTTATTTAACGCAGCAACAAGCCTTACTGCAAGATCAGCTTAATTATTTGTTAAATCAAGTGACCCTATTTAAAACCATTGGGGGCCCAATATCTGTTTGACAAAGATAACGAATCAGCGAACACTATGCGACTGAAAATATTTTATATTAAGTGGCTTGAATGAAAGCTGTTCGTTATCTTCATAAAGCACCGGTACGTGTGATCCGAATGAATCGCCGTGCCAGCCGCTTGCGTTTGCGCCGCTCTATGCTGGCGCTAAAACGTGCGCTTGCTCAAGAGCGCGATGAAACCAAAGAAATGTTAGACATTTATTATCGCTACACTAGAGGTCATTCAAACAAAGAAGAATTAAAAATTGCGCACCGCCAATTTTTAGATGTTTTGCGTGGTCTTGGTTTAGGCGTGTTTGCAATTCTTCCTTTTGCCCCTATTACCATTCCTTTAATCGTTAAGTTGGGCCGTTTAGTCGGTGTTGAAGTGATGCCGAGTGCTTTTGTTGATAACAAATTGAAACAAAAAGTCTTCCCGCCAAATGAACCAAAAGATAGCTAAATCGTCTATATTGTTATCATGGTCGTTAATTTTTTTGCCGGAGATTGTTAATGCAAGCACAAAAATATCTACTCACAGCTATAACATGTATTCTGAGCTGGCAAGTGACCGCTGGCAATAGTGAAATAAAATGGGTTGAACCGGAAAAATATACAGATATTAAAGCGCCCGACTCATATACCCGAAAGGGCTATCAAGAATACGTATTTAGCAGTTTTGAACGCTATTTAGAACAGGCGAGTCGAAAATACCTACCAGATGATCAAACCATTAAACTGACAGTGACTGAGCTTGATTTAGCCGGCTGGGTACGCCCCTTTGGCAACAGCCTAGAATATCTTAGAGTCATTGAAGATGGTTTTATCCCCCGGATTAAATTTGATTATAAAATCATAGACGAGCAAGGCGCTGTGATCGATCAGGGTTCGGCCAACCTTAAAAATATGGCCATGTCAGAGGATGTGATAGTTCCCCCTGGATTGGACGACTTTAAACATGAATTTGCAATGATAAAACACTGGTTTAGAGATCGCCAAAAGAACCAAAAATAAAGCTTAATAACGCACTTTAAGTGCTGTTTTCAGTTGCGTGTTTAATCAACTCTTGCATCACACGCTTTTTGATATCCAGTTGTTGCTCGGCAGGAATACCATATTTTTCTGCCAATAACTGGTAATCATCGGCTGACAATGAGACTGTTAATCGGGGACGTTTTGGCCTTCTTGATAAGGGTAAATCCAATATTCGTCTTATTTGTTCACTAGGACCTAATCCTGCGTCTAGTGCTTCTTTACGAATGACATATTGAAGCTTTTCATCCATGTCAAAAGCGACTTGAACGGCTTTAATCGCTTTATGACTACTGGCCCATTTTTGCTTATCACTTTTATTCATCTAACTCCCCAGGCAATAAGTCGATTATGTCGTGCATAGGGCGGTGCAAGGTTAACAACACATCTGTCTCCCCATCTTGCCAAACCTCTAGCTCGACCGAATAGGCCTCATCGGCACTGGTTAAACAAAAATAGTCGAGTGGCAAACTGTTTTCATCTTCTTCTGCCGGTGGCTTCCCGGGCCGAAAATCCTGATTATAAAAATATCCACGCTCGCCCCAAGCAACTTGAAAATAAAGCGCGCTTAACCAGTTGGTAAAAGCTTCAGGTTCAGCTTTAAGCTCTAACTCAGTTTTGCTATCCGTTTCAAAAATATCTGCAAAACTTTCCATTTCAAAAATTTGCTCTACTTCGGCACGATTAATTTTTTGCGAAATATTTAATCTTTCTTCATCATCGGAGCTGTAGCTAAGATACACCTGTTTATCTGTCTGACCCAATAATACGTATTCAACACTGGTGTAATGCTCAAACTGATAAGTGTTCACTTTGCTTATTTCAAAGCTGGCTTGGCGTAATAGTTTAGGCAGTGCAAATGAATCCGAAAAAACCACCACGTCTTGGACTCGCAGGTCTTTGACATGAGACAACTGACGCATTTTTTTCCCTTTTTCACGCCCTAAAAGTTTATCGATAAAATTCATTTTACACTCCCTAATTTAAACCATCTCAAACAACTATTGTTTGGCTTTAATACGCGCTAAAACAGAACTGGCCGAACTATGTTCTTCACCGATACCTGCAGCTTTTAATTTAGCTTCAAGCGCGCCATCACCTTGCTCTGCCTGCAGCTGCTCAGCGGCTTGCATGCGATCTTGATAATTTTGCTGCTTTGCTTTAATACGTTCAAGTGATTCTTTTGCGTTGAGCAATTTACTATTACCCGAAACAAAGTTATCGGTAATCGCCGCTGTAGCTTTATGCACACTGTCGGTCGTTTTAACAACAGACAACTGGCGACGAAAATCAGCAACTTGGCGCTCTGACTTTTTAATTAAATCTTTTAACCGACTTACATTGGCATTTAAACTCTCCAAAGTTTGCTGCTGAGTACTGAACTCAGTTTCCAGGCTCGCGATTTTTTCAGCAATCTCTAACGCCAACGACTCATCACCTTTATCAAGCGCTTGGCTTGCATACCCTTCATGCGTCTCAATTTCTTCTTTTAAACGGCTGACTTCACGGCTGGTTTGCATTTGTTTAGCCATAACCTCGGTTAAATCACGCTTGGCTTTAGTCAGGTGATTTTCTGCGTCTCGGATCTCTTGCTCAAAAATCCTCGTTGCATTCGCATCAACTATGCTTTCACCGACTTCAGTGGCACCACCCCGGATGGCAGTAAAAATTTTCTTAAAAATACTCATTTGCTGCTCCTGATTTAAATTAAATACTCACTAAAGTCATCGATAACGTCTATTGAGTTATCGCTTAATACTGCCAGCTCATGCTCTATTTCTGACAAGCTTGAAGTAATAGCTAAGGCACCAAAAATGGCGTATTTATCGCCAATCTTGGCGAATGAAGATAGCGGCATCGGCATATTCATTTCTAACATCACTTCCATCATTTCAGCGCGACGCTCAGTACGTACTTCATCTTCACCCCAAAGGTAGGTAATACACAAAATTTGATCGTCCGTCACTGAAACAAAGATAGGTAGTTCTTCACGCCCTTCCAGGGTAATTTGCAATACCTCTACGTCACCGGCAATTGGCTGGCAATCAAAATAATGGCCAGTGACTGACGACTCTCCTAAGTCGTTTAAGTACTGCGCTATCGAATGTATGTTCATTGCTATCCTCGGTAATGTGTTTTTGATATAGACATATTATGTCTTGGTTAAAAATACCACTGCGACATAAAATGTCAACACCAGTTATAATTAATTTGTTTCTGGCAAAATCATGATACCCCGCTGCTGTCTCCACGCAAGGTCATGATAGTTAAATAAAACCTGACTACCTAGTCGATTAATCTTAACCTTATCTTGGTTGCTATAAAAGCTTTTTGAAAACGCAAAACTGGCGAACATCAGCTCTGGCGTTAACCAGTTTAAAGTGGTTGGTAATTCAGCCTGTTGCAAACGGTCACTCGGTGCTTGCCCTTGACGGGTCGCTAGACTCCAGCCCCACTGACCAAAACTAGGTACATTTTGCTGATACTGCTCAACTTGAGTAAAACCAGCGGCAGCTAAGGTTTTACCAATTGAAATAAACGCATTGCGGGCATGAAACGGTGAAGTCGACTGGACCACTATAGTACCGTCTGCCGACAATACTTGTTTAAGCCGTGCGTAAAAATAGTCTGTATACAGCTTATTTAAATCAGGATGATTCGGATCTGGCAAATCTACTATGATAACGTCAAAGTATTTTTGTTCGGCCACCAATTGATCAACATAGTTAAAAGCATCCGCAATATGTATCGTTAACCTTGTATCAGATAATGCATCCTGAGTAAGTTTATTAATTTGTGCTGCCAGACGTGGCGACAAATATTGGCTGGGATCTTTAAACAAAGCGATCATTTGCTTATCGAGTTCGACCAGCTCTACTTCTTTAACTGGCCATTTAAAAATTTCTCGCAAAGCCAAACCATCCCCTCCGCCAATCACTAAAACTTTTTGCTGGCGAGCACTGGCTGCCATGGCGGGATGCACTAAACTTTCATGGTAAATTTGTTCATCAGCCGAAGAAAATTGCAACCGTCCATTCAGATAGAGGTTAAGTACTGTATCTTGGTTATTTAAATGTCGTTCGCTTATAACAATTTGCTGATAACGGGTTTGCTGCTGAAATACGACTTTGTCACTGTATAACATATCGGTAAAGGTGTGCATCCAATGGTTGCCATACAGAGCTAAAAATAAGACCAGTAAGCCGCTCAAAACTTGCATGCTTAAGAGCGCAACTGGGCGCTTAATCTGCCGCCAGAAAGTAATTAAAATAAGGCAGCCAGCTGCTAAGTTAAGGGTTGCAGTATAAACAGCAGCTTGATTGACATCTAACGACATCATCCAGCTTATCCAAATAGCAGCCCCAGCCCCAGCACCCAAATAGTCTGCGCCATAAATTGTGCCCGCATTATGTGTAAGATGCTTTTGGTACAGGGTCTCGCGCACCCGTGCAATTAACGGAATTTCGATGCCTATTAAAAAACCCAAAAATGCAGCCGCAACATACGGCAAAAAGCGGGCGGCCTGATACAAGGCATCAACCAGACCTCCAGATGGCAACACATCAGCGGGTAAATTAAACGTACTGCTCAACAAACGTGGCAATTCGAAGCTGACTGCAATCGCGCCAGCAATGAGCAAAATACTGCTGGCACCGGTTAAGCCCAAAACTAACTCTAACCAAGCAAAACCGCTAAATGCATCTTTAATACGGCGGGCTGCAAAAGAGCCTAACCCCATAAAAACTATCATTAAGCCGATAGTGGTATAAATCGCATGCTCGACAGCACCTAAAACACGTCCGGCATAATGTGAGAGCAAATATTCGTATAACAAACCACAAGCGGCCAATACCGCCATGATCCCGATTAATAACGCATCGGTTAATGCTAATGACCAGCCGTGACGCGGTGTTATCATTTTTTAATTTAAGCCATTAAAGCCGACATGATCAGAGCAATTGCAACAATGACCGCAAACTCAACCGCAGCAACACCAATATTATCCTGTTGGTCGACTTCAACCGAGGTATCTACCCCCATTAAAATAATACGGCGAGCGACTTTATTTAATAAAAATATAAGTAGTGTCATGACAATAGAAATCACTAACCAGCCAACTAAATTTACAATAATCGCGGTGGGTTGATAAATTAAAAAATAACTCGCCGCTTTTAACGCTAATGCTGTGGCAACCATATGTCCAGCATGGCGAATGGCTAATGCAATTTGCCCATCTTTTAGTGCTTGTTGGAATGACGCATCCTGATTGTGACGTGCATAATGGTTTTCGCGCATTCTAGTCACCACTAGAAGCACAGTTTGTGAAACAGCAAAACCACTGACAACGGCAATTAAGGTATAAATATCTAACCCCTCGGCCCACAATAACACAGCTCGAATAACAATCGCGGTTGACACAACTGCCGCTGCATCAACAATAGCCACCGCCATATTTTCATTGCGAATGTACTCAGCTTTATTAATTTGATTGAGCGACAATTTGTCATGGATGAAACGGCCTACTTTAATCATTAATAAACCAACCAGGCCATAACTAATAACCCCTATTGCTTCGGTAACATAGCTGTTGGCCGACTCCCCGGTAACCGCACCAGTTAACACTATGCCCATTGCCAAAATACTGCCCGCCATGCTAATACCAAACGCAAAATTATCTTTTTGCGATAGTTCAGTCGTCGTATTTACACTCGCCCAAAAACCAGACAACAAGCGCATTGCCGAAAGCAAAATAATTGCTATTACCAGATCTATGGCTAAGATAGCCACCAACTCGGGTTGGATATATGTAAGCAAATCAAAATTATTCATTGTAGGTTCCTATCCCGTTATTTATTTACCACCAAAACCGCCACTACGAAAACCACTTGAACTACTTCTAAAACTTGAGGTAGACGAAGGTTTTTTAGCTGAACTCGATGTATTTTTTGTTGCATATTGGCTTTTAAACTGAGTTTTTTGTTTTTGGGCAGTGCGGCTGGCTGATGAGATTTGTGCTGCACCGGTGCGATTTTTTGCGTAAGCACTGGTGAAAGTACCGCCACGATAATTCTTTTTGGCTTTTTGCTCAATCTGATTTTGCTGACGCACTGTTTTAGGAGACGAATAACGGTAGCGGCCATAATCATGATAATAACTATAATTTCGGCCTCGCGCCCAATCGCCATAATAAACTCGACCGCGCCGACCACCAATGGCATCAGTAATATTTGAAATAAGCGCGTACATGCCATACCACTCCCAAAACGACATACCTGATGAATCCGTTGACCATTGACCATACGCTGGATTACCAATCAGTTGGCTACCCGCTCCGTAATTTTCGGCCTGATTAGACTGCAAGCTGGCCGCTTGGCTAATAGAGTTAACACGTGGCAAGAGGCCACCACTCAAGTCAGCTAGTACATTGAGCGGATCGGATAGCGCATCATTGTAAAGCTCTCGGCTGGCTGCTTGATAAATATTTTCTAACTCAACCAAGCGCTCTTGCGAGCTAGAAAACGCTTGAGGTTGTGATTTGGCTGTTTGCAAGCGATCTTTTAGGTTTAAAAACATAGGGCCACTGGTGCCCGCATCTTTTGCTAATTCTTGCACTAATACCCTTTGTTCAGGCATTTTTTCACTGAGCTGACGAGCATATTCTTTGATCAGATTTGCATTTCGGATTTGTCCTGCCTCTAATCCTTGTGCTAACTTTTCCATTTGAAGTTCAGCAAAATTTAGCTGATTTTCTATTTTAGCCTTCATTGGATCGCCACAAGCGACCAGAGTGAAGATAAATAACACAACCCAGAAGGGTTTAGTGATACGCATGATTTTGCAATCCTCTGCTCATTCTAAAAATTTGATATCAGGGCTCACTTTATGGCTTTTACGCAGTTAAATCAATTTGCACCTTTGCATTCTGACTTTTTATCTTTACCAGCGGACTTACAAAAAAAAGGGCAAGCCAGTTGGCAACAAGTTAGCTACCGCCATGACGACTATAATCAACTGCCAGATTCACAGCAAAACAACTTAAAATGGCAGTTTTCTATGAGTGACTTTATTCGTGATGTTGCGCAACAGCAAGCAAAAGATATTCAATATTTAGTCACAAGCAAACAGTCCGCCAAAGAGCAGCTATCCAGCGCCAGCGAAACTTTTATCAGCGGATTTAACAACATCACCACAGAGCCGGAACTGCATAAATATTTGCGCCAATTTAGAAACGCACAAATGGCACGTATCGCTTGGTTTGACTTTTCTGGAGAACTGCCGCTGGATGATGCATTAGCGGCTATTTCTAAAACCGCAGATGATATTATTAAATATACCACAGATTGGCTATACACAGAGCTGACTAACGGATTGGGTACACCAAGCAATCATGCCGGCGAAGCACAACCATTTTTTGTTTTAGGCATGGGAAAACTGGGTGGGCAAGAGCTTAATTTTTCGTCTGATATCGATTTGATATTTTGTTACCCAGATGCAGGTGAAACTAAAGGTGGCCGTAGATCATTGAGCAACCAAGAGTTTTTTACTCGTCTTGGACAAAGGTTAATCACTGCACTACATCAACAAACCTCAGATGGTTTTGTATATCGAGTTGATATGCGCTTACGCCCCTATGGAGATAGTGGACCTTTGGTGATGAACTTTAATATGCTCGAAAATTACTACGAAGAACAAGGCCGAGATTGGGAAAGATACGCCATGTTAAAAGCCCGTATCATTACCGCTGAACGCTGGGCTGAACATCCTGAGGTGAGTTATTTAAAAAGTCTGATCAGACCATTTGTTTACCGCCGTTATATCGACTTTTCGGCGATAGAATCTCTGCGCAAAATGAAGCGCTTGATCGCTCAAGAAAATCGCCGCAAAGGGCTTTACAATAATATTAAGTTGGGCGAAGGTGGCATCCGAGAAGTTGAATTTATTGTGCAAGCCTTTCAACTGATCCGTGGCGGTCGTGAACCTGAGCTTCGTACCCGTTCTACACGGGAGGCACTTAAAAAATTAGCCGCAACAGGTGAGTTAAGCGAACAGGATTTACAAATGCTCACCGATGGTTATTACTTTTTACGTAAAACCGAACATATCTTGCAACAAATTGCCGACAAACAAACCCAAACTCTGCCCGATGATACACTCGACCAATTGCGCCTCACAACCAGTATGGGATTTAACGACTGGCAGGCATTTATTGAGCAACTTCAACAACACACTCAGAATATTCACAACATTTTCATCGATATCGTCCGGGAAGAAAACGAAGACGATAGCGAAATAAGCTTTGATTATTGGATCAGCCCTTTGGAAAAAGAAGTTGCTATTCATCAGCTTAATGAAGATCACCCACAATTGGATGCTGACGCCTTTTGGCAGCAAATTTGTGAATGTCATGAGCAGGTGAATAAAAGAGCCGTCGGGCCCCGTGGTAACGAGATTATGAGTAAATTAATGCCACGGCTGATTGAACTCTGCTTGCACTCAGATGAACCAGTTGACAGCATTTTTAGGATCCGTGAGTTAATTACGGCGATTTGTACCCGTACCGCGTATTTAGAACTGCTATACGAAAACCAAGAAACCTGCCAGCAATTGCTTAACTTTATTCAAGCCAGTCCTTGGATCGCTCAACAGCTCAACAAACAAGCATTTTTATTAGACGAATTATTAGATCCCCGCCAACTATACCGCGAATTAGACGCATCTCAATACAAAGCAGATTTACGTGAGCGGCTACTCCGAATCGACGATCAGGATTTAGAAAGCGCAATGGATACTTTGCGTCAGTTCAAACATGCTTACCAGCTAAGAATAGCCGCCGCAGACCTTATGGGTTACTTGCCTCTAATGAAAGTGAGTGATCACTTAACCTGGCTCGCTGAAGCGATAGTTGAACAAGTTGTTAATTTAGCCTGGAGCCAAATGAGGGCTAAATACGGTAAACCAGAAAATTTAACTGGCAGCGATAAAGGGTTTGCAGTTTTAGCTTACGGCAAAATGGGTGGACTAGAATTTGGCTATGGCTCAGATTTAGATTTAGTATTTGTCCATAATCAAGATCCAAATTGCCATACCCAAGGGGAAAAACCGATTGGTATTACGCAATTTTATATTCGCCTCGCTCAGCGCATTATGCACCTTTTTTCTACTCAAACCCAAGCAGGCATTTTATACGAGTTAGATCTGCGGTTGCGTCCGTCGGGCAACTCTGGGTTATTAGTATCTCCAGTGCAAGGTTTTATCGACTATCAAAATAACACAGCATGGACATGGGAGCATCAGGCTCTGGTAAGATGCCGACCTGTTGTTGGCGATCCCGCCTTGCTTGATGAATTGGCTGATATACGCCAGCAGATCTTGCAGCAAAAACGTGACAAAAAAAGTTTAAAAGCAGATGTGATAAAAATGCGGGAAAAAATGCATTCGCATTTAAACCAAGGCAGTGAGTCTTGTTTTGATTTAAAACAAGATAGAGGCGGCATTACAGATATCGAATTTATTACCCAGTACATAGTGCTGTTACATAGCCACCAACACTCTGAGCTGACCAAATATTCAGATAATATTCGAATTTTAGGTGAAGCTGCCGCTGCTGGTGTTATTAGCCAAATCGAAGCCGAACAACTTATTGAAGCTTATAAACTCATGCGCAACCAAACCCACAAGCTAGCACTGGCTCAGAAAAAAGTCATTACCGACTTAGGGCCTTTTAAAACCTCACGAGACCATGTCAGTGCTATCTGGCAGCGCATTTTTGCCTAAACAGTTGATAGGCAGCCCGCTTATACGCGGGCTTTGCTAAGACGCATTTTAATTGCATCCACCTGCTTGTTTATTAAGGGGCAGGTGGATGTGACTCTGCCAATAAATCATCACTCGCCTGCTCAGGCAAAATATAATATTCGCCAAAAAAATCACCGCATTTTCTTGCATCATCATATAAGCAGACCTGCAGTCTGAGACGGGCTTTTTTGCCTTTGCGAAGCGGCGCTAACTCACCTTCGATATTATTTAAATGAACTTTAGCGATCGGATGTTTTGTAATGGCTTTTCGGTACGAAATTTCACCTTTACCTAACACAATACTGCCGCGTAAGCTGGTTTCTTTTAATAATAAATGCACCATCCCCCAGCCAGCTAAAGTAGCCATAGAATAAATAGACCCGGCAAACATGGTTTTATGCATATTAATATTGGCGTTTAAGGCGGCACGCACTTCAAATTGTGCCCCTGTATACTGAAACACCTTAATTCCCATGGCTTGAGTGATTGGTATTTTGTTTAACCAGGTTTCTTGCAGCTCTTTACACCAAAGTGGGTGACGTAATATGCCATCAAACTCAGACAGCTTTTTAACCATTTGCCTACGATTACTCGGCTGTCCGCCAGGAATATCAATAATTGGATTATCTATGACCTGATAACCGCAATGTTCAAAAAAGGCTACACTATCTGCGCGCGAAAAAGTAATCACCCTTTTTGCATTTTGGGCGCGTGCCACTTGCTCCAAGGTGGTCATAATAAGTGAACCTAACCCTTTGCCACGACAATTAGAACAAACCGCAACATGACGAATTTGTGCTTCGTCCTGGCTAACAAAGTGGACTCGACCAACCGCTAATACTCGGCCATCTGAGCCATAAACCATACGGTGTTCTGCTAAACTGTCGTATTCATCTTTCTCTGAGCCAGGCGGAAAACCAAAAGGCTCTTTTAGCATTTGCCAGCGCAAATGATAATATTTTTCCAGCTCTTGCTCGGTTTTCGGAGTAATTATTTGATACATAATATTTAAAACTGAGGTAGCATATTGAGAAATTAAAGTATCAGATTAACGGTAAATGCTTTGCTTGTCGATTTAAAACACAGTTTAGTGCAAGGTCAATTATTGACCTATTTAAAACAAAACAGTGTCTGCTGGCAAATTCAGCAAAATGAAAACTACCGCTGGCTGCTAATGGATGAAACCATTCAATCTGTCATGTCGCTTGAGCAAAGTAGCTTGCTGACGTTACCCCACCAGCAGCCATTAAAAGGGTTAGTAGACATATTACCACAACAACCGCGCGTGCTTGAACTTGGATTAGGCGGTGGCAGTAATGCAAGATATATCATCTCGCAAAGGCCCGAAGCAATCATAGATGTAGTTGAGTGCAGCCAAATTGTAATCGACTGGTTCGACCGTTATTTTAACCCCACCGCAATTACTTTACATTGTCATAAAGCGAACGCCGGCGATTTTTTACAACAACCCGCCGGCCAATTCGATTTGTTGATTAGTGATATTTTTAATCAACAATATTCTGTATTTAGTCAACTGCTAGAGACAGTCTTACCGCGCTTAGCCCGTGTTATAAAACCACACGGGTTTGCGTACCTAAACTTTATTCCCGATCGCGTTAGCGAAGGCCAACAGCTTAAACGGGCATTGCTGGATTCTGAGTTTAAACTGCTGTGGGGTGAACAAATTATAGGTTTTAAAAACTGGGTGTATTTAGTCGAAAGACGTTAACACACTAATCTTGTTTCCACTTAATACTGCAGCCAATAGACGGCGTTTGGTCTGGGTTAATTGGCTGATTGTTTAACAGTGCATCCATGGCCGCTGCTAAATCTTCACCGGTTGCTGGATTTTGACTAGAGTCATAATTTCCAGACGATATTCTATGCGGTCGTGTGCTGTCAAACTGTCCTCGATAAACTAATTTTTGCTGCTCATCAAATAGAAAGATATCCGGTGTACAAACCGCGTCATAAGCTTTTGCAACCGATTGTTCTGGGTCATATAAATAACTAAATGTGTACCCTTGTTTTTGTTTTTCTAGGTGCATGTTGGCAAAACTATCGGCCGGATATTGACTTGCATCATTGCTGTTAATAGCAACAAAGTCGATTCCTTTTTGCTGATATTCTGCGGCAAGTTTAGCTAATGCTGGCGCAATATGAATAACATACGGACAATGATTACAAATAAAGAGTACAACTAATCCTTTAGCAGATTGGTAATTTGCCAAGCTAATCCAGGTGCCATCGCTGGATTTTAAGTTAAAAGCCGGGGCTTGAGTGCCTAAAGCCATCATGCTAGATGCCAGTGTTGCCATATTCAAATGTGTCCTATGCTGGTTTACGAGTAGAGACTGCTGCTTTGCAGCAAAAACAGAGCGTACCCCAGAGTGTTTCAAATAACAAACTAAGTGCTATCGCGACCGAAAATCCCCAAGCCAACGCAGCCGTATTGAGCGGAACTAAATAGCTATATTCTTGCTGTGTTTGTGCCAAAACATCTGGCTGAGCATTGGTCACAACATGCCAAGCAACGAGCGGCTGTGACTGTTTAAATACTTCTTGTTCTTGCTCTAATGCCGCAACCCGACGAGCGATTTTTAATACACTTTGACTGTCATCCTGAATAACAGGATCTGAACTTTTTTCATAATGCTGAATAAGCTGGTCTAATTGACCATTAAAATACCTGTCGGCTGTTTGTTGAAAGCCAGATAAGTTTTGCTGAGCTTCGGCATACCTAGCAGTCGAAACCAACTGGTACTGTTGTAAAAAAGCAGGTACTTGCAGCCCCACTAATAGAAAAAAGGTAAATAAAATTAAACGAAAATATGTTTTCATAGGTTTTTGACCTGCTTTAGCTGCTGCAACCAATAATAGCTAAATAACAAGTTTAGACCCGCTAAAATGGCAAAATACACCAACAAAGATAAATTAAATACGGTTAACAACAAAATGGCCAGTGCAGCGCTAACAACCATGAAGAGTGCGTTAAATATATTGTTCGCAGCGACCATACTAGCACGCTCAGCTTGTGCCGCCGATAGCTGCAAAAGCGCATATAAAGGCACAACAAAAAAACCACCAAATAACCCCAATACAGCAAAGTTTGCCAATATCAGTTGGCCAGACAGTGACTGCATCAAATCAGCTGAGGTAACCAACCGTAAGCTATGCCCGTGTTGGCTGAGTAAATAAAAATTAAAACAACAAATAGATAAAATAAAAGCGCACAAGGGTAATTTGTTTAATTTTAAAGCCCCTTTACTCCAAATATTATACAGAATAGAACCTAACGCCAGCCCCAAAATAAACACAGCCAATATCACAGATACCCAAAACGGTTTGTCGGATACGTATTGCTCAACATATAAGGGAATTTGGGTTAATAAGCTCGCCCCTAAAAACCAAAACCAACTAATTAAAAAGATCACAGCCCGGCATTCTGCCTTTAACCACATAAGTTTAACCGTTGCAAAAAAGTTGGTTTGCGAATTTGAACGACCTTCTTCGCTTCCCGAGCTTTTTTTATTTTTGACAGGCGTAACACTTTGATTAGCTTTGAGCGCTAACGCTGAAATATAACCAATTAACGCAAAACCAATACAGCCAAAAGCCGCCACTGTTAATGCAAATTGCATAGACATAATAAGCCCCGCCAGCAAAGTCCCCGCAATAATCATGCTAAAGGTAGCCAACTCCACTAATCCCGTTGCAATTACTACCTGTTTACAACCTACCTGCTCGCTAATAATAGCGTATTTTAGTGGTCCAAAATAAGCTGACTGAGTTCCCATTAAAAATAACAACACAAGCATAAATTCAATTTGTAAACCCAATATAGCCATACTGGCAATTAACATTAAAACGAGCTCAAATAGCTTTAAACGTTTTAACATGTGCACTTTATCTTGCTGGTCGGCCAAACGTCCGGCATGTGCCGAAAACAAAAAAAAGGGTAAAATAAACAACGCAGCTGCTAAGTTAATATATAGACTAGCCGCCTCAGTGCTTTGGGGTAGATAAAAAGCTATAGCTAACAATATGATATTTTTATATAAATTATCATTGAATGCGCCAAGTGCTTGAGCAATAAAATAAGGCCCAAAACGTCGATCTTTAAGCAATGAAAAATGCTGCATAAAAAGTCTCAATTTAATTTAAATTTTTTTGAACTCATATAAGTTCCGCTAGTCTATTCAAGTGTGTTTTAAATGTGTTCCTGTTGTATCTCCCTTGTACCCGCCGCGGGATTTCCCGTTGGCGGTTTTTTTATCTAAGTTTTAACTTGAACTTAGCTGGCTATTGCTAATAAGATGCTACTAAATTTTTTTATTGAGCTTTACCCGTGCCCTTGCGTTTATTAATTGTTGAAGATTCGCCCCTTATTGCCCGAGTACAGAGTCATATTGGCCGGAAGCTGGGTTACACGGTTGATATTGCCCCAACCTTAAAACAAGCCAAAAACCTAATTGCCAGCAACCAGTACTTTTGTGCTGTCGTTGATTATACGTTACCTGATGCCCCATATGGTGAAGGTATCCCTGTTATCACAGAAGCCGGTATAGCAACAATAGTCATGACAGGCCGCCTCGATTTAGAAACCCGAAGAACTGTCGAAAAATATCCGTTAGTAGATTATATAACCAAAGAAAATAAACAAGCGTATTTATACCTAGAGAATCAACTCAAAAATCTGCCACGAAATTTAAACGTTAATATTTTAGTGGTAGATGATTCAGATACCATGCGTAAGCATATTGTTAGTTTATTAAATCGCCACAAATTTAATACCATCGAGGCGACAAACGGCTGGGATGCATATCAACAAATAGAAAAAAATCCAGCGATCAGTGTTGTGATCACAGATCACGAAATGCCGGTTATGAAAGGTGACGAATTATGCGCAAAAATACGTAACAAATACAGAAATGATGAAATGATCATCATAGGTATTTCACAAGTCGATGCCCATTATTTATCTTCTCGGTTTCTAAAAAATGGGGCAAACGATTATTTATGCAAACCTTTTATTGCAGAAGAGTTTTATTGTCGTATTAGTCAAAACCTAGATATGTTAGAGAACGTCGCAAAAATACGGCAGCAGGCCAATACAGACTATTTAACCGAACTACCTAACCGTCGGTTCTTTTTTGAACAGGGACGCAATAAAATTCAACTCGCGGAGCAAAATAAACAAAATGTCTGCTTGGCCATTGTTGACGTTGACCATTTTAAAAAGGTGAACGACACCCACGGCCATGATGCAGGTGATCTTGTTTTAAAAAGTTTAGCGGAGCGTTTAAAACAGCATTTTGCGCAGGATCTTGTTGCCCGTTTAGGGGGAGAAGAGTTTGTGATTTATATAGAAAACAAATCAACAGCCAGTGTTATCGGTCGGTTAGATTTAATCAGGTCAGAAATTGAACAACAGAGTGCTGCATTTAATTCACTCGGTGTTTGTTATACCTTGTCAATCGGTTTAGCTGCATCAAATTACCACCTTGAAACCTTGTTAAAACAAGCTGATATGCGCTTGTATAAAGCCAAACAAAGTGGCCGCAACAATCTAGTTTACAATGATTAAAACGGACCCGACCAAGTTTCTGATTGGGTCGATAAATATTTACACGCTATTTGAACAAATTTTTGCGTTTAATAAAGTTAGGCCAATCTTGAATGGGTCTAATTTTAATATCAGTGAAAAAAGCTTCCGCACCTTCTGACTGTATTTGAATTTGACCTTGATTTAATAATCGACCCGCCTGATCTTTTGAGTCTTGAATAGCCATCACTATGGTGTCGTTAACAACAAATACGGCTTTATCGTTCAGGGTAAACAACTCTACTTGATTCCATCGTCCACGTTCAAAATCGGGTTCAGATTGTGCATGTGTATAACCAGTTGCCAAATGAAGTTGTGTGTCTGCTTCATTAAAGGTTAAATACTTATCACCCACCCAATGACCTCGAACTTTAGCCGTTGGCCCAGCAAGTGGAATATAGTCACCAAAATCAGATTCTTGAATTTGCAGCTCGTGACAAGCTTTCCAAACTTTCCAAAATGCACCATGTGGCCCATAACAGTGAAATAATAAACCAGAATCTCGTTTGGCATTAAGTCTGGGTGCCCATTTTTTAGTGCCCCACTTTACTTTTAAGCTTAAGTGATAGTTTTTAAAAGACTTTTTAGACGTTAAACCACCATAAACTTCACCGGTAATATGTAAAGCTGGCTGACCCATTTCGGTATAAGAATTAAAAACCGCTTTAGGATCTTGATCCAACCCTATTGCATCCGCCGGATCGCCGTGCTGGTTTAAGTTGTCAGCTTTGAAGGTATTTGCTGGTAAATCAGTCACACTGGAATGCGGCACTCCCATCCAGATTTCCCATTGAGATAACTCTTTATCTAACAAATAGCGCCATTCATTAGCATGACTATTGGTAGTTAAAAACAACAAACAAATTAAAAAAAATTTTTGCATAAATGCCCCTTTATTTTATGCATGCAATAATAACTTCATATAAACAAATGTAAATAAAAGCCTGAAAAACGAACGATCTTTTGTCATGATAAAAGCGTAAATTGAAGTCTAACAATGATCAGGGAACCTTTTATGAACAAGCGATTCGCAGCAATGGCATGCCTACTGACAGTTTGTACCACAGCACACGGCAAAACAATGCCACAACAACAAATGTTTGGTTGGACATACGGTGTCGGTATTGGCATTAATCAAGAACTCTATAAAGGGTATGAAAGGCGTGTTATACCTATCCCTATGATTGGTTATCGCGGTGAAAAGTTTGATCTGTATGGCCCCTTTATGAGCTACAAAGCCTATCAAGCCGATGATTTTGCGATAAAACTAACGTTATCACCACGATTTGCAGGGTTTGATGAATCAGACAGTGATGTGTTTATTGGCATGGATGAACGAGAGTTCTCTTTTGATGCCGGACTTTCGCTGGAATATAACCCTAAACCTTGGAAAACCCGCTGGGCAGTTAAACAAGATATACTAGGTAAGTCTAACGGCACAGAGAGTCAATTAAGTATTAGCAAAAGCTACCGTTTTGGTCCCTTAGTTGTCTCACCGCAGGCCCAAATAGAATATCAAAGCCAAAATATGGTGGATTATTATTATGGCGTGAAAGCGCATGAAGCCACCGCAGAAAGACCCGAATATCAGCCCGACGCTGCCTATAATCCCAGCATAGGTACAGGTTTTATGATGCCAGGCTTAGGCGGCATGTTTAATGCTAATGTACGTTATACTTGGTATGACGATCAAATAGCCGATAGCCCATTAACTGAAAAAGACAGTAGTTTTTCATTTATGCTGGTCTATTCAAGATTTTTTTAACCTCTTATTTAACTCGATAAAAAATTTGGCTGCTTAGTCAATAAATCTGATAAAGACCAGACCAAGCAGTCAACAAAGTCTCCCCTATCTCTTATTTATAAAATTATTAGACGAGCATATTTAATATTTAAAATAAAAATTCACACTTGGTTATGTAAAACAAATTGCAAATGAAAGTTGTTTTCATTAAGATCCGCACCGAATAAAAATTAACAAGACTCAGCGGAACCTATAATGAAACTTAATGCGCTCTATTTAGCCCTCTTTACAACAGCGACTGCAGCCAATGCTGCGAGTACAAATAAACCAATGGAAACAATTGAAGTACAAGGCAGTTATTTTAATGACTATAAAGTTGACAATGCATCTGGCGCTATGCGCACATCAGCTTCATTATTAGAAACCTCTCAGTCTGTTTCTGTTATTCCAGAAACCATTGTTAACGAACAGCTTGCAACCACTTTAGGTGAAGTACTGACCAATGATGCCAGCTTAACCGCAGGCTCTCAGCAGCGTAACCGAGAAGTTTTTAATTTACGTGGTTTTGAATTAAGTTCATCAACTGGTTATTTACGAGACGGCCATCAGCATTGGTCGCATTACCAGCAGCCAATTGAAATTTTGCAGCAAGTAGAAGTGATCAAAGGCCCATCGAGTATTTTGTATGGTCAGTCTGGACCTGGTGGTTTGGTCAACATGGTCACCAAAAAACCCACAGCTAAACCCCTTTTAAACATAGGCGCAGACGTTGACCAGCACGGTTCAACCAGATTTATGTTAGATGCCAGCGGCGCATTAACTGACGATGAAAGCGTTAGAGCACGTAGTATTTTAGTAAAACAAGACGTTGATTATTGGCGTGAGTATCAAAATGGTGAAAACCGCGAACGTGACCGCTTTTTAGGCGCCTTAATTGTAGACTTTGATCTTTCTGACAATGCTTTAGTTCGCTTTCATTACGACCGTACCGATGATGAAGCCGGTTTAGATACAGGTGCTTGGATTGATGAAAATGCCAACATTTTAGGCGGTGATAAAACCATTCGTGATATGTCTTGGGCATTTACCGACATTACAGTTGAAAACTTAGGTATTGATTTAAAAATATTTTTAACTGATAACTGGCAAGTAAAATTAGGTTATAACGAGCAAACATTTGAGCGTCAGCGTTTTGAATCTGCACCGCGTAAACCAACCCCATTTAGCGAAGGTGATAGTTACGAATCACGTCCTTATGACCGTTTTGATGATTGGCAATTTAAAACTGCCTTTATCGACTTTATTGGCGAATTTGAAACTTTTGGCGTACAGCACCAGTTTTTAGTGGGTGCAAACTCATTAGATTATTATTATGGCCAACTACGCACCGCAGCCGACGAGTATGTTTATTATTCAGCCGGCCAGCCTGAGCCGGCCCGTCCAAACATTAGTTACAAAAGCGATGATAGTCTTGCTAAAACCGAATATGATTATTACGGATTTTACGTGCAAGACTTAATCACACTTTCTCCTGAGTGGCAGGTGTCTTTGGGTGGTCGCTTTGACAAGCAAAATCGAGAAGGTGCCGATAACGAATCTAGCTTACCAAAGTTTGGCGTTTTATATCACCCGAATGCATCAGCAACATTTTATGCCAGCTATTCTGAAGGTTTTGAACCGCAAAGCAGCGAAGTGTTAGACAATGAAACTGATTTGAATCATGGCATGAAGCTAGATGCGGTCACCTCTGAGCAACAAGAGATTGGGGTTAAATGGCAATTATTTGATGATAGGTTAATGTTAAGTGGTGCATTGTTTGATATTAGCAAAACAGGCACTTTAGTCACCGAACAGCTCGAAGTACCACAAGGTGAATTTACCTCAATTACAATGCAAGTCGGTGAACAGCGTCATAAAGGTTTTGAGATGGCTGCCCAAGGCGCTGCAACCGACCGTTTATTCGTTATGCTATCGACTATGTATTTAGATGCTAACTATGAACGTGACAATACACTGGAAGGCAAACGTCCAACCGATGCACCTAAATGGTCGGCTTCGTTATGGACCCGCTACGAATTAAATGAGGCAATTGCTTTTAATGCGGGCGCTTTTTATGAAGGCGAACGTTTTGCCGACAGCCAAAACACCATAATAAAAGATGCATATACCCGAGTGGATGTAGGTGCTACTTACAAGTTTGCTTACAACAATACAGATATCAACCTAAGGTTAAATATTGAAAACCTGTTTGATAAAAAATACCTTGGCGGTGGCGGCACCAATAATGTGACTATTGGCGAAGGTACCAACATGCGTATTGCCGCTCAATTTAACTTCTAACTCGACAAGCGTCAGTTAACTTTTGAGCCGATTAAAAAGCCTGCTTTTGCAGGCTTTTCGTTTTTTGTTGGATAAATGTTTAAGATCAATGAGGTAAAGCTAGATAGTGGTCGGCAGACCACTTAGATTAGCGGCAAAACAAACTGCATACAGAGGTTGGCCGAAATACACATTTGGTAAACAAGGAAAAGCTATATGAAAATTGATCAAGAAAGCTTGAAAATTGTTTTTATCCAACGCCGAGCTAGCAACTGTGACTAGCTCGGTTATGCCCCATTCCAATTTAGAGTTAATACCTATCACAGCCCTGATAATGTACGTTTGACTAAATTTTTATAATAAATCAATATGCCCTTGATTGAGTAATGTAAGATTGTTTTGGGGTTGCTCAGTAACCGTCCATATCATACATTATGTAAGTAAAACTAATGTACTTAGGCCGATAGGGGTAATAGGTGGGGGCCTGACAAGCCTCATGATGATTGTTGGCTCTGTAGCCCTTTTGTTGTTTGTGTTGCGTTACGTAAGTATTAGATTGGTTCCATCGGATCAAGACAGCATTAAGGAGGTGTCTATGGATAAAACATTAAAAGCTCGCACTCGTATTTTTTAAGCTCGGTTTTTGAAAGTATATGGGCTACAGGAGTCGGGGTCATTGCAGGACACCTATCCGCCTAAGTACATTATTTATTACAGTGCGCATCAATTGCCCCCGTACTGTGCTTAGCGTTATAAATTGCAGTAGTTTGAAGGCTTTCTAATATGTCGATTTTAGAATTAAGTAAAACGGCAATGTATCAGGGAGAGTTTACTGACCGTAAACAAGAGTTCTCTGACGCATGCAAATGGTTATCCCAAGAGATGGGCTTCCCTTACAAGAGTAGTAGGATGGGCGACTACGAGCGGTTGCTAAAAACGTTTGTTAACCCCGGAGCTAAAGCTCCTACTGATCGCGACCTGATTGATGATTTTTATAATTTCATGCAAGCAGCGACCGAGGCGTGCCAGATAATCCGTCTATGGAATACTTTTAAAGATGGTCAGCATGAGGGGTTAAAAGATCGTATTAAGCATGTTATGTCTGGTAAGAGCATACGTGCTGAAGCAATCAAAAAGAACAAAAAGGGGCAAAATGATGATCCTGCACGAGACTTTGCGTTTGAGCTGAATATTGCATCTAGGTTTATTAAGGGTGGCTATGATGTTGACTTAACTGATAATTGCGATGTAGTTGTTACTATTGGAAAAGACAAACTATACGTAGAGTGCAAACGTATAAAATCTATGAAAAAATTGGCCTCTCGCATTAAAGAAGCATCAAGTCAGATTGATACACGCATTGGCGCAAATCGTAAAAATAAGTATGGCATGATAGCGTTGGATGTGACAGATGTACTTTTGCCTGAGGGGACCGTGACAGCAACTAGCGATGTGCGCTTGTATGATATGGAAATACAAAAAGCAATTACAGACTTCGCTAAAGAGCAGCAAGAAGTATCATTCAAAAACACAGGTCGTAATGTAGCAGGTGTTCTATTTGAGTTTAGTTCGAGCGCATTCTTTTCTCATGAGGAGAAAGAACCTGCATTGGGATTTGGGCGAGCTGCATGCATGTATAGGCAGGCTAGCCAAAATAAAAAGTCGTTTGCTCTAGTTTCCGGCTTTATGAACAAAATAGCCAACCAAAATCTATAAAGTTCTAATTTATAATGTGATACTTCCACCTAAGAACAGATAGGGATCTGCCCCATTATGAGTTAAGGCAGATATTCTAAAGATCTGTTTTTAGAGATAACCACACATTGAAGTTGGCTTAAAATAAGAGTTAATTGATTTCCGAACTGTGTAGTTCGCGCATATTTTCAAGAAAATGAGCGTCGAGCGCATTTTCTTGAAAATCTTTAGCACCAATAAAAAATTTATAGTTGGCAATGCATTACGTTATTTGTTAAAAGTAAACTTATTAAGTACATGTACGTGACATCGGCAGAAAGAAGCGCGCACTATAAAATTGCTGGGGCACACAAGAATTCGAGGATTAGTCTATGCAATTGGCATTGGTCAATGAAAAAAAGTTAGAGGCATTTCCAAAAGGAAGAGGGTTTTGTCCTATTTGTGGCGCAGAAACTATAGCCAAGTGCGGCCCGAGAGTTGTGCATCACTGGGCACACCTCAGAAAAAGGGATTGTGATCCCTGGTGGGAGAATGAGACTCTTTGGCATCGAGAGTGGAAGAATAGATTTCCATTGGAATGCAGGGAGATATCTCATGTTGCTGAAGATGGAGAAATTCACAGGGCAGATATAAAGACTCCAACAGGGATCGTTATTGAAGTTCAGCATTCATCAATGACTGATGCGGAAAGAATATCTAGAGAAAAGTTTTATAAAAATCTTGTTTGGGTAATTGATGGCTCCGCTTTCAAAGACAACTTTGATATTTATCACATGCTGCCCGATCCGCGATCTGAGTTGGCTCAAGATTTAGTGTGGAGCAAGTCCAAAAGACATATGCATGGAGCCAACACTGGAATATTTTTCCGGCTCTCTGAGGCCATTGAAGTAGACCCAGAGGTTACGAAAGCAACTCTCAGGGGAGGTTGGATACATGAAATATATGAAATTGAGAATCAAATAAAAGAATCATATAACGGCTACCAGCAATATGATTGGGTACGACCAAGAAAAACTTGGCTAGATGCAAATTGCCCGGTTTATATTGATTTTGGTGACGAATACCTTGTCAAACTAGAAATATATGATGAGTCCGGCCTTAAATGTATACGTTTAGTTTCAAAGCTAAAATTTGTGCATGATGCGATGACAGAATCAGAAGCGCAAAATATTGCTACTAGATTTTATCCGATTAACAAAGAACAGCCCTAACAAAGTGCTGCTAGGGACAAACCTACGCTGCGCTTCGGTTTGCTCCAGCGAACGACGCTAGCTGTTCCTCAAATATGGATGTTTATGACTGGTATTTTTTATCTAGATACATCAGGTTTAAATTTCTTTGCTGATAATGTAAAGGACTTTGATGGATTCTCGTTGCTAAAAAAACATCTAGGCTTCGAACTATATTTATCACCTATAACGTTATGGGAAGTGCTTTTAAACTCTAATGAATCAAGAAGAGATTATTTAGTATATTGGGCGCAGTTTAACTGTGGTCCCGAACTCCTTAAATCACCCTCTGAAATAATTATTCAATATATCTTGGCACTAATCGGGTTCACGGTATCTCGATGGGTTACTCAAACGCATTTGTGTCCAAAAATGAGTTAGATCGAACATCCCCGTTAATCCCCCTTCTCGCTCATAGCTGTCGGTCAGATAAAGTCCAATTTCATTCATCAGCAACCGTAGATCAAATATGAACCATATTAAAGTATAACCATTTAAAATCAGTTATCTATGCGGTATCCCTAGATAATTTTTTCGTTCCTTTCCAATACCGCTTTAAATAGTAAATTTAATGATTCAAATTGGGCATTTCTTACTTTATAACTTGCCGTATAGCTTTCATGACGAGTTAATTCAGATTCGATAAACTCGTTTATTACAGGCACCGCCGGCACGTACTCTTTTTCTAAACTTACTTTTTTGCGAGCTAATAAATCAGATATAGCCTCATCTAAGGGTTTATTATCGGCAACTAACTTGCGCAGTTCCTCAAATTCAATAGGTGCTGGTTTGTCATATTTTTCTAACCACATGATGGCAAGCAAAGGTCTTAGCACATAAAAATACTTTTTCAAAGGCACCAAATCCTTCTTTAGATATTCTCGAAAGTTACCTCTAGCCATGTGTAAATAGTGATAGATCGCTTTGTGCGAAGAAGCGATTGTCGGCATTAATGCCCTGGCTTTTTGAGCAAAATAGCCGTCATCTAGGTATATAATTGGGGACTGTAACCACTCGATAAATGCAGGGTTTGACTTCCAAAATAGTTTTAACGTTTTACGCAGATCCCAGCCATTGATATCTATTTCGTCAACTATTGGATATTCGATAACATCGCGTTTATCTTCAAAATCGACCGATAGATACCAGTCTTTTTTATGTACATAGATAAAGCGCACATCAAAATCACTGTTCGGGCTGGCAAAACCCCATGCCCGACTGCCTGACTCAACCGCATACAGCACTTTAACGTCATGTGCTTTTTCAGCATTCTCTATTCGGCGCAGTATCTCTGCGCGGACGTCGACCTCAATCGCAGCTTCAAAACTTGGATTTAGTTCTTTATCTTCCATTTTTCACTCACCTTTATAGGCCAACGCCACACCAGTATGGCAGCAATTCGAGGATTATTTAATGTGAGCCGAACAAAAAAGCCGCTTAATAGCGGCTTTCTAAAATATTTTTCAACATTTTTATTTTTGTCTTAGGTCAAAACGGAATATCGTCGTCAAAATCGATATTTGGTTCACTCGGCGGCGCAGCTTTAGGGGCTGGCGCAGGCGCTGGACGGCCCTGACCACCTTGTGCCGGTGGCGCTTGATTATATTGCTGCGGCGCGTTCGGCTGCTGATAGTTACCTTGCGGTTGTTGGTTGTTATAACCACCTTGGTTATAGCCACCTTGTTGACCGCCTTGGTTGTCAGAGCGACGATCTAACATTTGCATGGTACCCGTCATGTCGACAACAACTTCTGTGGTATATCTGTCTTGGCCGTTTTGATCTTGCCATTTACGCGTTTGCAGTTTGCCTTCAAAATAAACTTGCGAGCCTTTACGCAGGTATTCACCAGCGATTTCGGCTAGTTTGCCAAAAATTACCACTCGATGCCATTCTGTTTTTTCTTGCATTTGACCGCTGTTTCTATCTTTCCAAGATTCAGAGGTCGCCAGAGTCAGGTTTGCTACTGCATTGCCATTTGGCATAAAACGCACATCTGGGTCTTGCCCCAGATTACCAACCAAGATCACTTTATTTATGCCGCGAGACGCCATAATCTTCTCCTAAATTTTAACTGTTCGTTTTCAGGCAGTTTTGCAATGCCCGTTCATCTAATTGTTTGGGCAGAACTTTTAAATAAGCCTGCTGTTCTTCGGCGATCACTACCGCTTCTTCTACTCCGGTGACTTGCAATAATGCCTCTGCTACCTGCTCAGCCGTGTTGTTTTGGTCAATCGTGACACTAACCACCCGAGGGCGTGTTCTTTTAGGTAGCTGTAGCGAGTAGCTTATCAATATCCAAGGTAAACACAAAGTGGCGGCAAAAATTAAAACGCCATCAACTGAAGTCGTTTGCAATAACACACCACCTAAGCTGCCACCGGCAAACGCACCAGCAAACTGGCTGCTGCTAAACATTCCCATTGCCGATCCTTTTTGACCGGCCGGTGCAATGCGACTTACCCAAGCAGGTAAATTGGCTTCTAAATAATTAAACGCAGCAAAAAATAACACGAGCGCAGCTAAAATAGTATAGTTGTTGTTTTGACCAAGCCAAATAAACAGCATAGCGCCGGCCAATGCAGCAATAGCGGCAATAAATACGGCTTTTTCTTTATTTTTTTTCATTGCCCATAACAGCACAGGGGTCATAACGACAAAAGACGCTAGCAAGGCAGGAAAGTACAACATCCAATGACTTTGCGATTCAAAACCTGCTTTCACTAAAATCCCTGGCACTACGACAAACAAACAGGTCAGTTGTAAGTGTAAAAAGAATACGCCAAAACTCAGCTTTTGCAGTTGTTTATTTTTAACGAGCTGTTTTAATTGCTGTGGCACAGCCACCGCATCACGGTTCGTTTTATGACTGGTTTGTTTGGGAATGGTCAAAAGCACTAAAATAATGCCTAATACCGCAAATACAGCGGTTAATAAAAATAAGCCATCTAAACCAATTTTTTGTGCCAAAAGCGGCCCTAAAACCATGGCAGCGGCAAAGGATAAACCTATGCTCATGCCAATTATTGCCATCACTTTTGACCTTTGCTCTTCGCGGGTCAGGTCTGCAGCCAAGGCTAATACGGCGCTAGCAATCGCCCCCATGCCTTGCAAAAAACGACCTAGCGTCACCCAATAGACGTGATCTGCGGTCGCGGCAATTAAACTACCAATGGCGAATAAAGTAAGACCTAAAATAATCACAGGCCGGCGGCCTATTTTGTCGGATAACAACCCCATCGGAATTTGTAATAGGGCTTGGGTTAACCCATAAGCACCTATAATCAAACCAATCCATAACGGGGAGATCCCTTGCAATGATTGTCCATAAACGGCTATCACGGGCATTATCATAAATAAGCCCAACATACGCAGGCTAAAGACACCTGCCAGAACAGCCGCTATTTTTTTTTCGGTACCGGTTAGCGCGTTCGACATATCAATATATAAAAAATCAAAATTTGAAAGCGACAGAGTATAACATGCAGGGCAATAAAGGTACTGTATAATTAACCAGATTTTTAACGCTAACTGCTAAATTTGTGATACTTTGAGCGACTAAAGCCGTATAGCAAAATAAATAAATTTCTGTCAGGTTAAGTATGGACAAAATAGAAATCCGTGGCGCACGCACGCACAATTTAAAAAATATCGATTTAACTTTACCACGCGACAAGCTCATCGTGATTACTGGACTGTCTGGTTCGGGTAAATCTTCATTAGCTTTTGATACTTTATACGCTGAAGGTCAACGTCGCTATGTCGAGTCATTGTCGGCCTATGCTCGCCAATTTTTATCTCTGATGGAAAAACCAGATGTTGATCATATCGAAGGTTTGTCACCGGCTATTTCTATCGAGCAAAAATCAACGTCGCACAACCCAAGATCTACCGTTGGAACGATAACCGAAGTTTATGATTACCTTCGTTTGTTATTTGCTCGCACCGGTGAGCCAAGATGCCCTACGCATAAAGAGCCACTAGCGGCGCAAACCGTTAGTCAAATGGTTGATCAAGTATTAGCAATGCCTGAAGGCGAAAAGCTTATGTTGCTAGCCCCTGTGATTAAAAACCGCAAAGGCGAGCACATTAAGGTATTCGAAAACTTATCGGCTCAAGGTTTTATCCGTGCTCGTGTTGATGGCGAAATTTGTGATTTAAGTGATCCACCCACTTTAGAACTACACAAAAAGCACACGATAGAGGCCGTGGTTGACCGTTTTAAAGTTCGCAAAGATTTACAAACTAGGTTGGCTGAATCGTTTGAAACTGCGCTAGAGCTGAGTAACGGAGTTGCCGTTATCGCCTATATGGATGATGACAATGCAGACGAAATTGTTTTTTCAGCAAATTTTAGTTGTACCCAGTGCGGATACAGCATGCAAGAAGTCGAGCCAAGATTATTTTCGTTTAACAGCCCGTCGGGCGCTTGCGCAACTTGTGACGGTCTGGGGGTTAAACAATATTTTGACCCTAAAATTATCGTGCAAAACCCTGAATTGAGTCTGTCTGGCGGTGCAATTAAAGGCTGGGATAAACGCAGTTATTATTATTTTCAAATGCTTAAAACGATTGCGGAGCATTATGGATTTGACGTAGAGCAGCCTTGGCAAAACTTAAATAGCGAACAGCAAAACGTCGTTTTATATGGCTCTGGTAGCACTAAGTTAAATTTTGCGTATATGAATGATCGCGGCGATGTGATTAACCGCAGTCATACGTTTGAAGGCGTGATCCCAAATATGGAGCGCCGCTACCGCGAAACTGAGTCTAACTCGGTGCGCGAAGATATGACTAAATATTTGAATAATCAGCCCTGCCCTAGCTGTCATGGTGCCCGTTTGCGCGAAGAAGCGCGCAATGTATTTATTGCCGATACTAATTTGCCGCAAGTGGCTGATATGTCGATTGAAGGCGCGGCCGAATTTTTTAAACAATTAGAGTTTAGCGGTCAAAGAGCGCAAATTGCCGATAAAATTTTAAAAGAAATTAACGACCGCTTGGGCTTTTTGGTCAATGTTGGTTTAAATTATTTAACCTTGTCACGCAGCGCTGAAACCTTATCCGGGGGTGAAGCCCAACGTATTCGTTTAGCCAGCCAAATTGGTGCAGGTTTAGTTGGCGTTATGTATGTATTGGATGAACCTTCAATTGGTTTACACCAAAGAGATAACGAACGTTTATTAAAAACGCTCAATCATTTGCGCGATTTAGGCAACACTGTCATCGTTGTAGAGCACGACGAAGATGCCATTCGCAGTGCTGATTATATTTTAGATATAGGGCCAGGGGCTGGTGTACATGGCGGCCACATTGTTGCGCGTGGAGCGCTTGAGCAGATCACAGAAAACCCTGAATCACTCACTGGGCAATATCTATCAGGTAAACGACAAATTGCAGTGCCCGAAAAACGCCATCCAGCGGGTGAGCAATGGCTGCAACTAAAAGGCGCCAGTGGCAATAACTTAAAATCGGTTGATTTAGATATTCCAATTGGTCTGCTGACTTGCATCACCGGCGTTTCTGGCTCAGGTAAATCAACACTGATCAACGAAACCTTATTCCCGCTTGCGCAGTCTGCGCTGAATAAAGCCAATAATACCAGTGCCCCTTATCAGTCGATCGATGGCTTAGAGCACTTAGATAAGGTGGTAGATATTGACCAGAGCCCCATTGGCCGCACACCTCGCTCTAACCCAGCCACCTATACTGGCATTTTTACCCCTGTGCGTGAATTATTTGCCGCCACACAAGAAGCAAGATCACGCGGTTATAAACCCGGCCGCTTTAGTTTTAATGTGAAAGGTGGTCGCTGTGAAGCTTGCCAAGGTGATGGTGTCATCAAAGTAGAAATGCACTTTTTACCCGATGTATATGTCCCTTGCGATGTTTGTAAAGGTAAACGCTATAACCGGGAAACACTCGAAATTAGATACAAAGGCAAAACCATTGATGAGGTCTTACAGCTCACGGTTGAAGATGCTCGCGAATATTTTGATGCCGTGCCTGCAATTGCTCGCAAGCTGCAAACGCTCATTGATGTGGGTTTAAGCTATATCCGTTTAGGCCAGGCTGCCACAACCCTTTCGGGTGGTGAAGCTCAGCGTGTTAAATTAGCCCGAGAGTTGTCTAAACGCGATACTGGTAAAACCCTTTATATTTTAGACGAACCAACCACAGGCCTGCATTTTTACGACATTGAGCAATTATTGGCTGTGATCCATCGTTTGCGAGATCATGGCAATACGGTCGTTGTGATTGAGCATAACCTAGATGTGATTAAAACAGCAGACTGGATCGTTGATTTAGGCCCTGAAGGTGGCAGTGGGGGGGGTGAGATTTTATTTTCTGGCACCCCAGAAGACTTATGTAAACACAAAAGCTCACACACAGCTCGCTTTTTAAAAGACATGTTGTAAAACCAAGCTGAGGTAGCATGAGGGCGATTAACTGCCCTCTGCTGCATCCGACTCAGCTAAAAACCCTCAACCCATCTGTTATTGATTATTTTACGCTAGCAAGCTCGGTGCGCATCTCATCTATCGCAACTTTATAATCGTCGGCGCCAAATATTGCAGTTCCGGCTACAAACATATCAGCCCCGGCGGCAGCCACTTCGGCAATATTATTCGCTTTAACACCGCCATCAACTTCAATCCGGGTTGTTAATCCTAGCTCGTTAATGCGCGCTCTTAGCTGCTTTATTTTATCCAAGGTATAAGGAATAAATGATTGCCCACCAAAACCCGGGTTAACCGACATAAATAAAACAAAGTCTAACTGAGGCAATACATAGTCTAATACAGATAACGAAGTGGCTGGGTTTAATACTAATCCCGCTTTAATGTCACGTGATTTAATTAACTGAATTGAGCGGTCTACGTGGCGGCTCGCTTCTGGGTGAAAACTAATATAAGACGCCCCTGCATCGGCAAACTGAGTAATTAAGTCATCTACTGGCTCAACCATTAGGTGAACATCAAACTCGGCTTTAATGCCATAGTTTTTTAACGCCTCTAAAACGGCTGGGCCAAAAGTTAAGTTTGGAACATAGTGATTATCCATTACATCAAAATGAATAATGTCCGCACCAGCATCGCTCACTTTTTGCACTTCTTCGCCTAACCGAGCCAAATCAGCCGCTAAAATAGACGGCGCTATAAAATAAGGGTTCATACCAAAATCACCTAATTAGTTCATAAGTTTAAATTTATTTTACACGGCCAGCAGCTAGGCGCAAAGCAGACAAGCGATATTCACCACCTTGGTGCATAATTGTTTAATGCACTTATATCGTGCACAGTTTTTAACCAGCCGAAAAAGCTTTTACAGGTACATTCGTTAACGCAATTTTAAAAAACGTCGCGCGAGCGCCCTAAATCCGGCCCTTTATAATTTATTTTTAGTTAATTTTAAAAATAGGCACAGCGGTTGCAATACCCTTATCAGCACATTAGCAATACTAAATTATGCATATTTGGGAGAATCCAGCATGAAAAAAACACTATTAGTTGCTTCAATTTTAGCCGCGTCTTTTACCTCAACTTCTGCTTTGGCAGGTGACGTTTCAGCAAATGTTGCTGCAACCTCTAACTACTTATGGCGTGGTCAAGAACAAACAGGCGGTGACGCTGCCATTTCTGGTGGTATCGACTACGCTGACGAATCAGGTTTTTATGCAGGCACTTGGGTTTCAAATGCTTCTTGGGCAGATGAAATGACTTACGAGATGGACTTTTACGCTGGTTTTGGTGGCGATCTCAGCGAAGGCGTTAGCTACGATGTAGGTTACGTTTATTATGCATATCCTGATGCATCCAGCGAGTCTGATTCAGATTTTTCTGAAATCTATGGTAGCGTAAGCATGGAAGGCTTTACTTTAGGTGTGGCCGTATTAGCGACTTCAGCTGCTGACGGTGACGGCACTGACTTTGGTGATTCTTTATATATCTCTGCAGATTATGGTTTTGCCGTGGGTAGCAATGGCACAGAAGTCACTTTACATGCTGGTCACTACTCAGGTGACTTTGTAGGTGACGACGACATTATTGATTTTGGTGTCTCTGTTTCTAAAGATGGTTTCACTTTTGGTTTATCTGACACCGATATGGACGGCTCAGACATGAAAGCTTATGTTTCTTACGCGGTTGATTTTGACCTGTAAAAAACAAACATATTATAACAATTAATAAAAAACTCCATTGCTATATTTAGCCCACTATTAGTGGGCTTTTTTTATTCTTGCGTCTATCCTTTAAGCATGTCTATAAAGCGCTATTTTAAAGCCGTTGGCAGCGCATTATTCGGTGTGCAAAGCCAAACCAATCGGCAACAAGATTTTAAGCAAAACTCGCCGCTGGGATATATTCTGGTGGGGATTATTATGGTTGCGTTATTTGTCGTGTTATTAGTGAGCCTGGCGCGCTTTATCGCCAGCTAAACTAGCTAATCACTTCACCACGCTGTTGCACTTTATATAAAGCTAATACTTCTTTCACCGCTTTGCGACTAGAGGTTTGACGGCTAATTAAACGAGCGACTTTAGTCGACTTAATATTGGCCTCTTGATAAAGACTGCGGCTTACTGGGGTGTCGTGGTTACTCACCAAAACAGAGTTTTTACCGGTTTGCGCCAGTTGATGAGCTGTTTTTGCCAGCCTTTGCTGATCTTTTAAATTAAAGCTGTTTTTGGCATAACTGGTAAACTTTGCTGTATCGCTTAAACTCAGATACGGGGGATCACAATATATTGCCGCACCCTGAGGTGCATTTTTCATACAGGTTTCAAAGTCTAACCGAGTAAACACTGCGCGCTGTGCCTTGCGGGCAAAAAAATACATTTCTCGCTCAGGAAAATATGGTCTAACATATCGCCCAAATGGCACATTATACTGACCAGATAAGTTATAGCGACATAAGCCATTGTAACCATGGCGATTTAAATAGGTAAATAACACCGCACGCCGAAAGCTATCTTTTTCCTGATTAAACTCACTTCGAATGCCATAATATGCATCTTCGTTATTATATTTAGTTTGATATAGTTCCGCACAACTATTGATAAGGTGTTCAGGCTGATCCCTTAAATGTTGATAAAGTGAAATTAAATCAGGATTAATGTCGTTAAGCACATAAAACTTATAGTCGGTATTTAAAAATACAGATCCAGCCCCAACAAAAGGCTCAACCAGGGTATCACAGCGTTTAGGTAACAAGGCGGTTATTGTGTCGACCAGCTTGAATTTGCCACCCGCCCACTTTAAAAAAGCTCTGTTTTTAGTTATCTTTTCTTTTTTCACGGATCGTATTTTGTATGCTGGCAACGGATTTGGCAAACGCACCCGCCGCTTTTAAATGTTCCGGCAATTTTTGTAACTCGCTCTGAGCCTGCTGCCAACTCGAATAAACACCGGTCGTAATGCCATAACCCTGCTGTCCATGATAAATTTTGACAATGCCTGTTAGCTGATGTTTATTAATATATGCTTGTAAATAATCTGTTTTTTTGTGCAAACTGACCTGAATAACATAACGATCTTTGCTCTGCTTTAAAAACCAGTCGTTATCAAAATCAGTTTTGTTTGCCAAGTCTGCAGGCTCTAGTTTATCTTCTTCTGCTTCACTTGTCTGTGGCTGAGTCGCAATTTTAACGTCAACATCACTTACATTACTTTTATTTTGCTCTGTTTGCTCTGTTTGCTCTGTTTGCTCTGTTTGCTCTGTTTGCTCTGTTTGCTCTGTTTGCTCTGTTTGCTCTGTTTGCTCTGTTTGCTCAAGAGATTCTTTCACAGTATCAAAAACTTGTTCATCATTTTGCAATTGAGGTTGCTGTTTTTTTTCAGCAAAATATTCAGCGGCTGTCATCTCTCTGCTACTCTGAGTGATAGGATCTTGCGGAGCTTCGGGCTCACTTTGCGTTTTTTTAATAACTTGTTGATCGCTAACAGGCGAGCTTTTTTTATCTTCTACCGAGTCGTTGCTTTGGTATAACCAATACAGGATCCCTACCGTGAGCAAAACAGAAATCGCCAAAATAAACAATAACAACCATCGGCTTTTATGGTTGCCAGCCGGTGGGATATCTTTGTCTGCTATTGGTGTTAAATTTTCGGCTGTTGGTCCAATAAGCGTGCAAGGACATGCTATTTTTTCTAATAAAGAAAGCGCATTAAAAGCATCTTTATTGGCCAGCTCTAGCACTACTTTAAAGCGGCTGTTAAAAACCCGCATACAAGCAAGGATCTCTAACATAAAAACACTGGGTGGCATCCCCTTAAAAATTAACAACCAAGGCCGCTGATCGCTACTGCTTTGGTGTTGGTTTAATTGTTCTACCAGAGGGGTGTCGGGCGTGGCGCTTGGCAAGCCCACTAATTGCCGCAAGATGGTATTTCTAAGCTGATTCAGGTCGCTTTGAGCAACCTGATAGCTGATATTAAATTGGGTCTGCAATTGTTCTAGCTGCCGAACCAAAGGTTGATTAACTGAGCTGTAGATCACAATTGCATCGACATACAGCAGGTTATGCAATAGCCGATCGGATGTCTCCGACATTTTGGCTACTCCTTATTTAAGGACGTTTGCAAGCTCTGCTTCGGTCACATCATCTAAAATATCGCAGTGGCCGATTTTAGTTGGAATAATAAAACGCATTACACTATTGTGAACCTTTTTGTCGCGTTTCATATGTTTGATAAAATCATCCACTTGCATAGATTCAGGCTTTACCACCGGCAGATCATAACTTGCTATAGTTTGTTTAACTTCAAGGTAATCTTGTTCACTGATATAACCACGTAGTTCGGCTACTTTTGCAGCTAAAACCATACCAGTCGCTACGGCTTCGCCGTGCAACCAGTTACCATAACCCATTTCTGCTTCTATCGCGTGACCAAAGGTGTGACCTAAATTTAATAGTGCACGTTTGCCCTGCTCAGTTTCATCTGCTGCAACAATTTCAGCTTTAATTTGGCAACAACGTTTAATTACGTCCGCTAATAAGTCACTCTCTAGTGCACAGATTTGAGCTTGTTTAATAATTAATTCGTTCCAAAACTGGCGGTCAAATACAATGCCATACTTAAGCACTTCGGCCATACCTGCGGCAAACTCGCGGGGTGGTAAAGTGTTTAAGGTATTAATATCAATAATCACTGCTTGGGGTTGTTTAAAAGCCCCAATCATATTTTTGCCCAGCGGGTGGTTAACTGCGGTTTTTCCCCCAACGGATGAATCGACTTGAGCTAATAATGTCGTCGGTATTTGTACAAATTTAACCCCTCGTTGATAACAAGCAGCTACAAATCCAACCAAGTCACCAATAACACCACCGCCTAAAGCGACTAATGTAATATCACGGCCACAATTATTTTCTAACAAAAAGCTGTTCAGCTTATCGAATGATTCGAGTGATTTATAGGCTTCGCCATCTGGTAATTCGTAACTTAAAATCTGGCAGTGCTGCAAGCTTTGTTTTAAGGTTTGCATATACAAAGGTGCAACTGTGGTATTACTCACTATTACCACTCGTCCCGTGAGGTGTTGTTTTAACACCTCAGGGTTATTAATTAAGTCTTTACCAATTAAAATATCATAGCTGCGATCACCCAGCTCGACTCTAATATCTGAACGCTTCATTTAAGATTAAAATCCCAGCTTATCAATGATTTGACGGGCGACTACTTTTGCACTCTGGTCGTCTGTTTTAACCACAAGATCAGCAATCTCTTCGTACATTGGATTACGCTCTTGTGCAAGCTCAACCAAAACTTCTTTTGGTTTATCTGTTTGCAACAAAGGTCTGCGCTTATCTCTCGCCGTGCGTGCAACTTGCTTTTCGATAGTCGTTTCTAGGTAAACAACAAAACCTCGTGCAGACAGGCGGTTACGGGTATCTTTACTTAAAATAGAACCACCACCGGTTGCCAACACAATGCCTTGTTTTTCTGTAAGGTCAAAAATAACCTTTTCTTCACGCACACGAAAGCCCGCTTCGCCTTCAACATCAAATACCCAAGCGATGTCGGCACCTGTTCTGCGCTCTATTTCAGAGTCAGAATCGTAAAAATCAAGGTGCAGTTCCTGTGCAAGTTGTCGACCTATCGTACTTTTTCCGGCCCCCATAGGGCCAATCAGGAATATATTTCTTTTCTCAGCCATTTTAATCTTTACACATCTATTTAGTTAAATTGCTCCGAAAGTTCACTCGTTCTTTTAAAAAGAGCCGCGATTATCCCAATATTCGACGCCTAAAAGCAAGTAATCAAAACAAAATAAACGCCTTACAGCGCTTTTAAAGCAGGTTTAATAAACATTTAAGACATCGGAGGGCTGCAAAGGAAGTTTTCTTCCTCTGCAGTATAGTGGTTTAAAGCTTTTCTGTAACGATTTTTGGTGTTACAAAAATTAATAATTCTTTTTTCTCGTTAAATTCGTTCGTTGTTTTAAACAAACGTCCCAAATACGGGATATCCCCTAATAAAGGCACTTTCTTTTCACTTGAGACTAATTGCTGTTGATAAATACCGCCCAAAACTATGGTTTCACCGTTGTCGACCAACACTTGAGTGCCGATTTCTTGCGTATCAATTGCTACAGCAGAGCCCGTGGCTGTTTGCACTGTATCACCACGCGTATCTTGAGTGATAACCAAGTCTAAAATAATTTTATTATCCGGGGTGATCTGAGGTGTTACTTCTAAACTCAAAACTGCTTTTTTAAAGGTCACCGCAGTGGCTCCACTGGATGAAGCTTGCACAAATGGGATTTCAGTCCCCTGCTCTATATAAGCGGTTTTTTGGTTAGCGGTTGTGATCCTTGGGCTAGCAATAATTTCACCTTGGTTTTCAGACTCTAACGCACTTAACTCAAGGTCTAATATGGTTCCGTCTGCTAGGCGAGCGATACTAAAGCCTATGCTACCGGCGGCCGATGATGAGCTGACCGGTAAATTAACGTTCAAACGGTCTGACATGCTAGGAATAGTGCCGCCACCAATGGTTTCTGCACCGCTAAGCGTACCTGAAACACCATCAGCACCGTCTTGATCACTAAAGCCCCAACGAATGCCAAATTCTTCGGTTAGGTTATCGTTAACGGTCACAATACGCGACTCTATGGTTACCTGTTTGACTGGAATATCTAAAATCTCAACAAGTTTACGAATGTTTTTTAAACTATCTTCGGTATCTCGCATTAACAAAGTATTGGTTCTTTGATCAACTGAAACGCGTCCCCGATCTGATAACATATTGGTTTCTTGATTGCGTAGCATCTCTGCGATATCAGAGGCTTTTGCGTAATTAACTTGAAAATATTCAGAATATAAGGGGGCTAGCTTTTCAACCTGATTTTTTGCTTCTAGCTCTTTAGCTTCTCGTGCGGCTATTTCTTCACTGGGTGCAACCAGTAAAATAGAGCCTTCCATGCGTTTATCTAAGCCTTTTACTTTTAGAATAATATCAAGCGCCTGATCCCAAGGTACCCCATCTAAACGCAAGGTGACTTGGCCACTGACCGAGTCACTGGTAACTAGGTTAAACCCATTGTAGTCTGCGATAATTTGCAGAACTGTTCTAACATCTATGTCTTGAAAGTTAAGTGAAATCGGCGAGCCTTCGTATTTTTTTTCGCTCGACATAGCGCCTTTTTCTTCGTCTTTAATGAGATCAATGGTAAAAATATTATCTAGTTGCTGATATTGGTAAGCATACAAATCACTGGTTTTGATTTCGATTCTTGTTTGCCCTTTTTCTCGAAAGGTTTCAATGGAGTCGACGATAGTTGCAAAGTCTGTGACATCCATTTGATAAAGCAAGTCAGGTACTATATCTGTATTGTGAAAAACCAGCGAGAGTGATTTTTGTTTTTCTTGCACGTCAACCGCTGCCATGCTGTTTTCTAAAAAGACTAAAACTCGACCCCCCTTGTCTTCATTGGTTCTAAAATCCAGCGCTTCAATTTGGTTTACAAATTCTTTTTTATCTTGAACTTTGCTAAATCCACTGTTGTCGGAAACGTGCAGTTCAAGCGTATTGCCATTCACTTTAGATTTATAAACCTTAAGAGAATCCATTAATAGTTCAATTTGAATGTCTTCACTTTTTTGCTCAACGGTTATATTTTCGACACCAGCAGAGTCAACTTTGGTATTGGCCAAAAATTGTTCAAAAGTCGCTTCTGGTAATTTGACCCGAATGCGCGCTGGGTTATTAATCACTTGTATGTCTGGTGTGCCAGCAATTGGCTGATCAAACACAAACTCAAATCGGGTTTCACCAGCAACAACCGGGTTGTACTTGATGTCATACATTCGGTTTTGTGCTTGTGCAGGTTTGAGACCCAGCAAGCTCAGCATGAGCATACTGGTAAACAAACTTAAGTATTTAACGCTAAGTATTTTTCTGAGTGTCATTTTATTAATTTCCCGCACCTGTATCTGCATCCCAAAGTGGTATTTCTGCTTTTCTTAATTCCCAGCACCCAGTTCCATCAGGCACCATTTCTTCTAATAGAATAAATTGATTATTAATTTCTACGATGCGGCCATGAAACAGCCCCATGTAATTTCCCTGCTTAACTTGATACAAGGTACCATCAGCTGTTGAAGCAAGCGCTGTTAAGTCGTTTATTCGCCCCATGGTGCCGCGGATTCTGATATTGTCCAATGCGTATTTTTCTAGCGGATCTCTACGACGCGAATAGTTTGGCTGTAAACAATCTAATTTAGTTTGTTCATCACTTTGCAATAACTCAGGTTTTGGCTCTATGAAAGGACTTCGTAAACCACTGGCTTTGTATTCAAAATGCTCAAATTCTTCAACTTTAGGAATAGGGTCTATATCAGAAGTTGTTTGCTCACGGGTTTGCTCAACAAAAATCTGTAAATCACTGGTATCTTTATTACAACCAGATAAGGCAATAATAAACATCAAGCAATAGCAGTATCTACTTATCATTCTGCTCTCCCTGATCAATATTATAGCGATAAGTTTTTGCTAACAGGTTAAGCTCTAACTGATCACCTTGTTTACCAACAATTGTAAAATTATGCAGGGTCACAATTCTCGGCAGTGCGGCAACTCGGCCTAAAAATTCACCAAACTCATGATACCCCCCTACCACTTGCAGACGTAACGGCAACTCAGTATAAATTTCTCGTTTAACTTCCCGTTCCCAATTTATTTTTTTAAAGGTTAACCCGCTCGTTGTACCCACATAGGTAATATCGTCAAGTAGTCCCGGTGTTTCTGTTTGAGTGGGTAGTTTTTTAAGTAGTTCTGAAAAATCTTTCTCCATTTCAGCCATTTGCAATTTGTAAGCGTCTGCGTTTTTGGCCAGTTGATATTTGGCTGCAAATTGAATTTTTAAACTTTCTTCTAAATTTTGCACATTTTTATAATGTTTAATTTTGTCCGATACAAACAGATTAAAGCTTAAATAGCCCACTAAAAGAGCCACTAATATCGCAATAAAAACCTTAACGGGTTTAGGCCAACTGCCCATGTTGTTAACATCAAGTTCAATTTCGTTGAGGCTTTGCAGATCGATATTTTTCCAATCCATTATTTCGACTCCTTACGCTCACGATCTTTTTTCTCAGTGTAGATTTCTGCAACCATACTAAAATCACTTAACACTCGAGCTTGGTCTGTATTGTTGGCCGCGATAATGGCATTTAACACTGGGTCATGTAATAAATATGAGCTTTCAATTTGCCGCATCATGGTAGAAACACGGTTGTTTGATTCAGTTTTGCCTTGCAGCACCACCTTATCATCTGTTTTTTCTAATTTAATGAGGTAAATACCTGGAGGAACAACCTTTACGAGTTCATCCATGATTTGAGCCCCTAGATTGCGGTTACGCTGCAGATCAACAATCAACTGCATTCGCTGTTCTAAACTGGTTCTAATATCTTTTAGGGTTTGAATTTCTTTAATTTTTGAGTCTAAAACAGAAATTTCTGATTGCAAGAACTGGTTCCGAGCCTGTTGATTTTCAATCAGTGTAGAATAATATGCATTGATACCATAAACGACAAATAGGGCAAAGAGCGCACACCCCCCCAGAACCGCTATATATTGTTTTTGCTTACGCGCTTTTTGCTGCTGTCGCCAAGGGAGTAGATTTATATGTGGCATGCGTTAAAGCTCCTCATAGCCAAACCACAAGCAATCATAAAAGACGCACTTTCAGCAGTGTATTTTTTACGCTCATGCGCTGACATATCAGCTGTGGTGAAATCTAACTTGCCTAAAGGATGAGCAACAACACAATGTATGCCTAATTCATCTTCAATCACTTCTTTTAACCCTTCTACCACGGCGGTTCCGCCAGAGAGAATTAAGTAGTCGATGCGGTCTTCAGCGGTTGAGGTTGTAAAAATCTGCACCGAACGCCGTACTTGCTGAATCACTGACGTTTGAAACGGAGCTAAAACTTCGTACTCATAATTTGGTGGTAAATCTGATGTTAATTTAGCCAGTTCGGCTTCTTCGTAACTTTTATTATAAAAACTAATAATATTTTTGGTGTATATGTCGCCGCCAAAGGTTTGATCTCGGGTAAATAATACCTGCCCGTTTTTAATGGCGCACATTAAAGTAATTTGTGCACCCAAGTCTATCACCCCCACTACTTTATCTTGATAATCGTCGGGTAATTGGTAGTGGCAAAGCTGTAACGCGCGAGCTAATGCATAAGTTTCTACGTCGACCACTTTAGCCTGAAGGCCCGCCAGATCGCACGCAGAAACACGCGCTTCAACACTCTCTGTTCGAGCTGCGCTCAACAATACATTGACTTTGCTTGGATCTGAGGCATTCGTTTCAAGACGTTCAAAATCAATGCTGACTTCTTCGATTGGGTATGGGATTAAGCTATCGGCTTCGATTTCAATTTGTGTCGCTAACTCTTCGTCATTAAAATTAACATCCATATAAACTGTTTTTGTGATCACGGTTGAACCAGACACTGCAATAGCGACTTTTTTGTGCTGTTTCGGAAATTTTTTTCGTAAGCGGGAAAGTACTTTACCGACCGCTTCGATATCCTGCAAATCTCGCTCATTCATTGCACTTTTTGGCATACTCTCCGTTGCACAATGAAGTACACGAATATCTTCTTCAACTTTTTCCAGTAAAACTGCTTTCACTGCATAGGAGCCGATATCAATACCAATTAGCAATGCGTTTGTGTTTTCAAAGAGTTCCTTAAGCATAACATGACCACATACTTGTTATTATTTACTCCACATTGCAATATTAATGTTCGAGTTTCTAACTCATTTATCATTATATTGTCTCTATTTACTGATAATATCTACTATCTAAGCTAACTGCCAGAAGTTTTATTACTTGGTGACCTTTGTGAAGAAAATTTTAGTTACATTATTTATATTAATTATATTAGGCGCTATTGGCGCTTGCGCCACCATTTATGTGGTTTATTTAAACGTAAAAGACGAATTACCGCCAGTTGAAACTTTAAAAGACGTTGAGTTTCAGACGCCTATGCAAGTTTATTCCGCTGATGGAAAATTGATTTCTCAGTTTGGAGAAAAACGCCGCATACCGTTAAGTTATCAAGATATTCCAAAGTCTTTAATAGATACTTTATTAGCCACCGAAGATGCTCGTTTTTTTTCTCATAATGGGGTTGATGTTATTGGTATCTTTCGCGCGGCTTTCACCGTTTTACTCAGTGGAGAAAAAAAACAAGGCGCCAGTACCATTACTATGCAAGTGGCCCGAGGTTTCTTTTTAACTCGTGACAAAACTTATATTCGTAAAATCAAAGAAATTTTTATTGCTTTGCATATGGAACAGGTCCTCAGCAAAGAAGAAATATTAACGCTCTACATTAATAAAGTGGAATTAGGCTATCGGGCATTTGGATTCGGTGCGGCAGCTCAGGTTTATTATGGCAAACCATTAGCAGAACTCAGTATTGAACAAATGGCTATGTTAACTGGTCTGCTAAAAGCCCCTACTGCCTATAATCCGCTGCGCAACCCAGAACGCGCTTTATTTCGTCGCAACACTGTTTTATGGCGCTTAAAAGACACTGGGGTTATCAATGATAAAGAATATCAAGTTGCGATAAAAACCCCTTTATCGGCCAAATACCATGGCGCACAAATTGAACTAGACAGCCCTTATGTTGCTGAAATGGCTCGTCAAAAGCTCGTTGAGTTATATGGGGAAGAGTTGGCTTATACTAAAGGTTTTCAGGTATATACCACTATTAATGCTAAGGCTCAAAATGCAGCCACTCAAGCATTGCGCAACAACTTGCACAACTATGACGAGCGTCATGGTTATCGCGGCCCAGTTAAGCAGCTTTGGCAAGCCAATGAAACGCCATGGCAAACAGAAAAAATACTCGATATGTTGTCTGCTTACGAAGACTATGGTTTAGTCCAAAGAGCAGTCGTGTTAACCACAGATACAGAAAAAAACCAATTCACGGCAATCACACGTGATGGTGCGACCGTGAGTATTGATTGGGATGGCATGAAGTGGGCCCGAAAATATATTCATGATGAAGCTCAAGGGCCTGCACCAAAAACAGTTGCAGATATATTGCAACCAGGTGCACTTGTAAGTATTCGTAAAAATGATGGGTACTGGCAATTAACCCAATTGCCTGATGCCTCAGCAGCGCTGGTAGCACTTAACCCAAATGATGGAAGTATCATCGCACTCACCGGTGGATATGATTTTCATCAAAGTGAATTTAATCGAGTCACTCAAGCTAAACGCCAGGTTGGTTCTAACATCAAACCATTGATCTATTCAGCCGCGCTAGAACATGGTTTTACGCTGGCAAGTATTGTTAATGATGCGCCAATTAACCAATGGGATCGCAGCCAAGGGACCGTCTGGCGTCCACGAAATTCACCGGCGATTTACGATGGCCCTATTCGAGTGCGCAAAGCTTTAGCAAAATCTAAAAACGTGGTTTCGGTTCGTTTATTAAGAGCTGTGGGTTTAAATAATATTATTGAGCATTTGGCTAAATTTGGCATTAATCCGCACGATCTGCCGCGCAATGAATCACTCGCGTTAGGCTCGGCATCATTAACGCCCATAGAAATGGCGACCGCCTATACTGTTTTTACAAATGGTGGTTATTTAGTTGAACCTTATGTCGTTGATAGGATCCTGACACCAGATGGTGAGCAGGTTTACAAAGCAACCGTTAAAGTTGCCTGCGACGACTGCGCTGCACTTGAACAAGTAAATGCCCAACAGGCTCCACGTGCAATCTCAGCGCAAAATGCATTTTTAGTAGCAGACGCAATGCAAAGCACGATTTGGGGCGGCGGCAACTGGGGTAAAGGTACCGGCTGGAATGGCACTGGCTGGCGAGCTCAAGCCCTAAAACGACAAGACATTGGAGGTAAAACTGGTACCACCAACGAAGCAAAAGATACTTGGTTTAGTGGTTATGGCCCTGATGTGGTTGTCACCAGCTGGGTCGGTTTTGATGACCACAGTCGGGCTTTAGGTGCGACTTCAGCAAACCCTAACCTACCAAGTGATCAAGTTTATGGGCGTGAGTTTGGTGCTCAAACCGCGCTACCAGCTTGGATAGATTTTTTAGATGACTATTTAGCGGATAAACCCCAGCAAAATTTACATATGCCAGATGGTGTGGTGACAGTGCGTATAGATAGTGAAACCGGCCAATTAAGCCGGCGAAATGATCATACTTCACTCTTTGAATACTTTGTCAAAGGCACTTCACCAACGACTTATCAGGAATCGGGGGATCGCTTTAGCCAACAAAATGGTCGCTCACTGAGTACCAGCGACGAAGATAATTTGCAGGAGATATTTTAAACAGAGGGCTCTTTGCCCTCATCATCGGCTTGGTACCACTGGTTAAGTTTGTTTTCTAGCTGCTTGATGCCAAGCCCTTTCAGCGATGAAAAAAGTTCAATTGTCACATCGCCACAAAACGCTAAACTTGCTTCTCTGATCTCTTTTAACACCTTGCTACGTGCGCCCTGCTTTAACTTATCAGCTTTAGTTAACAACACTAACACAGGAAGCTGACTGTCGACTGCCCAGTAAATAAGATCTTGGTCAAGATCTTTCATTGGGTGTCGAATATCCATTAATACCACTAAACCGGCTAAACATTCACGTTTTTGGAGATACTCACCAAGAGATTTTTGCCATTTTTCTTTAACGGCCAGTGGCACTTTAGCAAAACCATACCCAGGTAAATCGATCAAACGTCTTTCATCATCTAACGAAAATACATTAATCAGTTGCGTGCGACCGGGGGTTTTACTGGTTCTGGCCAAATTTTTTTGCCCTGTTAACGTATTTAACGCACTGGATTTACCGGCGTTGGAACGACCAGCGAATGCGACCTCAAAGCCAGTATCTTCGGGTAATTCTTGTATATTGGGGGCGCTTGTTACAAATTTTGCGGTATGGTAATTAATCACGACTGACTCCTGTTATTTTGCCGCGCTAGTCTACACTCGCCGCGCTTATTTTGCGACTTGTAATTGTGCTAATGCGTTTATCAGCTCGTAATAATAGTGTTGTGCCGTATCTTGCTGTTTTAATTTTAACGCCGCATTAAGTGCTTGTGCCGTACGGCCAATCGTTTGTAAGCCGAAATTACCGGCACTGCCTTTAATTTTATGAGCAATTAACTCAATTTGATGCCAGTCCTGCTGCCAAAAACAAGCTATAAGCTGCTGTTTGTCTCGCAATAACGAGTTTATATAGTCAGCTTGTAAGCTTTTAAATAGCTCGCTATCTGGTGCTATTAAATAATCTTCGTCTTGCCAACCGTCTGCATCTTCTGATTGATCAAGCTCGGCTTGAATTAAAGCTAATAATTGTTTAGCAGAAAGTTCAGAGCTAAATTCGATAACGGGTATATTGGTTGTATTTAATTCGCCTATCCGACATTCACTTTGGCTGTTCAACAATATTAAATCAAATCTGTGTAGCCCAAACAATTTATTCAATTGATTTTGAAAGGCCGCATCTATCACTGTGAGCCCCTGCTCAATCAGTGTGTTTATCAAATCGTCATTTTGCCCAATTTGCGCTTCTATAAAGAGTATTTTTTGGCCATTAAATGTTTGCATTATCGCTGTCAATGCTCCCCTGTTCGTTGCCAAAATTCTTCATCTACCACTGCTACAAGCTGTTTATTTCTTATCTGCCTAGAATACCCTAACAAATTGTTTTTAATATTTTTATTAAGATTTTTTATGATGGTTTCGTCAATAGATAATAAGTGCTCGTGGCGAGCGGCGAGGTACAATAAATAGTCTACAAAAGCTAAATCATTCGACCCGGTCAACCAGTGCAACCAATATTCTTTATGCAGCCAGCGCAGACAAACATCTGTTGACGATGCCACTTCGATGACCATAAGCGCACTCATACTTTGCAAACGCGTTAAACGTTCGTCTAACAACTCAGAACTTAGTGTTAAAGTATGACTTTGTGTGTACATTTTAAAAACGACATTAGCCAAAATCACTCTATCACTAACAATCAACTCGGATAGTTTGTTAAACCAATTTTCGTCGGCCAGTAAATTTAGCTCTAACGGAAAATAGATTTTTTCGACCACTTTTTTCTGGCATTTAAGATAGTGCAATAAACTTTGTAAATGTAAAAAAACCAACTCCCATTGAAGTGTTGAGTTATAAGGTTTAAATTCGGGCAGTTCGCGATACTTTTGCTCATTTTGGTGATACCAATACAACCTAGACTCTTGGATCAGCGGTGTCTCATTTTCTAATCGACTAATAGGAATAAATTTAAGGCAAAAATTAACCTTATCGTCCAGATCAATAGTTAGCGCCTGAAGCTGCCGACATTCACTTTGGTTTGATGCAAGTTGATGTTCAGAAAACATTAAACAGAGGCTGAGGCGGTTTGCTGAGTCTGTTGCCGCGCGCTGAGCATTTTCTATCAACTCACTGATTTCTCTGCCATGATCAGGATATTGGCTAACTCCAATACTAACTGCTACATCAATTTTAATTTTTTCAACGATAATTGGTGAACTAAAAATAAAGCTAATTTCACGGCACAAACGCTTATAATCATGCTGTTTACCTCTCAGGCCAACAATAAAACGACCATTTTGATAATAACCTACTTTTTGCGCTTCTAAATCAATCACATCCAAGGTAACGGCTCTGCGATTATTTTTGCTCCATGCGGTTAATTTTTGACTAATTATTCGTAATAAGGCATTGGTGACCGCATAACCATAATTTTGTTCGAACAAACGCATATGTTTAAGTTGAATAACGTAAACCACAAACCCTTTATAAGCTTTGGCATTTTCTAGCGAAATATCAACTAAGTTGCGGTTTGGTAAAAGTGTCACTGGGTCGTGAGTCGTGTAACGATTTTTTTGGTTTTGTTCGTATCTAAGCTTATCGGCCAATGCGAGCGACATCAAAAACACTTCTAATATAATAGCGTAATGAATTAAGGTAACCGCAAATTGATTGCTTGGGATGACTTTCCACACGGTAAGTTGAACGATTACAACACCTACGATTAAGGGTAGCCAAGATAGCAGATAAAATTTTGCCGCTCGAACCCCTTTTATAAATGCCCAAAACGCCGATATAACACAAAGCGGAACACATAAAATTAAACCTATGGCGATTAATGTAATAGACGCCTGACTTGATAATGCAGGAGAAATTAACGCACTGCCACCGATAAACCAACACATCAAATACATGATTTTGTCTAATCGATAAGACAATTTTGCTGTGCCTAAAAAATGCATGCAAAATAACAAAGCGAATAGCATATCAAGCAATACTAAGGGCTCTGTTATATAAATCTGCGCTGGGTAATGCGGTATGCCAATAAAATTGGCATACCCTAAAATAGAGCCACGCCAGATAATCAAGGCTAAAATATACAATGCATACCAAATATAAGCTTGCTGGCGAACGGCAAAATAAATCACCAAGTTATATACAGCCAAACAAATCAATATGCCAAAAAATATGCCCGTCAGGGTGAGGATTGACCAACTCTGATAAATATATTCATGGCTATCCCACAGCACTGGTTTAAACACGCCAACACTATGGTCCATTTTTATTAAAATATAAGCGATTTGAGGTTGTGGGCTATCCAGTATAAAAACTGGATTATGGTTATACGGGTTGAGCTCTGGTAGCTGCTTAATTTTACCATTTGTTTCAATTGAATAAGCTGAAATTTCGCGAGCTTTGCCTCGCGCTAGCTCTAACAAATAATCTTTTTGTTTAATTAACTGCGGGATCTCCATTAAAACCCAAGTAACAATATCCTGATGCCCAGGATTTATATATTCGGCTTTATAATAGGGGATTTCGGTGTTTTTAAAATGTTGGTACACCTGCTGCGGTGTCATCTCATTTTGGCTGGCAAAAACTCGACTATCAAATGCTAAATTAACTTTTGGTGTTATGGCATATCCGGTTTGTGTGCCGATTATCAGCCACAACACCAATCCACATAGACTTCTAATCAAGTTTTTATCCATAAAATATGATCTAGTGTAAAACTAAATCAATCTGCGTTAACAACTCTCGTTTACGAAAGGGTTTTTGAATAATAGGGATGTCAGACAAACGTTCATTTATCTCCATTTTATCATCAACATACCCGCTCATAAATATAATTGCAGTGTCTGGTTTTTGTTGTAACACTGCATTGGCAAACTGAGCCCCGTTCAACTCTCCAGGCATCACTAAATCACTAAGGATCAGATCATAAGGTTGCTCTGCCGCCAACTCTAATCCCCGCTGTCCCGATTCGGCCATGCTGACATCACAGCCAAAAAAATTAAAGACTTCACCTAAAAATTGCAGTAAGGGTAAATCATCATCAACCACCAAAATCTTTTTACCTGCGAGCTTTGTAGAACTATCCATACTCCCTGCCCCTATTAATTACCTAAATTTAATCGTCGATAAATGCAAACGCATCTGCAAACATATTTGCTTTTTGAAGACCGCGCTCAACAAATTGTTTACGAGCTTTGCCCACCATAGCAAATGGTCCTGCACTATAAATATGATAGTCATGAAGTGACGTAAAATCATTTAATACAGCATCAATGACCAATCCGGTGCGGCCAGACCAAGTAGCCTGCGCATTTTCAATAACGGGAATAAATTTAAAGTTTGCATGCTGTTGTTCTGCTTGATACCAGTGCTCTAGTTCATACACAGCATCTTCACTTCTTAATCCCCAATATAAAAATACAGGCTGAGAAAAATTTTGTGCTAATAAAGTTTCAGCTATAGACTTCACATAGCTAAACCCAGTTCCACCAGCCAATAAAATTATTGGACAGTGTTCCTGTTTTTGCAAAAAAGCATTGCCATTTGGGCCTTTTAATAAAACTTTGTCGTTATCTTTGATATGTTGCATCGCAGCCGAACTAAACTCGTCTTTTTGCGCTGCACCAATATGCAGTTCTATATAGTCATTTTGCAACGGGCTGTTTGCGATCGAAAAAGGACGTTTATCGTTCTCACTCAGCACAACTTCTATGTATTGCCCCGCTTGAAATTGAATCTGTGTGGCGGGTTTCAAAATGACTTTATTCACAAACTCGGTCAAGGGCTCAATAGAGCTGACTGAGCATTCAAACTGACTCATAACTAATCCTGGTTTAATAAACTTATTTTTAAATCGGTTAACGGGTACGCAATGCAGGCAATCACAAGTTGCTGTGCTATTTCTTCATCGGTAAAAATATACGCACTATCCCCATAGCTTACCCGTCCGGCTTCTAACTTACAAATACAGCGCCGACAACTCCCGTACAAACATTCGTATGGCAAATTAACTTTATTACGGATCGCTGCATCAACAATCGTTTCAAGTGGTTCAGCTTCAAAACGGACACCGTCAGGGACAATTTCGATTTGCACATTGTTCATTATGCTACAAACCTAGCGTTGGCCATAACTCATCTATTTTTTGTTTGACTGTCTCATCCATTTTTATTTCCCGTCCCCATTCTCTATCTGTTTCGCCGGGCCATTTGTTAGTTGCATCCATGCCCATTTTTGATCCTAGGCCTGATACTGGAGAAGCAAAATCAAGGTAGTCAATTGGGGTGTTTTCAACCAAGGTGGTATCACGAGCCGGATCCATCCTTGTGGTAATGGCCCAAATAACATCTTTCCAATCGCGGGCATTAATATCATGATCGCAGACTATGACAAATTTGGTATACATAAATTGCCGCAAAAATGACCATACCCCCATCATTACACGCTTAGCATGACCTGGATATTGTTTGCGCATGGTAACCACTGCCATTCGATATGAACAGCCTTCAGGTGGTAGGTAAAAGTCTTCTATTTCGGGAAACTGCTTTTTTAAAATAGGGACAAAAACTTCATTTAATGCAACCCCTAAAATCGCCGGTTCGTCAGGTGGTCGCCCCGTATGTGTGCTGTGGTAAATAGGATCTTTGCGCTGAGTGATATGAGTGACAGTAAATACCGGAAAATAGTCGGTTTCGTTATAATAACCAGTGTGATCACCGTACGGCCCTTCTTCAGCAGTTTCGTCCGGATCTATGTAACCTTCTAAAACAATCTCTGCACTCGCGGGCACCTGTAACTCATTGCTGATACATTTAACCACTTCTGTATTTGCGCCTCTTAACAAACCTGCAAATGCATATTCTGACAAGGTATCTGGTACTGGCGTTACTGCACCCAAAATAGTCGCTGGATCGGCACCTAAGGCCACAGATACCGGAAATTTTTCACCTGGATGCTGTTTTTTAAATTCTTGAAAGTCTAACGCACCACCACGATGTGATAGCCAACGCATAATAACTTTATTTTTACCAAGCAATTGTTGCCTATAAATACCTAAATTCTGGCGCTTTTTAAAAGGACCTTTAGTAACAGTTAAACCCCAGGTGATTAAAGGCGCTACATCTTCTGGCCAGCAATGTTGGATTGGCAGTTTCGTTAAATCGATATTTTCGTCTTCTAAAACAACCTCCTGACAAGGTGCCTTTTTGACTTTTTTAGGTGCCATATTCAGCACTTGTTTATAAACCGGAAGTTTGGCAAATGCATCTTTAAATCCTTGTGGCGGTTCTGGCTCTTTTAACATCGCCAGTAGTTGGCCCACTTCTCTTAACGCACTAACAGAAGTTTGTCCCATCGCCATAGCGACCCGCTCTGGTGTGCCAAACAAATTACATAGTACCGGCACGTTAAATCCCTCGGGGTTCTCAAATAATAAAGCCGGCCCTTGTGCTCTTAATACACGATCGCTGATTTCTGTCATTTCTAAATGAGTTGAGATCGGTTGGCTAATACGTTTTAATTCACCCATCTTTTCTAGTTGCTGAATAAAATCTCGCAAGTCTTTATATTGCATTTTGCCTCGGCCCAATTTTAAAATTCGCGTTAATAGTAACATTTATTCGACCACCTGAAACTGTAAATCCTGATTGGCATTTAGGTTTTAAACGGGTAAAATAAAATATATCATTATGATATAAACCAAAATACCAAATGACATCTCAATACGATATAAACCAAATTGAACAATTGCTTAAGCCATATCAGGGCACTGACTATGATAAAGCGAGCGCACTTTGCCAGTTAATCTCAAATGCGCTTATACCGATCGCGGATGAAGCAAGTCTAATCACAGCGCTGGAGCTTGCAGAGCAATTAAGTGAAGTAGATCTGGCCGATAATCAACTTTTGGCTGCTATGCTGGACGCGTTAATCAATAACATTGAAAGTTATGAGTCTAACTCTGAAAAAACCCCAAATCAGGTATTAGCTGACTTGATGAAAAAACATTCAACACGGCAAAAAGACTTAAACCATATTGTGCCTCAGAGTATTATTTCTGAGTTGGTTAATCACAAACGTCAATTAACGATTCGCCATATGCAGGCATTTGCAGATTATTTTAACGTGCCTGTCAGTCTTTTTATCAGCGCCAGAAAATCTTAATTCAGGAGTTATTTTGCAGCCCACTGCACTCAATACTTTAAAGTCAGTTTTTGGTTACGAAAGTTTCCGTCAAGGCCAAGCTGAAATCATAGATTCAATTTTAAATAAGACAGATTGTTTGGCGGTACTTCCAACAGGTTCTGGTAAGTCAATTTGTTATCAAATACCTGCGCTTGTTAATTCAGGTTTTGCCTTGGTGATCTCCCCCCTTATCGCGTTAATGCAGGATCAAGTTGATCAATTAAACCAGTTTGGTGTTTCGGCTGCCTGTTTAAATTCGACATTAGATTTTGCTGCACAAGACGATTTGTATAATCAGTTGTCACATGACCAAATTAAAATTTTATATATAGCGCCGGAAAAATTATTACAGCCCCACACTCTCAATCGTTTGTTACATTTTAATATTAATTTAATCGCAATCGACGAAGCGCATTGTGTTTCACAATGGGGGCATGACTTTAGACCTGATTACGCGCAACTTGGAACCTTAAAAAGCTATTTTCCTCGCACTCCTATTATGGCCTTAACAGCAACTGCAGATGATACAACTCAAGAAGACATTATCAATCTTCTTAACCTGCAAAATTGTTATAAGTATATCGCCAGTTTTGACCGGCCCAACATTCGCTATATCCAACAAGAAAAATTTAGTGCACTCACGCAACTTAAAGACTATATCCAAAAACATGCAAAACAATCTGGCATTGTTTACTGTAGCTCGCGTAAACGTGTTGAAGAGGTACAAGCGTTTTTATCTCGCCACCAAATTAAAGCCACTGCTTATCATGCAGGATTCACGCTTGAGCAACGTAAGCAAGCACAAACTAATTGGTTGAGAGACAACGTGGAAGTGATGGTTGCAACCGTCGCTTTTGGCATGGGAATAAATAAACCCGATGTAAGATATGTTGTGCATTATGACATTCCCCGCTCTATTGAAGGCTATTATCAAGAAACTGGCCGAGCAGGAAGGGATGGCCTTGATAGTGAGGCTTTACTATTGTTTGATGAATCAGATATTGAAAGAGTGCGCTGGATGATTTCTCAAAACCCAAATGCCGACAGAGCAGAACTGGAAGAAAATAAATTCTCTTCGATGGTCTCACTTGCGCATAGCCAAACCTGTCGACGTATGGTGCTATTAAATTATTTTGGCGAAGCGATTAATCAAGCCTGCGGTAACTGTGATATCTGTTTAAACCCACCTCAGCAGTACGATGGTTTAGAAGATGCACAAAAAGCGTTATCTTGTATTTATCGAACGGGCCAAGCTTCTGGTTTTAACTATATTGTTGAAGTATTACGGGGCGCTAAAAATCAGCGGGTAAGAGAGCATCAACACAATAAACTTAGCGTGCATGGCATAGGCAAAGATAAAAGCCCAGAATACTGGTTAAGTATTCTGCGTCAGTTAGTTCATTGTGGTCTAGTTAGAATTGATATAACCGACAACGCTCATTTAAAGCTTACCGAACGCGCTCGCCCTATCTTGCGTGGTGAAGTTGAATTAAAACTGGCACTGCCACAAATAGACAAAGCCGCTGTCATCTCTCAAAAAGAAAAACCTTGGCTTAAACAAAACTACGATAAACGTTTATTTGAACGACTCAGACAGCTAAGAAAACAAATCGCTGACGAATACGATCTACCCAGTTATATTATTTTTAATGATGCAACCTTAGTAGACATGTGTATCAAAGTACCGGATAGTCGCCAAGCAATGTTAAAAGTAAATGGGGTCGGAAAACAAAAGTTAGAAAAGTATGGTGACTTGTTTTTACAAGAAATTGCCAGCTATCAGCATAGATTTGATTAATAGTGTTTCGGTTCAGTGCGTTTAGTCGAATCCCCTAAACGCATCACGAGTTTTATTTATTTGAAAAAGTTTGACCTATACTACTAATTTGCTCTGTCATTTTAAGCAAACTTTCAGCCCCCTGTTCTTGGCTATTAACCCTTTCAAGATCACTTTCTGAAAGCATATTCAGTTGTTGAATATTGCGGTTAATTTCTTCTGAAACCACTTCTTGCTCTTCGGCCGCCGTTGCTATTTGACGTGCCAAATCAGAGATCTGATCAACCATGCCAGTGACTTCTCCAACCATATTGCTGGCTTGTGAAACTGACTCATTGCAAGCAATAGCAGAATGGTAATTTTGATTCATGCTTACTTGCCATTTATCAATCCCTAAATACATGGCATCAATATTATTTTTAATGGTTTTCGCTGATTCTTGACTACGGGCAGAAAGCGCTCTGACCTCGTCAGCGACTACCGAGAACCCTCGGCCATGTTCACCTGCACGGGCAGCTTCAATAGCAGCATTTAAAGCTAATAAATTAGTTTGATCCGCAATACCATCAATTTCATCCATAACTATTTTTACTTTTTCTGCTAAAGATTTTAATTCGTCAGCTGAACTTGACGCTTCTTCTACTTGCTGAGCTAACCTACGCATGGCTTCAGACGTTTGCACAAAGTTCTCCGATAATGATGCACACGCCGTATTAGTATTGTCGACTTGATCCGAAGTTTGCACTGTATTGTGCGCAATTTCTTTAGCCGTGCTCGACATTTCGTTGACCGCAGCTGCTACTTGTGAAAGCTCTTCTTGCGCTTTTCGTCGATTATTTGCCGAGACACTAATGTTTTCACTTAGCCCTCCCGAAACAAAATTTAGTTCGTCAGTTAAAGCGGTAAAACGACCAATAACGGTTCTGTTTTTGGCATCTTGTAACGCCAATGCGTATCGAATCACTGCAGGCTCTTTATTACCAAACGTTATTGTACGGGTAATGCTTTTATATTTTTGGTCAAGTTCTGCCAATAGATTAGGGGTTTCAAAAATTGAGACCCGATAAGATAAATAAAAAGCCAAAGTCATTAATACAGGAATGAGACAAGATTGCCAGCCAAAGCTATACAATTGCATTATTATTAAGGTGAGTAACGAGCTTATCGCAACAATATGTTTAGTATTAAAATTGACTTGGTGACTTACCGTTTTGTTATTTTGTAGCTTTTGGTATATCAGCTCGGCTTTGTGTTTATCTTGATCTCTGGCTTTAATTCTTACCGATTGATAACCGACAACTCTATGGTTTTGAATAATGGGCGTTACATATGCGTCGACCCAGTAATAACTGCCATTTTTACAGCGATTTTTCACTAATCCTCGCCAAGATTTATTGTCTTTTAAATGCCCCCACAATTCAGAAAATGCATGTTTAGGCATGTCAGGATGGCGAATTATATTATGGTTTTTTCCTATGAGTTCTTCTTTACTATACCCGCTTACAGCACAAAACGCTTCGTTTACGTAAGTGATCACACCTCGTAAATCTGTTGTTGATACTAACTCCTGACCATCTGCTATTTGAACTTCTTGGTTATTTAGTGCAGCTTCTTGCATTCTACAACTTCCTAAATGACTGCTAAACTTTTTTCACCCCCTACTATAAAACCCTTTTGCTTACATTACATTATTCTAGATCAAAAAAGCCGACAAATTGTCGGCTTTTGAAAAACTTAAATATTGTTCGTTTACACGTCTAGGTTCACGACATTTAATGCGTTTGTTTCAATAAACTCTCGACGAGGTTCAACTTGGTCACCCATTAAGGTTGAGAACAACTGGTCGGCACCGATAGCATCTTCAATGGTGACTTTAAGCATACGGCGACTACCTGGGTCCATTGTGGTTTCCCAAAGTTGGTCTGCGTTCATCTCACCTAGCCCTTTATAGCGCTGGATATATAAGCCTTTTTTAGACTCCTTCATTAACCAGTTCAAACCTTCATCAAAAGTTTGGATTGGGTAAACACGCTCACCGCGTTTAATATAAGCACCCTCTTCAACTAATTCAGATATCATCTGGCCAGTTTTACAAATGGTTTTATAATCGGCCGAATTGATAAAATCTAAATCCAAGTTATAAACATGATCAACACCATGGGTTCTTACATTAAAGCGTGGTATATAGAGTTGCACTTCTGGGTCTAAAATAACTTCATGATTAAAGATTGAACTACCATCTTTGCTTGATTCCAGCTTTGCTGCAATCTGATTTGCCCAGTTTTCGACATACTCTTTGTCTTTTAGTGAGCTTTCCGTTAATTGTTCTGCCGTCTTAAATTCGTTAACTAAATAACTATTCAGCGTTCTAGAGAGTCGCTCAACAATGTGCTCACAAACTTGATAGTCTTTTACGATCTGCTCTAATGCTTGGCCTGAAATAGCAGGCGCATCGGCATTAACATACAATTCAGCACCATCTAAAGCTAGGTTTGTTAAATAAGCTTCGTAGGCCGCTTCATCTTTAATATATTGCTCTTGTTTGCCTTTTTTAACTTTAAATAAAGGTGGCTGAGCAATAAAAATATGACCGCGCTCTATAATCTCTGGCATTTGGCGATAAAAGAAAGTCAGCAATAAAGTACGAATGTGTGAACCATCAACATCAGCATCCGTCATTAAAATAATTGAATGATATCTTAATTTATCAGGATCATACTCATCACGCCCAATACCACAGCCCAGTGCAGTGATTAACGTACCTACTTCTTGTGAAGAAAGCATCTTATCAAAACGTGCTTTTTCAACATTTAATATTTTACCTTTTAGTGGCAATATCGCTTGGTTTTTACGGTTACGACCTTGTTTTGCTGAACCACCCGCAGAGTCACCCTCCACTATATAAAGTTCAGAAAGCGCTGGATCTTTTTCTTGGCAATCGGCTAGTTTGCCAGGTAAACCAGCAATGTCTAACGCACCTTTTCGGCGAGTCATTTCACGAGCTTTTCGGGCAGCTTCACGCGCTCTAGCTGCGTCCATAATTTTACTAACGATCGATTTAACATCCGCTGGGTTTTCTAATAAAAAGTCATTTAACTTTTCACCCATGGCCTGTTCAACGGCACTTTTAACTTCGGATGATACGAGTTTGTCTTTAGTCTGAGATGAGAATTTAGGATCAGGCACTTTAACAGAAACAACAGCAGTTAAACCTTCTCGCGAATCATCACCTGTTGTAGCAACTTTTGCTTTTTTCGACAATCCCTCTTTCTCCATGAAAGAGTTTAAAGTCCGTGTCAATGCAGAACGGAATCCCGCTAAGTGAGTACCGCCATCTCGTTGTGGAATATTATTCGTAAAACAAAAAATGTTTTCTTGGAAACTATCATTCCATTGACAGCTTACTTCTACTGTTATGCCGTCTTCACGCTCAGTAATAAAATGAAAAACACTTTTATGGATAGGTGTTTTTTTACGGTTTAAGTATTCTACAAAAGCTTGAATGCCACCTTCGTATTTAAAGTGATCATTTTTTCCATCTCTTTCGTCAGTTAATTTAATAGATACGCCCGAGTTTAAAAAACTCAATTCACGAAGGCGTTTTGCCAGTATGTCATAATGAAAGACAGTATCAGTAAAAATTTCGTGCGAAGGCCAAAAACGAATTTCTGTGCCCGAATCTTCTGTTTCACCAATGACAGCAAGTGGGTTTTCTGGTTCACCTAAATGATATTTTTGCTGATGGACTTTACCTTGACGGCGAATTGTTAATTGCAGTTTTTCAGAAAGTGCATTTACAACCGAAACACCAACGCCGTGCAAACCGCCGGACACTTTATAAGAGTTATCATCAAATTTACCACCTGCGTGCAAAACTGTCATTATGACTTGCGCCGCTGATACGCCTTCTTCTGAGTGAATTTCTGTTGGAATACCCCGTCCATCATCTCGTACAGAAACCGAACCGTCTGAATGAATGGTAACTAAAATATCCTTACAGTGACCTGCAAGGGCCTCATCTATACTGTTATCAACAACCTCAAACACCATGTGATGTAAACCGGTGCCGTCATCGGTATCACCAATATACATACCTGGTCTTTTTCTAACAGCATCTAAGCCTTTTAAGACTTTTATCGATGACGAATCATATTCTGACATTTGCTGACCCTACTCTAATAATTGTCCATGTTTCACGTGAAACACAGAATAAAAATTGTTTCTTGTTACTACTTGTTTTATTAAATCTAAATCTTTTTCAATACAACTAAAAAACATCTGATTGTCTAAATCTGCAACCAGCTCAAATGTTTTTTTAATGGAATCGAAATCAAGCTCTGCGCATATATCGTCAAAGAGCCAAATACAGTTTTTATCGGTCATTTTAAAAATTAACCGTTCTGCGGCTAACAATAGAGCTAAAACAAAACGCTTGCTTTCTCCTCGAGATAAAAGATGTTTTATATTTCTATCATCTATTAAAAATAATACATCATCTCTGTGCACCCCATAGCTAGTGGTTTTTCGTTTTAAGTCCTGAGCTAGGGTGTCTGCTATTATATCAGAATATGATTGTGAGGTATTCCATCCCGCTTTGTAAATTAATTTAACATCTGAGTTTAAAAATTTATCATCCAAGCTTTTAAATTGTTGATTAAATTCGTCGTTAAGTTGAGCAACCATTTGTTGGCGATAGGAATGAATGTTCGCGTTTAACTTAATCAATTGCTGGTCAAAACTTTTAACTAATTCTATTTTATGATGCCTTAGTGCTGAGTTACGTTGTTCTAGTACACGAGCATAATCTCGATAAACAGCAGAGCAATTTGTTGATTGTTCCACGTGAAACACTAACCAATCAATTAATCGTCTACGAAAACTTGGACTTCCTTCAATCAAATCTAAGCTATCGTTCGTGAAGCTAATAATAGGAAAATAACTGGATAATTCGCTCAGTCTCGCGACCTTTTGCCCTTTTACCCGAATCTGATTATCCCCATTTTTAAACTTACTAATCCCGAACGATTGTTTTACAGTATCGGACTTTTTAAAACGAGCAGCAGCGTGAACCGTCAATTGAGTTTCGGAAAAATTAATCAGTTCACTGTTTTTTGATTTTCGAAATGAACGACCAAAACCTAATAAGTGGATAGATTCTAAAAACGACGTTTTACCACTGCCGTTTTCACCCACTATAACATTAAACTTGTCGTTTAAAGAAATGTCTAGATGACTGACATTGCGAACGTTTTGTATCACAAGCCGAGAAATATACATATATAAAATGAGGTTAAATTATAACCTCATTGGCATAACAACATAGACAGCTGATTCATCATTATTGTCTTCAATTAAACCACTGCTATTTGAATCGCCCAATGTAATTTTAACTTGATCGGATTCAAGTGCATTTAACACATCTAGGATATATGCAACGTTAAACCCTATTTCTAATTCTTCACCTTGGTAATTAACTTCTACCATTTCTTCGGCTAGTTCTTGTTCTGGGTTTGTGGCTGTAATCATTAATTGGTTGTTAGAAAGATTTAACCGAACCCCTCTAAACTTTTCATTAGATAAAATCGCAGCACGAGCAAACGCTTGTTTTAAAACACTTTTATCAGCAATTATTTCTTTATCACCGCCTTTAGGCAATACTCGTCGATAATCTGGGAAACGTCCGTCAACCAATTTACTGGTAAAGGTAAAACTCGACGAGCTAACGCGGATATGATTGCTACCCAAAGAGATATAAATATTGTCGTCATTATCTTCAATCAAACGACTAATTTCCGTCACGCCTTTTCGTGGAATAATAACCTGGCTTTCGTCTAAATTTTCGTCTGCCAATTTAAAGCGGGCCAACGCTAAACGGTGACCATCGGTTGTCACGCATCTTAATTCGTTTCCTTGAGTTTCCATTGACATCCCATTTAAATAATATCGGACATCTTGGTTGGCCATTGAAAACGAGGTGCTATTAATTAAGTGTTTAAGATCATTTTGATGGATTGCAAAATTAATTTCACTCTTCCACTCTTCTAAATTAGGAAAATCTTTGGCTGGCAGAGTAGACAATGAATAACGACTTTTACCAGATTTAACTTTAAGTTTGTTATCCTCTAATTTAAATTCAATAAGGGATGCATCACTTAAACCACGACAAATATCAAATAATTTACGTGCAGGTACAGTCACCTGACCATCTTCAGACGCCTGAACCAGCTCCACAGAAGAAACTAACTCGACCTCTAAGTCGGTACCTGTAATGGCCAACACCCCATCACTTATATCTAACAGTACATTAGACAATATAGGTAAGGTATGTCGTTTTTCGACTGTTCCGGTAGCAAGTTGAAGCGGCTTGAGTATATCTTCTCGGCTAACTGAAAATTTCATATTTTTATTATCCAATATTTACGACGATAAAGTGCGGACCAAATTTGAATAGTCCTCTTTAACATCGTGATTATTTTCACGTAAATCATTTACCTTTCGACATGCGTGTAACACTGTTGTGTGATCGCGCCCACCGAATGCAGCACCTATTTCTGGCAAACTATGGTTGGTTAATTCTTTTGAAAGAGCCATTGCTATTTGTCGAGGTCGTGCAACACTTCGGCTACGACTTTTAGACGACATATCAACCAACTTAATTTTATAATATTCCGCAACTGTTTTCTGTATGTTCTCTATTGTAACGAGTTTTTCTTGTAATGCGAGCATATCGCGCAAGGCATCTTTGGCAAAATCAATCGTCATAGGACGGCCGGTAAAATTGGCATTTGCTATAACCCTGTTCAGTGCACCTTCTAGATCTCGCACATTAGATCGCAGACGTTTTGCAATAAAAAATGCCACTTCATTTGGCAAAACAAAATTAGATTCTTGCGCTTTTTTCATTAAAATCGCAACACGCGTTTCTAGCTCAGGTGGCTCAATAATTATAGTTAATCCCCACCCAAAACGAGACTTTAAACGATCAGCAACATTTTCAATTTCTTTGGGATAACGGTCACTGGTTAAAATAACCTGGTGATTACCCTCTAATAACGCGTTAAAGGTGTGGAAAAATTCTTCTTGAGATCGTTCTTTACCAGAAAAAAACTGGATATCATCAATCAACAAAGCGTCAACCGAACGATAATGTCGCTTCCACTCTTCAATCGAATTGGTTTGCAGCGCTTTGACCATATCTTGCACAAAACGTTCTGAATGCATATAAACAACTTTCGCATCTGGATTGCGCTGTCTAATTTCGTTGCCGACAGCATGCATTAAGTGCGTTTTACCTAACCCAGTACTACCGTATAAAAAGAGCGGGTTGTATGCTGTACCCGGGTTGTCGGCAACCTGTGTCGCCGCAGCGCGCGCTAATTGGTTTGATTTACCTTCAACAAAATTATCAAAGGTATAGTTTTCCCTTAAATTTGACCGAATACTTGGAGGTGTTTGCCCTACCTGAGCTGCATTGATACTAAATCCAGGATTGTTTGTACTCGTCGGACGATGCACTTGATGAGCACGCTCTCCTTGCCCGTTACCAAGCTCTAGTTTAGGGTTATTCACAGGCGCCGCTGGACGCGAGCCAACTTCAAGCTTTAATACCGGCGGATTCGCGCCAGAAAATTCAATAATAAGCTCGTTAATTCGATCTGAATACTTGTCCCGCACCCAATCTAAAACAAATTTATTAGGTGCATAGAGTGTAATTTCATTGGCCTGCGCTAAAACCTGCAGCGGGCGAACCCACATATTGTATTGTTGCGAAGGTAATTCCCGTTGCAGCGAATCTAAACAATTCTGCCAAAGTGAGTCACTCAAGGTACTCGATCTCCAAATACTAAAAAGACAGTGATTTCACCAGAAATTATCCACAAGTTCAATATTGACAAATCAGTTATTTAGAATTCGCTTAAAAAATAAATGTAAAGTGTTGATTTTATTGCTTTTAATATTTATTAAAATCACACAAATCTGGTTCGATATGAGCTTAGAAGCCATTTGTTTAAGAACTAAATATGTGGATAAAACTCTATATTTAGAATACTTATACATAAGCATTTGACGGTGTTGTTTTTTACTCAACTATTTGATATTATTCGCGCCCCTTTAAAGGTCCCGTGCTGATAAGCACACAACGATTAACCGGAATTATTGCAATGAAACGTACATTTCAACCAAGCAACATCAAGCGTAAACGCAACCACGGTTTCCGTGCGCGTATGGCTACTAAAAGCGGTCGTCAAATTTTAGCTCGTCGTCGTGCTAAAGGACGCAAGGTTTTAAGTGCCTAATTGTCTCCTGTGAAGACTTACGCTTATAAGCGGGAGTTACGCTTACTAACTCCCGCCGATTTTCAATCGGTATTTGATGCCCGTCCTAAAAAGTTCTCCTGCCGCTATTATACAATCCTCGCTGCAAAATCTAACTTTGATAAACCTCGTTTAGGTTTTACCATATCTAAAAAGAAAGCCCGTTTTGCGGTTCAACGAAACAAAATTAAAAGAGTCGCACGCGATTCATTTCGTTTGCAGCAGCATGAACTACCTAATGTTGATATGGTATTTATTGCTAAACAGGGGATTGCATTAGCAAGCAATGAAACATTGCGGCATGAACTGGAATACACATGGAAAAAAATAAAGCGCCACATGAAAAGTTAATGGCGGCTTTGTTAATAGGTTTAATAAAAATCTATCAAACATTGTTAAGCCCCCTACTCGGCCAGCGCTGCCGATTTTATCCAAGTTGTTCAAATTACGCTTTAGAAGCAATTAAATGCCATAGATTTGGCTTTGCCTGTTGGTTAACGGCCAAACGCGTTATAAAATGTCATCCATTTTCGTCCGGTGGTTACGACCCCGTGCCTAAATCTACCAATAAAGAGAACTAACATTCTATGGAATCGCAAAGAAGTTTATTACTAATCGGTTTAGCCCTGGTTACTTTTTTGCTGTGGCAACAATGGCAGCTAGATAACGCGCCACAGCCGCAACAAACAACAGTCGCCACTCAAAGCCAATCAAACACCAATTCAACTGCTGGACAAGGTGACGTACCTACAGGTTCAAGCTCAGATTTTCAAGCGACTCAATCAAGTGCGAGTACAATTGAAATTACTACAGACACGGTTAAAGCAGTTATTGATTTGGTCGGCGGTGATATCATTCAGCTAGACCTGTTAAATTACGCCAAAGAAAAAGACAGCAATGAACCTTATGAGTTATTGGTTCCTGCTGGTGGTCACTTATTTCATGCTCAGAGTGGCTTAACAGGTGTTGATGGCCCAGATGCCAGCAGCGAAGGGCGTCCGGTTTACCAAAGTGAAAAAACCGAATATGTGATGACTGGGGATATTTTAGAAGTACCGGTTAAATACGCCAATAAAGAAGGTTTAGTTGTAACTAAAACTTTTATCTTCAAACGGGGTGAACACACAGTTGATATCAACTTTAATGTGCAAAACAATGCACCAACCGTTAAATACGTGCAACTATTTGCTCAATTAAAACAGCACATGGGACAAGCACAAAGTTCAATGATGATGCCAACCTATCATGGTGCGGCCTACTCAACCCAAGATGAATCTTACGAAAAAGTTAGCTTTGATGACATTAGTGAAAAGTCATTAAACAAAAGTAGCACAGGTGGCTGGGTTGCCATGATTGAGCATTATTTTGTAACTGCTTTTATTCCCTCTCCGGATGCTCAAATTGATATTTCAACCAAAGCCTTATCTGGCGGTACTGCGCTTGTTCGCTACAAAGGCGAGTTAGTTAAAATTGCACCAGGTTCACAAACTGAATTATCAACCACCTTATATTCAGGCCCTAAAGACCAAGATAAGCTCGCTGAGCTGGCTAAAAACCTCGAGCTAACAGTAGACTATGGTATTTTGTGGTTTATCTCGCAACCGTTATTCCACTTACTTAAATTTTTGCACAGCTTAGTGGGTAACTGGGGTGTGGCCATCATTTTAATTACCATCATCGTAAAAGGTTTGATGTATGGCTTAACCAAAAAGCAATACACCTCAATGGCCAAGTTGCGTAAGTTACAGCCAAAGTTAAATGATCTCAAAGCTCGTTACGGCGAAGATAGACAAAAGTTTTCACAAGCTATGATGGAGCTGTACCGTAAAGAAAAGGTCAACCCAATGGGTGGCTGTTTACCAATATTACTGCAAATGCCTATCTTTTTAGCTTTGTATTGGGTATTTGTTGAAAGTGTCGAGCTGCGCCATGCTGAATTTATTTTATGGATCCATGACTTATCTCAACAGGACCCATATTATGTTTTACCAATCTTAATGGGTGCTAGCATGTTTATTATGCAAAAACTGCAGCCAACGCCGATGCAAGATCCTGTTCAGCAAAAAATCTTCCAGTATATGCCGGTGATGTTTACCTTTTTCTTCTTATGGTTCCCATCAGGTTTAGTTTTATACTGGTTGGTCAGTAATATTATTTCTATCGTTCAAATGCTGATGATCAATAAATCGATTGAAAAGTCAGGTTTAAAATAACTTAACCGACACATCTCAATCACAATAAGCGGGTCTCAGGCCCGCTTTTTTAGTTAGGGGGTAAAAAATGTTAAATCAAGAAACTATCGCAGCGATTGCTACCGCACCAGGTCGTGGCGGTGTAGGTATAGTTCGTGTCTCAGGCCAAAAAGCACAACAAATTGCTGAGACCATATTGCATAAAAGCTTACCCCCACGAAAAGCTGAATATTTAAAATTTTATGATTTAGATGGCGCTGTTATTGATCAAGGCATTGCCATTTATTTTAAGGGGCCAAACTCCTTTACCGGTGAAGATATCATAGAATTTCAAGGCCATGGTGGGCCTGTTATATTAGACCTTTTATTACAGCAAATTGCCTCTATCCCTGATGTGCGTCTTGCGCGACCCGGTGAGTTTTCTGAACGAGCTTATCTCAACGATAAACTGGACTTGGCACAAGCTGAAGCCATTGCCGATTTAATTGAATCATCCAGCGAACAAGCAGCTCGCTGCGCCCTGCAAACCTTACAAGGTGAGTTTTCTAAACAGGTTCACCAGCTTACTGAAGCCATTATACACTTACGTATTTATGTTGAGGCGGCGATCGACTTTCCAGAAGAAGAAGTGGACTTCCTCTCTGACGGAAAAATAGAAAAAGATCTTTTGGCTATTCTAGATAACACAGAGCAGGTGTTACAAAAAGCTCAGCAAGGTGCGTTATTAAAAGACGGTATGAGTGTGGTGATAGCCGGTAAACCTAATGCCGGCAAATCCAGTTTATTAAACGCACTTGCCGGACGTGAAACCGCGATTGTAACCAATATTGCCGGCACCACTCGAGATGTTCTGCGTGAGCATATCCATCTTGATGGTATGCCATTACATATTATAGATACCGCAGGCTTACGTGATAGCCCAGATGAAGTTGAGCAAATTGGGATTGAGCGTGCCTGGCAAGAAATAGAAAAAGCCGATCGTATTTTATTAATGGTAGATAGCACAGAAAACAATCATGCGGTTGAGCAAGATTGGCCTGAGTTTTTTCAGCGCTTAGGTGATAACTCAGTTGGAGTCACTGTGATCCGTAACAAAGCGGATCAAAGTGGTGAAGCTATTGGTTTTGAAGATGCTAGCCCCTACCCTGTGATCCGTTTATCAGCAAAAACTGGCCAAGGTGTTCATCATCTAACAGATCATTTAAAAACCATTATGGGCTATCAAGCCTCTACCGAAGGACAATTTTTAGCACGTCGCAGGCACATAGACTCACTCAATAGAGCGCTTGAACAGCTAGAAAATGGAAAATACCAGCTACAAGTTATGCAGGCTGGTGAATTACTGGCAGAAGAGCTCAGACTAGCACAACAGCATTTAAATGAAATCACCGGTGAATTTACCAGTGACGATCTACTTGGCCGAATATTTAGCAGCTTTTGTATTGGCAAATAGGTTAAAATGTCTTATTTTTTAATCATATTTGCGAAGCAAGTCAATAAGTGCTCTTGGTGATCTTAATTATCAAGAGTACAGTACAACTGTATATTAACTTTTACCTGCTAATTTAAATAGATATGTTGATAAACCCAGAACAAATCGGCCAGACCTCTGTTAACTTTTTACGCCAACAGCGTGCGTATACAAACGAGTATTCGGCACACGTTTTTACTTTTATTGCAGATGAATGTGCCTTTAATAGTGATAGTGCAGAGGAAATCATTGCTAAAGTCAGTGTGCAATTTGCATTGTTAACAGGTATTTCTGAACAGCAATGGCAACGGCTTTTACAACAAATTGAGATATCAGATAATCTTGATTTAGACGATCCTGGCGTTTTTTTTAACTGCTAAGTAAAACAAACACATTAGCTGATAAATAACCAACTACCGACGGCTAACATAAGTGCACCGGATATTCGGTTTACCCAGCGTAACTTATTTGCATTACCAAGCATATGTTTAAGTCCTTTGCCGCCGCTTGCGTATAGGCTCATACAAATAAACTCCAATACTAATATGGTACCGACTAATATCAGCAATTGAGGTGCTATGGCTTGCTCACCGTTAATAAAAGGTGGCAGTAAAGCTACCATAAATGCCCAGCCTTTAGGATTAGCAACAGCGGTAACAAATCCCTGTCCTATTAATGCCGATCGACTTTGTGTAGGCACTGTCGCTTGGGCGTCAAGTTTGATCGCTAACTTACTTTTTGATTGCCATAAACAAATACCTAAATAAATTAAGTAACCACCACCGACACACTTTAACAATACAAATAGCCACGGATAATTCAGCATAATGGAGGCTATGCCCAACACAGCTGATATCGCCACCAAAGCGACACCTGCAAGCTCTCCGAGCATCATCCACAATGCTCGTCGATAGCCAACACTCATTCCTAAGCTCATGGCTAAGGTCATACACATACCTGGTGTTAGCGAAACAAAAAAGAAAGTAGATATAAAAACGCTAAGCAAAGCTAAATTCATTTTGCTTAACCTTCGTTAATTTTTACACCAACGCCTGTGATCTCACCATCTTGCATCGTTTTTACTATCACAGTAATAGTATCAAAGCGGAACATATCACCAACAACCGGCTTATTATGAAACTTTTTGCGTAAAAATCCAGCCACTGTTAATTCAAGTTCCCCTTCGTTTAATTCAATACCATAAACACTTTGCAAATCTTGCATCAGAGATTCAGGTGATATTTCGAAAATACCATAAAATAAAGATTCTATTTTTAATGACTCATCTTTATGGCCAGAAAATAGCTTATTCATTTGCACAACATTGCCCTCACCTGCAACAAATAAAAGCTGATCATTTTCTTGCACTCGTTCATCTAACAGGTCTGTCAGCAATTTATTATCACGGATTAAACCAACGGCTTGACTCTGGCACTGTTCGTTTAATAACGGCACTATACGCCCCACGGCTAAGCAATCTCCCATTGCTTGATATATATATAAAGTACGCTCTATTCCTGGCAACTGCATTTCAACGTGCTTAGGGTCATAGCTAGGTGGTATTTCAATATTTAACCAGCGCGCCAGCGGTGCTATCGTCCAACCTTGTACCAACAAAGACATAAAAACAACAAAAAATGCCACCTCAAAATACATGATTGAATGCTCAAGCCCTGCCAGCAGCGGAAATAATGCCAAGATAATAGGCACAGCCCCGCGCAAACCACACCAACTTATAAACACTTTTTCTCGCCAAGGAAAATGAAATGGAGCAAGCGACAGTAAAACAGCAAGCGGTCTGGCAATAAAAATCAGCACAGCCGATAGAATAAGCGCAGGCACAGCAATATCTAACAAACTTGACGGGGTAACAAGCAAACCCAACATGACAAACATGCCAATTTGACTCAACCAAGCAATGCCATCATGAAACTTTTGAATATCGTCAATATAAGGCACCTTAGAATTACCCAAAATGGCACCAGCAATATAGATAGCTAAAAACCCACTCCCACCCCAAATGTTTGTTAGGCCGAATATGCCAAGCGCCCCCGCAAGTGCAAATAATGGGTATAAAGACGAAGGGACCACCATTTTGGTTGATGTAGTTTTTAATAAATATCCCCCTGCAAATCCGATAACTAAACCTAACCCCATTTGCTGAATAAATTTAAAAATAAACGCAAGACCGGCAGAGTCGTCAGCTGCAGACATAATTTCAACTAACGCTATGGTTAAAAATATCGCCATTGGGTCATTGGTACCGGATTCCATCTCTAACGTGCTACTGGTACGCTCTTTCAGCCTTAATTTTGCGGTTTTTAATAAACCGAATACAGCTGCTGCGTCTGTAGAACCAACAATAGCACCAATTAAAAATGATTCAGTAATAGACAATTCAAATACATAAAACGCTGCTAAACCTGTCACCGCTGAGGTCACAAATACACCCAATGTCGAGAGTGATAAAGCAGGTCCTAAACTCACCCTAAAGCTCTTTTTGTCTGTACCTAAACCGCCATCAAAAATAATCACAGCCAATGCTAAATTGCCAAATAAAAATGCTAAATCAAAACTATTAAAAGCAATCCCGCCAGGCCCATCCTCGCCCGCTAACATACCTAAAACTAAAAAAGCCAATAATAAAGGAGCACCAAATTTATGCGACAAAATGCTGGCAAAGATGCATAAAATAAGCAACACAGCCGCTATTAAAATTAAAATATTGGTTAATTCAATCATTCCGTGCCCTTAATACTGTATTAGGAATATGCCTCTTGCCGGCTAAGATCATAAAAATTAGTCTTATATATATGGGTAAGTATATGTTTTTCAACGGCTAAAATAATATCTTATTGATATATATCTTTACGATATAATCCAGCAGCAGGCTTAAGCTGCGCTGACGGTTTTGTGAAAAAAATTGAACTAATTTTTATCCGCCATTGATTCGCTCTTAATTAAAGCGGTAGCCAATTGCTCACTTTTTTCACTATTATATAAATTTAAGGTCCAGCCACTAAGGTTATCTTTTACCAAACTAGCAAGCGCCTCAATATGCTCATCATCACTATTAAGGGCATCTATATACTGATAAGATTCCCCGCCAGCGTTTAAAAAAACGTCTTTATTTTCGATACCCATTTCTTCAATCGTTTCTAAACAATCAGCAGAAAAACCAGGGCATACAACTTGAACTGATTTTATACCTTGGTTAGGTAATGCTTCGAGTGTTTTATCAGCATAAGGCTGCAGCCATTCTTCACGGCCAAAACGACTTTGAAAACAGGTAATATACTCGTTCTCAGATAATTGCAATTGTTCTGCCACCAAACGACTCGTTTTATGGCATTCACAAAAATAGGGATCGCCTTTTAATAAGTACTTTTTCGGTACACCATGATAAGAAAACATCAATTTTTCAGCTCTCCCATGTTGCGACCAAAACGATTCAATTTTATTTGCTAACGCTTTAATATAGGCTGGATAATCGTGATAATGCGAAACAAATCTAAAATCTGGCAACCACCGACGCTGAACAAAGTCTTTCGCGATCGCATCAAAAGTAGAGGCTGTTGTTGCACCACTATATTGGGGATACATAGGCAATACCAATAATTTTCGGACCCCTTTTGCCATCATATCATCAAGTTTTTTTGAAATCGAAGGATTGCCGTAACGCATAGCAAAATCAACAATGATATCGCCCCCGTGGTCTTTTTTAAGTCTACATAATAATTTATCAGCTTGAGCCTGAGTATGTATTAGCAGAGGCGAACCTTGCTCAGTCCAAACCGTTTGATACGCTTTAGCACTGCGACCCGGACGAATGTTTAAAATCACACCGTTTAAAATAAACCACCAAACAGCTCTGGGTACTTCAACAACTCTAGGATCAGCCAAAAACTCTTTTAAATAACGTCGCAACGATGCCTTATCGGGTGCATCAGGTGTCCCCAAATTGATAAGTAGTACCCCCATTTTAGCTGTGCTTTGGTGGCTAAAGTTTTGGTTATTTTTATACATATAAATCTCCGGCAGCAAGATGAACACCAAATTATATCTGTTGTGAACAAAATAATCTGGTATATAGAAAAATCATCTATAAAAAGATCAAAAAATAAAAAAAACACACTGGTTAAAAATCAGTCAGTATTGCTATACAATAGGCAAATGCTCAAAAAACATACACGATCAACAAAGTCAATAAAATCAAGGCTGATCACTAGTTGATCAAAGATTGATCAGTGCTTGATCAAAGCTTGATCACAAACTATCCACATTAACATAGGAATAAGATTTCCTTTGTGGATAATTACTGTATATTATGCTGTTAACTTATGATTAATTCAGGGATAAGATCGAGTGACTTTTTGGGCTGTGGATAAAGCGAGCATTTATGCTCAGATTGATCAAACCTTGATCAAATCATGATCACTTATTGTTCTTCGCATAAAAACATGATCATTAACGATTTTTTATGCTTACTCACAGAAAAAGTGATCATTAATAGTAATAACAATAAGATCTATATATAAATATATATATTTTTATTAAATCAATTTCCAAAATCGGAGCGAAGCTATAAAATGGCCGCCCTTTTTACCAGATGAAAAATTCAGGCAGGTGTATATGCATACTTACCAAGAAAAATTTGATGTGATCGTTGTCGGTGGAGGACATGCAGGCACAGAAGCCGCTATGGCAGCAGCCAGAATGGGATCAAGTACGTTATTATTAACCCACAATATCGAAACCTTAGGACAAATGTCGTGTAATCCGGCTATTGGTGGTATAGGTAAAGGTCATCTGGTGAAAGAAGTTGATGCTTTAGGTGGTTTAATGGCTCGCGCGACCGATAAAGGCGGTATTCAGTTTAGAACACTAAATTCCAGCAAAGGTCCAGCGGTACGCGCAACCCGCGCTCAAGCCGACCGTCAACTTTACAAAGCCGCTGTTCGGTCAGCTTTAGAAAACCAGCCAAACTTAAAAATATTTCAGCAAGCGTGCGATGATCTGATCGTTGAAAATGATCAAGTGATCGGTGTGATCACTCAAATGGGATTAAAATTTTATGCACCTGCAGTTGTTTTAACAACTGGAACCTTTTTAGGTGGTCAAATTCACATTGGTTTACAAAATTATTCTGGCGGCCGAGCTGGCGATCCCCCATCAATAGCATTGGCTGATCGATTGCGTGAATTACCTTTCCGTGTTGGCCGATTAAAAACTGGTACTCCACCACGCATAGATGCACGCTCAGTTGATTTTGCACAAATGCAAGAGCAACCAGGTGATAACCCAGCGCCCGTTTTTTCGTTTATGGGAAAACAAAGTGATCATCCAACTCAGATCCCTTGTTATATCACTCATACTAACGAAAAAACCCATGAAGTTATCCGTGGTGGTTTAGATCGCTCACCCATGTATTCAGGTGTGATAGAAGGCATAGGTCCAAGATATTGCCCATCTATCGAAGATAAGATCATGCGTTTTGCTGATAAAAATTCACACCAAATTTTTATCGAGCCGGAAGGTTTAACTACCCATGAATTATATCCAAATGGTATCTCGACCAGCTTGCCATTTGATGTTCAAATAAATCTTGTTCGATCAATTAAAGGCATGGAAAATGCGCATATTACGCGTCCTGGTTATGCGATCGAGTATGACTTTTTTGATCCCCGTGATCTAAAACAATCATTAGAAACCAAATTTATTAATGGTTTATTTTTTGCAGGCCAAATTAACGGTACCACAGGGTACGAAGAAGCCGCAGCACAAGGCTTATTGGCGGGTGCTAATGCTTCACGTTATGCAAAAGATCAAGAAGCATTTGTCATTCGTCGCGATCAAGCGTATCTTGGCGTGCTGATAGACGACTTAACAACCTTAGGGACCAAAGAACCCTATCGCATGTTTACCAGCCGTGCTGAATATAGACTCCTGTTACGGGAAGATAATGCGGATTTAAGATTGACAGAACTTGGCCACCAAATTGGTTTGATCAAATCTGATCAATGGGCGGCGTATAATCAAAAATTAGAAAGCATTGAACAGGAAAAACAACGTCTTAAGTCCACTTGGGTTCATAAAACGCATGCTGGTTTAGAGGCAGTAAACCAGTTGACAAAAAGCCCGTTACAACGCGAGCACAGCTTAGAAGAATTATTGCGCAGACCAGAAATCACCTATCAAAGTTTGATGAAAATCGAATCGTTAGGCCCAGGGTTAACGGATCAAGCGGCTGGAGAGCAAGTTGAAATTCAAGTTAAGTACGCCGGTTACATTGAACGGCAAAAAGATGAAATTGAACGAACACTAAGACATGAAAATACCAAGCTACCCGCTGAATTTGATTACAGTCAGGTATCTGGTCTGTCGAATGAAGTGATTGCCAAATTAAAAGAGTTTAAGCCAGAAACCATTGGTCAAGCTTCACGTATCTCTGGCATCACCCCAGCAGCTGTGTCTTTGTTACTGGTTAGCTTGAAAAAACAAGGTTTGTTAAGGAAATCCGCTTAATGGGAAATTTGCACCATCAACTGCAAAAGATACTCAACGAATTAGAGTTAGACGCGACAGAACAACAAAAAACTCAATTGGTTGAGTTAGTTGAGCAATTACACAAATGGAATAAAGCGTATAACTTAACGTCTGTGCGTGATCCGTCCGAGATGATGATCCGGCACATTGCTGACTCATTATCTTTGGTAAAACATTTAGCAGGCCATCAAAGTTTTATTGATGTAGGCACAGGCCCAGGTTTACCCGGCTTACCGTTAGCGATAATGCTACCAGAGAGTCAATTTGTATTGTTAGACAGCTTGGGTAAACGCATACGTTTCATTCAGCAAACTCAATTTAAACTTGGTTTAAATAACGTAAAAGCAGTGCAATCTCGAGTTGAAGAGTATCCTGCTGGAGAGGGTTTTGATGGTGTGTTAAGCCGTGCTTTTGCTTCATTGGACGACATGCTGAGCTGGTGTCATCATTTACCAAAAAAGCAAACGGGTCATTTTTTTGCGATGAAAGGCGTTTATCCTGACGCAGAAATTGATAAACTGGGCGCTGAATTTAAGCTTGAGCGGTCAATTAAATTAGCAGTGCCGGGATTAAGCGAAGAAAGACATTTAATCGATATTACAAAAGTAACTAATTAAGCGAGGCGGTCATGGGTAAAACTATTGCTATTGCCAATCAAAAAGGTGGCGTTGGTAAAACGACAACGGCGGTCAATTTAGCGGCATCTATGGCGGCAACAAAACGCAAAGTGCTTTTGATTGATTTAGATCCGCAAGGCAACGCGACTATGGGCAGCGGCATTGACAAATACGAAGTGAATGCCAGTGCCTACGAACTATTAATCGACGGCACTCCGCTCGATCAAGTGGTACAAAAAGATACCAGCGGTAATTTTGATTTAGTGGCTGCCAATTCAGACGTAACCGCGGCTGAAATAAAGTTAATGGAGTGTTTTGCCCGCGAAGTTAAACTCAAAAATGCGCTAGCTCCGTTTAAATCTGATTACGATTTTATTATTATTGACTGTCCGCCTTCGTTAAACATGTTAACGGTAAATGCCATGTCGGCAGCAGATTCAGTGTTGGTGCCAATGCAATGCGAATATTACGCATTAGAAGGGTTAACTGCGTTAATGGATACCATTAGCAAACTAGCCGAAGTCGTCAACCCAGATTTAGCCATCGAAGGCATTTTAAGAACCATGTTCGATCCTCGTAATCGGTTAGCAAACGATGTGTCGGAGCAGTTAAAAAATCACTTCGGCGAAAAAGTTTATCGCACTGTGATCCCTCGTAACGTCAGGCTAGCCGAAGCCCCGAGTTTTGGCACGCCAGTTATGTATTATGATAAATCATCTGCTGGTGCGCGCGCCTATTTGGCATTAGCGGGCGAAATGATACGTCGAGCAGAAAAAGAAAAATCGAAACAAGTAGCTTAACAATCAGGTATTTTGAATGTCGGTAAAAAAACGTGGTTTAGGACGAGGATTAGACGCGCTGTTGGCCAACAATAGCGCCAGCCCAAAACAACAAACAGCACAAGCCCCGGGTGAGGTAGATGTTGAGCCTAATATGGCGGTAAAAGGCGAATTACGAAAAATTCCAGTCGAATGTTTACAACCAGGTAAATATCAACCACGCAAAGACATGTCTCCAGAAGCGCTTGACGAACTCGCTAGCTCAATCAAAGCGCAGGGCATTATACAGCCGATAGTGGTACGCGAGATTGCATCAGACAGTTATGAAATCATAGCCGGTGAACGACGCTGGCGGGCTGCACAGTTAGCTCAACTAGAACTAATTCCCTGTTTAGTAAAAGATATTCCAGACGAAGCCGCCGTTGCAATTGCATTGATCGAAAATATTCAACGCGAAGATCTAAACGCAATGGAAGAAGCTGTCGCACTGAATCGTTTGATGAATGAATTTTCACTCACCCACCAACAAGTAGCAGATGCGGTCGGTAAATCACGTACAGCTATTTCTAATCTGCTGCGCCTAAACAGCCTTCAAGCAGATGTAAAAACCTTACTTGAGCACGGTGACATTGAAATGGGGCATGCTCGCTGTTTGTTAGCGCTAGAGGGCGAGCAGCAAATTGAAACTGCACGTTTAGTTGCAGCCAAAGGGTTAAGTGTTCGCGATACTGAAAAGTTAGTAAACAAAATATTACAGGGTCCAAAAAGCAAAAATGAACAAAAAGTAGACCCAGATATCGAAAAATTGCAAACTGAGTTGAGCGAAAAAATAGGTTCACAAGTGTCTATTAGCCATAATCGGGCTGGCAAAGGAAAAATGGTGATTAACTTTGCTAATTTAGACGCGTTAGAAGGAATTATTGAGCAGTTAAAACTTCAGCGTGATTATTAGAAGAAAAAAAATCAAATGTACGAAAAAATTTTGCTCAATTAGGCTGAATATCAGGGCTACAAGCGTAGAGATATATTGAAAACCCGATATAAATCTGTATACTCTGCGCAAAAATTTGCATCAGATTTGTGCTTAATGTGACAAATTTGCGCATGAATATTTAATTAACAGAGTCGTTTCATTGAACAAACTGGCGTTAAAAGGTTTTTCAACAGCAATAAAAATAATAAGTTTTCAGGCTCTGTTAAGTTTGTTGTTTGTAATAATTTGCGGACTTGTCTGGAATAAACAAGTCGCTGTGTCATTGTTAGTTGGTTCTGGGTGTGCAATCTTACCCAATTTTATATTGGCTTGCTTTTTGTTTTCGTCAGCCGGTGCAACCCAGTTAAAAACAACAATGAACAGATTTTACCGTGGTGCAACTGTTAAGCTGGTTTTAACCAGTGTCATTTTGGCTATTATTTTAAAATCGCAAATGTTTTTACCCGCATTTGTCTTCAGCGGTTTTTTAATAGCATTGATTGCCCACGTATTAGCACCGAATTCTTTTCATTAACTTTAAAATTTGGGAAACAACAATGGCAGCAAATGGTGATACTCTGACTTCTCAGGGCTATATCCAGCACCACTTGACCAACGCCTCTATCGGCGAAGGCTTTTGGACCTGGCATATAGATACACTCGGCTGGTCTATTTTTCTTGGGCTGGTCTTTATCATGGTTTTCCGCAGTGCCGCTAAAAAAGCAACTGTCGGTGTACCGGGAAAATTTCAATGTTTAATTGAAATGATAATCGAATTCGTGGGCAATAGTGTTAAAGACACCTTTCACGGCCGCAACCCGGTTATTGCCCCTCTTGCTTTAACCATTTTTGTTTGGGTTTTATTAATGAACGCAATGGACTGGGTACCAGTTGACTGGATCCCGACTGCTGCGTCTTTAATAGCCGGCGAATCATGGGATACTATCGCTTCTGGTAACTCTCACGTTTATATTAAATCAGTGCCAACTACCGACCTTAATATGACTTTTGGTCTGTCGCTAGGCGTGTTTGCATTGATGCTGTATTATTCGATTAAAATCAAAGGTCTGGGCGGATTTTTAAAAGAGCTATACGCACACCCGTTTAATACACCTTGGTTGTATTGGTTCAACATCATCTTAGAAACCATTGCTTTAGTCGCTAAACCTGTTTCATTAGCGTTGCGACTGTTTGGTAACTTGTACGCGGGTGAATTGATATTTATTCTGATCGCTATGATTGGTGTGTGGCAGCTGCCTATCCACTTTGTTTGGGCTGCGTTCCACTTACTGGTTATACCGCTTCAGGCCTTTATTTTCATGATGCTGACGATTGTTTATCTAAGCATGGCTCATGAAGATCATTAATTTTTAAGCGTTTTATTTTTTAACTTTAACTTTACTTTTAATCATTTGGAGAAAACACAATGTTATACATCGCTGTTGCTTTGTTAATCGGTTTAGGCGCTCTGGGTACTGCTATTGGCTTCGGTCTGTTAGGTGGTAAATTCCTAGAATCAGCAGCTCGTCAACCTGAGCTTGCACCTCAACTACAAGTTAAAATGTTCGTTGTTGCGGGTCTTATCGATGCGATCGCTATGATCGGTGTTGGTATCGCTCTTTACTTGTTGTTCGCGGTTGGCGCTTAATTTTAAGCCATCTTTAAACAATTATTTATTGCGAACATTAGTAACTTAAGGGGGCCGTTGTGAATCTCAACGCAACTCTGATTGGCGAATCTATTGCATTTTTTGTCTTTGTTGTTTTTACAATGAAGTTCGTTTGGCCACAGCTAAACGGTGCGATTGAAGCTCGTCAGAAAAAAATTGCAGATGGTCTGGAAGCCTCAGAGAAAGCTGAAAAAGACTTAGAGCTGGCACGTAAAGAAGCCGCAGACAAGTTAAAAGAAGCTAAATCTCAGGCTGCAGCCATCATTGAACAAGCTAAAAAACGCGAAGCTCAGATTGTTGACGAAGCCGCTGACAAAGCGCGTGCTGAAAGCGACAAAATTCTGGCTCAAGGTAAAGCCGATTTAGAAGCTGAAATTAACCGTGCTCGTGAAGACCTGCGTAAGCAAGTGTCTATACTAGCGGTTTCTGGTGCTGAAAAAATCTTGGCTCGCTCAATTGATGCTAAAGCACATGCAGATATACTCGACAAATTGGTTGAGGAACTATAAGGGGTAATTTTTATGTCTGAATTGACAACCGTTGCCCGACCATATGCTAAAGCAGCTTTTGATTACGCTGTTGAAAACAACAAAGTTGAAGCATGGCTGAACATGCTGACGTTTGCGGGTGAAGTCGCCAACAATGAATCTGTCCAAGATTTATTACACGGCACAGCCTCAGCAGACCAGCTGTCGGAAATCTTTATCAAAGTTTGTGATGAGCAGTTAGATGATCATGGCCAGAACCTAATTAAGGTAATGGCTGACAACAAACGATTGAGCGCTTTACCAGAAGTAGCCCGCTTGTTTGCTGAATTTAAAGCAGAGTACGACAAACAAATAGACGTTTCTGTTACTTCAGCAGTAGAGCTTGATGCTAAACAAAAAGAAAGTTTAGCCAAGTCTTTAGAAGAGCGTCTGGCAAAAAAAGTTAAGCTGAATTGTCGTGTAGATGAGAGCATTGTTGGTGGCTTATTAATTCAAGCTGGTGACATGGTGATCGATAGCACGGTTCGCGGAAAATTGGATCGACTGGCCACAGTGCTACAGTCGTAGGGGAATAAGAGCATGCAACTGAATTCCACTGAAATTGCAGAACTGATCAAAAAACGTATTGAGAAGTTCGAAATCGTCAGTGAAGCTCGTAACGAAGGTACAATTGTATCTGTTACTGACGGTATCATTCGCATCCACGGTCTAGCTGACGTGATGCAAGGTGAAATGATTGAGCTTCCAGGTAGTCGTTACGCAATCGCATTGAACCTTGAAAGAGATTCTGTTGGTGCGGTTGTAATGGGTCCTTATGCAGATTTGCAAGAAGGCACCAAAGTTAAAGGTACTGGCCGAATCTTAGAAGTTCCGGTAGGTCCTGGTTTGTTAGGTCGTGTTGTAAATACACTGGGTGAACCAATTGATGGTAAAGGTCCAGTTGAAGCAGCCGGTTTTGAGCCTGTAGAAAAAATTGCACCAGGTGTTATCGACCGTAAATCGGTAGATGAGCCATTGCAAACAGGTTATAAAGCGATTGACTCTATGGTTCCAATCGGTCGTGGTCAGCGTGAGCTTATCATTGGTGACCGTCAGATTGGTAAATCAGCCGTTGCTATCGATGCGATCATCAACCAAAAAGATACAGGCGTTAAATGTATCTATGTTGCGATTGGTCAAAAAGCCTCTACTCTAGCGAACGTAGTTCGTAAATTAGAAGAGCACGGTGCATTAGATCACACCATCATCGTTGCTGCCAACGCTTCTGAATCAGCCGCATTACAGTACTTAGCGCCTTATGCTGGTTGTACTATGGGTGAATTTTTCCGTGACCGTGGTCAAGACGCATTAATCGTATACGATGACTTGTCTAAGCAAGCTGTTGCTTATCGTCAGGTTTCATTGTTATTACGTCGTCCACCAGGTCGTGAAGCATACCCAGGTGACGTTTTCTATCTTCACTCACGTTTGCTTGAGCGTGCTGCTCGCGTTAACGAAGATTATGTTGAAAACTTCACTAAAGGCGAAGTTAAAGGTAAAACAGGTTCATTAACAGCCTTACCTATTATCGAAACTCAAGCCGGTGACGTATCTGCATTCGTACCTACTAACGTAATTTCGATTACCGATGGTCAGATCTTCTTAGAAACAGGTCTGTTCAACTCAGGTATCCGTCCTGCAATTAACGCAGGTATCTCGGTATCTCGTGTTGGTGGTGCTGCACAAACTAAAATTATCAAAAAGCTAGGTGGTGGTATTCGTCTAGCGTTAGCTCAGTATCGTGAACTTGCAGCGTTTGCTCAGTTTGCATCTGACTTGGATGAAGCAACCCGAGCTCAATTAGAGCACGGTCAAGCTGTAACTGAACTGATGAAGCAAAAACAATTCAGCCCGTTAAGTGTTGGTCTGATGGCTGTTTCTCTGTTTGCAGCTGACAAAGGTTATTTAAAAGGCATTGAGCTGGACAAAATCCTTGATTTTGAAGCAGCCCTTCACTCTTATATGAGTTCTGAGCACGCTGATCTGATTGCTAAAATCAATGAGTCTGGTAAATACGACGACGAGATTGAAGCAGCCTTAAAAGCGGCAGTAGACAATTTTAAAGCGACTCAAACCTGGTAAGCCAGACTGAGTCAATCGATTAATTAAAATCGGAGTGAAGAATCATGGCCGGCGCTAAAGAGATAAAAGGTAAAATTGGGAGCGTTAAAAACACCCAAAAGATTACCAGCGCTATGGAACTGGTTGCAGCAAGCAAAATGCGCAAAGCGCAAGAACGCATGGCTGAATCCCGTCCATACGCAACTAATATGCGCAAGATGATCGGTCATATTGCGCTTGGCAGCCTCGAATATAAGCACCCTTATATGGAAGAGCGTGATGTCAAGCGTGTTGGTTACATTGTGATTTCTACTGACCGTGGTCTTTGTGGTGGTTTAAACATGAACATGTTTAAACAAGTCCTTAAAGACTGCAGCAGCTGGAGCAAAAAAGGCGTTGAGATCGACTATGCCATTATTGGTAATAAAGCGACTGCGTTTTTTAATAGCTTTGGTGGTAGAGTGGTTTCGCAAACGTCAGGGTTTGGTGACAAGCCTTCTGTAACTGACATTGTAGGCTCTGTAAAAGTCATGTTAGACAAATACGATGCAGGCGAAATTGACCGCCTCTTCGTTGTTTACAACAAATTTGTAAATACCATGACACAGACGCCTAAGATCGATCAGCTTTTACCTTTGCCTAAAGCAGAGGATGAAACCGAACTAAAACACAAGTGGGATTACATCTACGAGCCAGATCCAAAAGAAATTTTGGAACAATTATTGGTTCGCTATGTTGAATCTCAGGTATATCAGGCTGTAGTAGAAAATGTTGCCTCTGAAATGGCAGCGCGTATGGTTGCAATGAAAGCCGCAACCGATAATGCAGGTAACCTGATTAACGAACTGCAATTGGTTTACAACAAAGCGCGTCAAGCAGCGATTACTCAAGAGTTGAGTGAAATTGTTGCCGGTGCGTCTGCGGTGTAAATAGTGCACGAAACGATTTAGAGGAAAGACTATGAGTTCAGGTCAAGTCGTTCAAGTCATCGGTGCGGTTGTTGACGTAGAGTTTCCGCAAGGTTCTGTACCTCAAGTATACGATGCGCTGAAAATTGAAGAAGGTGATATTGCTGGTCTGACGATCGAAGTTCAGCAGCAGTTAGGCGGTGGCGTTGTTCGCGGTATCGCAATGGGTTCGTCTGACGGTTTACGTCGCGGCCTTAAAGTAGTAAATACAGGGGAAGCCGTTAAAGTTCCAGTAGGTACAGCCACCTTAGGCCGTATCATGGACGTTTTAGGTAACCCAATTGATGAAGCGGGTCCAATTGGCGAAGAAGAGCGTTGGTCAATCCACCGTGAAGCACCAAGCTATGAAGATCAAGCTGCATCAAACGACTTATTAGAAACGGGTATCAAAGTTATCGACTTAGTATGTCCGTTTGCTAAAGGTGGTAAAGTTGGTCTGTTCGGTGGTGCCGGTGTTGGTAAAACTGTAAACATGATGGAACTTATCCGTAACATCGCAATCGAGCACAGCGGTTATTCTGTATTCGCCGGTGTTGGTGAGCGTACTCGTGAAGGTAACGATTTCTATCACGAGATGAACGATTCAAACGTATTGGATAAAGTTGCCCTGGTATACGGTCAGATGAATGAGCCACCGGGAAACCGTTTACGTGTTGCTTTAACAGGTCTGACTATTGCGGAAAAATTCCGTGATGAAGGTCGTGATGTATTATTCTTCGTAGATAACATCTACCGTTATACATTGGCCGGTACTGAGGTATCAGCTCTGTTAGGTCGTATGCCATCAGCTGTAGGTTATCAGCCTACCTTGGCTGAAGAAATGGGTGTACTGCAAGAGCGTATTACTTCAACTAAAACAGGTTCAATCACTTCAATCCAAGCGGTATACGTACCAGCGGATGACTTGACTGACCCATCGCCAGCGACAACGTTCTCTCACTTAGATGCAACTGTTGTATTGTCTCGTAACATCGCTGCTTTAGGTATCTACCCTGCGATTGACCCATTGGATTCAACTTCTCGTCAGTTAGATCCATTAGTGGTTGGCCAAGAGCACTATGAAATTGCTCGTGGCGTGCAAACTGTTTTACAGCGCTATAAAGAGCTGAAAGACATCATTGCTATCTTAGGTATGGACGAATTATCTGAAGAAGATAAATTAGTTGTTGCTCGTGCTCGTAAGATCCAACGTTTCTTATCACAACCGTTCTTCGTAGCGGAAGTATTTAACAGCGTTCCAGGTCGTTACGTACCACTTAAAGATACAATTTCAGGCTTTAAAGCAATTCTGGCTGGTGAATATGATCACTTACCAGAGCAGGCTTTCTACATGGTAGGTGCCATCGAAGAAGCTGTTGAAAAAGCTAAAGATCTCTAATTCAGGCGGAGGTGAGGAATGGCAGCTATGACAACTCAGCTAGATGTGGTCAGCGCCGAAGATAAAATCTTCTCCGGTCTGGTAGAATCTATCCGTATTACGGGTTTTGAAGGTGAGCTAGGTATTCAACCTGGCCACGCACCTTTAATTACTCCGATTAAGCCGGGTATGGTTCGTCTGGTCAAACAATTTGGCGAAGAAGAGCTGGTATACTTGTCTGGTGGTATTTTAGAAGTACAACCAACAGGTGTTATCGTTCTGGCCGACGTAGCCGTTCGTGCTGAAGATCTGGACGAACAAGCTGCAATTGAAGCTAAAAAGCAAGCAGAAGCACATATCAAAGATCCAAACTCGGATTTAGATTATGCAGAAGCTGCAATGGAATTAGCCAAAGCGGTCGCTCAGATTCAAGTCATTGAAGATCTGCGTCGTATACGCAAATAAGTTCTTTTTGGCCAAGATGATTTAAAAGGCACCTTAGGGTGCCTTTTTTGTTTGCTGAGCGAGAATAGAACCCCGATGCATACACACTTAAGAACTTTATATGCAGTAATACCTTCAAACCACCACACCGGGCCATCAAACTTAAGGTCATTACGCCTAAATAAATACTATAAAAAAATTTAAAAAATATTTCCGGTTTTTTAAAACAATCTTGTCTAATGTAAAGGATATTTTAAGGATTAGACTGATTGGATACTGGTATAGAGAGTTTTTGTGTAGTTGCAAAATTAAATCAAGTCACGGTTGAACCGGAACAAATTAAACAAAATTATATAAAGGACGGCCAATTATCGACATTAAATGATTTATTAAGAGCAGCAAGAAGTGTTGGTTTTAAGTCTAAATTAATTAATGTTTTCTCTAAAGGAAAAACGGAATTTAATACAAAAATATTGCCCCTCGTAGCTGAAACTAATGATGGAAAATTTGTTGTCATTGTAAAAATGACAGAACCGCCTGAAATTATTGATCCCAATTATGGGGTTCGATATTTAATTCATAATCCAAGCGAACAAAAATTATTAAACTTATCGAAATCAGAATTAGTTAGTCTGCTCTCTGGAAGCGCGATTTTGTTTTCTAAAAGAGAGGGACTGTTCAACAAACTTTCAAATTATGGTGAGTTTAATATCCAGTGGTTTGTTCCAGCATTTAAAAAATACAAAAAGCTATTCTATGACGTATTATTAGCATCTTGTTTCTTGCAAATTTTTGCTTTGGTTACACCACTATTTTTTCAAGTGGTGATGGATAAAGTTGTTGTCCACAAAGGTCTAAGTACTTTAGATGTGCTAGCAATAGGCTTTTTAGCGATTGCTGTATTTGTTGCTGTATTAGGTGGCATTCGTAATTATGTATTTAGCCATACCGGCGCTAAGCAAATGGCAATGGGATAAAAAACACTTTAATGAATTGCCCACAGGTAAAAAATTCCGCGTGAAACTTATTAAACAAAGCCATTCCTTAAATACTGGCCGTTTGAGTACACTTGAGTTTGATGACTCATTTCAACCATAACGAATTACGTACTACACATATGAAAAGTGCTTTCTCAAAAATTTATACTCGATACAAACAAACGTCTATTTGGACTCAATTCTTTTTTAAAATTAGTTGAGTAAGCATAGTGCTGCCAATTTTTAGTGTTGGAGTATTGCTCAGAAGTGCGAGCGATCTAGAAAATAAGATCTATTACTGCGGAGAGTCAGGTGATTTAAAAATTTGTCGAGATAGGTACCAGAAAGACATATGCTTGGAGGTCACTCAGGGTGATAAAAAAACATATTTTGATATTGGAAATCGGGGCGCCAGTTTTGACGAGCTTGATGCTTGGGCGATACGAGCTAAAGGCAAAAATGTTTGTGCAATATCAGCACCTGCGTTTCCCTACTCATATTTATTAAACATTTGTATCAAAGATACAGGCGATTGCATATGGTCGCAGAAAACTAAGGAGGAGGGGTACACGAGCTCTCGAATAACCTCAAGGGCTATCTATCTTGCAGCAATCAACTTATTTTTTTGGTTGCTTTTTTTGTATTTTTATATAGAGATTTTAAAAAATGACACAAACTGCACAAGAGTTCTATTGGGAAATAGCAGATCGAATTGTTACTGGGAATAAAACACCGCTTGATGCGTATAAAACAGTAGAAAATGCAACAAAGGATCCTGAGAGACCACTTGACTCTCTTTTGAATCCAATTTCGGCAGTTACATCGCTAGGTAATACTATTAATGATTTTGCAACATTTGTTGCGGGTGCTGATGCTCTTGGTAAAACAGGTAGCCGTTTAGCTTTAGCTGATATAGCGGTTAGTTTAGTTTGATTCATCAAATTCTGCCTAATGCGAAAATCATAGATGTACGCAGAAATCCTATGTCAGTCGGCCTAAGTGTATTTAGGCAAAATTTTCCCAAAGGTTTAAGTTTTAGCAACAACTTGGGAGATTTTGCTCATTTCTATAATGCATATTTGGACTTAATGCGGTATTGGGATGAAGTATTACCAGGCAAGATATATCACCTGTCTTATGAATCTTTAGTTCAATCACCGGAAGCGGAAATCACTAAATTACTTGAGTATTGCGAATTGCCTTTTGAACAAGCGTGTGTGGACTTTCATCAAACAGAAAGAGCTGTAAAAACACCCAGTGCAGAGCAGGTAAGACAACCTATTTATAGCGATGGACTTGAGCAGTGGAAAAACTATCAAGAAGAATTAATGCCACTTTCACAATTTTTACAAGTGGAAAACTCTTGATCAACCTTTAGTTTGAAAACGTGGGTCGTCACAACTAACTTCACCTTCCAGGTTAATTTTGGAATGTTATCTTTGATAATTAGAGCGTTTTTAATGTATAAAAAAATATTATGTGTGTTGGTGGCTATCACTAACTTTGATTTACATAGTCAAAAAATGACTTGGTACGAAAGAGAATTAGCAAGTAACTATGAAGATAGATGGCAATGGAATCCGGATAAAAGAGTAGCTTATCAACACGATCCTTATGTGTGGCGGTACAGCAAAAGGTTTGCTGAAAATTATGGAATGCCAGTTAAGTGGATCAGTACAGGTATCGTTGGCGCAGATGCGCTAGCAATAAGTTTTATAGATAAAAATTCACAGCACTGTCGCCTGCAAGATGATGGACAAGTTGAATGTAAAGCTGCGTTTGAATGTAAAATGGACTTGTATATTGACAAGGCAATTAATTTGCCATGGCTGTTAAAAGAACAAATGCAAGGTATTTCACCGTTAAATTGGGATAGTTCGATTCGTGCGATTACCTCACAATTTAATCGACAAATAAGTTCATTTAAAGTCGACTTTTTAAGTGTTCAGTTTTCTATTGATTCAACTAAAGAAAAGGTTAAGGTCGTTCCAGCTTTGGTTGCCAAATATGATAAACAGAGATTAAAAAATTATAGTTTGGTTAAGTTGGTTGGTTGTGACACGTTTGAAAATTATGTAGGTGGTACTGTTAATCTGGATATTTTTTCGGCAGATCCTAGATCAGAAACGACAGAGGAAAGTGCTCACAAAATTATAATTGATGAATCAGTATTTAAAAATTTAAAAGATGTTTTTCAAAAGCAGTATCAAGAGTTCGCTGCAGATAACAGGCAATTAATAAAGCTTAATTATCAGGATTATGTTTTAAGTAGCAACAGCCCGTTGAGTAATACATTTGAACCAAAAGAGGCAGACAGTCGGTATGATTCAGCGTTTGAGTATTCGTGGGTTTATAACAAACAATTTGCCAATACATTCAACTTGCCAAATAACGCACTTGCAAATGATTTAGTTGGCGTTAATGCCATTGCATATAGAAAAATACGCGATGAATACTTTATGTGCGGTTTAGGTCGTGCTCCAACCAATTGTGCTCGTTTTAAAAATTGTCAAATCGATTTGTATATAGATAAAGGAGGGGATATTCCTTGGCTAGATCCGTCTCAACTGCAAGGTTTTCATGCGCTTCCTGATTTATCGCAATATTATTTAATGCCCCAAATATTGGAGGAGTTAGCTAAGTATAATCCTAACGAAGAAGCCTTCAATGGTGGAGTCCCTAGGCACTCGGTATATTCAATTGCCTCCGAGCATGGAAGAAGTATCGCGAGTTCGTTTGGAGCTATTGTTTATCATGATAGGCTTAGTTTGGATAAGTATGACGTCATTAGTATTAAAGGTTGTTACGCCATCCCTTCTTCTAAGTATTTGTCAAAGCACCAACCTTTAAAACTTAATTTTCTGCCAAAACCGCATAACATACATGCGCCTTTTTTAAAGGTGGAAGGGCAAGTTGATTGGTTGAAAGACATACGTTATCAAATTCAAATCGGTGCTGAAACCATCGAACAAATTTCTCGAAAGGTCAAATAATAGAGAATCAGCAAGTGAAAATCAAAATTTTCATTACAACTAACGATAATAGAGGAAAAAATTATGGCTTGTGAAAATACAAATGGAGCTTTGTTAGCTCAGGTATATGAAAAGGAACAAAGCAATAGAACTGGTGTTGGGGACTTCAAAGAAATTAATTTTTTTAATGACGAAGATAAAAGTGGTTTGTTTATTAGCGTTTATCAAGACATAAATACTCAAGAGGTTATATTTGCAATTCGCGGAACTAATGATTTGATGGGGGATCTTAGTGCGGATAGTGACTTTGTTACAGGTGGTTTTCATGACCAATTTGAAAAGGCATTAGATTTTGCTAAAGGTGAAATGGACACTCACGGTTGGGATGCTTCAAATGTGAGTGTTGTCGGGCATTCGCTTGGTGGAGGTCATGCTCAAATACTATCTCATACCTTTGGTTTTTCTGGTACCACCTACGACCCAGCTGCTGCAAGTCAAGTTATAGGGTCTTCAGAATATCAGTCATGGCTCAATAACAATAATGTAACTGCAGTTGGCTCTCCTAGTACGTTTAACAACTATGTAGAAAGCGGAAGCATCGTAGGACAAGGTACCGATGTACTTGGTGATCATATTGGTGGCAATACATACTTAGTAGATTTACGCAGTAATGAAGGTAATTATTTTGCTGCAGCTGTTGCTTAAACTAACCCTGTCGTAGGTATTGCTTTATTTGGATTAGAAGTGGCTAATCAGCATTCATCCGGTAACTTTTCTACGCCGTCATCTAGTGGGACTTGTTTCGATCCCAATAAGCAAGCGGATGGGAACTTTATTTCAGATGGCCTGACATATTTAGCTAATTTGGTTTCAGGGGCATTTGACATTATTGTCGACAATATTGGTCAGCTAGTAGATTATGTTACAAATGCTATATCGGAAGTTTGGATCGATGTCGTTGAATGGGCAAGTGAAACTTGGGACGAAGTTTCAGAGTGGGCATCGGGAGTTTGGGATGATGTAACCGACTGGGCGTCAGATGTATGGAATGACTTTAGTGATTGGGCAAGTGAAACATGGAACGATATAACGGATTGGGTAAGTGATAGTTGGAATGATTTTGTTAGTTGGATCAGTGACACTTGGGACGATTTTACCAGTTGGGTCAGTGATGTTTGGGATGATTGGTTTAGCTCTTCTTCTGGTGGTTACGGCAGCTCAAGTAGTACTAGTTATATGTCAAGCTGGTCTTATGACCCAATGGTCATTGATTTAGATGGCGATGGTATCGAGCTTACGGGCTTAGAAAATAGTAATACTTACTTTGATCTTACTGGCGATGGTTTTGCAATAAATACATCATGGGTGAGTGCTGATGATGGCCTATTGGTAATTGATAGAGATCGAGACGGTAAAATCAGTGATATTAAAGAGTTATTTGGCAGTCCGAATGCACCGGGGTTTACGGAATTAGCTGAACTTGATTCGAATCAGGATGGGCTTATTGATTCTGCAGATGAGCAATTCTCTGAGATTCAAATTTGGCAAGACAACAATGGCAACGGTATAACAGATGATGGTGAACTCCATCAACTTTCTGACTTTAATATTGCAAGCCTTAACCTTAACTACAATTGGATTGTGTGGGTGTGTTGGATTATCGACAAGCGGATATGAATTTCCCAAGAATTTTAAAAATTCAAAATTTGAATCTGTTTTAAATAAAGGACGTTCGAATAATATTCGACTTGTATCTTGGAATGAAGACTATTCTCAATTTGATAATGGGGGGGACAAACAGAAAGTGATTGATTCAATGTTCGAAATTTACCCGTTGGGAACTTCACCTGCTGTTATTGAAGAAGAATTGACAAAAAGTGGGTTTGTTTGCGCTAGAACATTAGATTTGGAATGCAGTATAAAAATAGATTTATCGATTCATGATGGGTTTGTTTTTTTTCGAAAATGCATATCTAAAACCAGTACTTTATTTAAGTTTAAATTTATTGGTATAAACCAACTAAAAACTATATCTGTAGAGCGAGAAGATATTATTCTGACATGCAAGGCCAGCTAAAATTTTGCAAAGATATCAGGTAATAGAGTTATGGAGCGAAAAAATGAAATATTGCATTTTTTAAATTAGTCATAATGAGTTTAACCACTCGATATTATTGTTCTTTAGTTTTTAGATGCATATCTTTATCCATTATAGAACGATGTAAATCATTTCATCAAAACTAGTAAATTTAAAGGATTTTGTATGAAGAAAATTATATTTGTATTAGGAGTTATATTTATGGTTGTAGGATGTGTCGATGAAGATAATTTAACTTCTGAGATAATTTATGTGGGGAAAAACAACACAAAAATAGGCACAACTGACATTACTAGCATGTATGAAAAGTATCTGGTTGTTGGTATGACTAAAGAACAGTCCATAGATGTTGTTAGCAAATATGATTTTACATTATTGAATCAAAACATATCACGTCCTACATTCATCGAAAGATATCCCGAATTTGAAAATAAGGAGGTCTTAATTTTTAAAAGAGAATTAAAACAAAGTTTTTCTTCAGATCATGCCACTCTTATCCACCTCGGATTTGAAGGTGATAAGCTTGTTGCATTTAAAGGTTTTTATTCAATTACTTGGAAATTACCATAAATTTTTGTAAAAAAAGGAATAACTATGACTTGTGAATATATTGATCCAAATCTGGGTAATGAGCCGATTGACCCAGAACGTAAGGAAACCATTCAAGTTGGGTACTTATCATTAGGTGAAGTAAATGGAACCACATTCTACCATCAGTTTTTGATTTAAACTGATGCTGATGGCAACCAGTATGCTACAAGAGGCGGCCCATCATCTACTGATGTAAGTTTTTTTGCTTCGAATTCTAGCTCTGACGGCGATGAAGCACAAATTGTCACTAATGTAGGGGTCTATGATGATACTTTTCAAGACCACCCTAACTGGATAAACCCAGATGACCCATCACAAAATAATGCTAGTAGAGCCTATTACTTTGAAGTAATAGCCGAAGGCAAAGACTTGTCTTCTGAGTGGCTTAGCACTACTTCCGCAATGAACTCTATAGAACAGGAAGGGCATATTTATAACCCTTTGATTCAGAATTCAAATACTGTGGTCGGTGATGCTTTACAACGTGCGGGATTACCTCAACCAAAATCTGATGATTGGGGGGAGCACTGGTCTCCTGGCGCGAATAATGTTGATTGTCCCAAAAGAAGATTTCTTGACTGTTGAAGTTGAGCTTGAAAATAGAGATATTGGTTTTGTAAGAGTTGGTCAGTTGGCTGAGATAAAGGTAGAGACTTTTGATTTTACTTTATACGACGTTATTGATGCAGAGGTTGTGTTAATTACTGCAGATGCAATTGAAGACGAACAGAGAGGTTTACTGTACAAGATTCAGTTAAAGCTAGAACAAGACCAAATGTGGGTTGAGGGCAGCTTGATTGAATTGATACCAGGTATGAGTGTTACCGCTGAAATTAAAACAGCAAAACGCAAGATAATTGATTTCTTTTAAACCCCAATACAAAGAAGTGTTGATAGCAGTTTAGGTGAACGTTAATTACGGCTTGCCAAACTTCAATTCCATTTACCGATCATTTTATTTAGGAATTAATCTTTTGAAAAATATAATGTTATTAATCGCTTTGTTGTTAAGCGCATGTAGCTCTGGACCCAAAATCGCTTTTGATGCCAACTCTGTTACTCCCTATCAAAACAACATTTTAAAAGTGCCTGTGCGTTTGCACTTATTTCGCTTAAAGCATGAGCCAAATTTGAATGCAAACATGACGAATCAACAGCTAGAAAAGCTGTTTGCAGAAGTTAATTTAATCTGGCGATCTGCTGGCATTGAGTTTTATGTAGAGTCAGCTTATGAAAAGCCGCTAAGATATGAGCAAGATTATTTAGATGCGATTCACAACCAAGATGATTACTCAGATAGAGAACTCTTTGAAGAGATACGAAGAGCCTGTGATATACCCCGTCAAAATAACAAGGTATTAAACTTATGTATCCCCAAACGAATGACAATTAATATCGGCGGTTTATTTTTACCGGGAAACAACCCAAAAGTCGTTTGGCCAATAGCAATGCACAAGGGTAAAAAACCGTTTAATCCTGCAACTTTAGCTCATGAAATAGGTCATTTTTTAGGCTTGACACATAGCAGAGAAGAAGAGATTTTTTTAATGAGAGGGCGAGGAAATAATATCAAGAGGCATGGTAAATATGACCAAATTAAGTTATTAGATAGCGAAATTTTAATTGCTCGCAATCAAGCTCGTCAGTTTACTACTTTAAAAAAGTAAAGCGTATTCGCTGTATGAGCAAGATAATAACGAAGAGCCGGTGCGGTATTACCGCACGTCCGGATCTGTATGGGCCTACTCAGCAATGGGTGTTTTACCACAACTTCAAACCACCACACCGGGCCATCAAACTTAAGATCATTTTTTATTCATCAAGTGATAAAACAAGCCAGCGCAAAAAACAAAAATAAAATTAGCAATAAATGACCAAGTATTGTGCACCCAAACACCATCCTTGGCGAATAAAGTAATTAACAAACCTTTTATTCCCAGAAAGAAATAAAAAAATAATGACTTGGATCCCGCCGGCTTGTTTTATCTGCACTTAAAGAATATTGCATAGCTCAACCAAAATGTGACCTACCCAGAAGTATAGTTTTATTTATTTGTCTAAAACACTTTACTAGTTGTTAATTGTTAACTATTGTTTATGTTTAATTTATAAAATTGTTTTTTTAATGGGCGTTATTTAAATGTTATTTAGAAAGGAAGCTGTAGAAAATCAACTTGATAAGCTGCATGGTGATGTCGTTATAGTGCCAAAAGTCTCTGTGGCAATTATTACCCTAGTACTAGTCATTTGGGTGTTTTTGGCTGGAGTTTGGCTATATTCAGCAAATTACGCAAGAAAAGAAACCGTTTTAGGTTGGTTAGAACCGTCAAATGGGATCCACCGTGTTTTTGCCGACAAAAATGCCGGTACTATCGAAAAAGTTAACATTGAAGTAGGGCAAAAGGTTAAGCGAGGTGATGAGCTTTTTGTTATCTCAAACATCAAAGCTTTGGAAAGTGGTCAAGAGCTAGAATTTGAACTCTTGGGCGAATATAAAGCACAGCAGCAAGCACTTTCGCAGCGTATAACACGCGAAAAGCAAATTAATACATTAGAAATTCAGCAAAATAATTTACGGGTTAAAAACTTAGTACAGGAAATACATCAGGCTGATATGCAAATAACCATATTAACTGAAATGTTAGCAGTGGTTAAGCAGCGAGAAGCGAACTATAAGACTCTACAAACCACAGGATATGTACCCAAAGATCAATATATGTCTGTTAAAGAGCAAAAGCTCAGTATTCAATCCGAATATCAAACCGCGGTAAGAGGTCAACTTACACTTAAGCACTCGTTATCAGAGCTTATGTACCAACAAAAAATATTGCCTCAGCAACATAAAAATGAAATTACCCAGCTTGAAAGACAATTGAGCGAATTGAACCAGCATATATTGCAATTAACTGGTCAGCAAAAATATGTTGTTAAAGCAAAAGTGGATGGTGTTATTGGAAATTTACAGATGCAGCAAGGGGATGTTGTGTCGTCACAGGACCTACTTGCCACAATAAACCCGTTAGATGGGGTGTTTATCGCCAATATGCTAATCCCTGTTCGTGCAGCTGGTTTTTTGCAGCCAGATCAGAGCTTAAAGATTCGCTATGATGCTTTTCCCTATCAAAAATTTGGTTTATTTGATGGGAAAATAACGACGATTTCACAAAGCATTATATTACCCAACGAAGTTATGCATGCTCATATCGCTGTGCAAGAGCCTGTCTATTTAGTTCAAGCTCAGATAAAGCAAAATAATATTCATGCCTATAACCAGCAAATCGCCTTAAAGTCGGGCATGACACTTTCCGCTGACGTTGTGTTAGATAATAGAAATCTTTTCGAGTGGTTACTAGAACCTATATTCAGTGTACAAGGACGTTTGTAATGACATCAGCCACCGCTTCACTAGACAATCTGCTTACCCATTTCAGTCCCAACAAGTTACCGGTTATTATACAAACCGAAGCGTCAGAGTGTGGGTTGGCATGCTTGGCGATGATAGCCTGCTACTATGGTTACGAAACGGACCTTATATCTCTTCGACGCAAGTTTTCAATATCGTCTCGCGGGGCAACACTTAAACAACTGATGGGCATCGGTAGCGAAATTGAGTTATCCAGCCGCGCTTTACGGTTGGAAGTAGAACAAGCGCCTCAATTACAAATGCCCTGTATCCTACATTGGGATTTAAATCACTTTGTGGTATTAAAAAAAATAAATGGCGATAAATATACAATTCACGACCCAGCGTACGGTGAACGAGTATTATCTGGCAGTGACTTTTCAAAAAGTTTCACCGGTGTTGCCCTAGAATTAACTCCAACACCCGAATTTGAACAAAAGGAAGAAAAAAGCCGGCTGACATTATCGCATTTCTGGTCACGCATTTTCGGTTTAAAGCGCACACTAATATATATTTTTGTCCTGTCGCTGTTACTTCAGCTGTTTTCACTGATAACCCCATACTACATGCAAACCGTGGTAGACGATGTATTGCTTCGCAACGACCGAGACTTACTTGTCGCACTCGCGTTTGGGTTTGCATTACTGTTAATCATCAATACCTTAACCACGCTATTTCGAGAGCTGGTGATATTAAATTTATCCAGCAAACTGAACGTACAAATGGCGCTGAATGTGTTTCGGCACCTTATCCGCTTGCCGATGGAATACTTTTCAAAGCGTCATATGGGAGATATTGTCTCGCGGTTCTCATCGCTGGGACAAATCAGAGAGCTCCTGACTACTGGGTTAATTGCCGCATTATTAGATGGTTTGATGGCTATAATCACCTTAGTGATGATGTTTATTTATAGCAGCCAGTTATCCTTTATTGTCTTATTTTCGGTCGTTATTTATGGCGTGTTGCGTGCGATTTTATACAGACCGATTCGTATCTTAACAGAAGAAAGTATCACAACAGCGGCCAAAGACAGCAGCCACTTTATGGAAAGTGTACGCGCCATACAAACCATCAAGTTATTCCAAAAAGAAAATGACAGACAAAGCCAGTGGCTAAATAAACTAGCCAACACCATTAACAAAGGCATTCGCTTAAAAAAATGGAATATTGGCTTCGCCAGCGCCAATCAAATTTTATTTGGTGTAGAAAACATCGTTGTGATTTATTTCGCGGCAATATTGGTGATGGACAACTTAATGACAGTGGGGATGTTGTTTGCGTTTATGAGCTATAAAGGCCGTTTTGTCAGTTCGATGCAAAATCTAATCGAAAAGTTTATCGAATTTAGAATGATTGGCCTGCACTTTGAGCGCCTCGCAGATATTGTTTATCAGCAGCAAGATCGCATGATCCCCAAAGTCCACAATTCCATCAATACATTGAAACAACAAACAGACCGTCACGTAGGCCGCATTTGTGTTAAATCCATTTACTACAAATACGACGAGAGTGAACCATACGTATTTGAAAATCTAAGTTTTGAAATCGCGGCAGGTGAATGTATTGCGATAGTCGGTCCCAGTGGATGTGGAAAATCAACCTTATTGAAATGTTTAATGGGCTTAACTCCCATCAATCGTGGCGAAATAATGGTAGACGGCCAGCCTTTAAACAAAGCAACAGAATATAGAACACAAATAGCAGCGGTAATGCAAGATGATCAATTATTAAGCGGCAGTATTATGGAAAATATCGCCTGTTTTGAAGAAAAAATTGATATGAATAGAGTGGTGATTTGCGCTCAAGTCGCATGCATTCACAATGATATTTTAAGCTTACCAATGCAGTACAACACTCTTATTGGTGACATGGGGTCCAATCTGAGTGGAGGTCAAAAACAACGTGTCATTTTGTCTAGAGCCTTATATCGAAATCCCAAGATACTTTTTTTAGATGAAGCGACCAGTCATTTAGATAAAGACAATGAAGCTCAAGTGAACGAAAACATCAAACAGCTAGGCATTACGCGTGTAATGGTCGCCCACAGGCCAGAGACAATCGCGATGGCTGATAGAGTAATTGAACTTAAATAAGGAGGTTTATTGTGGAAAATAGTGAAAAGATGTCTCAATTATCAGCCAGAGAGAAAGAAGTATTGAAATGTATTATTCAAGGTCTGACAAACAGTGCTATCGCGAAAGAGCTATATGTAACTGAGAATACAGTGAAGTTCCATTGCAAAAATATATATTTAAAGCTAAGTGTGAAAAATAGAGTTGAGTTAATTTGCACAGCTAGAGATCCGGAATAATTCGCATGGAAAGTGCAATATTTAATAGGCTTAAATATCAGTGAAACACACTCAAGTAGAAGAAAACACGAAAATCTCTAGGCAAGAAAAACTTTGTTTTTCATCTGGATTAATTGCCGATCACTACGCATCACAAAGTATCATTTATTTGGCAATCCCAATCTATAATATATTGTTTGCTGTCAATCCTGCCGCTGTAGGCTTTATTTTAGGGTTGTGTCGGTTTTGGGATGCTATATCAGATCCCATAGCTGGTAGTATTACCGATAACTTGAGAACCCGAACTGGTAGGCGAAAACCAGCCATATTGGCGGGCGCTATTTTGACTGGCGGGTTATTTCCACTGCTGTGGGCTGTTGATTTAAGTTGGTCAGAAAACACAAAAATAATGTATTTTACAGTGGCCATGTTGCTTTACTACACAGCCTATACCGTGTTTTCAATTTCTTACAATTCACTTTCAGTCGAAATGACTCCGTGTTATTCAGAAAGAACAAAATTATACGCCTTTAGAAATTTATTTGCTCAACCTATAACAATGGGCATTTTTTGGTTAATGGCATTTATTTACTCAGATACTTTTTCCTCGCCAATTCAAGGGGCTCATGTTGTAACCACTTTGGTTGGTGTACTTATTATCGTGTGTGGTGTGTTGACTGCATGTTTTTGTAAAGAGCGCTATTACAAACTGGCACAAAATCAACAGAACATAAGCTTCTGGAAATCAATTAAAGAGTTAAAGCAACATACAGCAATATGGATACTTGTGACTTTAATGGTTATTGAGCTGCTGTCCAGTGCATTTGTTGGCACCTTGGGTTTTTATCTTACAACCTATTACATGTTTGCTGGTGATATTCAAAGCGCTACCGAATTTAGTGCTTATTTAGGAACCGCATCAGTTATTGCGGGTATGTGCGCTTCTTGGTTGGTTTATAAACTTTCTGACGTTGTATCCAAAGAAAAAACAATCCTGTTGGGCCTTGTTATAAGTCTTTTGGCGTCGGTCTCTAAAGAATGGACATTGTCACAGTCGTCACCAAATTTACTATTTATCAGCGTAGTATTGTTAGCATTTTCATCTTCAGCATTTTGGATATCTATTATCTCTATGATTGCTGACTTTTGTGACTGGGATGAATATAAATCCGGTGTTCGGCGTGAAGGCAGCGTTTCTTCAATTGTTAGCTGGTTTAATAAAGCCGCTATGGCTTTGGGTGTTATGTTGGCGGGGGCTACTTTATCTTACTTAGGCTTTGAAGGTGATATCTCAACACCTTCAATGGAAAGCTTACTTGAAATGAAACAATTGTGTATTTGGCTTCCCATCGCGTTATATAGCATAAGTATTGTGGCAATTTTACTGTACCCATTAACTAAAGATACAGTACTTGAATTAAGAGCAAAGCTTGAATCGATCAGAGGAAGCGTTGTTTAGACCCTAAATATTATTGTGCGTTTTGTTCTTTTTTAGTTGTAGAAAATTGGTTCTTCCAGAGCTATTCAATGTGGCTGATAATTTGTGTTGGCGAAATTTTGATTAGTCGCTGTGGGTGAGCTATGTCGGGCTGTCAGCTAATTATAAAAACTATACCAACGGGTAGTTATAATTCGACAAATGACAATGTACTATCTTGCTTATATTGTATGCCTAAGTTCCTTTAGTACTGCCTGTGGATGTTTAAACTTTAAAGTTGCATATAGTGATGGATTATTCTCGTATTAATTTTAGTGTTGATAGATTTGACGAAATTATCAACTTTAAACATGTTCCTACTATCAGACGCTTTGCCTTGAAAACAGGGGCGTCACTTGAACAAAGCAATGAATGTTTTGTTGACTTGATGCGTTGGTTTATTTTGATTTATGAAAGTAAGCGAGCAGGCGTAGATTTTATTCCGACTATTTATAGTCCAATGACAAATATTGACCATATGTGGCACTGTTTTATATTACACACAGGAGCATATATGCACTTTTGTCATGAGTTTTTTAATGATTACATACACCATAACCCAATACAGCATACAGAGGCTGATATTGCAGATGTTAACAATTCTACCATCAATGCTCGAGCACAATGTGAGTTGGTCTACAGGCTTTTTGGTTCAGACGTTGTTAAGAGTTGGTTTTTAGGTGAAGCAAAATTTTGACCAAGCACGTGAAACAAAAAGAGGAAACATAGTATGGAAAAACTATTAGAAGTAAAAACTAAAGACATTAATGAAAGTAAAATAGAGGAGTTGTTGGACGACGCGGTTAGTGCATGTGTTGGTGGTGCTTTGACGACTACGATTTGCAACTATGGCCAGTGTGATAATACAAATTTGTATAGTTAATTAGCATAGTTCACTAATTTAAATTCAAACTATAGTGCTTGGTTAAAAACGAAATATCCTATGGAAAAGTTGGTCAATACAACAGTTAAAGATATTCAACATTTATATGAATTACAATTAGACATTGCTCGTGATAATGATTTTATGCTCTATACATATGAAGAACTAATTAATAACAAAGTAAATAATATTTTGATGTTAGAGAGGTTTTTATCGTCTGAAACTAATGTTGCTTTACATTTTGTTTCAAAAGGCAAAATAGTTGGTTATGCTCAAGCTTCTATTCATAAAGTGTTTAAATATGCTCATGTCGCAAAGGTGGTGGTTGCAATTCAAAAATCATTTAGGAGGAAGGGAATTGCAACACAGCTACTTGTTAAGTTAGAGGGCGAATGCTTAATGCGGGGGGTGCGTAAACTTGAACTTAGCTTAGTAGATACAAATATTTCAGCCTTAATGTTGTACAATAGTTTGGGGTTTGAAATCGAAGGTATTAAAAGGGGGTCGCTGAAAATAAACAATAACTTTCACAATGAAATAATAATGGCAAAGTGTTTGAGTTTGAGTCGCCCAAGAAGCTGACATTTTTACTTTCTATCTCAAGGAATGGAGGGCGTTCGAAAATCTGTGTCAGCCTAGTTTAAATTTAAATATCTAACTTACTGTCCAATCGCCCTTCGAAGTGAATTGCAAATTGCGACAATGCCAAACTCCAATTATTCACTGGCATTGTCCATTTTTCAGTCGCGTTCAATATGCCAGCATAAAGCAATTTAAGCAAACTGTTCTCGTTTGGAAAGGCACCTTTGGATTTAGTCAACTTTCTGAACTGGCGATGAACAGCTTCGACAGCGTTTGTCGTATAAATCGCTTTTCTTATGCTTTCAGGGTATTGAAAATAAAGCGATAAGTTATCCCATTTTTTGCGCCATGATGTGATTACAATAGGGTATTGAGTTCCCCATTTAGCCTCAAGCTCATCAAGTGCAACTTCAGCCTCTAGCTTGGTTGCGGCGCGATAAACAGGCTTTAAATCTGCCATAAACGCTTTTTGGTGCTTGGATGCGACATACTTCATTGAATTTCGAATTTGATGAATCACGCACAACTGAGTTTCGGTTTGAGGGTAAATTGACGCAATCGCTTCAGGAAAGCCTGTTAATCCATCAACGCAAGCAATTAAGATGTCTTTAACACCTCGATTATGCAAATCAGTGAGTACAGATAACCAATAGTTCGCACCTTCATTTTCTGAAATATACAGCCCAAGTAGTTCTTTTTGCCCCTCTAAATCTAGGCCTAGAATGGTATAAATGGCCTTGCTAACGTACCGACCTGATTCTTTCACTTTGTAATGAATCGCATCCAGCCAAACAATTGGGTAAACCTCTGCCAAAGGGCGACAGCGCCACTCATTGAGTTGAGGAATTAATTTGTCTGTTATAGCGGTTAGTGAGGCGTCTGACAGTTCTATCGCGTATATATCCGCAATGTGTTTTCTAATGTCGCGATAACTCATGCCATGTGAATACATGGACAGAATTTTTTAGTCAATTTCATCTGAAAACTTGGTTTGATTTTTCTTGATTAATTGCGGTTCAAATGTACCCGCTCTGTCCCTTGGGGTCTCGAGTTCAAACTCACCATGAGTTGATTTAATCGTCTTTATAGTGGTTCCGTTTTTACGATTAGGTTCAGATTCGCTTGCTATGTGCTGTTCAACTTCAGCTTTTAGAGCAGCTTCGGTGAGCTGTTTAATGAGAGGTGTCAGTACACCGTCTGCACCTGTCAGTTTTTTACCTGATTGAAGTTGTTCTAAAGCTTTGTTGAAATCGAATTCTTGAGACATGTGTCACTACTGTTTGAATTAACAATTGTAATTGAGTGACACAGATTTCTAAACACTACCCCCAGTTCGATTATCGCTACTTTTGTTTTTTGTATTCAGCATAAATAGCTATGCTAGCCATGACAAGCATAATAATAAATGGGATTTCAGATTTTACTCCATAAAATTCTTCTGCTCTGCCAAGCAGAAATGAGGTCACCATTCCAGGTAAGATAGCCATTTGTACTCTAGTCATAACAAAACTCTTTTTTAGTTACAGAATTGAGCGTCAAGAGCCATTCCCATCATTCCAAATCCACCAAACACTAATGATACGCCGCCACCTATTGGCCCACCATACAGCGCCGCCCCAAATGAGATACTCCCCATAGTGTTGTTGAAAGTAGACAAATTGCTGCATGACTCTTCTGACCAGCCCCCGTTGTTTACATGATATCCTTCTCCCATGCCGCGCCCCCCAACTACACATTCGATTTCACTTGCGTCTAATGATCTAATTTCTAACATAAATAAAATTTCCTTTTGAATTGTTGATCAGAACTGATTTTAAAGTCGCATAAAAACTTAAACAACTACTCTAAAGAGTAGTTTTCTGTTTGTTGCTGTAGCGGCTATTCGCAAGCAAACACTACACTTTGGTATAGGTTTAAGTGTTTATTATTTGTTGTACTATGTAGTGGCGTATGTTGCGCTAACTAATTGTAAGGAGAAGGAACACATGAACGAAATTAGAGAATTTACATTTGAAGAAATTGAAGTTGTAACTGGGAATGGTTTCGGTGATTATTTTGCAACTGGTTCGGCTATAGGGGCAACTGCTGGAGTTGGATATGCAGGATCTTTCGCAGGTGCAAGTGCTAGCTCTATTGTGGCATATGGTACTGCTGGCGGAATGGTTGGTGGGGCATTAGGTGTATCCTTTGGAGCTGGCTATGCCATTGGGTCTGGCATAAATTCAATGTATGGCGCTGCAAGTAGTTATCTCGGTGGCAGCGGTAGCCTTGGCGGTGACATTTATAGCCTATTAAATTAATTTTGGATTAGTTAGAAATAAAAGCAATATATTACTTTTATTTCTAACTCTTTTGGGGGATTTATGTTTTCAATTACAGTGATTTTTCGTTCATGTTTTTCAGTAGCTTTACTTTATGGTATATACCTTATTTATACGAAAAATTGGGGTGGCTCATTAGGCTACTTTAGTTTAGCCTTTGCGTGTTTAGCAATTAGCCTCACTCCATCTTCATTGAAGGTAGATATACGCGACATTGTTCAAATTGAAAATCGCGGGTGGCTTGTTTTTACAGGAATTAGTGCCGCACTAGCATTTGCTGCCATAGTATACCGGTTAATTTAAATTGTTTTCATTAAGATCCCTTATGGACACACGAATTATAGCCTATTTACCCAAAATGCTGTCAATTAGCGTCGTTCTTTATTCAGTAGCAGTGTTTTATTCCGGTATATCTTTAGCCGTTACCTTAATAGGACTACTTTGGGGAGGTGTGATTGCTGTGATTTATCCAATACTAATTACCAAAGGTTATCGCGTGCTCTCACAAGTGCTCTTAATACTAAGCCCAATTATTTTTTCCCGCTTCAAATCTTTGAATATCACTGGAATGGAGCCCTTAGAATTCATCCTTGCTGGTTTTGTTTCAATATGTGTCTGCTGGTTGCTCATGAAAAACACATTGAAAATGTATATTAAAGAAGAATGCTAATGGCTTAGTTAAGCCTTTTCATAAGGATTGCATTTGATTCATTTTTATACCCTACGTTGATTAATGAAAACACATCATATAATGAATCAGTGCGAAAAAAACTACACCTAAGAATAGGATTTCATCAGATGAAGTCCTTTTTATTCAGGAAGAGTCATTTTTATGACCAGCTGTCTTGAAATGAAATAATTGTGTATTTGGCTACCGTTGTAATTGCAATTAATTTGTTTGTTGAAACTAGGAAAAATAGTGATCGTCCACTCAAATCAACCTATTTGGCTTTGTAGTCCTATCCAGAATAAAGATTGAATATTCGTAAAACAACCCTAAAAACTATACTTTGGGGTAGGTTTGATTGTTAACTGTGTGTTGTAATATTCTGATGGCGTGTATTACGCGAATGACCTATTAAGGAGGTGGAGCATGAACGAAATTAGAGAATTGACAATTTGAAGAAATTGAAAGTGTCAATGGAGCTGTAGATTGGACTTCTGGAGGAATGATGGTTTTGGGAATATCTGGGTACAGTCCTGTTACTGCGGCTTTTGGTGTCCCCATTGGATTGTCAATGTTAGCAATTGGGTACTTTTAAACATGAACAAAAATGTAAATACAGCGATTAAAGAGTTAAGTCTCGAAGAGATAGAGCAAGTTGTTGGTGGAAATCGCTGGTATGAGGGAGCTGTGACTGTTGTCGCAATTTCATCATATAGTCCTGTTACTGCCGCATTTGGAATGCCTATTGCTGCAGCAATGTTTACTATTGGCTATTTTTAAAATTTGGTGGGCTGGTGCTTGATACTAGCCCTTTCATTGAAGGGGATTGGTGAGATGAACAAAAAAAATACAGACTATGCTTGGGTTAAAGTATGCTTTATATCCTACTGTGTGAGTGTTGTTGTGTTTTCATGGTTTAGTGGCGAGTTTGATTCACAATTTATATTTCTGGTTTTTATAATGCTTTCAAATGTTTTTATTATTTCGTTATGTATGTTTTTGGTTAGGCGTTTGCAGCACTTAGAAAGTAATATTGAACAAGTTAAGGCTCAAAGTAAGTTATGACTAGAACCCAGACCGCAATATTACCTGGGATGCTAACAGCATTTTGGCTGGGTAAAACAGGTAGCAGTTTTGGGATCGACAACATAATTTTGTTATTGTTGCTGATTTGTGTAATTGCAATTAATTTGTTTTTTGAGACTAGAAAAAAGAGTTAGCATCCGCTCTAGCCAGTCACGTAGGCTTTGGCATCTCCACCTTCAATGTAAGCGATCTTAAATCATCCCTTTAAGCCGATTTTGGCATATTCCAAGGCAATAGTGCTTCTAATTTTTCGGCTGTGTTTGCTTGAGCGATATTTTCAAGTACGTATTTTATGTAGCTTGAGGGTTCAACTCCGTTGGCTTTAGCCGTTTCTATCAGTGAGTAACAAGTTGCACTGGCCTTTGCACCGCGTGCTGAGTCTGCAAACAACCAGTTTCGCCGACCGACAGCGAATGGCCGAATGGCGTTTTCTGCTAAGGCATTACTGATGTTTACATAGCCATAGTTACAATAGCCAATCAGCTCATCCCATTGGTTGAGCATATAAGAAATAGCCTTGTGCGTCAGAGAGTCTTTTAACACCCTGCTCAGGTTATGCTCTAGCCAACTTTTAAGTGTCTTGAGAATCGAAGTTAACGGAGCATTTTTAGTTAACGCTATTTCGGGCTACTATGGGTGGCGGGATCGGCATGGCTGGCGCTGGTTTAGGTTATGAAATAGACCAGTTTTAGTTAATTAAATTGACATGAAATTCAAGCATGAATGCCTTTAGAGCTTGAATTTCATTTTGCCCTAGAAACTATTGATACAGCTTTGAGGTTTTTTCGAGTGAGTAGATCTCTATACCTTCAGCTAATAGAGGTCGATTATGATTGGTTCTCTTGCTCAGCATAGGTTCACTCCCTTAAACCATAACTCTTTAACAATAGCTTGCCGGTTGATTGAATTTGAAAAGAACTGTATTTCTGCAATTCGACCATTAATTTCAGAAAGCTACGAATTTTCGCCCCATAAACCGAAGTTGCTAGCCGGATTATTCCGTAAAATTCAGTTATGTTTCATATTTTTTTAGTAGTTGATTCATTTTTATAGCTCCTGCTGCTGAACAAATGCTAATAAATGTAGTTTTTAAAGTAACATCGCTATTTTCAAGTAAATAAAATATTGCATTAATTACAGCTGTTGCAATAATCGATGATGTTAATACGGATATAAAATTTATATATCTTTGTTTCATAGTGCGGCCTCGTTAGCGTCACTGATAGATACCCAAACTACTTGAAGTTAGCGAGGGTCAAAACTAAAAATCAATATCTTCAAGTACTTGGGTATAATTTTATTTAGTTAAAAAAAGCTAGATGCCCAGCCACCCGCTGCTGCGCCAGCATAGCCCGCAGCAGGTGTAAATCCACCAGCACCATACATCGCTCCACCTACCGCAGCGCCTATAAACCCGGAACCTGACATATTACCACTAGCTGCACCACCAATAGCAATAAGTAGCCATAGCCCCTGCTGCACCTACAATTCCCATACCAATATTAGCTAATATTGCACCGTTTATTTCCTTTACTTCTTCTAGCGTCAATTCTCTTATTTCAAATGAGAGCATTTGATTCATTTCTATACCCTACGTTGATTAATGAAAACACATCATATAATGAATCAGTGCGAAAAAAACTACACCTAAGAATAGGATTTCATCAGATGAAGTCCTTTTTATTCAGGAAGAGTCATTTTAATGACCCTCTTCAATGAACAGCTGCCTTGAAATGAAATAATTGTGTATTTGTGTACCGTTGTAATTGCAATTAATTCGTTGGTTGACACTAGAAAAAAGAGTCGGCGTCCACACTAGTCTGTCACTTAGTCTTTTACACCCCTACCTTCAATTAATAATTTAGCATTGGAAAAAAACAAAAAAACTATACTTTAGGGTAGGTTTAATTGTTAACTGTGCGTTGTAGTATGCTGGTGGCGTGTGTTACGCGAATTACCTATTAAGGAGATGGAACATGAACGAAATTAAAGAGTTGACATTTGAAGAAATTGAAGGGGTGGTCGGTGGGTATGGTGTCGCTGGTATTGTCGGTGGTGTTGCAGTATCGTTTTTTGGAGCATATCTTTATGACGCGGCGGGAGGTTATGATGGTATAAATGAAGGTCTAAATACCGCAGTTGATACGGTGGGGGATTTTTTTAGTGATGCTTGGTACAACGATCCAGTTAATCAAGCATTATTTTATGGCGAAGATGCTTTGTTTTAATTTGTAGAATTCCAAAGGGGCTAATAAATTCAATGCTTTGTTTTCGAAAAAAATATTTTTATTTGGGGTTACTAGCCTTTATTTCTTGCTTGCTTGCAGATGGTTTATACAGGGATTGGATTATTCGAAACGACTTTAATGATTACGGATTATCTGGGTTCTTACCTAGTGTAACAGGGACAGTTGCTGCCATTTTTTTATATCTTGGGTTATTTCAAAATAATAATGCGCAATTGCTTCATTCGGCTGTAGGACTTTGGATTGGCTGCTTAATTTATGAGGTTTTACAACCTACTGTGGGAACCGGTGTTTTTGATATTGCGGATCTGATCGCAATTTTTATCACTGGTATTGTATCTTGTTTATTCGTTTATAATAGGTAAAAGTGTCCGGTTGAGCTTGATCACTGCAGTTTGTTGTTGAGACTAGAATAAAAGAGTCGGGGTCCTCTCTAGTCAATCACTTAGTCTTTTACACCCCTCCCTTCAATGAATATTTAGTATTGGTAAAACAAAAAACTATACTTTAGGGTAGGTTTAATTGTTGACTGTATTTTGTATTATTTGGTGGTGCGGTATGTTGCACAAATTACTAATAAATGGAAATAACTAACGATAAATTGAAAATTTTTCTTTGCTTTATAGTTGTATATTTTTTGGGTGTAAATACCACTGCACTTTATGTCAGTTATATCAACCATGGAATTAATTTAACAACGAGTTTATTAGGCATTAGCTTTGGGATCTTGTTGTTAATTATAAGTTTAGCCTCTCCAAATAAATGAAATTATCCTCATTATAGAAGGTTGGGAATCATTAACCGCTAGAAAAACTGCAGAAAATAGGAAGTTACGTGCATATAGACTCAACATTAATAAAAACCATAAAAGGTCGCTTTCAATTTTTAACAAATACTTCGTTAGTTTGGTATAAAAGCCACCAGATAAAATCTACGGACAATCGTAAATTAGAGCGAAAACAGATCTTCCTTGAGCAGTTTTCATACGCAGATGCAACCAACGCAAGTTTCATAGATTGCCCATTTGATACAAGCAAAAACATCGAGTTAAATGGTGAACATTACGGTGGCCAAGGCATTGGCACGAATGGCGGAGGCGTGCGTTGTGGCAATTTAGGCGAGTATCAAATAAAAGGTATTGGTACCAACTTACTTGTTGGCAGAAATACACCAAAAGATCACGCGTATGGCGGGCTTGATCTCGAGGGTGCTATTGTCGAAACAATTTACACTAACGCAATAAACAAAGCATTGCCTGTTGGCGCGGTTGATGTTGAAGGATTAATTTACACCGGAGGCAACACCGGTTATGCGAGTCGTGATAAAGGTACGGCAGTACCCGGCGCTTTATTAGTCAGAAAATCCTGTATCCGCCCAGCACATTTTGTCCAAGCACACAACTTTCAACCGACAGATGCATACAAGCAACAATATTATTCAGATGTGCATCGCACCAAAACAGTCAACCAATCTTTAAAAAAACACTTTGAAAAAGATATCGACTACATCAAGTTTTTAGGTCAGTTTTTATCTAATTGTGCCAATCAGTTTGCTTTTGCTAGGGTTCTAGGCATCGCACATGGCACTGTTTCACCTTCTAATATTAGTTTTGATGGTAAATGGTTAGATGTTCCACAGGCTTCGTTTGTTGGTGGTGGGCTCAATTACAATAGCCAAATTCCGCTTTATCAAGAGCCTAGTTTGGTACTTGGAATTATTGACGAACTGACTTATACCTATTCTAAATTCAACAAAACTGGGCTCAATGCACAGCCATTGGTTAATTATTATCAATCGCAACTGGATGCTTATTATAGCCATTATCTTGCGGTTTATCTGGGCTTGCCTTTGGATATTGATAAAGCCGAAATCAAGGCCGATTGGGCAATATTAGTCGAGTTTATTAGCCTGTTTATTGTGAAAAAAACCATTATCTATGAGCAAAAGTATGCCAGACAGTGTCAGGCTCCTATGCATAGATTGATATTGTTGTTATTTAAATCACTGTTTAACAAAACTATTGCGCTTGTAGAACTACAAGCTGAATTTTCGATGCAAAATACAAGTCAAGTGAATTCGGTTATAGATGCATTTTTTCATATTTATCAACATGCTTTTAAATTACAAACCGGGGCTCTTGAATATAAACACTTTATAACCGCTAGCTTAATAAAAGCCATAAAACTTAGTGGGTTTATTCGATTTTTTAACCAGGACAATGGCATAGCACAACACGCGATGCAACTGGCCAATGATATTGAAATTGACCAAATAAATAGGCTTATTTGCGACTATAAACAAGCCGCTGATTGGATTTTCGATTACTCGGCTAATACACCTATTTGCGTTTTTCATTCGCATTCAATAGAAATTATATACGATCAAAAAGACGGCTTATTCAAAGTTCACCAGCTTGATGATGAGGCGAGTTTCTACAATATAAATGATTTTATGTTGTGGCTAGATGCCGTGGATAACCAACAATTGTCATTATGGGGATACTCGTTTAAAGAAGACTTGCTCGATTTAGCAATTGTTTGTGCAACCACAGATCAGCATCAGGGGTATGTAAATGGATAAAATAGAGCAACTCACTTCAAAAGAATTTTGCGCGGCAATGAGTATTCGCGCCAATAGCGGTTTAAGCACATCGGCTGCGCATGCGCAATTGTTACTTTATTTAGCAAACCGAGGGCAAATGCATATTTTTCAAGATAATTATTTTCGTCCGATTGGTTACGTGGCTTGGTCTAAGGTGACCAAAGATACACTAAATTTAATACCTGCGTTGCAAGGCAACATTAAATATCCATATGAAAGAACCAGTGGTTATTTGTACTGGATAGATGATTTAGTGATTGAACCTAGGTACAGGGTTGATGGCCGTAAGCGCTGGCTTTGTTTTTTCAAAAATAGACGTTTTATCGCATATGCCAAAAACCAGCGTTTGTATACATATATCCGTAGGTTGAATAAACACCACATCGCTCAATTCTCTTTGCAAATAGCACAAAAGGATAAAGTATGAGTTGTTCAATTGTTACCGCATGCATGAATAGAAATGCTGGTCTAGTCAAAGGCTTGCGCTCTTGGCTTAAACTAAAAGTAGATGAAATTATCGTCGTTGATTGGTCATCAATAGATGCAGTGACGGACACCCTTGAGCTCAAGGGCATTAATGACGAAAGAATCAAAATTATCAGAGTTGAATCGGAATCATTTTGGGATTTAACACGAGCTTTTAATTTGGGGTTTAGTTTTGTTACATCAGAGAAGATCATAAAAGTAGACGCCGAAGTTACAATTTCACCAGACTTTTTAGATAAGCACCAGTTGCAAAATGGTATGTATTATCGGGGGGATTGGGAGAAAGTTGCATGCCAAACACAAATTTACGTAAATGGATTCTTTTTTTTATATACAGCAGATTTACGAGCAATAAACGGTTTTAACGAATACATAGATTTGTACGGCTATGATGATTTAGATATTTATCAAAGATTAGAAGGTGGCGTTTTAAATTTAATGCCCAAGCAAGTCACTGAGCAATATATTTTTCATATTGAGCATGATGACATTGAGCGGGTGGTGAATGTCGCAAGCAACCCAGACTATGCATGTATACCGGCTGTTTTAAAAGCTATACCTGGGTTTCTAGTCATGTTTAATGAGCTGCTTGTTAAAATGTTACCGTCGTGGGGGCCTCATTCGCTACCTGCGGAATATTTTACTACGCAGGTTAATGGCAATTATTATACGGCAGAACTCAAACAAATCTCTAAGCCCCCACACTTTGAAAAGTCTAAAGCTGATGCGGCATATTATGCCGTATTAAAATATTTATCGTGGTTTGTTTCACCCAAAATATATGAAGTGAATTATTTGGATGTTGTGGGTTATTTAAAGACTAATGAACACAACTTGTCTTGGGATGATATGGGCCATGCGTTTAATCTAATAGATGAACAACAATGTACCTAAGCTCCCATCCAATAATTGACAATGGCGCGATTGAAGGGGAGCTTCACCCGTCCAATGCAGCCGCATTTGGGTTTGTGATAATGCACGAGCAATTAACGACCCATGCAGACATTGTTGTTGACCAAGGACAATCTGTACAGGCTTATAATTTCGAACAATTTGGAATTCGCGTGAGGGTAAACGCACACAGTGAGTATTTTCTAGTTACAGCTAATTTCTACAGGATCACGTATGAATCTTAAATCATTTAAATATATCGCCATCGCAGGGCTAATTGCTCTTGTTGGCTGTACACAAACAAAAGAAAGCGCCGTTGAACCTTTTCCTGAGTTTGTATCGGAAGCAAACATTATCACAAGTCCTACAGATAGCAGGCAATACCGTTTTATTACGTTAGCGAACAACATGCGGGTATTGTTGGTATCCGACCCTACAACTAAAACTGCAGCTGTCTCGTTAGATGTGCGGGTGGGCAGTTTAAACAATCCTGCCAGTCAGCCTGGTTTGGCGCATTATTTAGAGCATATGCTGTTTTTAGGCACTAAAAATTATCCTGAGCCTGATGGGTTTAATAAATTTTTAAGTGAAAACGGTGGTATGCGCAATGCTTATACCGCGGGCTCAAATACCAATTATTATTACCAGGTGGTGGATGGCAAACTAGATGAATCATTGGCTCGATTTAGCGAGTTTTTTACTGCGCCACTGTTTGATAAAAGTTATAGCAAAAAAGAATTGAGTGCGATTGATAACGAATGGTCGATGCGTAAATCGGATGACCAATTTGCAAGAATGTTAATTAACAACCGCACCAGCGCAGCAGATCATCCTATTCATACTTTCAGCGTGGGCAATAAACAAACGTTATCGGATAAACCAAACTCAGAGCTTTATGCTCAAATGCGCGAGTTCTATCAAAGCTACTATTCAGCTAATTTAATGAACTTAGTGATAGTTAGCCAAGCCGATCTGGATGAGATAGAGATCTTGGCCAAACGGCATTTTGAGGTAATTAAAAACCATAATACACCAGAGCCTTTGGTTACAGCGAAAGGGTTAACTAAAAATGAGCTAAATCAACATATCTACCAAAAAACCATCAATGACATTAAACAGTTGATTTTGCAGTTTCCGTATAAAATCGACAATGACCATTGGCAAGATAAACCCTTTGCTTATGTTCATAAGTTATTTAACAGCAAAGACGAAAATACCCTGTACGATTATCTAAATAAACAAGGGTTAATAAATGGTGCGGGCATTGGCATGGACCATAGCTATTATGGCAACAATGGCTACATTGAAATAAGCTACTCACTCACGGATAAAGGCAAAAACAATAAAGATCAAATAATTGCTGCGACCCAAGCCTATTTTAAGCTAATGCAAAACCAAGGTATTCAACAAAATTATTTTGCTGAGCTAAAACAAGTTATGCGCAATAATTTTAATAACTTTAATATGCCTTCCGCATTGCGTTTAGCCACGCATTTATCACCTATACTGCACACCCAGCCAGCCCAATACATAATCAAAGGATTATTTGATGTTGGTGAGTTTTCCGCACCGAGAATTAAACAATTGTTAAGCCAAATTGACTTTAAGAAAATGCGCGTTTGGCATAGAGGCAACGACATTAGCGCCGCGCAGAAACTCATTTATGCGGATGGACAATTTGATACTCAAGCGATTACCCAAGCAGAGATGAAACTGTGGCAACAACAAGCAGCGGAAATTAACTTATCTTTGCCAGGCAAAAATGAACTATTAAAAATAGCAGATGCAACAAAATCTGATATACAGACCAGCTCTGAAGCAGCAGAAAAATTACTAAAACCCACAGCCATCGTAAATAAAAAAGGTGTATATGCTTGGTTGGCACATAGTCAGCATTTTGAACAAAATCAAGGCTATATCGAGCTAACGTTAAATTCTGATTTGGCTGCGTCAAATATTAAACAGTATATGGCTGCCGATATCCTTAAACATTTATGGACAGAAGCGTCGCAGGCTCAAACCAATGCGGCGCAGCAGGCTGGCATTAAAGTATCTGTTGGTGAAGGCATGGTTAAAAACTTAAAAGTGTCGTTATCTGGGCCAACTGATCAGCATTTAAAGTTAATGGCGAGTTTAGTTAAAATTTTAGTTGAATTAAAAGTTGATGAAACTATTTTTAACAAGAAAAAAGACGAAGCACTTGCTTGGTTAACCAATCGTGACAACGATCCATTAACCGCTCAAGCACAAAAAGAAATGGCGGCTTTACTCACCGCAACGGGTTGGCGTTACCACGAACAAGCGAATGCACTTAAACAATTAACCTACCAAGATGTGGTTGAATATCACAATAAACTACTCGTAAAAAACGCTCTGAGTATATTTGCTTTCGGTCATTATCAAAAAGCAGACATTTCGATAGCGGCGGACAACCTACTGTCAATGTTGCCAGAAGGTCGCCAAGCGGCAGATTTGTATTATCCTGAAGAAGTAAAATTGAAAGCAGCACAAAGTACATTGACTACAGATCATACGGACGTCGTTGTATTGCAGCAATTCTGGTTGCCGGAAAAATCGCTGAAAAAGTTTAGCCAAATTCTAACTTTGAATGCTTTGTACCAACCTATGTTTTTCAAAACACTTAGAACAGATAAAGAGATAGGCTATGTGGTGGGTAGTTCCCCCATTCAATTAGATCAGTTTCCAGCTTGGGGGTTTATGGTGCAAAGTAAGTCGCACTCGGGCGAGCAAATCGTCGAGCAAATTAACCTGTTTAACCAGCAGTTTGCCGCTCAATTAAAAATGCTGCCAGCGGCCGTGGTGAATAATTTAACCGCCAGTATTATTCAACAAATTAACCAACCGCCTAAAAATATATATCAAGAAATGCGTGCGTTTTTAGCTGACTTTAATCAAGGTAATTTTGAATTTGATTCACGTGAAACATTATTAGCCAATTTACAACAAGTCACTTTATCTGATGTTAAAGAGGTATTTTCTGAAGTGACAGACCCTAATAAACACCAGTTGTATAGGGTTGAAGTAGTGGGGAGTCAGTTTAAGCCTGTTGCGGGGCAATAGCTTGGATTATTTTGCATTGACTTGAATGGGGTGGTCGCATCCACCCCGTCTAAATTGCCAATTAACACCTTCTAAACTGCGTAGTAGGGAGCTAGCCCTATTGGCCCACCATACAGTGCCGTCCCAAATGAGATACTCCCCATAGTGTTGTTAAAAGTAGATAAATTGCTGCATGACTCTTCTGACCAACCCCGTTGTTTACATGATATCCTTCATCCATGCCGCGTCCCCCAACTACAGATTCGATTTCACTAGCGTCTAAAGATCTAATTTCTAACAGAAATAAAATTTCCTTTTGCACTGTTAACCAGGGTTCATTTTAAAGTTGCATAAAAATTTAAACAACTACTCCAAAGAGTAGTTTTCTGTTTGCTACGGCCTGGATTGTATGAACTAGATTTGTTCAAAATAATAATGGTTAGTGGCTACTCATACTCATAAACAAAACTATACTTTGGGGTAAGTGAAGCTTTTATCTTGTTATGTAAAACTGATTAGTGCAAAACACTGCACGGAACTAATTGATGTGGTCAAATCAAGTCAATACTTAAACGAAGTGAAACAAGCTCTGGGCAGTAGCCCTGAAGCTGCTCACGATGTGGAGTTAATAAATGATCCGCAATCTGAACTTCCGTGTGCGTATTAACATCATGCCGATCACTCAAATAACTAGGAAGGCGTGTATACGCCTTCTTTTTCATGCTGGATAAAGAAAATGGATATACATATGAAAAAAAGAGATAAGTGCTTTTTTACATTCTATGTGGCGTGCGCATCGCTAATAATTTTCCTGTGTTACGTTTTTTTCAATCTGCGCATAGAAAGCCTAGGGGGTGCGGTTATAATGACTTGTGCTCTTTTACTAGTCGGCTTTTTCGTCCGCATCTGGTTTAACCAAACATGGGCAGTTTGGGAAAAAGAAGACAATCAGAATAAATTGTAATCTTTGTTTAGTTTTTTCGATTAAAACACTCAAGACTTAGCAAACCCTAAAACCTGTCTAAAATGTAAGCTGTTTTAAACTTCATCTCCTAAAAGGTAGCCGTCAAGGCGTTTGGTCAATTGCAGTCAGTGGGAATTGGCGAGTAACTTTTGAGTTTATAGATGGAAATGCTTACATACTTAATTATGAGGATTATCACTAATGACTATGCTTAATCCACCGCATCCGGGTGAATTTATTTCCGATGTATATATGGAGCCATTTGGTTACAGCTGCAGGTTTGTTGCAAAGAAACTTGATGTCTCAGCATCAACGTTAAACCGCATCTTAAAAGGTAAAAGCTCTATAACTCCAGAAATGGCTTTGCGTCTTTCAAAGGCTCTTGGTAGAACACCTGAAAGTTGGCTGTTAATGCAAGATAATTACGACCTATGGCAGGCCAAGCAAAACGTGAATCTCGCTAAAGTTCATCCGATAGATTTCGTAATGGCGTGAACGGAACCGAGTAGCCGAGGGTTTCTAACCCTCAGCTCCACAAGCTCCTATGGCACATTATGGCCATTTGACGCAACCCAAATGCGGTACCATTGTTCATTGCTTAAGTTGATATTGGCAGCGGCCACTGCACTTTTAACGCGCTCTATATTGCCCGAACCAATAATTGGCATTGGATTGCATGGCAGCTTTAATACAAACGCATAAATGAGCTGATCGATCGCCGCATGTGTTTCTTTACTTATTTCAGTGAGCACTGCCCTAACCCGTTTAGCTTTTGCTGAGTCTTCATTAAAAATACGTCCACCGGCTAAGCAAGACCAAATCATAGGGGCGATCCTGTGCATTTGTAGATGCTCAAAAGTGCCATCGGCCGAGGTTTGCATATTCATCGGATTAAATTCAACTTGGTTAGTCACCAATTTAAAGTCTAACCGGCTTTGCAATAAATCAAATTGCTGTGGGCTATAATTAGAAACACCAAAGTGACGTACTTTGCCTTCTTGTTTTAATGCGCTAAATGTTTCTGCCACTTGATCTGCGTGCATTAAAACATCGGGCCTGTGTAGCAATAAGGTATCTAGATAATCGGTATGTAAATTTTTCAGCGATTGCTCAACGCTGGCACGAATATGTTCAGCGCTGTTGTCATATAGTGGAATGCTCTGCGTTAAAAACTTTTCGCTTGGCAATTTAATTCCGCATTTACTCACTATTTCTAACTGCTGACGCAATTCAGGTTGTAACGCCAAGGCTTGCCCAAAAATAGCTTCGCACTGATACAAACCATAAATATCCGCGTGGTCAACTGTGGTGATGCCCAAGTCGAGATGCTGCATAATAAAAGTTAATAAGTCCTGCTTACGCATGTCCCATTCGTCTAAACGCCAGTAGCCTTGGATAAACTGAGAAAAACTAAGTTGTTCGGTTAATTGCACTCTTTTCATGGTTAAATTTCTTATCTTAATGGATTAAGTTGTCGTCATCTTAAAGTTTCAAATTTGTTTAAGCAAGCCTCACTCAAGCCCGTTAAAGCGTTGACTATTTAAATGAGAAAAAGCCATTAACACATCTTGGGCATAGTGAATACGTGGATGACTCAGCGCGCCTTTGCGCCAGACCAAATAAATGAGGTTTTCTGGTCCCGCCCCACCGAGTGCCGCTAAATTGCCATTTTTAATCGCTTCATGGCATAAATAGTCTGGCAATACAGTATAGCCCAGCCCAGCTTGTACTAAACCAGCTAATGCACGAATGTCAGGGCAAATAGCCGCCACTTGAGATTCGCATTCACTGGCAAAAACCTGATTGAAATAATCTCTAATTAAAGGTTTTTGGCTGTCATAACTCACTACGGGAAACTCGTTAAGTGTTTGTGCGCTCAGTCCTTGTCGCAGTATGTTTTTTGCGACAAAGGGGTTAGCCACCAAGATGAGTTTTTCGCTGTCTAAAATTTTATATTCAAAGCGCTCAGGATCAGGGCGAGATGCCGTAATGGCTAAATCTGCTTCGCCATTATCTAAGCGCTGATAAATTTGCTGGCGATTACCTGGGTAGATATTTACATTCACCTCGCCAGCTTGCAGCAAGTTTGCCAGCTGAGCCGAAGCCACATAACTGATATATTCTGCTGGCCCTGCAATATGGATGGTACCCTCAATTTGACGGTTTTTTTTGTGCACAGACGCGAGTTTACGCTCTATCGCATCAAAGTGTACAGAGACCTGCTGAGCGAGCTCTTGTGCGGCCGGCGTTGCAACCACGCCTCTGGGTTTGCGGATAAATAATTTTTGCCCTGCCAATTGCTCAAGCGACTGAATATGCGCAGAGGCGGCGGGTTGCGATAAATTGAGATGGTTGGCCGCGCGCGAAATACTGCCGCTGCGGTAAACTTCAACAAAGGTTCTAAGCTGGGCTAAATAAGACATAAGTTTTAGGTATCAGAAAACTGATAGGTGGTGTTAGATTAACTGAATTTTAATTATAGATAAAGCGCGTTAACCTAGCGTCACTGTTTAATCAAAAGCAAGCTATTACAGCTTACGGAGACGAATATGAACAATTTTAATTTTAAAAATCCAACTGAAATTTTGTTTGGCAAAGGTCAGATAGCTGAAGTTCGCACACGATTACCTGAAAACGCTAAGGTATTATTTTTGTATGGTGGCGGCTCAATTAAAAAAAATGGCATCTATGAGCAGGTTATAGACGTGTTAGAAGGCATTGATGCCGTTGAGTTTTCAGGTGTAGAACCAAACCCAAGCTACGAAACTTTAAGTAAAGCGGTTGCTGTTGTTAAAGCGCAAAATATTAACTTTATTCTAGCAGTGGGCGGTGGCAGCGTGATCGACGGCGCAAAATATATTGCGGCAGCAGCTAATTATAATGGCGATGGCTGGGATATTTTACAAGGCACTCAAGTGACCTCTGCACTGCCAGTTGGCGCGGTATTAACCTTGCCAGCAACGGGCTCAGAGAGTAACGGTAATTCTGTGGTCACTAAAAAATCAACGCAGCAAAAATTACCTTTTTCTTCACCTTTGTTGCAACCACAATTTGCGGTGCTTGATCCAGAATATACATTTTCACTGCCGAGCAAGCAGATTAGTAATGGGGTCGTGGATGCTTTTGTTCACGTCATGGAGCAGTATTTAACCTATCCGGTGAATACACCCCTACAAGACAGGTTTGCAGAAGGCATAGTGCAAACCCTGATTGAAGAAGGCCCTAAAGCGCTTAAAAACCCACAAGACTATGATACCCGCGCGAATCTAATGTGGTCGGCTACTATGGCGTTAAATGGTTTAATCGGGCAGGGCGTTGTACAAGATTGGTCGACTCATATGATAGGGCACGAATTAACGGCTTTATATGGATTAGATCATGCGCAAACACTGGCAATTGTACTACCACCACTGATGTATGTGCAGCGCGAGCAGAAGCAAGAAAAAATAGTTCAGTTAGGGCAGCGAGTGTTTGGTTTAGAAGCGGAGAACCAAGCGCAACTAATTGATGCAACCATTAATGCGGTGCAAAGCTTTTTTGAGCAGATGCAGGTTAAAACCCGTTTAGCAGATTACGACTTAGACGATAGCATTATTGATGAAGTGATTGCCAATTTAGAAAAAAATGGCATGACCCAGTTGGGTGAGCATCAAGATATAGATTTAGCAAAAGCTAAACAAATTTTAACCTTAGCGTTATAAAATAAGCGCACCTGCTAGTGGCAGGTGCTTTATTGCAACGCCAGTTGTTTGATCTCTTCCTCGTTTAATGCCCGTGAGAGCAAAATAAGCTCTGCCATAGCGCCGTTGAGGTTACGTAAAGGATCACCGGATGCATTGTTCTGACTATCCCAGTTACCAATTAGCGCTGTGCCTAGTTGGTAATATTGGCTTGGGTGTTTTAAATAGTGCTCGGCTACTTGCTGACCATTAATATAATGGCGCACAAGACGGGCATTTTGATCAACTGTGGTACTTAAGTGATACCAGCGACCTGAATCAGCCCGAGTAAAAAAAGGTTTATAGTTATAATTACGCCCTTGCCCGTTGTGGGCTCGCAATCCTAACACGATAGTGCCAGAGGTATTGTTATTAAAGTTTCCTAGCTGCCAGTGAAATTCACCTGCTTGGTAGCCATCGGTTAATAATAAGCTGCTGTAAGTTCTGTCTAAGCTATCAATTTTTACCCAGCTAGCCACGGTAAAAGACTCAAATTTGTTATTAATTTCGACTCGCACCCGATCGCCAGGGCGTTTAAATTCTAACGCCGATTTACCCGGCCAAGGACCTGAGCTCCAATTAGCGCCAACGATAGCGCCATTGGTTGCTTGTGGATTATCGGCGAGGTTTTTTAACAGCCTAGGTTTATTGCGATCTTGCTGAAAGTCATAATAAACCAACAAATCTGGGTCATTGAGCAGCTGTTGCTGTAAGTTTTGCCAACGATTTTGCAATTGATTAATTTTGTCGCCAGTTAAATCAGCAATTGCTGAAAATTCGGCAAACGCTTGGCTCTGCGCACTTTCGGGTTGAGCATTTTGCTGAGACAAGTTAAGTGCACTGCCTTTTGCCAGTTTAAGGCTTTGTCCGTCTTTGTTTTTAACTTCAATTAACCCATCAAACACATGCACTTTAGATTTGCCCTCGGGACTCACCTCTAAACCTATGGCTGTGCCTAAATCTATGACCTCTGAATCCGGCGTGTCTATGGTAAAGCCTATCGCAACTTCGGGCACATCTGTCATCACCTTACCTGCAATTAAACGGACTCTTTGCTCATTTATAATTTCTAGCTCTGCAGGTGCGGCAATTTTTAATTGGGCGCCATGATAAAATTCTAGTTCTAAAAACCCTTCATCTACTTTTAACAAACCGGGCGCTACCGAATCACCGGTTTGAAACTGGCTGTTAGGTCCAGTGACATTGGCTATAACAGCGACCCCAATATCTTTAACTTCGGCAAATGCTTGTTCATTAGAGGAGGGATACTGAAGATCCTCAGGTGCCCAAAATAACAGCACAGCCATGATAATGCTGGCGGCCATGCTAACCGCTGTGAGTACCCAAGGGGTAGGCGGGCGTTTGTCGATTTGACTAATTACTTTATGTTCAAAGTTTAAATCTTTATGTTGCGACACTGGCAGTTGTTCGCTTAAGTTTTCAACAAAATGGTCATTGCTATTTTGACTGGCCGCGTACTGTTGCAACAGCTCATCCATTGCCAGTTGGGTTTGCAGTTGTGCGGCCAGTTTTGGGTCTTGTTTAAGTCGATTTAACAACTCGGCAATCTCTGTTTTTGATGCCTCGCCACTTAATACGCGCTCGGTTAAATAATCAATCGATTTAGCCATTTTGATACCCTAACTGCTGAGTGATGCAATCTTTTAACTGGTTTCTAATTCGCATTAACGCAATTCGCACTGCCGTTTCTGTCATTGAGTTTTGCTCTGCAAGCAAAGCGTTATGATGCTCTTGCTGATATTTGCCAGCAACCAGCTGACGGCTTTTTTCTGGCAGTTTATTAATACAGTGTGCCAAAGCCTGAACTTCATCAACGTCTTGCTCTGGCGTTTGGTACTCAAGGGTTAACTCATTTAATAAAAAGTCGGTTAAACCCGCATCTAAAATTCGGCTTTGACGAGTACTTTTGGCTAATTCGTTGCGAATTAGATTACGCGCAATGCCTCGCAGCCAATACCCAAAATCTTCGTTTGCATCAAACTTATGCATTTGTTTATAGGCCACTAAAAAGGTTTCTTGCGCCATGTCATCCACACTGGCGCTTTGGATCCCTAAACTGCGAATGTAGGCGCGTAAGCCGGCTTGGTACTGGCGAACAAAAGCAATAAATAATGTTTGTTCGGTATTTTTCATATTAGCTAAATATCTTGGCAAAGCCGTTAGTGTGCTCGTTGCTATCGGCAAAGTGCTCGGTAGCTACTCCGGCGGCCCTTAATTGCTGCACAAAGAGATTACTCAGTGGGGTTTTATCATCAAAGTTAACAAACTGTCCATGTTTTAGCCCCATATTTTTCCCACCGGCTAAAATCAGTGGGTAATTTCGTGCATTGTGGGTGCTACTACAGGCGCTGCCGTATAAAATTTGGGTATTGTCCAATAAACTGCCAAACTCATCTTGGGTGTTTTTCATTTGCTCTAAAAAGTAGCTAAAATGGCCAGCTAACCAGCGGTCGTATTGACCCCACTCGGTCCAATGTCCGTCGGTTTTGTCGTGACTAATGCCATGATGGCCTTTTTTAAAGCCCAGTGCCAGCTTAGGATAAGCATCTCCCACACCCATGCCATCTTCGCGTGATACCATGTAGCTGACGACCTCGGTTAAATCCAGCTGGTAAGCCAGTACAATCAGATCATACATGGTTCTAATATAAGATTCGGGATCGATTTTAGCATCAACCGCAAGGTCTAAATGATCGGCATTAAAAGGTTTTAATGGTATTTCTAACCAAGCTTCATTGCGCTCTATTTGTTCTTCTAACCGATATAAGCTGGCTAAGTGGGCTTCTAATCTTTGTTTATCTTCAGTGCCCAGCTTTTTTTGTAGTTTTTTTGCATCATCAAGCAGCAGATCAACCATTTTTTGCTGGCGCAATAAACTTGCTCGGCGCTCAGGTGACGGACCATTGCCCACGGCAGAAAAATAGCGTTCAAATATGGCCCTGTGATTATGTTCGCTGGGCAGTGCTTCACCACGAGCATCATATGAAAGGGTAGAGGCTCTAGATTTAAAACCCACACCGCCGTCTGCTGATAAGGTCAGCGATGGATAGCGGGTGGCATCCTTTTTTATTTGAGCTGCAAATTGATCAACAGAGATACTATTTTTGTAATCACCGCGCAGATCGCCAGCGGTTAAAAATGTATCACCGGCTATATGTCCTAATAATTTGCGTGATTTGGGATGGCTTAAACCGCCAATAACAGTGAGATCCTGTTTATGGGGGTTAAGTGACTCAAGCACCTTGGTAAATTGAAAGTTTTTCCCTTCACCTTTTGGAAACCAGTGCCAATCTGCGTATTCAGAGTCTAAGCCGGGCATAGAAACGCCATTAGGTACATAGACATACGCCATACGTTTTGGCGGCGAGTGGCGAACACCCACACTGGATTGAGTGAGCGTATTCGCCATGCATTCCAGCCAAGGTAGTGCAGAGACAACCCCTGCGCCTTTAATAAAACTGCGACGGTTTAGGCTAAATGGTTTTAATAGTTTCATCTGTTGCGCTCCTTACACCTGAATAAACGATGGACTTTGCACTATGGCTTTAATAAGGCTTTGCATTTGGTAATTGTCGTCTTTTACTTTTTGATAAATGGCTTCTAGTTCATCACTGTCATGAAAGCTGACATCTTTACCCAACGCGTAGCTGTATAAATGTTTGATAAGTGATTTAACAACTTGCTCTTGGTTTTGTGTTAAATAATTTTTTAAATCTGTGACACCGGTGAGCTCAGTGCCATCGGGCATCACAGAAAAAGTATCTATCGCTTTGCCTTTAAATTCAGTGCGGGTACGACCCACGCCATCAAAGCCTTCAAATACCACACCATAAGGGTCTATTTTAGCGTGGCAGTCACGGCATGAATCTTTGTCTCTGTGTAGTTCTAACTGCTGCTTTAATGTCAGCTCTGCAAACCCAGGTGTGTCTGGATCTATTTCTGGCACATTTGGCGGCGGTGGTGGCGGCTCATCGCCCATGATTTTGCTTTTTAGCCATACGGCCCGTTTAACTGGATGGCTATGAATACCGTCGCCATGGCCTGTTAAAAAGGCACCTTGGGTAATTAATCCGCCGCGTACCGAATCTTGGCCTTTAGGCACTGGTCTAAAGGCATTTCCTTGTACACCTGAGATACCATAAAATTCTGCCAAGTTTTGGTTGAGCATTAAAAAGTCACTGTCGATGATATTTAAAATGCTTTTGTTCTCAGTGAGCAAATACGCAAAAAATGCTTGTGTTTGTTGTTGCATATCGGCTTTAACAAAGCGGGTATAGTCGGGGTAAGTTTGCACGTCGACATTTTGCATTTGCTGGCGGTCTAAGCGCAGCCATTCATATACAAATTGATTAACAAAACGGCTTGTTTTATCACCTTGGTCAAGCATACGGTCGACTTCTTGTGATAAGTTAGCCACAAGATTGCCGTCCTTGGCACGTGCTAATAACCCCTCATCGGGTGAGGAATTCCATAAAAAATAAGATAATCGGCTGGCAAGCGAATAATCATCCACTAAAGGTTTGTTTTGCTCGGCATGGGCAAAGTTAATTCCTAAAATTTGCTGTAATTTTTGTAGCCAAGCTGGCGGTGTCTGTTTTGCAATTTGGGTTTCAGGCTCGGCTAAATATAAAAATCTCGGTGAGCACAATATAGCCACTAAAGCCTCTTTAATGCTGTCTTCAAACCTTAGGAATTGCTCGCTGTATAGCTGCCATAGTTGGTAAAAACGATCTGTCTCTTGAGCCTTAAGTGGTCGTCTAAACGCGCGCTCAGCAAATTGGTGGATCACTCGTTTGGCGTAATCTGGTTCAGATTCACCGGCTTTTTTGTTTGCAAAAATTTGCCGGTGGCTGGGCATTGGCCATTGGGGGTAATAGGGCGCTTCAAATTCAATATACTCCACTTTGATTGCAGAGCCTGCTTGGTTTGATGATTTCACTAAGTCTTGGTTCCAAACTCCGACTTTTAAACTGCTTGAAGTAATGCGGTCACCGACGGTTCCATGCATTGGAATTGGCATATTTTCCATGCGGCCAATAAAGGTATAGATCTCGCTTTCTGGTTGGCTTGGGTTTAGCACAGTGGCGGGGGCAAAATGTTTATAGTCGACGCCATCATCTGTGCGTGTACCCATATACGGGATTAAAGCGGGTTTACGTTGTTGTGAAATTGGCTTAGTTAATACATCTGGCTGTAAATTATTGGCAATGACTTGCTCTTGCGTTAACGGTGTTAACACTAGATGGCTTAACCCCGGAAAGTTTTTATTGGCCGTTAATGTGACTGTTTGCCGACCCTGATGCAAATACAAGATGCCTAAGCTAGTGACTTGGCGGCCATTTTGGCGCACCGCTTGGGTATTTAATTGGGTTTTTATTTTTTTCAGTGAACCCACTTTCACTTCGATGGGATAGTTTTTACCGCTTTGACCTGCACTATGCACTAAATCGAGTTGGTAAAACTGCGCTCTTTGTTTATGTGAATGAACAAAAAATGCTGCTTCATTTTTTGCTTTCCCATCTGGGATTAAGACACTTTTTTGCTTGTCAGAAAATTTAAAACCTACTTTTTTATTTGCTTTAGCGGCCTCGACGACTGTTGTTTTATCGGGCCCTTTTAATGGCTCGCCTTGGCTGTCTAGCTGCACCTGAGGCGTTCCTGACCAAGCAAGGGCAGTTGGTTTTGCTTTACTCATATGTAACACAGGCTGTGCTTTTACGCGTACGGCGAAATCTCCCTGCATAGGATATTGATCTTTAATTTGCACAGAAAGGTTAGGGGAAGGCGCATTCCAAGCACCCGGACGGCCTGCAATTGCCGCTTCAACATGAGGTTTAGCAGAAAATAGTACTATCCCGTCCTCTTCTACTACAAAGTCATTACGTGAGGATCCGCGCAGACTCACACTAAAATATTTTAAAATTTTAGCGGCTTGTTCGCCTTCTAATGGCGTGCCATTGCCGTTACGGTCGAACATTTCTACTTTAAAGTCATCGACCGGAATAGTGACATCTAAATAACCCACTGATTTAGTGTGCTTTTGCCCTGCACCTATGTTTTTACCAAAGGATACTCGATAATGATGCACATCAGGTTTGGCCGCCGGCGCTATCGCTTTATCTAATGCTTCACGGGCAATTTTTTCGAATGTTTGCAGGTGTAATACAGAGCTTTGCAATAACTCACCGTTGTTGCTAAACCCAAGCTCAGACAGGGGATCGTCTGGTAAGTCTTTGTCAAATTCAACATTTACATTGAGCAGATCTTGCAAGCTGTATTTGTATTGGCTCTTGCTTAAACGACGTAGCCGAGTGTTGTAATCGTCTTTTTTGTTTTGTTTGGCAATTTCAATCCCTTGAGTCATCCAATCAACCAATAAGCGGCGATCTTCCGTGCTTAATGGGGCTTTTTTCTTGGGCGGCATTTCACCCGAATTAATCATGTCTAGCGCGGCATGCCAATGCGGCGCATCATGACCATTTACAAAATCGGGATCTAAAATATCCAGCTGGACTCCGGCTTTTTGGTTATCTGGGCCATGACAATCAAAGCAGTTTTGCTGTAAAATTGGGCGAATTTTTTCTAAATAGTGACTATCGTCTACTTGGTTTAATGCCAAAACTTCAGTGGGCGGCTCTAACCAGCTTCTTACGGGTTCTGGGGCAAAGCGAGTTAGGTAAGTTTCGCCATGAACTAGGTTGCCTCCTGCGTGGGCGGCAATAAATATAACTAAGGTTAAGCTGGTACTTGCACCTGCATAAGCGATCTTTTTTAACCGTGTATTGAGTGAGCTGGTGGCTAATGCGGTACATAAAAAAGCAAGCAAAGCAACACTGATACCACCGAGCATATGGCTGCGCACTTCATCTATTGCATAACCTTCGTTGGCGGCAAGCAATAAACCCATAGTGACAGTGATAAACACAGCCCCAGATCCTAACCACCAAATTAGCGGCACGGTTGGCCGTAGAGATTTAAATTTTTCTAACCGAGCCAGAAGCGCTAGCGCCGGCGCCAGCAATAACAGGGTGACAGGAAAATGCAGTACAAGCACATGAAAACGGCCAATAAACCGACTTAAACCCGCGCCGTCTTGGCCATCAATAGGGACATTAAAAGCAAATACTACGAGGGCTAAAGCTAACAGGCTTAGAATTATTAGGCGAACGGTTTGGGTCATTCTCAAGTGGCTCCAATGATATAATTTTTTTACTTATATCAATACATTGTTGCCAGCTTGTAATTTGTTTCAGATTTTTTTAATTTTTATTTATTTGTTTGTTTCTTCGGCTTTAAACTGATTACTACAAACATTGTAGTGATAGCCGCTGGCTGAAAGCTTATCTAGAAGTTCGGGTTGTTCAATTTCGTAATAGCTACATAGGCTATCGATTGAGTCAAATTCGTTTCTAAGTTTCATGTTTACTATGCTCAGTAGCATATTTGTATCCATGCTTTTAAAGTTGGATAGTTGCATGGTTTAGCTCCCATTTAAAAGCAACCAGAGAAACTGGTTGCTGATATTTAAGGTAAACGTTTAGAGCGCTACTAGCAGCTTACCTTTATTTTGGCCTTTTAAAAATAAGTTTAGGCCATCTTTGGCACTTTCTAAACCTTCAAGGACATGGCTGCGATATTTTATTTGTCCTGCTTTTACGTATGGCAGTAATTGCTGTTGCAACTCGGCACTTTTGTGTAAATGATCTGGCATGGTAAAGCCCTGTATCATCAACCTTTTTTTAATTACTCGTAACCAGCTAGGGCCGGGGGCTGGTTGCTCACTGGTGTAATCTGCAATAAGACCACAGACGATGATACGACCATGAGCATTCATGCGATCAAATATATGATGCTGAATTTCTCCGCCGGTATTTTCAAAAAACAAATCAATACCGTCTGGGGTGAGTGATTCTAAACGTTCAGCAAGGTCATGGTTTTTGTAGTTTATGGCACCATCAAACCCCAATTCCTGTGTTATCCATTGAGCTTTTTCATCTGAGCCGACGACGCCTACCACAGTGAGCCCTTCGGCTTTAGCTATCTGACCAACTATTGAGCCGACAGAGCCTGCCGCGCCGGTCACCACTAAGGTTTGTTCTGCTTTCGGCTGAGCTATATTTAACAAGCCCTGAGTGGCTGTTAAGCCGGGCAGTGCGAGTACGCAAAGCAAGGTTTCTGGATTTAGCTCTGGATCGACTTTATTAAAACCTTGGCCATCACTGACAAGGTATTCAGTCCAGCCAGTCATACCCATTACTCTATCGCCTTTAGAGAAGTTTTTATGCTTAGATTCAACGACGGTCGCGATGCCACTTGAACGCATGACGGAATTTAATGGCACTGGCTCTATATAACTATCGGGATCATCACTCATCCAACCTATCATGGCAGGGTCGAGCGACATGTGAGTTTGTTTTAATAAAATTTCGCCGTCTTCGATTGATGGCATTTCGCGTTCGACAGTTTCGAATAAATGCGCACCAATTTGTCCATTTTTAGGTCGTTGTTTAAGTAAAATTTGTTGATAGCTTGGCATTATGCCTCCGTTTAATTTTTTGCTTAGTTTATGCTTAATAAGCTAATTTAAACGATTTAGATCAGCTTTTATCGTAGGATTAAAAAACTAATGCTAAAGGGCTGAAGTTGTGAGTTTAGGGGTAACCTTGGAAAATCTGATAGCTGTACTTTGCCTTTTTTAAAACGTGCTTTTTCACCATTGATATAGGCACGTTTAGCATCTATTTTATTTGCCGATAATACGACCTTTTGGCTTAATTCGCCAAAACCTTCAAGGTTAAAGTTAACTTTAAAGTTAGCTAAGTTGACCAGCATTAGGGTTTTATGTTGTTGATCTGGGTGTTGGTGGCAGTAAGCTTTTACCCTTGGGTGAGTGCTGTTAACGGCATAAACGGCTTGCCCCATTAAACGCCGCCATAACCAGCTTACCCAAAAGTCTGGTCTGGGTTTTAAAGTTAAACGGTTGATCATGCCATAATCACCGCCAATTAAGCTCTGACGTATCATTACTTTTTGTCTTTGCAGCGCGCCATTACCGAGCTGTTCGGCCCACCAAAAACAAGAAACAAAGCGGTCAGATAAGTCAGGCTCACCACCACATTGCGCCGAGCCGGTTTCGCCAGTCCAAAACTCAGCTTTGGGTTGATATAAATTTATCCATAAGCGCAGTCGCTGACTATAGTTTTTAAAGTCGTGATACGATTTAGGGCTTAAAAAAGTACGCAAGGTTGCGGTGCGAGTGCGCACCGGAGAGCGGGTGCTTTGAAACGGATAATAGTGCCAACTGACAATATCAATATCAAACTCAAGGTTTTGTAAAAAGCGTTTGGTTAAACTCGGTAATACACGAACGCTCTCGCCAAGTTTGGGCCAGTACGCACTCCCTGGACCCATTACTTTAGTGTCTGGGAAATAGCTTTTTACAATTTCATTAAAGGTTGCATAGTCTGCAGCCAAATTTTTACCACCTGGCTGCGCCCTGATGCCATGGAATGCCCAATAGGCATTGAGCTCATTGCCAAGCTCACAAATATCAATTCGGTAGCCTTTTTGCTGGCTGTAATCGAGTAATTTTTTTATTTCAGAACCTTGCCAAAAACCGTGCTGGCTACGCTCAAACAGACCATATTTAAAGGTAAATACAAGTTTAAGTTGATTGCGTTGGATAAAGGCGTGCAGTTTATCCCACATCTCGCTGGTTAAAACGAGCGCATCAGGTTCGTTATCTGGGCGAGTTAAATAATGAATTTTATCTGCCTCAGAGCCCCCAATACGTAAATAAGCGGGCCCCAAAGCCTGCACTAAGCGATCCAGTTTTTTGGTCGTTAAATCAATTGGTGGTACTCGCAATGTGCCTAACCCACGGCGAACACCTTGACTACCTTCCCACCAATAGCCGCCAACAACCACCGAAATATCAATCGAAAAAGACAGATATTCAGGAGCAACGTGATGAATGGGCTGCGTATGCAACAGGCTCAAGGTGACTTCTTGGTTTTTTAATTGTCGATCGGATAAATGCGTTAACCTAAAAAGTCGAGAGGTGATGGTTTTTATTAGTTTGGGTGCGTGCATAAATCCTGGCAAGGGTCAGAGTTTAACCACTAGTGTAAGCACGAATGTATTGAAAAAATATGACAAATAAACACATTATTGATTTCGGACTAATCTTAAGCCCATAAATTGCCACCTTTCATGTGGATGAAAAAAATTTCGATAGGTGACTCTGGCATGGCCGGGTGAGGTGGCAATTGAGGCACCTCTAAGCACCATTTGGTTAACCATAAATTTGCCATTATATTCGCCGATGGCACCTGGCAGCTTTTTAAAACCAGGGTAGGGAAGGTATGCGCTATTGGTCCACTCCCAGCGTTGCCCCCAGTTTAGTTGCTCTGATGCCACTTCCCATTGAGCTTCAGTGGGGAGCGATAGCCCTTTCCATTGTGCGTAGGCGCTTGCTTCATAATAACTAATATGATTAACCGCTTGGTTTAAGGCGATCTGAGTGAGACCTTGGGTATTGTAATAACGCCACTCGCCATTAACATAATGCCAATATAAAGGGGCTGTGATTTTGTTTTGTTGTACCCAATCCCAACCGGCTGAGTGCCAATATTCAAAGTTTTGATAGCCACCTGCTTTTATAAATTGTAAAAACTCAACATTGCTAACTGGGTGTTTTTGAATTTGAAAAGGGTTTAAATACACCTTGTGTTGGCACAATTCATTATCAAAACAAAAACCTTGTCCAGAATGGCCAATAGTGTATAGGCCCGAATTTATCGTCAGCCAAGTATTACTGCTTGGTAGCTCGCTATCTGTTAATAAAGTACATGGCGGAAGTAGCGGGTTGTGGCCCAAAATATACTTGATATCAGTAATTAATAGTTCTTGATGCTGCTGCTCGTGTTGCAACCCAAGCGTGATGAGTTTAACCAGCTTAGCGTCTGTCCCCTGGTTTAGAATTAACTTTTGCATGGCTTGATTAACATGCGCGCGATAGGCGTAAATTTCTTTTACTGTTGGGCGACTTAAGTTGCCTCTGTCGGTACGCACAACACGTTTTCCGACCGTTTCGTAATAACTATTAAAAATATAGTTAAACTGGTCATTAAACACTTGATAGTCTGGTTGGTAGTCGGCAAGCACAAAGGTTTCAAAAAACCAGCTGGTATGCCCTAGGTGCCATTTAGGAGGACTGACCTCTGCGACGGGTTGAACAACATAATCTTCGGTTTGCAATGGCGCGCATATTTCTTCACTGCGTGCCCGCACTTGTTGATAATATTTTAATAAATGATTTGGCATAAAAGACTAAATAACCTTCCAGATGGCATCCATATACCACTTTTTATGATCATAACAGTGAGATACCGTTTTGAAACCACTTCGCTCTGCAAGTTCGTCTATATCTTCGGGAGAGTATTTTTGTGAAACCTCCATATAAATAGCTTCGTCTTTTGCAAAATAAAAATCTCTACCAGCAATGGTAACGGTTTGTTCTGTTAAGCTGACTAAAAAGCTGCGGCAAGCACCTGTTAATGGGTCGTAGTTTTGATAGTGCTCAAATTGCTTAAGATCAAAATTACCATCGAGATCTCTGTTGATTCGGTGCAATAAGTTTAAGTTAAACTCGCTGGTAACACCCTCGTCATCGTCATACGCTTTTAAAATGGTTTTGGGGTTCTTTTTTAAATCAAATCCAACAATTGCAAAATCACCAGGGTTTAAATGGTGTGCCATTTGCTGGCAAAATGATTCCGACTCGTCCAATTGCATATTGCCAATATTAGAACCCAAAAATAAAACTATTTTACGTCGATTAGAGGTTTGGCAGATGCGATCAAGCGCTTGAAAATAATCGCCTTCGCACGGCGCTACTTTAAGGTTTGGTAACTGCTGACTTAAGTTATCTTCCAACACATCTAAGATGTGGCCGGAAATATCTATTGGTTTGTAAACAAAGTCAGCGTTCGATTTTAGTAAATGTTTTAATAAAAAATAAGTTTTTGAGGCATCTCCAGCACCTAACTCGATTAAATCGAATGGAGTACCAGGGGCGGTAATCGGAAACGCGAGTTCGGCGGTTTTATTTTTTAAAATGTCCATTTCGCAGCGTGTTAAATAATAGTCAGAACAGTCCATTATTTTTTGAAAAATAACATCACCGTTTTCATCATAAAAATATTTAGACTCAAGATATTTTTGTTTGCTACTTAAACCTTGCCAAACGTCTTGTAAAAACTGATTAGACTCCTGCTGCGCTAATGTGGCTGGTGAATCAAACATGCTTTTTGCTCCTTTTATTATCGGTTTGCTCAGTGACAACACCAAAATGGAATCTAACGCCTGACTACATCCATTTTTAACTACCTGTAAAAATTAAGTTTAATAACACTTTGTGTAAGATCAATGTCAGTTGTGATCTTTTCGCACTGGTTAACAAAAATACGGGATGAGGTTTATTTTTGATCAGGGGGAGAGTGAGGGGTGTATAGAAAATTTTACAAATGAGGTGAATTTATATACTTAAAATTTAATATAGAAGATGACTATTTTCAAAGTGATGCTATATAAATTCATATAAAACATAATCTTAGATAACCTTTTAACTAAGGGGATATCTTGAGCTATAACCATCAACTGCACGCATAACTTTGGTCGAAGTGTAGGTAATTAATCGGCTTGAGTTACTAATTAAATATTGTTTATTGATTTATTCGAGCAAAGGAAATTCAGCTATGAAAACTTTTGTTTTGTGCAGTTTGCTACTCCGACTAGGGTGTGTCTTTTTTGTTTCAAATCTCTTCGCAATGTCAGTTGACTTCGAGCAGAGCTTAGCTCCTTTTTCAAACACAGGGGAGTACCAATTTAAGCGCTACAGTGGTTCGACGCCCTCTGGTCATACAGGACCTTCCTTTGGTGCGAGGGGCACTAAATCTTATATCTATTTGGAAACATCTAAGGGGTCTGCACATACCGCATCCGATCAGGCGGTTTTATATCTCAATAAATTTAGGCCGAAAAATTTGAGCTTTTATTATCACATGTTTGGTACTGATATGGGGACGCTTTCCGTTGAAGTTTATTCAGATGGAATCTGGTATGAGATTTTCAGCGTATCAGGGCAGCAACACACGAGCAGTACTGAAGACTGGAAAAAAGCGTCTTTTTCTTTACAAAAATTTGTAGATGAGGTGCGTATTCGGTTTGTAGGCACGGCGGCCGGTGGATATCGAGGTGATATGGCCTTGGATGAGATTGTGATCACTGAACGAGAATATCAAGTGATTGATTTTGAAAAAGGGATGGGGCAAACAGTAAATACTGGTGATTTTTTGTTCCGGCATCACTCGGGAAAAACTCCTTCAGGAAATACTGGGCCAAACATTAGAAGGGCATATTATGGACGCAGCAATATCAACTGCAGTTGAAGATGCAGTCGACAACCCTGAATTAGTGGTTGAAGGAGCTAAAATTTTAGGTGATACAATTAAAGACAAGGTGACACCAAAAACTGTGGGTCATATGATTGGCAGAACTGTGACAGGTATTCTATTATCTCCGTTGGGAGGTTTAGCGTTAGTTGGAGATACGACTAAATCCATAGAAACGAACGTCGAAAAAGGTGCAGCTAAGTTAAATGAGGTTGTAATAGAGGCACTGTATGGCGAAGAGTAAACTAATACTTTTATTTTTTTCTATAGTCTTTGGGGTGGCTATCGGGGTTATTTCATCAATATATAACCCATTACCATTATTTATTTTTAGTACTTTTACAGTAATCATACTATTATCGGGAATCCCGACTGAACGGCATAGTAATTCTAGAATTATAGCTTTTTATATGTCGTTGCTATTTTTACCGTCTGCATGGATATTTTACTTAAGTTTATAATTCATTACCCTGAACAATAATTAGAGTTCTGAATTCTTTAATTTAATTATTTGATAAAATAAAAGGGGTCGGCGACACTTGAGAGTTATTATCATTTAAGTTTTGACTTACCCCTTATTTGTAGATCATCACGTACTTGTCGTATAAATTACCCCGTTATTTATCATGAGATTTGACTAAAATAATGTAGTTTCCCACGCTCGTGACCTTACGGTAAGCTAGCGCAAATAATTAAAAAACATCCGGCATACTTGATTGCAACCTAAACAAATTAGAGCAATCAATGAATACCTCAACCTCTTTAGAGCAAATTAAAGCACAATTTGACCGCTGGCGTCACAACAAAGACACGTTAGGCTCTTTAACACCGGTTGAATTGCGCAGGCAAGCCGTTGGCCTTTGCTGTTTCAATCATACTGTAGAGAATGGCGCTAGCGTTGGCACCACTTTTTGTTTGGCTAAACAGCCAGATGTGGTAAGGCCTGACTTCTCTAGACACCTTCTATCTGTTTAAAATATTTACGCTCGAAATCGTTCGGTGACATTCTACCATTTTTCGTGTGACGTCGGGTCGGATTGTAAACCATTTCAATATAATGAAAAACAGCCCGCTTTGCTTCGGCGCGATTTGGATAAATACGGCGGCGTATTTTTTACTTTTTCAAATTGCTGAAAAAGCTCTCAGCGACAGCGTTATCGTGACAGTTACCACAGCGACTCATACTCGGCTTTATATTATACATATCAAGTAGCTTTCTGAATTGCCGACTGGAATACTGAGAGTGAGAGCCTTGATCCGAATGCAGATTGATTTGGTGCTTAGGTTTTTTGCGCCAATATGCCGCAGTGACCGCCTGCATTGCCAGATCTTCGGTCATTCTGTCGCTCATTGACCAGCCAACGATATTTCTTGCGTACAAATCCATAACAACGGCTAGAAAAAGAAATCCCTCATGCGTCTTGATATAGGTGGTATCTGTTACCCACCCCCGGTTTAGATGCTTAACATTAAATTCTCGATTAAGCTCGTTGTTAGCCACAATGCCTACCGTGCTCGTGTAATGACTACCTTGATCGCTATGGAACATTACTCCTTTTGGGCAACCCCGTAATTCATAAGCCATAGTTAGAGCCTTTACTGTTAACTCACTGTCTGGTGAATTAGACATTGCCCAACCAATTGGTTTACGTGCAAATAAGTCGATGACAACTGCTAAATATGACCAGCGACTTCCAGTCCAAACATAGGTCACATCACCACACCATACTTGATTTGGCGCTGCAACATCAAATTGTCGAGCCAATAAATTTGGAATAGCGACATGCTCTTTCGCTGCTTTTTTATAAGCATGTTGCGGTAATTGGCAACTTACTAAACCAAGGTTTTTCATCAACTTACTGGCTCGGTAGCGACTTAAGGTTATATCACTTTCATCTTGAGTAATTATGTCACTAATCGTCCGAGCCCCAGCCGAGCCGCAGCTTAATTCGTGAGCTTCCCTGACTTTTTCTTGTAATACGAGTTGTTCTGTTGAGGGTAAATTATCTCGTACTAACCAATACTTATAACTGCTTCGGTGAACGCCAAAAACTTCACATAGCATCTTAACTGGATATCGATTTTTATGGCTCTGATTGAGTTTTTCGATTATTTCGAATTATTCAGTGAGTCCGACATCAACAGAGCCGTAGCCTTTTTTAGAATTTCCTTCTCTAATTCAATACGTTCAATTCGCTTTTTAAGTTCTCTGATTTCTATTTGCTCTGGCGTCATCGGTGTTGCTTTTGGTGCTTTACCTTGCCGTTCTTCTTTTAATTGTTTAACCCATTTTCCAATAGTTGAATATCCAACATTCATTGCGTTAGCGGCTTCCTCATGTGTGTAACCATGGTCTAGTACTAATTGCGCTGTTTCTAATCTAAATTCTGGGCTGAAATTTTTACGTGATTTCTTTGCCATTTTTTGTCACCTAATTCTGCTATGAATTAATCATAACATCCTCTAATTAGGTGGCCAAAATCACTCTACCACTACAGTTTTATTCGAATGATCCGGTTGGGTATACTGCTGCAAACCCTGTAATGTCGTTTAACCGGTATTTATATACAAATAATAATCCATATAAATATACTGACCCAGATAGACAATTTTTGCATTCTGTAGTAGGAGGGTTGGTTGGTGGAACTGTGGGTTTGACTCTAGATTTGATTTCATCTGGCGGGAATATGAGTTGGCAACAAGCGGTAGGTTCATTTTCAGGGGGCGCAATTACAGGGGCTCTTGTGGCAAATGGAGTACCGCTTCCAGCTGCAAACGGTATAGGGTCGGCTTCTGGCGAAGCAATCACGCAGGGTGCAAATGCTGCGTCTGGTAAAGATGCTAGTTTTGGTAAGGTCGTCACTTCAGGTCTTGTAGGGGTCGCTGTTGGTAAAGTACCAAGCATTAAGGCACCTGGTGTCACCAGTGGAAGAGGCAATAATGCAAGTGCTTTTAAGGGACAATTAACGAAAATGGCAAATGGACAAACTAAAAATATAACAAATAAAACATTAGGCTAGGTAACGGAGTCAAGTCTGGACTTGTTGGCGGTCTTGGGCAACAAGCAATTAAAGAAGCGATTAACAAAGGTGCTGCTAATAATACCGCGAAAGCTATTGATGACCGTATGGGCAAGTGCCTTCCTGCTAATCCACACTGTTGAAATAAGTTATGACGAAGAACGAATTACTTTTTTACTGTTTAGATGCTCCACAATGCTTTAAAGATAGTTTTATTAGAACCTTAGTTTTCTCTGGTGCATTTTCCGTATTGAATTTTTTGGATAAATTTATATTTGGTAATACTTTTGCTGACTCAGTAAATAGTTCGGTTGAATTTTTTGTTTCAGTTTTTTTACCTTTATTTTTTATCTTTTTTACGATGACTTTTATCTTAAGATTGTCTTCGAGGACTAAATTTTTGAAAAAAGAAATAGTGAAGGTTAACGGGTCAAGCGACCCCAAAGCGCTACAAGAAAAGTGGAATAAACAGTCGTAACTATATTTATAAGGGCATGAAAACTAGCAGCAGTTGCGTCTACGATTATATTGCTATTAGTTTTATATAAAATGTTTACTACTGAAATTGCTGGGCCGGGAAAAGCAACCGTTTCTGCGACTAAAGGAAAGCTCGGTGTCATCAGTAAAATCGCAGGTGTGAAAACTGCTACAGTTAACACTGGAATGACAGCATTAGACAAAACCATAACAGAGACTGGTAAAGGATGGTTAAAACTGCTGAGGGTGTAGCAGCGAGCAAAATCAATTATGAACTTAAGGAAAATAATTAGTGAAAAAAACTACAGCTAATGCTGCTTTTCTTAAGGGGCTTAGGTATATGTTCTGGTTCGCCCTTGCGGTGTTGTCAGCTTTATTTATTTTTAGTGTGAGCATTAGTGCTGACGAGAAATTGAAACTTACAAATGTCTTACTCGGATATATTGGAGTCGTAATAACTTCTTTAGTAATTGCTTTTTTAGTCGCTTATACGGGGGTCAAAAAAGGTATTGAAGAAGGGGAATCTTCTGACACTGATATTTTTAGAAAAAATGGGAAGTTAAATTTGAATTTTTTTAAACGAGAGTAATCGTTTTTATTCGAATGATCCAGATATCCAAGTAGGACGCGCAATTAGTAAATTTGCGGAATTTGCTAAGGATACCTTTGGTGCTATGGGTAATCAGGCTGGAGATGTTGCTACTCAGCTTACATCTAATGTGGCTGGTAAGGCAGTTGATAAACAACTAGATGATAAAAGGCAAAATTAATTCTGGAACAGAAAAGCATATTTAAAAGGGCAATAAAGTTTGCGGCGGTATCTTCAGGGATAATTATTTTGATAGTTCTTTATCGAATGTTGACCTCTGAAGTGGTTGGGACAACTGAGGAAGCTCTTATTAGATTTTTTATTACCGTAGTCGGAGTTTTTTCTTCGATGTACGTAATTTTTGTTTTGTATTTATATTTTAACCCTGAAGCAGATAGACCCAGAGAAAGAAAAGGATTGAAATAGAGCATTTTGAACCCAAAGCCTCGCCCTGTGCTTACTTGAAGTTATGCACTCGCGGGGCTTTTTACTTTCAAAAGGGTGATTCCGTTTTGAATTATCGATACTAATTAATAGGTTTAATTACTTCGAGCAAGAGAGTTAATATGTAACCGTTGGTTAAACCACACTTGGCTTTTTATATTCCAAGGTAATAAATGTCAATGTCACAATCAGGCTTGCAGATTTCGGCAAAGTTTCCGCTAACATAATCGTAAAATGTGACGCCGTTAGCTTTAGCGGTTTCGATGATATTGAACAATATTACGCTGGCGTTAGCGCCGTTTATAGTTTGGTTAAACAGCCAGATTTACGCTGGAAAAGCAGGCTACTAGCTCGGGTTGAAAGCAAAGGCAGTAAAGCAGACATAAAAACACGACCTTTTAATATGATTATGCCTGCATCACCTGAAGCTTTGCTAGCAGACCGCAGCTATTATTTACCGTTTGGAAAGCAGTTAAATGGTCAACCGGCGAAAAACAATTCAATTGGCTATACTGGACATGTGGAAGATAGCTCAGGTTTAGTGAATATGCAGGCACGATCTTATGACCCAGTCATAGGGCGTTTTTATTCGAATGATCCTGTTGGTTATACGTCTTCAAACCCAGTCATGTCCTTTAACCGTTATTTGTACGTTAACAACAATCCATATAAGTACAGAGATCCAAATGGCGAGTTCCTTGATCCGCTGACTGTTTTTGGTGGTGTCGTTGGAGCCGTTGTGAATGTTGGCATATCAGTAATGTCCGGAAACACATCACCAGAACAATTATTGAATAATGTCTCTAATGCACAACAGGAGATTGGCAATGTTGTAGATCAGTCCGCAATGAAAGCAGCATGCAGTGCTTTAGTTGCAAAGTGCTAAAGGAAATATATTATGAATATTGCTAAGGTTATCATTCTGTTTAAATTTTACGTTGTTCTGGATCTTCCATTTTTGATGAAAGAACTGTTTGTTCGAGGAGGCGCTCTTGTGCTGTTTATGATGTCATTTGAATTCATTAGTGCTCTGGTTGGTGAACATGGAATTGAGACAGCTATGGATTGGGCATTAGCTATCATGTGGCCAACAATTAAAGTCTCTTTTTTGGTTATTGTTGCGTTGACTTTAGTTGTTCGGGGGATTTCAAAGAGAAAATTTTTAGTTCTTAACCCTTTGGTTGAAGGTGCAAATCTAAAAGACCATTATAAATCGTGGGAAGAAAGCGAGTTATCTGGTAAGTGAAGCGCACGCGAAAATGAATCTCAACGATATTTATTCATGCTTGTTTAGGTAGCCGCCTTCGACTGCTAAATCTGAGCGGAAAGTTTGCAGATTTTAAACGGAAGCATAGGTCTTGGTATTAAAGCTGTATTCGATCCTCCTGGTGCAGGTAGCTTTGACGCTGGGGCTGAAGCGACAGTGTCGTCAGTCATGTCAAACGACGTATCTCAACAAGGGATAGAGGTCAACGCAGAAGCAGGCATTAAATTAAATGCCGGCGCAGTTAGTATAAGTGGCCAAGCCGGTAAGTATACAGAATTAATAATGCCAGCTGGTGGCACAAGCACAGTTACAGCTAGTGAAGGTTCTAAACCTTTAAAAGTAGATTTACAAGGTGGCGGCGTTTCATTAACTAGCGATGATAAAATGAAAACTGGTGCAACAATAGGTGTAATTAAGGTTGAGCTAGGAGTTGATTTAAAAAAATTAGAGCAGGAATATCAGTGATAGAACTAAAAATTTGGAAATCTTTAAATATAATTTGGTTCCCTTTAGTAGTAATAATTACTACCTTTGATCCAAGGAACTTTGACGACCAGCTTTGGGGGGATATTCACTTTCTGCTAGCAAACTTTACAACGGTCGTGTTATTTTTGCTCTGGTGGTTTCCGCTTTGGGCTATCTACAAGTCACGAGCAAAAAAAAAACAAGCAAATTTATGGAGGGGTGGCTACAGTTCTTTGCCCCGTCGTTGGAGGCAGTTTAATGTACTTCTTTTTCAAAAAAGATTTAGGTAACCCATAAGGCGGCAAGAACGAAGCAGAGGGCGTTCAACTGAAGAATATAACAAAGAATTTTCTAGTAACTACGGGGACTGTGTATGAGATCGTTGTGGAAGACGCTTATTCTTTTTTTTCGTGATAGCCATCATTGTCGTGATGACTCCTAGTAGTTTAATTTCTGGTTTTATTTATTACTTGCATTTAGCTCTATCTATAGCTTTGGTTGTTAATATTGTTGTTCTAATTCTCTTGCCATTATTAACCCTTTATCGCTATAAGAATAAATATGGGACTTTTAAAGTAATCATTTCTTTAGTCATATTGCTAGTATTTAATGTCGTAGGCAGTTTAATATTATATTTTTATCTTGATACCGAACACAGCCAGTAAGTTCAGCATAAGACAAAGTAAGCAAAAGATTGGAATTAAATCCCTGTTGGAGGGGCACTTTACGCGGTCAATGATAAATACAAAACATTAAGACTGTTTCACTTGTTAATTGGTTTACTTATTTGTCTATTGGCTTCGCTAGCTAGTTTGAATTCAAACCCTAGCCTAAGCCGCCAAAACACAGATATTTGGTTTCTAGATATTCCTCAATGCCCTCGCTACCCCCTTCACGGCCAATGCCTGAATGTTTCACCCCACCAAAAGGCGCAACAGGGTTTGAAATAAGGCCTTCGTTAATACCGACCATGCCGTATTCAAGTGCCTGTGCAACTTTCCAAATTTTGTTAATGTCTCTGCTATAAAAATAACTAGCTAGGCCGTATTGGGTATCATTACACCAATCGATAATTTCGTCTGGGTCGTTAAAACGACAAATAGGGGCAATTGGTGCAAAAATCTCATCCGTCATTATGGGATTGTCGTGTGCGACTTCGGTTAATACAGTCGCTGCAAAACACTGTGGATGATCGGTATCACGCTGCCCGCCAAGTTTAAGTTTTGCACCATGTTTGACCGCTGTATTTACTTTTTCCTCGGCAGCATCCAGCGCTTGCTCATTTATCAACGGCCCTATATCAACCTTCTCTTGGCTACCATCACCAATGGTTAGCTCGGCCACTTGGTCTATAAATTTTTGTACAAACGCCTCGTAAATATTGTCGTGCACATAAAAACGATTGGCACATATACAGGTTTGCCCAGCGTTGCGGAATTTACAGGCGATAGCGCCTTTAACCGCCGCATCTAAGTCGGCGTCATCAAAAACGACAAAAGGCGCATTGCCACCCAACTCTAAAGATACTTTTTGCATTTGCTCTGCTGCTTGTGCCATTAATTGTTGGCCGACCTGGGTAGAGCCAGTAAAAGATATTTTTTTAATGCTTGGGTGGCTGGTAAAGAGTTTACCGATTGCTTTGGCATCATCGCTGGTGACAACTTGAAAGAGGCTTTTGGGGATCCCAGCTTGGTAGGCGAGCTCTGCTATCGCTAGCGCGGATAAAGGCGTTTGTGAGGCTGGTCTAGCAATAAAAGCACAACCAGCCGCAAGCGCGGGGGCAGCCTTGCGCGTGATCATAGCGATTGGAAAATTCCATGGTGTAATGGCTGCGGCAACACCTACCGGCTGTTTAATAGTCACAATTTGCTGACCGTTTTTAGGTGCAGGAATATGTTTGCCGTAAGTGCGTTTACCTTCTTCAGCAAACCATTTTATAAAAGAAGCGCCATATTCAACTTCGCCAGCAGATTCTTGCAAAGGTTTGCCTTGCTCTAGCGTCATAATTTTAGCGAGGTCGTCTTTGGCAGCAATCACCTTATCAAACCAGCTCATTAGTCGCTCAGCGCGCTCTGTGGCTGACTTTTTCGCCCACTCTGGCTGTGCAGTTTGTGCGGCGCTGATACTGTGCTTTATTTGCTCAACAGATAAATTGGCAACCGAGCAGAGGGCTTTATTTGTATACGGATTAAATACTTGGTAGCTGGCCTGATCTTTATTAATAGAGCAGGCATCTAGCAAGAGATCTGGTGAGTTTAAGGTTTTTATCCAGTTCATACAAAGCCTCCGGTCGCCAAAAAATAGCTGTTTAAATAATGTCGTGGCGGCGATTTGTTTCACGTGGAACCGCCGCTGTTGGGGTTATTGATGCATACCCCGTATCGGGTAATTGTTTTCTGGTTTACGTATCCAGGTTAAACCGTTTACCAGGGTTTCTATATCGGGTCTAACAAAAGGGTTATTAGAGATATCAACGACTTGGATCTTACCCTCTTGATTTATAACAAATAAGCCAGGTTCAGCAAACACATGGTCGGTTTCTTTTTCGGATCTTGGGTCTGACAAATACAAACCAAGCTGCTTCATGTGCTCTATCGTTAAACCATAAGCAATTGGGTAGCTTATTTCTAAAGATTCATCTAAATAGCTCTGTAATTGGGACTGACTGTCTGCCGATACCGCTATTACATCGACCCCAATCTCTTTTAAAGGTTTAATAAAAGATTCTAGCTTGTTCAGGTATTTTGTGCACATAGGGCAGTGCTGGCCTCGGTAAACCACGACCAGCTTCCAATCACAGTCATTTTCAGGCTTAGCTAAATTAACTGTGTTGCCTGCTAACGTTTTGGCTTGAATGTTGGGGAATAAACTACCTGCGTTAAGCTTTTGGCTATAATTAACAGTCTGATTCATAGTGCCTCCTATCATTAAATGAGCCCAGAGTTATGTTCAACTTTATGATCGAGTTGTCGTTAATCATGCTAGACATGTTCTGGGCGCGTAAAAGATTAACCAGATTATAATCTTGTTACCTTTGGAGAGGGGATTTAGATCGGATTATTTGTCTAAAAAAGAAGTTGATACTTTTATTTGCCTCTCCGACAGGTGTTGGAGAGGCATGCATAGCAAGGGGTGTAGGACGGTTTTGTCTATTTGTAGGCACCCGCTGCATAATGTAGCTCATAACTATGGCTATAAATTTCTAAGATGTTGCCAAACGGGTCTTCCATGTAAATCATGCGATAAGGTTTTTCGCCCGGATAATAGTATCTAGGCGCCTTCATGCGCTTTTTACCACCAGCAGCAACAATTTTTTCGGCAAGTTCTTCAACATTTGGATCTTGAACACAAAAATGAAAAACGCCGGTTTTCCAATATTCGAAGTTATCTTCAGGGTTTTGCTGATTTTTAAACTCAAACAATTCAACCCCAACGCGATCGCCTGTGGATAAATGTGCGATGCGAAATTTATCCCAGCCTTGGCCAAATACATCGGTGCACATTTCACCGATGGCTGAATCATCTTCAACAATTTCGGTTGGCTCCATAATCAGGTACCAACCCAAAACTTCAGTATAAAATTTAACTGCGGCTTCTAAATCGGGTACCGAAATACCAATATGCGAAAAACTGCGTGGATACGTATTTGTCATTTTTGCCTCTGTTTGTTTAATTTGGGAATTCTTAAAACACAGATTATCTTGAGCTAATCCTTTTTAAAAATTATCATTTAACATTGTTTTGATAATAAAATTTTATAGGTTCTTAAAATGATCAATCCTGTTTGGTTAAATACCTTTAAAACCTTGGTTGAAACTGGCAGTTTTACAAAAGCGGCTGAAAAACTATTTATGACTCAACCAGGGGTGAGTCAGCATGTGCAAAAATTGGAACTCGCTTGCAAGCACCTGTTGTTAAAACGAATCAATAAAAGCTTTGAGCTCACAGAACAAGGTGAACTCGTTTATCAGTACGCGATTCAAGCGGCACAAAATGAGGCGACGTTTTTAGATACATTAAACGAAAATAAAGAGTATAAAGGGGTTTGCCGGCTCGGCTGCTCAGGGGCACTGGCATTGGTTTTGTATCCACAACTATTGCGACTACAGCAAAAACATCCGGAGTTAGTCATTCATTTAGAAGCGGCTCCAAATCGCAATATTTTAACAGCGATCAAAAGCTCAGTTTTAGATCTGGCGGTGGTAACCAATTACCCGGAAAATGGTCAATTTTATGCTGAAGCTGTTGGTGAAGAAGTTTTATCTTTGATTGTTCCTAAAACTACGCATAGGTTTAAATCCCCCATACAGCAGCTGAATCAGCTGGGTTTAATTCGCCACCCAGATGTTGATCACTATTTATCTTTATATTTTACTCACTCTGGCGTAAAGGAACTCGTTGATAAAAACACTGAGAGTTTTAAGACGGCCGGCTACGTGAATCAAATTAATCAGATTTTAGCACCTGTTGCTGCAGGTTTAGGCTTTACCGTATTACCCAAATCAACGTTAAAAAACTTCGCTGAGCGAGAACGTTTAGCGGTTTTTGAAGCGCCTAATGCCGTTACAGAGCCATTGTTTTTAGTCCGTAAGCGGCACCGCCAAATGCCAAAACGCTTCGAAACAATTAGCACACTAATTCGGCAAAGCCTTACCCTTTAACAGCCAATTTATTAACCAAAACAGAATATTCTCCTGTTTCGGCTTGTTAAACAGTGGCTGGTGTTAATGCCATCAAAACACTAATAAAACTTTTAACAGACTCTATTGTCGCTGTTTCATTCATTGTGTGGTAGCCCGTTGTTGGTATCTGAATCGTTGTGCCTGTAACTCTACCACTGGATGCCGCGATAATACGACCTAGCTCTGTACTGCCGTATGATTGTAGCTCGCTGCCAGCGCGTGCAGCTTCCTCGTTTTTTAAACGCACAAATTCGTCTTTAAAAATAACGCTGACACCAAGCGATTGGCAGATACTGGCAACTTTTTCAGTAGCTAGTTCTGAAAATTGAGCATTAGCGTCTTTGTTTCGCAAAACCAGTTGCTGAGCTTCTGCAGAAGCTTGATCGGGAAATGGAGAAGTATCCACAACAAAAAGCTGGTTACTTTCGGTGCCAAAACGTCTAAACCACTCTAATAAGTAGCGCCAGCTTTTACCTGCTTCTTCTTGTGCAGTAAAAAACGCAGTGCCTTTAAAGCCAAGGCTAAATAGGTGTACTAACACGGCGGCAGAAATAACGTTATCCAACTGCGCGGATAGATACTTGTCATCTATTTTTAGTTGATCGGTAAATGCAATGGGTGTGCCGGCAACCAAGTGAGATAACCCTGACAATTCAAAAATTAAATTGTTTCTATTTTCGCAGGTATAACTGCCGGTAATTTCGCCGGCTCCCCGGTACGCGCCAGACCAAGGTTCGTAAGCGTATACTTTGTGCTGATTAAAACGCCCGGCTACTTTTTTTATCAACGCTTCAGAAACAGAATTGCCAAGTAGATCTGAGCGACTACCAGCAACAAACGCGGCAAATTGGAATTCATCCGGACCCGTGCAAATTAAACCATGGCGGTCGATATGGGCTGAAAAATAACCCGATTGCGGCTGCTCACCTTGCGCAACTAACAATCCTTCGTACCAAGTAACTTTGGCACCACGACTTTCAAGCTCGCGCTGTAAAACACGATAAAAAGCATGTTCGGAACCAACCACACAGGGCTCGCGAACCAGTACCTTTAACAGGTCGATAAAATCAGTAAAATGCAGTTTCATTTGATTGCCTTAGCGGATAAAAACAGTTTGCCTTATACCGCTCTTTGTTAAAAACGCCAAGCTTTTTTGATGTATTTATATCCACTTTTTTAAGTGGCTTAGTTTACTGAGTTTGAGCTGGGAAAATGGCACTTCATATAACACGATTTTTGCATCGTGCAAGGCCTCTTACATATAATTATGATATGTTATATCATAATAAAATATTTGCGCATCTGGTTAGATGTGGCTGTTTTCCCAACTTTATAAGAGACAAAAGATGCAAAAAGAAGTACTTATTGCAGACTCCCTTAGTGTTAGTTTTAATCATCAAACAGTTTTAGATGAGGTGAGTTTTAGCGTAGCCAAAGGTGAAGTATTTGCTTTACTTGGCGGTAATGGCGCTGGTAAATCAACCACATTAAAAACTTTTTTAGGCACAGTCTCACCGCACAGCGGCATTGCAAAGGTGATGGGCCTAAATGTCACTAGCGAGATAGATAAAATTCGCGCTAAGGTCGCTTATTTACCAGAATCCGTTACTTTATACGGCCATTTAACCGGTGTTGAAAACATACAATATTTTTTAGCTTTGGCGCAGGTTAATTGCACGGATGCTGATATAGAGCAGGCGCTTAAGCGCGTTGCTTTACAGCAAAATGCTTGGCATAAAAAAATGTCTTTTTATTCAAAAGGTATGAGGCAAAAAACAGCCATTGCTTTAGCGCTACTTAGAAACGCCCCCGTTCTATTTTTAGATGAACCCACCTCAGGTTTAGATCCAAATGCCATTGATGAATTTAATCAGCTTATTGCTAATTTAGCGACCGAGGGCACCACTGTGTTTATGGTCACACACGACGTGTATGGTGCTTGCCATATTGCCCACCGAATAGGTTTATTAGATCAAGGTAAAATTGTTGGTATGTTTGAACGTGGCGGGCAAACTAACATAGATACCGAAGCGGTTCATGCTGCCTTTTCAGCGAGAAACCGCCCATGATCAGCAAAATTAGTTACGACGAATGGCGCTTTTGGCATCGAAGCAAGCTGGCAGCCAGTATTTTAATTATAGGCACTGTGCTTACCCTATTGTCTGCCATCGTTAACTCGGTAAAAATGCAACAAACCGCACACGAGCGTGAACACTTGCAGCACGCAGCCGAAAGCCGATTTTTAGAGCAACCAGACCGACACCCACACCGTATGGTGCATTATGGCCACTATGTTTTTCGCACACCTTCACCGTTAAGTATTATCGAGCCAGGTGTGGATGCCTTTACTGGCACTTCAATTTTTTTAGAAGGGCACAGACAAAACAGCGCTATGTTTGCCGAGCAGCAGCAAGCTTCTGGTATGACCCGGTTTAGTAGCTTAACGCCAAGCTTTTTGTTGCAAGTCATAGTGCCACTATTTTTAATTTTAATTGGTTATGCCAGTGTGACCCGAGAAAAAGAAGCAGGCACCTTAAATATCATGATCACCCAAGGCGTTAGCATATGGCATTTGCTAACGGGCAAGTATCTTGCGGTGCTGGCAAGTGGCGTTATTATGCTGCTGCCGTTAATTATTGCCGCGGCATGGGCCAGTTTGACAGGCGAAGCCTTGATAAGCACTGGGACCTTTGTTGTTGGTTATTTGCTGTATATTTTTATCTGGAGCGGCATTGTTGTGGTTGTTTCGGCGCTTAGTAAAAAAAGCAGCGCTAGCTTTGCTGCTTTGTTGGCGCTGTGGGTACTGTTTAGCATTTTAGTCCCACGTATTGGCAGCTCTAGTGCCGCAGCCCTTGCGCCTTCTGCTGGTAAGTTAGAAGCCGATTATGCGGTGCTGGCTGAGCTTCGCAAATTAGGTGATGGTCATAACGCTCAAGATCCCGCTTTTGTGCAATTAAAAAATAATTTATTGGCGCAATATAAGGTAGATAAAGTAGAAGACTTACCAATAAACTTCCGTGGGGCAGTGGCGCAGTATAGTGAAGCCAAATTAAGCAAGGTGCTTAATGAGTTTTCTGAGCGGCGCATGCAACAAGAATTGGCCCAAGCAAAAATTTCACGGCAATTTGGCTGGTTAAGTCCAACAGCGGCTATTCGTGCTTTTTCCATGATGATTGCAGGCACCAGCTTAGAAACTCACCACAGGTTTTTACGTGAAGCCGAAAAGCTAAGATATGACTTTGTGCAATCACTTAATAAAGTCCATCAAGAGCGTTTGAGCTACGACTTGGATATCAATCGATATAAAGAAGGTGTGGTAGCCCGTGTAGATTCAGCTAACTGGCAAGTATTATCCGAGTTTACCTTTACCCCAGATAGTGCGACGACCCGGGTGACTCGTAGTTTGCCTTATATCTTGCAATTGTTGTTTTGGAGTTTAGTGATTGCTGTATTATTGCGTGTTGCGGTACGGAGAATTAGCTAATGAGTATTTTTTCTAATTTTTCCAGAGAAGCCAAGTTTTTATTTAAGCAAAAGCACTTATGGGCCTTTTATGCGGTGGTTGTATGCTTGTCTGCTTTTGCTGTGTATTCTGGTATTAGCGAGGCTAATCACCAACAAGCAACGATAGAGCGCTTACTTGAAAAAGAAGCAATCGACAGAGAAAACGTCATTGCAAAACAAAAAGACTATGGCAGCGCGGCTTATTATACTTTTCATTTAACTTATTCTGAGCCATCTGCAATGGCGTTTGCGGCCATGGGGCAAAGAGATATTTACCCATGGAAGCACAGAATACGCATGTTGGCACTTGAAGGGCAAATATACGAAACAGATGCCGATAACCCAGAGTTGTCGTTTTTAGGGCGCTTTGACTTTGCATTTTTAGTCAGCATTTTATTGCCATTATTTGTGATCTTGTTGCTGCACGATTTACGCGCATCTGAAAGATCAGCTGGACGTTATGATTTACTGGTAGTCACTGCAAAAAACCAACATAGTTTATGGCTTTCAAGGGCGGTGATTTTATCTTTAAGCCTAGCGGCTGCTTTGCTTATTCCTTTTGTTGTGGGCGCCATTGTCAGCCAGGCACCATTTGCTGATGTTGTTTTGATGGTGCTGGTGGTTTTGGCGCATTTGCTGTTTTGGATGGTGATAAGCCTCGTTTTTGTCACCAGTAAAAAAGCAATTAAACAAAGTTCTGCGCAAATTGCGTCGGTTTTATTATCCGTATGGTTGTTGGTCACTGTTTTAGTGCCAGTGGTCAGCGATTTAGTGATTAATAAAATGGTCACTGGGCCCTCGGGCGGTGAGATCATGCTCACTCAACGCGAAGCGGTGAACGATGCTTGGGATTTGCCGGCGGAAGATACATGGACTGAGTTTTTAAAAACGCACCCGCAATGGCAAGGTAAAACCACTATGGACTCACCGTTTTTTGAATGGAAATGGTACTACGCCTTCCAGCAAGTCGGCGATCAAAAAGCCAGTGCGCTAGCGACAGCTTATCGAGATGCCATTATTAAAAAAGATCAATTGGCTGGACAGTTTGCGTTGCTTTCACCCCCCATGCTAACACAGCGTATTTTATCGGCTATTGCAACAACCGATACACAAGCAGCCTTGGTTTATCAGCAGCAGATCCGACAGTTTCATAAAAGCTTACGCGAATTTTATTATCCGCTGATGTTTAATAAAGCGGAATTTAGTTTAGAGACTCTTAAAGCCCAGCCACAATATAGTACCTATGAGCGGGCGCATAAAAAACACATGGAAAACAATTAAAATGAACCTTTTTAAGTTATCACTCTTTAAAAAGTCAGCGGCCGCAGTGGCGATTGCGCTATCAACGCCTGCTATGCTGCAAGCTGCTGAAAACCAATCCGAAGTCGACAAACAACTTGAAGTTATCGAAGTTAAAAGCTTACGGCAAGCCTACCGAGGCAACGTAAAAGCAAAAGATTTACCGCAAGCCATTGCCACTATCTCTAGCGAAAAACTATCGTTAACTGGCATAAATACCTTACAAGACTCTTTAGAGTTAGTCAGTGGGGTGACTCGGCAAAACGATTTTGGTGGCCTGTGGGATATGTTTGCAATTCGAGGTTTTGCTGGTGACGAAAACCTTCCGTCGGCTTATTTAATTAATGGCTTTAGTGCTGGCAGAGGTTTTAGTGGTAACAGGGATACTTCAAACGTACAAACAATTGAAGTGCTCAAAGGACCAGGTTCGGCTTTGTATGGTCGTGGTGAGCCGGGCGGAACCGTTAATATCATTACTAAAAAACCTCAGTTCAGTGAACAAGGATACGTTAAATTGAGTGTGGGTCGTTTTGATAATTACCGTTTAGAGGCTGATTACACAAATGGGGTCAATGATGAATTGGCGATTAGAATAAATGGTGCATACGAAGATAATAAAAGTTATCGCGATACTGTTGAAAAACAGAAAACAGCATTGGCCCCTTCATTTTTATACAAGGTAAACTCAGACACCCTGATAAGCTACGAACTCGAATATCTAGATCAAAAAGCGGATATGGATCGCGGCGTTGTTGTGGTTGATGGCAAACCTTTTTCGTATTCAAATTTTTATGGTGAGCCTGCTGACGGGCCTGTGCAAATAGACGCATTAGGTCACCAGGTAAACATTCAGCATCATTTAAACGGTGATTGGGTATTAACCGCTGGTTTAAGTGCACGCGTTTCATCGTTTGAAGGTAATGTCAGTGAACCTAGGTGGTACAACGCAGACAATAACTATATTGTTCGCCAGCGCCGTTATCGGGATTTTGATGCTGACGATCTGAGCGGCCGTTTTGAGTTTAGTGGTTCGGTCGAATTTATGGGGCTTAACCACAACTTATTAATTGGTGGTGATGCTTATAAATATGAGCTTGAGCGTCTTATCCTTCGTTACCGCCATGGCTCAGGAAACGAAGCGGATTTTGCAATCGATTTTGATAATCCGGTTTACCGAGATGATCTTCCTGAGATGGGCCCTAATACCGAGGATTTAGAATCGCAGAATGGCCAGGGTATTTATTTTCAAGATCAAATGGATTTGAGCGACAACTGGAAAGCTATGGTAGGGGTGCGTTTTGATCAGTTTGAACAAGAGATCACTAACCGATTAAACGATAATAGTAAAACCAGTGTTGATAAATTTTATTCAAATCCGAGATTTGGTTTGGTTTATGAGCTATCACAAGTTGCTAGGCTGTATACCAGCTACTCAGAGGGCGCGCGGCCTAACTCGGGTGTTGACGCTAATGGTAATGGCCATGACCCAGAAGAGAGTCAATCGTACGAGATTGGCCTTAAGTGGAATGATGCGCAAGCTGGCTTTAATGGCACAGCGGCAATTTTTACCACTAAAAAGCAAAACATCCTAGCCAGCAGCCCAAACGGTGATGGTAGCACAGCCGCTATTGGTTCTGCCAAAAGCCGTGGGTTTGAGTTAGATATGTCTTATGAGTTAACAGCGGATACCTTAGTGACAGTGTCTTATGCTTATATTGATGCTGAAAATGCAACAAAAATTACGCTTTGGGATTATTACGAGATTGCCGAAGGCGCACCACTCGCTAATGTGCCTGAGCACAGCGGTAGTTTAATGTTTAGGCAATTTGCCGAACTTGCAGGGTACCAAGGCAGTGCTGGTTTTGTTGTTCAATATGTTGGTACTCAACTAGGGGATTTTTTAGAGCAAGACTTTGAGTTGCCCGCTTATACTTTGCTTAACTTGTTTGCGAATGTGAGCTTGTCTGACAATTTAGAGATGAACTTAAATGTTGATAATTTGCTCGACGAAGCCTATTACGCAAACTCATACATGGACGAGTGGACTATGCCGGGGGCACCACGTACGTTTACCGCCAGCATTAAATATAGTTTTGAATAATTTTTAAACTTGGTTTCCCGCCTAGCCTTGTTAGGCTGAGGCGGGCCCTTATTAAAGTGAGTAACGCCACTATGCAAAGATATTTTGCAAAACCCCTTTTACGCCAAAAAAAGAAGTGATTAGCGAAAAGATAAAAATAGCGGCCAATGCTAAGTTCGCAAACCAACCATTTTTGTGGTTTTTCATTAAGTCGTGGCGGTTACTCAAATAAAAGATACAGCCAACGGTAATGGGTAATATCACCGCATTAAATGCCTGCGAAATGATCATCACAAATACAGGTCGGGCTTCAAAAATGGGCACAACCAAACCCAGTAGCGAAATAACAAAAACCATTATTCGGTATTTGGGTAATGTCATATCGCGTTTAACCCCTTTATAGTCACATAATAACCAAGGCAGCATTAAAATATTTGGAAACTGCGACGAAACACCGGCAGCAATCAGCCCAAAAGCAAAAATAGATGTGGCTAAACTACCGGCCAGCGGTTCTAAAATGCTGATCATCTGTGACGCATTATCCAGTTGAATACCTTCTACATGCAGTGTGCCTGCTGACGCCGCCATAATAGAGGCGCTGATGATAAACATTAAAAATACCGAAAAAATAGCGTCGTTGCGCTGTTTTTTGTAATCATTTAAGGTCCAACCGGCTTCTTTGACTAAGGTGGTGCGAATGATAAACAATCCCGAAAATACCGTGGTCCCTATCATAGAGGCGATAACCAAAAATGGGCCTTTATCTGTAGCTGCGGTGGTGGCAGGGATATTCGGAATAAGGCCTTTTATTATTTCTACCGGTGGCGGCATCATAATAAAAAAGTTAATTAAAAAACAAGCCGACATCACAGCGACAATTACCGCTAAACAGCGTTCAAAAAACTGTGTTTTACCATTCCAAAAAATAAAATAAACTAAGCTGACAAAAAATGCGGCAAAATAAACTTGTGAGATGCCGCCTTCAATAAAAGATTTAGACCATTCATAGCAGATATCGGCAACTATGCCCATAACGCCCATTACACTACCGCAGACCCCAAACGTAAGAGCGACTAAAAAAAACATGGCAACAGCAGGGTGAATGTGTTTTTTAAACGCCTCTAGCGCTGTTTCACCAGTAACTAGGGTATAGCGGCCATAGAGGTTGATCATAAACAAGGTACACAGACAAGAAGCGATAATGGTCCACAATAATGTCATGCCATAATCGGCTCCGGCTTTTGCCATTGCTGTGACACTGCCTGTTCCTATGTTAAAACCCAATAAAAAAATACCGGGTAAAAAAAGCGCAAGGGTTTTGGCAAATTTTTGTTTTAGCGAATTATTATCGTTTGGTGTTGAAGTAGATGACATTAGCTTTGCTCCGTTTGCTGGCGGCCTGGGTAACATTCTAAAATGGTCATTTCTGTGTCGCTCTGATACTCAAATTGGGTCACGCCTGCGGGGCAGAAAAAACGCTCCCACTGTTTTAATTCAACGGTTTGCCCGTCAACAATGAGACGACCCGCCCCCTGAGTGACAACGCCGTAAAAAAAATCTTCTTCAATACGTTTAAATTGACTGGTCACTGTTGCTCTTTTAACAATAAAGCAGTCTGTTTTGTCATCACCAATCAGCTCTTCTACTTGGTTACCTTGCTCATCATTTATCAATACCCTGGGTAAACAACGAAACTCTTGATCAATTGCCTCCGGTGGCACAGGTGAAAAATTAAAAGAGTCTAACGCGGTTTCTATACCTCGATCCATAAATCTGGCTTTTTCGGGGATCACATAACCACAGCGTTCAAATTCAAAGCGAACCGCCAAATCTGATGGTTCCATAATTTCTAACATTAAAATACCTTCACCGAGCGCGTGTGGGCGGCCGCCGGGTAATAAAAATACATCACCAGGTTTTACCGGAATGCGGTCAAAACATTTTTCTATTGATTCAATGTCTTGTGCTTCTATCCAAGCTTTTAATTGGGCCCGATCGGGTGAACGCTGAAAACCGGCATAAATATAAGGGTCAGTGACTTCGTCACGGATCTCTAAAATAACGTAAGCTTCGGTTTTGCCTCTTGGTAAACCTAATCTTTGCTGCGCAAACTGCCGTGTTGGATGAGCTTGAAAATGCAAGCGGGTGGCGCTGTCTAAATATTTTACCAACGGAATATCATCTAATGAGCGCGGTTGGCCAGACGCTTCAGTACCTAAATAATAAAGAATGTTCGATTTAAGAATATCTCTAAAAGGCACAGTTTGACCGGATTCATTTTGTACCATAGCTAAGCCTTCTTTAATGTGTTCACGGCCTATGTTACGGGCTTCAACGGTAGAACCAATCCAATCTTCTGGAAAGCTAGAGTCCTGCGGATTGCTTTTACCTTCTATGATATCTAGTTGTTTGCCACCTTGGTATGTTCGCCAAACTCGGTTCTCGGTAAATTTAATAATTGTATTCATAGCTGATTATTTGACTCCTCTGAATTAACCTCATTTTGGCAAAAATTGATAAAGATACTAAAATTGTATTAATTTTGTTAATTGTAAAGCCAAAATATATAAGTAAAACTACAATTGGTCAATCATTGTTTGGTTGGTGAGTTTTTCTATCTATATGGTTTTGTTATAAGGAAGCGTAGCATTTCCCTCTTCGGCGCTTCGAATGAGTAAAACAACCTATCAGTTGAAAATTGATATAAATAGATTGTCAGAATCAGTTAAGTATACATAAATCATAAGGTTTAAATTTAATTTAGTGATTTATAAAACTTTATTGATTGCGTTTTCGTACACTTTAACCGTAAAACTTTTTTATTCGAATCTATCAGACTATCGGTGCTAATAGGTGTTTCCTGACAGCTCTATCGGCTAAAAAACAACATTGTGTATTACCAATTTAATAAAAAGTTTAAAAATTAATCTTACAAAAGGTTGATCTTTTCAAAAGTCGTTGTTAATCTGAAGTTGTTATTTTGTAATTCGGTTTGCTGTTTTGTTTGTATAACCAGCAGATCTGTCGTTTTAAGCACTTTTTTTAGTCAGTGACTAAAACGGTTTTGTCACTTATGTGTAACAAGACCTTGCGTTAAACTAACACATATATAGGAACACGCTATGGAACACAAATTATCAAAAATTACGCTGGCGATGTTATCTGCAGCCACGTTAAGCATCGTTTCACCCGCGCAAGCTCAAGAAACGCAAGCAGCGGAAGAAGATATAGAACAAATTAAAGTTGTTGGTATTCGTAGCTCATTAACGAGTGCATTAGCCGATAAACGCCACTCAGATAATTTAGTTGAAGTGATTCAATCTGAGGACATAGGTAAGCTGCCAGATCAAAACTTGGCTGAGGTATTAGAAAACGTAACCGGTATTCAGATTACACGTACTGCAGGTGTTGGTACGGGTGTTCAAATTCGTGGTACTAACTCAAACCGTACCGAAATTAACGGTGTTTCAACGGTTGGCTCTGGTGTTGGCCGTAGCGGTATTAGTTTTGAAGACGTTTCGGCGGGTATTATCGCCGGTGTTGAAGTGACTAAATCACCTGAAGCTAAAACGATAGAAGGTTCAGTGGGTGGTACCGTTAACCTTAAAACCATTCGTCCATTACAACTAAACGATACTTTGATTTCATTGCGTATCCAGGGCGAAAACAGCAGTTTATCAACAGACAGTACCTTAACGCCTCGTATTTCTGGTACTTTTGGTGATGCTTGGTACACAGATTTTGGTGAAGTGGGCGCTGTGCTTAGCTTAAACTACGCTGAACAAGACGTGACCGCATTTAGACCTCGTACTGACCGTGATAACTTTGTTCCTGCTGGTACAGGCGCTGGAAATGAAAGTTTTGACTTTTTACCAATTCAGTTTTTTGTGCAAGATTACGATAACTACGAATATGAAACAGTTAACGTAGCAGGTACGCTTGAGTGGCGACCACAAGACAACATGAAACTGTTTTTTGATACCATTATTAATGACCAAGAGCGTCGCCAAGAAAGTTCACGTATTCAAGCTTCAGGTATTAGTGGGTTAAAAAATATCTCTATCCCATCTCAATACGAAACGGTTGATTTTGGCTCACTGGGTGGTTATGACTTAGGTTCGATTCAAGCTGCCGTGAAAGGGGAAATACCGATTGATGCTGATGGCTCTGACGGTAACTTACGTTTTTCGGGTGATACCAATTCTCGTTTAACCAAAACCGAAATTTATCGCTTTGGTGGTGAATGGCAAGGTGACAAATTAAAAGCCAGCGTTGAATTGTCTGCATCTAGTTCAGATACCACAACCCCTAGCTTTAATACCACGTTGAACTTTATCAACCCGAATTCGCCAATGGATGCCGAGCAATTGTTGGCGAACCATTATGCGAACGAAGCAAATGGCAATGAAGACCTGTACGATTCAAACGAAAACGGTACTCCCTTTGTTTATGACTTAACGGGCGGTTCATTAACCTTTGGTATTGGTGGTGATAATTCGCCGACTTCGGCTCAATTGTTAGATCCAGCAAACGTGGTATTGCGGGATGTTCAAATTGGTCAAGACAGAGTCGAAAACAAAGAAAACGCTATTCGCACCGACTTTACTTATTACACAGATGCTGACTTTGTGACCTCTATCGATTTTGGTTACCGTTTAAGTAAAGTGCAAAGTACCAGTGACGAAATTACGTCAAACACTAGCTTGCGTGAGTTTGCTGATAGCCCAACGGGTGATATGTTCGATGAGCTATTAGTGGCTGGCCCAAGTAACTTTAACGAAGCTGATGGTCGAGAGCTATATGTTAAAGACTTTTTATTAATTGATGCCGAGCGAGTGGCAGCAGACCCTGATGGTGTAATTGATATTTTAAATAATGCGATCACCGAAAATAATGCTCAAACTGGTGGTAGTGGCTCGTTAATCGGCTCACCAACTTCTAGCTCAGCAGGCTATTTTGACGTGCAAGAAAAAACCCATGCTCTTTATGCCCAAGCTAACTTTGAGTATGACATAGTGCGCGGTAACTTTGGTGTTCGTTATTTGCAAACCGACGTAACATCACGCGGTAACTCAATTACTGAAGTTGATGGTGGCGACGATATAGTGACTGCCGTTGTCACTAAAAGTGATTATGACTTTGTTTTACCTCGTTTAAATTTAGTGGCTGACGTACACGAGGATGTGGTTGTACGTGCGGGTTGGGGTAAAGATATTCGTCGCCCAGATTTTAGCGACTTATCAACTTCTTATACTTTCAGCACCAGTCCTAACCCAGCGGTTGCATTAGGTAACCCAGGTTTATCGCCAGAGGAAGTGACCTCTTTCGATTTGGCGGCTGAGTGGTATTTTGCTGAAGCCAGTATGTTAAGTGTTGGTATTTTCCATAAAACCCGTACTGATTTACACGTGACTCAGCAATCAGACCCGTATGAAGATCCAAATACTGGCTACCGTGATACCACAGATCCTTGTGAGCAGGGCGGTATCTTTAACCCGATTGCCGATATCAACGTATTTGGTCCAACCACAGGGGTTGGGGTTTGTGTACCAACTTCTCAAAAAATTAATGACCCAGGTGAAACCACACAAAAAGGTATTGAGCTGGCCGTGCAGTACGACTTAGCTGGTTTTGAAAAAGACCTAGGCTGGGCATCTGGTTTTGGTGTAATGGCTAACTATACGCTACAAGAGTTTTCTGGCGGTCAAGCAGAAAACGAAGCCACTAGCCGTGCAAATACTGTTTTTGGTTTATCAACGGGTAACCCAGACATTAATGTTAGAGCGGTTCAGGGTTTATTAGATTTATCTGAAAACGCATATAACTTTACCTTGTATTACGAAAAATATGGTTTGTCAACCCGTTTACGTTATACCTGGCGTGAAGCTTATCGTTCAGAAGACTTTGGTAGTACGTCAAGCTACCCATGGGGCTTCCCTGTGGTTCAAGAAGATCGTGGTCAGTTAAACGCAAGTATCAGTTACGACATCAACGAGCAATTTAACATTGGTCTTGAAGCGGTAAACATCACAGAGTCTGAAGTTGAGCAAAGCTGTATCAACGAAGGTGCTCTATTGTGTTACCAAGGCTTAACTGACCGTCGTATGACGATTGGTTTGAGCTACAAATATTAATTTGTAAGCCATTGGTATCAAATAGGGTTGTTTAAAGCCAGTTTGATACAAATAAAAGCAAGCCGCTACGGCTTGCTTTTTTTGCGTTTAAAAGGGGAATCTAAAAATATGCAATTTATAAAAGTGATCACTTTACTGTTAGCGACTTTAATTGGCGTTAATGCAGTAAATGCACAAGAACATCCTAAATTAATCTTAACCCAAGAAGGGGTTAAAAAAATTCGTGCCGAATTAGGCAATGTACCCTTATACGACGCTAGTTTGCAGCGTGTGAAAGAAGAAGTCGATGCCGAGATCGAATTAGGCATAGATACGCCCATTCCGAAAGATTTTTCTGGTGGTTATACCCACGAACGTCACAAACGTAATTTTTATGTAGCGCAAAAAGCGGGCGTTTTATACCAGGTTTTAGAAGACGACAAATATGCCCAGTATGTAAAAGATATGCTCTTTCAATATGAAGCTATGTATAAAAACCTGCCGCCACACCCGAAAGAAAGATCCTATGCGCGTGGTAAATTATTTTGGCAGTGCTTAAACGACAGTAACTGGCTGGTATACATGAGCCAAGCGTATGACACCATTTACAACTATCTAACAGCTGACGAACGTGAGATTTTAGAAAACAATTTATTCCGCCCGTTTGCGGATTATATCTCAATTGAAAACCCGCAATTTTTTAACCGTATTCACAACCATAGCACCTGGGGTAATGCAGCCGTTGGTATGATTGCTTTAGTGATGGATGATAAAGAGCTATTAGACAGAGCTTTATACGGCATCGAAGATGATGGTCTTGAGTTAGGTGCAAAAGATAATGATGGCGGCTTTATTAAAGTAGCCGGCCAAAAAGCAGGCTTTTTAGCTAATTTAGAAGACCCGTTTTCACCTGAAGGTTATTACACCGAAGGCCCTTATTATCAACGCTATGCCATGTATCCGTTTTTAATTTTTGCGTTAGCAATGGAAAACGCCAAACCAGAAATGGGCGTTTTAGAATACAAAGATAATGTGTTATTAAAAGGGGTGAATACTCTGCTTAATTTGGCAGATGCCGATGGCGAGTTTTTCCCGTTAAATGATGGTCAAAAAGGCATGTCAATTTACACAGCATCTTTGGTAACAGCCGTTGATGTTGCTTACCATTATGGCGATAAAAATCCGCAACTATTAAGCATTGCCGAACGTCAAAACAAAGTGCTACTTGATCAGGCAGGCCTATCAGTAGCAATTGGTATTAGAGATGGCAAAGCTAAACCCTTTGTTAAACATTCTATAAACCTAAGCGATGGTCAAAATGGTGATCAAGGTGGTTTAGGCATTTTACGTTATGGCAACGAAGAATTGACCTTAGTATTTAAATACACCGCACAAGGCTTGAGCCATGGCCACTACGATAAATTATCCTTTTCGTTATATGAAAAAGGTGACGAAGTTTTACAAGATTATGGTTTAGTGCGATTTGTAAACATTGAGCAGAAGGGCGGTGGTAACTATTTAAAAGAAAACACCACTTGGGCTAAATCAACAATAGCGCATAACACCCTATCGGTTAATCAAACAAAGCACTTTAATGGTATTTATGAAGTGGGCAGCAAACACCACTCTGAACTGCATTTTTACGATGACAGCAATAAAAATGTTCAGGTTGTTAGTGCCAGTGAATCTAATGCGTATCCGGGAACCACTATGCTAAGAACCATGGCAGTGATTAAAAACCCGAATTTTGAAAAGCCATTTTTATTGGATATTTTAAAGGTTGATTCAGAAACAACTAATCAATATGACTTGCCGTTTTATTATTTGGGTCACGTGTTAGAGGTTAATTTTGATTACCAGTCACCGGTCAATTTAAAGCCTTTAGGTGAAAAAAATGGTTATCAACATTTGTATTTAGAAGGTAAAGGACAAGCCGCTGGTGACTTCACTCAGTTTGCCTGGATGGGCAACGGTAAATATTACACTTTAAGCTCAGCGACTCAGTCGAGTGATGAAATTTTACTTACTCGTTTAGGCGCTAACGACCCTGATTTTAATTTACGTCGTGACCCTGGCATCATTATTCGCCGGAACGAGGCCAAAGACACAATATTTGCCTCTGTCATCGAGCCTCATGGCAGTTACAGCCCGGTTAATGAGTTATCTAAAAACTCAAATAGTCATATTGCTCATTTAGCGGTGGTTCATGACGATGAACAATATACGGCTGTTAAAATCACTGATTTAGACGGTAACCAGCAGTTATTTATTGTTGCAAATCAGCAAGCGAGTCAATCGGCTCAGCACCAGCTGAAGATCAATGGTAAAAGCTACCGCTGGAGTGGTCCATATTTATATCAATAAGCTTTAAGTTAAACTTTGTTTTAGCCCCAGAATGTCTGGGGCTAAATTTTATCTGCTTGACGCCCTCTACTATCCTTGCCACCCTACCGATAATCTAGCACTAACCAAGCGCAAATCTTTAGCAAGATATTTTTAAGTTATGAATACTGATTTATTAAATCGTGTACACCAATGTACAATTTGCGAGCCACAACTGCCACTGGGCGCGCGACCTGTACTGCAATGTCATCAAGAAGCCAAAATTCTAATTGCCGGCCAAGCGCCTGGTTTAAAAGTGCATCAAACCGGCCGCCCCTTTAATGATGCCAGTGGCAAGCGATTGAGAACATGGTTAGGGGTGACTGAGCAGAGTTTTTATAACGCAAAACACTTTGCCATTTTACCTATGGGTTTTTGTTACCCAGGCAAAGGAAAATCGGGTGACTTACCACCACGTAAAGAATGTGCACCGGCTTGGCGAGCTGAGTTGCTGGCCGCAATGCCAAATATTAAGCTGACTATTGTTTTGGGAAAATATGCCCAAGCCTACCATTTACCGTGCAGTAAACATTTGCCATTAACTGAGTTAGTTAAAGCTTGGCAAGATTATTGGCCTAATTATTTACCCTTGCCGCATCCAAGCCCAAGAAACAATATCTGGTTAAAAAAGAACCCTTGGTTTGGACAAGAAGTGGTACCTGAGCTCGCCGCGCGCATTGACGCTCTGCTCACCGGTGGTATTAAAACTTGTGGGCAGTCATAGGCTGCTGCATTCTTTTATTAAACTGCTGTCGTAAATTAGGGTAAGCGTTAGTCAAAAAATGAATGCCTTTGTTTGCGTTGAACCGTTCGCACGGCTGCTGTTGCTCTTGCTTGATGTAGTTAGCTAATGCTTGTTTACCGCGTTGGGAATCCATTAAAAAGTATATTAAAGCCCAACTGCTTGCGTAGAACTGAGCTTGCGACGAGAGTGGCCAATTATCTGGCGTTTGTAATAATTGCTCTGGCGATAAAACAGCATGATTTAGCTTGTTTTGTTTTACCCAGCTTGGATTTGCATGAATGATGCGTTGCTGATGTATCACTTGGGTTCGCTCAAAGTATTCGGCCAAACCTTCATTTAACCATCTAGGCGAGCGCCCAATAAGAGTATGGTTTATGGCGTGAACGGCCTCATGCACGGCGGTTTGCATTGTTCTGGTTTCCCCGCGGTATTCTATCAGTGCGGTATTGCTTGCATGAAGGTACATTCCTATATTGCCATTTGAGTTGCCCCCGTGGCGTGATATTGCAGCTTGATAGGCGGCTCGATCCGGTAAAATGTGTAAATTAAGCTTAACCTTTTTTAAAGCTTGTTTGCCGAGTAATTCGGCATAAGCCCTGAATACTGTATTCAGTTTAACTTTTAAGGTATTTTTAAAAGCTACTGGCAAGCTTTCTGCGGTGAGTGTTAAATCAAAATAATCAAGCACATCGGTGGTTGTTAGGTTAAGTTTGGACACGTTTGTAGCTTCGGGTTTCTGATCGCTAATATTGCGGATCCCGCGTTCATCAACCCAAGTGTATAAACCTTGTACTTTTTGATATTGTACCTCGCCCAGCCCTTGTTGTTGGCAAACAAATTTATCAAGGACATGATGAGGACGGGGATTTGGCAGGGTTTGATGCTGTGTTTGTATCAGGTTATTTTGTTGCCGACTATCTTCGGCCACTGGCTGTGAATGCTGTGGTGGTTCGAACATGTGTTGTATTTGCTCAACGACAGATTGAGTGCTTTGTTCGATTTGATTAAAAAAAGATTGTTGGAAGAAAAATTGTCTATCCGTAAAAAACAGCGTTAGGCCAATAGATAAAATAATAATTAATGTGATGGTTATTCCTTTAAACATATTTTTCGCCTGAACATCTCCATGACTTTAGTCTTCAAATTATAACCTAAGCGAATTTAACTGTCTTTAACTCGAGGTGTTAGATAGAGTAGGCACCTAAAATAATCTTGCGCTGTTATTACTGATTAGCTTGGCGTGGATACTGTGGCACCTATGGGTTTTGTTATTTGATTTAGCCTTGGAGTAAAAGGAACTAACATGCAGCAAACTGGAATTTACGAGCAATTAATAACTCAGCTTATCGCTAGCCAAATAGACCGAGAACGTTTTTATGTCGGTGAGCGTGAGATGGATAGTAGCGAAGCATCGGTTTGGTTGTCCCGTTTTTTATCTCATATCTTAGAGTACGCGATTGAGTCGGTGCCGGCTGGTGACGACCGTCTACAACAGCAAATTGCTTTGTCCAATCAATTGTTATTATGGCTAAAAGCTCAGATTCAACAAAGTGATTTTATCGAAGACAATTTGCTTGCCAGTCAAGGTAAACTATTAACTGCGCTGTACGAACTTGAAAATCCAGTTTCAGCTGATTTAAAAAATTATATTAAAGATATTTTTCCTTTAACTGGCCTCACCCAAAGCGAGCTATTTTGCGGTAGTAATGCGGGGTTATCACTTGAATCAGAATTAAAGCGCGAGATCTTATCAGCGGATAAAATCTACTGGCTAGTCTCATTTATAAAGTGGGCTGGAATACGGATTTTCCGAAAAGAACTTGAGGCGTTTACTAAAAGCGGTCGTGAGTTAAAAATTATCACTACATCTTACATGGGGGCAACTGATGCTAAAGCCGTTGAGTTTTTAGCTGGTTTACCGAATACTCAAGTCAAATTAAGCTACAATACTGAGCGCGAGCGTTTACATGCTAAAAGTTATCTATTTTTACGTAATACTGGTTTCCATACCGGTTATATAGGTTCTTCCAATCTCTCGCATTCAGCTTTAACCAATGGGTTGGAGTGGAATTTAAAAATAACCTCGCAAGAAATTCCACACATTATTACAAAATCTTTGAGCACCTTTGAAACTTACTGGGCATCTGACGATTTTGAGTTGTTTAGCGGTGATGCGGTTAGTAGCGAAAAGCTAAATAAAGCTTTGAATCAGCAGCGTGGAAACTATAACGTCAACTCAACGTATTTTTTTGACATAACCCCTTTACCTCATCAAAGTGAAATCTTAGAGCAACTTGCGGTAGAGAGAAATATTCATAATCGATTTCGTAATTTGGTTGTGGCGGCCACTGGGACAGGGAAAACTTTGATTTCAGCCTTTGATTTTGCCCGGTTTAGCAAACAAAAACCGCAAGCCAAGTTTCTTTTTGTGGCGCACCGAGAAGAAATTTTAAAACAAGCTAGAGCAGCCTATCGTGGTGTACTGCGCAATAGTACTTTTGGTGAACTTTGGGTCGGAGGGCATACGCCAGAGCACTACCGGCAATTGTTTGTGTCTATCCAAACACTGAATAATCAGTTAAACCAAGTAAATTTAACAGCTGATTTTTACGATTATATAGTGATTGATGAGGTACACCATATTGCGGCATCTAGCTATCGAGCTGTGTTGGAATATTTTTGTCCGTCAATATTATTGGGTCTGACAGCTACACCTGAGCGTCATGATGGGGGAGATATTTTAGCCGATTTTGGTGACGTAATCGCTGCCGAAATCCGTTTGCCCGAAGCGATTAATCGTCGTCACCTATGCCCGTTTCAATATTTTGCTATTGATGATGAGACAGATTTGCGCGATGTTTCATGGAGTCGAGGGCGTTATGATATTGCGCAACTAACCAACCTCTACACCCACAATCAGGCTCGCTTTGACAAGATTTTATTGAGCATGCAAGAAATAGTTACGGATATAAGCAAAATAAAAGCTTTGGCTTTTTGTGTGAGTAAAGAGCATGCGCAGTATATGGCGAAACAATTGTTGCTGAGCGGCATTAACGCAGATGTACTGACCAGCGACAACAGCCAAGAACGCCAACAAAAGCAGCAAGCAATCCGCTCTGGTGGTATTAACGTGCTCTGTGTGGTTGATATTTTTAACGAAGGTGTTGATATTCCCGAAGTTGACACCCTGATGTTTTTACGGCCAACAGAAAGTTTAACAATCTTCTTACAGCAGCTGGGGCGTGGTTTACGGTTAGCTGATGGCAAAGAATGTTGTACAGTTTTAGATTTTGTTGGCAACTCACGCCCTGAGTATGATTTTGCCAATAAATTTAGAGCCTTAGTAGGTAAAAGTAATAAAGCCATAAGCGATGAGATAAAGCAGGGGTTTCCTCATGCGCCACTTGGCTGTCGAATCGAATTGAGCAAACGAACTCAAGAAATGGTGCTTAAAAACATTCGTCAAGCTTCGTTAACCTTGAAGCGTTTAGTTGATATGATTCGAGAATATCCTCAGCACTCGTCACTTCCATTAACACTTTCGAATTTTTTAACCATAAATCCTCATATCGATTTAAATGAACTTTATAAGCGAGGGAGTTGGTTCCAGCTTGTCCGGCAGGCGAAAAATGAGATTAGCGAAAATTTGTCTGATGAAAAGCTTTTGTCCATGCTAAAAAAAGCGATTTATAATCGAATTTTGACCTGTGATGATCATGCTTATTTGAGTTTTTTAAAGCGGCTCTGCCAACATAGCTTTGTTATTGAACAGGTGAACTTTCGTTATGCTTTAATGTGTCATTACGATTTTTGGCAGAAAACAGGACCAGAATGCGGGTTTGAGTCTATTGAGCAGAGCTTGCAAGCACTCAACTTTTTTGAATTAAAAGCAGAGTTAATGGATGTACTAAATTGGCAACTTGCGAAAACTAAACATGAGCAACGTCGAATGGAAGCTTTACCTGCTGCTTCGTTAAGATTGCATGCTCGATATGCGCGGGAGCAAATATTGGTTGCCTTTGGAGCAACAAAATTCAAACGCAAACCGCCAGCACGAGAAGGCGTTTTTGTTCTGAAAGATCAAAACATAGAGCTGATGTTTGTGACCTTAGATAAAAATGAAAAGCAGTTTTCGCCCACCACTATGTATCATGATTATGCGATTAATGAGCAGCTTTTTCATTGGCAGTCACAAAATAGTGCCAGACCCGATCGTGGGCGCGGCTTAGATTATATCCAGCATAAAAAATTGGGTAAACGACTATTTTTGTTTGTGCGTGAACGAAGCAAAGATGAATACGGACGTACTATGGGCTTTGTTAATTATGGCGAAGTGGAATATGTATCGCACACTGGTTCGCAACCGATGAATATTAGGTGGCAGTTAAAAGAGTCGATGCCGCACTTTATGTGGCAAGAGGCCGCTAAGTTGGCGGTAGGTTAGCTTTGCTTTATCAGCAACAAAACGGAGGAACACCAATGAAGCTCGGTCGAAACGACCCATGTCATTGTGGCAGCGGTAAAAAATACAAACGTTGTTGCATGGACAATGCATCTAAGCAACATGCCCAAGTATTCGATGAAGTTGAAGCCATGTTGGCAATGAACCCAAATTTGAGCCTTGATGAGCTCAACGCAGCGGTACAGCATAAAATGCACGACCGTAATAATCAACCACACCCCGACTTTTGTGGTGTCACACCAACACAAATGAACAACTGGCTTTATGCCCCGTTTGATGAATTACAGGGGGTGACAATCAGCACCCCAGACAGCCTTTCTGCTAGCCCAGTGATGCGTTATCTAGCCCTTATAATTGACGAGGCTATGGCACAAGGTGGATCTTTTAAAGCCACGAGCAAAGGCAATTTACCAGTTAAGTTAGTCAAGCAGGCCAGTGAGCTTTTACCTGAGTTTGCCGTAGCTCAATTCGAACTTAATATAAGTATCAGTGAGTTTGCGGGCAGTAACGAAGATAAATTTAATGCTTTGCACTACACCCGAGTGCTAGCCGAAATTAGTGGTATTATTTATCGACGTAGCGGCCGCTACCATGTTAAAAAATCTGCGCAAAAACAGTATCAGACATTAGGTATACAGGCATTTTTTAAGCCGATGTTAGAGGCCGCCACCAGCAAATATAACTGGGGCTATTTAGACGCTTTTAACATCGATGCCGACTTACGTATTTTTTGGCTGTTTATGCTTTGGCGAATTCAGAACCACCACAATGTGGATAAGCTGGTTAATGAAGTGATGACAGCTTTCCCTGATTTACTCATGTCCGTGCCAGAGGATGCCTACTCCTCGCCAGAGAGAAACTTAAGCTTGTGCATAGAAACACGATTTATTGAGCGGTTTTTGCAGTTTTGGGGATTTGTGACTATTGACCCAAGACGTTATTTAAACGGTGAGCCGGTTGTTAGAGTCGTGCAGGTACAGCCATTGTTTAAACAAACGTTTTGTTTCGCCATTAATGCATAAAAAATAACGCATAAGAAGTGCCCACCTTAAGGTCTACAAATTGTTACCTATAAAGTCACCTTGTGTAGACCTATAACCGCTGAGTTCCTCATTCTGTAAAACGCATAGACGAGTACTTTACTTGTATTTCAAACTTTTGAGGCGGTATGGGGCAAACTCCTAAGAAAACTTAACAGATTAGTACGGCTTAGTTGGGAAAACATAGAAACAATGAACCCAACGACACAATCACCCAGAACTCAGTACACCCAGTGTGTCAGCAGCGGATTTTGCGTTTGCCCGAGGTAAAGGACAAAACCTGTCAAGTTAATTGTCGCGAACCGGCCAAGCTAATTGTCGCCTAATAATCTAGCTTGTTGGCATGCCGGAACAGTTGCTTCATATACATGAGAGTATCGTTAGCGATGGTTGGCCGATTGCTATCAAAAATTCGCCGAATAATTTCTCGTACATCCAGTGCTGTTACCTGATCTATTTTAAGCTTCCCAATTACCGGTTGGATCTCTTTGGTGTAAACACGCTTTGGAATGTGTGGGTGCTTGAGCCTGTCTTTAAGATCATGCTCAAACCAGTCTTTAAACAGGTCATCGATGGTTTGAATACCGGACCGTTGGCGACGTTGTCGTTCTGCCAGTGGATTGATGCCTTGTTGGATGAGCTTACGTTGTTGGAAGGCGGCATCACGTGCGTCAGCCAGGGAAAGTTACTCACCATTTAAGGGCATACTAGATCAATCCTACTCACCACTAAACTCACCAGTTGGTTGAAAACAGAGGCAAAGACCTGAAATCTTCTGAAAACAAAAAAGCCCCTATTTACAGGGGCTTGGTAAACTTAAGTAAGCTTAGAGAGACTCAAAAAAACTTATTCAATATTCTGGATCTGCTCACGCATCTGCTCAATCAACACCTTAATCTCTACTGCTGCATTCGTCACTCTGCTGTTAATGCTCTTGGATGCCAATGTATTAGCTTCTCGGTTAAACTCTTGCATCATAAAATCTAAGCGGCGGCCGCATGGGCCGCCTTTTTTTAAGATTTTGTCGCGGGTTTCACTAATATGCGAGCCTAAGCGGTCGAGCTCTTCGGCCACATCAATACGCTGGGCAAGCATAATCAGCTCTTGCTCTAATCGGTTTTCGTCAACTTGCTCTTTTAGCTCGGCTAAGCGGGTGGTTAGGCGCTCGCGCTGCCATTGCAGTACCGCTGGCATTTCTTCACGAACAATCGCCACTTGCTCAGCAATGCCGGTTAAGCGGGTTTCTATCATAGCTTTAAGGTTTTCACCTTCGCTTGCTCGGGCACTGATAAAGTCTTTTAGCAATTCGTCAAAGGCACTGAGCAGTTCTTTTTGTTGACTATCAGCATCCCCTTCTTCGGTTTGCATAACGCCAGGCCAGCGCATGATATCCACAGGGTTAACCACAGAATTTTCAGGTAGTTTTTGCGCGATTTGGCTGGCGTGCTGGCATAGCTGTTCAACCAGAGCTTGATTAATACTTAGCTGGCCTGAGCTTTTATCTTGGTCTGATAAACGCAAGTTTATTTCTATTTTTCCGCGTTGCATGGCTTTACGGAGCTTTTCGCGCAGGGCGGGTTCTAAGCTTCTAAATTGCTCTGGCATTCTAAAATAGGTTTCTAAATACCTTTGGTTTACCGAGCGAATTTCCCAGCTAAAAGTGGCCCAATCGGCTTTAGTTTCGCGGCGGGCAAAAGCCGTCATGCTATGAATTGCCATTAGTTTGTATCTCCGAAATCTATTATTTTTTGCGGCTGCTAACCCACCAGCAGGCGGCTCCAGCGACGGCCAGTGCAATACCAGCGGCTAGCTGGTCTTTAAGGCAGTAAACTAAAACACCGGCAATTACCATCACATGACCAATTTGAGGTAATAGGCTAGGGCGGGCATTTCGCTTTTCTAATGTTTGTATTAAATGCTGTTGCTGATGCTGTAGCTCTCTATGACTGTGTAGCGCATCATAAACTAAATCCGGCAGCTCAGGCAGTTTTTCTCCCCAAAAAGGGGCGTTCTCTTTAACTGAGCGAATAATGGCGTTAATCCCTACTTGATCATGCACCCAGTTTTCTAAAAAGGGTTTGGCAGTTTTCCACAGGTCTAATTGTGGATAAAGTTGGCGGCCTAACCCCTCTATATATAATAAAGTTTTTTGCAATAAAACCAGTTGTGGTTGCACTTCCATTTGAAACCGTCGGGCGGTATTAAACAAGTTCATTAATACGTTGCCAAATGAAATTTCGGCAAGGGGTTTTTCAAAAATGGGTTCGCAAACGGTTCTAATCGCAAACTCAAAATCTTCAATATTTGTATCTCGTGGTACCCAGCCAGAATCTACGTGAAGCTCGGCAACTTTACGATAATCACGGTTAAAAAACGCTATAAAGTTATCGGCTAAATAGCGTTTATCGTCTTTATTTAAGGTGCCAACAATGCCGCAGTCTATGCCTATGTACATGGGCTCTTCAGGCGTTTCACGTGAAACGAATATGTTGCCCGGGTGCATATCAGCATGAAAAAAGCTATCTCTAAAAACTTGCGTAAAAAATATTTCTACACCGCGCTCAGCCAATAGCTTCATGTCGGTACCTTGGGCTTTTAAGGCATCAATGTCACCCACGGGGATGCCATAAATGCGTTCCATAACCATCACGTTAGAGCGGCAAAGGTCAGAAAAAACGGCTGGAATGTAAAGGCTTTTAGAGTTGGCAAAGTTGCGTTTAAGCTGAATGCTGTTCGCGGCTTCGCGCATTAAATCAAGCTCATCGAATAGCGTTTTTTGATATTCTTTTACCACTTCGACCGGCCGTAAGCGCTTACCGTCCGGCAATACTTTTGCTAATACCTGAGCCATGCTTTTCATCAGGTCTACATCGGCGCGCATAGTTTCGGCAATGCCGGGGCGAATTACTTTAATTACTATATCTTGATGGGCAAATGGCGCGCCTTCGTGCAATTGTGCAGCATGTACTTGCGCAATCGATGCCGAAGCTAACGGGGTTTCATCAAATTCGGCCAGATATTCATCTAAGTTGTCTACTTTCCAGGCTTTGGCTATTAATTCGCGGGCTTGTCTGCCGTCAAATGGGGCGACTTTATCCTGTAATATTTTGAGTTCTTCAGCTAATGCGGGCGATAACAGGTCTCGGCGGGTAGATAACATTTGGCCAAATTTTATAAACACTGGGCCTAACGATTGCAGCGCAAGTCGCAGACGGACTTCAACCGGTTCATCAGGATATTTGTTTTTTAGCCAAAAAGCGCAGTTGCGTAGTAGTTTAAACTGCCAGCGCTGAAAACGTTTAGGAATTAAGTCATCCAATCCATAAGTTAACAGGGTTCTAAAAATAATATAAAAACGCCAGATGCTCACTGTGGTTGTCTACCTGTTATTTATTGTTTGCTCAAGTTGCTCAATACGTGCGGTTAGCCGATCAGTATCTTGCCTTAATTGACGCAGATCCTGAACAAAGACTTTAACTTCGAGGGGGTGGGGCGCTAATCTTTTTTCATCCCAAATAATATTACCAAAATTGCGTTGACTGTTTTGCAGTTGCTGTTGTGCTGCCGCTGCAAATTGTTCACCAGCCTGCGTTAATTTTGCCGCAACAGGGTCAGATACAATACCCGCTAATACATCTTGCCAATAAATCAGGCTACCTTTTAGCCAATCGGCGTAGGCTTGGGCCAGTTGCACATCGCCCTCTATATCGACTTCGCCTGCTTTTATGAGAGCGGTTATTTGCTCTGGCTGCTGTAGTTTAATTAAACCACCTAAGGTGGTTATAATATGGCAGTCAGCATTATTCACCGGTGACCAAATCGATAAGTAGCCATCTTCTTGTATGTGCATCTGCAGCTGCAGGTTTAACTCGCTAATCGAAATGGCTACTTGTTTATTAAGCAATCTGGCAGGCACTTGCTGGTGACTACCGGTTTGTTTTAACCAGTAGTTTATTGTGTGTTCTAACAGGCTGCTAATAAGGCTGGCGGCTGGCATTAAAATTTAAATCCTTTATGTAGGGCAACAATGCCACCAGTTAGGTTTTGATAGCTGACTTCTTCAAAACCAGCGGTTTCCATCATGCCTTTTAGGGTTTTTTGATCAGGGTGCATGCGAATAGACTCAGCAAGGTAGCGATAGCTATCGGCATCCTGTGTGATCATCTTGCCCATTTGCGGCAAAATATTAAACGAGTACCAGTCGTACAGTTTGGCAAAGTTGTCACTAACAGGTTTAGAAAACTCTAATACCAATAAACGTCCACCTGGTTTTAAAACTCGGTAAATAGAGGCTAATGCTGCGTCTTTATCTGTGACATTGCGTAAACCAAAAGCGATTGTAACTATATCAAACTGATTGTCGGCAAACGGGAGGCATTCGGCATTAGCTTGTACACACTCAATATTGCCAACTATGCCTAGGTCGTGCAATTTAGCACGGCCAACTTGCAGCATAGATTCGTTGATATCGGCTAAAATTACTTTGCCTTGCTCGCCAACAATGCGCGAGAATTTGGCTGTTAAATCACCTGTACCACCCGCTAAATCTAAAATTTGTTGACCCGAGCGTGCGCCACTGCAAGCTATGGTATGGCGTTTCCAAATACGATGAATGCCTGCTGACATTAGGTCGTTCATAATGTCATACTTAGCGGCAACCGAATGAAAAACTTCTGCTACTTTTTCAACTTTTTCGTCTTTGGCGACGGTTTGAAAACCAAAATGAGTGGTGTTGTCCTGCTTATCTGTCATGCCGTTTCCTGCCCGATTTAAACTGCCTCTAGTGTAACTGATATTAATCAAATTTTTTAATTTTTCATCGCACTGTGTGGATTTGCCGTATAAAAAACCTCAGATCAAAGCTAACTGTTTAGTTTGGTGATAAATAAATCTGCCAACTGTCACTATAAAACTGGTTTGGCTATGTTTAAGATCATAAAAATTGAGTTAAACTAGCGCCACTATGCCCGTTAGGAATTTGTTATGATTCAGTTTGAAGCGGTTGATAAAAGCCGTTACCGAAACCACCTTAATAAAATTATTGTTGCCTCTATTGTTGTTTTAGCTGGATTAAGCTTAGCAATTTCACAAACGCTTATTTTGTTGTTTCCCGATCCGGATGGCAGTCACTTTCATTGGAATTTGTCTGGCGTAATACTCGGCTGTGTTGCGGTAGGATTGTTACTGCGTCATTTTAAAGCACACCCCTTTATGACAGAGGTTTATTATGTTTGGCGACTCAAGCAGCATTTGAACTGGATCCAACGTAAAAATAAAAGTTTAAAAACGGCGGTGGACCAAGGCGATGCGCAAGCGATGCAAATTTTATGGTTTTATTACCAAGGCTTACGTAAGCTTTGGCAATTAGATGACAATACTATCACTATGGAAGAGCTAGCTATTTGGCAAACTGAGTTAGAGAGCAAAGCAAATCAGGAGAATGTGCAATTGAGCAAAACTCAGTTTGATAAAAGCGAGTTATCGCCTTATTGAGCTTTCAGCCAACTCTTAAATTGGGCCAAGGTAAATTCGGCTTGATAAGTAAAAATAGCCTTGTTTGCCTTTTCTGGTGCAAAAATCAATAGTGATGGAGGCCCAAACAATTTGTGTTGGGCTAAAAAGTTTTGTTTAGCTGTGCTCATTTCGGTTAAATCAAGCTGCACAAACTGATAATCAGGGTAATCGCTGGCTGCAATCTTTTTAAACACTTCTTCTTCAATGATCACACAACTTACACACCAATCAGCATATAGATCCACAACCACTTTTTTATTCGATATTTGCAATAAACCATTTAAAGCCTCCACATTATCTACTCGGGTAAATAAACTAGGGTGGGTTTGTTCTAATGCAGTATCGCTTGTTTGATGGATACTTCGATCGGTTTGATAAAAATGATAAGCTGCAGCCAACAATATTAACCAAGCGAGTGCCTGACGGGATTTTTGCCAACCGCTTGCTGGTTTAACGCCACTACGTAAGCCAAGTTGCAGGGCAAGCCATAAACCAAAAGCAGACCATAAAGCAGCCGCTAATAACTCGGGTAAAATACGAGCGACAATCCATACGGCCATGGCCAGCATTAGAACGCCAAAAGTTTGTTTTACCAGTATCATCCAGCTACCGGCTTTCGGTAGTGCCTGACCTAAGCCTGCGCCCATTAAAATAAGCGGTAGACCCATGCCTAAACTCAATACAAATAAGGCGCTACCACCCAGTAAAGCATCACCCGTGGCCGAAATATATACTAATGCGCTGGCAAGTGGAGCCGAAACACAGGGAGAAAGCGCCAGCGCCGACACTCCACCGGTTACAAAGGTTGCAATCAACCCTTTTTTACCAGACCCTTGCTGGGGCAATTTTTCACGTAGCCAAGCGGGAAGTTGCAACTCGTATAAACCAAACATCGACAATGCCATGGCAATAAAAAACACAGCAAACAGTGCCACAATCCAAGGCTCTTGCAAATAAAGCTGCACATTAAATTGAGCACCAAAATAACCGACTAAAACTCCGCTTAAGGTATAAAACAGTGCCATACCTAGTACATAGGCCAGCGAGAGCAATAAACTGCTTTTTACCTGGGTGCTTTTTTGGCTGCTAATAATGCTGCTTAATATTGGCACCATAGGTAATACACAAGGGGTCAGTGACAAACCTATACCTAATACAAAAAAGCCTAATAAAGTCATTGTTAAACTATGTTCAAACAAGTCGTTAGAAAGCCCAGTTGGACCAGTGCTTTCAGTTATTTTTTGATTAACTGTACTTTGTGCGCTGAAGTTTTCAGTGGTTTGCGGCGAGCCAGTTAAAGTGGGGGTGATCGGCAGTTCTAATAATTTAGGGGGGTAACATAAACCGGCATCAGCACAGCCTTGATAAGTTAGCAGTAGAGTTTCGCCTTGTACATTTTTTAAGTCGATATTAATGTCTAATTTGTCCCTAAACACAGTCACTTCGCCAAAATACTCATCCTGTTTAAGTTTGCCCGGCTGGATAAAGTTAATCGGTAAGATACGATCGTCGGCTTTAGCTTTGGTTTGAGCTTTATATAAATAATAACCGTCGGCAATTTGCCAGCTCACTTTTAAAAACGAACCAGTTTGTACAAAGTCCATTTCAAATGCTTGCTCTACGGGTAAAAATTCGTCATCGGCAGACTGTTTTAAAAAGTCTAAATTGGCAGCTTGCACCGGCAGGCAAATAAGCAGTAATAGGCTAAGGCAATAGCTGTAAATTAACTTCGTACTGTTCAAAATGTCCCCTGTGACAATCAATTTTTATTTTAGTTTTTATAATGACATAAAAAGTGGGCAAATTGTTTCAAACTAACTGAGAAATATTGCAGACAAAAAAAAGCACAGGCGGGCGCCTGTGCCAAAGTGCACATCCTTGTTGAGAACAACACAGTAACTGTTACGCGGCTTGGCTACTATCGTCCGCATCCGGTTGGAGGCGGATGAGATAGTCAAATGCGCTGAGTGATGCAGTCGCGCCACTGCCCATTGCAATAATAATTTGTTTGTATGGACTGGTGGTTACATCACCGGCAGCAAATACGCCAGGCATCGATGTTTCACCCTTGTGGTCAATGATTATTTCACCACGAGGGCTCAACTCTAAAGAGTCTTTTAAAAACTCGCTGTTTGGCACCAAACCAATTTGCACGAAGATACCCGCCAGCTCAATTTGGTGTTCGCTATTGTCGCGGCGATCCAAATATTTAAGTGCGGTCACTTTTGCACCATCCCCAACCACTTCAGTGGTTTGGGCTTGTTTAATAATTTTGATGTTCGGTAATGAGTTGGCTTTTTTCTGTAACACTTCATCGGCTCTTAAAGTGTCAGCAAACTCTAATACAGTGACATGTTCAACAATACCGGCCAAGTCAATTGCGGCTTCTATACCTGAGTTACCGCCACCAATGACCGCCACTTTTTTGCCTTTAAATAACGGCCCGTCACAGTGCGGGCAATAAGCAACGCCTTTGCCTCGATACGCTTGCTCGCCAGGTACATTCATTTCGCGCCAGCGCGCACCGGTTGCCAAAATAACACTTTTGCTTTTTAGCTGAGCGCCACTTTTCAGTCCTACTTCAATTAAATCATTGCGGCTAAGTGAGCTCGCTAACTGATTTTGAATAATATCCACGTCGTAATCTTTAACGTGCTCTTCTAAACCGGCAACTAATTTAGGTCCTTCGGTCGCTTTAACCGAAATAAAGTTCTCTATTCCGACTGTGTCCATGACCTGACCGCCAAAACGCTCAGCAACAATGCCAGTTTTTAAACCTTTTCGAGCCGCATAAATGGCTGCGGAAGCACCCGCAGGGCCACCACCTACAACTAATACGTCGTAGTCATCTTTTTGGTTCAAAGCTGCCGCTGCTTTTTCAGCCGCACCAGAATCTACTTTATTTAAAATCTCTGCTAACGAGATACGCCCCTGTGCAAATGACTCGCCATTTAAGTAGACCGACGGAACCGCCATTATATTGCGTTGTTTAACTTCATTTTCAAATAATGCCCCATCGATCATAGTGTGCTCTACATTCGGATTTAACAGAGCGATTAAATTAAGTGCTTGCACAACCTCAGGGCAGTTTTGACAGCTCAACGAAATATAAGTCTCAAACTTTAATGGCTGATTTAACCCTTTAATTTGTTCTATGACCTCGGCTGACTGTTTAACTGGATGTCCACCAGCTTGCAGCAAGGCTAAAATTAGTGATGTAAATTCATGCCCCATAGGGACACCAGCAAATTGCACTTTATTTTGATCATTGGCGTTTTTTACAACCAACACAGGGGCACGATCTGCTTGCGCTTCGTTTTCACTGATCTCTATCAGTGGACTTAACGAGGCTAAATCTTCGGCCAAGGTGATTAATTCTTTTGCCTTGGCGCTGTCATTTACTTTAAGGCTAAGTTCTACTTTGTTTTTAAGGGCAGCAAAATGACTTTGTAATTGCTGTTTTATTTTAGTGTCTAACATAACAACTCCAGGGGAAAAAAATTATTGAGCATAAAGCTGCCAAATGGCAGCTTTATCTGAGCTCAGTTCGCTTAGATTTTGCCAACTAGGTCTAATGAAGGTGCTAAAGTTTCTTCACCTGGCTGCCAAGATGCAGGACAAACTTCACCATCGTGCTCTGCAACATATTGAGCCGCTTGTACTTTACGCACTAATTCTTTTGCGCTACGGCCAATGCCCAAGTCATGTACTTCAGCTACTTTAATTTCACCTTCTGGGTTGATTACAAAAGTACCGCGTAGTGCTAAGCCTTCTTCTTCAATCAATACTCCAAAATTGCGTGAAATTTTACCTGTTGGGTCACCTATCATTGGAAATTGGATTTTGTTAATAGTGTCTGACGAATCATGCCACGCTTTGTGAGTAAAATGCGTGTCAGTGGATACTGAATAAACTTCTACGCCCATTTCTTGCAGTTGTGCATAATGGTCAGCTAAGTCGCCTAATTCAGTTGGGCATACAAAAGTAAAATCAGCCGGGTAAAACATGACAACCGCCCACTTGCCAGCTAAATCTTTGTCAGATACTTCAACAAAGTCACCTTTGTGATAAGCAGTTGCGTTAAATTCTTTTAATTTAGTGTTGATAATAGATACAGTCATTTGTTTGTCTCCTGTGTTTTTGCTTAATTGCTTTCGACAGGGATTATATTACGCAGAGTGTTTTAATCTGTATAATTGACTGTTTCGATTGTTTTGTTCGGTTTTTTCGATTATAGCTCTATGTGATAGTTAACACCGCGGCTCAATAAAAATTCAGACGCTTGTTCCCCTTTTAACATAGCAATGGTTGCTAGGCTGCCTGCTTGGATACAATTAGGGGCCATCACTGTCACGCTCGAAGGCGCATTTTCAACTGGCCAGCCTGTTTTAGGGTTTAAAATATGGCTATATGTGCGGCCATCAATTTCGGCAAAGCGACTCGCTTGACGGCTACAGGCTAACGCACCATCGATTAATTCAAATGTTTTGGTTTTGGCGGTTTGTTTTGAACCAACGGGTAACTCAAGCAACCAAGGCTGTCGGTTTTTTCGTGGCTGGGTGATCTGAATATCGCCACCTAAATTAATTAAAATAGACAAATCAGGGGTTAATTGACGACAGGCTTGTGCAATTAAACCCGCTGCATATTCTTTTGCTATTGCACCAAAATCTATTTCCATGCCAGGCGGCATTGTAATAGTGTTTTGGTTATATTCAATTTTTTGCCAACCGACTAACTGCAATAAGGCTTTGATACGCATTTCGTTTGGCGTGCTCGTATATTCATCAAACGGCCAAGCGCGCCGTAAAATGCCTGAGGTTAAATCAAATAAACCATCGGATGACTGATAACACTTATCTGCATAGGTTAATAAGCGATACAGTTCAGCATCAATAGGAATGGTATCGCCACGGCTGGTATTGATGCGATAACAAATGTTGTCAGTACGGTAGCGGCTAAACTTATGCTCAATTCTCAATACTTGGTGATAGGCCAAAGCGGCAATCTGCTCAACTGTCGCTGCGCCTAAAGTATCGACTCGGATCTCACAATCCCCTGTCATTGCGGTAAACAAAATGCTGGCGTAATCTTGCTGGTAGCGTATTTTATAGTCAGGAGTCATAATAAGTGCTAGTGATATTCATAAGCTTATAATACTGTTTGAAATAAATAATGCTACATAAATGAAATAACTGGCCGCTTTCACATAACTCAGCTGTCTGTCTTTGCAATTCGCGAGCCGTTGCATACACTAAAGCTAACCCGTAAAAAATAGGAATTTACTATGTTTAAAAAAGCCATTCAGGCCATCTTTTTATTTGTTTTTGCCGCATCTGTACATGCGATTGATTTGTCATCGTCACAAATCGAAAAATGGATTTCAGCCGCACCTACTGTTGGTAAGTGGATGGCAAAAAATCAAGATGTACTCGATCAAGATACCAAAATTAACTTTTTTAAAGACTCTCCGGTACAAATTGCTGCCAGCGCTATGAGTGTGCTTAAAGACGCTGGTTTATATGGCGAGTTTAATAAGTTGCTGCAAACCTTTGGTTACCAGTCGGTCGAATCATTTTTTCTGCAACACTCACAAATTATTCAATCTTTTGTTGAGTATCAAATGCAAGCTTCTGGAACCATGGATGAAGCTGAAAAAGGATTAAACAGTGCGTTATCCGAGCTAAATAAATCAGAGGAGCTAAGCGAATCACAAAAAGAGATGTTAGCCGGTCAAATGCAAGGATTATTGGGTCAGTTGAAGAAAAAAGAAGAACCTAAAAATGATAACCTAAGTATCATTAAACCCTATGCACCGCAAATTCAAAAGTTATTAGAAAGCTTTGGTGACTAATGATGTTTGATGGTTTAAAGCAGCAGGAACAACAGCAGGTCCCTAGTCCATTTGATATAGCCATGATGCTGTTATCCGCCGTGTCTATGGCCATTGTTGTGGCCATTTTTATTTTGCCTAGAGGCTCAGAAACACGTCTTCTATTATTGTCTATCGATACTATGATCTGCGTGCTTTTTATCATTCATTTTATCGCCAATATGGTGATGTCTAAAAAGCCTTGGGGATACTTCAAAAGCCACTGGTTAGAGTTGCTAGCCAGTATACCCATGATAGAGCCGCTGCGTTTATTAAGGTTTTTACAGATATTTCGGGTTATACGCATGATCCGACTTGCCCGCAGTGTAATTGTTCCTATGCTGCGACAGCGGGTGCAAACGACGCTAGCGGGTTTATTGGTTTTAATGGTGTTAATAGTAGCTGGTAGTGCGATTTCTATCTTTTTGGTCGAAAGTGATGTTGAAGGTGCCAATATCAAAAACGCCGAAGATGCGCTTTGGTGGGGACTGGTAACTGTGTCGACTGTTGGTTATGGAGATTATTATCCGGTCACTAATTTGGGCCGTATCATCAGTGGGTTGTTAATAGTGAGTGGCGTGAGTTTATTTGGTGTGATTAGTGGTTATATTGCATCTAGCTTTACCTCGTCTAATCAAGAAGAAAGTGATACCCCACCGCTATGGGCGAGAAACCTGCTACAACAGCGCGAAAAACAAGAGCAAACCACACAGGCACTTAAAGACGAAGTCGCTCGTTTAAACCAGCAGGTTAAAAAACTCTCCGAGCAGCTCGACCAGCAAAAACATGATTAAAGCCCAAGGGACTATTCTGCTGGCGACCTTGTTGGTGGCTGGCTCATTTATCTCGGCGGATTATTTATCCCAATATTATCATCCTGTGCTGCTTACATGGTTAAGGTTTGTATTGGCCGCTTTGTTATTAGTCCCCTTTGTTGCGTGGCAGCCAAATGCAGGCAAACAATGCTGGGCATTATTCCCTAAAGCCGCATTAATTAGTTTGTTTTATTGCGGATTTTTTATTGCTATGTTTGCAGCGCTTGAGCAAACCAGTACTTTGAATACTGCTAGTATTTACACCCTGATCCCGCTGTTAACCGCATGTTTGTGTTTTGTTTTTTATCGTCAAAAAATGCTTTTACAAGATTTTGTTTTATATCTGTTTGGGGCTATTTGTGCACTCTGGGTGATCTTTGATGGTGATTGGCAAAAACTACAAAGTTTTAGTTTTAATCCTGGCGATAAGCTATTTTTTGTTGGTTGTTTGTCGATGGGCGCGTATGCAGCTTCATTGCGCTTGGTTTCAGACTCAGAATCTCGTTTATTAATGACATTTGCTATTATTTTAATGGCCGTTGTTTGGCTTTCGTTGGCGCTATGGGCAATGTCGGTGCCTTTGGCGTTAAATCAAATCACCAGCACAGCTGTTTGGCATTTAATCTACCTGGTCGTAGGCACTACCTTATTAACTTTATATTTGTACCAAAAAGCCACTTTGGCTTTGGGCCCCAAACGGGTGGTGGCTTATGTGTATTTAAACCCGATTTTAGTTGCAGTATTAGATTATCTGTTCAATCAGCAGGCAATAAATATTGCTGTTTTGCCTGCTGTATTGGGGGGCGTTGCAGTAACTTGCTGGTTGCAACGTCAGAAGCGTGCTTAATTTAAACCAACCCCACGTGCCATGCATACGGCTAATGCTGGGATAATTAAAATAATTAACTTTTGTACACGCAAAAACATTAAATATTTTTTAGGTATTTGGATATGACTACCACTAAAGTTTCGATTTTTTAAATAAAAAACGGTGGCCGGTAGGCTTAGTACAGCAGCGACAATAAACAGGGTAAATTTAATATGGAATAGAAAATTTCCTGTGTAAAATTCGGCTGGTTTGCCAACTGCATGCCATAAGGTCATGCCAGTTAAAAATACAATCAATGCTGAAATGCCATACATAGCATCAATACGGACAAGCTTAATAAATTGTTTTTTACTCATTTCAGCTTCAATGAGCAGGTGTTGAGCAACCATGGCAGAAACTAGAAAAAAGATCCCGAGAAAGTGAAAATAACGAACAACAAGTTCACTAGTCATATTAACTCCGTGTGGCTAAGGTTGATTGTAAATATTTTAAAATGTCAGCTTTATTATTGAGTTTTCGGATCTGCTGCAATAACTCGCTTGCTTGAGGATAGCTTATTTTGAGGTATTTTAACCACTGTTTTACCCGGTTTGCATAATATAAACCTTTTCCTTGCTCGTTGGCATGCTCACTATAGTCAATTAATACCTGCACCGCTTGAGCCCATGTGTAAGGGGTAGCATTGTGTTTAATCACTTGTGCCAAATTTGGCATGGCAAGGACACCGCGCCCGGTCATTAAACGATTGCAGCCGCTTTTAGCTATACAGTTAAACGCATCCTGACGTGTCCAAACTTCGCCATTAGCAATGATAGGTATTCGGCTAAGGGGTAAGATTTTTTTGATCTCAGACCAATAGGCAGGGGGTTTATAGCCATCTTGTTTGGTTCTTGCATGAATCGCCAACTCGCTAGCACCTGCCTCGACGACTGCTTGTACATTTTGTTCGAATAACTCGCTGTTTTCATAACCCAAACGGATTTTGGCACTGACAATATGTTCACGCGGAACAGCCTCGCGAACCGCTTTTATAATTTGGTATAAAGTTTCTGGTTCTTGCAACAAAACCGCCCCTCCTTTGGAGTTGTTTACGGTTTTTGCTGGACAGCCAAAGTTTAAATCAACACCATGCGAGCCTAATTCAATTGCTCGATACGCATTTTCAGCAAGATAAGAAGGCTGGTTGCCTAATAGCTGTACCCTTATTTTAGTACCTGATGGTGTATGTCCCTTATTGAGCTGCAACTCAGGCGCCAAGCGGTAAAAACTGCGGGCGGGGAGTAGGCCTTGGCTAACGCGCAAAAACTCAGTCACACAGAGATCAAAACCACCAATGTCACTAAGCAGTGCCCTTACTGCATGGTCAACGACCCCTTCCATAGGCGCCAATGTTAGGCTATTTATGGTCATGGTGATCTTCTTGGTTGTTAAAAAAGCGGCAGTATAGCGGATTGTTTCAATAATTACTCATGGTCTTTTTTAACTGGCTGAGTATACTTAAATTCAGCATTAAAAAATGACTTTTTGATGCATCTGTCCTGTAGTTGTTATTTGAGGAAAATAAAATGATAAAAAGATACGGAAAACTAACCGCAGTTGCCGCTGTGGTTGCAACAGTCAGTCTGCCTGCTCTGGCAAGTGGGGATGCAAGAAACATGGGCTTAGGTGGTGTAAATACTGTGGGTGGCCATTATTTAAATGCGCCGTCGGGTAACCCAGCGTTATTATCATCACAAGCGCGTGAAAGCGACGATTTTGGTTTTATGCTGCCAAACTTTAGCGCGCGTGCTGAAGATCCAGATGAGTTATTTGATTCAATTGACGATTTGCAAGACTCTATTGATGAATTAGACGAAGCCATTGATAATGCCTCAGGTTCACAAAACGTTGAAGATGCCGAGCAAGTAAAAGCCGCTCGTGATCAGGTTGTGGCTGATTTTGCAAAAACTGAAGGCGAAATTTTATTAGGTGTGAACCTAGGAACTGTAATAGCAACACATACAGGCGCGGGTTCTTTTTCATTGTCAGTATTAGGTAACTTAGATTTAATCGGTGTGACGGATATTGATGATGGCGATATTGTTGGTTTAAATGACGCCGAAACCGTTGAAGAATTAGAAGAACAATTAGATAACTTAGACTCTAAAGCTGGCATTATTGCTGCGGCGGTTGTTGATGCAGGTTTAACTTATGCTAATAAATATCAAATTGATGGTCATCAATTTGCATTTGGTACTACGTTAAAAGCTCAGCGCATTGACGTCTTTAATTACCAAGATTCTATTTCAGATTTTGATGACGAAGACTTTGATGAAGATCAGTATTTAGCAGACGACACTCAGTTTAACCTAGATTTAGGTGTTGTTTACCAGCTTAGCGAAAGCTGGACAGTAGGTTTATCGGCTCGCAACGTGTTAGGCGGTGAAGTTGAATCACAACCAATTGAAGTTGGCGGTGAAACTGTGACTTATAAAGTATCTCCTCAGGCTGCTGTGGGTATTGCCTATCAAAACCGTTTTGTGACCTTAGCCGCTGATGTTGAGTTAATGGCAGAAGAAAGATTTCTTGAATCAGAAAAAGACGATAGCCAATATGCCTCTATTGGTGCAGAATTTGATTTATACCGCTGGGCGCAATTACGCGTCGGTTTTGCTTCTGATTTAGAAAGCAACTATGAAGATAAATACACTGCGGGTATCGGCTTGAGCCCATTTGATGTACTGCACATAAACATTGGTGCACAGTACGCCGATGACCGTAAAGGGGCTGCCGGTGTGCAGCTTGCATTTACTTTTTAAAATTGTTCGCTTTTTAAACAAACTCATCTATATTCAAGGTGATAATGGCTGGTCAAACAGCCAGCCATTAATTCTCTTCTCTAGCGGTTCCTGTCGCATTTTCTGTCGTTGTTCATCAGATACAGGCTTACGAGTTTTTATTTCTAATTAAAACAAACTCGAGGTGGGTATGTTAAAAAATCTAGTAGGCGCTACTGCGCTAGTTTCTATGTTTTCGTTATTCAGTTTTTCTGCTCAGGCAGATCCTGCTTACACTATTAAAGATGGTCAGTTAGAGCGACCAACGGGCTATCGTGAGTGGGTTTATGTGGGTACGCCGGTAACCCCCAATGATATGAACAATGGTAAAGCCGCTTTTCCAGAGCACCATAATGTTTATATCGATCCGGCCAGTTGGGATTATTGGAAAAAAACCGGCAAATTCAGAGATGGCACTATTTTAGTTAAAGAACTAGTGAGCAATGGTTCTAAAGTCGCAGTGAGTGGTAATGGCTATTTTCAAGGGGAATATATCGGACTGGAAGCCACCATAAAAAGTAAAACAGATTTTCCAAATGAACCTGGCAACTGGGCGTACTTTACCTTTTCAACACCGGATCATAAAAGTTTAACTGAAACGGCAAAAGCTTTTCCAGCCGCGTCCTGCAACTCATGTCACAAAGCCGCTGCAGCCGATGATTTTGTCTTTACCCAGTACTACCCAGTATTAAGCGCTGGTAAGGGTAAAGGAAAAATAGCAAGTGGTGGTTTTGAGTCTAAATTGTCTAATAGTTATAAAAACTAATCGCACTAGCAGGAGGTTTTTATGTTTTACAAAACTTTTTTATTTATCGTTTTTATACTGCTCTCATCTATTGGGTTAACGGCCAGCGCCGGCGAGTTTTCCCCTTATGTAGATAAAAAGGGGAACATCAGCTTGCCGAAAAATTTTGAGCTAAATATGGTTCATCTTGGTGCTTGGTTTGTGCCAAGCGGCGGTGCCAGTGGATTTCATAGTGTTTTTACGACCAAAGATGCGGTTGAGTATTTTCAAAATCAGGGGCACTTTCCTGATGGTGCTGTACTGATTAAGGAGCTTAGAGCAGATATTAAAAAAGATTATACGACGGGCAGTAATGTGAGTTTTGCAACCGATGTTAAACAATGGTTTGTGATGGTTAAAGACAGTAAAAATCGTTTTAATGATCATCCTAACTGGGGGGAAGGCTGGGGGTGGGCGTTATACAAGCCTGACGATCCGGCCAAAAATCTATCAACTAACTATCAAACCGATTGTTTAGGTTGTCATGTACCCGTTAAAGACAAAGACTGGGTCTACACAGAGGCATACCCAGTTTTATTTAACAAATGACGTCTTGTGATCTCAATTAGACGGCAGCTTGGTATTTTCGCCAGCTGCCGTATTTACTAATATTGTTGCCGGTGGCGGCAGTGGCTTCGGCAATAAAACCTGTTTCCCAGCGGCCATCCGCTAATTCAACTTTGCCAAGTCCCAGCGGCGCTGCAATCCCTTGTAAAAAGCTACCAACATGCTCAATCGGTAGTCGCCAAACTTCAACTTCGAATGCATAACCTTGTTCACTACGAATTAATGCCGGGCGTTCAACTTGACCCGCCACAGAATACATTTGGTAGTGAGCGGCTGTGGTTGTGGTTTCTACTAATACAGCTTGTCTTTGTTGCAGTTGAATATTTAACGGCATGCCCGACAAGTGTGCGCCGCAGACCACCAAGTCTAAATAGCCAGTTGCTGCGCTGGTTTGTGGCTGGTTGGCGGGCAGTTGCCAATCGGTTGCACCTAACGGTAGTGAGCAGGCTTGATGAATGCGCTCAGCGTACGTTAGCAGGTTTTGATCGGATAAAGCAGAGGTAAACAATGTTATGCCGAAGGGGCGTTTACCGTTAATCAGCTGCGTTGGTACGGCAATTGCACTAAAATCTAACAGGTTCATAAAATTAGTATAATAACCTAAGTTAGAGTTGTAGGTTATCGGTTGCTCGGCAAGTTCTGCTCGGGTGTAATGACGGCCAGCCGTTGGGGTGACCATAAAGTCAGCTTTTATTATGATCTGGTCGGCTTGGCGTTTGAGTTTTTGTAATTTATAAAGGGCTGCAAACATATCGGTCGCATTTGCTTTATCGCCCGCACTAATTATCGTTCGGGTGACGTCGAGCATAGCTTCTGGATTTTTAAGGAGTATGTCTTGAGTTGCTAACCAGCGTTCAGCCACCCATGGCCCTTCGTATAGTAATTTGGCTGCCTGTAGCATAGGCTCAAAATCAAGCTCTATTTTTTTCCCCCCCAAGGCTTCCAATTGTTTAACCGAATCGGCAAATGCTTGTTGATAAATTGAATCACCAAAAAATGCCAATTGTTCGGCTTTGGGTATCGCAAACGTAAATTGAGGTGCAACTGTGGAGCCAGTTTGGTTGTATAGCGGGTTTGGGCGAGCAAATTCGTCTGATGCGTCAAATACGCTTGTTACGTTAAATACTTGTCTGGCATCACTCGCTGTTAATGCAAAAATGCTGACACAGTCTAAGCTGCGACAAGCAGGCACAACACCAGAGGTAGATAATAAACCTTTGCTTGGTTTTAAACCAACCAAGTTGTTAAAGCAGGCCGGAACACGGCCTGAACCGGCCGTATCCGTACCCAGTGAAAAACTCACAACACCAGCAGCCAGAGCCACCGCTGAGCCAGAGCTCGAACCGCCAGAAATATATTCAGGGTTAAACGCATTGGGGGTTTCACCATATGGTGAACGGGTACCCACCAGACCCGTTGCAAATTGGTCTAAATTGGTTTTACCCAGCGGAATAGCGCCAGCAGCAATGAGCTGCTCGACGACAAATGCAGAGGTTTCGGGGGTATAGGCGAACTCTGCACAAGCAGCTGTGGTTGGAACACCCGCTAAATCAATATTATCTTTAATCGCAAAGGGCACACCATATAAAGGATGTGTTTCGGGTGACTTGTCCACTAATGCGTCTAAATAGGGTTTGAGCTCGTCATCATTTAATAAATAAATCCAAACATTCTGTTGTTGTTTAGCTTTGGTTAATAAATCAGTGATCAGCTCAGCCGGTGTGCTTTCGCCACTTTTATAAGCGGCATGTAAACTATTGATATCAAGTTGTATTGTCATTGTATTTATCCTATTCGATTGTTTCCAATACCATTAATGCCTGACCAGCCTGTACTTGTTGGCCTGCTTTAACCAAAACCTTAACCACTTTGACTTTTTCTGGTGCAGGGATATCAATTTCCATTTTCATTGATTCTAAAACGGCTAATGTTTGGGCGGCATCCACTGTATCTCCAGCATTGGCGACGAGCTGCCAAACACTGCCACCGGCGTTTGATTCCACTAAAAACTGGTTCTCGCTAAGCTCGATTGCATCCGTTTTATCGGCTTGTGCTTCTTGGTATTGGTAATTGAGTTGCCCTGTGCGTTTCCATTCGGCCATTTCGGCAGCAAATGCCTGTTCCCGCTGCTCAGTAAAGGCTCTTATTTCAGCTTCTCGCTCTGCCCATTGGCGGCTCAACTCTGGCATCGAAATTTCGCTTTCTTCAATTTTCGGTGTCCAGCGACCGGTTGGAAAATCTGCCCGCATTTGGTTTAGTTCATCATGGCTGACTGGATAAAAACGGATCTGATCAAAAAATCTTAATAACCAAGGCTGCTCAAATGCCTGAGTTTGTCGGTAGCGATTCCACATCTGCACTGTGCGGCCAACAAATTGATATCCGCCTGGACCTTCCATGCCGTAAATACACATATAAGCACCGCCAATACCCACTGAATTTTCAGCGGTCCAAGTTCGTGCTGGGTTGTATTTAGTGGTCACCAACCGATGACATTGATCAAGAGGGGTCGCGACAGGTGCGCCTAAATACACATCACCTAGCCCCAATACTAAATAGCTGGCATCAAATACAATCTTTTTAACTTGTTCAATACTATCAAGACCATTAATTCGTTTAATAAATTCTAAATTCGACGGGCACCAAGGTGCATCTGGACGGACCGATTGCATGTATTTTTCGATTGCTGTTCGACATGCTTCATCGTCCCACGATAGCGGTAAGTGCACGATTCGAGATTTAAAGGTTAGTTGGCGGGTATCACCCAGTTTAAGATCAAGCTGCTTAATGCGCTCAATTAGATCACTGACAGGCAGTATTAAACTATCGTAATGAACTTGCAGCGAACGTATGCCTGGAGTCAGTTCTAGAACACCTGAAATTTTTTCTGCTTGTACTGCCTCGAGCAAGGCTTGCACTCGTGCTCGTAACGTTAAATCAAGTACAAGTTCGCCGTATTCAACCAATAAAAACTTATCACCTGCCTGCCTAAATACCAGATCCGGCTCACCATCTTCTGTCGTTAAAGTATCTAAAATAGGGCTTGTAATAGGTACTTGTTGGTACTCAACAGGAACGGGTTTCAGCAATTCAATTTGTTCAGCCTGGGCACGTTCAATCTGATTGGCGCTGGTTATATCGACCACCTCAAACCTAACTTTGTCATCGGCTTTTAGCTGGCCTAATTTCCACAAGTCAGCACTGATCACAGTGAAAGGGCAAACAAATCCACCCAAACTTGGCCCATCAGGACCTAAAATGACAGGCATGTCGCCGGTAAAATCGACGGTACCAAACGCATACGCATTGTCATGAATATTTGACGGGTGTAAGCCAGCTTCACCACCCGTTTCTCTCGCCCACTCTGGTTTTGGGCCGATTAAGCGTATCCCTGTGCGGCTGGAGTTATAGTGAATTTTCCATTCACTTTGCTGAAAGGTTTTTATATCCGCTTCGGTAAAAAAGTCTGGTGCGCCGTGCGGCCCATAGATTACCCGCAAGGTCCACTCATGGTTAATGTCAGCCTGAACTTGGCTATCCGCTGTAATTATCTCTTGTGATTGAATAAGTGGTAGTAGCTGTAAAAAGTCACCGACTCGCAGAGCACGGCCGCTGTGGCCACCAAACTGACCTAACGTAAAGGTGCTTTTACTGCCTAAATAATCGGGGCATTGAATACCACCTGCTATCGCTAAATACGCACGAGCACCGGCATTTTTGACTTGTCCTAACTGTAAGGTTTGACCCGCTTTTATATTTATAACCTGATTCGCCTGACACTCGAGGTCGTCCAGTTTGATGTCAATTTGAGCACCACAGACAGCCACTTGGGTATCGGCATAAAACTTAAGGCTTGGTCCTTGAATGGTGATCTCTAGGCCGGCCGCATCCTCCGGGTTGTTTAACAGTCGGTTTGCTAATTTAAACGAATAAAAATCAAAAGGCCCAGAAGGTGGGATCCCTATGCTCCAGTAACCTTCGCGTGCGGGGTAATCTTGGATCGTGGTCATAGTGCCAGATTTAATCACTTCAAAGCCGGTATAACTGGCCGTAAAGTCATTGAGCGTGCGGGTAAATATTTTGCCATCAACAAAAGGCTGTGACGCTAAAATTTGTCTGGCGTAATCTATGTTGGTGACTATGCCGTAAATCTGGCTGTCAGCCAGTGCTTCGTCGAGGGCCTGAATGGCCTCTTCACGACTATTTTGATGGGTGATAACTTTGGCCAGCATAGGATCAAAAAATGGCGAAACTTGAATACCGGCTTCTAACCAGTGATCAATTCTAAGGCCATCTGCTTTAGGCCATTCAACCTGAGTTAATAAACCAGCCGCTGGTTGAAAGTTTTTCATCGGATTTTCGGCATAAACCCGTGCCTGAATAGCATGACCTTGGGGGCTTAATTGTGCAAGTTCAGATAGGTCTGTACCTTCGTTGGCTGCTATTTTTAACATCCACTCAACCAGATCGATATTGTAACAAGCTTCTGTTACACCGTGTTCAACCTGTAAGCGTGTGTTTACTTCTAAAAAGTAAAACTGGTCAGCGTCATGGTCGTAAATATATTCAACGGTGCCCGCATTTAAATAATGAATAGATTGCATTAAAGCTTTAGCCGTCGCAAACATCGCTTGGCGAGTGTCTTCTGGCAGATTAGGTGCTGGACTTTCTTCAATGACTTTTTGGTTACGGCGCTGGCTAGAACAATCCCGTTCACCTAAAGTGACTACTTGTCCGCTACCATTCCCTAAAACTTGTACTTCGATATGGCGCGCTTTTTCAACAAATTTTTCTAAAAATACACCATCATTGGCAAAGTTTTGTGCGCCTAAATGTTTAACATTTTTAAAGGCTTTTTCTAATTCGGCTTCGCTGTCACATTTTTGCATGCCGATGCCGCCGCCACCAGCAGTACTTTTTAGCATCACAGGATAGCCAACTTGTAGGGCGAAAGATTTTACTTCGCTGATGTCTTCTAATAATCCACTGCCGGGTACTAATGGTACCCCAGCTTTTTCGGCGAGTGCGCGCGCTTCATGTTTTAAACCAAACTCTAACATTTGCTGGCCACGAGGCCCGATAAAAGTAATATTTTCTTGTTTAAGGCGATCGGAAAATTGTGCGTTTTCGCTTAAAAAACCATAACCTGGATGCACGGCTTGAGCGCCAGTTTGCTGGCATATTTTTATTATTTTATCTTGATCAAGGTAGGTGGTGGCTGCAGCACCTTCGCCTAAACTATAGGCTTCATCGGCGGCACTAACATGTAAAGATTCACGATCGGCTTCTGCGTAAACAGCAACGCTTTTGATACCAAGTTTTTTTAATGTGCGAATAATTCGACAAGCGATAGCGCCACGGTTAGCGATTAATACTTTAGAAAACATGATGACAGACTCCCAAATGCGGGTCGTCCCGCGAAAAACTTTTTAGTTGGTAAACAGGCCGTCCTGATACCAAAAATTTAACAGTTACTTATTGATCCCAGACCAGTACTTGAATTTGAGTCGGGTTATATGCGTTGCATGGGTTATTAAGTTGTGGACAGTTTGAGATTAGGATGATGGTGTCCATCAAAGCTTCTAGTTCAACATATTTGCCTGCTCCACTAATACCGTCAGCAAAGCTTAAACCGCCTTCAGGCGTGACAGGGACATTCATAAAAAAGTTAATGTTGTGGGTGATGTCTTTTTTTGACAAACCCAGTTCTTCGTTTTCAGCAATCGCTAACAACCAGCTATCGCGGCAGGCATGCATGCATTTTTTGTCTAATGCATAACGTACTGTGTTACTTTCAGTCGCACAAGCACCGCCTATAGTGTCGTGACGACCACAGGTATCAGCCACTATTTTTAACATAGGGTTCATATGGTTAGACAAAAGTACACTACCCGCAGTTAGGTATACTTGGCCTTGCTCACGTATGGTGTCGGTGGCGCTATAACGTTCTGCCGGATCTGCGGCACTATAAAATAAAGTATCTGCGGCTTGGTTACCTTCTACATCTAAGATGCGAACAATTTGGCCTTTTTTAATCACTTTAAGGTAATAATCGCCAGCATCAACCGTATCGCTGACCACAGCGTTTTCGGCTTTCAATTCACTTTCTACAATCACGGTTATCTTCCTTCTGTTATAAACCTAAGTGGTAAAGTCGGTTGTTTTCGAAACCACGTTGGTTTTCACCACACAGGTTTTTGCAAAAATCATCGTCAGCGACTGGGGCTGATTTTTTAATCTGATATTCAACCGGCTTAAACGGATATTCACTGGCAGGGTTTAGAGGATGCGGGCAGGTGTGCATTAATACCAATGTATCCATTTCAAACCTCAACTCAATAAAATCACCGGCTTTTGAAGCGTTTGCATGATAAATCAGCTTGCCGTTTTCATCTGGGCTGACTTTGCTAAATAAATTCAGGTTGGCTGCAAGATCTTGTTGATTTAACCCATATTTAGCGGCTTCAACCAAAAAAGCATCATGGCCATTTTGTAACCAGTTATTGCGATCGGTTTGGTAATCGCGTTTGCCATATTTTGCTGTAACATGTTTGGCATGCAGGTTACCCGACAAAGTATCATGCCACGCAAACGTATCTTCGGTGATTGAGCAAAAAATGCGCCCCATATCCGAATATAAACAATGGCCACGAGTGAGCTTAAAAGTGTGTTGGCACTTTAGTGTATCGGGTGCGTTGTAACGCTCTAAAAGGTTTTCAGGGTTGTAGAACAACATGCCGACATTGGCACCGCCTTCAATATCAATTAAACGTAAACTAGTGCCGCGACGCATCCGCATTGACCAGTGTTTACCACCGGGTAGCGTGTCTTGATATAAAATCATGGTTTAGTGACCTCCTTTTGAGTCATATTGGCTGAAATCTGCTGCAGACCAGCATCTTTAGTTTGTCGATCCAATTTTAAGTCGTAGGTGATCTGGGCCCCGTAAGCGTTTGGTGCTTGTGGATCATGACGAACTTTGTCAAACACCCATAAACGAGAACCCAATTCAAAACCTTCTTGAATGTCGTGAGTTACCATAAATATAGTAAGTTTGTTTTTTTGCCATATTTCGCGCACCAACTTGTGCATATCTTGAGTGATGCCAGGATCAAGTGCCCCGAACGGCTCATCAAGCAATAAAATTTTTGGAGATTTCATTAATGCTTGGGCGATTGCCAAGCGTTGCTGCATGCCTCCAGAAAGTTGGTGCGGGTATTTATCCAGCGCATGGTTTAAACCAACCGCTTCGATAAACTGCATAGCTTTATCTTTGATTTGTCGCTTTTTAGCGCCAAAACAGCGACCTAAAATCGGGGCATTGGCCACTTCATCTGCCAGCATCACGTTTTTTAGCACAGTTAAGTGAGGAAAAACCGAATAACGCTGAAAAACAATGCCGCGCTCAGCATCAGGCTCAGCAACCAAGGGTTTGCCTTCTAACAAAATTTCGCCGCGGGTTTGTTGTTCGCTGCCTAAAATCATTTTTAGCAGGGTCGTTTTGCCACAACCTGATGCGCCCACCATAGAAACAAACTCACCTGCCTCTACATCTACTGATAAGCGCTCTAAAATTTGTGCATCACCGTAGGATTTCCAGACATTTTTTATTTGTAAAAAACTCATTTGCCGGCCTCCTGATGAAACCACGGAAAACAGAGCTCTGATATTTTGCGCAGACTAAAGTCCATGGCAAAAGCCAGTGTCGTGATCCAAAAAACGTACGGTAAAATAATATCCATCGACATATAACGACGAACTAAAAATATCCGGTAACCTAAACCGTCTTGCGCGGCAATGGCTTCGGCCGCAATTAAAAATAACCAAGCGGCGCCGAGTGACAAACGAACAGATGCAATTAATCTAGGCATTATCTGCGGCAAAATAATACGCAAGGTCACCAACCAAGTTGAAGCCCCGAGGGTTTGTGCTTTTATTAATTGTTCGCTGGGTAGTTGCTCTACGTGAGCTTGAATGTCGCGCATAATTACTGGCGCAGTGCCAATGATCACCAACATCATTTTAGATAGCTCACCTAGCCCAAAAGTAATAAAAAGAATGGGTAAGATAGCCATCGGCGGAATTAGCGAGATGACAGTGACTAACGGTGAAAATCCTGCTCGCACCGTTGGTAAAATACCCGTTAATAAACCAACCAGCAGGCCAGCCAGTGCACTGATTGCGATGCCTGTTAAAATACGCGATAAGCTGGCACTGGTATCTTGCCAAAATAAATATTCACCAGTGCGTTTGCTTTCGGTAAAGGCATAGCGATCGATAGCGTCTGCTATTTGAGTAAAGCTGGGCAGCAGACGGTCATTCGGGTTTTCTGCGAGCCTTGCATCTGATGCGCTCCAATATAGAAGTAGCAACAAGATAAAAGGCAGCAGGGTGAGGAACAGTCGCACGGGGCGCGAAGGTTCCAGATTCATGAGACGTTTCATAATCGCGACCCCTAACTATTTATAGTTTGCCTTCGGCTGCCATTTTTACGAAGCTGGCATCAAATCTAAGCTGAATATTATTACTGTCACCAACAATACCGGCTGGCGTTTCAATGCCTATAAAACCTGCATCTGGCGCGCCTTCGCCTAATAAACCATGGTCAAAAGAGAAGTCAGCAACCTTTTTTAACAGATCTGGCAGTTCTTTGCTGGTTACAAAATCAAGCGCATTTTGGGCTTTATAAAACAGGTAGGTGCTGGCAACTTGGTTTTTGTAACCGGCGAGATCTGTACCTGAAGCGTCTGCCATATGCGAAAGCACTTTATCGTCATTCATTAACGCGAGTGTTTCGTACCAAGCGCCGGTTAACGCTTTTCCTAGTTCTGGATTGGCCTGTAACGTTGCTGTGTTAACAACCATCATATCTAGAATTTCACCAGGAATTTGTTTTGAGGTATAAACTAAGTTCGCGTCAGGTTGTTTAATAATTTCTGACAACATAGGGTTCCAAGTGACCACAGCAGTTACATCGTTGGTTGAATAGGCTGCAACTAAATCAGCATCAGCTGTGTTAACTACTTTAATATCACGCTCTGTCAAACCAACTGATTCTAGCGCTCGTGCTAAAAAGTAGTGTGAAACAGATAGCTCAACCAGGTTAACTTGTTGGCCTTTAATATCTTTAAGGCTATTTTTGCCTTTAAGTACAACGCCATCATTACCGTTAGAATAGTCACCGACAATTAAGGCGGTGCTGTCGACAAAACTGGCGGCTGGTATGGTTAGCGCATCCATGTTTGTCATAGTGCAGGCATCAAACTGACCTGAAGTGTATTGGTTGATCGATTCTATGTAGTCGTTAATTTGCACAACTTCGATTTCGATATCATATTTATCAGCCCATTTTTTTATAATGCCGTGACTGTTGGCATATTCCCAAGGCATCCAGCCAGCATAAATTGACCAACAAACAGAAAATTTATCTTTTGCGAACGAGTTAAATGAGGTGAGTAAAGCAAGTGCGAGCGTAAGGGTTTTTATGGCTTTCATAGTTGCATTCTCCAAAGTTTACACGGTTTTCGGGCACAGGGAGGCTCATTTAAATTTATCCTCCCGGGCTTTTGTCCCGCCGTGTAACCCCTGCAAATAGCAACCTGTGTTACCACAGTCACCTGGGTTGATAACTCTCGGACCAGTCACTGATAAACAGTCGGAACCCTAGATATCTCTTTGGTGAAGTCGGCTCAATTTAAATGAGCTCCTGCTGAATAGAACTATGCAGATCTTGTTCCAAGTTTTAAAATTGTAGATAAAAATATTAAAACTCAGTCGTTTAGCCTATGATTCCCTGTTTTATAAAAGTCTAGCTGGGTTCGCTAACTTGATATTTTGCACCATTTTGGTGTGTTTGCACTAACTTGGTTTGTGACCGTACATTTTTTCGAATCCCGGAATATTATGCTCCCAAATTGGGATCTCCGAGCCTATATATTCTTTCACTGCATCAAAAAAAAGCTGCGAGCGAGCGGGTAAACCTCGGTGGGGGTATACCACATTCATCTTATGATATTCAGGCAGGTGGATATGCTGCATGATAGGAATAAGGGATCCTTTGATGATTTCATCGTTCACAATAAATGCGGGTACTGCGGTATAAGCGGTACCTGAGATGACTTTAGCAAGCAATAGTTCACCATCATTGGCGCGGTATACACTGCGCATAGGTGTGGCAACTTCTTTGCCATTTTTATCTATATGTAATAACTCATGCACTTTTTTAGAATCACCGGCATAAATTGCGGCTGGCAGCTCTGCTAATTCTTCAATCGTTTTTGGCTCGCCATAGGTTTGAATAAATTCAGGAGCTGCCAAAATAAGTAAACGAGTGCGGGCGAGTGGGCGTGCGATTAAATTAGAGTCACGCGGTGGGCCAACCCTAAAAGCCAGATCATAACCTTCACCTACAATATCAACCACCCTGTCTTCGAGCCTTAACTCGACTTCCACTTGTGGAAAGCGTTTTTGAAAATCATTAATAACTGGTTGAATATAACGTTTACCCAAGATGGAAGAGCTGGTGAGCTTGAGTAGGCCTCTGGGTTCGCTATGGTAATTTTCAGCAATTTGCACGGTTTCACTTAACATTAGCCTTAGCTCCTTGGCTTTTTTTACCATTTCCGCCCCCGCCGCTGTCAGTGAAAAAGAACGTGTCGAGCGATTAAGCAAACGCACCCCAAGTTCCTCTTCTAATTTGTTTAGCTGTTTAGAAACTACAGAGCGATCTACATTTCTAAGTTCGGCTGCCCGGGCAAGGGAACCCTGCTCAACAACTTCTAAAAATATCATCAGCTTATTGGTAATATCCACCTGTAAAACCTCTAAAAAAAATACCAAACATCTAATATTTTAGCGATTCTACTCTATTGTTGCCGTTATGGCACTAATGAGTTTACTTTTGCTGTCTATTTGTTTGTTCTGCTTTTCCCTACCATATATGTAATATTCTATGGAGGTACCAAATGTTTAGAACAAAACGATATATAACCAGTGTTTTTGTGGCCGTTAGCGCGTTGTTGTTGAATGCATGCAGCCAAGCTGATTCATCAGCGAGTGCAACCCAATCTGCCGCTCCAGCTTTGCCAATTGAAGTGGCTGCTGTGGTTCAACAACCAGTACAGAGTTGGTTTACTTATACAACTAGGTTGGAGTCGCCGCAACAAATTGCACTGCGCCCGCGTGTTTCAGGTGTGGTCGATAGTGTTGAATTTGTTGAAGGTGAACAGGTAAGCCAAGGGCAATTATTATTTAAGTTAGACCCTCGTCCATTCGTCGCTGAAGTGGATCGTTTGCAAGCTCAGTTAGATAACGCCCAAGCGTTATTGGAACAAGCTCGCAATGAAGCAGCGCGCTCACAGCGCTTAAAAGCACGTAATGCCATTTCTGCCGAAGATGCCGAGTCTCGCGAAACCGCGGTTAAACAGGCACAGGCCTCACTATCTGCGATTCAAGCCCAACTTAAACTGGCACAGTTGAATTTAGAGTTTACTGAAATTACCTCGCCAATTGATGGTCTGATTTCACGTGCAGAGATTACTAAAGGTAATACGGTAACGGCTAATCAAAGTGTGCTAACTCGAATTGTTTCAAATCAAAAAATGTTTGCTTATTTTGATATCGACGAGCGAACTTGGAATCAGCATTTTGCCAACGCATCTGCTCAACAAGGTATCAGAGTTGCCATGCAGCAATTAGGCAGTGATGAGTTTTCAAAACAAGGGAAAATCGACTTTATCGACAATCAAATAGACCCGGCTACGGGCACGCTCAGAGTGAGAGCTTCGTTTGTTGATGGCGAAAATCAGCTTAGAGCCGGTTCATTTGCACGCATTCGGGTTGCTAGCCAAATGGCCACCGAACAAGTATTAATTCCTGAAACCGCATTAGGTACAGATTTAAAAAACCGTTTTGTTTTAACGGTAGATGAAAATAATACCCTGCAATATCGACCCGTTGAATTAGGCGACCGCTACGGTGACTTTCGCGCTATTTTAACCGGTTTAAAAGCAGGCGATAAAATTGCAGTAAAAGGACCGGCTCGAGTCGGTCCTGGCATGCCAATTAATCCCCAGATGATTGAATTAGACACATCTGAAATTGCGCTGACATTATTTTACGATAATAAAGAGCCAGTTTTGGCCGCTGCACAATAAAAAGGCTTAGTTTATGAATTTTTCGCACTTTTTTATTAAGCGGCCGATTTTTGCCGCCGTGCTGTCACTTATTATTTTAATTGGCGGTGCCATTTCTCTATTTAATTTACCTATTAGCGAATATCCAGAAGTGGTGCCGCCAACGGTAGTGGTGACTGCCAATTATCCGGGTGCTAACCCCAAGGTTATAGCGGAAACAGTTGCTACGCCATTAGAACAAGAAATTAATGGTGTTGAAAACATGTTATATATGTTTTCACAAGCGACCAGTGATGGCCGCATGACATTGACGGTAACCTTTGCGTTAGGCACAGATTTAGATAAAGCCCAGCAACGTGTGCAAAACCGTGTTAATTCAGCGATCCCTCGTTTACCGCAAGAAGTTCAGCGGCTGGGTGTGGTGGCAGAAAAATCATCGCCCAATTTAACTATGGTGGTGCATTTATACTCGCCAGATGAGAGCCGCACCTCAGATTATTTATCAAATTACGCTGATTTATATGTTAAAGACCAAATTGCTCGAATTGGTGGGGTAGGAAACGTCCGCGTATTTGGTGGTGGTAAATATGCCATGCGTGTCTGGTTAGATCCAGATGCGCTATCAGCTCGTCAGATCACGGCCGGTGATGTTATTGCTGCTTTACGCGAGCAGAACCAGCAGGTCGCTGCGGGATCTTTAGGTTCGCAGCCAGTCCCTAATTCGGCAAAGTTTCAAATATTATTAAATGTTAAAGGTCGCTTACAAAGCATAAAAGAATTTGAACAAGTGATTGTAAAAGTGGGTGAGCGTGGGGCTATTACTCGTTTGCAAGATGTTGCCAGAGTTGAAATCGGGCAAGATTCTTACGCTTTGCGTTCTCTACTCAATGGTCAACAAGCTGTGGCTATGCCTATCTTCCAGCGTCCAGGTTCAAATGCTATTGAGTTGTCGGATGAAGTTAGAAGCACCATGGCAATACTCGCAAAAGATTTTCCGGCGGGCATGACGTATGACATAGTTTATGATCCAACCGTTTTTGTTCGCGGCTCTATCGAAGCCGTGATTAAAACCTTATTAGAAGCAATTGTTCTTGTTGTTATTGTTGTTGTATTGTTTTTACAAACATGGCGCGCCTCTATAATTCCTTTGATAGCAGTCCCTGTTTCGCTCATTGGTACCTTTGCGGTGATGCAATGGTTGGGGGTGAGCATTAACACCTTGTCACTGTTTGGTTTGGTGTTGGCGATAGGGATAGTTGTTGATGATGCAATCGTGGTAGTAGAAAATGTTGAGCGCAACATTGAAAATGGACTGTCCCCGATGGAAGCCACTCGGGTTGCGATGAGCGAAGTAACAGGACCTATCATTGCGATTGCTTTGGTGTTATGTGCTGTGTTTATTCCAACCGCCTTTATCACTGGTTTGTCTGGGCAGTTTTATAAGCAGTTTGCATTAACTATCACAATATCAACCATTATCTCTGCAATTAACTCATTAACCTTGTCCCCTGCATTATCGGCTATTTTATTAAAGCCGCATCATGCTAAACCGGATCTTTTAACACGGGTAATGAATAAATTATTTGGTGGCTGGTTATTTAAACCGTTCAACCGTATGTTTGATAAAGCATCCAATGCGTATCAGGCAACCATTAAAAAACTTGTTAGATTCAGCATTATCGTTGCTGTGTTATATGTTGCTTTGCTGGGGTCGACTGTCTCTTTGTTTAATGCAGTGCCTGGCGGGTTTATTCCAGCGCAAGATAAACAGTATCTAGTTTCTATTGCTCAATTGCCGGACGCATCTAGTTTAGATCGCACTGAGGCGGTTGTTAGACAAATGTCAGAAATAGCTGGGAATGTGCCTGGTGTAGCAAACTCAGTTGGTTTTCCTGGGCTATCAGTCAATGGTTTTATCAACAGTCCAAATAGTGCAGTGGTTTTTACCCCGCTAGAAGACTTTAGTGACCGTCAGGGACCGGGAATGTCAGCCGGCGCTATTGCTGCTGAATTAAATAAGCGCTATGCAGTGATTGACGAAGCTTTTGTGGCAGTGTTCCCACCCCCACCAATTTTAGGTTTGGGGACAACGGGTGGTTTTAAATTGCAATTAGAAGACAGAGGGAACTTAGGTTTTGAAACCTTGTTTGGCACTTTGCAAAAGGTGATAGCGGCTGGCAACCAAAGACCTGAACTTATGGGCTTATTTTCAAGCTTTCGTATTCAGGTACCCCAAATGGATATTGAAATCGATCGCGAGCAAGCGTTATTGCAAGGGATCCCATTAAACGGTGTGTTTGAAGCGCTGCAAGTGTATTTAGGTTCTGTGTATGTAAACGACTTTAATATGTTTGGGCGCACTTATCAGGTGAATGCACAGGCCGACGCAGAGTACCGTCTGGATGCCAAACAAATACTTAACCTAAAAGTTCGAAACAGTGCTGGTGATATGGTGCCCTTGGGGGCGGTATTAAAAGCCACGCCGACCACAGGGCCTGATCAGGTGATGCATTATAACGGTTATCCAAGTGCCGAACTGAATGGTAATCCAGCACCAGGTTACAGCAGTGATCAAGCGAAACAAGCAATTGAAGCGGTTTTAGCTGAGCAATTACCTGAGGGCATGGCATTTGAGTGGACTGAAGTAACCTATCAGCAAATTTTAGCGGGTAATACTATGGTATATATTTTTCCGCTGGTGGTGTTATTAGTTTTTATGGTGTTAGCCGCTCAGTACGAAAGTTTACGATTACCGCTAGCTATCATTCTAATTGTACCTATGACCATATTCTCGGCGCTATTGGGGGTTTGGTTAATGTCGGGTGATAATAATATTTTTACTCAAATAGGTTTAATTGTTCTGGTTGCACTGGCTTGTAAAAACGCCATCTTGATGGTTGAGTTTGCTAAAGAGCAGCAAGAGACAGGTATGACCCGATTACAAGCTATTATTCATGCCGGACGCTTGCGTTTACGGCCTATATTAATGACTTCTATTGCTTTTACTGCCGGTGTCATTCCTCTGGTGTTAGCTTCAGGCGCTGGGGCTGAGATGCGTCAAGCAATGGGAATCGCTGTATTTTCTGGGATGATAGGCGTGACCTTATTTGGTTTGTTATTTACCCCTGTTTTTTACGCTTTAGTGGCTCGCGAGAGCAAAGTGCAAACAAACCAGAAGGAAGTATAATTATGAGTTTGTTAAAAACACCATTAACAGCTATGGCCGCAGCTTTGCTGCTGGCCGGTTGCGCCAATTTTAAATCACATGAGTTGGTTGAAAGTCAAAATCATGCTTATTTTGCCAGCCAAGCCTATTTAGAGCAGCAAGCAGTAACAGAGCAGGGTTTATGGTGGCAGTTTTATCAAAATAGTGAACTAAATCGTTTAATCGCTCAAGCCCTGAACGATAATCATGCACTGCAAGCGGCTGACTATAGGTACCGTGCGAGCTTAGCGCAATTAGGATACCAAGAAAATCAGCAGCTACCGCAAGGCGGACTCGCGGCTGAATTTGAGCGTCAAAAAGTGAGCGGTCAGATCACAGAGCAAACCAGCGTAGGGTTGTCAGCGACATGGCAACTAGACCTGTTTGGTCGGATATCATCCTTGGTTAATGCCGCTAAAGCACAAACTTACCAAGCCGCTGAAGCGCGTATTCAGCTTAAAGCTGAAATAGTGACGGGTGTTGCACGCAGTTATTATGAGTGGCAAGGGAACCGCCTAAAATTGAACTTAGTGCAAGCTCAAATTAAAGCTTTGGAAGAAAGCCTGGCGGTGTTGCAAGCTAGGGTTGATGAAGGCTTTGTTTCTAACTTAGATGTTGAAAGGACACTGGCGCAGCTCAATCAGCAAAAAACACTACTGCCTATTGTGCAGCAGAGCTTATTCAGAAGCCAAGCAAGTTTAGCTGTGTTGTTAGGCGTCCCAGCTGATTCTATCAATTTAACCTTTGTGAAATCAGCGTTGGATGATGCTGTCGATATTCCATTTGAAATATATCAGCCAGAAGCAGCCGTAAAACTAAGACCAGAAATTAATTTAGCTTTATACGAGCTGGCTCAACAGTATGCGTTAGATGATGCAGCCCAAGCGGCGCTTTATCCGTCGATTAGCGTGACTGGTTTTGCTGGTTTATTGAACCCAAACGGAAACAATTTGTCTGGAAAAGAAAGCTGGCAGATAAGCCCTGGCATCAATTGGTCGATTCTGAGCTGGCCTGCGTTAACGGCTCAGGCAAATGCCCAACATGCGTTAACTAAAGCGGCCTATGCCGAGTATGAAAATACCTTGGTGAATGTGATCTCAGATGCACAAACCGCGCTTAAAAACTTATATTATGGTGCGCAACTGAATGATTATTCGAGCCAGCGAGTGATGCATGCGTTAAATGCATTAGAACAAGCTCAAGCGCTTTACGAAGAGGGGAGTGTCCCTTATTTAGACTTACTAAATGCACGTCAAGAAGCCCTGCAAGCAGAGCGTGATGCATTAGATGCCAAACTTGATTTGATTCAAACCCGAATTTCCGGTTATAAAGCTTTTAGCGGCGGCTGGAGTAGAACTTTATTATCTCAGTGAGGTGACATTAATGACCCAATTCCCTAAAACCATGAAAGCAATTGTGTTAGATAGAGCTGCGGATGATTTTCAATTATCCGAAAAGCAATTACCATTGCCTGAGTGTCAATTGGGTCAAGTTTTAGTAAAAGTTGAAAAAGTGGGTTTGAATCCGCTCGATAGTAAGCTGGCTAAAGTAGGGTTAGCCGGTTGGCAATATCCCCATATTCCCGGCCTAGATGCAGTCGGCACTGTGGTACAAGCACAGCCGGGCACAGTGCCTACAGTTGGGCAGCGAGTTATGTGGCACACGGATATCCAAGGGCAAGGCACCTTAAGTGAATATGCGGTCATTGCTAATCATGCGGTTAGCATAGTGCCAGAAGAGGTTTCTAGTGAGGTGGCCGCCTCACTGCCTTTTAGTGGTATGACGGCGCAAATTGCGCTTGAAAAAGTGCAAATAAAAGAGGGAGATACGCTACTGGTTGATGGTGCTGGCGGTGCGGTCGGCCAATTGGCTATTCAATTGGCACAGTTAAAAGGCGCTCGTGTATATGCCTTGGCGGGTAAACGGCATCATGCTCGGATAAAAAAACTGGGTGTGGAAGCTGTGTTTGATCCAGCACAAGCGAACATTGATAAACAATTAAACTTATCCATTGGACCACAAGGGTTTGACGCTATCATTGATGTGCTCGGTGGACATCATACAGAGCGCAATATCGCTTGGTTAAGATTTTGTGGCCGCATTGCTTGTTTAAATGGTTTAACTGAACTTTCGCCAGAACTATTAGACAAAAAAGCACCCAATATTTGCATTGTTTCTTTGGCCGGCGCTTGGTTAATGAAGAGCGTATGTGCACAACAACGAATGCTGTTTTTTAATAACGCATTATTAGAAAAAGTTGCCTCGGGCCAGTTAATGCCTTGCCCGTTGCTTGATGTAGAGTTTACAGCGCAAAGTGTCAAAACGGCGCTGGATAAACAATTAGGGAGAGGTTTAGGAGGCAAACAAATCGTTCATGTGGAAAGTAAGCTGCGATAAAGGTCACTGATTCCACTATACGAGTAAAAAAATACTTCTTAAAATAATAGGTACTTGCGCTAATTCTCAGCTATAACTAACTCATTAGAATGATGTCATTGTTGCCAAATCGGCAATAATTAGTTTCTAGTAAAGGGCTAATTGAGCAAGGGTAATTTAGGTATAATAGCCTTATTGATTTGAACGGAGCTAAATTTATGACCATTCTAAAAAAATATATAGTGACAGCACTAGTCGCAATACCATTGTTATTTTCTACAGTGTTACAGGCTGCACAATCTCCAAATGCTCTATTAAGCAAGGTTGGTCAGCAGTTGTTTACTGAGATAAGCCAAATTGAGTCAGACCAAGCAGATAAAAAAAATCAACTTAAACAATTAGTTAAAAACCAATTGTTGCCTCATATTGATTTAAACTTTGTTTCTTTTAAGTTATTGGGAAAACATGTCCGCAACGTTAAAAAAGAACAATTAACAGAGTTTGTGGCAGCCGTCGAAGAAAACTTAAGCAGTACCTACGCCGCAGCATTAATGGGTTACAAAGGGCAAAAAGTGATTTTTGATGAAGCTGGCCAGCAAATTGACGGCAAATATGCCACTGTTAAAGCTCGCTTATTAGACAGCAGTGCGCCTGCAATTGATTTACAGTTTAAACTTCGCCAAGGCAATGATGGGGAATGGAAAGTATATGACATGGTCGCCGAAGGGATTTCATTGCTAGGTGCCAAACAAAAAGAAATTACCCGCCGTGTTTCTGAGGTTGGTTTAGATAAAGTGATTACCGAGTTAAAAAATAGCTAGTTCCTCCACACTGCGTTTTTGCCTGCCAACTCCTGGCAGGCTTTTTTTTAGCTGCATATGAATTGGGAGCAAAGAGAATAATGCAGTCAACCAGTATTTATGTGATTGTATCGCAACAAGAGTATTTAGCCGCCATTGAGGTTGGTGAATTAAACAAACCTTCCTTACAAGACGAAGGTTTTATTCATGCTAGTGGTGCTAACAATCTAACCCGAGTGGCTAATAAGTTTTATCTGCAAACTGAGTTGCCTATATTGTTGCAAGTTGAGTCGGCTGAAGTCACGGCTCCAATAAAATGGGAAACCGCGGCGAATAGCTTATATCCACATATTTATGGGCCTCTTAATATGTCTGCAGTGATTAATGCAGTGGCAATCGCTAAAAATGATCAAGGCCTTTTTGAGTTAGATAATTTTTCTGTATAAAAAATGTTGTTTATTTTGCTTTTCAGTGTCATTTTTGGTGATTGTTGACAATAATTTGATATCAACTTTTTCCGATACTGGAGTGCTTATGAAAACTTACTTGGCCGGGATAGCAGCATTAACTGTTTCTATGACAGTAGCAGCTAAACAACAGCCCAATATTTTATGGATTATTACTGACGATCACAGACCTGATTCAATTCAAGCCTATAACAGAGCCACCACGGGCAAAGATCATAGTGAACTTGGTTATGTTTCTTCGCCAAATATTGACAAGTTAGCAGAAGAGGGCGTTTTATTTACTCGAGCGTATAACCAGTCGCCTGCCTGTGGCCCATCAAGAACTTCGATGCATACCGGCCGTTACCCGTTTCGTAATGGTAAATATGCATGGGAAGCGACCCATCAGCAAGCTGACTTTACGCGGCCAGCCATCTCCCAACAGTTGTCTAGTGCAGGTTATGGTACAGCCATTATTGGTAAACAACATTTAGGTATCAGCGTATACCCGGGTTATAAGGGTAAAATTTTTGATTTTGATATTGAGTTTAACCGCGACTTGCATGCAAATGGTTTAGGTGGTTTACACTCAACTGGTGCATATGGTTTAAAAGATTCGTTGTTGTTGCGCCGAGATGCTACTGAAACGGTCAATTATGCGAATGGTGAGAGCATTACCTATACTATTTCAAAAGCTGATCGTTTATTAAATGACGAAGAACAAGCGATTAAACAAAAAGTAGAAAAAGAGTTTGATATCTTACGGGCGTATACTCGCATTAATAAAGGGTTGATACTAGGTGGTGAAAACCCTCAACCAGCAGACAAAACAGTCGATGCATACATTGTAAAAGCGTTCGAAAATTACATTAAAAACAGTGATCGCGAATATCAATCTAATTTTGGTAAAAAACTCACCGGGGCAAACTCAGACAAACCTTTGTTTGTTAATTTAGGTTTCCATCTGCCGCATACGCCTGTATTACCACCGAAAAAATTCCGTGATATGTTCAAAGATAAGGTATATGACTTGCCTAAGTTTGATACCGAAGAAATGTCGACCTTTGTTCCTCAGCAAATGCAAATTTTTAACGAATCTAAAACGCATGCTATGACGGACGCTGAAAAGCAACAGGCAATTCGAGATTATTATGCATTTACTGCATTTGGTGATCATTTAATTGGCCAAGCAGTGAAATCATTTAAAGAATATTCTGAAAAACAAGGTCGTGATTATTTAATTGTATTTACCGTTGGCGATCATGGTTGGCATTTAGGTGAGCAAGGCATAATGGCTAAGTTTGCGTCATGGAAACAATCGTTAAATGGCGCTGTTATTGTCGCAGGATCTGATACTAAAACATTTCAGCCGGGCAAAGTGGTTGATAAGCTTGTTGAGTATGTGGATTTTGCACCAACTTTCATGGCAGCCGCTGGTTTGGATTTAACACAACCTGAATATGACTATTTAGATGGTACTGACTTGGCTGTGGTGGCAAATGATAAAAAGTTTCGTCGTGATTATATTTTAGGTGAAATGAATTTAGTCAGTGGTCACAGAGCTTATCTACGTAGTAATGAGTTTGCGTTTTCGATGCGCAGTAGAGATCGCAGAACACCTGCCAAAGCGCCTTTGTTAAATGATGATATTCGCTGGGCGTTAGAAACGCATCCATTAAAAGCAGAGATGGCATTATATGATTTGCGTAAAGATCCAGATGAACGCAACAACCTAGCTTACACTTTAGAGTACAAACCACTGGCTGAGTGGTTTAGAAAAAAACTAGGTAACATAGTTCTAGGTGATGGACGGGTAGAGATGGATTGGTCAACTGAAAATAAATATAACCTGAGCAATTTTGCCGCTGGCGCTGATGATAAAAAGTTAGAGATCCCAGCACAGCTAATTCCGGATATTCCGTTAGATAGAGTGCAGCGTCCTAACTATTAAGTAAAACAGTATTAAAAAAGGCCGCTAATGAGTGGCCTTTATTTTTGTTGCGGTTATTTCGCTTTTTTCTGCGGCCGTTGCCAGCCGGTTATGTGGCGTTGTTTAGGTCGTGCAATCACCAAGTCATCTGTTTGAGTATCTTTGGTAATAGTAGAACCTGCACCCACTGTTGTGCCTTCAGCGAGTGTCACTGGGGCAACCAAAGCCGAATTGGAACCTACAAATACTTTGTCTTCAATAATGGTTTTAGATTTGTTGGCACCATCATAATTACAGGTAATAGTACCTGCACCTATATTGACGCCTGAGCCTATTTGGCTATCGCCTAGGTAAGTCAAATGGTTGGCTTTTGAACCTGCCGCGATTTGTGTATTTTTAGTCTCAACAAAGTTGCCAATATGAACACCGGATGCAAATTCTGAGTTTGGTCTAATGCGCGCAAAAGGACCAATAAAACAGCCGTCAGCAATTGTAGATGACTCAATCATACTATTGGCTTTAATGTGAGTATTATCGCCAATTTTACAGTCTTTTAAGATACAGTTGGCATCAATTTGCACATTGTCACCAAGTTCTACCTGACCTTCAAAAATAACATTTACATCAATACGCACATCTTTGCCGGCAGTAACTTGGCCTCGAATATCAACTCGATCCGGATCGGCTAGACTAACCCCCTCAACCATCAAAGCTTCAGCTTGATTGCGCTGATAAATACGTTCCAGGGTTGCTTGTTGTAGTCTATTATTCACACCTTCAACTTCGTAACTACTAGTTGGTTGGGCGGTTGCCACAGGGTAGCCTTGCTCAGCACACATTTTTATAATGTCAGTTAAATAATATTCGCCTTGCGCGTTGTCGTTATTTAACTCAGCTAACCAAGCTTTGAGTAGTTTACTGGGTGCTGTTAAGATGCCGGTATTGACTTCATTAATTTGCTTTTGCTGATCGTCGGCGTCTTTTTCTTCAACGATGGCAGCCACATTGTTTTCACTATCGCGAATGATACGGCCATAGCCTGTCGGGTTTGCTAAATTAACGGTTAACAAACCTATGCCTTGGGTCGGTGCGGCCGATAATAGGTTTTCTAATGTTGTACGGCTGATCAATGGCACATCACCGTACAAAATTAATACTTGTTCATCATCGCTTAAATGAGGAACCACTTGCTGCACTGCGTGACCCGTGCCAAGTTGTTCAGCTTGCTCTACCCAAATCAGTGACTCGTCGGCCAGTGCCGATTTTAATTGTTCGCCACCATGGCCATAAATGGCGATAATTTTCTCACTCGCAGGCAAAGATGCGGCTGCGTCAATCACGTGTTTTACCATGCTTTTTGCGCCAATGGTATGTAACACTTTGGGTTTATTAGATTTCATGCGGGTGCCTTTACCCGCAGCTAAAATCACACTGGTTGTCGATAAAGACATAATGCTCCCTGTTATTTTTTTAATTGCTTAACCGCTCGATCTCTTTAGCAAGATCTTGTTGTGCTTTATAAGCTTTAAATTCTTGATATAAAAACTTTTGATCTTGTGGATTAATATCTACGTTAGCGGTAGACACCAATTTGTCTAACATAGCTTGGGTTTGTGCTGGGCTGAGTTCCATCTTTGAACACACCTGATCAACACCGCCAATTTGAATGATGTCTGTTTTTACAACCCGAGCCCCATTCAAGGTTTGCTGGGTAATTTGTTTGCTTACTTGGCTAAAAACATTGCTAATGGAAGATTCGTCATTGGCATCGGTACGCGCAGCGTAAGTTTTGTCCATAGCTTCAATTTTGGTTGAAATTTGCTGAGCCAATTCCACACGAGTGCTGGCAGCAACCATTTTTGAGTCAACGGACAAATTACCTGAATAACGCACGCAGTCGGTTGCCGCTAAACCACTATCCGACGTTGGGTTTAACACCCAATCTGGGATTTGATCTGCAACTGGAGAACTTTGTGGGGTATTTGAACAGGCACTTACTAATAGCGCCACACTGCCGGCAGCCAAGAGTTTATAAACTTTCATATAACTTCCTTATGTATTGTAACTGGGTTGGCATGATAACTTGTTATCTTGCTATAGATACGCAAAGCATGTGCAATTATACTTTAAAAGTAAAGTTAAAAAATGACGACAGATAGGCTTGTTATCTATTTAAGTAAACTTTAAGGTTAGCGTTAAAGCTTTTGGTGTCTCACAAACAAAGTATCATGGAGTGAGTTGTGCGTTTAATTTGTCTTGTTTTGATTAGTTTGTGCAGTATTTTGGCCTGTGCCCAGTCGGCAAAAGTGCCGGATTTTGTGGCCCAACCGGTAGCGGATAGCGATAGCCATTTTGTAACCTATGGTGCAGGTACAACAGAAACGCTGGCAACTAAAGATGCTTTGGCAAAATTGAGCTTACGCTTAAGCTCGCAGGTTAGTGCCAAAGTATACACCTTGTTAGCGCAAACAGGGCAGGGACAAAAAACTAATCAGCAGCAAGGTTATTTAGAACAGAGCGAACAAATCGCAAGGCGATTTACATTTAATAATTATCAACAAATAAAAAAACAACAATTAGACGAACAAGTATACGTTGTATTAGCCGTTGAACGGCGCTCATTTTTTGCTTCGTTGTTGCAACAAAGTGAGCAACGGCTGAATACTATCGTTCAATTACAGCAGAGTAGTCTCTCACAAAAGCAAACCGCACGATTAGCACTGACACAATTTGAACTGGCCGCAATCGCGGCGCAAATTTATGCCGACGCAGCGTTGTTAAACGCGTTTAATTATCCTAATCAACTACTCACTGAGCATAAAAATGCTTTGCAGCGGGCCCAGCAGGCAGCGGCAAGCTACGACTATGAATTTGTATTGCCCCCTAAGCTAAATTTTTTAAATCCGGCTTTAAAAAACTATCGCCAAGGGGTTGGTTTTACCGCGGGTCAAGCGCCGGTGCGAATATTTATCACAGGTGCATTATTAAAAGGCCAAGTTAACCAGCAAGATGCCACTAAAGTGAGCTTTCAATTGCATTGGCTTAACCCGCAAGGACAAATGCAGCCATTTAGCCAGGTCATTGAACTAATTGGTCGTGGTGAGCAAGCTAAATCGCAAATTTTGACTCAATTGGTCGAGCGAGGGCTATAGTGAGAGCCGTTTTATTATTCTGTTTAATTGCAATCCTAGCGGCCTGTAAAAGCACAGATGTTGCTCAATTTAGAGCAGCATTACAGCAAGCTGCAGATAACATGAAACATCCGCCAAATAATAAAAAATCGGCGAACCAATCAGTCGCAGATAGCTTTGTATTGATGGCGGGTATTCGTTACTTTTCACCGCTAGAAGAAAATATGATCCTCGCGAACGAGCATCAGGTTACGGCCCCCGAAGATTTTAGCGAGTTGTCACGAGACGAGCGTGAGCAAGTATTAGAAAAAGACATTGAAGCCATGGGCACTGCGATATTCGATATTTCAAGTACCTTTAATAAAATTCAGCAAAGCACTAGTTTATATGCGCGGGAGCAATATCAACTGGTATCCCGTTATTCAGAGATTGCGCGTTATCACAGAGATGTACAGTCGTTTTTGAAAGCAAACGAGGGCAAATCAAAAGAAGAAATTGCACAAGCAGTAAAGCAGTTTGATCAAGGCGCCCGCACCAAAGCAGAAAAAATTGGTCCTAAACTAGCTGCTTATGAAAAAGCGAATCAAAAAATTTTTAGCTCAAATGCTAAATTAACCGCGTTAATTGGCCTGCAAGTGACCGAAGTTGCCGCTGCCATCAGCCGTGATGCAAGTGTATTTTGGGCAAACGAAGGCACCCAAATGTTGCTGAATTTGGGAAAGCTGCAAAAAGCAAGTCAGTTGATGCTTAACCGCCTCACTGTGGCTGAAAATGCAAACCAATTGATAGCAGATGACAAAGCCCTGATTGAGGTCACTCAGCAGATCCAGCAGCAACAAGATGCGAGGATAAAGTGAACAGATTTTTAAAGTTAACGTTTGCCGCTTTGGTATTAGCTGGCTGTGCTTCTAAAGCTAAAATTGAATATCCCAGCGAGCAGACAAATAAAACAGATAACCAAGTGGCTTCTAGCCGTTTGCAATATGCGAAGTCACCTTGGCAATTTGATGATAAAGACATTGAGGTTCCTGCTTATTTTGCCACTCAAAGTCTTAAATATTGTACTTTTGAGCGTAACAACGAAGATCCTCGCTGCCCGCTTAAAAAACCCAGCATCCGAGTGTATTTTGATGAAAACCTGGTGGTTGATAAAGATCAGCAAACCAGTGCGTTAAATCAAATTAATAATCAGCAACTGACCAATATGTTTGAAAACCTAGTGGCTGGCATTAATCGTTTTCGAATCATTACCCAAGATCAAGCAAGCTTGCAAAAAGAGCTAGAAATGCAACTTAGCCAGGATCCCGCCGCGGCAGCATTAAAAAGAGCCCAGCAAAAAGCCATTTTACCGGACTATCTCTTAAAAATAGATACCTTAAAAGCAGCCGATCGGTTTTACGCAGAATATAACGGCGTTGCTCGCTATCGGGTTGAGCTAACAGCATCTGTTTTAGATCCCTACACGGGTGAAAAAATGCCGTCTCCTAATATAGGTGTGATCCGAGTTGAGTCTAATCAAGTTCGTGAGCCGGATGAATTAGTTTTTACCGAAGTATCTGGGCGCTACTATTCGGGTTTTAATTATAGCGATCAAAAAAACGTCTTATCGGTTGTATCAGATATGATCAGCAGAGGTTTTAGAGTCTTGTTAACGCGCTTGTTAACCGAGCTACCAGCTTCCGGGCAAGTATTAGCCGTTAATGGCAATCAAATATCAATCGACAGAGGACAAAATGCAGGCATTTTACCAAAAGAAACTATGATAGTGTTTCGCTACCAGGCTGGTTTTGTGCAGCCTATTGGGGTTGCTGAAGTGACGCCAGCTAAAAACTCCTCGCTAGGCCGTATTGTTAAATGGAAAGATTCAAAAGTTGCGAAGCAAGTGCTACAGCAAGCAAAAGATACTATTTATCAACCAGCAGACAATGAAAAACTTTATGTAGTCAGTGTCGGAGCGCCCGAAGATTACCTAACAAACAGGTTATAAATGATTAAGCAGATATTATCGGCCGCGGTGTTATTCGCGGTGACCCTAACAAGCTTAGCAGACGTTGCAGTGACTGTGACAGATGACGCTTTGATATTGAACGATCAGGTTTGCGAATATGGTCGCGGGCGCACCGTTGCTGACGAATTAGAGCGGCAGATAGTGCTGAATTTTATGCAATTTTTAACCCGAGATAACCTGCTAAAAGTGGCCGAGCAGACAGCTAAAACGAAGGATCTGATCGCGGCGATTAAACCTGAAGCTGTGCGTGATGCGCTGGTCAATAATCAACTTGCTTTAAGCAATCAAAAAACTTTTTTTCAAGGTTCTGACACTTGTTTAATGGCACAACTGGTATTAAGTCCAGCTAATATGGTACAGACTGAAACGGAGAACGGGGTATGGCAGTTGCCCGAAGTATTATTTGTATATGCACAAGGTCAGGCACGGATAGAAAATCCGGCTGCAGCGTATGCAGCACAGCAAGATGCTGTTATTAATGGGCTGCGTAAAAGTCTCAATCTAATTGAGCAAAAATCGCCTGAGATTTTGAGTTTTTTAAAACAATACCAGCAAGCTGAGTTTAACGCCTTAGCGACACAAGCTTTGGCCGAACAAGATCTTTCGGCTTTATTAATAAGCCAACAAAGCTTGTTGAACTATCAAGATGAAAAAAACGTATACAGTCACCTATTGGTCTCAATTGGTAGTAATGAGCTAAAACAAAGGTTTTTAGCTATGATTAATACCGTGGCTGAGAGCCAGCTGGTATTGCAAGCCAGCCCGCTCAGTTTGCAACAGGCGTTGCGTCAATTATTAACAAAACAGGGCATAACAATTACAGAGCAGCGGCAAATGGGGCGTTTGCAGCTAACAGCGAATAGCAAAATGATTTCGGTCAGTCGCGGCTACCAAGCTTTGGTGGAACTACAATTGCTGGATGACAAGGGGAATCAACTTTGGGGTTGGCAAAACCAACCTTCGTTGATGACTGTTTCTAATAATACAGATAGTCAACTTCAGCAATTATTAATGGCGCATTTATCACTGCCCGACAATCAACAGACAATTATTCAGCAACTCGATCAGGCGTTGTTTAGGCAAGCCTTAAAAAATATAAGCAGGGAATAAAATGAAAAAATTAACGATAGCGAGCTGTTTATTAGCCGCCTTAGCGGGGGGGCAAACAGTGACTGCTCAAGCAGCTTCTAATGACCAAATTTATACTAAATTGCTCGAAAAACTAAAAAAGAGTTATGTGTCGTTAATGATCACCGAACGTCAAACGGAACATTTACGGGATAGCTTTTTGCAGTGTCAGCAAAAAGAAGTCAGTTTTGAGCAAAAACAGCAACAATTACAACAGCAACTCGATCGCCAACAAAGTATTTTTAATAGCGCCAACTCATCTGCCGAGATGCAAATTGCAGAGCGCGAAAAAATGGCACTTGAAAGTAAACAAAAAGATTTAGATAAAAGACGCCAAGAGTGTAGTAGCTTAAATGAAAATTTTGCTTCGTATGAATCTGAGTTAAAAAAAGAAGCTGCGTATTACCAGCACGAAACCAGTACCATACAAGATAAAATAGTTGAGCACCTAAGTACCCGCCATTTAGTGTTAGCGCCTAGTATGTCTCAAAGCATCGACTATCCTTGTCAAGACGATAACCAGCAAGCCTGTTTGACTAAAGCAACGAATGCAGCGGTCAATCAAATTAGTTTGCAACGTACCGCCCAACGGTTAGCCGGAACTGAGTTTTCTGAGCATTTTAGCCCAGACAGTTCGGTAAAATTAACTGAACCTGAGAAGTTTGCGCGTATTAAAGTCACAGATGCTGAGTATCGAAAAACAGACACTGGCCATTTGTACAATGTCACTGTCAATGCAAGGTTTAAAACGCAAAGCCAGCAGCAACAAAATGAGCTAGATAGCCTGCGAATTGAAGCGGCTGTTGAAAAATATTTACAGGCTCTAAAAAAGAAGTTTAATGCGAATGGTCAATAGTGTAACAGAGTAAAAATAAGTATAAAAATGGCTCAATTTGAGCCTTTTTGGCTTTTCATTACTGAGTTGCTAATATAAAATCGCGCGCCTCGTCAAATAGACTTAATCAATCGTTTTAGTGGAGCCTAAGGGTGTCATTTTTAGCAGTAGAACATATTACCCTCACCCTTATCTTTTTGAGTTTAGGCGCGTTATCTCAAACTTTAAGCGGTTTTGGTTTTGGCCTGATTGTAGTTGGTGGTTTTACACTATTTGACTTATTGCCGCTCACCTCGACCGCCTTTTTAGTCAGTGTTTTAGGTTTTATCAATTGTGCGGGTGCTTTGTTTAAAGCAATCCATCAGGTCAACAAACAAGTTATGCTGACCTTGTTACTATCGATGACTCCGGCTATGGCATTGGGTTTTTATTTATTAGAATTTTTATCTATAGAGTTTGAAGTCTGGCTAAAAGTAGTTTTGGGTTTATCTATTTTAGCTTGCTGTTTGAGTATGTTGTTGAAAAATCACCAACATGAATATCAAAGCAAACAAAGCCATTTTGCTATTGCTGGTGGGTTAGGCGGTATTCTTGGTGGTTTATTTGCAATATCTGGGCCGCCGCTCGTTTATTTATGTTATAGACAACCTTGGACGTTAGTCACTTTGCGCAGTACTCTGCTGGCCGTATTTGGCATTACTGCGTTGCTTAGGATCGGCATGGTGGGGTTTGGTACTTGGCCAGATCATAAAACGTTGGCAACCTTAGCGATTGCTCTACCCGTTGTACTTATTATGACCAGCTTAGGCAATAAACTGGCTAAGCTGGTTTCAATGCGCATGGTGCGTGGTTTGGCCATTATCCTACTGACTATTTCTGGCTGCTCACTGTTATACACCAATGGCATTCGTTTAGTCAGCGGCAGTTAAAAATTATAAAGGTTTAACCTCGATCGATTTAAATTGTGTTGGGTGGGTTTCGGCTTGAATACTAATATACCCGCTGGCCATCGAAGTACCCTGATATATTTTTTTGTATTTGTCTTCAACAGCTTTTTCTAATACAGGCTTTTGGTAACTCATAACCACTTCACCATTAACTTTGTGAATGAGCTTTTCACCACCATGGACTTCTACTTCAACCGTGACCCATTGATCACCATGGAAAGTTTTAGAGTCAGATTCTAAACAATGAGTAGTCACTCGTTTATCTTTAATATGAATATCTGAACCCGGTGTGCATAAATTGGCTGTGCTACGGGGGTTTTGCCCATCCCCACCAAGCAGTTGAACTTCGATGCTGGTCGGAAACTTTTGTTCTATAGACATAGTTTCGGGGGGTTGCGAATGCAGCATTAAACCATTATTGCGAAACGCCCAGCTATACTTTTTTTTATTAGTGACTTGCTCGCCAATAAAACGATAAGTCGCACGGATAACGTAGTGAGAATAGGGGGTTTTGTAAAACAGATGACCAAAGTCGTCATCAAATCCGTCCCAATTTGAATAATCTACCGTTAATAAGCCATCAACAACTCTGAAAGTATCTTTATAATTTTCGCCGAGAGGGTGGCCTGCAAATTTAGCCGTCCAGCCATCGAGTGATTTGCCGTCAAAAATAGGTATCCAATCTGTATCTGTTTTTTGCGCTTCAGAGCAAGCCGATAAAGTTAGACAGAGTAGAGCACAAAAGCTTGATTTTAGTTGCATAAGTATTCCATTGTAGCAATATTGTTAGCAGTATATTAATTCCGTTTTGGTAAAGCCTGCAAGTTAGAATCATATAAATTCGCCAATAAAATATAAATAACGCCGAATTTGTTCTATTTTTAACTGAATTAATACTATAGGTTTTCATCTTTTATACATAGCATTAGCTAAACCCATAAAGACCGAGAAACAAATTGCAAATGAAAAAATCACTGTCAGGGATTACTTTGACTTTATGTATGGCGTTGCTGACTGCACCGAGCAGTGCTCAAAACCAATATCAGATAGCGGCGGAAAAACGCCTTAAAAATGTCTCTTTGGCCGATGACTTTAAAATAGAGCTTTGGGCTGATCAGTCGCTTACCCAAAACCCCGCATATTTTACTTTTGATAGCCAAGGGCGGATCCTGGTTGGTGAAATTAGCCGCATTTATAAAGGCGTAGATGATGTTCGTCAGTTTTCTAAAGCAATGACGTTGGATGATATACATATTCAAACTTTAGCTGATAGGCTAGCTATGTATAAAAACCACCCTGATTTTAAAGATTTTTCGGTATATAGCAGTGCCTCAGATCAGATTCGGATAATTGGCGATAACAATAATGATGGTAAAGCTGATTGGTCTCAAGTTTATGCAGATGGATTTAACGATCCTCTAGATGGCTTAGCTGCAGGTTTGATAGAAAGGAACGGGGAAGTCTATTTTACTAACATTCCCAACTTATGGCGGTTAACGGATAAAAACCAGGATGGTGTTGCTGATGATCGTGTGGCTTTGCATACTGGGTTTGGCTTGAGTGTTAACTTTATGGGTCATGATATGCATGGTTTGACTTGGGGGCCCATGGGACGACTATATTGGAGCATTGGCGACCGTGGTTTTAATTTGACGACAAAAGAGGGTAAACATCTTTACGGCCCAAATGTTGGTGCGGTTTTTAGAATGCAACCGGACGGTTCAGATTTAGACGTTTTTTATACAGGTTTGCGTAATCCGCAGGAACTTGCATTTGATGCATATGGCAACTTAATTACCGCGGATAATGATGGGGATCATGGAGATTTTGAGCGTATCAATTACCTGATTGAAGGCGGTGATTCTGGTTGGAGACGTGGCCATCAAAATATTATGAGCTTTACCAAAAGGTTAGCGCTGCGTTCATACCAATATACGGGCAACGCGTCAGTGCCGACTGCATGGTTGAGTCATGATATGTCACTACCAGAAAATGATTTGCAGCCTGAGTTTATGTTACCAGGCATTCAGCAGTTATTTGTTGGTCCATCGGGTTTAACTTTTAACCCATCGGCCTATTTAGGAGAAGCCTATCGAGATCACTTTTTCCTTTCATTTATGGTTGGCTCGCCAGCTAACTCATTTGTTTCTACTTTTAAATTAGAACCAGACGGGGCTTCGTTTAAAGTCCCTGAGGTTAAGCGTTTTTCGGGCGGTATTAATGTGCCTGATTTAGAGTTTGGTCCAGATGGCCGCTTGTATATGTCAGAGTTTAACTATGGTAGTTGGGAGCAACAGAATGAAGGGTCGTTTATGGCTGTTTCACCCGCTTCACCAACAGCCGAATATCTGCAAACCAATAAAAAATATGCAGAGATTTTAGCCTCTGATTTTAAACAAAAAGACTTTGCTGAACTTAGTTTATTGTTAGCTGAAGACCAGCGCACCATTCGCCAGCGCGCGCAATTTGAAATGGCACGACGGGGTGCTGCAGCGAGTCAGCATTTTAAACAGTTAGCTTTAGATAAAAACGCCAATCAATTTGCTCGTATCCACAGTCTTTGGGGTTTAGGTCAGTTGGTGTTACAGCGGGATTTAAAAGCAGCGGACATTCGTTTTATACAAGATTTGATTCTCTCTGTTGATCCGCAAATTAGAGTTCAGGCGATACGGGTACTCTCTGAAGTTGCAGCAAAATATGCCTATCAAGATTTTATTAATGTGCTGAACGACGATTCTGCACAGGCGGCTATGTATGCAGCATATGGTTTGGCTAAACTAAAAATGCCAGCAGCTGTGCCCGCGATTATCAGTAAAATTAGAGCAGTGGGTGATGCCGATTTATGGTTACGACATGCTCTTGTAATGGCATTAGCCAACATAGAGCAAAGTGCTTGGCTTAACTATGCAGATGATAAAAATAAATCTGTTAGGCTTGCGGTTTTGTTGGCGCTGCGTAAGCTGAAAGATCCAAAAATAGCTCAGTTTTTAACAGATACTCATGCAAATATCCGCAATGAAGCCATATTCGCGGTAGATGATTTAGCACTTGAAGCCTTATACCCACAAGTGGCAAAGCTGCTTGATGCCAATTTGCCTGCCGGTAATAAAGCAGAGCGCTTTATCCATAGGCGTTTAATTAATGCTAACTATAACATAGGCACTCAAGCTGCCGCGAAGCGTTTATTGCATTACGCTGCCAGCCCACAGTTAGCGGACGAGTTAGCGGCTGAAGCATTGGCTGCCATCGAAGGTTGGCATCAACTTAATCCAATAGACACAGTGACTGGAGAGCCGAGCTTAGCAAGTGCTGAGCGGGCCGACATCAGTGACCTTATCAAACAAAATTTAACGTCGGTGTTAAACACTGTGAGTGGTCGTGCTTTGGTGCAAGCAATGCGAATTGCTCAAGCGAATGAGTACCAGATGGATCATGAATTATTGGTAAATATTGTTAAAAATACCGCAGCGACTAATGCGATCCGAATGCAAGCATTAGATACATTAAATGATAATGCTTATCCACAAACATTAGCGATAGCACAAACTTTGATTAGTGAAAACAACCTGGCAATGGTTGCAAAAGCTTTTACTGTGGTCTTACAGCAAGATCCTAAACAGGCTCTTAAATTAGCGGCTGAGCAACTGAAATTCGGCTCTGTGTTACAGAAAAAAGCGATTTTATCGAATTTACCAACTCAAGCTAATAACGCAGTCGATCAAGCACTGAACATGCTGCTTCAAGCTTTGCAAAGTGGACAATTGCCTAGCGAGATCATGTTAGAAGTTGAAATAGCAGCCGAAAAAAGCCAGTCAAATTTAGTGCAACAAGCGTTTAAAAACTATCAAGAGCATTTGGCATCGTTAGATTTGCAATCCCAATACCAGGCTAGTTTAAAGGGCGGAGATGCCAAACTGGGGGAAGAGTTATTTTTTGGTGGGGGTGCGGCGCAATGTATGCGTTGTCACAAAATAAATCGTCGTGGAAGTTCTGATGTTGGTCCTAATCTTGGCGGAATCGCCAGTCGCCACGATGATGGTTATTTATTGCGGGCTTTGATTGAACCAAGTGCTGATATAGCGCCAGGATTTGGCAACTTTACTTTGCAATTAAATGATGGACGTAGCGTTAATGGTTTATTTATTAGCGAGAGTGAGCAGCAAATAGTATTGGCCGATAAAAAAGGACAAGCGCACAGCTATTTAAAAGCCAATATTAATGACATACAAAGGCCCGTTTCAGGCATGCCGCCAATGGGATATTTATTAAATAAAACGCAAATTCGGGATTTAATGGCGTATTTGCAGACTCTTAAAAAACGCAAAAAAGGTGGTGGACACTAGTTATGAAATTTTTACAATCAAGTTTAATGGCAGCCGTTTTCATTTTTCTGCAAGCCTGCTCAAATGCTGACGAAAGTGGCAATGAACAATCACACACTCCGTCACTCGATGTGCCGCCGATATCGGTTCAGTTATGGTCGGTCAGGCATGCAGTTAAAGCCGATTTTGAAGGTAGTTTACGAGAGATCGCTAAAATGGGTTTTGATGGGGTCGAGTTTGCCGGCGATTATGGGCCTTATGCAAATGATCCCGCGGGTTTAAAAGCCTTTTTAGATTCTATCGGTTTGCAAGCCAGCGGCGCACATATTGCGACCAAAATTCTAACTGGGCCTGAGCGCCAAAAAACGTTAGATTTTTTAAAAACGCTTGGGATTGATCTAATCATGATCCCTATGGATTCTCGAGCATTTAACCCTGACAAAATTGACGCATTTAGTGAACTATTAACTCGCTTAACAGCTGAGTTAAAAGCGCAGGGTTTTATTTTGTCATACCATAATCATGCACAAGAATTTGCTGACTTTAACGGTGCGACTTTCTGGGACTATTTAGCCAAAAATACACCAGAAGATATGGGTTTACAGCTTGATGTTGGTTGGGTTAATTTTGCTGGCAAAGATCCAATCAGCTATGTTAAACGTTACCCAAACCGAACGTTGGCAACTCATATAAAGGTACGATCACCTAACAATAACGCCAAAAATGTTATTATTGGACAAGACAATTTTGATTGGGCCGAGCTCGTTAAAGCGGATGTTAAATATGGTGGCACTCGCTGGTTAGTGATTGAACAAGAAGAGTATCCAGAAGGCATGACACCGATGCAATCCATTAAAGCCTCTCGGGATGGTTTTGTTGCCCAATTAAAAAGACTTTAAGCTCTTTTTTTCGGCTTAAAATTGCGGCGGCGTTTTTTGCTCGCCGCTTTACCCTGACCCCGCAATGTCGAAAAGTTGGCTTGAGAAACCTCATCTAGCAGGGTTTTCAATTGGTTAGTAATAGTATTCATAAACTCTGGGTAAGCATATTTTTGATTGCAAATTGCTTCCAGTTTATTTTCCCATATCGCTGTCATATCAGGCTTAGCAACACTTTCAGGGAGTGCCCTGATCACACTTTTACCGACTTCGGTAGAATATATATCTTTGTTTTTACGAATTAGGTACCCTCGTTTAAACAATAACTCTATGATGCCAGCGCGGGTGGCTTCGGTGCCAATGCCGTCGGTATCTTTTAAAACCTTTTTAATGTCTGCTTGGCTGACATAACGGCTAATTCCAGTCATGGCCGCCAGCAAAGTAGCATCGGTAAAGCGTTTTGGTGGCGTTGTTTGTTTGTCTAAAACTTCTGCATGTTTGCAATTAACCGGATCGCCTTTTTTGACGTTAGGTAAGTTGGCAATTGAGGTCTTTTTTTCGTGATTTGATTGATAGAGTTGCAGCCAACCTGCTTTGATTAAGTCTTTTTGTTTTGCTACAAATAGACCACCTTCAACTTGAGTATCTATTTGTTTTTCACTGTATTCGGCAGCTGGGTAAAATTGGGCAAGATAGGCCCGTGCAATTAAAAAATACACATTTTTTTCATGCTGATTTAATGTCACCTGACCAGCAGCGCGACTGGTTGGAATAATGGCATGGTGCGCGGTCACTTTTTTATCGTTCCAAGCCGCTGATTTAAGGGTGAGATCTGCCTTTAACACTGCTATTTTTAAAGCTTCGTTTGCCGTTTGAATCGCTGCGGTGACTGTCTCTTTATCAGCGCGGTGGGCACTTGGCAAGTGGCGACAATCTGAGCGTGGATAGGTAATAAGTTTATGTTTTTCGTACAGGCTTTGGCAAACATCAAGAACTGTTTGGGCACTTAGAGAAAATACTTTTCCAGCTTCTATTTGTAAACTAGAAAGTGCATGTGGCAACGGCGGAGATTTACGACTATTTTTTTTAATCTGGTGGACAATAGTGCCAGCTTTTCCAGTTATTCTGGCAACCACGGTCTCAGCAAGTTTGCGGTTTAAAACACGGCCTTCTTCATCCATATAAGGCTGACAAGCGTCACTGGGTTTCCATTTTGCTTGGTATTCTTGCTGCTTTGCTGTTGCAAATGTTGCGACTACTTCATAAAAAGGCTTGCTAACAAAATTGTCAATTTGGGCATCGCGATCAACGACTAAACCCAATACAGGTGTCTGCACACGACCGATTGACAAAACACCCTGATAACCAAAGTTTTGCCCTTGGAGTGTGCACATACGGGTCATATTCATGCCGTAGAGCCAATCAGCACGGGCGCGGGCAAGCGCAGAAGTGGCTAACGCTTTAAACTCCGAATTGGCTTTTAACTGGGCCAGTGATTTTTGCACCGCAGTTTTGTTTAAATCACTAATTAAACAGCGCAGGGCTGTTTGTTTTTGATGCTGGCTGGCGCCGCAAAAGTTTATGACCTCGTCAACTAAAATTTGTCCTTCACGGTCAGGATCACCCACATTAATAATAACTTGTGCTTGTTTAATAAGCTTTTTTACAACATTAAATTGTTTTTTTGTAGTGCTTTTTACGGTTAATTGCCACTGTTCAGGAATAATAGGTAAGTCCTGCTTCTGCCATTTTTTGTATTTAGGGTCGTAAGCATCGGGGGCGGCTTGCTCAAGCAAATGACCTATACACCAGGTCACAATATCGCCGCCGCTAAGTTGAATATAGCCGTCATGTCGTTTGGCGCTACCGGGCAGCGCATCGGCTAATGCGCGACCTAAACTTGGTTTTTCAGCGATATATAACTGCATAAACAAAAATAAAAAGTTAAATGTCTATTTTAACTGTATACCTGTACAGTTTCCATATCTATTTATTGTCGATCAGCGTGGCTTAAAAGGCATCAGTGTTTGTTTAGAGTTGTTTAAAGGTAAATCTCGGCTATATTATTCTAATAAAGATTATATTAAATAAATGCCTAAAATAAGTAGTAGAGGGTAACATGGAAAACAGGGTGAACGATTTACAGGTTTTTGTTAACGGACTTGCATCTAGTGTTGCAATCATAAAAAAAGATAAAACCGAACAATTTTTTATTACCGCGTGCAATGAGTTATTTTTTGATATGGTAGGGGGGCGCCGCTCTGTCTTGCGTGAATTTCCGTTTCCGTTAGAGTCTGTTATTCCTAGCTATACACGCCGAGACTTTATTCAAAAAGTGCGTGAGTGTTTTGATACAGGTGAAGCGCTGGAGCTTGAACAGGCTTATGATTTAAAAGACAGTACTCACTGGTGGCGATTATCACTAAAACCCTTTCACTTTGGTAATAATTCTGATGATGTAAATGGAGTGATGATCACTGGCTTAGATATTACCGCCAAAATCTTGTTACAACATCAATTAGAAGTCAGTACCTCTCGCTTCAGGTCTGTGGTTAATGCTGCTTATGATGCGATTGTCACCATTGATCAGCAGCATAGAATTACATTGTTTAACCGTGCTGCTGAAGATTTGTTTGGCTATTCGCAAGATGAAGTATTGGATCAGCCAATCGAAAAAATTATTCCGATGGAGTATCGTAAAAACCACTCCGATTATATTCATAAATTTGCCCGCTCGCCAGTTCGTTCACGGCAAATGGATGAACGTAACCGAGTATATGGTTTGCATCAAGACGGCTCTAAAATCCCAGTTGAAATTGCGATTTCAAAAATCAATGTGGATGGCTTATTAGAGTTTACTGCCGTCATTCGCGATATTACCGACCGGGTTCATTTAATGGATCTGTTAGAAAAACAAGCTGCAACCGACCCTTTAACCGGGTTGCCAAACCGACGTGAATTTACGGCATTGTCAGAAGACTTTTTGAAAGAAGATCGCAACTTTTCGCTACTAATAATGGATGTAGATAAGTTTAAATTGGTCAATGATAATTATGGCCATGATGTAGGGGATGAAGTGCTGCGCGCGCTCGCCAAAGTTGGCTGTGACACAGTACGGCATAAAGATGTATTTGCCCGTTTAGGCGGCGAAGAATTTGTATTAGCAATGCCAAACACAGATCTAGAACAGGCAAAAGCGATGGCTGAACGATTGCGAAAAATTTACGCCGACAAAGATTTTGACTTTGATTGGCAAAACGAAGCTGTGCCTTTTACCGTGAGCATAGGCGTTGCTGCTTGTGAGGGGCCAAATGACTCACTGGCTAACATGCTAAAACGAGCCGACATTGCTTTATATCAAGCCAAAGAAACAGGTCGAAATAAAGTAGTCTGGTAAACAGGTTAACGCGGATAGATAGCCTGCTAAACATGCTTAACAGGCTATCACAAATGGCGGCCAAACTTTTATTGTTGGCCGCTAGAAAACTTTATTTTTCTGGCGGTGTATAACCTTCAATTTCAACATCTTTGCCTTCAAATAAAAAGCCCTGCATTTCTGCTTCTAAAAGTTTTCTATCGTCTGGATTCATCATATTGAGCTTTTTTTCGTTAATCAGCATGGTTTGTTTTTTTTGCCATAATCCCCAAGCTTCTTTCGAAATATTATCATAGATGCGTTTGCCCAATTCTCCTGGGTACATCTGAAAATCTAAGCCGTCAGCTTCTTTTTTTAAAAATTCACAATAAACAGTTCGTGACATGTTAGGTTTCCTCTGTTTGCTGATTTGTATCAGTGTCTGCCAGCAAGTCTATTAATTGCTGCGCAGGTCTGCACAAGCCAAATTTAAATGGTTTAAAAAACGGGTGCCACAGATCATCAGATTGATTAACTTGCGGCTTTATTTGCCCAGTTTCAACTAATATTGCCTGAATATCTAGATGATAATGAGTAAAAGTGTGTCTAAAGGTTTTAAAAGTTTTTATCTGCTGGGTTGTAACGTTAAATAATCGCTCAATTTCACTACTGGTTAGTTGCCGGTCTGATTCAGGAAAGCTGTACAGCCCCCCCCAAATTCCACTTTGTGGACGTTTATTTAAAAAGATATTTTGTCCATCTTTAAGTAAATACATAAAGGTATTTTTAACAGGTTTTTCTTTTTTAGGGCGCGGTTTAGGGAGCACTTTTGTCAGTTTTTGGGCAAAAGCCTGACACTTGTTTTGTAGCGGACACTGCTCACATTTAGGTTTGCTGCGCGTACAAACTGCAGAGCCTAAATCCATCATCGCTTGGTTAAAATAAGCAACGTCTTTAACGGGTGTAACTGATTCACTGAGCTGCCATAATTTTTTTTGCATGGCAGTGCTACCGGGCCACTCAGTAATGGCAAAATAACGGCACAATACCCGTTTTACGTTGCCGTCTAAAATTGCATATGCTTGATTTTCGGTTAACGATAAAATAGCCCCAGCGGTTGAACGGCCAACCCCAGGTAACGCAAGCACCTGTTCAAACTGATTTGGAAATCCTTGATGTTTTTCGACAGCAACTTTTGCAGCTTTATGTAAATTGCGGGCGCGGGCGTAATAACCTAACCCACTCCAGAGATTTAAAACTTCGTCTTGTTTGGCATTGGCAAGTGCAGCGATATTTGGAAAGCGCTCAATGAAACGATTAAAGTAAGGAATAACAGTAGTCACTTGGGTTTGCTGCAACATAATTTCTGATAACCAAGTTTTATAAAGTGACTTTTGTTGCTGCCAGGGTAGGTGCTTTCGGCCATTTTGGTGGTACCAAGTGACCACTCGTTGGGCAAATTCTGTGGTGTGATTTAGAGTCATAAAGGCAATAAACGAGCTAAGTCCTATTTTACTCAGAACTTAGGTATAATCAGAGTTCAAAAGTCGGTATTGTATACCCTAATTATCATAAATAAAGGCCAGTTATGACTGAGGACAAATTTTTTACCGAAGCAAGCGCAATTGATTACGCCCGTACTGAGCTTAATTATTTTGCCAGCGATGCTCAGTTGTCGGCAAAACCACTTGGAGACGGGGTTTTAAACCGAGTGTTTAAAGTTGTCGATGAAAACACTAAGCGTTCATTGATTGTTAAACAGTATTTACCCAAAAAAGATTATTTAGGTACGCCTTGGCCACTTACCGTGGAGCGAGCTGAAATCGCCACTAAGGTTTTGCGAGCGCATGCGTTTGCGTGCCCTCAATATACCGTTGAATTATTGCATGCGGATAGCAAACTTGGCGTGCTGGTTTTAGAAGATTTATCTGACCATTTAACTTGGCGGCAAATATTGATGCAGCGCAAGCAAGTCCCTTTTGCTGGTGAACATTTAGGCGTTTATTTAGCCAGAGCTGCGTTTTTTAACTCAGACTATTATGTGCCGTCAATGCAAAAAAAAGCGCAAGTGGCCGAGACTATGAATGCGCAAATGCTTCAGATCACCGAAAATTTAGTTTTTTCTGATCCTTATAACCGCCATGAGCGCAATAAATATAATTTATTAATGGCTAATGAAGCAGATTTAATTCAGTCTGATCAAGATTTGCACATTCGGGTCGCTCAGCTAAAGTATAAATTTTTAAATCAAAATCAAACGCTATTGCATGGCAATTTGCATAGCGACAATATTTTAGTGACCGAAACAGGTACTAAAGTGATCAACGGCGAATTTGGCTGTTATGGGCCTATTAGTTTTGATGTAGGTACTTTGTTAGCTCATTTATTACTTAATTATGTTGCTCAGCCGGGCTTAACCGATAAAAATGTGGCCGAGGTATATCAAATTTATCTGAGAGACCAGATAAGTTTGTTATGGAATACTTTTACCTCGGAGTTTGCACGCCTGATGGCAGCTGAGACCCGCGATAAAGGTTTTCGTTTAGCCGCTTATCAGAATCAAGCTTTGCAGCAGATTAATCAAGATGCTATTGGTTATGCTGGCACCGAGATGATCCGACGAGTGGTGGGTTATGAGCATGTTCCTGAATTAGACACTATTGCTCAATCTCAACAGCGGGCTGGCTGTGAATATCATGCATTATTAATAGGTAAAACCATGATTATGCAAGCTGAAGACTTAACAAGCGCAGATGATATAATGGCTCTGTTAAAACGTATTATTCAGCAGGAGAGATAAATGACACTGGTTTACAGTACTGATAAAGGGCGTATTGAGCAGCCAAAAGAAGTTGCCAAAGCAGAAGTATATAGCGATGGGTATGTCCGCATCCGTCGGGAAACCTCGGGTCGCAAAGGTAAAGGTGTGATCACGGTTCGGGGCATAGATGCCGATGCAAAAGAAATTAAAAAAATCGGCCAGCTTTTAAAAAAGAAATGTGGCACCGGTGGTTCGGTCAAAGATGGTGTAATTGAGATTCAAGGGGATAAAAGGGATTTAATAAAAAGCGAGCTGGAAAAGCTAGGCTACAAAGTTAAGTTAGCCGGTGGCTAAGCAGGCGTAGGTTTATCGGTAGCCTTATCGGCTGGGCTCTGTTTAGCTTCTGCAGAGTCTTCTTGTTGTATTTGTTCTTTTACCATCAAACGCAATTTAGAAAAAACTTTGGCTGCATTTTTTTCGTCTAGTAATGGCAAATGCGCACTGGTTAAATTGGCCTTTTGTTGTTCAAATACTTTAAGTGTTTGCAGGCGCTCACGGCAGCGCTCAGTGGCAATTTGACAACCATCATCCTGATTGCTGAATAAAAGAATAATATATTCTTCGTCAGATATTCTAAAAATAAGGTCACTGTTTCTAAAATTAACTCGCAACGCATCCGCAATTTGTACTTCAGTTTTAACTAGGTTGGCTAGTGGCATGGTTTCCCGCTCTAATAAGTCAATATTGAGCAATACCAAAGATTTTTTTAATGCATTGCGGATCGCTTGTTGCGTTAAAATTTCGCCGACTTTGACAAATTTAACCAGTGTTCTTTCGAACACTTGGCGGTTATACAAACCCGTATTAACGTCTCGTTCCATATTGCAGCAGAGCTTGAGCATATTTTGAAAGATAACTAAAGTATGCGGGTATAAAAAACGATCCAACGGCATTGCGGTAGCGACATTTAACTGCAATAAATAACCCACTTGACCTAATTCGGGAACAATAGGAAAACAGAATATCTCGCGTTTATTGCCTTCTAAACGATGCGAAACGGGGCGATGCGCTAAAAAGCTGTCTACCGCGCTACTAATTGGCTCTTTGCTATCTTTAACTTGCCACGGCATTTCCATGATCTCGTTAAACACTAAGCTTTTGGCATCGGCCACTTTGCCAATATAGTCCCCGTGTTTATGGTGTACCTCAAAGATAGTGGCCGAGCTAATCACTTTCGCTTTTATCAGCATAGAGCTGAAACCATATAACAAACTTAGTGAGTCTCGGTATTTAGACAGGTCATTTAAAAACGAAAAACTACGACGGTAGATTAGAGTTTCTTTGCTGGGTTGAATTAACGGGCTGTTCGTCATAGCTTCCTCTTGACTGCTGCGGGCTCTGCTTCCTGCTTAGTTATAGTTTTAGACGGCTTGAATTGCAACAAGCCGTCGTAAAAAATAACGGTTATGCACTCACCTTGTCTAAAGCTTGTGACACATCGGCAATAATATCATCTATCGCTTCGATCCCGACCGAAATACGGACAAGATCTTCACTGACACCTGCCGCAGCTAATTCGTCTTTATTCAGCTGGCGATGGGTGGTTGAAGCTGGGTGACAAGCTAATGATTTGGCATCACCAATATTGACTAAACGTAAAATCATTTGCAATGCATCAATAAACTCAGCACCTGATTTAACCCCCCCTTTAATGCCAAAACTTAAGATACCAGAGGCTTTGCCTGCGGTAATTTTTTGGCAGCTTTCGTTATACGGGCTATCAGGAAGCGCAGCATAGTTTACCCAGTTAACTTTATCATGTTGCTGTAAGAAAGCCGCCAGCTTTTCTGCATTTTCGCAGTGACGCTCCATACGCAAACCTAAAGTTTCTAAACCTTGCATAATTTGAAAGGCATTCATAGGTGATAAAGCTGAACCTGTATTGCGCAGTGGCACCACACGACAACGGCCAATGTAAGCAGCTTCGCCTAAAGCTTCGGTGTAGACTACACCATGATACGAAGGATCTGGTTCATTAAGGATAGCAAAACGTTTTTTATCGGCAGTCCAGTCAAATTTACCCGAGTCGACGATAATGCCACCAACACTCGTACCATGACCACCAATATATTTGGTTAACGAGTGCACTACAATATCCGCACCGTGTTCAAACGGACGGCATAAAAATGGGGTTGCTACAGTATTATCAACAATTAAAGGCACCCCATGTTTATGCGCGATTTCAGACAGCTTTTGTAAATCGACGATATTGCCGGCCGGGTTGCCGATAGACTCACAAAATACTGCTTTGGTATTTTCATCTATCGCGGCTTCAAATGCATCATAATCGTCATGCGAGCACATACGCACTTCAATACCTTGAGCTGGGAACGTATGTGCAAAAAGATTGTACGTACCACCATACAGTTGGCTCGTACTCACGATATTATCACCTGCTTTGCATAAACACTGAATAGAGTAGGTAATGGCTGCCATTCCTGACGCAACGGCCAACGCGGCGATGCCGCCTTCCATTGCTGCGACTCTTTGTTCCAACACATCGTTCGTTGGGTTCATAATACGAGTATAAATATTACCAGCGACTTTGAGATCAAAAAGATCAGCACCATGTTGGGTATCATCGAAGGTATAAGAAGTGGTTTGGTAAATTGGCACAGCCGCAGCTTTAGTAGTTGCTTCTGATGTGTAGCCGTGATGTAGCGCAAGAGATTCGAGCTTCATGGATATTCCTTTTTGTTGTCTAGTTGTAAATAGATTACCGTTAAAACAGGGTTTGGGTAAACAAAAAGAGATTAAAAAGATTATACTAGCGGTTAATTAACATAAATCAGAGTGTGTTTTGTTCAGTCAATATAATAGCCCGTTACAGGCACTATCAGGCCTAAGCTCCTTGGCAGCCGGTGCAAAAGTGTATATTAAGCGAGATGATCTACTGCATCCTTATGTGTCGGGTAATAAATGGCGTAAGCTGAAATATTTTTTGCAAAATCACGATCCAAATCGTGCTGTGCTCAGTTTTGGTGGTGCTTATAGCAATCATTTACATGCGCTTGCATTTGCCACCAGGCAGCTCGGTATTCGTTGTCACGCGATTGTGCGTGGCGACAGTGATATTAAGTTAAGTCAAACCTTGCAAGATTGCCAAAAATGGTCAATGCGGTTGCACTTTGTTGACCGGGTTGAATACAGAAAGCGTACCGATAAAGCCTATTTAACTCAATTAGCAAAAAGGTTTGATAATGCAGTGGTATTGCCAGAAGGGGGCTTTGGAGCCAGGGCAATGCAAGGCGTTGGAGAAATTATTCCCGAGCTAGAAGAGATCCAACCTAGTTATATCTTTTGTCCAGTGGGTAGCGCGGCGACAATTAGCGGCTTAATTAAAGCGGCCCCTGTTAGTTGTAAAATCATTGGCGTTGCCGCTTTAAAAAATGCAGCTTATTTAATCCCTATAATCGAACAACAAACAGGGCGTTTACATGGTGACAACTGGACCTTGTTATTAGACGCGCACCAAGGTGGTTTTGGAAAAATTAATCAGGATTTACTGGCCGCGGTGAAGGATTTTTATCTTCAGCATAAAATTTTATTAGACCCTATTTATACCAGTAAGATGTGGTTGGCATTTATCAAGTATGCACAGCAAGAGTTAACCGCTAACGATACCGCAGTACTATTGCACACAGGGGGCTTACAAGGGTGGCAAGGGTTTATTGAGAGGCAGAAGTTAAGCTCTGAATTTCTGGCAGATACTGGCCTGCATTCGGTTGATTAAAATAATTGCCTTGGGCACCGCCTAAATTGAGTTTGATAATGGTTTGCCATTCAGCTTCACTCTCAACGCCAAACGCAAACACATCAATATCCCGAGTCATACAAGCGCCTTGTAAACTGCGAATAAATATTTGGTTTTCGGTTTTCTGTTGCAGATTGCGAATAATACTCGAGTGCAGTTTAACCAGTGCAATGGGTAGATGGTTTAAATAGTCGGAGTTGTGCGGGAAACGACCCACTTGATCAACTATTACAGTCACTTTCATAATACTCATTTGGTTAATAAAGTCTTCTATCTGCTCGTTTTCTTTACAAACGACAGACTCCGAAATCTCAAACATTAAGTGCTGGCAGAGCGCAGGCGTTTGTGTGAGTTCGTGAATTAACCAGTATTTAAATTCATCATTCATTAAGGCATCTTCGCTCAGGTTGATGCTAAATTTTTGTGGCTCTTGTAGTTCACTTTTTACACGCGATAATATTTTGTTTAACGCAAGTTTTTCAAACGCGATTTGCAAGCCACATTGGCTTGCTTGCGGCATAAAAACTGGGGCGTTTAATAAATTACCTTGCTTGTCAGCTAACCTTAATAGGGTTTCATAATGATGAAGCTGAGTGCCATTGCCGGTGATTTGAACGACTGGCTGATAAATAATGGTCAGCTCGCCGCGCTGCAAGCGGCTCTCTAAAAGTGTACGCCATTGCACTGAGCCCATGTTTGCAGTGGGTGGGTTCTGTCCTTGCTCGTACATCACCCAGCTATTGATATTTTGCAACTGGGCCGCACGAACTGCTGAATCTGTTTCTTGCATAACCGAAGCACGGCTATCTCCGGGCTGATACCTAGCGACACCTATATGTAGCCAATTATCGCTTTGCATAGGGTACATAGGGCGTAGTTGACTTAGATGGTTAAATAAGTTTTTGCAGAATTTTTCCGTTTCTCGGTCGCCTATATTGCTGGTTAAAATCACAAAACTTTGTTCAGAAAAGCGGGCGAATACCCAGTCTGGGTGGCGTTTGATGAGCTGATTGATGGTTTCGGTAAACTGACTTAAAAACTCGGTCGCACCCGCTTTATTTTTTTCAATTAATAATTCCAGGTCTTGCATCCGAATACGTACTAATGCGCCAGATTCATCAACCTCTTGGCTGCTGAGCAAAGCCCCTAAATGGTTTTCGAAAAATACCCGGTTGCCTATACCTGTTTGTGGATCTAAAAAACTTTGTGCGCGAAAAAATTTATCAATTCGAGCCTGATCGCTACGTGATTTAACCAACTCTTCTAATAGGCTGTTAATTACCTCAAATACATTGATCGAGGCGGATAGATCTGTGCTTCGACGTTTGATTTGGGTGTGGAACAAGCGGCGGGCTTTTCGCTCTATATGAGTAAAATTTGTTCGCATTCGATTAACGCTTAAATACAAAACGACAAATCCTGCTCCGCAGACGAATATCAACACCACTAAACTGGTGACTAAAGTTGATTTGTCTAACACTGTATAGTTAACCTGAAACTGCATGGTTTCAGACACTCGGTAAACAGGGCTGCTGAATTCTATGCTAAGCCATTTTGCTGGTCTTAACTTATTAATTTCATTGCTTTTATTGTTAAACTGATAGCTTACTTGGTTAACCCTGTGCAATTGGCTTAACATTTCAGTTAAGGTTTCTACCGATGGTGATTGGATAGAAGTAAGCATGGTTAAGCTGGACTCTATATGTTGTTGGTTAAGCGAAATGCGGTTCCAACTCCAAAGAGTCCAGATTGACACGCTAAAAATCAATAGACAGAGCGCTAGCCTGTTTTGCCAGGTACGCAGTATTCTGGATAAAGATTTTATTGGCTGCTGAGTCATAGTCCCTGACACTTAAAACGTTCTGATTTGCTTAGTGCAAAGGATAAGGCATTTACAGAAAAATTAAATCATTTAAACGAATAAAATTTATTCAATTTTTATAAAGTGAGTATTGAGTTCAGAAATAAAGACGCAGTCACATTTTTTGTGCCACTGCGTCAAAGCTCATTCACTGTCAGCTTTTAAAAAGAATGCATAAGCGGGATTATCAGTTTCATCGTTATAGCGATAACCAATTTGGTCTAAATGCGCTAATAAATCGTTAATTTGATTATCTGGTACATCAAATCCAGCTAATACCATACCGCTAGCGGCACTATGGTTGCGGTAATGAAATAAAGTGATATTCCAGCGAGTGCCTAAAGTGCTTAAAAAGCTCATTAAAGCGCCCGGGTATTCAGGAAAATCAAAACTGAATATTCTTTCGTTATTTAAGTTAGCTGAGCGGCCACCGACCATATGTCGAACATGGAGTTTAGCCACTTCGTTGTCGGATAAGTCAAACCAGTTAATTTGGTTTTTTTCTAACTCATTAGCCACTTGCTTAAGCTCGGTTTCGCGATCTTTTAGCTTTAAACCAACATAAATATGTGCGTTTTTAGTGGGCGCATAACGGTAGTTAAATTCGGTGATAGTGCGACCGCCTAGCACTTCACAAAAGTGCTTAAATGCACCTTTTTGCTCTGGAATAGTGGCTGCAATGATGGCTTCTTTTTTCTCACCGAGCTCACTACGTTCTGAAACATAGCGCAAGGTATGAAAATTGATATTAGCACCACATAAAATAGCCCCAAGTTGCATTTTTTGTTGCGGGGTGTTTTGACTCAACCATTTTTTTATACCAGCCACCGAGATAGCACCCGCTGGCTCAGCAATAGCGCGGGTGTCATCAAAAGTATCTTTAATGGCGGCACAAATTTCATCGCTGGAGACTGTGATCACCTCGTCAACGTATTGCTGACATAACCGGAAGGGTTCTTCGCCGATGATTTTAACCGCTACACCGTCCGCAAAAATACCCACTCTGTCCAAGGGTTCACGCTGACCGCTTTGCATGGCTTTTTGCAAACAAGCAGACTCGTCAGATTCCACAGCAATGATTTTAATATTAGGTTTAAGCTGTTTAAGATAAACTGCAATACCTGCTGCTAACCCACCACCCCCAACAGCTACAAAAACCATGTCGAGGTCGCGTTTGCTGTCAAAAAGCTCTTTGGCAATCGTGCCTTGGCCGGCAATGACGTCAGCGTCATCAAATGGCGGTACATAAGTATAACCATGCTCTTTTGCTAAAGATTGAGCGTGGCCACTGGCCACGTCAAAGCTGCGGCCAATTAAAATCACATCAACCCAATCACCACCAAAACGGCGTACGGCATCTACTTTAATGTCAGGCGTGGTTTCAGGCATGACAATGGTTGCTTTAACCTGCATTTTATTCGCCGAGAGTGCAACGCCTTGTGCATGATTACCCGCAGACGCTGTGATCACACCGCGTTGTTTGGCGGCTTGGCTTAAATTAGCGATTTTGTTATACGCACCGCGGAGTTTAAACGATTTGACTGGTTGCTGATCTTCACGTTTTAACCAAACGTCATGGCCAAGCCGCTTAGACAATGCCGGCATAAAGTTTAGATCAGTATTTTTAGCCACATCATAAACAGGTGCGGTGAGTATTTTGCGCAGGTATTCCTGCGCACTCGGTTGTTGTGATTCTATTTGGCTCATTATTCCTCAGTCTTCTAATTTGCTGCGATCACGCACGGCACCTTTATCAGCGCTGGTGGCAAACATGGCAAAGGTTTTTAATGCAAAAGAAACTTCGCGCTGGCGATTTTCTGGCTTCCAACCTTTTTGTTCACGAGCCTGACGTCTTTGTGCCAGTTCTTCTTCGTCAAGCTTAAGTTGAATGCTGCGCGCTGGAATATCTATTTCTATCATATCGCCGTTTTCAACCAAGCCGATTGTCCCACCACTGGCTGCTTCTGGAGAAACGTGACCGATAGATAAACCGGATGTACCACCAGAAAAACGTCCATCAGTAATTAACGCACATTTTTTACCTAAACCTTTAGATTTAAGGAAAGTGGTTGGGTATAACATTTCTTGCATGCCAGGACCCCCTTTAGGGCCTTCATAACGGATAACTACCACATCACCGGCTTTAACTTTGTCGTTCAAGATGCCATCAACAGCATCTTCTTGGCTTTCAAAAACAATCGCTGGGCCAGTGAATTTCCAAATTTCTTCTTCAACCCCTGCGGTTTTTACAATACAGCCGTCTAATGCAATATTACCTTCTAATACAGCTAAACCACCTTCTTGGCTATAGGCGTTTTCTAAGCTGCGAATACAGCCATTGGCTCTGTCTTTATCCAGCGATGGCCAGCGGCAGTCTTGTGAAAAGGCTTGTGTCGTGCGGATACCTGCAGGGCCAGCGGCATAAAAGGTTTCGATTGCTTCGTCTTGGGTTTGCATGATATCCCACTTGGCTAATACCTCAGGCATAGTGCCACCTAGGATATGGTTTACTTGTTTGTTTAATAAACCAGCCCGATCTAATTCACCTAACAGACCCATAACACCACCTGCACGGTGAACATCTTCCATATGATATTTTTGCGTGGCCGGTGCAACTTTACTTAAGTTGGGTATTTGTCGCGACATACGGTCGATATCCGACATGTTGAAGTTTACATCACCTTCCTGTGCAGCCGCTAACAAGTGTAATACGGTATTGGTTGAACCACCCATTGCAATATCGAGTGCCATTGCATTTTCAAAAGCTTCGCGGGTTGCAATGTTACGTGGCAGGGCCGTAGCGTCATCGTTTTTGTAATAGCGCTCACATAATTCAACAATCAAGCTACCTGCACGTTTAAATAATTGCTCACGGTCGGCGTGGGTGGCGAGCATAGAACCATTACCAGGTAAAGATAAACCAAGTGCTTCGGTTAAGCAGTTCATCGAGTTTGCAGTGAACATGCCCGAGCAAGAACCACAAGTAGGGCAAGCTGAACGTTCAACTTGTTCACTTTGCTCGTCTGAAACGTCTGGGTTTGCACCCTGGATCATGGCATCCACTAAATCCAGCTTGATAATTTGATCAGATAATTTAGTTTTACCGGCTTCCATAGGACCGCCTGAAACAAACACAACTGGGATGTTTAATCGCATTGCAGCCATTAACATGCCCGGTGTGATTTTGTCACAGTTAGAAATACATACAAGTGCATCGGCACAGTGTGCATTGACCATGTATTCAACTGAGTCAGCGATTAAATCACGCGACGGCAAGCTGTATAACATGCCGCCATGACCCATAGCGATGCCGTCATCGACCGCAATGGTATTAAATTCTTTTGCAACACCACCGGCTGCTTCGATGCTGCGGGCAACCAGTTGGCCCATGTCTTTTAAGTGTACATGGCCTGGTACAAATTGGGTGAAGGAGTTAGCAACCGCAATAATAGGTTTGTTAAAGTCTTCATCTTTCATACCTGTTGCGCGCCACAACGCGCGTGCGCCGGCCATATTACGGCCTTGAGTTGTTGTTGCTGATCTGAGCTTTGGCATTGTCTTCTCCACTGCATTTAATGCATATCTTTTAAAATGCAAAAGCAGGCGCTGGGCCTGCCTTACTTATTAACTATTGATCTTGGGGCCTGAAGCAGGCATTCAAGGGCGGATTAATCGTTGATGTAATCCAACCAACCCCATTTATCTTCGGTTGTACCGTTAAATAATCCAAAGTAGGCTTTCTGAATTTTTTCGGTGATAGGGCCACGTTTGCCATCCCCAACTTGAATTTGGTCAACGCTACGGACCGGCACAACTTCGGCTGCGGTACCACACATAAATACTTCGTCGGCTAAATATAAAGCTTCACGTGGCAGCGCTTGCTCAACCACTTTGTAACCCATCTCTTCGGCTAAAGTGATTAAAGTGCCACGGGTAATACCGGGTAAAATACCTGAAGTTAATGGCGGAGTGCTGATGACGCCGTCGCGTACAACAAATAAGTTTTCGCCTGCACCTTCAGAAACATAGCCGTTATGGTCAAGGCCAATGCCTTCTACATAACCATGACGCTTAGCTTCTGTGGTAATCAAGATAGAAGATAAGTAGTTACCACCCGCTTTTGCACCTGTTGGCATGGTATTGGGGGCTAAACGATTCCAGGAAGTTACCGCCGCATCAACACCTTGTTCTAAACTTTCTTCGCCTAAATAAGAACCCCAGTTTAACGCAATGATTGATGTTTCTAATGGCACTTTAGGTGGATTTAAACCTAAGTTGTGTGCGCCCATAAACGCGAACGGACGTAAATAAGCACTTTTAAAACCATTTGCTTTAACAATGTCTTTGCAGCCTTGGTTGATTTCGTCAGCCGTGTAAGGAATATCAAAACGATATATTTTGGCTGAATCAAATAAACGTCGGGTATGCTCAGCTAAACGAAAAATAGCTGGGCCTTTTGGTGTGTCATAACAACGCACCCCTTCAAATACAGATGATCCATAATGGATGGCATGACAAACAATATGCACTGTGGCGTCTTGCCATGGAATGACTTTACCGTTGTACCAAATTAATTCCGGAAAATTCGAGTTACTCATTATGTATGTATCCTGAAGTTATGCGTTGATTGCGACTGCTTTGTTATTATCTGATATGTTGTTTTTTAGCGCGAGCTCCGACACATCATATAATTTTTCAAGCTGGTTTTTTAAATTAGTAATAGGGCGCTCGCCACTGACGGTTAGCTGGATCACTAATTGCTGATTGTCTGTATTGTTTTGCATATTGACGGCTTCTAGTGCAAAACCTCGATGGCGAACCACGCGTAACACACGTTCCATGACTTCAGGTCGTGATTGAGTGGTCAGGTATAAAGTATGTGTCATGCGTTGCCCTCCAACATTTCTTGATTTGCTTTGCCCGGTGGCACTAATGGCCAAACATTGGCTTTATCGTCAATTTGTACGTGTAATAAAAACGGACCTTGATGATTAATCATAGTGTCGATGGCAGATTCTACCTGATCACTTTGACTAATGCTTAAAGACGCTATATTAAACGCTTTTGCTAATGTGACAAAGTCTGGATTGTCACTTAAATTCGTTTCTGAATAACGCTCGTCAAAAAACAGCTCTTGCCATTGTTTAACCATACCTAAGCGCTGGTTATCTAATAGCACAATTTTAACTGGCAAGTTAAAGCGTTTAATGGTGCCAAGCTCTTGCACATTCATCATAAAAGAACCATCGCCAGACACCACGACAGAAACACTGTCGGGTCTTGCTACTTGAGCACCAATGGCAGCCGGTAAACCAAAACCCATAGTACCAGCCCCACCGCTAGATAAGTGGTTGCGAGGTGAACTAAATAACATATGTTGTGCAACCCACATTTGGTGCTGGCCAACATCACAACTTACCACATGATCTTGCGGTAAACGTTGGCTTAACTGATTTAACAGCGCAGGTGCATAAATATCTTTATTTGGATAATCATAGCGCCATGCATATTCGGCTTTTAATGCTTGGCAATGTTGTTGCCAACTATTGATATCTGCTTTAACCGCCAATTGAGGTAATAAATCTTTAAAGTCTGCCAAAATGGATACATCGGCTTGTCTAAGTTTACCTACTTCAGCGGCATCTATGTCTAAATGAATCACTTTGGCTTCTGGGGCAAAGGTATCTAACTTGCCCGTCACTCGGTCGTCGAATCGTGCGCCGGTACAAATCAGCAAGTCACATTCTTGTACCGCTAAGTTGGCTGCTTGATTACCGTGCATACCAACAAAACCCATATTGTACGCATAGTCAGATGGTACTGATCCCAAAGCTTTAAGGGTTGAAATTGCCGGAATTTGTGTCGTGTTCAATAAGGCTTCTAACTCGCTTAAAGCATCCGCTGCACCAACACCACCACCAACGTAAAACAGTGGTTTTTGTGCTTGTTCGATGAGCTCACGAGCGCTTTGAATTTCGGCTGAATCTGCTTTGCGCGCGTTAATTTCTTTAACTGGGTAAGGTTCAAAGTCGGTTGCGCCCACTTGAATATCTTTGGGGATATCAACCAAAACAGGGCCAGGACGACCCGATTGTGCCAGCTCAAAAGCTTGGTGCAGCACGTCGGCGAGCTCGTCTATGTTTTGTACTAAAAAGCTATGTTTAGTAATAGACAAAGACATGCCAAGCACATCCATCTCTTGGAACGCATCCGTTCCAATAAGGCTGCTAAATACTTGACCGGTAATAGCAACCACGGGTACAGAATCTAACATAGCATCCGCCAACCCCGTCACTAGGTTGGTTGCACCGGGTCCTGATGTGGCCATGCACACACCGACTTTTCCCGTGGAGCGCGCGTAGCCGACTGCCGAAAATGCAGCGCCTTGTTCGTGGCGACATAAAAAGTGCTCGACATCCGAATCATATAAAGCATCGTAAATGGGCATAATAGCCCCGCCTGGGTAACCAAATACGTGTTTAATGCCGTGTTGCTGTAATACTTTTAAAACCAGTTCTGCGCCGGTCATAACCTACCCTTTATTTTAATTCAGGCCTGATAACAAAAAGCCCCCGAGTCTTTCGACGCGAGGGCTAAATACTATCTGGCGTTATTATGATTAAGCCAAACTCAGCCCTCGCAGTTTAGTGACGACCACCACCACGTTGACGACTAATAGGTTAATCATAATAATAAAATTCATCGTAAAAATACTTGCCTGCAAAAAATAGTTTGCTTAGAGGGTGTATAAATACCATACAATTGCTTGTTTAACAAGCTCAAATTGGCTGGCAGTATGAATTGGTTGTATAAAATTAGCGTTTTTGTTAAAAGTGATTCGCACACTGACTATATACGCTTGGGTGATACGTTAGTTGCGCGAGTCGAGAGCAAAGGCAGTTTAGTAGATCCATCAAGTTCCCAATTTAGCCAAATACTACAGCCTAAACCATCTGATTTTGGTTTGTTATGGCGTGATCAAAACTTACCATTTTGGACTTTCGTTAAATACCCCAGCTGCAAAATCAGGCGCATTGGGTTTTACCGGACACGTTGAAGATGATAACGGCCTTGTTTATATGCAGGCACGATACTATGATCCAGTGATTGGTCGTTTTTATTCGAATGATCCTGTAGATGCTTTGGGGCATATGAGCCGTGGCAATAGCATTGCACATGGATTCAATCGTTACGCATACGCGAACAACAACCCTTATAAGTACACAGATCCAGACGGTGAGTTTGTAAACTTTGCTGTCAAGTTTGTTGCAGATGTTGCATTCGGTGCTGCGCTTAACTATGCCGAAACAGGATCACTAAATCTTGGCGGGGCGGTCACTGATGCAGCAGTTGGTGTACTAAACCCTGCCAAAACTGTTCAAAAAGCTAAAAGGCTAGCCAAGGTTATAAAGGGCGGTAGTTGCTGCTTTGTTGCTGGAACTCAGGTTTTAACTGAGGATGGCTACAAGAACATTGAAGATGTAAAACTGGGTGAGAAGCTTTGGGTAAAAAATACTGATACAGGAGAACAAGAATGGAAGCCTGTTACCAAAATTTTTGTAGAACCAGATCGTGGTATTTTCGAAATCAATTTGCTTGGAGAAGAAGGCTTTGAGCAAAAAATAGAAGCTACAGATGCTCACCCTTTCTATGTTGTTGGGAAAGGTTGGAAGCAGACTATCGAACTAGAAGTTGGTGACTTGGTCGAAACTGATGGTCACGGCTCTATGAAAGTTGTTAGTGTTATTGATGAACAACGTCTCTATTTAACATATAACTTTACTGTTGCTGACTTTCACACGTACTACGTCACGAAGAAAAATGTTCTTGTTCACAATTGCATTAAGTCTAGAAGTTCAAGACCAGACGCTTTACCAGAAGCAGAAGGTAGGCCGCATTCAATAGTTGAAAAACCCGGTGTGGATGGACAATATACAACTCATAATGGTGATGGAACATTTAAGCAGTATAGAGGTAGCGGTCAAGATCATGGTGGAATACCAAGGCCAAATGTTAAGGAAAATAAGTTAAATACAAACCCTAATACTGGTGAACAATTTCCTAGTAAATAGGAAGTCCGCCCACCGAGAGAAGATGAAATTCCAAAAGGATAGAAAATGTGTTTAGCATAGAAGAGTTTAAGTCAGTAAATACAAATGTGAATGTATTTGATTATATTCATGCATTATTTAGCAATGAAAATGTTGCACCAGATTTAGTGTTGGCAATTGACTCTATTTTTAGACCAAAGTTTAAAGAAGTTCATGGGGTTCTGTTTGTCTAGGAGTTATATTCTTCTGATAAACATGAATCCTTGGAAAAAGCTAATAAAAGCAATGGCGAAATTTCATACTGGGTTAACCTAATTGACTTAACATCGGTATTTGAAGGAGTTGATTTCCAAGTGGTTTTATCCATAGCGGAAAAAATTAAAACTAGCTGGAACAAAGAGTTAAATAGGGATTATTGTGGGTACAATGCTCAGGCTTGTCTTATAAAAGAAGAGGAGTCGAGAGAAATATATTTGACTTTAGAGTTGAAAGAAAAATAAGAGCTTTTTTGAATCCAAAGCCTCGCACTCTGACCTAGGAAGCGGGGCTTTGTTTTTTCTGGCTGTGATGGCTTGGGATTTTGTTTTCAAGGCTGGAATATTGAGCTGACTTGAGTAGAGATGGGGCTTTTTTTAATTTTAAAAAGAAGTATGATGTGGTTTGAAAAATAATAAATACAAGGTAGTAATATGCAGTTGCTGAACTTAAATATTGATCGAATTATTATTCATCAGGTCTATCAACGTGACGCTGAAGGTCAGAAAATAACACCTATGCAGAGCCATGAATTCACACGTTTTTCGCGTGAAGCAATGGAAACTTTTAAACAACGTGTTGTTGAAGCTCTAGGTGAAAGTTCAAGAGCTGTACAGATGGAAATTGTTCATCAGGAAGCTATTCACTTACCTCAGCTAGTTGAAAGATCTATTGATGAAAATGATGAAACATTTGCTGTTTCTTCATATGATTTCGCTACTCTTCTGGCTGACGCTCAACAAATGAAATCAATTCCCGGTGGTATTGTCGTTGTCTTCAGTGGTACTCAAGGCCATCCGGCTAAAAAATTTTTAGGACTGATAAAAGCAGAAACTCATAGCGCCTATGAAAAGGAAGTAGATGAACAAACAGGTGAAATCTCATTAAAATATGTAGAGGAAGTCCTGTTAACGCCAAGCTCAAAATTGTATAAAACAGCAGCTTTTTTTGAGAAATCTAACTACGCTCCTACATATTCGGACTTAAATGATAAATGGATTGTCATGGTATCGGATTCGCAGATAAATAAGGCTGGAGGTAAAGCTGCTGCTAGATATTTCTATGCTGATTTTCTTGGTTGCGGATATCCTCAAACAAGTGCCAGAACTACTAAACAGTTTTATGAATCAGCAAAAGATTTTATTACTACACTTGATGTTCCAGAAGCGAAAAAAAGCGACTATATCAACGCATTGACTACTTATTTAAAAGTCGATACTTCTTCCTCAATTAGCACTGCTGATTTTGCTTCCAAATATTTTGAAACTGATGTTCAAGATGCGTTCTCCGAACATATGGAGAATTCAGGTATTCCAACGGCTTCCTTTACTAAAGATATTGAACACATAAGTAGCAACCTAAAATTTAGAAAGGTCAGTTTTAGTAAGAATGTTAAAATTTCAGCTCCTTCAGATTCTTTTAAAGATTTAATAAATATAACTACAATAGAAGGAGAAGCAGATGAATCAGGTATGGCAACGGAATGGACCAAGGTAATAATCAAGGACAAAATAGTGACTCAAGAATGACCGAGGCTGAATTTCTTGCGAAATGGCAGGAAGATAAACCTGTCTATGATGCATGGGGTAAGTTTGTAGTTGCTGAAATTTGTTCTAGTCTTGAATCTGTAAATAAAGAGTTAGGTACATTTCTTAAAATACCTGCAAAACATAGACTAAAGGATGATCAATCTTTAATTGACAAAGCGTTCTATCGTGCGGGTAAAAACTACTCTGATCCGTATAACGATATAGAAGATAAAGTAGGTGCTAGGTTTGTAGTGTTAACGATTAGCGACATCGATTTGATCTGCAACATTATCAAATCATCGGATCTATGGACATTTGATGCTTGTAAACATTTTGATGAAGACAAAGAAAATTCTCCTTTATTGTTTACCTATCAATCGGTTCATTTTGTTTTGCGACCTAAAAAGCAAGTGTCAATTGATGGGGTTGATATACCAGAAAACGTACCTTGCGAAGTCCAAATAAGAACCCTCTTGCAACATGCTCATGCTGAGCTAACACATGATGCTATATATAAAGCAAAAACAGCGATAAAACCAAAAGTACATCGTACTGTCGCTAAAAGTATGGCTCTTATTGAAACAACAGATGATTTCTTTACTGAGGTTACAAAACAATTAAGCAAAGGGCCATTAGAAGAGTTGGCAATAGTTTCGCAACTTGATGCATTATATTATGGATTTACAGGAATTAAAGCGGATACGCAGAAGTCTATTTTAACTATCTTGGATGAATTTGAGGATCTTATTGATTCCGATTTAATCAACACGATAGAGCAATTTATCAATAATAACCCAGCTATTCCCGAAATTATAAAAAGTAAATACTCTGATGGCGCACTCTATAAGCAAAGCACCGTTTTGCTTTTGTATTGGATGTTGAAACGCAAAAAAAGAAGACTTCTTGATAATTGGCCTCTAGACAAAAAAATGCTTATTCCATTGGCAAATGACATTGGTGTTAGTACTTTAGAAAACTAAGGTTCCATATTAGTTAATTACTCAGTGAATTGGGCTAAAAAGGTTGCTGTTTAACATCTTGATGTGTACGGGACTGAAGCCGTTACGTAAAAGCTCAAAAGCTCAAAATCAATGATGGCTTTTCTGCCTTTTCCCAACAGTTGATACAAAAAAAGGGCTTTCGCCCCAGAGCATTTAAAAGTAAGCGATCATTATAGACCGTCTTTTAAGCTGAACTAAAACTTAGCTAGTACCTAGCTCAGCGCCCAAAGTCAGTGGAGCAGATAGTTTGTGTACAACCCAGCGATTTGTGATCACTGGGTTGTATGGGGCTATTTTAAATACTTTGCACGAAGTTGCACAATTTGCGCTGGACTCACTTCTAACTCGGTTTGAATATAGTTTTCAACCGAGCCAGATTGGCGTTCCATTTCAGCAAAAGCCGCTTCTAAATAGCTGGCTCGGGTGCCCATTAAGGCTTTAAGTGCCGGTTTAGGCAGGCGTGCAAAGGCCGCGTACATAGGGTCGGCTTTTTGCTCGTCAGAAGCATGCAACATCTCGGCTGGATCTAATAGTTGTTCAGACATCACATAGTCTTTAATGACTGTTTTTTTATCAACACCTAGTGAGGTTAAAATCAAAGCGGCTGCGATACCCGTTCTATCTTTACCCGCAGTACAGTGAAACAATACAGGCTTGTCTGTTTCTAACAAGCGGGCAAACATGGCTTTGTAATGTGCTTTTTGCGAATGGACTAAATCTGGGTACATTTGTATCATCAGTTGTTCCATGTCGGCTTCACTCACATTAGGTTTGCTCAACAGACGGCCAAAAGCGGCTTTATCAAATTCTAATTGATAGTCCCATGTCATGTGTTTAATTGGGTCTGCTTGCCACTGAGTTACATCTTTTGCTCTTTCGTCGTTTGCTCTAAAGTCAATAACGGTCGCGATGTCGCGCATGGCAAGTTGCTGATAGTCGGCTGGTGTCAGTTTGTGCAAGGCCCCTGAGCGGTACAATAGATCCCATTTTACCTTGCGCCCATCGGCTGCTTCGTATCCGCCGAGTTGACGAAAATTACGGCCACCCTCTAGCTGTAATACTTTTTGTTTGCTGGCGTCGCTGATTTGTTGATCTGATGCATTTTGTGCCGCCAGTTTTTGTGATTCAAGGGTTTGGCAGGCTGTCATCATTAAAGTAGCCGATAAGGTTAATACTAGGGTTTTATTATAAAGTTTCATTTTTGTTTGCTCCAATTAATAATTTACTCGCACACCCACTAAATAGCGTTTGCCATAACGTTCAATTTGGTTAGGGGTTTGTTCTGTGCCTATGTATCGGGTGTCGACTTCGTCAGTTAAATTGTTCAGGTTGGCGTACAAAGAAATGTCTGCACCGGATATTTGCCATGGCAGTTGGTAGTTTGCCGATAAATCGACACGGGTTTGGGCATCCCAGTACTCACCCATAGAATCGTTTTCTGTGGTTGATAACCAGTCATCACGGAATTGATAATTTAATCGTATCGACCAGTCGACGGATTCAAAAAAGACAGAAGCGTTATAAATCGCATCTGACGTGCCGGGTAAACTAAATTTGTTGCCGCTTAGGCTAGTAAATTCGCTGTCTAAAAAAGTAGCATTGGCACTAAACCCAAAGCCATTAAAAGGGCCATCGATAAAATCTGCCAATTGCACAATGGCGTTCAGCTCTAGGCCATTCAGTTGACCATCTTTGCCATTTACAAACCCACTATATTGCCAAGTTTCACCACTGTATTCTGGATTGTATAAACCGCCATCTACCTCTGAACTATCTGCATAAATCACATTGTCTATGCTGCGAGTAAACAAACCTGCCGACAATAAGCTGGCATCGGCTGCATACCACTCAAGTGCAAAATCAGCACCGATAGACTCTTCTGCTTTGAGCGCTGGATTACCGCCAGAAACTGTCACTGGGCTTTGGGTTAAATCGTAAGAGGCACTGCCACGCCATTCGTTGTAGGTTGGGCGGCTAATTGCGGTATTAAACGAAGCGCGCAGTTTTACTTTATCTGATAAATTGTAATTTAAATGTGCGCTGGGTAACCAATGCAGTTCAGAGTCACTATGGCTGGCTTCAGGGCCAGTGCTGGTATAATTAGTGTGTTCAGCGCGTAAGCCAATCACCCAATTGCCCCAGCCATAGTCAGTGGTTAACATGGCGTATCCACTACTGATGGTTTCATCAATTTTTATCAATAAATCGTCGCTGGGCGCTGCAAACAAACTGCCGTCCACGCTGTCTTGCCAAGCATCTTTTAAACCTTGGTTATCAAAATACTGACCTTGAATGCTATTGGTAAAGTCGCTATCCCACGAGTCTTCGGTAATAAAATCATCTATATTAACAGCTTGTGGAAAACCACCAATTGCCGCAGACATGCCAAAACCATCGGCTTGTTTGTCGTTAATCGCCACACCAAGCGTTAAAATTTGGCTATCAGCAAACAGCTTTACATACCGTTCAGCATCAATTTTTAGCTGGTTAGATTTAATTTCTAATTGCGACTCTATAGGGTAGGCCAAGTGCATGGCGTAGTCATTGTTATCTTTAGGTTGGTTAATTTCACCTGCACTGATTTGATCGTTACTACCCATTTTATACAAAGTTAATATAGGATCGGCTAAATTGCTGATATCAAATGCGCCTGCAGTTTTTCCGCCTGCGCTCATAATGATCGGCAAAGCAGTATGGTTTTCAGTTTTAGTATGGTTTAAACGACTTTCTACAAACCATTGTCCGAGTTGAATGTCGGCTCCCAAAGTGGTGGTAAAAGTAGAGTTTTTATAGACCCCATCTTCTAACATTCGCGTGACTAAAATAAGCGGCAATTCGCCACGTTCGCCAAGCGGTTGTGCAACACCCAGTGCTTCGGCTCCGCCAGCTAAATCAAATACATATTGGTTGCGTTGCTCAAAATCTTTAAATTCGCTGCGTAAACTGGATAAAAATATTCTATTTGCGCTGCCATTTGGGCGATACTCTAAACGTCCACCAATGGCGCTGTCTTCACGTTTAATTTTATAGCTGCGAAAATCCAACTCATTCACTTTCAGTTGAGCGTTTTCTAGTTCTAAATCAAATTCACGGTTGTCTGTGATCTGCTCTCGACTATTTTGTGATGCAAATGCGCTCACTCCCCATTCTTCACCGGACCAAGATAGGCGTGCGGATTGTTTTTTTACATCACCATCGCCGAGTTGTTGCTGACCGCGCCCTAAATCGGCCGATAATGCAAACCCTTGGCTGTCAAATGGATTAAAGGTATGAATATTGATAAAGCCAGCAATGCTCTCTGCTGGCATCTTGGCCGTGATGGCTTTGTTCGCTTCGATGCGGCTGGTGATCACAGATGGAAAGCTATCAAAGCGAGGAATTCGACCATTTTCAGCACCCGGAATTAAAATACCGTCAATGGCTATGCTGGTGTATCTAAAGGGCGCACCTCTAAAGTTAATATAGCGGGCTTGGCCTTGATCTCTTTCTATCGCTAACCCTGGCACTCGACCGAGTGAATCTGCTAAGTTTTGATCAGGAAAACGACCAATCGTATCGGCGGCTACAATATCCACAAAGTTATTGGCCTGCCGTTTGGCATCGATGGCCGCTTTTTGACTATCTCTTATTGGTGAAGCTACGGCCACCACTTCTTCTATTTCGGTTTGGTTTGCAAGCTGATCTGCTTGTGCGAGCGCCGAGCTACTGAGCAAAATGCTTATTACAGCAAAGCTTATTTTATTTAAGGTGTGCATGTTTTCTCCCGTGAATGTTTTTATTCAAACTTAATTTGGGAGTAGCATGAAAATATTTGATGACAATTAAATTAAATAGATATTGGATTTGATTTTATAGATATCTCTAAAAATTAAACATATATAAATCAGTTTATTAGGTTATTATTTTTATGTGTTCTTTAGGTGTTTTTAAGCGGTAAAAGTACCTTTGTGTGCGGGGATCTCGGCGTGTTTCAAATAAAAATGCTTGCGCAATTTCATCCGATAAACAACCCACAATTTCTTGTTTTATTTTGTTTCGGTTTTGGTCGAGTGTTTTTGCTTTTAAACCCACTTCACGTAAGTCATTCAGTGCTTTAGCGTGCCCATTTAAGCTTTGCATTAGCGTTATCAAAGACTTTGCTGCTTCTTTTTCAGGTCGACTCGGAGACGGGTTTAATATCCAGCCTTCTCCATCTTGTCGTTTTTGTTGAGCGTACCAATAATAATAAATAAAAGGTGTTTTGCTCAGTTGAATTTTTAAGCCTTTGATATAAATGCAAAGATGCCTAACATCAAGTGTGAGTGTATCTGGGTGACAAGCAAAAGATAAAGCTTTATCGACATGATTTAAGCGCGGGAAAACGGCGATAAAAGTATTTATTTGACTATTGGTCAAATCATTTTTTGAGCCATAACAAAGGCTGTTGATTAAAGTTTCGATCTGCTCTGCTGATAGTTGCTCGGTATGCAAGAGGCTATCGATTAGACTTTTCTGTCCGTTAGTCATTAAGCAGGTTTTTTTCGCCAAAGCAGGATCTTTTAAGTGATCAGAATACCCTTTGAGTTTTTTATGCCATTTGAGCGCATTTGCATTTAACGGGGCTGGCAAATAGCTGATCAGGGTAAAAAAAATGACGGAAAAAACAAAGTTAGCTAAAACAATTAATGGGTAATTAAGTTTTAGCTGAGTTTTAAACTCAAGCGTAAGTGGAAAATTAGAGCTCTGGTCGCTCATGCTAAAGGTATTTAAACCGGTATATTTGTGGTTTGATTGTTTAACGGCAATATTAACTAAACTAACTTCAACTTGTGTATAAAACCATGAGTTAAAAAAATTATCCTGAGCGCGGAAATCTGAGTTAATAGAATGGCGCAACTGATGTTTTCTCAGGCCTATGTCTGTAATATTTAAAAGTGCTGAGTGTATTTTTGTGGGTAGTTCTTTTTGCAGCTGAGTTTTAAGAGCATGGTTTGCAGACCAGTGTAGCCAAAACACTGAAACCAACATTAACGCCCCTGTGAGTAAGACGCATTGGATCCATTTAATTCGAGTTAAAAAATCTGGCATGGCTGTTTCTGCGAGTAGTTGAAGGTTATCTTGGCATCCATTTCTGTTAAATAAGTCAAAATCGGCTGTATTGCATGTTTAACTGCGCAAGCTACGCTTTCTGGTTGGGTATTGTCTAAATAAATTGAAGCGGCTTGCACATTTGCTGATATAAGTAATTTTTCTACGCTAAAATCGAGCTGCTTGTCAAAAGATGCACCGCTTGGGATTAGATCAATATGATTATCTTTAAACGCTTGATAAAGACTATAGGTATCATCAAAGTAGACAATATCTAAGGTTTGGGTTTGGATATTATGTTTTTTTAGCGCATCCATCGGCAATAAATAATGGGTTTGGCTGACTTCATTTGCCAATAAACCAATGCGCACTTGGGCAAAGAACTTTTTATTATATTCAGCACCCTGCATTCTGCTGTACCAATATACGCTGTAGTTATTAATATCTAGTAACTTATTAAAATAATCCTGATGGTTAGGCAATAAACCCGCTAAATTGTGATCGCGGCTCCACAATAAATTGATGTTGCCATTTAATAGATCATTAACAGTGAGTTGGTTGCGGTTTTTCCAGATAATTTCCACATGACCAAAGTGACTAGCAATTGCCTGACTTTGACATAAAGATTCAGCGATTTGCTGATTGAGTAAAGGGATCGCGGTTAAATATTTAAAGGTTTCTGTTTTATCGCTGCCGGTTGAACATTGATATTTATGATAATCGCTCAGTTGAAGCTGCACCGAGCCGGGCTGGTAGATAAAAAATAAAGCTAAACCTAATACTAGGCTCATTAAAAAAACACAGCCCAAGTAATAAAAACGAGACATGAAAGAATTACCTGAGTTATTATTTTTTAAGTATAACTCAGGTAAATGTCACTTATGTGTCAGTCGATTAATGCGTATTCGTCACGCAAAATATTAATGATTTCAGCTTTCGGATCTTCACTTAAACAAATTTTTTGACCTGTGATTTTTTCAGCAATGTTTAAATAAGTCTCAGACAGTGCCATCATGGCAGAAAGTGGCAATGCATTGTCGCGCGCAAGTGCTAAGCGTTCGTCCATGCGGTTTTTATTAAGCAGAATATCCGCGTCATCAAAATGGTTTAATAAAAACTGGCGGAAGCCTTCTTTGCTATTTTCAACAATGTTGCCGTTACGGTATTGCTCACCATCCCAAATGCGTGATGAATCCGGTGTACCTACTTCGTCCATATAAATCAGCTTTTGTTTGCCGTTTTCGTCTTCAACATAACCAAACTCAAATTTAGTATCGACAAATATTTGATCTAAGGCCGCGAGTGATTGGCTAATGCTGTTAAAACCTTCTTTGAGCAAGGTTTCGTATAAATTTATGTCGGCTGGACTGGCAAAATTAAATGCTTGGTAGTTGTCTTCGATGTTTTGTCGAGTGATGTTTACATCATCGGCTTCTGGCACACCTGGCAGACCTTTTAAAATACCTTTAGTCGACGGCGTAATTAAGACTTCATCTAGCTTTTGGTCTTTTTGCAAACCTTCAGGTAAATGAATCCCACAAAAATCTCGTTCGCCTTTTGCATACGCGCGCCACATAGAGCCGGTAATATATTGTCGGCAGATAGCCTCTATCATGACGGGTTTAGCTTTTTGCACAATCCAAACAAAGGGGTGCGGAATATCAACAATGTGACTATCTGCTAAACCTTGTTGTTTGAATTGTTTAAACCAGTGGCTAGCTATGGCGTTTAACGCAGCGCCTTTACCCGGGATCCCTTGCAAGTCACCTTCACCATGCCAAATGCAATCAAAGGCTGAGATACGGTCACTGATCACCATAATAGCTAACGGCGCATCGGCTTTTACTGGGTAATTTTTTTCTTCAATTAAGCGACGGCTATCGGCTTCAGTTAACCAATACACAGAGCGGACTTTTCCACTATGAACGGGTTTATCGGTTCTAATCGGTAAATCGTCGTTTACAGCCAAAACACTGTGCGCCAAAGTCATGAGAGTTTTCCTAAATTAAAATAACGCTAAATTTGACGCGGATAATAGCAAATTCACTGTTATCCGCCAATTTTAAAGCGCCAGCCTTTGTTTAAATAATGGTAAATGTTCGTCTTCACGATGGCTGATTAATAATATAGTCGAGTGCTGCTGGGCTTCTAATTGCTGTAAAAAGTGCAAAATCAACGCTCGATTGGCTTGGTCCAGCCCTTGAGTGGGTTCATCAAGGACCAGCAACAAAGGGCTTTTAATTAACCCTCGGGCAATGAGTACCAGCCGCTGTTCGCCATAACTTAACTGTTTAAACGAACTTTTAATTTTATCGGCTAAACCTATTTTATTGAGCCAAGCACGTGCTAAATTGATTTCGGGTTGGCTAGGCTGCTGGTAAATACCAATAGAATCGTATAAACCAGAAAGCACCACTTCTAATACCGAACAACTCACCCGATAACTGCGATGCAATTCAGAGCTCACTATGCCTAAATGTTTTTTAATATCCCAAATGGTTTCGCCATTGCCACGCAAATAGCCAAATACTTTAACATGGTTGCTAAAACACTGAGGACAGTCACCTGTGATCAGCTGAGCTAAAGTTGATTTACCCGAGCCGTTTGCGCCTGTGATTAAAGTATGTTGCTGAGCTTGTATGGTTAGGTTGATGTCACTAAAAACGGCTTTGCCATCGTATACAACGGCTGCATTTTTAATTTCAACTAACGGTTTGGTTGGCAAAGTGGTCGATTCAATCAGAGGTTTTGGCCATGGGTGCGTTAACAAACCTTGGTTTAATTGAGTGATACTTGCCAATATTTGGCTCTGTGAGTCGTTATTTTCAATTTTGTCTAATTGGTTGTGGTTTAGCAGATAAAGTTGGTGCGGCCAGTTTGGAATATCCGTTTGATTGGATAATAACAAAACCAGCGTTAATCCTTGTTTAACCAACTGGTGTAAGGTTTCGGATAAGTTTTGGCAACTGGCGGTGTCTAAACTGTCAAACGGGTTATCACAGACCAAAAGTTCACAGCCATTCAGAATGGCTTGTAAAATTAATAGCTTACGACCTTCACCTGTACTCAGTTGGCGATAGCCAGTGTGCATGCGGTGGCGTAAATTAAGCTGGTCGATTAGTGGGTTATCTAACGCATCTTGAGGCAAAAAGTCTTTTGCTAAGGTGCCAGGATCAACTTCGTTGGTGATATCACTCTGGTCTATTTTTAGCTCATGTTCATATACTTTTTGCTGCGCTTCAAATGAAATCAGCGCCACTTTGTCGGCAGTTGGCCGCTCGGCAGCTTCAGCTTTAAAGTCATTAAACTTGCCGGTTAACAGCTGGTCTATTAATTGTTTTCCGGCACCGTTTAAGCCAAACACCACAGCGCACTCAGCAGGGTTAAGCTGCCAATGGTTAATATTGAGCTGCGGGTGGCATAAAGATTTTATATTGATCATTTTTATATTATTTTATCGCTAGTTCTTTTTGGATCAGCTTGAGCAGCTGTTCGATGCGCTCGGCATTTTTGCCTAAGTCACTTTTGCCGACGCGCGATTTACTGCGTATATCTAAACGCCACAAATCGCCTTGTTCACTTAACCGGAACACTAGATCGTCTTTAAAGCCAAACCAAAAACTGGTTGCGGTTGCTTCAATAAGACCCGCGTCAAAGTCGGCATGAATCAGCTCAATCTCTAATTGTTTAACCGCCTCGAGTGCCGCATTAAAGATAGCGCGTTTGTCTTGCTGCAATAATAACGGCTCTATTTGTGGGTAGGCTTGTTTTTGCTGCGCTGCGACCTCACTGCCTGGATACTCGGCTGGATTCATCGCATTTTTGCGGTCGGGTAATAATTGCTCAAAGACCGGTGGGTTTAGCGTATCTGTGGTAATGTCGTGGATCATTGGTAGCGACTGGGCTTTTAACATCATGCTCAAGGGGATCGCGAGCGCAATACCAGCCATCACTAGGTTGCTGATTTTAAAACCCCAAGTTAGGCTTTTTTTATAAAATACTAACTCGATAAATAATAAAACAATGGCCGCAAACGCTAATACAGTGCCAAAGCGCAAGGCTTTCATTGCAGGAATTAAAGATAAGACTTCATACTTGTATAAAGGGCCAGCTAAAATAACACACAATAAAGCAAGTGTGCTGGCCGACAAAGTTAATATTTTTAACACGGGTTTACTCCTTTAACTGTTTTTTGATGCGCTCACCAATTTGCATAATACGCTCGGCATTTTTGCCTAGGTCACTTTTACCTAAACGTGATTTACTGCGAATATCGACTTTAGTTTGCCCACTTTGTTCACTAATACGCAGCACTACGTCATCTTTAAAACCAAACCATAAGGTTTTGTCTGCGCCTTCTATGCGGCCACTTGCAAGGTCACTGTCTACCAGTTTTATGCCTTGTGCATTTATCGCAGCAACCGCTGCATTAAAAACCGTTTTTTTATCTTGTTTAAAATATAAAGGTTTAAGGTCAGGGTAAGCTTTAAGTTGTTTTGCCGCGGTTTCGGCACCAGTATATTCAGCAGGGTTGGGGGCATTTTTGCGTAGTGGTTTTATCGCAACAAATTCAGGTGGGTTAACCGTATCTGTTGTAATATCGTGGATGGCAGGCACTTTTTTGGCATTGTTAAACATTACAATGGGCCCTGCAAACGCCACTAAGCTAATGCACAAACAAACTAGCGCACTGACCAAAAGGTGTTTTTGTTTTTTACCTATCGCGATAAACAATGCAATTGCAATAAAAAACGATGAGGCATACACGACAAAGTGGCTACTTTTTAAGGTTTTAAATGCAGTGCCTAAATTAATTAACTCAAACTGATATAACAAACCTGGTAATGTAACCATCGCCAGCGCAATTAAACTTGTTGCCCATAAAAGCGTTTTTAACATAAGGATGTCCTTAAAAATTATTTGTTAAGCTCAAAACAATTTTAACTGCGGTGAGCATATTTCCTCAAACGAGGTATTAATAAACGGCAATATCGCATCGGCAACAGGTTTTAACTGTTTGTCGACATAATGCTGATAGTCGATCGGATTGCTCAAATATTCAAGAGGTTGGGGGCCCACTGTAGTAATTAAATAGCGGATCCAGGCTCTATTTTGATATTTTAGCGAACGGCCTAACGATTTGTTTTTTTCATCAGCCAGCCTTGCAGCCCGTACTTGAGGTGGAATATTTTTTTGATAGTCGGCCAACTTACGGCGTAATCGCTTGCGATAAATCAATGCGCTATCGTATTTGCCTGCATAGGTTTGTTCAACCGTTTGCAATACATAATCGCGCGGATCCTGATCGTTAAATACCATCTCATACAGGCGGGTTTGAAACTCACGGGCGAGTTCTGTCCAATCGCTGCGCACAGTTTCTAACCCTTTAAAGATTAGTTTGTCTGCTTGCTGATGCTGCATATCCGCAGCTAAACCGGCGTACCTTTTTTTACTGCCTGATTCCTGACCTCGGATCGTCGGCATTAAAAATCGCTTAAAATGGGTTTCAAATTCGAGCTCTAAAAAACAATCTAAATTAAAGTCAGTGGCGAGTGTATTTTGCCATTTTAGATTAATCATTTTTTCAAGCTCTCGGCCAATCGCTTGTGCATCTGAGGCATTGAGTTCATCTTTGTTTAACCAAACAAAGGTTGAATCCGTATCCCCATAAATTACTTGATAACCGGCCTCTTGGATCCAACTGGCGGTTTGCTGCATAATTTGATGACCACGCAAGGTAATTGAACTTGCTAAGCGGGTGTCATAAAAGCGGCAACCGCCGGAACCAAGTACACCATAAAAAGAATTCATAATAATTTTAATGGCTTGCGATAAGGCCTGATTTTTTTCAGCTTTGGCGACATCCCTTTGCTGCCATAAGCTATCAATCATTTGTGGTAAAAAGTGTGTCTGGCGAGAAAACTTGGCATTTTTAAAACCGTCAATGGCATCTTCCGGTGCTTTTAAACCTTCGATCAAACCAACTGGATCGATTTTAAAGGTTCTAATAATCGACGGATACAGGCTTTTAAAATCCAGCACCAATACGTTTTTATATAAACCAGGTTGAGAGTTCATCACATAGCCACCAGGGCTTGCAAGACCACCGTCGGCTGGCAAGTTCGGCGCTATATATTTTTGCTGGTGCACAAAAGGCAAATATAAATTGGTAAAAGCAGCCACTGAGCCGCCATTGCGGTCAATTTCTAAGCCCGTTAATTGGCTGCGTAAAATTAAATAATCCAGTAGTTTAGTTTTGGCAAAAATTTGATATACCAGTTCGCAGTCTTGCAAGTTGTAGCTGGCTAGCGCGAGTTTGTCATGGGCAAAATTGTGGTTAATTTCGGCCATTCGGTTGCTTACATCATCGGCTAATTTGCCGCGACCTAATAATGTTTGTGAGACATTTTCGAGTGAAAAGCTGGCAAACTGATAAGTAGCATTTTTTAATGCTTCTATTCCGTCTATGATCACTCGACCTGCCAACTTAATAGATTTTTGCTCATTTTGTTGATTGCGCTTAAACCAGCGACCTCTGCGGCCATTACGGCCAATATTCATGGGTATTTGGTGTTTGTCGCAGCGTTTTTGGAATAAATTAAAGTCAAAGCCAATTACATTCCAGCCAATAATCACATCAGGGTCATAGCTTTGGATAAAAGCTATGATAGCTTTAATTAAACTGGCTTCATCTTCAACAAATTCTAGGTAGTCGGGCATGGTGCCCGCAGGCGCGGGGCCGCGCATAAACACTTTTTGGTAATCTGGGCTATAAAAAGCTGCACTGTATAAAACGCCTTTTTCGCTGCACTCTAAGTCAAATGAGGTCACTTTTAATGTGGGCTGCCAAGGTTTTTTTAACCGCTGCAAAGGCTTTTGCTGGTTAGTATGGTCGAGCCAGACAGAGCCATATAAGCGGCGATCAATTAAATATCTGTCATGTGGCCTAATATCGTATTCAAAACACTCAATATCTGCACTTTGCAGGCGTTTTACCGCCAGTTGATGGATCTTAAGCTGCTTAAAATAAAGGATCACCATTGGTTTTTGTGCAAAATCAAGATGCTCAATGGACCGATAGCTTAACGAGTTTTTTAAGTCAGCAAGTTGCTCTAATGCTTTTTGTAACGACTGCTGTTGAATAAAAAAATAACTCTGCTGTTGTGTTAAAATCAGCTGTTGTTGACCTTGCTCACTGTTAAACCAGTATTCAATGCAAAGGCCACGCTGAGGACAATCAAAGCTATCTCGGGTGAGTAGGAAAGCGTGCAAGGGTTATCCTGAAAAAGCGTTAAGGTTATTCAGGCAGGGTATCCTCTTCTTCATATTCTATACCCATTTGATCCATTATTTTGCGCGCTTCTGAAGGGATCCTATGTTGGCTATCTTTGGCTAGGTCATCATCTGTAGGCAACGGTTGGCCAGTAAATGCATGTAAAAACGCTTCGCATAACAGTTCGCTATTGGTGGCATGTTTTAAATTGCTGATCTGGCGCCGAGTGCGTTCATCGGTCAGTACTTTAAGTACATTAGTGGGAATAGAGACAGTGATTTTTTTTACTTTTTCGCTTTTTTTACCATGCTCTACATAAGGGTGAATATAGTTTCCGTCCCATTTAGTCATTCGTGGCGGCCTGTTTTAGTAATTTTTAAAATTTTCTTTATAATAGCAGCTTGTTACAGCATTTTATTCAACTACTTTATCTGATCCCGCACAATTGCTTGACCAGAAGTACACAACAAGATACATTTTAGCCGTATAGACGTCTAAAATGATAATTCAGGCTGCATAATATATGAGTAAAAAAAATCTCGCAACTATCGCGGTTCGCGGTGGTATTGAAAGCGATGGCCAATATAAAGCCGTAGTACCTCCTATTTATTTATCTAGTACTTACGCATTTGATGGTTTTGACCAAAAAGGACCATACGACTATAGTCGCTGTGGTAATCCATCGCGTGATATTTTAGCCAATACTTTGGCAGAACTTGAGCAGGGTGCGCACGGTATCGTCACAGCGACAGGAACAGCTGGCATGCATTTGGTCTGCCAATTATTAAATCCGGACGACTTATTGGTTGTGCCGCACGACTGTTACGGCGGTAGCTATCGTTTATTTGTTAATTTAGCTAAACGTGGTGCATTTAAGCTGCAAGTCATCGACCAAACCAACCCAGCTGAATTAGATGCAGCGTTTGCTGCTCAGCCGAAAATGATTTGGGTGGAAACACCAAGCAATCCATTGCTTCGCATTACAGATGTAAAAGATATTTGCCAGCGCGCAAAACAGCATAATACCTTAGTGGCCGTTGATAATACCTTCTTATCGCCCGTCTTCCAGCAGCCGCTGACGTTAGGTGCTGACATTGTTGTTCATTCAACCACTAAATACTTAAATGGTCATAGTGATGTGGTTGGCGGTGTTGTTATTACTAAAACCGCTGAGTTGGGCGAAGAGCTAGCTTGGTGGGCAAATTGTATTGGGATTACAGGTTCGGCGTTTGACAGCTATTTGACTTTGCGTGGTGTACGAACTTTGGTGCCAAGAATGAAGCAGCATTTAGAAAATGCATTAGCATTAGTTGAGCTATTAGATGGACATCAGGCAGTCAAACAAGTGTATCACCCTAGTTTACCTTCTCATCCAGGTCATGAAATTGCTAAAACGCAGCAACAGGGTTTTGGTGCTATGCTAAGTTTTGAGTTGGTGGGTGGTACCGACCAAGTGACTCAATTTATAAATGCATTAGCGCATTTTTCATTAGCCGAATCATTAGGTGGTACAGAAAGTTTGGTCTGCCACCCAGCGACTATGACGCATGCAGCGATGGACGAAGCCGCTCAGTTAAAAGCCGGCATTACCCAGAGCCTAATTCGCTTTTCGGTGGGTATTGAAGACAAAGACGAATTAGTTGACGCGGTTAAAACGGCTTTAGCTGCGGTTAAAATTTAAATAATTATCCATTTTTATTGAATAATTATTCGTCGCGCTTGTGCTGACGCTGACTATTGTCTATTATATGGACACTTTGATGCGCACTGCCTAGGAAATTTAACCATTCCAGGGCGTGCGCTTTATTTTTTTATGGTTTGATTGCTACAATATGCCTTTGCTTTTGTGCGGGAGTGGACAATGATTAGAGTATCTATCGTAGGTGCAAGTGGTTATGCAGGAGCCGAATTGGCTAACCTGATTCACAAACATCCAGAATTTGAAATCGCCGGTTTATATGTTTCCGAAAATAGTGCGGACGCTTATAAAGCTTTTTCTGCGATCCATGGTAAATATGCTTATCAGATCGACCGTACTCTGATCCCTATTAGTGAAAACCAAATCAGTAAAATTGTTGCCGAATGTGATGCTATCTTTTTGTGCACACCACACGAAGCCAGTGTTGAGATGGTTGCTAGGATCAGCCAAGCGGGTGGCATAGTATTCGACTTATCAGGCGCTTATCGTTTATCTGATTTAGCTGTAATCAAAGACTATTATGGTTTTTCTCATAAATTTCCGGATTTGCTCAATGAAGCTGTGTATGGCTTAGCTGAGTGGAATGAAAACGAAATTCGCAAAAGTAACCTAATTTCAGTGCCAGGCTGTTATCCAACGGCTTCATTAAGTGCGTTAAAGCCACTTAAAGAAGCTCGTTTAATCGATAACAGCGTGATGCCTATTATTAATGCAACCAGTGGTGTTTCTGGTGCTGGCCGCAGTGCGAATTTAAAAACAACTTTTTGTAATGTTAGCTTAAATCCGTATGGTGTATTAAGCCACCGTCATTTGCCTGAAATTTCAGAGCACTTAAATAACCCTGTTATTTTTACCCCACACTTGGGGAATTTTAAACGGGGTATTTTGGCAACCATTACCTTAAAACTAATGGATGGTACACGCCCAACTCAGGTCACTAAAGCGTTTAAAGATGCTTATGAAGGGCAAAAGTTAGTGCGTTTACGTCAAGCCTGGCCATCAATTCAAGATGTAGAAAGTACGCCTTTTGTTGATTTGCATTGGGAATTAGACGAAAAAACAGGTTATTTAATTGTTGTTAGCGCCATTGATAATTTATTAAAAGGTGCATCATCACAGGCCTTACAATGTGCCAACATCCGATTTGGTTTTGAGTCTAGTCGAGGGCTTATTTAACAAATGCAAAAACCTTTAGTCATTAAAGTAGGCGGTGCTTTATTAGAAGACAAAAGCTGCCTACAGGCATTTTTAACCGAGCTAAAAAAAATTCGAGAACAACAAGCGGTCGTGGTTGTACATGGCGGTGGTGCTTTAGTTCAGCAGCTGTTGGCAGACCTAGGCCTGAATAGCGAAAAAAAAGATGGTTTAAGGATCACCCCACCTGAACATATTCCATATGTTGTTGGTGGCCTTGCCGGTACGGCCAATAAACAAATGGTTGCTATGGCAAAAGCCGTTAACGATAAAGCGGTTGGTTTATCGCTGGCAGATGGCGGTGAAATTAACTGTCATGTTTCAGATCCAGATTTAGGCTGCGTAGGTGTGGTTGGTGACGGGCATGCCGGTTTGTTAACAACCTTAATCGAGTCCGGTTATCTGCCGTTAGTCAGCTCAATTGGCACTGATAGCCAAGGTAATTTATTAAACGTTAATGCTGATCAGGCCGCGGAAGCGGTTGCTCGTATGCTAAACGGGCAATTGGTCTTATTGTCAGACGTAGATGGCATCTTAGACGAAAACAAACAAGTGATAGCTGAGATGACCCGTGAACTAGCCGACCAATTGATTGCCGATAAAGTCATTACAGATGGTATGGTGGTTAAAGTGAATACTGCTTTACAAACCGCCAGTGATTTAAAAGCCCCTATTGGTATCATGAATTGGCGTCATCCAGAGCTAATATCACAATGGCTGAATGGCCAAACGTGCGGCACAACAGTGCAGCCAGTCGAATAAATTTGGAGTTAAGTTTTGCAAAACTTCCTCACAGTAAAAGATTTTCAACCACAGCAGTTAATGGATATCATTAAACTCGCAGTGGATAGTAAACAAAACCCAGCTAAGTACAGCCAAGCACTAGCTGGCAAAAGTGTTGCAACTATATACGAAAAACCTTCGTTGCGTACCCGAGTAAGTTTTGATGTCGGGATTGCTAAATTAGGAGGGCATGCCATCTATTTAGATCAGCAAAATGGGGCACTTGGCAAACGAGAATCTGTTAAAGATTTTGCCAAAAATCTGTCTTGCTGGGTTGATGCGATTGTTGCGCGTGTATTTGATCATAATACTTTATTAGAGCTAGCTGAATTCGGTTCAGTGCCTGTGGTTAATTCACTTTGTAATCTGTATCACCCTTGTCAGGCGATGGCTGACTACCAAGCTTTATATGAAGCGCGCGGCAATTCATTAACGGGTGCCTCAATTGCGTATATTGGTGATGGAAACAATGTGACCCATTCATTGATGTTGGCAGGGGCTATTTTGGGTGTTGATGTGCGTGTGATCACGCCGCTTGGATATTCACCAGATGCCCACATTACAGAACAAGCAAAAGTATTAGCCAAACAATATGGCGGAAAAATTACCCTAAGTGATAATGTAGATGACGCAATTGGTGTTGAAGCCGTTTACAATGATACTTGGGTTTCTATGGGTGACAGTAAATCACTGGACGATATAAAACGTATTTTTGCCCCTTATAGAACAGATGCTGCGTTAATGGATAAACTCGGCGCTAAATATTTTATGCATTGTCAGCCCGTTTATCGGGGCGTAGAAGCCACCGACGAAGTGGTTGATAGTGAATCATCATTATTGATGCAACAAGCAGAAAACCGCATGCACGCACAAAATGCGGTTTTAATGTCGCTATTGTGCAAGTAGGAGCATTTTCATGTCAGAGATCAAAAAAGTCGTATTAGCATACAGTGGTGGTTTAGATACTTCAGCTATCATTCCTTGGTTAAAAGAAACCTATAACAACTGTGAAGTTGTCGCCTTTTGTGCCGATGTAGGTCAAGGTGATGAAGAGCTTGAAGGTATCAAAGAAAAAGCCGTTGCCTCTGGCGCATCTGAATGTCACGTAGTTGACCTTAAAGAAGAGTTTGTTAAAGAATATATCTTCCCTATTGTTAAAACGGGTGCCGTGTACGAAGGTGAATACCTATTAGGGACTTCTATGGCTCGTCCTGTCATAGCTAAAGCACACGTTGAAGTGGCGTTAAAAGTAGGTGCTGATGCTGTTTGTCACGGTTGCACTGGTAAAGGTAACGATCAGGTTCGTTTTGAGTCTTGTTTTGCTGCACTCGCACCACAATTAAAAGTGATTGCACCTTGGCGTGAGTGGGAAATGCGTTCACGAGAAGACTTATTAAACTATTTAGCTGAACGTAATATTCCTTGTTCTGCATCATTAACTAAAATTTATAGTCGTGATGCAAACGCATGGCACATCAGCCACGAAGGTGGTGAAATTGAAGACCCATGGTGTGAGCCGTCAAAAGGTATTTGGACCATGACAGTGGATCCAATGGAAGCACCTGATGAGTCAGAAACCATTCAGTTAAGTTTTGATAAAGGTGAGTTGGTTGCGGTTGATGGTCAGCAACTGTCTGCTTACGATGCTTTGATGTATTTAAACAAAAAAGCAGCAGCTCATGGTGTCGGCCGTGTAGACATAGTAGAAAACCGTTTGGTTGGCATGAAGTCTCGTGGCTGTTATGAAACACCAGGCGGAACTGTGTTAATGAAAGCGTATAAAGCTTTAGAAACTATGATTTTAGATAAAAGCGCTCTTAAATTCCGTGAACAAGTGGGCCTTGAGTTTTCGCACGTGATTTACGACGGTCGTTGGTTCACTCCATTATCTAAATCTTTGTTAGCCGCAGCCGCCTCATTTGCTGAGAGCATTAGTGGAGATATTGTTGTTCGTTTATACAAAGGTAACTGCACTGTGACTCAACGTCGTTCAGAAAACAGCCTGTATAATGAAGAGTTCTCAACTTTTGGTGAAGACGAAGTGTATAACCAAAAAGATGCTGAAGGCTTTATCCGTTTATTCAGCTTATCTAGCCGTATCCACGCGCTAAACGAAGCAGCTAAAAAAGCGGGGAAATAAACATGGGACTCTGGGGCGGCCGTTTTAGTGGTCAAACGAGTGACTTATTTAAGCAATTTAATGACTCTCTGCCGGTGGATTACCGCATGGCAGAGCAGGATATTATTGGCTCAATCGCTTGGTCAAAAGCGTTAGCATCAGTCAATGTACTAACCTCAGATGAGCAGAGGGAGTTAGAAAGCGCATTAAATGATCTGTTAAAACAAGTTCAAGACAATCCTGAGCTGGTTTTACAATCGGACGCTGAAGACATTCATAGCTGGGTTGAAGGCAAGTTAATTGATGCAGTCGGCGATTTAGGTAAAAAATTACATACAGGTCGAAGCCGTAATGACCAGGTTGCTACCGATTTAAAACTTTGGTGTCGTGAGCAAGGGCAAAATTTAGCGGAATTGTTAGGCGGCTTATTAGACGCGCTGGTTGAGTTGGCTAAAAAACATCAAGATACCGTATTACCAGGTTATACCCACTTGCAACGTGCCCAGCCTGTCACATTTGCCCACTGGTGTTTGGCTTATGTTGAAATGTTTGAGCGCGATTTAGCTCGTTTAAACAATGCATTAAAGTTAATGGATACCTCACCTCTAGGCTGTGGTGCATTAGCGGGTACCGCGTATGCTATCGACCGAGAAGCTTTAGCAAAAGAGTTAGGTTTTGCCAGAGCGACACGTAACAGCTTAGATTCGGTCTCAGATCGCGATCATGTTTTAGAGCTGCTATCAGTTGCTTCAATTTCTAGTGTGCATTTATCACGTATGGCAGAAGATATTATCTTTTACAATACAGGTGAAGCAGGCTTTTTAGAAATGGGTGATGCGGTGACTTCTGGTTCATCATTGATGCCACAAAAGAAAAACCCGGATGCGATGGAATTAATCCGTGGTAAATGTGGTCGTGTGGTTGGTTCGTTAACCGGCATGATGGTGACCATGAAAGCACTGCCGCTGGCCTACAACAAAGACATGCAAGAAGATAAAGAAGGTTTATTTGATACCGTAGATACTTGGAGTATTTGCTTAAAAATGGCCATCTTATGTATCGAAAGCATCGAAGTTAAAGGCGAAAACACTTATAAAGCAGCGCAACAAGGGTATTCTAATGCCACTGAATTAGCTGACTATTTGGTTGCAAAAGGCATTCCATTCCGCGAAGCACACCATATTGTTGGCCGTGCTGTAGTCGCCGCAATTGAAGCTCAAAAGCCACTCGAAGATTTATCTATTGAGCAATTAAAAAGCTTTAGTGAGGTTATCGAAGCGGATGTTTATCAGCATCTAACCATCGAAGCTTGCCTTGAAAAACGAGTTGCGCTAGGGGGCACGTCTAAAGAGCAAGTTGCGCATGCGCTGAGTCGGTTTAATAAATAATGGATAACCAAGTCAGAACTACAGAGCTGGTTGACGGATTTCGTCAATCAGCACCTTATGTTAACGCACACAGAGGTAAAACTTTTGTTGTGATGTTAAGCGGTGAAGCCATTCGCCAACCTGGTTTTGACGAAATTATCAACGACATTGCTTTATTAAACAGCTTAGGCATTAAAGTTGTTTTAGTTTATGGTGCACGGCCGCAAAACAACGAAGCCGTTGCAGAAGCTGGGCTGACGAGTCAATACCATAAACGAATACGGATCACAGACGATGCTGTGATCCGCATCATCAAACAAGTGGCGGGTGAACTTTTATTAGACATCACTGCACGCTTATCTATGAGTATCAGCAATACTCCAATGCAAGGTGCTCAAATTAACGTGATAAGTGGTAACTTTGTTATGGCGCAACCACTTGGTATAGATGAAGGGGTTGACTACCAGCATACCGGTCGGGTTCGACGAATTGATGTTACAGGCATCAAGCGCCAGCTTGACAGCAATGGTATTGTATTAATGGGCCCTATTGCTGCGTCTATTACCGGTGAGAGCTTTAACTTAACCGCAGAAGAAATTGCCACTCAAGTAGCAATCCGCTTAAAAGCCGATAAAATGATAGGCTTTTGTGACTCTAACGGTATCGAAGGGGAAGATGGCAGTATTATTGCTGAGTTATTGCCAAACGATGCTGAGCAAATCCTACAGTCAATGGACCCAGAAGATGTTAGCTGCTCTGGCAAACTAGCATTTTTAAATGCTGCTATTACGGCCGCCCGTGCAGGTGTTCCGCGTTGTCACTTGGTCAGTTATGAAATTAACGGTTCGCTCTTGCAAGAATTGTTTTCTCGTGACGGTATAGGTACTCAAATAGTCACTGAACCGGCCGAAAAACTACGCAGTGCTTATATCGGTGATATTAACGGTATTTTAGATTTGATCCGGCCGTTAGAAGAGCAAGGGTTATTGGTCCGACGTTCGCGCGAACAATTAGAAATGGAAATTGACCATTTTGTATTAATTGAGCGTGATGGGCTTGTGATTGGAACCGCTGCTCTATACCCGTTTGAAGATGAGCAGATGGGGGAGTTTGCCTGTTTAGCTGTTCACCCTAAATACCGCGATGCTGATCGTGGCCAAATGTTATTAAAACACATTATTTTAAAAGCCAGAAAGCGCAACTATAAACAAATTTTTGCTTTAACAACTCGTAGCATACACTGGTTTTTAGAGCTTGGTTTTAAATTTGGGACTGTTGAAGACCTGCCTTCTCAAAAACAAGCTTTATATAACTATCAACGACGCTCAAAAATTTTAGTGTTACCATTATAATTCGACGCCTAGTTTTAAAAAATGCGTTGAACTTCACATTTTTATATATCTCTTTGCAACCTTCAGGTTACTTTAGGGTCGGTAAATGTTACTGTCCTGCAATCTTTGGTCTAATTCTATAGACATTATTTTTGGATGACTTATACTTTACCACTTGAATCCCAAAATACACGTTAAGTGGTCGTGTCACGGTTAAATCAATAAAACTGGGTACGCTGACATGCAAATTAGCGCTTGTACTAGAAAACAAAAACAACCAAAACAGATTGATATAGATCCTTGTGCGTATTTTTTTGAGCACTTTAATATACGTATAGTGAGCGCCGATCAACTAGGCCCTGTATTGAACTTGCGGTATAAAATATATTGTGAAGAAAACGATTGGGTTGGCACCCGTTACGCAGATAGAAAAATAGAAAAAGATGAACACGACGAGCGAGCGCTACACTGTGTTATTGAACATAAAGATACAAAAAAACCAGCCGCTTATGTTCGTTTAATAAAGTCTTTGGATGGACGCTTACCTATCTCTGACCATATTCATGATTTTCATGCAACACCAAACGAATGGGAAATATCTCGGTTATTAGTTTGTTCTAGCTTTCGGTATATTTGTAACGAGGTAAAAATCACTTCTTTGCTGTTCAATGCTTTATTGTTAATCAGCAGAACAATTGCTCGGCATGAAAATATCAAAAGCTTTTATCTTATTGCTGAACCTAGATTGGTCAACGTTTTAGTTAAAATGGGCTACGACCTAGAGATAGTGTCCGGTCCTTATAAAATGCGCCAACATGCCAAAAAGGGCGGGACCATTTTACGCTATATTTACCGAGTAACTGAAAAAGCCAGCGTAGACAGCAGAAATGTACTGAGATCTCGGTTAGCAAAAGAAATCGAACATACCTTATACCCAGTAAAATCACATTTAAACGCGAATAAGTTCAGGTTCAATAATTAGGTTTTATTGAGCTTTTTATTGATCGCAGTGACCACAACTGGGCTAACAAACTGAGTGACATCACCAGAATGGCGCGCTACTTCTTTAACAATGGTTGATGAAATAAAACCATTGTTTTCGCTCGGCGTTAAAAAAACAGTATCGATTTTGGGGTTGAGACTGCGGTTAACACTAGCGAGTTGAAACTCATATTCAAAATCGGCAACAGCACGAACACCTCGGATAAGAACACTTGCTTGGTATTGGCTAGCTAAATCAACCAGCAAACCCTTAAAACCAACAACCTGTATTTTACCACTGGTATCCGTGATGCTTTTTTGAGCGAGCTCAACTCGCTCTGATAACTCAAATAACGGTGTTTTGCTTTGGTTGGCGGCCACTGCTACTATCACCTGATCAAACAAACGTGCAGCGCGTTTAATTAGATCTAAATGCCCATTAGTGATTGGATCAAAAGTGCCTGGGTAAATCGCTGTAATTTGCATAGGGTTAGTCGAATAAAAAGCAATATGATGAATCAACTCGCTGGCCTTGTCTAGCCCCTTATCTGTTGTCGTCATTTTTTGTGTTATGGCTTATCTGATTAACCTTTTTTAATTGCCGCGCCAACACCAATGCATACAAAAACCAAATAACTGCATAATATGCCAAAATTAAAATTGTGGGTTGATTAGGCGTGATTGCTCCTATTTTCATGCCACTCCAATAATTAAACGCAGCACCACAGGCAAACAACACAGGCGCTAACTTAGGGGAGGCGAACAATTTTGATAAAATTGGCATAATGGTTAAATGAAAACCAACCCAAATCACCCACAACCAGTAAGGTAAAATAAAACCAGCAGAGCTTTTTATTTCAATCCAATCTAAACAAACTAAAAAAACATCGGTTAGCAATAAACATACGCTGGTTATTGGCACTAGCTTAGCTTCGTCCCGTTTAAAAGGGCTTGCGATCAAGATGATTAAACAAAAAGGCACAGTCAACCAGAGATATTGGTTTTGATAAAAAGCAGACAATAACCAAACAGCCTGGAATAATATCGCTGTTAAAATTAGGTGGCGGGCCGGTTTAAGCACAAGATTCCCAGTGAATAAAATCAATTAACGCAGTTATCTGGTTTAACGCCTAAAACGATTATTCAGATCATTGTATTGTCAGCTAGCAGACTAATAGCAAGCGCTTTGTTCTGATAATAGTCGGTGATCTGATACCAGTTGCCTGCAATATTCACGCACTGAATTGATTAAGTCTGAGCTCAGTTTTTTCGACATTGTATCGCAGACCGCCTGTTCAAAGGCATTGCTGCGGCGGTCACCGCGTGCATGCGCGAGAGCCAAAGATATTGCACACTGTTTAACATAGTATTTTAACGCTTTATCATTAGTGATCACGTCTGTTGGATCAATCGAAACTCTGGCATGGTGGCGAGAGCGAATTAACCAATGCTGCTTTTGCCATATAGCGTCATTTAAAATCAAATCAGGATTGCGCTGCATATAACGTTGACTTAAAACGGTTAAATGCGCTGGGTTTAAGCGGTTTATCGGACTTAACGCCGGAAAACTATTTATCGGTGCTGCAACTCTTTGTTGCTTAATTTCAACAATATGGTTTAGGTGCAGTTGTTGCTGATTAATTTGACCATTCGGCCCTACCAACAAATAATAGCGTAACATATTTAATGAGCCTGTCCCTGCATCCAAACGCTGAACTATATCTAATATCGTATCATTTACATACGGGGCAAAGGTGTGCTCAAGTGCATGGTACTCCTCTTTTGCTAAACGCTGAAAACGCCCGTCGATATTTTTAAAAGAAAGCGGGAATCGCTGTAAATCAACCGCTTTGGCTAACGAGCTTTTGATTAAAAAGTCTTCACCAAATGCAGCCCGTCTACAGGCTTTTAGATATCTTTTATGTAGTCTTTTTACTTTTTTAAAGTCAGTGACTACCTGATAATAATCTATTTTTTTGTCTAAAATATGCTGACATGTTTTACGATAACAGCTCAAAAAACAACTCATTATTTTCATTCGTTTGCTGATGTCTAAACAGTCTGCTGCAGCGAGCTCAATACTGACTAAAAAGCGGCAGATGTCCCATATAGCAGGCCCGTGACAGGCATCGTCAAAATCATTTGGGGCAAAAATTATATGATCGCCATGAGAGCCCTCTTCGCTAAAAAAACCAAAATTAGACAAGTGGCAATCACCCATAATAAAAGTGGCGGGCAGCTGGTATAAAGACTCAGGGATCTGGAGTAAACCCGCTGCAATATCTTGATAAAATAAGTCAGCGCTACCACGCATAAAAAAAAATGGGCTGATCTGCATTTTTTCTAACTTGGCTTGGCAAGCTTTAGCGTCTGAACCTGTTTTAGCTATTAACAAGGCTTGGATTTGCTCGTATCGACTGATCATATTCGCCCCTAATTCTGCTTAAGTATAAATAACTTTATGAGCGTATCAGAGAACATGCAAGTTTATCTGAGCAAGAAGGCTTGCAATATGGTTTTAGATATTTTAAAGTTTCAGAAATTACTGAAACTTTAAAATATCTATGAATCCAAAAATCAAAGCTTTTGTACACCACTGCGGTGAAATGGGAAGTCGTTGGGGGTTTAACCGAACCATAGGGCAAATGTGCGGTTTAATAGTGATCTCTAAAGACCCCTTATCTGCGAATGAGATATCTGATGCATTAAATATTTCACGCGGTAATGTCAGCATGGGCATTAAGGAGCTTCAAGCTTGGCGCTTGATCCAGATTCGCCACAAACCGGGTGATCGAAAAGAATACTATGCACCCTCTGGCGATATCTGGCAGATGGCGGTTCGTGTGTTTGAGGAGCGGCGAAAGCGCGAGGTAGACCCTACCTTAAGTTTGCTCAGAGATATTTTGTTGGATGATGCTAAAAACGAGCAAGAAGCTCATGCGCAGCAGAAATTACATGAAATCCATGAACTTTTAGACTCAGTTACTCGTTTTACCAGTGAGTTGCCAAAAATGGGACCAGAGAAGCTAGAACAACTGATGAAGCTGGGCAGCGGTGTAGGTAAAGTTTTAGACATGAAAGACAGGCTATTAAACAATCGTAAATAAGTGAAGGGGCTCCTATGTTAGACACCCTGGTTTTATCTCGGATACAGTTTGCTGCAAATATCAGCTTTCATATTCTTTTTCCAACCATCACGATCGCGCTAGCGTGGTTTTTATTTTATTTTAAACTGCGTTACAACCTTAGTAATGACCCTGTTTGGATGCGAATTTACCGCTTTTGGGTAAAGATATTTGCGTTGACGTTTGCGCTTGGCGTGGTCAGCGGCATTACCATGTCTTTTCAGTTTGGTACCAACTGGCCGGGTTATATGGAGACTGTCGGAAATATAGCCGGGCCCTTGTTAGGTTATGAAGTATTAACTGCCTTTTTTTTAGAAGCAACCTTTTTGGGTATTATGCTGTTTGGTATACATAGGGTTGCCCCAGCGATTCATACCTTAGCTACCTTTATCGTTGCGTTGGGCACTAGTTTGTCTGCATTTTGGATTTTAGCCCTTAATTCTTGGATGCAAACCCCTGCGGGTTTTGAAATGATCGACGGGGTTGCGCACGTAACCGACTGGTTCGATGTTATTTTTAATCCGTCTTTTCCGTATCGATTAAGCCATATGTTACTGGCCTCTTTTATTACCGCATCTTTTTTAATCGCTGGGATAAGTGCCTATCGGATATGGCGAGGAGACAACAAAATAGCCCCAAAGAAGGCGTTAAAAACTGCATTAACTGTTGCTGCTATCGTCACACCACTACAGGCATTTGTTGGTGATATGCATGGTTTAAATACTTTTGAACATCAACCGCAAAAGGTAGCGGCAATGGAAGGTGTTTGGGACACGGAGCAAGGGGCTCCATTGTTATTGTTCGCGATACCAGATGAACAAAGCCGAAGTAACCATTATGAACTGCCGCTGCCAGGCGTTGCTAGTTTAATACTCACTCATGATTGGAACGGGGAGATAAAGGGGCTGAATGAATTTAAAGGGGCGCATCCACCAGTATTCCCAGTATTTTGGGGGTTTCGCATTATGGTGGGGTTGGGCCTGTTAATGATATTGGTCGCTTGGTTTGCGCGACTTCAGTTGTTTAAATTGGGCCATCTGAAACCAATGACATTAAAAATTCTAACCGCGATGACCTTTTCTGGCTGGTTAGCAACCTTAGCTGGCTGGTATGTCACTGAAATTGGTCGCCAACCTTATTTAGTCAGTGGTGTATTGACGGTAGAAGAAGCGGCAACCGATATTGCGCCAGCCAACGTGGGTTTATCGCTAACTTTATATCTAGTGGTATACACAGCGCTGTTAATTGCTTATTTGCATACGGTCAAAATAATGGCCAAGCGAGCTGTTGAAATAGAAGAGATTTCACAAGCCGAGTTGGAAGGACAAAATTTAAATCCGCGTGAGGAGAAAGGCAATGCTTGAAGCAAATACACTGTCTGTAATTTTTATTGCCTTAATGGGGCTGGCTATATTTTTGTACGCAGTGTTAGATGGTTACGATCTTGGTGTTGGCGCTCTGCTGCCGCTTAGCGATAGTGAAAAAAGCGATCAGATGATAGCGTCAATAGGTCCATTTTGGGATGCGAATGAAACCTGGTTAGTATTGGCCGTCGGCGTGCTATTAATTGCGTTTCCGACCGCGCATAGCTTTATTCTAAAAGAGCTTTATTTGCCTGTCGCTGTGTTATTAATTGCATTAATTATGCGCGGCGTGGCCTTCGATTTTCGAGTGAAAGCTGCATTTTCTCATCGAGCAGTCTGGAATAAAGTATTTAAAACTGGCTCAATTTTAGCGGCTCTAAGTCAAGGTTATATGCTGGGGCTTTATGTAATGGGTTTTGAAGAGAGTTATAGTGCGCATTTATTTGCCCTGGTTAGTGCCTTCGGAGTATTAGCCGCCTATACCTATATAGGTGCTTGTTGGCTAGTTATGAAAACCGAGGGTGAGTTGCAAAAAAAAGCGACTCGTTGGGCACGCAAAGCAGGGCGCTTTAGCTTTGCTGGTGTTGTATTGGTTTCTATCGTTAATCCAGTGATTAACCCCGCGGTATTCGAACGCTGGTTTAGTTTACCTGGCGTCATGTTATTACTGCCAATGCCGATACTCTGTTTTATATTATTTTTAGTGGTCGATCGATTATTAAAACGTATGCCGCTGGAAAACGATGCGGCCTGCTGGATACCATTTTTGGCGGCTATTATGATATTTCTATTATCTTTTTGCGGCATAGGTTATAGCTTTTTCCCTGATATAGTGCCAGGGAAAATTAACATATTTGAGGCTGCAGCGTCCGCTAAATCGCTCATGTTTATTTTATGGGGCGCTATTATTGTGGTGCCTTGTATTTTGGCATATACCTTTTTTTCTTACCGAGTATTTTGGGGCAAGGTTAGAGAGCTTAGGTATTATTAACTGCGTAGTTTAATGGCTGGCGAGGTATCTACATGGCCCCACTCATCTAAAGTGACAATTTCATGTTGATTCTCGCGCATTAACACGGCAATTTTTCCATGCAGGGTCGTGCGAATAAATGCTAACTGGTAACCGTATCTAAATAGAGTGTTTGCGGCAAAACGCTGAGCAACTGATAAAAACACCCACCACTCATCTGGTTTGCGATAAATTGTCCGTTTATGCTTTTCAGGCGTATAATTTTGCATCGGCTCATGCCCCTTTTAATTAACGTATAAATGAGTATAAGGGATTAAATTTAGTTTGTATATTGTTTAAATAATGAGCAAAGTGTTAGGTTAAAAACAAGCATGCCCGAATTAAATACAGGGCATGCTTGGGCAGTTAGGGTTGCGGTTATTTAGCGCTTTCTCGCGCTGCGCGGCGACGTTCGTTTTCGCTTAAGAATTTTTTCCTAATACGGATGTTTTCTGGCGTTACTTCGACCAGTTCATCGTCGTCGATAAATTCAAGTGCTTGTTCTAACGTATATTTAATAGCAGGCACTAGTGTTAACGCTTCATCGGTACCGGCTGCACGAACGTTAGTTAACTGTTTACCCTTTAATGGGTTTACGGTTAAGTCGTTGTCACGGCTATGAATACCAATGACCATACCTTCGTACACTTCAGTACCATGTTCAATAAATAGGCGACCACGATCTTGCAACGTATACAAGGCGTAAGCAACCGCTTTACCCATACCGTTAGAAATTAAAACGCCGTTCTGGCGTTGGCCAATTTCTCCACCTTTATGAGCCGCATAATGATCAAATGAGTGATACATCAAACCTGTGCCTGACGTCAGCGTCATAAATTCGTTTTTAAAACCAATTAAACCACGGCTTGGAACAACAAAGTCAATGCGAATACGACCTTTACCATCCGGAACCATGTCTGTCATCTCGGCTTTACGTAAACCGAGCTTTTCCATAATGGTACCTTGGTGCTCTTCCTGGATATCAACGGTTAGCGTTTCAAAAGGTTCTTGTTTAACACCGTCAACTTCGCGCAAGATAACTTCAGGACGAGAAACTGCAAGTTCGTAACCTTCCCTGCGCATATTTTCAATAAGTACGCCTAAGTGTAGTTCACCACGGCCAGATACACGGAATTTGTCTGGATCTTCAGTTTCTTGCACGCGCAATGCCACGTTATGAACCAGTTCGCTGTTTAAGCGCTCAAGAATTTGTCGTGAGGTGACAAACTTACCTTCTTTACCGGCAAATGGTGAGTTATTCACTTGGAAAGTCATAGTCACTGTAGGTTCGTCAACGACAAGAGCAGGCATAGCTTCAACAGCATTTTGGTCACAAATAGTGTCCGATATTTTTAACTCGCCTAAACCAGTTACCGCGATAATATCGCCAGCTTGTGCTTCTTGCTGCTCGTAGCGATCCAGACCTAAATAACCTAATACTTGACCGACTTTACCATTGCGCTTTTTACCATCGGCACCGATCACAGAAACTTGTTGATTGACTCTGATAGTGCCTCGGGTAACACGGCCAATACCAATAACACCAACATAGCTAGAATAGTCTAATTGAGAAATTTGCATTTGCAGACTGCCTTGCGGATCAGCAGCTGGTGGTTCAACGTGCTCTAAGATGGCACTAAACAAGTCGTCCATATTGTCTTTTTGCACATCTTCTTCGGTCGATGCCCAACCGTTAATGGCTGAAGCGTAAACGATCGGAAAATCTAACTGCTCATCACTTGCGCCTAAGTTATCAAATAAATCAAATACTTGATCGATAACCCAATCCGGACGTGCCGCTGGTTTGTCAATTTTATTAATAACAACAATTGGCTTAAGGCCGTGAGCAAAAGCTTTTTGAGTCACAAAGCGAGTTTGCGGCATTGGCCCTTCTTGTGCATCGACCAATAAAAGTACTGAGTCGGCCATGGATAATACACGTTCTACTTCACCACCAAAATCGGCGTGGCCTGGAGTATCTAGGATATTGATGCGGTAATCTTGGTAATCAATTGCAGTGTTTTTAGCTAAGATAGTGATCCCACGCTCTTTTTCTAAAGCGTTTGAATCCATAATGCGCTCTTCACTATCACCGCGGCTTTCTAATGTACCAGACTGCTCAAGCAGTTTGTCAACCAAAGTTGTTTTACCATGGTCAACGTGTGCGATGATGGCGATATTTCTTAATTTTTCTAAATTCATAAATCAGAGGTCTTCTTTAAGTGAGTGACTGAGCGCAACTATCATTAGCAAGCCCAAAACTTTGCGCGCATTATACGTGAAGTTTGCCGTATACCAAACATGATTCTGTTCACTAAACCGCCTGAATTGATTAATTCACCGATATTCTTTAATTATTAGCAGTCAGCTATTGCCCTGAATATAGGCAATACTGTATTTTATTTAATGCTTTTTTTTAGGGATAAAGTCGTTATCATGCACCAAAATGGTGTTTTGTGCGCGCTATAATGGTGCAGTGTAAGGCATTTGCACCTCAATGGTTAACCTAAATGCTTGCCATTGCACTGTTTTTGTAATTGGCATGGTAGTTGCTTTAAAGGCTTCAAGGCGTAAATGAAGGTTACGTTTTTAAAAATAAAATTTTCCGGAGGAATGCAATGTCTGCAGAAATTCTAGATATGTTAAAAGACAACGAAGTAAAATTCGTTGACTTACGATTCACTGATACTAAAGGTAAAGAGCAACACGTCTCTATCCCAGCTCACCAAGTAAACGAAGACTTCTTCGAAGATGGTAAAATGTTTGATGGTTCTTCAATTGCCGGCTGGAAAGGTATCAACGAATCAGACATGATCCTGATGCCTGACGCTTCAACTGTTGTTATGGACCCGTTTGCCGAAGAATCTACAATGATTGTTCGTTGTGACATTATCGAACCTGCTACTATGCAGGGTTATGACCGTGACCCTCGCTCTATTGCTAAGCGTGCTGTAGAGTTTTTAAAGTCAACTGGTATCGGTGACGACGTTTATTTTGGTCCAGAGCCAGAATTTTTCTTATTTGACGACGTAAAATTCGGCCAATCAATGGCTGGTGGTTTCTATAGCGTTGACTCTGAAGAAGCGGCTTGGAACTCAGGTAAAGACTACGAAGATGGTAACTTAGGCCACCGTCCACGTGTTAAAGGCGGTTACTTCCCGGTACCACCAGTAGATTCAGCGAACGACATCCGTGCTGCAATGTGTTTGATTCTTGAAGAAATGGGTCAAGTTGTTGAAGCACATCACCACGAAGTTGCAACCTGTGGTCAGAACGAAATTGCCACTCAGTTTAACTCAATCGTTGAAAAAGCTGACGAAATTCAAATTAAAAAATACGTTATCCATAATGTAGCGCACGCTTATGGCAAAACAGCTACATTTATGCCTAAGCCAATCGTTGGTGATAACGGTTCAGGTATGCACTGTCACCAGTCAATCGCGAAAGACGGTAAAAACGTATTCGCCGGTGACAAATACGCAGGTTTATCACAAGAAGCTTTATGGTACATTGGTGGTATCATCAAACATGCTAAAGCAATCAATGCTTTTGCTAACGCATCAACGAACTCATATAAGCGTTTAGTACCACACTTCGAAGCGCCTATCATGTTAGCTTACTCTGCGCGTAACCGTTCTGCTTCTATTCGTATTCCATACGTTACAAGCGACAAAGCACGTCGTATCGAATGTCGTTTCCCTGATCCAACAGCTAACCCTTATTTAGCATTTACTTCAATGCTGATGGCTGGTCTTGACGGTATTTTGAACAAGATCGATCCAGGTGAAGCTATGGATAAAGATTTATATAATCTGCCTCCGGAAGAAGAAGCTAACATTCCAAAAGTTGCTAGCTCTTTAGAAGAAGCGTTAACTGCATTAGACAATGACCGCGCTTTCTTAACTGCTGGTGGCGTTATGAGTGACGAAATGATCGACGCTTATATCGAGCTTAAAACTGAAGAAGCTAACCAGGTGCGTGTAACACCTCATCCGGTTGAATTTGAGCTTTATTACAGTGTTTAAACTGCTCTGATTAGTTAAAAAAGTCCGCTTCGGCGGACTTTTTTTATGGATAAATTTGAATATAGGGGGTAAAGTGATCGTTAATTTACAATAGATGAAGGGATCATCGCAGAGATGTTTAGTTGTTTAAACTCTGTCAAACTAACCTCTTGTAGCTTAGTATTAGTGCTCACAACCTTTTTAACAAGCGCACAAGTTTACGTTTACAAGGATGAAAACGGAGTACCTGTATTTACCGACCAGCCCAGAGCTGGCGCTAGTGTTATATCGGCAAAAAGTAAAATTCAAGATATACCAGCAGTCCAATTTAGCTCAAACAACCCAAAGGATGCCGAAGTCGAAAAGGTTGAATATACCGTTCGTTTAATGCGCCCTGCTAACCAAGAAACCTTCCGTAACAATGCTGGAAACTTACAAGTGACAGTGCAAGTTAAACCTCTTTATGCCAGTGGCCTTAAAACCCGCATTTTATTAGACGGTAAAGTGGTGACCAAGGCACAAGCTATTTCTACTTTTCAATTACATAACATTTTTCGCGGCGAACATTCAGTTCAAGCAGAGCTTATAGATGCAAACGGCAAGATTATTGCATCCTCTGAGAGCAGAACCTTTTATATGCATCGCGCGACCGTAAACACGGCTAAATAAAACTAATAAGATTGGTCTTTTTCATTTAGCATGCTACATTTCGGTGCGCTGCTTTATTTTGGTGCGTTAACTCGAATGCAATGAGGCTAAAGTGTTAAATGACCTGATTTTAAATAACCAGAGTACTTGTGTGTTAGTCACTGACTCTGAATTACAAATAATTTATGCAAATCCTGCAGCCGAAAGCTTTTTTAAGCTGAGTGTTCGCCGTTTACAAGAGCTAAATTTTGCTCAGTTATTTCGCTACAGTTCGTTTGACTGGGAGCGGGTTCGCCAGGTGATCCCAATTCAGCAAGGTTTTACGGAAACCGAAGTTTCGTTAGTCACTATGGACGAACATCATGCGATGGCCGAGCTGACGTTTAGCCCAGTTAAACAAAAAAACCATTGTTATATGCTGATCGAGATCCACACTATCGATCAACTTAAACGGGTCAGCCAGGAAAATTTTGTGCAATCACAAATGCTGGCGTCAAGAGATTTAATTAGGGGGTTAGCTCACGAAATTAAAAATCCGTTAGGTGGGATCCGAGGGGCTGCACAATTACTTGATAAAATGGTTGAAAAAGAAGAGCTTAAAGAATGCTCGCAAGTAATTATTGCGCAATCTGACCGGTTGCGAAATTTAGTCGATCGACTGCTTGGTCCTATTCGTATGCCTAAGCGCTCGTTGGCAAACGTCCATAAAATTTTAGAGCAAGTCAGAAAGTTGATAGAGCTTGAGTTTGATGCCAACCGAGTTAAATTTGAACGCGATTATGATCCAAGTATCCCCGAATTTTCGATGGATGAAGAGCAGATCTACCAAGCGGTATTAAATATTGTGCGCAATGCTTACCAGGCATTAAAGCCGCAACGCAATGGTAAAATCAAGTTTTCAACTCGTATTGCCAGTCAAGAAACAATACATGGGAGACGCCATAAACTGGCTGCGGTGATAAAAATCACTGACAATGGTCCAGGTATCCCAGAGCATATTAGAGATACCTTGTTCTACCCCATGATCACAACCAAATCTGACGGCACTGGATTAGGTTTATCCATTGCCCAAACACTTGTTAACCAACACCAGGGGCGCATTCATTGTGAAAGCTGGCCTGGTCACACCGAATTTACCGTCTTTCTGCCGATTAAGTTACAGGATAAATCATGAGTACTACAAAAGTCTGGATCGTTGATGACGACAGCTCAATACGATGGGTTTTAGAAAAAGCATTAGATGCAGAAAATATCAGTAATACAAGTTTTGAATCCCCATTAAACTTGTTACATCAGCTAAAATCAGAAAGTCCAGATGTGATCATTTCTGACATTCGTATGCCTGAAATGGATGGTATGGAACTATTAGCCCAAGTGCAAGAATATGATAGTGAAATACCCGTTATTATCATGACAGCGCATTCAGATTTAGATTCGGCTGTGAACGCGTACCAGAGTGGTGCTTTTGAATACTTGCCGAAACCCTTTGATATTGATGATGCTGTGAGCTTAGTTAACCGAGCGCTGACGCATGTAAAAGAAAACAGCAAAAAGCAACGAGCCAAACCGGTTGAAGATCCTATTTCGACTGACATTATTGGCGAAGCGCCAGCAATGCAAGAGGTATTTCGAGCGATAGGTCGTTTGTCTCGTTCCAGTATCAGTGTTTTGATTAACGGGCAATCAGGCACAGGTAAAGAACTAGTGGCGCGTGCTTTACACAAACATAGCCCGCGAAAAAACAATACTTTTATCGCCCTTAACATGGCAGCCATCCCCAATGATCTCATAGAGTCGGAACTATTTGGCCATGAAAAAGGGGCTTTTACTGGAGCTAACACTATTCGTGAGGGGCGTTTTGAGCAGGCTAATGGCGGCACATTATTTCTCGATGAAATTGGTGATATGCCATTGCAAGTGCAGACCCGCCTTCTAAGGGTCCTGGCTGACGGTCAGTTCTATCGTGTTGGGGGTAGACAGCCATTAAATGCCGATGTGAGGATCATTGCCGCGACTCACCAGAACTTAGAAAAACTGGTAGCTGAAGGTAAATTCAGGGAAGATTTATTTCATCGGTTAAATGTTATTCGTATTCATTTACCGCCACTAAATGAGCGTAAAGAGGATATTCCTAAGTTACCTGCGCAGTTTTTAAAACGAGCCGCAGAAGAAATGAGCGTAGAAGAAAAACGACTATCACCTCAAGCCGCCGAATATCTTAGCAATCAATCATGGCCGGGGAATGTGCGCCAGTTAGAAAATACCTGTCGCTGGTTAACTGTAATGGCCAGTGGTCAAGAAATTTTAATTTCAGACTTACCACCAGAGCTCACTGCAACGGAACGCACGACAAGCAGTCCGAGTGAACAAGTGCTCAGTGGCGATTGGGAAAGTTTATTAACTCAGTGGGTTGATGAGCAGTTAGCGAGCGGCAAAAATAACATTTTAGACGAAGCACTCATGGTATTTGAAACTATCATGCTTAAACGTGCGCTGCAACATACGATGGGGCATAAACAGGAAGCCGCCAAACGTTTAGGTTGGGGACGCAATACCATTACCCGAAAAATGAAGGAATTGGATATTTAAATTTTGTGGTTTATCGGATAGGCTTTTAAGGTATCTACTTTTAAAAGCTGAGTCTATGAACACACACATTAATACGGTTCCTGAATTATCTGAGCGAGAAGCTTCTTGGCAAGCTTTTATCGCTCGTTTCATTCGTCCGTTCTGGCAAAGCTACGCGCATGAATTTGTTGTGCAAGCCGATCCTAAGGTCGATCTCCACTGCTTAGAAATGCATCACCCTTCCCCAAAGATGAATTTAATTATCTTGCCAGGTCGGGTTGAAAGTTATTTAAAGTACCAAGAAGTTTGTTTTGATTTTTTTCACCAGGGTTGCAATATATTTTCTATTGACCATAGAGGGCAGGGGCAGTCGAGCCGATTATTAAAAGATCCAGAAAAAGGCCATATTGATAGTTTTGATACTTATGCAGCAGATCTTGAATTAGCGCTCGATCAATGTGGCTTTTTAGAAACTAATCTGCCGACTCATATTCTCGCGCATTCAATGGGTGGGGCGATTGCGTTAAACTGGCTGTACTTATACCGGCACAATATCGATAAACTTGTATTATCAGCGCCTATGCTGGGCATTAATGCGGGTTTATTGCCACAGCGCAGCGCTTTAGCTGTGGCCAGGACTATGCACAATTTGTCGAATAAGATTTGCCCTGAATCCCCTTATTTTCCTGGTCAAGCCGGTTATAATAAAACCTTATTCGAATTAAACCCACTGACACATAGCCGAGCACGTTACGAATTCAGTCAGCAAATTTTACAAGATCACAAGCTGGGCGGGGTTACTGCTGGTTGGTTGTACGAAGCGTTAAAAATCATCAAACTTCTGCCGACGATCAGTGCTGAGCTGACGTTAGATATTTTATTACTGCAAGCAGAAAAAGACCTCATCGTGAGTCTATCGGCACAAGACCGCTGGTTTGATAAAGTGAGCCAAAAAAACCAAGGTGTGAGCAAAAGAGTGATAGCAGATGCCAAACACGAAATTTTAATGGAAAAAGATTCGATCAGAGCTCCCGTTATTGAAGAGATCACGCACTTTTTTAAATAGCTGTCAGGCGCTTAATTAGCGCCCGCAAAACCCAGCTGTCGCCAAGCTTCGTAGCTGATAATAGCGACCGAGTTAGATAAATTTAAACTGCGGTTATTATCCATCATAGGAATTTTAATGCGCTGTTCAGGGACGACAGAATTCATCGCTTGTTCCGATAAACCATGAGTTTCTGCACCAAACAGTAATACATCGTCAGCCTGGTAGTTAACCTCAGTGTGGGCTCTAGTGCCTTTAGTGGTACAGGCAAAAATCCTTTTACCAGCCATATATTGGCTAAATTCGGTAAAGTTTTTATGCATTTTTATTTTTGCGAGATCATGGTAATCCAATCCAGCTCGGCGGACCTTTTTTTCATCAAACGAAAAACCAAGGGGCTCAATTAAATGGAGTTGGCAGCCATTATTAGCCGCTAAACGAATAATATTGCCCGTGTTTGGGGCGATTTGGGGTTCAAATAATGCAATATGAAACATCTTACAATCCTATGCCCCAACCGTCTGAATAACCCTTCACTCCTTCTACACAGGCGGTAAAAGCTTGATCGAGTTCATCCAGCGCATCTTTTTGCGCCAGCATAGTTAAACTGGCAATCACTTCGTATCCGCCACCTTGTTCAGGTTTTTGCAATACGACTGAACTGAACTTATAGTTGCCTAAAGTAAAACTTTTAATTTTAGGTAACGCCTTTTCAGCTTGTTCTTTAAATTCGAATACGGCAAAAAAATCAATTTTCACCGGCTGACTTAAATCAATGCCTTCCGCTTCCATCTCAGCTAAAATTTCAGCGGTTTCGTCGGTTTCAGGCGGCAGAATAAACATAGACATCATCCACGAGAGAAAAGTTGTATTATACGCTGTTAACTGATTTTTACGCAAAATTATGCTGTCTAAGTCGCATTAGACTTTATTCTCAATACACTCAGCTAAGGTATGACTTAATTCATTAATATCTAGCGGTTTACTTAAATGTTTATTGCAACCACAAGCAAAAGCCCGTTGTTTGTCTTCAGGCATGGCATCTGCAGTTAGTGCAATAATAGGAATATATGAATCAAACGCACGAATGGTTCGGGTGGCTTCATAACCGTCCATCACTGGCATTTGGCAATCCATTAATATGGCGTCATAGTTGTTTTGCTGGGCCATAGTGACTGCTTCTTGACCGTTATTAGCAAGATCAAAATTAACCTTTAATAATTTTAGCGATTCAGCAATCACCAGCTGATTAATTTCATTATCTTCAGCGACCAACAGTTTTAAACCAGCGCTAAGCTGAGCTCTGCTGAGATGAATTTTTTGCGGCTTTTGCTGGCTATTGTTGAGCCAAATTTGGGCGATAAAGCGGCAACCTTGGGGCTTATTTTCGCGAACAATAATTTCGCCCTGCATCATAAGGCAAAGTTGTTTAACAATCGTCAATCCAAGCCCTGTTCCGCCATATTTACGACTGGTTGAATTATCAGCCTGATTAAATGCATTAAACAGCTTCTCGGCATTTTTTGCACTGATGCCAATCCCGGTATCCGAAACCTCTAAACAAATAAGGCTTTTATCCTGCTGTTGCTCTATTACCCGAGCAACCAGTTTCACCTGCCCGTTATGGGTGAACTTAATGGCATTGTTGGTTAAGTTTATGAGAATTTGCTCAACTCTAAGAGGGTCGCCAATAAAATAATGTTGCGAGCCTAGTTGATTTTCAACTTGCCAGATATTTTGTTTATCAGCAGCGCTTTCTTCAAATAATACCCGCACCCGATCCAAAATTTCAGTTAAATCAAACGGAATTGCTTCTAAAGAGAGTTTATCTGATTCAATCTTTGAAATATCCAAAATATCATTAATTAACGTAAGCAAAGTAATACTGGAGAGATTTATTTTGCTTAAATAACTTTTAATTTTATCTGTGTCAGATGTGCTTGAGGCCAGCTGGGCAAAACCAGAAACTGCATTTAAGGGTGTTCGTATCTCATGGCTCATATTGGCTAAAAAGCGGCTCTTGGCTAAATTCGCTTCGTCAGCTTTTTGTTTGGCTTTTTTTAATGAGCGAGTACGCCGTTTAACCATAGTGTCTAATAATCTATGTTTATTTTGACTCATTAATACAATCAAAATAGCTAACGCAACTATGACTAACTCGAACAATAATAAAACAGTAAAACTGTTTGAGTGGTAGTTGCTTACAAAAGAGTTATTGGTTTTTAATGCCAGTGTCCATTGCCGGCCCGCGAGTTGATAATTACTTGTTTTCCAACTGGCATTTAATTCATCAGGTCGCTCTGACAGGTTGCTGGCGATGACCTGATCGGCAGCTGTATCTTTTAAAATATATAATAAACTTTTTATTTTATTTTCTTGCAAACTTTGTTGCATTACACGCTCTGCAATAACACCTGTTGCGATAAAGCCGATTACGTTTTTGCGAATGTTTAAGGCATTTTGTTCGCTGAAAAACTCGTAGACAGGCGCAAAAATAATATACGCAGGTAGCTCAGTCACCCCAGAAGATAACATAGTCACTTCGGTTGCCTGCGGTGCTTCGTTTTTTAAGGCGGCTAACATAGCATGGCGGCGGTTGGGATCAGAAGCTAGATTAAAACCTAAAACTTTATGGTGTGTTTCATAATTAGATAAATACTTTACGTACGAATGAAAATCGCCGGCTATGACTGAATTACCTTTTAGTGTCAGCGGCTTCTGATAAATAGCTTCAAGCTCATTTTTAAATGTAGCAAGTTCATTGGTTGCAACAATTGGGTTCCATGAAAAGGCTATCGTGGCAGTATCTTCTGCTGTGGTTTCAGCGACAAAGGTTTCGAATGCCTGGCGATTTAATTGTGGGTTATTTTGCACATGTGCGGTGACTTGGTGTAGTTGTTTTAAGCTCATTTGCAGCGACTGGTTTAAATTACTTTCGATAATTTGCATCTGTCGGTTAGCAATCTGGCGCGCTGAATCTTTATTCATTTGTTTAAATAAAAGGGTAAAAATTGTGATGCTGATAAAAATAAAAGCGCACGAAAACAGAACCATCAGAGGGTAAGGACCCGTTTGTTTTTTATTTAACAAAAATATTAAAAAAGGGGTTGTTATTAATACTCCCATTGCGTCACCAGCCCACCAAATGAGCCAATAGTGAAAATAATCTTGTATAAAATAATGGTCATTAAATTGTGTTAATGCAAAAACACCAATAGAAGCCGAAATAATATTAACTAAAAAACCAGGCAGGCAAATAAATGTAATAATTTGTTTTTCACTACTGGCTCGGGTCAAGGAACCTATTTTTGACAAAACATAAGACCCAACTGCAGCCTGCATAGTAGCACCAGCCGCAATCAAAAAGGCTTGCAAAGTGACATTAACAGACGCTATGGCTTCTGAATCTATACTTAACTGAGCATATAAATTAAAACTCGCCGAACCAAAAAATACAGCGGGTAAAAAACGCCAACCCAAAAAATAACATCCACTCAGCGCAATGCCAGCTGGCAGCCAAATCGGTACGACTTGGCCAGAGGTGGCTGTTGAAGCTAACAAAATGCCAACCGCCGGGTAGGCTAACATCAGCAGGATATAAGTCACTGGGTTAGGTGACATCTGACAAGCTCCAATATTTGATAGATAAGTCTTTGAGATTACCCTGATTTATTAAAATAGCAAGTTACGGCTGACCGTTCTAAACAAAGCAAAGTCTACGAGCAGGTTTTTAGGCATATTTATTACACAAAATTAGGTCCAATAAACATAATTTGAACTAAGCTTAACTAGGACTTTGGTTAGCGGACACATCAGGATTGAACACTCTATGCAAAAAATACTCACGGATTTAAAAAAATACGGCATCGACTCTGCCAATGAAATTATCTACAACCCTTCATATCAACAGCTATTTAGCGAAACGTTAAAATCAGATCTGGACGGCTATGAAAAAGGCGTTTTAACTGAATCAGGGGCGGTGGCGGTAGACACAGGGATCTTTACTGGCCGCTCGCCAAAAGACAAATACATAGTTTTGGATGAAACCACTCAAAACACCTTGTGGTGGGCGCATCAAGGCAAAAATGATAACAAAGCGATTGACCAAGCTTTGTGGGAACAACTAAAAACAACCGTCACAGATCAGTTGTCGGGTAAAACTTTGTTTGTAGTGGATGCATTTTGCGGCGCTAACCCTAATACTCGCTTAGCGGTGCGTTTTGTGACCGAAGTTGCTTGGCAAGCACACTTTGTCAAAAACATGTTTATTAGACCTGATATGCAAGAGCTAAGCGATTTTAAGCCCGATTTTGTCGTTTTGAATGGTTCCAAAACCAGTTATAAAGCGTGGCAGCAAGCTGGTATGAATTCAGAAAATTTTGTTGCGTTTAATTTAACCGAAAATATGCAGCTTATTGGCGGGACCTGGTATGGCGGGGAAATGAAAAAAGGTTTATTTTCGGTCATGAATTACCGGCTACCTTTGCAAGGCATTGCTTCTATGCATGCTAGCGCCAATGTTGGTGAAGAAGGTGACGTTGCCTTATTTTTTGGTTTGTCTGGGACAGGTAAAACGACTTTATCCACAGATCCTAAGCGTGCTCTGATCGGTGACGACGAACATGGCTGGGATGACGAGGGTGTATTTAATTTTGAGGGCGGTTGTTACGCAAAAACGCTTAATTTAGACAAAGAAGCCGAACCAGAAATTTACCAAGCAATCCGGCGCAATGCATTATTAGAAAACGTGGTGCTAGATAAGCAAGGCAAAGTAGATTATAACGATGCGAGTAAAACACAAAATGGGCGAGTATCCTACCCAATAGAGCATATTCATAATATTGTTAAACCAATTTCAAAAGCGGGTCATGCAACTAAAGTTATATTTTTAACTGCAGATGCGTTTGGCGTATTGCCGCCACTGGCTAAATTAGATCCGGCACAAACCGAATATTATTTTTTGTCTGGGTTTACTGCAAAATTAGCTGGAACAGAGCGTGGCATTAATGCGCCTCAGCCAACGTTTTCAGCATGTTTCGGGGCGGCATTTTTATTTTTACATCCAACCCAATACAGTAGAGTGCTTAACCAGCGTATGCAAACGGCTGGCGCCACCGCATATTTGGTGAATACCGGCTGGAATGGCCAAGGTAAACGTATTTCGATTCAAGCCACGAGAGCCATTATAGATGCTATTTTAAATGGTGAAGCTGACGCTGCACCTTGCCAGACGTTACCGGTTTTTAATTTGGCGATCCCGACCCAAATCAACGGCGTGGCTGCATCGGTATTAGATCCAAGAAGTAGTTACCTGTCGGCAAGTGAATGGCAACATAAAGCTCAAAACCTCGCAAAGATGTTTATCGCCAACTTTGAACAGTACGCGGATACAGAGCACGGCCATGACTTAATCAAGGCCGGCCCTAAACCCTAATCTTTTACTGGCGGGTTAACTCTAATAGGTTATCGTAAACTTCTTGTGCCTGATAGGCGTTATCGCTGTCGGGCAATTCACCTTTTCCCATGGTGATCTCGAGTATGCTCTCTATGTCACTGTCGTTTCCACTTAGATCCATAGATAAACCTACGCTGGTGCTTGGGCCTGCATCTGTGCAACCCAATAAGCCGCAACGGCGGCCATAGGTTTGACCCACGCTCACGCCAGTGCCCTGATTAATTCTTTGGTTATCGACCAAGGTTTGCCTGTCGTTTATCGTGAACCAATCAAAACCATTGTTTTTTGTGATCTCGGCAGCTCGCAATAACGCAAAATTCATAGCAGCCCCTTTATCTTCGCTGCGAATTTTAAATTGAACCCGATATTTTTTATTTGTAATTTGTGTTTCTTTGTAGCCATAACCATTGCCTTCAGCGGGGCGATAGGGTGGTTTGCTGGCACACGCAGATAATAAAACTCCAATGAGCATAGTAACGATTAATGGTTTCATTTTGTATTCTCCTGCATCCAAAGTTTAACGGTTTAATTTTTCTGCTTCTTGCGTTTTATTTAACAGGCCGCCGACCGCCATTTGCGAAATGGCTTGGCGCATGATATCCGTCTGCCCCGACGCGGTTGCGTATTCTTCTGCAACTTGAGGGGCTAGGCCAAACTGACTTAGTTGTTTACGCCACCCTTGCTCAGTACGGCAAGCTAAGTGTTGTGAACTGTGATCTGGCTCACTAATTTGATACTGTCGGCAGAGGTTTCCATCGGCGTTCACAAAAGAGAGCAGCGGCTGAATTGTCCGGCCTTGTTCATCTATTACAGCTTCACCACTTAAACTAGAGTCTAGTACTTGTACTTGCGCCTGCCATGCAGAGTTCAGATTATTTTTTTGCGGTAACCAGATACCCACCAATAAACCCACTACCAGAGCAACACTGGCCGCCATACTGGCTGGGCGAAACCAATTCGACAATTGATAAACATTTGCGCTTTGCGGTACTTGATCTATGTTTAATAAAGCTTCGATTTCTGCTGGTACCTTGTTGTTATTAATGCTCGAATACACCTGCTTAATTTGTTCATCAACCATAGCCAAATCGGCTAATCGCTGTGCCAAAGCTTCATCTTCAATCAGAGCTTCTCGGATAGCTTGCATTTGAATTTCGTCTAACTCAGCATCTAAAAAAGCCGATAAATCTTGTTCACTAAATATCATGGTTTGGCTCCAATTGCTGCTGTTTTAAAGATTGGCTGACACTCGCTCGTGCACGTGCCAATCGACTCATCACTGTCCCTAGCGGTAATTTAAGGGCTTCGGCAGTATCGCGGTAAGAAAGCCCTTGCATAGCAACTAACGCTAGTACAGAGCGCTGATCTTCAGGTAACAGATCCATTGCATGATTAACTTGTTTTAGAGTGTTTGCCTTTTCTTGTGCTTGCTCGCTATCTTCTGTGCTAATTGCTTCTGGTACTTCTGGCGAATAGCTCGCTTGTGTGCGAACCTTACGGTTGCGGTACTCGTCGATCCATAAGTTTTTACAGACTCGAAATGACCATTTCATCAAACTATGTTCATCTAAATCTTGCGGTTGTTTGAGCAGTTTTAGCACTGTATTTTGCAATAAATCATCCGCATCATCCGCATCACCGGTTAATGCAAAAGCAAAGCGTCTTAACTGAGGCAGCAAAGATTTTAATTGTTCTTTCATCGTTATCGCTCGTTTTACCTGTTTACCTTTAATTAACGTGGCAGTGGGATTTTTATTCCAATTTTTTTTAAAAAACTTTATCTTGGGATTATATCGCAGGCTGAACCGTTGTACTTAAAGTTTAGCCAATTTGGAGATGAGGTATGTTTAAGCTAAGTTTTAGACAAATTATAACGGTAGCTATGACCTTTTTTAGCTGTACATCAGCCTTTGCTTTGACCGGAGTACTTGATGATGTTCATGCTGTCGTGGAACAAAATACAGAGTTAGCTGATGAAATAAGCCAGCAAATATCCGACGAGGTAGTGTTGCAAGTGAGCGCTGAACAATTGGTTGGCATGACGGTAGAGGGTTTAAACGAGCTACTGGGTGAGCAACAGCTTGACTCATTTGTACACGAAGCACTTGATGAAAACGGGCAAGCGGTTGTTGCATTCGAATGGATGATTTTGTTAACTGATGATGAATATCAAAAGTTTACCCAACTCAAGTTAGATGGGGTTCAAAATATTGATGTTAAACGTTTACCTGAGCTGAATTTGCACATTGTAAAAATGAGGGTTAATCCTCAATTTGACAGCGCTGAACAGATTAAAAAAACGCTTAATTTATCAGAACAGACGATTATAGAACGCAACCATATTTATCAGCCGCAAGCCGCTGATAGTGGTCAGGCGCGCCACTTTAAACACCAAACTGCTTGTTCAGATCCGCTAAAATTTGGTCTTATTGATAGTCAGGTAAACCACAAGTTAGCCGCTTTTAAGCAAGCCAACATTATCTCAAAAAGTTTTTTACCCCCCGCCCAAACGGCAGCATTCGAACACGGTACTCAAGTGGCCAGCCTGCTGGTTGGCAAAGACGAACAGATAAACCCGCTATTGCCAAATGCTAAATTATTTTCAGCCGGCGTCTTTTATCAGCGGCCGAATGGTCAGCAAGGGGCAACAGCGGTCAGTTTGGCTGAATCAATTGATTGGTTGTTAGCCGAGCGAGTTGCAGTGATTAATTTAAGTTTAACGGGTCCTCACAACCAGATCTTACAGTTAGCGGTGCAAGCAGCTGATAAAAAAGGCGCAGTGTTAGTGGCGGCGGTTGGCAATCAAGGGGCGGCCGCCGCAGAGCTTTACCCAGCCGCGTATCAATCAGTGATTGCTGTAACAGCTGTAAATTGGCAAGATCAAGGCTATCTATTTGCCAGCCAAGGCAAACATTTGGATTTTTCTGCGTTTGGTGTCAGTGTTAATGTACTGCAGGCCAATGGCGAGCCAATAAGTGCTTCGGGAACTTCCTTTGCAGCGCCTGTTGTAGCTGCGCATTTTGCATGTTTACGAGCAACCGGACTGGCGTCCGCAAAAGTGCTTAATAAACTCAGCCGACAAGCCAAAGATTTAGGCCAGCCCGGTAAAGATAAGCAGTTTGGTTATGGGCGAATTGGTGAGTCTTTAAAAGCTCACCGTTAAACTCATATCAAGCAGGCGCTCACTATAATCGGCCGCTGCTAAATTAGAACTTTTATCAGCATACTCAAAACCTGTATTCAGGCTCAACCATTGACTGACAGATTGCTCAAGTATGAGCTTTATGCTTTGGCTATTATCATCTCTATGTTGCTGTGAATCCGCTATAAGCCAGTTTTGATAGTCTTTTTGCTGATATTGGAAAACCAGCTGAGCTTTTCCTGGCTGTTTAAAGAGTTGATAAGCTTGACTAAAAGTTGCTTTTAACTGCTGTTGGTCAAAATTAAAAAAGGGATCATCGGCTTCTTCAGTTTCATAACTTAAGTTCAAATTAATAAATTGTTTGTTATTAAAAAAATAATAACTGTCAACGGCGCTTATATTCGCAGAGGCATCACGATTGTCATAAGGTTCAGCAAACGTTTTATCGCGAAACGTATGGGCTAAGCGCAAATAAAAGTGCTCGTTAAATAGATAGCCAGCATCTAACGTCAGCATATTCAAGTCTAAAAAATCATCTCCAGCCAGTTTTATATCGGCAAAGTTATAACGCGCCGCTAATTTTACACCAGCAAGTTTGTGGCTATAGGTGGCACCTATTAAATGGTACTGGGTATCGTAGTCATTGGCGCTTTGATAGTCTTTTTGGTTAAAACTATAGCTGGCTTGAACTGTTTGTTGTTCGTTTTGCCAGTTTAATTTAGCTGAAGCCTTCAGTTGACGCGCGGTATCACTTTGGTTTTCGCTTGTACCATCAAGCTCAGCAATCGTTAGCTGGCTATCGTGGATCACACCCACTTGACTATTAAACTCAGACGAAAACTCTGCCAAAACAGGGCAAGTGATCGTTAAAGCTAGGGCTGATAATGAAATTTTAGAATAGTTATACGGGTTCATCTTGATACTCCCAACATATAGGGCTTGGCCATGATTAAATTTATATTGAGTGATAAAAAGCGGGGGCAAGGCCCCCAGGCTATTGATGCATCAGCTTGTTATTATAAACCTATTGAGTTTGATACATTCATTGCATTTTCAGCGTTGCTTTCGACTGCGCCTTCAACTTGTTCGTTTAAAGTGGCATCCAGTTCGCCCTGCACACTGTTTTCAGTACTCGCTTGAGTAGCCGCTTCTAATGTATCTGTCACTGAGCTTTCAACATTGCCACTAATGGTATTGCTGGTCTCAAGCGATGATGAGATACCACTGTCAACCACAGAGCTGACGTTAGATTCAATATCTTGTGCGGTATTTAACGTTGCATTCACTGATGATTCAACTTGACCGCTGATTTGACTGCCAAGTTCAGTGGCTGTGTCGGCAGATTGGTTAATATTTGCAGACACACTTTGTGATAAATTGCTTGTAAGCGCCCGGCCGCTTGTTTGCGTAGTTTGGCTTTGAGTATTAGCCGTGTTTTGCAATTGATTATTCTGCTCAGCTGTATTTTGCTCGCTGCCTGTGTGTTGATGATTGGATTGCACGTTTATGCTATTTAATGCTTCAGCCGATGTGTTGGTCGATTGAGCATTCTGGTTTTGGACACCAGCATTGGATTGATTTTGAGTCGCATTGGCCATAATACTGCTGTCTGTTGATGATTGGCCATAGGTGTTTACAGCACCATTTTGACTTGTTTCAGTTTGAGCTTCAGTGCGCTGGTTAGTGTTTACACTAGCCGAAATGTTAGCGGCGAAGGTTTGAGCTGCAAAACTACTGGTAAAAATCATGGTGCTTGCGATTAAGGTTTTGTTTAACGTTTTCATCTGCTTTCTCCTGCTTACTGTGATTTTTTTTAATAATGGCGTTTTGCCATCAAAGTCACTTATTCAACGAAGTAGCTTGGCTTTTTATTCCGTCTATTTTTTGTAAAACGAAAAACATGTGCACTGAGTCACAGTTTATTGTTGTTCACTGGATTAACCCTTTGTATTCGAGGTGAAGCTGAGTAGCACATTTTTTTTAAAGCTCAATATTTAACCTGTAAATTTTACCTGTGTTTTATATTTGGTACTGTAATAATTACTTTTACAAAATCGTCAGGGTGCCGTTAAATATAGGGAATGGATTTATTTTTATTTTAAATCAATGGTTTATGTTTTTGTTTTGAGTTGGCATGCTTTCTGCTCTAACTAAAGTGACGGCAAGCAAAGGGTGCTTAGCCGCAACTAAGTTTTTAGGAGGATATAATGGCTAATTCAACTCAAACCAGTAATTCACGTGCACAGGATATTGATATTCAAAAATCAATTACTGAAGCCGCTACCAAGGCCGCACACGAAGCAGTTGAAAAGTTAAATCAGAAAGCCTCTCCAGCCGAAAGCAAGCTGCGAAGCAAGGCCGCTCATGCAAGCGAAGCGTTACATGAAAAGCAAGAGCAATTGCAAAAACAAATCAATCAGTCAGTGGATTCAGCCCGTACATTGGCAAAAGAAAATCCGTTAGCAACCGTGGGCATTGCATTTGCTGCCGGTGCTTTGTTAACTTCTTTACTGTCCAAGCGGTAAGAGGTAAGCGACATGGATGCGAGCAACAAAGCCGCACAGCCTGCTTCAGGCGAGGATAATTCCTCGTTTGAAGCCTGCCGTACCCTAATACTTAAAATTAGGGAGTCTTTTCGCGACCAGGCTCGCGATGTTGGTGCTATATTTCACACAGAACTCAACTTAAATATAAAAAGTTTATGGGCTGTGTTAATACTTTCAGTCATGGTAATTGTTTTTGCAACCTTATCTTGGTTGGGAATCATGTCTGCAATTGTATGGGGACTTCACCAGTTAGCTGCTCCGCTTTGGCTATCGATTGTCATATTTATTGGTTTAAACCTGCTGATGTTATTTGTTTCGGCGCGTGCCATTCTCAAACTGATCAAAGAAATAGGGTTTAAAGAAACCTTAGACTGCTTTATTTCACGATAAGTGTTTAATCATTCAGGAGAAGGAAGATGTTGATTTCATGGTTTTTATATAAAGAGAAAAAACAACTAAAACAGTTAAAAATCCGTTTGGCCGTTGATGAAACACGCCAACAGCAATATCAAACCTTATTAAAAGAACGACTTAAAAAAGATTTAAATACCCCACAAGGACATGCGCTAAGTTTTACCGCAGGCGGTGTGACAGGACTGGTTGCCAGCCGACCTTTTTTATTAAAAACCTTAATAGGGTTAGGCCTTAAGGCGTTTTAACACTGGTTGCAGTGCCCTCAGTCAGTTATAATCGAGCCATTTGGGATGGTCTCTGCCAATCCCTGTTTAAAGCAAATTAAATCAATAAGGTACTCAATCCCAAATGGCTAAGTACGACATCAAGACATTTCAGGGCATGATTTTAGCTCTGCAGGATTACTGGGCGCAGCAAGGCTGTGTGATTGTTCAACCATTAGATATGGAAGTAGGTGCGGGTACTTTCCACCCAATGACCTTTTTGCGCTCCCTAGGTCCTGAACCCCATCATTGTGCTTATGTACAGCCCTGCCGTCGGCCGACCGACGGGCGCTATGGCGAAAACCCAAACCGCTTACAGCACTACTATCAGTTTCAAGTTATTTTAAAACCTTCACCAGACAATATTCAGGAACTTTATTTAGGTTCATTAGAAATGCTTGGTTTTGATACTAAAACTCACGATGTGCGCTTTGTTGAAGATAATTGGGAATCGCCCACACTAGGTGCTTGGGGGCTTGGTTGGGAAGTTTGGTTAAATGGCATGGAAGTCACCCAATTTACCTATTTTCAGCAAGTTGGCGGTTTAGAGTGTCGACCTGTATCCGGTGAAATTACTTATGGTATCGAACGTTTAGCTATGTATATTCAAGGTGTCGATAGCATTTACGATTTAGTCTGGTCAGACGGCCCTATGGGTAAAGTGACATATGGTGATGTGTTTCATCAAAACGAAGTTGAGCAGTCTACCTATAACTTTGAATATGCAGATGTTGATGCCTTATTTGCCCAATTTGACCAGTGCGAAAAAGAAAGTGCTAAGTTAATTGAAGCAGGTTTGCCTTTACCTGCTTATGAGCAAGTGATGAAAGCATCCCATGCGTTTAACCTGTTAGATGCTCGGCACGCTATTTCAGTGACCGAACGACAGCGTTATATTTTACGGGTACGGACACTGGCCAAAGCCTGTGCTGAAGCCTACTATGCTGCGCGCGAAGCACTCGGCTTCCCCTTGCTAAAACAACAAAAAGATTCTTAGGATTAAGCCGATGACACAAGAAAATTTATTAATCGAAATAGGCACCGAAGAGCTACCACCAAAAGCCTTGCGTAAACTGGCCGAAGCTTTTGCTCAAAATATTACCGCTGGTTTAAACAGTGCCGAGCTGGCTTATGACAGTGTTCAATGGTTGGCTAGCCCACGTCGATTAGCCGTGAAAGTGATTGCCCTGGCCGATAAACAAGAAGATAAAGTTGTTGAAAAACGTGGCCCTGCAATTGCCGCCGCGTATGATAAAGACGGTAATCCAACCAAAGCAGCGCTCGGTTGGGCGCGGGGCAATGGTATTGAACTTTCACAAGCCGAAACACTCGAAACAGAAAAAGGGGCTTGGTTATTATACAAAGCCCAAGTTAGCGGTCAGCCAGTGGCCGATTTGATCCCAGAGATAGCTGCACAAGCGTTAGCTAAGTTGCCTATACCTAAACCTATGCGGTGGGGAAGCAGCGACGTTCAGTTTATCCGTCCTGTGCATACAGCCACTATTTTTTATGGCGAGCAAGCGATCAAAGCGAACTTATTAGGCGTTGAAACGAGCAATCAATTATTAGGTCATAGATTTCATGCCAATGGTTTAGTCACTATTCAGCATGCAGATGAATACGTTAATATATTAAAAGAAGCTTATGTCGTTGCTGACTTTAATGAGCGAAAACAGCAAATTAAAGCACAGGTAGAAGCCAAAGCAGCTGAGCTAGGCGGGGTAGCTGATGTTGATGAAGATCTTTTAGAAGAAGTTACAGGTTTGGTTGAATGGCCTGTGGTTTTAGTTGCTTCATTTGAAGAAAAGTTTTTGGCGGTACCAGATGAAGCTCTGATCTACACCATGAAAGGCGATCAAAAATATTTTCCGGTATTAGATAAAAATGGCGCGTTAATGAACAAGTTTATTTTTATTTCTAATATTGAAAGCCGAGATCCAAGCCAGGTGATTCAAGGGAATGAAAAAGTTGTTCGTCCTCGTTTAGCCGATGCTGAATTCTTTTTTAATACTGACCGTAAAAAGACGTTAGAAAGCCGTTTAGACAGCTTAAAAACTGTGTTGTTTCAACAAAAGCTAGGTACGTTATATGAAAAATCAGAACGTATTAGCCAATTAGCAGGTTATATCGCTGAGCAAATTGGCGCTGATGTCAATCAGGCAAAACGGGCAGGTCTGTTGTGTAAAACAGATTTAATGACAGAAATGGTAATGGAATTTACCGAAGTGCAGGGTGTGATGGGCATGCATTATGCTCGCCACGACGGCGAAGCCGAAGCCGTTGCGTTGGCCATGAATGAGCAGTACAAACCTAAATTTGCCGGTGATACTTTGCCGCAAAGTGGTGTTAGCTGTGCTGTCGCATTAGCCGATAAGTTTGATACACTCGCAGGTATCTTTGGCATAGGTTTATTGCCTAAAGGGGATAAAGATCCTTTTGCATTACGCCGAGCGGCTTTAGGTGCACTGCGGATTATTGTCGAAAACGCACTGCCACTTGATATCAATCAATTGGTTGATAGAGCATTAGCTGAATTTGGCAATAAGCTCGACAATGCATCTGCGAAAGAAGATATAACTGACTTTATTTTTGCCCGTTTTAGAAGCTGGTATCAAGACCAAGGTTATCCAGTTGAGATTATTCAAGCAGTGTTAGAGCAGCGCCCAGCAGAACCAGTTGACTTTGATGCGCGTGTCAAAGCCGTGTCTGAGTTTAAAAAGCTAGATGCAGCTGAAGCATTAGCGGCCGCCAACAAACGGGTAAGCAATATTTTAGCTAAAAACCCAGCGCAATTACCGGCTAGTGTAAACTCTGAGTTATTAGAGCAAGACGAAGAAAAAGCTTTGTATGCTCAGGTTTCTCAATTGCAAACTGAGTTAGCCCCTGTATTTGCACAAAATGATTATCAGCGGGCATTGAGTCAATTGGCTGAGTTGCGCGGTGCTGTGGATGCGTTTTTTGATAACGTGATGGTTATGGCTGAAGATGAAGCTGTACGTTTAAACCGCTTGTTAATTTTGTTTGAACTGCGTAACCTGTTCTTAAAAGTTGCAGATATCTCGGTACTGCAAAACTAAAAAGGAAAGCTTATGAAAACAGTCAGCAAAGGGGTCTGCTGTCTGTTCGCCGCTATAGTGGCAGCAGGCTGTAGTATGACACCACAGGTGAATAACGACAGCAGTACCAGTGATGATCGTGAAAACTATTTGTACTTACGAGGTAACTTCACTTGGTGGGATATCGAAGAACACGCCAAAGTAAAACACGTAGAAGGTAATACGTATAAGTCGACAGTTGAATTAATTGCCGACGGGCAGCCATACGAGTTCAAATTTGCCGATGAAAATTGGAGCTTGGGCGCTAATTGTGGCTATTTAGAAAAAGCCGAGCAAGTGGTTACTATTGGCAGCAAGTCAACGGCCAATTGCAAAGCTAAGTTTGAGCCTTTTATCTTTGTACCGAAAAAAACGGGTGAATACGATTTTTTCATCGACTTTGACAACCCAGAGACCCCTGAAATTTGGATAGAACCGGCAGAACCTGGTTTGTTTGATAGTTTAGTGCCAACGCTTTAATTTACTCAAACTGAGCATAAAAAATAAAAAAGCCGTCAAGGAAGACCTTTGGCGGCTTTTTAATAAAATCAATTAAAACTAATTTATCATTACTTCTGCTTTAATAAGTAGTTAACTAATTCTACGTATTCTTTTTCAGATTTTACCGAACCTGCTTTAACTTTAAATTTACCATTGATAACTAAGGTAGGTACGCTGGTAATTTTATACGACTTTTGCTCGTTGCTCATTTGTTTTGCACGGCCTGCAGTCATAAAGTTGTTATAAGCATTATCATATTTTGATGGTTCTATATCGGCTTTTTGAATCAATACACTGCGCACATCATTCATGCTGTTAAAAGATTTACGGTCAACGTGGAGATGTTTAAATAAAACAGCGACACCATCCTCTTCTTTTTTTAACAGTTCTAATGCGGCTAATGATTTGCCTAAGCCTTCGGCCACTTCACGGTTGTTACGAGGCATAAAATCAACATGGCTTTTGACAAATTTAGCGTCTGCCGGCAGTGATTTTTTTATGTCGTCCATAATAGGCTCAAACGAAAAACAGTGCGGACAGTAAAATGAGAAAAACTCTTTTACTTCGGGTTTTGCGGTGGCGGGTTTACTCAGTACTTCGTAGTGTTCGCCGGCTTTAAAGTTATCGGCACAGGCTGCTAAAGGCATTAGAATAACGGCCCATAATAAGCTTTTAAGTTTATTCATATGGATATATCCAGTTGATAATTAATATTTTAGTTAAAAAATTACCTGATCATAGACCAGACATCAAGCGTAAAGGTTCCTCATCGAGCTGTGCAAGCTGCTCTTTAAAGGCTAAAATTTGGCCTTCCCAGTATTTTTGCTCAGCAAACCAAGAAAAACTATGCTGAAACGCTGGATCTTGCCAGCGTTTAGCAATCCATCCCATGTAGTGAACCATTCGCATAGCTCGCAAAGGTTCTATTAATTTAAGTTCCTTGGCGTCAAGCTCACTAAATTCTTGGTAGCCTTCTAACATAGTATCTAGTTGTAACATTTGATTATCCCGGCTGCCCGATAACATCATCCAGATATCCTGAATAGCTGGGCCGCTGCGGGCATCATCTAAATCAACAAAAAAGGGGCCGTCGCGCCATAGAATATTGCCAGCGTGGCAGTCGCCGTGCAATCTTTGACTGTTAAAACTCTGTGCATGCCATACACTTTTAGTCTGTTTAATGAGCGGATCTAAAATCGCAAAAAAGGCGGTTGTTAAGTTATCTGGTAACATCTCACTTTGTATTATGGCATCGCGCGCTGCATCTAAATAGGTGGCTGGTCCAATAGCGGGTCGTTCAACAAAGTTTTGTTTTTTTGCCGTTAAGTGCAGGCGGCCGATAAAGCGGCCCATCCATTCAAGTTGATCTAAATTATCGTTTTCAAACGAACGTCCACCAACACTCGGAAACAAAGTAAAACGATAGCCTTGATGTTCAAATAGCGTTTGCCCATTAAAAACTATTGGGGGAACTAACGGCACTTCATTTTCAGCTAGCTGGAGCGCAAATTCATGCTCTTCTAATATTTGTGCATTACTCCAGCGCTGTGGCCGATAAAATTTTACCACGTATCTTTTATTGTCATCGGCAACGAACTGATAAACCCGATTTTCGTAGCTGTTTAATGGGATCAAACCTGAACTTGGGTAAATACCAAGGGACTCGATCGCGTCTAAAATAAGATCTGGAGTTAAGTTTGAAAAACTAAAATCCTGTTGGTTTTGCATATCAGGGGTTCGCTAATGTTAAAATAAACTGTTCTGGGTGGCTGGCACTAGTGAACTAAAGTCGTTGGCAAACGGTTGTTGTTCAAGTATTGGTTGCAACATCTGCTGCCATAGTGCCGCTAATGCATGCACGTTAGCATTATCCGCGCTATGAATAAATAAAAAAGGCTGCCGGCCTTGGGCGATCCATTGTTTAAAATGTGCAAGCCAAGGTTGAATAAAAGCCATATTTTGTTCGGTTTGCATTTGCCCTATAAAGCGTACTATTGGGTGTTGCCCGGTTGCCAATACATGCACTGGTAGTTTTGGTTTTTTCTTTTGCGCATCTATGGTGGCTGGGTTATCGGCTTTTTCGGTATGCACTGGGCGTGTGTCTATCATCACTCTATCAATGTTATGCGCCATTAATAGTCGATTGAGCTCACGTTCACTCTCGCTTTTGTTAAAAAACTCAGGATGCCTCACTTCAACAGCGAGCGGTAATTGTTTTTTGTAAGTTTGAATAAATTCAACCAAAGCCGGCGATTGTGCAGCAGAAAAGTTAGGCGGTAATTGCACAAAAACTTTTCCTAGTTGTTGTTTTTGGATGAGGGGAGACAGTCTTGTTAAATATGCTTGCATTAACTCGGCAACATCATGTAAATGGCGTTCGTGGGTAATTTCGCGCGGCAGTTTAAAACAAAACTTAAAGCCTTCGCTGACGCTGTTTGACCATTTTTTAAAGGTTTCGTCCGATGGCAGTGCGTAAAAAGTTGAGTTACCTTCAACGCTTGTATAGTGCTGGCTGTAGTAGCTTAGATGTTGGTTTGCAGACAAAGCGGCAGGAAAAAAAGTGCTGCGCCATTGTGGTAACGTCCACATGGCACAGCCTAGGTGTATCAAGGGCATTATTCGGCTTCCTTGTATACTCCACTTTCTGCCAGAACTCGGGCTAGCTCAACCATTTCAACTTCAATATTTTCGCCGTTGTCTTGCCAGTTCAGACCAATCATAACGCCATCTTGGCCAAGTTCTTCTAACCAAAAATCAAAATATTCAGCTAACGGGATAGCACTCGGTTTATAATTTGACCATTCTTCGGTGCAAGTGGCTGCGGCCGCTTCTTGGCTGTGCCAAACTAATAAAACTTCGGTGTCTTCATAGGATTGAGAATCAACAACGACCCAATCTTCTTCGGCAGGATCTGCGGTTAATCCCCATAGGGTTTGCGAGCTGCGTACTTGCTCGGCGAAAGCTTGCATGGCGGCAATTTTATCAGTCATGGTTTAGTTACCTTGGTCCGTTAAATTGCCGCCATCATAAACGCCTTTTTATTAAATTACTATGGCACTTTTATTTAGGCAGAATATTTGCTGGAATATCGATTTTTTTATCATCTGCACCTTTTGCAAAATTACTAATATGATAGCTGTTGGCTTTTGACCAGTCGGCTTCTGCGCGGCCATCTCCTAAAACGATATTGCCTAGTTTTTGTCTAAACCACGCGGCTAATTTTTGATATTCAGGATCGTTAGCCACGTTGTTGCGCTCCATAGGATCGTATTTAAGGTCATATAAGGCTAACTCTGCTTTTTCGACCGGTGCGGTTAACGCCCATTGCAGGTTTTTGCCAAGCTGATTTTCCTTCACCCAGTTGTTAAATGGGCGGGTGCGCATCGAAAATCTGAATCTGTCAGTTACCATGTAAGCGCGTGGACCAATAACGATATTCACTTCGCCTAACGCATATTCACGCTTAGGTGCGTTGCCATTAATTACATCCACTAAGCTATAACCATCTAAATAGTCAAACTTTTTATCGTTAACTTTATAACCTGCGGCTTGCAGAACAGTGGGAGCAAAATCAACAAACTCAACTATATCTCGGTTAACTTTATTCGCCGGAATTAAATTTTTGTCAGAGGCTGCCACAATCGCCGCGTTGGCTATAGACTGATTCCAAGGACCAAATTTCGCTATAATGCCTTGCTCGCCTAAATGCCAGCCATGATCGCCAACAGTAACAATGATCAGATACTCTTGATTATATTTTTTGTTATAGGCTTTAAAGGCATCTATCGCTTCGCCAATTAACTGGTCACCATAAGCACAAAATGCGTAATAATCAGCAATTGCTTGTTGGCGTTCAGCCGGTGTTAACCCTTCGGCTTTCATGGCTTTGTATAAGCGTTGCAGTTGATCTGGCATTTTTGCGACCTCGGTTTTATCAAACGCAGGGACTTTATAAGTGTGTTTTTTAAAACGATCGCGAAAGCTTTTGGGCGGTAATACTGGCGTATGTGGCAGGTGGAAACCCAAGTGTACAAATTGAGGTTTATTTGGATCAGCCCCCTGCATAACCTCACCATACATGGTTTTATATGTTTTACCGGCGTTTGCAAAGTGATTGATAAACTCATCAACAATGTAAGCATCCACTGTTTTGCCGGCCGGCTGAGGGTTTTCACCGCCGATAATTAGATTTGGGTTAGCGCGGGTATAAGAACGTAACAAGCTAAATTCTTTATTTGATTGCTCAAACCCTTCGCGGTCCGCACTCGTCAGTTGGCCTTCTTTGCGCCGTAAATAATATTTACGGCTGCTGCCATCTGGATAAATCACTTTTTCGACTGTACCTGTCATCTTATATTGGCCGCCGATATGTTCATATTCGGCTTTGGTAAAAAGATCGCCAAAGCCATTTTTTTGCAAGTCGTGTTTAAAATGAACATTTTTATCGTATAGGTTAGCATCATGAAAACCTTGGCCCGGCCCCCATTTAAAGATGTAAGCATCTTCTTTGCCAAAAGTTGCCGTTTCATAACCGGCATCACGCATGTTTTGGGAGACGGTTGGTTTAATAAAATCAGGGTTTTGATGCGTAAGTTCAAAGGCGTAATGGCCATTTCTAAACGGGTAGCGGCCAGAGTGCATAGAGCCACGGGAAGGGCCACAAACGGGTGAGTTGTTAAATGCCTGAGTGAATAATACCCCTTCTTGGGCTAATTTATCTAAATTAGGTGATTCGACATACCCGATTGGGCTGTTTTTTTGACCAAATACAGCTTGGTTATAGGCTGCTACTGAGTCAGCCCTTTGGTCATCGGTAATTATCCACAAAATATTGGGCTGTTTAATATTTGCAGCTTGTATTTGCAAGGCCGAGCTTAATACAACTGTGGTCATTAGCGCACCACGGATTAATTTTTTCATAGTTTTAAGCACTTAATTTTATTAACATGTATATAAATATTGTTGCAGTGGTTGTATATGACACATTGTTAACTGTATTTTTTTAACTTTATTTGTATTTTTCTTTTTTGCCCGTTGAGTGTCATTAACCGGCGCAAGTAACAACTATAAACAGAGGGTCACATTTGACAATCGCGGACGATAATCACTGGTTAAATAAAGCAAGGCGTGGGGACGTTAAAGCGTTTTCGCGTTTAGTGGCAAAATATCAGGGTGATGTACGCTATTTTTTAGCCTCAAGAATGCAAGATTTAGACGAAGCAGAAGATTTAGCTCAAGAAGCTTTTATTGTTGCGTTCCAAAAGCTGAATGAGTTCAGTCAAGATAAAGCGTTTAAGCCGTGGGTTATGGGTATTGCTGCAAACCTAATGCGAAATTATATGCGTAAAGCCAAACCCGTATTAGTGGATGAAACCAACGAGATCGAGCGTTTAATGGAGTCTGCTATAGAAAAAATTGCTTCGGTAGATAGCATGGGATCACGTGGTGCGGCTTTAAAAGCCTGCCTTGATGAGCTGGATGGTGAATATAAACAACTTTTAATTATGCACTATGTCGAAGGTTATACCGTAGGTGAACTTACAAAGCAGCTTCAGGTTAAACATTCAACAATGACAATGCGCTTATATAGGATCCGAGATCTGCTGCGCAAATGTGTAACAGGTAAAACAGGCGAAGCATGAACGAGCAACAAATCAGGTTAATCGAACTTTATTTAAGCGGTCAGCGAGATGATCCTGAAGTTATGGCGGCGATTAAAAACAACCCGCATTTAATTGAAGAGCTGGCACGTGATAAAGTCGCCCAACGTTTAATTAAACATCAGCTATCAGCCGTGAGTGAGAATGAATTTACAGCTCAGGTCAGCGCTCGTTTAAGACAACAATCTGCGACGAACAGACCTTGGTGGGCGGTGGCAGTTGCAGCCTGTTTAGTTCTGGTCGCTGTGGTGAGTTTAACAAACGCTATTTTGCCGCCGCAGTCAACACAAACCTTAGTTAAAAATACTGAGCAAAATAACCATCAGCCAGAGCCGGTTGAACATCAGCAGAAATTGAATGCAAGTACAACGAATGATAGCAGCCAGTTAGCGCAAATAAATAACCAGCACACCGCTAAAACAAAAACAGACAGCCTAATAGACAGTGAAATGAGTCTGAGCCGCTTTGAGGTTGTTAGCGAAGGGAACTTATTACCAGCCGAAGATGCGTATTTTGAGCAAGGGAATATGGCCAATTGGCAAGTCACTGACGATAGTGTTGGTTTTGCCGAAGTGCGTCGAAATGCGGGCAAAACCGGCCAGTATGGTATTTATGTCAATACCTTAGCTGGCAAAGCTGATTTATTGTTATCTGGAATAATGTTACCAGAGTCATTTTTAAAAGGGCAAACACCACTGCGGTTAAGCTTTGACATTAAAAACCTGTCGGCGAAAGAGAATGTATTTGGCGGCTTCTCACGTATTAGTCACATGAGTAATCACCAGTATTATCGCAGTGTTCAAGGCCGCTGGTTTAATGCCCATAAAAAGTCATGGCAAAAGTTTGAACGGCTGATTTGGGTTGAAAACTTTCCACCTTCGCATAACCGTTTAGAAATTAATTTTAGAGTCGCAGGTCAAGAATGGCTGCTGGATAATATTGAGCTAACCCATGTTGCGCGTTACAAAAATTTATTGCGCGGCGACAATGCCGGTTTTGAGTCAGGTCAAGAGACCCCTTATTTGGTTGAAAAATTATACCCAGGTTACGAGAGCCAAGCGTTTGTTGAAGTGAATGAGGCTGCGGCTATAGATGGGCGCTATGGTTTGTATGTTGACTCTTACCCCGGTGAAATGAAACTTAAATTTTTACACTGGGCGTTTGATTTATCGGATTTGCCCGAAGTTGAAACCTATTGGCTGACCTTTGATGTGAGGGTGGTGCATGGTAACGCTTCGTTTGAAATTCGCCCTCGAGGCGGTGAGTCGTTGACTATCCCCAGCTGGCCAGCATCCGGATTTGCGATGACACAGTCGCAAGTGGGGGATGACGGTCTGGTTAAAGTAACAGCCCGTGTGCCAGCTGAACTGGTTAAACGTAGCCATTTTGATATCAGTGTTCATCTTAAAAAGGGCGCAATTGTGCATTTAGATAATTTTGCCTTTTCACCAATTGAGGAAGAATAGTTGCTCAATTGGTCTCGACAAGGGTAAAATAACCGTTTTCTTTACGGGTTATGCTGATGTCTTTTAAAGGTACGCTATATGTTGTTTCCGCGCCTAGCGGCGCAGGTAAATCCAGTTTAATCAAAGCTTATCTGCAGTCACATAAGGGACAGGCCGCTGTATCTGTCTCACATACTACGCGTGCACCTCGGCCGGGAGAAGAAAACCAGGTGCATTACCACTTTGTTGACTCCACGCAATTTAAACAGATGATCGAACAGCAAGATTTTTTTGAGTGGGCGCAGGTGTTTGGTAATTATTATGGCACTTCTAAAAGAGCCATTGCTGACTTATTAGATGCGGGTTTAGATGTATTTTTAGACATAGATTGGCAAGGAGCCCGCCAAGTTCGCGAACTCGCACCAGACAGCCGCACAATTTTTATTGCGCCCCCCTCGCGCGATGAATTAGAGCGGCGGTTAAAAAACCGAGGACAAGATTCCGAAGAGGTCATTGCAAAACGTATGGCCGAAGCACAAAGTGAAATGTCGCACTATCAAGAGTTTGACTATATTATTGTAAATAACGATTTTGATACCGCATTGGCCGATTTAGCGTCCATTTTGCGGGCAAATCGGTGTCGCAGTGCTCGTCAGAGCAAAAAGTATCAGACATTGTTTGCTGAACTATTGGCGAACGGCTAAGAATTCAGTACACTATTTACCCTTTTTTCCAGTTTAAGCAACGAATAGCGGAGTAAGTATGGCTCGCGTAACTGTCGAAGATGCAGTAGATAAAGTAGGTAACCGATTTGATTTGATTCTGGTTGCAGCGCGTCGCGCTCGTCAGATCGCTTCTGAAGGCAAAGAGCCTTTAGTCGATATTGATAATGATAAACCCACAGTAGTAGCCCTTCGTGAAATTGAAGAAGGTTTAATGAGCTCAGCGATTATGGATGAGCAAGAAAGACGCGAAACTCAAGCGCAAGAAGCGGCAGAAATTGCTGCGGTTGCCGCGTTTGCACAGAATCGCGAATAAACATAGGTACCGACCTGTGCCGACAGGTCGGTTGTTCTGCTAACGATTTCTAATTCAGTACTGACGTTTTTTCGCTAAATTTAATCAGCGTAAAGGGACCCAGACTTGCAGGCTGTCCGGCCTTAATTTCAATCAACTTGTTATTTAGAGGAAGTGCGGTGGACTATTGGATCGATTTACAGAAAGCACTTGATTATTTGCCTGAAGATCAGGTTGCGCTTATCGAAAAAGCGTATCAAGTTGCTGAAGAAGCACACAAACCACAAAAGCGGTCCAGTGGTGAACCTTATATTACGCATCCAGTGGCGGTTGCCCGTATTTTAGCTGGCATGCACTTAGATTATGAAACTCTGTGTGCCGCACTACTGCACGATGTAATTGAAGATACCCCTATTACCCAAGACGAATTGGCAGAAGACTTTGGCCCTGTGATTGCCGAGTTAGTTGAGGGCGTTAGTAAGCTGGATAAAATCCACTTTAATAGCAAACAAGAAGCGCAAGCCGAAAACTTTCGCAAAATGATTATGGCGATGGTGCAGGATATTCGGGTTATTTTGATAAAACTCGCTGACCGCACACATAATATGCGTACCCTAGATGCGTTAAGACCCGATAAACGTCGCCGCATTGCCACCGAAACACTTGAGATATACTCGCCAATTGCTCACCGTTTAGGCATTCACGATGCTAAAAATGAGTTAGAAAACTTAGGGTTTAAAGCCATGTACCCAATGCGTTACAAGGCTTTGTTATCGGCGGTAAAAAGTTCTCGTGGCCATCGCAAAGATGTGATTGAAAAAATCGGCAATGAAATTCGTAAGCGTATTTCTGAAACCCAGATCGAATGCCAAGTTAAAGGGCGCGAAAAGCATTTGTATAGCATCTATAAAAAGATGAAAAACAAAGAGCTGATGTTTAACGATGTTATGGACATTTATGCGTTTAGAATTATCGTTAAAGATGTGGACACTTGTTACCGCACACTTGGCATAGTGCACAATTTATATAAACCCATTGGCAACCGATTTAAGGATTATATTGCAATCCCACGAATTAATGGTTACCAGTCGCTGCATACATCTCTGATTGGGCCGCATGGTATTCCGGTTGAAATTCAAATCAGAACACAAGATATGGAGCTGACGGCAGACCGTGGGGTGGCAGCACATTGGATGTATAAAGGCGCTGGGGACAGCGGTACTACAGCGCAGGTAAGAGCTCAGCGCTGGATGAATACTTTGCTTGAGTTACAGCAAAGTGCTGGCAACTCGTTTGAATTTATAGAAAACGTAAAATCAGACTTATTTCCTGAAGAAATTTATGTGTTTACGCCGAAAGGGCGAATTATTGAATTACCCAAAGGTGCCACATCTGTCGATTTTGCATTTGCTTTGCATACAGATATTGGTTTTACCTGTGTTGGCGCGACCGTAGATCGTAAGCCCATCCCATTAAACCAAGCGTTGCAAAGTGGTCAAACTGTACATATTGTCACCTCAAAGGGTGCACGCCCAAATGCTAATTGGCTTAATTTTGTGATCACACCGAGAGCCCGTTTGCGCATTCGTAACTACTTAAAAAAGCTCAAAGCAGAAGAATCAGTTGAGCTCGGCAAGCGCTTATTAAAAGTGGCGTTGGGGGATGTTGAACTGAATGATATCCCAGACCAAAACATTGAAGATGTGTTAAAAGAAACCAAAGTTGCGACTGTTCACCAATTATTAGCCGAAATTGGTTTGGGCAACTTAATGAGTATTGTGGTTGCCCGTAAACTGTTAAAAACTGAAGTTAAAGAAGAAAAAGATCCCCTTTTTGATGAGCGTAAAGTCAGTATTAAAGGCGCAGAAGGCATGTTGGTGTCTTACGCTAAGTGCTGTCAGCCGATTCCAGGCGATCCTATCATTGGTCATGTTAGTCCAGGTAAAGGCATAGTGATTCATGTTGATAATTGCCATAACGTTCAGCGCGATCAGCATATCGAGCCATCAAAGTATTTTAATGTGAGCTGGGATAATTCGCCGTCCGAAGAATTTTCCTGCGCACTACGTATTGAGCTGCATAATGTGCATGGTGCTCTGGCTCAGGTCACCAGTGCCATTGCCAAAATGGGTTCAAACATTCAAAGTTTATATTCTGAAGAAAAAGATAGTTATATTTATATCGTTGACTTGATTTTAACCGTTAACGACCGCAAACACTTGGCGCAAATTATTAAAAAAGTGCGCCATATTGATGAAGTTCAGCGCATTGTGCGCCACAGAAAATAACCGTTAAGGATTTTATTTATGTCCAAACAAGTCATTTCTACCGACAGTGCTCCGTCAGCGATAGGCACTTATAGTCAAGCTGTTAAAGTGGGTTCAACCGTTTATCTTTCAGGGCAAATTCCTTTGCGAGCAGAAGATATGGAAATGGTCACCACTGGGTTTGCCGATGAAGCGCATCAGGTATTTAAAAACTTAGCAGCCGTTTGTGAAGCCGCTGGTGGCTCTTTAAACGACTTAGCAAAAGTGAACATCTACTTAACTGATTTGGCCAATTTTGCGCAAGTGAATGAAATCATGTCGCAATATTTTGCTAAACCTTATCCAGCACGAGCAGCAATTGGTATTAACCAACTGCCAAAAGGTGCGCAAATTGAGATCGATGGGGTAATGGAGATTCCAGGGATCAACTAATGACACCAGCCCGACTTGCGCGCTTAAAGCGATTTTTTGACAACCGCCAGACAGACTTAACCGTTTGTCTGGAGCATGTCCATAAAACCCATAACCTGTCTGCTATTGTTCGCACTGCCGATGCTGTCGGGGTACATAATGTACATGCTATTATGGCGCTTGATAATCCGCTACGCAGTGGCCTACGCACAGGCACCGCCCGAGGCACTCAAAACTGGGTTAACGTGCATAAACATGATCAGTTATCAGATGCGCTACAAACTTTTAAAGCACAAGGTATGCAGTTAGTCGCCACTCATTTATCGGATACCGCGATTGATTTTAGAGAGGTTGACTACACTAAACCCACTGCAATTTTATTGGGCCAAGAAAAATACGGTATTTCTAAGCAAGCGCTCGCCGCTGCCGATCAGCACATAATGATCCCAATGGTTGGCATGGTGCAGTCACTTAATGTTTCGGTCGCGTCTGCTTTAATTTTGTATGAAGCTCAGGCTCAACGTGAAAAAGCCGGATTATATGGCCGCTGTACACTTGATGAAGCCGAGCAACAAAGATTGTTATTTGAACGGGGTCATCCGGTTTTTGCCGAACTTTGCATTCGCAAAGGTTTGCCTTATCCATACATTAATCAAGAAGGCGAAATCGAGGCGGATGATGACTGGTGGCAAAAAATGCAAGCAGTACAAACACCGGCTTAAAGCAGCTAACCGGCGGGTACTTTAACAGCAAACTCAGGATCTAAACGGCTATAACCCAAGCCGTTATTTTTATGTACTTTAATTTGTACAGGTATCCGTTCTTTTAATGACTCTATATGGCTTATCACCCCTATCATGCGGCCGCTTGCATTCAATCTGTCTAAACAGTCAAGCGCTATATCCAGCGTATCGGCATCTAAAGTGCCAAAACCTTCATCTAAAAAGAGAGATTCGATTTGGGTTTTATGACTGACTAAATCAGACAAAGCTAATGCCAGTGCTAAACTCACTAAAAAGCTTTCACCGCCAGACAGAGTTCTAGTATCTCTAGCCGTATCGGCTTGCCAAGTATCAATGATAGATAGTTCTAAATTGTCTTCCGGTTTACGGGCTAATTGGTAACGCTCGTGCAGTTGTAACAGGTGCTGGTTTGCCAGCAAAACCAATTGCTGAAGCGTTAAACTTTGGGCATAACGTCTGAACTTATTGCCGTCGGCAGAACCGATTAAACTATTTAAGCGGGTCCAATGTTGCCAATCTGTTTGTCGTTGCTGCCATTGTTCTAATTGCTTAGCATGGCGCTGACGATTAACCGAATCGGCTTTTAACTGCTCACTGAACCGACCAATATGCTGTAAACATTCTTGATATTTTTGACTGAGTTGTTCGGCTTCGGCCGTTAAATCAGTGTATTGCGTTTCTTTGTAATGGGCTGGCTGTTGAGCTTGGTGCTGCTGATTAGCGTGCTGGTAGAATGAGAGTTGTTGTTCACTTTGCTGCAAATTGTTTTGCATTTTTGCAAACTCAGTTTCCTGTCGTTTTATCTTTTCTGCTGGCCAGCAGGCTTGCTGCCATGTTTGTTGGTCACTAAAAGGGCTCGCTTCTAACGCATTTTGCCAGCGTTTTAGCGCGTTCTGGTATGTTTCATCAAGTTCGCTGAGGTGTTGCTCTAATATCGATTGGCGGCTTTGTAAGCCAGATAATTCGTTGCTTAACTGGTTATGATGGTTTTGCGCTTGTTGCATAGCTTGCAGTTGTTGCTGTGCATCTTGCTGCATCTTTGCACGCCACTGGGTGATGCTTAAACCTGTTAATAACTGATCCAGCGATTGTTGCAATTTTTGTTGTTTTTGCTGAGCATTTTCAACTTGTTGGTTTAGCTCTGCATGTTTGCTGGTTAACTCAGTCAGTTGTTCAGTTAAATATTGTGCTTGCTGAGAGAGTTGTTCAGTTTCTTGTTGAATTTTAAGTTGTGCTGAAAATTGCTGCTGATAAGCTTGCCAGCGTTCAGTGAGTATTTGAGGCCAGTTATTTTGCCTGTCAGTATTTATGCCAAAAGCCATTAATTGTTGTGCCAGCGCTTGTTGCTGCAGCTCTGCTTCAGTTTGCAATTGAGTCATTCGGGCTTCAAGCGTGTGCAGCTGGTGCTCAGTTTGCTCAAGCTGTATTTTATTGTGCTGTTGAGCTTGCTGGTTGTGCTGCAACTGATGCTGACATTCAAGCTGAGCTTGCTGCTGATCTTTTAGCTCGCTTTGACATTGCTCAAGTTGTTGGTGGCAGTGTTTGTCTTGTTCAATTTGCTGTTGTAGGTCTTTCGGGATCTCGGTTGCCAAAGTCAGCGCTAACTCGGGCAAATATTCTTGTACTTGGTTGACAATTTGCTGACTGCGGTTTTGCAATAGAGTTAATCGCTGTTGCAGGCGATCTTGTTCTGTTTGCAACTGGGTAATTTGCTGGCGCTTCGCCGATTGGTCACCTTTAAGTTGCACGCCTTGTTCAGTTTGCTCGGCAATTTCTTGCTCTAATTGCTGTCGGCGTTGTTGGTACTCGGCGACAGGGTTGGCTGGTAGGTCATTTGCAAATGGGTGTTCGGTCGCACCACATAAAGGGCAAGCTTGCCCGGCCATCAGTTCAGCGCGTTCAGCTTCCAGTCGTTCGATTTTTTGACTTTGTTGAATGAGGCGGTTTAAGTCGGCAACATGGATATTTTTTTGTCTAACCTGTTGTCGCATTGTTGCTAATTCTTGCTCCATTTGAGCTACTTGCTGCTGCAAGTTTTGTTGCTGTGCTTGCTGTTCTACAAGATCTTTTTGGTGGTGTTTAAGTTGCGTATTCGAATCATCTAATTGCTGAATATGGTATGCCAATGTTAATAATTGAGTCGCAGTAAGGCTGGGCCAATGCAGTTGATTTTTCAGCACACTGATGGTTTTTTCTTGCTGTTGGTTTTTATTGAATAGCTGCTGCTGTTGCTGCTGATAAAGCTGATATTGCTCTACGAGCTTGTTGCGGTTCTGCCAGAGTTTTTGCTGCTGGTCACTGGCCTGCTGATGTGCTTGTTGCTGTTGTTGGATAGTGTTTTGCAGCTGTTTAATACTATGAGCCTGTTCTTGCCAGTAACTGATTTTATCCTGATTTAATTGCTCGTCTTGAGCATGTTTTTGTAGCCACTCATCAATTTGTTTTAAGCGCTGTTGATTATTTTGCAGGGTTTGTTGCACTGGCTGCTGTTTTTGTTCTGCCTTTTGCTGTTCGAACGTTATTTTTTTTTGTTGTTGGGATAAGGCGTTTAGCTCAGTCGTGATTTCAATAATTTGTTTATTCAGTGGCTCTGCTTGATCTTGCAGCATTTGTTTTTGCTGCTGATGTAAATCGTTTAGCTGATGACTCTGTCGCTCGGCTAAGGTCAATTGCTCAGCTGCTTGCTCTTTGTATTGCTCACAATGCAAGATTTTTTGCTGGGTTAGCGAGACTTGCTCGCGGGTTTTGTTCAGTTGTTCTGCTAACTCTTGCGTTTTTTGCCAGCTTGGCTGCAATTCGGCGGCTTGTTGTACTGCTTGTAATAAGTGGCGCTGGTGCTCGCTTGTTTGCCAGTGTTGTTGGTTTTGATTAACCTCAGTTTGTGCTTGCCTTATTTGTTGTTGTAATTTTTGTGCTTGCTGACGCCAATTGAGGATTTCATTTAGTTGCTCTTGTTGCTGTTTAAGGTGCTGGGCTTGATTTTGTTTATCGGCTAAAGCTTGCTCTATATCTTGTTTGTCTTGTTCACCTAACAATTGAATATTATCGAGCTGGTCTTTTATACGTGTTAATTCAAGTTCGCTATTTTTATGATTCAGGTGTACTTGTTTGGAGATCTGACTATAAATTTCTGTGCCGGTTAGTTCTTCTAACAACTCGGCTTTTTCATTACTTTTGGCGTTTAAAAACTCGGCAAAGCGGCCCTGAGATAACATCATGGATTGGGTAAATCGGCTAAAGTTTAAACCACTTAGAGATTCTATTTGGCGTTTTACTTCCGGCAACTTGTCAGCCAAAATTTTGCCTTCTGACAGGGATTTTAACTCTGCTTTTGGCGGTTGTAGGCGGCCATCTGATTTACCCCTTGAACGTTTTTGTTGCCAGCTAGCTTGGTAATGCTGACCTTTAATGGCAAACTCAACTTCGGCGTAGCAGTGTGCTGTGTGCCGAGTCATAAGCTCATTTTGTGACTGTGACACTTGGAGTCTGGGCGTTTCATGGTAAAGGGCTAAACAAATAGCATCGAGCAAGGTACTCTTGCCTGCACCTGTCGCGCCAGAAATCACAAATAACCCATTGCTGACAAAAGGCTCTTGCTCAAAGTTTATTTGCCAGTCTCCTTTTAGAGCATTTAAGTTGGTAAAACGGATACGACAAATTTTCATAACTAAAGTGGTTCTTTATTCACTTGTTCTAGGCATTGTAAAAACCGAGTTTGCAAAGCTCGACTTTGCTCAGAATCCAGCTCGATTTCTGTGAGCCGTTGATTAAACACATCGGTGACTTTTAATTCGGTTAACGAGCTGGTTTGGATAAAAGCGGGATCTAGTTGAGCGGCTTTGCGGGCACGCCGAACCAGCAGTACTTCAACCGGATAATCGGCCGCAATTTCATGCACCTGCTGTTGTACTTTTGCATGATAGTCGGTGGCTGAGATTTCAATGTCTAACCAATAGGGCAGCTTATGTGCAGGTAATGCGGCGAGCTCTGCCGGTAACTGCTGTAAACTACAGCAGATTTGTTTAAGAGGTTGAAATTCAGGCACTGCTAATAAATGAATAGGATCTGCTGCTAAAGTGTCGTATATAACCACAGATTTTTCACTGCTTTTTTCATCAAAACTCATCGCTAACGGTGAGCCTGAATAGCGTATTTTGCCCGTTGGGCCGATTGCTTGTGGTTGATGGATATGGCCAAGTGCCAAATAGTCAAAATCGGGTAAAACAGACGCAGGCAAGGCTTCTAAGCTGCCGATATAAATATCTCGAACAGAGTTGGTTTTTTTAGAGTTTAATAAAGTTAAGTGGCCACTGCCGATGATAGGCAAAGACGCTATTCCAACTTGCTGGCTGAGGGCCTGTGCTCGCTCAAATAAAGCTTGATAATGACGACTTATGGCGTGTTGCAGATCCTGATGGCTGCTTTCGCTTGCAGATAAAATATCTCTTGGCCGTAAAAACGGGACGGCACAAAAGACAGCCGCAGGCTCGCCTTGGGCGTTTTGTAACGTGAAAATCTGTTCTTGAATAGCGCTTGCTTGCGCTGTGGTGACTAAACGGCAATTTAGCGCCGCATATAACGACTGGCACTCGTTTAACACAGCGACAGAGTCATGGTTGCCTGCTAATAAAATTAGCTGACAATTTAGCTGACTGAGTTGAACAACAAACTGGTTTAGCATTTTGCGGGCGTAACTTGCAGGTGCGCCCGTATCAAAGATGTCGCCCGCAACTAATACTAGATCTATTTGCTGATCACGTACCGTTTTTATTAGCCAGTCTATCAATGCCTGATGTTCGGCACTACGGTTGCGGTTATAAAAGTTTTGTCCCAAATGCCAGTCTGAAGTATGTAAAATTCGCAAAATAAGTCTACTTTTTAGGGCTCGGTGTATAAACGGGACGGTTTAGCTGCGTAACCTTGTCTGACAAGCTGGTTATTTTAGCCGTGCCTTGTTTTTGTACCTGATCGATCCTAAGCACATTGTGCATTGGCAAATAGGTTCGTTCAACATTTTCAAACTCAGACTTTAGTTTTTCTTCGCTGGTATCTAATACCAGGCTGCTATGGGTGTTCCATACGAAGTCACCAATTTCTATAAAACCAAATAAGCTGCTAGTTGATAGGCTTTTTACATAAACTTCGTACTGCTCGCCATTGTTGATGAACTGAATTTTATATAAAGGTTGATTTTTATCGCTCATAAAAACTCGTTAATTGTGCTAATTACAAAAGCACTATTTTAATCAAGCTGATGCACTGCGTCAGTCAGTTTTTGCAAAAATATTGCTAAGTCCCCAGAATCTAGAACCGCTGCGCTCGCTTTTATCGTCAATATAACCCCGCCATAGTTGTTCTAACGCCTGCCGTGACTCTTGTTTAAAATCAGGTTGGATCAGGCTAAAATTTTGCGTTTTGGGTTCGGCTGGATGACTGATTTGCCAAATACCTAGCAGTAAGGCATAACTGCGCATTAATAGCTGGGCACAATTAACAGGGTTGTCTTGGTTGATTTTTGTGGCAAGTATTTTTGCACATTGGTTAAGCATTTCAGACAGTGCTTGCCTAAATTCGGTCAGTCGTTCTGCTGCGACATTTTTTTCAATGATGGAGGTGCTTAAACTGGCTAATGAAAAAAATTGTGGTTGTTGTTCTATATAGTGGCAAAGGGCATTAATCCATTGTTCTATGTTAGGTTTATCATCCTGCAGCGCTTCATTGATATCGTTAAACCAAGCTTGATAATGACGCTTTAGCATGGCTAAAAAGATTTCTTCTTTGCTTTTAAAATATAAATATACTGTGCCTTTAGCAACACCAGAGTGCTGAGCAATCTCAGATGATGTAGGCAATGCGTCTGGATTTTGATCAAATAAGTCTGAGGCCGCTTGTAAAATGCGTTCTCGCTTCTGGTTTTTAGCTTCGTCTGTACGTGCGCGCTTGCCTGTGGTTGACATTTTTATCTCTCCTTGTTTTTTGACTGTTTTTCAGCCACCCTGAATACTATTCTATCCTTGCCTTTGTATTAGGGTCAAACCTTCTATGCCTGACTGTAGTCTTCGTTATGGCTGGTCCAGCGGTGAATTATTTTATCCGCCTGCGCTGGTGCATTTTGTAATAGCGCATTGGCGCACTCGCGAGCCGGCTCAATAAGCTTTTGATCACGCATTAAGTCGGCAATTTTAAATGCCATATCACCGGTTTGCCGAGTGCCTAATAGCTCACCGGGACCGCGGATCTCTAAATCTTTTTGTGCAATATAAAAACCATCGGTGCTTTCTCGCATCACGCCCAGACGTTTATGGCCGATATCAGACAAAGGGGTTTTATACATTAATAGGCAGTGGCTTGCGACACTGCCCCGACCGACACGACCACGCAATTGGTGCAACTGAGCCAACCCTAAACGTTCAGGGTTTTCAATAATCATCAAACTGGCATTTGGAACATCTACACCAACCTCTATGACTGTGGTGGCAACTAATAAATCTATTTGATTATTTTTAAATGCATCCATTACCTGTTGTTTTTCTGCCGCTCGCATACGGCCATGAACTAAACCTATGCTTAATTGAGGTAGCTGATTCTGTAATTGGCTGGCGGTCTCTTCAGCCGCCTGGCATTGCAAGGCTTCAGATTCTTCTATTAAAGTGCAAACCCAATAGGCCTGACGTTTATCTTTGTGACAGGCATCGGCAACACGCTGAATCACTTCCTCGCGGCGGCTATCTGGTACTACGAGCGTTTGTACTTGGGTACGCCCTGGCGGTAACTCATCAATGATTGAGGTGTTTAAATCGGCATAAGCTGTCATCGCCAAGGTACGCGGGATGGGGGTGGCTGTCATAATGAGCTGATGCGGAAAAATATCTTGTTGTTGGCCTTTTTCACGTAAACTAAGCCTTTGATGAACACCAAACCTATGCTGTTCGTCAATTATGATCAGGGCCAGAGATTTAAATTCGACGGAGGCCTGAAAAAGAGCATGGGTGCCTATGACCATCTGGCTTTCACCGCTGGCAATGCGCTCGCTGGCTTCTCGTTTTTGTTTGCTGGTTAAGCGGCCCACCAGCCAGTCTACTTTTATCCCAAGTGGTGTAAACCAGTTGGCAAAATTAACTGCATGCTGCTCGGCCAGAATTTCAGTGGGCGCCATGAGCGCAACCTGATGTCCATTGCCAAGTGCAGTCAAGGCGGCCAGCGCTGCAACGAGCGTTTTGCCTGAGCCAACATCACCTTGCACCAAGCGCATCATAGGGTAGCTATTAAGCATATCTTGTTTGATTTCACTGCTCACTCTGAGTTGTGCTTGAGTGGGCTGAAAACTAAGGCTTTTTAAAAATTGTAAAACCAGCTCTTTGTCGGGTTGCATGGCGTAGGCTTGGTGAGCTTGTACAGCCGCGCGGATTTTCTGCATGCTTAGGTTGTGAGCGACTAACTCTTCTAGTGCCAAGCGCTGTTGAGCTGGATGTCTGCCAGCTTCAAGCTCGGTTAATAAAACTTCGGATGGTGGTCTGTGCAAGATTTGCAACGCTTGTGGCAAACTAAGGCAACCTGGTGTTAAATGTGCCGGTAATAATTCTTCTATTTCGCTCGCTGCCAATTTGTTCAATGCTTGTTCGGTTAGCTGGCGTAAACTTGATTGTTTTAGTCCTTCTGTTGTTGGATAAACGGGCGTAAAAGTATCATCTAGTGGTTTATTTTGCTGGCTGTGATAATCCGGATGGATCATTTCTAGGCCATCACGACCGCGTTTTACTTCGCCATAAATAGTGAGTTTAAGGCCCTCATGGAATTGTTTTTTTTGGGCCGCGGAAAAAGCAAAAAATTTCATTGTCAGTTGGCCGCTGCCGTCGCTGACTCTCACTGTTAATAGACGTTTTTTTAGGATCACTATATTGGCATGCACAACTTCGGCGCAGATTGTGGCGTGGCTATCAGGTTGAAGGTCGGTAATTGCGGTTATCCGGGTGCGATCTTCATACCGTAGCGGCAAATGAAATAGCAGGTCTTCAACTGAAAAAAGATTGAGTCGTTTTAGCTTTTCGGCAATTTTAGGGCCAACCCCTTTTAATGAAGTTAAAGGCTGGCTGGCGAGTCGGCTTAAAGACATAGGCGCTAATATACTGTTAAAATTACCAGTATATTAGCTCGCTAGCGGTATAATTCAAGTTTAATGCCGTTTATAAACGTTCACGAACCGCTTGCCACAATGACTGTACATGGGTGAAAACTGGTTTACCACTGGCAAATTCACCTAATGGTTGGCGATGTTCACCCATTTTTTCTAGGTCGGCCGCAAACGGAATTGTTACATCAATAAAGCTGCTGTAGCGCTCTTTTAAACGGGTTATGCTGTCGGCATGCATATGTTTTTGTTTTTGCACCATAGAAAAAAACGGGGTGATTTTATCTGTGTTTAATTTATATTCGTCAAAATACTGGTACAGCTGATCTAGAGTACGCTCTGATAGGGTGGTTGGAATAACAGGTACTAATACAAGATCACTGGTATAAAACACAGCCTCAGATAAGTTACTTATGGTTGGCGGGCAATCTAATATGATGAGGTCATAACTAGATTTAAAACCTTTTAGAACCTTTTTTAATCCTTTTTCTGGTTTACTAATGTCGCTAAGGTTGATATCAAAGTTGCGAAATGAAAAATGTGCCGGCAGTACATCAAGGTTTTCGTAATCGGCTTCTTTGATATGTTTAAGCAAGTACTCATGATCCTGAAAAAACTTTTCATCCCATGGTTTTTTTTTGCTTTTAACACGAAAGTAGAAAGATGAAGCACCCTGCGGATCTAAGTCAATTAACAAGGTTTTGTAGCCTGCGCGTGCTGCAAACCAGGCAATATTAACGGCAGTAGCGGTTTTTCCGACACCGCCTTTCATACTATAACAAGCAAGTGTTTTCACGTGAGCTCCTTAATGATTATGCCTGGCTAAGTTGTTTAACCAGTTGTTGAGTATCGGCTTTGGCGAACTCGGCAAATTGTTTCTGTATTTTTTTGCGAACTGATTTTTGCTCGCTCGCATATGTTTCGGCTAACATGATGGCCGCTTGCGCAGCGGTCGCGGGCGCATTTTCGGCAAATTGTCTTAACTTGTTTTGTTGTACTGAGTTATCGTTAAAATCACCCAATGAATTTTGCAATTTTTTTAGTTTTTTCTGTATCTGACTGGCAGCTTGAGCGGCTGGCAGTTGCTGCATATATTCAGTTAAATAGCGCAGTTTTTTACAGCTTAAACGTAACTCATGAACTTCTTCATCAGGGCTCTTGGCATGAATAGATTGACCGGTAGCAAGGACTTTTTTATAGTTTTTACGTAATAGTTTTTGCAAGCAGGGTTGAATACTCTGTTGGCTGTCAATTTGCAATAAACAGCTGATTAAATGATATATGTGATCAACTTTTTGCTGATAGTTTTGGCTGCTTAACCAGCTTTTTAGTTCACGGCGGCAGCCCCGCTGACGCGCTTCAAACGCACTAAAAAGTTGCTCTAATCCTTTTTGGTGATTAGTGTCTAATCGGTTAAAAAAGCTCTTTTTGTTATGCAGATAAACATCAAGATCGCGTAGTTCGTTGGTTTTTTTAGCTAAAAAAGCGAGCTCTTGTTGCAACTCAGATATTAATGTTTTTGGCAGTTGCTTTTTAAATAAACTTATTAGACCTCGAATTTTACGAATGGCAACGCGGTAGTCATGTAAAAATTCGATATCGTCATTATGCGCTAAAATACCGGCTTCATTCTCTCGAGCTAAATTAAAATAGGTATAGGCATATTGATGTACTGCTTGTTCAGGCGGCATATCAGCAGTCAGATTAAATTTAAGCGACAAGCTATATGTGGTGGGTGTAAAACCAGAGTGTGCCAATAACAAATGATAATCGGGTGCTATTTCAGTGATCTCATTATCGGTTGGCATTTGTTTGGCGAAACTGCGTGCTTGTTTTTCGTAACCACGCAATGCAGTGGCAGTTAACAAACAATGTTGGCTGTCGCAGGTGGCGGTGAGCCTTAAAATAACTTTACCTTCGTTATCACGTAAAACCCACTGTTGGCGAGTCACTAATATATTTTTTTGTAATCCTAATTTGCGCGCACCTACCACTTTATTTAGTTGCTCAGCGATATCTTCATCCTCTATATGGTGAGCAAATTTAGGGAGTTGCGGCAACAAGTGGTGTGTTTGCTCTGGGCTTATCCAATAGAAGCTATCATCTTGTTTAATCAAACAGGCTTTTTGTTTGAATATATGGTCTTCAAAGTCATCAAAAAAGCTAATTTGATGGCTTTCTTCTGAGTTTAAATCAGCCCTAAAGGCACTAAGTTTAGCTGATTTTTGAAGCGTTTCTTGCAGAAAATGAATGACTGAGTCGGTTTTTATTAGCCAGCGCATAAAACATTAATCCATTTTAATTTTATTGTGAAGGTAGGCTGTTACCAATTGCTCCAGAACTTTTTGCACTGAAGTATTTTCTGACGCCGCTTTATCTTTAAGAGCCTGCAAAGTGTCGCCATCTAACCGTAATGAGGTATTTTTTTTATTTTGTTTTTTTTCTTTATCTTTTTTAGTTTTTGGCATGGCTAACCCCTAAAAGTGACGTCACTTAGGGTTAGCCTACTGAATGTTTAAACTTTAAGCAAGTGTAAATGTCATTTTCATGACGCTTATGTGAAGTTTAGGTTATCCTGGGAATCTGTGTTCGCCTTTCCATAAGTCGGTCAGCTGCTCGCGCTCGCGCACTAAAAACACTTGTTCGCCGTCGACCATCACCTCGGCAGCGCGGACGCGTGAGTTATAGTTAGAGCTCATGGTGAAACCATACGCGCCACTGCTGCAAACCGCTAATAAATCACCTTCAGAAATAGCCAATTGGCGGTCTTTCCCTAAAAAGTCGCCCGTTTCACAAATTGGGCCAACGATATCGTAGTTGGCTAAAGCAGACTGGCTATTTTGTGCCACCGGAATGATATTTTGCCAAGCTTGATAGAGCGAAGGACGAATTAAATCGTTCATAGCTGCATCAACAATCGCAAAGTTTTTATCTTCACCCTGTTTGATAAATTCAACCTGAGTTAATAAAATACCGGCGTTGGCCATGATGGCTCGCCCCGGTTCAAACAAGACTTTTAGCTCGCGGCGGTTATTAAGTTTAGCTAATAGCTCTGACACATACTCTTGTGGTGCTGGTGGCGTTTCATTGTCGTATTTAACACCTAACCCCCCTCCAACATCTAAATGGCTTACTTGAATACCTGCTGCGCTGAGTTCATCAATTAAGTTTAACACTTTATCTAATGCGTCAACAAAAGGCTGAGTTTCGGTTAACTGAGAGCCGATATGACAGTCGATACCTTTTACTTCAAGGTGGCTTAATGCGTTGGCTTCTTTGTACACTTCAATGGCACGCTCTTTAGCAATACCAAACTTATTGGCTTTTAAACCAGTGGAGATATACGGATGCGTTTTGGCATCAACATCTGGGTTAACACGAATTGATATAGGGGCTTTTTTATTCAATTCAGCCGCAACTTTATTAATTCGTTTTAATTCTGGCTCTGACTCAACATTAAAGCAATAGATTCCAGCTTCTAACGCATATTCAATTTCGGCTTCAGTTTTGCCAACGCCGGAAAATACAACTTTTCCTGGTTCACCGCCCGCTTCGATAACACGGGCGAGTTCGCCGCCTGAAACAATGTCAAAACCCGATCCTAAGCGAGCTAAAACGCTTAATACACCTATGTTTGAATTCGCTTTAACGGCATAACAGATAAGATGCGGGTGCTCGCCTGCGGCCTCATCAAATGCTTTCCATTGAGTTTCAATTGCGTTTTTGGAATAGATGTAACAAGGTGTGTTAAACTGCTCCGCAATTTTAGTTACAGGTGTGCTTTCGGCATGCAGGCTGTTGTTTTGATATGTAAAATAGTCCAAGGATGAATCCGCCTATGTTGGTTTATCTGTGGGCTGCTGTGATGGCTGCGTTGGTTGCTCTGGAAGGTACAATGGCCCTTTTTGACCACAACCTGCTAACAGCGCAGATAACAAAATGCTTAAATAAATCGTTTTAAATCTCATCACAAGCCTTATACTGTCGAACAATGCGCAATATGATCGCACTCATGGGAGGAAAATCAAGTGAAAGTAACAAGTGAGTTAACCGAAACCCAATTTCATCAGTACGTTGACGATATTTTATTACAAATAGAAGAAAAATTAGAAAGTCTAGAAGAAGATTTAGACTTGGATTACGAAAACTCTGGCGGCAAATTAGATATAGAATTTGCAGACGGCAGTAAAATTATTATTAATAAACAAGAGCCTTTGTTACAGCTCTGGGTTGCCACTAAGTTTAATGGTCATCATTTTAATTATGTTGATGGCAAATGGATTGACGAACGTTTTGGCGATGAGTTTTGGCATTTTATTGAGCAAGCCGCGAGTAAACAGGCTGGTCAACTGATTAACTTTAAATAACAGGGATACCGAGGCAGAGCATGGCAAAGCCACTTGAATATATTGATGTTAACCCAGCAGGGGATGTTAAAAAACTGGTTGTTTGGATGCATGGCTTGGGTGACTCGGGGCACGGTTTTGCACCGATTGTTCCCCAGCTTAAACTGAGCAGCACATTAGGTGTGCGTTTTGTTTTTCCGCATGCGCCACAGCGAGCGGTCACTATCAATAATGGTTTAAGCATGCCTGCTTGGTACGATATTAAAAACATAGATTTTGCTTCACGGGTGGATATGGCTGGCGTTAGTGAGTCAGCGAGTTCGTTGATACAGTTGATAGAAACACAATTAGCAGAATATCAATTAACGTATCAGGATTTAGTGATAGCGGGTTTTTCACAAGGTGGTGTAATGACGTATCATCTAGCGCATCTTATTCAAGAGCCATGTGCTGGTTTGTTAGCTTTATCTTGTTATTCTGCAACGCCAGAGCCTGTTAAGCCACTTAATAAAAATGTTTTGAATACTCCTGTTATGGCAATGCATGGTCGAGCTGATAATGTTGTCCCTTTTGAATTGGGTAAAGCAGCGGCTGAAAAAATGCAGAGCGCAGGTTTTACTGTCACTTGGCATGATTATGCAATGCAGCATAACGTATGCCCTCAACAAATTGAGCAGATATCGACGTGGTTAACTGAGTTATTAGCGTAAATGAACAACTCAGCAACGCGGGGCTATCGCGCTAAGTTTATATCCATAGTGACCTTGTTAATTTTAGCTGGGTTTATCGTGAATAGTTTGGCCAGCTATTATACAGCTTACAATTCAGTATCATCACATATTCGGGATGATACCCTGCCACTTTCCAGCGATAATATTTATTCTGAAATTCAACGCGATTTATTAAGTCCAATCTTTATTTCATCAATGATGGCGCAAGATACTTTTTTGCGTGATTGGGTGTTAGATGGTGAAGTGGATGCAAGCGCGTTAGTTAAATATTTAAAGGGCGTGCAGGACAGATATCAGTCTGAAACTGCATTTTTTGTTTCTGAAAAAACTCGCCGTTATTATCATAGCTCAGGTGTTTTAGCGACAGTGGAAAAAGGTAAAGCCATTAACGAGTGGTATTTTAGAGTCGCACAAATGGATGATACTTATGAAATTAATGTTGATCATGACACCGCTAATCCGAGTGAAATTTCAGTTTTTATTAATTATAAAGTATTTGATTATCAGCAAAATTTTATTGGCGCGACCGGGGTTGGTTTATCCTTAAGTGAGGTAGAAGCCTTAATTGACAGTTACAGTAGCAAATATCATAGACAAGTGTATTTTGTCGACCGCTCTGGAGAATTGACATTACGTGGCCAACTCTTTGATTACGATGTTTCTAACGAAACTCTAAAAATTTTGCAAAAAGATCCGAGCCTGGAGCAATTAGCGGCAAGCAAAGGTTTAGACTACTCTGAAGGGAATCATAAAGTTTATGTTAATTTACGCTATATCCCTGAGTTTGATTGGTTTTTAGTGATTGAAGAACGGGATGTAATGCAAAAACAAGTGTTGTATCAATCATTGGCACTTAATATTAGTTTAGGTGTTGTGGTCAGTGTCATTGTTCTTATCCTAAGTTGGTTTACCTTGTCTGGTTATCAAAAGCGGTTAGAAATAATGGCCACAACAGATAAATTATCAGGTGCGCTCAACCGACATAGTTTTGACTTAATTTTTGAGCGTTATGTGGCGCTTAAAAAACGTAAACAAAGTGCTCTGTCTGGCATTATTTTAGATATTGACTGGTTTAAACAAGTGAATGATCAACATGGGCACTTGGTCGGCGATCGTTTAATTCGCGAGGTGGCGGATGTGCTGCGTGCCGAAATGCGAGACAGTGATGTAATTTGTCGCTGGGGCGGTGAAGAATATTTAATTTTATTGGCAGACTGCGATATTGCCTCGGCTGAAAAAATCGCGAATAATTTTTGCCAAACCATAGCACACCATACCTTTGAGGGTGGTAAAAATATGACAGCAAGTTTAGGTGTGGCTGAACTGGCACCTAATCAAACACAAAACGACTGGTTGCAAAAAATGGACAATGCGCTTTATAAAGCTAAAGCGAATGGCCGCAATCGAGTAGAGTTAGCTTGACAGTTCAGCTTTCTAAGCTGAATGTCATGGGGCCATCATTGATTAGCGCTACTTGCATGTCGGCTTGAAACTGACCCTGTTTAACAGTCAGTGAAGCCGCTTGTAAGGTTTGGCAAAAATCCAGGTACAGCTGCTTTGCAAGTTGTGGAGGTGCTGCATTTGAAAAACTGGGCCGCATGCCTTTGCGGGTGTCGGCCGCTAACGTAAACTGTGAGACGACCAAAACCTCGCCTTGAATATCTTTAACACTTAAGTTTGTTTTACCGTCAGCATCAGCAAAGATGCGATAGCCAGCAACACGCTCTGCCATGCGTTTGCTACGTGCTTGAGTATCGTCTTTTTCTACGGCTAAAAACACCAGTAGGCCATGTTCAATCGCAGAAATCAATTGGCCGTCGACACTCACGCTAGCCTGCGAAACTCTTTGTAACAGGGCTTTCATAATTTTGACTTTTGTCCTTTTAAAAATACCGCCATACTATTGCTTGCTTTGCAAAAGGCCTCACTGATGGCTTTTTCTTTTAATGAATGGCCAGCACTACCCACACATATTAGGGCACTTGCAGGCCAGCTTTGATTGAGCAGATCGGCTTGTGAAAAATCGCAAACGCTATCATAGCGGCCATGGATAATAGTGGCTGGAATATCCTTTATTTTGTCGATATTTGCAATAATTTGGTTTTCTTTTATAAACGAACTATGGCTAAAATAATGACTTTCAAGCAGAGCCATCGCTAGGGCATGATGAGGATTTAGGTCTTCTTCAATCTTGGTATGATCGGCGTGCAGGACAGAAATTCGGCTTTCCCACTGACACCAGTTGCGGGCGGCTGATAATTTATCGAGCTCATTATCACTGGTCAGACGGCGATAATAAGTGTTAATGAGTTGCTCAGGGTCATCACAAGGATGAGGGTTAAAATCGCGATAATAATCGCTAAATAAACGCGCTGCCCCATGACTTGAGTAAAGCCAGAATAAGTCTTGCTGACGGGCTAAAAAAATTCCGCGTAATAAAAAAGCAGCGACATGCTGAGGATACTGTTGCCCATAAAGCAATGCTAAGGTGGTTCCCCAACTGCCACCCGCCAGCAGCATTTTAGAGATGGATAACTGTTTTCTTAAAAGCTCTATATCGTTTATTAAATGTGCTGTGGTATTGTTATGCAAACTCATAAAGGGCTCACTCAGTCCGCAGCCTCTTTGATCAAACTGAATGATTCGGTAATACTCAGGATCAAATAATCGTCGTACAAAAGGGCTGCTGCCACCCCCAGGGCCGCCATGGCAATATATCACTGGGTAGCCATTGGCATTTCCAGACTCTTCATAATAAATCTTATGACCGTCCTCGGTTTTAATAAAATCGTTATAGTTGGTTTTTATCTGTGGATACAGCATTTTTATCATCCTTTTTATTTGGATTTTTAAATTCATCTAATACACAGGTTAGTTCAGCGCCTAATAAAACCACCATCCAGTTAAAATAAACCCATAAAAAGAAGATAGGGATAGCGGCTAATGAGCCGTATATCACTTGATAAGTTGGGAACGCGCGAATATACCAACTAAATAAATATTTGCAGGCTTCAAATAATAATGCAGTGATCACAGCGCCAATGACTGCAACTTGGCTGCTTGGTGGTTTGGCTGGAACAATGCGGTACAAGAGTAAAAAATAGAAAAATGAAAATAACATAGGGATGAGCGCATTAAATGACTTATCTGGAAACCAACTGGCGACCTCTTGTAACCAAGACATTGCCAGTAGCGCACTGGTCGCGATTAAACTTAAACCGATCAGAGCTGGGCCTAATAAAATGACAATTAAGTAGATTAATATATCCTGCCAGAGAGGTTTGACCTTTTTAGTCACAAAAATGCGGTTGAGTTCTTTATCAATGTTTTTTAACAAACTCAGCGCTATAACAACCAAAGCCAGCGCACTTAAGCCTGTCATTTTGCCAATATTTTGCATAAAGTGTTGTAGGTGTTCACGGATCTCTGTGCCGGCATTTGGCACAAACTGATCAAAGATAAAAGACTCTAACATTCTTTGAGCTTCGTCAAAAAAGCTGAAAGTACTCAGTGTACTTAAGATTACGGTGACAAAAGGTACAAAACTTAGCAATGTCACAAATGCCAAGTGACCGGCTGTCATTGTCAACTCGTCCTGTTTAGATTTTTCGAAAAATCGCAATACAAATTGTTTTGCGGTATCAAGCATAACTTTTGGCTCCCTGTATATCTTTGATCTCTATCATAGCAGGCGAATCGAGTGGTATTACAAGTTAAATTTGGGTCATGTGCATTTATACAGTACAATAACTGTTTATTTTTACTTTTACGAGTGAGCTAAGCTAATGGATGAAATTAGTCTAATAGATGGTTTAAATGACAAACAAAGAGAAGCCGTTGCTGCCCCTCAGCAATCTATGCTGCTGTTAGCTGGTGCCGGTAGTGGTAAAACCCGAGTACTGGTACAGCGAATTGCTTGGTTAATACGGGTAGAGCATATTTCATCTCATTCGATTTTAGCTGTTACTTTTACCAACAAAGCTGCTGCCGAAATGCGCAGCCGGGTAGAAGATATTTTAAAAACCTCAGTGCAAAGCATGTGGATAGGCACTTTTCATGGCATGGCTCATCGATTATTACGTTTACATCACGCCGACGCTGGTTTACCCGAAGGCTTTCAGATTTTAGATGCTGACGATCAATTAAGGTTGCTGAAGCGGATCGTGCGGGCATTGGATTTAGATGATAAAAAATGGCCACCAAAACAGGCAATGTGGTATATCAATGGCAAAAAGGATGAAGGTTTAAGGCCGCAACATATAGAAACCTGGGGCAATCAACACGAAGCCGTCTGGGTTAAAATTTATCAAGCGTATCAAGAAACTTGCGATCGTTCGGGGTTGGTGGATTTTGCTGAGCTTTTGTTGCGTGCGCATGAGTTATGGTTAAAAAAACCGCATATACTGGCTCATTATCAGCAAAGATTTAAACATATTTTGGTTGATGAGTTTCAAGATACCAATGCCATTCAGTACGCTTGGCTAAAAATGCTTGCCGAAGGTGATAATTTTATCAGTATTGTGGGGGACGACGATCAATCAATCTATGGCTGGCGAGGTGCGAGAGTTGAAAATATTCAAAAGTTTTTGGACGATTTTCCAGACGCCCATACCATACGTTTAGAGCAAAACTATCGTTCAACCGGCAATATTCTAAAAGCAGCAAATGCGGTGATTTCAAATAACAGTGAGCGGTTAGGTAAAAACTTGTGGACAGAAGCGAATGATGGTGAGGTTATCTCGGTTTATAGCGCTTTTAATGAAATTGATGAAGCAAGATTTGTTGTTAGCCGTATAAAAGACTGGTTTGAAAAAGGCAATGCATTGGCGGATAGTGCCATCTTATATCGAAGTAATGCTCAGTCGAGGGTATTAGAAGAAGTTTTAATCAGCGAAAATATCCCGTATCGAATTTATGGCGGATTGCGCTTTTTTGAACGACAAGAAATAAAAGATGCTTTGGCATATTTACGTTTAATTAATAACCGCCAAGATGATGCGGCTTTTGAACGAATCGTGAATACGCCAACTAGGGGGATTGGTGATAAGTCGTTGAGCCAAGTACGCCAGTATGCTCAGCAACACAATATAACCCTGTGGCAGGCTGCGGAGTCATTAATAAACGAGCGCTTATTAGCTGGCCGTGCAGCGTCAGCGATTGCCAGCTTTATCGCATTAATAAAAGACATGGACGAGCTGATAGAACCACTTGTTTTATACAAACAGGCAGAGCAGGTGATAAAAAAGTCTGGCCTTTATACCATGTATCAAAATGATAAAAGTGAAAAGGCGCAAGCGCGGGTCGAAAACTTAGAAGAATTAGTGTCTGCTTGTAAGGTGTTTGAAAATACGCAAAACGAACTCACAGAATTAAACGCCTTTTTATCACACGCTGCACTTGAAGCGGGCGAGAACCAAGCTGAGCGAGATCAGGATTCTGTTCAGCTAATGACACTACACAGCGCCAAAGGGCTGGAGTTTCCGCTGGTGTTTATGGTGGGTGTTGAAGAGGGGATGTTTCCAAGCTTGCAAACCAGCGAGGAATCCGGCCGGATGGAAGAAGAACGTCGCTTATGTTATGTCGGTATGACAAGGGCGATGCAAAAGTTATATTTAACCCATGCGGAAACACGCCGGATTTATGGCAAAGAACAATATCATGCGCCGAGCCGTTTTTTGCGCGAAATACCGACCCAGTGTTTGGATGAAGTACGACTGAATAATCAGGTGAGTCGACCCTATGGTGTTAGCCGCAATACTCATAGCATGCCGATAGATATGGCAGATGAAAGTCCTGCATATCAGTTAGGACAAAGAGTGTTACATCATAAATTTGGTGAAGGCACTGTATTAGATATTGAAGGTAGCGGCAAAGGTTGTCGGGTCCAAGTCAATTTTGATTTTGAAGGTAGCAAATGGTTAGTCGCGTCATTAGCTAACCTTGAGTGTATTTAGAGACTGCAGATGCGTAGTTAAACTTGTGAGATAAGGATATGGCGATCGTTCCGACTAAAGGTATTTGCTTATGTTTGTTTTTATTAATTGTTAGTACATCTTTGCGCGCAAAAGACTGTGTTATTTTATTGCATGGTTTGGCACGAGGGGCTGATTCAATGCAGCAGCTACAAAAAGGACTAGAACAGGCTGGTTATTCAGTGGCGAATATTGATTACCCGTCACGCCAGGCTAGAGTAGAAAATTTGGCTGGCATTGCCATTAACGAAGGCATTGCTCAGTGCAGATTAAAAAATGCTCGAAACATAAACTTTGTCACACATTCGATGGGGGGGATTTTAGTCAGGTATTTTTTGGCAAAAAAAACAATCGAAGATCTAGCTCGAGTGGTTATGTTGGGCCCACCGAATAAAGGGAGTGAAGTGGTCGATGAGCTAAAAAGTTTAGAGATATTCGAATGGATAAATGGCCCTGCAGGCCAACAATTAGGTACAGATGAGCAAAGTTTGGTTAATCAACTTGGCAAAGTTGATTTTGAACTGGGAGTAATTGCTGGCACCCGAACGATTAATCCAATTTTATCGACTATTTTACCAGAGCAAGATGATGGAAAAGTGACCGTGAAAAATACCAAAGTGGAGGGCATGTGTAGTTTTGTAAAATTACCTGTAACACATACCTTTATGATGATGAATGATACGGTTGAACGCCAAGTACTCTCGTTTCTTAATAATGGGCAGTTTTCTCACCCGTCAGCACAAAACGACCTGTGCGGTAAAAAAGGGTTTTAGAACAATACAAGCCGATGGGGTTTGAGCAATAAGAATAAAAAATCCGATGCTGAGAGATCATCGGACTTTTAGTTGTCATTTTTTGGCTAAAGATTTATTCAAACTTTTGCTCGCGGGCGAGCAGTGCAGAGGCAGCACTGGCTGGCGATTTACCTTGGTATAATACCTGATAAATTTCGCTAACAATTGGCATCTCAACATTGTTTGCTTGCGCCAACATATAAACTTCTTTGGTATTGCGATAACCCTCAACCACCTGGCCTATGCCTTCCATCGCTTGCTCAACTGATTTACCTTGCCCTAACGCCAAACCAAAACGACGGTTACGTGATTGGTTATCGGTGCAGGTTAACACTAAATCGCCTAATCCAGCCATGCCCATGAAGGTTTCGGTTTTTGCACCTAAAGCGGCCCCAAGGCGCATTAACTCGGTTAAACCACGAGTGATTAAAGCGGTTCTTGCATTGGCGCCAAAACCTATGCCGTCGGCCATACCTGCACCTATCGCGATCACATTTTTGACCGCGCCACCCATTTGTACACCGATAAAATCATTGTTTTTATAAACACGTAATGATCGTTCACAATGCATCAGCGTGGATAACGACTGGATAAAATCGGCGTCTTTAGAAGAGACGGAAATGGCTGTTGGTAAACCGGCAGCTAGCTCCTTTGCAAAGGTCGGTCCGCTGATCACGGCGAGTGGATGTTTGTCTTGCAAACAATCATAAGCAACGTCTTGCAATAAACGACCAGATTCTGGCTCTAGACCTTTAGTTGCCCAAGCAATGCTGGCATTGCTTTGTAACCAAGGTTTAATGGTGGCTAACGTTTGCGAAAACGCATGGCTAGGTACAACAATTAAAATCTTGTCGGCGACACTGACTGTGTGTTGTAGGTCAGAGCTAACCGTCAAACTTGGTGGTAGCTTAATACCTGGCAGGTAACGGGCGTTTTCGCGATGCTCATCAATTTGTTTAATTTGTTCGGCATCACGTCCCCATAAACAGACGTTGTAGCCGTTGCGGGCAATTGCGATAGCCAGAGCAGTGCCGTAAGAGCCGGCACCTAAAACACAAATATCAATCGGAGAGGACATTATGAGTCTAACTTCTGTTCGCCACCTTGAGCTTCAGCTTCTTTCTGTGCAACTTGCTGCATATAGCTAGCAAATAATGCATCAAAGTTAACTGGCGCAAGGTTTAACGCTGGGAAAGTACCTCGGTTTACTAAGTTAGAAACGGCTTCACGAGCATAGGGGAATAAAATACCTGGCGCCATTGAGCCAACTGTATGAGCCATTTGCTGCGGAGGTAAATTAGCAATTGCAAAAATACCTGCTTGTTCTACTTCAACTAAAAAGGCTGTTTTTTCGCCTACTTTAGCGGTTACAGTGACAGATAAAACAATTTCATAAACGTCTTTTTCTAATTCACGGCTCTTGGTGTCTATATCTAATTGCACATCTGGTTTCCATTGAGCTGTGAAAACTTCGGGTGAATTAGGCGTTTCAAACGAAATATTTTTTGCATAAATGCGTTGAATTGCAAATTGTGGTGCTTGTGCATCGGCAGCGTTTTCTGCTGGGTTCTGCGTATTTTCTTCAGACATTATAATACCTATTTTTTAGTTATGTGTTGAGCAATTTATCTAATTCGCCTGAGGCGTTTGCGGCTGCCAAGTCGTCCCAGCCTCCGACATGATGCTCGTTGATAAAAACTTGTGGCACAGTGGTGCGTTGGCTTAATTGGATCATTTGATCGCGCAGTTCAGGGTGTTTGCCAATATCGATTTCGTCAAAATCAACCTGTTTATCTTTTAACAACTGCTTAGCGCGCATACAAAAAGGGCACCATTGTTTGCTATACATGGTTACTTTAGCCATAAAATATTATCCTTTTACGACAGGCAGGTTTGCTCCAGTCCAAGCGCTCATGCCGCCGCTGAGTATATTGACGTTTTCGAAACCCGCAGAAGCTAACTGACCTGCTGTTTTGCCAGCCGTCATTCCAGAGGCACATAATATAATAATGGGCGCACTTTTATGATTTTCAAGTTTAGCGTTTTTACCGCTAATGGCTTGCTCATGCGTTAGGTTAATTGCACCAGCAATATGCCCTTTATTAAAGTCCGCAGCTGGACGAGTATCTACTAATAACGCGTCTTCTCGGTTAACCAATTGGGTCAGTTGTTGCGGATTTATGCGTGTAAAAGGCGAAATTTTTGCCTGTACAAACGAATAAATGACAGCGATAAAAAGTACGACCCAAGCACCGCTCATGATAGGGTGAGCTATAAAAAAATTAATATATTCCTGCATTGTGAACCTAATCAATAAATTATCTGGCGCAGATTATATACATAATCTGAGAGATTTTGCGAGAATAAGCAGACTTGAAAGCCACATTCAAATGCTTAGTATAAAAGAAATAACCAAGATTCAATCTTTTAATCGGAATTTCACTGATTTGTCCGTTGAACTCGGGTAAAATCAGCTTAACCGGAAGCAAATAACAGGTAAAGATTATGACAGCCACTAAAAAACCGTTAGTTTTAATTATTATGGATGGTTGGGGATACAGCGAAAATCCAGAAAACAATGCCATTCTTGCCGCCAATACACCCAATTTAGACCGCTTATGGAAAGACTATCCAAGCACTCTGATTTCAGGCTCAGGTTTAGATGTAGGTTTACCAAATGGCCAAATGGGTAACAGTGAAGTAGGCCATGTTAACTTAGGCGCAGGTCGTATTGTTTATCAAGACTTTACCCGTATTACTAAAGATATTGAAGACAAAACATTTAGCCAGAACGCTGCGTTAAGCAATGCTGTGGATAGTGCGGTTGCTGCTGGAAAAGCCGTACATATCATGGGACTGGCATCACCAGGTGGTGTGCATGCGCATTCAGATCATATTAAAGCTATGATTGAAATGGCGGCAGAAAAAGGTGCTGAGCAAATTTTTGTGCATGCATTTACGGATGGGCGCGATACAGCGCCGCGTAGCGCCGAAGCCCCCTTAGCTGAGCTGGACGAAACATTGGCAAAAACAGGCAAAGGGAGAGTGGCAAGTTTAATTGGTCGCTATTATGCAATGGATCGTGATAAGCGTTGGGATCGTGTGCAAGCTTGTTATGATTTGTTGACTCAAGGCAAAGCTGAATTTACCGCTAACTCAGCCGTGGCTGGTTTGCAAGCCGCTTACGAGCGCGATGAAAATGATGAATTTGTAAAAGCGACAGCGGTTGTTGATGCGGATGGTCAAGTGGCTAAAGTTGAAGACGGCGATGCGGTTATTTTTATGAACTTCCGTGCTGACCGCGCGCGCGAAATCACCCGCGCTTTTGTTGACACAGATTTTGACGGTTTTGAGCGTGCAGTCACACCAAAATTATCCGACTTTGTCATGCTAACCCAATATGCTGCTGATATTAAAGCCAGCTGTGCGTATCCACCAGAAGATTTAGTCAATGTAATGGGCGAGTGGTTAGAAAAGCATAATAAAACTCAGTTGCGTATTTCAGAAACTGAAAAATATGCGCATGTCACGTTTTTTTATAGCGGTGGTCGAGAAGATGAATTTAATGGCGAAGAACGTATTTTAATACCTTCACCTCAAGTAGCTACTTACGATGAACAGCCAGAAATGAACTCGGTTTTATTAACTGACAAGTTAGTTGAAGCAATCAAATCACAAAAGTTTGATGCCATTATTTGTAATTATCCGAATGGTGACATGGTTGGCCACACTGGTGTATTTGATGCGGCGGTTAAAGCCTGTGAAGCAGTGGATACAGCGATTGGCCGAGTGATAGAAGCCTTGGCTGAAGTTGGCGGCGAATGCTTAATAACGGCTGACCATGGTAATGCTGAGCAAATGGTTAACCCACAAACAGGTCAGGCGCACACAGCGCACACCAGCGAGCCCGTGCCATTTATTTATTATGGCCGCAATGCCAAAGTTGCGAAACAAAACGGGGTATTAAGTGATGTTGCTCCGACTATGTTGCATTTGATGGGCATGGAGCAGCCGGCTGAAATGACAGGCCAGCCAATTATGAAACTGGTTTAAGCACGCTTGTTGGTGAGCACCTTTAACCACTACATTAAAGGGTTATCAGCCAGCATTTTTGCTGGCTGTGTTATTTTATTTAGTGCAACTTTTAGTCTGACTGTTAGCGCTGACGAAGCAGAAGATATTGCCCGCAAAAAAGCCCAGCTAAAACAAGTTCAAGCTCGTATTGTTGAGCAGCGTGAACACATTAGTCAGCAGCAAGATCAACTCGGTGAGATAGAATCAGCGCTGAGGGAAACTGAACAAAAAGTCGCGCAAGCCGCACGGGCGTTACACCAAACTCAAATTGAAATAACTCGTACGCAGGCACAAATTAAACACCTCAAAAATCAACTCGACGATTTGTCTGCTGAGCAGCAAAAACAATTAAACATTTTAAAAAAGCAAATCCAAAGTGCCTATCAGCTTGGGGAGCAAGACTTTTTAAAAATGCTGTTAAATCAGCAAGAGGCCGGCCAAATCGAGCGCATGTTAAGTTATTACCAATATTTTAACCAGGCTCGTATCAAAGCCATTGAGGCACTCGCTGAAGTAGTCGCTCAAATAAAAGAAAAACAAAAGGTATTGAGCGAACAAGAGACGAGTTTAATCGCGTTAAAAGATCTGCAAATAGAAAAACAAACGGCGCTTAAAAACACTGAAGCAGCACAACAAACGTCGGCCAAAAAATTGCAACAGGCAATTGCCGCTGGCAGCCAACAAATCGAGCGGTTGCAAACGAACCAAAATGCTTTAAATAGAGCAATCAGCGAGTTACAGGAAGCGTTAGCTGCCATGCCTGAACAGGTTGAATTAAATGGACTGCAGCAAGTTAAAGGCCGTTTATTATGGCCAAGTGAAGGTAAAGTTGAAAATTTATTTGGCCAGCGCCGCAGTGGTCAGGTGCGTTGGAAGGGAAGCCGTATACTAGCAGACAGTGGCTCACCTGTGCGCAGTGTTTATGCCGGCCAAGTGGTGTTTGCAGATTGGTTAAACGGGTATGGTTTGGTGATTGTTGTGGATCATGGCAAAGGTTTTATGACCTTGTATGGTAATAACCAAACTGTGCTGAAAGAAGTCGGTAACAGGGTACAAACCGGCGAACCCGTTGCTCTAGCGGGACAATCGGGTGGCCAGTTACAAAGTGGCGTTTATTTTGAAATCCGTTATCAAGGCACGCCGTTAAATCCTTCGCAGTGGTGTCGCTAAGCCTTTTTATAGGATAAAGGTTCAGGTTTGTGAATATAAAAGCCTTGCAGATAGTCTATTCCTAATTTTTTAATGATGTTTTGTTTATCTTCGCTGTCTACATATTCGACTATGGTTTTGAGTGACAGTGTATGACCTATGCTATTGATTGCCTGCAACATCGCCTGATCGGTTTCACTGTCGACCAAGTCTCGGGTAAAAGCGCCGTCAATTTTTAAATAGTCTATTGGTAGACTTTTTAAATAGCTAAAAGATGATAAACCACTACCAAAATCATCTAATGCAAAACTGATGTTTTTTTGTTTCAGGCGCTCGAATATTTTTTCGGCTTTGGCTAAATTAGCAATAGCCAATGTTTCTGTCACTTCAAAAATGATATGCCTGCCATCAAGCTGATGTTCAGTTAATTGGGATTCAATAAATTGGCTTAAATCACTTTTATTGATAGATTCGCCAGACAGATTAATGCTGAGGCAGAAATTATTTTTTTGCAGTTGCTCTTGATATTGCTGCAGCCATTTAAACGTATGAGTGATCACCCATTTGTCGATTTCATACATAAGGTTGTAACGTTCCGCAGCTGGCAAAAATGCGCCAGGTGGCACTATCGAACCGTCAGCTTGACGCAAGCGAATTAAAACCTCACAAATCCAAGGTGCACCCTCTTGCAGAGGTTTTATTTTTTGATGATAAAGCTCAAAGCGATTTTCTTTTAACGCATCACGTATTTGACTGACCCAGTTGACTTGGTTGTTTCGCTGCGCTAATTGATTGTCATCATTGCGGTAAACATATATTTGATTACGGCCCGCGTCTTTCGAAGCGTAACAAGCCGTGTCTGCTTTATTTAATAATTGCTGACTATTTTTACTGTCTGCATCAATAGGAATTAAGCCTATACTGGCAGTTACTCTAAACTCTTTGTCTTGCCAGCTAAAACGAAAGCTTTCAACCTCACCCCGAATACGCTCGGCAATTTGCACACCTTTTGCAGATTGGCAGTTTTCTAATAAAATAGCAAATTCATCACCACCCAGCCTAGCTAGCGTATCGCCACTGCGAATGAGAGGCTGCAAACGGCGACTTAACTGCTTAAGAAGTTCATCACCAGCGTTGTGCCCACAAAGGTCATTAACTAACTTAAATCTATCCAAATCTATGTACATTAAAATATGCGCTTGCGCTAACTGGTTAGCCGATTCAACGAGCACTTTTAGACGTTTATCAAACTCGCTTCGGTTGACCAAACCGGTAAGCGGGTCATGGCTGGCCTGATAACTTAGTTGCCGGTTTGCAGCTTGTGTTTGGGTAACATCTTGAAAGACAATAACAGCCCCAGCTAAAGTTTTTTCACTATTGCTGATTGGAGAAATGGTCTGTCGAATCACTTTAACTTCACCATCACGGCAAAATAATAAATGATCTTGCTCACACACTAATGCTTGACCTGTTTGCAGCACTTTATTAAGTAACTGATTGTCGGCTCTTTGATCTGGCCGCTCAACAACTTGCATAATTTGATGTAATTGTTTGCCACGTGCTTTTTCGATTTCCCAACCGGTTAGCGCTTGTGCGATTGGATTCATGTATTGAACAGTGCCATTTATATTAACTCGAATAACACCATCACCAATGGACTCCAAAGTAGTATGAATACGTTCTCTTTGTTCATGAAGTTTATTTTCAACCACTTTGTAAGCAGTCATATCATTAACTAAACAAATAAAATCCGTGCCTGAATGACTGCTGGTGGTGATTAATATTTCAAGGTATTTTTTGGTACCAGAACTTAATGTCGTTCCTTCAATATCTAAATGATTTTGGCGAATAAGCAAATCATCACTTAGTTGAACTTCAACTATGCTGCCGTCAGGTTTCTTTTGTCTAACGGAAGCAAGATTGAATATTTGGCTGACGGGTAAACCAAGCGCTTGGTTTGCATCAATTTCAAAAATTTGCTGGGCTGCCGGGTTAACGCTGTGAATAATACCTCGCTCATCTAAGGTGATCACACCAGCACGAATATCTTTCACTATCGCATGCGTTTTACCCGAAGCCAGTTCAATATCGTCTAACATATGGTTAAAGTGTTCGGCAATTAACCCGACCTCAGTGTACGGCTCAACGGGCAATCTTTGTTTTATGTCGCCTTGTTTATTTAAACTTTGCAAAAAATCATATAAATCATTTTTGGCGTCATGTTCAGATAGGTTTAAACCTGACACTTCGGCTTGTGGGCTGACTCTAAATGGATAAAACTTATTTATGAGCTTAAGCAAACAATAACTTACGCCAAACGCCCAAAGTGCGCATAAGCATATGCCAGTCAATTGAACGATCAACTGATCAGCGCGTGAAATGGGCAAATCTTGAGCAAACAAAGCAACGGCTAAAGTGCCCCAGATGCCAGCGGCCAGATGAACAGGCACAGCACCTAACGCATCATCTATTTTCAATTTGCCCAATAATAGTGCACAAGCAGACATGCAGATAGCACCGATTGCACCAATAACAATGGCACTTGTTTGCGACACCATATGACAAGCTGCAGTGATAGAAACCAAGCCTGCAATTAAACCGTTAATGCCCGCAGTGCTCGGGTCGAGCATTACGTGTTTTTTTACATTGCTCAATAAATGTGCAACAGCACCACCGGCGGCGGCTGCTAATAGAGTATTTAAAACTATCTGAGGTATTTTATCATTAAATGCCAGCGTACTGCCTGCATTAAAGCCAATCCAACCAATTAAAAATAAGATAGCGCCTAATGCAGCAGCAGGTAGGTTACTGTATGCGATGGGTGTAATACGCCCGTCTTTGGTAAAGCGCCCCTGACGTGGACCTATGATTAATACAGCGGCTAAAGCAACCCAACCACCAACACTATGAACAACGGTAGAACCCGCAAAATCAATAAAACCAAGTTGGGCTAACCAACCTGTACCCAGCTCTGGTCGTAAAGCGCCAGCCCAAACCCAATGTGCGAATATTGGATAAACTAAAGCGACAATTAATAAGGTAATGATTTTATAGGCAGTAAAGCGAGTTCGTTCAGCCACAGCACCAGATACTATAGTTGCAGCGGTGGCACAAAACATGGCCTGAAACACAAAAAAGCTGATCTCGACACTTGAATAACGCTCGCCATCAAAGAAAAAACCTGTGCTGCCGAAACTACTAACCAGGCTGAAACCAAAGGTAATTGCATAACTGGATACCCACCAGACCAAAAGGGTCAATAACAAGTCGCTGATATTTTTCAGCGCAACATTCACCGCATTTTTTGAACGTGTCATCCCTGACTCCAGTAGCAAAAAACCGCCTTGCATTATTAATACTAGAATCGAGCAGACTACTAGCCAAAACACGTCAAAATTCATGAGGACTCCTGCAATTTTAAGAATTAGCTTTTATGCATAAGATATACCAGAATCTCGTAAGCATGTATAAAAAATTATTCATTCAAAAATAGAGGTGGGGGGTTAGGCTCACTTTTATTTTTTTAGTGGGTATCACTTTAATATTAAGTTAAAATCGGCGCAGCATGCAGGTAGAGCAGAAACAGGATAACTGATGACAGAGATTGAAAGTTTAATTGCCGCTGAACTGAATGTGGCATCACCACAAGTATCAGCCGCCGTCAAGCTGTTAGATGAAGGTGCCACTGTGCCTTTTATTGCCCGTTACCGAAAAGAGGTGACCGGCGGATTAGATGATAGCCAACTACGTAGTTTAGAAAGCCGTTTAGCTTATTTACGTGAATTAAACGAGCGCCGTCAGGTGATTTTAAAAACGATTCGAGAGCAAGGTAAATTAACTGACGAGCTTGCCAAAGAAATAACGGCGGTAAATAGTAAAACTGACTTAGAAGAATTATACCTGCCGTATAAACCTAAGCGCAGAACCAAAGGTCAAATTGCAATTGAAGCAGGTTTACAGCCACTTGCAGACGCTTTGTTAGCAGATTTATCACTTGATCCCGAAGTAGAAGCGCAAAAATATCTGGATGCTGATAAAGGCATTGCCGATAATAAAGCCGCACTTGAAGGTGCCCGCGCTATTATTATCGAAGCGTTAGCGGTTGATACAGGGTTATTAAAAAAAATCCGCTATTATTTAAAAAATAATGCGGCTATCGAAGCAAAAGTAGAAGCTGGTAAAGAAAAAGAAGCGTCCAAGTTTGCTGATTATTTTGAATTTTCTGAGGCCATCGATAAAATTCCTTCCCATCGAGCGTTGGCGATTTTACGTGGCCGCAATGAGGGTTTTTTAAAACTTAAACTAAACCCAGAGCCGGGCAAAGACGAAAGTGAACAAAATAGTCTCATTGAGCAGATGATCGCCGAACATATGGCTATTCGTTGGCAAGGTAAGGCTGGCGAAGCCTATATGCGACAAGTTATCAGTTGGGCATGGCGGGTTAAGATCATGCTGCATATGGAAACTGAGCTATTTGCCGAAATGCGCGAAAAGGCCGAATTAGATGCCATTAAAGTATTTGCATCTAACCTTAAAGACCTATTAATGGCGGCGCCGGCAGGTGCTAAAGTGACTATGGGGCTAGATCCGGGTATTCGCACTGGCGTTAAAGTGGCTATTGTTGATCAAACGGGCAAGTTATTGGCTACTTCGACCATCTTCCCACATCCCCCGCAAAATGCGTGGGATAAAAGTAAACGCACTCTGGCTAACTTAATTCGTCAACATAAAGTGAGTTTAATTAGTATTGGTAATGGCACAGGTTCGCGTGAAACAGACAAGCTGGTTGCTGAGCTAATGAAAGAAGAAGCTGAGCTTAAACTGAGCAAAATAATGGTTAGCGAAGCAGGTGCATCGGTTTATTCTGCGTCTGAATTTGCGGCTAAAGAGTTTCCTGATTTAGATGTTTCTTTGCGAGGTGCGGTTTCTATTGCCCGCCGGTTACAAGATCCCTTGGCTGAATTGGTTAAAATTGAACCTAAATCTATTGGTGTTGGCCAATATCAACATGATGTCAGTCAAGTAAATTTGAGCAAAGCATTAGACTCTGTTATCGAAGACTGTGTAAATGCAGTTGGGGTCGATTTAAACACAGCTTCCGTGCCCCTGCTTGAGAGAGTTTCCGGGTTATCTAAATCGATTGCGGCGAATGTGGTTGCATTTAGAGATGAAAACGGTGGTTTTAAAAACCGTGCTGAATTGAAAAAAGTGAGCCGGTTAGGGCCAAAAGCTTTTGAACAATGCGCTGGCTTTTTAAAGATCGCAGAAGGTGATAATCCGTTGGATGCTTCGGCAGTCCACCCAGAAGCCTACCCAGTGGTCGAAAAAATATTAAAAGCCAATGAGCTGGACATTAAATCTTTAATTGGACAAAGCAGCCGCATTCGACAAATAAATGCAAAGGATTTTATTGACGACAAGTTTGGTTTACCAACCGTTAAAGATATCTTGCAAGAGTTAGAAAAACCGGGCCGCGACCCACGTCCAGAATTTAAAACGGCTCAGTTCAAAGAAGGCGTTGAAAAGATTGATGATCTCAAACCTGGTATGAAATTAGAAGGCGTAGTGACTAATGTGGCAAACTTTGGCGCTTTTGTTGATATTGGGGTACATCAAGACGGTTTAGTGCATATTTCTGCGATGTCAGATACTTTTATAGATGATCCTCGAAAAGTAGTTAAAGCCGGAGATATTGTTAAAGTAACAGTGTTAGAGGTTGATGCGCCCCGTAAACGTATTGGTCTAAGCATGAAATCAGATGCCAGTGCGCAGGCTATGAATCAAACGGCTAGTCATAATAAAGGTGTAGGCAAGCGATCAGCACCGGCAAGTAAAAACAATCGTAAAAGTGCGCCGCAAGGCAAAAAGCCGCAACCCGCCAATGCCATGATGGGCAATGCTTTTGCAGAGGCATTTGCTAAAGCTAAAAAAGGTCAATAAAAAAGGGGAGTTATTTTTTTGCTTGGTCTGTCAGCATTTTTATGAAAGTGCCGGCATCAACGGGCGGACACAATAAATAACCTTGCATTGCTGTCACTTGTTTTTGCGCCAATAACTCTTGTTGTTGGCGCGTCTCTATGCCTTCCGCCACTATGTGTAAACCTAAACTTTTTCCTAGATCGATAATAGTGTTAACTATCTTTTCTCCACGCTCGCTAAGCGCCATACGTTCCACAAAATGACGGTCGATCTTTATTTCATCGACAGGCAGCTTTTCTAAATAGTTAAGTGAAGAATAACCAGTGCCAAAATCATCAATTGATAATTTAAAACCTTTGACAGCGAGACGCCGAAACTGCTCTATTGTTTGCACTAAATTAGATGCAAGCACACTTTCTGTGAGCTCTAGCGTAAAGTTATTGGCCTCTAGTTGATGGCTATGCAGTAAACTGACTAAATTATCGATTAACTTTTTATCGGTAAAGTCGTATGCACTTAAATTGACCGACAAAGAAAATTGTTTAGGTTGAATATCCAGCTCTTGGGCGGTTTTAAATAACAAACAGGCATCGGCAAAAACTTTTAAGTCGATTGAGCTGATAAAACCCATTTTTTCGGCAAAGGGTAAAAACTCATCGGGTGATATTTTTCCTTTTTCTGGGTGATGCCAGCGGACCAAAGCTTCAGCCCCTATTATTAGACCAGCGGGACTCATTTGTGGCTGAAAATGGGCGGCTAATTGACCGTTTTGCAAAGCTAACAATAACTCACTTTCGAGTGCTAGATTGCGGTTTAGTTTGTTTTTAAGGGCCGGATTAAAAATCACATATTGACTGTTGGTGCGGGCTTTACACTCAAACATGGCTGAATGTGCCTGCTGCAAAACCTCATCGAGTGAAAGCTGATTATTAAAAATACAAATACCAATACTAGCCGACACTTTAAACTGATGTGGATATAGATCGATTTTATCTTCTAAAGTTTTGTGTAACTTAATTGTTTTGCGGCGGCAGGTCCTTAACAAATTGATTTGAGAGCTAAATGGGCGACGAATTAAAATGGCAAATTCATCACCCGAAAAACGGGCCAGCAGGCTCATTTCAGTTGTTTTTTGTTTAAACCTTTTAGCGACAACTTTTAAAATTTCATCGCCCGCCACATAACCAAGTGCATCGTTAATACGTTTAAAGTTATTTAAGTTAATAATAAGTAAAGCAGAATATTCAGCAAACTCGAGGTTCTTTAATACCCAAGCTAAGCGTTTTTTTAATAAATTACGATTTGCCAAACTGGTTAATTCATCATAATAAGCGCGCTGTTTAAGCTTTTGTTCGGCTTGATTGCGCGCACTGGTATCACGAATTAATAACATCACTTTATCCGCTTGGTTGTCACCAGACCAACTTACCGGCGCGATTCTGGCTTCGTAATAATATTTAGTGTTCTGGTAACAATAACAATAATCGAGAGAGGTGATTTGTTTAGTGCTGAGCGCTTCGTAAATCTTAAATTGTATTTTACGGCCTGTTTTTTCATTAACGTAAGAATCCAGTCGGGTATGAATTAAAGATTCAGGTACAGCTAACGGGATATGTCCAAACGCATCATAAATGACGGTATGGCGGTCGCAAATCAACACGGCATCAGGCAAAATTTTGCCATAAGTTTCTAGCTGGCTATGGCTACGCTGAATCGCTTGAATCAGGTTTTTTTGTTGTTTTTCGTCATTCCAACGGCAAATAGCAATGCAGCAAAATGATGAAAACCGCTGAATTAACGAATATTTATCTGCACTGGGTGTGACTGAGGTTGAATGATACACCGCAAAGCTACCCATGATTTCATTCAGTGAATTTAAAATTGGAATAGACCAGCAAGAGCGTAACCCATATGGCTCAGCCAAAGGTTTAGCAATTGCCCATCTAGGATCTGTGGTGATATCACTGACAAGCACAGGAAACTTTAAAAACATAGCTGTGCCACATGAACCAACTTTTTCTCCGATTGGAATGCCAATCAGTGAAGCCGAGTAGTCTTTCGGTAAAGCCGCACTATAGCTGTTAATAATGCGCTGACCATCCGTTAATACAACAGAACTGATCGCTGCTTCTTCTACCAATAAACTGTCTAGGAGCTGGCAAATGTGCTGCAAAACTTTATCGAGATCTATACCCGAAGCAATCATTTCAAGCACTTCACGCTGCGCATCGAGAATTTTAGAGTACCATAAACTCAAGGCATGAGACGCTGCCATATATCACCCATCTATATTCGTTCAGTTTGCCCTTAGCTACGACATAAAGGGGGAGAAGGAAAGCCACTTAAAGTTATAATTTTGAATGAGGTTCTTGCTTAAAGCTAGTGCTTAACGCCGTGAGCGTCAAGCACTAACTATCGTTCTAAACAGCCATTTAATTGCCGGCGACTGTCATTTCGTCAACCAGCACAGAGCCGCATTGAATGGCACCTCGTTTTTCAACATCTGAGCCTACCGCTCTGATATTTTTGAACATATTTTTTAGTTGGCCAGCGATAGTGATCTCGTCAACCGGATATTGAATCTGACCATTTTCAACCCAAAAACCAGCTGCGCCTCGAGAGTAGTCACCTGTGACCAAGTTCACACCTTGTCCCATCATTTCGGTGACTAAAAGGCCTGTATCTAGTTGTTTCAGCATATCATCAAACTGGCCGGCATTCGCACCCACAAGCCAATTATGAATGCCACCTGCATGACCAGTCGATTGTAATTTTAGTTTGCGTGCAGCATACGAATTTAATAACCAAGTGTTTAATACACCAGAGCTAATAATCTCTTTTTGTTGAGTGGCAACACCTTCAGAATCGAAAGCTCGGCTGGATAAACCTTGTTTTATAAAAGGATCTTCTTGGATATTTAACCAATCCGGGAAAACTTGAGTATTCAGGGCATCTAATAAAAAGGTTGATTTTCGGTAAAGGTTGCCACCACTGATTGCGCCAATAAAGTGACCAAATAAGCTACTGGCAATTTGATTGTTAAATAAAACAGGTACTTTAGCCGTTTTTATTTTGCGGCTGTGCAGCCTTGAAACAGCTTCTTTTGCAGCTTCTACACCAACGTTTTCGGCACTGTTTAAATGGGCAAAGTTACGGCTCACGGTATAGGCATAATCGCGTTGCATATCCTCTTTATCTTGGGCAATGAGTGAGCAGCTTAAGCTATGCCGCGAGCTAGGATAAGCGGCAATGAGGCCTTGGCTGTTGCCATACACCTTAAACCCCTGATGCGACGAAAAAGAAGCGCCATCGCTGTTTTTTATTCGTGAGTCAAAATCTAGCCCAGATTGCTCACACGCCATTACCAAATCAATGGCTTGCTGATTAGACAGGCTTGATGGGTGATGCAGATCTAGATCGGGAATTTTATCTGCGTTGATCAAAAGTTCGGCATCTGCCGGGCCTGAAAACGGATCTTCGGAGGTATAGCGCGCAATATTACAAGCAGCTTCGACCGTTTCTCTGAGTGCTTGAGCAGATAAATCAGAAGTAGAGGCATTGCCTTTGCGCTGACCAAACCATACCGCAATGCCTAACGCACCACCACGATCATACTCAATGGTTTCTACCTCTTGCATGCGGCAGTTTAATGAGAGACCTTGCTGTTTAGAAATAGAGACCTCAGTGGCACTTGCGCCTAACTGTTTGGCATAGGCAAGGGCATCCGCGACCGCCTGTTTTACTTGATTCATTTCTTCTATCATAGCGCACTCTTAACAATACAAAATCAATGGAATAGTGTACCATAGATTGTTATGAGTGTTACGACAGGTAGATGAAAGAATGAGTAAATATGACTGGCAGGATCCAAATGATCCGGTTGATGATGAAGAAATAATTTATGTCAGCAAGTCTGAACTCAAACGAGATTCACAAGAAATGCAGCAGCTGGCCGATGATATTTTGGCGCTGTCGCCGGTAAATTTAGCCAAATTACCGCTGGATGATGAATTAGACAAAGCGATTCAAGTTGCCGTTAAAATCCGCAATAAACCGGCAGCATTTCGCCGCCAAATTAATTTTATTGGTAAATTATTGCGCCATCGTGATGCTGAGCCGATTCAAATGGCTATGGCAAAAGTTAAAAACCAGCATTTGTTGGTTAATCAGCATTTTCACCAGCTGGAAACTTTGCGTGATCGCATCATAGAGCAAGGGGATACAGCCATTAATGAAGCTGTGTCTGCATACCCTCAATTAGAACGCAGTAAATTAAGGCAGCTTGCCCGTCAAGCTAAAAAAGAACAGCAAAAAGAGCAATCACCTAAATCAGCTCGTCAGATCTTCCAATATTTAAAAGAATCTATCCCTCAAGAAGACTAGCGGCCGAACGGTTAAATTAAGATGATTTAACCGCTCGAGTCTAGCGAGCGGATAAATTTAGTAAAAACAACTGGTCACTAAGGTAAACGCTTAAATTTGTTTAACTTTGTCAGAGTAAGGCGGCCAGCCTAAAGTTTTGCCGGCTAACATATGAAGATGAATATGGTAAACAGATTGTCCGCCGTCTTTATTGCAATTCATGACAACTCGGTAACCATTTTCGGCAACCCCTTGCTGTTTAGCGATCTCGGCAGCGGCTAAATAGAGTTGGCCTATTAATTGAGCATCTTCCGGCTGAATGTCATTGATGGTTGCAATCGCCTTTTTAGGAATAATTAAACAGTGAAATGGCGCTTGTGGGCTAATGTCATTAAACGCAAGTACTTCATCGGTTTCGTAAATAATATCAGCCGGTATTTCTTTTTTGATGATTTTGTCAAAAATAGTGTCTGCCATACGTCGGTCTCCTCTTTAATAGGGAAAGGCGATTAAAATAATCTGATAAACAAATTACACACATTAAAGATCTTTAGCTAAGATAGTATGCGAAAGGCTGTCATAGAGTCCAGTTTTGTAAAGATGTAATTATCCGGCTATAAAAACAAACGCCGTCCGCGCTGTCTGGAAAATTCAGCTTGTCTGATATCTACATATAAAATATCGGAAACCACAAACTTATAAATCAATAAATTATTTTAAAAGGAAACATTATGACCCAGCATTTTGATTTTATCGCTATTGGTGGTGGTAGCGGTGGTATTGCCAGCGCCAACCGAGCCGCCCGTTTGGGTAAAAAAGCGGCTGTCATCGAAGCCAAGTACATTGGTGGAACCTGTGTAAACGTAGGCTGTGTGCCCAAAAAAGCCATGTGGTATGCCGGACAAATTGCCGATGCTATGACCTACGCGGCTGATTATGGTTTTAATATAGAAAAAAAAGGGCTTGATTGGGCAACCTTAGTAAAAAACCGCAGTGCTTATATTGAGCGTATTCATGCGTCATACAATCGTGGTTTTGCCAACAATGGGGTGACTGTCATCGAAGGGTTTGGCAAATTTAAAGATAAAAATACTGTGGTTGTTGATGGCCAAGAATATACGGCAGACCACATTGTTATTGCAACTGGCGGACGACCTAGTGTTCCAAGTATCCCAGGTGCAGAATATGGTATTACTTCAGATGGCTTTTTTGAACTGACTTCGCAGCCACAGCGGGTTGCTGTTGTCGGGGCGGGTTATATCGCTGTCGAATTGGCCGGCGTGATGCATGCATTAGGGTCAGAAACTCACTTGTTAGTGCGTAAACATAAACCTTTACGCGAATTTGACGACATGATGGCGGATACTTTGGTTGAAGTTATGAAAGAAGATGGGCCTGAATTGCATACTGAATTTAGCCCATCTGAAGTGGTTAAAAATGAAGATGGCAGTTTAACTGTTAAAGCACAAGATGGTCGCGAATTACCGCCGGTGGATTGTTTAATTTGGGCAATTGGACGCGCGCCAGCAACTGATAACTTAAATTTAGAAGTCACTGGCGTTGAGCTGAACGATCGTGGTTTTATTGTGACTGACGAATATCAAAATACTAGTGTGGACGGCATTTACGCTGTTGGTGATAACACAGGTCGGGCTGCGCTAACACCAGTAGCTGTCGCTGCGGGTAGACGTTTATGCGAACGTTTGTTTAATGGCAAAACTGAACTTAAATTAGATTATGAAAATATTGCGACTGTTGTATTTAGTCACCCACCAATAGGTACGGTTGGTTTAACTGAAAAACAAGCGGTTGATCAGTATGGTCAAGAAAACATAAAAGTGTATACCTCACAGTTTACCGCGCTTTATCAAGCAATGACACAGCATAGACAACCGACAAAAATGAAGCTGATTTGTCTAGGCGAAGAAGAAAAAATCATAGGTATTCATAGCATAGGCTTCGGTTCAGATGAGTTATTGCAAGGGTTTGCAGTGGCGCTAAAAATGGGTGCAACCAAAGCTGATTTTGATAATACAGTGGCAATTCATCCAACCAGTGCAGAAGAGTTCGTGACCATGTAAGGGGTTTGCAAACCTGGTTGCAGCGGCCAAGGTGCATAAATTTAAACCACTTAAGTTGTTTTTGCTTAAGTGGTTTTTATTTGTTTGGCTAACCGTTGTTATAAGCTAACTTTAATGTCACAGAAATTTTTGAATAGCGACTTTAAGCTTATAAGGTTTAATCGGTTATACTGAGCAGCATTTTTCTGCCTAATATTTTGTTTATGTTAAAACACCTCTTTTTACCCGACACACTAGAAACACAAAGACTTTTTCATGGCCGCGGCCACGCTTATCCAGGTTTAGAACATATCTGTATTGATTGGTTTGCGCCTGTCGTTTTGATTACCGCCTATAAAGAGATAGAGGCGGAGTTACTTGCTCAACTGGTAGCATTTTATCAGCAGTCACCGCGCGTTGAGTCTATTCAGTTGCAGCAAAGATACCAGCGCCAAGCGCCTGTTAGTGTGTTGGCGGGTGCCGAGGTCAACGAATTGGTATTGCTTGAAAATGGCTTAAAATATCATGCCACTTTGGGCCGTTCGCAAAATCACGGTTTATTTTTAGATATGCTTAACGGGCGTGATTGGGTGCGCGATAATAGCAAAAATAAACGTGTATTAAATTTATTTGCTTACACTTGTGCGTTTTCGGTTGCGGCTCAAGCGGGTGGCGCGCAAAAAGTGGTTAATCTTGATATGAGCAAAGCGGCACTGAGGCGTGGCCGCGAGAACCATAATTTAAACGGGCAGCCTACGGATAACATTCAGTTTGAAGCTCTGGACTTATTTAAGTCTTTTGGCCGGGTACGTAAATACGGGCCTTACGACTTAATTATTTGTGATCCCCCCGCTTTTCAAAAAGGCAGTGTCAATATTGCGCGTGATTATAAAAAAATTATTCGCCGCTTGCCTGAATTTGCGGCCGATCAGGCACTGGTGATGTTATGTTTAAACGCGCCAGATTTGGATCAGGCTTTTTTGCGGCAAACTGTTGCTGATAATTGCCAACAGTGTGAATATTTAGCTGACCTATCGGCCCCTGAGGTGTTTAAAGAGGCCATTAAAGGTAAAGGGCTTAAAATACAAATTTACCGCTATCATGCCCCTGCACCCTCGACTCAGGCAGAGACTGCCGATTAATCAGCGATAATAAAAAGATCACGGCGCTGCACGCCTTGTTCTTGGCTGGGTACGCTTGCGGTCAGTTTAAGGCCGGGATTGTGCGCCAAATTATTTTTAATCGTTTTAACCAAGTCGCGAACAAATTCACTTTGTTCGCTATCTTGAATAAATTCATCAATATCTAACCAACGAACTTCGGCAATTTCGTTCGGATCTTGTATTTGCGTGTTTTGTGTTTTGGCCTCAAGCTGGCAAACAAAGTATAAATTAGACTTACCGTATCTATAGGGGTGTTTATGAATAAAACCTAATACCCTGTTAAACTCAGCCTTAATGCCGGTTTCTTCAAACACTTCGCGCTCAGCCGCTATATGTATATCTTCACCAAGTTCAACATGACCGCCGGGCAGTTTAAAACCTCGGTACTGACCAAAGTTGTCGCGGACCATTAAGATCTGGTTTTTATCATTTATGACCACAGCGCCGGCACCCACAGTATGGGTTGGCGAAAATGGTGCATAGGCATCGGCTTGCAAACGGTAAATCAGGGTGATTTGATCGGGTAAACAATTATGGTACTCAAACCCTAATTTGATGCAGTCGGGGACAAAGTCGGCTTGTTCAGCGGCTAGAGTTAGCCACACGACTTTTTTATTAGCTGCGCCAAACTCAGCTAACAGGGTTTTTAAATGGCTGGTAAAGTCACTTGAATAAAACTCAGTGTTAATATTTAAGTGTACACCAGCAAATTGATTAAATTGGTAGTTGAACAAATAAACCCCCAAGGCAAAAGACAAATCATAACATAGGGGGCTCTTTTATTTCACATACCAAGTTTATTTAACATACCAAGGTACTGCGGCTAGTTTTTGTTCAGCTCTTTTTTTGTCTTGGCAATGCTTTGATAGTCTGACAGGCCCGTCATGGGTCCTAGATGTTCACAAACAATGCCACTGACTTTATTGGCAAAGAGTACATAATCGGCAATAGTGTCAAAGTCACAATCTGGCTGCTTAGCAAGCTGATACAAAAGCGCGCCGATAAATGAATCACCCGCGCCGGTCGTATCAATAGGTTTGATTTTATAGGCGGGAATCATCGCTTGCTGCTGTTGGGTGGATAAATAACAGCCTTTAGGCCCTAGAGTGACTGTGATAATTTTTGCCCCTAAATCGTGTAGATATTGGCAGCCATCAGCCAGATCTTGTTTGCCTGTTAATAAAGTCAATTCTTCATCACTGACTTTTACCAGTTTGGCATGGCGAATAAACTGCAAACTACGCTCAACAAACTCTTGCTCACGGTCTGGCCACAAGTCAATTCGGTAATTCGGATCAAAACAAACGGGTACATCGCATTCGATAGCAGCGCGTAGTGCCTGCTGATAGGTTTGGTACAGTTCATCACCTAACAGTGCCGTCGCCGAGCCTAAATGCAAAATGCTGCAACCTTGCATTATATTTTTAACTTGTTTATCGGACAGTTGATATTGGCCATCGGCACCGCGATTAAAAACAAATTCACGTTCTCCATCGGCAGCGAGCGAGATAAAAGCTAAGGTTGTTGGGGTTGGGAGTTGGACCACTAAGCTGGTATCCACTTGACGTGTTTGTAGGGCCTCTATCAAGCTATCACCAAAAGGGTCTTTGCCAACCGCTCCTGCAAATTGGCTTTGTCCGCCCAGCTTAGCAATACAAGCGGCAACATTGGCTGGTGCCCCGCCGGTTTTTTTTAAAAAATGCACTGAGTCTTTCATTGGGGTTTGCTGATCGGTGCAAACAAAATCAATTAATAATTCTCCTATACAAACCACGTTCATATTTTGGGGCTCCAACAAGTAAATGAGTCGTTTATTAAATTAAAGGTTTAAATGGTTATTTAGCTAAAGTGTAGTTGCAAATATGTAGTAGGGAAACTCCTATTTTTTTAACATAGGTGGCAATATGAAAACCATGAGGGTATCCACTAGGTTGAGTGATCACTTGATTGCTAGCCACCTTGTATTTGGTTTCGGCCGCTCAGGTGCCAGCGGATAGGAGGGCTGATTAACGCTGGTGCGATCACCGAAATATAATAAATAATATGCGTAATTAAACCCTAAGATAAAATTGAAATGACAGTGATCACTATTCAATTGAAGAGGCGAGACTTGAATCTCACCTCCAAATCGACGGACGGGCCTTCGTTAAAAATTTGTTTCAGCACATCAAATACCAAAAATTTAGCCTAGCATAAGAATAGCCGAAGCAACTAAATTAAAACGGGTGGCTTATTCTACAAACCCATGCAGTTGGCATAGTAGGTTGTAGTTGCCGGCCAGTCTGAAAAAACACCTAATACTTCAACGTCTTTTGCCAGCACATCCAAGAGCTCGTAAACCACACCTTCGTTGTCAGTCACTTCGGCAATGCTTTGATAATACCAGCCACCGCCTTGGTTAAGTTGACCAGAGCGCTCTAGCGACCAAGCAATAATTTTTAAACCTGCGGCTTTTGCCGCTTTAGCATATTCTGACGGGACAATTTTATCGTTTTCAACCGCCACTAATACCCATAATGGTGGTGCAATAATTTGCACACCTTTTGCTTTTAGTTCTGTCATTGACGGGCTAAACGAATTTAGGTTTTGTGGGTCAAAACCATCAATGCCGTATCTGTCATCTAAATAAACGGCTTGTTGACCAAAGTCACTTACAGTGTTCACCCAGTATTCTACATCGGCTAAATTAAACGACTGCGGAAAAACTTTATTTGCTGAAACACCGGCTTCGACATATTCATCGATCATTTTTTGTGCATAGTCTTGCTGACTCATACCATCAAATGGCATCTCCACTTGCGGTGACTTTAGCTCAGGCGTCATTTTTACACCGGCATTTTTAAATAATTCGATGCTTTCTTTGTGGGTCATTAAGGTGGCACAGCTTGAGTGTAAATCAGTGCGCCAGTTTGCAGTCCCGTTCATATATTCTTCAGCGGTGGTCGCGTTTACATTTGCACCATCCATTTTGCCGCATAAAGATTTAAATTCGGCGAGTGTTATATCGCTTGTGCAGCATAGTGCTGAAGCGGTTACCCCATTGTCTGGATCTGCTGGGGTAAAACCTGAGCTACATTTGTTAGCGAGCTCTGGGCGACCTAAAATGTCCGTCGTGGTATGTAAGTCGCACTGAGCATGGCGGCAAACCAGTTCTTTGTCTTTGGTGAAAGTGACATCACATTCAACTATCCCTGCCCCTGAGTCAATAGCCGCCTGATACGCCTCTTGGGTATGTTCAGGAAACATTAAGGAAGCACCGCGGTGGCCAATGCTCCAATCGGTGCGATAAAAATGTTGGTCTTTGCACTGAGCCAGCTGATTTTTAAGCGCACCATCTTCCATTTGTTCAACTAAAAACAAAGGTCGTGGACCTATGTGGGCAACAGCGTTATCCGGTTTTGCTTGTGAGTTTGCATCAGACTCTGTATTAATATCTAAACTACAGGCCGCGAGAGCAAATATAAAAAGACCGCTGGTGAATAGATTAAGTTTGCGTTTTAGTGTTTTCATTGTTCCTTCCCGTTTGGTTTATATGAAATAAATTGCTCAAAAAACATACAAAAAGTAAATGAAAAATAAAAAACGCTTTAATGACAAAACAATGACGTCATTTGGCAAAGTGACTAAGTGGTCACTTTGCCGTTTACGCCCAAATACCGGTTAGTCTTTGAGGTATTTGTGGTGGAATCTTAAATGCTGTTCGATAAAACTCGCGATAAAATAATAGCTATGGTCGTAATTTTCGTGCAAATTGATTTCGATTGGATAATCAACTGCTGCAGCTGCCGTTTCTAACGTTGAGGTTTTTAGTTGCTCAACTAAAAAATTATCGGCTTTGCCTTGGTCAACCCGTGCAGGTACAAACTGTTTAGCTTTTTGTATTAAGACGCTGCTGTCGTAATCGGCCCAAGTTGACCGATCGTCACCTAAATACGCGGTAAAGGCTTTTTCTCCCCAAGGGCAATTAATTGGATTACAGATTGGACTGAATGCAGAGACTGACTGATAAGCTTGTGGGTTTTTTAACGCGATTGTGAGGGCACCATGGCCACCCATAGAGTGACCCGAAATTGATTTTTTATCGCTAACCGGAAAGTTAGCTTGGATTAAAGCTGGCAGTTCTTGGTTTATGTAATCATACATCTGATAGTGTTTTTGCCATGGATCTTGCGTCGCATTTAAATAAAAACCAGCACCTTGCCCTAAATCGTAGCTTTCATCATTAGCAACATCGTCTCCTCGCGGGCTAGTATCGGGGGCAACTATCGCAATGCCTAACTCGGCGGCCATTTGCTGTGCCCCCGCTTTCTGCATAAAGTTTTCGTCGGTGCAGGTTAAACCAGAAAGCCAATATAAAACAGGCACTGGGCTCTTTGCAGAGGCTTGCGGGGGTAAATAAATGGCAAATTGCATTTCACATGCGGTCGTTTTCGCGGCATGTTTGTATTGTTTATGCCACCCACCAAATGAAAAGTTTTGGCTAATTAAATTCAGCATCATAAGTCCTTGTTGGGTTTAATTGGGCGTTTGGTTTGCATCAGCTGCTGTGATGGTTAAATTTAACAGAGAAACTACTTTTTTTAAGTCTTGTTTAGCAAGCGCTTGTTTTATTTTAGTTTCGAGCAAAGCAATATCGCCGTTTTCGCTTGGCGCAATTGCTAACGTTAAACTTTTACCGCCTAGCATAAAGGTTTCTAAACTAGCCAACAGTTGGGTTCTAAAATCAGCTAAATCTGGCGGAATGGCAATTGCGGTATTCATTTCAAGTGCTTGTTTAATTTGCTTGCGCAAATCGCTTTCACTTTGTTTAGATTGCTCGCTGGCGATTTTCATTAAGGCTTCGATAGCGCCTGTATCTGAGTACGCTAAAGATAGCTCTTTTAGCTGGCCGTTGCGCAATGTTTGCATCGTTTGCATGTCGTTTTTGTCATCAGATGAGTTATCCATTAATAATTCGAGCGGGATATTATTCGTGACTAAATTCAATTTGGCGTGACCAACATCTGGCAGGTAACTACTGACCTCGCTGACATAATGCTGTTGGTCGCTTTCGTCATATTCATAACTAACATTAAAGGTTAGCGGCAGGTGATTGGTATATCCGAGTTGTTCAACGTATTTAGCAAACAGGTTTGATGTTTGCAGCGCAGCTTCTTGTAAGTTAACCGGCAAAGTAAAACCTTTAATAGCCAAGTTCATATAATGAGGTGTTGCGTGGTCCTGATCAAATTCTTTCACCTGAATTTGATGAATCCTTATGCTTTCGTCAGAATCGACAGGTGTGATCGTTAAATCGCTGATCTTGGCAGTGCCAAAAGGGCTGGCATCTATGTTTTGGTAGCTCACTTTAGCTAAGGTGCCATTTTTTGTGGTTTTAGCTATATAGTCGTCAAATGCGAGTTTAACTTGTTGATCGATTTTTTTATCTAAAAAAAGATAGCTACCAACGGCTGCTGCAGCAATAATGACGCCTGCTATGAGTGCTTTTTTCATAAAAGTCCTTTAACGGTTTTAGTAATTCGTATAAACGGCCACTAGGATAGCAAGCCAAAGCCCGATCAGGCAAAAGGTGCTCAGCCAAAATGCTAACATACGATGTAACAATTGGTTGTAACCCATTAGGATTACAGCATGCAGATACCTGAATATTACAAACAGATACGCAAAGCAATAAAAGGTTTGATGGCCAATGCCTGTGGCTTCTATATACAAGCACGCTGTGTAAAAGATCAGCGGCATTTGAAATTGGTTGTTGTAGGCGTTTTCGGCTTGCACAGTTTGTCGATCCGGGCCTTGACCTTCTTTTAAACGGTAATAACCGGCTTTTACTTGGCCTTGTTTAACCGATTGTACGCGCAAATAAAACAACCTGAAGCCAATGATAAAGGTTAGTACAACCATCAAAGAGAGTGGAATTAGCATTGTCATGTTCACTTAAAGTTCATTGTATTTTCATATAGTGCCAGCATTATGGCCGCCGTTCCAACAGATAATTCTAAATCCACGGAGATAACAATGAAAATTTCACGGCGTGATTTTATTCGACGTAGCTTAGCTAGCGCAACTGCAGTTTATGTCACGACTGCTTTAACGGGTTGTCAGGTTACTTTTAGCACCGACGACGAAAAATTACAGAACGCATGGTTTGATCATGGGGTCGCTTCGGGTGATCCGCTTACCGATAGTGTAATTCTTTGGACTCGGGCAACCCCTGAAAATGGCAAAACTGAAACACGTATTGCCTGGGATATTGCAACAGATAAAAGTTTTACCAATATTATTGCAAGCGATACTGGCATAGCCAAACAAGCGCATGACTTTACGCTCAAAGTTGACGTTAAAAATCTGCAAGCGGGCCAGCATTATTTTTACCGTTTTCGTAGCGCCAACCAAACTAGCGCGACGGGACGTGCATTAACAGCCCCAAGCGGTCAAACCAGCCGATTAACGATGGCTGTGGTGTCTTGCTCGAATTATCCGGCTGGTTATTTTCATGTTTACCAAGACATTGCTAAAGCCGCCAACAAAGGCGACTTAGATATTTTATTGCACTTGGGCGATTATATTTATGAATATGCAGCAGATGGTTATGCCACCGCGCAGGCCGAAGCCTTGGGGCGTGTGCCAGTGCCGGCTGGTGAGATCATTAGCTTGCAAGATTACCGTATGCGTTATGCTCAGTACCGTAGTGATACTGATTTACAAGCAGCCCATGCCGCACTACCGTTTGTGGTTGTTTGGGATGATCATGAGATCACGAACGATACGTGGAAAAACGGCGCAGAAAATCACAACGAAGGTGAAGGCAGTTTTGCCGCTCGAAAAGAAGCGGCTATTCAGGCTTATTTTGAGTGGATGCCGATCCGTCCAGCCAGCAGCGAAGATTTATTTGCCAGTACTGAAATTTACCGCAATTTCCAATGGGGCGAATTAGCTAACATTTTAATGTTAGATACACGGAACGAAGGTCGAGACGAACAATTGTCTATGGCGGCTTTTTATAATCCAGTAACAGCTTCAATCGACTTTGATAGTTTTTTTGCCGCTGTCAAAGCGAGTGACCGAGCGCTGTTAGGTCATACTCAAATGCTTTGGTTAGAAAACCAGCTGAATACATCAAATGCTACTTGGCAGATTTTGGGGCAGCAAGTGTTAATGGGCAAAATGTATCTACCTGGCGCTGTTGGCACTCAGCAAATGTCGATTGGTCAGTATGCCGAAGTAGCGCCTTTAGCCGTGTTAGCTCAGCGTGTACAAGCGTCTGACCCAAGTTTAACCAGCGAGGAGATTGCGTATTTTGAAGCCAATAAAAACAAGCTGACTGATCAAATAATGGCTTTATTACAATTGCCAAGTGTGCCATATAACTTAGATGCTTGGGATGGTTATCATGCTGAGCGTGAAGCTGTATATGCCGCGGCTAAGCGCAATAATGCAAATCTAGTGGTGCTTGCTGGAGATACACACAATGCGTGGGCGAGCCAGTTAGTTGACGAAGACGGACATAATGTAGGCGTTGAGTTAGCCACCGCTTCAGTTTCTTCACCGGGTCTTGAATATTATTTAGGCGTGTCTGCAGAAGATATGCCCGCCACCGAAGCGGGTTTAGTTCAACTGATTGGTGATTTAAAATATGTAAACGCGATGGATCGAGGTTACATGACAGTCTCTTTTAGCACTTCAAAAATGACTTGTAACTGGACTTATGTTTCAGACATTAAAAAACCGGATTACCAAGTTTTAACTGAACGAGCTAAATCGGCAAAAGTTGAAGTGAGTTCAGCAAATCAACTTCAGTTGGGTTAATAATCGTCTTATTTTTAAAAAGAAGGGTAATTTAACCTGTTTAAATTACCCTGAGTTGAATAAAAAGATTTGCTTAAAATACCCAATTCCAACTCACAGAAAAGACGGTTACAGAGGCACTTGATTGGTTTTTAAAGCGCTCTGTTTTTGGCCACAAGTTACTTCCGTTTTTGCCAATATCATAGTGATCGGCTTGCACCTTTAACGCCATACCTGGAAAAAAGTCCCAACGCGCACCCAAGGTTAAGCTATTTTGATCAATCTTTTGCTGCAACTCATTATTTATGCCGTTTATCAAATAGGCGAGTTGCATTTGCTGCTGTTCTGGTACTGCGTCACCCAACTCTGGAAGCTCATAATTTAGATCTGTCGCATCTGGATTGAAAAAACCTGCTCTAAAGTAGGGCGTGATTTGGTCTACTCGGTAAGCTAAGCTGGCATAACCATAGTGACCAATCGCATTTAACGCCCAATTAGAATGGTTGATACCAAATTCAGCTTGCAATATCCATTGAGCGTCATCGAACTGAATTGCTAAAGCTGAGTAAGTCATACTTTTGTCTGTTGTACTGATGCTATCAACTACCAGAGGTCTGTCCGGCCATAGTTGCACAGGGACAGTGTTGAGCATTTTAATTGCAGGACTGAAGATCACTGAATCATATTCGCCAAAATCGATCTGTGCAGACGAGGCTTTAAATAACCAATAGTCAATTTCGTATTGAACTGACGCCACTATGATAGAATCTACTGTCAAATTAACACGATTTTTGTCGTCGTACATTGCAGCTTTGGACTGTCCCCACTGCCCGGTGACTGTGATAAACCCAGGGCCTAGATTATTCCGATATTGTAAATCTGCGCCATCAATATTTGATACAACAGCAGCGTGAGCATAATAGTCTTTTGGCGGACGGATCCAAGGATAGGCGTAGCTGACGGGTTTAAACTCTGAAAGTAGATACCCGTTGCTATTAATGCGTCCAATTCTTGCGGTTAGGTTGCGATTAATGCGGTATCTGGCAAACGCCAGCTCGATATAATTATTTAAGCTGGTTTCAGCACTGTCGTCGAGCACTAGCTGTATCACTGTGTCGAATTCATGTGAAAAACTAACCTCCATTTGTAACCCCACTGAGCTGTCGGCGGCGATAGAAAAACCATCTCTGCGATTAGATAAAAAGCTAGTACTATATTCAAATTCGTCACTGTTTTCGTAAGTTGCCGATACATTCATAAACCCACTAAAGTTCACCTCAGCGGCTATCCCTTGAAGTGATAACAGGCTTAAAGACACGAGGTTGAACAGGTGTTTTTTATTTAAACGAAAAAACAATTTTCATCTCCTCAGTGACATCTGATTTTGGTAAATAAAATAGGCTGTTTGGTTTAAGTTTGATAATTTTAAAAAGTTCATCCCGTGAATCAATCGAATAAGGAGGGCGCGCCCGGCCAGAAAAATGAAGACGCGACCAATATGAACGAATTTTTGTCTCGGGCAGATTAACAAGCTTTAAATAGAATTGCTGTTTAATTTTGGAGCCACTGGGATAGTCGATAGGAAATGCTGGCTCTCCATTCGGGAACGTATCATACCGTCCCATATAAATATCGATTATTTGGCGACGAGTTAACGATTTAACCGGGTTGGGCAGCGGCACTGCCACCACAATAGTATTCAAATCAACTTCAGCTTTGCTTAAATTAACGTAAAAAAAACAGCTTAAGCCGATCAGTAATCTAAGTATAACTTTTTGCACAATACATCCCATTTGCACAATGAGCACTTATCTTCTTAAAGTAGCAGATTCAAAGTTATTGTTGAAGTTAATTAAATGACGATTTTTACCAAGCTTGCATTCCCTAGCCTGCTTTAAAAGGTATTCATCTAAAAACGACGGGCTAAGTCAAAAAATGACAAGAGTGAAAGCCAGAGATAGTTGAGTTGACGCAATTTAAAATATAAAGGCCACCAAAACTGAAGTTTTAAACAGTTTAGGGGGCCGTTATTTTTGGCTTATTATTTGAGCTCTATTAGCTTTTTATCTTCACGGCTTTCTTTTGCATCTAGTGCTAAGCGGTAATTTTCACGCGACTTCTCAATCTCTCCGGTGTGGCTTTGAATATCACCTAACAAAGTAAAGTTTTCCATGGTTGGCATGACTTCAATGCAATCAGACATGGCACGCTCAGCTAATTCCCAATTGGCTGCTTTGCTGGCTAGCACAGCTAAGACTGCTTTTAACCAGTGATCTGAAGGGTCTTTCTGTAACTTTTTTTCAACCCAGTCAATGAGCGGTTGTGGTTCATTAATGGGTAAACTGGCAATTAGATTTATGGTTTGCTGGTTTTTATGTTGCTCAGACGACAGCATATTTTTAATGTGTTTATCCACCGGCTTGGGTTCACCAGCCGCCAATAGCGCCGATAAATACATAGCCGTTGCAGGCTGTTCATCATTTAGCAGCTTATTAATGCGGCGATATTCGGTTTTAATAGCTTTATAATCGTTTTGCTCGGCATAATGATTAAATAGGGGCTGCCAAGCGTTTAAAGCGATTTTTTCTAGCTCACTGTGACTGATCTCTGAGTATTTTGCGACCTGAGGTAAAATGTCTCTCAGCTTTTCAAACGCTGCTTGCGCTTGATAGATACGGGCCAGTAATAACAGGTTAGCACCATCTTTGTGATTGTCCTGATATAACTGCTCGGCAACTCTTTGTGCTTTGTCTAATTTGCCTTCTTGCACCAAAATTTTAACCATAGCTTGTTGCTTAGCCTGCTCGCTGCTGTTTTCTTCTGCACGTAAGGTATATAAATTGGCCTCGTCATCATGACCAAGTTTTCGCGCAGCTTCAGCGGCCACCAAATAGTGACTCTTGGCTATCGGGCTATGTTTAACATAGCGTAAGCTGTATTTTTCAGCTCTTTGCCAGTTACCTTTAAACAAAGCTTCTATGGCGGTTTGCAGGCCGTTTAGGCTGGCTTTTTGTTTTTTCTGGCTGCGCCAATGAGAGAGGTTTTTACGCGCTCCTAAAATACTGCCAAGAATGAAAAAAACAATTTTATAAATACAATACAAAACCAATAAAATAAATAAAAAGCCAATCACACTGGCTTCCCAGGTCCAGCCTGCGACTTGGATTAGAACATATCCACGCTCGTCGACTAACAAAGAGCCGACACCTAACATGCAGCTAAAAACAATAAATAAGATGAATATTTTTATCATAAGCTGCTGTCCACCTGTTTAAGGCTCTGTAATTCAACTTGCTGATACTGAGCATTAAGCGATTGTTGCGAAAGCGTTTTTAGCTCTCTTATGGCGTCAACAACGCCGTCATTGTTTTGCTGGTAAAAACTATTTAGCCAATCAATTGCCGTTTTTAAGCTGCTCTCAAATACTATTGGCTGTTGGTTAAGAACAGCCCACTGAGCCTGGTTAAGCTTGCTTAACATATTCCATCTTAGGTTTTGCATTTGCTCAGGGTTTAATAATGCTTGTCGTTTTTCGTCATGACGATAAGGTTTAAACAACGACAAAAAGTCTTGCCAGATATGTTCTAGGTTTTGCAAGCTCATTTGGTCGCTTACTGTATCGGTTGCAGTGGCTTTTTTACGGCTTTGCACTTGACTGCTGAGGGGTAAGTTTTCAACCTGAGTTATGACTTGATTGAGTTTATAAAATAAGTCTGATGTATTGAGATCAGGCAGTGCTTTAAGCGTGCCTATATCAGAACTTATAGCGGCTTTTAGCTCAGCCATTTGAGCCGAATTTACCGCTATGGTTTGATACGCCATTTCTAATGCACGTAGCGCGGCGGTTTTGTCATTTGCTAAAAATAATTGTTGCGAAGCTAGTTTTATTAATTCGTTTAAATTTTCTCTTTGTAAGGCTTGGCGTGCTTCTTCGCTGCTTTGGTCCAGTTTTTTTAAGCTGCGTTGTAGCGCTTGTTCTTGCTCTGTAAACTTTTGTTGCTGTTCGAGCATGTTGTTTTTAAGTTTAGCAATTTCTTGCTCAACATTTTGCTGAAGTTGGTTTGACGCTTGCGACTGACCCTGCTGCAAACGATTTTTTACCATATCAACTTCCTGCTGCAATTGTGCCAAATTTTGCTGAATTTGTTGTTTTTGCTGCTGTAAGGCTTGTTGCAGCGCGGCTTGCAGATCGGCGATATTTTGCTGCTGTTTGTTTATTAACTGCTGTTGTGATTGCTCAAACGATTTGCCTGTTGCATTCAGCGAGCTTTTTAGTTCGGTTAAGGCATTTTGATTTGCTGCTATTTGCTGCGCAAATTGTTTGTTGTTTGACTCATCTGTTAGCAGTTGCTGAAACTTATTTGGGTTTTGCCAATATAACCAGCCGCCAGCACCACCTAATGCAATTAATATTAATAGTGACAAATTGCCAGACCAGCTGCTTTTTTTAATTATTTTAGTCTCTGGTTGAGGGGATGATACCTTGTTATCTTGCTGAGCTGTGTCTGATTGCTCAGAGGTCCCTTTGCTTTCAGCTTGGATTGCACTATTTTTGTCATCGTGATCACCTGCTTTAGCGGTCGGGGCTGCAGCGGGCGTGTTTGTTTTCATTTCAGCGTCTTGGGTTTGAGAATCTGCTTTGTTATCTTTTTTGACTGCACGCTCTAGCGAAGGATCTGACTGCTCGTTTTCTTCGCGTCGATTAGAACTTTCATTGCTCATTGGCATCGCCTTTTAAATTTTTTAAATAATCCATAACTGTTACGTTGGCTGCGGTATTCAGGTTTACTAGCTGCGTAAAGCCATTCAGGCTCAACAGATCGCAGATTCTAGAGGAAGGTACCAAACAGAGTTTATCTGTAATTGAAATACCATTTTGCGATAGTTGCCGGTGTAAAGTCAGGGCAATTTCTCCGCTGGTTAAGACAAAAATATCCGCTTGTTTAATGTGCTGTAATTGTTTATTTGATAAATGCAGCCATTGTCGTTTATACACATTGTAGGTAGTCAGCTTTTGTTTTGCCAACTGTAGGCTTTGAGAAATTTTATCGCGCCCTTGTTCGCCTTTAAACAGAACGGCATCTTTGGCGCTGGTAATGCAAGTTAAGGTTAACAAGCCTTCAGAGGTTTGCTCTTCTGGCACAAATATCTGTGTAAAACCCGCTTTTTGTAAGGCGTTTGCTGTACCTTGGCCGACAGCAGCGACCGCTACTGTTTTTAACTTTGCCCACTGCATTGCGGGCAAATATTTTTGCAAATAAGGTACCACATGACGACTGGTCACAATAAGGCAATCTGGCTGCAAATTAAATGATGTCAGTTGCGGTGCTTGATGGCCTTCACTAATTTGCAGCACAGGAATATTAACCGGCTGCCACTGATGCGCCGCCAGCATCTTGTTTAACGCATTGCCTGATTCTCCAACTCGGCTGTGATAAACCTTCATTTACGCGTTTTTATAAACCTCATCTAAAACTTTTTTAGCGCCTGCTTGTAGCAGTTCGTCAGCAGCGGCTTGGCCTAACTGAGCAGCTTCTTCTGGTAAACCCGACTGCTCGCTATAAAATACTTGTTTGCCATCTACCGATGCGACCAAACCGCGGAAAAAAAGTTCCTGTCCTTTATATTCTGCATAACCGGCAATTGGTACCTGGCAGCCGCCATTTAAGCGTTTATTAAAAGCGCGCTCTGCCGTTAGGTGAATACGGGTATCTTTATCTTCTAAAACAGATAACAAATTTTGGGTTTGTTTATCATCGCTACGGCACTCGATGCCCACAGCGCCTTGACCAACGGCCGGTAACATAATGTCATCATTAATTTGGCTGCGAATGCGGTCAGTTAATTTTAGTCGAATTAATCCCGCACAGGCTAATACAATGGCATCATATTGGCCTTCATCTAGTTTACGTAAACGGGTTTGTACATTGCCGCGAAGCCAGTTTACTTTCAAGTCAGGTCGGTAATTTAAAATTTGACATTGGCGGCGCAGGCTAGAGGTCCCTACTATTGCCCCAGCCGGTAGATCATCTAAGTTGTTATAATGATTAGACACAAAAGCATCACCTGGGTTTTCGCGCTGACAAATGACCGACAGCATTAAACCGTCCGGAAATTCCATAGGTACATCTTTCATCGAATGCACGGCAATATCCGCATCGCCATTTAACATAGCGACTTCGAGCTCTTTTACAAACAGGCCTTTGCCGCCTATTTTTGCTAACGGGGTATCTAATATTTTATCACCGCGGGTTTTTATTTTAACCAAAGAGACGGTTAAGTCCGAGTGCGCTTGCTCGAGTTTTTCTTTGACATATTCTGCCTGCCAAAGGGCCAGTAAACTATCGCGGGTGGCAATGCGTATATGTTTTTGCATAAATAGAAATAATCTTTATTAAACTTTTGATGAGATATCTTATCTTAATTAATTCGATCACCCAAGCCGGATACTTTTATGAAAGCTCGATTTATTGTGATTATTTGTCTCTTTCCAGTGTTAATGAGTTGTGGTATCTCATTAACCTATAACCGTTTACCTTGGTTAGCAGATTGGTATATTGATGATTACGTAAGCTTAAACGATGCGCAAGAAGCCGAGTTCGAGCGCCAGTTTAAAAGTTGGCATAACTGGCATAGACGCACTCAGTTGCCGCTTTATCAGGCTCAACTTAATGAACTGACAGAAGAGTTTAAGCAAGGTTTGAACCTGGCTGGGGTACAGCGACATTTTAGGCAATTTGAGCAGCATTGGTATAGGATTGTAAATTATGTAAGTCCTGAACTTATTGCTATGTTGAAATCATTGCAGGCGAATCAAAAACAAGAACTGCTTGATAACTTGCACGAAAAGTTAAACGAAGATATTGAAGACTGGCAAGACAAAAGAGACGATGAATCTTATGCAGAGCGTCGTTTAGATCGGATCCAAGAATCAAGTGAAAAGTGGTTAGATGATTTAACCGAAGCTCAAAACCAACTCGCAGAGCAGGCGGCACAGAATTATATTCCCACACGCCGTATGTGGTTTGATTACAGACGCAATTGGCTAGCGGCATTAGAAACGGCTTTGTTTGAAAAAGATACTAAGCAATTTGAAGCTCAGCTTGATTTATTAATTAATGAACCTTGGCGGTGGCGTAGCGAACTTTTACAACAAGCGTTACAAAAAAACCGACAAACATCCGCGCAATTGATCGCTGATTTAACCGCTGATTTGCAGGTTGATCAAAAAAGCTACTTGTTAGAACAACTTCAAGACTATCAGACGACCATTAGCGACTTAATCAAAGATTAACAGGCTTTTGAAAAAAGCGGTCAGCGCCCGGAGAAATAAACCTCTGCGCGGAACTAAATGTGCAGAGGCTTAAGCAGTGGCTATAGAGCGACGCGAGCCGAGAATTAAGGCGCTAAAAAGAACTCGATAGGCTTTCAGCTTGCGTACGCATAATAGATTTTGCTTGCGAGCTTTGAATTTTATTTTTTGCATGCACGATTAAAACCCATTTGTTATGTTGGTTAGCATCGCGGGCTGATTGCATGAGCGGATCTTGATCGGGGCGCAACGAAATGAGCCCAGCGGCAAACATACCAAGCATGGCAAATATAATACATAATACCGCATAGCTAACAAACGGCTGCTCTAATACAAAAGTGACGCCTGAAAAATCTAGGTAGGTAGCGACTAAAAATCCAAAGGTCGCACCCAGAGCAGCTAAAATGATATGAGTGCTAGACAGGGTTTTGCGAACACCTTTGTCTTCGGGCTGTAGTTTATTGTGCAAACTGTCATCCTGGGGGGGCACTATTTTGATATCTTGCTCAGTCAAATGAGCCTCTTCTTTAAGGTGCTTGGCTACAGACTCGGTTTGTTCGCGAGTGGGATAAACGGCACTGACTTTATGTGGATAGGTTTCTTCATTAAGATGTGTTTGCATAACTTTCTCCTTATCGAAAACACAGTAGGAGAAAGACTGCAAAAAAAACACCAACTTGATGGTTTTATTTAAGTGTATGATTAATATGAACTTTAATGGGGTTTTTTTAAACACTCAGTAAGTTTTTTGCGACACCATTGTAAATATTACCGACTTCAGTAAATCTTTCACGTAACCAAGCGCTGTGTATGATTAACTAAAAGTAAACTGCCAGCCGGCTTTTTCTTGATACTCTTGCTCTAGGTGAAGCTCGTTTTCCATCAACGGATGTTGGGCTAACCAATGTTTGGGAAAACGTAAGCTAAGCGTCTGCTGGTCGGCAAAGGCTGTAAATTTAGGCAAAGCTTCGTTTTTTCGGCGCATGGTTAAAATAACAGCGAGTCGTAAAATACGAACCAAAGCGGCTGCTAACTGAGGATCTGTCATAGTTTGCTGGTTGATTTGTTCCAGTTTAATATCATCGCGATAATTACTCACTAGGGTGATCAGCAGTTTTCTTTGCGCTAAACTAAAACCAGGTATGGACGTATTGCTCAAAATATACCCTGCATGGGCGGGGGCGTCTTTAAAGTCTATTGCTAAACCCACTTCGTGTAAAACGCCCGCAGCATGTAATACGGCGCGACTTTCAAATTGATCAAGCGCCCAATGTTGAGAGAGCTGATCGAATAATGCGAGGGCGGTATCACAAACGCGTATGCTGTGCTCTTTATCTAACTGATATCTTTGTACAAAGCTGTTTAATGAACGCTGGCGAATATCTTTTTGCTGTAAATCGGGCAGCATGCTATAAACGATGCCTTCGCGCAGCGCACCACCAGCAACCACCATATACTCTATATTAAGGGCTTTAAAAGCAGCCATTAATATAATTAAACCACTAATAAAAACCGGCCGCCGTTCTTCTCTAAGGCCTGGCAAGGTGAGCTCATCAATATGACCACAAGCAATTGAAAGTTCGACCAAGTGTTCTAGTTTAGCTAAGGTGATTAGCTCACTTTGCCCCATCGCAATTAACACTTCTTGAATCGCTTGTGGGGTGCCAGATGCCCCTAAACAAGACTGCCAACCTTGGTTTTGATATTCTGCAACCAGAGGTAAAATTTGTTCGCTGGCATTTTGCAAAGCAGCATTAATAGTGGCCGAAGTAATAGTACCATTGTTAAAATAGTGACTGCGGCAGGTCACACAGCCTAAATTTAAGCTATTAACGAGTTTAGGTTTAAAGCCTTCACCTACGATAATTTCTGTGCTGGCACCCCCAATATCAATCACCAGTTTTTTGCGACTTGTACCTGAGGTGTTAGCGACCCCAATATAAATCAAGCGACCCTCTTCGGTGCCTTCTATTACTTCGATCTTATGCTGTAAAATAGCTTCAGCACGGGTTAAAAACTCGGCTCTATTTTTGGCTAACCTAAGCGCAGCAGTACCAACTATGCGAACATTTGCGCTTGGAATATCCTGTAGCCGTTCGGCAAATAATGATAAACAATCCCAACCGCGAGCCATAGCTGCCTGATTTAAATTGCCGTGTGTGTCTAGCCCAGAGGCTAATCGCACTTTACGTTTAATTTTGCCTATCGTCTGAACACTACCTTCCACCGAGCGAACAATCAGCATATGAAAGCTATTGGACCCTAAATCGATGGCAGCATATACAGGATATCTTTGTTCCACTATCGCCGTTCTCCGATACTGAAGTTATTTATTATTATGATGCCTGGCTTTTTCTTTTTTGTGGTGAACGGCGGTTATCCTGCCGTCCACGCTGCATTCTGCGTTTAGGTTGTGACTTAGGTGCAATCACATCATCTAACAAGGCATCTTTATCATATTTGCTAACGGGTAATACATTACCTATATATTCTTCGATTGCAGGTAAGTTATATACATATTTTTCGCAAGCGAAACTAATGGATTTTCCATATTCGCCGGCACGACCGGTTCGTCCGATACGATGCACATAATCTTCGCAATCGTCTGGTAAGTCATAGTTAAATACATGAGTTACAGAGGGAATGTGCAAACCACGGGCAGCAACGTCAGTCGCTACTAAGATATCTAATTGACCTTCGGTAAACTGTTTTAATATCGTTAAGCGTTTTTTCTGCGGAACATCACCAGTTAACAGACCCACTCTGTGTTTGTCTGCTTTTAACCAACGATACACTTTTTCACAATCGTGTTTGGTATTACTAAAAACAATGGCCTTATCTGGCCATTCTTCTTCCATTAAAGTTAACAACAACAGCATTTTATCTTCGTTTGCTGGATAAAATAACTCTTGAGTAATGCGCTTATTCGTCATTTCTTTAGGCGCAATTTGAATATGGGTTGGGCTATCCATATGCTCATAAGCCAACTCTTGCACGCGCATTGACAAGGTTGCTGAAAATAACATGCTTAATCGTTCTGAAGGCGGTGGCATGCGGCGGAACAAATATCTAATGTCTTTTATAAAGCCTAAATCAAACATACGATCAGCTTCGTCGAGCACAATAGATTCTAATTTGCTTAGATCAATAAGACCTTGCTTATAATAATCTATAATACGCCCAGTGGTGCCAATAACTATGTCTGCGCCTGCTTCTAATTGCGCATTTTGACTGTCGTAACCCTCGCCACCATAAATAAGTGCCAATTTCAAACCTGTATGTTTAGCGAGCAGCTCTGCGTCTTTATGAATCTGCACAGCCAGTTCACGAGTGGGTGCCATAACCAAAGCTCTAATATGTTTAGCTTCGCGGTCTGACGGGGCTTCGTGGGTTAGTAAATGGTTAAAAATAGCCAGCAAAAAAGCCATAGTTTTACCGGTACCCGTTTGCGCCTGGCCGGCGACATCTTGACCAGTTAAAGCAACTGGAAGGCTCTGCGCCTGAATTGGGGTACAGTGTTTATAGCCTGCCTCGATAAGGGCTTGCTGAATCGTTTGATGCATCGAAAAGGATGCAAATTCTACTTCGGATAAATGTGTTTGTATTGTCATAGTTGCATTAGCATATCAGTTTGGACTTGCAAAAAATATCTGAATGGATTAAAAAACCATTCTGTTTTATCCTCATCGGTTTTAAAAGCCGCTAAATTTGGAGAAATTAATGAGCTCTGATGCTATTGTAACCCTTTCAGATTCAAGTTTTGAGTCTGATGTTTTAAATGCCGACAAGCCTGTATTAGTAGACTTCTGGGCTGAGTGGTGTGGTCCATGCAAAATGATAGCACCTGTTTTGGATGAAGTTGCATCTGAGTATGCAGATAAATTGACGGTTGGTAAACTAAATATTGACCAAAACAATGCTTCACCTGCTAAATATGGTGTAAGAGGCATACCAACGTTATTGTTATTTAAGTCGGGTAGTGTTGCCGCAACTAAAGTTGGCGCGCTTTCTAAGACCCAACTTAAACAGTGGTTAGATGAAAATATCTAAGCATTTTAAGCAATTAAAAAGAAGCTCAATTTTGAGCTTCTTTTTTTGTGGATCTCTGCTGTATTAAGTGCTAGTCTATCCCGCGTTGTTAAGTTGAATAACTTTAACATTCAGAATTTTTTTAATGAATCCCTAATTAATCTAATCAAGCATGTACTGTTTCAGCCAGTCTCTGAGATAAGAACCCACCAATATGAATTTAACGGAACTCAAAAATAAACCTATAAATGAATTAGTTCAGCTTGCTGAATCTATGGGTCTAGATAATATGGCCCGATTGCGCAAGCAAGACATCATTTTTGCGATCCTAAAAAGACACGCTAAAAGCGGCGAAGATATTTTCGGCGATGGCGTATTAGAAATACTGCAGGACGGATTTGGCTTCCTGCGCTCAGCTGATTCATCATTTTTGGCCGGGCCGGACGACATTTATGTATCACCGTCGCAAATAAGACGTTTTAATCTTAGAACTGGCGACTCTTTGGCTGGTAAAATCCGCCCGCCAAAAGAAGGTGAACGCTACTTTGCCCTGTTAAAAATTAACGAAGTCAACTTCGACAAACCTGAAAACTCCCGCAATAAAATCCTTTTTGAAAACCTAACACCATTGCATGCCAACGAACGTTTGCGTATGGAACGGGGCAATGGTAGTACCGAGGACATTACTGCGCGTGTTTTAGATTTGGCTTCACCTATTGGTAAAGGCCAACGTGGTTTAGTGGTCGCGCCGCCTAAAGCCGGTAAAACCATGTTAATGCAAAACTTGGCTCAGTCGATTGCTGCCAACCACCCAGAATGTCAGTTAATGGTGTTATTAATTGACGAACGGCCTGAAGAGGTCACCGAGATGCAGCGTTTGGTGCACGGGGAAGTGGTTGCCTCGACCTTTGATGAGCCAGCCAGTCGTCACGTGCAAGTGGCTGAAATGGTAATTGAAAAAGCCAAGCGTTTAGTTGAACACAAAAAAGATGTAGTGATTTTATTAGACTCTATCACTCGTTTAGCGCGTGCATATAACACAGTGATCCCATCATCAGGTAAAGTATTAACCGGTGGTGTTGATGCCAACGCTTTGCATAAACCAAAACGCTTTTTTGGTGCGGCCCGTAACGTTGAAGAAGGTGGCAGTTTAACCATTATTGCAACGGCCTTGATTGACACTGGATCTAAAATGGATGAAGTCATCTATGAAGAGTTTAAAGGAACAGGTAACTCTGAAATCCACTTAAATCGCAAGATAGCAGAAAAACGTGTTTTCCCTGCGATTGATATTAATCGTTCCGGTACTCGTCGTGAAGAATTATTAACGTCAACAGACGAATTACAAAAGATGTGGATCTTGCGTAAGATCGTACACGACATGTCTGAAATCGATGCAATGGAATTTTTAATTGATAAGCTGTCAATGACCAAAACAAACGACGAATTTTTTGATGCAATGAAGCGCCAAAAAAGCAGCTAACTAACGCGTGATTAAAATTTTAAAAAAGGCTTTTGTGGAATATTCCGCAAAAGCCTTTTTTTATGTCTAAAATAAAATATTTGCATCGCTTTATTGAGCTTTTTAAGGTATTTAAGCTTACTTTTTCTCCAGCGTTTAATTTTTCGGAAGGCCTATGTATTTAAAATCTACCGTTTTACAGCCAATCGATCGGCTAAAATATTTTGTCGAGCGCCAACTTGTTAAAGGCGCCGGCTATCAACTTTTTGTGATAGTTGCCTGTATTGCCCTGGTTTCTTTATTCGGCGGCTTATTGTTATCGCCAGTAAGTAGTTTATCTGGCCATACCTTGTCTGAAGATGTTTGGTGGGCGTTTTTACGGTTGACCGACCCAGGCTATTTAGGTGATGATCAAGGCGCTTGGCCGCGAACCGTGTCTACCATTTTAACGCTATGCGGTTATGTCCTGTTTATGGGTACATTAGTGGCTATTATGACCCGCTGGTTAATTGCTTTTATGGAAAAATTAGAGCAGGGTTTAACGCCAGTTTCGGTAAAACAACATATCGTCATTTTGGGTATGAGCAGCCGCACTGTGCCTGTAATTAGAGAGTTGTTAGGGGTAGAAGTTAATCGCAGCTTATATAAAAAACAAAACAACGATAAAGATCTTGGCATAGTATTGTTGGCCGAAGAAGTGAATGCAGTGGTCCATCAACAATTGCTAGCTGAATTATCGCTGGCACACAAATATGCCCGCCGTATTGTTTTACGTTCCGGCAAAGCTTTGCAAGCAGAAGCTTTGCATCGAGTCGCTTGTTTAAATGCGTCTGCGGTTATTTTAAGCAATCAATACCAGCGTAGTGACTCCACAGTCACAACAGATGTAGAAACCATAAAAGCGCTGCTAACGATTAATGTATTAGCTAAATCAGCACAGCAGTTTCCAAGGTTGGTGGTTGAATTAGATGATGGTCGCCATAGTCAGTTGGCTTTAAAATCCTATCAAGGACAGTTGAACGTTTTGGCCACAGACCAAACAGTGAGCCGATTAGTCGCTCAGTGTGTCGTGATGCCTGGGTTATTAAAAGTATACAGCCATATCTTAACCGCTTATCAAAATGGACAGTTTTTCTTTAAAGCGGTTGAAGCACAGCGCGGAAAAACTTTAGCCGAAGCTCGAAAATTTTTCAGTAAAGCTATGTTAATTGGGTTTATCGACGCGCATGATAAACAATTTTATTTAGCGATAGGCGAGCAAGCTAAACACAAACTTGAAGCCGAAGATATGCTGGTTTTTATTGGAAACCAGGTTCAGCAATTAGTGCCTGATAATCAGCCGTATAAACAGCTCAACTTGCCCAAAGTTAAACAAACTAAGTTAGAAGCACAAAGCCGTAAACCTAAAAAGCGTTTACTCATTTTAGGTTGGAACAGACGTATTCCTAATATTATTAAAGAATTAGATTTATACCGCCATGAATCTTTTGAAATTACTCTAGTGTCTACATTAGCTAGCCAAAAGCGTCAGCAAGACATAGATAAACTGAGCCGTTTAAGTAGCCGCATTCAGCTTAATCTGGTTGAAGGGGATTATATGGTTGAAACCGAAATGCGAGATTTTGATCCTCACCATCAAGACATTATTATGCTGGTTTATAGTGACCGTATGGATTCAGCCGATGAAGCCGATGCTAGAGTTTTAGTGGGGGCTATGGCGTTAAACGAAATTTTAAAAGAGCATGTTAAACGGCCACATGTATTAATTGAGCTCAGCGATCCGTCAAACGAAAGCTTTTTAGAGCAAGCCAGCTCAGATACCTTTATCACGCCGTTGTTAATGAGTCATTTGCTCTCTCAGGTGGCTTTAGTACCAGAAAGCCAGATATTGTTCGAAACGTTAATGAACGCCGAAGGTGCACAAATTAAAGTTAAACCTGTTGCTGACTACAGTGATAAAGATTTATTAAAAGTTGTGGATGCTAAACCCTTAGTTGAAGCACACGAGCAAATTTTAATCGGCGTAATACAAGAGTCAGAGGGCAATGCAAAGGTGTGTTTAAACCTAGATAACGAGATGCGTATCTCGGCATTGGCAAAAGACTTGTTGGTTGTAATTGGCTAATTTATAAGCGTTTGAAGCCAGTCTTTGCAAAAAAGACTGGCAAAACATTAAAAGATGATTACAATCTAACTCTCAACTTTGCGCGTCCGTAGCTCAGCTGGATAGAGTAGGTGGCTTCGAACCACTTGGTCGGGAGTTCGAATCTCTCCGGGCGTGCCATTCTTTTTTATTTAATTCCAAACTCTAAAATAATCAACGTAATAAAACGAATAGTTTTGGCTAGGCTCGTTTGCGCCTTGTTGCCAATCGTAAACTAGAATGTCTAAGATCACTGGCATACTTTTGTCACCCGGCCAATATTCTGGCGCAACTGAACTTTTCCAAATGGTTCTAACATTTTCGCCGTCGACATAAAAGCGGATGCTGGCTTCATCCCTTAGCACACCATAAATATGCCAATCGGTTACCACGCCCGCGTTGGGCATATCGACGGGCGATTCGTAATTTGGGATTTGATCAACATTACCATCTTCAGGTGTCCAAATAAAATAATGGATGTTGCTCTTAAATTTTTTATGGCTGTTCCAACCTTGGTAAGGGAAGTGCTCATAAACATCAATTTCAAATTGGTGACCATTATCTGGGTTGCGGTTAAAAAACCAGAAGCTGCTGGCAATATTATTATTGGCCGCTTTTGCTTTCACCTCAAAATAGCCGTATTTAAACGCGGTTTTGGACGAAGCTATGCCTGTGGTGTGTTTATCTCCAACATTTGCACCGTTTCTGGCTTCTAAAACCAAGTTTCCATTATGTGTATATGCAAGGCTTCCACTATATGTAAAACTGTTGTTGCCAAGCCAGCCAGTAGGGTGGTAACGATTCCATTTAGTTGTCTCTGGCGTCTGCCAATTTCCAGGTTGATTAAATTCATCACTGACATTTGCATTAAATTGCCAATTTTTTTGGTTTTTAATCCAATTTCCTGTGCCATCTAGGTTCGGGGTGAAATTGGCGTGCGCAGAAAATGCCGCAGTAACTAGCGTAGACAATGTGAGTTGCTTGAGACTTGCTTTTCCAATAAACATACATATTCCTGTTTTTATATAAATTCATTTCGTCATATTTAAATGACTATTGGATTGTATATTTTTGTTTATTGTGTGTAAATGGTTTGTTTTTGTGTGTGGTATGAATGTTTCAATAGTTTGGCTGTGCAACGGAAAAAGAAATAGAGAGGGCGGGATCTGGGTTGATCCCGCATTCTTCATATAACTTTGGGTTTAACAACCTACTCCGCTAAACTCGGATAGTCCGTATAGCCTTTAGCACCGCCGGTATAAAAATAATCTGGCTGAGGTTCATTTAGCTCGGCATTTTTGGCATAGCGGGTCACTAAGTCTGGATTCGCTAAAAAAGGCACGCCAAATGCAACTGCATCCACTTGCTTTTGGCTAATCACTTGTTGCGCTTCGTCTTTATCATAGCCCATATTAGCAATCAGATTGCCGCTGTAATGTTTACGTGCTGGGCTGATCACATCAGCGTTTTGCTCACCTTTAAAATCCGCGCGCATTATATGCCAATAGGCTAAATTGAGTGGGCTAAGGTGTTTAGCTAAATACTCTGTGGTGGCCACAGGGTCGCTATCGCGCATGCTATTAAAGCCGTTTAGCGGTGAGGTTCTTAAACCCACTTTGCCACTGCCCCAAACTTCAATAACGGCTTGTAGCACTTCAAATAAAAACCGCGCACGGTTTTCAATTGAGCCACCGTATTGATCTTTGCGTTTATTTGCGCTGTCGCGTAAAAAGCTATCAATTAAATAACCGTTTGCACCATGCACTTCAACGCCGTCAAAACCAGCGGCTTTGGCGTTTTCTGCAGCCGTTTTAAAACCTTTAATAATTTCAGGGATCTCGTCGAGTGCTAACGCTCTTGGCGTTACGTATGACTTTTTACCTTCTGGGGTATGAATTTCGTCAGAGGTAATCGCTATGGCGCTAGGCGCAACAGGCGTTCTGCCTTGGTTTAACACTGGGTGACAAGCGCGGCCGCCGTGCCAAAGTTGTAAAAATATTTTGCCGCCATTGTTGTGTACTTGGTCTGTTACTTTTTTCCATCCATCAATTTGGGCTTGTGAATAAATACCTGGCTCGGCAACAAACGCCGAGTTGCCTTCCATTACCATAGTGGCTTCGGCAATAATTAAACCTGCTTCGGCGCGCTGAGCATAGTAGGTTGCCATTAAATCTGTAGGCACATGGTCTTCGGCACGCGCTCGGGTCAATGGTGCCATTATGGCTCTGTTATTAATTTTGATATCACCCAATTGCAGGGTAGAAAATAAATCAGTTGCCGACATAAAAACTCCTGTTTGCTGTATGTTAGTTGTATGCTACGTAGCCTATATACGCAGAGCAAGGGTGCATGGTGCAAGACACTGGTGAATAATTGGCAACAATAGGTGAAGTAATTTAATCAGAGTAATTTAGGCGTAGATCTTGCTGGGTTTATTTTTTTATAAAAGCTAGATGAGGATTCTACATGCACCAAATCAGAACAATAAAAACCGTTTTAGTCGCTAGTATGGCGTTATTTGCTAGTTTAGTCGCATTTAATAATATTACTGACTACCAATCTAACTTTGCATTCGTCCAGCACGTGCTGATGATGGATACAACCTTCGAAGGCAATCGTTTAATGTATCGAGCGATTGAATCGCAGCTGCTACATCACCTTTTTTATCTGTTAATCATTCTGGCTGAGGCTATGGTTGGTTTGTTATGTGGATACGGGGCTTGGAAGTTATGGCAAGCTAAAGACGCGCCAGAGGGGCAATTTAAGGTGGCTAAAAAATTTGCCAATTTGGGTTTAACTTTAGGTGTTTTATTGTGGTTTGTAGGGTTTATGACCATAGGTGCTGAATGGTTTGCGATGTGGCAATCACAAAGCTGGAATGGTCAAGATGCCGCTTTTAAGTTTATTGTTATCCTGTTTTTAACCCTATTATTCTTAAATCAATCAGAAGAACCCTAAATTTCAAGCAATAAAAATAATCCTGTCTAAACGGGCAGGATATGTTTTTTGGGTTTCTTTTTGCTTCAAAATAACGCCTTTTTATAGAGCGAAATGATGCAAAAAGGTGCATTAGAGAAGCCTTTTTACATGTTTTACCTGTGGTTTTTAGTCCTCCGCCCCTTTAAAATCAACATCTTTTTTAAATATTGACCGATTGGATAATTTTGGCACTCATTCTGCAGGGTAAACAATAACCTTGTTCGGCAGGATGAAGCTTAGCTTTAGCCAGACCTTATTTATAATTGTCGGTGGATGACTCAATGTTAAAAAAATCAGTACTTATTTTAAGCCTTGCAACTTGTTTTCAGTTCGCTTCAGCTGAGACTGTAGAAGGCAGTAAGCAGGTTCAAAAACAGATTAATGAAGAGGCTGTAAGCAGCCAGAAAAAAATAAATGTCATGGCAGACGAAGCGACTCAAGCATTGCAGGCCTATCGCGCCGCTTTGCAACGTGCCGAGAGCCTGCAAATATATAATGCCCAACTGCAAAAGCTGGTCTCCTCACAAAGTACTGAGATGGCGTCTATTGTTGAGCAAACTGAGCAAATTGAGCAAATCGAAATGGGGGTTTTGCCATTGATGGTAAAAATGGTGGATACGCTCGATAAATTGGTTGCTACGGACACGCCATTTTTAATTCATGAAAGAACCGCTAGGGTAGAAAACTTAAAAACCTTAATCGATAGAGCCGATGTCAGTATCGGCGAAAAGTATCGCCGCATTATGGAAGCCTACAATGTCGAAATGGAATACGGCAAAACCATTGAAGCTTACACAGGTGAAATTGTTAAAGCGGGACAACCCAAGTCGGTAGATTTTTTACGGATTGGTCGTGTTGGATTGTACTACCAAAGCCTAGATGGAAAAGAGAGTGGACGTTGGGACAAAAAAAATCAACTGTGGACGCTAGTGGATGCCAGCTATCGCCGTTCAATCCGAGATGGGTTGAGAGTCGCTCGCAAACAAGCACCACCAGAATTATTAACGCTTCCAGTCGCCATTTCTGAATAAACATTATTAGATTAGGGTAAATCCAGTATGAATATTTTATCTCACAACCTGACCAAAAAAACGGCCGCACACTTGGTCATTGTTAGCAGTTTATGTTTTTCCTCGTTTGGTGTAATCGCTGATCCCTTGAGTGATCTTTTATCAAATGTGAAATCAGAGCTTAAAGCTGAGCGAGTGCATAATCAGCAGCGAGAAGCCGAGTTTAAATCTTCGCTGCAAAAACAAACTCAGTTGCAAAAAGAAGCGGATGCCGAAGTGGCTGCACAAATAGCTAAAAGGGATCAACTGAAAAGTGATTTTGATAAAAACGAAGTGAAATTGACCGAACTGAACGAGCTTCTGACTCGCAGAACGGGCGACTTAGGGGAGTTGTTTGGGGTGTTTAAACAAATGGCTGGTGATGTTCAGTCTAATTTGTATGACTCATTGACCAGTTTAGAGATGCCTGAGCGCAAACAAAGCATTGATATTTTAGCCAGCCGCAAAGAGGTCCCACGGATTGAAGAGATGACAAAGTTATGGACCTTAATGTTAGACGAGATCCAAGCAAGTGGTAGCATTTCTCGTTTTGATGCCCAAGTTGTAAAACCGAGCGGTAGCCATTATCAAGCTGAAGTCACTCGAATTGGAACCTTTAATGTAGTGGCAAACGACGTATTTTTAAACTATTTACCCGAAAACGAGCAATTAGTGGAATTTGCGCGCCAACCTTCAAGCCAGTATCGAGATAGTGCAGAAGCTTTATCGAAAGCGTCTAGCGGTGAAGAAGTACCTTTTGCTATCGACCCATCTCGAGGCGTTTTATTAAGCTTGCTCGTTCAGTCTCCTAATTTAATGGAGCGTATTGAGCAGGGTAAAGAAGTCGGTTACGCCATTTTGGGTCTTTTGGCGATAGGAATGCTCATTGTTTTGCAACGTTTATTTGAATTAAAACGAATTGGCGGCGGTATTAAAAGGCAGCTTAAAGATTTAGAGCATTTTGATGAAGGTAACCCGCTTGGCCGTGCGTTAGGGGTTTATTATAGCTCCAGCCACCTTGAAGTTGATGTTTTATCTAAAAAATTAGAGGAAGTTATCATCAAAGACATTAACGAGATTAAAAAAGGTTTACCGTTAATTAAGGTACTGGCCGCTGTTGCGCCTTTGATGGGCTTACTGGGTACGGTCACAGGTATGATTGGAACCTTCCAAGCGATCACTTTATTTGGTACAGGCGATCCTAAACTTATGGCTGGCGGCATTTCGCAAGCCTTGGTGACCACGGTACTGGGGCTAGTAGCCGCCATTCCTCTATTGCTTTCTCATAGTGTGCTAAGTAGCCGGGCTCAAACTTTGACCAAAATATTATCCGAGCAAGCGGCTGGTATGGTTGCTTCGCAAGCAGAAAAAATGGCCGCAGGGAAAAAAGCTTAAGATGCCTGATTTAATTCTTTTAATACGAGACTTTTTAGACATCGGGGGAAGTGTGCTCTGGTTGATACTTGCATCAACCATAGTCACCTGGTGGCTGATTCTAGATAGATTTAGTTATATCTATCGCGAGTTTCCCAAAGCGTTTCAACAAACATCACAGCGATGGGAAACCCGCCAAGATAAATCCTCTTGGTATGGTGATTGTGTGCGTAAGCAGTGGATCTCAGAGTTAGATTGTGCGCTGAGCGCTAACATGAAAATAATACCTGCTCTGGTTGCTCTACTACCCATGTTAGGACTGCTGGGTACGGTAACCGGCATGATTCAGGTGTTTGATGTATTGGCCGTAACTGGCTCTAGTAATCCAAGGTCGATGGCGGATGGCGTGAGCGCAGCCACCATCCCCACGATGGCCGGCATGGTGGCGGCACTCACAGCGCTACCCGTGATGACGATTTTAGATCGGCGTTACAAAAACGAACTTAGACGTGTGCAAGATGCATTGGCACAAGTGCATTAATTGTTGCCTTAAAAAGATTAACGACCCTAGAGGGCTGAATCATGAATTTAGAAAAATACTCAGAAATGGAAGAAGAAAGTCAGGTTGATATGACTCCTATGCTGGATGTTGTGTTTATCATGTTGATTTTTTTCATTGTAACTTCGTCATTTGTTCGAGAAACGGGTGTCGATGTTACCCGTCCGAACGCAGAAACAGCGGTTGCCACAGAAGCTGGTGGTGTGCAGATTGGTATTAGTAGCAATAATGAAATTTGGATCGACAAAAGACGTATCGACCCTCGTGCAGTGCGCGCAAATGTAGAAAAAGCTTTAGCCGAAAACCCTGGTGGTGCTGTAGTAATAGTGGCGGATGAGGGGTCGAATACCAATATTCTAATTAAGGTTATGGATCAGGCCAGGTTGGCTGGTGCCGCCAATGTTTCAGTAGCCGCAAAAAGCTCAGATTAAGGAGTCACCTATGATTGGCAGGCAGTTAATCACCTTAACCGTGGCCGTTTCCATTGCTTTGACTTTATTTTTTATCATGCAGTGGATGATAAAGCCTGATAGTGAGCTGTTTGGAAAAAAAAGCGACACTGCTCAGTTAAACTTTGTTCGTGTTAAGGTGTCCGAGCAAGCGGCAAAAACCAAAGAACGACAAATGCCTAAAGAGCCACCACCACCCGAGCAACCGCCACAAACACCAGATGTATCGGTTAGCGAGAGCAGCACCCAGCAAAGCGTGCAACCATTGGCGATGAATTTGCCTAGCCTAGATATTCCAATGAATGGTGGAGAAGGTCCTTTTTTAGGCTCGCCAGGTAGTGCCGGTGGGGGGATTGCTGGATTTGACTCAGATGTGATCCCCGTTGTGCAAGTGGCCCCAGTTTATCCGCGCAAGGCTAAACAAGCCAAAATAGAAGGGTTTGTCAAAATGGAAGTATCTATTCGGCCTGATGGCACTGTAAGTAATGCAAAGGTGATTGAGTCTAAGCCAGGGCGTTTATTTAATAAAGCAGCAATGGCGGCCATGATGCGTTGGAAATTTAGGCCCAAAATGGTGGATGGGCAGCCTCAGCCACAAACTGCAACACAAACTATAGAATTTACTTTGGCCAATGCCAGTTAAGCAGAGGTTTATATGCACAAATGTTATTTAAAAAAGGTCCATAAACTCAGTTTAGCTGTCTGTATCTTGGTTGGTTTGAGTCAACCACTGCAGGCTGAGTCACTGTCGCCGTCCACCTATAAAAAACTAAACGATATTCAAACGTTAATGAGCGAGAACAAGTTAACGGAGGCGCTGTCACAAATTAAAAAATTAGAAGGAAATGTTGCTGAAGATAGTTTATCTAAAGCCATTGTTCTGCAAACTTGGGGTTATTTAGAAATGTCTAATAACCGCTATTCTCAGGCCGCTGAAAAGTTTAGGCAGAGTCTTGCTGTGGGTAAGTTACCAGAGAAGGCAGCTCTAAATGTCAGGTTTATGATGGCGCAATTATATGCAGGCGAAGGACAGTTTGAAAAAGCCCTAAACGAAGCGAATGTTTGGTATGCCGCACTGTCTGAATTTAAAGCCAGTGACCATATTTTTATGGCCAACATTTACGCTCAATTAAAACAATATGCGAATGCACAAGAGTATGCCTATAAAGCGATTGAGTTAGTGGAAGAACCCAAAGAAGCTTGGTTTCAGTTGGTCTTGGCTGCACAGTTTGAGCAAAAACATTATCAACAAGCAGCCAAAACCTTAGGGATACTTATTCAACATTGGCCTGATAAAAAAACTTACTGGGAACAAGCCGCGAGTGTGCAAATGCTGCTGGAAAACGAGCTGGATGCTTTGGCAATTCTGCAATTAGCTTGGAAGCAAAAAATGTTGGATAAACAGGCCAGTATTATTTCTATGGTTCAATTGGCAAACGCAAATCAAATGCCTGAGCCAGCCGCTAGGTTGTTGACAAAGGCATTAAATGAAGAATTTATCGAGCGCAATGAAAAACACTTAAAAATGTTGGCTGGTGCCTGGGAGCAAGCACGTGAAAAAAGCAAAGCCGCGCAGGCGTATGGAGATTTAGCCAGCGTTACCCAAAAGGGTGATGACTTACTAAAACAGGCGCAACTATTAATCGATTTAGAGCAATGGACTGAGGCTGAGGCTGTACTTAAGCGGGCGCTCGATTTAGGTCTTAAAAAAACGGATAAAGCATGGTTGTTATTGGGCGTTACCCAGGTGCAGGATGGTCGCTTCGACAGTGCTAAAAAAACATTAGAAAAAGCCAGAGCGTTTAAGTCAGTTGCCAGTCAGGCCAATGCTTGGATCGCGTATGCACGGCAAAAGCACGAATATCAAAAGTGGAAAAAAGCCCAAAGCTAAATAACAAGCCGCTGATTAGTCAGCGGTTGCGGTTAGCTCTATTTCAACTTTAAATTCTGGTAGGGTGAATCCTGAAACAATTAATAAAGTTGATGCCGGTGGTGTGATGTTACCTAAAAATTCATCTCGTGCCTGCATATATTCGGCCATATATTGGCGGTCGGTCACGTAGGCCGTAAGGTGAATAATATCAGATTTTTGCATTTGGGCTTGTTCTAACAAGCGCGCTAAATTTTGAAAAATGAGTGTGGCTTGTTGATAAGCAGATTGAGGAATCTGTTTATCTAAAGATAAAGCAAGTTGCCCAGAAGTTTTTAATAAACGCTGCTTTTGAGACACTAAAACAGCATGTGAGTAACGGCCAAATGGGGCGGCCATTGAAGTGGGGTTAATGGTTTTCATAAATCTCCAAAGTAAGGTTAATTGATTTAAGGTGACATATTAAAGTATATAAAATTAACGCATAAAGTAAAGTTAACCTTTTGATTTTAAAGTGTTAATTTTTATTATCCAGCTATCTTCTGGCACAAGTTAAAGGGCCTGTTGGTGTTTTAAAGCTAAAGCTTTAAGACGGTTTTATGCCATCTATTTAGGGCCTCTAAATGAATAGTGATAAAGAAAAAGTTTTATTGTTAAATGTCAAAGTGCCTGTCACTTTGTACAGGAGTCAGAGCCAACCAATTGAACTTGCGGGGGATGATTGTCTGCAGGGCGATCTTTTGCTCGAGCAGAACCAAGTTGTTGGTTTCTGTAATGCCGACGAATTAGATCCGGATGGACACATCTCTCGAATTAACCTTCAGCAAAATATTATCTTGCCAAAATTTAACGAAGTACATGTACATCTAGATAAGTGCCATACGGTAGACAGGTTAGGCATAGTGGGTGGCAATTTAATGCAGGCAATTGATGTTATGCAGAAAGACAAGCAGAACTGGACAGTACAAGATATCCATGAACGCGCGGGCCGAGCGTTAGGAGATTTGTATCAAAGCGGGTGTCAGGCTGTGCGCACGCATGTGGATTGGGGAGATGAGGCTGAACCTCCGATAGCTTGGGCTGTTATGCATCAGCTTGCGATCGAGTGGAAAAATAAACTCACATTGCAGGTAGCCGCATTAACCTCGTTGGAGTTGTTTGACGATGCTCAAAAAGCTGAGCAAGTTGTTGCTCAGATTGCTAAAGATAATGGGGTGTTGGGCGTGTTCGTCCTATACCAAACCGGCAAGCGTACGGCTATCAAGAGAGTTTTTGAGCTGGCAAAAAAATACAAATTAATGCTGGATTTTCATGTGGATGAAGGCCTAGACACAGAGTTAAACGGAATACAGCTGATTGCCGAAACAGCGATTAGCAGTCAGTTTGAGGGGACCATTTTATGTGGCCATGTTTGCAACTTGATTAATTATCAAGATGCCCGATTAGCGACAATTTTAGCTCAGCTTAAACAAGCCAATATATCTGTGGCCACTTTGCCATCGACTAACTTGTATCTGCAAGGGCGCACTGATGGAACACCGGATCGTCGCGGCCTAACAAGAGTAAAAGAGTTACAAGCGGCTGGGGTGAGTTTAGTGGTTGGTAGTGACAATGTCGAAGATGCTTTTTGTCCCATCGGACAGCACTCACCACTATATGCTCTATCACTGGCTGTGCTCACAGGTCATTTAGACCCCCCGTTAGCAATTTGGTTGGAAAGTATTAGTACTAGGGCGGCAGCCGCGTTGGGGTTAAAGCCAACCTATGTCAGCGGTGGCTCAATAGATGATTTATTAATTGCCAATTGCACAAGTTTACCGTCACTGGTGTCAGGATCATCTCACATTAAACCGTTAGCGGCATTTTTATCAGATATCAATAAGGATCAGGTCAATGACTGAATCAAGTTTTTCTATTTCCGGCAAAATAAAAATCAACTGGCAAGAGTTTGTTGCTCAATTAAACGGAATTCGGGTTATGCAAAAGCCAGCTCAGGTAAAAAAAGCATCCCGTGACTTTTTCTGGTATAGCCCAATTTTAGAGCAGCAGTTAAGCGATAAATTCGCTGATATTGTTTTGCAGCCACAGAATCAGGATGAATTGAGCCATTGTTTAAAAGTCGCTTATCAATGGGATTTACCTATTGTTGTACGCGGCGGAGGAACGGGAAATTATGGTCAGGCAGTACCCCTTGAAGGGGGGATTATTATTGATATTACAGCGATTAATCAAATTTTAGAGATTGGTGACGGTTTTGTCACCGTTGAGGCTGGCTGTAATATTGAAAAATTAAACCAAACACTTAAAAACCAAGGTTATGAACTGCCTGTGTTCCCCTCTACACAAAATATTGCCACCATTGGTGGGTTCATTGCAGGGGGATCGGCCGGTATAGGGACCATGAACAATGGGCCGCTACGAGAAAAAGGCAACATTATTCGTCTTAAGGTGCTTTCGGTTGAAGCAGAGCCTAAAACCCACAATTTTTGTGGTGATGATACCTTATTGGTCCATCATGCGTGGGGGATTAATGGTGTTATCTCTGAAGTGACGCTACGCACAGTACCCAGTCGTGATTGGTTAAATTGTATTGCGACCTTCGATGACTATGTGACAGCTTACGCCGCTGGATTGCAAGTGGCTAAAAATGCAAAGATTGAATGCAAGTTATTATCTGTTTTGGATGCTAGATACGGAAATTATTTTGTTACCTTAGAAAACCACATTCAAAAAGGCCGAGCCTTAATGATCACTATGGTTGATGCACGTGAAGTTGCAGGTTTAAAAAAAGATGTTGAGGCCTGTGGTGGTGTGCTTGAATTAATTAAAACTGATGCCGAAATAAAAGCAGAAAAACTGCCGCATGTGTATGAGTTTTCTTATAACCATTGCAACTTGCAGGTTTTAAAAGCAGATAAAGCTATGACCTACTTGCAAGTGTCTTTTCCACAGCCACTTACGGTAGATAAGGTAAAAGAGCTGCAGCCACTACTCAAAAAAGAAGTATTTCAGCACCATGAATTTGCCACCATTAACGGTGAATTGATTGCTTTTGATGTGCCAGCGGTGCGCTATACCACTGAAAAGCGATTGTACGAGATCATTGATATCTATGAACAGCATGGCTGTTCTGTGGCCGATCCGCATAAATATCAGATTGAAGCAGGGCATATGCATAAAGCAAATTTTATCCACCTGGCATGGAAAAAGCGTCTGGATCCCAAAGGGCTACTAAACCCAGGAAAGAGCATGGCTTGGGAAAGGGTCAGCCATTTAAGTGCAGATGAGATCGAAAAGTTAACGGGTTTGGAGGGGTAATTATGTCAAATCTAAATAAACAGTCTTTAGTGGTTAGTAAAATCATTAATGAAAGTGAGACGGTAAAAACGTTTAAGTTGAGCTACCCAGATCTGTCACCTGTACCTAGCGTGACTGCAGGTGCGCATTTGGTTTGTTACCTAGGTAATGGGTTGACTCGCCAGTACTCTTTAATTAATGGAGAGCAGCAAACCGATGCTTATTATATCAGTGTATTGAAAGATGCTGACAGTCGAGGGGGATCCGCTTGGATGCATGAAAACCTAAAAGTTGGAGATAGTTTACTGGTTTCTGGGCCCAAAAATCAGTTTCCCTTGGTAATAGGAGCGGAGCGTTCGATTTTGATTGGCGGTGGGATAGGCATTACGCCTCTGTTATCTATGGCCAAAACCCTGTTTAAGCAAGGTAGTGATTTTGTGCTGTATTATTGCGCTCGTTATCAAAAGGACGCTGCCTTCGTTGAACATTTAAAAAATTGTGAATTTGCAGACAAGGTTCAATTTTATTTCTCCCGTGACGCGGGTGGTCGCCGTATGCCGATCACAGATATTGTCAAAACAATTTTGCCAGGACAACACTTGTATTGTTGTGGGCCTAATCTATTGATGGACGCTGTCGCTAATGCGACTTTGCATTGGCCACGCGGATCAGTGCATTTTGAAAAGTTTAAAGCCAATCAAAAAATCTATGAAGACAAGCCTTTTGTGTTGGAGCTAAGTCGTTCTCAGAAAACTTTCCAGGTGCCAGCGGAGCAAAATGCGTTGGAGGTTCTCCACGAAAATGGTTACGACATTGACATGGTTTGTGGCGAGGGCATCTGCGGAGCCTGTCTTGTGAATGTTTCTGCCGGTGAGATCGAGCATAGAGATGAAGTCCTAAGCGACGATGAAAAGGCCGAAAATGACATAATGACGCTATGCTGTTCTCGAGCAAAATCGAACAAAATAGTGATCGAACTATAGCAGATATGGATATCGCAATGTTAATCGGCATTATGTTGTTAACAGCATTGCATGCCTTTAATGAGCTCGTATTGCTGGTCGTGATGCCAGCAATTACTGAGCAGTTTGACTCAGACCAGTGGTACGGGTTAATGATGGCCGCTTACGTGGTCAGTTCAGTGTCTGCCATGGTATGGACAGGTAAGCGGATAGATTTTACCGGTCCGTTGCCTATATTTTATTTGGCATTGGCCTGTTTATTCAGTGGTCATTGTTTGGCGATAGCGAGCTGGGATGTAGTCAGTTTTGTGGTCGCAAGAGTATTACAAGGTATCGGCGGTGGAATGGGGCTAACCTTAGCGTTCGCCTTACTAAAACTGAGTTTTTCTGCCGCACATAGGAATAAAGCGTTATCGCTCGTGGATTTTGCCTGGGTGATCCCTTCATTAATAGCCCCTTTATTGGGGGGCTGGTTAATAGAGTTTGCCCATTGGCGATGGACTTTTGTTATTCAGTTTCTGCCCTTAATCAGTGCTTTTGTTTTGTTAAAAAGCCGGTTGTATGTCAAAGAAGTGAGTATTAAATCTCCTTTTTTGCCCACCTTATCCGAGCCTTTGGTGATGGCCGTTAGTATGGCGTTGGTATTGTACTTAATCGCTGCACCGCCTGGTTACCTTTCTTGGCTCTTGCTGCCTGCTAGTCTCGGATTAGCTTGGGCCATAAACCAAAATTTACCGGCATATTGGTGGCGAGCTGTAACCCCGTTAAATAAAGCCATTTGGGTGACTTTGATAAGCTGTTTGGTGTTTTTTAGCATTCAAAGTTATTTTCCTGTGTATTTAATGAAAGCGCATGGGGTCAGTGCTTCATATGCTGGGTTCATTCTGACTCTTGCCAGTTTGGGTTGGTTAACGGGGACGAATGTGCGTGCGCGATGGTTAAGCGCTATCAGTCAGGTTGGCTGTATGCAAGTTGGTTTTAGCTTTATGCTGCTTGGAATTTTACTAAATGGGTGTGTCATCAACGGGGTATTTAGCGTGCACTATTCCGTAGTGTCATGGTTGTGTTGTGGTTTTGCCATGGGCATTTTATCACATAGCTCTAAAACTTATGCGTTGGCTAATATCGATAATCAGTCATCTGGAATGACAGCCACAGCCATGTCGTTAACGTCAAATTTAGCCATTGCTTTTGCAGTTAGTTATGGGGGCGCATTAAAAAACCTCTACATGCAGGAAGAAAATGGAATGCAAGAGGCGATGTTATTTATTTGGATAACCGCTGCAATTTTAGTTCTGTTTACTTGGTTGTTTGTAATGTGTTTAAAGCGTACCCAGTCTACTTATGCCCCTATTAAAAATAAGGAATAATAATGTATAAAAATATTTGTGCTGTGACCCTGCATGCAATCTTTTGCTTGCTGATGGTAGGTATTTTTGGAACCGCCTACGCAAAGACTCAGCTATTTGAAAATGCTACTTTGCTGACGTTAGATGATAAAAAGCCAGTTGTATTTCAGGGTTTTTTATTGCTTAAAAATAATAAAATCGAAAAAGTTTCAGCGGGTGTTTATAACGGTGATTTGCCGATAGACCTGCGTTTAGATATGAAACAAAAAATTATTATGCCTGGCTTTGTGTCTGGTCATAACCATTTATGGCAAAGCGCTTTTAGAGGCATAGCTTCGGACCAAGAATTATATGGCTGGTTAGATCAGTTACACCGAACTTATGGTAAGTACTTCTCTATTGGTGATTATTATCAATTTACTTTGCACGGCGCGCTAGATCAATTATTACATGGGATCACAACAACTTATAATCATTCACAGAGAATGGGCGCTGAGGAGTCTATTTATATGGAGAGTTTGGACGCTTCAGTTGCCAGTGGTCAAAATACAATTTTTGCCTATAATGCGGATTTTAAAACTTCTTTTAAAGAGGTGGAGATTGCATTTTCGAATGCGGTAGCAAAAGTCAGGGCATTAAATGATAAAAACTTATTAGGGATTTCGCTGAATGCTGTTGGCAATTTTGTTAAAAGTCAGGAGAAGATGGATTTTGAGGTGGCTTTGGCAAGAAAGTACGGAGCCACATTGCAATACCATTATCTTGAATCTTATGCTCATCAAGATAGAGATCTGAAAGCTTGGCCGAGTTTTAAACAAGCCGATGCAGTAAAAGCAGATGTCTCATTTGCACATTTTATCCATGCCGATGATCAGGTTTTGGCCGATGTCGCGAGCGGCGGGGCCGCAATGATTTGGAATCCATTATCAAATGGTCGGTTAGCTTCAGGGCTAGCCGATATACCTAAGTATCTGAAATTAGGTATCCCTGTCGGTATGGGAGTTGATGGTGCCGCGAGTGCTGATATTTCGGACCCTTTTGAAAATATGCGCATGGGATTATACGCATTACGCATGCAGTACAAAAACGCGAGTGTTATGTCACCGATTGAGGTTATAAAACTGCACACTTTAGCGACCGCAAAGATATTAAAAGTAGACCATTTGGTTGGCAGCTTAAGCGAAGGCAAACGGGCCGACTTTTTGGTTATTGATATGGCAAAACCAGCTACGGGGGCACTCTTTGATGTGCCAGCTAATCTGGTTTTTAGTGTAAGCTCGGCAAATATTGAAGCCGTTTATGTAAACGGTGAAAAGCTCGTGCAATCAGGGCAACCAATACAACATGATATGCATGAGATTCAAGTGGAGGTTGAAAAACGAATTCGACGAATTCGTGCACAAACCAAATAAGATAGTACCAACAAGCCGATATTGCGCTTGTTGGTTTTTTTATTAACTTATTTCCAATCAGAACGATTTCGAATCCAATCTAACGGGTATTTAGCGACATCAACTAAAAGGTTTTTTAGCCCTTCGGTATAGTGGTCTGTGTATAGTTTACCAAGCTCTGAAGTGGCTAAAGTTGCATCTCCTGAGCATCCGCATGGATGAAGATCCTGGGCTTGCCAGCCAACGTAAGTGCTGCCGATTATTCTTAGATGCTCAAAATTATTTTCAACGTCTTTTAATAAACCTTCAAAGTTTTGCGCATGTTCCATTTTTACTAATTCAGGTGCTAAATGTAGCATAATTGAAGTTTCAACTTGGCCTGCATGGATACCATGTTTGCGTTCATCTTCGGGAATATCTTGAGTGTCAGGAGAGCCAAAGCTCCAACCACTGGCGCCTACAGTGAGCATATCAAATTTAACTCTAAGTTCACGGCAGCAGACTTCCATAATTTGTGGCTGACCACCATGTGCGTTGAAAAATACTAACTTCTGAATACCTGCTTTGTGGACACTTTCACCAATCTCCATCCATACGTCTAACAGGGTGTGAGCGCTATGTGTCAGAGTGCCTTCAAAACAAGCGTGCTCAGTTGATTTACCTACTTCTTGGGTAGGCATTAGTAATAAGTTGATGTCTTCGGGGACTTTTTCTGCAGCCAACTTGCACAGTTCTTCTGCTATTAAAGCATCTGTCGACATAGGCAGATGAGGCCCGTGTGGTTCAATTGCTCCAAGTGGTAATAATGCAATTGTATTATGTGGGTCTATGTTTTCGAAATCTAACGTTGATAGATCTTTCCAAAGCTTTAAAGCCATTGAGTACTCCTGATTATTTTGGGTGTGTATGCAGAAAAATAGTTAAGAAGTGATTTTTAAGGTCTTTTTATTCTGCGCTTGGCTTTATTTAAAATTAAATGAATACCAGCGTCAATACAATTCTGTCTAAATGGTCAGTAACTTTTCTTGGTAGGGTTTTATGCTTCATCAGGACGCATTTTTTTGCTGTCACATAGTGCGAATGTGCTGAATTGGTGCGGTTTTTTGAGTTTTAAAGATGATTTTATGGACTCTTAAACATTGATTTAAAGTTTTAAAAATGTCTTTATACGCCATTAATTCACTGCAGTTTGTAAAATCTTGTCCGAGTGGTTAGTTTTGGTACGGGCTTTGCAATGACTTAAGGGGTGTAAAAACACCACTTAAATAATTTGGCCATATATAAAACCAGTATCGGGAGATGTCACGTGAACAACTATAAGTCTTTAATGGCGGTTGGTTTAGCTACTATGAGTTTTGCCACTATCGCGCAAGAAGGTGAAGAGCCTGTCGAGCTAGATACTTATGTAACTGAAGAAGTATCAGATGACTTGGGTCTAATGCAGTCTGAGCCGGTAAGCTCTGTTTTTGGCTTTGGCAAATCGGCTCTAGAAACGCCGCGTTCTTTGAGCTCAGTCAGCAGTGAATTTATTGATCAATTTAATGTATCTAGCATTAACGACGTGGCATCTTTTGTTCCTGGTTCTTTTACAACTTCATTTTTTGGTGTGGCGGGATCATTGGATATCCGTGGAACGGCGGCGGATAATTATTTTAGAGGCGTTAAACGTTTAACAAACGATGGTACTTACCCGACCGCAATTGGCGCAAGCAACCGTATTGATGTAATTCGTGGCCCTATGTCACCTATCTTTGGCCCCAGCCGAGTCGGTGGAGCGATGAACTTTGTGCCAAAAACCGCTCGTGCTGAAACCGGGGCCTACTTGCCTAAACCTACCGGTAGTGTGAGTTATACAACGGGTTCTTGGAATAAGAATCAGTTCAAAGGTGAAGTTGGCGGGCCTATGACGGTCGCCGAAAAAACCTTGGGCTATTATATTTATGGTGAATTTGAAGACTCAGATAGTTTTTATAACAATGATTTTACCAAACAAACTTTAGTTCAAGCCGCGTTTAACATGGATGTTGGTGAATCTACCCGTATCGAGTTTGGCGGTATGTACCAAGATTGGAAAGGTCATGAAAATGGCGGATGGAACCGTGTAACCGCAGATTTGTTAGAAAATGGAACCTATGTTACCGGTCAGCCGAGCTTTACGCCAACCGATACAAATGGCGATGGTATGTTAAATGATGCAGAAGTTGTTGCGGGTTTTACCGACAAAAACGGTAGTAACTTTGATGGAGCAAATTGCTGGGGAGGAAGTATTCAGGCATTTTGTACTGGCGTTGACGGTGAATCCGGTCCTGCTGCGCTAACCGCTGATTCGTTTCATCCAGATTATTCTATTGTTCCGACCGGTGAAGTCCAGTTAGATGGTAGCAATGTACTAATAGACCCTAATGACTATTACGAAACACAAGTAATGACTTTGTTTTTTGATTTAATTCACGAAACTGAAAGTGGTTGGACTATCACTAACAAAGCATTTTATGAAAGTGTAGAAAGCGAAGCACTGGTATCTTATGGCTTTTCTAAAGCGGGTGATACTTGGGGGTTTGAGGATCAGCTAATTTTCGCAAAACAATTTTATTTTGATGGATTTAGCTCGAACATACAGGTATCACCATCAATTCGATACATTGATGGTTGGAGTGCGAACGATTTTATCCATGAGGTATTTGACCGAGTTGATCTGACCGAGGGATACAATGCAAGTAGTTATATGGCTTCACCATTAAATTCGGACGATTTGTGGGGCGTAAACGATTACAACAAGATGACTCAGTTAGGCTTTTCGTTTATGTCAGATAACAAAATTGGCGATAATCTTAGTATTTTATTTGGTGCTCGCTACGATTATATAGACTTGGAAGTCGAAGAAGGTGAGGTGACCGATATCAACAACTTTTCACGCACCAGCTTTGACAAGTTTGAAGATTCAGATGGTGGTTTTTCGTACAACTTAAGTATTTCTTATCAATTACCAAACGGTATGATCCCATATGTGACGGTTGCAGAGCAGTCAACTGTTTTAACTGGTGTGCATGATACTATTGACCCTGCAATTGTTGCAGCCGGTACTTGGTTAGGTGAGTCTGAAATGACCGAAGTCGGTATTAAAGCCAATTGGTTAGATGGACGTTTATTTGCGGCTGTGGCTGCATTTGACCAAGAGCGTGTTGCGGTAAATGGTAATGCAGCAGCGGGTGAATCGAACGAAGCCATTCGTTCAAAAGGGGTTGAGCTTGAAGTAAGATATTTGGCAACTGATAAATTGCAGATTATGGCGAGTGCCGCGCAAATGACGGCAGAGCATACTGCGCTAAATAACGTGAAATTTTCGTTTATTGGCTCGTCCGATATCCCAGGTGTTGATCCTACCTTGTATTGGGGCGGAATCTTAGGTGGCAATGTTTATGTGGAAGATAGTCCGGCTCGCGGTGGTATTCCTGAGGTCGTCTACAGTGTATCTGGGCGTTATGAGATCACCGAAGCGATCAGCAGTACGTTGAGCTACTCGTATGTTGATGAAGTCGCAGCTTCACCCACTGAAACTTTAATGATCCCCTCTTACTCGTTAGTGAACGCATCTGTTAACTATGAGTCTCCGAAATACCGTGTTGCTTTTAGTGTAAACAACCTTTTAGACGAAGAGTACTATCGTGCAAACTTTCCAGGGCTGTACGGTAACTTGAGTATCTTGCCAGAGAAAGAGCGTGGGTATACCGCGACCTTTACTTACAAGTTTTAAATCGTTGTATTTGTTCCCGGCTGTTATCAGCCGGGACAAAAGACAGGAGAAAATGAGTGTCCAACTTAAAAGCAGTTAGTGGTTATGCGCCAACCGAATCTGAAGCGAGTTCGTCTACGCCTACTGCCATTTCAATCAAAAATTTATATAAACGCTATGGCAATGGTCCAGTTATTTTAAATGATATTAACCTAGACATTAAAAAAGACGATTTTATAGCATTAATTGGTCCAAGTGGTTGTGGCAAATCGACGGTTTTAAAACTCTTAGCGGGGTTAACTGACAAAACATCGGGAGATATCCAATTTTTAACATCTCATAATAAACAACAACCTAAAATGGGAGTCGTTTTTCAAGACGCTAATTTAATGCCCTGGCTTACGGTCATGGATAACGTCGCTTTACCTTTAGGGTTGAAGGGAATGGACAAAAGCGAAGCCAATAAAAAAGCTGAAGCTCTAATTGAAATGGTCGGGCTGGGACATGTAAAAAATCATTACCCTAGACAATTATCTGGGGGCATGAAAATGAGGGTTTCAATTGCACGAGCGTTGTCCGTTGAGCCTGAACTTCTATTATTAGATGAACCATTCGGCGCGTTAGATGAGATGACGAGGGATGATTTAAATGAAGAACTATTAAAATTACGTCAAACACATGGTTGGTCGGGTGTTTTTGTTACACATTCGGTGACTGAATCTGTATTTTTATCTTCTAGGGTATTGGTTATGTCAGCCAATCCAGGTCAAGTCTATCGTGAAATTAAAATTGATTTCCCTTTTCCTAGAACCGCTGAAACACGTCAATTAAAAGCGTTTCAAGAAAAAGTTGTTGAAGTTACTCAGGCATTGCATGAGTTAAGGAGTTTGGCATGAACACTGCCCGAATAAGACAAATATTACCACCGATAATTGTCGGGTTTATCCTGATATCTCTCTGGTACTTAGCGATTTTTTTATTTGATATTCCAATTTTCCAACTACCCACACCTCACGAAATTATCGAAGCAGGAATGCATGAAAAAGGCACGCTCATCAGTGGTGCCCTGCAAACAACCTTGGCTTGTTTAATTGGCTTTTTCACCTCTTTAATTGGTGGGGTTTTGCTTTCTATTTTACTTGCATACAGTAGTTGGGCGTATAAAGGTTTTTATCCTTACATTTTGTTATTAAAAATGATGCCAGTTATTGTACTCGCGCCCATCATTATACTTTGGTTTGGCCAAGGATTAGCTAGCATCACAGTAATCACTTTTTTAATTTGTTTTTTCCCGATTGTAGCCAATACAACAATGGGTTTGTGTTCTACCGATAAAAACTTAGTTGATGTGTTCAGAGCTTATAACGCGAGTGCTAAAGATGAAATGTTGAAATTAAGAATTCCTTATGCGATGCCTTATTTTTTAACAGGGTTGAAAGTTGCTGCTGCATTAACGCCTATAGGTGCATTATATGGTGACACAGTGGCGGGCATGGGTGCAGGTTCAGAAGCCGGCTTAGGTTTTGTAGTGGTCGTGTTTAGCTCACAATTAAAAATACCCGCTCTCTATGCAGCCGCATTTACCGCCTGTGCTATTGGGTTCATTTTTGTTGGATTAGTTAACTTTCTACACTGGTGGATGTTGCACAAGTGGCATGATTCGTACGCTCAGAATACTTAACAATATAGGAGTAACAAATGAAACCTTTTTTACTTGCCCTTGTACTGCCTTGGTTGATATTAAGCTGCAGCAATGATCAACCGGAAGAAAAACAGCTGAGTAAAATCATTCTAATGACGGATTGGTATCCCCAGCCTGAACATGGCGGCTTTTATCAGGCGTTAGCGCAGGGGTATTATGAAGCAGAAGGCTTAGAAGTAGAAATTCGATCAGGGGCAAACTTGATGGATATACGTTCACCCGTCGCCTTAGGGCAAATAGATTTTGCCATTGGAACCAGTGATACCACTTTAATTGGTGTGGGGCGTGGTTTACCTTTAGTTGGGATGTTTCCGTATTTTCAGCATGACCCTCAATGTGTCATGTTTCATCCTGAAAATGATATTAAAACTTTATATGATTTATCAGATCGAACGGTAATGTTACAGTCATCTCTGTCATATACGGAACATATGATTAAGTCGCTAAAAATTGATATGAATTTAATTCCGATGGATTATTCGTTGGCTCGATTTGCCACAGATCCTGAGTTTATTCAGCAATGTTTTGTTACCAGTGAGCCGATTCATCTTAAAAAACAAGGGGTTGAAGCTAAGGTGATTATGTTGTCAGAATCTGGATTTGATCCCTACCGACATATTTATACTAGTAAAAAAACCTTACAGACCAAACGAGCTGAGGCTGAGGCATTTACGCGGGCGTCAATTAAAGGTTGGCAGGAGTTTATGAATGGAGATCCTACTCCTGCATTTAATTTAATTGCTAGTTTAAATCAACAGCAAACGCCAGAATTAATGAAAGCTGGCCTTGCAGCAATGAAAAAGTACGCGATTGTTGCCGGGGATAGCAGCAAGGGAGAGAGCCTAGGGGCTTATCAAAAATCGCGTTTGCATGCCCAATATCAGCAATTGGATGAATTAAATTTGCTAGATCAGTCTTTTAATGTTGATGAATATTTTGATTTAACCTTGTTACCCCAGTCGGATTAAGAGAGTGATCAAATGCGCGATGCGCTTAAATTATTAAGGATTATTTTGCCCTGTTATGGGCTTTTATATGTTGGCAATGGATTGCTGTCTACTTTGATTAGTGTGCGTGCCGAAATTGAAGGTTTTAATATTGTCGCTATTGGTTTTATTATGGCGGCTTATTTTTTTGGCATTTTAATCAGTACCCTGCTGACTCAAAAGGTTTTGCCCCTGTTGGGTTACGCACGATCTTTTGTTATTTTTACTTTAATTATTATTCTTTGCACTTTTTTATATCAAATATTTATTCAACCGATCGCTTGGATCTTGATCCGTTTTGTCGCTGGGTTTGCAGTTGGCAGCATTTTAATTATTACCGAAAGCTGGGTGAATGGTAGCTCGAGCAACAAGGTTCGAGGGCGAGTTTTATCTGTTTATATGTTGGTTAACAATACAGCGCTTGGTTTAGGTCAAATTATATTTACTCTGCAAGATCCAGCAAGTAATATTTTGTTCAATGTGGCGGGCGCTATTTTTATTTTCTCTGTGTTGCCTTTGTTGGTGATGGACATCAAAGCACCGCAGGCGAGCATAAACCGAGATATGGCTTTGTTAAAAGTGATTAAACGAGTGCCACTGGGTTTATTGTGTGCGTTTACTGCGGGCGTTATCAATGCTTCTATTCTGAGCCTTGGTCCTGTATTTACCCAAAAAATAGGATTTAGTTATTTTGAAACTGGGTACTTTATGGCTGCAGTGCTGATTGGAGGGCTCTTATTACAGCTGCCAGTAGGGCGTTTATCTGATGGTTTAGACCGCCGCCTAGTCATGTTAGGTGCTGCGCTTTTATCAGCGCTTGTCTGTCTTGTTATTGTTCATTTGAGTTCAGGAAATCAAGTTGAATTGTCTGTGCTTTTTATAATAGCTTCAGTTGCTTATGGTGCATTAAGTATGACGTTAAGCCCAATTGGAACTGCCTATTCAAATGATAACTTTGGCCCGTCTGGGAGTTCACAAGTCTCTAGTGCTGTTTTGATGTCTTATGGTGTGGGCGCAATTTTAGGCCCTATTTTAGCTTCAACTTTAATGAGCCAGTTTGGTGGGGCTGGGTTATTTATTAGCAATTTTGTTGCTTTATCCATGTTTATATTCGTGTTGGGGTTAAGCTTATGCAGGCCAAAAGGATACGCACCTAGGGTTTAGTTTAGATAAAAAGTTCAAAAAATTATTTGTGGATGACTCAGGCGTTCATGGGGTATTAAAATGGTCTGATGTGCTAGAATCTTGGTTTTGGGTAGTCGTAATGGAATTAATTTGGGTTAATCTGTTTTTATTTGCAGGGGCATTTGTGCAAGGGATTGTTGGCATGGGATTAGGGATTTTAAGCGCCCCGCTTGTTTTTATGGTTTATCCACAAATGGTGCCTGGCCCTATGATTGTGAACTCTATTATTTTGTGTTTGATCATATTCAAAGATAACCGTTCACAAGGTGATTTGAAAATCGTTAGCTGGCCTATTTTAGGTAGTATTGCAGGCAGCGCGGCAGCGGCCAGTTTGTTGTTTGGGATAGACGAACGTTTATTTGCTTTAGTTTTTGCCTGTTTTTTGTTTGTTTTAATTATCTTGTCCGTGATCCGGTTAAACATCCCAATTAATCCTTTTACGGGTTTATTTGCTGGTTTTTTATCGGCACTGTCCGGCACTATTACCGCAATTGGCGGCCCACCCATTGCTTTGTTAATGCAAAACCTCAACCCAAAAGCAATACGTGCCAACCTATCGTTATTTTTTATCGGCTCTAGCATAGTGGCAATGATTGCGCTGGCTAGCATTGGCAAGCTGGGATTGGTTGAATTAAAGCTGTCGTTATTAACTATACCGGGCGTTTTAATTGGCTTTTATTCTTCTCGTTTAGTGGTGAAAAAAGTACCTCAGCAGTTGGTTAGATACTTAGTGCTTGCAATGAGTGCCGCGTCTGGGGTGTTTTTGGTTATTAAATATTTATAATCAAATGTTAAACAGGTAAATGTGGTTTGATTGATGTTGTATTTTTTAACCAATTTTTAATTTTTTCTGTGTGTTAAAGCCTGTTTTTTAGTTGTTTTATATGTTTTATAGGTGTTAATGTATGTTACCGACAGGTAACTTATAAAACCGCAAAGTAAATATAAAAAACCTTTTAATATCAATAATGTTAGGGTTTGATATTTTTCGTTTTTATTGCTTGAATTAGCTCGACATGACCCAGTTTAAATTGAGATAATAAGTTCATTCGCTGTTCTGCGACTTAAATTTCTTTTTTCTCAATTCTATTCGAGGTTATCCAAACATGGATATGATGATGTTGGGGCAAGCGCTGGGTGTGCTAAGTTTTGCTCTCGGCGTTGCCAGCTTTCTGCAAAAAGACGATAAACGTCTTAAACAGCTTATGTTATTAATGAATATTAACCATAGCATTCACTTTTTTCTCATTGGTGCAATGACATCGGCTGTTTCAGTTGCTTTAGGGGCGGGGCGCACCGCTATGTCGATGAAAACAAGTTCACCTTGGGTTGCTGCGCTTTTTGTAGCTGCGTTAGTGGGTGTGAGTAGCCAGTGGGCACAAGCCTGGTACGACTGGCTTGCAGTGGCTGGCGCCAGTTGTGGCACTGTAGGCCTGTTTTGTTTAACTGGCATTAAGATGCGGCTAGCTTTATTATCTGGCTCACTTTGCTGGTTAACCAATAATTTGATTGTGGGCTCTATTGGTGGCGTGTTATTAGAGTCTTTGGCTATTTGTGTCAATTTATCTACTATCTATGCGTTACATAAAATCAACCGTATTGACAGTCATAGTGCGGTGCTAGATTCCGAAAAAGCCTGTGCTAACTGCTAACCCCCTTCTAACACATATTCATAACGGGTGCTTAAGCGCCCGTTATGACAATAAATAATTGCTCTTAACTATGCGACCTTTAATGTGGTAGGCTGTTTTTTGTAGCTTGTCATGTCGCGGCACCGTCGTCGCAATTTACCTTACCTGTTTTTGGTTTTTTATGTTCACCATCTGACATAGGACGGATAAAGATGATAGATAACCCCAAAGCATTTTTAACTGATTTATTTACCACGGCTTACACAGCCTGCAAAGCAGAATATGCGATGCCTGAATATTTAAAAAAAATTCAGGTTAAAGACAAGGTGTGTATTTTAGGGGCCGGTAAAGCCGCTGCTGAAATGGCCGCCGCTGCGTATCAGTATTATGGCGACAAATGTTATGGCGCAGTTGTCACTCGTTATGGCTACGAAACCGATAAAGCCACGGGGGCAATAGAGGTATTAACAGCCAGTCACCCAGCGCCAGATGAAAATAGTTTAAAAGCTGGGCGTTATTTATTGCAGCTGGCGGCAGAAGCACCGGCTGATGTACCTGTGGTATTTTTAATATCGGGCGGTGGTTCAGCGTTGGCTTGTGTTCCAGCCGAGGGTTTGTCGTTTTCCGAAAAACTTAAAGTGCATAAGTTTTTGGTTAAAAGCGGCGCATCAATTAATCAAATTAATGTGGTTCGGAAACATTTATCGGGTTTTAAAGGCGGTAAATTAGCAGCCGCTTGCCGTGGTCAATTAACCTCGCTAATTTTATCTGATGTAGTCGGTGATGACTTAAGTATTATTGCTTCCGGCCCCACGGTCAGCGACCCAAGTGAGCCGAGTGAAGCGTTAGCCATTTTAAAACAATATCAATACCCTATCACTGCAGAAATCGAAGCAGTATTACAGCGCCCCGCAGATCCTGCGTTAAAACAATTAACAGACACACAGAACTACTTAATTGGCAATGCAAACGTGGCGATTGATGCTGGTGCGGTAGCTGCCCGCGCGCAAGGTTTAGAAACGCAAATAATTTCATACGAGGTCGAAGGGGATGCACAAGCGGCAGCAAAAGCTCATTTGCCGATAGTAGAACAAGCGCTGGCGCAAAACAAAACCCTTTTGTTATTGTCGGGCGGTGAGTTAACTGTAACTGCAACCGGTAGTTTGGGTGAAGGCGGCCCTAATCAAGAATACGTACTTGCTTTGGCCATTGCACTACAAGGCAAAGCGGGTGTATATGCGCTGGCGTGTGATACCGATGGTGTGGATGGAAGTCAGGATGTTGCTGGGGCTTATATTGATCCCACCAGCTTGCAGCGGGCAAGCGCTGCAGGTGTTGACGCACAAGCCATGCTCGCGGCACATGATAGTTATCATTTTTTTAAAGCCATTGATGATTTAATTATAAGTGGCCCAACGAATACCAATGTAAATGATTTCAGAGCCATTTTGGTGGTGCCTAGCTAAATATACTGGCGGTCGGCTTAGCTTGTTCAATTGCATTTTGTTGACTAAACTTGGTCGACTTAAATAAAAAGGATGAGTGTTTTGGAAGTGATGAGACCGGTTGGCCGCCCAACTCAAAAAAAAGCAATTGCATTTGGTATTATTGGTATTTTTTCAATCGCTGTGGTGGCGAGCAGTATTTATACCGTAGAAGAAGGCCACGTCGGAATTGTTAAGCGCTTTGGCGAAGCCAAATACCAAGAAAATCCGGGCCTGCATTTTAAGCTGCCATTTATTGACTCAGTTGAGCCAATCGAAGTCAGAACACGCAAAAATGCTGAAAAAATGGCGTCATCCACGAAAGAACAAATGCCGGTGACTATTGAAGTTTCTGTTAACTGGACAGCTGACAAAGAAGCTGCGCTCGATCTATTCCGTAAATACGGTGGCCTAATGCAATTTGAGCAGCGTATTTTAGATCCAAGGTTTCGATCAGCGACAAAAGACACTATCCCAAGATTTGAAGCGGAGCAACTTATTCAAGATAGGGCGTTAGCAATTCAGGGCATAGAGCAACGTTTAATTGCCGAAATGGAAGGTTTTCCAGTGGTGGTTGATAACATTCAAATCGAAAATATCGAGTTGCCTGCCAAATATATTCAGTCAATTGAAATAAAACAAACCGAAAAGAATTTAGCTGCAGCCGAAGAGCATAAACTAGAGCGTCAGCGCTTAGAAGCATTAAGAGAAGTAAATACCGCCGATGCGAAAGCACAAGGCATTATAAAAGTGGCCGAAGCAGAGGCACAAGCCATAGTCCTAAAAGGTGAAGCCGAAGCGCAAGCAATTGAAGCAAAAGCCAAAGCCCTGCGCGATAATCCGTTAATTGTTAGTTTGACCGAAGCGCAAAACTGGGACGGCAAACTCCCGCAAACTATGTTAGCAGAAGGCGGGATGCCGATTTTGGATATGCGAAGCAATAAATAACAGCGCCAAATATAAAACTTATTGATTCGCTTGTGACAGCTTTTGCTGGTACTCGCCGGTGCGCTTAGTGACCCGAGCTAAATAATGTTTGGTTTCATCGTACGGTAAGTTTTTATACAAGTGCTGATATATTTGTTTTGGCGTCATTTGGTTAGCCACCGCACTGGTTTTAGTTAACGAGGTGGTACCTGTTAAGGTTCTGGCAACGTTACCTGGCCCCGTATTATAGGCAGCAATAGAAAGAAAAATGCGCGACACTGGATTTTTTACCGACTTAAAATAGCGGTTGCTTAAAATGTAAAAATAAACGCTGCCCGCTTCAACATTTTTATCGGCCTGATATAAATAATCTGGGCTGTACAAAATGCTTTTGCCTTGTAAAAACTTACTGACATCTTTGCCTGCCGAGCCGGGCACTATTTGCATTAAACCAAAAGCAGGGACCGGCGATCGGGCGAGTGGATTAAAGCTAGATTCAGTATGAATAATGGCTAATAAAAGGGCCGCATCTAAGCCATATTTATTCGCTTGTTTTTGTACCTCTGGATAAAACTTGGCCGCTTGTGCCGATAACAACTCGGGTTTGGCCAACTGATAAACTACTTTTACCGTATCTTGCTGCTGAGTTACTTTAATAGGCGGCTGTTTGCTCGCTTGTTTAACAACGGCTTCTGGTAATATTTTTTGCTCGGCTATTGCCGTTGGTTGGCTGGCTTTGTTTGCGTTATAAACCGGATCTTTTTTTAACTCTTGGTTCACACTGCTGGTGGCGAGTTGTTCAAGTTGTTGTTTTGCGTAAGCAATGGCTTTTTGTTGATCTTTTTGATTTTTTACTTCGATAACCACTTGGGCATTTTTGTAGTCGACGGTTGTTCTATTATTTAAGTCAGGGCTATAGGTCACCCACTGGGTTTGGTCGGGTAGTCGGCCATCTTGCCAATGCTGTTTAATCTTTTTTAAATAAGCTTTTTGCGCAGCTTGCCATGCCGCTGCATATTCTGAAAATGCTTTATATTGTGCTGTTTGATACGCCGCAAAGTCACCGTTTTGGGATGATAAAAATTCGCGATACCCTGACTCTTGGGCGTGGCTAATATGAATGCTATTCAGCGCACAGACAAAAAACGCTAGTTTAATTAAGTGGCGGTGACTCATAAAAATACAATCCTCTGTTAACCTGAGCCGATATCAGCCTTTATACTTGCATAAAGTGATAGGAATACCAAGGTTAAACAGAGGTTGTAAAGGCTATTTATATTAACGGGCGTTGGTTTTAGCCAAGCACCTCAAAAATCATCCTAATGCCTGTGATCACTAATAATACCGCAAATCCTTTTTTAAGCTGGGCGCTGTTTAAGCGGCTGCCAATATTGGCACCAATAGGCGCAAATAATATGGTTAGTGGCATTAAAATTAAAAATGCTGGTAAGCTAATTAATCCCCAGTTACCAAAAGGCGCATCTGCTGGCGCAATGCCTGTTAACAACATAACCAGGGTACCGGGCACAGCAATGAGCAAACCAAAAACAGCGGCAGTGCCAACGGCTTTATGGGCGGCGACGTTAAAAGAAGTTAATAATGGCACCCCAATAGTGCCGCCACCTATGCCTATCATCACAGATAAACCGCCAACCGCCGCGGCCATAATACGTTGTAGAAAACGCCCTGGTAGTTGATTAAATAAAGCCGGCGCGCCTGATCTAAATAACATATTTAAGCTCACTAATAGAGCGATAACGGCAAACATCAGGGTTAAGCTATGGCCGCTTATTTGGCTCGCGGCAAAGCTGCCGAGCACGGCAAACAAAATAATAATAGGTCCCCAAAGTTTTAATAAAGCACCATGGATATTGCCTTTTTTTTGGTGGGCACGAATTGACGAAACTGAGGTTGGAATAATCGTCGCTAACGAGGTGGCCGTTGCAATTTGCATGGCCGATTCGGGCGATACATTAAACTGCTGCAGTAAAAAATAAAGCACAGGTACTATGACTATGCCGCCGCCAACGCCAAATAATCCTGCTAAAATGCCAGCAAAAACACCCGTTGCTGCGAGCCCAGCAAAAATAGGCCAGGCTTGTAAAAGTTCATTCATTTTGTTTTGTCCATTTGATTATTATTTATAAATTTAAGACCTTAGCCGCGCCATCTGATCTGGGATCAGTGGCCGCTTCTAAATGGCCATTGGGATGCTGGACAATAGCCCCTGCATGCCCCATGATTTCGTTATTGTCGGCGACCGTTTGCCAATTATGGCCACATCTATCAAGTGAATCGGCAATCTTAGCTGCTAAGCTGGCTTCCACTTTTAAATTGTTGCTATCGTCACCCCAAGTTCGGCCAAGTAACCAGCGCGGTTGGCTGATGGCAGAAGCTAATGACTGTTGACGCCAAACATAGCGAGAAAATATTGCTGCTTGCGTTTGGGGTTGTCCTTCGCCCCCCATAGTACCATAGACCATTTTGCGACCATCTTTTAAGTGGGCAAGCGCGGGGTTTAATGTATGAGCCGGTTTTTTTCCGGCGGCAATTTTATTAATTTGCCCTGGTAATAAGCTAAAACTGGTGGCACGGTTATTCCAGACAAAACCACCTTCTTGCATAGCAATACCACTGCCAAACTCCCAATACACACTTTGAATAAAGCTCACCATTTGGCCGTTTTTATCGCGCGCACCCATCCATACCGTATCACCTGGAAGATTATCAAAAGGGTATGGGTGTGCTTTATTCATTTGGATATTATCGGCTAAATAACGGATAGACTCCTGACTGAGTGCTTGATCATAAACATGATTTAAACAGTTTGGGTCAGCCCAAATTTGTGATTTCAGGGCAAAACTTTGTTTACTTGCTTCAACTATCAGATGCACCCATTGCGCCTCTGTGTTGGCAGCTGCTTTAAGCCTATCTAAAATCGCTAAAATTTGTAATGAATGCACCCCTTGGGTCGGCGCTGGTAGGTTATAACAAGTGGCATCCGATAGTTTTACCGAGAGGGGGGACACGACCTGAGCTTGGGTTTTGTTAATATCATTTAAGGTGAGTAGACTACCAGCATCGGCCAAATCCTTGGCAAAACTTTCAGCCAGTTCGCCTTGGTAAAAAGCCGCTAAACCATGCTGACTTAAATAACTAAAAGTATTGGCTAACGCTGGATTGGTAAAGTTTTCACCGGCCGTTAATATTCGCTTTTCAGGTTCATATATGTGTTTAAATGCTTGGTTTCGCTGGGTAACAGAAAATAACTTGCGACTGGCTGAAACTAAGCTCTCATTAACAGTGAAACCCTCTTTAGCTACGGAAATTGCCGGCTCTAAAATACGACTTAATGGCAGCTTGGCATTTGGGTCTCGCGTTAATGCTGCTTTCCAGCCACTAATAGTGCCTGCTTGCGTGAGGGCACTTAACCCGCCACGTTCATCAATTTGAGTCAATGCTTGAATATTTTGTTCACTAAAAGGGGCCCTGCCACAAGCATCAATTGCAATTGGCTCGGCATTTGGATTATCAATTAACCAAAAACCGTCCCCGCCAATAGAGTTCATATGGGGGTAAACCACAGAAATCACCGCTGCTGCACAGACCATAGCTTCGCAAGCCGTAGCGCCTTCTGATAATAGTGTTATCGCTGCGTCGGTAGCGGCTTGATGAGGTGCGGTAAACGCAAATTGTTGAGACATTTATTATTTCCAGACATCTAGTTGGCTTAAACGAACGGCTAAGTTCAATAAACTTAAATCAGCCCCCGCGGGCATCAATAAAGAAAAACCGTATGGACCGTCAATTGCTTCAGTGGTGAGCGGCAAATGTACCTGACAACTACCGGTTAGGCCACAAATTGCGGTGAGTTGCATGGTTTGCACTCTTAAATTACTCACATCAGCACCGATTTTTGGGGCGATCGTTGGTGTGCTTGGCAGGAATAAAGCCGCGTCATCGGTTAAATGTGTGCTGATCCATTGTTTAATTTTATGCTGGGTCCGGCGTGCAGCGACCGCAAGTTTAGCATCCATTTGCAAGGCTAACTGAAATCGCTGAGCAATCGCAGGTGCAAATTCGGGGTTCTCTTGCTGCAACCATTCCCTGTGGGTATCGGCGATGTTGAGAGCTTGTAAAACACGAAAAGCCTCACTCAACTCAGTTAATAAAGACGTGGGCATTTCTACTATTTGCACTTCGGCAAAACTATCTCGAATCGCAGTGAGGCTTTTTTGCACACTGTCTTTGCATGCTGGCTCGAGCAGTTCAAACAATGCTGGGCAGACCACAATTTTATTTATCTTTTGCACTGGTGCGTCGGGCAATAATACTTGCCCTACTTTCTGCAATAATTGAGCATTGGCCGTCAACCATCCAATGGTGTCAAATTCAGGGGCTAAACCTGTTAAGCCGTCGCGAGCAATTTGGTGATAACTCGGCCTGATGCCAAACAAGCCTGTATAACAGGCAGGCACTCGAATCGAGCCGCCAGTGTCTGTGCCTAGACCTATTTGGGCATACCCGGACGCAACAGCCGCTGCACAACCCATACTGCTGCCACCGCAGGTGTGGCCAGGTTTAGCGGGGTTTTCTGCACAACCATAATGGATGTTATTGCCTTCTAAGCTATAAGCGAGTTCGTCGGTATGAACATAACTTTGCACGATGGCGCCGGCAGACAATAATTTATTGATCGACGATGCGGTTTGGGTTGCTGGGGCATGAGTCGCAAGCCAAGTCGGGTTACCTGCAGCATGTCGATAACCTTTTATTGAAAATACATCTTTAACCGCGATGTTTTGCTGCTGCAATATGCCCGAATTGCAGGTTTGCAAGTGTTTGGGCCCATGTTGGCAATAGATCTGTTCAGGCCATTTCGCTTGTCTCATAGATATCCTTATATATTGAGTGCTGTCTGGCTAATAATAATGCCGTTTTCATCAGCGTATAACCAGTCTGCTGGTGTTATTGTTTGTTCCAGAAGTTCGACCGCTTGGTTAACTTGCCCTAACCCGCGTTTGACTGTGCTCGCTGGAGTATGGCCAAGCGCCATAACAGGTAAATCTAGCGTTCGCAAAATTTCAATGTCGCGCACACAAGCGTTAACCACTACGCCTTGCCAGCCATTTTTTAGTGCCTCTAACGCCATGTTATCTCCTAAGTAAGCATGTTTAAGATCGCCAAAACCGTCAATCAGCAGCACTTTACCCTGACCGGCTTGTTTAAGCATAGCGACGGCTTGTGAATTATCGTTTGGGCAACTGACAGTTACAACTTGACCATAAAAATGCTTAATTGCACCGAAGTGGTGAAGACCCGCTGGCATAGCTGTGATCTTATCTCTGTGTAGATCATAAAGATCAGGTGTTGAAAAACTCAGTTTTTGCATGTTAAATCCGATATCTGAAGGTGTGTTATGTCAATAGATACTCATCAAGCTGAGAATCGCCTATACTGAAAATGACAAATAATCTATTAATGCTAGCAATTTCCATTCCAGTGCTAGCTATGGAGTTGTTTTGATAGATAAACAAACAGAAATTGAAAGGATAGTCTCGGTTATTGCTAGAGCTATCATGCAGCGCCGGCTAAAACCCGGGCAAAGGTTAGTTGAGTTGCAGGTGGCTGAATCATTAAAAGCCAATCGCAATCATGTGCAAGCCGCGATGCAACGTTTAGCGTTAAATAAATACGTTAGTATTGAGCGCAATAAAGGGGCGTTTGTTGCTAAACCCAGTAGCTTAGAAGCCAAAGAAGTGTTCACCGGACGCCGAGTGATAGAGCGTGGCATTGTTGAGTTGATCACGCCAGAAAAATATCACAAACATAAATCTGTCATTGAGCAACACATGGCCAACGAGCAAGCGGCCATTGATGGCGGTGATAGGCAAAAAATTATCCAAGCGTTAAGTGGTTTTCATTTAATGTTGGCGCAAATTGCTGAAAACAGTGTTTTGTACGATATGTTTGAAAACATATTAATTCGCAGCGCCTTGATTGTTGCTTTGTATCAAAAAAATGATGTGCCTGCCTGCGCAACAGGCGAACATCAAAGTATATTGAGGGCATTAAAACAAGGCGATACAGGCACCGCGTGCGACTTAATGCAACGCCATTTAGACAAACTAGAAACTCAATTGGTCCTAGATGACCAAAGCGAAAAGCCTCTGACCCTTGCAGAAGCTTTGCAGGAGAGCTGTTAAATCAGCGCTAAGCTCTGTTTTTAGTGGTTAGCTTGCGCAATAAAATAGCCATAAGCGGGGAGCGTTAAACTAGTCTCAGAAGGCATTAAAGGCTTGTCTGTGTAACCTTGACAAGCTGTTAATGGCGTTTGTGAAAACTCAGCTAAATTAAGCGTTTGTGGCTGCTCAGATAAATTAAATACACAAAACAAAGACGCTTCTTCATGCTTGCGCCAAAAGGCTAATATAGGTTCGTCGGTATCAATAAACTTGATATCACCTTCCAACAAAGCAACTTGTTGTTGTCGCCAGTGTAAAAATGTCCGGTTGGCGTTTAATACAGAGTCAGCACATGTATCTTGTTTAGCCACGGCTTGGGCTTGATGATTTTTATCAACCGGCAACCAAGGTTTAGTTTGGCTGAAACCTGCATGTAAACTGGTTTCATCGGCTTGCCAAGGCATCGGCGTACGGCAGCCATCACGGCCTTTAAAGTTTGGCCAAAATGTGATGCCATAAGGGTCTTGTAAATCGGCAAATGCGACTTCAGCTTCGCCTAACCCTAATTCTTCACCCTGATATAAACAAGTGCTGCCACGCAGTGAGGTTAATAACGCCACTAGCATTTTACACTGTTGTGGATCAACAATGCCTTTGGGATTCCAGCGGCTTGCGACTCGCTCAACATCGTGGTTACTAAAAGCCCAGCATGGCCAACCTTCAGTCATGCTATTTTCTAATTGTTCGACTGTACTGCGAATATAAGCAACACTATAGTCTTTAGTTAATAGCTCAAAGCTGTATCCCATATGCAGTTTATCGCCACCCGATGTATATTCAGCCATGGTTGTCAGTGAATCTTCGGAGGAGATTTCACCTAAAGATACTGTGCCCGGGTATTGATCGAGCAAGGCCCGGATTTCTCGCATAAATGCAAGATTCTCTGGTTGGGTATTATTATAAAAATGGTATTGAAACGCATACGGATTATCTTCACTAAAACCGCGCCCAGTCCGTTTTTCTGGCGGTTTAGCAGGGTTGTCTCTAAGTTGCTTGTCGTGAAAACAAAAATTGATAGCATCTAGCCGAAACCCGTCGACCCCTTTATCTAACCAATATTTTACATTACCAAGAACCGCTTCACGGACTTCAGGGTTGTGAAAGTTTAAGTCGGGCTGACCGGTTAAAAAGTTATGTAAATAGTATTGGCCGCGTCGCGGCTCCCATTGCCATGCTGGTCCGCCAAAAATAGATAACCAGTTGTTTGGTTGAGTACCATCAGGTCTCGCATCGGCCCAGACATACCAGTCAGCTTTGTCGTTAGTTTTATCTTCGCGACTTTGCAAAAACCAAGGGTGTTCATCAGAGGTATGGCTTAATACCTGATCGATAATGATTTTTATGTTTTTTTGATGAGCTTTTTCGATGAGTTCGTCAAAATCGTCCATCTCTCCAAACAAGGGGTCAATAGCACGATAGTCGCTAATGTCATAACCAAAATCTTTCATCGGTGATTTAAAAAATGGAGATATCCAAATGGCATCAACGGCAAGGCTTTTAATATAATCTAAGCGCTGAATAATGCCTTGGAGATCACCGACACCATCCTGATTACTGTCTTGAAAACTGCGTGGGTAAACTTGATAGATAACTGCCCCTTTCCACCAGTTTAACTGTTCTGCATGCGCCATAGCCTGCTCCAAATGTTTTAACTTTGTAAATAAAATAACATTGTTAAAAAGCATAAGGGAAAGTTTTAAAACCACAAAGTTGCTGCATACGTATGCATTTAAAATAATATTTTTATAAAAGGTTTTTAACAGCGGAAAACATTGTTTGAAAAATGCTTGATTCAATAATAAGTGATTGATTTTAAATGAATAAAATTGCCGGTTTAACAACCAGTTGGCGGCCGCTTGAAAAAATAAATTATGTTTAAGTTCAGCGCAGGCGTTTTTTCATCTTGAATAAAACCTGCTGAGGGAAGCCCTTGTTAATAATTTCGATTTATCTTAATTTCTTCAAATTTTCAGAAAAAACAATAGGTTAAATTAATTCCATAGTCTTGTTATGTTAATTAAATGTTTTGAATACGTATGCATCTGCTTGGTAAGTTGTTTGTCACGGGGCTAGTATCTGGGCGTAACGAATTGATTAAATCCTGTTTAACCAGATGAGGCAAACAATGAAACAATTTAACTTAAATATGCTTACCTGTGCACTTTTTACAAGTTTGGCATCAGCCAATGTTGCAGCAGCAGAGCCTCAGGATGAGAAAAACCAAGCCACCGAAAAACAAATCGAAGTTATTAAAGTGGGTGGTTTTAGAGCCAGTGTTGTTGAATCTATCAATACTAAACGTTTTTCACCCGAGTTGGTTGAGTCTATTTCAGCAGAAGATATCGGTAAATTGCCTGATTCTTCTATTGCCGAGTCAATTGCTCGATTGCCTGGTATTACCGCTCAGCGTCTAGATGGCCGTGCTAGCAGAGTTAGTGTGCGTGGTTTTAGTGAAAACGAAAGTGCAACGACTTTTAATGGCCGAGAGCAGGTTTCTATTGGAGATAGTCGAGGCGTTGAATTCGATTTATACCCATCAGAGATCATGAGTGGGGTTACCGTATACAAAACCCCAAGCGCTTCACTTGATGCTGAAGGCATTGCTGGTGTAATCGATATGCAAACGGTCAAACCGTTAAAAAAATCAGAGCGTGTGGTAATGGTGAATGGCCAGTATGAAAAAAACAGTTTTGATAAATTAAATCCAGACGGTGATGATTCAGGTTTCCGAGGCACTCTGTCTTATATTGACCAGTTTATGGACGATACGCTCGGGGTTGCTGTGGCGGTTAATACTATGTCTTCGCCAAATCAAGAAAAGCGTTGGAATGCTTGGGGTTACCCTGAGTTTGAAGGTGATGATGGTAAAAACTACTCGTTGTTAGGGGGCGCTAAACCTTTTGTTCGTTCTTCAACTTTAGAGCGTGACAGTGCTATGTTGGTGATTCAATCGCGTCCAAACGACAAATTAGACATGACATTTGATGCTTTATATGTTGATTTTAGTGATCAAAAAATTCTCCGAGGCATCGAAATTCCTTTTGGTTGGGGACAAACCGGCGCGGTTGATCCAGACTCTGTTGTGATTGATGAAAATACAGGTTTTATTACCCAAGCGACAACAGAAGGTGAGCGGTTAATCGTACGTAATGACCATGAAACGCGTGAAGCCGAACTGACTCAATTTGGTTTTAACTTAGAATATTTATTATCAGATTTTTGGACGATGGAAGCCGACGTCAGTCACTCATCGGTTGAGCGTCAAGTTTGGAGTATCGAAAGTTATTCAGGGACAGGGCGCGGTTCAGCTAATGGTGCGGCGGATGATGTCACCTACAGCTTTGATGGTGGTAATACCGGAGCAACTTTTACGCCAAGTTTAGATTATAGTGATTATGCATTGATTCAGCTCGGTGGCCCGTTAAGCTGGGGGACCAGTACAGCATTAAACGAAGTGTATGGTATTAATGACGAAAATAACCCGTTTAGAAATACCGCGCAAGATGGTTTTATTAATGCGCCGGAAATCGAAGACGAGCTCAATACTTTTAAAGTAAACTTTAGCCGCGCGTTAGACAACGACTATTTTAGCCAGTTGCATTTAGGCATGTCGTATCGTGACCGTGAAAAAAGTAAAGTTTCTGAAGGTTATTATTTATCACTTAAAGATTTATCTTATCCAGATAACCCTTATACATTAGAAGTCCCAGAGCAATACCGCCTTGGCACAGCCAGTTTAGACTTTATCGGTATGGGTGAGATGATTGCTTACGATACCCGCGCATTAATTGATGATGGTTATTTCAGTTTGTTGGCTGAAAGCTTATCAGATAGCAAACATAAAACGCGTAGCTGGACAGTGCAAGAAGAAGTGACAACTGCATTTGTACAAGCAGATATTTATAGCGAGATCGCAGGCATACCTGTCAGTGGTAACCTTGGTGTGCGTTATGTGCAAACCGAACAAAGTTCAAATGGTTTTGTTGCCGCTGTGGTCGATGGTGTGGTTGAAGTTGAAGATCGTCACTTATCGCACGATTATTCACATGTATTACCTAGTTTAAATTTAAACTTTGAAATCGACCAAGATCAAACAGTGCGTTTAGGTTTAGCCAAAACCATTTCTCGTGCCCGTATGGATGATATGAATGCGTCTATTTCTCGTGAATATAAAAACACGGTAGACGAAAACGGAAATAACTGGGAGATCACCGGCGGTAACTTAAATTTAGAACCTAAAGAAGCCACTGGGCTAGATTTAAGCTACGAAAACTACTTTAGCGCCGAAGGTTATTTTTCTACGGCGATCTTCTATAAAGATATCAATCAGTGGACCTTTGACGATAACTATGAAGAAGATTTAACTGGCGTTGTAAACCCAGCAACAGGAGAAGTTCCAGCCAACCCAACGGCCACTCGTAAGAGTAAAGTCAATGGTGGCGGTGGTAGCCTGTGGGGTTATGAATTAGCAGTAACTTTACCGTTTAGCTTGTTTGATGAGTCTTTAGAAGGCATAGGTTTGATTGCAAGCCACACGGGTGTTGAGCAAGATATCCAAGATCATAATGGAAATGATTATGAGCTGCCTGGTTTATCCGACAAGGTGCAAAGTTTCACGCTCTATTACGAGCAAAATGGTATTCAAGCCCGTACCAGTATGCGTAAACGTAGCGATTTTAAAGGAGAAGTCTATGGTGTTGGTTTTAGCTCAGAACAAGTGGATATTTTAGGTGAAACTATCTGGGATGCGCAGCTAGGTTATGATTTTGCTTATTCAGGAATCGACGGGCTGGAGAAGTTATCAGTGACTTTCCAAATTCAAAATTTAACTGAAGAACCCTTTACCTCGCTTAATGGTGACAATGCCTTGAAAGTACGAGATTACCAAGACTATGGCCGTACTTATCTACTAGGCTTTAGTTACCAGTTATAATTATGGCCGTCAGGCCACAACTGAGTTGTGGCCTGTTATGGGGAAAGTTATGAAAAAATATACAGGCATTATCAGTGTTTTAATGCTGTTGAGCGCGCCGCTATACTCAGCTGACAAAGCCGCTCAGCAAACCGCAAAAAAACAACAAAAACCAGTCGTTTACCAGGTTTTTACGCGGCTTTTTGGTAACCAGAATACAACGAACAAAAAATGGGGCACGATAGCTGAAAATGGGGTGGGTAAATTTAATGACTTTACCGACACCGCCTTGCAAAGCATTAAAAAACAAGGTTTTACTCATATTTGGTATACCGGTGTACTCCATCATGCAACTGCCACAGATTATACCTCTGCCGGTATTTCATTAGACGACCCTGATGTTGTTAAAGGCCGCGCAGGATCTCCTTATGCGGTCAAAGATTATTATAATGTTGACCCGGATCTGGCTGTTGACCTAGATAAACGGTTAGACGAATTTAAAGCATTAATAAAACGTACTCACCAAGCTGGACTCAAAGTGATCATTGATATAGTGCCAAATCATGTTGCACGTAATTATCAATCAGTATCAGCGCCCGCTGGCGTTCGCGATTTTGGTGCTGATGATAATAAGCAGCTTGAGTATGCCAGAGACAATAATTTTTATTATGTACCTGGGCAGTCGTTTCAAGTACCAGCAGGCACGGCAGGACAAGTATTAGGTGGACAACCGCACCCACTGGCAGATGGGCAATTTAATGAAACCCCAGCTAAATGGACAGGGAATGGTGCACGCGCGGCACAGCCGGACAAAAACGATTGGTATGAAACGGTTAAAATTAATTTTGGTGTTAAACCAGATGGCAGTTATGACTTTCCTCGCTTACCCAACAGTTATGTTAATAAAAATCACCAAGCGCATTATGCTTTTTGGCAAGGTAAAGATGTACCAGATAGTTGGTTAAAATTTAAAAACATAGTGTCTTATTGGCTGGATATGGGCGTCGACGGCTTTCGTTTTGATATGGCCGAAATGGTGCCTGTAGCGTTTTGGAGTTATTTAAACTCAAATATAAAACAAATAAATCCTGATGCATTTTTATTAGCAGAAGTGTATAACCCTGAGCTTTATCGGCCTTATATCCTGCTAGGAAAAATGGACTATTTATATGATAAAGTGGGTTTTTACGACCAGTTAAAACAGATCATTCAGCAGAAAGCGCCAGCCCATACCTTATACTCGGTGCAACAAAAAGTCGCCGATATTAATCACCACATGCTGCACTTTTTAGAAAATCATGATGAACAAAGGATCGCCAGCCCAGAGTTTGCCGGCGATGCGCGTTGGGGGATCCCTGCGTTTGCTGTGTCAGCACTCATGAACCAAGGCCCAGCCATGGTCTACTTTGGTCAGATGCAAGGTGAAGATGGCAGCGAATCGGCCGGGTTTGGTCAGCCGAGTCGCACCAGCATTTTTGATTATATTGGCGTGCCCGCGCATCAAGCTTGGATGAATCAAGGGGCTTTTGATGGCGGTGCATTAAGCGACGCACAAAAAAGCTTGCAGCAGGCCTATCAGCAATTATTGGCGATTGTGCAATTACCACCTGCCGTTGATGGCGATCTGCGCTGGTTAACCACCTCAGATGATGAGTCCGTTATTGCATTTACCCGGACTAAACCGTCACACCAGTTATTAGTGATCACTAATTTTGCTGCCAGTGGCAGTCGTCAAATCACCTTATCTAGCGACCAGCTAAACGTCAAAGTTACCAATGCAAAAACCCTGTTTTCGTATCAAACTCAAGGCTGTCAATGGCAACAGCCGCAGCTGAAATTAACTGTTAAACCTTTTGCCACTTGTGTGATTAAAGTGCGGGGAGAAAAATAATGCAGCAAAAACCTCAACTCAGTTTTTGGCAGATCTGGAACATGTGTTTTGGATTTTTAGGGGTTCAATTTGGGTTTGCTTTGCAAAATGCTAATGTTAGCCGGATCTTTCAAACCTTAGGCGCTGAGATCGATGATCTCCCTATTTTATGGATCGCAGCCCCATTAACTGGTTTGATCGTGCAACCTATTATTGGTTATTGGAGTGACAATACTTGGACCAGAATGGGACGACGTCGGCCGTTTTTCTTTTTCGGCGCCATTTTAACCACGCTTGCGTTATTTATTATGCCCAATTCACCAAGCTTGTGGATAGCCGCGGGTATGCTTTGGATTATGGATGCGTCAATCAATGTCACTATGGAACCATTTCGAGCTTTTGTTGGTGACCAGCTAAATAAAAAACAGCGTGCCACTGGTTATGCCATGCAGTCGTTTTTTATTGGGATTGGCGCTGTAGTAGCATCAGCCGCGCCTTGGATGATGAGTAATTGGTTTGGCGTCAGCAATACTGCTGCAGAAGGCGTTATTCCTCAATCTGTGCAATATTCTTTTTATATTGGTGGGGTGGTTTTATTACTGGCTGTCTTTTGGACAGTGTTTACGACTAAAGAATACAGCCCGCAGCAATTGGCAGAATTTTCTGGCCGTGATAATCAAGTTAAAGAACTAAAACAGCAAGTGAAGTTTGTCCGTAGCGGTATCATCTCGGCGCTGTTTGGGGCCATAATATTAGGTTTAGTGGTATCGCCCTCATTGGAAAAAGAGCTCTACTTGTTGGCTTTTGGTTTGTTAGCTTTTAGTGCCATCGTTTTTATTAGCAATGGTCTGCAAAGCGCCAACAAAACAGAAAATGGCTTTTTTGAAATTATGTATGATTTATTTCAAATGCCCAAAACCATGCGCCAATTGGCATGGGTGCAGTTTTTTAGCTGGTTTTCTCTGTTTGCGATGTGGATCTATACCACTGCAGCAGTCACGAGTTTTCATTATGGCACCTTAAACACACAATCGGCTGCTTATAACGATGGTGCCGACTGGGTGGGAGTGCTATTTGCTGCCTACAATGGTTTTGCCGCCATAGCCGCTATTATCATTCCAATTATGGTGCGCCATGTGGGGCTTAAGTTGACCCATAGCATAAATTTGATCTTAGGTGCGCTGGCGTTATTCAGCTTTTTGTTTATTCATAATCCGAGCCATTTATGGATACCTATGATAGGCATAGGTTTCGCTTGGGCTTCTATTTTATCTCTGCCTTACGCCATGTTAAGCAACAGTTTACCAGAGCACAAAATGGGCGTTTATATGGGAATTTTTAACTTTTTTATCGTTATTCCTCAACTATTGGCAGCCAGTATTTTGGGCCTGTTAATTCGCCACTTTTTTGCCGGCGAAGCAATTTATGCTCTGATAATTGGTGGTGTTTGTTATTTGTTAGCCGCTGTATCTGTGGTGCGTGTTAAGTTACACAACTAAATAAGGTGTGGTCATGAAAAAATCTAATTTATTTAAAGTCAGTTTATTATCAGCAGCTTTGCTGGCTTGTCAGTCGCCGGTGGAACAAAAAATACAAACAGAAATTGCCCCGGGCGCACCCGGTGATAAACCTTTTTGGGCTTATTCGGGCAAACAAGGCATAGGAACTTCATACGAAGCTTATCAAAACGGTCAATATAATGATCACGCAAAAACCGGAAAAGTGTCTAAGGTCTGGTTCTCGCTAGCCAAAGGTATGATCACAGAAACCATGTTTGGTTTAATCCATCAAGCGCAGATTAAAGACATGCAATTTATTGTGGTTGGGGATGAATTTGTGGTGGCCGAGCAGGATGGTTTAGAGCATGAGATTGAATACTTGCATACGGACGACAGTGGGCGACCTTTATCATTGGCTTATAAAATAATTAGCCGCGACAAAAAAGGACGTTTTACATTAGAAAAACACGTTTTTACCGATCCCGAAAGCCAGTCTTTATTTGTTCGAGCTATTTTCAAAAGCCAACAAAAAGGTTTAAAGGCTTATGTGCAGGTCAATCCTTATGTAAATAATAATGGCATCGGCGATAGAGCTTTTGTAAAAGGTCAGCGCTTAATAGCGGCAGATGGGGATAACTTTTTAACCTTGCAAAGCAAGCAAGGTTTTGCTCACCAAGGTGTTGGTTATATTGGTCAGTCTGACTTAATCACTCAACTAAAAAGCGATAAACAACCTGTTTTTTACCGCAGCACAGGTGCCCAAAGTGGCAATGTAGCGATGGCGGCTGAGCTGGGTGATATTGGTCAGCGTAGCGAGTTTGATTTAGTGTTAAGTTTTGCAAAAACTCCAGCTAGTAGTGCTGCCGAAGGTCAGCAAGCACTCGCACGTGGTTATCAAAGGGTATTAAACGATTACGCAGGTAAAGGTGATTATTACGGCTGGTCAGATTATTTAAATGACTTATCGCCATTAAAGCGTATGTATGCGCAGACGGCCGATCAAGGGGATTTATTAAATGTCAGTGCTATGGTTTTAAAAGCACAAGAAGATAAAACCCATGCTGGGGCTTTGATTGCAAGTTTATCTAACCCTTGGGGCGATACAGTACCAGCATTAGAAGGTCATACCGGCTATAAAGCCGTTTGGGTGCGTGATTTTTATCAAGTGGCGATGGCGTTTTTAGCGATGGGCGATAAAGCCACAGCAAAAACAGCGTTTGAATATCTTGAAAAAGTTCAAGTGACAGATAAAACGCCAGGGAACCGTGGTGATACAGGCTGGTTTTTACAAAAAACACATGTCGATGGTGAGTTAGAATGGGTTGCGGTGCAAATGGACCAAACGGCCATGCCGATTATGCTCGCGCTGAAGTTGTATCAAGCTGATGTATTATCAAGCGAAGAGCTGAGTTACTGGTACCATAAAATGCTTAAACCGGCTGCTCAGTTTTTAGTCAAAGGTGGCAAGGCGAGTATTTTATGGAATGATACACAAATTGAGCCACCTTTTACTCAACAAGAGCGATGGGAAGAACAAAGTGGTTATTCACCGTCTACTATGGCTGCCATAGTCGGTGGTTTAGTGAGTGCGGCAAAAATTGCTCAATTGAGCCAAGATACAGTCGCAGCTGAGCTGTATTTAAACAAAGCTAAAGAATATAACAAACAAATCGAAGCGCTGACTTTTACCCAAAATGGTCAATTAAAATCAGCTGATAGTGATGGTCAATATTATTTCCGTATTAATCCAGGGCAAGGCAAAAATCAGCTCAAAGATAACAATGGTCGAGCAGGATTGGAAAAAAGCCTGATTTTAGACGGTGGTTTTTTAGAGCTGGCTCGTTACGGAGTTAGAGCGGCGAATGACCCGCATATTTTGTCAAGCTTGCCGGAATATGAAGATGAAAGCATTGAGGAAAATTTACGGGTTAAATATACCTTTACCAATGCCCAAGGGCAGAAGTATCCAGGGTATCGCCGTTACGGAAATGATGGTTATGGCGAATTAACCAAAGATGGCGGTAATTATGCACATAGTGGAACCAATCATGCGTCGCAGCGCGGCCGTGTATGGCCGTTTTTCACTGGTGAACGTGGGCATTACGAAATTGCCAAAGCTAAACAAAATAAAACGTTAGATACCAGTAAAAAACAACAAATTAAACAAACCTATGTGTTTGGTATGGAGCAGTTTGCAAATCAAGGTTTAATGTTGCCAGAGCAGGTTTGGGATGGTGTCGGCGAAAAACCTGACGGTTATCAAACAGGTCAAGGTACCAACTCGGCTACGCCACTGGCTTGGACACATGCTGAATACGTCAAGCTAGTGCGCTCGCTCAGCGAAGGCCAGGTTTGGGATTATTATCCCGAAGTACGTGCGACTTTAGCTGGAGATCAATAATGCAAAAACTATTTAGTGGCTTTTTATTATTGGCCTTGTCACTGACGGTTCAGGCGCAAAACAATTTGCTGCAGCGTATTGAGCCTGCTAACTGGTGGGTTGGTATGCACAATCCAGAATTGCAAATACTTTTACACGGTGACAAGCTCGCTGGTTTAACCGTAAAAGTTGACTACCCTGGTGTGCAATTAGAACAAGTAGTTAATGTAACGAATCCAAACTACTTGTTTATATATTTGAAGCTAACGGAGCAGGTCGAAGCTGGCGACGTACCCATTTTGCTGTATAAAAATGGTCAGCTAGTTGAAAAAATCAGCTATCCGTTGCTTGCGCGATCGGCCGACTCAAAACATCGACAAGGATTTGATAGCTCAGATGTGATGTATTTAATTACTCCAGACAGATTCGCCAATGGGAACTTAAATAATGACAATATTGCGGGGATGGCGGATAAATTAGATCGTGCTCACCCAGGGGGACGTCATGGTGGTGATATTGAAGGCATTCGAAAAAACCTCGACTATATCCAACAGATGGGTTTTACCGCAATTTGGCTAAACCCTGTGTTAGAGAATGATATGCCTGAATATTCATACCATGGTTATGCGGCCACAGATATGTACAAAGTGGATGCCAGATTTGGCAGTAATGAGGAATATAAAGCTTTTATTGCTGAAGCTAAACAAAAAGGCATTAAGGTCATCATGGATATGATAGTAAATCATGTTGGTTCTGAGCATTGGTTTGTAAAAGATCAACCAACGGCCGACTGGATTAATTTTGCTGATGAATTTGTCGGCACATCGCACAGACGGAATACAGTGCAAGATTTATATGCTTCAGAATACGATAAAAAGCGCTTTTCAGATGGTTGGTTTGTTGAAACCATGCCGGATCTCAACCAAAAAAATCCTTTGTTGGCGGACTATTTAATCCAGAATACGCTTTGGTGGATTGAATATTCAGGGATCACTGGGATCAGAATGGATACTTACCCCTATCCAGATAAAAACTTTATGGCCCGCTGGACTTGCGAAGTTATGACAGAATATCCTAACTTTAATATCGTAGGTGAAGAGTGGGTGACAGACCCTGCAATTGTTTCATACTGGCAAGGTGGCAAACAAAACCATGATGGATACACCTCATGCTTACCGTCATTGATGGACTTTCCACTGCAAGCGGCGATTGTGGAAGGTTTAACGACTGAAGAAAAAACTTATGGCAGTGGGTTGATTCAAAGTTATAAGATGCTTGCAAAAGACTTTTTATATGCAGCGCCAGAAGCGTTAGTGATTTTTCCAGACAATCACGATATGAATCGTTTTTTCAGCCAAGTTAATGAGGACATTGACTTGTTTAAAATGGGTATGGTGTATTTTGCCACCATGCGGGGTGTTCCACAAATTTTTTATGGCACAGAAGTGTTGATGAAAAACGACCCAAAGCGTGCAGATCATGGCGAAATACGCTCAGATTTTCCTGGTGGTTGGCCAGGTGATAAAAGCAATGCAATGACAGGCAAAAACCTGACGGCTGAACAACAAGATGCACAAAACTACCTGAAAAAGTTATTAAACTGGCGGAAATCGAGCCCAGTGATCCATCGGGGTAAACTGATGCAGTATGTGCCTGACGATGGGGTTTATGTATATTTTCGCTATGATGATAAACAAACATTGATGATTGTTATGAATAAAAACGATAGCACACGTAGGTTAAATACAGAGCGCTTTAGTGAACGAGTTGGCAGCTATCAAATAGCCACCGAAGTATTAAGCAAACAAAGTTATAAACTTGCCAATGGTTTGCCGTTAGCCGCCAAAACTGCTTATATTTTTAACCTTGAGCGTTAGCTTCACCACCACAAGACCCCCGCACGATAAGTTGTGGGGGTAACAAAGCACTACTAGCATCTACAGGAATGTCATCAATTAACGACAGTAAATTAGACACCAGCATTTGGCCTGCGAGCGTAGTGTTTTGCCTGACAGTGGTGAGTGGTGGAAGACTAAATCTTGCTACGGCTAAATCATCAAAGCCGACCACAGAGACATCGTTAGGCACATTTAGTCCGGCTTCTTGTAAAGCTTTTATCACGCCGATGGCGATCAGATCACTGGCAGCGAAGATGGCATCAAAATCTGTATTGTTCGCTAACAAAGACTGGGTTGCATGATAACCAGAGGCTTCGGTTGATATTGCCCTTATTGTATTGCGTTCACTCAATTTCACGCCAAGGTTTTGTAAGGTGTTTTTAAAACCTAAAAAGCGTTCGTAAAATTCGGGGCTATGCTCCGAGGCATCACCAATAAAGGCAAAGTTTTTACGTCTTAGATTAAGTAAATGTTCAGCGACCCGTTCACCACCGGAATAATTGTCGCAACAAACAGTCAGCTCGGGTGAGCCATCGACCTGCGCGCCCCAACAGACGAATTTAGTTCCTTCCTCCAATAGCCGTTTAAAACGGGGTTGGTAATCGATATAATCGCCATACCCTAACAAAATAATGCCATCGGCTCTGTGAGTTTCAGCATAATCGGCGTGCCAGTCATCACTGGCCGATTGAAACGAAACTAATAAATCATAACCTTGTTTTGCACAGGCGCGAGTAATTGAGCCTAACATTGAAAGAAAAAACGGATTAATATTCGACTCATCTGAGGTTGGATCTTCAAACAATAATACAGCCAAGGTGCTACTATGTTGAGCCCTTAAGTTACTCGCGTTTTTATCAATTTTATAATTTAATTTTTTTGCGACCTGTTGTACTTTTAACCGAGTTTCTTCACTGACTAAGGGGCTATTGCGGAGGGCTCGCGAGACAGTGGATTGAGAAACCCCCGCATAATGAGCAATATCAAACGAGGTAGCTTTTGATTTCATATGTTTATCTTTAAGATCCTTAACTCTAACCTAGTATATTTATCAGTTATCGGCATCGAATTTGCAAGTTTTTTGTCAAATTTTGTTTGACACTAAAGTTAACTCTCATTATAGTACGCGCCACTTGCCCAGGTGGTGAAATTGGTAGACACGCTAGCTTCAGGTGCTAGTGACCTCACGGTCGTGGCGGTTCAAGTCCGCCCCTGGGCACCACTTATCCCGGATCATCCTAAAATTTTCTTTTCTCATTATTTCTTCTATCTTTATAAAGCTATTTGCAAACAAATTGTATATTTAAGTTAATCTCAGCAGGCCTTTATGTTGTTGTCTGCTCGAAAGACCTCAGGGTCAACTTTCGAGAAGGAAACCAACAGTGCAATTACAAAATAAAGAAGCCTTTTTTCAGCACATTATCGATGCCATTCCAGAACATATTGCTGTCATAAACAAGCAGGGCGAGATCATTTTTGTTAACCAAAAATGGCGGGGTAGTCAGCATTGTATTGAAAAAAACGACGATGACCTTTGGTTGGGTCAAAATTATATTGAGGTCTGTAAAAAAGCGGCAGAAGCAGGTGATACTTATGCAAAATTAGCTGTTAAAGGTATCTTGCGGGTCGTTGCCGAGCAGCAGCAACAATTTTATTTTGAATACCCGTGTGCGCACGAAGAAGTCACTCAATGGTTTATGATGCGAATTGGTCCACTAGATATGGGAGAAAAAACTTATTATGTGATCACCCATCAGGATATTACTGAGCGGCGTTTGGCAGAAGACAAGATTGCGTGTTTAGCCCGCCAAGATGGTTTAACTAAATTAGCAAATCGACATGCGTTTGATGAGTTTGTATTACGTGAGTGGCGCCGCTGTATGCGAGCTAAACTACCTATTACGCTCGCTCTGATAGACTTAGATTTTTTTAAACAACTTAATGATAATTACGGTCATGCAGCGGGAGACGAGGCGCTTAAAAAAACTGCCTTGGTATTAAAAAAGTTTGTTAACAGGGCGGGTGATTTAGCCTCTAGGTACGGCGGTGAAGAGTTTGTTTTAATATGGTCTGAAACCCATGCGTGCCATGGCATATTATTGGCTAAGTTAATTTGCAAAGAAATCGAGCGCTTAAAAATTACTAATACAGGATCTCTCATCAGCGATTTTTTAACCGCTAGTATTGGCATAGCTTCGTGTATCCCAGACCCAACGCTGAATTGCGAAGAGTTGCTGCAAGCGGCCGATAAAAACCTTTATATCGCAAAAGGTCACGGCCGCAATCGAGTTCATCCAAGCTAATCTATTTTAGTAAATTAGCAGGTGAGTATTCGTCTGTTAAAATTTGGGTATCTGTCTGCCAGTCAACCTTGTCATCAATGTGCGTAAATACCTGCTTTAGGTCAACATCGTATTTTTGCAAATGCTCAAGAAGAGGAGCTGGAGCTGTTTTGACAGAAAATTTAAACGGAGCACAATTGCATGCAAATAACACTCGGTTGCCGCGGGTTGGTGCTCTATAGGTCCATAGTTTATTAAATACAGCAGCGTAGGTATTAGATTCATAATCGTACAGATCACTTGTGCTAAACGTATTCGCAGATACAATGCCGTTTTTATTCAACAGCTGTTTAACCTCGCTCAAAAATTCATATGTCATCATATGCTCAGGAATATAATCTCCGTTAAACGCATCAAGAATAATCCAATCAAACGTTTCTTTTTTTAATAGAGCACGTTTAACAAATACTCGGCCATCTTGGATGACACTGGTGACTTGTTTGTTTTCACGGTAATTAAAATAGTCTTTGGCCAGTTTAACAACGGCTGGATCTATATCGACGGAAACAATTTCACTATCAGGGGAAAGCTGATGAATAAGGTTAGATAATACGCCACCACCTAGGCCTAAAATAAGAACCCGGCTAGGTTTAGGTTGATGAGCAAGTGCAGCGAGTGTTCCATGGGCGTATTCAAAAACTAAACGTTGCGGTTTTTTAAGATCGATACAGGCTTGGTTAGTTGCTAATTTACGACGGGTTTCAAACTGCATACAGCGGATATTATCGCTTTCGTTTATCACAATATTGCGATAAATAGAACGCTCTTTATGAACCGTTTCTGCGGCACTGGCAAAAGAGACAAAACTCATCAGCATAATTAAAAGTTTTTTAAGCATATTCAGCCTCTTCGTTTTGTTTATATTTGAACGCACACAACAAGGCGGTCACCGCACAGAAGAGTAAAAGTCCAATAATTAAACATAAAATTTCGCTCACCGTTAGCCAAAGGACTAAATAAAACGACGTCATTATTGTGCCTAGTGCACTACCTAAGGTAGAAACAAAGTACAAAAAACCTGCAGTTTGACCGGATGCACGCGCTGATACGGTCAATAAACGTACTGAGTAAGGGGATATCATACCCAAAATAATACTGGGTACTAAAAATACACAAAGAGCGGCTAATAAAGATCCGTATCTAGGATCTTCAACTTTCAAAAACACCCATTCAAATATGGGTTGCGAAAAAAATAACGAAGGCAATAAGCTGACAGAGGCGGCAATAAAAATGCAGGCAAACTTTTTCAAATTTGGGGAATATACTGATAAACGTCCACCAAAAAGGTAACCAAGAGACAGAGCGAGCATAAAGACGGTAATGATGCTGCCCCAAACATAAACGCTGCTACCAAAATACGGGGCTAACATGCGACCACCGAGTAGCTCAAATGCCATAATGGAAAAACCTGCTAAAAAAGCAAGCAGGCTAATGGTAAGTTTTTGCATAGACATCCTTTTTTGAAGTTTTACACAAGATACAGATAACAGGATGTCATGGCAATGTTGCAACTGAGTTATTTAGACTTATCTATGCCGTGTTTTTTAATAAATTCGGCAGCATTCTGGATATCGCCAAACGCGCCAATTAGCATATTTTTACCATGTTCTTTTAATTTAGGATTATCTTGGTTCATTAATAACTGATACCAAGTTTTAACCAAAGGAACTGGAGGTGTATTGTTAGTTTTATTATTATTGTTAAATTTATTGTCCATTTAGCTAGCTTGCAAAAGTATAAGGTAATTTCATTGTACCTAAAAGCAGCAATCAGGATATCCTACCAGTACTATTTTTTATCGATATTTGACGTAGCGCCCATTTATTTTAAGAGATCCATCAGTGCGCCAAAATTGTGCTGAAGAAATTTGTAAATCCCACACCTCGGTTGCATCCCAGCTAAAGTGGTTACCAAACTTGAGCTCTAAAACTTGCGGTGATAAATAGGATAGTTTCCGGGTCTCGGCAAAATATAGATTGCTTTCTTGGCAAATAATGAGTTCACCGCTGCCAATAAACTGAAGTTGTCTGCGGGTAACCTGCTTGGCAATAGGTTCGTCTTCATCGAACGGTAATAACGAAGAAACTAACGCTTTTTCGATTTCGCCATTTTCTTCTTGAATAAAATATACGCCACTGCCGATTGGAAAACGCCCCAGGATTTTTTGTAAATTTTGGGTGTAATCTTTGCGATATTGATTAGCTTTCAATCCAGCTAAAAATATCTGGTTACAGGCATGGATTTGTTGGTAGTTATAATTTTCTTTGGTGGATAAAGCCACAGATGCAAACACCATGGGGAGTCGAAGCAAGTCACCCATAGGATCATTGGTAACCTGTAAACGCTGTAAAATATGTTGACTTAACTGGTACGACTGCAAATTATCTTTGTCATCCGGATTCAATTGCGTAAATGACGAAATATAAAATTGTGAGTGATTATAAATGGCGTCCAGTAGCTTTGCTCTTTGTTTATTAGGCAGTTTTTGATAGCTGTTTTCGCCAAACAAAGCTTTAGCTGCTGGGCTGTAGCGGCCAATAGAGTGAACTAAAGCGGCTCTTAATAAAGGTTTGAGTATTAGTTGATCATATTCATTGCGTATATCATCCGGCATGTATTGGCCACATTTAGCAGTGCGTAACGAATCGCTAAATGCACTTTTATGTGCAATTAAGCTGTAATCAATTGTCTCATCTTGGTGTTTAAAAATTTGCTCAGCCAAAGGCGCTAAATAACGGCACTTTAGTTGTTTGTTTCGTCTCAGGTGGTCAAACAATAATACACTTAACGCACCAATTAACAGGGGTTTGCTTTTTTCGTTTCGCAAACAGCGGTTTTTAGAGTCAGCTGACGGAGATGATAATATTAAGCTACCGATGAACTGATTGAAGCTATGCAAACCACTGAGCATGGATAGAACTTGCTCGCAAATCCGCTCTAACCGTTCGGCATTATCCATTTGCTGCTGGCGAATATTTTGCTGTAAATCGCTTTGCTGATGGTTTGTTTTATCTAATAAGTGATGTAGACGAACTAAATAACGACTAGAAGACTCTTGGTTTTTTATTTTTGGTAGTTTTCCATTTTTAGATTTATAGTCTTCTAAAAATTTAATTTGCTCTTTGTAAGCAGAAATTAGTTTTTGGTTTTTTTTCAGTGCCTTGCAATTATCGTCGTAAGTGATATAAAAAGCTTCAGCAGACTCGATTAGCCGACTATATTGATATTGAATAGTGGTAATTTTATTTGAGATGCTATTTGCATAAGTTTGGCTACTGGGCTGCCAGTCATTCAGTAAAATATTAGATTTAGTCGGGGCATTTTGGGGGCGTTTGAGTAACATTTTAAACGTTGGGTATTCCGATTACACAATAAAACAGCTTTTAGCTTTACAAGTTAATTAAAAATTTACACTTTCGCAATGAAAATCAGCTCGTTGAGCTATTTTTTGAATATAGGCAATTTTTATATGCAATTTCAACAAGGGCTCATCGCGCAAGCGAATTTACATGGAATGTTTTTGATGATGAATGCGGCTGAAGGCGCTGAAGGGCAACTTAGGCGGCAACTTCCACAAGTCGTAAACACTATAGCATTGTTGCGTGAGCAGTATTCTGAAGCTGAATTATCTGGGTTTGTCGCTGTTGGGCTGGGGTATTGGGATATCTTGTATCCTGGAACACGACCAGATTTTGTGGATTTATCGACCCTGGGGTTGGCAGATGAAGCGAAAGCAAAACTGCCAGATACACCCTTTGATCTGTTTGTTCAAATTAAGTCGGATCGATATGACATCAATCACATGCTGATTCAATCCATCCGTCAAATTTTAGATAAGAATGTATTTGTGGTAGAACAAATTAAAGGCTTTAGGTATCTGGATGGTCGTAATTTATTGGGTTTTCATTCACCTTATCGCAATATCAGTGGTAAATCTAGGCAGCAACTTGCGTTAGTGGATCATTTAAACCCAGATTATGTTGGTGGTAGTTACATTTTAATGCAAAGGTGTCGTTACCATATTGCTGAGTGGGAGCGCTTAACGCTCACACAGCAAGAGCGCATTTATGGCCTCCACAAAGCGGATGGAAGGGCATTGCCTGAAGCCAGTTACGAAGCGTCACATAGTGGGGTGCTAAATGGGACTCTGTACGGGGGCGGATCCCCTTTTTTTGTGAGCCATGATATGCCATTTGGCGGCATGCACTTTCAAGGAGAAATTAGTGTTGCCTGTGCGGCTGATTGTCAAGTGTTTGCGAACTGGCTTAAAAACCGATTCGGAGCGGGCGAGCAAGTTGCTGATCCCTTATTGGACTATGTTAAATTAGATGCAAGTGCGTTATTTTTTGCACCGCCAAGCCATTTTATGGCTGCGTGGGCAGAGCGAGTTTAATGGTTTGAATTTTACCTGAGCTGATGGCGACATACAGGGTTTGATCATCTGCCGAAAAAGCTAAATCTAACGCTGCAGCTGAAAAACTATCAGCCATAAACGCACTGGTAAAAATGAGCTCGCCTGTCTCCACCGCCCAGATTTTAATTTTTTGTCCCGGAGCACCTGTGGCGAGCCAGCGACCATTGTGCGAAAAAGTAACGGCTGAGAATATTTGTTGGCGTGCAAAATAGTTGAGCCGGCTCAGTGCCTCACCCGTCCTTAAATCCCATATTTGAGAATGGTTAGTGCTGTTTGCGGTAAAGGCATAACGGCCGAGGCGATCTAAGCTAATTTGGGTAATGCGTCCTTGCAGTGAAAAATCATACACAATTTGAGCATCTTGACTACGCCATAGGTAAGCCGAACCATCATAACTGCCACTTAAGATATAGTCACCGTTTGCAGAAATTGCGACGCGACTAATTCTCTCTGTATGTCCCAGAAAATACAGACGGCGGCCAGTTTTGGGTGTCACGACTAATAATTGCCCACTGAGCATACCTAATACTAACTGTTGGCCGGAATCGGCAACCGCACAGTCGGTAATTAAATCTTCTTCGATATTAAAATACGCCTGGTTGGCTCCGGTTTGCATATTCCAAAGTGCAAACTCATTATCAGTGGTCGTCAGCGCTGTTTGGTTGTTATCGCTAAGCGAAACACAATGCACCCTATTTTGATAGCCGGGTTTATGTGACCATAAAAATTTGTTGGTCGCCGAGCGGCGATCCCATAAAGTGACGCCTGTTTGGGTGCTCATCGCGGACAGTTCACCCATTGCCGATAAATCGCCAGCAAAAGCCCCGTCAGGGGTCTGTTTGACGATCGCTTCTGGCGCTGGCTGGCAAGCTAAAGTGGCCGCTGCCAAGAGACAGCTTAGGGTGTATCGAATATAGTTTGCTGGAGTAGTTTCCATTGTTTTGGCAACTTAGTCGATGGAAGATGGGTGAAGCGACTACGGACGTATTGGCGGATCTGCCCTTCGATCCAACTCGTGATCAAATTAGCCAAAATTTGCTCGTTTTCGGTTAATGATTTTCCTTCTCGCATTGGCCGTTCTCGCAATACTTGTTTGAACTGGGTTTCTAGCTTTTCAAAAATACTGTTAACCCGGGTGCGTAATCTTTCCTGCTCGCCTGTTAAGGCTTCACCACTTAATAAGCTACTGATACCCGGGTTTTTTTCAGCAAAAATTAGTACCAGTTGGGCAATTTTATAGCAGCGGCTAGCAGATTGTTTGTCTTCATCTAGAATGCGGTTGATTCGAACCAAAATGGTTTCTTCGACAAAATCCAATAACCCTTCAAACATCCGTGCTTTACTTGGGAAATGGCGATACAAAGCGGCTTCGGTTACACCCACGGCTTGCGCAAGACGAGCTGTGGTGATCCTTTGACCAGGTGCGCTTTCCAACATAGTGGCGAGTGCTTGCAGTATCTCTTGTTTACGATTGGTGTTTTTTTTCATTGTTATGCTTCTTATTGACGGCCTGAATGACCAAATCCACCTTCGCCTCTAACGCTTTGTTGAAAATCATCAACAAGTTCAAACTCAGCTTGAACGACGGGTACAAATACCAATTGTGCAATGCGTTCGCCCGGCTCGATAGTAAATTCAGTTTGACCGCGATTCCATACCGACACCATTAATTGTCCCTGATAATCTGAATCAATTAAGCCGACTAAATTGCCAAGTACTATGCCATGTTTATGGCCTAAACCAGAGCGTGGTAAAATCGTTGCTGCCAAATTGGGATCGGCAATATAAATTGCAAGTCCAGTGGGCAGCAGCTCGGTTTGCCCTGGTTTTAACCTGATGGGGGCATCTAAACAGGCGCGTAAATCCATTCCAGCAGATCCATCTGTGGCATAAGCCGGCAGTGGAAATTGATTGCCAATTCGGGGATCAAGAATTTTTAATTGAATGTTTTTTTTCATAATGTTGGTTAATTATTGTTAGTAGTTCATAAGATAGGTCTAATTTATCGGCGGCAGAAAAAGATTGTTGACCATCGTGCCATAATAAAGTGACCGCATTTTGGTTGCTATTAAAACCAATTGTGGGATCAGAAACATCATTTGCCACTATCATATCAAGATTTTTACTGTTGAGTTTGCCTCTTGCATAACTTTCTACGTGTTGCGTTTCGGCGGCAAAACCGACGCAGAAAGGGCGTTCTTTTTGTTTGGCTATGGTTGCTAAAATATCTGGGTTACGAGTAAATGTAAGCGTTAATTCGGCCTGTTGTTTTTTTATTTTCTGTTGCGCTGGTTGGCTGTATTGGTAATCAGCGACGGCTGCACAGGCAATAAATATATTATCGCCTGTTATATTTTGCTGGCAGGCGGCTAACATTTGTTCAGCACTTTCTACCATGATACGTTTAGCACCTTGCGGGCAAGGTAAATCACAAGGTCCAGACACAAGTGTCACCTGGGCACCATAAGCAAGTGCAGCTTGCGCTAAAGCATACCCCATTTTACCTGAACTATGGTTGCTTATATATCGCACCGGATCGAGTGGCTCGCGGGTGGGGCCAGCAGTGATCACCAGATGTTTGTTACGTAAGATTTGTGGGGCAAAAATTTGGGGTAATAACTGACAGATCTGTTCGGGCTCTAACATGCGACCCAAACCAACATCCCCACATGCCTGCTGACCGGTGGCTGGACCTAGAATGATTCGTTTATCTTCACGGATTAAGTTTAAATTTCTTTGCGTTGGTCGTGCAGCCCACATTTGCTGATTCATAGCCGGTGCAACGGCAATCGGGGCCTGGGTTGCGATACACAGGGTCGTTAACAGGTCATCGGCTAACCCATTCGCCAAGCGAGCGATAAAGTTGGCGCTGGCAGGTGCAATTAAAATTAAATCGGCCCATTTAGCCAGTTCAATATGACCCATAGCCGCTTCAGCTGACTCGTCTAACAAATCTAAGCTGACAGGGTTGCCAGATAATGCTTGAAAGGTTAACGGTGTAATAAAAGCTTGTGCGGACTCTGTCATTACGACCCTGACGTTAACGCCCAACTCAATAAGTTGGCGAGTTAAGATCGCACTTTTATAAGCGGCAATGCCCCCTGTGACACCGAGAATGATTTTTTTATTGGCTAAGATCTTCACTACCGTTGAAAAATTGCAGATTGCGATGGCTTAACTATACTCCTGATTAAAACAAATTGCATTTTTGATCTCATCTGTTGGCATAAAAAGGAAGCTTTGATGGCGATAAAAGATTGGCCTGAGCAAACTCGGCCACGCGAAAAGTTATTGACTGGCGGGGCTGCCTCGTTAAACGATGCTGAGCTGTTGGCGATTTTTTTACGAACGGGCGCAGCGGGTGTTAGTGCCGTTGAGCTAGCACAGCATTTGTTGGTTGAATTTGGCAGTTTACGTGCGTTAATGGCAGCTTCAAAAGAGGCCTTTATAAAGGGCAAAGGTTTAGGTGAAGCAAAGTTTTGCCAGCTCCAGGCTTGTTTAGAGATGAGTCGTCGCTATTTGGCTGAAGTTGTGCAAAAAGGACAAGCGTTAACTTCGGTTGAAGCGGTAAAAAGTTTTTTAAGTATTGAGTTGCGTGATTTACATAATGAAGTGTTTGCCTGTTTATTTTTAGACAACCAGCATAAGGTGATTTCATTTGATGTTTTATTTCATGGCACCATAGACGGAGCCTCTGTTTACCCAAGGGTTGTTGCCGAAGAAGCATTGAACAAACATGCAGCAGCGGTCATTTTTGCCCATAATCATCCGTCTGGTGTTGCCGAACCCAGCCAAGCAGACAAACAAATTACCAGTCGCTTAAAAGATGCTTTGGCATTATTTGATATTCGCGTGCTAGATCATTTTATCATTGGCGAAGGTCCTCCAATGTCGTTTGCTGAGCACGGATTGCTGTAAATTTCAGCAAATTTTACAAAATATATTGACTCAAACCCCTATCTCATGTATAAAATGCGCCCTCTTGAATCAGGGTACGCAACAAGATTTGTCTCAGAGCAGCAACTCTGTGGCACGTATTTGGAGACACAGCAATGTCTAAAGTATGCCAAGTGACTGGTAAAGCGCCTGTGGTCGGTAACCACCGTTCGCACGCAAACAACGCGACTAAGCGTCGTTTTTTACCTAACTTACAATCGCACCGTTTTTGGGTTGCGAGCGAAAACCGTTTTGTTAAACTGCGTGTATCCACTAAAGGTATGCGTATCATTGACAAAAATGGTATTGATGCCGTTTTAGCAGATGTCCGCAAACGCGGCATTAAAGTATAAGGAAGCCGACCATGCGAGATAAAATTCGATTGGTTTCTAGTGCCGGTACTGGATATTTTTACACTACCGACAAGAACAAAAAGAACATGCCGGGCAAATTTGAAATCAAAAAATTTGATCCAGTTGTTCGCAAACATGTTGTTTTTAAAGAAGCTAAAATTAAATAAGCTTTGCTAAAACAGTTAAAAAAAACCCGGCTTGCCGGGTTTTTTTATATCTGTAAGATAGGGCTAGTCGATCTTAAATTTAACGGAGCTGGCATGACACGTCGTGGTTGGAATAATGTTCTGATATTTAGCACCCTGATCATGATTTTTTTATTCAATGGTTTACACCACAAGCTTTTTTCTAGCGAAGCCGATGTAGAAGTGATACTGCCGCCCAATCAGCATCTTTATAGCATTGACTTTCCGGGAGTCAGCGTGCAAAAAATGTCTGATGGGCAATGGCAAATGATGACTGCGCAGGATATTTATTGGTCGAGTAAACGTATAGAGCAATTAGTTCATCAATGGCAGCAACTAAAAGCAGAGATACTAACAGATCCGCCTACATTTAAAGGTTATCCAGAGGCGACCGTCAGCTTTTGGTTCAGCAATCAACAGAAAGCGTTTGTAGCGCGTTTATACCAGCAGCAAGGGCACTTGTACTTAACGAATGGTAAAAACGTTTATATGCTGCCTGAGAGCCAAAATTTAGAGGCATTGTTACCATTGCTTCAATAAGCAATTTTTTGTGCCTCATGCCAGCTTTAGTGTGTATTGCGCTTAAAGCGTTTCTATGATTTTTTGTACCCTTGGTGGTTGGTCAATGTTAAGACCTCTAACTTTCGCTATTTCTGGTAGCTCAAGGTAAAAACGCTGTAATAAAGTCAACGGCTGCATAATGCCGGGAACCTGTTGTTGTGGTAAATATATATCGGTTATATTGATGTTTTGTTCACGCATTGATTGGATTTGCTGCATGTGCAACGGGTAAGATTGATCTTCTATAATGGCGTTAAATAGCGGAAGCTCTTGTTCTAATAGAGCAACAGCCGCATGCAAAAATTCAGCAGTACTATAAGCCTCAGCGTGGATACCACACATACCTTTAAGTTTTAGTGCTATCTCTTTACAGGCCGAATAGCCAAAACCTCGGCTCAATACAGCACAATTCCGAATATTTTTAAAATCTTCTGGATCACACATATTTTCGGCTGCAACCGCCTTGCTCAAATACTCAGGAAGTTGTCTGATTTGTTGTTTTAACGGTTTGTTATTGGCCCAAGCTGCCGCTAGTTGGATTAATGATGATAGGCTTGTTAAGAAGGTTTTACTCGCCCCAATCGCGTTTTGTTGGCCGGCTTTAAGCGGTAAAATAACATCAATCAGATCGGCTAACGGTGAGTCTTCGTCGTTAACCATAGCAACCACATAAGCCCCAGATTGACGTGCCATTTTGGCCTGTTCTAAAACATCGGGACTACGCCCTGATTGAGAAACGACTAAAACCAGAGATTGTTCTAAGTGAAGCTTCTGACCAAAAATGCTGGTGACGGATGGGGCAGCTTGTACAACTGGCACCCCCAGTTGGGTTTCGAACAAGTATTTAGCATACCCATACGCATGTTCAGAAGTCCCGCGCCCAACCATGTAAACAAAACGCGGACGCATGATCCTTAAATGAGAGCTTAGTTTTTCGATTGTGTGTTCGTTTTCATCTAGTTGCAAGGCAATGCGCTCAGGGGCTTCTGCTGCTTCCTGAGCAAAAAGGCTGTCTCTCATTTTAAGTCTCCGCGGACAATGAGTTAATTGTTTTGGTAAGGCTCTATGACGTTGACGACGTTTTTTACGCCATCGATATTACGCGCAATAGTTAATGCGATCTTTTTTTCGTGCTCATTCAATAGACCCATTAAAAATACTTCGCCATTTTCGGTTACTACTTTTACCTGGTGTCCATCTAGCTCTTTATCTGCAAGCATGCGTGATTTTATTTTTGTCGTCAGCCAAGTATCTTGCGTTTGTTGAGCTGCGCTGATTTTTTGACTTACCCGTATTTCATTAAAAATATCGCGAAAGTTAGGGTAGCGGGTGGCTGCAGTTAATATTTTATTGCGTACCTCGACTGAATCAGCTTGGCCTACCAACAAAACGTTGCGGTTAAAGCTGATTATGGTTACATCATATTTGCCTTTGATAGATTCATCTTCGGCAAGCCAGTCTTCAATGTTTTTTTCTATTTCATGATCTTCAATTTGTGCGCCTAAAGAGCGTCTGTCATTGGCAACCATAGCCGTGGTGGCTGCTGCTCCGCCAAACAGTGCAACTGCACAACCGTTCAGAATAGGCACCAGCAGGGTAACAAGTAGCAATAACTTAGACTTTTGCATGATTACATTCCTGGAAATAAAGTTTTTTCTATTGCATCGACAATACTATGTACAACGAGTTGGTGGACCTCCAATGTGCGCAATGCACTCTCAGAGGGAATGCGAATATCAACATCGTTAGGTCCTAATAAACCAGCCACTTCACCGCCGTCTCCACCTGTTAATGCAACTACTAACATATCTTTTGACAAGCCAGCCTCAATTGTGCGCAACATACTGGCAGAATGCCCCATGCCTGCGATACACACAAGGACATCACCAGGCTGTGCAATCGCTTTCAACGGCAATGCAAATAAATGGTCACTTTGAGCACCTTCACACAATAAAGAACTAGAGATTGCATCTGGGTTGAGTGCGAGTGCTGGCAATGATGGGCGTTCATGTTCAAGTTTGTAGTTTAGTGCGTTGGCTAGAACGTTTGCGGCAGAATGGGAAAAACCATCACCACAACAAAGGACTTTACGTTCTGCCAAAAGCGCATTTAAGATGACAGTTGCAGCATTTTCTATCACAGGCGCGAGCACGTCCAAAGCTGCGATTTTTGTGTGTATGCTTTCTGTGAAGCTTTGTTTTATTAATTCTTGCATAAGTTATAAATATCTCAAAACGCGTTTTTTATCCAGTTTAGCTGCTCGATATTTGAATCAAACGCAATTACATCAAAGCGAAACCGAGTATGGGCTACATTATAGCCATTTGATTGTAAATAAAACATTGCTGAACGTTTGATTTTGTTTTGTTTTTGCGGCGAAATTGTCGCCGCGGCCCCGCCATAACGATTTTGGCCTCTAAACCTGACTTCAACAAAAACCAATGTTGGCTCCAAAAAACAAATAATATCAATTTCGCCCATTCGGCAATTAAAGTTTCGGGTAACAATTTGGCCACCCTGAGCAACTAAAAACTGAGCGGCTCTTTGTTCAAAAATTTCACCCTTGGCGCGTTTATTCGTTCCCATTATGGGTTAACCGCAACAATCCGGCTACGACTAAATTTAGCCCAACTTAGAGATCGCTCAACTTTATTGCCAGCTAACGTCAACCGACCACTTAATCCATCATAAGCATAATTTGGCAGGTGTTTCATTTTTAATAAATGCTGAGTTAACTGATATGCATCAAAACCAAAAGCAAAAAAACGACTCTTGTCATCAGACGCATTTTGCCACACCAGCTGCATTTGATTCGCTAATTTAGTGTGTTTTGCTCGGCCCGGCAATAACCAAGGCATGTCGCTAAAAATTATGCGATTTAAATCCCGCATATCCGCATTGTTCAAGCGGCTGCTAAAACTACGTGAACTGGCATAAATAGGTACAAGTGGCGCAAATGGCGACGTATTTACATCGATATAAGGTTTAATAATTCGAGTTTCGGTTTCGTTACCTATGATATAAATCGAATCTATGTCTTGGCGGTTGCGAGCATCCGCTTCAAATTTGGGAGAATTATTCAATAGCTGTTTGACGGTGCGAATACGGCTTTTGCTGGTGCCGGTTTCCATTAAGCGCTCTACCGTATCTTCCATTTCTTCTGGGTTGCTAAAATAGCCATAACCAACCACAGGGCTGCCTTGGTCTGCATAAACTTGGCGAAACGCCTCACTCATACGACGGCCATAATTATCGTTAGATGCCAACACTATCGGTTGTTGAAGACCGTTTTTTAGCATTTTGAGAGCAGCTTGGCGAGCTTCTGCTTCGGGGGCTAGGGCATAATAAAAACGCTGTGGGTGATTTGGCAGATCCTCTTGTTTTGCTTCATTGAGCAGGAGCATTGGCTGATTAGGTTGCTGCTCTATTAAACGAGTAATATTGCTTTTTAATAGTGGGCCTATATAAAAATCATAGTTGGCGGTGGCCAATTGATTATAATCGAGTGTTTCACTGTCTAAAAAGGTAACTGTTTGTTGCTTATTGCCCTGTTCGAACTGCGCCGCGATAATACCTTGTTGTACCGCTTCCCCTTGCTGAGCAAATTGCCCACTTAGTGGTAAAATAACGGCTAAATTTTGCGGCCGAATTGGGGTGTCTTGTAGGGCTGTTATGAGCGGTTGTGGCAGGTGTTTAGAGGCTGGATGATTTGCTGATTGTTGCTGCCATTGCAAGACCTTTTGTAATAACTCAGTGGGTTGATGAAGTTGTTCGTAGCTGAGGGCTAACAAGGTTAACCAGCCATCTAGTTCGCTTCCTGAGATCCTTGCCATTTGTTGGCTTTCAGGCCAAGGTAAATGAATGAGTGTTTGCCAAATTTTATTATTAAAGTCTTGTTGTTCGGTGAACTTGATATAAGGTCTAAGTTTATCTATTAGTTGAATAGCATGCTGATAATGGCCGGCTAACCTGGCACTTTCGAATTGAGTATGAAACAGGCGGCCCGAGAATCCTTCAATCTGGTCAATCTCTTTCACTAAAAAATAGCTCAATTTGGGCTCTGATAGTGCGAGTAAGGCTTCGGCTTTAAATAAATCTTTTTGTTTTTTTAATTCAGGTTCAAGTTGTGTTTCAGTTTGTTGCATTAACAGCGCTAGTGCTTTAGCAGGTTGCTCTTCGAATAAAAGGCGATCCGCTGCTCTTAGGTAGAGTTGAGGTTGCGCTTCAATTGATGCCTGTGCAGCTTTGTCTAGGTAGCTTTGTGCCGAGATGTCAGAGGGTTCAACTGATTGTTCTGGCGTTGTTACTTTTGGGGCTTCTGTTTGGCGTTTTGGCGCAGAACCACAGGCGGAAAGTAACAGAACGACTGGCAAAGCCAGACAGCCAATTTGTTTAAATGTCTTCATGCTTCCTCAAAATACGCGATTAATTTTTGATAAGTTGTTTCATCTATCAAATTGATTCTAGTATATTACGTCCACTCTTAATTAAAAAGTCAGGTTATCAGCAAAGATGCAGTCACCCGGAACCTTATACGTAGTCGCAACGCCAATTGGTAATTTAAATGATATCACTCAAAGGGCTTTGCAAATACTTGCAGAGGTTGACTATATCGCGGCTGAAGATACCCGCAATGCCGCTAAATTATTAAATCATTTTACCATTACCACTAAGTGTGTTGCATATCACGATCATAATGAAGAGCAACAGTCGGTTAATTTGATAGAAATGCTAAAAAATGGAAATCAGATCGCACTTATCTCGGATGCAGGCACGCCACTAATTAATGATCCAGGTTATCGAATCGTGGCTTTAGCGCGACAACAGGGTTTTAAAGTCGTTCCTGTGCCAGGTTGCAGCGCTGTTATCGCTGCATTGTCTGCGGCTGGCATTGCCACAGATCAGTTTTATTTTGGTGGTTTTTTGCCAGCTAAAAAACAAGCCAGACAAAACAAAATTAGTGCCATCAAAGAATCGCCAGCAACGGCTGTTTTTTACGAATCTCGTCATCGTATTTTAGCCTGTTTAGATGATTTAACGGCTGTACTTGGCGATGATCATTATTTGGTTATAGCGCGCGAATTGACTAAAACTTATGAAAGTTTTTATGCGGGTAGTGTGGCAGAAGTAAAAGCATTGATTAGTGGCGACGCTAATCAGCAAAAAGGTGAGTTTGTCATTATGCTCGAGGGGACGAAAGAGGTGAGTGATGTTGATCAAAAAAGTTTGCAGTTGATCAATAAGCTGTTGCCGTATATGCCGTTAAAAACGGCCGCAGGGATAGCTGCAGAGACCTTGGGTGGCAAAAAAAATCAATTATATAAAGCTGCGTTGCATTTAAACAAGGATAGTGATTGACCTATTTGACAGTTAGGTTACAATCGCCGGCGAAAAGATAACTGGGCAATCGCTGCTTGTTTAGGCAAGGGGAGGAAAGTCCGGGCTCCATAGGGCAGAGTGCCAGATAACGTCTGGGCGGCGTGAGCCGACGACAAGTGCAGCAGAGAGGATACCGCCGATGCAATTGTGAGATTGCAGGTAAGGGTGAAAGGGTGCGGTAAGAGCGCACCGCACGGCTGGTAACAGTTCGTGGCAAGGTAAACTCCACTCGGAGCAAGATCAAATAGGGTTCCGTCGGTGCGGCCCGCACTGGAACCGGGTAGATTGCTTGAGCCCAACAGCAATGTTGCGCCTAGATGAATGATTGCCACCTTGGCAACAAGGTACAGAACCCGGCTTATAAGTTATCTTTTCCCTTTTTAAAGGCATGCTTTAAACCGCAGTTATTGTAGTTAGTGCAGACTGCTTTTACGTTTTACGCGACGCCGCGCTCGCCAAAGGGCCTTGGCGTTAACGTGGTCGGGTCTTCGTCGGTAGTTTTTTTCGGCAACCCTCAAACCGTACTCCGGAAATATACGATAGATCAAATGCTTACCTAAAAACCATAAGAGTAAAACCACTGCGATAAACTCTAATAGTTCAACCATTTTTGTATGTCCTCAAATTAAATAATTTTTTATTTGTGAATAAATTCACTTTGTTATTATGTTCAATATTAGACCTTAACCTTGATTATAAATCAAACAGTTGTTGAATATTTTTGATATTGACGCTTGGTCACTATTTATCCTTATGATTTGTCTTAATATTTTTATTAAACCCACTTGGGGGAATGTAGAGGGCGTGTGAAGGAGATTGATGTTTTATGGGGAGTGGTCAGTAAGGTTAATAATAAATGCAGCCTCGCGGAGAGGCTGCTTCAAAGCTTAATTCGAGTTAGTTAAAGCTACGCTTTTCGCGACCTTTAAACGAACGCTCTTGGCGTTGGTTACCCGCTGAATTAGAAGCAATTGTTGGTGATATTTTATGGTTGCGTATCATCACCTTTTGTAATTTTTGAAACAAGGGCTTTGGCATGCCTTTAGGTAGATCGACATGGGCGTGCTGATCAAATAACTTAATGTGACCAATATGTTTGCTGTCTAGGTTTATTTCGTTGGCAACTGCACCAACAATATCACCCGGACGAACACCATGTTCACGACCTACTTCAAAGCGGAAAGTATCAAATTCTTCATTCGAGCGTGGGCCTGCATCTCGGCCTCCTTTACGGCCAGCATTGCGGCGACCATCACGGCTATCCCGACCATCACGTACGTCTCTACCGCCTCGCGGGTTATCATTTCGGCTATTGCGGTCGCGGCCGACTGGATCGTTTTCTGGAAACAGAGGTTGTTTTTTCTGTTGTTCGAACAACAAAGCTGCTGCCAGTTTTTTAACATCCCATTCATTTTGCTCAGCAAAACTTTCAACCACTTTTTCAAACTCATCAAGCTTAGGGTTGTCCATTAACTGGCTAATTTGTGATTGCAAACGTTCGATACGAACCTGACCTAATTGTTTTGCGTCTGGCATATTGAAGTCTTCAATTTTACCTTCGGTTGCACGCTCTAGGCGGAATAAAGTGCGCATTTCACGGCCATTAGCAAATAAAATGGCTTCACCACTGCGACCTGCTCGACCGGTACGGCCAATACGGTGAACATAAGATTCTGAATCAGCAGGTAAGTCATAGTTAATAACATGGCTAATTCTAGGAACATCTAAACCACGGGCTACGACGTCTGTTGCAATTAAGATAGAGACTTTGCCACGTTTTAACTGCTCAACAATACGTTCACGATCTCCTTGGTTCATATCCCCATTTAAAGCAGCCGCAGGAAACCCTTTACTAATTAAATGTTCAGCTAAGCTTAAGGTATCATTTCGCGTGCGCACGAAGACGATCATGGCATCATAATCTAAAGTTTCTGCTAATCTTTCTAAGCCCGCTGTTTTACCGATGCGGCTAACACGCCAAGCTCGTTGGGTAATATTCGCTTTAGCTTGTTTGACTGCAGCGATTTTTACATGCACAGGCTCTTTTAAAAATTGTTGTGTCACTTTACGGATAGCTGCTGGCATAGTGGCAGAGAAAAACGCCATTTGGGTGTTTTCTGGCACATGTTTTAGTATCCATTCGATGTCTTCTAAAAATCCCATATTCAGCATTTCGTCTGCTTCGTCTAGTACACAGCTTTTTAAATTGTCTAACTTTAAGCGACCTTTATCGATATGATCCATTAGACGGCCTGGCGTACCGACAACAATTTGAGGGCCAGCACGAAGTTCACGGATTTGTGGCGTATAAGATTGACCACCATAAACAGTTGCAACTTTTAAACCACGTACATATTTGGCAAAGTCAGTGATAGCTTTGGCTACCTGAATAGCAAGTTCGCGAGTTGGGCATACTACTAACATTTGGGTTTCGCGTAACCCTGCATCTAACCGTGACAATAAAGGTAAACCAAACGCGGCTGTTTTACCTGTACCTGTCTGAGCCTCACCCAGAATATCGTTCCCTTCTAATAAAGCCGGAATAGATTGTGCTTGAATCGGAGTTGGCTCATTAAAACCCATTTCTTCAATTGCTTTTAAAACAGGTGTAGGCAAGCCCAGCTCTGAAAAAAGAACTGTTGATGAATCATTCTGCATATTTTTACTCTATATTTAAATCTAAAAAGATGAGGTATCAGCGCGGGTTCAGAGTAAACGAAAGCCTGCTTTAGGCAAGCATACGATTTACTGAGTGTATCACTTTCATGATGCTAAACTGTTAGCAACTAGGACATTAAATTGTGTCCGCATTATTTCACACTGGTAGCGCGACTACCTCGACAAACCAGCGCGACTTTAACTTTGAGATGGTTAAACTACCATCGGTGACAGACTTTATATCATCTGTTGGAAAAGCCTTGGGCTGGGAGGCGCACTATACAGGTTTTAAACTTAAATGCAAGTTTAATTGCATTTAACGCAAGGGCACTTTGTACCTCATAGTTCATTTGTTGGCTATGTATGAGTCAGAATTTTGGCTAAAAACGCGATGCAAAAACCAAACACGCCACCGAGTCCGGGCAGCCAGTGGTGGTTTAATTTGATTTGCGGCGCAATATCCTGAAATATAAGGTATAAAATTCCGCCTGATGCAACAAGCATTAAAACACCGAGAATCACAGGGAAATCTGCTAATACATAAAAGCCTAATAAACCACATATTGGCCCCAACAACGCTAGTCCACACATCCAAATCAGAGTCGTTTTCTTTTTATGATTAACGGCTAATAACTCTCGGTAGGCATTAAAACCTTCTGGCAAGTTTTGTAAGCCGATTAAAATTGCAACTGTTAACGCGGTTGGCGCATGCAAAGCAATTAAACCACCCAAAGCGACAGCCTCTGGTAAATAATCCAGTAGGGTGCCGATTAATTGAGGGGCGGCTGCTTGATGATTAGCGAGATAGCGCTCAAGTAATAAAAACACGCCACCGCCCGCTAAAATTAATCCAGGAGTGAGCATGGGATGGGGCATTTTGTGGTGACCTTCGGGCACTAAAACAAAAGCAACTGCACCAACTAAAATACCGCCCCCTAATGCAATAATAAAATGTCTAAGCTCATCTTCGAGCCATTTGGGTTGAAGATGCTCAATACTTGCAAGCCAGCCGCCGAATGGAATGCAGATACCGGCTAAACTGGTGTAGATTAAAATTTGGATCAGTTCGTTCACATTGTGCTCCGTGCGCTTTTACTAGGGTGATTGCTCTTTCTATACGGCAAAGTTTTAGTGAGAGTTCGCTTTTTAATTTAATTAATGATTAAATTAGGTTCAATTAAACAAATTTTTTGGAAACCATTTATGTCAGCAAAGCATCCAATTATTGCTATTACTGGTTCCTCGGGGGCTGGGACCTCGACAACAACGCTGGCTTTTCGACATATCTTTCGTAGTTTTGGTATTCAAGCCGCCGAAGTAGAAGGGGATAGCTTTCATCGTTATACTCGGGCAGAAATGGAAGTTGAAATTCGAAAAGCAGAAGAGCAAGGGCGCCATATTAGTTATTTTGGTCCCCAAGCAAACGATTTTGCCCTACTAGAAGATTTGTTCCAAACCTATGGTGAAACTGGCTCTGGGCGCATCCGTCGTTACCTGCATTCATTTGACGAAGCTGTTCCTTATAACCAAATGCCAGGTACTTTTACACCTTGGCAAGAATTGCCTGAATCAGATTTGCTGTTTTATGAAGGTTTACACGGGGGCGTGCAAACCGATGAAAATAATGTTGCCGAACATGTTGATTTGCTGATTGGCATGGTGCCAATAGTTAACTTGGAGTGGATTCAAAAAATCATTCGAGATACCAGTGATCGTGGCCATAGTCATGAGGCTGTAATGGCATCTATTGTGCGTAGCATGGATGACTATATCAATTATATTACGCCGCAATTTAGCCGTACTCATATCAACTTTCAGCGAGTGCCAACGGTTGATACATCCAACCCTTTTGCAGCTAAAGATATCCCGAGTTTAGATGAGAGTTTTGTGGTGATCCGTTTTCGTGGCACTCGCGGAGTCGACTTTCCGTATTACCTGAATATGATCGACGGCGCATTTATGTCACGCGTGAATACTATGGTGGTGCCGGGCGGTAAAATGGGGTTGGCAATGGAGTTAATCATTACCCCATTAATTGAAGAATTAATGAAAAAAAAGGGCAAACGAATTGCCCCAACTGAATGGTTTATGCGCTAATTTATTTATCGCTGCGCTGGCTCGCTTTTTTGATGGTATGAAAAATATCCCCATCAATTAAGCTATAGATATTGGCGGCTAGATCTTTCAACTCCAAGGTTGGGACATAGCGGCCTTCTGTTTTTATCACGATCAACTCTTTTTCTCTTAATAAACCAACAAACTGGCTAAGGATACTTTTATCAGTAAACTCAGGCCCTTTAATGTCATGCATTTTTGCAAGATAGCGTGCTGTTGCTTGTCCAGTTCGTTCTAATTCTGAGCGGCTTAATCCATCAGAGCTGCGCTCTAGGGTTAATAATACAGCCGCGTACCTTTGCAGTGTTTCTTGCACCAATAAGCTTAATAAATGCAATTGCATGTATGGGGCTTTTGCATGATCCACGGCAATGATATTTTCACCGTCGATTTCTATTAAACCATGCGACTTCATGGCAACTAGGTTCTGCTCAACATAACTGATCAGTTGTGCTGGCTGATAACTGAAAAAATATTCATTGGCTAATAATGGCGCTGTTTGTTCTATTAACTTCAATAAATATTTTTTGTCCACCGCTTGCTGCTCAATTAGCACAGCTGCAATGACACTTGGGATCATATATAAGTGGATAATATTATTTCGGTAATAAGTCATCTCAACAGTGCTTTCTTGAGGTAGACGAATAATATCCGGGCTATCTGTATCCAAAGTGAATTTTTCCATTTTTAACGCATTTTCGAGCAGCTCGGTTGGATTTGCTTCAGGCGGCAATGACAGGTTGGTGAAAATTGCATTGTCTGTTTGCAAATCGGTTAACAAACTTAAAAATTGCTCTAAATCTTGCCGGAAAAGCGTGTTTTTATTAGCAACAGTGAGTGCCATGGCGGTCATGGTAACACCGTTTAACGCAGCCGCTTGGTTAATATTGCACATGACGTTGTGACTAACCTGATTTATAAAATTAGGTAACCAGCTGGGTTTAGGTGGTGAGTAAGGGTGTATTTCTTTTTTCCAATCTGGGTTTTGCTCGTTTAATAGCTTATTTAATAAAATAGGGGTGCCAAAATTAACATAGCCGCGGCCAAAATGGCGTAGGTTTTTTAGTACGCTGAATAAGTGTAAAAAAGACTCTTTTTTCTTTTTTGCGCCACTTAGCTCACGTAAATAGGTTTTGACTTCCATTACGTGTTCATACCCGATATAAACAGGAACTATAGTGACAGGGCGGTCTTGCCCACGAAAAAGGGTCTGTATGACCATGGCTAACATACCTGTTTTAGGTTTTAGCAAACGGCCTGTGCGAGATCGACCTGATTCAGGATAAAATTTGATTGAATGACCACGAAAAATTAATTGGGCCAAATATTCTCGAAAAATTTCAGAGTAGAGCTTGTTGCCGCGAAATGAGCGGCGCATAAAAAACGCACCAGCACGACGAAAGACACCACCCATAGGCCAAAAATCTAAATTTACCCCAGCCGCAATGTGCGGTGGCACTAGTCCCTGATAATAGATGACATAAGTTAATAACAGGTAATCCATATGGCTGCGGTGGCAGGGCATATAGATAATTTCATGGCCTTCTTGTGCGAGTTTGCGTACCGCTTCACCATTTTGAATATGCAAACCAGAGTAGAGTTTGTTCCAAACCCAAGTTAAAACACGATCTAAAAATCTGATCCAGCCACCGCGGTAATCAGCAACCATTTCTTCTAAATAGGTGCGGGCGGTCGTGCGCGCTTGTTCACGGCTAATATTTTTACTTTTAGCCTCATCGGCGATGGCTTTTTTAATCACTGGAGAAGCCATCAAGGCGGTGATAAATTGATCTCTGTGCCAAAGTCTGGGTCCAGACATCATTAACTGACGGCGCTGAAAGTGAAATCTAGCCACTCGTAACAGCTTGCGCGCTATGCTGCTATCATAACCATGTTGGTCTACTGTATAACGCAAGGAAACAGGATCATCAATCGAGATAAAGTTATCTCGGCCACGAAACGTCACTATATACAGCTTTTTTAGCCAGCTTGGTTTGCTAAAGTCATCAAATAACGGCTGTTCTTTAGCTGAGTGGCGGCCCGGAGAACGACCCCAATTGATAAAACAAGGAACCAACTGTGCGTCGAGCTCTGGATGTTGTTGATGTAATTCTAATGCAAGTTCCATCAGCGCCATCGCATCCGTTGTGCCACGTTTTTTACTAATCACTGGGTGTAGTTTATCTAAGCACAAGTATCGTTTTATTTTTTGATCACCCAGTTTTACCCTTGAAAACGGACTTGGCAAACCTGCTTTGCGACAAGCGATATCTAAAACGACTAAATCACTGGCTGAGTCGTGTTTAACCACGTAAAACAGGGGTTTGTTTAAATTATTACCATCTAGTTTTTCATAATTGGCCAATACCAACTTGGTTTTGGTTAATACGCGTATTGGCAATGTTAGCATATAGCTCAACAGTTTTTTAAAATCAGCCATCCTGTTCCATTTTTCAAATCGACTTATATACCGATAATTGTAACATGCTAATAGTAAAATTTTGCAGTAAATTGAATGGTTGCGTTTTTGTACAAGCTGTTTATACTTACAGTATTTGTACTGTATAGATAACCACCTATGAGACCATTAACCGCCCGACAAAAACAGATTCTAGAGTTGATTAAAGATAATATTCTGCAAACCGGAATGCCGCCTACACGTGCCGAGATCGCTAGGATTTTAGGGTTTAAGTCTCCCAATGCCGCCGAAGAACATCTAAAAGCTTTAGCTAAAAAAGGCATGATCGAAATCATTGCAGGTACCAGCAGGGGGATTCGTCTAATCGATCAGGGAGAAGACGAAGCTGCCAATGAGGCTGAGGGTTTGCCCCTTATCGGTCGTGTAGCTGCCGGTAGCCCTATTTTGGCTGAACAACACGTAGAAAGCCACTACCAAGTTGATCCTATGTTATTTAAACCCGGTGCTGATTTTTTATTACGGGTATATGGTGACAGCATGATTAATGTTGGCATTTTAGATGGAGATTTATTGGCTGTGCATCGTACACAATCGGTTCAAAATGGACAGGTTGTCGTTGCCCGAGTGGGTGATGAAGTCACGGTAAAACGCTATCAACAAAAAGGTGCTAAAGTATTGTTGTTGGCCGAAAACGATGACTTTGATCCGATTGAGGTGGACTTAACGCAAAATGAGTTTGCCATAGAAGGCTTAGCGGTTGGAGTCGTACGTAACTCTGGCGGTTTTTAATTTGTTTTCACCTACTTTTGTTGCCAGTGAAATACTGGTTTTAATTTTAAGTTAATATATTTTTAATATAACCGCGTTATTTTTTTAAAAAAATTTTGTCAATTTGTTTTTTGTTGTCTATTTTTTATTCATGTCTTTTTACAAGGCAATTATCAGATAACAACAAAGCAAGGAGATATGCGTGGTTTCATCTGCCCAACGAGTACTGCTGCTTTGCCTTTTTACAGGCATCCAGGTTTTACCGGCCGCGGCCAGCGAATCTTCCATTAACCTTAGAAAAGGGGTTACTGACATCAGTCATCAGGTTTACGACCTGCATATGACTATTTTTTATATTTGTGTCGTCATTGCCTTACTGGTATTTGGGGTGATGTTGTATGCAATGGTATTTCACCGTAAATCTCGTGGCGCCAAACCCGCTAATTTTCATGAAAGTATTAAAGTTGAAATTGCCTGGACCATAGTGCCGTTTTTAATTTTGATTGCTATGGCGGTCCCAGCCACGTCCACCTTGATTGACATGGAAGATGCCAGCCAAGCCGATTTGACCATTCGAGTAACAGGTTCGCAGTGGAAATGGCATTACCAGTACCATGGTCATGGCATTGAGTTTTATAGCTTGTTAGACACGCCAATGGAACAAATTCAAAATAAATGGATAAAAGGAGATGACTATCTGTTAGAGGTGGATAAACCGTTAATTATTCCGACCGAGCGTAAAGTTCGATTTTTAATGACCTCGGATGATGTTATTCATAGTTGGTGGGTACCTGATTTTGCGGTAAAAAAAGATGCGAATCCTGGGTTTATTAATGAAGCTTGGACTCGTGTGAATGAAGCGGGTATTTACCGAGGACAGTGTGCAGAGTTGTGCGGTAAAGATCATGGTTTTATGCCCATTGTAGTTAAAGCCGTTCCACCCGCGGAGTTTGACAGTTGGATGCTGCAACAAAAAGAGTTTATTCGCCAAGCCAAGGCTGAAGAGCAGCGCTTATTAGCAATGAGTATGTCGTTTGATGAATTAATGGCTGAAGGTGAAAAAGTGTATGGCGCTTATTGTGCCGCTTGCCATCAACCCAATGGTGCTGGTTTACCTGGGGTGTTTCCGGGGTTGATAAATAGTGTTGTGACCCGAGGGCCTGTCGCAGACCATATTGAAATTGTACTGAATGGTAAAAATGGCACAGCGATGCAGGCCTTTGCAAAACAGTTAACGCTAAAACAGTTAGCGGCTGTGATCACCTATGAGCGAAACGCTTGGGGCATGAATTCGGGCGACATAGTGCAACCCAAAGACGTTCATTTACATAAGCAAGGCCAATAAGGAGCGCGAGAATGAATTCAGTGGCAAGTACAACAACACAGGATACTGATGATCACGGACCTGCTAAAGGGATAAAGCGCTGGTTATTTACCACCAATCATAAAGACATAGGCACCCTCTATTTATGGTTTGCTTTTATTATGTTTTTGACGGGTGGTGCTATGGCGATGGTGATCCGGGCTGAGTTGTTTCAGCCAGGTTTGCAGATTGTTGAACCACACTTTTTTAATCAAATGACAACAGTGCATGGTTTGATCATGGTTTTTGGTGCTGTAATGCCTGCTTTTACAGGTTTAGCTAACTGGATGATCCCAATTATGATTGGGGCGCCTGATATGGCGCTTCCACGTATGAATAACCTAAGTTTTTGGATTTTACCTTTTGCGTTTACCATTTTATTGGCTAGCTTATTTGTTGAAGGTGGTGGTCCAGCGTTCGGATGGACATTTTATGCACCTTTATCTACCACTTATAGTGGCGATAGCACTGCCCTGTTTGTTTTTTCAGTGCATATAATGGGGATATCTTCGATTATGGGGGCGATAAACGTTATTGTAACCATTTGCAATATGCGGGCGCCTGGCATGACATGGATGAAGATGCCGTTATTTGTTTGGACCTGGCTTATCACAGCCTTTTTATTAATCGCGGTAATGCCAGTACTTGCAGGTGCAGTTACTATGGTATTAACCGACAAATATTTTGGCACCTCATTTTTTGATGCAGCCGGTGGCGGTGATCCTGTTATGTTTCAGCATATTTTTTGGTTTTTTGGTCACCCAGAAGTTTATATTATGATTTTGCCAGCCTTTGGCATTATCTCAACCATAGTCCCTACCTTTAGTCGCAAGCCATTATTTGGCTACTCGTCTATGGTGTATGCCACCGCTTCGATTGCACTGCTAAGTTTTATTGTTTGGGCTCACCATATGTTTACCACTGGGATGCCAGTCTATGCTGAATTGTTTTTTATGTATTGCACTATGCTTATCTCTGTGCCAACTGGGGTGAAAGTGTTTAACTGGGTCGCGACTATGTGGCGGGGCGCTATTTCTTATGAGGTGCCTATGATGTTTTCAGTTGCTTTTATTGTTTTGTTTACTTTTGGTGGCTTTTCGGGCTTGATGCTAGCGATCACTCCCGTCGACTTTCAATATCATGACACCTATTTTGTTGTTGCGCATTTTCACTACGTGTTGGTTACCGGCGCTATTTTTTCATTGATAGCTGCAACTTATTACTGGCTGCCTAAATGGACTGGGGTCATGTATGACTTAGTGTTGGCTAAATGGCATTTTTGGTGTTCTCTGATATCTGTAAATCTACTGTTTTTTCCTATGCACTTTATTGGTTTAGCCGGAATGCCACGAAGGATCCCTGATTATTCGATTCAATTTGCTGGCTGGAACCAGCTAATAAGCATCGGCGGTTTTGCGTTTGGTTTATCCCAACTTATCTTTTTGGTATTGGTCATAAAAGCTTGTCGAAAACGTGGGGCTGTGGTCAACCATCAAGTTTGGGATGGGGCCAAAGGGCTCGAATGGCAACTGCCATCACCAGCGCCTTACCATACCTTTGAAAAACCGCCAAAAATTGAGTGAGGTGACGAATGGACACTGAAGCCGCGCAAAAAAAACTGATTAAACGTTTATGTTTGGTTGTTGTTTGCATGTTTGCTTTTGGCTTTGCGCTTGTCCCTTTATATGACGTTTTTTGCGACGTAACTGGGATTAACGGCCGCACTGTCAATCGTGTGCAATTGACCGATAAGCTGCCAACGCAGGTTGATGCAAACCGACAACTCAAAGTTGAGTTTATCAGCATCAATCAAGGTGGTAATGATTGGTCATTTGAGAGTTTGGCAAATCAAATGCTGTTGCAACCGGGCGCGATGCAAGAAGTCAGCTTCAATATCCAAAATCACAGCCAGCAAGACGCTTATGTGCAAACAATACCTTCGGTGTCACCGGGGCAAGCTGCTTTATATCTGCATAAACTTGAGTGTTTTTGTTTTGAACAGCAGAAGGTTGCAGCCGGTGAAAGCAAAAATTTTGTTATTAAGTTTTATATTGATACTGAGCTACCGCAGAACATTCAACAACTGACGCTGGCTTATACTTTATACCCGATCACAGACAAAGTGACCGCGTCGCGGTAATTAACGGGAGAAGACTATGTCACAACAAGATAAGAGTCAATATTATGTACCAGCGCAGAGTCCATGGCCGATTGTCGGTGCTTGTGCGTTTTTTTTAATTGCTTTCGGCGCGGGTCACATGGTTGCCGACTTGCAAGATCCTCAAGCAAGCCAGTGGGGCAGTTTGCTGTTAATTGCTGGCGTTCTGGTGCTATTTATCATGCTCGCTGGTTGGTTTAAAGATCAGATCAATGAAAGCCGTAGCGGATTACATAATCGGCAACTGGGCATCTCGTATCGGCAAGGCATGTTGTGGTTTATCTTTTCAGAAATAATGTTTTTTGCCGCTTTTTTTGGCGCACTTTTGTATTTACGTGTGATTGCAGTGCCATGGTTAGGTGGGGATAGTAACAATGCAATGACACACGCCGTATTATGGCCTGACTTTGTGCCTCAATGGCCGTTAACCGAAACACCAGACGGTACCAAAACACAAGCGATGGGCTACTGGGGATTGCCGCTCATTAATACAGTGATTTTGTTAACTTCCTCCGTCACTATTCATTTTGCTGATCTGGGACTTAAAAAAGGCAATCGAAAACAACTTAGCAGCATGTTATTTATCACTATTTTACTCGGTATTGGCTTTTTATTTTTACAAGTTGAAGAGTATATACATGCCTATCAGGATTTAGGGCTTACGTTAAGCTCTGGCGTTTATGGTAATACCTTTTTTATGTTAACCGGATTTCATGGTTTACACGTGACTTTGGGCACCCTCTTTTTATTGGTCATGTGGTTGAGGATTGTACGCGGACACTTTAGTTCGGAGAATCATTTTGCTTTTTTAGCGGCTAGTTGGTATTGGCACTTTGTCGATATAGTTTGGTTGTGTTTGTTTTTGTTTGTTTATGTTTTGTAAATGCAGATAAAAGGTCGAATTTGGACATTGGTATTTATTATAGTAATCACTGGATTATTTTTTAGTCTGGCAAGTTGGCAATTGTTTAGAGGTCTAGATAAAGCACAAAGAGCCCAAACCATAGCTAATGTGAGTCATACGAATGATTTAGCAAAGTTGTCCGCGACTGGTGCAGAGCTTGCCCATGTGCGTTTGACGTTGAAGCTTGCAAAACGGTCGCAAAGTTCAGTTTGGTTACAAGACAATATGCTAAATCAACAAAGGCTTGGCGTAGATGTTTGGCAAATAGCACAAGTTGGTCAGCCACAACAAAATATTTTGGTTCGATTAGGTTGGTTGCCATTAAATCAACATCGTTTGCCAGAGGGTTTTATTGCAGAAGAAGCACGCAGCTGGGAGGTTACAGGTGTGCTCACTAAACCTGCGGATAACCCTTTTATTCGCGCGCTCGTTGAGCAGCGCCAGGGTTGGACACTTATTGGTGAGCCAGATATAGCGCTAGTGCAAAAACATCAAAATAAGCCATTATCTAACTTTGTTTTTTATCCAGATAAAGCGGACACAGGGCTGCAAAATAGAAAATATCAAGTGAATCAAATGACGCCTGATCGTCATTTTGCATATGCACTGCAATGGATCTTAATTGCTTGTGCTTGGTTAATTGTTAGTCTTTGGGCTGTCAACACGCGGGGTAAACATGCTGGCTAAACAAAAAATGTCAATGATTGCGCTAGTTGCTTGTTTTTTAGTGCCTTTTATTATGGCGATCATTGCTAAACAAGCTGGTTGGTTCAATAGTGCTAAAACCAATCAAGGAACCTTATTACAACCCGTTTTAGAATTAGATCGTAGTCAATGGCCCGCGCCTTTAAAACAAAGTTGGCTGCTGATTTATGCCAGCGATAAACATTGCAGCCATTGCCAACAGGCTGCCTATTTAATGCAGCAAGTTAAAGTGGCACTAGGGCGTGAACAAGCACGTTTAACCTTGCTAACGAATCAAAATATCCCAACACAAACTGAGGTTGTTGAACTAAAAACTTTTGGCCGTAAGCTCATGCAGGACTATTTGTATATCAGTGATCCTTTAGGGTTTGTGATGCTGAAATACCCGGTACCAAGCGATCAAAAAGAGGTTATTTCAACGGCTAAACAAGTATTGTCCGATTTACGACGCTTGTTAAAACTATCAAAGGTGGGTTAATGCTTAAATTAACAAGGTTAGCTTTGCTGTTGTCTTTGGCTGTTGTGATCTTAGGGGCTTATACTCGTTTAACTGAAGCTGGTTTGGGTTGCCCTGATTGGCCGGGCTGTTATGGTCATTTAAAAGTTCCGCACGACACTCAGATTGCAACCGCCCAAGCTCGTTTTCCAGAGCAGCCGATAGAAGTGGATAAAGCATGGAATGAAATGATCCACAGGTATTTCGCCGGCGCATTAGGTATGTTTATTACTGCTTTATTAACGCTTGCGTGGCGACGGCAATCACAGCAAAAAAATCAATTTAACCTAAAGATTTTGCGACATACGCTATTGTTATTTGCACTGGTTGTTTTCCAAGCTTTGTTAGGGATGTGGACAGTGACGCTTATGTTGATGCCACTCGTCGTGATGGGCCATTTATTAGGAGGCTTTAGCATAGTGATTTTACTACTGCTGCTTGAGCGGCGTTTAGTCAAACCGGCTGAGCAACAACCGCATTTGAATTCAGCGGTTAAAAAAACATTGCCGTCGTTTGCTTGGTTAGCTCTGGTGCTGCTAGTGGTTCAGATTGCGCTGGGCGGTTGGACTGCGGCCAACTACGCCGCGACCGCTTGCACTCAATTGCCGATTTGTGAAGGCAACTGGAAGGATAATTTACAGATATCAGAGGCCTTTTCGTTACCGCCAGAAGCTCAGAGTTATCAGTATGGCGTGTTATCTTATGAGGCACGTGCAACCATACATATTTTCCATCGCTTTGGCGCTGTATTAACTTTTATTTTTTTACTCTTGTGGTTTGGTCGCCTAGCATTGCCGCATAAACCACAACTTTTACGTTTAATCGCGCAGGTTGGGATGGGGCTATTGGCCATTCAAGTATCGTTAGGCATTGCCAATGTTGTGTTGGCATTACCATTAGCGGTAGCTGTGTTACATAACGCAGTCGCTTTGTTATTGCTCGCCACATTAGTGCTGAGTTTATACTACCGGAGGCAGACAGTATGAGTTTTAGAATACCTCTTTTACCCAGTTATAAAACGGCTCAGTTACATTGGCGAGATTATTTTGAGCTGACCAAACCTAAAGTTGTTGCGCTAATCCTGTTAACAGCTTTAGTCGGCATGCTAGTGGCGCAAACCAGGTTGCCAGATTGGCAACTCATATTTTGGGCTTTTACCGGTATTGCTTTATTGTCTGGTTCAGCGGCTTGTTTTAATCACGTTTTAGATCGAAACATTGACCAGAAAATGGCTAGAACCTATATGCGACCTGTGGCTAAAGGCCGGGTGGAACAAGGCCAAGCGGTGACTTTTGCTAGTATGCTGGCATTGTTGGGATTTGCCTTACTTTATTATTTTGTAAACCCACTTACCGCTTGGTTAACCTTTGCATCGTTATTGGGTTATGCCCTGGTATATACGGTATTTTTAAAGCGGTATACCCCACAAAATATTGTCATTGGTGGCTTGGCGGGCGCAATGCCGCCTCTCCTAGGATGGACCTCGGTTACAGGCGAAGTGGCACCTAATGCTTTATTATTAGTTTTAATTATTTTTACTTGGACACCACCACATTTTTGGGCGTTAGCGATTCACCGCAAAAACGAATATAAAAATGCGAATGTTCCTATGTTACCAGTGACCCACGGCATTGAATTTACTAAAACTATGATTTTATCTTATACCGTTTTATTGCTTTTGGTGTCTTTATTACCTTGGTTAAATGGATTATTTTCATCGTTTTATGCTGTTATGGTCGGTTTTTTGAATCTCTATTTTATTATTTACGCAGTTCGCCTTAAATGGTTTGATAGGCCATTATTGGCGTATAAAATGTTTAAATTTTCTGTTTGGCATTTATTATGGGTATTTGTTGTTATGTTGTTGGACCATTTCATGTTATGAAAAGACTTTTAATTGGTATCTGTTTGTTTGTCCTTGTCGGCTGTCAGCCGAATAAAACGAGTTTTGATAATCTTCTTGTTTATCCGGAAGGTAAAACATTACAAGCGTTTACCGTGATGGATCATCATGAAAATACTTTCGACAATCAATCATTAAAAGGACATTGGAGTATCTTATTTCTGGGCTTTACTTTTTGTCCCGACATTTGTCCAACGACCTTAACTGATTTAAACCGGGTTTACCCAGAGCTTAAAAAAATCGACGAAAAGGTTCAGGTGCTTTTGTTGACCGCAGATCCGAGCAGAGATACCCCAGCACGGCTGAAAGCTTACATAGAGTTTTTTAATCCTGAATTTGTTGCCTTGCGTGCGCCTCACAAAGATTTATTGCCATTTACTAGAAATTTAGGGTTAGTGTATGCCATGCATGGTGAAGGTGATGATTATTTAATCAATCATTCGGCCAGTTTGGTGATAATTGGACCGGATGGACGGATCAGAGCCATGCTAAAACCTGATGCAGGCGGTGTCCCGCCCAGTGTCGATTTAAGTCAATTGCCCGCGGTTGTGAAATATTTAAAGAATACTTTGTAATGCAAAATTTATTAATTGTTGAGCCGGATCCGCTTATGTCGGATTTGTATCAAACCTTATTTAACGAACATAAAGTCGATTTTGTTTTGCATCAAACGGCTGGATCTGCATTATCGTATGCGGCAGAAAACTCGTTTAGCGTTATTATTTTTGATCTCCATGCGGTAGAAATGCCCGTTGAATCGTTTGTTGATTCAATCGTGCAAACTCAAACCACTCGACCAAAGATAATCTGCATTAGCTTTTTTAATAGCAAAGCGGTTCAGCAAGCTGCGTTCGAAGCGGGTGTGGATGAATGTATTAATAAACCTTTTAACCCGGATTATTTGCTCGATTTAATACGGTAAATAAAAATTCATACAGTTTTATTTTGACAGAGTCCAAGTTTAGGGTTAAAAGTCAGATCGTATATTCAGGATCCCCTGAAGCGTTTTGATACTATTGTCTGTTGAGAGGTTAAAAATGTCTAAAACAAAACAACAATTGTTAGCGCGTATTTATGACGACCCTAAAAATTATCCTTATGGATTTCGCCGCTCGGGCGATTTTTCAATCCGAGAATCGGAAGCTTTGTCTGCCTACGGCAACTTGTTTAATGCTCTATACAAGGGCGAAATAGAGCCTTCAGATGAAGAGGATGACCGTATTATTGCTGTGATGCAGGGGCGTGTGGAACCTCAAACCGTTCCTGAAAAAGCTTGGTTAAAATATCAATCTCGGCTCAATCGACCAAAACTCGGTAGTTTGTACGGTAATAAAAAAGCAACCTATACGAGTGACGAAGACGATGCTATTGAAGTTGACGACGATACAGAGCTCGCCACCAGTATAGGGAGTGATGATTAAAACAAATAAAAAAATTTGGCTGGGTAAGTTAAAATCTCAGCCTTTGCTTAGTTGCCAGAATATGTTAGGTTGATATTTGCTCCGTCAAACTAGGGTTACAGCATCTTATGTTAGAGAGACTAAACAGCTTTGCCGTTGAGCAAGCCATACGGGGAATTGTCTCCGATACCCTTAACTATGCCCTTGACCATAATGGCCAACGGATCCCTGATTATCAGCTAACCAACAACACCGAATTACAAAACGCTTATGCTTGTTATATTTGGCTGCTCAATCAAGGTACTTTACGTGGCTGTTATGGTTCAGCTGTTGCCGGCTATCGACTCGACTATCATCTTGCTGATACAGCCTACTCGGCGGCTTTTAAAGATCCTAGATTTGATGCGATTAAAGTTGATGAGCGTGCCCACCTCTCTTATAAGGTTGCTATCCTGTCTCCATTAAAAGCAATCTGTGTCAACAGTGAGGACGAATTAGTCGCCTATTTGCAACAGCACAAACCCGGTTTAAATATTCGTTACGGCCAATTGCAGGCTAGTTTTTTGCCATGCCAATGGCAGTTTTATAAAAATTCGAGTGATTTTTTGGCCGCGCTTAAAGAGAAAGCCAACTGGCCTGAACACGGTTGGACATCAGCGATGAAAGCATTTACTTTCACTACCCTTGAAGTTGCAGGGGATCTTGCTGTTTAGCAGGGTAAGCAAATAGGCTGGTAGGTATTTTTCGACGGCAGAAGAAAATCTCGCCAGGTTGCATTTTTTTAGCCTGTTTTTTTGCATCAGTGGCAAGCTCTGCAACATGGTGGTGTGATTGACAACAATGGATATCAGGAGAAACGACACCGATAGCAAGGCTTATCAGTGGGTAAAATGCTTCTTCACCACTTCTTGTGTGACCATAATAACCTTGTTTTTGTTTATCTTCTTCGCTAAAAAATGCATCGATTCGTTTATTAAAGTTTTGCATGATTTGGTTGAGTAATTCACCGTAATTGTTCTGATAAAAAATAACTACAAAATCATCACCGCCAATATGACCGACAAAACAGCTATTGGCTGGGCAAATATCTTGTAAAAGGTTAGCTAGCATTAAAATCACTTGATCACCTTTGGCATAACCATAGTGATCGTTATAAGCTTTAAAGTGATTTAAATCTATATATGCAAAGTGAAAGTTCTGACGGCGTGCCAACAACGCATCTAGTTCTTTTTCTATTGGTACATTACCAGGTAAATTCGATAATGGATTGCTATGTTGTGCGCGTTCAATTTTAGCCAACGTCATTCGTTTTAATAACGAGCGGATAGATACCAAACCTAAATAGCAATTGTTTTGTAAAATGACTATAGGTATACGGGCTTCAGGTCGACTTTCATCGGTGACAATAAGGCTGAGTTTATCAATGGGACAGTTATGTTCAACCGCGACAAAATTACTGCGCATAATCTGACTAATGGGTTTGTTCTCGTACAAAGCTAAACTTAAAGGAAGTGAAAAACGCTCCATTAGCTCTTCTCGCGTAATAATTCCAATGACCTTGTCTTGCTCTAGAATTGGAATTGTGAACAAGGTTTTGTCATCCCGAAAGCGTTTCAATATCTGTCCAGTAGTCGTTTGCCATTGAGCGCCCTCAACAGGTTCTAACAAGTGAACGACCGTTTCATTATTAAATACTGCGGGTGTGGGCAACTCAGGTTGACATTGCAAGGCCAAAGGTGTGGTAAGTTTTGGTTCGGCGCACGGTTTGCACAACAAGAAACCTTGAGCAAAATGAATCCCTAAACGACGAATACAAGTGAGCTCTTGCTCTGTTTCTATGCCCTCTACTATGGTAAGTGCGTGGGTGTTATTGGCAAGCTCTAACAGGGCACGTAAGAAGGTTTGTTTTGTACTATCTTGCTCACACCCTCGTGCAAAATGGCGATCAATTTTGATGATATCAGGTCGTATTTGTGACCATTGAATCAGGCCAGAAAAACCAGCCCCTAAATCATCGATGGCAAACTGAATACCTAGTGTGCGTAAACGAGCTATAATATGGGTTAAATCAGTCAATTGTTCAGCTGGATTTTGCTCAGTGATCTCAATGACAATTTTTTCACCCGCTATTTGGAAGCGCTTAAATAGGCTTTTAAAAAAGTTTAAACAATCAGGTTGAGTGACTAAAAATTCTGGGCTTAGGTTAATAAAAAGTTTGTGTGTTAACTTTAACCTTGCATAGTTTTTTAACGCACTTTCTACACAGATAGCTTCTAAGTCGTTCAGACAACCACATAATTGTGCTTGGTTAAAAAGCTCAATCGGTGAGCGCAACGAACTCTGTGCGGGTCCACGGGTGAGGGCTTCATAGCCTAATATCTGATTATTGGACAAGTTATAAATTGCTTGAAAGTGAGTTTCTATTTGTGTGGTGCGGATCACATCAACAACAGACAATATTGAAACACTCGAATCAAACATAATAAATACACCAACAACAGCTTTAAAATAATTATTTTATATTTGTAATGTGAATGATTAATGACATGGAGTCATTTAGTTTTTTGCGTTTATCGAGTATTTTTTAGGAATAATTAAACAATCCATTTTTTATATTGTTCTAAAATTGGTATCCTTGCCGATAAACTTAAATTTTAGGGGAAATCTATCGTGGAAATGATGTCTGGTGCCGATATGGTCGTGCGGGCTCTTACCCAGGTGGGTGTAAAACATATTTTTGGTTATCCGGGCGGTGCTGTTCTGGATATTTATGATGCTTTATTTGAAGCTGAAGGTATAGAGCATATTTTAGTGCGCCATGAGCAAGCTGCGGCTCATATGGCGGATGGTTATGCGCGGGCAACAGGTAAAGTTGGTACTGTGTTAGTCACGTCAGGCCCGGGCGCAACCAATACTATTACCGGAATCGCTACGGCTTATATGGATTCGATTCCTATGGTTGTTTTATCAGGTCAGGTCGCCACAAGCTTAATAGGTGAAGATGCGTTCCAAGAGTGCGATATGGTGGGCTGCTCACGACCTGTGGTTAAACACAGCTTTTTGGTAAAACGTGCCGAAGATATTCCGGCTACTATTGCAAAAGCTTATCATATTGCCGCGACTGGCCGACCGGGCCCTGTAGTTGTTGATATTCCAAAAGATATTGTTAACCCGAAAGAACAACACCCGTATGTGTTTCCTGAATCCGTACAGATGCGCTCCTATAACCCTCATGTAAAAGGGCATAGAGGGCAAATAAAAAAGGCCCTGCAAATATTGTTAGCAGGGAAACAACCTGTACTTTATTTAGGTGGTGGTGCCATAGCGGCTAATTGTAGTGAGTTAATTACGGCATTTGCTGAACGACTCAATTTACCCGTTACCAATACTTTAATGGGGTTGGGTGCATTCCCTGGAACTCACAAACAATGTTTAGGTATGCTAGGCATGCATGGGACTTTGGAAGCAAATAATACCATGCACCATGCCGACGTTATTTTAGCTCTGGGTGCCAGATTTGATGACAGGGTGACTAATAATGTTAAAAAGTTCTGCCCGAATGCAACCATCTTGCATGTTGATATAGATCCGGCTTCAATTTCAAAAACCATTAGTGCGGATGTGCCTATTGTTGGCTCTGTTGAGCAAGTGGTTAATGACATGATGTCGCTGCTTGATAGCAAGAGTGAAAATTTTGAACCACAAAATTTATCGGATTGGTGGATGCAAATCGATACGTGGCGAGAAAGAAATTGTTTGGCCTATGAAAAATCAGCGCAAACAATTAAACCCCAGCAAGTGGTCGAGGCTTTATACAAACACACCAATGGTGAAGCTTATGTCTGTTCTGATGTCGGCCAACACCAAATGTTTGCCGCCCTATATTATCCATTTGACAAACCTCGACGTTGGATTAACTCTGGCGGTTTAGGCACTATGGGGTTTGGTTTACCGGCGGCAATGGGCGCGAAAGTTGCACTACCTGATAGTATTGCTGTTTGTATTACGGGTGATGGTAGCATTCAAATGAATATTCAAGAACTTTCGACTTGTTTACAATACAACATCCCAGTTAAAGTGATTTCACTAAATAACCAGGCGTTAGGTATGGTTAGACAGTGGCAGGATCTCATTTATGGAGGGCGCCACAGTCATTCTTACATGGAATCTTTGCCTGATTTTGTCGCACTAGCGGAAGCTTACGGTCATGTGGGTATTAGAGTTTCTGACCCAGCTGAACTCGATGCCGCGATGGAAAAATGTTTTGCGATGGAAGACAGAGTGGTATTTATGGACATCCTGGTTGATCAAAACGAGCATGTATACCCAATGCAAATTAAGTTTGGTGCAATGGACGAAATGTTACTAAGCAAGACGGAGCGTACCTAATGAGAAGAATCTTGTCTGTATTATTAGAAAATGAGCCTGGTGCTTTATCCCGCATTGTCGGTTTATTTTCGCAGCGTGGTTACAATATCGAAAGTTTGACCGTTGCACCAACGGATGATGAAACTCTGTCGCGCTTAACAGTGATCACAGAAGGTGATGATAAGGTTATTGAACAGATCACCAAACAAGTAAATAAGCTTATCGATGTGCTTAAAATTCAGGATATCACTGAAGGGGAGCATATCGAGCGTGAATTAATGCTGATTAAAATTAAAGTCGATAGCTTAAGCACTCGAGCCGAAATAAAAGGCTTAAGTGATATTTTCAGAGCGCAAATTGTCGATGTATCTACTTCTACTTATGTCGTTCAAATTGTTGGCACAACCAGTAAGTTAGACGCTTTTATTGAAGCAGTCCGCAGCGAAGCTGAAATTATTGAAGTCTCTCGAACTGGGGTCACAGGCTTATCACGTGGCGAAAAATCACTGCGTTTTTAAACACAGCCGGCCTGGTGTAATAACCAGGCTAAATAACCACAGACGATTATTAAAATACCACTTAACCCTTGCCAAAAAGCCATTGGATTACGCTGTATTAGCGGTAATTTTTGCGGTTTTAAATAGCTTGGGTTGGGTCGGTTTAAGTCTTGTAAAAACTCAAACAAACTATCATATCTAAGATTGGGTTGCACGGCCAAAGCGCGTGCGAGTGTTTTGTCTACCCAATTGGGAATATCTTCTCGGTAATGGCGAATATCTGTGTAGCTCAATGCCCTTTGAGAAGCTAATGATTTGCATCTTGCCACCTTATTACCGTACGGATACTGGCCTGTTAATAGATAATACGCAAGTACTGCGATAGAAAAAAGATCCGAGCTTGTACTGCCTTGTTCACCTAAAAAATATTCTGGAGCACTATATAAAGCTGTGCCCTGCAGATATGTTGCTGGTGGACTGTTTTCTAACTCGCCGATACCTTGAATATAAACAGAACCAAAATCAGCAATTTTAATGGTGCCGTCTTCATCGATGATAATATTTTCCGGCCGTATATCCTGGTGTAACATGTCTTTACGGTGAAAAGCATACAGCCCCTTACACAGCTGCTGTAAAATGTCCCTGACCAGAGTTAACGATGGGGTTGGATTATCAACTGCCCATTGAGCCAGCGTCTGGTTGCCGGCGTATTCAGTCACTACGTAGAGCGCGCTTTTTGCAGTGGATTGAGGTGGGCTATTTACAACATGAACACTATTGATGCGGCGTGCGACCCACTCTTCGGTTAATAGTTTACTCAAAAACTCGGGGTTTTGAGCACTTTCGCCACTAGGGAATTTAATTGCATAGTATTTTTTATCGGTATCTTGGGCAAGAAACACCTGGCTGCGACTGCTGTGATGGAGCTGCCGGATCAATCGGTATTGATCAACTTGTTGACCAGCCGCCAACTGCTTTAATATGGGGAGCTGTTCAACATCTTTTTGTAGTTGCCAATGTAATTGCTCGGGCAGTTGATCAATGCGCGCAATTTGCAGGCTTAAGTTGTCTTTACTGCCTCGCGCCAATGCGGTTTTACATAAACGTTTAGCTAACTGATTTAAATTACGAGGATCCCGTTTAAGTTCATTTGAAATCTCAGCCATTGGTAAATATTCGTACACACCGTCGGTAACCAACAATAAAATATCACCTCGTTCAATACGGCAACTAAAATATTCAAATTCAGCTTGTGGTTCTATACCAAGGGCTTGAGATAAATAGCTATGATTGGCACTGGTCCAAATCCTATGATCTTTACTTAACTGCTCAATACCAGTTTTACTAATGTGGTAAATGCGAGAGTCACCAATATGAAAAACATGCGCTGTTTGGTTTTTTAAAACTAAACCACTGAAGGTGCAAACATAGCCCTTTTCTTTATTGTAACGACCCGCACCTTGCATGGTTTGGTTGTATAACCACCGATTAAGCGCTTGGCAGACTTTTAAACCCGCGGTTTTTACGGTCCAGCTCTCTGGCGTACTATAATAATCACTAATAAAATTCTTAACGGCAATTTCGCTTGCCTGATGGCTATGAGGACTGGGGCTGATGCCATCGGCAATGGCTAAAGCAACCCCTTTAATATCTAACGTCCAGCCATCTGGGTGATGCGCATTAATACTATCTTGGTTGAGGCTTTTTTTACCCTGTTCAGAGTATTGCCCAATACTCACTTTTAATGCTTGCATACCCATACCTTTGTTTATTAACGACTGCGTTTAGGTGAAGTTCGCACGTGAGTTGAATACAGGGTTAAGCCTGTAAACGCAAGACCACCGACTAGGTTACCTAGCGCCGTTGGTATTTCGTTCCAAATAAGATAATCTGCAACTGAAAATTCCCCGCCCATAATGATACCGAATGGGAACAAAAACATATTCACAACCGAATGCTCAAAACCCATGAAAAAGAACAAAAATATCGGCATCCACATGGCAATGACCTTGCCGCTGACATTGGTTGAGATCATAGCGCCAACAACACCCATAGAAACCATCCAGTTACATAACATGCCGCGGATAAAAATCGTCATCCAACCGGCAAAACCATGCTCTGCGTAACCTAGAGTTCGCGCTTCACCAATGCCAGCAATCTTCTCTCCAATGACACCCGCGTCAACGTTATAACCATAGGTAAAAATAAAAGACATCATAAAGGCAACCGTGAGAGCACCTGCAAAGTTACCAACAAAAACCAATCCCCAGTTGCGTAAAATACCACTAATTGTGACACCAGCTCTTTTATCTAACCAAGCCAGCGGAGCCAATACAAAAACACCCGTTAGCAGGTCAAATCCCATAAGGTACAACATGCAAAAACCGACAGGAAATAAGATGGCTCCCAATAAAAAACTACCGGTTTGCACGGCAATGGTAACCGCAAAAACGGCAGCTAAAGCTAAAATGGCGCCCGCCATAAAAGCACGGATTAAAGTGTCTTTAGTCGACATAAATATTTTAGATTCACCGGCATCTACCATTTTTGTGGCAAATTCGGCGGGTGCTAAATAAGACATAACTCAGTCCTCTTCAGTGGATGTTAGAATAAAAGAATGAATATTTACCAAGATTTGTAGGGTAAAAACTTACCGTTTAAGGTGAGCAAAACACGATCGCCTTTAGGATCTTCAATTTTGTCGACTTCCATTGAAAAGTCGATTGCACTCATAATCCCGTCGCCAAATTTTTCTTGGATGACTTCTTTTAAGGTATCCCCGTAAACCCCCACAACTTCGTATAGACGATAAATAAGCGGGTCCGTTGGCACCGCTTGGTCCCATATTTTAGTTGGGTAAGCGATCAGCGCTTCTGTCACAGCATCTGGTAAATCTAAGTAGGCAGTGATTTTAGCTGCTTTTTCTTTTGGGGCGCTGTTCATACCCAAACAGGCTGATGTTAACCATACCGGCGAAAAACCTAAATCATTGGCGATTTTCTCCCAGCTGAGCCCTTTAGCCAGCTTTTTTTGTACAATTAAATCCGTCATAGTTTCTTTATTCATGTTAGCGTCCTTATCCAATGCACCCTTGTGGTGCTTAATTAGATGATTAATACCGTTAAGTGGTAATTTTAGTACCATTATTGGTGCACCAAAGATAGTTTTAATAATGGTCGTTAGGGATAGTGCAAAAGAAGTGCCAAAATCGAAAGTGGGTAAAGGTCGCTTTCGACAGCGTAAAAGCGGTAAAAGTGTTCAAGCGTCGCGTGGCAGGCCTTTTTCAACTGCTTTTATCAAACGTCGGGTTTTATTATTTTGTTGAAAACCGGCTTGTTGTTCTTTAATCGCCCATTCAATATGCTCGCTTAACAGCACATCATCAGAAACTTGGGGTAAGCGCGCCTTTAATGCTGTTAAAAGCGCGTCGGAAGCAGGCGCATTGCCCATAGCAACCGCTAAATTACGCTGCCAAAAGCGATAACCTATGCGGCGGATGGCAGAGCCTTGGGTATTGTTTAAAAATGTCTGCTCTGACCACTGCCAAAGGCTTAATAAATCAGCTTGGTCGATTTGTTGGCGAGGGCTAAAGTCACCTTCACTAGTGACCTTAGCAAACCGGTTCCATGGACAGATCAACTGGCAGTCGTCACAACCGTATATTCGATTGCCGATCGCCTTGCGATAAGCCAGCGGAATACTGCCTTTGTATTCTATTGTTAAATAGCTGATACATTTATTGGCGTCTACTTGATACGGCTCAACAATCGCATTAGTGGGGCAAATGGTCATGCAAGCAACGCAGCTTCCGCATTGGTCTGTTTTGGGATGATCAACTGGTAGTGGTAGATTAATTAAAAGTTCACCTAAAAAAAACCAGCTACCTGATTCGGCATCTAATACTAAACTATGCTTACCTGTCCAACCTAGGCCGGCTTTCACTGCCAGAGGCCGCTCTAAAATAGGCGCTGAATCAACAAAGGGGCGAAAACCTATATTTAATTCGGTTTGCTGTTCGATGATTTGGCCCAGTTTTTTTAGTTTATTACGTAGCGTTTTATGATAGTCACGACCTAATGCATAACGGCTAATATAGGCCTTATGTGGATTTTTTAAAGTTTTGGCAAAGCCGGCTTTGGGGGGGAGGTAATCCATTCGTACGCTGATACAGCGTACGCTACCCGGATGCAGTTCTGCAGGTCGGGTTCTGAGCGTACCATGGCGCGCCATATAATCCATCTCGCCATGGTAGCCTTTATCTAGCCAGTTTTGTAGAGCGGCTTCATGCTCAGTTAAGTCTAGATCACTAATGCCAACTTGCTGAAAGCCCAGACTGAGTGCCCATTGTTTAATTTGTTTGGCCAGTTTTTCTAACTGTTTATCACTTAACGGCATGCTTATTTGATTTCGGCTGAACTGGTCGTAAATTTAACGTATTATAACCTTAAATGTGATTGATTAATATTGAATTAAGATGCTTCTACATAGTACCCAAAACTTACCAGAACGCTTATTTACCGCTGCTCAAGTTGCGCATGCTGAAAAAATGATGCAGCAAAATAATCAAGTTGATTTATACCAGTTAATGAAAAAAGCGGCGGTGGCGCTATTTGAGGTTATTTGTGCATGTCAGGCACCACATAAACAATTAGCTATTTTATTGGGAAAAGGCAATAACGCGGGGGATGGTTTGGCTGTGGCGCAATTAGCGCTAATGGCGGGTTGGCGAGTCACCTTATTACCAATGCCAGGTTGTGCCAATTGGCAAGGGGCTGCTGGGCAAGCCTATGCCGATCTGTCATCTGGCGGACAGTGGGCGAACCCCAATGATGCAGATTTTTCGCAATTTGAAATAGTGTTAGATGCAGTTTGTGGAATAGGTTTTAAATACGAATTTAGTGACGAATGGCGAGATATTTTAAAGCGGGTGAACCAAGCGGCCACTTGTGTCGTAAGTGCGGATATTCCAAGTGGGTTAAACGCAAACAATGGTTATGCAGTGACAGGGACATTAAAAGCAAGCCACACAGTTACTTTTCTGGCGGTTAAACCTGGCTTGTTGACCGGTGATGCTAAAGACTATGTTGGCCAGATACACTTCGCTGGTTTGGACGTGCAAGATGAAGTTGTTAGGTATAACCGGAGTTATTTTCATCGTTTAGACTTTAATCAACTTAAACAAAGCATTCCAGCACGGGCTGCCAACAGCCATAAAGGGGATTTTGGGCGAGTTTTATGTATCGGTGGTGACAAAGGTATGTCTGGGGCTATTCGTTTAGCTGCGCTCGGCGCATTAAGAGCTGGTGCGGGCACAGTCACGGTGCTGACTCATCCAGACAACTATGGGCTGGTGGCGGGTGGGCAACCCGAGTTAATGGTGCTGGCGGCTAACGGCCTGACACCGCAGGTTAAAAAACAAATTGAGCAGGCAGATTGCATCTTAATTGGACCTGGTTTAAATACAGGTGGCTTTGCAAACGGCTTGATGCAATATATTTGTGGTTTGCCACAAGCTAAGGTCGTTGATGCAGATGCTCTCAACTGGCTTGCAGCCAATCCACAAAAGCAGCACAATTGGATATTAACACCGCATCCGGGGGAAGCAGGTCGGTTATTAAAATTGACCACAGCTCGAGTGCAGCAAAGTCGATTTGATGTTGCCAGCGAAATCCAAGCGCGCTATGGAGGCGTTTGCATTTTAAAAGGTGCGGGCAGCATCGTTAGCAATGAATATAACAGTGCAATCTGTACATTAGGCAACCCAGGTATGGCTGCTGGTGGCATGGGCGATTTGCTAGCCGGCATTTGTATTGCTTTATTAGGACAAAAATTTAGTTTACAGCGAGCGGCTGAGATAGCGGTTTGTGTCCACGCTAAAGCGGGTGATTTAGCGGCTAGGAAAGGTCAAAGAGGCATGATTGCCAGTGATTTATTGCCGTTTGTTCGGCAGCTTTTAAACCAAGCGGTAGACATAGAATGAAGATTATAAAAAGATTAGAGAGTAGCGAACAAACTGTGCAATATGCCAGTCAGCTCAGTAGAGTCAGCCAAGCGCCGCTCGTTATTTTTTTAACAGGTGATTTAGGTGCCGGCAAAACAACATTTTCGCGTGGTTTTATTCAGGGTTTGGGGTTTGACGGCAATGTAAAATCTCCGACTTATACTTTAGTGGAACCTTATCAATTTGCAGATATCGAAATATATCATTTTGATTTGTACCGATTGAGCTCTCCAGAGGAGCTGGAGTTTATTGGCATTGAGGAATATTTTACCGCAAAAAGTATCACCTTGATCGAGTGGCCTGATAAAGGAGCTGGATGGTTGCCACAAGCAGATATACATGTTGAATTAATGCATGATAACAACCAACGGGTTGTCACCTTAGTGGCAGGTACAGAAATTGGACAAAAAATATTAAACGCACTTGAATGAAACAGACTATTTTAACTAAATTTATTGCAACGATATTGACTTTAAGCGCTTTGATTGCGCCAGTGTTTGCTGCCAATAAAATAGAAAGTGTTCGTATTTGGCCGTCACCAGATAGTACCCGAGTGGTATTTGATCTTAGTGATAAACCCGAATATAGCTATTTTTTTCTAAGCAATCCTGATCGTTTGGTGATTGATCTGCGCCACACCAACCGCAGCATTAAATTAACTTCGGTTAAAGCAAAAGGTGATTTGCTTAAACGCTTGCGTTATAGCTCGCCTGAATACAAAAATTCAACTCGGGTTGTTTTAGATTTAAATAAAAGTCTACAAGCGGGAATTTTTGCACTGCCGCCAGTGGGGCAGTACGGCAACCGTTTGGTGGTGGATTTAAAAGATGCACAAGCTTCAATATCGGCGAAGCCACCAGAAAGTATCAGCGCCAATCCGCTTCGTGATCTGATTATTGCCGTGGATGCTGGCCATGGGGGAGAAGATCCAGGCTCGATTGGCCCCTCTGGCTTATACGAAAAAGTTGTTACGTTTCAAATTGCCCAAAAGGTAAAAGACTATATTGATAATACGCCTGGGATGAGGGCTGTATTAACCCGTGAAGGTGACTATTATGTGCATGTTAATAAACGTTCTGAAATAGCGCGGCAAAAAAAAGCAGATTTATTAATTTCAATTCATGCGGATGCTTTCACTAGTCCACAACCTAGAGGCGGATCCGTTTGGATTTTGTCAATGCGCCGCGCGAATACAGAAATTGGTCGTTGGATAGAGCAAACAGAGCAGCAGGCAGAATTATTAGGGGGCGCTGGACGTATTATTCAAGATAAAAAAAGCGAAAAATATCTTGCTCATGCTTTGTTAGAAATGTCGATGGACCATAGCATCTCAAGTAGCTATTTGCTCAGTGAAAAGATGGTTGAAGCCATGTCAAAAGTTACTCGTATGCATAAGTCGACACCACAAGCGGCTAGTTTGGGCGTTTTAAAATCTCCAGATATACCCTCTCTGCTGGTAGAAACTGGGTTTATGTCAAATCCATCAGAGGAGCGTTTATTAAGCCAGCATGAGCATCAAACTAAGTTAGCAAAAGCCATTACAAAAGCCATTGATAGTTATTTTACCGATTATCCCATTGCAGGTACTTGGCATGCCAGCCAACAAAAATCACAGCAGCATGTGGTTAAACGTGGTGAATCGTTGTCGCGTATTGCCAAACGATATTCAACTTCAGTGGCGGCCCTTAAATCAAATAATCAGCTAACATCAGATTTGTTAAAAGTTGGCCAAGTGCTTAAAATACCCTAATGCCCATAAAAATACTTTCTGCACAACTTGCCAATCAGATAGCTGCCGGTGAAGTGGTCGAGCGACCTGCTTCTGTGGTCAAAGAATTGGTAGAAAATAGCTTAGATGCGGGTGCGACTAAAATTGAGCTTGAGATTGAAGGTGGTGGTAGCCGTTTGATTAAAGTTCGAGACAATGGTGTTGGCATCGCCCAAGCTGAATTGGCGTTAGCATTATCTCGCCATGCAACATCAAAAATTAGTGATTTAAGCGACCTCGATAAAATTATGAGTTTGGGCTTTCGTGGTGAAGCGTTAGCCAGTATTAGTTCAGTTGCTCGGCTAACGCTTACATCTTGTACGGCTGATCAAAACTGTGCCTATGCAGCTTCCGCGGAAGGTCGTGAGATGACTGTCGAGGTTAGGGCTGCTGCACACCCGCAGGGAACGACTGTCGAAGTTGCAGATCTATTTTTTAATACCCCTGCTCGACGGCGTTTTTTACGTACTGAAAAAACTGAATTTAGTCATATTGATGAGGTGATCCGACGCATTGCGCTAAGTTGTTTTAACATCCAGTTTAGACTAAGTCACAATGGACAATTAGTCCGTCAATATATGCCAGCAAGTGACAGCCAAGCTCAAGACAAGCGTATTAAAGCGATTTGTGGTGCTCACTTTTTACAAAACTCGTTGAAAATAAACGCCAGTTATGACGGTTTAGAACTTTCCGGCTGGCTTGGCAGTCGGCGTGCGGCACGAAACCAAGCTGATTTACAATATACCTACGTCAATGGTCGAATGATGCGTGATAAATTGCTTAATCACGCCATTCGTCAAGCGTTTTCTGATAAGTTAGCCAATGAGCAGTATCCAGCATTTGTATTATATTTAACGTTAGATCCTAGCCAGGTTGATGTGAATGTACACCCAGCCAAACATGAAGTTCGTTTTCACCAAGCACGCATGGTACATGATTATGTTTATCGGGTATTAGCAGAAACATTAGAGCAAGATGATATTCAGGTGGCAGCACAAAATGAGTATGCTCAGCCAAGCATTGCTGACACTGTTGATATGGCAAATACTAAGGATCGCGAGACCAGTCCTGATCTAGTTAACGATCAGGTTAGTTGTTACAAACACCCGCCGCAAAAAGCCAGCAATGAATATCAAAAAAGCAAAGCTGAACAAGTTCCAGAGAGTCGTCCAGTACATGCTATTAGCACTCTTTTTCCGGGCCAAAAGCACTTAACAGGTGTTAGCGCAGCGCGCGCAAAAACAGGACAAACCGATACACAGGCGCAATCGAGCCATTTATACGGGCAGCTTATTAAACCATCTTCGGTTTTACCTCAAGCAAAACAAACTGGGTATAACTCCAACACGGCTAGCGATAAAGATTGGCTATATTTAACTTTGGTGCAAGAAAAATGGTTACTCTTTAACTACCAAGGACATTTACATGCAACGGCTGCATTGCCTTGCTGTGAGTTTTTGGCAAAAAACAAGTTGAGTCGCAGTTTAGCCACTGGTATTGTCAGTCAACCTCTATTGTTGCCTGTTGCTATCTCAGTTGAAAATGCAGAAATTGAATTGTTAAAAACGCATCGCGACCAGTTTGAAGCGCTGGGATTTGCTGTAAAAATATCGCCGAGCAATAAGCTGGTGGTGCAAAAAATTCCGGCAGTAGTCAAAGATTTTCAGATAAACTCTATTATTTTTAAGCTTTTGCGAAAGATCAGTGAACAAAACGAGCAATTGAATAGTCATAATTGGCTAAACGCACTGAGCCAGGCGGTTGCACCTGAGCTAATTACTCAGCCTCAGCACTTTAGTTTATGGTTGAATGATGTTTCTGAGCAAGCCGAATCGCAGTTGCAAACGTATTTGCAGCAAAATAGCGTTAAAATGGATTTAAATCAGTGGTTGGATAGTTGAATTGAAATTAAAGAATAAACAAACTTTATGTTTAATGGGGCCGACAGCGTCGGGAAAAACGGCGTTAGCACTTGCTATTAGTGAACGTATCCCGTGTGAAATTATCAGTGTTGATTCGGCACTCGTATACCGGGGTATGGATATAGGTACAGCCAAACCGAGCGAGCAAGAGCGGTCTTTAGTGCCTCATCATTTAATTGATATTCTTGATCCCGCGCAAACATATTCGGCTGCGGATTTTAGACTTGACGCATTAAAGCTGATTGAACAAATTCATGCACGTGGTAAAACGCCCTTGTTAGTTGGCGGTACAATGTTGTATTTTAAAGCTTTATTAGAAGGTTTATCACCATTACCTGCGGCTGATGCAAAGGTACGGTCTGAGTTAGCTCAAGAGGCAGAAATCTGTGGTTGGACTGGATTACATGCACAATTGGCAGCTATTGACCCTCAGTCGGCAGCAAAAATTCACCCGAATGATCCACAAAGAATCAATCGGGCACTTGAAGTTTATCGCATCAGTGGCCAAACTATGAGCGAGCTGACAGCAGGACAGGATAGTGTATTTCCTTATCCAGTTATGCAGCTGGCGATAGGGCCGCAAGACAGAGCCGTGTTGCATCAGCGTATAGAGCAACGTTTTCGGCAAATGTTGGCGCAAGGATTTGAAGCTGAGGTGTTAAAACTCTATCAAAGAGGTGATCTAAATGCAGATTTACCCTCTATCAGATGTGTAGGGTATCGCCAAATGTGGGATTATCTTGAAAAAAAATCAAACTATGATGAAATGACCTTTCGAGGCATAGTGGCAACTCGGCAACTGGCCAAGCGTCAAATGACGTGGTTGCGGGGGTGGCCAAATATTAATTGGCTTGATAGTGAATCATCAGGGTTGATAAATCGTGCTTTAGCACTCATTAAAGAAAATACTGCTAGTTAAAAGAAATTTAACAGTCTAGAATGCTGGTAAAAAAACAATAAGGAGCCGAACATGGCCAAAGGACAATCATTACAAGACCCATTTTTAAATGCACTGCGTCGTGAACGTATTCCAGTGTCAATTTATCTAGTAAATGGTATAAAACTTCAGGGACAGATAGAGTCTTTTGACCAATTTGTCATTTTGTTAAAAAACACGGTCAGCCAGATGGTATATAAACACGCGATTTCAACTGTGGTACCGGCACGACCCTTTCAAACTAACCCAAATGCGCAACCAACCAATTACAGTAACGAAAACGAGATTGAACAACAGTAATTTTTGTTTTAGGAGTCTGACGCTTGTTTGATAGATACAAAGCAGGCGAGCAGGCCATATTAGTACATGTTGATCTGGACGACGAAATCGCCAGAGAAGACTTAGACGAATTAAAGATGTTAGCGTCTTCAGCGGGAGTGAATACTCTAGCTGTGGTGACGGCGTCACGAGGTAAACCTGATCCCAAATATTTTGTTGGTACAGGTAAAGCTGAAGAAATTCAGCAGACTGTGGTCGCGCTAGAAGCTAATGTTGTCATTTTTAATCACGCATTAAGCCCATCGCAGGAAAAGAGTCTGGAAGCATTGTTTAAATGTAGGGTGTTAGATAGAACCACCTTAATTTTAGATATATTTGCCCAAAGAGCTCGTACGCATGAGGGTAATTTGCAAGTTGAACTGGCTCAGTTAAAGCACATTTCAACTCGCTTAGTTCGTGGTTGGACTCACCTTGAACGGCAAAAAGGTGGTATAGGTTTACGTGGGCCGGGTGAAACTCAGCTGGAAACCGATCGCCGTTTAATTCGAGGGCGGATCAAAAATATTCAACGTCGTTTAGAAAAGGTTGAAAAACAACGAGATCAAGGGCGACGGGCTCGTAAACGATCAGATACGCCGACGATTTCTCTGGTCGGTTATACCAATGCGGGCAAATCGACGTTATTTAATCGTTTAACCGAAGCCGACGTGTATGCAGCTGACCAATTGTTTGCAACATTAGACCCGACGTTGCGAAAGCTTTCGCTTGGAGAAGTTGGCGATGTCATTTTTGCCGACACTGTTGGTTTTATTCGCCATTTGCCGCATGATTTGGTGGCAGCGTTTAAAGCAACCTTACAAGAAACGCGTGACGCAGATATTCAATTACACGTAATAGACGCATCTGATGAGCGCCGAGCTGAGAACATTGAATCAGTCACCCGAGTGCTCGAAGAAATTGAAGCGGACGATATTCCGCAGATCCTCGTTTATAACAAAATCGATCAGCTGGATGGGGTTCGACCGCATGTTGATAGAGATGACGAGGGTAATATTGTGCGGGTTTGGTTATCTGCACAAACAGGAGAAGGTTGCCAATTGCTGCTAGATGCATTGCAAGAGCGGTTGGCTCGCCAAATGGTTGAATATCAATTGGCAATACCTCAAAGTGAACAACAATGGCGAGGCATATTTTATGCGTTAGATTGCATAAAAAATGAATCCTATAGTGAGATTGGCGATTGGTTAATTGATGTGCGAATGCAGAGCGAGGATTGGAATCGCTTAAATAAGCAACACAATAACCAATTAGAAGCATTCATAATTCATTGATTTAGTTGGAGTGTATTATGGCCTGGAACGAACCGGGTAATAACAACAATAAAGACCCTTGGGGTAATCGTGGTGGAAAAAATCAGGGGCCCCCTGATTTAGATGAGATTTATAAAGATACCATGAAAAAAATTCGCAAATCTTTTGGCGGTGGCAATGGTGGCAATAGTAACAATCAAGGTGGTGGCTTTAGTAGCACTGGTTTGATTTTAGTACTGGTCATATTTTTATTGGTCTGGATCTATTTAGGTGCCAATACCATCCGCGAAGCCGAGCGGGGTGTGGTATTAAGGTTTGGTCAATTCCACAGCATTATCGAACCAGGCTTGCAATGGCAACCCGCATTTATTGATAAGGTTTACCCTGTTAATGTTGAAAGTGTTGAGTCGTTAACTTCAAATGGTGTGATGTTGACTCGCGACGAAAACGTGGTGATGGTTGAGATCGAAGTTCAATACCGGATCGAAAACCCGAGGGACTTTTTATTTAGTGTGACTGAACCCGTTTATAGCTTGCGCCAAGCAACCGATAGCGCATTGCGATATGTTGTAGGTCACTCAACAATGGATGATGTACTCACTAAGGGTCGTGAGCAAGTGCGCCAGCAAACTTGGGAAAACATCGAAAATACGATTGAAAAGTACAATACCGGGTTGCAAGTGGTTGACGTTAACTTTTTAGCGGTACGCCCGCCAGAAGAAGTCAAACCGGCGTTTGATGACGCAATCGCTGCGCAAGAAGACGAAAACCGATATATCCAAGAAGCACAAGCCTACGCCAGAGCGCGTGAGCCTGAAGCGCGTGGTAAGGTGCGTCGTATTCAAGAAGAAGCAGAAGCTTATAAGCAGCAAGTTATTCTAAAAGCTCGCGGTGAAGTTGTACGTTTTGAAAAGTTACTCCCTCAGTATGAAACGGCACCAGAGGTGACACGTAAACGTTTGTATTTAGAAACAATGGAAAGCGTTTATAGTAAAACCAGCAAAATTGTGGTCGACACTGAAGGCAATGGCAACATGATTTATTTGCCGCTGGACAAAATTTTAGAGCGACAAAATGGCACAGAGCAAAAGAAAAACACTGAAAACACCGATAGTGGACGCTATACGCCGCCAGTGAATGTCTCCAATGATCAGTCCAGACAGTCGGGCAGTTTACGGGATTCAGGTCGTTATACAGGAGGCCGATAAATGAAAAATTTAATTATCATTGTTATAGCTGCTGTGGCGATCACTTCGTTCTCATCACTATTTGTTGTAAGTGAAGGAGAGCGCAGTATTGTCAGTCAGTTTGGTAAGGTTAAACGTGATAGCCAAGACCGTACTGTTGTTTATGAACCAGGTCTGCATTTTAAGATCCCATTGATTGAAAAAGTACGTATTTTGGATGCACGTATTCAAACCTTAGACAGCGAATCAGATCGATTTGTTACATCAGAGAAAAAAGACTTAATTGTTGATTCTTATGTCAAGTGGCGGATCCAAGATTTTGAGCAATACTACTTAAAAACCAGTGGTATCAAATCGAACGCCGAAGCCTTGTTAGCGAGGAAGTTTAACAATGGTTTACGCAGCGAAATTGGGACTAGAACCATAGCTGAAATTGTTTCGGGCGAACGCGATGAGTTAATGGATAAAGCATTAGCTTCAGTGAAAGAAAGCGCACGAGAGTTGGGTATTGAAGTTGTTGATGTACGAGTTAAAAAGATCAACTTACCAGATGAAGTGAGCTCTTACATTTATGATCGCATGCGTGCTGAGCGTAATGCGGTGGCTGCTGAGCACAGGTCACAAGGTAAAGAGCAAGCTGAATTTATCCGCGCAGATGTTGATGCAAAAATTACAGTAATGATTGCGGATGCTGAGCGTAACTCACGTGCGATTCGTGGTGAAGGGGATGCAGAAGCGGCTAAAATTTATGCTGAAGCCTACAATCAAGATCCAGAGTTTTACGCCTTTATTCGAAGTTTAGAGGCGTATCGCGCGAGCTTTAACGAAAAATCTGATGTGATACTGGTTAAACCAGATAGTGAGTTTTTTGAATACATGAAGCTGGCTGGCGAATGATTAAAAAACCCTGCTTAGGCAGGGTTTTTTGCTTTTGGGAGGCTGATAATGCAATTAGATTGGATTAAATTAATTGCCTTAGTATTGATAGTTGAAGCAATTGGGCCGTTTTTATTTCCACAAAAGTGGCAAAAATACCTAGCGCAAATGGCCCGTATGCCGACTGAACACTTGCGGATGGTCGGTGCAATTTTATTGGCAACAGGCACAATAATTCTTTGGTTGGCGGGTTAAAAATAAAAAATCTGCTTTTGTTAATGATCTTAGCGGCGTAACTTGATAAAATCCGCGCCCTGCTTTTTTGGAAAAGATTCGGTGATCATGGGTAAAAACGTTGTTGTTCTAGGCACCCAATGGGGTGACGAAGGTAAAGGTAAGGTTGTTGACCTGCTGACAGATAAAGTCAAATATGTGGTGCGCTACCAAGGCGGCCATAATGCAGGCCACACGTTAGTCATTGATGGTGAAAAAACTGTCTTGCATTTAATACCATCAGGTATTTTAAGAGATAATGTTACCTGCATTATCGGCAATGGTGTTGTGTTATCCCCAGAAGCTTTATTAACTGAAATGAAAATGCTTAAAGAGCGTGGTGTTCCAGTTGAAGAGCGTCTGAAGATCAGTGAAGCCTGTCCGCTTATTTTGCCTTACCATGTTGCGTTAGATAAAGCGCGTGAAGTGGCTCGTGGCGAAAATAAAATTGGCACGACAGGACGCGGCATAGGTCCAGCGTATGAAGATAAAGTTGCACGCCGTGGTTTGCGGGTAGGCGATTTATTCTGTAAGGATTCTTTTGCTGAAAAGCTAAAAGAGGTTATGGCGTTACATAACTTTACTTTGCAAAACTATTACCAAGCCGAGCCAGTTGATTATGATAAAACTTTGGCTGATGCGTTAGAGTTGCGTGATATTTTAACCAGCATGGTTGTTGATGTAACCGAAGTGTTAGACAATGCCCGCAAAAAGGGTGAATCCATTTTATTTGAAGGTGCTCAAGGGACTTTGCTTGATATTGACCACGGCACTTACCCTTATGTTACTTCGTCTAATACGACTGTCGGTGGTGTTGCAACTGGTTGTGGTTTTGGTCCACGTTATTTAGACTATGTTCTCGGTATTGTAAAAGCCTATACGACCCGAGTAGGCTCAGGGCCGTTTCCTACCGAACTAGACTGTGAAGTGGGCCAACATCTTGGTGTTAAAGGTCATGAATTTGGTGCAACCACAGGGCGTAAACGTCGCACTGGCTGGTTTGATGCAGTTGCCATGCGTCGTGCAGTGCAAATTAACTCAATCAGTGGTTTTTGTGTCACTAAATTAGATGTCTTAGACGGTTTAAAAGAAGTTAAAATCTGCGTCGGTTATAAAGACGAAAATGGTCAAGTCAGTAGTGTCCCGCCAATGGCCGCAGACGGTTATGAGTGTGTAACCCCTGTTTACGAAACCATGCCAGGTTGGGATGCTAACACTTTTGGTGTCACTGAATACGACAAGCTGCCTCAAGCAGCAAAAAATTATTTAAAACGAATAGAAGAGATCTTGGAAGTGCCGGTGCATATTATTTCGACCGGTCCGGATCGTAACGAAACTATGATTTTAGAAAACCCATTTGGCTAAAATGAAAACAGCCCAAATGATGGTTTAAAAACCGGCTTAGGCCGGTTTTTTTATAACTAAAGTAAAATACAGGAGCTAAAAAATGGTGGTAATGGCTGGTAAATCTGCACGCCCTGGCAAACCTATGTATGCCTCTGCGCAACATATCCTAACGCGTAATCCAGAACGAATAAAAAAAGCCCAGCAGGAACTAGAAAAAGGGGCTGATTTTGCTTTGCTCGCTAAGCGTTATTCAAATTGCCCAACGGCGAAAAAAGGCGGTGATTTAGGTGAGTTTAAACGCGGCGTTATGGTGAAGTCATTTGATGCTGCAGTTTTTTCGGCTAAACCTGGTCAGATAGTTGGTCCAGTTAAAACTAAATTTGGTTACCACTTAATCAAAGTCCATTATCTTAAATAAACAAGATTGCTGCTTGTCTTTTGAGCAGCTTTAACGTAAACTTCGCGCCCTCAAATCAGTCATTTATTAAGTTCCTTGCCTCCATAGGCAGTCTGACTGAGCTGTTCTCGGGGCTAACTAACCGTAAGGAGCACACATGCGTCATTACGAAATCGTATTTATGGTCCACCCGGATCAGAGTGAGCAGGTTGCTGGCATGATCGAGCGCTATGAAGGCATCGTTAAAAATGCTGGTGGTCAAATTCACCGTCTGGAAGACTGGGGTCGCCGTCAACTGGCTTATCCAATCGAAAAACTACATAAAGCACACTATGTACTTATGAATGTTGAAGCAACAACTGCTGCCATCGAAGAACTGGAAACCGCTTTCCGTTTCAATGATGCGGTATTACGCAACATCATCATGCGTACTAAAAATGCTGTCACTGAAGCTTCTCCAATGGCGAAGAAAGAAGAGACTAGCACGCGTGCCCCACGTGGTGAAAAAGCTGAAGAAAGCAAGGCTCAGGCTGCTGAATAAGCGTGCTTGAAAATAGCCTGGTTATTGCTGGCAAGCTTGTTAAAGCGCCTAAATTTAGCACTAGCCCAGCCGGTATTCCACATTGTCATTTTGTTTTAGAGCATTTGTCTGAGCAATATGAAGCAGGTATGCCACGTAGGGTTTGGTGTCGAATTAAAGTGGTTGCAAGTGGGCTAACAATACAGCAGCAAGTTAAGAATTTAACCGCTGAGCAGTTAGTCAGAGCTGAAGGGTTTTTGCAACGGCAAGAATCTATTAACGGTCTGGCTCAATTAATTTTGCATGCACAGCGAATTCAACAAATAGATTAGGAGAAAGCCAATGGCTCGTTATTTCAGACGTCGTAAATTTTGCCGTTTCACGGCTGAAGGCGTAAGCGAAATCGATTATAAAGATATCGCTACTTTAAAAAACTATGTCACTGAAAGTGGCAAAATCGTACCAAGCCGTATCACAGGTACTAGTGCTAAGTATCAGCGCCAATTAGCTCGTGCAATCAAGCGCGCTCGTTATTTGTCGTTGTTACCATACACTGACTTACACGCTTAATCACCGAATAAATAGTTTAAAGGTAGCAAGATGGATATCATTCTTCTCGATAAAATTGCCAACCTGGGCACATTAGGTGATCAGGTTTCAGTTAAAGCCGGTTACGCGCGTAACTTCCTGTTTCCACAGGGTAAAGCAGTACCAGCCAACAAAGCGAACGTAGAATATTTTGAGCAACAGCGTGCGGAGCTTGAAGCTAAATTAGCAGACGTATTAAGCGCTGCTGAAGCACGTGCTGAAAAAATCAATGAACTGTCATCAGTCACTATTGCTTCTAAAGCAGGTGAAGAAGGCAAATTGTTCGGTTCTATCGGTACTCGCGATATTGCTGATGCTGTCACTGCAGCTGGTGTAGAGGTTGCTAAGTCTGAAGTTAAATTACCAGAAGGTGCGATCCGCAACACTGGTGAATTTGAAATCAGCCTGCAATTACACGCAGATGTTATTACAACTATCAAGCTAGAAGTTATTGCTGAAGCTTAAGCTTGATACCCCGTACCTAAGATTCAAGAATTGAAAGCACCGTCTTGCTGGGCGGTGTTTTTCACTTACCCCCTTTATTTTTTCTACAAATGTTATATCATTACAAGCTTACTTCGGCGGTAGGATTTATGTATGCAAGATAAACTCAACAAAAATAACTGGCTCGACAGAATGAGTATTGCTGCGACCTCTTTGTGTGCAGTTCACTGTATCTTTTTGCCTGTTCTGTTGCCTGTGTTACCTTTGTTAGGTTTATCTATGGTCGCTGAAGATACGTTTGAGCACCTCATTTTATTAATTACACTGGTAATGGGTTTTATTGCGTTATTTGCTGGTTTTCATAAATATCATAAAAAACTTTACCCATTTTATTCACTAGCTTTGGGTGGCATTATTTATGCTAGCAAACACGAAGTGAGTGAAGCCGTGCAACCATACATGATTGCGGCAGGTGCAGGCCTTATCGTACTGGCCCACATTTTAAACATTCGTTTATGTAAAAGCTGTAAAAGCTGCTAAATTTCGACCAAATTAACGTCATTTTTTACTCGAATTCTAGCTTTGCTTAACTTAAACTAGCGCTAAGTTTATCAATCAAGACTCGGATTCGTTGCGCCTGTGGCCATCATACAACTTTTAAAAAACCTATTGCGCCAATATGGAGTCTTAACGCTGCTGTTAAGTAGCATTGCTTGTTTATACTGTGTCGCTCTATTTCAGGTATCAGAAGCACAAGACGAAAACCATTTTTTTAGCGAACAATTATACACCCAAAGCAGTACCTTAAATGAGTTAAGTGTGGTGTTGTTAAATGCTAATACAGATATGCGTCACTTACGTTATCTCAAATCTCGCTTGAACAGTGTTCAGTCTAGTTTAGCGGCAGCAGAAAAATTACATGCTTTACAACAAAGCAATGCCATTATGCTGCAACAATTACAAGCTTTATTAGATGAAGAGCCGTATGCAAAACAAGCATTATTAGATTCATTTGAAGATGTTTATTTGCAAATGCAAGCCGCGCAAAAATCGCTCACACAAACGCGTCGTTCACACAGCCATATCTATAAAGTAATGTCACTTTTTTTGCCAGTTTTGATAATTTTGTCATTAGTTATTTTTTATCAATATCGTTATAAACCTCTATATCGCAGAATCAGCCATTTTTATCAGAATGAAAAACAGGCAAAATTTTTATTAGAAAAACGTGGCCAGATCAGTGAAGCTTTGCAACAAAATCATCTTAATATGATTTATAAGGTGGGGCACCTAATGCGGGTTTCGTTAAATAGTGCTTTAGGTATGCTACAGATTGCCACAACCGAATCGGCTGATAAAGACGCTGCTTTGGCTAAAACTACACAAGCTATCTTAGACATGCAAGATGCAATTAATGTGGCCTCTGAATATGCTGAGCTTGAACAAGGCAGTATCGTGCCCAAAGCGCGTCCTTTTTGTTTATTTAGTGCGTTAGCTGAGATCCAGCATAGATATCTAAATAAACTCGTTGCCACACCTGTTAAGTTTATTATGCAAGTTACCCCAAATGTACCTATGAGTTTGGTCGCTGATGAGTATCTGCTGCAAAGAGTACTGAATCATCTATTAGATAATGCTATTGAACATACCGAAACGGGTAAAATCAGGGTTGTTTTTACCGTTTCAGAAAAAAAGTCTGACCATCTTAAAATACAAGTATTAGATACAGGTACTGGGATCTCAGCACGGCAATTAGAGCATATAAAAAAAGGTCAATTACAATTAGACACAGACTCTCAAGTTGAAGCAAACGCAACTGGTTTGGGCATATACACAGTTGCTCGTATTATAAAACTGCTTGCAGGCCATATCGAATATCATAGCCAACCAGGCCATGGAACTAACGTTATTTTGGAAATACCATTCCAACAAGATTGTGAGCGTCACTATTTACCAAGTTTACAAACGGATCTTTTAGTTAAATATAAACAAGTGCAGGTAGTCACTGAAGATCTGCTGTTATGGCAATATTATCAAATGTTATTTAGCAAGCTGGCACTCACTGTCGAGCAGCAAGCTGATTGTGTGATTGAAGCTAATTCAGACACGTTATACCTAATTGATAAAAAATGTCACCATCATGATCATTTCCATGATACCCAGAATGTGATTATATTAGCTTCCCAAACCCGTAGCTGTAGCCGTTATTTGCTGCCTAGATATGCCACCCTAGAGCTTATTAGTACACAACTTGACCTCGAACCTCAGCGAAGTTCGCAAACATTAGCCAATAAAAGCGTATTAGTGGTTGAAGATAATGATATTAATCAAGAAGTTATTTTGGCCCAGCTCAGTCAGTTCAAAATCGAAAGTCAGGTGGTTGCAAATGGCGAAGAGGCGATAGCCATATTAGCGGATGAAAAGTTTGATTTAATTTTAATGGATTTAAACATGCCTAAAATGGATGGGCTGGCATGTACGAAAGCATTACGAGCAAGAGGTTTAACCACTCCGATTATTGCACTTACTGCACACACGCTAAGACAAGACGAAATTAAGTGTTTAGAAGCGGGTATGAATGGCTTTTTACGAAAACCGCTCGCACCAGATACCTTGTCTCAAACTCTTCAACATTATCTAATGTGAACAACAAGCCCCCAAATAGGTATTTTGGGGCTTCATTGCTCGAATAAAACCGAATGTGATGAATAAAAATAGCTTTTAACGTAAGACTTTGTTTGCTCATGTGACTAGATTGTGAAAGAATCAGACATATAGCAAGACTTTTAAGTGTGAGTTGAAAAGTGATAGACGCCGATGGTTATCGCGCCAATATCGGCATAGTAATTTGCAATCGATCTGGCCAAGTTTTTTGGGCGAGAAGATATGGGCAGCACTCTTGGCAATTTCCTCAAGGTGGTATGGATCCGGGTGAAACCCCAGAACAAACCATGTATCGGGAATTGTACGAAGAAGTTGGGTTAAAACAGAAAGACGTAGAGATTATGTATGTCACTAAAAATTGGCATAAATATCGTTTACCTCGACGCTTAGTGCGAAAAGATTCTAACCCAGTTTGTATCGGGCAAAAACAAAAGTGGTTTTTACTACGACTAACCTGTGCAGAGAGTGATGTAAACCTTTTAAGTTCTAACCATCCGGAGTTTGATGAGTGGCGTTGGGTAAGTTTTTGGTATCCAGTTCGTCAAGTGGTTTCATTTAAACGGGATGTATACCGCAAGGTAATGAAAGAGTTTGCGCCAATTGCTATGCCTAATAAGCGACACAAAGAACATAAACGCCACAATCAAAACAATCGAAAACGGAGATCTTATCGTCGATGATTAACACGCTCAAGCGCATTGTTGATGAAATGACCCGCCAGCCAGTGCTTGAAAAAGCATTGGCTAGAGTCGCTCATTTGACCAAAGATGCGATGAAAACTGAGTGTTGTTCAATTTATCTTGCCGATGAAGAAAATAAACATTATTTACTGATGGCTACCGATGGTTTGTCCCCAGCTGCTGTGGGGTCGGTGGCTATAGGTTTTAATGAAGGTTTAGTGGGTTTAGTCGGCCAAAAAGAAGAGCCGGTTAATGTTGCAAATGCGCATGCCCACCCAAGATTTTTGGTAACTCCCCAAGTTTTAGAAGACGGATATAACTCTTTTTTGGGTGCGCCAATTATTCATCAACGACAAGTCGTGGGTGTTATTAGCGTACAACATTCCCGCCATGAAGTTTTTGACGAAAACCAAGTTGCTTTTTTGGTCACTTTGGCAACACAATTAGGCTCAGCAGTTGCGCACGCAGAAGCACGAGAAGCTCTGAACCGTACCGAAAGTCCTGAATTAAAAAAACGCGCTCGAGCGATGCGAGGGGTGGCCGGTTCAACGGGGATTGCACTGGGCACTGCTTTTGCAATCCAGCCTCATATCACTTTTTCGTCCATTGTGCCACGCCGCACCCGCAATGTTGGCCGCGAGATCGTGCGGTTTAAACAAGCGGTTAAAAAAACACAAATAGAACTAAAAGAGTTGTCAGTTAAAATGACAACCATTTTGCCAAGCGATACGTCAGCCATCTTTGACGTATATCATCATATGCTTAATGACGATTTATTAGGTGATAGAGTACAGCAACAAATCCACAATGGGTGGAGCTGTGCGACCTCACTTAAAATAGTGATCGAAGAGTTGTGTGCCGAACTAGGGCAAATGGAAGACAGTTATATTCGTGAAAGGATCACGGATATTCGCGATATAGGGCAGCGTGTATTAACCAACCTGGTTAAAAAAGAAATGCAAAAGCGGCCGATGCCGGACGATCTTGTATTGGTGGCTGAAGAAGTCACAGCCTCTATGTTGGCGGAAATACCACGAGAAAAATTACGCGGTATTTGTTCAATGCGGGGGTCTAATAATTCGCACGCTGCTATTTTGGCTCGCGCATTGGGGATCCCGGCTGTAATGGGTCTAGAAGACCTACCAATGAACAATATTGATGGTCGTTCGACGATTTTAGATGGCTACAGTGGTTTAGTTTATTTTAATCCTGATCCTGTTGTTATTAAAGAATACCGGCAATTGTTAATGGAAGAACAAGAGCTTGAAGACCTAGTAAAAACCGTTGCTGACGAAGCGGCTAGAACGAAAGATGGTGAACCTTTATCACTTAGCATAAATACAGGGTTAGCTGCGGACTTTGAGGTGGTGCGGGGTATTCACGCCGACGGTGTTGGTCTTTACCGAACCGAAATACCTTTTATGATGCGCAGTTGTTTTCCATCTGAGCAAGAACAATATGATTTATACGCCAAAGCATTAGATGCCTACCCGGGAAAGTCTGTGCTGATGCGTACTTTGGATGTTGGTGGTGATAAGCCACTACCTTATTTTCCGATAGAAGAAGACAACCCCTTTTTGGGTTGGCGCGGCATCCGGATGACGCTCGATCATCCTGAAATCCTTTTAGTCCAAGTCCGAGCAATGTTGAGGGCTAACATTGGACGCGGAAATTTGAAAATTTTGTTGCCTATGATCACTTCGGTGCAGGAAGTGGCTGATTGTATGCGCTTAATTCAGCAAGCTCACCATGAACTTGAAGAAGAGTTAAAATGTGATGTGCCTTGGCCTCCTATTGGCGCCATGTTAGAAGTACCGGCGGCTATTTACCAAATTGGTTTATTGTCGCAAATGGTTGATTTTTTCTCGGTTGGTAGCAATGATTTAACTCAATATTTATTGGCAGTTGACCGCAACAACCCAAAAGTTGCTAGCTTGTATGATTGTTATCATCCTGGCGTGTTAGAAGCGCTTGGTTTTATAGCTCAGCAATGTAAACGCTTTAAAGTGCCGGTCAGCGTTTGTGGAGAAATGGCTGGCGAACCTATAGGACTGCTGCTGTTAGTGGCAATGGGCTACCGTAGTTTTAGTATGAGTGCGCAAAACCTGCTAAAAGCCAAGTGGGTTCTTAAAAGTGTCACCCTTGATGAAGTAGAATATCTTAAAAATCAAATCCGCGAGTTGGCTTGTCCCGAGCAAATTAAAAAAATGGTCACGCAGAAGCTTGAAGACTTAGGGATGGGTGGTTTTATCCGCGCCGGTAAATAACTAACAGGCTGTTATGGATCTCATTTTTATTTTAATGTTTTTAGCGAGTGGTGTCGTTGCAGGCATATTAGCTGGTTTTTTAGGCATAGGCGGCGGTTTAGTGGTTGTGCCTTTATTATCTTTTGTATTACCTATGGTTGGTGTACCTGAACAAAACCTCATGGTGATTGCAGTGGGTACCTCAATGGCAACCATCATTTTTACTGCGCTCGCTTCCACCAACAGCCACCGAAAAAATCATAATGTGGTTTGGCCAGCTGTTTTTAGCTTGTTTCCAGGCCTTATGTTTGGCGCCTTATTAGGCGGCACCCTTGGTTCACAAATGAGCAATAACAGTTTAGCGTTATTTTTTGGTGTTTTTTGCAGCTTTTTAGCACTTTATGTGGTTTTTGGCCAGCGCTACATCCGCCCAGTATCTGATTATGCGCAAAGTCGGGTCTGGTTGAGTTTAATTGGTTTTATTACAGGCCTCATATCTAGTTTAGTTGGGATCGGTGGCGGCACCATGTTAGGGCCTGCGCTTATCTGGTTAGGTTTAGAAGCCAGACGCGCTGTTGGCACCTCAGCAACCTGCGGTTTATTGATCGCTGTGTTTGGCTCGTTAAGCTATGTTATCAACGGCGCAAATGCGGTAGACTTGCCACCCTATACCATAGGTTATGTTTATTTACCGGCATTTTTTGCGATCATAACCACCTCTATGTTATTTGCCCCTTTGGGCGCAAAAATGGCAACACATTTTTCAGAGCGCGTAATACGTATTTGTTTAGGTATAGCCTTAGCGGCTTCTGCGCTAAAAATGTTTATTAGTTTTTAAGTTGGAGAATTTACAGTGCAAGAATATTGGCAATTTCCCGCCATAGATCCTGTTATTTTTGAGGTCGGCCCTATCGCATTACGTTGGTACGGTTTAATGTACTTAATTGGATTTGCAGGCGCTATGTACCTTGCTAACCGCCGCGCTGAAGAAAAAGGTTGTTTATGGACTAAAGACCAACTGAGTGACATGCTGTTTTATGGCTTTTTAGGGGTTATTCTAGGCGGTCGCATAGGCTATGTATTATTTTACCAGTTCCCATTATTTTTAGATGATCCTAGCTATTTGTTTAAAATCTGGGAAGGTGGCATGTCTTTCCATGGTGGATTTTTAGGGGTTGTTGTTGCAATGTTTTGGTTTGCTCACAAAACCAAAACCACATTTTTGCAAGTTGCAGATTTCATTGCCCCGCTGGTTCCGCTTGGTTTAGGCGCAGGCCGTATCGGTAATTTTATTAACGCAGAGCTATGGGGACGAACCACAGATGTGCCCTGGGCAATTGTTTTTCCAAATGCAGGTGACTTACCTCGACATCCCTCTCAGTTGTATGAATTTTTTTTAGAAGGGTTAGTCCTTTTTATTATCCTCAACTGGGTTCGTCGTAAACAGCCACCAACAGGCATGATTGCCGGTCTATTTGCGTTAGGTTATGGTAGTTTCCGTTTTATCGTTGAATATTTCAGAGAGCCAGATGCACATCTGCAAAACTTTATGGGTGGTTTTATGACCATGGGGCAACTTTTGTGTGTACCTATGATACTTGTCGGTTTGGCTTTGATTATCTATGCATGCAAAAATAGACAACAGGCAAATAAGGCAGCAAAAGCATGAAACAGTATCTAAAACTTGCACAGCGCATTATCGACGAAGGCATCTGGGTAGAAAATAAACGCACAGGTACTCGCTGTTTGACGGTTGTGAATGCCGATCTTGAGTATGATGTTGGCGCAAACCAATTTCCAATTATTACCACCCGAAAAAGTTATTATAAAGCGGCCATCGCCGAACTGCTTGGTTATTTGCGAGGATATAGCAGCGCCGCTGATTTTAGAGCCATCGGCTGTAATACTTGGAATGCCAACGCGAATGATAACCAGGCTTGGCTCAATAATCCTCACCGTGCAGGTGAAGATGACATGGGGCGAGTATATGGCGTACAGGCTCGCGGCTGGCAAAAACCTGATGGCAGCAAATTAGACCAACTTAAAAAAGTGGTCGATAATTTAAAAAATGGCATTGATGACAGAGCCGAAATTGTGACTTTTTATAACCCTGGTGAATTTGAGCTAGGGTGTTTGCGGCCTTGCATGCATACACATACATTTTCGTTGTTGGGTGATACTCTGTATTTAACTTCTTATCAGCGCAGTTGTGATGTGCCACTTGGATTAAATTTTAATCAAATCCAATGTTTTGTATTGCTGGCGCTAATGGCCCGTATTACGGGCCATAAACCAGGTAAAGCCTATCATAAAATTGTTAATGCCCACATATATGAAAACCAATTGCCATTAATGCGTGATGTACAGCTTAAACGTGATCCGTATCCGTCACCGACGCTCACCATAAACCCTGAGATTAAATCTTTAGAAGATCTAGAGACCTGGGTCACTCGTGATGACTTTCAGGTCGAAGGGTATCAATATCATCCCGCCATTGCATATCCCTTTACTGTCTAAAAAATATGCCCCTACGTGTAAAAGTTACATACGGGGCTTGCAATAATTTCTGTTTAAATGCAAACCTTAGTCCGTGAAAAACTTCTGAAGACCAGCCTTTTAAAATAAATAAACATTAAAAATCAATATCTTATAAATTTTTTTTAAAGTTGGCATAAGCTTCGCAATACAACTATTACATTCGCATCTAAAGGAGAAAGCAAATGTTAGGTTGGAGTCTTGTATTTTTAATTGTCGCTATTGTTGCGGGTATTTTAGGTTTTTCTGGGGTTGCTGGTGCAGCTGCAGGGATTGCCAAAATATTATTTTTCGTTTTTGTCGTATTGTTAATTATTTCGTTAATTTCTAATGCGGTACGCGGAAAATCACCTAAACCCTAATCAATATGAAGCATCACATGTGTTAGGGATAGCGCATGCAAGGAACAACGGATGTTTGTTTTTTAACTATTAAGGAGTCAGATCATGAAAATTTCAAACCTTTTAAAAACGGCATTGGTAAGTTCGGCGTTAGTATTGAGCCCAGTTGCGTTGGCTGATGACCATGAAGAGGCTGCGGAAGAAGTGGAAGATCAATGGGACAACTTAGTTGATGAAACTGAAGACGCAGTTGAAGATGCTCAAGAAGAAACCGAAGATGCAGCAGAAGATGCTGGCAATCAGGTTGAAGACTGGTGTGAAGATGCTAAAGAAGAAGCAGACGCCGACGACACAGATTGTTAATGGTAGGCGTTAGGTTAACCAGCCGCATATGCGGCTGGTCCTCATAAACCGATCGCATTTTTCACCATAAGTTAATATCATTCTTGTATCTTTCACCCTCCAAACACGTATTGTTCAGACCTGAACACACTTTATGGATTTTTCGAATATTCGACTAAAATAATAACACCTGAGCATTTATAGCGAGGCACTAAATATGTTGGGGTGGAGCTTTTTATTTTTGGTTATTGCTTTGATATCCGGCGTACTGGGGTTTACTGGCATTGCAGGCGTTGCGACTGAAATAGCAAAAATATTATTTATTCTATTTTTAATATTGTGGTTGATTGCATTGTTAGCGAATGCGTTGCGAGGCCGACCACCAAATTAGTTTGGAATGTAAATAAAACTAGACTGCAGGGCAGTCTAGTTTTATATATTTTACAATGCTGAAAAGGCATTTTTTGCTGCTTTGATGGTGTTCTCTATATCTTCATCTGTATGAGCACTAGAAACAAACCCAGCTTCAAATGCAGAAGGTGCTAAATACACACCTTGCTTTAACATCAGTTGGTAAAACTGTTTAAACCTTTTTTGGTCGCAAGCTGTTGCTTGTGAAAATGAATTCACTTGTGATTGCTCAGTAAAGAAAAAACCAAACATAGCGCCAGCTTGGTTAGTAGTTAACGCAATACCTGCTTCACTTGCAGCTTGTTTAAAACCATCACATAAACGGCTTGCTTTGGCCGCTAATGCAGGATACAGCTCGTTTGCTGAGCTTTGCAGAATAGATAAGGCAGTAATACCTGCAGCCATTGCGATCGGATTACCGGATAAAGTACCGGCTTGGTAAACTGGGCCAACGGGTGCGATATAGTCCATAATCTCTTTTTTTCCACCAAAAGCACCGACTGGCATACCACCGCCAATGATTTTACCTAAAGTGGTTAAATCTGGGGTAATACCATAATGCGCTTGTGCACCGCCTAAAGCCACTCGAAAGCCAGTCATGACTTCATCAAAAATCAGCACAGCACCGTATTCGTCACAGATATCTCTCAGTCCCTGTAAAAAACCAGCTTGTGGCGGTATACAGTTCATATTACCCGCAACGGGTTCTACAATAATACAAGCGATATCATCACCGGCTTCAGCAAAAACGGCTTTGACTGAATCTAGGTTATTAAATTCAACCGTTAATGTGTGTTTGGCAAAGTCTGCCGGTACACCAGGCGAGTTAGGCACACCAAGGGTCAATGCACCAGATCCTGCTTTAACTAACAAGCTGTCGGCATGACCATGATAACACCCTTCAAATTTGACCAGTTTATTGCGGCCAGTATAACCTCGGGCCAAGCGGATCGCCGACATGGTTGCTTCGGTACCTGAGTTTACCATACGAACACTGTCCATAGAGGGCACTATTGATTTTACAAGGGCAGCCATTTGTGTTTCTGAGGCGGTCGGTGCACCATAACTTAGGCCTTTGTCCACTGCTTGATGCACAGCTTGACGGATTTCAGGGTGATTATGGCCTAAAATCATGGGCCCCCAAGAGCCTACATAATCAATATATTTTTGCCCATCGGCATCAAATAAATAAGCGCCTTCAGCGTAATCAATAAATACAGGTGTGCCACCCACACCTTTAAATGCGCGTACAGGCGAATTGACACCACCTGGGATATGCTGTTGGGCTTGTTCGAATAAAAGTTCTGAATTAGACATTTAATTTACCGTATTTCCTTTGTTACTGTACCAGCGTACTTCTGATTCATAGCGGTTGACTAAGTTTTCAACCCCTAAAGTGGCTGCAAAAAGCGCCATTCGCACTAATACGCCATTATCCGCTTGACGGAAAATAGCTAGGTTTGGATTTAGATTTAAATCATTATCCAGTTCGTTGGCATCAGATCGTGAGTCGCGCGGCAGTGGGTGCATGATCACTGTATTAGACTTACAGTGTTTGGTATAAATAGATTGATTTAAACGGAAACGGCCGCGGTATAGATTTGCTTCTTGTTCAGATGGAAACCTTTCTTGCTGAATACGGGTTTGATAGACAATATCAGCATCTAAGTGGCCTTCTAGCTGCTCTGTAATAATACACTGGTGACCCGCATTTTCGATTGCTGAAATGACTTTATCTGGCATGGCTAATTCGGCTGGCGAGATAAGGGTAATTTTTAAGTCTTTATACAGGCATAATAATTGACACAAAGAGTGCACCGTACGGCCATATTTTAAATCACCGATGAGCGCTATGTGCATGCCATCAATACCTAATTGATGGGCGTGTTGCTCTTTTTGTATGGTGTATAAATCTAATAGTGCTTGGGTTGGATGTTCGTTCGCACCATCACCACCGTTGATGACGGGGACACGGCTGCCGGTGGCAAATTCAGCCACAGATCCAGAATCAGGATGCCGCATCGCAATAACATCACTGTAGCTACTTAATACACGGGCTGTGTCATATAAAGATTCACCCTTGGCCAACGCTGAGCTTTTTAACCCAGTGGTTTCACGGACATGCCCGCCTAACAGATTAAATGCGGTGCCAAAACTCACTCGGGTTCGGGTACTGGCTTCGAAAAACAAATTGCCTAAAATTGCTCCATCAAGAACATGCGTTCTTTTATGACGGTGAGCATAAGGTTGCATCGCATCGGCAATGCGAAAAAGATATTCAATACTCTCGCGATCAAATTGCTGTACTGAGAGTATATTCGCCCCTTCAAATTTAAACATGAAACACCTGCTTAGCTGAGTCCAAAACTGGCGCTATGATAGCATACTTGGCACGCTGCAAAATCAAAAAGGTTTGACGACGGCCAGTATAATAATGGCAAATAATAAGATGACAGGGGCTTCATTAAAATAGCGGTAAAAACGCGCTGAGCGTTTGTTCCGACCAGCTTTAAAGCGTTTTAACAGCACAAAACAATAACCATGGTAAACATAAAGCAAAGTGACTAATGTCAGTTTTGCATGTAACCAGCCGCTGGTTTTTAGCCACTCACTTCCGTATAACACCATTAAGCATATACCAAAAACTGCGGTTAAAATGGCAAATGGAGTGACAAAATACAGCAGACGTCGTTCCATAATACAAAATTGTTGGTGGACCTGGTCTGATTGGTTTTGCGCGTGATAAACCAGCAGTCGAGGAAAATAAAAAATGCCTGCAAACCAAGCGACCATAAATATAATGTGTAGCGCTTTCAGCCATAAAATGATCATTCAAACACCTGATACGAACCTTTAGTTAACCTGAGTCTAAGCTGCTCCCAGCTGATCACACCGATAATCTGGTCAAGCTGATCTGCAAATATATAAACTGAGCCAGAACGGCGATCTTGCAATATTTCATAAGGCTCAGCTAGGGTATATCTAGACTCTACCCCTTGCAGGTCTTCAAAACTAAAAGGTGAATTTTGCAAGGGATCTAAAGAAACATTGTAATTGACCAGTTTAAAGCTGGTTCCATCTGGGTGATCTTCTTTTAAAATCACAGGGCGTTTACCAGCCCGGTCGAGCGCCCGTTTTAACGCCTCGTCGTCTTTGCGTTTAATTAGAATAAAGTTGCGTGTCATGGCCGCCAGAACACCGGTTTTTTGTAAAATATCATAGGTTGGTGGGGATTGGTAATCTAGTTTTTGTGTTTCGAGCTGTAACAAAAATAGCGAACGATTACGGAAAATTTGGCTGGAAACCACATGAGCACAGACGATCACTAACATAGCTGGGACTACTATATCTGGGTTATAGGTCATTTCTAACGCAGTGACTAAGGCGGCGAGTGGCGCATTCAAACAAGCCGCCATGAGTGCTGCTAACCCTAAAACACCGTAAATATCGGCATAGTCGTGCACGTCACCAATAAAAATTGATGCCATTAGGGCAAGTAAAGTGCCCAGCATCATGCCTAAGCCTAAAATTGGGCCAATGATGCCACCTGGTATCCCTAACCCAATTGCAAAAAAAGTCAGTGCGGCTTTGCTGATAAAAACCGTCATCAATAATTGGGCATTTCCGGTTTCTTGTTGGGCAATGGAGATCGCGCCTAACCCTATGCCTAAAGCTTCGGGAACAATCGCGCCTATGATTGCTGTGACTGTGGCAGCTAAAGCAAGGCGTGGGATCATATTTACGTATTTGAACGAGCGGATAATTTCTATTAACTGGCGGTTAAAAGCAAAAGCAAAACAACCGACTATGACGCCCATAAAAACCAAATAAGGGTAATGTTGAATACCCAGTAGGTTAATATCCAAGGTACTTAGGTCATGTTCATGACCAAATACAAAACGATTAGCCGTTGCGCCGGCTACAGAAGCCAGCATCACGGGTACGAAAATATGAATTTTATACTCACGCAGAACGACTTCCATTACAAAAATTACAGCTGCCAAAGGCGTATTAAACGAAGCTGAAATCGCGGCGGCCATGCCGCAAGCGGATAAAGTACGAACTGAGTTGTAGGGGAGTTTAAGACCGGCCGCTAGGTAACTGGCCGCACCAGCCCCGAGATGTACAGCTGGGCCCTCACGGCCAACCGAAAAACCACTCGACATAGCGATAATACCGCCAAAAAACTGATTAATCGTATTGCGCATTGGCATCATGCCATAAAAGGCTTTCAATCGATAAATAACAAAGGGGATACCCAATCGAAAATATTTAAAATCAGTAAACCAGCCTAATAGTGCGATGAGTGCGATGCCAATAAACGGCAGAATTAAGTGGAAAAACGTATTCAGTGAGGTAAAGTCATCTGGGTTATCCAAATATAACAATTGCACGTTTTCAAGTACCCAGCGAAATGCGAGAATAAAAGCAGATGCACAGATCCCAGCTAATAAACCTAGAATACTCAATTGAATTGAGATTTTGGGATAAGCTAATTGGCGTCTAAGTAGCTGGAGTTGATTTTGCAGCACGTTTGCATATTTTGTTGGCGAATAGTTAATTAACAGATTAATCAAGCTAACTGGATTTGTCACTGATTTTGCTAAATTTTTTAAAAAGGATGAGGTTTGGTTAAAGCTAATAAGCAAAAAATAAAGATAATTCGCAACGCAAACGTGAGATTTTACAGTTCTTTAATCGGCGTAGGCATTGCGATTTTGTGTTTTTTAGCGGGTATGCAGGTTAATCAGATACGACTGACTCAAAATGAGAATAAAATTGCTCAGCTAGAGACTCGTTTACAAGAAAAGCAGCAGGCTTTGATACAAGTTGAGCAAAAGTTAAATTTTGTCAACGTTGAAAATGAGATTAACCAAATGGGAGTGCAAAAGATACAGCAGCAATTGCAAGCGTTAAATGAAGATAAACAGAACTTGCAAGCTCAGCTGACTTTTTATGAAAGAGTCATGGCGCCCGAATTAACCGATGATCGATTGAGGGTTGAATCTTTGGTTGTACAAGCCGTTGACAACAACGAATATCTGGTGCGTTTGGCACTGGTGAAAAATCCAACCGAGCAAGGGTATGTAGCTGGTCATGTAAAGATGCAGCTCAAGTATGGCGAACAGAGTATCAATATATTGCCAGAGCAAGAGGGCACATTTAATTTTAAGTATTTTCAAATTATGGAGCAGCGTTTTCAATTGCCTGAAACCGAGCAGCCAAAACAATTGTTTTTGCAAGTTACAGTCAAAAAAGGTAAAAAATTCGAGTTAACAAAGGTTCTAGATTGGCGCGAGGGCACCTTGATCCCAGCTCGTTCAGATTAAATAGTTGAACGTTTTACTCAGGTATTAGATAATAACCTATGAATTTATTAATGAGGTTTTGTGCATGAATGATATTCCTTTAAATTTCACTGATGCGGCGGCGCAGCAAGTGAAAGTATTGATCGAAGAAGAGGAAAATCCCAACCTGAAATTTCGTGTCTATATCACGGGGGGCGGATGCTCAGGATTTCAATATGGTTTTATGTTTGACGAAAAGGTCAATGACGGTGACATATTGATTGAAAAAGAGGGTGTTAACCTAGTGGTTGATCCTATGAGCCTGCAATATTTAATGGGTGGTGAAGTTGATTATATGTCTGGTTTAGAAGGTTCACGCTTTTTTGTCAAAAATCCCAATGCTACGACAACTTGTGGCTGTGGTGCTAGTTTTTCAGTTTAATAAGCGGGTTATGGTTGCTCTGCAAGGGCAGCCATAATTAATGCCTCAACCGCTTGCTGTTTACTTTTATCATATCCTGACACTCGAGTGATCTCTTTCCGGTTTTGATCGAATACGATTAATGTGGGTAAACCCCGTACCTTAAATGCTTGTTGTAAGCTAGCATTGCTGTCGTAAAATACCGGAATATCCTGCAACTGATTGCGCTTTAAAAACGCATCTGCATTTTTTTTATCGAGATCTTGATTTACCGCAACCCACTGTAACTTCTCTGCCGTAAAGGGTGCAAATAAACTTTTATAATGCGGCAATGAGTCAGCGCATGGTACACACCAGCTTGCCCAAAAATCGATCACTAAAAATTGACTGTCAAATTCAGCTAAACTTTGTATTTGCATGTTAGCTGGAAACTTTTTTTGCCAGTGATCATGCGTTGGTGGTAAAAATATGTGGGTGGCGGCATAAATACCTGAAACGAGGGCAATAATAGCTAAGCTGGCAAAACTAACTGTTTTAAATGATGTTTTCATAAACCTATCTTGTCTGAATGCGGCTGTAAAACTAGCATACAAATAAAGGGCTGATAAAGCCAGTAGACTGCATTGTTTAGCTAAGGGGTGCTAACAGCGATCAAGTGGAAACGCTAATACTTGGTTGATATGTTCAGCACCAGTGGCCAGCATAATTAAACGGTCTAACCCTAATGCGATGCCAGAGCATTGCGGTAAGCCTGCTGCAAGTGCTTGCAGCAAATAGCTGTCGATTGGTTTTTCGGCTTTATTTAGTTGTCGACGCCGCCCATTATCAGCTTCAAATCTGGCTTGCTGCTGTTTTGCACAGGTTAGCTCATCAAAACCGTTTGCCAGCTCTATGCCTTGATAGTAAAGCTCAAAACGTTCAGCAACACGAGGATCTTGAGGCGATAGTTTGGCTAGGCTAGCTTGTTCGGCCGGAAACTGATAAATAAAACAAGGTTGATTCTGAGCTATCACTGGCTCTATCAGTTGACTGAAGATCCATTGCAGCAAGGTGTGTTTATCCTCGGTTAAAGCGGCCAAATCTGCTAATTTATGCTGACATAATAGTGCTTTCAGTTCAGCCACATTGGCCGTTAACGGGTCTATATCCAACTGAGCTAAAAACGCTTGTTGGTAAGTTATAATATCAGCGGTGGGTACTTGTAAGACCTGACTAACAAGAGCGCTGGTTTCTGCCATGAGTTGATGGGCTGTAAATCCAGGTCGGTACCATTCTAACAGGCTAAACTCTAAATTATGATAACGGCCCGATTCGTCATCTCGAAACGCTTTGCAAATTTGAAAAATACTACCGCTGCCAGCAGCCAATAACCGTTTCATGGCATATTCAGGGGATGTTTGCAGATGTAATCGCAAACCATCTGGGTGGCCAGGGCCTTTATATTGGGTGTTTAAATTTTCTAAATGTACATCGCTCACCCCAAATCTAGCTAAACTTGGGGTTTCGACCTCGAGCACGTCTCTTTGCCAAAAAAACTCTCTAATCTGGCGTATGACAGCCGCCCGCTGACGCAAAAACTCTATACTGGCCGACGGTTGCCATTGATTCATTTATTTTACCCGAGAGACATATTCACCAGAGCGAGTATCTACTTTGATAACTTCGCCAATTTGTACAAACAAAGGAACGCGAACAACAGCGCCTGTGCTCAATGTCGCAGGTTTACCGCCTGTTCCGGCTGTATCGCCTTTTAATCCTGGATCTGTCTCTGTAACTTCTAATTCAACAAAGTTAGGTGGCGTAACGGCAATCGGATTACCGTCCCACAGCGTGATAATGCAAGTGTCTTGTTCAACCAGCCATTTTTCATTATCACCAACCGCTTTAGCATCTGCAGCAATTTGCTCAAAAGTTTCATTATTCATAAAGTGCCAGAACTCACCGTCGTTATATAAATAGGCCAATTCATGGTCCATTATTTCGGCTTTTTCAACACTTTCGCCTGATTTAAAGGTTTTTTCTAAAACTTTACCTGAGATCAATTTACGAATTTTAACACGGTTAAAGGCCTGTCCTTTACCCGGTTTTACAAATTCATTTTCAATAATGGCACAAGGTTCGCCATCTAACATGATTTTTAGGCCGCCACGAAATTCATTGGTGCTTACAGTTGCCATGCTTTCCTCAATTAGGTTTAAATTACAAATCACCGAATTTTAACTGATTTTAGTGCGCTTTGGCAGTCTAGTCGTCAGTTTATTTAGAGTTCGGCAAAACAAACAGGTAGAATATGGGTTTTTATAAAAAATCAAAGCTGTATGTTTAATTACGAAACAAATTGGCAAAAAGAGCTGGCATCTGCCATTAAAGACCCACAACATTTGGTCAAACTGCTTAATTTAGATGAATCCCACTGGCAAACCAGTTTTTCGGCTCGGAAACTGTTTGCGATGCAAGTACCTAGACCTTTTGTGGCTCGGATGAAAGCCGGTGATCCCAATGATCCTTTATTGTTGCAGGTAATGACACAAGCGGACGAGTTTTTAAAGGTTGAAGGCTATCAAAAAGATCCGTTAGCTGAGCATCAAAGTGTATTGCCTGGTTTATTGCATAAGTATCAAAGCCGAGTGCTGCTAATGGTTCGGGGGGGCTGTGCAATCAATTGCCGCTATTGTTTCAGGCGCCATTTCCCGTATCAAGATAACGTTTTTAAGCGCAGCGATATGCAGGCGATTAAAGATTATGTTTTGGCTCATCCAGATATAAACGAAGTTGTTTTAAGTGGTGGAGATCCGTTAATGGCAAATGATCAGCACCTTAGTTGGTTGTTTGCTGAGCTTGCACAACTAAAGCAACTCACCCGTATTCGTATTCATACACGATTGCCGGTGGTGATCCCGCAACGTATCACGCCACAGTTAAGCCGCTTGCTGGCAAACCATTCGCAAAAAGTTGTGATGGTGCTGCATATTAACCACGCCAATGAGATTAATACATGGGTTAAAGACGCCTTCGCCGCTCTGAGGCAGCCAAATGTTACTCTATTAAACCAAGCGACCTTATTAAATAAAGTCAATGATACGGTAACCGCTCAGGTCGCGCTTAGTGAGGCTTTGTTTGCCGCTGGTATATTGCCGTATTATTTGTTTTTGTTGGATAAAGTTGAAGGCGCAGCGCATTTTGATTGTGACGAGGATAAAGTCGGACAGTTACAAGCGGGTATGCTTAAAGCATTACCTGGCTTTTTAGTGCCAAAAATTGCACGAGAAGTAGCGGGGCTTGCTAGTAAAAGCCCCATAATGTTTAAAACTCAGGCAAGCTAAACTTTAATATTTATGTTTTGGCCAATAGCTGGGTCGGCCGACGGTGCCGGCGCGGCTGATTCAAGCAGCTTTAAACTTGCTTGGCCTTCGGCTTGTTGTTGGTCTTTAGCCAGTTGAGCACCGCGTAGTTCGGCACTGGCTGGTGTCTGCACACCTGTCATACTGGTATTCGCCGGGTTTATATCCATACTGACTCCTGGTTTAAGTGGTATAATGTTGGCTATTCTTTATCGGCAGACAAAGGCTAAACTTTAATATTAATTTGGCTGAAAAAAAATAAACTTATGAGGGGCAATAATTTGCAAAATTTAGTTGAATCCATTCGTGAAAACTTAGCACAAGCGCATCGCCGAGCGTTAGATTGTGATGCTTATTTAGATGCATTAAAAGAGCAAGGGCATGGTCAATTTAGCTGTATCTTTAAAGAGGGCTTTAATGTGCAAGCAGATAGATTTATGCCTTATGTTGAAGACGTGGCGAAAGATTTTTATGAGGTAACCCAACTGCGTCAAGCACAGTTAGAAAATTTGGATCAACAAAAACTGAGTAGTATAGTTGCCCGGTTAGAGCTGATTTTTACTACTCAGGCACAGTTTTTGGAAGTTATTCAAGCCGAAAGCAATCAAGCTGGCGAACTTTGATATTAACTTCGTTTGGTGCCAGATACGCGGCACCAATCCCCTTCTTGGGCAATTGGATCTAGCTCAAACCACTCACTGTATAGTTGAGCTATTTCTTCAGCTTGGCTGGCTAATAAACCTGACAACGCGATTTTTCCACCCGGGCGGACATAGCCGGCAATAATCTCTTTTAATTCACGCAGCGGTCCAGCCAGGATATTGGCAACGACTAAATCTACTTCTAACGTGGGTTGTTGTTCGGGTAAAAACAATTCTAACTGATTTTGCACAGCATTGCGTTCAGCATTGGCAGTAGAGGCATCAATTGCTTGGGGATCTATGTCGATACCAATCGCTTTTGAACAGCCAAGTTTAAGCCCTGCAACAGCCAAAATGCCAGAACCACAGCCAAAGTCAACTAAAGTTTCGCCTCCTTTAACTTCATCTGCTAGCCACTTTAAACATAAAGATGTTGTTGCGTGTGTGCCTGTGCCAAAGGCTAAACCCGGATCTAAAATAATATTTACGGCACTGGGGTCTGGGATCTCACACCAGCTTGGACAAACCCATAATTTATCAGCAAATTGAATCGGCGAAAAACTATCCATCCATTCACGGATCCAGTCTTTATCTTCTAGTTGCTCTACTTTGTAGCTGCCTTGTTGGCCGCTGTTTAGCTTTTTCAACTCACCAATAATTTGTTCAGGATCTGTTTCGGCATCGAATAACCCCATGGTTATTGTGCTATCCCATAACAAAAAATCACCGGGTTTAGGTTCGTAAATTGGGGTGTCTTCAGCATCTAAAAAGGTCACTGAAAAAGCGCCTAGTTCTAACATGCTGTCGGCAATTAACTCAGCATTTTTTTTATCTGTTGTGTAACGTATTTGAATCCAGGCCATTTTATATTCCGTTGTCTATCTAATAAAAAAGCCGAACGAGAGTTCGGCTTTTATCAAAGGCAATAGCTTACCAGAGTATTAAGAAATTCCGAGCTTTTTCTCAAGATAGTGGATGTTAGTGCCACCATTTTGGAAATTTTCGTCTTTCATAATCTCTTTATGCAAGCTGACATTTGTTTTAATACCATCAACCACTAATTCACTTAAGGCATTTTGCATCCGAGCGATCGCAATACCCCGGTTTTCACCGTAGGTGATAAGCTTGCCTATCATAGAATCGTAGTTCGGCGGTACGCTATAACCTGCATAAATATGAGAATCCCAACGAACACCTAGACCACCTGGCGAGTGGAAACGGTTAATTTTACCTGGGCATGGCATAAAAGTTGACGGATCCTCTGCATTAATCCGGCATTCAATGGCATGGCCGCGAATACGAATTTCGTCTTGAGTAATTGAAAGCGGTTGACCAGCCGCTATTTTCAACTGCTCTTTAATCAAATCAACACCTGTGATCATTTCTGTAACTGGGTGTTCAACCTGAATTCGAGTATTCATTTCGATAAAATAAAACTCGCCGTTTTCAAATAAAAATTCAAAAGTACCGGCACCGCGATAACCGATTTCTATACAAGCACGACGGCAACGGTCTCCGATGAATTTACGCATTTCTTCGGTAATTCCAGGCGCTGGTGCTTCTTCTACCACTTTCTGGTGACGACGTTGCATAGAACAATCACGTTCACCCAAGTGAATGGCATTACCTTGCCCGTCAGACAGAACTTGAACCTCTACGTGACGTGGGTTTTCAAGGAATTTTTCCATGTAAACCACATCATTGTTAAAGGCAGCACCTGCTTCTTGTTTAGTTAATTCAATCGACTTAATTAACTCTTTCTCGCTGCGAACGACTCGCATACCACGGCCACCACCACCACCAGCGGCTTTAATTATGACTGGGTAGCCAATGCGTTTAGCAATTTGTAGATTCTTTTGATCGTCCTCACCGAGTGGACCATCAGAGCCAGGAACACATGGTACGCCAGCTTTTTTCATTGCATTGATCGCAGAAACTTTATCACCCATTAAACGAATAGAGTCTGCTGTTGGGCCGATAAAGATGAAACCTGATTTTTCGACTTGTTCAGCAAAATCAGCGTTTTCTGATAAAAAGCCGTAACCCGGATGTATGGCGACTGAATCGGTCACTTCAGCGGCGGCTATAATTCGCGGGATATTTAAATAACTCTCTGTGGCCGGTGCTTTACCAATGCAAATGGTTTCATCGGCAAGTAACACATGTTTGAGCTCACGGTCTGCAACCGAATGCACAGCCACTGTTTTAATGCCGAGTTCTTTACAGGCCCGTAAAATCCGCAGTGCGATTTCGCCGCGATTGGCGATTAAAACCTTATCAATCATAGGTAACCCCTTAAGCTATGATGAATAGAGGCTGTTCAAACTCAACCGCATCGCCATTTTGTACCATAATCTTTTTCACTGTACCTGCTTTGTCAGCTGTGATTTCGTTCATCATTTTCATCGCTTCAATGATACAAAGAGTATCACCGATGTTGACGCTGTCACCTTCACTGACAAAATCAGCTGCTCCAGGTTTTGGTGCTGCGTAATATGTACCCACCATAGGTGATTTAACCTGGTGTCCGGCTTCTTCGGCAGCGGCTGGTGCGGCTGTGGCCGCTTCAGCAATTGGCGCTGCCGGCGCTGGCGCTGAGATTGGTTGTGCAGCAACTGGCTGGGCAAAATTTGCCACAGGTGCAGCTCGGCTAATACGAACAGACTCTTCACCTTCGGTGATCTCTAATTCAGAGATGCCTGATTCTTCTACTAATTCGATTAGTTTTTTAACTTTGCGAATATCCATTGCCATTGTCTTTCTCTCTTTAATCTAGTGTGACTCATGGTTTAAAGCTTGATGCACGGCATCAAGCGCGTAAAAATATCCCTGACTGCCCAAACCGCAAATAACGGCTTCGGCGATGTCAGAAAAGTATGAATGATGGCGAAAAGCTTCGCGCTTGTGAATATTAGATAAATGAACTTCAATGCAAGGGACAGAGACAGATAAGATGGCGTCTCTTAATGCAACGCTGGTATGAGTAAACGCAGCCGGATTAATAATGATATAATCTAACTGGCCAAAGTGTTGATGCAGTATATCAATCAATTGAAATTCGGCGTTGGACTGCTGGTGGATCAGCTCTATATTTAAAGCTGACGCTTTATCTGTTAGCTGAGAAACTATTTCGGCGAGGCTAGTGCTGCCGTATATTTCAGGTTCACGTTTTCCTAACATATTTAGGTTAGGGCCGTTTAACAAAAGCACTTTAAATTTTTTGTTTTGCATTAAAACTGTCTTTTTATCCAGGTTATTCGAAGAAAAATCTGAGAAAATGCTGTTAAGTTACATTTTGCCGTTAATCATAGAAGAAATATCATTAATTTGAAATCAAAAATCAAAAAAATTCTAAATAATTCGTTTTAATCGACTTTTAGTGGATATTTAACCTGCTTTTTACCGAATTTGGCAGCACGGATTAGATTAAGCAAAAGCTTTTAAAAAAGTGAACTTGTTAACGTTTTTTTGATCTAAATTTTAATCAGTGAGTACAACAGGATACTTATGTCTTTTAAATTATTTTTTTTATTTATCGTTCTGCCTATCGCTGAAATTGCCGTGTTACTGCATGTTGGCGATCTCATTGGTGGTTGGAATACGTTTTTTATTGTCATCTTGACCGCGCTAGCTGGTGCCCACCTTGTGCGAAATCAAGGTTTAGCGACTTTAGCCGAAATTCAGAAAAAAGCGAGTCAAGGGGTGTTACCAGCAGAGTCATTAACTGAAGGTCTAATGATTTTAGTGGCTGGCATATTGTTAGTAACCCCTGGTTTTATTACTGACATTTTCGGTCTACTCTTAACATTACCGTTAACGCGTAAACCATTAGCCAAAGTTGTGATGGCACAGGTCGGCCATAAAGTGTTTGTTGCCCAATCTCAGAATGTTTATGGTAGCGAGCAAAATTATTATTCAAAAGAGCGTAAACAGCAAAACGAAGTTATTGAAGGGCAATGGGAACGCAAAGACGATAATTAATGAAATTTTATAGGAGCAGAAAATGCGTTTTGCACGGATCAGTTTAGCGGTCGTCCTTTTTTTAATGATATCAATTGTCACCTTTGACTATCTATTTGATCGTACTGGAGTCACTAATAAGTTAGTTTCTGATGCGCTAAAACCTTATCCGTTTACAGTTCAGATTGGTAAGGTTGAACATAAATTGTTGGCGCCAGGGCAATTAATGTTGACAGACATTAAGTGGCAGGATGAGTATGGTGATACCATTTTGCTGGAAAAACTAGACTTAAATTTAAATTGGCAAGCATTACTGTCTGGTACTGTCGATGTTGATAGCTTGATTTTAACTGGTTTAAAAGTTAAAGGTTCACAAAAAGGACTGCAATCGTTACAAAATAACTTGCCACCCGCTGTAAAAGACAGTGGCAACGAGCAGGATGACGAGAGCTATTTTTCGACTGCTGAGCTTGACTATTTTGCCGTTCGTTCGTTTGATGTTGATTTTAACACTGCCGCTGAATCTATCCAAATTAATGAAGCCAGCATCGAGCTCTCCGACTGGCAGTTATCACCTATTTTTCCTTTTGATCTTAATGCTTTGGTGGGGCATGTGGTCGTGATATTGGAAAAAGTCGAGTTTGAACAAAACAATGAGCAGCAGCAATTAATTGCACAATTTACCAAAACAGAGCTCGCGGCAAACTTGCAAAGTGGTTCACAAAAGCCTCTCCTGAGCCTAACTAAACTTAATAACTCAGCATCATTGATTAAGTTTGTACAGCGAATTTCGCCGACAGATGATAATAAAAATTTCGTTGAAGAATCAGATCTGGTGACGGAAAATAGTGCCCAGTCGAGCACGCAAAATATCAACCCTCTGATCCCATCGCTGCCATTTGAACTCGCAATTGGCGATATGCATTTTAACAATAACGATTTGAGTTTAGAGATACCTGAGCAATCCGTTTTAGTTCAAGATCTAGATATTGAACTATCGGATATTCAGTTAAATTTGCAAGCCAAACGCTGGCAAGATCTGATTAATATTCGCCTGCAAAGTCAACTTGAACATGTCATTGCAGATCCTTATCAAATTGATGATCTATCGTTCACCAGTCGGTTGGCAAAAGACGAGTTTTTTTTGGATGAGCTAGTGTTCAAAACGTTTGAGGGTGAGATGTCAATGCAAGCTCATAGTAATTTATCTGAGCCTTATGCTTTTGTGTTAGATGATCTTGTGGCTAAAAATCTGGCGGTAAAAGTTGAGCAGGCAAAACCAGTTGAGCCAGAAAACCCTCAATCGACCACCGACAGCAATAGTGCGGGGGCAGGCGATACAAATAAAACTCAGCAGAGCGAAGGTGAAACCAGCGATAATGAACTCACTGAGGGGGCGGCAAGTGACAGTCAGCCCAATGAACAACAAGAGAGCAAGACAAACGAAGCGCTTGAAAAAGTGCGGTTGGCGCGTATTGAAAAGATACATTTAGAAAATATAACCGTTAAAGTCACTGATCCTAATACCCAAGAAGTCTGGTTAGATGTGCATCCGATCCACTTTTTTGCCGATCAATTTACCTTGATAGAAAATGGCCAGATTAAACAGTTAAGCGATTTTAAGCCAGGTGCAAATTTAGGTGTTGATATTGCAAATATTCAGTATCTACAAACACGTTTAAAAGATCTAAAGATGAATGCTAATACCATAGACGCAGGTGTTCACTTAACCGATGCTAGTGTGACTTTAGACGATGGCAGTGCTTTGGTAAACGGGGATATTCAGCAGCAAGGTAAACAAATTAAAGTCAACCTTATCTCTAAGATAGATCAGCTTAATTTAGATAAGCTGGCACCTATGTTGGTGTCCAGCCCAATTAAACCCACGGGTTTATTAAATGCAGAATTTTCTTCAGATCTTGTATTAGATGAAGGTGCTGAGTTACCGGCGGGTGTAAATGGTGAGTTTTGGTTGAAGACAGACGACTTTAACTTGAATGGTTTAGCATTAGACAAAATTTTAGATGGTTTTAAAGCCAGTCAAGAAACCTCATTGTTCGATATTGGAACCTTTTTAGTGACAGGACCAGTCGGTATGATTGCCATGCAATTTGTCCAATTAGGTTCAGGGGCAATGCAGTTAAAAGGCTCAACAAAAGTAGAGCAGATAGAGGTGCATGGCCAAATTAATCAAAGTGTCGTGAAAATTGCCAATACACGCATCAAAACCCAAGATAACCATTTAGGTTTTTATGGTGGCATAGATCTGGTCAATAATGCGTTTAAAGATTTTAAGTTTGGTTTATTAAAAGAGGACGGCTGCGCGCCAGTACAGCAAAAATTAGATGGTCCTTTTTCAAAAGTTCGTGACGTGCTGTTTAATACCACCAGTGGTGCTGTTACTAGCCCGCTATCAAGCGTTTTACGGACCGCCAGTGATGTGGCTGGTGGTGGTTGCAAGAAGTTTTTTCCTCAACCCGAGTAATACAGATTAAACAAAAAGTCTAATCGGCTGGCCGTTGATTTAAAACAATATATTTGCAGCGGCCTGGTCAATAAAAACTTTTTAAACAGCATTAATTGATGTGAGGATCTGTTGAACGAGAGAAGTGGGCCCTTTCCTTTTAAAGAAGGGCCATTTCTGTTTGACTAAATTTTACCCGCTCGGCTGGTGTCCGAGTAAGCGTTTGTTTTTCGACTAATTTGAGGCGAGGTTTAAGACCGCAACCATTCGCAATTTGAATTGATAAGCCCGGTCTGGCATTGAGTTCTAATAATAAAGGACCATGTTTTACATCCAGTACTATATCAGCGCCTAAATAACCAAGCTCTGTTCTTTCATAACACTTCGCCGCTAACTCTAATAAAGAGGTCCAGTCGGGCACTTTCAGCTCTTTTAGGTTTTGTCCGGTATCCGGATGATGACTGATAGGCTCACCGAATTGCACTGCATGTAACGCCTGACCGTTTTTTAAATCTAAGCCAACCCCAACGGCACCTTGATGTAAATTAGCTTTACCATCCGACGCTTCTGTCGAAAGTCGCATCATGGCCATAACAGGGTAACCTTGAAAGATGATCACTCGAATATCTGGCACACCTTCAAAACTGTAATCAGCAAATAGCTGATCAAAGTTAATTAAGCGTTCAATGATAGCGACATCGGGTTTGCCACCTAGGCTATACAAACCGGCTAGAATATTAGAACAATGGTGCTGTAAATGATCGATTTGCAAACTTTGCCCACTGGGTTTTACAAACTCAGTTTGATGGTTTTCCTGAACCACTAAGATTCCCTTACCGCCACTGCCCTTAGACGGTTTAATGACAAAACCACCTGTTTTAGGCAGATGCTGAAACAGGTTTCTGACATCAAACTGATGTTTAATCGTGGCTAATAACTCAGGTACATGGATATCGGAATTCATCAGCAGTTTTTTGGTTTTGAGCTTGTCATCTACCAGTGGAAAATGACGGCGTTTGTTATATTTAGAGATATAACAAATGTTGCGTTCGTTCATGCCAAGGATGCCCATGCGGGCTAATGCAAATGGGTTAGTTAGCATTTTGTTTGTCCTTGACCATGCTTTTAAAGCGGAATAACTCGAACAAACGGTAGCCAGTATAGTTGCCAAGTGCCAAAATAAAGGACAACAAGATCAGCTGCATCCCTAAAAAGTTAAAAGTTAAATGGCGAACCCATTCATTGGTCATTGCCAGATAAGCAATGATCGCAGTTAACAAGCTTCCACCACCTTGGATCATGACCTCTTTGGTCCCTTCTTCTTCCCACAAAATTGACATTCGCTCTATCGTCCAGGATAAAATAATCATAGGGAAGAAGGTAACTTTAAGGCCTTCACTTAAACCAACTTGGTAACTGACCAAACTAAACAAGGAGATGATAGCAATAACACTAATAATGACGGCTGAAATCCGTGCAACCAATAGCAGGTTAAGCTGAGATAGGTAGCCGCGGAGCATTAAACCGGTAAAAACAATCAATAAAAAGCCAACTAAACCTGTAACTAACGAAGTTTGTATAAACGCCAGGGCGATCAATACTGGCATAAAAGTTCCGGAAGTTCGTAAACCAACTAAAATTCGTAATAAACAGACTACGAGTGCACCTACAGGCAATAATAAAATGGTTTTAAACAACGCCTGTTCTTCTAGCGGTAAACTATGAATTGAAAAATTAATTAAATCATGTGAATTATCGTGTTGTGCACGCACAGCACCTGTAATACTTTCTTGTTGGCGAATGATTGCAAAATTGACACTTGAGTTTTCACCACCGATAACTTCTAACAAAGGCAAACCAGCTGATTGCCAAATGATGTGATTTTCGGGCAATCCTTGTTGACCGCTTCGAGGATCAAAAATGACACTCTTGTTATCACTTACCCAAACCCGAATCAATGGGACGAGTTGTTGTCGCCGACGACCATCTTCAAGCCTTAGTGCACGAATGGTCGCGGCTTTGATCTCTGCTTGGTTTAATAGTTTTACGGCTAATGTCGCACTGTCTGGTTGGGCGTTTTTTAATAAGGAGATGTTCTGTCCAGTTGGGTTATCTTTCTGTTTTAGTGTTAAAAATAATTGCTGTGCAAAACTAATAGGGTCAGCAGAACGGGCGTGCACACTTTGTAATAATTGCTCTGCTGCTGTGTTATAAGGCTCTTGCCAAACCACTGTGGGTAAACTCGGGGCGGGTGGCTCGCTCCCAGTTTGAGCGTTATCAACTAAAAATTCTGTGCGGTAGAACAATGTTTGTGTACCGGTTGCACTGCGTTTAGTCCACTCGATACGATCTGGCGTATTTTGATAAACAACGCCAAAACCAGGTGAAGCAGTTGATTCGTTGATACGGGTAAAACCAGGCTGGTCGGTTGGTCGCGCCAAGCGCACTGATACGGGATCATCACCAGCCAATAATTCAACTCTGGCCTCTAACGACCAGGTCGTTAGGCTTTCACCTGGTAACCAAGGCACCTGGTATTCAATGTGGCGAAAAATAGAGAGCAATAAGCCACTAAAAAACAAGATAAAGATAAGGGCATGAAAGCGCCAGCGGGAATGTTGCATAATAAAGCCCCGATTATTGTTCGTTAGAATATTTGTCGTGTAAATACGACTGACCAACGTCAATTAAAGAGACGTCACGCAAAAATTCACGTCCTAGCAACACTGGAAAGTTCATCTCACTGCGATCTGCTAAGGTAAATTCGGCTTTTTGTTTTAGCTGTTTACCTAAATAAAGGTTAAGCTCAACCACTAAACGGCGTTCTGTTTCGTCGGCTGAGGCCTGGCGGATACGAACCTTTCTAACAACTGGCGCTTCTAAGGTTTCTTCTAGGCCCGTATCTGTGTGGATCATATCAAAGCGCACCCAGTTATCGCCGTCACGTTCGAACTTTTGTATGTTTTTGGCGCTGATTGATGAAGTGGTGGCGCCAGAATCTACTCGGGCTTTGAAGTGCCTGTCTAGCTCAGGAAAATAAACCCATTCAGCCATGCCCAATATTACCTTACCATCCACCTCATAAGATGGTTTTTTACACTCTGTATAGGTTGGCTGAGTGACTTTAGGTTGTTTTATCTTTTTTAGTATCTGTTGCTGAGTTTGATTAAGCTGGACAAGTGACTGCTGCAGTTGTTGGTCACTGTATTGTAGATCGCTCAGCTGTTTATTATGGTATGTATAGCAGGCGGTTATTTGGTTTGATAATTTGTTAAGTTCAGCTTTTTGTTCTTCATGTTGAGCCTGAAAAAAACTCGCACAACCGGTATGCAACAGAGCAAACGGTATTAACATCATGTATTTCAAGGTTTTCATTTCCATGTTTACAGCAATTTTATTTAATGGGTTATATTCGCATTTTCACGCTTATAGTGGCAAGTTATCGCCGCAAAAATGTTAATTGTGCGGCAAAAAACGCTTTAAAATAACTATATAACGAAGGTTTGAGAGGTTTGGATTAATTTAACTTGCGTAAAAAGTAAAAGTCGCGCCTAACGGACGCGACTTTTTAACTATTATTCGCCATCAGTGCCTAGATAACGGGCTTTTTTATTGTCTTTAAGTTTCTGAATATCAACAAGTACCAAACCATCAATACAGTCAGCAAAATCAGGATCAACACCAAAATCTAAAAACTCAACCCCACCATCATCACAAAGCTCACTATATTGTTTGTACAAGGTTGGGATGCTTGTGCCCATATTGGCTAACATAGATTTAAGCTTTACAAAGTCTTCTTTGTAACTCTCTCCAGTAAACTCTTCTTTTAACGCAGAAACCGTATCATTGGGGATCTGGTATGGTTGTTTATGGCGAGCAATTTCGGTATTTTTTTGAAAGTGCAATTTGTAAAAGTACACCATGAGATCTTTGGCCGCCTTGGGCATACTGTTGCTCATGCTAACTGGGCCGAACAAATAGCGAATTTCAGGGTGCTGGCGTAAATAAGCACCAATACCATACCATAAATAGTCTAAGCTACGGCGACCCCAATATTTAGGCTGCACAAAACTGCGGCCAAGCTCCAACCCGCGTGTTAAATACACTTCCATTTGCTCAGCATAATTAAATAAAGAGTCTGTATAGAGGCTATTTTGACCATATTCAGAAACAATTTTTTGGGTATCACCAAGGCGATAAGCACCCACTATTTCAGCGTCTTTTTCGTCCCATAAAATTAAGTGTTCATAATAAGCGTCGTATTTATCAATATCTCTGCGTTTACCACTGCCTTCACCAACAGCCCGAAACGCGACTTCTCGCAAACGGCCTATTTCTCTCATTACAGGTGAACTATCGGTAAAGCGATATAAATAGATATCTTTATTATCACTGGTGTGACCCAGATGCATACACTTTTTAAGTGCAGCTTTTAATTCGTCTCGGTTTTCAGCTCGAGCAATTGCTGACTCAGTCGCAAAACAGCCTTTTTTTTGCTTGCCGATACGGTATAAGTGGCGTTGGAATAAGCGGATTTGCTCTTTGTTGTTTAGCTGTAACCCTTTAAAACCGTCATAAGGAATTAATTCGCCAACTTTCACAGGCATATTTTTATCTTGTTGGCGGAACATTTCTTTAACTAAAAACAGTGTTGAAAGTGGTTTGTACATCATAGATAACAAATAAAATGATGTAGAGTTTTTGCCACTAACATGAATAGGCAAAATTGGTGAATGAGTCGCTTTAGCAAACTTTAAAAAACCGCCGTTCCACTTGCTATCGCGAATACCAATAGGTTTTAACCGAGAGACTTCACCGGCTGGGAAAATCAATACAGCACCTTCGTTATTGAGGTAATCTTGTATCCCTCGGATGTTCTCACGAGCTGTGCCGCCGCCCATATTATTAACCGGCAGCAACAATTCACGTAATGGCGAAATGGCCATCAACAGCTCATTTGCGACCACTTTAAAGTCCTTGCGGACCTCACTTAAGAGCTTTATCAGCGCTAAACCATCAAGGGAACCAATCGGATGGTTTGCAATAATAACGCAGCGGCCATGGCTTGGGATACGCTCTAAATCACGCGCTGATATGGTGTAGCTAAAATCGAAATAATCTAGCACCTGCTCTACAAAGTCTAAACCTTTTAAATGGGGATATTTTTCGCCAAACTCTATAAACTCACGCTCGTGCAATAAACGACGTAAAGCTGCACGGGTAATAGAGGTGAGTAGAGGATGCTTTTGTAATTGAGGTAAATTTTTCTCAATAACTTCGTCTACGGTAAACATATAAAATGACACTCCAGATCTTAATCTGCAGCACTTTAAACGCAAAATGTGAACTGATTTTGTGTTTTTTATTTCACTTTTGTTTCTTATTCGCCCACCGACTATATAACAGCTTAATGCTGGACAATTGTCAGGCTTAAGCAGCCTGATTGGCTGTTTTTACTGTTTTTTGAGCAGAATAATGAGACAGGCGTTGCACAGTCTCAGTCCAATATATTAATTCAATGCTGCCATCCAAATTTTCAGCAAGCATGGTACAGTTTTCTAACCAGTCACCATCATTGCAATATAAGATATTATCTTGGTAAATCACGTCGGGCTGGTGAATGTGACCACAAATAATGCCATCGGTTCCGTTTTTAATCGCATATTCAATCGCGGCTTGGCGGTAACGTTCAATGGCTTCGTTGGCACCCTTAACCCGACTTTTAATATAGCCTGCTAATGACCAATAGCCAAAACCGAATAACTTTCTTATTTTAAAACATGTACGATTTAAAAATAAAAGAAGGTCGTACAATACATCACCAAGGCGTGATTGCCAGGCACCCAAACAAACGTCACCATCAAACTCATCACCGTGTACGACAATAAATTTTTTGTTATCAACCGTGGTGTGAATATAATGGCTGTGAATTTCAATGTCAGCGAACGTCATACCTATATATCGGCGAACTTTTTCATCATGGTTACCCGGCACGTAGATAACTTTAACGCCATTTTTTGCTTTTTCTATGAGTGTATCTACAACTTGATGGTGGCTTTGCGGCCAATTAAAACGTTTTTCTAAAGCCCAGATATCAAAGATATCGCCAACCAAATAGATTGTTTTGGCGTCAACTTTCTCGAGCAAATCTAATAGGTATTCTGCTTTGCAATCTCGACAGCCAAGATGAATGTCAGATAAAAAAATACTTTGATATTGAGTTTTTGTGTTAGCCATGCAAGTTCTCGCTTCTATTGATACCTGTGCCTATGAGCACAGGTATAGAGTGCGAAAGCTGCGTTAAGCTAACTTGACTGTTTAGTGAAGCTTTAATGAAGCCTTACTTAAAAGCCATCTGGGAGGCGGCGCTAACATATAAAAATGCGCTTAAGGTCGCAGTAAGCTGTTGCATATCGGTTAATTCAACTTTATCAAACGTATCGTTTGCTGAGTGTAGATATTTAAAAAATTCATCGGGTTGTTGTATCCAGCTGATCACTGGGACATTTTGTTGAATTAAAAAGTGGGTTTGAGAGCCGCCAATTGAATGGTTATGACCGCGGGTTATGTTCAGATCACTTAATAGAGTATGTAAGCGATCTGCGCTGCTTAAAAAATTTTCGTTTAGGCGGCTATCCATACGTATAACAGCGCCTGCACCCATATCTAATTCGGTTGCCACCTGAGTATTTTTGATGAGTTCTGAGTTGGCAGAGATAAAGTCTTGAATGCCAATTGGGGCCAAGCGGCTAGAGCCGATAAAGACCATTACAATATTACGTTCCAAGTCTTTATTTAATTGTACTAGGTGTTTCATACTTGCTAACATAGTACCAACGCCCGCAGCATTATCCAACGCTCCTGTGCCCAAAGACCAAGAATCAATATGGGTTATCAGGAGAATATTTTCGGCTGTTTGTTTTGGACTTTTTAATGTAGCAATAATATTACTGGTATCTAGCCACTTATTTTCAGTGTTATTTAAAATAAGCTTAACTCTCGTTGTTTGGTTACGGTTGATGATACGGTCTAACAAATCAGCATCTGAGGTAGAAATGGCCGCCGCTGGAATCTTCTTTATATCTTTTTGATATTTTATTAAACCTGTGTGGGGTAATTTAGAGCGGGCAATGCTAACTGACCGTTGGATCACGGCTAGCGCCCCTTTACGAGCAGCCAAATTAATACTTTGCTGACGTAATAAGCTGGCTTGATAATAATCAGATAGTGGTTTTTGTTTAGATAGTTTGCGGTCGATATAAACTATTTTACCTGCCAGCGCTTTTGCATCAATACCACGCAGATGTTCTAGTGAGCTCACTTTAACTACCTCAGCCTCTACCCCTGTGGCTGGTGTGGCTATGCTACCTGCTAGTGAAACCGCATTAAGGTTATGTGAGTAAGGGCTTACTATTTCTACAGATGCTGATTGGTTAGTCCAATTTCTGGCTCGAGTTTTTTGTTTTTGAATGGTTATTTGTGGATATTGGGTTAACTCAGACACTATCCATTGAATAGTTTTTTCTGCCGCTGCTGAGCCAGGCATTCGACCACCAAATTCGGTGCTAATTTTTTCGGCATTAAAGTAGGCAATATCTTCGCTTAACGCTTGTTCTTTTAACGCAGCCAATGTTTTTGCGTTAAATTGTGCAAATACATTTTGCCCAAGCAAAAAAGACAAAACTAAGCAGGAAATAAAAATACGTTTTAACATTAAAATATTCAATCGAAACAAAAAACTTTAATTACACCAGTTATTGGCTAAGAATGCTAGTTTGATGGTGCTTTTATTAATTATAGGCTAGTCACTGGTTGTTTTATAATATTTCTAATATAGTTGTATATGAAACATACAAAGGGGTGGGCTTAGCGAGAGCAGCGCCTACAAGTTTGACCAGAAAGGATATTTATGCATGAACTTAGTGTTGAGTAGTTTTAACATAACGATAGGGATGTTTATGTTAACTGCTGTGATGTCGCTGAGCTTACTCTGTGTCAGCCAGAATAGAGTTAGATTGTTTTCATTAACAGCTCTGTGTGTGATTGGAACCGCATTTCAAATTCTCAGTGTAAAAATTGCATTGACGAACGATTTAGCGTTTGCAATTGAACTACAGCGCTGGCGTGCTTGTGTGGTTGCTTTTTATATTCCTTTTTTATTGGCGTTGTTAGCCAGTTATTTAGGTGGTCGTGCCTATTATTACTTAATTATCGTATTTGCTTTGGGTTTTGCTACGCTCGCAGTGGCAAACCTGATACTTCCTTATGGCATTAAGTTTTCCCAGCAGCCTGAACTCCTTTCAACTTTTGTTGAGGGAACTCGTTTTTATTATTTGGTCGGACTAGGCGGCGTTTGGAGTTTAGTATGGTTTATAGCGCTCTTTAGTGGTTTGTTATTAGCTGTTTTTTGGGCAGTAAAAGTCTATCGTAAAGATCCTATGGTATCTCTGGGTTTAGCGGCATACCTTATCGTTCAATTGTTCATAACAGCGGTAAATATTTATGGACAGACTGAAATTGCCTATGTAATTCAGACGGATGGTTTTGCATTAGTTTTATTTGTGTTATTTGTCAGTATTGGGGTTGGTTACAATGCGTTTAATACGAATCTTGAGTTAAAAAAACTAACCGAAAAGATGCAACTTGAAGTTCAACAGAGCATTAAGTTAAAAAATGAAAAAGTGGTGTTGGCTCGAATTGTAGAAGAAGAACCCGTTGCAACTCATATTGTTGATGCCGGTGGCCGGGTGCTTATGTGTAATTCGGCGAGTCGGGAGTTCTGGCAACAAGATTTAAGCGAAAGTCAGTTTAACCTGATTGAGTTTATCAGAATTGCTTGTCAGCAAAATAACCTGAGTTTCAAGTTAGCGAATGATTTTGTTCACCTACCTGAACTCAATATTAAATCCGGTTTAGGGTATTTTTTACCGGAAGGCATCAATGTATGTTGGTTGAGTGTAGATCTATTCCCATTAACCGAGCAGCAACAGGCACAAAGATATTGCATCAGAGTGATTGATATTTCCCACCAAAAATCAGTAGAAGAGGCCGTTAAAAAAGTTGCATCTGCGGTGACAGCCAACTGGGGCAGCCAATTTTATTCGCAAATGGTGCGCATGCTAAATCAAACCTTTAACAGTGATTACGCTTTTATTGCGAGGATATCGGATGATGGGCTAACAATGCATACAGTGGCCGTCGCACATGGTGAACATATTTTAGATAACTTTTCATATAGCTTAGAGGGTACCCCTTGTGCCAAAACTCAGGATAAAGGCGTTTGCTGGTACCCGAACAATGTTCAGCAGTGTTTTCCTAACGATTTATTATTACAAGATTTAAACGTACAGGGGTATTTAGGGGCGGCATTAACTCATGCTGATTCTGGTTTTATCGGGGTCTTAGCCGTTATGAGTGTCGACCCAATTGAGGTGCCTGGGAGTATTAGCGAGTTATTAGATGTTTTTGTTGCTAGGGTTTCGGCCGAATTTCAGTTGGAAGAGGCACAACAAAAAATAAAAACGCTCGCTTATTATGACTACCTGACCGAATTGCCCAACAGGGCCCAATTGCAAGAGCGTTTATCTTTTAAGTTATCAACCTATTCAGCTGATGAGCACTCTGCATTGTTAATGTTAGATTTAGATAATTTTAAATATATCAATGATTCTTTAGGTAATGATGTAGCCGACCAGGTTTTACGCGAAGTAGGGCGACGATTGAACAGCCATTCAACCCTAATGGTTGCGCGATATGGTGGTGATGAATTTGTGGTAATTTCTGAAAAGCATACTAAAAAGACAATTAAAGCCCACGCCATTGAGATCGGTGGAGATATTATCGAATCTATCGAAAAGCCGATTCAAATTGGTAATTTGATTGTGAACGTATCGGCGACTATTGGCGTGTGTATTTTTCCATTGCAAAGTACCGACAGACTGGAAATTTTAAGTTTTGCGGAAACCGCGCTCATTCAAGCTAAAAAACATGGGCGCGGTTTATTGCATTTATTTGATCCAGAAGTACAACAGCAAATTGAGCGTAAAATTATACTGCAAAATGCCTTAAAAAGAGCAATAGAAGAAAACCAACTGACGTTAGCAGTACAACCGCAAATCAGGCTTGATACGAAACAAATTTCGGGTGAAGTATTATTACGCTGGACAAATACCGAGGGTGAAATTATTTCACCGGCAGAGTTTATACCTGTAGCTGAAGAGAGCGGACTGATCCACCCACTTGGAGACTGGGTGTTAGAAAGAACAATAAAATTAATTTCGCAGTGGCAGTCGCAGCCTAACTTTGGTGGTTTGGCAATGAATTTATCCGCTTGGCAGTTTGCCGATAGTGAATTTGTTTTTAAGCTCTTTCGCAGCGTGCAAAATGCAAAGATTAACGCCGAGCTGCTGACACTAGAATTAACCGAAACTAGCTTATTACGGGATGTCAATGAAACTAAACTGAGGTTAATTCAATTACGTAAAGGTGGTTTTAGGGTGTCGCTTGATGATTTTGGTACCGGCTACTCATCACTGTCGTATTTACGTGAGTTGTCACTGGATGAGATTAAAATAGATAAAAGTTTTGTTGATGAGATCAATGGTGAAAATGGCACACCTTTAATAGAGTCTATCATCTCGATTGCTGAACATTTAAACTTAGAAGTGTTAGCAGAAGGTGTCGAAACAGAAAATCAGCAAAACGCGTTAAGTAAAATTGGCTGCCGGGCTTTTCAAGGTTATTATTTTGCTCGACCGCTGACAATTGACGCTTTTACTGACTATTTAAAACAAGCATAAAAAAACCAGAGCATGCTCTGGTTTTTTGTACGTATACATCTCTGTTTATAATCTAAGCAAATTATAAAGCTTTGATTTGAGCAGCTAAACGGCTCTTATGACGTGCAGCTTTATTTTTGTGGATTAAACCACGTGAAGCAAAACGGTCTAACAGAGGTTGAACTGTTTGGAAAGCAGAAGTCGCAGCTTCTTTATCACCAGCTTCAATAGCGGTAACAACTTTCTTTAAATATGTACGCATCATTGAACGACGGCTTGCATTATGCTGGCGACTTTTCTCAGCTTGAACCGCACGTTTTTTAGCAGACTTGATGTTAGCCAAAACTAAACTCCTAAATACTCGAAAATCAGGGTTACCCTTATCTAAAGGCGCGAAAATATGCCTGTTTAAGCGCTAAATGTCAATCGATTTCGCATAAAAAATACACTTTAACGAAAAATGCCCGTGAATTCACACAAGAGTGCCCTTATACTGCGTGCAAATTTATTACGGAGGCAGTTCATTGGCTAAAAACTTATTAAGGTCTGGGATTATTTTTAGCGCTATGACTATGGTATCACGCATATTAGGGCTAGTTAGAGATATTGTGATTGCTAATTTGCTCGGTGCAGGTGCGGCAGCGGATGTGTTCATTTTAACAAATAAAATTCCTAACTTTTTGCGCCGCTTGTTTGCCGAAGGTGCTTTTGCGCAGGCGTTTGTACCCGTATTAACCGAATATAAAGAGCAAAAAGGCCTTGCCGAAACCAGGTTATTGATCGCTCGGGTATCTGGTACCTTAGGCACAATAGTCATGCTCACCACTATTTTGGGGGTGATTGGTTCACCGGTTGTGGTGGCTTTATTCGGCACAGGTTGGTTTTTAGATTGGCTGCAGGGCGGTGCTGACGGCGCTAAATATGAGCTGGCCAGCCTGATGTTAAAAATCACTTTTCCGTATTTGGCTTTTATTGCGCTCACAGCGCTCGCTGGGGCGGTACTAAATACTTGGGGCCAATTTGGTGCCGCTGCGTTTACCCCAGTACTTTTAAATATCAGCATGATCACAGCCGCGGTGTTTTTTGCCGATTTTTTCCATGAACCTGCATTTGCGTTAGCCTGGGGGGTGTTTTTTGGTGGCATGCTGCAATTTATGTTTCAGATCCCTTTTATGATTAAAGCTGGTGTCCTTTCTAGGCCGCGTTGGGGCTGGCATGACCCCGGGGTAAGCCGTATTCGAAAACTAATGATCCCTGCATTGTTTGGTGTTTCGGTCAGTCAAATTAATTTATTATTTGATACTGTGCTGGCCAGTTTTTTACAATCAGGCTCTATTAGTTGGTTATATTATTCAGACCGTTTGTTAGAGTTTCCACTGGGTCTGTTTGGCGTTGCCATTGCGACTGTGATCTTACCGGCATTATCACGTGACCATGTGCAAACTGATCCTGAGTCTTTTAAAAGGACCCTGGATTGGGGCATAAAAATGGTGTGTTTTCTGGGTTTACCTTCGTCGCTGGGGCTTATTGTGCTGGCTCAGCCTATGATAATGGTGTTATTTATGCGCGGCGAATTTGATGCGAATGATGCGGCGCAAAGTGAATTAAGTTTGGTTGCCTATGCCCTGGGTTTGTTATTTTTTATGTTGATTAAAGTATTGGCTGGCGCCTTTTTTTCGCGGCAAGATACGGCAACACCCGTTTCTATCGGCATTAAAGCTATGCTATTGAATATGGTGTTTAATATCATACTCATTTTCCCACTGGCGCATGTTGGGCTTGCTTTAGCGACAAGCCTTTCAGCGGCTTTTAACGCGGGTTTATTATATTGTTATCTTAAGCGAGAGGCGGTTTATTCTATTAGCCGTGAATCCATTGCGACTTTGCTACGCTGTATCTTTGCCAGTTGTGTTATGCTGTTGTTTTTATATTTTATTCAACCCAACACCAATGAATGGTTGCAAATGGACCTTAGTCAGCGAATTGGGTATTTAATTGCGCTAATCGGTGCCGGTGGTTTAGTGTATTTGCTCGCTGTCGCCCTATTTGGCTTACGAGTTCGTCACTTGAAGGCTGCATAGTTGGGTCAGCTAAGTTATAATCGCGCGGATTTTACTAAAAAACAGGTCAGCATGGAGTTAATTCGGGGAATTTACAATATTTCAGACACCCACAAAGGTTGTGTGGTGACCATAGGCAACTTTGATGGGGTGCACCTAGGGCATTTGAGTGTTTTACGTCAAGTTAAACAGAAAGCCGAAGCCTTACAGCTGCCATCTACTGTGGTGGTCTTTGAACCTCAGCCTGCTGAATTTTTTGCACCGGTTAAAGCACCCGCAAGATTGACTCGTTGGCGTGATAAATACCAATTGCTTAAACAGCATGTCGATCGTTTATTGGTGATCCGTTTTAATGCTGAGTTTGCGCAAATGACCGCAGAAGCTTTTGTGCAAGATATTTTAGTGGGCAAACTGGGTGTTCGCCATTTAGTTGTTGGTGATGATTTTAGATTTGGTAAACAAAGAGCTGGCAACTTTGCCTTGCTGCAGGCCGCCGCAGAAAAAAATAATTTTACTTTAGAAGATACGCACACTCACAGCTTGCAAGGTGGTAGGGTGAGTAGTACAGCAATCCGCCAAGCGTTAAAACAAGGTGAGTTTAACAAAGCAAGTATATTGCTTGGGCGAGATTATTCGATGCAAGGGCGTGTTGTACACGGGCAAAAAAAAGGACGCCAAATTGGTTTTCCAACGGCAAACTTATTGCTCGGGCGAAAAAAATCACCGTTAACTGGTGTTTTTGCGGTGACAGTCAAAGTCGCTGGGTGCATCTATTACGGTGTTGCTAATATTGGTCACCGACCGACGGTGGCTGGCCAAGGTGAGCAATTAGAAGTCCATTTGTTTGACTTTTCAGATAATTTATATGGACAACAGATTGAAGTGTTTTTTTGTAAAAAGTTACGCAGTGAGCAAAAGTTTGATTCTTTTGCACTTTTACAACAACAAATACAAATAGATAGTGAGCAGGCAAAAGCATTTTTTGGCTGTCAGACAAGTTCTTAAAAAGCAGGATAATGGCATAAGATGAGTAATTATAAACAAACGCTAAATTTACCTGAAACCGCATTCCCGATGCGAGGGGATTTAGCCAAGCGCGAGCCTAAGATGCTCAATGAGTGGCAGCAAAAAGGTTTATATCAGGCAATTCGTCAAGCGCGTCAGGGCTGTGAGCAGTTCATTTTGCACGATGGCCCTCCGTATGCCAATGGTAATATCCATCTAGGCCATGCTGTTAATAAAGTTCTAAAAGATATCATTGTTAAATCTAAAACCCTATCTGGTTATGATGCACCTTATGTTCCAGGTTGGGATTGCCACGGTTTGCCAATCGAGTTACAGGTTGAGAAAAAAGTTGGTAAACCTGGGCATAAAGTCAGCGCAGCGGCTTTTCGTGAAAAATGTCGTGAATATGCAGGCAAACAAGTCGCTGGCCAAAAAGAAGATTTTATCCGTTTAGGTGTGCTTGGTGAGTGGGATAATCCTTACCTAACGATGGATTATAAGTTTGAAGCAAATATTATCCGCTCTCTGGGCAAAATTGCCGATAACGGCCATCTAGAAAAAGGCTTTAAACCAGTTCATTGGTGCACAGATTGTGGTTCAGCTTTAGCCGAAGCCGAAGTTGAGTATAAAGACAAACAATCCCCAGCGATTGATGTGCGTTTTACGTTAACCGATGAGTCCGTTGCAGATAAGTTTGACCATCCTGACGGGCATAGTGGCCGTGGCCCTATTTCAGTGGTTATCTGGACAACCACACCTTGGACATTGCCAGCAAACAGAGCCGTTGCTGTGCACCCTGAACTTGAATATAGCTTGATTCAAGTTGAAGGCGAGCAACCAGAGCGCTTGATTTTAGCAACCGACTTAGTGACTGCCGCGATGGACAGGTTCGGCATTGATAAATATCACGCATTGGGTTTTTGCAAAGGTGCCGAATTAGAACTTAGTCAGGCTCAGCATCCGTTTTACGACTTTACTGTGCCAGTCATTTTAGGTTTACACGTAACGACAGAATCAGGCACTGGTTGTGTGCACACAGCGCCTGGTCATGGTCAAGACGACTTTATCGTCGGTCAAAAATATCAGTTGGAAGTAGCTAACCCTGTCGGTGCTAATGGTGTTTATTTAGAAGGAACCCCGTTATTTGCAGGCCAACACGTTAGCAAAGCAAACCAAGTTATTGTTGACTTACTGCACGAAAAAGGCGCTTTATTACATCATCATGCGTATGAACATAGTTATCCGCATTGCTGGCGCCATAAGACGCCGATCATCTTCCGAGCAACACCACAATGGTTTATCTCTATGGATAAAGGTGGTTTACGCGAACGCTCATTAACGGCGATTAAAGAAACTCAGTGGATCCCCGCGTGGGGTGAAGGACGCATTAGTAATATGGTAGAAGGCCGCCCTGACTGGTGTATCTCGCGCCAGCGTACTTGGGGGGTGCCGATTGCATTATTGATTAATAAACAGACGGGTGAGTTGCATCCTGATACGGCTGAGATTATTGAAAAAGTAGCCTTAGCGGTAGAAGAAAAAGGTATTCAAGCTTGGTTCGATATGACAGTCGAGGATCTGTTAACAACAGATGCTGAGCAATATGAAAAAGTGGCTGATACACTCGATGTCTGGTTTGACTCGGGGGTAACACACGCGTGTGTGCTGGATGCCAGAGATACGTTTACCAAAAAACAAGCAGACATTTATTTAGAGGGTTCAGACCAACATAGAGGTTGGTTTATGTCTTCGTTGATGACAGGTATTAGCATTAAGGACGAAGCACCATATAAACAAGTGTTAACCCATGGTTTTACGGTTGATAAAGATGGCCGTAAAATGTCTAAATCTTTAGGTAATACCATTAGTCCTCAGCAAGTGATTGGTAAATTTGGTGCTGATATTTTACGTTTATGGATTGCATCGGCCAACTACACTGGCGAGATTACAGTCTCAGACGAAATCATCAAACGTTCGGCAGATGCTTATCGCCGGATCCGCAACACAGCTCGCTTTTTGTTATCCAACCTAAATGGTTTTGACCCAGCTAAAGATGCGGTTGCCTTAGCAGATATGGTTGAACTGGATCGCTGGGCTGTAGCACAGGCTTATCAGGTGCAAAACGATATTATAACGGCTTACGATGAGTATCAGTGTCTGCAAGTAGTGCAAAAACTCATGCATTTTTGTTCGATCGAAATGGGTAGTTTTTATCTGGATATCATTAAAGATAGGCAGTACACAGCCAAAGAGGATGGACATGCCCGTCGCTCTTGTCAAACTGCCATGTATTTAATTGCTGAAGCACTGACTCGCTGGATGGCGCCCATATTAAGCTTTACCGCTCAAGAGATCTGGCAACAATTGCCAGGCGAGCGAGATGAATTTGTATTTACCCAGGAGTGGTACACAGAATTAGCCGATTTTGATGGTGATAACCGTTTATCAAACCATGATTGGTCACAGCTGATGCAGGTAAAAGATCAAGTAAACCGATTAATCGAAAGCGCTCGAAAAGAAAATGTTTTAGGGGCATCGTTGCAAGCTGAAGTGACCTTGTACGCTGAGCAACAGCTATTTGATTTATTAACTAAATTAGATGATGAGTTAAGGTTTGTATTAATCACCTCAGGCGCTAGTGTTAAACCATTAAGCGAAGCCAATGAGCAAGCTCAAGATTGTGAGTTGTCGGGGCTTAAAATTGCTATTGCCGCAAGTGCTGGCGGAAAGTGTGAGCGTTGCTGGCATTATCGCGATGATGTTGGTGCTAATGAAAGCCACAAGAGCTTGTGCTCTCGTTGTATCGTTAATATCGAAGGGGACGGTGAAAGCCGTCAATACGCTTAATGAATGCTTTTAAAAACACCGGGCTGGCCTATTTATGGTTAGCCATTGCATTGCTGATAGTCGATCAGGTTAGCAAAATTATTGTAGTCGATAACTTTTATTTAGGTGAAAGTATTGCCGTTACCGACTTTTTTAATTTAACGTATGTTCATAACTATGGCGCAGCATTTAGCTTTTTAGCAGATAGTGGCGGCTGGCAACGCTGGTTTTTTACCGCCATTGCCATTTTTGCTGTTGTACTGATTAGCATTTGGTTAAAGCGCACAGACAAATCACAGACAGCTTTAGTCATTGGTTTTAACTGTATTCTAGGTGGTGCGGCTGGTAATCTGGTTGACCGTGTTGCTTATGGTTACGTGGTTGACTTTTTAGATTTCACTATTCCACTTTATGGGCGCTGGCCAGCTTTTAACGTGGCTGATATGGCGATTGTGATTGGAGCAGGTTTGGTATTATTAGACGCTTTTATCAATAAACAAGAAGATACAAAAGATGAGTCATGATTTAATTACCCATGGCAGTAAGGTAACTCTGCACTTTTCGATTATCTTAGCCGATGGTAGCGCGGCTGATAGCACTAAGGTGCATGGTAAACCAGCCCAATTTAATATTGGTGACGGTTCTATGACAGATACTTTCGAAGCTTGTTTATTAGGGTTAAAAGCAGGTGATAGTGAAAAATTCACTTTGCCGCCAGAGCAGGCTTTTGGGCAGCCCAACCCAGACAATATTTATTATTTAGAGCGCAATCGTTTTGCCGCTGATGCACCGGCAGAAGTGGGCAGTATTATTGCTTTTGCACAACCTGATGGTAGCGAGCTTCCCGGGATTATTCGTGAAGTGAGTGGCGACTCTGTAACGGTTGATTTTAATCATCCTTTATGTGGTCAAACAGTGACCTTTGATGTTGAAATCATTGCCGTAGAAAATTAACTAGGTGACTTATGCAAATTAAATTAGCAAATCCAAGAGGCTTTTGTGCTGGGGTTGACCGTGCTATTAGCATAGTAGAGCGAGCATTAGAAATATTCGAAAAACCTATTTATGTTCGCCACGAAGTTGTACATAACAAATATGTAGTGGACGGTTTAAAAGGCCGCGGAGCCGTATTTGTTGATGAACTCAGTGAAGTGCCAGATGATAGCATTGTTATTTTCAGTGCCCACGGGGTGTCTCAAGCGGTTCGTGGAGAAGCTAAATCACGCGGCCTAAAGGTGTTTGATGCCACTTGCCCGTTGGTGACCAAAGTGCATATGGAAGTCACCAGAGCGAGTCGTAAAGGGGTAGAGTGCATTTTAATTGGTCACGATGGTCATCCTGAAGTTGAAGGGACTATGGGACAATACAATAATCCAGAAGGGGGAATTTACCTTGTTGAATCAGCTGCTGATGTTGCGGGTTTAACGGTTAAAGATCCGGATAATTTGTATTATTGCTCTCAAACGACCTTATCGGTTGATGATACCGCAGATGTTATTGATGCTTTACGGGCCCGTTTTCCGAATATTAATGGCCCACGTAAAGACGACATTTGTTACGCGACACAAAACCGACAAGATGCTGTGCGTGAACTCGCCGCTAGCAATCCTGTTGTATTAGTCGTAGGTGCGAAAAACAGTTCTAATTCAAATCGTTTACGCGAATTAGCTGAAAAAGTGGGTAGTAAAGCTTATTTAATTGATACCGCCGACGACATAGACGCAAGCTGGTTGCAAGGGGTTGCCTCAGTTGGGGTGACCGCAGGTGCTTCTGCACCTGAAGTCCTAGTCAAACAAGTTGTAGCAAAACTAGAAGACTTATGTGACGGAGTTGTTGAAGAGCGTCCCGGAATTGAGGAAAACGTCGTATTTTCGCTACCAGTTGAATTAAGGTAATAGTTTTTCTGCCATTTTGATCTATAGTATGCGTATGAAATTTATTCAATGCATAGTGAGATTAGGTGGTACTCTATGAAAACTTGTTTTACGGTAAACTCGTTTAGGGTTGCGGTACAATGAAAGCCGTTTCCTGTCACAAAGGTTTTTCGCTCGTTGAACTCATTATTGCCATGGCCGTTATGGCCATTGGTATAGTGGGAGCTGTTGCCACCCAAGCAACGGCTAAACGTAGCGGCTTGGATGCTAGCCAACGCTCTAAAGCGACCTACTTTGCCAATGATATTATTGAACGCATGCGTTTAAACCCAACCCAACTCGATGCATACCAAGCCACTGACTATGGCTCATCTACTTTTTCTATTGAAACTGAAGTTGACTGCTCACCCACAAATATGTGTTCACCCGACCAACTCGCTTTATATGACCAATTTCAATGGCATTTATTACTGTCTGGTAAATCTGTCATTAATGGTAAACGTCAAGTCGGTGGATTGATTAAACCGACGGGTTGTATAAAAAATGACGCTGGTTATGTCACTGTGGTCGTAAGCTGGTTAAGCCGGGAAGGCAGTAAAGATGCCGCTGCAGATCAAAGCAACTTTGAAAAAGCTTGTGGTGATGAAAGCAATAAACGTCGCCAAGTAAAAATACAAGCTCACGTACATTGAGAAGTATTATGAAACTATCGTTGAAGCAGACAGGTTTTTCTTTAGTTGAGCTTTTAGTCTCGCTGGCTGTTGGTGCTATTATTTTTACCGGTATTATCGGCTTGTTAATTGCGTCAGACGAAACCGTTGATGAAACCCTGCAGCAGGGTGAGTTACAAGAAAATGGCCGAATTGCTATGTCTTTAATCAGTCGGGATATCAAAATGGCTGGATACTGGGGCAATTTTACCGGTATGGCGATTCATGAAGCGGCTGGTGCTGATGTGCAAGCTGTTCGGCTAAATGAAACCGGCGGAAAAAAAGTGGCTGTGCCAGCTGATTGTGTGGGTGGTGGCATGAATAATGGCACATTTTTTATTGAAGATAGTGATTTTTATTTTCGCAATTTGTGGGGTAACCACGCCAATCAAACTGAATTATACGGCGGCTGTATTAATAACGCTAAAATTGGCAGCGATACCTTGCAGATAAAACGAGTTAAAGGTGAGGAAGTCGATAGCGGCGATGAAATAAAAACTCGCTATTATTTTATTTCTACCGAAAATCAGGGGGTATTTTATGCGGGTTCAGACCCGACACCCGATATGGAAGACGGCCTAATTAGTGAATATTTGCATCACATTTATTATGTTGCCGAAGAAACGCGTGGAGATTATTTGATCCCTGTGCTGCAACGTAAATATTTATATAAAAATGAGAGCAGTGGGCCAAACGAAGGAAAGTTAAAAGCGTATAATTTAGTTGAAGGCATAGAACAATTGGGTTTTTTATACGGTGTTGATACAGATGACGATGGCACTGTTAATTATTTTGCATCGGCAGAGAAGATTCCAAGAGAAGTTTGGGAAAACGAAGATGCCGCCATATTAGCGGTTCGCATTCACGTATTAGTACGCGCACTTTCACCCGATGCGGGTTACCAGAATAATAATGTTTATGATTTGGGCAGCTATAGCTTTACCGCCAATGACAATTATCGCCGTATGTTATTTATTAGCACTGTCAGTATTTTAAATTCAGGAACCAAATTATGGCGCAGTTAATCCATAAACCTAAACAGCAAGGGGCCGCGCTGGCTGTGGGGTTAGTTTTGATGACAGTGTTAACCACATTGGCTGTAACCCTTATGTATAACTCGGCTCTGGACACTAAAATGTCGACTGCTGCTGCTGTTAAAAATGCTTCTGTTAATGCTGCGCTCGGCGGCTCAGATGAGTTTATTTATCGTGCTACGCGTAAAGATGCGATGTTTGGTGGCGTTAATCCGCTGACGATGAACCAGGATATTGCCAAAAAAAACCTAGAAGGACAAAAAGTCACCGCTGAAGCTGAAGCCTTAAATGCGGTGCCAACCAACTGCCCCCATTTCGACCGCAGTGATGCAAGCGACAGTTATATTCAATGTAATCGCTTTGAGGTTAAAGTTGATCATAAATATGGCAAGCGAGACCAAGGCAACAGCCAGGTGGTTACATCGGTAGCCAGTCAAATACCCGGAGTCAATTAAAATGAAGTTTATTAATTTTCCATCCGCATTGGCCAGCATAGCTGCCCTAATGACGAGCTTAACTCTGGTTCATGCTGAAGATATTGAGCTTTATGTTCATAGCTTAGATGATAGAGCGGGTGAAGCCCCTCAGGTGATGATTATTTTTGATAACTCCGGCAGTATGCGATCGACCGAGCGAGTTAAAAAACCATATGACCCGTTAGAAAATTATTCTGGTAAGTATGGGAAAGGTTCTAAAGAGCAAGTCTTGTTTAGTGTCGGGACTTCAGGTGTCGAAGAGTTACCTGAACCCACTGGAAATAGCCGCCGTTTTAATGCGGAAATTAATGCCTGTTATCAAGCTCGTGTGGCTTTATATGGTTTGTGGAAGCACAAAAGTAATAATAATACTAAGCTGGGTGATGAATTAAGCAATAGCGATAAAAATAACTATACAAAGCTAATTGAAGGTGGCCAAGGTTTTTATGTGGATAAAGTGGCTGAATATGATAAAAATACTTGGGTAAGTTTAAAACAAAACAATGGTTTAAATACCAATAGTATTGTTGATTGTCGCGGTGATATTTTAGCTCGTAATCAAACCAGTATTGAAGTGTCACAAGGTAGTCGCTCCGAGACGCTTGGGTACGGTTTGCCTGTTGATAATTATCGCCCAGTGCTCTCCTCAGATGGAGAGCTGGGGGACTATGCTAGCCACTATTATGTTAGCAATACGAATAAAATTGAAGAAAATGCCATTTATCAAGCGTACAAGTCCTCCTTTTCGAATATATCAACAGTGACGTTATACTCACCCAATTATTTAAATTGGAAAACTGCAGATACAAATTCATCAAACACAACTAACCGCACTCGTTTAGATATCGCCAAAGATGCAATTACGACAGTGATCAGCGCAACATCCACCGTAGATTTTGGCTTAGCGCTATTTAATTATAATACGAGCAGCTATAACGACGGTGGTCGTATTGTTTCTAAAGTAGCCTCAAGATCAGAAAGTGAAACTCGTACTTTATTGAATACCATTGACGATATTAAAGCGCAAACCAATACACCTTTGTGTGAAACTATGTACGAGGTGTATCGATATTATGGGGCTAAATCTGTTTTTCATGGTAATGAAAATAGAAGCACTTATGGCAGTGGTAGTAATTACATCTTGCCAGGTAAAGATTGGTCGGCCGAAAAAAATGACAACTATATTTCACCGTTTGACGGCGCGTGTCGAGATGAAGCTTATGTTATTTTAATTACTGATGGTGCACCGACACAAGACTCGGCCGATAATTACTATATCAGCTCATTACCTGGTGCCAAAACCAGTTTAAGGGTAAACAATAACTATTTGCCAGTGTTGACTGAATGGATGTACACGCATGATGTTAATGATAAAAAAGATGGCACTCAAAAAGTGGTGACTTACACCATAGGTTTCAGCTCAGGTGCATCGAGCGCCGTACCTATTTTAACTGCAGCGGCCAATAATGCAGGCGGACAGTATTTCCCTGCAACAGATCCTGATGAATTATCAAGTGCTTTGCAAAAAGCACTTATTAGCATCTTAGAAGAAAGCGCCTCTTTTACTTCGCCTTCAGTCGCGGCGAATAATTTTGACCGTACAGAAAGTTTAGATAATGTGTATTTTTCGATGTTTTATCCGAGTGAAGGGAGCCGCTGGGGGGGCAACCTAAAAAAACTCAAAGTACAAGAAGGACAAATAGTCGATTCGAACGGTAATCTTGCGATAAATTCAGGCGGCAATATTAGCTCTTCTGCTTACACCTATTGGGGTGGCAGCAAAATTTGTGATTCGGGTAATCAATGTGCTGACGGTAATGATGTTGACCGTGGCGGCGTTTCAGAATATTTACAATTGATAAATGTCGCATCGCGCAATCTGTATATAGATTTATCTGGACAGCTAACTAAGTTAGACCCAGATAAAGTGGCGAGCAAAGTAGTTTCTATATTAGAAGATACGGCCTCGGATGTTATCGATTTAATCGATGATACAAGTTCAAATACAACCACTGAAATAAAAAGTTTATTAAACTGGGCTATTGGCTACGATACGCTGGATGAAGATCGTGACGGCAAAACCAATGATGCACGACCAGACATCTTCGGAGATCCGCTGCACTCAAAACCCGCAGTGATTAACTATGGCGGTGATAATGCAAACGAGCAGGATATTCGGGTAGTTATTGGCACCAATCAAGGTTTTTTGCATATGTTCAACGACAAAGGGGATACGGTTGAAGAAAGCTGGGCCTTCAGCCCTAATTCGTTATTAAAAAATATATTCTCGTTACGGCAAAACAGCGCAGAGACTGGCAAAATTTATGGCATGGATGGCTCACCAATCGTTTATGTTAAAGATCAAGATGGGCATGTTAAAGAAAGTCAAGACGACAAAGTCTGGTTATTTACCGGTATGCGGCGTGGGGGGGATCAATATTATGCCTTAGATGTGACAAACCCGGACTCGCCAAAGTTAAAATGGGTATTGGATGGGGGCACTTCGGAGTTTCCCACCTTGGGTCAAAGCTGGTCGCAACCACAAGTTGTGTATATCGACATGAAAGACCATGATTCTAGCGTGCCTGTGCTTATTTTTGCCGCTGGTTATGTCAGTGATACAGATGATACAGGGTTAACCGATTTAGGGCGGGGTATTTATATAGTGAATGCTGATACAGGTAAACGCTTATGGAGCTTTACCCCAAAAGCTGGATTAAATAAAAATACTTTTGCCAATATACTTGATGCTATGCCGGCGAAAGTGGGCGTATTAGACTCTGATTTTGACGGTTTTGTTGATCGCATTTACGCAACCGATTTAGGCGGTAATGTGTGGCGCATGGATTTAGCCGGGAGCGATCCTGAGAATTGGAGTATTTTTAAGTTAGCTAGTTTACGAGGCTCTGGTGAAGCGGCGCAAAGACACTTTTTTAACGAACCTGCGATTGTTCGAACTTTTTACAAACAGAAAAAAAGCGTTTCAATTGAAGGACAGGAAAATAGCCAAGTGGTGGTGTCGAAAGAGATACCCTACGAAGGCATAGTGCTGGGATCTGGCAATAGGGCTAAACCCAATGCGACAAACATAAATGATCAACTTTACGTGATCCAAGATAGAAACATAGTCACACAAAGTTTTAAAACCGCGCCGAGTTGGAGCAATATTAAGCTATCGGATCTATATGACATGACGGATGACCCGGTCGCCGCTGCCGTTAAAAACGGTACCTTAGAATCTTTAATGGTGAATGAACTGGCTACGAGCAAAGGTTGGTACGTTAACTTGAAAAATAGCGGAGAAAAGTCGTTATCTTCTGCAAGAGTCATTGGTGGTGTTGCTTATTTCACCTCATATACGCCACCAGGCAGTGAAGTTTTAACAAATTCATGTAGTGCTAAATCGGGTGGTGGGGCTTTGTACGCACTAGATTTAAGTTTTGGCACCCAGATTTACGATTGGCGCACTTTAGATATAGGAAACCGTATTCCTGACACGCCAGTCGTCTTTGCGGGTAAAAATGAAGACGGTGAGAGCTTGTTATCATTTGTTGGTGTTGGCCAAGGTGAGGGGGCAAGTGGCATTATCAAAGCGCGTGGTTCAAGTGGAGAACCAGGCGAAGGTTGTAATGTTGAAGGCGACTGTGAAGTCAGTTTTGGCTTAAGAACCTATAAATTGCACAGCAAAGTGACGGAGGAATAAAAATGGAGACCCAGTTAAAAAAAGTGTCAGGTATGACATTGATTGAAATTTTAGTCACACTAGCCATTATTGGTATAATCACAGCGGTTGCGTACCCCGCTTATGTTGAATATTATGCGCAAAGTTATCGTGCTGACGTGTTACGAGATCTAGCCCGTGCGGTGAATAAACAAGAGTCATATTATGCAGATCAGCTCACTTATACGGCAAATATGAAAGACTTAGGATATGGCGCAGACCCATGTAAAGTTGAAACAGGTGCTTACACACTGGATGTAAAAACGGATTCTTCAACCGATTTAGAGAGTGAGTTTCTCTTGCAAGCAACCGCGAGCAGCGCACAAAAACAAAATGACCCTTCTTGTGCTGTTATAAGTATTAACCACTTAGGTGAAAAATTTGCAGAGGATACCCAAGGCAATGATACAACTCAAACATGTTGGTATTAGTTTAGCTGGCTTAAGCTTGTGCTGGAGCTTAACAGGATATTCAGCCGAGTTATTTAAAGAAGATTTTAAATGTTTTTCAGTGCTGGCTGATACGGGTGAAAAAGTGGTTTCGTTAGTTAGTTTTAGAGTGGCTTCGAGTAATCAAGCAGCGGCCCAAGAAGCCAAAAACATTGGTTATTATGATAGTGAAAGCGGCCGGTTAAGACCAATAGCCTCAGTCTATGAATGTGTTCGTTTTAGCCAAACTTTTAGTCAGCAAGAAGCCAACGATATTTTTGCTAAAACACCATTCTGATTTAACATTTGTGGTCGCTAGCTGTTATCATGCGCAGCATCAGTGATAAATACAGGAGTATCGGGTGTCATTTGATTTCCCGTATGGCATGCCGTCAAATTGGTCGACGACACTAACCGCAAATGCAGAGTTCACAAACTGGCTGGTTGATCAAGGGTCACTTACGGCTCGTTTAAAATCGTTTTACAATAGCTTTTCTGTGCAAGTATTAGGTGAACGCTGGTTGTCTGGTGAAAACGATGAGCAAAAGTACTATATCAGGGAAGTGCTCCTGATTGCCGATCAAAAAGCAAGAGTTTATGCACATACACAAATTCCGAAAGCCTGTATTGAGCACAACCAAACTCTCACTGAACTTGGGTCACAGCCATTAGGAGAGTTTTTATTTAAGCAAGGTGATTTAAGTCGCGGGCCGATTGAATATGCTCAGATTAACAAAAACGAGCCAATTTATGAGCTCGCCCAACAACTGACCAGTAAAAAAATGCCGGAACAATTATATGCTCGGCGATCGAATTTTATTTTAAACGGGCAAACCCTAAGTGTTTGCGAAGTGTTTTTAACTGATAGCCCTCTATATACGCATGATGAACTCTAATAAAGTTTTAGCTTTTATTCAGTTAACTCGACTGAATCGCCCTATTGGAAGCTACTTATTGCTGTGGCCGACTTTATGGGCATTATGGACAGCTTCTGACGGTATTCCGCAAATTAAACATTTAATTATCTTTACCCTAGGCGTTTTCATTATGCGTTCGGCTGGTTGTGTGATTAATGATTTTGCCGACCGTAAATTAGACGGACATGTAAAAAGAACTAAAAATCGTCCATTAGCTACAGGTGTCGTTACAGCAAAAGAGGCATTAATACTTTTTTTTGTGTTATTGGTTTTTGCATTGATTTTAGTCCTGCAGCTAAATATAGAAACCATTTTTCTATCTTTTATCGCGTTATTTTTAGCCTCTTTGTATCCTTTTATGAAGCGCTATACCCATTTACCTCAGCTCTTTTTAGGCGCGGCTTTTAGCATGGCAATACCTATGGCCTTTACCGCTGTTCAGGGGCAGGTGACTTTTGTCGGGTGGCTTTTATTTGCATGCAATCTAGTTTGGACAGTGGCTTATGATACCTTGTATGCCATGGTAGATAGAGACGATGATTTAAAAGTTGGCATAAAGTCGACTGCCGTATTATTTGGCCGCTATGATAAGCTGATTGTTTTTATATTGCATTTAATCACCGTTAGTGGGCTCTTTTTTGTAGGCATAATACAAGGCTTTTATCCCGTTTATTTTTCTTGTTTAGGGCTGGCGCTGGCATTATTTTGTTATCAGCAGTGGCAAGTTCGCCAACGTGACCGAGACGCTTGTTTTAATGCTTTTTTACAAAACCACTATGCGGGTTTATTGGTTTTGTTCGGTATTATATTGCATTACGCCCAAGCGGCAGCGGCTTAATTTTTAAAAAAGTCACCTTCGGCCGGAAAACTTGCTTCGATATCAAACTCATTCATACCCGAAAACGCGTCTTTATCGTCGGCTGGGATGCGATTCCGCTCGCTGGCCCATTCGCCTAAATCGATTAATTTACAGCGTTCACAGCAAAATGGACGAAATTTATTGCTGGTATCCCAAACAGATTCTTTTTGACAGGTTGGACAAGTGACTTTTAACATATGGCTAATTCAAAGTTTAAGGTATCTTCACAGCTGCTTTTGCCTTGCTGTTCATCTGGTTGCATAAACCGAATGCTAAAGCGGCTTTTGTGGCCACTGACAGTTGGATAATAAATGCAGTTTAGCGGTAATTTTAACCTCAGAAGTTCCACGCTATCAACAGATTTTTGGTAAGCGCCTGCCACCGCAGCCACTGTCTCAAAATTAGACTTTTCACGTAGCATTTTAAGATTTAAGATCACAGCGTTTTTAAGTGGTTCTAACTTTTTTAACCATTTTTGCTGGTCTTGACTAGTAATATCATTGTTTTGATGCAGCCATTGGTGCAAATTCGGCAGATCAAAACAACAATTGCCACCCGGAATAGCAAACCTTTGTTTAATTGGTGATAAAAACCTGTCATCGCGCAGCGACTGGCCTAATTTAGCGCTATTGGCTAAATGACTGCTCATATCAACTAACTGAGTCAGAGTTGCTTGCAGGGCCGTGTTATCTATGCCTGGGTGTTGTGACCAGAGCACTAGCTGTTTTTCGTGCTTTTCTAAGTCTTTTAAAAGATCAGACTTTAGATCCCCTCGCTCAACCACGTCTAACAGAGCAAAAAGTGCATTTAAAAAATCCATTTTTGCCCAAACGTCCGGGTGAGCTAATTGAGCTTCGGCACGTTTTACTAAAGTTTCAACCCGCAGATAGGTGCGGATTTTTTCGTTTAATGGAAATTCATATAATAAATCTGCCATAAGTTTAGTCTTCTAATGACCCTTTTAATACCTTTTTAGCTGCAAGTTTAAGGTATTTTTGATGAAACTCGATAACTTGAGTGTACATCATTTTTTTATCTATTTCTGTGCTGATGATATCATCTGCACGGTTTAACCTTTCTTCACGATCGATTTGGCTTTGCATTATCTTAGTAACTAAATGGCTGTCGCACTTGTCTCTGGCCATAGTCCGTTTGATTTGGGTTGCGGGTAGACAGTCGGTTACTAACACTCTGTCTGTTAGATGCTCTAGCTTGTTTTCAAATAACAAGGGTATCATTAAAACCACGTAAGGGGAGCTGGCTTGCTGACATTGGATTTGCATATGCTCTCGGATGCGCGGATGCAGCAAATCGTTGAGCCAAGTTTTAGCTGAATGATCGGCAAAAATCAGTTGTCTTAAGTGCGCCCGATTTAAGCCGCCTGTAGCAGGATCGATAACTTCGGCACCAAACTTTTGCTCGATTCGCTTAAGACAGTCACTACCAGGTGCAACTAAATCACGTGCAATTTGATCTGCATCCACCACATAAATTGACTGCTCGGAAAATATCTTAGCAACGGTCGATTTTCCTGACCCTATGCCGCCAGTTAAGCCTAAAACCCAACTCATCCGTGTAGCCAGCCATGCAGATAAAAATGGGTTAGGGCTTCCCGCCAGTAAAATGATATCCAACCAGCTACCGCTAGATAAGGCCCAAATGGCATCGCTTGTTGGCTATCTTTTTGCTGCACTTTTAATAAAATAAAACCTAAAATAGCACCCACAACCGACGAGATTAAAATAACCGGAATTAACGCCTGCCAGCCCATCCAAGCACCCAAAGCGGCCAATAATTTGAAGTCACCGTAACCCATGCCTTCTTTGCCGGTAACTAGTTTAAATAACCAAAAAATGCTCCATAAGCTTAAATAACCGACCGTAGCCCCGATGACAGCGGATTCGATTGTTGCGAAGGTGCCATTTAAGTTAATTAATAAACCTAACCAAAGCAATGGTAGAGTGATTTCGTCGGGCAATAACATGGTATCAAAATCGATAAAAAATAAAGTGAGCAAAGCAAAGGTGAATATGAGCGCCCATAAAGTCGCTAGACTAACACCAAAATGCCAAGCAGCGACTAATGCAAGTAGCCCGGCTGCCAGTTCAATTAGAGGGTATCTAGGTGAAATGGGTTGCTGACACTCAGCACATCGTCCGCGCAGTATTAACCAGCCAACAATTGGCACATTAAACCAAGGTTTTATTTTAGTCTGGCAATGTGGGCAGGTTGACGCCGGTTGTACCAAATTAAACACAGGTTCGGTTTTAGTCGGAGGCTGGTTTAATATCACTTCACATTCCGAGCGCCAGTTGCTTTCTAACATGCGGGGCAACCGGTAGATAACGACATTTAAAAAACTGCCAACTAAAATGCTAAAAATAAAGACACAAACAAAAAAGAATACCGGCGACTGCTCAAACGCGTTGATTAAAGTTGTGATACTCATTAGCTGACAATTTTCCCAAGTTGGAAGATAGGCAAGTACATGGCAATGATTAAACCACCAATGACGACACCTAAAACGGCCATAATCATTGGTTCTATCAGCGCAGATAAACCGTCTACGGCATCATCAACTTCCTGCTCATAAACATTTGCGACCTTGTTGAGCATATCATCAACAGAACCGGATTCTTCACCTATTTGCACCATCTGCACCACCATATCCGGAAATATTTTTGTATTCCGCATCGACATATTCATGGGTATACCGGATGAAACTTCATCTCTTATTTGCAAAATAGCATTCCGATAAACGGCATTACCAGACGCGCCAGCGGCTGATTCGAGCGCTTCTATTAATGGCACCCCAGCGGCAAAAGTTGTGGCTAGGGTACGGGAGAAGCGAGCGAGCGCGGCTTTGTTAATGATCATGCCAAAAACAGGGATTTTAAGCAGATAACCATCTAATGCGTCTCTTAGTTTGCGCGAGTTTTTGTAAGCCCTAAAAAATAGAGCTGCGCCAATAATGACGGCAATTAAAATTAATAAACCATTATTTTGCAGTACGTTTGACATGCCAATGACCATTTGCGTAAACGCAGGGAGTTCGGCATTAAAGCTGGCAAATATTTGCTGAAACTGAGGCACAACAAAAACCAATAAAATAATAGTGACAATTGCGGCAATAGAGAGCACCGCAATCGGGTAGGTCATGGCCTTTTTTATTTTTGATTTTAGCGCTTCGGATTTTTCTTTGTAGGTAGCAATACGGTCGTACATGCCTTCAAGCGCCCCAGACTGCTCACCGGCTTTGACCAAATCGCAATAAAGGTCATCAAAGTATTTAGGGTGCTCCCGCAAAACTTCGTTTAATGGTGTGCCCGCTTGAATACTTAAACTAATTTCGCCTAAAAGCTTTCGCATATTGGCATTTTCATGGCCTTTGCCGATGAGATCAAAAGACTGAACTAAAGGCACACCGGCCGATAACATGGTGGCTATTTGCCGGCTCAACACAGCGATGTCTTTTGGCGCTATTTTTTTTGCACCACCAAACAGGGGTTTAGGTTTCTTTTTTACCTTGGTTGGATTGATCCCTTGGGCTTTAAGTTGAGTTCTAGCATCCTGAATCGTTTCGGCAAATAGCTCTCCATTTACAATTTTTCCGCGTCGGTTTACCCCGACCCAAGTAAAGGTATCCTGGGCTTTAACTTTATCTTTGTTATTTTTTGCGGCTACAGCCATACTGCGATTCCTTAAATAATTGCTATAATTAGCTGGTCACTCGGCTGATTTCGGCCAAACTGGTAACACCAGAGATGGCTTTGACTATGCCGGATTGCCTTAAATTGTTGATTTTTTCTTTGCGCGCTTGCTCTGCAATTTCAAGTGCATTCCCTTCGTGCATAATAATTGAAGCCATCTCTTGGCTGATTGGCATCACCTCGTAGATACCCACTCGGCCTTTGTAGCCATTAGAACAAAAGTCACAACCAACGGCTTCGTATAAGGTTAGCTCAGACAGTTGTTCTTCGCTAAAACCAAAATCTAATAATTCTTGACGGTCGGGTAAGGCTTCGGCTGGCCGTTTGCACTCTTTGCATAAACGTCTAGCCAGTCGCTGCGCTATGATTAAACTGACTGAGCTAGCAATATTAAAGCTAGGCACGCCCATATTTAATAAACGGGTTAGGGTTTCTGGGGCTGAGTTGGTGTGCAGCGTTGATAATACCAAGTGACCGGTTTGAGCCGCTTTAATGGCGATTTCGGCCGTTTCTAAATCTCGGATCTCACCCACCATGACGATGTCGGGATCTTGACGTAAAAATGAACGCAACGCCTCGGCAAAAGTGAGCCCAGCTTTGGGGTTCATTTGCACTTGGTTAATGCCTTCTAAGTTAATTTCGACCGGGTCTTCGGCCGTTGAAATATTTCGCTCCGGCGTATTTAAAATATTCAAACCCGTATACAAAGACACAGTTTTACCTGAGCCCGTTGGCCCTGTGACTAAAATCATGCCTTGCGGTTTGGCTAATGCATCTAAATAATGTTTTTTTTGCTCGGGTTCGTACCCTAAAACATCTATGCCCAACATGGCGCTGGATGAGTCTAAAATACGCATTACGATTTTTTCGCCCCACATTGTAGGTAACGACGAAACACGAAAATCGATAGACTTTTTAGACGACACTTTTAGTTTAATGCGCCCATCTTGGGGTTTTCGTTTTTCAGCAATATCCAAACGCGACATGACTTTTAACCGGGCCGCCATCCGTGCACTTAAATTAACAGGTGGACTGGCCACTTCTTGCAAAATACCATCAATACGGAACCTAACCCGATAGCTTTTTTCGTATGGTTCAAAGTGTAAATCTGAGGCCCCTTTACGGATCGCGTCCATTAAAATTTTATTAATGTATTTAACGATAGGCGCATCGTCTTTTTCGGGCTGGTCATCATCTTGGTCATTAGTGTCTTCAGCAACCTCTAAATTTGCTAAATCTTCGTCACTAAATTCGTCCATGTGGAGTTCGCCTTCCGGCGACTCAAACAACTTATTTATCGCAGTGGCTAATTTACTGGCTTCAACACACACATATTCAACATTAAAACCTGTGCTAAATTGAAAATCATCAGCTGCTGCATTGTCGATAGGGTTGGTGGTTGCAACAAACAAAGTTCGGCCGCGGCTATATAAAGGCAAAGCACCATGGCGACGAGAAAGTTTTTCTTTTAATAATTTATCGCCGATCACTGAGCTATCAAAAGCATCTAAATCAAAAAATGGGCAATGGTTAAAAGTGGCTGTATCCAATGCAAAATCATATTCGCTATACCAGCCATTCTGAGCAATAAACTGAACTGCTTCGATATAGGTTTTTGGTTGTTTTTCTTTTAATTGATCGAGTTGCAGCGGTGATAAAATGCCGGAAGAAAATAGACGATAATCTAAGCTGGCCATTTAAAAATCCTTTACTTTTATATTCTGTTAATAAACATAACAAAAAAAGGGCAAGGTGCAAACTGAATAAAGTACCCGCGGATAAACTATATTGCCATTAACTCGGGGTGGTCTTAAGATATACGTATTGGAATAGAGCGGATTTGCGTAACTGCAGACTAATATATATTGAGTAGATTAAAATCCTCCTTAAAAAAGAGGAGAATTTTAATCTTTCGGGTTGTTAAAGTTTCCTATTGATGAACTTTAAATTGTTATTCAGAAGCTATTTTACAAGTAGGAATTGTCCCACTTGTGGTTTCTGTGCTTGCGAATGTTATTTGGCCGTCAGTATAAGTCGGAGTCAACTGGATAGCATAATTTAAGGTACCTGAACCATCTGTTGAAGCACTGACACACACAACACCGTCAGTTACTGACGCACCAGCAATAGTTGATTTAGCACCAGCAGTTTTGTCTATTGCAGCGGGAATGCTGTTGGTGCCACTGTCGCAAGGAGTTTTAATAGTGTCTTTATCCGCTGTTTCACCAAGTAATGCAGCTTGTTTCAGAATACAAGCTGCAACAGGTTTCTTCAACGCATCAGCTTGCTGAATGGCTTCAGTCGAACGAGCTGATTTAAAATATTCATTATAAGCAGGTACAGCAACGGCTGCTAAAATACCTATAATGGCCACAACTATCATTAGTTCAATAAGGGTAAAACCCTGATTACTGCGTTTCATTGTACTTCTCCAATGTCAATTTTAATTTGGTATGCCTGCCTTTGCGTCCTCCACAAAGGATATTTGCATGCGGCAGTGCTTTTACATTAGTTGATTATTTTTTTTTAAACAAGTCCTGATATTGTAAATTAATAAAAAAATAATGCTTTAGCTTTATTTTAGTGACACGTCTCTATTTATCTTGTTTGAACCTAGGTGAGCGCGCTTAAAATGCTAGCTAAACTAGTTGTTTCAATCTGTTATTCGAACAGACTGGTTCGATAATTGCTTGTTAATTCATTAGTTAATCTCTAATTATCAGGGGTGTATTTATATTGGTGATCATTATTCAACTATTTTGCTGAAATGTACCCTAGGTAATCAAATGTAAGAGATATCTTACAAACATTAGGTCAAACTAACTGTATAGAGCGCGCTGTATTTATCTGACGCTTTCTGTATAGTAGGTTAAACAAAGTTAGTCATTTATTGATAACTTTTAAATTAATTAAAAATAACTCCGAGCTTGTTTACCTAAGCCACTGTCGTTGATTGATGATTTTGAGCATCGTTAAACATGGTGGTACGGTAATCCAGCCGCAAAACTTAGTTTTGCCAGGGTTGGTTAAGAAATGCGCCAGCCTCCCGTATTTGGAAAGGTGTTTATGTTATACGATCCTTTAGGTCGCGAGTTTCATTATTTGCGTCTGTCGGTGACTGATGTCTGTAACTTTAAATGCAGCTATTGTTTACCGGACGGCTATCAATGTGAAACGCCGCGCAACTTTTTAACTGTACCAGAGATCCGTCGACTGGTGTCTGCTTTTGGTGCAACTGGCACTTCTAAGGTGCGCATTACTGGCGGTGAACCAGGTTTACGCAAAGATTTGCCCGAGATAATTAAAACCTGTGCTAATACATCGGGTATTGAGCAAGTGGCGTTGACCACGAATGGTTTTAACTTAGAAAAAAATATTCAAAGCTGGGTAGAAGCGGGTTTAACCTCACTTAATGTAAGCATTGATAGTTTAAAACCTGAAGTATTCAGGCGTATCACTGGTTTTGATCGTTTGCAGAGTATATTTGCGGGTTTGGCCAAAGCGGCTGAACTGGGCTTAAGCCAAATAAAAGTCAACGCTGTACTGATGCAAACCTTTAACGCGGATGAGTTGAGTAGTTTTTTGCAATGGATAAAAGATAAACCTTATACGCTGAGGTTTATTGAGCTGATGGAGACGGGCGATAATAAGGCTTTTTATCAGCAAAACCATGTTAGCGGTTACGCTATTAAACAGCATTTATTAAATAATGGCTGGTTACCTGTATTAAAAGCTAAAAATGCTGGCCCTGCAGAAGAGTTTTATCACCCCAACTATCAAGGTAAAATTGGTTTGATTATGCCTTATAGCCCAGACTTTTGTAAAACGTGTAATCGTTTGCGGGTAAGTGCTTTAGGGAAACTTCATTTATGTTTGTTTGGTGAGCAAGGTTATGACTTGCGGCAATTATTGACGTCGGATCAACAGCAAGCCGAATTACAACAGTATATTCAAGCCTGTTTGAGTGATAAAAAAGATAGCCACTTTTTACATCAGGGCAATACAGGTATCACTCAGCATTTAGCCATGATTGGCGGATAAGTCATGTTAGTAGATCTGTATGCTGGTATTGTTTTAAATGGCGGCCAGTCTAAACGCATGGGGCAAGCAAAATCCGAGTTAATGGTTGCGGGATTAAGTTTGTTAGATCGTACCCAATTATGTATGCAAAAAGCGGGCATTCAAAAGGTTTTTATCAGTGGTTCTGCGGAGGGTCAAATCGCCGACATTTATCAAAACCTTGGGCCTTTAGCGGGTGTGCAGGCGGTGCTCGAATATTTAAAGTTAACGTCTTATCAGCATGTCGTGGTGATGCCGGTGGATATGCCGTTAGTGCAGCCATCTGATATCAAAAAACTTATCCAGCAAGCCGCACACCAACAAACCAGTCTCTATTATGCAAGCAGCATAATGCCTTTTATAGTTTATAACTTTAAATTTCAGACTGAACCATTAACACACTTATTAAAACAAGCCGAAGCTAGCTCGAGTCGAGGACCTTCATTTAAACAATTTTTACAACAGATCTCGGCACGTGAAATACAAGCAGATAACCCAAAACATTTATTAAATGTGAATACCCCGGAAGCTTTTGCTCAAATTGAGCAAATGAATGGAGAGATTTTATGAGCGGAAAAACCAAAACACCATTTAAAGCATTAAATATCTGTGTTTTAACTATTTCAGATACTCGCACAGCCGAAACCGATACCTCGGGTCAATATCTTGCAGAGGCGGTAAAACAGGCTGGACATCGACTGGCGGACCATCAAATTGTTAAAGATGATATTTATCAAATTAGATCCTTATTGTCACAGTGGATTGCCTCTGATGAGATTCAAGCAGTGATCACCACCGGCGGAACCGGCTTTACTGGACGAGATTCGACCCCTGAAGCGGTCGCTCCATTATTTGATAAAACTGTTGAAGGTTTTGGTGAGATTTTTAGACAGGTCTCTTGGCAAGAAATTGGCAGCTCTACCATTCAATCCCGTGCCTTGGCTGGTTTGGCGAATGGCGTAGTTATATTTTGCTTGCCGGGCTCCACGGGCGCTTGTAAAACGGGCTGGACACAACTCATTGCAGAGCAATTAGACGCCTCGCACAAACCTTGTAATTTTGTCGGTCAATTAAAAGATGTAAATAACATGAGTTGTCAAAGCCGGGGATAAAATGAGCAAGTTAACCCATTTAAATGAAGCAGGTGAAGCCAATATGGTAGATGTGAGTGATAAAAATGTCACTACACGAGAGGCGCGCGCACAAGTGAGTGTTTATATGAATGCAGCCGCATTTGTTAGTTTACAGGCGGGCCAAAATAAAAAAGGAGACGTGATAGCTACCGCACGCATCGCTGGGATTCAGGCTGCAAAAAAAACCTCTGAGCTCATCCCCTTATGTCACCCGCTGATGTTAAAAAAAGTGCAAGTAGATTTTGATATAGACAAGCAAATGCATGCCGTACATATTAAAACCTATTGCAAAGTGGCCGACCAAACGGGCGTAGAGATGGAAGCTTTAACCGCGGCATCAGTTGCAGCGCTAACTATTTACGATATGTGCAAAGCGGTTGATAAACACATGCGTATTGAAGGTTTACAGGTGGTCGCTAAATCCGGTGGCAAAGCCGGCGATTGGGAAATCGATCCAGCGCAAACAAAATAAGGTATAAATATGATTAAAGTTTTATTTTTTGCATCATTAAGAGAAGAGTTGGGTACGAGTGAGTTGACAATTGAAGCCGAGCACCTGCCCGAACTAAATATTCGTGGCGTAAAAAACTATTTGATCGAATTACATCCCGAATGGAACATAGCTCTACAGCAGCCTGCCTTATTGGCGGCCTGTGATCAGGTTATGGTTAAACCCGAAAGTCAGATTCAAGACGGTGCTGAAGTGGCTTTTTTTCCACCGGTTACAGGTGGCTAACAGAGATTGATTCGATTTAGCGGACAATTATCTTTTAAACCGTGTAAAAACGTCACATAACCTTGATATTTTTTAACTTAGTCTTATTTTAGTATTAAGTTTTATTCTATTAAGAGAGAGACAAAAGTGCAGGATTTTTTATCTGGTCAAACAGCGCCGGCAAGCGGGAATGTTGTTGAAATAGACGCGCAGAACTTTCAACAAGAAATTTTACAAGGAAGTCAGCAAAAGCTGGTGGTGATTGAGTTTTATGCCAGTCAAAGCCAAGACAGTTTAGCTCTATCACCTAAATTAGAAAAACTCTTAGCTCAGTTTCCAGATACTGTAACTTTGGCGCGGGTAAACTGCGAAGAGCCACAGATGCAGCAGCTAGCAATGCAATTTGGTGTGCAAGGTTTACCCACGGTAATTATTTTTAAAGACGGCCAGGGGGTAGATGCGTTTGCTGGTGATAAAAACGAACAAGAGCTAGACACCTTTTTTGCTGAGTATCTACCTAAACCAGAAGATGCTTTATTGGCCGATGCGCAGCAAAAAGTTGCAGCCGGGCAGTTTAATGAAGCCTTAGCACCCGCCAAACAGGCTTTAGAATTAGCACCTCAGCGAGCCGATATAAAAAAAGTTGTTATTGAAGTTTTATTGAATACCGGCAATAACAGCGAAGCAGAAACTTTATTATCTGAGATCACCATGGTTGATCAAGATGATTATTACAAACGCCTGCAAGCTCAGTTAGAACTCAATCAGCAAGCGGCCGAAACGCCAGAAATTAAAGCGTTAAAAGCTGATCTGGCTGCCAATCCAGAATCACCCGAAATTACTTTAAAGCTGGCTGTGCAGTTGCATCAAGCACAGCAAAATGAAGAAGCATTAGACATTTTATTTGCAGTGCTTAAAAAAGATTTAAACGCCATGGATGGTGAGCTTAAAAAAGCCTTTATGGATATTTTAGCCACAGCGGCGCAAGGCGACCCTGTAGCCACCCGAATGCGTCGCAAGTTATATAGTTTGTTGTACTAATGGTTTAACGACTTTCTGCTCGTTTGGCTTTTTCAACTAAACGAGCAGGCATTTTTTTTGCAAGTTTTGCCAGTTCTTGGCTTGCCTGCTGATGCAGCTTTTTATCGCTGATCACCGTATTATGTAGCCAGTGATACGCATCAGCAAAGTCGACTGGGCTGCCGTGCCCCTGATTATATAGCTGAACCAGTTGAATCCGAGCTTTGATATGCCCCATGCTGGCTGCTTCACGTAAATAATTGATTGCACGTTGATAATCTTGCTGTACTAAAATGCCTTTTGCATAATAACGACCCATTTGCTCAAGCCCTGCGGGTAAACCTTGTAAAGCCGATTCTTTAATATAGTGCAAGCCTAGCTCTGCATTTTTATCGATGCAAACCCCCCAAGCTAGCATGTCGCCCCATAAAAACTGATACGCCGGTGTTTTTACTTTCACAGCTCGGGCTTCAATGTCCTGAACCAGCTGACAGCGGTCGTCTAATACACGATTGAGGTGTTGATTTTTATTGATCCAGCTAATCAACTCTTCTTGTGAATAAATTTGTACCACCTTCAAGCTTTCGTCCGCCCACATCGGCTGACTAATTAATAAACCTATTAATAATAACTTAGTGAGATATTTCATAGCTTGTTTAGATCTTTGATAAAAGGAACCCTGTCAAAAAAACGTCGAATCGAACAAGTTAAACGTATTATCAAGTAGTAAGCTAAATATATGCCAATCTTAGCCTAATGGTTAAACTATTACATATAGCCTTTCCAGTTAACGTGTTTATTATCTTCTTTGCTCAGAACTATCACTTCGGTGCCGGATGCAATATCTTGCAGCGCTCGTTTTTTAAAAGGCGGTAATAAAACCAAGAGATTGCCTAGGCCAAAAAACGAAAATGCTAAACGCAAAAGGCATTGAATATGGGTTAAAGGTTGGCCGTTTAAACTTCTAATTTGCAAGCGCCAAGTTTTTAAACCAGCGGTTTGACCGCCGCGGCGCCAAAACCAAATATAAAAAGAAAAAAAACAAAGTGCTAACCAAGCTTGATAAAAGAGGTTGGTGCGCGCGTATTCGGCAAGATCTTGACCTGCTTCAAATTCAATTAAAGCTGTGCTGTTTAATAAGTGAATAAATAAAATCCCAAGCCCAGAGGCCAACAGCATAATTGCAGTGATCACTAAAGCATCGTATACCCAAGCGCCAATGCGACGGATAAGGCCTGCGCGTTCTAATTTAACTTCCGACATAGTTGCTAATTGTTAATTTAAAAAACACTATCATACGGGCAAATGGCCGGGCTGCAAAGTTTTGTCATATTGATGTTTATTTAAGCATTTAATTTAAAAGTGTAAAAAAATGCTTGCCCTAACAATTTGCGCTTGTATAATTCTCGCCACTGTTTAAGACAGTAGCGTTACAAAAGATATATTTGATATACAGTGCCAGCGTGATGAAATTGGTAGACATAGGGGATTCAAAATCCCCCGCCTTCACGGGCGTGGCGGTTCGAGTCCGCCCGCTGGTACCACTCCTTAAATTTCCCCGACACGTTTTAACAAATATAGCATTTGAATAAACAAAACAAACCATTCCTACGTGGCAGTTAATCATCAGGTTAAATCGCTCCCTTGTTGAAAGTTTTTGAGAGTGTTTTACACTAATGACTTATCTCACTAAGATTAACCGTAAAACGTTTGAACGTTTGGCCGGTTTGATTAATGGCACTGAAAGTTACAGTGGGATCGTCAAGACTGAAATCAAAACTTAGATCTCCCCAAAAATTGCCTTTGTTATAAGACCACAAAGCTTCGTCTCTGGTTGGGTGAGTATGCAGGTTGGTGACTTTCCCCGTTAAAAATTCGTACAGTGGATAACTGCCAGGGTTGTCGTTTTTCCAGATCTCGGTTCTATGTCTGTCGCCTGACAATAAAATGACACCATTAATTTTTTCGTTTTTTATTAAAGCGAATATTTGATCTCTTTCATCGACAAAGCGTGGCGCACTCCATGAATCATGGCCTTTTTTATCCGCGTGATCTGTCCACATAGTGCCTGATGCGATAATTTTAAATTGCGCAGTTGATGCTTTTAGTCCTTTTAATAACCATTTTTTTTGCTCTGGCCCTAACATAGTACCTGGGTTTGTTTTGTCATCAGTGCGGTTAAAGCGACCATCTGTCATAAAAACTTCTACTGGACCAATTTTAAAGTTGTGATATGTCCCTGTGGGTTTGTTTTCATTGCCGTAAAACGGATTTAGCCAATTTTGTTTAAATACCGCTAAGTTTTTGGTTTTTCATGGCTGCTCTGTTAAACCTCCAAATGAGTCATTTAAACCAAAGTCATGATCGTCCCAAACGGCATACATGCTAGTTTGACTAATAAAATCTCGATATTCTTTTTTTAACATCCGACGATAATAGTGTAGGCGTTGAGTGTCTTGCTGATGGGTTGCATCAATATAAACATTGTCGCCTAGCGCTAAATAAGCGAGCGGACCAGACTCTGCAATTTTATCCCAAATTTTTTCATTTTGGGGGATATAACGTGAACATGCACCAAACGCGATATTAAATTTTATTTTGGTTTTATTCGTGGGGTAGGTTACAAAATGAAATGCTTCATTTTTATATGCTTTTTCATTCACTAAAACATAATATTTGTATTTTGTATTAGGAGTGAGGCCGCTAATGTCTGCAATACCCGTAAAGTCATCAGACTGCTTAGTTGTTATAGTTTGAGACTTCAGCTGGTCGTTGATAATTATTTGAACCCTTGCGCTTCCGGCGGTTCTCACCCAAAACTTCGCAGAATCTTGGGTAACGGCCCCCAACATAGGGCCATTAAATAAACTTAAATCATGTTTGGCAATCAAGGTATTAAAGTCCACCTGAGTTAATAGATTATCTAGGCTACCATCGGGGCCATAACGTCCGGAACTTGTTACTTTAAACTCATGTGGAGTGTCTCGCAGTGCTTTAATCATGATAGGGTCTAGATCCAGCATCACAGGATCGGTTTCATGCTCGGTTACAGGCGCTTTAGCCTGTGATGTACAAATAACCAAAAACATAGATACTAAGCAAATGATTTTATTCATTGTTTCATCCTACTAATGAGTAAGTTACCGAGTTGTTGTGTAGTGGATTTTTATATCTTCAAAAAATCTACGTGAAGAACTTTTTGTTGCTATAATTTATACATCACTGTGGTGCACGCTGCAAAGTTTTTATCAATATGATCTCTATCGGGCCTCTTTTTAAGTAATAGATGATCAGATTACTATAAAGAATTTTATGAGTTCATGAAAAGTCTAATTTTTTTAGCTTTTTTGAGTTGGTGTGATTAAAGTTTAACCAGTCTGTTCTAAACTTAACTTCCTACCGTTTGTTAAAAAGGAAGATTAAGATGAGTATTGAACTAGTGACTTTAGGGGATAGTGTTTCGCAAGGGTTTATGAGCGGAGCGGCCGCTTCAACTCATTTAAGTTATAGCAGTGTCATCGCCAAAACAATCGGCATTGCTGATGCGGATTACCATTACCTACCGTACCCAGAGCAGCTTAAATTAAAATGGGACATAGAGTTATTGTTACGTGCATTAGAGTCTCGTTATGGCACTGACATTCGAGGTTTAGAATGGCCATTTGCAATAAACCACTGTGCTCAACTATTTGATAAAAGCGAAAGTTTTTACGAACGAGGCCAAGGTCGACCTTCGCAACCAGTTAAATTGCCAAAAACTTGGCAAAATTTTGATGGTTTTCATAACCTCGCGGTTGAAGGTATGGATGTTGGCGATCTTTATACAGTGACTCCAAAAAGCGCTTTAGCGACGATCAAGCAAAATAAAAAATCGAGCCAAAATAATTTTTTTGCAGTGGCATCAGAGCCATTTAGTCGCAGTGCCTATCGAACACTAAATCCATACGCAAACGAGGCGTATGATGATTATTCAGCGGTTGGCTGGCTAAAACATCATGCGAGCCAAAAAGGGGTAAAAAATATCATCTTATGGGCAGGCGCGAATAATGCGCTTGGTACAGTGTTAGATCTTAAAATAAAATTTACCGATGGCGATGGTGCTATTTTAACAAAAACTAGAAAAGAGCGGTTAGAAAAAAATTTATGGCACCCTTATGATTTTCAGTTGGAATATACCCAATTACTGCAATCAGTGGTGGATGCGCTGGCAAATAATCAATACCAAGATTGGCATTGTTATTTGGGCACTGTGCCTTTAGTGACTATAGCACCTATTGCCAAAGGGGTAGGTGAAGCTAGGTTAATTAAAGATCCAGCGGGTAGTGGTAAAACCTATCGTTATTTTCAGTACTATACTTATTTTGCGATGTCAGAAAAAGCGGCGCTAAAAACGGGAAAATTTTTAAAATTTAGAGATGCACTATTTATCGATCGCTGCATTATTCAATTTAACCGAATCGTTCGCCAGTTGGCTAAAAACTATAATCAAAGTTTAGGTCGCGATGCTTTTATCATTGTTGATACTTCACAAGCGTTAACCGATATGGCTTGGAAGCGCAATAGTGGTGAGCCTAGTTATCCGTTCCCAGCCAGTTTTGACTTTTTATATCCGCCGGTTGATACCAAGTATTATCATGCTAATACTCGTGGCGAGATTGAAAAAGGGGGCGTATTTAGCTTAGATGGTGTGCATCCGTCAGTGATAGGGCAGGGTTTGATAGCCCATGAGTTTTTATCGGTGATGCAAAAGCAAAATGGGTCCCAGTATGCTCCCAAAAATATAGACTGGCCTAGTATATTTGCCGCAGATTCATTAAGAACTCAGCCAATCAAGTTAATGCATGAGCTCTATCAACACGATAAACTTATCCAGTTGGTTGGTGACGTCTGTAGTTGGATAAGAAGCCATTAAATAGTTGCTTAATATTTTATTATCTGGTTGATAATCTTATGTTAAAGTCTAGTTTTTCAAAATGACATTGAAGATAAATACGGATGAAAAATATACTAGATTTACGCATATTTGTCGAAACCGCCCATCAAGGCAGTTTGTCAGCCTGTGCTCGTAAAATGGATTTGTCTCCTGCTGTGGTCAGTGCATCGGTTAAACGGTTAGAAGCTGAGTTAAATACATTGTTATTTGTGCGCTCAACAAGGAAATTACGGCTCACTCAAAAAGGAGAGTCGTTTTTAACTCAGTGCCGCAATGCGTTAGAAATACTTGATCAAGCAGCGATTTCACTGCAAACCCAAACCCCAGAGTTAACTGGCACTATCCAGCTATCGGCACCCTCAGATTTAGGTCGAAATTTTTTAGTACCTTGGTTCGACGAATTTTTAGCTGAACACAATAAGGTTAATTTACGTCTGGAGCTTAGCGACAGTCCGTCAGATCTGTTTAGCCAGCCAGTGGATTTAGCCATTCGATATGGCGTGCCAAAAGACTCGTCTTTAATCGCAAAGTCTTTGTGCAAAAACAATCAGCCTGTTTTAGTTGCATCGCCGGAATATTTAAAAAAGTTTGGTACGCCGACAGAACCCAATGATCTGTTGCAGCACAACTGTTTATGTCATGGATTAAATAACGTATTGCATTCACGCTGGAGCTTTTTTAAAGATGGACAAAACCAACTGGTTGAGGTCACTGGTGATCGTCAGTGCAAAGATGGTGATGTCACCCGCCGCTGGGCGGTTGCCGGGCGCGGTATAGCGTATAAATCTAAACTGGATGTTGCCGAAGATTGTTTGGCCGGGCGGCTAAAAATTATCAAATTAGGGGGGTGGCAGGGTGAAGCTTTACCATTAAATTTAGTGTGTGCCGAAAGGCGTTTGTTAAGCCCAACGGTCAGAGCGTTGGAGACTTTTCTGCGTGACAAAATGAAAACTCTGTTGGCTGATGAGCGTTTAATTTAATCGATTATATCGGTGAACATTATGTTTAATGTCACCACAGATGGTTTTAACTTGCATTTTGTGTACTGTAAAAGTTGTTTAAATATAAAAATATTGTTATTTTTATATTTGAATTTTTCTTTGCATAAGGTGGAAGAATGTCAAATAGCACTCAATATGACGCCATCGTCGTCGGCTCTGGTATCAGCGGCGGCTGGGCAGCTAAAGAACTCACCGAAAAAGGCTTAAAAGTATTGATGCTAGAGCGCGGGCGTAATATTGAGCATATTACTGGTTATAAAAATGCGTTTAAAGAAGCGTGGGACTACCCGCATAGAGATAAAGCCACCATTCAAATGCAAGAAGATTATCCGGTTCTAAAGCGGGACTATGCGTTAAACGAGTCTACCTACGGCATGTGGGCAAACGAGCAAGAAAATCCTTATACCGAAGTTAAAAGATTTGACTGGTTTCGCGGTTATCATTTAGGTGGCCGCTCTTTGTTATGGGGCCGTCAGAGTTATCGCCTTAACCGAGAAGATTTTTTAGCTAACGCCAAAGAAGGCATTGCGGTCGATTGGCCAATTCGGTACGAAGACATAGCACCCTGGTACGATTATGTAGAATCATTTGCCGGTATTAGCGGACAAAGGGACGGCTTAGATGTGCTGCCAGATGGTCAATTTATGCCACCTATACCGCTTAATATCGTTGAAACCCAAGTTGCCAAACGGATCCAAAAAGCTTTTAAAGGCCGACGCCATTTAATTAATGCCAGATGTGCCAATATCACCCAACCTAAACCAGAACAAAATAGGCCCGGTTGCCAATATCGAGCCAAATGTTGGTTAGGCTGCCCTTTTGGTGGCTATTTTAGTACCCAATCTTCTACCCTGCCGATGGCAATGAAAACCGGCAACCTTACTGTGCGGCCTTATTCAATTGTTGCTGAGCTTATTTACGATAAAGACAAACAGCGGGCGACTGGGGTTGCTGTGATTGATGCCCAAACAAATGAGCGTCATATTTATCAAAGTAAAATTATCTTTTTAAATGCTTCAAGTTTTAACTCAACTTGGATCTTAATGAACTCAGCCACAGATGTTTGGCCGGGTGGCCTTGGTAGTAGCAGTGGTGAGCTGGGTTATAATGTAATGGATCATCACTTTAGAGCCGGCGCCTATGCGCAAGTAGAGGGGTTTGAAGATAAATATTATTCGGGCCGCCGACCCGCTGGTTTTTATATTCCGAGATTTGCCAACTGGGGTGACGACAAGCGCAATTATTTACGTGGTTTTGGTTATCAAGGCTCAGCCAGTCGCAGTGGCTGGAAGCGAAATATTGCTGAGCTTGGCGTTGGCGCTGAGCTTAAATCTGCGTTGAGTGAGCCAGGGCCATGGCGGATTGGCATGACAGCTTTTGGTGAAATACTGCCATATCACAAAAACCGAATATATCTTGATAAAGTTAACTTGGATAAGTGGGGGCTGCCCACGCTGGTGATGGATGTAGAGCTTAAAAGCAACGAATTAGCGATGCGTAAAGATATGCAGCAGGAAGGCATGGCAATATTGGAAGCTGCTGGTTTAAAAAACGTGCGAGGGTATGACAGTGAATATTATCCGGGTATGGGTATCCATGAAATGGGCACTGCTCGAATGGGGCGCGACCCTAAAACTTCGGTGTTAAACGCCTTTAACCAAGTATGGGATGCGCCGAACGTTTTTGTCACCGATGGTGCTTGCATGACATCAGCCTCTTGTGTTAACCCTTCCCTCACTTATATGGCGCTTACTGCGAGGGCTGCAGATTATGCAGTTAAAGCGTTAAAAAGAGGAGATCTGTAAATGCAAAGGCGCACTTTATTAAAAGCAATTGCAGGCTTAACAGGATGGGCGTTTATTGGTCAAACCGCGTTAGCCTACCAAACAAGTCCAGACGCGACTAACTTGAACAAAACCGTATTTAGCGAGAAAGATATCCGCTTGTTAGATGAAATAGCCGAAACCATTATCCCACAAACAGATACACCAGGCGCTAAAGCGGCTGGCTGTGGTGCTGCGATGGCGGTTATGGTCCATGATTGTTATACCAAAGCCGAGCGCGATATGTTTGTATTAGGACTTAAACAACTAAATAACGAATGCCAGCAGCTTTACCAGCAAGATTTTATTACTTTGGCAGACAATGACAAACAGGCGCTATTAAATCAATTGGATGCTTCGGCAAAAAAATTTAATCGCAATGGGCAAACCAGCGCTACCTTGCCGCATTATTTTACCCTGTTTAAGCAATTAACTTTGTTTTGTTTTTTTACCTCAAAAGTGGGGGCAACTCAGGTATTAAGGTATTCGGCCATTCCTGGGAAATATGATGGTGATTTAGACTACCAGCCAGGCGATAAAGCCTGGGCGACTTAATGATTATTTAACTATCTGGAGATAGCTTTGTTAAACCAATATTTTAATCAGCTTAACGCGACAGCAAAAACAGTTGTAGTGAGCAGTTTGCTCTGTTTTACAGTAAATGCAGCCGATGGACCGACAAATTACCAAAAAGCCCAAGTAACAGAGGTTTGGCAGCCTGAACCTGCAATTGTTGATACACATTCTAGTGCCATACCATCGGATGCAGAAGTTTTATTTACCGGAGATGATTTGGCGCAATGGCAAAGTGTTAAAGGTGGGCCAGCAAACTGGACTGTCGACAATGGTACCGTTACCGTTAAACCAGGCAGTGGCGATATTAAAACAAAAAATAAATATTGTGATGTGCAATTACATTTAGAATGGAAAACACCTACACCTGACTTAAAGAAAAAAGGCCAGGGTCGAAATAATAGCGGGGTCTTTTTTCAACAAAGATACGAAATACAAATTTTGGATTCATATCAAAACAGAACCTATAGCAATGGACAGGCTGGCTCTGTATACAAACAACATATTCCATTAGTAAATGCCACCAGACCGCCAGAAACTTGGCAAACATATGATATTATTTTTAACGCACCTAGATTTGATGGTGATAAATTAATCAAACCAGCGTACGTCACTGTATTACATAATGGCGTGTTAGTGCAAAACCATGTGCAACTGCAAGGCCCCACCTCATATATCGGACTGCCGCAATACAAAGCCCACGGTTGTGATTCAATTAAATTGCAAGATCATGGCAATTTTGTTAGCTATCGCAATATTTGGGTGCGACCATTGTAAATAAGCAGCGGATGAGCTAGTCAATTTAGTCTTATTCAAGCTACACTTGGCGGCAGGATTAATTAAACGTGCCGCTTTTTATTATGCAAATAAAACTAATTATCATCAGTTTTCTGGCTGTCGCGTTAATCGCGTGCAGCCATTCTCAACTGCCAAAAGTGCAAACTCAAATAAATACTCAACACGGAATTGTTCAGGGATATAGTGAACAAGGAATCAATATTTTTAAAGGGATCCCTTATGCTAAACCGCCAGTCGGATCGTTACGATGGCAAGCACCACAATCACTTGCAAGTTGGTCGGGGATTAAACAAACAACTAAATTTGCCAGCGATTGCATGCAGTTGCCATTTGCTCAAGATGCTGCACCTTTAACGACAAAACCTAGTGAAGATTGTTTGTATTTAAATGTATGGGCACCACAGCGAGTTACAGCAGAGCAAAAATATCCGGTCGCGGTTTGGATACATGGCGGTGGATATGTAAACGGTGGCAGTTCACCTGAGGTTTATCATGGCGATTCTTTTGCCCAGAATGATGTAGTATTTGTGAGTTTTAATTATCGTTTAGGTCGTTTTGGTTTTTTTGCTCACCCAGCACTTAAACAAACAGAGCAATTGGCTAATTTTGCATTTAGCGATCAACTTGCTGCGCTTGCATGGGTGCAAAATAATATTGCTGCATTTGGCGGCGATCCAGATAACGTCACCCTGATTGGAGAGTCAGCTGGCGGTGATTCTGTATTAACACTCATGCGTCACCGGAAAGCGGAAGATTTATTTTCAAAAGCGGTTGTTATGTCCGGTGGCGATGGCCAACTAATGGGTATGAGCTCACGCGCTCAAGCTGAACAAGCTGGGCTGAACTTTGCAAAACAGAATGGCATTAAACAAGGAGAAAACAGTTTAGCTGAATTAATCGCTTTACCGGCTGAAAAAATAGTGGCGGATTTAAATCTGGCAACCTTGTCAAGCGTGAATCAAAATGGCTTATCATATAGTGGGCCTGTGCAAGACGGAGTCATGTTAAAAGGAACATTTACTGAGCAAGGTCAAGCGGATGAAGTACATGTAGTGCCACTTATGGTTGGGACAACTAATCAGGATTTGGGGCGGGGGAATTATGCCAATAAAACCGCTTTATTTGCCTCGTTTGGTCAATTTAGTGAGCTGGCGAAAAATATTTATGATCAACATGGTAAAACCCCATTAGCAGATTTGATCTATCAAGTGGGGCAGGATAGATTGATGCAAGCGCCGGCTCGCCAGCTGGCAAAGTTTATTAGCCAGGCCGAACAGCCAGCATATTTATATAGATTTTCGTATGTCGCCAGCCAATTGGAGCCTGCCAAGGGGGCGTTGCATGCCAGTGAAATTCCGTACTTTTTCAATACCGCCGCGGTTAATTATCAGCTGAGTCAAAGAGATCAAAGCGCAATGTTTATTGCCCATCGCTATTTGCTGAATTTTATAAAAAATGGTGATCCGAACGAGCCAAATTTGGCTAAATGGGCTCAGTTTGAATTAAGTAAGTCTAATATGCAGATAATTACTCCAGAGGGGCAGGCCATTCATCGGATTGATCCCCGAAGAGCGCAATTAAATTTAATCGAGAGGATTAAATAGCCTGTGGTTAATATGTTTAAACTGTCCATTCTTGTATTAACGATTGCGGGCTTTAGTGTTCCAACTTTAGCAAATGAAAAACAAGCGTTAGACTGTTTACTTAAAGCGTTAGATGCTGCTTCTGAACATACGCGGGTGGCTGAACTTAAACACAATTGTTTAGCGGATCGCAAGCAATACCAACAAACTTTGGGGGCACTCAGTCAGCGGGTTATTCGTGAGCGTGAGGAGGAGTTTGACCCTTTTGTGATCACACCGCACAAAATGAACTATATCTTGCCTGCGTTCACGACGAATGCAATTAATCATAAAGCCTATGAAAAACTCAGTGAGATTGCTGATAACTACGAAAAACTTGAAGCTAAATTTCAAATTAGCATTAAAGTGCCTTTACATACAGGCGATATGCTGTTTGATAATGATGGTCTGTATTTTGCCTTTACAACCGAAGCTTGGTGGCAAATTTATTCAAAAGATGTTTCAAAACCTTTTCGTGAAACCAATTACCAACCTGAAATTTTTTATATAACGCCGAGCGATTGGCATCCGTTTGAGAGTAATACGGGGTTCGTGGTCGGGTTAGAGCATCAATCAAATGGGCGCAGTACCATTTTGTCCCGTAGTTGGAATCGTTATTACGCGGGCCTCATAGTGGAAAAAAATAATCTAGCGATCTTTTTACGCGTTTGGCAGCGGTTGAATGAAGATCCTAAAGCGCATCCAGACGATAGCAAAGGGGATGATAACCCAGACATAAGTCACTACATGGGCTATTTTGAATTGAGTTCAGCCTACACATGGAATGATTATGAAATAAGTAGTGAACTTAGGCAAAACTTCAATAGTCACAAAGGCGCCTTGCAGCTTAATTTTACCTTTCCATTATGGGGGCGATTGCGTGGTTATGTGCAGGCCTTTACCGGTTATGGCGAGAGTTTAATTGATTACAACCATGCACAAACGCGGTTTGGGATTGGAATAGCCTTAACCGATCTCTTGTAAGCGCTGCGCGTTCAAGCGAGTTTGACCAGCCGTTTCGCCAAACATGCTTTTATAATCTTGGCTAAATTGACCTAAATGGAAGTAGCCAAAATCGTTCGCTATTTGGTAAATAGGCCGCTGGTCGTGAAAGTCTGATAAACATCGGCGGATTTGATTGAGCCGAACGGCTTTAACAAAAGTTTTGGCGCTAATGCCTAATACATCCTGAAAACAGGCTTGAAGCGTTCGTCGGCTAACATGAGTTAACATGCATAAATCAGCCATAGTGATCGGCAAGTGCGTGTCAGTCGACATTATATAGGCGCGGATCTCTTGAATAATTTGTTGGCGTCTTTTAAAACTCGGTTTAGTGACACTGCAGGTTTGGCTGCCACTGATTAGGCTCTGAACCGCGTCTGTGATCACTCTTTGTTGGCAAGAGGCTCGCCAATATTGATGTGCTGGGTTTAATAAACGATTTAATAAATATAAAAAGGCATTCACCTGAGATGCAGGCACTGAGGCGACTTTAGCTGGTTCGTAAAAGTTGTCAGGCAGTAAGCTGCGCTCTAATAAAACACTGTAGATCACCGTATTTTGTTCTGTGATAAGTTCAAAATCTTGTTGGCCACTGTGCCATAACAAGCTTTGATTGTTGGCACGCACGCCATTTAAACGACTGTCCTGCACTCCTTGACTGAAACCCAACCAAAAACCACCCCGTTCGACATAACATTCTTGGCGCAGGGCTTGACTGGAAAATTCACGGGAAATATCCAATTGCGGTAAATTTACTTGTTTTAGTTGCCCACGAAATGCTCCGCGAGAAATTTGATCATAGCTTTGCTGCCAATTAGTCAGGTGTTCTGCTTGCCAGCTTGCATCAAAAGTGTTGGCAATGCTCACTTTTGGTGCACCATTCAGGGTTGAATTTGAGTTTGTTTCTAATGACTGCATAGTTAAGCTACCTGATTCAATGCACTCCCCCTGTGCAGATTTATTACATCTCATTGAATTTTATTGTTTTTCTAAAACTGCCGATTTTTGATATTAGGTTGGAATATATCTAGCTTCAGCTTAAAGCATTAAGTCTTTACCGCTGTGTCTTTGCAAAGAAGCAAGTAACACACCATTACACAGCAACAGTGAGCGATAATTTATGTCAAAAATTTATAAACAGCAAATAGGTAGTCGAACTTATCAATTTGATAATTTAGCCGAAGTGATGGCGAAAGCAACGCCGCTGCGCTCTGGTGATCAGTTAGCAGGATTGGCTGCAGAAACTGCCGAAGAAAGGGTTGTTGCGCAAATGGTTTTAGCCGAGATCCCATTAAACACCTTTTTAACAGAGGCATTAATCCCTTACGAACAAGATGAAGTGACTCGGTTAATCATTGATAGTCATGATGCGCACGCGTTTGCACCTATCGCACATTTAACGGTTGGGGACTTTCGAAATTGGTTATTAAGTGAAGAAGCAGATGAAGATGCATTAACGCACATACGTGCTGGGGTAACCCCAGAAATGGCGGCAGCCGTCAGTAAAATTATGCGAAATCAAGATTTGATCTTGGTCGCTAAAAAATGCCGCGTTATTACTAAGTTTCGCAATACGATAGGGCTGCAAAATCGTTTATCCACTAGATTACAGCCCAATCACCCAACTGATGCTCTAAATGGCATTGCGGCATCTATTCTGGATGGTTTGATGTTTGGTAATGGCGATGCTGTGATTGGCATTAATCCAGCGACGGACAATGTTCCGCAAGCAATTAAATTAATGCAATTGATGGATGACTTAATTCAGCGTTATCAGATACCTACACAAAGCTGTGTATTAACTCATGTGACCAATACGATAGAAGCGATTGAGCAGGGAGCTCCGGTCGATTTGATTTTCCAGTCAATTGCCGGAACGCAGGCTGCAAATGATAGTTTTGGTATCAATTTAAATATTTTACATGAAGCTTATCAAGCGGGTTTGTCCTTAAATCGCGGTACCCAAGGCAACAACCTAATGTATTTTGAGACTGGCCAGGGCAGTGCTTTGTCTGCCGATGCGCATCATGGACTTGACCAACAAACCTGTGAGGCTAGAGCTTATGCGGTGGCTAGGCATTTTAATCCGTTGCTAGTCAATACGGTCGTCGGGTTTATTGGACCTGAATATTTGTTTGATGGAAAACAAATTATGCGCGCGGGGTTAGAAGATCATTTTTGTGCCAAATTATTAGGTTTGCCGATGGGCTGTGACATTTGTTATACCAACCACGCTTATGCAGATCAAAACGATATGGACACCCTATTAACACTGTTGGGGGTCGCGGGTTGCTCTTTTATTATGGGGATCCCAGGCTCAGATGACATCATGCTCAATTACCAAACTACCTCCTTTCATGATGCTTTATATGCCCGCAAAGTGTTAGGCCTGCAGCCAGCACCCGAATTTGAACAATGGCTTACCGATTTTGAAATTTTTCAAGATGTGCCCGCCGTTAAGTTGAACGACAGCATGGCCAAGCCATTTTTAAATTTAGTAAATAATATATAGGGGGCGTTGGTGAAAGCGATTCAAAAAAAACAGATTGTTAAACAAAGTCCCTGGCAAAAATTGCGATCTTTTACCGACGCTCGTATCGCCCTTGGTAGAGCCGGTAGTAGTGTGCCCACTGCAGAACTGCTTAAATTTCAGTTGGCCCATGCGCAAGCAATTGATGCCGTGCATAGTCAACTACCAATCAATCAATTAGCTCAGTCATTGCCTCTACCAAGTTTAAAATTGCAAAGCCAGGCCATTGATCGCATGCAATATTTGCAACGGCCAGATTTAGGCAGACGCTTAAGTGAAACCAGCTATCAGCAACTGGTGGACTATCGTATGCAAGCTGACTGTCAGTACGATTTAGTGATCGCTATTTGTGATGGGTTGTCTGCCGCGGCCATCGAACATCATGCAGCCAAATTTATCCGAGCGTTTTTAACCAGTCAGCCGCCATCGTCACAGCTTAAGTTTGCACCGATAGCCATTGTTGAGCAGGGACGGGTTGCCGCCGGTGATGATGTTTGTGAAGCACTAAAAGCCAAAGCTGTATTGTTACTCGTTGGAGAGCGGCCAGGATTATCATCACCAGATAGTCTTGGCCTGTATTTAACTTGGCAAGCAAAACGTGGCTGTAAAGATGCCTTTAGAAACTGTATTTCTAATGTGAGACCTGCGGGGTTGAGTTATCAAGAAGCCGCAGACAAAGCTTGGTATCTGTTAGCAGAAGCAAAAAAATTAGGAACTTCTGGGGTTGCGGTCAAAGACCGCACGTCAGTTGCACAACAAGACAGCCTGGATGGCCAAAAATCTCAATCATTTTTATCTAACAACACAGAGCGAGGCAGTTAATATGACAGTCAATAAAGAGTATCTTGCCAAACGGCAATTAAAAAAGGGCACAGCAGGATGGGTTTTGCTCGCAGGTTTAGGTGTGTCTTATGTTATTTCCGGTGATTTTGCCGGCTGGAACTTTGGTATTGGGCAAGCGGGATGGGGCGGTTTTGTGATCGCAGCAATCGCGATGGCTGTAATGTATTTTACCTTGGTATTGTCCTTAGCAGAAATGTCATCGGCGATCCCAGCTGCGGGTGGCGGATATAGTTTTGCTCGCCAAGCTATGGGACCCTTTGCTGGTTTTGTTACGGGTTTGGCTGTGTTAATTGAATATGCACTGGCACCTGCTGCGATTGTTATTTTTATTGGTTCTGCATTTAATGAACTTACTGGGTTTGATGGTCCGCTCGTTTATGCCGGCTTTTACGCTGTATTTGTTGCTATTCATTTAAAAGGCGTCGGCGAAGCGCTCAAAGTAATGATGGTCATTAGTGGTTTAGCTGTGTTTGCGATTTTGGCAACCATTTTTGCGCTAATAGGGGATTTTAACTGGCAAAATCTATTTGATATTGCCGCCACTGACGCCGCTGGTGCAAGTGATATTTTACCATTTGGTTGGTACGGTGTTTGGGCGGCATTGCCATTTGCAATGTGGTTATTTTTAGCGGTGGAAGGTGTGCCTTTGGCGGCGGAAGAAGCCAAAAACCCATCTAAAGATGTGCCAAAAGGCATCATAGGTGCAATGTTGTTTTTAATATTAACTGCGGTTGCTGTGGTTGTTTTATTAGCTGGCGCTGCTGGTTCCGGCATGATTGCCGAGAGCGCAGTACCTTTAGTGGATGCTTTAAATGCAACCGGCTCTGAGCAATTAGCAACCTTGGTTAATTTATTAGGGTTAGCCGGTTTAATAGCTTCATTTTTTTCGATTATTTATGGTTATAGCCGTTTGGTATTTGCGCTATCAAGAGCCGGTTATTTACCGAGCAGTTTGTCTATTACCAATAAAAATAAAACTCCGACGCTCGCCCTGATAGTACCCGCTGTGTTTGGCTTTGTGGTATCACTGACCGGTGAAGGTGATTTAATTTTAGCGATGGCAGTTGTCGGTGCTACCGTATCTTATGCGTTGATGGCGATTAGCCATATTGTGCTGAGAGTTAAACAGCCAGAGATGCAGCGCCCTTATAAAACGCCAGGTGGAATCGTGACCTCATCGATTGCGTTACTGCTTTCACTAGTCGCGATGACAGGGGTGTACGCATTTGATCCAAAAGCTTTTTATATGACAATTGGGCTTTTTGTTATTGGCCTAGTTTATTATGGCTTGTATGGCAAAAAAACATCAATGTCAGCAGAAGAAGAGTTTGCTATGTTAGCCGCGGCAGAAGAGAGTTTGCAGGTAGAAGTTAAATAATCTGTTTGGGATTGGCAAAGGGCGCCGGACTGGAAGTCCGGCATCTTTTTTAGATTAACCAGAAAACCAAAAAAACGGCTAAACTAGAAATACTAAAAAATGCGTTTTCGATACGAAGGACCTGTTGTTGGTCTGCATTTTCACTTTTTTCAATGATGCCCAATACTGCAAATGTGATAAACATGGCTAATGCCAATAAGGTCAGGTTGACCTCGAGCGCACTTAAAATATTTTCCATGATGTAAAGACCCAAGTTTGATTAAATTTTTTGCGTATTTTAATAAAGCCGCCCGCTAATGTAAAAGTATTATTCGGTAATAAACTGATCTGGATCGCCTTTTCTTGCATTTATTTGTCTTTATCCGCATTATTTGGCCTTTTTAAACGTTATCCATGGGCTTGTGACAATGGCAAAAGATAAATCTCAAGTAGAGATCCTAAGCTATGGGATTTATGAAAAGTGGGACAATAAGCGAAAATCTTTACCCAAAGTTCAAACATTTACTCTATCGATTCCTGCCGAAGTTGATATTGAATTTGGTTTTATTATCAATATTAAAAAAGCGAAAGGGCAAAAGATACGTTTTGAGATCGACCATCCAGGCATTTTAGATAAAAAAGGACGGCCATTACCGCCGTTTGAAGGGGAAGAGTATATTCGAGACAATAACTGGCAGTTTTATCTTGGAGATACTATTTGGCTGCCGCTGGATGATAAAGTTGGTCAGTGGCGGATGTCTGTTGAGTTAGCTGGCAATATAATCGCTGAAAAGTGTTTTGAGGTATATTATGCCGATGAAGCTGATAATGTGGCTGCATTTTGGAAAAAACGAGGATTTTAATGGGTATAAAAATAGCCAATACAATGGCTGTTACGGTAACCGCTAAACAGTGTATTGAGTGGCCGCAGGATAGAAAATTATTTGATCCTAACTCCCCTTTTTTAATTTGTGGTGATGCGAGTAACCTGTTGTTTGTAGACCCCTTTTTCAATGGGCAATTGGTGCGTTCGAACAACCAAAAGTTTAATATTGAACAAACAAATGAAGTTTATCGTATCACTTTAGGCGCCGCGTTAAATTGGCATCAAACGGTTAAAAAATTGACCGAATTCGGTGTTGCGGGGATCCAAAATCTAGCATTTATTCCAGGTACAGTGGGCGCTGCTCCAGTGCAAAATATAGGCGCGTACGGAGTTGAAATAGCAGATTTTATTAGTACGGTAACCATTATCGATTTAAATAATCAGCAAAAACGCCTGTTGTCAGGCAGAGAGTGTCAATTTGGTTACCGCGATTCTGTTTTTAAACGCGCCATTGCTCGGTATTGGCTGATTGATGAAATCTGTTTAAAGATACCGTTAAATAGTCCATTAAAAACCCATTATGGGCCGCTGCAAAGTCTTCAGATAGACTCCCCGCAAACTTTATTTGAACAAGTATGTAAGATTCGTAAACAAAAATTGCCCGATCCAGAGTTGATAGGTAATGCAGGTAGTTTTTTTAAAAACCCAATCATCACAGTGAGCGAATTAAAAAAATTGCAAGAGCAGCTGCCCGACATCCCGGTTTTTAATAGTGAGTTAGGGATTAAAATCCCAGCCGCTTATTTAATTGATCGAGCGGGTTTGAAAGGTTTTCAGCTAAATCAAGCCAGAGTGCATCCCCAACAACCATTGGTGTTAACTAATCTGGGGCAAGCAAACGGACAAAATATTGCTGCATTAGCTGCTTTGGTTCGCCAGCATGTGTTTACCAAATATCAAGTAAAACTAGAGCCCGAGGTTCGTTTTATTTCGACAGATGGTGAAATTGATGGTGCGGGTTATCTTGATAACATTTCTCAAAATAACAATTAAAAGAGGATAAAAAATGCAACTGGATGCTTTACTCGAAGTTTTATGTGATGGTCAGTGCCATTCAGGCCAAGCCTTGTCGCAACAGTTTAATATCAGTCGCACCAGTATTTCTAAATGGATTAAAAGATTAATTGAAGCGGGCTACCCGGTAGACGTAATTCCTGGCAAAGGGTATCAGTTTGCAGCAGACAGCAAGCCGCTAAACTTTGGCTCATTAGCAAAAGCTCTACCACAACGGCTAGATGTGCAGTTTAAACGCAGCACAGAGTCGACAAACTTAGATGTTAAACAGGCCCTGAAGGCGGGTAAAAATGCACCTTTGTTAGTGATCGCTGAGCGGCAGACCGCTGGCCGAGGTCGTCGTGGTCGGGATTGGTATTCACCTTTTGCGCAAAATATATATTTTAGTTTAGGTCTAAGTCTGAATTTATCTTTGGCAGAACTGTCTGGTTTAAGTATTAGAGTGGGTTTGGCCGTAGCAGATTGTCTTCGTGCGAATGGCTGGCCGGTGCAATTAAAGTGGCCCAACGATATCTATTTAGATGGTGCAAAACTTGGTGGCATTTTAGTTGAGCTGGAAGGCGCGTTTGATCCCCCCTGCCTAGTGATCATTGGTATTGGTTTAAACGTTAATATGACAAAAAATGCACAAAGCATAGAACAAGCATGGCAAAGCCTCGCTCAGTTTAAAGGTCAGTGTATTCAACGTGATAAATTATGCCAGCAATTAGTGCAATATGTTAATAATGAACTCGCGACTTTTAGTCAGCCAAAATCTAACGTCAGCCCTATCGCTGAGCGCTGGCGTGCATATGATCTGTATTTAAACCAACCAGTTAATGTGATTTCGGCCGCTGATACCTTAAAGGGCATTAATACCGGAATTAATGAACAAGGTAATCTAATATTAGCAACAGAGAGTGGAGACTTGTCTATCTCGGGTGGTGAAGTTAGCTTACGGTCTGGAGTTTTATAATGACGGTATTGTTTGCAGATATCGGTAATACCCGGGTTAAATTTTCCATCTTAAAAAATGAAGAGATCACTTGGGTCAGTGCAGAGACGGTAATGGCTTGGCCAGCCGATTCGGTGAATGAAATTTGGTTAGCGGATGTCAGTGAAAGCCAACCCGCATTGATTGCCTGCTTGTGTCAAAAACATCCAAGTGCCAAAATTTTTAAAGTGGATAATACCCAAGCAAAAATTAATTTTAAACATACCTATGCCAGGCCGGAGAAGTTAGGCGTAGATCGTTTTTTAGCTATGTTGGCCGCGCCATCAGAACAGGGTGCTTTGGTGGTTGATGCAGGGACGGCGTTAACAATAGATGCCGTTTACCAAAAGCAACACTTGGGAGGGTATATAGTGCCAGGTTTAACCCTTAGTCGGAGAGCATTAGCAGGACAAAAATCAGTTTTGCTAAGCGATCAGAATAGCGATGCGATTGAATTTGGCCGAACAACCGAAACTTGCATCAGCCATGGCACCTTGATGGCACAACTGAGTTTAATCCAAACCAGCTTTGCTCATCTGCAACAAAAGTATCCGCAAGCTGAACTTATTATTGCTGGGGGAGACGGCTCATTGTTGCATCAGCATTTATTAGCGCTGGGGTTAAAAAATAAATTTATCTCTGATTTAGTCTTCAATGGGCTTCGCATATATCGAAAAAGCCTAATAAAATAGCGCTTTTTGGGTAAAAAATGTTCGAACTGATAAAATAATGCATTTTTTATAAAAAAAGGGTTGCAAGGTGAGTCTGCTTTCAATAAACTTCGCACCACTTTTTGACAGGGCCGACTTAGCTCAGTTGGTAGAGCAACTGACTTGTAATCAGTAGGTCGCCAGTTCGATTCCGGCAGTCGGCACCATCAAAAATAAAAAATTCGGAGGGGTTCCCGAGTGGCCAAAGGGATCAGACTGTAAATCTGACGGCTCAGCCTTCGCTGGTTCGAATCCAGCCCCCTCCACCATTATTATCACAGTTTGAGGTTTTGCTCTGGAAGCGGGCATCGTATAATGGCTATTACCTCAGCCTTCCAAGCTGATGATGCGGGTTCGATTCCCGCTGCCCGCTCCAAATTTTGCTGATATAGCTCAGTCGGTAGAGCGCACCCTTGGTAAGGGTGAGGTCCCCAGTTCAAATCTGGGTATCAGCACCATCTTTAGCATCCTCCTATTGTGGCACATGTGACTCATCCTGTTTTTAATCAGTAAATTAAAGTTGAGGTCTTAAAGTGGCTAAAGCAAAATTTGAACGTACTAAACCGCACGTTAACGTTGGCACAATTGGTCACGTTGACCATGGTAAAACAACTTTAACAGCAGCAATCACAACTGTACTTGCAAAAGTACACGGTGGTGAAGCTAAAGATTTCGCATCAATCGATAATGCGCCAGAAGAGCGTGAGCGTGGTATTACAATTTCTACTTCACACGTAGAATATGACACACCATCACGTCACTACGCGCACGTAGATTGCCCAGGACACGCTGACTATGTTAAAAACATGATCACAGGTGCTGCGCAAATGGATGGTGCTATCTTAGTAGTATCAGCTGCAGATGGTCCTATGCCACAAACACGTGAGCACATCTTGTTATCACGTCAGGTCGGTGTACCTTATATCATCGTATTCATGAACAAATGTGACATGGTAGATGACGAAGAATTGTTAGAATTAGTAGAAATGGAAGTACGTGAGTTACTTTCAGAGTACGACTTCCCAGGTGATGATTTACCATTAATCCAAGGTTCAGCGTTAAAAGCTTTAGAAGGCGATGAGCAGTGGGAAGCTAAAATTGTAGAATTAGGCGAAGCTTTAGATTCATACATTCCAGAGCCAGAGCGTGACATCGATAAGCCTTTCTTGATGCCAGTAGAAGATGTATTCTCAATCTCAGGCCGTGGTACAGTAGTCACAGGTCGTGTAGAGCGTGGGATCATCAACGTAGGTGACGAGATCGAAATCGTTGGTATGAAAGATACTCAGAAGACGACTTGTACAGGTGTAGAAATGTTCCGTAAACTGCTTGACGAAGGTCGTGCAGGTGAGAACATTGGTGCATTATTACGTGGTACTAAGCGTGACGACGTAGAGCGTGGTCAAGTATTATGTAAGCCTGGTTCAATCACACCACACACTAAGTTTGAATCAGAAGTTTATGTATTATCAAAAGAAGAAGGTGGTCGTCATACTCCTTTCTTTAAAGGTTACCGTCCACAATTCTACTTCCGTACAACTGACGTAACAGGTGCAGTTGAATTACCGGAAGGTGTAGAAATGGTAATGCCAGGTGATAACATCAAAATGGTAGTAGAACTGATTGCGCCAATCGCGATGGACGAAGGTTTACGCTTCGCTATCCGTGAAGGTGGCCGTACAGTTGGTGCTGGTGTTGTTGCTAAAATTATCCAATAATTAATAGGATAATGACCCAAAGCCCCGTTGAGGGGCTTTTGTGTTTAAAAAATTAATTCAGGGGTGTAGTTCCAATTGGTAGAACAGCGGTCTCCAAAACCGATGGTTGGGGGTTCGAGTCCCTCCACCCCTGCCATTAAAAGTAACCTCGCTTGATGCGGGGCATTTTTGTCTGTAAACCCGAAAAAGGTTTAACAAATGAGCGTTGAAACAGAAAATCAAGGATCGGGTATGGACCCGGTAAAATGGGGGCTGACCTTTATCATTCTGGCTGCAGCTGTAGTTGGAAATTATTGGTACAGCGAACAGGTTTCAGTATTGTGGCGAGCAATCGCTGTGGTTGCTGCTGTTGTGGTTGCTGGCTTAATAGCTGCACAAACAGCTAAAGGTAAATCAGCCATTACTTTTTCAAAAGAAGCACGCACTGAAGTTCGTAAGGTCATCTGGCCAACCCGTGATGAAGCATTACGTACCACAGTCATAGTACTGATAGCGACGTTAATCATGTCTTTGCTGTTATGGGGTTTAGACGGCATTATGGTCAGAGCAGTGTCTTTTTTAACTGGATTGGGGCTATAAAATAATGTCTGAAGCTAAACTCCGTTGGTATGTCGTGCAAGCGTTTTCTGGCTATGAAGGCCGAGTTGCAACGACATTAAAAGAACATATCGCGCTAAACCAAATGGAAGACTATTTTGGTGAGATCCTAGTGCCAACCGAAGAAGTGGTTGAAATGCGCGCAGGACAAAAGCGTAAAAGCGAACGTAAATTTTTTCCAGGCTACGTATTAGTGCAAATGATTATGAATGATGAATCATGGCACTTGGTTAAAAGTACGCCGAGAGTACTAGGTTTCATTGGTGGTACGAGTGACCGGCCTGCGCCTATTTCCGATCGCGAAGCACAAGCTATCTTAAATCGTCTGCAAGAAACACACGATAAACCACGTCCTAAAACACTCTTTGAACCGGGTGAAGTCGTTCGTGTTAATGATGGTCCGTTTGCAGACTTTAATGGTGTAGTTGAAGAAGTTGACTATGAAAAAAGTCGCCTGAAAGTATCAGTATTGATTTTTGGTCGCTCTACACCGGTAGAACTTGAATTTTCACAAGTTGAAAAGGCTTAAAGATTAGACTATAATCCGCGGCCAAATTTTTGTTTGGGAAGCCGTTGAGTAAGTGTCCTCGCACTTACGAGGCGTTCGACCCCTTTATATGAGGTAATTTAAAATGGCTAAAAAAGTACAAGCCTTAGTTAAGCTGCAAGTTGCAGCTGGCATGGCAAACCCGAGTCCACCAGTTGGTCCAGCTTTGGGTGCACAAGGTGTGAACATCATGGAATTCTGTAAAGCGTTTAACGCAAAAACAGAAAGCATCGAAAAAGGCGCACCAGTTCCTGTTGTTATTACAGTTTATAACGATCGTTCTTTCACGTTCGAAACTAAAACGCCACCAGCTTCATTTTTATTGAAAAAAGCTGCCAAAATCAAAAGTGGTTCTGCTAAGCCGCACGTTGATAAAGTGGGCACAGTGACTCGTGCACAATTAGAAGAAATTGCAAAAGCAAAAGAACCTGATCTGACTGCGGCTGATCTGGATGCTGCTGTAAATACAATCGCTGGTTCTGCCCGTTCAATGGGCTTGGTTGTGGAGGGTTAATCAATGGCTAAGTTAAGCAAAAAAGCACGTTTAATTCGTGAAAAAGTTGATGCAACCAAAGTTTATGAAATTAACGAAGCGGTTGAGTTATTAAAAGAGCTGGCAACAGCTAAATTTACTGAAAGCTTTGATGCTGCGATCAATTTAGGTATTGACGCACGTAAATCAGATCAAAACGTTCGTGGCGCGACTGTGTTACCTCATGGTACTGGTCGTACAGTTCGTGTTGCTGTATTTACCCAAGGCGCAAATGCTGAAGCTGCTAAAGAAGCTGGTGCTGACATTGTTGGTATGGAAGATTTAGCCGAGCAGGTTAAAAAAGGTGAAATGAACTTTGACGTGGTTGTTGCTTCTCCAGATGCAATGCGCGTTGTTGGTCAATTAGGTCAAATCTTAGGTCCACGTGGCCTGATGCCTAACCCTAAAACAGGTACAGTAACGCCTAACGTTGCTGATGCTGTTAAAAATGCTAAAGCAGGTCAGGTACGCTACCGTAACGATAAAAATGGTATTATCCATTCTACTATCGGTAAAGCGGATTTTTCTAACGAGCAAATTAAAGAAAACTTAGAAGCTTTAATTATCGCGTTGAAAAAAGCAAAACCTGCTTCTTCAAAAGGTCAGTACATTGGTAAAATCAGTCTGTCTACAACTATGGGTGCTGGCATCCAAGTTGATGCAGGTAGCCTGACTACAACGACTGCTTAATTGTTGAACAAAAAGCTTTACAGGCTCGCGTAGTTTAGGTAAACTGCGCGATCTGATTTTAAGGTCGTGCCGCAAGGCTCACGTCCAAGACCGCAGGGGCAAATTGTTTGTTTTTTGCTTAATTATCCTGCGTAGACGGTGAAGGAACCTCGAAGATTTAATCCTCTTCTGGACCTAATCCGTAGATCCGTGCCCAAATGTTAAATTTGGGATAATTTTAATCTAGACTATATTGTCTAGGATATCCAGGAGTTACACTAATGGCATTAGGACTCGCAGGCAAAAAAGAAATTGTCGCACAGGTCAACGAAGCTGCCAAAGGTGCACTTTCTGCAGTGATTGCTGACTCTCGTGGTGTAAAAGTTGCTGATATGACTGCTCTGCGCAAAAGTGCGCGTGAAGCAGGCGTTCAACTTCAAGTTGTTCGTAATACATTAGCTCGCCGCGCAGTAGAAGGCACAGACTACGAATGCTTATCTGAGTTTTTCGTTGGTCCAACTTTGATTGCATTTTCAGCAGAGCACCCAGGTGCCGCTGCTCGAATTTTAAAAGACTTTGCAAAAAACAACAAAGCTTTAGAAATCAAAGGTGCTGCGTTTGAAGGTGCGGTAGCAGACGTAGAAGTATTAGCTTCTCTGCCTACATACGAAGAAGGTCTGGCAAAACTGATGAGCTGCATGAAAGAAGCGGCTGCAGGCAAACTTGTTCGTACTATTGCAGCTGTTCGCGATCAGAAAGAAGAAGCAGCCGCTTAATGCGTGCTGTTGCATAAATTATTCATTAGTTTAAAAATTTATTCAGGATTAAAAGTATGTCTATCACTAAAGACCAAATCATTGATGCAATTGCAGAAATGTCAGTTATGGATGTTGTAGAACTGGTTTCTGCAATGGAAGAAAAATTCGGCGTATCAGCTGCTGCTGCAGTTGTTGCTGGCCCTGCAGGTGCTGGTGAAGCAGCTGAAGAGCAAACAGAATTCGACGTAATTCTGAAAGCTGCTGGTGGTAACAAAGTTGCGACTATCAAAGCTGTTCGTGGCGCTACCGGTCTGGGTCTGAAAGAAGCTAAAGCTTTAGTTGATGGTGCTCCTGCTCCAATCAAAGAAGGCGCTTCTAAAGAAGAAGCTGAAGAACTGAAAAAAGCACTTGAAGAAGCTGGTGCTGAAGTTGAAGTTAAATAAGCTGTTTTTTAACAGTTTATATGCCTTAACGGGCGAGGGCTGGCGCTGCTAAAGTGCCGGCCTTTTTGCGCTATAGAGCTTTGTGCCAAAAAGCTCAAAAAAGTCTATTATGATTGCCGGTTACAAACACAGCCAAGATTGTAATCTTTAAATCAGCAAGCTGAGGAACCCCATGGCTTATTCTTATACCGAAAAGAAACGCATTCGTAAGGATTTTGGTAAGCGTCCACAGGTTCTGGATGTCCCTTACTTACTTTCCATCCAGTTAGACTCTTTCCGAAAATTCATTGATGCAGATCCTGATGGCCAATACGGTCTGGAAGCTGCATTCCGTTCTGTATTCCCGATTGTCAGTTATTCAGGCAATGCTGAGCTTCAGTATGTCAGTTATCTGCTGGGCGAGCCCGTATTTGATGTTAAAGAATGTCAAATCCGTGGGGTAACCTATTCGGCGCCGCTGCGCGTAAAACTCAGACTTGTGCTGTACGATAAAGAAGCACCAGCTGGTACGATCAAAGATATCAAAGAACAAGAAGTATACATGGGTGAAATTCCACTCATGACAGAAAATGGTACCTTTGTGATTAATGGCACAGAGCGTGTTATTGTTTCTCAGCTTCACCGTTCGCCTGGTGTGTTTTTTGACCATGATAAAGGTAAAACACACTCGTCAGGTAAAGTGTTATATAACGCTCGAGTGATCCCTTACCGTGGATCTTGGTTAGATTTTGAGTTTGATCCAAAAGACAACTTATTTGTGCGTATTGACCGCCGCAGAAAATTACCTGCGTCTATCATCTTGCGTGCATTAGATTATTCAACTGAAGAAATCTTGGATATCTTCTTTGAATCAGTTAATTTTGAAATAAAAAACAACGGCTGCAGCATGGAGCTGGTGCCAGAGCGTTTATTAGGTGAAACTGCATCATTTGATATATTAGATGGCGAAGGCAATGTTTTAGTTGAGCAAGGCCGTCGTATCACAGCGCGTCATATCCGCCAACTAAGCAAAGCCAATATCACCGAATTAGAAGTGCCAGTAGAATACCTGATTGGTAAATTACTGAAAAAATCTTATGTAGATGAATCTACCGGTGAAGTAATTGCTGAAGCCAATAGCGAAATTACGTTAGAGTTATTAGCTGAATTGAGCAAAGCGGGTCACAAATCGTTAGAAACTCTATATATTAATGATTTAGACCACGGCGCTTATATGGCAGAAACCTTGCGTGTGGATAGCACAAGCAACCGTTTAGAGGCCTTAGTTGAAATCTATCGCATGATGCGACCAGGTGAGCCACCAACAAAAGAAGCGGCCGAAGCTTTATTTGAAAATCTGTTCTTTAATGACGAGCGCTATGACTTATCAAACGTAGGTCGTATGAAGTTCAACCGTCGTGTTAAACGTGATGAGTTGACTGGCGAAGGAACCTTATCAAACCAAGACATTATTGATGTGATGAAAACACTTATCGACATCCGTGATGGTAAAGGTGAAGTGGACGATATCGACCACTTGGGTAACCGCCGTATTCGTAGCGTTGGTGAAATGGCTGAAAACCAGTTCCGTGTTGGTTTAGTGCGTGTTGAGCGTGCGGTTAAAGAAAGATTAAGCTTAGGTGATTTAGATAACCTGACACCACAAGATTTAATTAACGCTAAACCTATTTCGGCGGCTGTTAAAGAGTATTTTGGTTCATCACAATTATCACAATTTATGGATCAGAATAACCCGTTGTCAGAAGTGACACACAAGCGTCGTATTTCTGCGTTAGGTCCGGGTGGTTTAACTCGTGAACGAGCTGGGTTTGAGGTTCGAGACGTACATCCAACTCACTATGGACGTTTATGTCCGATCGAAACACCTGAAGGTCCAAATATCGGTTTGATTAACTCGCTAGCGAGTTATGCCAGAACGAATGATTTTGGCTTTTTAGAAACACCTTACCGAAAAGTAGTTGATGGTCAGGTAACGGACGAAATCGAATATCTGTCTGCGATTGAAGAAGGCAACTTTGTTATCGCACAGGCAAGCGCGGCAACGGACGAAGACGGCAAATTAACAGACGAATTAGTTAACTGCCGTTATAAGAGTGAATTCACCCTGATGAACTCAGAAGAAGTTCAGTATATGGATGTTTCACCACAACAAATCGTTTCGGTAGCTGCGTCTTTGATTCCATTCCTTGAGCACGATGATGCTAACCGTGCCTTGATGGGTTCAAACATGCAACGTCAAGCGGTTCCTACATTAAAAGCTGATAAGCCATTAGTAGGTACTGGCGTTGAAAAAACAGTTGCTAAGGATTCAGGTGTTACTGTTGTTGCTAAACGGGGTGGTGTGATCGAATACGTTGATGCCAGCCGTATCGTTGTTAAAGTGAATGACGCTGAAACCGTACCGGGTGAAGCAGGTATAGATATTTATAACCTGACTAAATACACACGTTCTAATCAGAACACTTGTATAAATCAGCGTCCAACCGTTGAGCCCGGCATCCCAGTGGTTCGAGGTGACGTGTTAGCCGACGGTCCGTCAACTGACTTAGGTGAATTAGCGTTAGGGCAAAACATGCGTATCGCATTTATGCCTTGGAACGGTTATAACTTCGAAGATTCAATCTTGGTGTCTGAGCGTGTTGTTCAGGAAGACAGATTAACGACCATTCATATTCAAGAGTTATCTTGTATTGCTCGTGATACTAAATTAGGTCCAGAAGAGATTACTTCGGATATTCCTAACGTTGGTGAGTCTGCATTATCTAAGTTAGATGAGTCTGGTGTTGTTTATATTGGTGCCGAAGTTAAAGGTGGCGATATTCTGGTTGGTAAAGTGACACCAAAAGGTGAAACTCAATTAACACCAGAAGAAAAACTACTAAGAGCTATTTTTGGTGAAAAAGCCTCTGATGTAAAAGATAGCTCATTGCGTGTACCTACCAGCGTGACGGGTACAGTAATAGATGTTCAAGTATTTACTCGTGACGGGGTTGAAAAAGACCAAAGAGCGAAAGAAATTGAACAAATGCAAGTGGCCGAAATCAAAAAAGATTTAGGCACAGAAATGAAGATATTCGAAGACGATATCTTTGCTCGTGCACGTGCTGTATTAATCAAAGGTGGTATTGCCGAGTCTGTGATTGATTCATTAGATAAAGCTAAATGGTTTAATCAAAGCTTGAACGATGAAGAAGCACAAAATGAATTAGAAGCGATTTCTGAGCAATACCAAGATCTACATGACGAGTTTGACAAAAAGTTAGAAGCTAAACGACGTAAGATCACTCAAGGTGATGATTTAGCACCGGGTGTTTTGAAAATTGTTAAAGTTTATTTAGCGGTTAAACGTCATATTCAGTCTGGTGATAAGATGGCGGGGCGTCACGGTAACAAAGGTGTTATCTCAACTATCCTGCCAATCGAAGATATGCCATACGATGAAACAGGCGAGCCTGTCGATATTGTATTAAACCCATTGGGTGTACCGTCACGGATGAACGTAGGGCAGATCTTAGAAACTCACTTAGGTGCAGCCGCACGTGGTATCGGGACTCAAATTAACAAGATGTTAGCTGAGCAACGTGAGTTGCATGAGTTACGTAATTACCTGCAGAGCGTGTATGATGTTGGTGGTAATACCCAAGGCGTAGATATTGCCAGCTTTAGCGATGAAGAAGTTTATCGTTTGGCCGAACACCTGAAAAAAGGTTTACCTGTTGCAACGCCAGTATTTGACGGTGCAAAAGAGCCTGAATTAAAAGAATTATTGACCCTGGCCGGGATCCCGGAAGATGGTCAGATTCAACTGTATGACGGCCGTACTGGTCGTGAGTTTGAGCGTAAAGTAACTGTTGGTTACATGTATATGCTTAAACTTAACCACTTGGTTGATGATAAAATGCACGCGCGTTCAACTGGCTCTTACAGCTTAGTAACGCAGCAACCATTAGGTGGTAAAGCACAGTTTGGTGGTCAGCGCTTCGGTGAGATGGAAGTGTGGGCACTTGAAGCTTATGGTGCATCTTATACGCTGCAAGAAATGCTTACGGTTAAGTCGGATGACGTGAATGGCCGTACTAAGATGTACAAAAATATTGTTGATGGTAATCATAAAATGGAGCCAGGTATTCCTGAATCCTTTAACGTATTACTTAAAGAGATTCGCTCTCTGGGCATCAACATCGAGCTGGAAGAAGAATAAGCTTCATCGGCTAGACATGAGAGGCTGCGGTGTTACACCGCAGCTTGGATTTTAACTCCGAGTGGAGAATCAGCGTGAAAGACTTACTGAAGTTTCTCAAGCAGCAGAATAAAACTGAAGAATTTGACAGTATTCGCATTGGTCTGGCATCACCAGATATGATCCGTTCATGGTCATTTGGTGAAGTTAAAAAGCCTGAAACCATTAACTATCGTACCTTTAAACCGGAACGCGATGGTTTATTCTGTGCGCGTATCTTTGGTCCTGTTAAAGATTACGAATGTTTGTGTGGTAAATACAAACGTCTTAAGCACCGTGGTGTAATTTGTGAAAAGTGTGGCGTTGAAGTGACGCTCACTAAAGTGCGTCGTGAGCGCATGGGTCACATCGAATTAGCGAGCCCAGTTGCCCACATATGGTTCTTAAAATCATTACCGTCCCGTATTGGTTTAATGTTAGATATGACCTTACGTGACATCGAACGCGTTTTATATTTTGAATCATTTGTTGTCACTGAGCCTGGCATGACCAGTTTAGAGCGCAGCCAGCTTTTAAATGAAGAAGATTATCTAGATGCGCTAGAAGAATATGGTGACGAGTTTGAAGCTAAAATGGGTGCAGAAGCGGTTCTGGACTTATTAAAGCATATAGATTTAGAGCAACAGATCCGCGAAATGCGCGAAGAATTGCCTGAAACCAACTCAGAAACTAAGCGTAAAAAGATCACTAAACGTCTTAAGTTAATGGAAGCGTTTCACCAATCAGGGAATGATCCTGTTTGGATGATCATGACAGTATTGCCGGTACTGCCACCTGATTTACGACCTTTAGTACCATTGGACGGTGGTCGTTTTGCAACGTCTGATCTGAACGATTTATATCGTCGAGTGATCAACCGTAACAACCGTTTAAAGCGCTTGTTAGATTTAGCTGCGCCGGACATTATTGTTCGCAATGAAAAACGTATGTTACAAGAAGCGGTTGACGCCTTATTAGACAATGGTCGCCGTGGCCGAGCTATCACTGGCTCTAACAAACGTCCATTAAAATCTTTGGCCGACATGATCAAAGGTAAACAAGGTCGTTTCCGTCAGAACTTGTTGGGTAAGCGTGTTGACTACTCTGGTCGTTCTGTTATCACAGTAGGCCCAACGTTACGCTTACACCAGTGTGGTTTACCGAAAAAAATGGCACTTGAATTATTCAAACCATTTATTTACGGCAAATTAGAATTACGCGGTTTAGCAACAACCATCAAAGCTGCTAAAAAATTAGTAGAGCGTGAAGCACCAGAAGTTTGGGATGTGTTAGATGAAGTAATTCGTGAACACCCGGTTTTATTAAACCGTGCACCTACTTTGCACAGATTAGGTATCCAGGCGTTTGAACCTGTTTTAATCGAAGGTAAAGCAATTCATCTGCATCCATTAGTTTGTGCGGCGTATAACGCTGACTTCGATGGTGACCAGATGGCGGTTCACGTACCACTGACATTAGAAGCACAGTTAGAAGCTCGTGCGCTTATGATGTCAACCAACAACATTTTATCACCTGCTAATGGTGAGCCTATTATCGTTCCTTCACAGGACGTTGTATTGGGCTTGTACTATATGACGCGTGATAAAGTGAATGGTTTAGGCGAAGGCACAGTATTTAAAGATCCAAAAGAAGCTGAAAAAGCATATCGCACTGGATTTGTTGAGCTGCACTCTCGCGTAAAAGTTCGTTTAACCGAATATGTTGAAAACGAACAAGGTGAAATGGAAGCTAAAACCAGCATCGTTGATACAACTGCGGGTCGTGCTATCTTATCACTAATTTTACCTAAAGGTATGCCGTTTGAGTTAATCAACCAACCTATGGGTAAAAAGCAGATTTCACGTTTATTGAACACTTCGTACCGTTCATTAGGTCTGAAAGATACCGTTATTTTTGCTGACCAAATTATGTATACAGGTTTCCATTATGCAATGGTTTCAGGTGTATCTGTGGGTCTGCAAGATATGGTTATTCCAGAAGCGAAAAAAGGCATCATTGATGAAGCCGAAGCTGAAGTAAGCGAAATTCAGGAGCAGTTCCAATCTGGTTTAGTGACCGCTGGCGAAAAATACAATAAAATTATTGATATTTGGTCGTCTGCGAACGAACGTGTTGCTAAGTCAATGATGGATAACCTGTCTAAAGATATAGTGACCAATGCCAAAGGTGAAGAAGAGGAACAAGCTAGCTTTAACTCTATTTACATGATGGCTGACTCTGGTGCACGGGGTTCACCTGCTCAGATCCGTCAGTTAGCAGGTATGCGTGGTTTGATGGCTAAGCCAGATGGTTCAATCATCGAAACCCCAATTATTGCTAACTTCCGTGAAGGTTTAAACGTACTTCAGTACTTTATTTCAACTCACGGTGCGCGTAAAGGTTTGGCTGATACCGCATTAAAAACTGCAAACTCTGGTTATTTGACCCGTCGTTTAGTTGACGTCGCGCAAGACATGGTTGTAATGGGCGAAGATTGTGGTACCGAAAACGGCACTTGGATGCGTCCATTAATTGAAGGTGGTGACGTTGTAGAACCACTACGTGAGCGTGTACTGGGTCGTGTTGTTGCTGAAGATGTGTTAGACACAGATGGCAGTGTGTTAATCGAGCGCAACATCATGATTGATGAAGCCTTGTGTGACCTGTTAGAAGCCAAATCAATTGATGAAGTTAAAGTACGCTCCGTTATCACTTGTAACAATGACTTTGGCGTCTGTGGTAAATGTTACGGTCGTGACTTAGCTCGTGGACACCTGATTAACCAAGGCGAGTCTGTTGGGGTTATCGCAGCTCAATCAATCGGTGAACCAGGTACTCAGTTAACCATGCGTACTTTCCACATTGGTGGTGCTGCATCAAGAGCCTCTGCTGAAAACAGCATTCAGGTTAAAACGGATGGTTCTATCAAGTTAGCCCGTGTGAAGCACGTAACTAATTCTAATAACGAATTAGTGATTACTTCACGTTCAAGCGAATTAACTGTTATCGATGAGCAAGGCCGTCAGCGTGAGCGTTATAAAATCCCTTATGGTGCAACGTTAACTAAAGCCGAAGGTGAAGCTGTTACTGGTGGCGAAGTGATTGCAACTTGGGATCCGCATACGCACCCAATTATCACAGAGGTCGCGGGTAAAGTTCAGTTCCACGATATGGTTGATGGTGTAACTATTACGCGTCAAACAGACGAATTGACAGGTTTATCTAGCATCGTTGTTATCGATCCAAAAGATCGCACTGGTTCGGGTAAAGAAATGCGTCCCGCTATCCGTTTGGTTGATGAAAATGGCCAAGCGGTAAATATGAGTGGTACCGAAATGCCAGCTCAGTACTTCTTACCAGGTAATGCGTTAGTCAACCTAGAAGATGGTGCTCAAGTGCATTCAGGTGACGCCATTGCACGTATCCCGCAGGAGAGTTCAAAAACTCGGGATATTACGGGTGGTCTGCCACGCGTTGCCGATTTGTTTGAAGCGCGCAAACCAAAAGATCCAGCTATTTTGGCAGAGATCTCTGGGACCGTTAGTTTTGGTAAAGAGACAAAAGGCAAGCGTCGCTTAATCATTACCGCAGACCAGGCTGGCGTCCAGCACGAAGAAATGATCCCGAAATGGCGTCAGTTAAACGTCTTTGAAGGTGAACAAGTTGAAAAAGGTGAGGTCATTGCAGATGGTCCAGAATCACCACATGACATTTTACGTTTACGTGGTATCCAGGATGTTTGTAACTACATCGTCAACGAAGTTCAAGAAGTATACCGTTTGCAAGGTGTAAAAATTAACGATAAGCACATTGAAGTCATCGTACGTCAAATGTTGCGTAAGTGCGAAATTAAGTCAGCTGGTGATAGCCAGTTCTTAGCCGGAGAAACAGCAGAAGTGGCTGCGGTTAATATCGCCAATCGTGAATTAGAAGCCGAAAACAAACAACCGGCGTCTTACGAATACCTCTTATTAGGTATCACTAAAGCGTCACTATCAACAGAATCATTTATTTCTGCGGCTTCGTTCCAAGAAACGACCCGTGTATTAACTGAAGCAGCTGTTGGTGGTAAAGCCGATGATTTACGTGGTTTGAAAGAAAACGTAATTGTTGGTCGCTTAATTCCAGCCGGTACAGGTTTTGCGTATCATCAGAAACGACAGCAAAAACGTCAGCAGGCGCAAGAGCCTGTTATTGAAACCTCGGTTTCAGCCGACGAAGCTGAACGCGCCCTGACTGATGCGTTAAATGCCGATTTCAGTAGTGATAATGACTAAAATGTCATAAAAATGTCGCATGCAGCCGAGATAATCACCTTTAGGCTGCGTGTTACCATTGACAGTTCATTACTTGACCATTAAAATTCCGCGGCCTCTAGTCATAGAGGCGCGGATTTTTCATTTTAACGCTAATTAATATTTTAGGAGCAGTTAATGGCAACTATTAACCAGCTCGTGCGCAAGCCTCGCGTAAAGCAGGTTGCTAAAAGCAACGTACCTGCATTAGAAGCTTGTCCACAGCGACGTGGTGTTTGTACTCGTGTTTATACGACAACACCAAAAAAACCAAACTCGGCATTACGTAAAGTTTGTCGTGTACGTTTAACCAATGGTTATGAAGTATCTTCATACATTGGTGGAGAAGGCCACAACTTACAAGAGCACAGTGTTGTTCTGATTCGTGGTGGTCGTGTAAAAGATTTACCAGGTGTGCGTTATCACACTGTTCGTGGTTCTTTGGACTGCGCAGGCGTAAATAACCGCAAGCAGGGCCGTTCTAAGTACGGTGCCAAGAGACCTAAGGCTTAACGGTTCTCCGATCCGAGTAAGGCCAAGCAAGTAAATTTTTAGTTTTGGGTGATCCCTGAAAAATTGGAGTAATTAAAATGCCAAGAAGAAGAGTCATAGGTCAGCGTAAAATTCTGCCTGATCCTAAGTTCAATAGTGAACTATTAGCAAAATTCGTAAATGTCGTTATGTTAGACGGCAAAAAATCAACAGCTGAAAAAATCGTATACGGTGCATTAGATGCGGCGGCTGAAAAGTCTAGCAAAGAGCACTTAGACGTATTTGAAGCCGCTCTGGACAATGTTCGTCCAGCGGTTGAGGTTAAATCTCGCCGTGTAGGTGGTTCTACTTACCAAGTTCCAGTAGAAGTACGTCCAGTTCGTCGTAATACATTAGGTATGCGTTGGTTGGTTGAAGCTGCTCGTAAGCGTGGTGAAAAATCTATGGCCCTGCGTCTGGCCGCTGAAATATTAGATGCGTCTGAAAATAAAGGTACTGCTGTTAAGAAGCGTGAAGATGTTCACCGTATGGCAGAAGCCAACAAAGCGTTCGCTCACTACCGTTGGTAATCAGTTCGAACTAAGAGGATATATATTGTGGCTCGTAAAACACCAATTGAGCGCTATCGGAATATAGGTATATGTGCACACGTTGACGCGGGTAAAACCACGACAACTGAGCGTGTACTTTTTTATACCGGACTTAGCCATAAAATTGGTGAAGTTCACGATGGTGCTGCAACCATGGACTGGATGGAACAAGAACAGGAACGTGGTATTACTATTACATCGGCTGCAACCACTACGTTTTGGCGTGGTATGGATGCACAATATGATGAGCACAGAATAAACATCATAGATACACCAGGACACGTTGACTTTACGATTGAAGTTGAGCGTTCACTGCGGGTATTAGATGGTGCTGTGGTTGTTTTTTGTGCCTCGTCAGGCGTGCAGCCTCAGTCTGAAACCGTTTGGCGTCAGGCTGATAAATACCATGTACCGCGAATGGTTTTTGTCAATAAAATGGACCGTACAGGCGCTGACTTTTTAGCGGTTGTGCGCCAAATTGAAAAACGCCTGAACGCAACCCCTGTTCCTATTCAGTTACCTGTTGGCGCAGAAGACGACTTCACCGGTGTAGTCGATCTGCTAAAAATGAAGTACATTAACTGGAATGAAGAAGATCGAGGAATGACCTTCTCGTACGAAGAAATTCCAGCTGACATGGTTGATGAATGCCAAGAGTGGCGCGAGAAAATGATCGAAGCCGCTGCTGAAGCAAACGAAGAGCTCATGGACAAGTATTTAGAAGGTGAAGAGTTGAGTGAAGCTGAGATCAAATCAGCTTTGCGCCAGCGCACCCTAAATAACGAAATTGTTTTATGTACTTGTGGTTCAGCGTTCAAAAATAAAGGTGTTCAAGCAGTATTGGATGCTGTCATCGACTTTATGCCATCACCTGTTGATGTGCCGCCAATTGAAGGGATTAACCCGGATGAAAGTACTGGCGTACGTAAGTCAGATGATGACGAGCCATTTGCAGCGCTCGCATTTAAAATTGCGACTGACCCGTTTGTTGGGACTTTAACTTTTTTCCGAGTTTATTCGGGTGTTGTGAAAACTGGTGACGCTTCATTTAATCCAGTTAAAAGCAACAAAGAACGTTTTGGTCGAATTGTGCAAATGCACTCCAATAAACGTGAAGAGCTTAAAGAAGTGCGTGCGGGCGATATAGCTGCTGCGATCGGTCTAAAAGATGTTACTACTGGCGATACTTTATGTGACCCAGAAGCAATTATCACATTGGAACGCATGGAATTTCCGGATCCGGTTATTTCAGTCGCGGTAGAGCCTAAAACGAAAGCCGATCAAGAAAAAATGGGCATAGCGTTAGGCAAACTTGCAGCAGAAGATCCTTCTTTTCGAGTTGAAACGGATGATGAATCTGGGCAAACAATTATATCAGGTATGGGTGAACTGCACCTTGACATTATTGTTGACCGGATGCGCCGAGAATTTAAAGTAGAAGCGAACGTCGGTAAACCACAAGTGGCTTACCGAGAAACGATACGTTCTACTGTTGAAGTAGAGGGTAAGTTCGTTCGTCAGTCAGGTGGTCGTGGTCAATACGGTCATGTCTGGCTTAAAATTGAGCCTCAGGAAGAAGGTGCAGGTTACGAATTCGTCAATGATATCGTTGGCGGTGTTGTACCCAAAGAATATATTCCTGCGGTGGATAAAGGTATCCAGGAGCAGATGCGGTCAGGTGTACTGGCGGGTTATCCTGTTCTGGACGTTAAAGTCACATTATTTGATGGTTCTTATCATGATGTTGACTCTAACGAAATGGCGTTTAAAATTGCCGGGTCAATGGGCTTCAAAAAAGGCTCAGCTGAAGCAAACCCTGTTATACTTGAACCAGTAATGAAGGTTGAAGTAACAACTCCTGAGGAGTTTATGGGGGATGTAGTAGGTGATCTAAACCGTCGTCGTGGTATGATTGACGGGATGGAAGATGGCCCTGGCGGCATTAAGCTAGTAAACGCTAAAGTACCACTGGCTGAAATGTTTGGGTACGCAACTGATCTGCGTTCGCAGACTCAAGGTCGTGCATCTTACTCAATGGAGTTCCTGAACTACGGTGAGGCTCCTAAAAATATTACTGATCAAATTATTGAATCACGTAATTAATAATTGTTAGGATAGGCCTCCTTTGAGGCCGTCAGATAAAAAGGTAATTGAAAGTGGCTAAAGCAAAATTTGAACGTACTAAACCGCACGTTAACGTAGGCACCATCGGTCACGTTGACCATGGTAAAACAACTTTAACAGCAGCAATCACAACTGTACTTGCAAAAGTACACGGTGGTGAAGCTAAAGATTTCGCATCAATCGATAATGCGCCAGAAGAGCGTGAGCGTGGTATTACAATTTCTACTTCACACGTAGAATATGACACACCATCACGTCACTACGCGCACGTAGATTGCCCAGGACACGCTGACTATGTTAAAAACATGATCACAGGTGCTGCGCAAATGGATGGTGCTATCTTAGTAGTATCAGCTGCAGATGGTCCTATGCCACAAACACGTGAGCACATCTTGTTATCACGTCAGGTCGGTGTACCTTATATCATCGTATTCATGAACAAATGTGACATGGTAGATGACGAAGAATTGTTAGAATTAGTAGAAATGGAAGTACGTGAGTTACTTTCAGAGTACGACTTCCCAGGTGATGATTTACCATTAATCCAAGGTTCAGCGTTAAAAGCTTTAGAAGGCGATGAGCAGTGGGAAGCTAAAATTGTAGAATTAGGCGAAGCTTTAGATTCATACATTCCAGAGCCAGAGCGTGACATCGATAAGCCTTTCTTGATGCCAGTAGAAGATGTATTCTCAATCTCAGGCCGTGGTACAGTAGTCACAGGTCGTGTAGAGCGTGGGATCATCAACGTAGGTGACGAGATCGAAATCGTTGGTATGAAAGATACTCAGAAGACGACTTGTACAGGTGTAGAAATGTTCCGTAAACTGCTTGACGAAGGTCGTGCAGGTGAGAACATTGGTGCATTATTACGTGGTACTAAGCGTGACGACGTAGAGCGTGGTCAAGTATTATGTAAGCCTGGTTCAATCACGCCACACACTAAGTTTGAATCAGAAGTTTATGTATTATCAAAAGAAGAAGGTGGTCGTCATACTCCTTTCTTTAAAGGTTACCGTCCACAATTCTACTTCCGTACAACTGACGTAACAGGTGCAGTTGAATTACCGGAAGGTGTAGAAATGGTAATGCCAGGTGATAACATCAAAATGGTAGTAGAACTGATTGCGCCAATCGCGATGGACGAAGGTTTACGCTTCGCTATCCGTGAAGGTGGCCGTACAGTTGGTGCTGGTGTTGTTGCTAAAATCATGGATTAATCTAAATCTAATTTAGATTAATTGCTTAAAAGGGCGCCGATTGGCGCCTTTTTTGTTTATAAGCCGAATATCTGCGTAGCGAGAAACACATGTTAAAAAAATCAGCAAAGTTATCTTGGCCAGAGCGTGTTGCGCGTATGGTGAATCGTTTTGGCACCGTCAGGGTCAGTTTAGTTATTTTAGCTTTGGGGATGAGCTTAACCATAGCTGAAGTCACTATTTTAAACTATCTCTTATACGGACAAATCGATATACGTGATTATGTTGATCCTGTGCTGTTGACTTTATTGACTATGCCTTGGGTACTTTATTTTATTTCGGAGCTGGTACGCCGTCTTGAACGTTCACGCGAACATCTCACCCAAGTCATTGATCAACTTGAAGCGCTACGCAAACAAGATAAAGCTTCTGCGTTAAATTTACGGCAAAATATACAAAAACTAAACTTTGAGATAGAAGAACGAAAAAGAGCGGAATTACAACGCGAGGAAGCCATTCGGTTACTCAAACAGCAAATTGAAGAACGTCAGAAAACGCAACAAAATTTATATGATCAGTCGGTGTTATTACGTTCATGTTTCGATTGCTCGCCTGATATTATCTACTACCGTGATGAAAGTGGTCGCTTTTCAGGATGCAACCGTTCGTTTGAAGAATTAACCGGTAAAACTGAAGAAGAAATGGTGGGTTTAACACCTTGGGAAGTGTACTCAGAAGAGATCGCAGAAAAGGTCGTTGCCTCAGATCGTGAGGTGCTGGCTACGAATGCAAGTTTAACCTATGATATGTGGTTAACTTACCCAAATGGTGACAAAAAATTATTTTTGATTAAAAAGGTGCCATTTTTTAATCAGGAAGGTAAACGGATTGGATTGTTGGGTTTTGGCCGTGACATCATGGAAAAACAAAAAGCTCAAGAAGCATTGGAAAAAGCCAGTAGAGATAAAACTTCATTCATTTCAACGATCAGTCACGAACTACGTACTCCACTTAATGGTATTGTTGGTATCAGCCGAATTTTAAAAGACTCTAAATTGACAGCTGAACAGCACAACCATGTAAATACGATTTTTGCTTGTGCGGTTACCTTGGGTAATATTTTTAATGATATTATCGACTTGGATAAAATAGAGCGGAAAAAGCTTACTATTAATCCGGAGCCGGTTGAGCTGTCAGGTTTTGCATTTGAGCTCAATAGTGTTGCAAGCTTAATGGCCGAGCAAAAACACCTTAATTTTAATTTTTCTTCGAATATTCCAGAGCAAACTTGGGTCAGTGCAGATCCCACGCGCTTACGGCAAGTTTTATGGAATTTACTGGCGAATGCTGTGAAATTTACCTTAAAAGGTGATGTCGAATTTAACGTTGAATGCCATATTCGTAATTCATTTGCTTGGGTAGATTTTGAAATTATTGACAGTGGTATTGGTATACCAGAAGAAGAAATTGATAATATCTTTACCATGTATTACCAAGTTGACCGAGAAGAAGTACGTGCTGGTACAGGGACAGGGATAGGCTTGGCAATCTCTAAAATTCTAATCGACTCTATGGGTGGTCAAATTGAAGTGCATAGTGAGATTAACGAGGGTAGTAGCTTTTCAGTCTCACTCAAACTTGATCTGGTAGAGCCACCACAAGATCAGATCACAGAGTCTAATGTCAACGGTCTGTCTATTTTATTGGTGGAAGATGTTGAGCTCAACATAGTAGTTGCCAATTCTATCTTAAAAAAATTAGGTCACAGTGTTGTGGTTGCTAAATCAGGTCAGCAGGCAATTGATAGCTTTAAAGTTGGTAAATTTGATATTGTCCTGCTGGATATTCAATTGCCCGACATGACTGGTTTTGATGTACTTAAACAGTGGCAAGATGAACAGCTATCGCTACCACCAGTTGTTGCATTAACGGCTAATGTAATAAAAACCCGAGAAGACTACTTAAATAAAGGGCTGACTGATGTGATCGCAAAACCGATTAAAATGGAAAGTGTGAACAAAGTTTTTAATCGTTTGTTTGAACAAAACAATTCGTTAGAAACCAGTCAGCAAGCACTGCAAACGGATAGAGCGTCGTTAGACGATTGCATGAGTGAGTTGTTAGACACCGACTTTTTAATTCAGATGATAGATACTATAGGTCATGACCAGTTGATGCAAAACTTGGCTTTATTTGAAAATCTGATCGACGAGTATATGATGATTTTAGAGTCGAACTTGTGTGCTAAAGATAAAGAAGAAATTGGCAAACAAGCACATAAAATCAAGGGTGCAGCGGCTTCAATGGGGCTAAAACACATGCAGTCGATTGCTAATCAAATTCAGCTGACAGATACACCAGCCTGGTGGGAAAACTTAGATGATAGAGTGGAACAGTTAAAACATGCTGTAGAAGCTGATTTGAAGGAGTTAAAAAATTGGTTGGCTTGCGCTAAGCAGTAAGGGAAAAGCAGCCGTTAGGCTGCTTTTGCGAACCCTAAATTAATGACCTAAAATCACTCGTCAATTTCACCGCAAAAGCGATAGCCTTCGCCGTGAATGGTTGAGATGATTTCAGGCGTGTCTGGTAACGCTTCAAAGTGCTTGCGGAGGCGACGGATAGTCACATCTACAGTACGGTCATTAGGCTTTAATTCACGCCCTGTCATTTCTTTAATTAATTGCTCACGTGTTAATATCTTACCTGGGTTATCTAACAATAACTTAAGTGCACGATATTCACTCTTAGGTAATCTGGTTGCTTCACCTTGAGGTGAAACTAAAGAGCGGCTGTCACAGTCTAGTACCCAGCCATTAAATTTGTATTCGCTCACGGCTTCAACTGGCTCATTCGGTGCAGTTTGAGTACGATTCATCAGATTACGCGCGCGAATAGTTAATTCACGTGGGTTAAAGGGTTTAACCAAATAATCATCAGCACCAATTTCTAAACCTAAAATACGGTCAACATCATTGTCACGGCCAGTTAAGAAAATAAGGCCCATGTTTTTATTATCACGCAATTCACGCGCTAACATTAATCCGTTTTTACCCGGTAAGTTGATATCCATAACAACCAAATTAATCTCGTTGTTTTTCAGGATAGTATGCATTTCTTCACCGTCTTCGGCGGAAAAAACTTGATAGCCTTCGGCTTCAAATAGACTCACTAGAGTGTTGCGTGTGACGGCTTCGTCTTCGACAATTAAAATATTATGTGTTTGCATTGGCTTAGGATTCTTTTGTTAGTTAAAAGGACGAAAAATTGAGTATTTAACAAATTACGTTTGATTATAGTTATTCATCATACAAGACTCAATGTAAACGTTTTGGTTTCATGACCAATTTCGTGTTTTTTTTAACATTTTTCAAGTCCCAACGTAAAAAAATTTCAGTTTTAGGCTGTTTTTTTTTAAAAGAGGGTTTTTTAGACAATTTTTCTTACTTAAATTACGCAAATTGATTAAAAAATAAGCTTGCCTACGAAGCTGACAAAAGCTACATTATCTCAGCAATTTTTTGCAATCATGGTCCAATCAGATGTTCCATGCGTCTATTTCAACAGACAACCAAAGGACTTTAGGATGGCTTCCTTGTGGCAAAAGTATCAAAATGTGGTTTTTGAGCTAGAGCAATCAGTTTCAGAGCAACTTAGTTTGGCGATTATTACCGCGTATAATCCCCGTGGTGAGCTGTTATCTAATGGCCACAACCGAATGTTAGACAAAACCCTGTTAAAAGACATAGACAGTTTAAATGTGCCGTACCGACGCATTGTCGGCTGTGATCCGAATCGAACTCATAGTGAGCCTAGTTGGCTGGTCGCCATGGATAAATCAGCCGCCATCGAGTTAGGAAATCGCTATCAGCAAAATGCTATTTATTGGGTTGAAGCGAACCAGCTTTATTTAACACCTTGCCAAATGCAACAACAAGAAATATGTTTAGGAAGTTTTTCACAGCGTGTTATTTTAACTGAAGGCTCGGTTGCCCTGTAATTAGTTCAATTAAATCATCCGAATTAATTTGATATTTTTGTTGTAGTGAAAAAAGCACTTGCTGATGACCCGCTGACAATTGACTTTTATCAAGCTGGTTTTTTTGCAAACTTTTTGGTAGGTCACTCAAACAAATGCAAAGTGCTTTGTTTTTAATAGACTTATCGTCAGTTTCTATTGAGCGTATCATTGCATGATGGCAGACGGTGGTGACCGGCTGGTAACGTATGCATTGCTGGATATCTGCTTCTTGAGCTTGAATTTGTCCGCCGCTTGACGTAACAAAAACAAGCATACCAAAAAGTCGATACTTAGAATTAAATAAACTAGTTAACAAGGCTTTGATACAGAGCTTCGTATTTAAGTGCCGATTGATGCCAGTCAAAGCGTGTTAACATGGCTTTTTGTCGTACATGGCTAAAAGTTTGTGGGTATTCATGATAAAACAACAATGCTTTGCGAACACAGTTCAATAATTCTTCACTATCTGGGCGATAAAAGATAAAACCATTGCCGTTTTTAGGATCTTCTTCTAAATCTGTAATGGTATCTTTTAAGCCACCTACCGCTCTAACAATTGGTAATGTGCCGTAAGCCAATGAGTACATCTGGTTTAAACCACAAGGCTCGAACAAAGATGGCATCATAAAAAAGTCGCTACCTGCTGTGATCAGATGAGAGACACTTAAGCTAAACTCATTAATAAAATAGAACTTGTTTCTATGTTTTTTACTTAATGCGTTTAGTTGCGCCACCAAATGTGGATCGCCAGTGCCTATCATTACAAACTGAACATTGTGATGAAAAATGTTTTCTAAGATAGGCAGCAAGTATCCGAACCCTTTTTGCTCAGTAACACGACACACCATGCCAATCAGTGGGATTTTTGAGTCGACCGTCAAGTGTCCAAGTTGTTGTAAACTAGACTTGCAAAAATCTTTGCCACGCATGTTGTCGGGTGTGTAATTAGCTGGGATCATCTTATCGTTTGCGGGATCCCACTGACTATAATCACAGCCATTGATGATCCCTAACATATCAGCCGAACGACTACGGAAGTAATCACCCATGTGATGAGAGCCAAGGTCAGTTTGCAACTCTTGTGCATAACTTGGGCTTACCGCAACAATTTTACTGGCATACCGTACTGCTACTTTTAAATAGTTAACAGTACCATGCTGTAAGTCATAGTGGTCAATACCGCTCTGTGCTAAAAAGGGCACAGTATTGATATCAAAAACCCCTTGGAATGCCCCGTTGTGAACAGACAAAACGGTTTTTGCATTTGCCAGATAAGGGTTGTTATACCAATGTTTTTTGAGATAAAGAGGGATTAAACCTGTGTGCCAGTCATTACAGTGAATGACGTCAGTTTTAAACTCTAATAACTGAGCCAAATGTAGAGCCGCCATGCTAAAAAAGGCATAGCGTTCACCGTTATCATCATAGGCTTCGTAACCATCACTGTAGATACCTTTACGGGCAAAATATTCTGGGTAGTCAACTAAATATACAGTGACGCCTTCTAACTCGACCATCTTAACGCTATAGCTGTAAACACTTGCGCCTGCGTGCATTTCCACATCTTTAAGCACTGTGGTCGCAGTCTCGACATTCTGACTTGTTTGATACAAAGGAGTCACGATGCGAACATCATGACCCACTTGTTTGAAGGTGAGTGGCAGGGCCTTAGCCACATCGGCAAGACCGCCGGTTTTTGCCAGTCCCTCTACTTCGGAAGAAACAAAGAGTATATTCATTATTTAGTCGTCAAATCCTACTCGAGTACCTTTTGGAACAGTGACAATACCATTTTTAGAAATAGTAAAACCACGTTTTTCGTCTTGATCGTGATCTAAACCAATTTGTGTGCCTGGTGCGACTTCTACGTTTTTATCTAAAATAGCTCTATGGAGTGTGACGCCTTTACCGATTTTGTTTGAACCCATAATGACACTTTCAGTGATGCTTGCACCTTCATCCACCATGACTTCGTAACCTAAAACTGATTTGTTAATTTTGGCACACTTAATCACACAACCTGATGCAATAGAGCTATCGCTTATTTGATTGTGTTCGGCACTATCACAGCTATAAATTTGTGCTGCTGGCAGCGTTGGGTGGTAGGTACGCATTGGCCATTTAGGGTTGTATAAATCTAAAGCACTGTCTGCGTCTAACAGATCCATCGAAGCCTGCCAGTATGAATCTATCGTACCTACATCACGCCAATAAAAAGGGTCGCCTTGTTCGCCTGGAATTTCATTGTTGGCAAAATCGTAAACAAAAACATTTCCATCAGCCATGAGCTTTGGAATGATGTTTTTGCCAAAATCGTGCGAAGAGTTTGCATCCTGTGCATCTTCTTTTAACGAACGATATAACACATCTGGAGAGAAGGTGTAGTTACCCATAGATATCAGAGCGATATCCGGGTTGCCAGGTAAAGATTTAGGATTGGCTGGTTTTTCTTCAAATCCTACCATGCGTCCTTCGTCATCAATTTCAATTACGCCAAATTGATGAGCTTCTTCAATCGGTACACGGATAGCCGCTACTGTTAAATCTGCTCGTTTTTGTTTATGAAAGTCAGTCATTTGACGAACATTCATTTTATAAATGTGGTCGCTACCAAAAATAACAACTAAATCTGGATCATGAATTTCAATTAGACGAAGGTTTTGATAAATCGCATCAGCTGTCCCTTCATACCAACGTTTACCCATTCGCATTTGAGCTGGGATGGGGTCAATAAAATGATCGGTCAGACCAGAAAAGTGCCAAGCTTGCCTTAAATGAATATTTAATGATTGTGACTTAAACTGAGTTAATACATAAATTTTTAATAAATCAGAATTAACAAAGTTATTAAGAACAAAGTCGATGAGTCGATATTGACCTGCAAATGGTACAGCTGGTTTAGTACGCGTTTCTGTCAGCGGAAACAAGCGAGTGCCTGCGCCGCCAGCTAAAATCATTGATAAGATCCCTGCCATAGTCGTGCCTTGGTATTTGAAAAAAACCAGAACGAAACTTTCACTGCACTCAGTGTTACGGTAAAACCGTTAACCGAACCCTGTATTTTTAGCAGTTTATATGTCCGTACTGCGATTTTTATAGGTTAACGATTGTAAGCACAATAAACTTTAAATTTATTGTCCTCAGCGACCACTTCAACCCGCTGGAAGTGGTTTTTTAATAATTGAGGATATTTTAAAAATCGGTTTGCAACTAGATAAATACGTCCATTCGTATATAAAACATCTTTGCAACCTTTTATAAAAGCCTCAGTAATATGGTAGTCTATTTTTAAGCCTGTGTGAAAGGGGGGATTAGTAAAAATCCAATTGAACCTAGATGAAATTTTTGTTAAGCCATCAGCAACGATATTTTGACCTGAAATGTCATTAATACGCTGAGTTTCTGCCGTTGCTGATATCGCCAAACAATCAATATCACTTTGGGTTAAATGAACTTCTGGGTGCAGCTTTTTTATATAGCTGCCAATCACCCCACACCCACAAGCAAAGTCTAGTACATGACCTTGGATTTTGTCAGGTAAATTTTGCAGTAAAAGTTTACTTCCCTCATCTAACTCATTATGGCTAAATACCCCAGGTAAGCTGGCCACCTGAATACTTTGATGATTAACGGTCACTGGAAAATAGCTAAAACCCTTGCTTTCGGCATTGTTTGGCTGATAACAGGCTCGATAGAGTAAACAATGATTTCCCGAAGCAACTTTTTGCATATTGTCCAATGCCGGCACGGACATTTTGGGTAAACTCCGGATGCCTCCCTTGTTGTGGCCAATAATGTAAACTTGCGCCGATTGAGATAAACTATCTTTCAGTTGAGCAAGTAACCAGTTTAGCTTTGCTTTCGCTTTGGGAAAAAAGATGATCACAGTTGCATATTGGTTGGCTGGTGTTTGCGGAAAACTAATAGTATCTTGATGACTGTGCCGAATGTCTTTAAAAAGCCAAACACTTGCATTGCGAAATGCACTATCAGCAAAATCCTCAGCGTTGAGTGGGTCGACAACCAGGCTGTTCGCTAGACTCGTCTCTTCGATGTGGCGAGCTAACAACTGGCTCGCGGGTGATGGTTTTGACATATTAATTCTTTTATCTTTGGAATGTTATCAGTTTAATGCAAGGATTATATTCTATTTTAAATAAAATTAGGTTAGAGCAATGGGCAATTGTTAGCTTTTTAATTTGTGGCTTTGCTATTCTAACATTTGCATTAATCATACATTCGATTGCTGTGCATTATGTGTCAGACGCTAAAAAACAGCAACTCGCTGTGCAAAGTGAATTATTATTGTCGCAGATCAATCAGATTAACCAAACTGAACTGGCTGCGCTTAATGTGTGGACTGAACAAGCAATTGTAAGTGAATTTGCTAAACAACTATTGTTGCGGACGAGCAACGACCAGCTTGTTGCGAGCGAAATGGATTATCTTGCTGTTCTTATTGAAAATGGATTAAGGGCCAAAGGTCGTTATCAAAATAACTATATTTTTTCTGTTGAAGGTGAATTAATTTGGCAAGCGGAATCCGGTGAAGCGGATTTTTTTCTAAATGAAACTGAAAGAAACTTATGGCTAAAACAATTGCGGCGTGGCCGCTCTAATTTCATCTACTTAAGTAAAAACCGCCTTGCGCGTTTTTATATCCCTGTTTTGTATTCTGTTCCTGTTTTTCAAGATGGCGAGATTATTGCTATTTTATCGCTCGAGGTTGAGCAAAGTTTGTCAATTAAGTTTTTATTAGATGCGGTGGCAACTCATGCTGAGTTTGTTTTATATGACGAAACAGGCAATATTTTGTTATCGGATTCAGGCGCCTGGAGTCGGGTAAATTTACAGGGGTTATCGCTTGCTGGGGTGGCAAACTCTGGGGTCAGTGATCAAGCCGATGATTTAGTTTACGCCAGTAGTTGGCACCCAGATAGCCAGTTAGGTGTGGTGGCTCAATATTCTCAACATCAATTTGATCAAGATGTGCAGCCTATCTGGCGGGCTATTCTCGGCTTATGTGCCACCACACTGGTCGTTATCTTAGGATTAATTATAGCGGTACAAATTAGTCGCAATAGGTTAAACGAAAAACAACAAAGTTTAATCCGGCATCAGAAGCAGTTGACTCATGTTCAAGCTTTAGCCAATATCGCCTGCGTTGAGCTAGACGCTGACAACAAAATCAAATGGTACGGTGGTTTTGAGTTTTTAGGTGAATTGACTGAAAGTGGCAGGCAGACACCGCTCGGTTTGTTTGAAAAACTCAATGAGGTGCAAAAAAGCGAGATCCGTAGCGCATTAAAACAAACTCGGTTCACTGAAACAGCGCAAGAATGTGAAATTTATTTTCAAACCTTGGTGCAGTTCAAATGTTTTAATTTACGTTTTTTTCCGCAATTTGATGATACTAAGTTTCTTTCTACTCTGATCTTAATTAATGATATCAGTGAGCATAAACGGCAGCACAAAGAAGCACTGCAAGCTGAAGTGGATTATCGTGATTTGATTTTACAAAGTGCGCATGATGGCATTGTTAGTGTTGATGTGAATGGTCGAGTAACCCTATGCAATATCGCCAGCCAACGGATGTTAAATTTTGATAGCGGCCAACTTTTAAATTTAAAATTGTATGAGTTTTTAGACGATATAGAAAATAATAGTGAAGTGACTCCGCCTTGCCTGCAAGCGATAAAATCTAGGCGAACAGTCGCTGGTTTATTTTGGTTTAGACGAGACAAAGGAACATTGTTCCCAGCTGAATGTCGCGTTAATCCTATTATTCGTGACGGACAAGCGGTTGGCGCCGTTTACTTATTTCATGATATTTCAGAAAAACTCAAACTAGAAGTTGAGTTAAGAGAGAGAGAACAAAGGTATCGGCGTGTGATTGAAGGCACGGCTGATGCCACGTTTGAGTGGAATATGTTAGACGATAGTTTACATTTTAGCTCACGGTTTTGGGAAATGCTGAAGTACCCGAGTGCGCAAACCGAAACTAAAGCCTTAACAGAATCGTCGTGGCAGGAAACGGTTGCGGTAGAACATTTACCTAAGGTTGCGTACGCCATTCAGACTCATTTAATAAAAAATCAAAGGTTTGATGTTGAATTTAAAGCAAATGCGACCAATGAGCAAAATGTTTGGTTGCGTGTACGGGGCCAAGCTGTGCGAGAAGAAGGACGCTTTATTTATTTGTCCGGCACTATCTCTGATATTTCCAATGTAAAAGAAGCTGAGGCTGAAAATAGAAAACTACAAGAGCAGTTGGTGCACGCACAAAAAATGGAAGCGATAGGGCAGTTAACTGGCGGCATTGCACATGACTTTAATAACATTCTGGCTTCTGTATTAGGTTATGCTGAACTGGCCCAAGACTGTATTGAATATAATATGCCGGAAAAAATGGATGGTTATTTAAATCAAATTATTCAAGCCGGCGTTAAAGCACGCGACCTCATCCACAAGATGATGGTATTTAGTCGAAAAGATCAGCACAAGGTAAAGCCTTTATCACTAGATGACACTTTATCGGATATCTTTACCATGGTGAAACCTTTATTGACGAGTTCAATTCAAACAGAGTTAGCGCTCAGTTCTGACGTTGTTGTTAAAACAGATGCGGTACAAATTCAGCAAATATTAATGAACCTTATGATTAATGCCCGAGATGCGATGCAGGGCCGTGGGCATCTAACTGTGGTTAGCTACCAAGAGCAGGTTAGTCAGTTTCAGTGTACTTCCTGCCGGAAAAATTTTACTGGTCAAATGGCATGTATTGAAGTGAGTGATTCGGGCTCAGGGATTGATGAAGCCCGTTTACAGAGAATATTTGATCCCTATTTTACCACTAAAGGGCTTGGTAAAGGGACAGGTATGGGCCTATCAATTGTACATGGCATGGTTCATCAATTGGGCGGACACTTGTTGGTCAGCAGCGAATTAGGCAAAGGCACTTCGTTTAAAGTTTATTTGCCGATAGCGACTCAGGTTGCGCAGGAAAATATAAATAAATTGCCAAAGCTGACTTCGGTTAAAGCAGCAAGTGCGCCTATGATTTATTTGGTCGATGATGAGCCTTCTGTGGCTGACTTTATTTCTGAAAAACTTTTGCTCAATCAGTATCAGTGCCGAGTGTTTTATTCTGCTCAGGCTGTGTTAGATGAGCTTTCTGTTGACCCTCAAGCCTGTGCACTGATTATTAGCGATCAGACTATGCCAAGCATAGATGGTGTGACATTATTACAATCAGCGCGTGAGTTAAATCCTAAACTCAAAAGCATTATAATGACAGGCTACAGTGATTTGGTTGATGAAAGCAGTGTGCAAGAATTTGGTATCGATGGTTTTATTCATAAACCTATCGAAACCAGTCAATTATTTCATTTAATCGAACGCCTGCTAAAAACAACCAGCAGCCAAAGTTAAAGTTATATCAAATAACAAATTTGATTATGGAAGGCACTTAGAATGGTTTATTCTAAGCATATAATTTTATGAAAATTTAGTGACAACTATAGAAGCGAACGCCATGTCAGAACATAGATTAACGCATTTAAAACAGCTTGAAGCTGAATCCATCCATATCATTCGAGAAGTGGTTGCCGAATTTGATAACCCTGTAATGTTATATTCAATCGGTAAAGACTCATCGGTATTATTGCATTTGGCACGTAAAGCCTTTTACCCGGCTAAAATCCCGTTTCCTTTGTTGCATGTGGATACCACGTGGAAGTTTAAAGAAATGTATGAGTTTAGAGATCGTTTAGCCAAAGAGTATGGGTTTGATTTATTGGTTCATCAAAATCCGGAAGGGTTAGCAATGAACATCAGCCCTTTCACTCATGGTAGTGCAAAGCACACAGATATCATGAAAACTCAGGGCCTTAAACAAGCATTAGACAAATATGGCTTTGATGCCGCTTTTGGTGGTGCACGTCGAGATGAAGAAAAATCACGCGCAAAAGAACGTGTTTATTCATTCCGTGATAAAAATCACCGCTGGGATCCAAAAAATCAGCGTCCAGAATTATGGAACTTATATAACAGCAAAGTAGATAAAGGCGAAAGTATTCGTGTATTCCCATTGTCAAACTGGACTGAGTTAGATATTTGGCAATATATCTACTTAGAAAATATTGACTTGGTGCCACTATATTATGCAAAAGAGCGCCCAGTGGTAGAGCGTGATGGTGTTAAAATTATGGTCGACGATGAGCGTATGCCATTAAAAGACGGTGAAACACCCACCATGGAAAAAGTTCGTTTTAGAACGTTAGGCTGTTATCCGTTGACAGGGGCGGTTGAATCAGAAGCGGAAACTTTACCGCAGATTATTCAAGAAATGTTGTTAACGTCAACATCTGAACGTCAAGGCCGTGTCATCGATAGTGACTCTTCAGCGTCGATGGAAAAGAAAAAGATCGAAGGTTATTTTTAACCAAAAGCAGGACGCAAACGTGCAAAATTACGACATTTTTAATGGTGATGCGGATGGGGTGTGTGCCCTTATCCAGCTGAGATTGGCAGAGCCTAAACAAAGTAAACTGGTCACAGGTGTAAAGCGGGATATTAAGTTAATCGAAAAGATTAACCCGCTACCAGGTGACGGGGTTACTGTGTTAGATATCTCAATGGACAAAAATAAACCAGCTTTGTTAAACATTTTAGAGCGTGGTGCTCAAGTGTTTTATTGCGATCACCATTTTGCTGGCGATATTCCATCGCACCCTAGCTTGTTGGCATTGATTGATACAGCGGCTGATACCTGTACCAGTTTATTGATTAATCAGTATTTAGATAACCGTTACGCCAACTGGGCGATTGCAGCCGCTTTTGGCGATAATATGATGGTGGCTGCCGAAACACTGGCGCAGCAACAGGGGTTGAATCAAGCGCAAACGGACAGCTTAAAAATGTTGGGTATTGCTATAAATTACAATGGTTATGGCGCTTGTGAATCCGACTTGCATATTCATCCAGCTGATTTATATCAGGCGCTGGTTGCTTATTCTGATCCGCTGACATTAATTGCAGAAGACGCGCAAATATATCAGCAGCTGGTTAGCAACTATCAAGCAGATATGAAGCGGGTTGATTCAGCAAAACAATTGCATAGCTCAGCTGCCGGTAAGGTATATCTATTACCGAACCAAGCTTGGGCGCGACGTGTTTCTGGCGTTTGGGGCAACCAACTAGCCAATGATGCCCGCGAATTGGCGCATGCGGTATTAACAGAGCAGGCAGATGGCAGCTATTTAGTATCGGTACGAGCGCCCAAAGTCAATGCAGAAGGGGCAGATACCCTATGTATGAAATTTGCAACTGGCGGCGGACGAAAAGCGGCAGCAGGTATCAACCAATTGCCAGCCAATGAATTATCCAGATTTATCGCTGAGTTTGATCAGCAATTTACCGTATAAGAGGAATTTTCATGTCACATCAATCTGACCTGATAGAACAAGACATACTCGCTTATTTAAAAGAGCACGAAAATAAAGAGCTACTGCGTTTTTTAACTTGTGGTAGTGTAGATGATGGTAAAAGCACCTTAATAGGACGTTTGCTGCATGATTCTAAAATGATTTACGAAGATCAGCTTGCAGCTATCACCAAAGACAGTAAAAAATCAGGTACGACAGGGGATGAAGTTGACCTTGCTCTATTAGTAGATGGTTTGCAATCTGAGCGAGAGCAGGGCATTACGATTGACGTAGCTTACCGTTATTTTTCAACCTCTAAGCGTAAATTCATCATTGCTGACACCCCAGGACACGAGCAATATACTCGTAATATGGCGACCGGCGCATCAACTTGTGATTTAGCCATCATCTTAATTGATGCTCGTGAAGGGGTAAAAACACAAACCCGCCGACATAGTTTTATTGTTTCTTTGTTGGGTATTAAACACGTTATTGTTGCCATTAACAAAATGGATTTAAAAAACTATGACGAAGCGGTTTATAACCAAATTCGTGAAGACTATTTAGACTTTGCCCAAGAGCTAAATATTCCAGATATTCGTTTTGTGCCATTATCCGCGTTAAAAGGCGACAACGTCGTCAATAAAAGCGAAAACACGCCTTGGTATAGCGGCGAAACCCTAATGCAAACACTAGAAAGTGTGCAAATTGCGTCAGACCGCAACTTAAGCGACTTCCGCATGCCAGTGCAATATGTTAACCGTCCAAACCTAAACTATCGTGGTTTTGCCGGTACCATCGCCTCTGGGATCATTCGCAAAGGGGATGAAATTGTTGCTATGCCATCTGGTAAAACCTCCAAGGTAAAAAGCATTGATACCTTTGATGGTGAAATTGCCGAAGCTTTTGCACCTATGTCAGTGACTTTAACGTTAGAAGACGAAATCGACATTAGTCGGGGAGATGTGATTGCAGCCGGCGACAACGCCCCTGCAGTGACGCAAGCGGTTAAAGCGCATCTGGTATGGATGGATGAAAGCGATCTGCAAGTAGGCAAAGTGTATGATTTTAAACTCGGCACCAAAACCACCAGCGGTCAAGTGACCAAAATCAACTATGGTATCAATGTGAACACGTTAGCACATGATGCGCGAGAGCAATTGTCACTGAATGAGATTGCGGTTTGTGAAGTTGAATTTAACGCTCCGGTGATCATCGAAAACTATGATAATAATCGCGCTTTAGGTGGGTTTATTGTCATTGACCGATTAAGTAATATCACAGTCGGTGCAGGTATGGTGATGCAAGCCACTGAACGTGCGGCGAGCACAGTCAGCGAGTTTTCTGAATTTGAGCTTGAGTTGAATCAGTTGATCCGCAAACACTTCCCGCACTGGCAGGCGCTGGATTTAAACAAACTAAACAAATAATATACCGCCTATGACACTTGCACAGGCTGCAGTCGCAGCCATTTTTGTGGCGACGATCGTTGCGCTTGTGCTGACCCGATGGCGTCCTGTTAATATATTTTCAGGCGCCATACTCAGCCTGTTGGCGTTTAACTTAACCAGCTTGGATAATGCCCTTGAAAAAGCGGTTAACCCTGGGGTCGTGACTCTATTAGCGTTAATGTTGGCCTCGCGGGCACTTGAGCGAACGGTTTTATTAAAACAGTTTGCACGTAGCTCTATTGAGCAAAGCCCACGCAAAAGTTTATTAAAACTCACTTCGTTAACGGCATTTGCCTCTGCATTTTTAAACAATACAGCCGTGGTAGCCGCGTTATTGCGGCCCGTTAAAAATCAAAAACGGGTTGCTGCGTCTAAACTCTTACTGCCGCTCAGCTATGCTGCGATTTTAGGGGGCACTTGCACCCTCATTGGCACCTCGACCAATATGGTCGTCAATAGCTTTTGGATGGATGCGGGATACCCATCACTTGGTTTTTTTGACTTTTTGCCTGTGGGGTTAGCTTTGGTTGTGGTTGGCACCGGAGTGATGTTGTTAATGGACAAAAGATTGCCGGATATTCATTTAAATGAAAAACAAAAACAATATTTTGTCGATATAAAAATCATGCCAGGCTCACCACTTGTGGGTAAAAGTGTGTCGGATAACCGGTTACGAAACCTCAATAGCTTTTTTTTAGTAGAAATTATTCGTCGTGGGCAATCGTTGAGCCCGGTGCAACCGAGTCATATCATTGAAACTGGTGACCGCTTAGTATTTAGTGGTGAAGCAAAATTTATTGACGAGCTGCAGAGTTTGCCAGGCGTTAAATTATTTGCTGAGCACAGCGGTTTAATGAGCGACAACCTGATTGAAGTTGTGTTAAAAAATGGCTCTAGTTTAAATGGTAAAACCCTAAAAGTATCAGGGTTTAGAGCCATGTTTGACGCTGCCGTTGTTGGTCTAAAACGTAATGGATTAAGTGTGCCAGGCAAGCTTGGTGAAGTGGTGCTAAAAGAAGGGGATAGCCTATTATTGGCCACAGGTAGCGACTTTAAAAGCCGTAAAAACCTTGACCGGCATTTTATCATTGTCTCGGATTTACAGGTAGAGCAGCCGCTTAGTCAGCAGATGAATTTTGCCATTATTGGCAGTTTTGCGCTGGTTATTGGATTAGCGGCAACCGGTGTGATCAGCTTATTGGCTGGGTTGGTATTTTTTATTGCCGCCAGTGTGGCGTTAAATGTCACTAAATCGGCCGAGCTTAAACGTTTATTTCCTTTTGACCTTTGGCTCATTATTACGGCTGCGTTAACCTTGGCTGATGCCATGATGAGCAGTGGTTTAAGTCAGTTATTAGCCGAGCAATTGCACACCAGTTTTAGTCAGCAGCCCGCTTATGTCGCATTTATCGGCATTTTATTGGCGACCCTGATACTGACAGAGTTAGTGACCAATAATGCGGCTGCAGCACTGATGTTTCCGCTGGCCCTAAGTTTAGCAGAAAGTTTTGGTGTGGCCCCCCAGAGCTTTGTGATGGCAGTGGCATTTGGTGCCAGTGCGAGCTTTTTAAGCCCCTATGGCTATCAAACCAATTTAATAGTATTTAACTCGGGTGGTTATAAAATAAACGATTTTATCCGTTATGGTTTGCCAATGAGCTTTATGTATATTTTGGTATCTAGTTTATTAATACCCTGGTTTTTTCCGTTTTAAGGTGACCTAAGATATGAACGAAAACATTGTCTGGCATACAACTAATGTCAGTAAAACAGAGCGAAGTGCACAAAAAAAACAAAAACCGTGCATTTTATGGTTTACTGGGTTAAGTGGCTCAGGTAAATCCACGGTTGCGAACGCCGTTGAAGCGCAATTATTTGAAGCTGGCGCCCATAGTTATTTGCTTGATGGAGATAACGTGCGCCACGGCATCAATAAAGATTTAAGCTTTAGTGATGAAGACAGGATTGAAAACATTCGTCGTATTGGTGAGATCAGCAAACTTTTTGTTGATTCGGGTTTGTTAGTTTTAACCGCATTTATTTCACCCTTTAGAGGGGATCGCGAGATGGTCCGCAACCTGGTTGAGCAAGGTGAGTTTATTGAAGTTTTTATCGATACCCCACTCGCGGTTTGTGAGCAGCGCGACCCTAAAGGTTTATATAAAAAAGCGCGTGACGGTAAAATTCCACATTTTACTGGTATCAGCTCACCATACGAAGCACCTGAGGAGCCGGAGATCCACATTAAAACAGCGGATAAAAGCATTGCCGAATGCGCTGAGCAAGTAGTTAGCTATTTGCGTGAGCAAGGCTATTTTTAAGATCTCGGGTGAGTTCATCAAAGTGGGTCAACGCATTAAACTGGTTGATTTGGCGCACTGGCTGTTGACTATCAGGCTGGTTAACAGCTATTAAATGAGCTATGCCATAAGTTTGCGCAGCCTGTAATACAGCTAAACTATCGTCAATAAAGAGACTCTGCTCGGGTTTAAACTCTAATGCAGTTTCGGCCGCTTGCCAAAATGCTTGCTGCTCTTTGCAGTAGCCATAATCATGGCTACTAATGACTTGATCAAAATATTGCTCGATATCCGTTAGCGCAAACTTCATTTGTAATCCTTTTCGGTGCGAGTTGGTTAATAAAATGACCTTGCAGTGTGACTGTTTAAGCGCAGTTAAAAAATCAATGACACTGGGTCTTATTTTAATCAAGTGCGCGAGCTCCTGTTTAAGCGGCATTAATTCTAAATTTAACTCACGTTCCCAAAAGTCAAAACAGTACCAGTCGAGCTGACCTTGCATAGCTTGATATTTGGCAGCCATTTGCTGCTGTACTTGAGCCGGCGGTAGTTGATTCAGTTCAGCATATCTTTTCGGCAGATGGTGGATCCAAAATTGATTGTCAAAATGGAGATCCAGCAAGGTCCCATCCATATCGAGTAACACGGTTTCAATATCTTGCCATTGCAGCATAATCATTATTAGGTTATTTTGAAAAAAACGATTTAAGTATAACAGGCAGATGAAAAAATCCCTAACTGACAAGCAACTCCCCGAGATCCTTGAGCAAAAAACAGTGGCGTCGAGTCGGCTATTCAAAATTGAACAATTGCAGCTCAAGTTCAGCAATGGTCAAGAACGGGAGTACGAGCGCTTAAGAGGTAATCGCCGAACGTATGGCGCGGTAATGATGATCCCTATGTTAGACGCGGAAACCATATTGTTGATCCGTGAATACTCAGCCGGAACCCATAACTACCAGCTGGGTTTTCCAAAAGGACTGATTGATGAAGGAGAAGATTTCAAAGCTGCCGCTAACCGGGAGTTAAAAGAAGAAATAGGTATGGGCAGCCGGGAACTGATCCCTCTTAAAAGTTTAACGGTTGCCCCTGGATATTTTGGTGCCAGTATGAACATTGTGTTAGCTAAGTCTCTTTATGAAGAAAAATTGGCCGGGGATGAGCCAGAACCTTTGGATATTGTGCCTTGGTCGATTCATAATATAAAAGAGCTGTTAGCTCGAGACGATTTTTGTGAAGCGCGCAGTGTTGCCGCTTTATTTATGGCACAAGAGTATTTTTAAATCCATGACTGATCCCCTCGTATATTTAGCAGATGTAAAAAATATTGCCAAACAAGCCGGCCAAGCGATTTTAGACATATACCATGCCGGCGACTTTGCCGTTTTTGAAAAGTCAGATGATTCTCCAGTGACGACGGCTGACTTTGCCGCAAATGAAGTGTTAATGAAAGCACTGGCCAAGTTAACCCCTAATATACCCATTTTGTCAGAAGAAGCTTGTGATGTAAGTTTTCGTGAGCGCCGTAAATGGCAGCAATATTGGTTATTAGATCCTATGGATGGAACCCAAGAGTTTGTTTCTAGAAGTGGAGATTTTGCTGTTAATGTTGCTTTGATAATTGCTGGTGTACCAAGTCTAGGGGTCGTTTATTGGCCGACTCAGGATACTTGGTATTATGCTGTAAAGGACCAAGGTGCGTTTAAACAGGTCGGTGATAAAATTACCCGTATTTATGCCAACCAGGTGAATTTGACAAAACCTTTCCGCATGGCTGTATCTCGAGTGCAAGATCATGCTAAAGTAGCGCAATATATTAAAGGGCAACACTCATATAAAACCATTGCTTTAGGTAGTTGTTCGCTTAAAAGCTGTTTAATTGCTGAAGGTGGCGCCGACTGTTATTTACGGTTAGGGCCAACCGGTGAATGGGATACGGGCGCTTGTCACTGTATCTTGCGTGAAGCTGGCGGTGACATTATAGATAGCGAGTTTGCAGAATTAAGCTACAACCAACGTGAAACCTTGTCTAATCCAGATTTTTTTGTGTTAGGCGATCCAAGCGTAAATTGGCAGAGTGTTATTATTCCGCATAAAACTGAAAGGATGTTAGATGATGAATAAACTAAAAATGTGTTTTTTATCTGCTGTGTTAATGACAGTGAGCAGCCCATTGATGGCAGCCTGGACACTAGATAACTCAGCTAGCCAAATCAACTTCTTATCTACCAAAAAAAGCCAGATAACTGAGCTTCACAAATTTGATACGCTGTCAGGAAAGCTGTCGGATTCAGGCCAAGCGACTATCTCGATTGACTTAACTTCAGTTAATACAAGTATTGAGATCCGTGATCAGCGTATGCAAAAGTTTTTATTTAAAACAGAGCAGTTTGCGACAGCTGAACTAACCGCTAAACTTAGCGCTGAGCAATACCGTACTTTGGCCGTTGGTGAAAGTAAAAATATTGAATTTGATGCCAGTTTGAGCTTACACGGGCAAACTCAGTCGCTAAATATTAAAGCGGTTGTATTTAAAACGAACCAGGGTGATTTAGTTGTTAATGCACGTCAGCCTGTATTGATTAATGCAGCAGACTTTGCGCTAGTGGCGGGGTTAAACAAACTGCAAGAACTTGCAGCATTACCGTCGATCACTCAGACGGTTCCAGTGACTTTTAATTTGACCTTTAAACAAAAATAATGACAGATTTTAAACATATTAACTGTGAGCAATTAAAAGCTTTACAAGCAAAAAACAGCTTAGAGATTGTTGATATTCGTGATCAAAATAGCTTTTTAAACCGTCATATTAAAGGCGCGTTCCATTTAACGAATAGCTCGCTTAATGAGTTTGTCAGCCAAACAGAGTATGAAACGCCTGTGGTGGTTGTGTGTTACCATGGTATTTCAAGTCAGGGAGCGGCACAATATATCGCGCAGCAAGGGTTTACTGAGGTTTACAGCCTGGATGGCGGTTTTGAAGCTTGGCATAAGAGCTTTCCAGAGCATACCGAAGCGGGTTAAATGAGCAGGGCGGAGTTAGATTGATACACCTGGCAACTTTTGCAGACAAGCGCACAGCCAAAGCGTTTGCCGACTACCTACATGTGCAAGGCATCGACAACCAAATCGTTGACAGCGAAGCGGGCGCTGAACTCAGCCTTTATGACGCTAACCGCTTTGATGAAGCCAAACATTTACTTGATCAGTTTGTGAATAACCCAAACGATAAAAAGTTTTTAGATGCATCTTGGCAACGGGGCGAAACAGATAATATTCTTAGGTCTCAAACCGTAGGCACTATGGGATTAAAAAGCATCTGGCGAGATTCAGGGTTTTTTGTTCGTATTAGCACCATGTTGATGTTAGTGATATATGGTGTTGAAGTATTGGGTGGTGCAAACTGGCTTTATCAAAGGTTTAGCTTTCCAGCGTCCGCAGAGCATTTTGAACTATTAGAGATCTATCGCCTGATCACTCCTGCTTTGATGCATGGCAGCCCGACTCATTTAGTCTTTAATTTGTTTTGGTGGTTTTGGTTGGGTGGCCAATTAGAAAAACATTATGGCGCTCCATGGCTGCTGAATTTATTTTTATTATCGGCTGTCGCTGCTCATGCATTGCAATATGTAATGGAAAATCCATGGTTTTTAGGGCTATCTGGTGTGGTATATGGGCTATTAGGTTATGCCATGGTCGCGCAAGCTAAAAATAAATTACCCTTTAAAGTCCCTAACGGCATTTTTATTATGATGTTGTTATGGTTGGTGATCGGCTTTACCGGTTTTTTGCCAATCCCAATGGCAAATTGGGCGCATTTAGGCGGTTTAATTGCTGGTATCGGTTATGGGCTTGCCTCACGACGTTAGCTATCGTAAATATAATTAGTAAACAATACATCCCGAATTAATGGATTGCCTGTTTCTTTTTGCAGTAGGCTTTTTATTTTGTCGACACATTGTTTACGTAAAGACTCCCGCCCACTGAGCGATTTTATTTGCTCTTCTGGTGCTTGGCCTATAATTTCAACAATTGCATCTCTGAGCAACGGAGAATGGTGCTCAACCAAGTTTAAGTAGTCTGTCTTTTCTACCATTAACTCAATACTTAAACGCACATAACCTGGTTTGTTTCGGTTATTAATATAATTGGTAATGATATCTGGTTCAAAACCATAATAAGCAAAATCATCTTGTTGAGCGATACTTTTAGATGCCCAAACAAGCAGTAACAGGCTGATAAGCAAATTAACTGTGGTTTTTTTGGGGGATGCTTGCATCTATACTACTCGGTATCTATTGACTAAAAAACTAAACTAATATTACTCGGTATCTGGCGCGATTAAAATTCTTTTTTATTCTAAACAGCGAATATGATCATTTGCCCCAGCCAGTTCATCCTTACCATCACCATCAATATCGGCTGATTGACGAGGCCGACCTGATAAACTCACCACAATAGCCCGCGCATAAACTGACTCTGAATCAGCAAGGGGACAATATCTAAAAGTACCAGCGCGACCACTAAGGTGACCAAGTGGATTAAATTTGAGCATACGGCCACCGCTATAAGTCAGCCTATCTTTGTTATTTATATGTTGCGACCGAGAAATTAAAGTATCGATTTTTTCTTGGTATTTGCGGTCGTCGTTTTTATCGATAAAAATACTATAACCTTGTTTCCAATTTGTTTCGCATCGGCCGGATGCAGTTAATGGACAAATGATAATAGACTCTTCTTTTTGAATGGCTAAAGTACGAGCCAAAATAATGCTCTGATTGAGCTGAATGATGGCGTTATTGACTCTATGTTCGACCAGAATTTCCAGCAAGCTTGGCACGCCGATCGTCAGTCCAATAGTCATTAGAGCGAGAGTGATTAATAGCTCTAACAGGGTAAATCCGAATGCTGATGTCGTTTCCATGTTCTGCCTGCCATCTTGCAATGTATCTATTCATTTTAGCCAAGTCGACTCAGGAGTGGGCAGGGTGGTCTAATTGGTTTAATATCAGGGGCGTGATTTTTGTAAACTTTAGTTGTCAGTTATTACCGCAAGTAATATGTTCGTTGGCTGAATAGATTTCATCACGGCCATCATTGTCTAAATCTTGACTCATTCTAGGCCGGCCACTAATACTGATCAATAGCGCTTTTGAATATCGCTGGGGTTCATCTACTTCTGGGCAGTAGCTGAAAATGGCCTCATCATTGTTAGCAAAACTATTAATTGTGGTGCCGTCAAAGCGGTACTGGATAAATTTTCCATCGCTAAAAATAAAGGTATCTGCATTATCTATTTTATTGCGAACCACTAGCTTTTTTTCGTCAGTGCTATCAAATTTAGCATTTTGGTTGTGGTCGGTGAATAAGGTATAGCCGTTTTTCCAATTATCCGTACATTCATTTTTATCACTAAGTGGGCAAAGAGTAACATTGGTTTCGTAACTGATAGCAAAGCTGCGAGCTGCAATTATGTCTTGGTTTAAATCCATCATCACAGTTTTCACTCGGTTTTCTGTCATGGTATCTAATAAACTGGGAATGCCTGTGGTTAAAACAATGGCAGCGAGTGCTAATGTAATTAACAATTCTAGTAGGGTGAAACCAAATGCAGGTTTATGATTGGTTTTCATATACAGCTCTTACGGCATGAAAGTGAATTTATTATGGCATACAAAATGATAAGAGAAAAGATGGCGTCCCATAGGGGATTCGAACCCCTGTTACCGCCGTGAAAGGGCGGTGTCCTAGGCCTCTAGACGAATGGGACGCTGAAAGTGACTAAATTTTATTGCTGAGTGCCAAAAGATGGCGTCCCATAGGGGATTCGAACCCCTGTTACCGCCGTGAAAGGGCGGTGTCCTAGGCCTCTAGACGAATGGGACATAGGTACAGCAAAAAATAAAGTGGCGTCCCATAGGGGATTCGAACCCCTGTTACCGCCGTGAAAGGGCGGTGTCCTAGGCCTCTAGACGAATGGGACGCTGAATACTTCAGAACAACATAAAGTTGTTAGGCCAATGCACAAAGAATAATTGGTGGAGCCAAGCGGGATCGAACCGCTGACCTCAACACTGCCAGTGTTGCGCTCTCCCAGCTGAGCTATGGCCCCAAGTCATTCCCTAAGTGCGGGGCGCATTCTATTCACAGCGCCCCAGCATGTCAACTAAAAATTATGAATTTTCTCGCTTATTTATAAATTCTAATGCGAGTGCTATTCTTTTGAGCGATCTTTGTTTACCAATTAAACAAATTGTTTGATCAAGTGAAGGCGAATTACCACTACCAGAAACGGCCACACGCAAAGGCATACCTACTTTACCCATGCCTACGCCTAGCTCTTCTGCTGTTTGATTAATAACTGTGTGCAACGCTTCGGTTGTCCAGTTATCTAAATCATTTAATTTTTCGGCGACTTTTTCTAAAGCGTCTTTAGCGACAGGGCGCAAATGTTTTTTTGCCGCTTTTTCGTCAAATTCGTCAAAATCTTCATAAAAGTAACGTGAAACAGAAACCAGCTCAGCCAAAGTTTTAACTCGATCAGCTTGAATTTGAATTACATCTTCAATTGCAGGGCCTTCGCTGATGTCTAATTTTTGTTGTTTAAGATGCCATTGTAAGTGCGCGGCGACCTCACTTGCTGGCAGAGTTTTAATATAGTGTTGGTTTAACCACACAAGTTTTTCGGTATTAAATGCGCTGGCAGCTTTGTTAATACCTTCTAAGGTAAATAACTTAAGCATTTCTTCACGGCTAAAGATTTCCTGATCGCCATGCGACCAGCCCAGTCGTACTAAATAATTTAACAGGGCTTGTGGTAAATACCCTTCATCTCTGTATTGCATAACGCTAACCGCGCCATGACGTTTAGAAAGCTTTTTACCATCATCACCTAAAATCATAGACACGTGGGCATATTCAGGAATAGGGGCGTTCAGCGCTTTTAGAATATTGATTTGTCGTGGGGTATTATTAATATGATCTTCACCACGTACAACATGAGTAATGCCCATATCCCAATCGTCTACCACAACACAAAAGTTGTATGTAGGTGAGCCATCTGAACGCTGAATAATTAAGTCGTCCAATTCGCTGTTAGATACTTCAATGCGTCCCCGGATTTTATCATCAAAAACAACACTGCCGGTTTGAGGATTTTTAAAGCGGATCACATAAGGCTGGCCTTCAGGATGATCCTCCCGATCACGCCATTTTCCGTTATATCTGGCTTTTTCGCCTGCCGCCATTTGTTTTTCACGCATTTCTTCTAATTCTTCAGCACTGCAAAAACATTTGTACGCTTGACCTTGCTGCAATAACTGTTCGATTAAACTTTTATAGCGATCAAATCTTTCGGTTTGAAAATACGGTCCTTGGTCCCAACTTAAATCTAACCATTGCATACCGTCCATAATGGCGTCAATAGCGGCCTGAGTCGAGCGCTCTATGTCTGTATCTTCTATTCTTAAGACAAATTCGCCACCATTGGCTTTTGCAAATAACCAAGAATAAAGTGCGGTGCGGGCGCCACCTACATGTAAATAGCCGGTTGGGCTGGGGGCAAAACGTGTTTTAATCGTCATTTTTAATACCGTCAGTGAATAATTAACTTCAAAGGCTTATTTTAACAATGCTAAGGCAGCTTGACTAACCCCATTTTCAAATGAATTTTGTGGACATTGGCTGTTTATTGAACAAACTGAAAAATAACCCATTTTTTTTATCTTTTTTTGTTGACAGATATTCTCGCATGCCTATAATGCGCACCACACACAGCGACGCAGGGTTTGAATCTGCGAAGTTATGTCGGACGCTTAGCTCAGTTGGGAGAGCATCGCCCTTACAAGGCGAGGGTCACTGGTTCAAGTCCAGTAGCGTCCACCACTTTTTTTAGGATGCTTAGCTCAGTTGGGAGAGCATCGCCCTTACAAGGCGAGGGTCACTGGTTCAAGTCCAGTAGCATCCACCATTCCTTTACCGCGCAAATAAATTTCTACTCTTTTGTTTAAAAACTAAGTCTTTAATTCTGCAAAAAGATAAACAATTTTTTTCTATCGCGTATAATCAAACCGAATGATTGTAAACGAGACACCTAATGGTACAGCTATTTAAATCGCCAGCCAAAAAAACACAAAAGAGCAAAACGTTATCAAAACTAGTTGTGACTGGTATAGATCAAAAAGGCCGTGGTGTTGCTCGCCAAGCGGGTAAAGTTATTTTTATTGATGGCGCTTTGCCTGATGAAATAGTTGATGCCACCTGTATAGAAAATAAAAAAAATCATACAGTCGCCCGCCTCAATCAAATCCATCAGGTTAGTCGGGCGCGAACAAAGCCCTTTTGTGCTTGGTATGATAAATGCGGTGGTTGTCAGTTGCAGCATTTAAATCGTTCGGAACAATTGTCCGTTAAAAAAGATTTTGTGAATGGTTTATTTAACAAAATTGGTATTGCGGATTTGCCTTGGCAGCCTCCAGTACAAAGTTCGCAACAGAATTATCGTAATCGGGCTCGATTAGCGGCTTGGTACCAAGGGAAAAAAGATCGCTTGCAAATTGGTTTTAGAGCGGCAGGCAGTAAAAAAATAGTGGCGATTAATCATTGTGCGGTGCTGGACCACCCATTGAAGCAAAAAATATCAGAATTGACCGAATGTTTAAACAAACTCAGCTGTAAAAAAGATATTTTCCATGTCGAGTTGCACCACGCCACAACAACAGCATTTATTATATTACGGCTTGCAAAGCAGCCAAATTTAAATGACTTAGGGTATTTAGCCCAATTTAGTAAAACTTATAATGTTGAATTTGTTGCTCAGCTAGACAATCACCAAGTTTATCCATTAACAGATCCCTCATTGGATTTGTCAAAAACATCTTATCAATTGGATGGCTTAACGCTCCGATTACCTCTGACCGCTTTTACTCAAATAAATAGTCAAGTTAATCAGCAAATGGTGGCATTAGCCATTAATTGGTTATCGTTAACAGCGGCAGATAGCGTATTAGATTTGTTTTGCGGCAGTGGTAATTTTTCGCTGCCAATTGCACAATATGTTGCGAAGGTAACTGGTTATGAAGGGGTCGCCTCTGCAGTGGAGAGTGCTCGTCAGAGCGCTAAATTAAATCAACTAACCAATGTTGAGTTTGCGCAGCTTGATCTGGCTGATAAAACGAGTTTGCAGCAGATTAATTACAATGGTGTGAACAAAATCATTCTGGATCCCTCAAGAGAAGGAGCAGCTAGCCTGTGCGCCGAAAGTGCGCAATGGTCAGCCAGCCATGTTCTCTATATTGCCTGTGATGCTAACTCGCTCGTCAGAGACAGCCAATTTTTACAACAAAATGGCTATCAGATTGATAAAATTGCCCTGCTTGACATGTTTCCTCATACTGCCCATGTTGAAACTATGGCTCTATTTAGAAAAACTTCCCGATAATGGAATAGGATTATGGTTACTGTTAGACAGTCTCATGAAAAAGACAAAGCCTTTATGACGTTTGACGAGTGGATACAAACACTCGACTTTCCCGACCCCGAGCGGCTTGAAGGCGTCAAACATTGTCACCAACAACTTGCTGAAATTAGCAGCGAGCCGCTATTATTAAATATCTCACGTGAGTTGGTTGAGATATTAAATACCTTAAATATGGATCTTGAGACGTTAAGTGCGGCGATGATCTATCCATATTGGCAGCAATCTTTGATTAGTGAAGAAGCCATTACTTCTGAATATAACCAAACAATTTGGCAGTTAGTGCAGGGCATTGAAAAGATGGCTGCTATCCACATTTTGCACCATCAAAAGCATGGTGAATTGTCAGCCGACCAAGTTGATAATATCCGTAAAATGCTGTTGGCTATGGTCGAAGACGTTCGTGCTGTTGTGATTAAGCTGGCCTTATGTATTATCGAATTAAGGTTGGCAAAAAATGCCGATGAAGAAACTCGAGTATTAGTGGCGAAAGAGGCAGCAACTATCTATGCGCCACTGGCTAACCGATTAGGAATTGGGCAGATCAAGTGGGAGATAGAGGATTATTGTTTTCGCTACCAGCATCCTATTTCGTATAAAAAAATTGCGGGTATGTTGGATGAAAAGCGGCGCGACAGAACCAAATACATTCGCAATTTTGTTGGTGAGGTGAAAGCGGCACTTAAAAGCTTAGATATTCAAGGAGAGGTGTTTGGACGTCCAAAACACATTTATAGCATTTGGAAAAAAATGCAGAAAAAAGGCCTTAGCTTTGAGCGTTTATTTGATATTAGAGCGGTCAGAATATTAGTCAATGACGAAGCTGAGTGTTATCGGGTTTTAGGGGCTGTGCACATGAAGTGGCGGCCATTGTCGAAAGAATTTGATGATTATATATCAGCGCCTAAAGCAAATGGCTATCAGTCAATTCATACTGTCGTTATTGGGCCAGAAGGAAAGCCAGTTGAAATCCAAATTCGTACTTTCAAGATGCACGAAGAGTCTGAGCTCGGGGTCGCTGCGCACTGGCGTTATAAAGAAGGTACCGCAAACGGTAAAGAAGATAGTTACCAAGAAAAAATTAATTGGTTACGCAAACTATTGCAGTGGCAAGAAGATGTCAACGGCGAAGGTGATATGCTTGAAGAACTTCGTAGCCAAGTGTTTGAAGATAGAGTTTATGTGTTTACGCCAAAGGGTGACATTGTAGATCTTCCGCAAGGTAGTACACCATTAGACTTTGCCTATTATATTCATAGTAATGTTGGGCACTGTTGCATTGGGGCAAAAATTTCAGGCCGGATTGTGCCTTTTAGCTATCAGCTGCAAAACGGTGATCAAGTTGAAATTATGACGGCTAAAGAGCCGAACCCGAAGCGGGACTGGTTGAACGTGAATTTGGGTTATGTTAATTCAAGCCGCGCGCGCGCTAAAATACAGCACTTCTTTAAGCAGCAAGACAAAGAGAAAAACTTTAATGAAGGCAAAGAAACCTTAGAAGCCGATTTACGCCGCAATGGTTTAACGTTGCAGGATGCTGAAGCCGCTGTGAGTCGTTTTAACATGCATACCTTGGACGACTTGATCGCAGCAGTCGGTGGTGGTGATATCAGTGCTAGCCAAATTATTAACTTTATCCAAAGCCGATTAGAGAAAAATCAAGCAACGCCTGATGTTGAGCGCTTGATTAAAAAGAGTGAACCTGGCCGTCATAAAAATAGTCAAAACAAAGGTGTTGTGGTTGAAGGTGTTGGTAATTTATTAACCTATTTAGCTGGCTGCTGTGAACCGGTTAAAGGCGATATGATCACAGGTTATATTACCCAGGGGAAAGGTATCTCAGTACATAAAAGCGCCTGTGATCAGTTGCAGCAAATGTTAAAACAACATCCAGAACGACAAGTAGATGTTAACTGGGGCGGCCATGAGGCGGATGGCTATCGGGTAACAGTACGGGTTATAGCACTCGACCGAAGTGGTTTATTGCGTGATATTACGACCATCTTAGCTAACGAAAAAGCTTATGTATTGGGCGTCTCTAGCCATTCGGACGAAAAGAAAAACGAAGCGGCCATCGACATTAATATGTCGGTGCCCAATCTAGAAGTTTTGACTCGGTTAATGTCTAAAATTAGCCAGTTGCCAGATATTTACGAAGCCTTGAGGTTGTATGGTTAAAAAGAACGCGTATCAATTAGATGATTTGATAAAAATTATGCAGTCACTAAGAGATCCGGATTCAGGTTGCCCTTGGGATTTGAAACAGACTTATCAAAGTATAGTGCCTTATACATTAGAAGAAGCCTACGAAGTGGCAGATGCGATTGAACGTGCCAGCTACTCAGAATTAAAAGGTGAACTTGGCGATCTTTTGTTTCAGGTTATTTTTTATTGTCAACTTGCCACTGAAGAGGGACGTTTTGGTTTTTCAGACGTTGTTGATACGGTTTGCGAAAAGTTAGTGCGTCGCCACCCTCATGTATTCGGCGACCAAATCCTTGCTGACGAGGCGCAAATTAAAGCAAATTGGGAAGCTGAAAAAGCCAAAGAGCGACAAGCCCGTGCACAAACGGCCACCAGTGTTTTAGATGATATTCCAACCCGTTTACCCGCATTGTCGCGCGCGCAAAAAATGCAAAAGCGCTGCGCAGCGATTGGCTTTGACTGGCCGCATCTGCAAGGCGCATTAGCGAAAGTGCATGAAGAACTTGCAGAGCTTGATGTCGAACTCGAGCAGCCAAATAACCAAGCCAGAGTAGAAGAAGAGCTAGGCGATTTAATGTTTGCATTAGTGAATGTTAGCCGGCATTTAAAAATTGATGCTGAGCAGTGTTTACGTAAAGCCAGTGATAAGTTTGAAACCAGGTTTAGGCAAGTTGAGACGTTACATCTATGCCAGGCACCCGAACAAAAATTTACACAATTGTCTCTTGCTGAGATGGAACACTTATGGCAACAAGCAAAAAAAATCACTCAGACTAAGTGAAACCTGTATCTTAAACGAATTAACGTCTAATATAAGGTACATTGTAATCTAGATGGATTCTAAGTGTGGCAAGAATAGAGTCATTAATTTTAGTACTAATCATAGCTTTTGTTGTTTTTCGTTTGGTGGGAGAGGTTTTTGATGACACGGAGGCGTCAAGCGTTGCACAACCTACTGTTACAACTCAGGTCACAAAAAACAAAGTAGATGGCGAAAAAGACGCCCAAAGTATCTTATGGAATGAATTAATGAGTCAGAAATTGCCTAAAGTTTATTCAGTGCAGCGTTTGATTCATTTAGCGGCTGAAAACAATCAGAGGGCATTTCATAAATATTTAGATGAGTGGATTAACAATAACCCACAGCAGTTATATCAAAGGGTCTTTAAGTCGAGTGAGAATGATATTAGCGACTATCTAAAAGGCCAAATAATACAGCGTACTGTGATCATTTATCCAGCTAAAGTGACAAAAATACTGGCGACAATAAAAACCGAAAAAGAGGCTTTTGTACAAGCGCATTTAGCGGCTGGTTATTATATCTCTTATCCAGAAGTACTACCCGAGTTTTTAGAGCACACACCCGCATTTACCCATATCCCTGGGCCAGCGGCCGATCTTTTTGTTGCAGAGATATATCGGCTCGGTCAAGTAGAAGCAGCCAGTTGGATTGCTGAAACTGCCCCCTTTTCGAACGTGCCTAAATATCAACAAAAGGTCAACTAAAACTGAATTGGCCTACATTTGCGATTGTAAATAGTTTGGAAGCCCTAACATTTTAATTAAGCGTAATTGTTGCTCAAGCCACCAAGCATGATCGACTTCAGTATCTTCAAGCAGCTTTTGTAAGATATCACGGGTAACATAGTCACTTTCTTGCTCACACAAGGCAATCGTTTCTTTAAGCAGTTTATCTACAGTATATTCGACACGTAGATCACTTTCTAACATTGAAGGTACGTCTGTGCCAATCTGTAAACCATCACGTTTACTCATGTCTGGCGTTCCTTCTAAAAATAAAATACGCTCAATAAGTGCAGAGGCATGACCTTTTTCGTCATCAAACTCGTGATCAATACGTTCAAAAAGCTTATTTAAACCCCAATCTTGATACATCCGTGAATGGATAAAATACTGATCCATTGCGGCCAATTCGTTGGCTAATAAACGGTTCAGTGCAGCTATAATGTTTTGTTTGCCTTTCATAATTAACTCCGCTTAAAGTTGCGCCTGAAGGTAGTTTTGCAGACCCATATTTTCAATTTGATATAGCTGGGTTTCGATCCAGTCAATATGCTCTTCTTCGTATTCTAAAATGTCTTCAAGTAGATCTCGACTGACATAATCTTGCGCGTTTTCACACAAGGCTATTGCTTGTTTTAATAGCTCTATTTGTTCAACTTGAAACGCCATATCACAGCTAAGCATCTCTTCACAGTTTTCACCAATTCTCAGCGAGCCTAAGCGCTGAAGGTTAGGTAAGCCCTCTAACATTAATACACGTTCAATCAAATCATCCGCCTGCTTCATGTCTTTGATCGATTTTTTATAACTGATGCCATTCAGTTGATTTAAACCCCAGTTTTTGTACATTCGGGCATGTAAAAAGTATTGGTTAATCGACGTGAGCTCTGCGGTGAGTACGCGGTTTAGGATCTCGATAACTTTTTTGTCGCCTTGCATAGATTAAACTCCAGTAGCTGGCTAAATTTTGACCCTAGTATAGATCAAAATACGGATAAGTCAAAAAATCTTTTAATATCAATGGTTTGCAATTGTTAAGAACTATCATTTAGATTTCGCTTTGTGCTCAAGCTATAAATACTAATGCAAAAAAAAAGAGGCCAATGGCCTCTTAATATAGATAGCAAAAATTAAAGTTAACTTACAGCAATACGCGTGCTCTAATAGTACCTTCAATGTTTTTTAATTGTGTAAGTGCTAATTGGCTGTCATCCCAATCAACTTCCAATACCACATAACCTATATCACCACTGGTTTGTAAATATTGGGCGGAAATGTTGATACCTTTATCTGCAAATGCTTGGTTGATTTGGGTTAAAATGCCAGGTTTGTTTTTGTGCACATGCAACAAGCGGCTACGACCTTCATGAGACGGCAACGAAACTTCTGGGAAATTAACTGCAGATAAAGTAGAACCGTTGTCACTGTATTTAGCCAGTTTGCCGGCCACTTCGATACCAATGTTTTCTTGAGCTTCTAATGTTGAACCACCAATGTGCGGTGTTAATAATACATTTTTCAAACCACGTAATGGCGAAACAAATTCTTCATTGTTTGACTTAGGCTCAACAGGGAATACGTCAATTGCAGCGCCACCTAAATAGGGTTGATCACCAGACAAGTATTCGGCTAATGCGTCGATATCTACCACTGTACCCCGTGAGGCGTTGATAAACATCGCGCCTTTTTTCATTGCTTTAAACTGCTCAGCACCAAACATATTTTGTGTTGATTTAGTTTCGGGGACATGTAATGAAACCGCATCTGACAAGGCTAACATTTCGTCTAATGAATGAACCTGTTTTGCGTTACCAAGCGGTAATTTGTCTTCGATATCGTAAAAAACAACATTCATACCAATGGTTTCAGCTAAAATACCTAGTTGCGTACCTATATGGCCATAACCGATGATACCTAAAGTTTTACCTCTAGCTTCGATGGCACCATTGGCTGTTTTTTGCCAAATACCTTGATGAGCAGCAGTACTTTTTTCTGGAATACGGCGGAATAATAATAATATTTCACCAATAACAAGCTCAGCAACTGAACGGGTATTAGAAAATGGTGCGTTAAACACTGGAATACCCAGTTCTTGCGCAGCTGCTAAATCTACCTGATTGGTACCAATGCAAAAACATCCAATGCCAATTAACTTTTCGGCTTGAGTTAACACATTTCGGGTTAACTGAGTGCGCGAGCGAATGCCAACAAAATGAGCATCTTTAATTTTTTCAATTAGCTCATCTTCGGCTAATGACGTTTTAAGATATTCAATGTTGGTGTAACCGGCTTTATTAAGAGTGTTCACGGCGCTTTGGTGGACACCTTCAAGTAGAAGGATGCGAATTTTATCTTTCGCTAAAGAAAATTTACTCATGTGCTTCCCACGGCATTAATGACAATGCGCACAATTATATAGATTAACGAAAAACTTGCATCCTTTTTTGCTTTTGGGCGTTGAACAGCGACCTATTTAGCTACGCGTTTTAACGCCCGAGTCGGTTGCCACCAATACAACATCAGCCGCGCGCTGGGCAAATAAACCATTGGTCACAACGCCAGTGATCTGGTTAAGTTTATGCTCGAGCGAAACAGGATCTTCTATTATTAAGTTATGAACGTCTAAAATAACGTTGCCATTATCGGTCACCACACCTTCTCGGTATACAGGGTCACCACCGAGTTTGACTATTTCTCGGGCGACATAACTACGTGCCATCGGGATCACTTCAATCGGCAGAGGAAACTTTCCTAGTTTTGTCACTTCTTTACTATCGTCAACGATGCAAACAAATTGTTTAGCGACCGCTGCAACTATTTTTTCTCTAGTTAGCGCAGCACCGCCACCTTTAATCATATGTTTATTCGGGTTTACTTCATCAGCTCCATCGACATAGATATCGAAAGAGGCGACTTGATTTAAATCAAAAACTTCGATGCCAAGTGATTCAAGTCGCTCTGTAGAAGCTTGGGAGCTTGAAACCGCGCCTTCGATATCCGCTGCAATCGGCGCAAGCGCATCTATAAAATAATTGGTTGTGCTACCTGTACCGACCCCTATGATGTCACCTTTTTTAACGTATTGGATTGCGGCTTCAGCAACGGCCTTTTTCTTTTGATCTTGATTCATAAAAAACTTATTCAACAAAAATTTGATTAAATTATAGCGTTCTCTGGGTCTTTATCACAGAGAGAATAAAAAATTAACAGCGAATAAATTGCTCTGGCGTCAAAATCCCATGTAGCGGGATATCCCAGCTTTCAACCGGCAAAGCTTCAACCTCCTGACATTGATGGGCTAACCCAATCAATTTTGGTGTGCCTGGCGGTGAAACGGAAAGCGTTCTGTCATAAAAACCGCCCCCCATACCCATTCGGTTCCCCATTTTATCAAACCCCACCAAAGGCAAAAAAATGATATCAAGCTGATTTACGGGACAGACATGACGAGCGTCCAAAACGGGTTCAGGGATACCATATCTGTTCACTGTCATTTGGTTATTAGTTTGATATCGATAGAAGGCTAAATGACCTTTTGCAAACGGGTGTAGTACAGGCAGGTAAGTTTTAATGCCTAATGATTGTGCGCTTTGTAATAATGGCATGGCATTTAATTCGCCGTCATTAGCAAGGTAAAACGCTGCGGATGATACCTTATTAAGCAGCAGGTGTTCATTTGCTTGGCGCACAATTGCCGTGGCTGCAATTTGCTGTGCATGGGCCGATAATTGATTCCGTTTTTGGCGAATGCTTTGACGAATAGCTTGTTTATTCATTGCAAATAAATGGGTATAAAAAATCATATTGAATAACAAAGTTTAACCTAATGCAAATGCTTGAGTTTTGGTTGTCACAAAAAGGTCATGAATGGGTCGAGTTTGAGCGGACGGGGTGGTTTGTAAGTTATTGATTTATCGTGTTAACCAAATTTTCACATATACAGGAAATTACAACTTGTCACACAACTGTAATATTACTGGCAACTAATTGTCATTTTTTGCCAGTAGCCTAAGCGCAAATTAATTACGCATGTTCAGATAATATACATGGAGATTTACATGAAACTTAAGCACATTTTTGCAATGACAGCGGTTGCTGCATCTTTAACTTTGGCTGGTTGTGGTGGTGACATCAACATTACTCCAACTTCTATCGATAACAGTGTAGATAACAGCACTAATAACTCTAATAACTCGTCAACAACTAACCCAGGTACAGGTTCTGATACATTAGAGTGTGCCTCTTATGAAAAAGACGGCGCTACTGTTGAAGGCACAGTTGAAGGTAATAACTGTATTTATGACAAAGACTTCGTAAGCGCAGCTTCACCAATCTTAACAGACCTTACTTTAGAAGCTTTACCTAACGGTGGTGTTCATTATTTTGAAAAAACTTTAATGATCGGCGAAAGCTGCCACACAACCAATGACAACTGTACAATTGAGCTTGATGGTCCTACTTTAACCATTGAAGCGGGTACGACTATTGTTTTTGATGACGCTTCTTCACGTGTGCAAATTAACCGCGGTGCGAATATCGAAGCTATAGGTACTTATAGCGACCCAATTATTTTCACTTCTGCAAATGCTATCGACAGCTTAAAAGTTAAAGCACCAGAGCCGCAAGACTGGGGTGGCATCATGATCGACGGTTTAGCGCGTACTGACCAATGTACTGATGACGAGCGTACCGCTGGTACTTGTAACGCAGAAACTGAAGGTGCTGTGACTTATTACGGTGGCAACGATGACACAGATGACAGCGGTACTTTGAAGTTTGTTAAAATTCATTATGCCGGTGGTTTACCAGCAGGTGCTCAAGAAGGTAACGACCTTAACTCTTTAACTTTAGCTGCAGTCGGTTCAGGTACTACGATTGAGTACATCGACATCTACGCAGGTTATGATGACGGTATCGAATTATTTGGTGGTACTGTTAACTTAAAATATATCACAGTGACAGATACTCAAGATGACAGCATTGATATCGATGCGGGTTGGCAGGGTAATGCTCAGTTTATCTTTATTAAACACGGCACTGTTAAAAACGATGCTGGCCAAGACATCAACATGGGTAACGGTGGTTTTGAATCTGATGGTGTAAAAGTTTCAGGCACTTCTGTACCAGCATCTGCGCCTAAAATCGCTAACGTAACAGTGATCACAACGGATGAGCTTTCAGTTCGAGATAATGGTGCTTCTATCGCCGTTAAACTAGACGATTCAATTTCTGCAACTTGGTACAACACTGTATTAATTAAAACAGCTGCCAATAACACTTACTGTATTGATTATAAAGATGATGCATCAGATCAAATAGTTAATAATGAAGTTAGCTTTGAGAACTCGGTTGCCGCTTGTGCCAAGTTAAATGATGATGGTGCAGATGTTGTAACAGCAAAAGCAGATGGTACTACGACCGTTGCTTTAGCAACTTGGTTTGAAAATGGCGGTTCTAATGAGCTGCTAAACTCAGATGCGGCTATCTTAACTGGTTTTGCAACTTTACCAAAAGCTGATGCTGACTACACAATTGATGCAAAAGATATGTCTACAGAAGATGCATTCTTTACTGCAACTGACTTTATCGGTGCGATTTCTAGCACAGATACAAGCTCAGATTGGTACGACTGGGTTAAAGATGCTTACACCAATGCAGACGACGAGTAATTTATAACTTGTTTATTGATTAGGCGTACTCTTGTTACGCCTTTTTTTTGTATTGGCAATAGGATTAAGCGATGAATACTCAATATAGAGCGAAAAAAATATCACTCGCTGTGGCGCTGACTTTTTGCTCAGGCACCGCTATTGCACAGGATGCCGCGATGGAAGAAGTTGTGGCAACTGCGAGCCGACTGCAGGGGACTGCCGCCGCCGTTATCGAAGAACGTAAAAATCAGGCGTTCGTAGCGGATATTTTAGGCGCGGAGCAAATCTCCAGAACTGGCGATAGTGATGCCGCATCAGCGTTGCGTCGTGTAACAGGTTTGACTTTGGTTGATGGTAAGTACATTTATGTACGTGGTTTAGGTGAGCGTTATTCAAGTGCTCGCTTAAATGGCGCCGCCATCCCTAGCCCAGACTTAACTCGTAACGTAATCCCTATGGATATCTTCCCGACTAGTGTTATTGAAAGTCTGTCGGTGCAGAAGTCTTTTTCACCTAACATGCCAGCGGCATTTGGGGGTGGTAGTGTTGATATTAGAACTAAATCGACCCCATCTGAATTTACCGCAGGTATCCAGTTAGGCATAGGTACGAATACTAATAACTCAGATGGTTATACTTATGATCGCAATGAAGGTGGTTTAGCGCAAGCTGTCAGCAATGCAATTGTGCAGTATAACGGCGATTTCAGCACCCGTGGCATTATTGAAAAAGATAGTGTGACGAGCGCAGAAGCGACTGAAATTAATAAAAACCTGCTTAAGTTGTTCCCACGTAATTTGCAGCTTAAGCAGGAGTCGTTAGACCCAGATTTGTCTTTTCAAGGCCATATCGGCAATACTTTCGATGAAGACATTTTTGGTGGTTCTATTGGCGTTTTAGCAACCGTTTCTTATGACAATAAATGGCAATACCGAGAAGGTATTGACGCAGTTATCCGACCAGAAAATGAATTACCGGACAACTGTAAAATTTATTATGAAACGCGTGACGACCTTAACAATTCATGCCATGAAACACGTTCGGATTCTCGTACTAGTACAGAAAATGAGCGTCTAAATGGTTTGCTAACCGTTGGCTATCGTTTGAATACTCATAATTTAAGTTATACCCGTATTCACATCGAAGACAACGAAGATGAATCTTCAGTTGGTTATACCGAAAAGCAAGAAGGTAATGCGACTATCGTTGAAAACTCGGCTGACCGATCATACGAGTTTGAATACCAGGAGCGCACCCTTGAAGTTGACCAATTTAAAGGCCAGCACACCTTTTTAGATTTAATGGGACTAGGGTTTGATTGGCAGTATACTGACTCGCAAGCGAGTACAGATATTCCGTTAAAAGCGACATATAACTTTGCCGATACTTTTGATAACTTTAACTACGTTGGTTCAGAGGTCAGTGGCGGTAACGGCCAGATAAACTATGAATTTGTAGAAATGGATGACTTTTTAAAGTCTTACGGCGGTAATGTTAATTTGCCTCTGACGATTAGCGGCCTAGAAATTGAATTAAAAGGCGGCTGGGACTTTATTGAGCGAGGTCGTTATTATACTACATCAAGCTTTTTCGTGAATAACACAGGTGCACCTATTAGTGTTGATTCAACAGCCGAAACAACGGATGATCTGCAAAACTATTATAACAATAGCCTAGGTTTGACTAATTATCTGTCCAACGACTTTATTGATAACAATAATGTTGCACTCGCTTTTAACGAGCCAGATATTGATCAGGCTGATGACTATATGGCAGCACAAAAAGTTGATGCGGGTTATGGTCAATTTGATGTCTTTTTAGACCAATCATGGCGTTTAAGTGGTGGTGTTCGGTATGAGCGTTTCCAGCAGGTTGCGTTAGAGTTTACTAGCTCTGATTTATCGCCAACGGCCATAGAAACCCTGTTTAACGAAGATAAAGTGCAAGCAAGAACCATCAATGAAGATGATTTTTACCCAGCATTAAGTTTGACTTATATTGGTGAAGGGTATCAGTTACGTTTTGGGTATGGTGAGACAGTTGTTCGCCCCGACTTACGTGAAGTTGTACCCGTCAGTTATACAGACCCGTTAACAGATATACTAACTCGAGGTAATACGTCGTTAGTCTCTAGTACGCTAAAGAACTATGATATGCGATATGAGCTTTATTATGACAATGGTGATAACCTAGCTCTATCTGCATTTTATAAAGATATAAGCAAGCCAATTGAATCTGTTTTACAGGTGGGTGATTCGGCTTATAGTGCTGGTTTTACTAACGGTGAGTCAGGCGAATTATTTGGGATTGAAGCTGAGTGGTTGTACGATTTGAGTTACTTAACCAGTGGATTATTTACCACAGGTAACTTAACTTTAAGTGACTCAGAGGTAACCATTGCAGGTGAAAATGCCGGTAGTTTAACCAACGCGACTAAACGTATGACAGGTCATTCTCAGTATGTTGTTAACTTACAACTGGGTTATGACTCTGATAACGGTGAACATAGTGCATCACTTGTATACAACGTATTTGGCGAGCGAATTATCGCGTCAGGCATCGGTGGCCGTCAAGATGCTTACGAACAGCCTTTCCACTCGTTAGACGCTGTGTACACTTATTACCCTGACTTCAATACAACGGTTAAGTTAAAATTGCAAAACTTATTAGGTGAAGATCAAGAAGTGACTCAATCTGATATAGTGGTGCGTTCTCGTGACCGTGGCGTGGGTGCAAGTTTATCTTATCGCTACGAATTTTAGTTTTTCTAATGATAAAGACACCCAGTTTAGGGTGTCTTTATATCCTCTATCTAATGTCTTTATAAGACACCCGTCATAAATCTGTAATATTTGATTAATCCAGCTGTCATCTAAACGCAATACAGTATCACCAAATTTCTCGGAAACACTCAAAATTATTTAGGAAGCTACATATGAGCCTTTCGCAATTGTTTAAAACAACGGTGATTGCATCAGCCGTTGCTGTTGGTTCTTTCGCCTTTGCGGCTGACAGTTTGGAGCCAGCGATAGAAGCAGGCAAAAAAATAAATCAATCAGCTGAAAAGTCACAACAAAAAATTGACCGTATCAGTGACGATATTCAAGAGCGCTTGCAGCAATTCAAAGCGATTAATAAAGAAATTGAAGGTTTGATGGTATACAACCGTCAGCTGGAAAAACAAATCGGCGCACAAGAAGCTGAAATGGCAGATATTAACGAGTCTATTGATAAGGTTTCAGTGGTCGAACGCCAGGTCACGCCATTGATGATACGCATGATAGACGGTTTAGAGCAATTTGTTGCTTTAGACGTACCTTTTTTACCAGACGAGCGCGCTAAGCGTATTGCCGATTTAAAAAGCATGATGGATCGTGCTGATGTTTCTCCGTCAGAAAAATTCCGTCGCGTATTGGAAGCTTATCAAGTGGAAGTAGATTATGGCAAAACGATAGAAGCTTATACAAGTACGTTAGAAATTGATGGTCAAGAGCGTGATGTCGATTTTTTACGTGTTGGCCGTGTGGCTTTGATTTATCAAACGCGTGATGGCAAAGACAGTGGTGCCTGGGATAACAATGCAAAAGAATTTGTTGAGTTATCACAAGAATATCGCACGCGCATCAGCAAAGGTTTACGAATCGCACGTAAGCAGCTGGCACCTGATTTGTTAATTTTGCCAATCAACTCAGCTGAGTAAGAGGATTGAATAAGATGAATAAAATGATAAAAAATACAATTGCTACAGTCGCATTGAGCACTGTCATGGCTTGCTCGGCATTTGCAGCAGAAAACAATCCGGTTAACTTAGATGAGTTATTAACTAAGCTTGAGCAAGGTCAATTATTTCAAAACAAACAAAATGCTCAGCGCGAAGCCGAGTTCATGGCGAAAAAAGATCAGCAAGTGCAAATGCTCAACGACGCAGCTGCGCGACGCGATCAGTTAGTCCAGAGAAGTGAAAATTTAGAAACAAAGTTTGAAGAAAACGAAATTCATTTAGCCGACTTAAGCGATACCTTAAATAACCGTATGGGTTCATTAAAGGAGCTATTTGGTGTTTTACAGCAAGTTTCTGGTGACTTACAAGGTAAATTTAAAACTTCAATCATTTCAGCTCAATTTCCTAACCGAGAAGTATTTTTAGACGAGCTGGCGCAAAAAATGGGGCAAAGCTCTAAACTTGCTTCGGTTGAAGAAATTGAGCGAGTATGGTTTGAATTACAACGTGAAATGACAGAGTCAGGTAAAGTTGTCCGTTTTAACGCCCCTGTCGTTTCAGCTGAAACCGGGACCAAAACTGAGCAAGAAGTGGTCCGAGTTGGTTCATTTAACCTAGTCTCAAATGGCAAATTTTTAGAGTTTGTTCAACAGACAGGTTCATTGGCTGAGCTGGGTCGTCAACCTGTAGACCGCTATCAAGAAACGGCATCAAATGTACAAGAAGCCAATGGTGAAATCGTACCTTTTGCATTAGATCCAACTGGTGGTTCTATTTTAGGTTTATTAGTACAAGCGCCTAACATGAAAGAGCGCGTTGAACAAGGTGGTACAGTTGGTTATGTTATTTTAGCGGTTGGCGCCGTTGGTGTATTACTTGCGATTTGGCGATTTATTGCACTTTCATTGATTGGTGGCAAGATCAAGCGTCAGCTAAAAGATCCAACACCACGCAAAGACAATGCCCTGGGGCGTGTTATGGCTGTTAAATCTGAAAACCCAGATGCTGACAGCGAGACTTTGGAGCTTAAGTTAAGTGAAGCGATTTTACGTGAAGTGCCTAAGATTTCAGCGTATTTAACCTTTATTAAAATCATCTCAGTGGTTGCTCCTTTATTAGGTCTATTAGGGACAGTAACGGGTATGATTAATACCTTCCAAGCCATTACCTTGTTCGGTACAGGTGACCCTAAATTAATGGCTGGTGGTATTTCACAAGCCTTGGTGACAACAGTATTAGGTTTGGTTGTTGCTATACCAACACTGTTACTTTACACCATATTAAATACTCGCAGCCGTGGTCTGATTTCTATCTTACAAGAGCAGAGCACAGGTATTATTGCAGAACGAGCTGAAGCCGAAGCAAAACAAGGAGAATAAGGTGTACACTTTATTCGAAATGATGGACGCAATTCAAAGTTTCATGGAAACTGGCGGTAATGTACTGCAGTGGATTGCGGCACTGATCTTCGTGATGTGGATACTGATATTCGAGCGAATCGCTTTTCTTAAATTTGGTTATAAACAATATGAAAAAAGCATTCGTGATTCTTGGGAAGCGCGCCGGGAGCGAACCTCCTGGAACGCGCACCAGATTCGACAAGCAGTTATCTCACGCGCGAACAATAAATTGAATCAAAACTTGATGCTATTAGGGGCTTTAGTCGCTTTATGTCCCTTATTAGGACTAATGGGAACGGTAACAGGCATGATCGAAGTATTCGATGTTATGGCCATCACTGGCACAGGTAGTGCGCGTTCTATGGCATCAGGCGTTTCGAAAGCAACAATTCCAACAATGGCCGGTATGGTAGGCGCACTATCCGGTGTATTTGCGCAAACCTGGTTAAACCGTACCGCGAAGCGTGAAGCTGAGTTGCTAGAAGATCATTTAACAATGGATCACTAATACAAGGTTATTAATTATGCGAGCAAGTCCATTAAATAAAATCATGGAAGAAGAAGAGCAGACTATTGATATGACGCCAATGCTGGACGTTGTATTTATCATGCTTATCTTTTTCATCGTTACCGCATCATTTGTCAAAGAATCTGGTATTGATGTTAACCGCCCGGATGCACCAACGGCCGTTAAAAAAGAACGTGCAAATATACTTATTGCAATTAGCGACAAAGGGGAAATTTGGATTGATAAGCGCCGCGTTGATGTGCGCGCAGTGCAAGCAAATATTGAGCGCTTAAAAGCAGAAAACCCGCAAGGTTCGGTGGTTGTTCAGGCCGATAAAAAAGCGGATGTAGAAACTTTAATTAAAGTCATGGATGCGTCTCGAGCAGCAGGCGCTTACGATGTTTCAATAGCGGCGAACGACTAATATTATGATTAGATATATAATCGCAATTGCCTTATCTGTAGTGATAACCTTTTTTATCTTCTACGGAATGCAGTCGCTGATTCAAAGCGGGGAAGGGGCTCTAACTGAGCCACCTCGTGGCAGCGTATTGGATTTTGTGAGAGTTAAAAAAGAGTCGTCGCCAGAAAAAAAGGACAGAAAACCGAAAAAGCCACCTAAACCACAAGAGCCACCACCGCCAATGGAGCAACCGCAAATGGATTCACCTGATCCAAATGCAAATGCGGTAAGCAATGATTTTGGCGCCGATATAGAGGCAGATGTTGGTTTAGAGGGTGGACTTTCATTAGAATCGGGTGATGGAGAATATTTACCCATAGTTAAAGTGCAGCCGATTTATCCAAGACGTGCTCAACAACGTGGTATTGAAGGTTATGTTATCGTTGAGTTTACCGTGAGTAAGCTAGGTACAGTGGTTAACCCAAGAGTAGTTGAAGCAGAGCCGGCAAATATCTTTGATAATGCAGCCTTGCAAGCAGCGGCGAAATTTAAATATAAGCCAAGGGTTGTAAACGGTGAACCAGTTGAAGTAGCTGGGGTTCAAAACCGGATTACCTTTAAAATTGACTAACGGGTGAGACAATGATGCATATTTCAAAAAAACTTGTGCTGATGGCATTACTCGCTACTTTAGGTAGTGCGCCAGTCGCATCCTTTGCTGCTGATGACACGGCAAAGCCAAACACAGTAAAAGTACCAGCGATGCGCTCGAAAGTATATGAGCAGCTCGCACGCGCTCAAAAATTAGCCGATGAAGGCAAGGCAGACGAAGCGATTGCAGCGCTGGATAATGTAAATAGTAAACGTAGCTCAATGAATAGTTATGAAATCGCTATGATGAATAACTTTTATGCGTTTATTTATTACAACATGGAGCGTGTTCCAGAAGCGATCGAGAGCTTTGAAAAAGTTGTTGCTGAAGAGGCTATACCTGAGAGTTTGCGTAAGAGTACTTTATACAGTTTAGCGCAGTTACATATGTCGCAAGAAAACTACCAAAAAACCATCCAGATGATGGAACGTTGGGTGAAAGCCGGTGGTGATGCGGATAATACCAACGCTATGGTACTTAAAGCACAAGCTTATTATCAGTTAAAAGAATATGAAAACGCATTAGCTGAGTTAAAACAGGCGATAAAAATTATTTCAGATGGTGGTGAAACACCAAAAGAAAGTCTGTTTGTTTTGCAGCGTGCGATTTATTATTCGCTCAAAGATCCAGCTGCAGTAACGGATGTGACTGAAACCCTAGTTCGTTTATTTAACAAACCTGAATATTGGATCCAGTTAGCGGGTTTATATGGCGAGATAGGATTAGAGAAAAAGCAGTTAGCGATGATGGAAGTCGCTTATCAGCAAGGTTTTATCACCAAACGTAGTGACATCCTGACACTTGCTCAATTGTATGTTTACCATCAAGTACCATACAAAGCGGCAGTATTATTAGATAAAGCTATTAAAGAGGGTGTGGTTGAAGATAGTGTTAAAAACCTGCAGTTTTTAGCACAAGCTTATACTTTGTCAAAAAATGATGAAGAAGCCGTTCCTGTATTAGCTAAAGCGGCAGAAAAATCAGAAGATGGCAATTTAGATGCGCAACTCGGCCAAACCTATCTGAATATGGAAAAATATGAAGAAGCCATTGCTGCCACTAAACGAGCTTTAGAAAAAGGAAATTTAAAAGACCAAGGCACAGCCCAGCTTGTGCTAGGCATGGCTTATTTCAATTTAAAACAGTTTGATAAATCATTGCAAGCGTTAGACGTTGCCGCTGAGCACCAGTCAAGCAAAGCCATGGCAACACAATGGAAAAAATACGTATCTAAAGAACAACAAAATGCAAAAGCGATGGCCGATATATCAGCCTAAACTTAGCTTTTATTTGTTTATGATTAAAAGGCGCTACGGCGCCTTTTTTGTTACATTTTTTGCTTCATTAAAGTTTTCAAGCTCGCATCTTGCTTCGAAATACTCTAAGCTAGCTAAGACGATTAGTTATCGTAGCGCATCTTTTTTCAATACAATAATTCTAACAATCCAGCGCCCTTGTAAGGCTTAATTTAGCAGCTTTATTTGCAATATTTATTCATTTCGAGTGGAGTTTATAATGAGTTTTCTGTTAGATTCTCGTTTGAAACGAGAATGTTTTGAAATTGCTGATTTAGAGTTAAGTAAACTTTTATTGATGAATAATCGCAGTGTGCCTTGGTTAATACTCGTGCCTAGAGTTGAAATGGTAGATGAAATTGTTGACTTAAGGGCGACCGAGCAAGCAATCTTGATGGATGAAATTAACTTAGTCAGCAAAATCATTCAAAAACAATTTTCGCCAGATAAACTAAATACAGCTGCGATCGGAAATATGGTACGTCAGTTACACATTCATATTGTCGGGCGCTATGTTATTGATCCCGCCTGGCCAGCGCCGGTGTGGGGAAATTTGCCAGTTAACCATTATCATGAAGGAGAAGCACAGCAACGTATTCAACTGTTGCGGCACGCAGTTTGTGTTTAATTCATAAAGCAGCCTTATGATCGGTATTTTGCAGTAAACAATGAGCAAGCTATTAATTTGTGAAGCATCACTTATACTTGATAGCATAAAGTAAGAATCGTAAATTTTAAGTACAATTTAGAGGAAAAGACTGTGTTAGAAGCATATAGAAAACACGTCGCTGAACGTGCAGAACAAGGCATAGTTCCTAAGCCACTGGATGCGGAACAAACAGCACAACTAGTTGAGCTGTTAAAAAATCCCCCCCAAGGAGAAGAAGATTTTCTCTATGAGCTAATTGCAAACCGGGTACCGCCTGGGGTAGATGATGCCGCTTACGTAAAAGCTGGTTTTTTAGCTGCGATAGCTAAAGGCGAAACCAGTTCACCAATTATCACTGCGGAGCAAGCAACAGAGTTATTAGGCACTATGTTGGGTGGGTACAACATTCAGCCATTAATAGACTTGTTAGATGATGACAAGCTTGCGCCGATCGCAGGCAAAGCATTATCAAAAACTTTATTAATGTTTGATGCATTTCATGATGTAAAAGAAAAAGCAGACGCTGGTAATACTGAAGCGAAAGCTGTGATTCAGTCATGGGCTGATGCTGAGTGGTTCACGAGCAAACCAGAAATCGCTGAAAAAATTACGGTCACTGTTTTTAAAGTATCAGGCGAAACGAACACGGATGACTTATCTCCAGCGCCGGATGCTTGGTCTCGTCCAGACATTCCATTGCATGCGCTTGCTATGCTAAAAAATGAGCGTGAAGGAATAGAGCCCGATGTACCCGGCGAAGTCGGTCCAATTAAACAAATCGAAGCGCTGCAAGAAAAAGGTTTCCCTTTAGCTTACGTAGGGGATGTTGTCGGTACAGGCTCGTCACGTAAATCTGCGACTAACTCAGTGCTTTGGTTTATGGGTGAAGAAATCCCATATGTACCAAACAAAAAAAATGGTGGTGTTTGTTTAGGTGGTAAAATCGCACCTATCTTCTTTAATACGATGGAAGATTCAGGTGCTTTGCCAATTGAATTAGACGTTGATAAAATGGAAATGGGTGATGTGATTGATATCTATCCATTTGAAAAATGTGTTAAACGTCATGGCACCGATGAAGTTATCAGCACTTTTGATTATAAATCGAACATTATTTTAGACGAAGTTCGTGCCGGTGGTCGTATACCATTAATCATTGGGCGCGGGTTAACAGATAAAGCAAGGGAAGTTTTAGGTTTAGAACCGTCTGATGTCTTTAAACGTCCAGAAGTTGTCGAAGCCAATGATAAAGGTTTTACATTAGCACAAAAAATGGTTGGTAAAGCTTGTGGTGTTGAAGGTGTACGTCCTGGACAATACTGTGAACCCAAAATGACGACTGTGGGATCGCAAGATACCACAGGCCCAATGACTCGAGACGAGCTAAAAGACTTAGCTTGTTTAGGTTTTTCTGCTGACTTAGTGATGCAGTCATTCTGTCATACCAGTGCCTATCCTAAACCAGTCGACGTTGATACACACCACACATTACCTGATTTTATCATGAACCGTGGTGGTGTTTCATTGCGTCCTGGTGATGGCATTATTCACTCGTGGTTAAACCGCATGTTATTACCAGACACTGTGGGTACTGGTGGTGATTCCCATACTCGTTTTCCTTTAGGTATTTCATTCCCTGCGGGGTCTGGTTTAGTTGCTTTTGCTGCCGCGACAGGTGTTATGCCGTTAGATATGCCAGAATCTGTATTAGTACGCTTTAAAGGGAAAATGCAGCCTGGTATCACCTTGCGTGACTTAGTCCATGCGATTCCTCTATACGCCATTAAACAAGGCTTATTAACCGTTGAAAAACGAGGTAAGAAAAATGCGTTTTCTGGCCGAGTTTTAGAGATCGAAGGGTTAGAGCACTTAACGGTAGAGCAAGCGTTTGAATTATCAGATGCATCGGCAGAGCGTAGTGCTGGTGGTTGTACAATTAACCTCAGCGAAGAATCAATTGCCGAATATCTGAAATCTAATATCACTATGCTTAAGTGGATGATCAGCGAAGGCTATGGTGATGTGCGCACAATCGAACGCCGAATTTTAGCAATGGAAGAGTGGTTAGCTAATCCAACACTGATGCGTGCGGATAAAGATGCTGAATACGCTGAAGTCATTGAAATTGACTTAGCCGAAATTAAAGAGCCAATTTTATGTGCGCCGAACGATCCAGATGACGCAAGAACTTTATCGGATGTTGCGGGTGATAAGGTTGATGAGGTTTTCATTGGTTCTTGTATGACGAATATCGGCCACTTCCGCGCAGCGGGTAAACTCATTGATAAGTTCAAAGGCACAATCCCAACACGGTTATGGGTTGCTCCACCCACTAAAATGGACCAGGCTCAATTAACTGAAGAAGGTTATTATAGTATCTTTGGTCGTTCGGGTGCGCGTATTGAAACACCAGGGTGTTCACTGTGCATGGGTAACCAAGCCCGGGTAGCAGACGGTGCCACAGTACTGTCAACATCAACTCGTAACTTCCCGAATCGATTAGGTAAAGGTGCAAATGTTTATTTAGCATCCGCCGAATTATCAGTAGTGGGTTCTATCTTAGGTCGCATTCCGACCGCAGATGAATATTTAGAGTATGCAAAAGAAATTGATGCGACAGCTGCTGATACATATCGTTATTTGAACTTCCACTTAATGGATGCTTACACAGAAAAAGCAGACAAAGTGATTGTTCAGCAACCAGCCTAAACGGATAGGTTGAATAGATGACACTAAAACCCGGCATTTGCCGGGTTTTTATTTTTCATACCAGATTTTATTTACGTACCAACGACAGCTGCCTTCAGGGGTTTTAACGATTACTTCGTCATCTATTTGCGCTTTTATCAAGGCTCTTGCCATCGGAGAGTCGATAGAGATCGCGTCTTTACGGTCATATATTTCATCCACACCAACAATTTGCAGTTGTTTATTTTGTGTCTGCTCATTTTCTATTTCGACCCAAGCGCCAAAATATACACGGCCTTCTTGTTGCGGTGAATAATCGACTATTTGGAATTCTTCAAAGCGCTTACGTAAATAGCGAACACGCCTGTCTATTTGTCTTAATAAGCGCTTATTGTATTGATAGTCAGCATTTTCCGAGCGATCACCCAAACTAGCTGCCCAAGTGACAATTTTGGTCACCTCAGGACGTTTTTTAAACCATAGCTCATCATGTTCAGCTTTTAATTTGTTATAACCGCGGCGGGTAACCAGTTTATTTTTCATGTTATCTATATCCAAGTCTTGCTTTAACGGCGAATAATAAAATAGTGACTGGTCAACTGGCAAACAAGGAGTGTAAAAATAACAGGAGAATCGGCGTATATTTGAACGTATCGTGCAAAAAACAAACGAACAAAATTAATTTGATTATTTTTACTAAAAAAGCATTGACGGCACTTAATATCTCTCTATAATGCGCCCCCACAACGCAGCGACACGGCAACAAACGCCGGGAAGCAAAGCGACGCAAGTTAAGCCCAATCGGCTCAAACTAAAAAGTTTTAAACGATTGAAAATAAAGGCTTGACAAGCAAGTTGAGAAGCGTAAAATGCGCGCCTCACTTGAGCAGTTTAAAACAACCGCTCAAGCAAAATGTTCTTTAAAAATTTGGTAACCTTATTTATCTGTGTGGGCACTCGCATCATTTGAATAGACAAAAAATTATTCAGTTGATTGAGTGACTAAACAGTCAATTCAGTACGATTGAAGCAAAGATTAAAACTTTTTTTGAAGAGTTTGATCATGGCTCAGATTGAACGCTGGCGGCAGGCCTAACACATGCAAGTCGAGCGGAAACGAGAATAGCTTGCTATTCGGCGTCGAGCGGCGGACGGGTGAGTAATGCTTGGGGATCTGCCTCGTTGTGGGGGATAACCATTGGAAACGATGGCTAATACCGCATAATACCTACGGGTTAAAGAGGGCTTAGGCTCTTGCGACGAGATGAACCCAAGTGAGATTAGCTAGTTGGTGAGGTAATGGCTCACCAAGGCGACGATCTCTAGCTGGTTTGAGAGGATGATCAGCCACACTGGAACTGAGACACGGTCCAGACTCCTACGGGAGGCAGCAGTGGGGAATATTGCACAATGGGCGCAAGCCTGATGCAGCCATGCCGCGTGTGTGAAGAAGGCCTTCGGGTTGTAAAGCACTTTCAGCAGTGAGGAAAGGGTGTTGGTTAATACCCATCATCTGTGACGTTAACTGCAGAAGAAGCACCGGCTAACTCCGTGCCAGCAGCCGCGGTAATACGGAGGGTGCGAGCGTTAATCGGAATTACTGGGCGTAAAGCGCACGTAGGTGGATAGATAAGCTGGTTGTGAAAAACCGGAGCTCAACTCCGGCCGTGCATCCAGAACTGTCTGTCTAGAGTAAGGGAGAGGGGGGTAGAATTTCAGGTGTAGCGGTGAAATGCGTAGAGATCTGAAGGAATACCGGTGGCGAAGGCGGCCCCCTGGCCCATTACTGACACTGAGGTGCGAAAGCGTGGGTAGCGAACAGGATTAGATACCCTGGTAGTCCACGCCGTAAACGATGTCTACTTGCTGTGTGTGTCTTTAAGACGTGCGTAGCGCAGCTAACGCGATAAGTAGACCGCCTGGGGAGTACGGCCGCAAGGTTAAAACTCAAATGAATTGACGGGGGCCCGCACAAGCGGTGGAGCATGTGGTTTAATTCGATGCAACGCGAAGAACCTTACCATCCCTTGACATCCACAGGAGAGCGTAGAGATATGCTTGTGCCTTCGGGAACTGTGAGACAGGTGCTGCATGGCTGTCGTCAGCTCGTGTTGTGAAATGTTGGGTTAAGTCCCGCAACGAGCGCAACCCTTATCCTTAGTTGCCAGCATTTAGTTGGGGACTCTAAGGAGACTGCCGGTGATAAACCGGAGGAAGGTGGGGACGACGTCAAGTCATCATGGCCCTTACGGGATGGGCTACACACGTGCTACAATGGACAGTACAGAGGGAAGCGAACTTGCGAGAGTAAGCGGATCCCTTAAAGCTGTTCGTAGTCCGGATTGGAGTCTGCAACTCGACTCCATGAAGTCGGAATCGCTAGTAATCGCAGATCAGAATGCTGCGGTGAATACGTTCCCGGGCCTTGTACACACCGCCCGTCACACCATGGGAGTGGGCTGCAAAAGAAGTAGGTAGCTTAACATTGGGCGCTTACCACTTTGTGGTTCATGACTGGGGTGAAGTCGTAACAAGGTAGCCCTAGGGGAACCTGGGGCTGGATCACCTCCTTAACGATGCTATTTAAAGTGCTGAGTGTTCACACAGATAAATAATGGGTTACTAAATATAAAGCTATTGATATCAGCGCAAAGTGAATGTTAATCATTTTGCAGTGATATCAATCACCTGCTCTTTAACAATCTGGATTGTAGTAAATATCTCTAATAGAGAATTAAATTTGTTCAATTTAAAACTGAAACGAGTTTGATCAAGCAAGACCAAGTATTCAATAAACGATGGTGCTTATTGTATAACCTGATAAACATTCGGGTTGTATGGTTAAGTGACTAAGCGTGCACGGTGGATGCCTTGGCAATTGGAGGCGATGAAGGACGTGTTAATCTGCGATAAGCTATGACGAGTCGATAAAAGACGCATGAGTTATAGATTTCCGAATGGGGCAACCCACCCTTTTAGGGTATCTTAATGTGAATATATAGCATTAAGAAGCGAACCGGGAGAACTGAAACATCTAAGTACCCCGAGGAAAAGAAATCAACCGAGATACCGAAAGTAGCGGCGAGCGAAATCGGTGCAGCCGATAAGATTAAGTCCAGCAGAACATTCTGGAAAGTTTGGCCATAGCAGGTGACAGCCCTGTATGCGAAAGACTTAAGCTTACATATTAAGTAGGTCGGGACACGTGATATCCTGACTGAAGATGGGGGGACCATCCTCCAAGGCTAAATACTCCCAATTGACCGATAGTGAACCAGTACCGTGAGGGAAAGGCGAAAAGAACCCCTGTGAGGGGAGTGAAATAGAACCTGAAACCGTGTACGTACAAGCAGTGGGAGCTCTTCGGAGTGACTGCGTACCTTTTGTATAATGGGTCAGCGACTTATATTTTGTAGCGAGGTTAACCGAATAGGGAAGCCGTAGCGAAAGCGAGTCTTAACTGGGCGCTTAGTTGCAAGGTATAGACCCGAAACCCGGCGATCTACCCATGGGCAGGTTGAAGGTTGAGTAACATCAACTGGAGGACCGAACTCACTAACGTTGAAAAGTTAGGAGATGACTTGTGGGTCGGAGTGAAAGGCTAATCAAGCCGGGAGATAGCTGGTTCTCCCCGAAAGCTATTTAGGTAGCGCCTCGGACGAATACCACTGGGGGTAGAGCACTGTTAAGGCTAGGGGGTCATCCCGACTTACCAACCCTTTGCAAACTCCGAATACCAGTGAGTACTATCCGGGAGACACACGGCGGGTGCTAACGTCCGTCGTGAAGAGGGCAACAACCCAGACCGCCAGCTAAGGTCCCAAATACCAATTAAGTGGGAAACGATGTGGGAAGGCTTAGACAGCTAGGAGGTTGGCTTAGAAGCAGCCACCCTTTAAAGAAAGCGTAATAGCTCACTAGTCGAGTCGGCCTGCGCGGAAGATGTAACGGGGCTAAATTGGTAACCGAAGCTGCGGATTTAATCTTAGATTAAGTGGTAGGGGAGCGTTCTGTAAGTGGATGAAGGTGTGTTGTAAAGCATGCTGGACATATCAGAAGTGCGAATGCTGACATGAGTAACGATAAAGCGGGTGAAAAACCCGCTCGCCGAAAGACCAAGGTTTCCTGTCCCATGCTAATCAGGGCAGGGTAAGTCGGCCCCTAAGGTGAGGGCGAAAGCCGTAATCGATGGGAAACGGGTTAATATTCCCGTACTTTTATTGACTGCGATGGAGAGACGGAGAAGGCTAAACTGGCTTGGCGATGGTTGTCCAAGTGAAAAGTTGTAGGTTGAGGGCTTAGGCAAATCCGGGCCCTTAAGACTGAGAACTGAGACGAGTATCTACGGATACGAAGCAGTTGATGCCCGGCTTCCAGGAAAATCTTCTAAGCTTCAGGTCAATAAAAACCGTACCCCAAACCGACACAGGTGGTCAGGTAGAGAATACTAAGGCGCTTGAGAGAACCCGGGTGAAGGAACTAGGCAAAATAGTACCGTAACTTCGGGAGAAGGTACGCCACGTTATTGTGAAAGGCTTAACGTCTGGAGCGAGAGGTGGTCGAAGTAACCAGGTGGCTGGAACTGTTTATTAAAAACACAGCACTCTGCTAATTCGAAAGAAGACGTATAGGGTGTGACACCTGCCCGGTGCCGGAAGGTTAATTGATGGGGTTATCCATATGGAGAAGCTCTTGATCGAAGCCCCGGTAAACGGCGGCCGTAACTATAACGGTCCTAAGGTAGCGAAATTCCTTGTCGGGTAAGTTCCGACCTGCACGAATGGTGTAATCATGGCCACGCTGTCTCCACCCGGGACTCAGTGAAATTGAACTTGCTGTGAAGATGCAGTGTACCCGCGGCTAGACGGAAAGACCCCGTGAACCTTTACTACAGCTTGGCAGTGAACATTGAACCTACATGTGTAGGATAGGTGGGAGGCTATGAATCAGCGTCGCTAGATGTTGTGGAGCCATCCTTGAAATACCACCCTTGTATGTTTGATGTTCTAACCTCGGCCCATCATCTGGGTCAGGGACACTGCCTGGTGGGTAGTTTGACTGGGGCGGTCTCCTCCCAAATAGTAACGGAGGAGCACGAAGGTTGGCTAAGTACGGTCGGACATCGTACGGTTAGTGCAATGGCATAAGCCAGCTTAACTGCGAGACAGACACGTCGAGCAGGTGCGAAAGCAGGTCATAGTGATCCGGTGGTTCTGAATGGAAGGGCCATCGCTCAACGGATAAAAGGTACTCCGGGGATAACAGGCTGATACCGCCCAAGAGTTCATATCGACGGCGGTGTTTGGCACCTCGATGTCGGCTCATCACATCCTGGGGCTGAAGTCGGTCCCAAGGGTATGGCTGTTCGCCATTTAAAGTGGTACGCGAGCTGGGTTTAGAACGTCGTGAGACAGTTCGGTCCCTATCTGCCGTGGGCGTTTGAGAATTGAGGGGGGCTTCTCCTAGTACGAGAGGACCGGAGTGGACGAACCTCTGGTGTTCCGGTTGTTCTGCCAAGAGCATTGCCGGGTAGCTAAGTTCGGAATCGATAACCGCTGAAAGCATCTAAGCGGGAAGCGAGCCCCAAGATGAGTTTTCACAGACCCTAGAGGTCCTGTAGGGCCCTTGTAGACTACAAGGTTGATAGGTTGGGTGTGTAAGTGCTGTGAGGCATTGAGCTAACCAATACTAATTGCCCGTGCGGCTTAACCATACAACGCCAAATGTTTATTGGGTTAAACTCGAAGCGAAAGCGAAAAACAGAATAAAGCGAACAAATTTAAAACTACAATCAAGATTGTGACCAGTTTATGCCTGACGGCGATAGCATTGTGGAACCACCTGATCCATTTCGAACTCAGAAGTGAAACACAATAGCGGCGATGGTAGTGTGGGGTTTCCCATGTGAGAGTAGCACACCGTCAGGCTTCTCCTTCGAAGCCCTGAGTGAATACTCAGGGCTTTTTTTATACCTGC
>NZ_AMRX01000008.1 GCF_000300815.1 Gayadomonas joobiniege G7 | reverse complement strand
CGATCGACTTACTCAGTTGGTCCAAACGTTTTTTGGAGTCGACATAGTTGCCATTTCGTTAGTCGATGATAAACGGCAATGGTTTAAATCGATACAAGGATTGGATGCCTGTGAAACTGGTCGCGATATCTCCTTTTGCGGTCATGCGATTAATCAAACAGAAACCTTTGTGGTAAAAGATGCCAGTATCGACGAGCGTTTCCATGACAACCCGCTAGTGACTGGCGAACCTGGGATACGTTTCTACGCCGGTACACAAATACAAGTCAAAGGCTTTAATATTGGCACTTTATGTATCATTGACAGTAAACCTAAAAGCTTTAGTACAAGCGATGAAGCGCATTTAAAAGCGTTCGCCGAAAGTATCCAAGACCTTATCAACGCTCATTATAATAGCCTGTCGATCGCCAATCTGCTGCAATCGGAAAAAAGCCTTAAACCCTTATTCGATATTTTACCTGATGAAGTGTATCTTTGCGATTTAAGTGGGAACGTTATTCTCAGCAATCAAACAACTCAAACGATAGCTTTAGAACAAGTAGTTCCGTCAGAACATTCACTAAAGATTATCACCGAGCCAACTAAATACAACCTATTTGAATTCTCCGAAAATAACAAGCAATGGCAATGCCGGGTGAGTTTAATTAATGGACAAGATTTATTTGTTATTAAACGAGACATTAGCCAACTAAACCAAACTCAGATAGCACTCAATGCAGAGCAAAAAAGGTTAAAAAATATAATTCGAGGCACAAGAGTCGGTACCTGGGAATGGCACGTACCAACGGGCAAAATCACTATTAACCAGCGCTGGGCCAGCATGCTTGGTTACCGCATTGAGGAGCTGGAACCGCTTAGTATAAATACTTGGTATCAGCTCACACATCCTGACGATATAAAACGTAGTGACGAAACTCTGACAACGGCTTTTTTGCGAATGAATGCCTATTACGACAATGAAGTCAGAATGCGTCATAAAGATGGCCATTGGGTTTGGATCCATGACCGAGGTACTGTGACTAGCTGGACGGCTGACAATCAACCGGAATTGATGTCAGGCACTCATATAGATATAACTGATAAAAAAGAAGCAGAAATCGCACTGGCTAAAATGCTAGCGTGGCAAAAGGCTATATTAAACGCCAGCAACTTGTCGATTATTGCTACCGATACCCATGGTGTTATCAAAACCTTTAATCGCGGAGCTGAACGATTACTCGGTTATCAAGCTGAAGAAGTGGTCGATAAATACACACCAGCTATCATACATGATCCCAATGAAGTTGCTGAACGTGCCAAAACGCTCAGCCAGTTGTTAGGCAAACCTATACCGGCAGGATTTGAAACATTCGTCGCCCTTGCTCAACGTGGTGAACCCGACGAAAATGAATGGCATTATATTAAAAAAGATGGCTCGCGTATTTGGGTCAGTTTAACGGTAAGCGCTGTTCAAGACCAAAACAATCATACCATTGGTTTTGTCGGGGTAGCCAAAGACATCAATGAACAGAAAAAAGCCGAAGCCGCATATCGCTTAAACGAACAAAGATTAAAAGGATTATTTGAGTTATCCCCTATTGGTATTGCCTTAAATGATTTTGAAACAGGAAACTTCATTGAAATTAATGACGCATTGGTTGCTCCATCCGGCTACAGCAAAGAAGAATATGTCAATTTAAGCTACTGGGACATCACACCAAAAGAGTACGAAGATCAAGAGCAGATCCAGCTTAAAAGCATGGAAACTACCGGTCGTTATGGCCCCTATGAAAAAGAATATATCAAAAAATCAGGTGAACGTTATCCTGTTTTGTTAAATGGTCTTTTGATGCAAGACAGTAGCGGGAAAAAGTTAGTCTGGTCAATTATCGAAGATATTTCAGAACGTAAAGAAAACGAACGTAATTTGTTAATAGCGAAAGAAGCGGCAGAACAAGGTGCAAAAGCCAAAAGCGAATTTTTAGCGAATATGAGCCATGAAATTAGAACCCCGTTGAACGGGGTTTTGGGAATGATAGATCTGGCATTAAACCAAGGCGACCTGGATAGCGAAAAGAGTTACCAGCTGGGTATGGCCCGAAGTAGCGCCAACACTTTGTTAAGTTTAATTAACGATATTTTAGACTATTCAAAAATAGAAGCAGGCAAATTACAACTCGAACAGAACCCCGTTAATTTGAGTGAGTTATATAGCGAAGTTGTACAAGCTTTGGCTTTTCAAGCCAATCAAAAATCGCTAGATGTATTTTTAGATCTAAGCCAACTTCAGCATATTTATGTATTAGCAGATAGTGCACGCCTACGCCAGATATTGATTAACCTTATTGGCAACGCAATAAAATTTACCGACCGAGGTCAAGTTCTGATTAAGGCCACTAGCAAAACATTAAATTCAGGCTATATACAGCTCGATGGATATGTTGAAGACTCAGGCATAGGTATGACTGACGAACAAATGGCCAGTTTATTTACCGCATTTAAACAAGCAGATGCGTCGACTACCCGTAAATTCGGTGGCACAGGTTTAGGGTTAACCATTGTTAAACAACTTTGTGCTCTGATGTCAGGCTCTATTCAAGTGAAGAGTCAACTAGGAAAAGGTAGCCGCTTTAAATATTCACTTAAACTGAAAAGCGATCCATCGTTAAAACAGCAAACGCCCATATTAAGTCATTCACTCAACGCAGCCGTAATTGAGCGAAATGCGACCATGCGACAAATTTTGTCCGCTCAACTTAATAGCTGGAAAATCAAAAACCAATGTTTCACAAATATCGAAGACGCTAAACAGCAACTTTGCAAAAACGCTAATTCAATCGACCTTATTTTGATTGACGAACAAATTTCCAAGCTTAATCTTTATAAAAATAATCAAAGCGAGGAATTAACGGAATGTCTGAAACAAAAAAACAGTAAAATCATTTATATGGCTGATATAATTCATGCCCCGGAAGACGAGATTAATGAAACCTATCGAGTATCTGATTGGTTTAGTAAACCTGTGACGCCTTCTAGCTTATTAGATGCCATCAACAATGTGATGGGTGGCAGCATCCAAATCCACAAAGAATTAAAACAGAAAGATAAACTTGGTAAACTTAGCGGACACATTTTGCTGGTTGAAGACAACCAAATTAATCAAATTGTCGCTGCTGAAATGCTTAAAAATATTGGTTTAACGGTGGCCTTGGCGAATAATGGGCAAGAAGCATTGGCCGAATTAAATAACGAGCCAGGCCGTTATGACCTTATTTTGATGGATTGCCAAATGCCAGAAATGGATGGCTATCAAGCGTCACGCCATATTCGCCAGGGTATGGCTGGTGAGAGCAACAGCCAGTTGCCAATCGTTGCATTAACGGCAAATGCTCTGGCTGGTGATCGAGAAAAATGTTTTGCTGCCGGCATGACAGATTATGTTAGCAAGCCTATTAATTTAGACGCGTTACACCTTGTTATGCACAAATATTTGGCTTAACTCTTCTTCCTAACTTTTGGCTTTTTATCGCGGCTTCAATAACATGAATGTTATTGAGCGCAGACTCTGCTGTAACGGGTGGGCTTATGGTTGGATCTTTGATAGCCGCAGCCAATTGCTGATAATAACACTGATAGCCGCCCAACTCACTTGGCAGAACTTGCGTGTGAAGTTCTCCATCGTCATTCAATAAAATTAAACTGCCAGATGCTTGCGGGCATTCTTTCGCCCAATCTGCATGATCTGGCAAGCAGCCCGCTTTGAGCCTGTCTTCTTGAGGATCTAACCCATATTTTAAATAATTGCCTAAAGTACCTTGCACTAAAAATCTTAAATTACCGCTGGCGACAAATAAACTTGCCTGCAACTGCACCAGTTTATCGGGATAACTTAAGCTAATGTGAGCAAAATCAGGGCACACACCACCGGCACGTAAGGTTTTAATCTCAGCGTTAACCGCGTCTGGCATACCAAATAACAGCAGGGCTTGATCAATCAGATGAGGCCCTAAATCATATAAGATACCGCCACCATCGCTAGCGGTTTCACGCCAACGATCTTTTACTTGCGGCCGAAAACGATCAAAATGCGCTTCAAATACTTTTATATCACCAAGCCGCTTTTCAGACAGCAATTTTTTTACCGTTAAAAAGTCACCGTCATAACGTCTGTTTTGATACACGCTTAATATTAAAGAGCGCTGACGAGCCAAATCGATCAGTGTTTGCCCCTCTTCACTGCGGGTTACAAATGGTTTTTCAACCAACACATGTTTCCCCTGCTCCAGCGCTGATTTAGCGATCGCATAATGACTGTCATTTGGCGAAGTAATCACAACCAGTTCTGCGTCAGATGTTTGCAATAAACGCTGATAATCTGGGTACACCTCGACCGTTGGAAGCACAGCGGCTACTTTGTTCTGATCTGACGAACTGACTGCCACAAGCTCAAAATCATGGCTTGTTTTAATAAATGGCAAATGAAAAGTTTGAGCCGCAAACCCAAAACCCACTAACGCAGTTTTAATCATGTATGCCCCCCCTATGACCAATTTTTTTGTTTTGCGCGCTGCAGCTTTTGGTATCCTTCAATCAATTTTTGATGCAGGTTAAAACCCTGTAAGCTTAAACCTGGACAGTGCAACCCATCAAATCTTAACCGGCCTTCAACAATCTCTAAACAGCTTTGCACTTGTGCTTGACCATACATTAAAGCGAGTGATTTTAAGTAGGGCTGATATTCTCGTTCCGGATCCCATTTGATTTCAAGTAGGGCCAATAGACATCGGTATTTACGAATATTTTCTTCATTAATCTGCTCAAGATGCAGTACCCAATTGACCCAATCAATTGCACTTTCGTCTTCTATCGCTAACGCAATTAAAGCTTTTAATTCACCGATTCGCATATCCGCCCATAAAGTGCCGGGATCGGGCGCGATACCAATGAATTCAGCTGCCGATAGTGCATCGTTATAACCTCCTTCGTTCAAGCCCTCAAGTACTTCAGCCAATTCTTCGTTTGATAAATCAGGCAAAGTTAATAACGCTTCGCGAAATAAAGCTCCGTCGTTATTGTTGTTCCATAATATTTCATCAACCGGATAAATATCAGACATGCCAGGCACTAAAATACGACACGCATAAACATTTAAATGACGGTAATCTGATATATATATATCAAAACCCATTTCATGAATTAAATCGACCAAAGTTTGGTATTCGGTAGCCGTATCGGCATCAAAGTCCCAATCAACAAATTCATAATCTGGCTGGTCTTTAAAAAAGTCATACGAAATGACACCGCTTGAATCAATAAAATGTAACTCGATATTGTGTGCCGAAGCGATTTCTTCACTTTCAAACGATGGAGGCTGAAATACATTGAGCTGATCTAAACTTCGGCCTTGTAATAATTCAGTTACAGTGCGTTCTAAAGCGACTTCAAAACTTGGGTGAGCACCAAATGACGCAAAAACACTGCCGTCTTTTGGATTAATCAAGGTTACACTCATAACTGGGTAGCGACCGCCTAAAGACGCATCTGCAATGCGTAAATGATACCCATGACTTTCTAATTCGCGACAGGCTGCTTCTATTTTAGGAAATCGTGCAAGCACTTCAGCCGGCACCTCAGGCAAACAAATGCCTTCTGCAATGATTTTGTTTTTAACGTAACGCTCAAAAACTTCAGATAACCCCTGAACCCTAGCTTCGTTTTGCGTATTCCCCGCCGACATACCGTTACTAACAAACACATTTGCGATGACATTAATTGGAATATATATATCTTTCCCGTCACGCACCCTATGATATGGCGCCGCACAAATGCCCCTTTCGCCTGCACCAGAGTTCATGTCAAATAGTTGATTTGGCGTTAATTCACGCTCAGGGTCAAAATGATCCCAGAGGCTTTCATCCATCAGTCCGTCAGGCATGGTTTCGCCATCATGAATAAACCACTTTTCATTTGGGTAATGAACAAATTCAGATTCAGAGACTTGTTGCCCTAAATAAAAGTCAGCAAAAAAGTAATTACAGCTCAAACGCTCAAAGTACTCACCTAAAGCACTGGCTAAACAGGCTTTACGAGTCGCCCCTTTACCATTTGTGAACATCAGTCCGCAAGTCGGATCTTTAATATGAACCGAATAACAGTTAGCGACCGGATTTAACCATGATGCTTCTTCAACCTCAAAACCAAAAGATTTAAGCTTGTTTTGCATGGTTTCAATCGACGTTTCTAAATCTGAATCTTTGCCTTTAATAAAGGTTTTTTCTGTCATTTTGACCTCAGCGCAAATAAAAATAGGCTTAGTATGAAGAATTAAAAAAAAATTGCCAGCGCTTAACTCCAATGCTGATTAAATTTGCGCTGTTTTAAAAAATCGCTGTGTCGTTTTTTAAAAGGGGGGTATTGCCAGTCTTCTATTGCGCAAAGGCTTGCATGATCTGCAAACCTTTGTTTTAAATAACTCTCTGTTAATCCCGGCGGCGAGACCATGCTGCTAGCAATAAACCACCTAAAACAAACCAAGCTGGCATACTGCCGCCTGAATCTGATGCTTCGGTTGCTGCATCTTCGGCAGTATTCAGCGCAGTATTAATCTGAGCGTTCGCATCAACGGCATCATAATATACTTCAACTGACGCCTTTCTGATCTCAATGATCTCTAATACGGATGCATCATTATCCGCCAAGTTTTGGGCTTGTACGGCAAAATCTTCTGCATCTGCTAATTTTTGGTCAAGAATTAACATTTGGCTTTCAATTGTGCTTAAAGCGTCTTCGGCTATCTCACCTTTTTCTTCTGAAATTTCTTTTGCCGCAGCCACCGCTATTTTGGCGTCGCTATAGGCTTCTTCGGCTTTTTCAACATCCAAGGTTATCTCATCAACCACTAAATCTATTGTATCTAAATTGTTTTGATAAATTTCGCTGTTAGCTGTTGGTGTTAAATCTTTGGCTGAATCTACAGAGCTATCAATAACGGTTATTTGTTTAATTAACACTAAATGTTCTTTTTCAAACGAGGTGCTATCTTCCGGCAAATTATAGAGCGGGATATCCGAGATTGAGGACGCCAAGTAATAGGTTTCTAGTTCATTAATGGCCTCAACTACATCATAACCAGAGACTACTTCACCAAATACAGTGAAACCGCCAGATTGAACATCCAAATTTTCGGCATTGTCATCGTTTAAGTTTACAAACCACCCCGAAGTTGCACTATCTTCGTTACTGCCTTTAGCCATAGCAACTGTCGTTTTAAGGTTTGACCAAACGGGTTCATTCGTCACTGGATCATTGGTTTCAATCAAATTTAGCTGTTCTTCTGTTTGCTCAGGTTCAGCCTCTTCGTCAATTGACCAATTATAGCTACCCGCTTGAATCACAAAATCTTCAATCGAACGATGAACCACTGTATTAGTATATGCACCGCTATCAACATAATCTAAAAAGTTAGCGACGGTTTTCGGTGTCGTTTCATCATAAAGGTTGATTTCAAAATCACCTAAGTTGGTTTCTACTTTAACTATGGTTGCTTGAGCTGGAACGGTTAACAGACCGGCAGCGATCAGTGCGGCTTTGATCAGGCTATATTTTTTATTTACTAACATGTATGTCAAATTCTTTGTTTAAATGTAAAAAATAGAGAGTAAAACAAATAAAAAAAAATAACCAGCGTCTGGCTCGATCGTTAACATTTAATAACAAATTACGCCAGGTGTCTGGTTATTCTTTAATCAAACAAATAAGTTAACGACAAAGGTTACCAAGTATCTGTATTATACAATCGGTTAACATCAAGGCCTTTTTTAACTATTTTTTCGCCACTGCGCCAGCGTACTTCAACTTGTTTTATTTTATTTGTATTGCCTAAACCAAAATGAACAATATCTAACTGGCCTTGAGAAAAAGATTCACCGGCCGAGCCGATTCGTTTTACCCAGCCGCGGCCATCGGTGCTTTGAATAATGACTTGGGCAGACATAGGATCTATCCCTTTTGGACTATACCCCACTTGAATTAAGCTGTAGGTATTTTTGTTATTTGATTTATTTTGATAAAGTTTCCACGGGCCCTCCTCTTCGCTTCCACTTAAAATATCAAGCTGTCCATCTAAATTAAAATCAAAAATTTGCCCCATATCGCCATGGCCAGGATCATCTTTAAACCAGGCGTTGTGCCCTGTGTAGGTGTTAAAATGTCCATCACCTGAATTCAGTAACAACAAATCAGCAATTCTTTCTTTTAAAAAGCCGTAGCGATAAATAAACACGTCGGTAAAACCATCGTTGTTTACATCACCATGAGTCACCCCCCAATGGTCGCCGCCTTTAGGCAGGTTCCACTGCTGGCCAGCAGTGGTATATTTATCCCCTTGGTTTATTAATAAAACATCTTGTTTATTTCGGTTGTTCGCTTTCCAGTCATAATTAACTTCGTCTAAACCCGTTAAACTAAAAGTCACAGTCCAATAAACATTTTTATCTCTATACCACTCAGCTTTCCATTGATCTTCGCCGATATGCCCAATATAAAGGCCATTTTTATCAATAGTTTCTGGCCAGCCAGATGCCATTTGGGGTTCTATCGTTAAATGATCCGGGGCTGTTTTCATTTCGTCCGGTAGTTGACTGGGTTGAAAGCCTTTTGCTTTAACATCGTACCTTTGTTTATTTTTCCCTAAATAAATGGGATAACCACCATTATATTGACGGTAAGTTAACTCCATATCAGACAAACGAATGCTGTTTGCCGCTTTAAAGCTCACTTGAGTTGAACCTCTTTCGCCGTCATCTCTAATATCTAAACGGGCTTTTTCAGGGCTGAAATCAATTGATTTACGGGACAATTGGTAATGGGTATTGCCTCGTGCCAGATAAATGTCATACATACCATCATTGTTAACATCCATTTCACTGGCTGTGATAACGTTCAAAATGCCTTTAGCATCTTTTGGTAACCACTGAGCCGACTTATCAGTAAAGGTGAAGTCGCCATTGTTCTGCCACAAGCTTAAAGGCGAAAATAATAAAACATCATCTAAACCATCACGGTTAAAGTCTGTTAATAACACTCGTTCCGCATAAGCATTTTCAATTCCGTCCACTCTGGTATAGGTAAACGTACCATCGCCATTGTTTTGGTAAAACAGGTGTTGGGGCCCCTGATATTTTGGTGTTTTGGCATTCACTAACATAATATCAAGCAGACCATCATCATTCATATCCAAAAACCTTGGTGAGCGCCCCCTTGCTGGCTCTTTAATGCCGGCTTCGTTAGATACATCAATAAACCGACCATTATCGTTGCGTAATAATACATATGAGCTGGGGCTGGTTCCGTTGGCACCGCCTTTAGCAACCATAATATCTAAATCACCATCACCGTCGTAATCAGCCGTTGCTGAACCGTGAAAATCTAATGAGGCTTTAAATAAACGCTGAATATCTACAGACCCATCAGTCTGCTGCATAACCAACTGGGTTGGCACATGATTATGGTTATTTAAAACAAAATCATAGCGACCGTCTCGATTAATATCGGCAACAGATGGACCACCATATTTGTATGTCACTTCAGTGTTTAAACCAACTTGCTGAGAAATATCCTTAAATTGAGCCAGTGCTGGGCCCTCGTAAGGGGTTAATTCTAAAGACTGTAACTGTACAGCGCCACTTCTAGCAACCAGTTTAAGCGTCTGTTCACCGGTTTGACTAAATTTTATCAGGGCATTTAATTGATGTTGACCTTTCGAGGGAACATCCAAATTATCTATTAATACTTGCTCACCTGACATTAGACTTAATGAAGCATAATCCGCCTGGGTAGACACTTTTAAATTGACGATATAAGTCGCTTCTAGTTTTTCTGCAGGTATTTGAACCCTTTGCTGCCAGGTCTTTTTATTTAAAATTGGCACTTGAGTGCCGGTTAAAGTTAATTTGTGTTCTGCAACTTTAATATCAGAAGTCGAACAGGCTGCAACCAGGGTGGTTGAAACAAATAGAGACAGGAGAGATATTTTAAAATTTAATTTTTTCATAATGGATACTCTTTTGTGCATATTGTTTACAGTTTACACAAAAAATATCAATGACCACAAACTAAATTTATATTTAAAATAATTTTAATACGAGTAAAACAAAACTGCCGGCTCGAGCCGGCAGTTTTGTTTATCATAACGATTGAAGGCGCTGAAATACAAACCTGTCGTTGAGCTTTTGGGCAAGATAGAGCGCAAGTTCTTTCAACTCTCCATGAGTTTTAATCATACCTGTATCCGCCAGCAATAACTTTAACGCCGCTTTACTTTGTTGCAGGTTATCCATCAGCAACGCCCGAGTATATAAATACTGCATGTTACCAGGTTCTGCTTTATTGGCTTTTTCAATAAAGTTCAAAGCATTTTGATAGGATTTTTGACGCACTAAATACAGACCATAACTATAATTTAGAGACGCTGATTCTGGCAGGTTAGCTAATCCTTTTTTTAAAACCTCTGCCACTTTTTGAGGTTGCTGTCGCGCACGATATAAATCTGCTAAATTAATATAACCAGCATCAAAATATGGCTCAATCTGGATCGTTTTACGAAAGCTGTCAACGGCGTCATCTAATGCTTGCATCCGCATTTCACCATTGCCTTTGTTCAGTCGTCCTTCCGCACGCCAGCTATTAACATCGGCAAAGGTCTGGTATGCATCAAAGGCCTTTTTGAATAATCCTGCATCTTTAACATCGGCATACACATCTAATAAAGCTTGCGCGGTTGCAACGCGAATCGCTTTAAATTCATCATCCAATAGAGGTTTTAATAATTGATACCGCTTTTCTGGCGCAATTAAGTTGGCCACTTGTGCTGCTGCTAGACGGATCAAAGCTTCATCAGATTTTAGCAGCGAAGAAAATTTGTCCAGCGCCAGAGGTTCGTTCCGCCAAGCTAACATACGAACCAAAGTAGCGCGCTTCATGATATCTAAGTGTTCATCATTAATGAGCTGATAATGTTGTTTTGCGCCGAGCAATTCGCCACTATGTTGCAACATATACGACTTAAGCGCGCCAGAGACATCGGGCTGTTTGCCGTTCCAGCTTTTCAGCGCAGCCATCGCCCATTGGTTATCTTGTTGCTGGTGACATTGAGTACAGGCATTCGGCACGCCAAATTTTTCTGAAAGCTCTGGGCGTGGGATAACAAAACTATGATCCCGTCTGTCATCAACCCCCATGTATGTGGTTTCTGGCATATGACAATTTACGCATTGAGCACCTTCGCTTGCAGGTAGGTGATGATGGTGATCTTTTGTATCAAATGTTTTAGCTTCGTGACATTGTAAACATAAACCATTGGTCTCTGTTTTAACTTTATAACTATGAGGGTCATGACAATCAATGCAATTAACCCCTGCTTGATGCATCTTCGACTGCATAAACGAGCCATAAACGTACACTTCTTCTTTAATTTGCCCATCAGCGTGATATAAAGGTGGCATTAAAAATTCTGGCATAAATTGGTCTAAAAACGGTTTATCCGCACTAAAACCATCCGTTAATGGGCTACGCAAAGCATGACAAGCAAAACAATTGTCCATAAAGGTGTTGTCTCGGGGCTGTCCTTGCCAGTGAGCAATCTTTTCATGTGGATTTTTAACCCAGTTTCCTTTTGCAGCTGCTGGCTTTTTGTAATTGGATTGTTCAACTTCTTCACTATGATTTTTAGGCATCGCATGGCATGACACGCAGCCAACATTGATGTTTGAATATTCAGTTTCAAAACTATCGGTGACTGCATTATAATTACGCTTGAGTTCATCCGAATGACAATCGGCACACATGCCGTTCCAATTTTGCAGAGGCTGCTGCCAATGCAAACGATCTTGTTCAGCTATCCATTCGTGGCCATGTAAGTGATACCACTTTTGACCTCCGTCTTCTTTATTACGACTATCCCAAGTGAACGGAAATACCTGTTTTTTCCCATTCTCCCCTTCAACTAAAAATTGCTGTAATGGATAATGACCAAAGGTATAACTTAGTTGATATTCTTTGTTAGGTTTTCCTTGCTCAGAAATCCGCGCTTTATATTTTCCGCTTTGTTTAAAAAACTCTACAGTTTGCGAAAAATAATTCAATTTAGCGTTATCAAAATCAGCGACTACGCTAGATTCATCAGCAACCGCCATCGCTTTTGCATGATCTGAACTTTGCCACCCCTGATGAATATCTGAATGACAGCTGATACAGGCTTGCATGCTAGAGTTTTCTGCCGCGATAGAAAACGAACTTAGCAGTAAACTTAAAACAACAAATAGAAGTGAACGTGACATAAAACAAGCTTATTTATATTTGTAAAAATTTATCAGCTAAATGTATCATTTAAGTTGACCAAGCTAAAGATAAATCGTTTACCTTAGGATAACTGAGTTATCAGATACTTAAATATGTCTCGATATTGCGTAATTTATCAGTAAAGTCTATATTCAAACTATTCGTATCAGTGTAAGATTCTTAGCTAATGTACGTATTACGTGCAATCAAGGCAGTTTATAGTAGTGATTAATTGGGATAATTTTAAAGCATATGCAATCTAAACAAAAAAAATATTCCGCTCCGGCGTTGGAAAAAGGCATAGATATTTTAGAACTATTATCGAGCGATAACCGTGCGTTGAATACGGCCGCTATTGCTGAAAAACTGGGCCGCTCGAGTGCTGAAATTTACCGCATGTTATTAGTGTTGGAGCAGCGAGGTTTTATTAGTAAAGACCTAGAAAACGAAGGTTATAGCGTTACCCGAAAACTACTACAACTTGGCACTGAACAAGAACCGGTTAAAGATATTATTGAGTTTGCACCACCTATTATGCGTGCTTTGGTAGAACAAACCACAATGTCTTGTCATATTGCCGTGGAATCAAATGAACAAATTGTTGTCATTAAACGTATCGAGGCGCCGAGCAACATCTCATATAGCGTTCGAGTTGGTTATCGAAAGCCCATAATCGAAACCGCATCGGGTAAAGTATTGTTCGCATTTCAAACCGCTGAGCGTAAAGAGCGCATGCTGGCAATGCTTAAGCAGTATCATGACGAAAATAAAGTAATGGAATTTGTTGCCGAGTGTAAAAAAGTCGCCAAACAGGGACACTTAATTTCACCAAGTAACTTCGTAACTGGTGTCACTGACATTGCAGTACCCATTTTAGATGGGGATTCTGCTATCGCGACTTTGGTCTCTCCTTACATTCAACGTAAGCCTGAAGAAGTAAGTGCAGAAACCGTTTTAAAAATGCTTAAAGAAGCAGGTGAAAACCTCTCCAAAGCGATAACTTATGGCATCGTTAAACCCTTTTAAGCTTTCCTATGCAGCGCCAACGTACTAGCTGGCGCTTTTTGTATACAGTAATCTGAAGACAATATTTAATTTACTGTTGCAAAATAGTCTAAATTTTCACATAATTTATACATAAATCCTATATTTTACAAACGGAGATAAATTATGTCGAACGCAGTTAAACAGATCACTACTTCAATTTGTACCCTAGTATTGTCTGCAGGCCTTAGCCATGCTTACGCTGCTAACGCAGTCACCGACTATATAAAAGCCGGTCAGCCAGTTAAACCTTGGAAAGCCTCTGTTGGCAATTCGTTAGGCTGGGGAATCAAAGTAAAAAATCAAGAAGCAAAAACTAAACGTGGCAACCTAAGCATATCTCCCACAAACAAAGATGGTGACAACGATGCAATTAATGTTAAGTTTCGTGGACGTAATAAACAAAGCGCTTGGTTTTCCAATATTACAATAAACGGTAACAAAATCGACTTATCAACTGTTGAAGACAAAGCGGCTTTAAATTTAGAAATAAAAATTCATCGAGAACCAACATCCATCGCAAAAATTAGCATGCGCTGTAAATACAACAGCAAATGCCAAGGCGAGCTGCCTTTAAACCCCTTACTATCACAGCTACCCAAAGATGAGTGGACTCAACTTACACTACCACTCAATTGTTTCAATCAAGATGGCCAATTTGATTTTACCGAGGTTACGGATATTTTTTCGATTTCAACCCAAGGAAAAATGGAACTAGATATCGCAAACGTGAATCTGGTTGCTTTACCCCAAGGCAATAAAGGCTGTAAAAAAGACTAATGGCTACTTTTTTAATTACAGGTGCCAACCGAGGGATTGGTGCCGCCCTAACTGAATCGGCCCTTTCAGCTGGCCATAAGGTTATCGCAACCAGCCGTGATCTCGGAAAAATGCCAGACTTCAAGCACAATGATCAATTAACCCTTTTACCGCTTGAGCTAACCAGTGACGATTCAATCAACCAGTTTGCAAAAACATTAATAAAGAAAAAAATCGAAATAGATTACCTCATCAATAACGCTGGGATTAGTTTAAACAATCATTTTTTTGCAGCCACTAAAGATGAGCTTGAATACAGTTTACGAGTAAACCTGATCGCACCATTTCTGCTCACCCAAAAAGTATTTCAAGTATTATCAAAGCAGGCAAAAATTGTTCAATTATCGTCAGGCGCTGCATCTCTAACGAATACACACCAATTTAAAGGCACACCGCTCGACACTTACGCCATTTCAAAATCGGCACTCAATATGTTCACCTTACGCCTATCGCTACAAGTTAGCAGTGAGCAAGCTGTTGTTGCGATTAGCCCTGGCTGGGTAAAAACCGATATGGGCGGAGATCAAGCCCCTGATACGCCAGAGTATGTCGCTGCAAAACTGCTTGATACATTATTAAATATAGGACCAGAAGATAACGGCACTTTTATTGACTTCGCAAAAAAACCGATAGACTGGTAATAACATATAAATTTATAAATTTATATTTGATTAGATCGTGATTACACAGTATCATTATTAACAGTTTAATAACCAAAATAAAGCAGAGCCGTAATATGAGAATATTTAAGTTAAAATCACTAACTGTAAGCATTACTGCCGCGTTAGGATTCGTATTAAGCGGATGTGGTGCTGACAACTCAAGCACTGAATCTTTCACAGAAAAGCCGGTCAGCCAGATTCAAACGGATTCTAAAACAGTAACTTCATCAACAAAAGATGAGTTACAAAAAATAAAAGAAGTGGCCAATAAAGGACCTTTTAAACCGAACTGGGATTCGTTTAGCCAATATGAAATTCCTGCTTGGTATCAAGATGCCAAGTTCGGCATATTTATTCACTGGGGTGTTTATTCCGTTCCTGCCCACAATGGCGAATGGTATCCACGCTGGATGTATGATCCAGAATATTGGGACTATTATGAACATCACACCAAAACCTATGGTCCAGTCACTGAATTCGGTTATAAAGATTTTATTCCTATGTTTAAAGCCGAAAACTTTAATGCCGATGAATGGTTAAATATTATTGAAGACTCAGGTGCACGCTACATAGTGCCTGTCGCAGAGCACCACGACGGTTTTTCTATGTACGACAATAGCTACAGCCGTTGGGATGCAACAGAAATGGGCCCTAAACGTGATATCATTGCTGAGTTAAAAGCCGCAACAGAAAAAAAACCCGATATTCATTTTGGTTTATCTAGTCACAGAGCAGAAAACTGGTGGTTCTTTGATCGTGGCCGAGAAATTCCGTCAGACGTTCAGGACGAAGCCTATCGTGACCTATACGGCCCGGCTGTAAGCCGAGAAACCTCTGAAGCAGGTGAGACGCCGCCAAGCAAAGAATTTATGGACGATTGGTTATTAAGAACGGTAGAAATTGTTGATAAATACCAACCAGAATTAATTTGGTTCGATTGGTGGATGGCTTCGGAGCCTTTCCATGAGCACGTACAGTTATTCACCAGTTATTATTATAATAAGGGTATAAACTGGCCTAATATGCCCGCCATCAACTATAAGGAGCATGAAGATATGCGCTCTTATCCTGATGGGTCAGCAGTCCTTGATATTGAACGCGGCCAATTGTCAGATACACGAAAATACTTTTGGCAAACCGACACTTCAGTCTCTAAAACTTCGTGGGGTTACGTAACCAATCATAAATATCGCACAGCAAACTCTTTAGTAGACGATTTAATTGATATTGTGAGTAAAAATGGATCATTATTACTCAACATTGGTCCTAAACCTGACGGCACTATACCGCAAGCCGAAATTAATTTATTAAAACAAATAGGTGACTGGTTAAAGGTTAACGGTGAGGCCATTTATGAAACTCGCCCTTGGGTTACATTTGGTGAAGGTGTGACTGAAGTCGTTGATGGTAAACACTCAAACGATGCTGAAAAGCACCGCAAGGATTTTACCAGCAAAGATATACGTTTTACTAAAAAAGACGATACTTTATATGCAATCATGATGGCATGGCCGGGTGATGGTGAAAAAGTACACATTCGCTCAATCGACAGCAAGAACTACCCGCACAAAATTAAACAAGTCAGTTTAGTAGGTTCGGATGAGGCGCTCAAGTTTGAACAAAGCGACAAAGGTTTAGTGGTAACTTTAGGTAACAAACGTCCCACTGACTTTGCACAAGTGCTAAAAATTACCCCTCAATAGTGACTCCCCCGCGTAGCTGCTGATTTAATGGCAGTTACGCACCTGCCTATAACCCGTTCGCTAAATCACAACGCTCATGCTTGCAATTCGCTTAAATAACTTGTTATAAAAATGCTTTTTAATCTGTCTGGAAGTTGTCTTCAATTTTTAACGATTTGCGCTTGAATTTTAGCTGATACATACGCTTATCAGCTAAAGAGACACACTCACTCGGCGAGTTTGTTTCCTCACTACTGGCAATACCATAACTGATGCCAGAATCTGGCCATGAGGCGACAATAAAACTGTCAGTACGCTGTAATATCCGTTCGATTTCCAACTTTGATGTCGTTGATGAACGCTGGTTTTTATTCACTGGACATAACCAAATAAACTCATCACCACCCGTTCTATATACTTCCCCAATCTCGCCCAATTGAGCTTGCATAGTATTTGCGACCGAAATTAAATATTGATCACCACGCGCGTGACCATACCTATCGTTTAATTTTTTTATACCATCACAATCAATAAAAACAACTAAATAGGAGCCATTTAGGTTTTTAAGATCTTCATTTAATAAAAAACGGTTGCCTACTTTGGTTAGCGCATCATACCTGGATTGATAAATGGTGTTTTTTAATTCTAGCTGTTTGATTCTTAACCACTCCGACAAAGACAGCAAAATACAGATGCAATCTACAGCTAATGCAACCATCACATACAACTCTGGTGTGCCGGCGTCCGCATGCACCGAGTGTGCGTGCATATAGGCCGCGAGCGATAAGCTGTACATTAGATTACCAATAAAAAAGTATTTCGCTCTAAAATCGTTTACTGACAACATTTTATAAGCTAACAATAAGCTAAGTGGTATCCAAATAGCGGCAAATGCATGGGATAAATAAAACGCAAATTTAAACGGCAATAACCAAATCAAACAACCGCTAAGCAAAGCGGTATTCGCAAAGTATTTTAGGTTAGCGTTTTTCAAGGTTTTGTCACGATCAAAATTAAACAAATAATACGCAAAATAAGCTGCACAGCCTATTGCCCAAGGAAACAAATACATACCTAAATAACTGGTATTAAAACTCGAAAATCGGGGCCAAATTTGCCCAAAACCAGACGCCAACAGCCATCCCAGTGCATGAATACCGACATAACCAACACAAAACAACGCTACCTTATGCCGAGTTTTTAGATACATAATTAAAGCGATTAACGCCATCGCAAACATGACAGCAAGTGCGGCAACAGAGACTGTATTTAAAATAAAACTATGGTAAAAAAATGCCTGTTCTGTTTCTATTTGCAAAGAAACCGGCATAGGATAATACTCAGCTTTTAAATACAACCAAAGTATGCCTTGTGTGTTTTTATCGACTTCGAGTTTAAACGCTTGCCCATGGGCTAAAATCGGGGTAAATGAGTCGGTATGAAGTTGCGAGAAGTCGGCAATTTGCCTGACCGCACCATCCGTCGATTGCCAAAAAGCTTGCCCTTTGTCAACAAAATTAGCGATAGGTAAAATATACCAAGTACTTTTATTTGAAGCGCTAATTGGTATTTTACTAATAACAGCACCGGATTCGGCTAACAAAGTCGTTTTTGGTGTCGCCTGCTTATAAACTAGATGAATGTTATTCGAATTAACTGGCTGCGTTGAGTCCACTAAACGCCACAAATTATCGTCTGCTACAACGAGTCCCTCATCTAACAATTTAACTTCACTTTTCGCTACAGTTAAACTGCTGAACAGGATGAAAAAACCGCAAAAGATACTTTTAAAAATCGCACCCATTAAAAACCCAAATCAGATCATTTGGCAATTTCCATGCTCTAAAATTAAAAAAAGCTTAAATCCGAATAAAGCCTTGCATATAAAGTCGCGCTTGCCCACTGATTAAAACACGTTGATTTAATTGACGCAGTCCAACCCGACCACCGCGTTTAGACAATTGATGAGCGTTTAAATTTTCTTTTTTTAAAATTTCGCTCCAATAAGGTGCTAACTGAGTAAAAGCAGATCCTGTCACAGGATCTTCATCTATTCCTAATTTAGGTGCAAAAAAACGAACAACAAAATCAGTATTTTGCTCATTTGCTGGCGCAGTTATTATAACCCCTCGATTCGATAATTTTTTTAAAAAATAGGCGTTTGGAGTAATTTTTTCTATCTCGCTTTGAGTTGGGAAGACTGCAATAATATCCTCAGCAACTAAACAAGTTTTTGGGATGGCACCTAACCCCTCAATCAAAGCTTGCGAAATCTCACAAACCTGAGGGGGTTGCGCAGGAAAGTCTAAAACAAGCTCACTACCTTGCTGCTTTACTGATAAAATGCCGCTGCGAGAACTAAACTGAACGACTTCTTGCTGCAAACGATACGATTTAAATATCAACCAGGCACAAGCCAAGGTAGCATGACCACAAAGGTCAACTTCATGTGTTGGTGTGAACCAACGAATATGGTAGCTGCCATTACTATGAATATAAAAAGCAGTTTCCGACAACTGATTTTCTTCCGCGATTGACTGCAGTGTTTCATCTGGCAACCAATGCTCAAGTGGGATCACTGCTGCTGGATTTCCCGTAAATGGTTTATCTGCAAACGCGTCAATCTGATAAATGGGAAATTCCATATTAAAAACTCCGTACATACTTAAAATAAAAGTAGAATACTCACTTCTGTTTGGTTTTTTTATTTAGTCTAGCATTAAAAATGTCGTTTATAGTGATATTTAAACATTAATTTAGTTCTTTTGCGCTCGCAGAACGTGGAAATACAATTCGCTTAATAAAATTTCCCAATTTAATTTCAATATAATGGTGCACCAAGGCAGCTATTAAAAACACCAATGCGATGGTAAAAATTAATACTAACCAATTCGGCAACCAGGCTGGGCTAGTATTAAACATAATATAGCCTATATTTTGATGTAATAAATAAAGCGGATAAGTTAGTCCACCCACAGCGTAAAATATTCTTTGATTGATAACATCCGCTCTTTTTAAGGCAATACTAGCCAGCGCCAAATAAGCTGAGCTGATTATTAAAACTACGATTAAAAACTCAATATCCCCTTGATAATATTCGTTTAATTGCACCAAGAGCTCACGCGCTTGATAGATAGCTATCAGGTAAGAGAGGATCAGTGCAAAAATTTTATCAAGGGTGGCTTTGTTTGCGTAAATCAGATAAAAAATAGCCCCCGAAATAAAATACGTGGACCAGCTAGGTATTAAAACATAATTCAATTTTTCTGGCATTTCAAAATAAATTGCGAGCCCTGTATAAAATAACCAAGCGTATAAAAAGCCTTGTTTTACTCTTTGTCCAAAAATCGCCAATACACACGCAACCAGTACATAAAACTTAAGTTCAATTAATAAAGTCCAGTAAACGCCGTCAATATATGGCACATAAAAAACACCAGCAAGCATTGTCATGTTAAACAAATATTGACTGAGATCAAAAGCAAAACGTATATCACTCGATAGGTAAATGAATAGGCTTGTTATGCTAACGCATACCCAAAAAGGCGGATACAAGCGAATAGCGCGGGCGAGAGCAAACTGGCTGACTGATTTATTTTGCAGCGACATTAAAATTACAAATCCGCTGATCATAAAAAACAGATCTACACCAAGATAGCCGTATTTAAATATTTCAGCCAATAGTGGAAACGCCCGCTCCGACAAATTATCTGCGGCGGTTCCTCTAAAAGTATAATGGTACATAAGTACACTAATAGCGGCACAAAACCTCAATAAATCTATGTGGTAAAACCTGTTTTGATCAGCCAAATACGCGTCCTATACCTGTTATCGGTCAGCAAAGCTTTTCGGTATATCTGGCCAAAGTACCTTCATTCAACTTATACCAATGTTCCGCCTGCTCTGTTGATTTGCTTAACGGAGAAAAATTAAAATCACGATAATAACAATCGATTTTAAACAAGCGCTCAATTGTTTGTCCATTTTCTTGTAATTGTTGGATGCAAAACCCATCTTCATCAGCCAAATAAAAACCATTTAGCTCGATCAATGGCATCCCTAAACGGTCGACGTCTAAGCTATGACTGACCGTATAACCTGTATCTATGTTACCGACTGCTATTGAGGTTTCAAAAGCCAATAAATTCGTTTTATCCGAGTGCTTCTCCAAGTTATTATAGTAGTCAATCAGTCGACTTGCCGAACAATGATGTAAAGGGTTTGCTCTACCAATGACTAATCCAGCCATTTGTCCATTTATGATTAAAGCACCACTGCGCGGTCGGCTTTCACCTGTTTCTAAATTTGTTTCTGTTAATAGCTCTAAACCGATTAGAGGACCACGCTGATCGCTTAGCAGTCGCCAGTCTTCAACATAGGCGCCACTTGGGGCAAACTCAATCATGCAATTACCGACTCGGTTTAATATTGCACTTTCCGGCCATCGGTTGACCAATTGAAAAGCCTCCCCATTTTGCCAGCTTAAAGCTTGTTGGTCCCAGCAAGAATGGGCAAACCATGCTTCGTAGTCTAATTTTGCCGCGTAACTCTCGTCATCAGCCAATTGCTGATGTAATTCTGGCAAACGTATATCTATCGTTAAACCATCCGATTGCAGCCAGAAAACACGAGTTGTTTGATCGCTCAAACCATTCGCAAAGCTAATGCAGCGCCGCCTAAACGCGCCTTTCATCCACGCAGGAACACTTTGTTGACCTGGGATATCAGTGTTAAATAATTCTTTTAGATGCATGTTAGATACCTTTTTTATAAAGTTTTTGCCAATTGTCCAAAACTCGCGGTAGATCTTGCCGCATCAGGCATGGTTAGCGTTCCAGATCGCCATTGTTTTTTTAAATAATTAAAGGTTTGTATCGTTTGTGCATATAAATGATCGCCGCATTTTAGTGCTTGATATTGACCAGGTTGAACACCTTCGGCTGGTGGTAATAAAGGCGCGACCAGGGTGTCATAGTCTAATGAGCAAAACATCGGGAATGAATATCTTTCTTGTTTTACTTTGCGCACCCTATGCGAAGTCGCTAAAAATCTGCCGTGACTCAGAATTTCAAGCATGTCGCCAATATTAACAACGATAGTGCCAGGAATAAAAGGTGCATCAATCCACTCCCCTTGGTCATTCATAACCTCCAGGCCATCTGTTGTGGGCAGTAATAGAGTAAAACATTCATAGTCTGTATGTGCGCCTATGCCCTCTTTATCCTGCGCAGATGGGTCATACGGGTAGTGGATTAACCTAAGTTGGTTTGGCGGATGTTTTAAATTAGCAACAAAGGTATTTTCTTCTAAACCAAGTGCAAGCGCAAAAGCTGAAAACAAACGATTAGAAAGTTCACGCGCTGCTTGATAATAGTTTTTTATATGAAATTTAAAATCAGCGTTATCAGGCCATTGAGTCGGCCCCAACATAGGTCGCTGGAAGCTTAAATCAGTTAAATCATAATTGATATCATACGCTTCTTTGTGATCGATTTTCCCTTCTTCGAATTGTTCTTCGCCTTCTGGAACATAACCACTATGGTTTTCAGATTGTGCAATATGCCAGCGCATTTTTTCACTTAGCGGTTGAGCAAAAAAGCCCTGCGCTTGCTCAATTAAATTATCGATGAGCTGTTGAGAAATTTGATGTTCTCTGATGTAAAAAAAACCAACATCTTGTGCAGCGACCGCGATTTTATCTGCAACTCGCTGACGTGTTTTTAAATTATCAGAGTATAAACCACTAATATCTATGACAGGTATACTGCTAAAAGCTCGACATTCGGACATATCCAGTTCTCCTAAATAAATTTATAAAAGAAGTTACTGGCCGTCCAGCATGGATCCCGACGCCTTTGCCGTCCGGGTCGTCCCGGCAGGTGAGATGATCAAAGAACAATATATCTTAGCATTTACCTATTTGGCAAGTTTTAAACTTTAGTTTTTGGGATCCAGTTTCAGTGATGGTATGACTAGAGCAAAGTTTAGCTAAGTAGAATAAAAAAGCCCATCACAAGGATGGGCTTGATGCGATTAGGTGGACCTATTCGCTGATCTGGCCTCGGATTAAACCCGCTGGGTACAATGCGGTATGTACATTTACATAGTGACCACCATCTAACAGTTGATTTAGAACATCGTTTTCTAAAACAGTATTTGCCGGTGTCGTCCAAACGTTCGCGTCCTGCTCTAATGACACTACAACAGGACCGCTGACGCCAGCAATTCCGCTGTGAATATGCGCCATAGTCGCTGGATCTGTACTTGCAAAACCCTGGGTTACTGCTCTTAATTCCAATTCGTTGTTTTGCATATTAATGAGCGCATAACCATCACCCATTGCTTCTGTGGTAACTGGGGTTTCTTGCTGAGCACCATCAATTGGAAAGGTCAACAGGGTATAGTTAGAGGTCAGAACCTGACCGCGAATTTCACCGCTAGGATGTGCTGGTGTGTGGACGTTAACATAATGTCCACCTGAAACCAGAGTTTGGAATGTGCTTTCATCAATGCTTGCATCAGATTCACTCATCCAAACATTGGCATCATCACCAGACTGCATCAAACCCACCACAACATCACCGGTTTGACCGACTCGGCCAGCATGAATATGAGCGGCGGTTGCATCATCCACCCCCATGGTATTGACTTTAACTTCAATATCATAGTTATCTGTATTCACTAAAGCGTAAGCTTGACCAGATGCATCTGTATCAACCGAAGGGACTGACTGATCGCCGCTCAGAGGGAAAGTAACAATCGCCATATTGTCGGTCAATATCTGACCTCTAATCTCGCCAGATGGATTTTCTGGCGTATGTACATTTACGTAATGCCCCCCAGATAACAGAACCTCTAGTGTACTTTGATCAAGCGTTGTATTGTCCGGTGTCATCCAAACCGACGCATCAGCCCCCTGCGACAAACCGACTAAAACGTCGCCATTGCTGCCGATTCGGCCTGTATGAATGTGTGCCATGCTGGCCGTTTCAGCATTCATGGTTTTCACTTTTAAATCTAACGCCATGTTATCTTGATTGAAGGTTGCATACCCATACCCCATCGCATCAGTTTCAACCATAGGGACTTCTTGGTGGCCAGAGAGCTCGAAAGTGATTAAAGTGAATTTATCTGATAAAACTTGACCACGTAATTCACCGGATGGATTGTCTGCGGTGTGAACATTGACGTACCAGCCCCCTTGCATTAATTCATCAACAGCGGCTTGATCAATATCTGTTGCTTCAATGTGATATATACCTGAGGAGTCTGATTCTGCAAACGCAAATGCGACGTCGCCGTTCGTGCCCACATAACCTTGATGTATATGCGCCGCCTGGAAATCCTCAACATTGCTAACATCTAACGTCGCTCTAAACTCCATTGCATCTTCATCATATTCTATTTTGGCTGTTGCCGTGTCGTCTGTCATCACTGCCGGTACTTCTTGACTACCCGACAAGGCGACATTAAAGGTCATGCTTGGGTTGAACTCAACAAACTCTTTATCATCATCGTCATTAAAGTCTAACGCGCAGCCTGTCAAACCTAAGGTACACATTAGTGGTATAGAATATTTCATGAGTATCTCCAATTCTCTTTTATTAAACGCTCGCACATGCGATACGCCGTCGGTATTGTTACGTCCGTGTATTTAAAATGATCATCTTAAAAATTAATTTGTGACAAAGCAGACCCAAAGTGTTAACTGGTGCACATATTAACTGACAGCGGTATGATCAGTTGCAGTATAGTATATGAACGATTGTTGTTTAAAAATTTGCAGAGAGGGAAAGACAGGCTAACCAATAACCGGATAGCCTGCTTTGGAGAGTCTTAAATGTAGCGGTTAATGATATTTTCAAATAGTTCCTGTTTGCCAGATATTTGCTCTGGTTCACCCACTTCAATACCAATTTTAGCAAGTTCAGCTAAATCTAATTTACCTTCAGTAAAAGCCTTGCCTTGTCCGCTTTGGAAAGTCGCATAGCGCGCTTCTCGTAATTTTTTATAGTCCGATTTATTTAAAATTTCATCAGCAATAATCAAACCTCGAGCAAACGTATCCATGCCACCAATATGACCCAAAAAGATATCTTCCATATCGGTTGATTCACGACGCGTTTTAGCATCAAAATTCACTCCACCACCTTGCAACCCACCGGCTTCTAAATAAACCAACATAGCTTCAACCGCTTCGTTAATGTTATTTGGGAATTGGTCAGTATCCCAAGCGTTTTGATAATCACCACGGTTGGCATCTATAGATCCTAACATGTTATTATCAGCTGCCACTTGCAACTCATGCTGGAAAGTATGATTTGCTAAAGTTGCGTGGTTAACTTCGATATTTACTTTAAAGTCATCTTGCAAGCCATATTTGTTTACAAAATGAGCAACTGTTGCTGTATCAAAATCATATTGATGTTTAGTGGGCTCCATTGGTTTTGGTTCAATAAAGAAGTTACCAGTGAAACCCTGCTTGCGCGCATAGTCTTTTGCAGTGTGTAACCACTGAGCAAAATTATCTAACTCTTGTTTCATATTTGTATTTAATAAGGTCACATAGCCTTCACGGCCGCCCCAAAATACATAATTTTCGCCGCCAAGTTTGATGGTTGCGTCGATAGCCAGCTTTAATTGGGCTGCCGCGCGTGCCAGTGTTGGAAAATGCGGGTTGGTACCAGCACCATTCATATATCTCGGGTTAGAAAAAAGATTTGCCGTACCCCATAAGAGTTTTATGCCAGACGCCTGTTGTTTTTGTTGAGCATAATCTGTAATAAAATCTAGCTTTTTACCAAATTCTTCAACTGATGAGTTTTCTTCGTCAATTAGATCGACGTCGTGAAAACAATAATAACCCAAGCCCATTTTAGTAAAAAATTCAAACGCAGCGTCCATTTTTGCAGTTGCTCGACCTTTAGCATCGGCATAATTATCCCAAGCAAATCTTTGTGGTCCCGGGCCAAAAGGATCATGGCCTTTGCCACAAAAAGTATGCCAATAACAACCCGAAAATCTCAGCCATTCTTTTAATGTTTTACCAGCAACCACACGATCCGCATCATACCATTTAAAAGCAAACGGATTATCCGAATCCCGACCTTCATATTCGATCTTTCCAACCGTTGGAAAAAACTCTTTATCACCTGTTATTATGCTCATAATCACCTCTGTAATGTGCGCTTGGCGTTAAGCCATTTTATTTAACCATTGTTGATATGCATTTTGATACGCGACCACTTTGTCGCTTGCCGGTTCAATACACTCGTTAAGTTTAAGACCGGCAACCATTTCATCTCTATTTTTAAAAACGCCTAAGCCCAAACCAGCACCTCGGGCGGCGCCTTCGGCACCATCTGTTTGATATAATTCGACGGGGATTTGGCAAGTATTGACAAACGCTTCACGAAAAACAGGGCTTAAAAACATATTACCTTTACCGGCTCGGATCACTTCACCTTGAACCCCCATGTTTTTCAACACATCAAAACCATATTTAAGCGCGAACACTATGCCTTCTTGGCTCGCACGCATTAGATGGCCAAGTTGATGGCGGTTAAAATCCAAATGATGGAATTGACCACCCGGGTTTTGGTTTTCTAATACACGCTCAGCGCCATTACCGAAAGGGTGCACAACTAACCCTTCGCTGCCAATGGGCACCCCAGCCGCTAATGTGTTGAGAGACTCATAGTCTGGGTTTTGCCCAGTCTCTGCTAATAAACTGCGTATCCAGCTATATAAACGTCCAGTCCCATTGACACACAATAAAACGCCGTTGCTGTCGGCTTGACTGGGTTCGCTAACATGTTTGAAAGTATTAACCCTTGATTTAGGGTCGTATGCATTTTTATCTGTCACCGCATAAATAACACCGGACGTTCCAGCGGTTGCGGCGATTTCTCCATCACGCATAACATTAAGCGACAGGGCATTATTCGGTTGATCACCTGCGCGATAACAGACTTGCACATCTGGCGATAATCCCAATAGATTGGCAGATTGTGCCGATATTTGCCCTTGCGCACCAAAACTAGGCACAATAGTTGGGATTAAGTTTGCATCAAAGCCGTAATGCTGCATTAAATGCTCAGCGATATCTTGTTTTTCGAAATCCCATAAGGTGCCTTCGCTTAGCCCTGAGGCTGTCGTCGTCACTTCGCCGGTTAATTTCATGGCAATAAAATCACCCGGGAGCATAAACTTATCTATTTTTTCAAATATCTCAGGTTGGTTTTCTTTAACCCATTTAAGTTTGGATGCGGTAAAATTACCTGGCGAGTTTAAAAGGGTTTGCAAACATCTTTGCTCGCCTAATTGAGCAAACGCCTGCTGGCCAATATTAACTGCCCGACTGTCACACCAGATAATAGAAGGTCTTAAGACCTGTTGCGCCTTATCAACACAAACCAAACCATGCATTTGATACGATATACCTATCGCTTTTATTAAGCTGGCATCCACATGATCCAATGCAAACAGCGCCTTGCAAGCCGCTTGCACGCACTGCCACCAAACTTCTGGATCTTGCTCGGCAAAACCTGCCTGTTCCGACGTAATACTCAATTCAGTTTTCGGATAATGGGTGGAAGCAATACATTGACCACTCTGACTATCCAGGATGCTCGCTTTAGTTGACGAACTCCCTATATCCAACCCTAATAGATACATAATAAATAAACCTGACGACCTGCTACATCTGTAACATTCATGTTAGTATTTGATTGGATTTAGTTTAGAAAAAAGGCAAGGCTTACAACAAGTGTTAAATATATCTATTTTGGTATAATATTTAACTTTGATTTTTAAGGTCCAGAATACTTGCCATGACGGCAAGTATTCTAAGCTCACAGGTGTTAATTATTAATTCATACAGCTAGGCAATTTAATACCCGCTAATTCGTCTAATCTACGATCATGTGCACCAGGTGCAAAATTTGAAACATGGCTGATGTTGTCTTTTTTCCAATCGATTTCTAAGCGGCCATCACCTAAAAAGATATTTTGCGCTTTCTTCCGTAAAATTTCGGCTATTTCACGATAAGCAGGGTCATAAGCCACATTATTTCGCTCGTTCGGATCACACTTCATATCATATAGGGCGAGCTCTACTTCTTTATTTGAAGCATTCAACGCCCAATCAATATTTTCACCTGGTTTATGTGTTTCACCCGGTTTGCCATTTTTTGGGCGTACTTTCATTGAAAAACCAAAACGTTTTGAACGTAGATAAGCTCTATCACCAATTATTTGATTCATCTCACCCAGCACATAGTCGCGCTTTAATTCAGGCTTGCGGATGACATCAGATAAATCAAAACCATCTAAATGGGGTAGCGAGTTATTCACATCAACCCCAGCGGCTGCATAAATAGTTGGCGCTATATCTACATACTCAACAAATTCTTTATGAACTGTATTTTTAGGAAAGTACTCACCTGATGAGTCGACCACTATCATGGCACCATGATTTGATTTATTCCAAGGTGCAAACTTAGCTTCAATCCCCTGTTCACCTAGGTGCCAACCATGATCACCAACGGTAGCAATAATCAAATAAGGCCGATTTACTCGTTCGTTATATGCTTTAAAGTCTGCAATAGCTTTACCAATTAAGCGATCACCATAAGCTGTAAACGCATAATAATCCTGTATCGTTCGTAATTTTTCGGCTTTTGTTAACCCATCAATCTGCATGATCTTATAGAGTTTAACCAGTTGCGGTGGCAATTTAGCTAACTCTTCTTTAGAAAACTCAGGGATCTTATAATCGAACTGTTCAAACCTGTCTTGAAAACTTTTGGGTGGCAAAACAGGTGTATGAGGAAAATGGAAACTTAAACTAATCATCACAGGGTTATCGTCTTTTGGACCAACAATTTTATCACCCAACATTGAAGTATATGTTTGATTCGCGTTAGCCAAGTAGTTTTGAAACGCTTCTAAAATACGACCGTCCAAAGTTTTATCTTCTGGCATCGGGCTTTCTCCAGCAACGATCAAAGTTTCTGAATTACGCGTATATGAACGAATAATATCGAGCTTTTTATCAACTGGGTTTGCTTTATTTAGATATTTTCCATCTTTGAAATAAACAAAAGCATCAACAGAACCGTCGGGAAAATATAAGTTTTCTGTGATAGAGACTGTTTTTCTCGTTTCCCAGTTGGTCACAACTTTTTTTCCCCAATCACCTATGCCAGCTCGCTCTAGTGCATAGCGTTCAACTTCGTGATCATAAATTAATGGGCTTCCCCCTTTATTTGGCGCGTTTTTAATACGTAAACCTGCTTTACCAGCCAACATAGTTTGATATCCGTTGGCACGCAATACTTCAGGGATGGTCGGCTTTGCATGCTCATTTTGGCGGTGAGAATATTCAAAACCATAACGTCCGCTATGATGAGGATACTGACCAGTGGCCATTGAATAGCGAGAGGGAGAGCAACCGGGCGACTGATTGTAAGCCAGTGGAAACAAAACGCCTTCTTCTGCTAATGCATCTAAATTGGGCGATTCAACATAACCTAGTTCACTTTCGGGCGTGCCTCGCAACGCTTTATTGACCGCTGCAATTGAATCAGCCCTCTGATCATCAGTTAAAATCCAAAGAATATTAGGTTTCACCTTGCGTTCTGGCGCTGGTTTAGCTTGCTGCATAGCACTGCTATCAAGGCTGGTATCGCTTGCAGAATATGAAGAGCGGGTGTTTTGGGTTGCATTAGAGCAACCCAAGATGCTAATGACAGCTAAGGCTGTGAGGCCTATATTTAATTTGAGGTTTTTATTTTTAAAAATCATATTGCTCTACTTTATTGTTTAGTTGGTTTTTAAAATACAGTTATAACTATTGTATCCAAAGTAAACAATTGACAATGATTCTTTAAAAAATACTCAAATATTTATATTTTAGTTTATAAGTAAATTTTCGGTTTTAAATTCAACGTCCGGGTCAGCGAGCTTACCCTTATCAATTATGGCACCCGACTTGATGAGTTTAGTTGCCAGCACGTAAGCTTTAGCGTTGTTCACAGCATCCACTGACAGTAGCCTGTCGCCGTTAAAATACCAAACCGAAAACTTGTTTTTGCTATCTTTTTCGTTGCGCACCACAAAGTCATCATATCCGGTTGATAAACCTACCATTTGCAACTTAACATCGTACTGATCTGACCAAAACCAAGGCAGCGCGTCGTAGCTGACCGTTTTACCAACAATGGCCTTAGCCGCAACTTTTGCTTGATCAACCGCATTTTGCACAGACTCAAGGCGAATATGAGTTTGATAATGTTGATTGAAAAACCAACTACAATCGCCAATCGCGTAGATATTTTCATCAGTTGTACAAGCAGTTTCATCAACAGAAATACCGTTTTCAATTTTCAAACCTGCGTCTTCCGCCAACTCTAAATTAACACGAATGCCAACCCCTACAATGATCACATCTGCATCAAATGCTTTTCCGTCTGCACAAATCACTCGATTATTATTGTTCTCAGTTTCTATCTTGGTAACATTTTGCCCAGTGCAAACTGAAACACCCTGCGACTCATGCAAGTGTTTAAAATAATCCGACATATAAGGTGCGGTTACACGAGCCAATAAACGAGATTCCCGCTCTAACACAGTCACCTCAGCCCCCATCTTGTTTAATGAAGCTGCGGTTTCAAGTCCAATATAACCGCCGCCAATCACAACCACTTTTTTTCGTCGACTTTGTAAAAAGGCATTGCGGATATTTTCTACATCTGCGGCCGTACGCAGCGGATATAAATGATTAACCGTTTGCATACCTTCAATCGGCGGCATTAACGGCCTAGCACCACTGGCAATCACCAATTTGTCGTAATTTTGCACCTGACCATTATCCAAGGTAACTGATTGTTCGCTTCGGTTAATCGCTGCAACACGCACACCTAGGCGAAGTTGAATATCATTTTTTTGGTAGGCTTCTTCGGCTTTTAAAGCATGCTTTTCTATCTTATCAGAGCTGCTTAAATAAGCTTTTGACAACGGCGGTCTGTGATATGGCAAAACCGGATCTACATCAAACAAAATAATGTCACCTTGCCAACCTTCTTTACGAAGCGCAAACGCAAAGTTCACTCCGCCATGACTGGCACCAATTACCACACAGGTTTGTTGATTTTTCGTTGTCATCGTAGATCCTATTTTAACTTATTGTGCAACGCGTAAAATCACGCCATCAATTTGCTCGTTCAGCTCAATTTGGCAACACAAACGGCTATACTCGTTTGCATTATCATCTAGCTCTAACATATCTTGCTCGATTTCACTGGCACTACCCACTTTTGCCAAATGTTCTGGCGCTACATGAACATGACAAGTTGCGCATGAGCAAACGCCACCACAATCACCATCAATACCAGCCACATCATTTTGTACTGCCAGTTCCATTACCGAACCTGAATCTCCTTCTAAAGTGATTTGTTCATCATCTGCCGTAATAAAAGTAACTTTTGCCATTTTAATATCCTCTTATGCGTTCTTAAATTTAACAGTTAAACTATCAAAACCGACTTTTCGCTTGAACTGCTCAAGATCTTCAATATTTTCTTTGCACTCTAAAATTTCAATTGAGCTCACTTTTTGTGCCAAACTCTTTAATAATAAATTCATTATGGTTCTGGCATGGGTTGCGCCCAAACAGTTATGTGTACCAAAACCAAAACTAATATGCGGGTTCACTTTTCGGTCTAAAACAACTTCATTTGGTTTTTCGAACACACTTGCATCTCGGTTCGCTGAAGCCCAACATAAAGACACTCTGGTATCTGCTTTAACCGCATGCTCACACACTTGGGTATCTTGGGTCGCGACGCGCCCCATATGAGTCAGTGGCGCAAAATAACGGATCAGTTCTTCAACCGCTTTGCCGGTAATTTCAGGTTCAGCTTTTAAACGCGCGAGTGATTCAGGATGCTCGCCAAAATAGGCAATTGAGTTAGTGACCGCATTAATGACTGTGTCTCGGCCACCGGCAAAGGTCAGTATCATTACGCCCTTAACTTCTTCTTTAGTTAATTTTTTGCCGTTGACTTCTGAGTTTAATAACACCGAATATAAGTCATCGCCTGGCTTTGCCGCGGCGCGTTCAATCTGTTCGTCAATATAATCGTACAGAATATTGGCTTTATCACCATCCAAAGCAACCCCTTCACTTCTAAATACATGGGTGCCCCAGCCAATCCAAACCTCTGATTCTTCATACGGGGTGTTTAATAATAAAGTAAGCGCACGTGATTGTAATTTAAGTGAAAACTCAGAGACGGTTTCAACCGAGTCTTTATTTAAAACCTCATCCAGTAGCTCATCAATTTGCGCTTGCAGTTTTTGTTGGTAGTCATCATTGAGTGGTCGTTTAAACCAAGGGTCCAATAGTTTTCTAAAACCACCGTGCTCAGGCGGATCAACTTCAAAAGGAATTTGCCGTGTCTCTCTAATATTCACTTCAGACGGCACTACGATACGGCCGGGTTTGGCACCGGATTGAAATGTTTTCCAATTGTGAGCCGATTTTCGAACATCTTTTAAGCGCAATAAAATTTGCACAGGGTCATCTTGATCATTCATATAACCGACACCCGACTCAACTCGTGCTTGTTCAAAAGGATCAGGCAATTCACTTTTATTCATATCTCAGCCTCACAAAAAATGCTTCTTAACAATAGCTGACATTATATTGATAACATTTTTTTAAAATACACAGATCATGAATAAAAATATTAAATATTTGTCCTTATCTGGCGGTTTTTGCCAATAAATATCAAAAAAATAATATTTAGAGTGCTTTTACCTCATCCTGTAACTGAATTCGGCCACCTCTAACCACGGTTGCTGTGATACCACCATGCCCGCGCACCGCATTGTAGCCGCCCGGCCCAAAAGCTTCATCCATCCGGCGACAAGGATGACAGAGGCCGGTCCCTCTTAATACAACCTCACCAATTAAAAACTCGCTGTCTTTAAACGCCAGTAAATTGATACCGGCTACCACAATATTACGCCGCAACTGCTGTGGCGTGACTTCTGGTACATTTAATAGCGCCGCCATTACTGCAAGATGTTCAGCCTGAATCAGGGTCACTTGGCGTTTGTTATGACGCGGCGCGTAATAATGATCTCCGTCGAGACCGCCAAGCTCGCTTATCCACACGTCCGTCATCGGTTGCAAAGGCGCTCGCCTTTGTGGACGTATCCCAATCCAAGTGACTTTACCGATTTGCGCATGTGTTGACCTTAGTTGATTAAAATCTGACATATCACCTCTTCAGTTGGACCTTTTGCAATTTAAAAAAAATAGAATAAAATAAAACATATCTTAAATATTTTGTAAAAGGATGTACTCACAGTGTTAAAATATCTATTTCGCGTTTTACTTCTGTTTCTTCCCTTAGGTACTTTTTTTGTAGCTGCCAACACACCACCTGTTTCTGCTTACAGTTATTTACCAGAAACCAGTATGGTTCGTTTGTCCCCATCGGCTAAATACATAAGTTTTAGATACGTCAAAAATGATGATAACTTTATCTTAGTCAAAGATTTAAAAACCGGTAAAGTGGTGGGTGGTATTAATATTGGCGAGTTAAACCCTAAAAACGCTTATTTTATTGATGACAACCAAATTCTGTTAGTGGCGTCTGAATATCGCTCAATTTATGGTTTTGAAGGGCGAGAAAATATTAGCACAGCTTTTATTTACAATATAAAAAATAAAGAACTTAGGCAGCTATTAATTCCCGGTTATGGAATTTATCCAGGTCAAACTGGCTTGGGCCGTTTAATTGGCATCTCACCCGATAAAGCCTATGCCTATATGCCAGCCTATGTTGGCGAGCGCCATGAAACACCCCGTTTTGACTTGCTTAAAGTCAACCTAAATCAAAAACGTATGCCCAGACGTCACGCCGGTGGCACCCGTGATACCATTGATTTTTTTATCAATGATAAAGGAGAGCCACTAGCGCGGGAGCGTTTTAACCAAAAGCGAAATCTGCATATTATCGAAGCCATGCATGATGGGCGCTGGATAAGTATTTTTGAATTAGAAACCCAATATCGCACCCACTCTTTTGTTGGTCTTACCAAAGACTATCAATCGCTCGTATTTATTGCTGGGCATCAAGATAACTCCGCCTATTATACTATGTCATTAAAAGACGGCACTATTTCGACCCCTTATTTTGCCAAAAAAGGCCGCACCATCACTAGGGTGCTGACCGACCTGAAACGCGTTGTTTATGGTGTTGAATATGGCGGATTAAAACCTAGTTATGAATTTTTTGATAAAAAAATAAGTCAGACTATTGCTGGGTTGCAAGCCGAGTTTCAATCAAACAGCGTTTATCTCACCGACTATTCTCAAGATTGGAGCAAGCTTATTTTTTATCTAGAGGGCAATGAGTTTGCTGGTGACTATATTTTAATTTCCGGTAAACAGGCTGTTCATCTGAGTGCGAGTCGCCCCAAAATTCCTTCTCAACTGATTAACCCAGTCTCTATTGGTGAGTATAAAGCAGCCGATGGTTTAACCATTCCAGCTCTGATCACTGAACCTGTCAAAAAATCTGATAAAAAATACCCCTTAATCGTTTTGCCTCATGGCGGCCCTGAGACAAACGATAAGTTTGGTTTTGATGATATCGCTCAATTTTTAGCTAGCCGAGGGTATTTAGTCATTCAACCCCAGTTTAGAGGCTCAACAGGATTTGGTGCTCGGTTTATTAACTTGGGTTATGGTGAATGGGGTCGCAAAATGCAAAGCGATTTAAATGATGCTATACCCTATGCCGTTGATCACTTTAATGCCGATGCAAACAAAGTCTGCATCATGGGCTGGAGCTATGGCGGCTATGCAGCCCTATCGGCCGCTGCTTTTAATAGTGGCTTGTACAAATGTGCTATTTCTATCAACGGCGTTTCTGATTTAACCGCCATGTTAGCCTATGAAGAAGATAAACATGGTGAAGACCATGAAATCACAGAGTACTGGCAACAAGCCATTCAAAATGACCGCTATAGTGAGGATGATCTTGACCAATTATCGCCAATCAACTTTGTTGCTGATATTAATATCCCAGTGCTTTTATTTCATGGTGAAGACGATACTGTGGTCCCTTTTGAGCAATCCGAAGACATCTATGATGAATTGGAGGATATGGATAAAACGGTCGAATTTATTGAACTAGAAGATGAAGGACACTCGATTTTAAATAACAATGCCAGCCGCTATGTGGTTTTGAAAAAAGTCGAAAGTTTTTTACAAGCACACTTATAAATAAATCAGAACGAAAAATACAGGATGTCACATGGTATCAAAAAAAACATGTTTTTTATTTACAGCTTTATTTATCATTTTTGCGGCTCTGCCGCTTAAAGCTGCGATAACCCCACCCGTCGCAGCATACAGTTACCTGCCAGAAACTGATATGTTTCGGATCTCGCCTGACGCTAAATACCTAGCATTTAGACATGCAAAAAACGGCCAAAATAGGTATGTTGTTAATAGCTTAGAAACAGGAAAAAGAGCCGGTTCAATTAATATTGGTGATTTAGATCCGAAAGACATTTATTTTATAGACAATAATAGAATCATCTTTGTCGTGTCAGAATTTCGGAACTTTTTAGATTATATAGATGGCAAAGATCACTATAGTTCAGCTTATATTTATGAGATAAAAAGCGGCGAAGTTAGACCTTTATTAGTACCGGGTTATGGCATTTATAAAGGGCAAACAGGTCTAGGACGATTATTAGGGTTATCAGAAGATAAAAATTATGCTTATATGCCCGCTTATGTTGGCGGCGCGTTTGAAGATCCCACCTATAATTTACTGCAAATTGATTTAACTAAAAAGCGAAAACCCAAAACCATTGAACGCGGCACCTACGACACTAGGGATTATTTTGTTAATAACAAAGGCGAGCTGATCGCACGTGAACAATTTAATAGCCAAAAAGGGGTTCATTCGATAGAAGCTTTAGTAGACGGTGAATGGAAACTGATTTTTTATGATCAAACACGCCTTCGCAGCCACGCGTTTGTTGGACTGACACCCGATTTTAAATCTTTAGTTGTTTTACGCGCACACAATGACCGCAGAACTTATTATACGATGTCGCTACACGACGGCACCTTCTCTCAACCTCGTTTTGTCAAAGCCGGCAAAGGGGTTAGCCATGTAATGAGCAATGCTCAACGTGTGGTTTACGGGGTTGCCTATGAGGGATTTAAACCGACTTACGAATTTTTTGATGCCAATCTTTCTAAAAACATTAGAAACATTCAAAAACAATTTCCACAAAATAGCGTACGTATTGTTGATCACAGCCAAGACTGGAAACATATTATTTTGCATATCGAAGGCAACGAGTTTGCTGGTGACTATGTGTTACTGTCCAACGGTAAAGCACAACATATAGTTGCAGATAGACCGCAAATTGGCATGGATTTAATTAATCCGGTGAGCATTCTTTTTTATAACGCCAGTGATGGTTTAAAAATTCCAACCTTATTAACACGACCCAAACACGAAAAATCCGGTAAACGCCCTCTGATTGTCATGCCGCATGGCGGACCGCGTAGCCATGACACTTTTGGTTTTGATTATATGGCGCAATTTTTGGCGAACCGTGGTTATATGGTCATTCAACCTCAATTTAGAGGTTCATCTGGGTTTGGCTTTCGATTCGCTAATAAAGGTTACGGCGAATGGGGTCAAAAAATGCAATCGGATTTAAATGATGCAGTTAATTTTGCGGTCACAAAACATAATGCAGATCCTGAGCGTGTCTGCATGGTCGGATGGAGTTATGGCGGTTATGCAGCTTTGTTAGGGGCGGCCCTTAATAGTGATATCTACCGCTGTGTGGTATCAATCAATGGCGTTTCAGACCTTGTCGAAATGCTATCATATCTAGAAGAACGGCATGGTGAAGATCATGAAATAACCTACTACTGGAAATCTACCATCACCAAACATATCTCTTCTGAAAAAGAGGTTGCAAAGATTTCTCCCATTAATCATATCGAAAACTTTAACGTGCCGGTTTTATTATTTCACGCTAAAGATGATCTCATCGTACCGCCAGTGCAATCTGAAAATATCTATGACGCACTGCTCGATGCAGGGAAAAAGGTAGAATTGATTCAGCTCGATCAAGAAGGTCATTCAATTAATAATAATAACGCGAGCCGCTTTGTCGTCCTGAAAAAAATCGAAAGTTTTTTAAAACAACATTTATAACAAGCTTCTATTCCTGCGCTATCAATAAGGCCGTCTCCACGGCCTTTTTTATCTCCTAGCCTCCAGTAACTAGGCTATAAAATGACGGCTCCATAAATCATAGCAGGCCGGCATCACAGACTAATTTTTTATAAAAAACATTTTACAAAGCCATATAATTAATCGATAATGATACTAATTATCATTTAGATTGAGGTATATATGAATCGCTGGCAAAAGTTAATGCAGCAAGGCAATGTTCATTATAGCGACAATAATTTTGCCAAAGCTGCGCTTTTTTATCATAGAGCCATTCGACAGTTAGAAATTCAAAAAGAAAATAAACCAGAATCAATTGAAGCTGTTCAAGGGTGGATCTGTGGTTTTCATAATCTGGCACAAGTTTTTCAACGCACGGGCGACATCGAAAAAGCGCGTGATTGTTTAATAATACCCCATCAAACTATGTTAGCCGTTAGTCGCAATAAAAAAGCGAGTAACCAACAACAGGTGAACGCCATACAAGCGTTAAAACTAACACTGATCCCACTATTAGAGTTTGCTCAAAAATATCCAACGTGTGAGCACTGTTTGGAATCTTTATTAGAACAATACCAGAATCAATTTCGCCGAGTTCTACATTAATTATTAATAAGAGGATTAAACATGAACAAAAAAGTGATTTATTTTTCCGCTATTTTAATCGCTACTTTTTTGGCTAAGTTATTTAATGATAATACGCTAGCAGAAACAAGTATATCGGCATCGGCTCCACTCTATGGCGCGGTTTGGTTACTGCCTTGTGTGGTAGGATTCGGTCTATTTACATGCAGTCTTTTGCTCAGATCTAAAGAATAAAACAACGGAGAGGACTTATGTTAGGGATTAGCGTGATCAAAATGTTTGGCTCAAATCGCTGTGTGCAAACAGAAACCGACCAGTATGTTGTATTTAGCCGATTCTTTTTAGTTAAACGCCTCGCGATTAATGATCTTGTGAAAGTTCGACATGCAAGATACGGCATTGTCCATCAACAAATTAAGTACATAGATTCTAACGGCATTGTTTGGCTCGCAGACGATGAAAATAATGGGTTAGATACTTTACAAATGGGCCCCATTCAGCCACATATGATCATAGGTAAAGCAGTTTTTTATTTTTAATTACCGATAATAATTTAACTCAATTTCCGGTATTATCTGCTTAACATCAATAAAGCCGATATTACTATGACTTTTATAAAATTAGTGATAGCCGTTTGCGCTGCTGTATTTTTATTTACGGCTTGCACTCAGCCCCAAGAGAAATCTTCTATTCGTATCAGCGGCCCGTTTGAAGCCATCACCTTAGATCCGTCAATTTCTGGTTTTATGTTTAGCCGCTTGGAAGTTATACAAACCTTAGTCGATGTTAATCCTAGCGGAGAATTAGTTCCATCGTTGGCCACTGAATGGTTTAGTTCAAAAGATGGCACTGTGTGGACATTCAAGCTACGCAAAAACGTGCAGTTTCATAATGGCCGGCTATTGACAGCAAATGATGTTACCAATGCCTTAAAAGTAGCGCTAAATAAACCCGGCCCTATTCAACATGCAGGCATTGTTCAAATCAAAAGCGAAAACAACGACCAGATCCACATTTATCTAAAAGACAGCTACCCTGCTCTGCCATCCGTGTTAAGCAACTATAGCACAGCCATTTTGGCTCGAGAATCATACGACAAACCAGGTTCAGTTAAAGAACTGATTGCCACAGGCCCTTATCAAATAAGTGAATTTGCTCCACCTCATCAAATTAAAGTGACAAAATTTTCCGATTTTTGGGGTCAAACCGCACGGATTAAATCGGTTGAATATATTACCGGACATCGCTCTGAAAGTCGGGCTATGATGGTTAGAACAGGGCAAGCTAAAATAGTTTACAATTTAGATCCGGCCACTTTAACGTCATTAAAAACTTATAAAAATGTGCAGGTTCATCGAACAGAAATACCTCGAACTATCATGGTTAAACTCAATTTGGCTCATCCTCATCTTGCTGATCCAAACGTTCGCAAAGCACTGAGTTTAGCAATCGATAGACAAGCAATCGCCAGTCAGATTTTAAAAGCACCAGGCAGCGCTGCAAACCAAATTTTTGGGCCGATTTTAAAAAATTGGCATTTAGCCAAACTTGAACCCGAGTATTCCAACGTCATGGCTGCACAAAAATATTTAAAATCCGCAGGCTGGCAGTTAGCTGACGACCACCTCTGGTATAAAAACGGCGAACCACTCTCATTGAACTTAATAACCTACGCAAACCGCCCTGAATTGATAGTGTTAGCCACAGTTTTACAAGCCCAATGGCGAGAACTAGGTATATTAGTTCAGGTCCTCATGGAAAATAGCAGTGCCATCCCTTCAGGTCATGCTGACGGCAGTTTAGAAATGGCATTAATTGCCCGTAACTTTGGTACTATTGGCGATCCTTTTGGTTTAATTTTAAACGAATTTAGCCACAGTGATGGTGGTGACTGGGGGCCAATGAATTATACCAATGCTGAGGTATTTACAACGTTAAACAAAATGCGAACACTTAATGACAATCAAGAATTTTTTAATTTAGCTCAACAAACCGCAAGCTTAATCCAACAAGATATTCCATTGATCCCAATCGCCTATTATCTACAATCCAGTGCGGTCAGCAATTCTATCCAGCAATTTGAATTTGATCCCTTTGAGCGTTCTTTTTTAATATCCCGAATGTCTTTGCAAGATAATGAATAAAATTTTATATCATCGAGCCTGGCAGTTGGCTTTTTTGCCCATTGCCATTGGTAGTTTTACTTTTTTTCTTGTTCGTGCGCTACCTGGCGATATTGCTTATAAAGTAGCTGCTGGTCGTTATGGTGATGACGCAGTCAGCAGTGCCGCTGCTAGCGCCGTGCACTCTGAGCTTGCCCTTGATGAGCCAGTTTATCAACAATATCTCAACTGGCTATGGGATTTGTGCCAGCTTAATTTAGGCAATAGCTTAGTTAGCGGAGCGCCAATAACCAAAGAATTAGCGCACCAATTGGCTTATACAGGACAGCTAGCAGTCACAGCATTGCTACTGAGCGTATGTATCAGTATCCCTATTGGCGCCCTGCGAGCTAAATATGCCGGTGGAGGATTTGACAACGCTTGCTTAGTAGTCGCTGCGGTGATCCGTGCTCAACCCGTTTTTAGTTTGGGTTTATTGCTTATTATGCTATTTGCAATCAAATTAAATTGCTTTCCTGTGGCTGGCTTTGGTGGCGCGGAATATCTTTTTTTACCCGCACTAACACTCGCTTTATCTTTGGCTGCCGTGTCTAATCAGTTTGTTCGTGACCAACTATTAACGGTATTTTCATCCGAATATTATCAGTTTGCACAAATCAAAGGACTAGCGGGCAAAACATTGTTTTTCTCGCATGGTTTGCGCAATATTTCTGTTCCTATGTTGTCATTATTTGGCATCCAACTTATCGGTTTGGTTGAAGGCGTAATTATGATCGAAAGTCTCTTTGCTTGGCCTGGTATCGGCCATGCCCTATCACACGCCGTTTTTGCCCGAGATATTCCTATGCTGCAAGGCACAGCGCTCACTCTAGCTCTAGCATTTGTATTCATTAATACCCTAGTCGATCTGCTCTGCCAACATTTGGATCCTAGGTTAAATAAAGATATATAAGATGTTTAACAACTTTTCAAAAAGCCAACGCTTCGCATCGATACTTCTTTTATTGTTGGCAGTATTTGCAATGACGCAACCTGTTATCCAGCAACAAACAGTTGGCAGTCAGGATCTAAATAAAATATTAAATACGCCTTCTTTCGAGCAGCCGCTCGGTACCGACCAATACGGCAGAAGTATGTATGTACGTCTTGCAGCAGGTCTGCGTCTGTCTTTTTGGTTGGCGGGATTATCTGTTGTTACTTCCTGTATTATTGGTACTGGCTTAGCCATATTCGCCGCCTGGTGCCGCGGAAGAACAGAGACTCTCTTAGATGCGCTTATTAATAGTTTAATGGCATTGCCAGGTTTGATTTTAGTGCTCTTGTTTGCTGCTGTGATACCTGGTTCTTTTGTAATGATCTATTTGGCAATATCTATTGTATTATCGCTTGAATACTATCGGGTTATTAAAGCCAGTAGTAAGGCTATTTTAAACAGCCCTGCGGTTGAATCCTCGCAGTTGTTAGGGTTTAACCATGTTTACATTTTAAAGCGCCACTTGTTACCTGAGTTAAAACCCAGCCTCTTCACTCTGTCAGCATATGGCGCAGCGAACGCAATCTTAATGATGGCGTCGATAGGTTTTGTTTATGTCGGTTTGAAACCACCCACAGCAGAACTCGGCTTGATGATTGTTGAATTATTTCCCTATTATGAAGAAGCCCCTTGGTTACTTTGCCAACCCCTAGTTGTACTCTTTACTGTCGTATTATCTCTTAACTTGCTTGCCGGAAAAAACAATCATGCAATTGAAAATAGATAAGTTAACGATTTATAGCGACGAAAACCTAACGACTCGTGCGCACCTTTCAGACCGCAGAGCTTTATTAGGTCCACTCAATTTTAGTTTTTCGGATCAAGAGCCTGTGACAGTTTTAGGCCACACAGGCGCTGGAAAAAGCTTACTCGCGCAAGCGTTAATGGGTACGTTGGCAGTAAACCTGACCGTTACTGGCACACTCACCATTAACGGCCGTATATTTGATTTGGCAGACCGTAAAAAACTTCAGGCTTTGTGGGGCAAAACTCTGGTCCTTTTGCCCCAAGAGCCTTGGAACGCACTGAACCCGTTAAAAAAGGCCGCTTCACAAATTATCGAAGTAGGTAGGTTTGTATTAAACCAAGATAAACAAACCGCATCGAAACAAAGTATACAGCGGTTAGCCACACTATCTTTAATGGATTGTCAAAACAAATACCCACATCAACTATCTGGTGGCATGGCTCAACGCTTGACCTACGCGATCATCAGCTGTGCCAATACGCCTGTTATGATCCTTGACGAGCCAAGTAAAGGGCTTGATAAAACAGCGGTGGAACAACTTTTTAAACAAATTAAACACACCAGTCAGCAAGCTGCACTACTGACAATCACCCATGATTTAGCGCTCTGCCAGCGGTTAGGCGGCAAACTCTTAATAATTCAACAGGGTCGCCAGCTTGCTTTTGCACAAACAAAACAACTTTTCACCTGCCCGAGACTGCCCTATCTAGAGCAACTCATCGCTGCAACTAAACCTCCGTCGATACACAAAAAATTTGGTTCAGTGAATGAAGTCCTGCTTGAGATGAAGGATATTCAGTATTCCATCTCTGGTAAAACAATTCTTAACAATGTCAATTTAACACTTAAGTGTGCTCAAATAACGTTAATACAGGGCATAAGCGGGGTCGGTAAAAGTACCTTAGGTGATCTAATCTGCGGTCTAAAACGGCCCAGCCGCGGACATCGCAGTGTTGATAATCAAGTTGGTAAACTTGAAATACAAAAAATTTACCAAGAACCGACCGCAGTATTTGCACCCGGCATCCCGCTTAAGCTGTTATTTAAAGATGTTTGTAAACTACATCAAATTAAATTTTCATCAGTCCTGAACGGAATGGAAAAACTTAAACTGGATGTTAGCCTGCTGCAAAGAGACAAATCCAGCTTAAGTGGAGGCGAATTGCAACGATTTGCGCTTTTGCGGGTATTTTTATTAAAACCCAAAATCATAGTCGCGGATGAAGTGACCTCCAGATTAGATGAATGTCATAGCCGAACGATCCTAGAGTTATTGATTAACTACTGTTATGAACAAAACGCCGCCCTAGTTATTATTAGCCACCAAACAGAGCAAATCGTTACGTTGGCTGACCAGATCATTAGCTTAAAGCCGGTACTGAACAAGCGATGAAAAATCTCATTTATGTGAATTGAACCCAGTACTTGACTAGACGTTTTGATAAGTGTTTTCTAACATTAAAAATTAAATGATCTCTTTAGTTTAAACGCCCGTTTGATACCCATTCTAATTAAACAAATAATACGCACCGGATTGCACACTTTTTATGAGGTAAGTTATGCAATACCCTTGGATTGCCCGCAGCAATAAAATATTTATTGGGGTGTTATTCACTCAATTTATCATATCTATTGTGATCGCTTTTTTTACAAATACTTGGTTTGAAGCGTTTGGCATTGGCATATTTATATTATTATTGCCAGTCGCATTCACTTTTACTGAACCCTTTAACCCGATAACCCGACATACTTTGGCAGTCGCCAGCCAAGTATTTGCAGCCTTGCATATTCAACAAACCATGGGTCTCACTGAGATACACTTTGAAATTTTTGTGGTATTGGCATTTTTATCGTTTTATCGGGATTGGAAGGTCATAGGCACGGCAGCCGGCTTTGTCGCCATTCATCATATTGTATTTTATATATTACAACAGCAAGGCTCCCATACCTATATACTTGAGCAGGGACATCTACAGATATACATTTTAGTGATACATGCGGCTTTTGCATTAGCCGAAGCCGGAGTTTTGATGTATGGCGCACGTAAAACTCACAATGAAGCAGTTGCTGCGCTATCGTTAAAAGAAACAATCAATAAAATATTGGCCCAGTCTGGCCATTTTAACTTATCGGTCGCCATAACCAATAATAATCCAGATTTAACTGATTTTAACCGCTTAATAGGATCCGTTAGAGATTTTGTGGAAGATACACAGACGGTTGCAAATCATGCTTTAGGGGTCAGTCAAAGAGTAACCAAACTTTCACAAAACAGCCAAAACTCAATTGATCAAAGTGTTTTGCAAATTGAAAAAATTGCCGCCGCAGCCGAGCAAATGTCTGCCGCAAATCAGGCAGTAGAATCACGCACGCAAACCGTTAACTCTTTAACCTCAACAGCGAGTGAGCGTAGTGAAAGTGCTAAACAAATCATGCAGACGACCAATAATGATATGACTCAGTTAGAAACAGATCTCACCAAAACGTCAACGAGTATGCAGTCGCTTGCCAGTCAGTGTAAACAAATTGAGATTGTGATGGATGCGATCAAAAACATTTCTGATCAAGTGAATTTACTGGCGCTAAATGCTGCGATAGAATCTGCTAGGGCTGGAGAACACGGCAGAGGGTTTTCTGTGGTAGCCGACGAGGTTCGCTTGCTCGCCGGGCGAACTCGAGAGAACGCTGATCAAATTAGCGATATCACTCATCAGTTGATGACAGATGCAGATGCATCCGTTGACCAGATGCAAATTTGCCTTGATCGCACCGGTCAAGTGGTCAATGGCGCCCAATTAGCCAGCGAATCTATGCTGCAGGTTGCAAATATTATAAAAAAAGTTGATGAGAACATGTCGTCGGTTGCAGTAGCGGCCAATCAACAAACTCAGGTCGCAAACGAGATATCTGATTCAACCCACACCTTATTGCAAACTTCAGCCTCATTGCAAGCAGACGCCGAGCAAGCTCAAGTTGAAATAAAACAATTAGATGCTGATATTCAACGTTTTAATCAGGACATGAAAAAATTTGCCGTATAAAAAAATATTAATTTATTCAACCAGTGCGATTTGGTTAGCCGCATTATTGCTCTTGCTCTGGTTCAGTTTTAATAAACGTTTAGTGGAATTTGATCCGCACGGGCAACTTGGTCAAGCCATTTTACAGCCAGAATTTGATCAAAATTTTGCTAATTTAATATCGACTGAGCGTAACCGACGCATTTTTCATATCCGCGCAGGTGGCTGCCAATGTAACTGGATTGCCAGTCGGCATATCAATTCGGTTGCTGCACTTGCTGATCAGAACAATTATATTAACCAAACTATTGAATTAACAAATGACTCCACACTAGCAAAAATTATCCCATCAACCCCAGCTGTTGCGGTATTTGATGATAATGGAAGGTTAGCCTATTTTGGCCCTTATGCAGCGGGTGCCTGGTGCTCACCTGGGCAAGGGTTAGTTGAGAGTTTTCTTAAAACTGGCCAGCACTTGCAAAAACAAGGTGCAAGTATTTTAACTGAGGTCAAAGGCTGTTATTGTGCCAGCGAGCCGCATTAACTGCTCGCTGGACACTGCAATCAGACTGTTTTTAACGAACAACCTCCAGTGTAATTGAGTCTTGAATGCCATCTGTTAAAAACTCAGGCGATTTATTGTCAGCTAATGGCCTTGCATCACTCCATGAATAAAGGCTAATGGTCACCTCACCTGCTTGATGCGCAGTAACCTCGCCAAATTTATTAACAGTTGCAATCTGCGGATTGCTCGAATGCCAAATAACCCCATCACGTGTTGCATTGATAGGCGTCACTTCTGCATCCAAATCAAAAGTTTCACCCACTTTTAATTCAGATATATCAGCAATAATCTCTACCGATTCAACAGGTTTAATTTGACGAGACTCAACTACCTTTTTCAACCTCAACATGGCTTCGTATTGCTCTGGTGTCAGGTTTTGCATATTCAAGCCTGAATAGCGGCGTACACTGAATCTAAGTTCAACATAACGGTCGCCTGCTTTTTCGTATGGGTCATTTTTTAGATCAAAAAATCTACCTTGCGGAAAATAGACACTTGGGCCGTAGTATTTAAAGTTTTTATCAAATGCAAAACTGATTTTACGCGGATCTTTAACTTCATGATAGAGGCCATTGCCCATATACCAGCTGTAAATATGGTCTCTGTGTTCTTCACGACTTTGCCCGGTTGCTTGCGCCCAAAAGCTCTTGCCATCTAAACGGGTTTCAGACGGTATTTTTATACCTGCAGCTTCAGCAATGGTTGGAAAAACATCTGTTAAATAGGTTAAACCATCATAGCTACGCACTTGGCCATCACCTGCAGGTACCGTACCAGGTTGGTTAACCACCATACCGACATGGATACCAGGGTCAGCGTTTCCACCTTTACGAGATGGATAGACACTTCCATCGGGTAATACATGATGGAAAATTTCTTTGGTGCCGTTATCTCCCATTACAATAATCAAGGTTTCTTCACGTAGATTAAGCTGATTCAGCTTGTTTACTACTTTGCCGATAAGCTTATCTGTATATTCAATCATGTCACCTAAATATTTAGGCTCATCGCCCTTATGACCATTTCGGTTATGCGTTGCTTCATCATAGTTGTCAAAGATACTGTTTGGTTTAGTATCTGGGGTCGGTTTATGGTCATCATGCACTAAAGCCATTGGATAATACAAAAAGAAAGGCTTGTCTTTATTTTGTTCGATAAAATTAAGTGCCGCTCTGTTGTATATATCCGGGCCATACCAACGTCGTCCTGTTTCAGGATCTAAATCTGTGCGACCTTGATAATTAGCAATCTCCCCGTTTATGACGAGGTTGGGGTTGATAAAACGCTGCCCTTCGGTCACTACATCAAAAGCGACATAATCATCCCAACCAAACTCACTAATATATTGTTTACCTGGAATATTTGAGGTACCACGGGTTTGTTTCCATTTTCCGTACATACCAGTTGCATAACCTGCGCGTTGAAAAACATCACCAAAGGTAATATCTGAATGATGCTGGGATTTAGGCTTTAAATAATTGCGGTCATTCTGCTTGCCACTCATTAATGCGATTCGAGTATTTTCGCATAGCGGATGAGTAAAAGCATTTTCCATTCTAAGGCCAGTTTCAGCCAGTTTATCGATATTTGGCGTTGAAAAAGTAATATCTTCAAATTCACCTTTTACTGAACGAATACGATTTGCGCCATAGGTTGTCATGCCATAGTGGCTTAAATCGTCAATTAAAATCAAAACCACGTTTGGTTGTGACTGTTCTGCCGCGCTCGCGGCGCCCGAAAGGGAGACCGCTGCGCCTAACATTAGCGATAATAGTTTTTTCATCATTTAACTCACTCAAAAGCAACCGGTGATAAGGTAAACGAAAATTCGTATTCGTCAGCCGGGATCTGGTACTTTTCAATCGGCGCAGCTTTTGCGCTCCAAGAGTCGGTACCCCCAACACCCGCTTGTTTAAAGTCAATATTCATGTGATAAGCTTGTTTATCATTTAACTGATAGGTATGAGTTGCCTGATCTAGCGCTTGTGTGGACCAAGGTAACACACTAAAACTGAGTGTTTTTTCTGCCGTTACACGCATTCCTCGTCCCGTCCAGTCAATCAAATTAAACCAATAAGTCCCTGTTCTTAACCCTTGCTCCTGAGGTCTAACATAGGGTTCGATAAAGTCGGCAAGGCGTCCCGAATAAACACCTGTCATTGCGCCTTGGTTACGGTCGACATAATTTTCAAATGGCCCTTTACCAAAATAACTTAAATTAACCACCTTTTTAGTCAGTTGAGCCGTCAGACCAATACGAGGCAAACTAGGCAATGATGGGTCGGCTTCGAGTTCGTAATCAACTTCGATTTCGCCATTTCCATTTATGCTGTATTCAATTTCTAACTCAATTTTGTCATCCAGTTTAAACTCAGTTGACACCACCACTTGATACTCGTCTTGCTCAACTTCAAAATCAGTTAACACTAATTTATCCGCTGCGCTTTGCCAGAACCCTAAGGTTTCATGTGTTTTCCAACCTAAACGATCATTATCAGTTTGGGCACGCCAGAATTGAGGTTTTAGCGGACCATCGATGATTGGCAATTCACCTTTAAAACCAGCGACACTATAACGGTTTAATAAACCTAATTGTTTATCAAATTCAACAGTAAAGTTTTCGTTTGAAACGGTAAGCTTGTTGGCAGAATCAGCCACCGTCATTTTAATTTCTGTATCATCTTCATCGGCCTCTTCAAACCAAGGCAACTTAAACTCTTCAACCGCAACTTGATATCCGGCAGGTGCCCATAGCGTTTCAGATTTTTGGTTTAAGCTGAGTCGTAAAAAGTAATGTGCACCGGCTTTGAGTTCAGGTTCATCAAAATCAATATCTATTGATTCGGTCTGACCTGCAGCCACCGCTAAATCAGTGATGCGACCTTGTTCAATAATTTTTCCATCTTCTTGCAATGACCAACGTAGCTCGTATGCCGATAAATCAGCAAAAAACTGGCGATTTAAAATGTTAATTTCTCCATCTTCAGCATCCTCGGCAGTAAACTTAACCGGCTGAAATACGTATTTGGCTTCCATCAATGCAGGTTTCGGTTGACGATATGAATCAACTATACCATTAATACAGAAGTTACTATCGTTTGGCTTATCACCAAAATCACCACCATAAGCTAAAAAGGTTTTGCCATTCGGAGCTTTTTTAACTATGCCTTGGTCAATCCAATCCCAAATGTAACCGCCAATCAGGTTGTCATTCGCCCACACCATGTCCCAATATTCCGCTAAATGACCAACAGAGTTACCCATCGCATGAGCATATTCACACATTAGAATAGGACGTTTGATATACGGGCTATCCGCTAATCCTTGAAGTTGCTCTAAGCTTGGATACATACGGCTGATCACATCAACAAAGGGTGGATCCGTTGGGTTAGCTAAATCAGTATGGCGTTTTGCAAATTCATGTGGACCGGCAAAACGACCATCTAACGGTTTATATTCAGGGTGTGTCGGATCACCTTGCGCACCCTCGTAATGGATAAAGCGTGTTGGGTCATAATCTTTGATCCAACCAGCAGCAGCGGCAAAACCAGGCCCAGTTCCGGATTCATTCCCAAGCGACCACGAAATGATAGAAGGATAGTTTTTGTCCCGCTCAACCATATTTACAATACGTTCCATAATGGGCTGAGTCCAGCTCGTTAAGTTAGCAAGTTTACCGCCAACCCCATGGCTTTCAACGTTCGCTTCGTCCATAACATATAAACCATACTCGTCAGCTAATTCATATAAATATGGATCGTTTGGATAATGAGATGTACGAACTGAATTAAAGTTGTATTGTTTTAATAGCAAAACATCTTCTAAAATATCCTGTCGGCTTAATGCTTTACCTTTAGTCGCATGGTGATCGTGACGATTAACACCAATTAATTTAATGCTTTGACCATTAATTAATAATTGACCTTTTTGGTTGATTTTAACGTCTCTAAAACCAACTCGAGTTGAACGAGACTCTATTAATTGACCACCAGCATCTGTCAGCGACATCACCATGGTATATAACTCAGGTGTTTCAGATGTCCATAAACGTGGATTCTTGATTTCGACCGAAAAATCGGCAAACGCTACATTATCGCGTTGTGGATATTTTAAAACAGATAACTTGTCAACTGGCTTAACAAGTTCAGGCAAGTTGATTTTTTGCAGTTTGTCGTCGTATAAATCAACTTTAACCTGCCAACCTTTAGTATTGATTTTTTCTGGATTAGTAATATCGGTTTTAACTTCAAGAATCGCTTTGTCATAACCATCGGTAAATCTAGTGCGAACCGCAAAATCTCTAATCGCCACTTTAGGTTCAGCTAATAAAAGGACTTCACGATGGATACCGCTTAATCGCCAGTGATCTTGATCTTCTAAATAACTGCCGTCGCTCCAGCGGAATACTTGCACAGCAATTTGATTTTGGCCAGGAGTAACATAGTCACTGATATCAAATTCGGCAGGTAATGCACTGCCTTGGCTATAACCAACTTTTTCACCATTTACCCAGAGATAAAAAGCCGAAGAAACACCGCCAAAGTGCAAGATAATACGCTCGTCTTGCCAAGCTTCCGGTAAGTCAAATGATTTTAAATAAGAACCCACTGGGTTATCGCGAAGAATTTTTGGTAATTCAACCGGAAATGGATAGGTCGAGTTGGTATAGATAGGTTGACCAAAGCCTTGTAATTCCCAGTTGCCAGGTACTTCGATATTGGACCAACCCGAACTATCAAAGTCGGCTTGAAAAAAGTTTAGCGGACGTTTTTCATCATCGTCGGCATAGCTAAACTTCCATTGCCCATTTAATTTGAGCATTCGTGACTGTTCGCGATCACGTTGAACAGCAAGATTTTTATCAGCAAAAGAGTACGAAGTGGCACGCGCAGGTAAACGATTAATCTGAGTAACTGCTGGATTTTCCCAATCGTTTAGGGGCGACGCCTGAATCGAACTGGTAAATGAAGCAGCCGTCAAGCTGCAAAGCGAAACGAGACGGCCAACAGATTTTATTATTGTCATAAATAATTCCTAACAGAATTTAGCAAAAACCTAATAAAAGATTAGCGTAATTAAATCATATATAAACAATAAATTCTATATTTGATATAAACAAACTGTTAGAAAATTTACTTTTTTTACAACTTTTTACGTTTTACAAATATTTATTTAGAGGTTCTCCCATTAAATAAATTAATTGAAGTTGACTGTGCATATGCTGATATTTGCTGATATTGAGCCGTCGTTAACGAGTATTTTGCTGCACATACTCCGTCAACTTTGCCTTCTGATGGTAATAATCTAAAAATGTTTTATCTAAATCACCTAGCTGCATAATAAAATCCCTATCGCCAATCGGTTCAAAGGTCACATACCGATGAAATTCCTATAGGCAATAGGTATTTTGCAATAAGTTAATTTTTTTGTTGTTAAACTTTAACCAGATCGATAACAGCTTTAACCAGTTTATTGATACCCGCTTGGGCTTCGAGTAAGTTTTCGGCCAACATATAAGCAGGGGTTGAAACTGCTTTATGAGTTTTATCGATGACAATTTGATCAACTTTACAGCTGACATGCTCACCGCCTCGGCGAGTTGCAATATTGGCGGCATCAGAATCTTCACCCAAAGTCAGTTTAATGCCATCGCCATAAACCAGCGGCAACAATACGGGGGCGATACACATATAACCAACTGGTTTGTCCGCATCTTTAAAGGCTTTTAAAATAGTCAAAACATCACTTTGAATACGATAGTCTTCACCGGCATACGCAAAATCCGACAAGTTTTTTGCCACACCAAATCCGCCAGGGACTATTAATGCATTAAATTCGTTTACAGATAAATCAGATAACGGCAAAACATCGCCGCGGCAAATGCGGGCAGCTTCTACCAACTGGTTTCGCTCCCCCTTTTCAACTTTGCCGGTTAGATGATTAACCACTTCGGCCTGCTCACAATCGGGTGCAAAACATTGATACTGGATCTGGTTTTCTTCTAACGCCAAACGGGTTAACACAACTTCGTTAATTTCGGCGCCATCATAAACACCACAACCGGATAAAATCAGGGCAAATTTTTTCTGTGACATGTTTCCTCCATGTGTATATTTAACGTTCAACTTGATGGTCGCATATCCGCCACTAAAATCATACGTTTGTTATTTTAAATAACGCCCTTTTTCATAATCATTGACAATTTTTCTCGACGGATTGCGGCAGGTATTTGGGGCATCAGAAAAATATAAACAATTCGGCCTTCCTTGTGTAAAGGTTAAGCGAACGGACCCACTATAACGCTTATTCAAAGCACTAAAATAATAACCCGCGGTTAACTGGTTGGCACGGCCTTGGGGGTCAGTTGAAAGAAGATTGATGTTCGCCACACTATTTTTTTCATAACGGTTGAGCATCCACCCGCGCGCATTTTCACTGATCAAATCATCCAATAAATGGTGAAAATTAATATTCTTTGCTGGGAGGGGTTGCTGGTAAATCGCTTGTAAATCAGCCAATCGATAGTTGCCAGTTAATGTTAATGGTGATTTTTTACTTACAAAACGATAAAAATTGTCTTCAAAACGTTTTAACCCTAGATTATTACATTTGTTTTTTTGCACCAAGAGATCCATTTCACCTTTCATATCAAGCGCATCGTCAATCATATTTCGGGTTGCAAACGGGTCTTTTAATGCGTTTGTTAGCATTTTAATACCTAAACCGGCTGCCAGATGTTTACTCTTTTGATACAAAATAGGATCTGCATATAAACCTGTAGGGACGTCAACCCAACTACTGCAAGTACGACTGACTTCATTCCCATAAATATTGCGGCCAACAGTTTCCATTGAGCATTTACGCACTGTCATAGGCACTCTATTTGCAGGTAAATAAGCATGGCAATGCCGTCCAAACGCTGTTAAATACTGCTCGAACAATAATGCCGTTGCTTGCCCAGTCGCTGTCAACCGAGCCGCTTTAAAATCACCTAGATAAAGCGCAGTTAATTCGGTTTCAAACGACAAGTCTTCAGCAGTAAAGCTGTTTAGGTCAAGCTGCGCGGCGCTATACGCAGGTTTAAAGGCCAATAATTGCTGCAATTTTTGAGTTTGAGTTTGTTTAAGATCTTGATACAGAGGCTGAGACTGATCGCTTTGTGTTGCTAGGCCTGCCAATAAACTAAGCAATGTTTGTGGTCTTTCGGCTTTTTCTATCTCTTGCAACAGGTTTGGCGTGACAGCTCGTAAAAGAGATAAGCGCTCTGCTTGCGTTTGACTGAGATATTGTTTAACTGATGCATCCATTAAAATGGGCTGATGATAACGATTAAATTTTTTCTCCTCTAATACTAACCGAGTTAACTTATCTCTGTCTGAAATACTTTCAGTCATTATTTTAGAGCGCGCTGCTGTATTATCAGCCAAGATCTGAACCAACAATTTTTGTTTTTGTTTTGCAAAAATATCATTCACTTGGTTTTGCTGCTGCACTGATAATACTTGTGTTAATGCATTGTAAGGCCCTGCTTCGATCGGCTGTAAATTAACAATCGCTTTGTCACCTTGTTTTTGTTGCAACGCAAATTCGCTAGCTATTTTATAGATATCACTTGATATTTTTTCTTTCAATAATGCATGTGCTAACGCAACATTTGACTGACTTAAATGTCGTTTGTTGTTTGGTAACGGCGTAAATTTGTTTTTTAGCGGCTGCACTTGCCGTTGAACATCAAGCAATTCAATAATCTGAGCAAAGTTGCTGATCGGCTGCATTAGCTTTTGTTGGTATAGCTGGATACCGGCTCGGTTAAACGCCAAATAATTTTCTTCTGCTTGCAGTCTCGATAACTGTTGTTTTGCCTGAAACAAACCGCTGGGCAATTGCCGCGCATAACGGGAGAATTTTGTTTGGTTTATTTGCTTATGCAATTGCTGACTATTTTTGAGGTAGTTTTTTTGTAACTGATAGAGGCGCTCAAAATTTTCTTTTGAGGTTTTTTTAAAGGCGCTTATTTTTTCAAAATGCTGATCTTGGTTTGAAATCGCTTGTTTACCTTGCCACAAACGCTCGGTATCCCGCCGTGAACTCTGCTGTTTTTGTGCGATCTCTTGGTAACTTTGGTAGTCGTGTCTAACGGCATCCGCTAAAGGTACTAACGATGAAACTTGTTGCTCACCGGCTAATTGTTTTAACGTTAAAAAACGCGCGTATACAATAGGAAAGTCAGTGTTAATTTTGTGAGCATTTTGGCGAACTTGGTTTGATTGAAAATTTAACCATTGTTCGGTTTGAGGGACATTGATGGTAGAACGACAAGCGAATAGCAAGCTGCATATTATGATCAGTATCAGGCGGTTCATGATTAGTCCTTAAACGAGTGGTCCGCTTGTTTAATAAACTAATCATAATTTTTTTTGTATAAAAAAGCAACAAATCAAATCCAGCGCCGAACTGTTTGTTTATACTGGCTGTATTGCTCGTTAAAGCGGCGTTGTAAAAAAGCTTCTTCCAATAAGGTTTGTCGATACAAGATGATCCAACCAAAAATCAAACATATTAGCGAAAACGCTGATGGTAGCGCTAAAAAGAAACCAAGCTGAGCAAACGCAATAGACAGATACATAGGGTTGCGTGAATAAGCGTAAATCCCATTCGTTTGTAGTTGGTTGGGTGAGTTTTTATCCATACCAGAGCGCCATAAAGGACCAAGCGCATAATGTCCGTACATAGTGCTAACAAAGCCGATAGTGAGCAGGATTAATCCGGTTAAGATCCATTCGCTTTGATATAAATTAGGTAAGATGCCTAGATAACTATCTATATCAGGGTAAAAAAAACGAACGACACAAACTGCCCAAATGCTGATACGAAACACTCTAAAACAAAGGTGGTTAAACCAACTTGCCGAATATTTATCGCCAGCATGAACATAACGAGTATTACTTTTTTGCTGCAAGCTAATAATTCTAATTGTATAAAAACAGGCAACAAAGGTAAAAAATATGGCTAGGTACCAGCGTGCAAATTCAGCGATCACTACAGACTCCAATTGATGAATTTAAGCATCAGTATAACAGAGAACATCATTTTATCAGTAAATTGCTAGCATTTTTTACCTCTGGGCCCCAATCAGCGACAGCCTGTTTCAAATTAGGAAAAAACTGTAAAAATCCCTGCTCAAAATTTTTGTAATGCAGCTCGATATCCTCACCGCTACCGGCGAATTTATTTTTAAAACGGATCCGACGGCTAATATTATCCAGCGCCCTGTAAACACCGTCTTGGCTTTCGTAACTGGCAAACCAATCATGCGCCACTATTGATTCGACAACCTTTTGCATGGTCACTGGCATTTGCGGAAGCTGACTATCTAGGTAAACATAACTTTGTCGTTTAAACAGAACAAATTTTTGCTCGCTATACAACTGCCAATGTTTAATTAAAAAATGATCATAAAGCACATCTAACGCAATTCCAGCAAAACGCCTACGATGCGGGGCAAAGTAAAACTTTGCCTCTCTGACGATTGCATGTTGATCGGTGAAACGATCAACATACAAATGATTTTTTAATCCTAAATACACCTGATTATTTAAATCATTAATTTGTACCCCTCGCTGAAAGTCTCCCAGCAGGTTGCCAAAATAAGATTCAGGCGTTGGCTGAGCCAAGTACAAATGTGCTACATAATTCATCGCGGCCTTAATGTCGAATTAACTCAATAGCCCAGTCTGCTTGTTTGTTATCTGGGTAATCCGTTAATCTTACCATCTGGCCTGGTGTTATCGTCAACAATTGTTCTCGAGCGTGCCACTGGCCCGACAATGGGTTAAAAAACCTCACTTTGAAGCGACCACTCAAATTCGATTTGAAAGTCGCTTTTTCCCAATTTGGCAAATATAACAAAGCTCGGCGACCACTTTGGTCGGTTAAACAATAAAAACTCTTGTCTTTTGCTTCGCTACAAGTGCTTGTTAACGAATATAATTGAGCGTCTTCAAAAAAGGCTTTTGCTTTTGCAGTTTGCTGCCACAACAAACTGCGAGAACGCCAATCTTCTGCATCCAGATCGTTGTGTGCGTAGCGGTAACCAAAATACCATTCAATGCCACTTACTCGGTTGAACATGGCAGGCCATAACACTTGAGTTCGCATATCTTGGTGGCTCGGATTATCTTTGTCCGGTCGAGCGCCAGTATGCCAGATACCTATTTCATCCATCGAAATCGCCCATAAATGCCCTGCCTCTTTTGACGCTTTTTGCCAATATTGAATATCTTGTGTTACACGAGCGGGTTGGTCTACCTGTAATGAGATGCCATCAATACTGGCTTCGCCTAATAAACCAGTCAAGGTTTCTTGTTTGTGTTTTTGCGACGCATGACTATGCACTAATACAGGATTCTTGTACGGGTCTTGTGCTTTAATATAGCGCGCCATTGTTATCACCTGCTCGGGCGTTTGGCCGACTGGCGACCATTTAACCGGACCGTTTTCTTCGCCAATATTCCAAATTACGCCACGAAAATGAGCAAACCTAGCAATCATTTCATTTAGGTACAATTTACGATAATAACCCGTATCACCATCATCTAACAGTGTTTCATTTTCAGTTTCTTGCAATACGACATGCATGATCAAACCTTTGTTTTGCATATGCTCAAACACTTTTTGCCATTGAGCCAATTTACTCACATCAAATCTGTCTAAGGTTTTATGATCAAGATACGGCCAAGTATCTTTGCCGTCTCCTTTAATATTCATAGTGATAAAATAAACGGCATTCATTTGCTCAGCGGTTAAATAGTTTAATGCTCCAATTAAATTTTTACCTTTTCCTTGCCAGCTTATATCACCTTTATGCCAGTCTCTTGCATGAGGTTCAAACGTATGCAAATGTGTATCTTGCGCTTTGCCTTCATCTTCCTTATTCGGCTGTACCCGATAAGTGCCATCAAAATCTGTATAACCAAATAGATTTTCTGGGCTATTAGCCCCCACTTTTAATTTTGGCTGGGTTTGCCCTAACGGGTAAAAATAACCATCTTGCACCGTTAAACGACCCAAGCCTACTGCGCGGCTATCCACTTGCAATTGACCTGTTTCGCCGTCAAAGTCAGTTTCTTCACCTTGCGTTAAATCTGAACTGAGCGCAATATCTTTACCAGTATCAAAATGCACCTGATAGTTCCACTGCCCCGGCAGATCTGGACTAAAATTAACCTGCCAGAGATCACCCTCCGAGGCGCTCGACTCAGCTGCCTGACCGTCACCGGCAAAATAACCACGCACTAAAACTTGTTTTTCGGCATGGGTAAATTCCACCATGACTCTATAATCAGTAAAGGGGTTAACTTGATCTTGTTCTGTAACATTCGGACCTTCAATATCCAATGTCACTGTTTGATAAAGCTGTACTGATTCTACCGGTTTATCTAAGCTTGCGCATGCGGGTAACATCACGGCAAGCACACTCAAAAAATATAGGTTTTTCACTTTTGAATTCACCATTGCACATAAGAATAGAAGAAAAATATACTATTTTTACACTTTTGCAAAGTTTAAATCAAAAATGTTCCCCCAGCACATTATTTACCGGCACTGTTTAACGGCACTGGGGGCGGATCGAAAATATCTGGGGTAACAATTAATAGGCTAATTTAGATGCCGGTGGCAGTGGCACTTTATTACTTTTACGCCAGTGCACAAGTTTAGCCAATAACTTATCCGCTTGGGCGGTGTTTTTTTCAGCCAGATTGTGTTGCTCGCGCTGATCGTTTTGTAAATCATACAACTCAACTTTGCCTGAATTTAAAAACTGAATAAGCTTCCAATTGCCTTCTCTAATCACAGACAAAGGCGGCTGCTTATAGGCGCTGGCCAAATGCCAATAAATGGCTCGGTCAGCCAATTTTTTGCCTTGCGCCAATGGCCAAAAACTGCGCCCGTCTGTCTCTTCGACTGCACTATCTTGTATACCGGCAACATCTGCAAAGGTGGCAAAATAATCCACTACGGATACCAGCGCATCAGTGCGACCTGCTGGGATTTTTTGCGGCCAGTTTACAAGCAAAGGCACTTTGATCCCCCCTTCGTAAATATCACCTTTTGCACCTCTAAAACGTTTATCTTTTGATTGGAACCCATTAAACCCGTTATCCGACGTAAAAATAACCAAGGTATTCTCACGTAAACCAGATGCATTTAAATAGTCAATCAAACGCCCCACATTGTCGTCCATGTTTTCAACTAAAGTCCCATAAGCCGCAAGTTCTTTTTGTTTGCTCGCGTCTTTACCTGTAATAGGGTCGATTGTTTTATTTTGATACTTTTTGAGTAGTTCAGGGCTACGTGCAACACTGGGTCTGTGTACAGAATAATAATGCAAGTTAACAAAAAACGGCTTATTTTTATTGGCTTGCATAAATTGAATGGCTTCATCCGTCATCCGATCGGTTAACCAATCATCCGATGGTTTATCAGTTATAAAAGGGTTTTTAAAAGGAGCATGATAACCGCCGCTGGCAGATTTATACCCTTTGTCATAACCACGTGCTGGATCGCCCCACCAAGTACCACCAAGGTTAACCGAATAGCCGCGGCCGCGTGGATAATAGGCTTTATATTTGTCACTTTGATGCGCTGGCAGCCAACTCATATCACCATTGTCTGGTTGGCTCAGTTTTTTAGCAAACGGGTAATCTTTTTCTAAATCTGGGTTAGGTCCCACCAAATGCCATTTACCAAAGTGGCCAAGGGTGTAGCCGTGCTCTGCCAAAACTTGTGAATAAAACTTGTGTTTTTTCTCAACGGTCCAACGTGAAAATAAATTGGTTTTTGCATTACCCCGTTCTAAAACGGGCACATTATAAACTTGAGTTCGAAACGCATGTTTACCAGTCGCTAATGCCGCGCGTGATGGCGAACAGGTTGGATACATGTAGGCGTTATCAAAAATTTGACCGTTCGCGGCCAATCGGTCAATATTTGGGGTTTCGACCCACTGGCTTCCGTTATAACTAACATCGCCCCAGCCTAGATCATCAACTAAGATAAACACAATATTGGGTTTTGCTGCACTCACACTAAAACTCGCAGCCAATAATAAACTTAATAATATTCTCACAAATTAAAACTCCAAACTCAGGTCTAATAATCCTGTCTCTGCGAAACAAACTCAATATATAAAACCAGTCAATCGGTAATAACCGCAATTTTTAACCGCAAATATGCTGTAAGCGCTTTGTACGCTAAGCGTATTTTGGTCAATCCTTTAAACATGAATAAATTACAATTTATTAACCAACAATTATTGCGCTATTAATAATTGCCTGCCAAAATAAGGTTTTGTTAACAATAAAAGGAAGTTTAATGGAAAACGTCAATAACCCCTACCAAGCACCAGAAGCCGATCTTGATGTACCTCTCGAACAAAAAGATCTCCAATTCACAGATCCACAAAAAAAGTCAGCTGGCCAAGGTTGGCAATGGATTAAAAGTGCGTTCTCGTTGTTTAAAGCCTCTCCGGGCGGTTGGATACTGACCTGCTTGTTAGGTTTTATTATTATGATAGCCATTAATATTATCCCGCTCATCGGCAGTATTTTTATGATGTTAACCACCTATGTGTGGGGTGCAGGTTTGGTTTATGGAAGCCAACAGGTTGATAAAGGCGAAAAATTTAAAGTTTCATATTTATTTAGTGGTTTTAAATTAGCAGCGGGCAAGCTTATTTTACTGTCTCTATTATTAAGCATTATCAGCAGTGTCATTATGGTTGCTAGCATCGGTCCTGTATATTTAGATCTTATGATGGGAAATGAAAACCCTGAAGCGTTTGCAAACATAGACCCGCAGCAATTTTTATTGTCTGGCCTTATCGCAACGGCATTTTATATTCCAATGATGATGGCGGTTTGGTTTGCCCCCGCGTTGATTATCTTTCATAAAACCTCCATTTTTAACGCATTAAAACTTAGTTTTATCGGCTGTTTAAAAAACATAATACCATTTTTTATTTACAGCTTAATCATGATTATTTTGATGTTTTTAGCTATGATCCCAGTCGGTTTGGGCTTTTTAATTTTAATGCCAGTTATGTTCGCCTCGCTTTACACTAGCTACAAAGCTATTTTTCTTAAATCGGCTTAATAGACTGAATATAAGCCTGCCATGAACAGCAGGCTTATAACAAACCACTCTTTTTAATAGATAAATACGTATTCAAAATGTGACTGCTTATTTCTGTGCTATTCACTTGAAAGCAGATCACGCCTTGGTGCCGTAACAGGTTTATCTGTTTATTTATTTTTTGCTGCATCAATGCCGCCGAACTGTGCGAAATGGCTTGCTCAAAGCTGGCGACAGGCGCTGCTCGCATCTCTTGATAAAGGGTTTCACGAACACTGATCACGGCAACCATATGCTTTTTCTGCAACAGCCGACAAGCTTCACTGAGGTCGGAAAAATCTTCATCCCGTAAACAGGTCACCAATAACACTAAACTGCGTTTGTGCTGCTTATTTAGCAAAGCTTGCGCTGCCATTAAATAATCACTCGCGGCAGAACTCGGATACAAATCAAAAAAGTGATTTAGAATCTGGCTGACTTGTTTCACCCCTTTTATTTTACCAAGCCAGCGGGTTGATTCGCCAAAACTCATAAAACTTAATTGATCGCTATTTTTTAAAACCGTATAACTTAATAAGATCAAGGCGTTAAGTGCGCGATCAAAATAACTCATTTGTCCATCTTTAACACACATGCGTTTGCCCGCATCTAACAAAATGCTAATATTTTGATTTTTTTCTTCCTGATATTCGCGCGAGATCAATTTATTAAAGCGCCCCGTCGCGGCCCAATCTAATTGCCGTAAGGTATCACCTTGGCGGTATTCTCTTAGTTGGTGAAAATCCATGCCACTGCCGCGTTTATTAAACTTTTTAAGGCCGGCCTGAGTTAAATTTAGACGCCCATTTAACCCCTCTACATGGGCGATTGCAGAAAAGTTTGGAAAGACCTTAACCTCAGTTTTAAGCGGATAACGCCAACATATTTGAACAAAACTAAACTTTGAATCTAATCGGACAAAAGTGGCATCTAGCGTATACCGACCGCGTCTGGTCGCTAACACCTTATACCCTATTCGTGCGCTACTTTGAGCCGCTATTTTAACCGTCAACTGACGGCCGAGCTGCCGCCAAAGCGGCGGAACATCATCAACCAAATCAAGGGTTATAAAAGTATCTGATTTATTTTCAACGGTTAATTGAATAACCTGCTCAACACCCAAAGAAATATTGGTTTCGTGCGCTCGACTTATGCAAATGGCAGGCGGGCGTTTTAAAGCAAGCATGACATCAATGCAAAATAACAAAATAAAAATGACAAACACCGCATAATAAATTGCATCGTCCCCTTGAATGATCTGAGCCTCTTGCAGTATTGGCCAAACAATTGCGTAACCAATTAAAACTGAGATCCAAATAAGGGCCTGGCAAGTAGGACGAACACTGATTAACTTCATTGTCTTGGCACTTCTATGCTGCTTATTAGCTCATGCAGCAATTGTTCAGCGGTAACCCCTTCGATTTCCCGTTCAGCCGAAACCCTAACTCTATGGCGTAGCACATCAATAACACTTTGTTTCACTTCATCTGGGCTAACAAAATTTTGCCCGCGTGCTAACGCATTGACCTTAGCTGCTTTTATCAGTGCAATGCTGGCTCTAACCCCTGCACCAAATTCAAAGCCATTCCATTGACGCGTTGCCCGCACGATAGCCACGGCGTACTCTACAATTTTGTCATCGGCAATCACTTGGCTCGCCCAATGTTTTAGCGTTTGAACTTGTTCACCCGTTAAGACAGGATCAATCTTTTTGCTAAAACTGGTATTTTTTTGCAAGCCGGTGTTCATTAACGATAGCCTGATTTCGTCTGCTAAACTCGGATAAGTTATGACTACTTTCATCATAAAACGGTCAAGTTCGGCTTCTGGCAACGGATAGGTCCCTTCGTTATCAATTGGGTTTTGTGTTGCTAACACCATAAACGGAGACGGCAAAACATAACTATTTCCATCAATGGTGATTTGCTGCTCTTGCATGACTTCTAACAGTGCGGCTTGCGTTTTTGCTGGCGCTCGGTTGATCTCATCAGCCAACAATAAATTAGTAAAAGCGGGCCCTTTACGCACTTGATATTGGCCAGATTTCATATCTAATAACGAATGACCAGTGACATCGGCAGGCATTAAGTCGGGCGTAAACTGGATCCTATGATGATTCACCGATATAGATTGAGCGAGTGCACGCACCAACAGGGTTTTACCTAAACCCGGCACACCTTCTAATAACAAGTGCCCGCCCGCCAATAAACATTTTATCACTTGATCGACCACAGCTTCTTGGCCAATTAAGGTGCGTGTGACTGACTGCTTTAATTGTGTTATCCATTCACTTGCCTGCGCGAGATCAGATTCACTTAATGCGGTTTCATTCATATTATTTTCCTTATTTTTTGTAGCACTTGCACCTGTAGCGTAAAGCTATCTTCACTTTTGTGTTTAGCTGTATTGAGTGCCGCCTGAATATCAGCTTGCGGTAATTCAGTTTGCTCATGCAAATGCAAAATACGTGTTTGTTCGGGCCAACTTGCAAACCCCGGCCAGCGCCGCTGAGCCAACTCTAACACTTCGCTTTGCAGGGCATCTATTAAACGATCGCTTTGCCCATGTTGCCAATAATAATCACCGGCCGCTTCAATATGTTGATTAAAAAATTGAACACTGGTTTCATCCAGCTGGTAAGCGGGTCCAAAACGCACAGCTTGCCGCCAAACAAAAAATAAAATGTAAAGGATAAGACAGGCGATTAACATGGGCGACCATTTACTCAAACGGACTAACCAAGTCTCTTTGGCAACCGAATGCATCAATAAAATATCTGTTGATGACGTTGTTAACCATTGATAAAAATAACCATTATTGGCGTCCGCTAGCTGGATATTGTTCCAAAGATCTATATGGGTCAGCAAACTAACCAAACCTTGTTGGCGTTTGAATTGAACAAAAGTATAACCATGTCGATCAGCACTGTAATTTATGATTTCTGTCTCTTGTGGGATCTGAATGCGGTAACTTTTGTTCAAGTTTACGTAAAAGACTTGGCCATCAGCTGTGTTTATTTGGCTTTGGTATTCAGGTGATTTTACAACTTCACTGTTCGCTTCTGCTTCATTTTTTTGCTCTGCTTCTGTGTTATCTTGTGGCTCGAGTGTTTCTTTTGTTTCAAGTTGCTTATTCTCCTGTCTGCGCTGAAATTCAGCCGATGTAGGAAAACTCAGCCTGATCTGGAATTTTAACCAAAGCGGGTCATAAATATCTCTTAATTGTCGATACATAGCCGCATCGGTGGCAAAAATTAAATGGCCGCCCTGTTCGACCCAAGCTAAAATAGCCTCAGCTTGCCGAGCTGTGATCAACTGGTCACTATGCCCTATGATTAAAACGCCATTTTTGTTCGGTACTAGCTGTCTTTCGGCTTGCTGAGAAAAAAGTAGCGGATACTCAGTCGACACGAGCAAATCTTGATTATTTAACTCGGCAAAACCTTGTAATGCCAAAAATGGCTGCTGCATCACATCGTCGGGGAGCCCTAAAACGATTTTTTTTTGTTTCCAAACAAAGTTTTGATAACAAAACCAGGCAATCAGCAAGAGCAAAAATACACTGATGAACCAACGCCAATGGGCTAGTATCCGCATTATTTTGCCTCCGCTTTTTTTGAATGCACAAAGAGCTCGATACTTTTTTGATAAAGCGATTGCACTTCGTCATGCTGCGCGGATCTATGCGCCCAAGCGAGTTGTATCCATAGCTTAAAAACCGCCGCTATATGTTCATAAATCGCTGTGGGGACCTCTTGTTTAAGACTATTTAGGCACTCTTGCTCCGTCATCGAGCGACTCAAACGAACGCGATAAGCTTGACTCATTTGGTGCAAACTAAAACGGATAATTAACGACAGAGCGAATCTAAAATCGGCATTTGCTATCGCTGTTTCAACTAACTGGATAAACTGGTGACAATTAGTTATGGCATATTCAGATCTATCATCGACAATAAAATCAGGCATTTGCACTTTTTCAGCCAGATCTACTTTTTTAAATTTGCGCCAAAAAAAGAGATGTTTGCGGAGATAAAATACCAAGGCAAAAAAACCAATAATAAAAATTGCCCAGAGCATTATTTCAATAAACAAGCTAATAGACTTAATAAACTCGGCCAAAAAACTTAAATCAAAATCGCTAGAAACACTTAAATCTGGCCCCACCCAAACTAAATGTTTAGTGGTTTTTACATTTTTAAACGGCTCTTTTTGATAAACCTGATCGATTAATTTTTGCGTATTCGCAAGCTTTGTTTGCATCCGTTTGGTTTGCTCTGCAACATCAGTGTTTTTAACCCCTTTGGGCGCACTGAGGTTTATATTTACTTTTGGTGGGTTCGCATGCACCGGAGAAAAAGTTGTAGAAACACCGGTAAAACAAAACGCACACATCACAAACACACTGACTTTTGAGACTAGGCGTTGACGTATTTTTTTAAAAGCTAACTCAATATCCCAAGCTTCAAGCATGACTCGCCGGTTTAAATAAAGGCTAAAGCCACCAGCTAAATAAAAAGGAGAAACCAACGCAAAACAAACATAGATAAGCGTCGCCGAAATCAACTGCCAATATTCAGAATAAAACAATTGATAAAAATCAAATGGCGCGACTCCTTGCGGGGTTAACCAGCCAAACAGCGACAGTAAACCCGCAAAGAGTATCCACTCCCATATATAACACACCACGCCCCACCAAGCGGACTGGTCGTCGTTGTCTCTGTGGAATATCCGCAAGCGATTTTTACGCGCGGAACCTTTTAGCTGCTCTAATTGAAAAACCGCCAGCCGATAGCTGCGAGAAAATAAAATTCGCGTTAAAGTGCAGCTGGACAGCCCGCCGTTTTTACACTGACCCGGCCAATTTTTAAGTGTTTCTGTTACACTAGGTTCAGCCGAAAATACCGCCCGACTTAAATAATAAAGCTGAGCTCGCTCAAACAAAGGTTTTAATAACCAAACTAAAATAATCGCCCAAAGCGGGGATAGCCAAACAATGGCAATAAAAATAGGTAAACTCACCAGCAGCCAAATAAAAAATAGCGGTCGGAACCAAAACACCGCCATGCGGCAGCCCAAATCTACTGCTTGCCATCCCGTTCGGGGCCGTAATTCTATCCTTAACTTATCTAGTTGCATATTTAAGGCCCCGGCAAAAATAAATAGCCACACCAATCCAACATAAGGTGCCTACTGCGTATTTAACACCCTGTGGCAAAGCTTGGCTGGAAGACCAAAATGCTTCAATAAACGCGGCAATCACTAAAAATACAAAGGCTCCCAATAAAACAGGAAAGGCCCTTAACGCAGCTTGTTTAACGGCAATGTGGCGGCTTAATCGACCTGGATTTAATAAGCTATAGCCGATATGCGTGCCGGCCGCGGCTGATAAAACGATGGCAGTTAACTCAAATGCACCGTGAGTGATCACAAACGAAAAAAAAGTCGACTGATACCCTATATTCACCATATGAGCACTAAGCGCACCAAAATAAAAACCGTTAAACAACAAATAAAACAAAGCTCCAACACCCAACAACAAACCACCGGCAAATGTCTGAAAGGCAATTTTTATATTGTTAAATATGTAAAAGCCAAACATTTGGAAATCGCCTGATGAGGCTCTTTCGATCTGTCGCCAATTGGCGTCTGGATTGTACATATGCTCCATAGTGCGCAATTGAGCATTATCAACAAAGGAATAAATCATTTGTGGTTGATAGGCAACAAGGCCAGCGGCAAGCAATGCAAAACCATAAAATAATATATGATTAATAACACAGGCCTGTTTTAAATTTTGCACAGAAAGCGGAAAACCCAACCGCAAAAATCGAATTAATTGATATCCAATACGCTGTTTAGGGCGATACATATGAGCTTGTGCGCTTGTAATCAAAGTATTTAAGCGGTCTATAATGGCTGGACTATATCCGCGGCTTTTAGCCACGGCCAGATCATGGGTCACTGCACGCAATAAAGCCGGTAAATCAAGTTTTTCGGCTGACGCCTCACCATTAAAAAAAGCTTCTAACTTTTGCCAATGGGCTTGCCGAATTGAGATAAATTGAGTTTGTTTCATTATTTACCTAAGTAACGGTTGGCCATTGCTTTAAGGCATTCGCTGGCAGACAAATTAGATTTGAAAAGCGGCGATAAAATAGCGGCGAGTTCCTTACTGCGGCTTTTTGATAATAAGGGTTCGCGCTCTGCAAAACGTATCACAGCGACTTGTTCTTCGGTTGAAAGGACAAAATCAGAGCTAAATTGCTGCTGACTTTCTGCTGGGTGATATGTTTTGTTTTCGTTTTGGTAGACCACCATGGTCCCTGCGACCCAATCACCAATACGCTGAAACTGTTTGCTAGTCAGCATACTGATTGCACCCAGACAATACGCAAAGGGTAAAAAATCTATCGTTCTAAAAAGATTCCGAGTCATAGCCCCAGGCAAAGTTAACGGCAATCCGTTCGCATAAATAACTTTAAGGCCAGTGAGCTTTTTACCCGGTGTCGCGCCCCAATAATATTCAAATATAATTGGGTAAAACCACTCTAATAAAAATACACCAATTAACATTAAACCTGTGCCAAAATCGCCGAAAAATCCGACTAATAAAGCTAATAGAATAAAAATAACAAGGCGCACGCCGAGGTCAATAACAAATGCAATTGAACGTATGCCTAATCCGGCGGGTTGAAACTCGATTTCAATGCCTTCGGCAGTATCTAATAAAACACTTTGGCAAATTAGTCCGTTAGATTGATGAGGTTTACAGGGATCGGACATTTAGCATCCTTTTTATTTAGGTTTTCCTTTTTGGCTTAATTATGACACATTTATTTTACATTTAAAGTAAGGGTTTTGTGAATTTAAAAAAATACTTAACACCGATAAAGATGACTGTAGCCAAATTTGCACAGATCGAATGCATTAGCCATAAGACCTTGTATACTTGGCGGATAAAACAAAGCAACACTGGAGTCTAGAAAAATAACATCTAAACAGTGGCTTGCATAACCAAAACTTGCTGTTGCCATTAAAATGGCTTCATTTAGCGAGCTTGAAGTAAACCAGTATTGCTTAAAAAAGGCACGTAAAGTTAGTAACAGCGAACCATTAGGAGCAAGCACGCTGAACCCAACATAGTAGATGCGTGAAGAGAGTAAACAAAGTAGCCGAAAGCGCTTTAAAGATGACAACTAACTTGAAAAACGGCGGGCCTAAAATGAGATAGGCGGAATCAATTATTTAACGCAAGCCAAAAACAATAATATTTCTCCTATTTTATTTATGGAATTATAAAAAATGAAAGTTAATATATTACTGAGGACAATAAAGGAAACAGTAGTTGCATGCCCTAAGTACTCAATCAGCATCATTATAGTATTGATCGTGCTGGGATTTATGCCTTCCATCAATCTTTATTTAACTGCCGAAATAATATCTTTATTCGAATCTAATAGTCTGGATGCTTCCATCAGCGAGCACCTTTTCTTTTGGGGTTTAGCGTTATTAATCCCATCCATACTAAATCCACTCATAGCCTTTTTGCAAAGCAACATTAATCAATATCTTTCATACAGCTTGACCACAAAGTTAATGAAAAAATCCGCATCTTTCGTTGGTATCAGCATTTTTGAGGACACCAAATTTCAGAACGACATTAATACATTGAACAAAGAGTCTAAATTTCGTCCAACAAATTTCATAGTAACCTTGGTTACCTTAATAAGAGAAATCACGGTCGTCATCACTTTAACATTTATGCTTGGTAATTTAATTTGGTGGGCTCCATTTCTGATGTTCCTAGCAGCTATCCCTCTATCTTGGATAAACTTAAAGGTTGCGTCCTACAGCTGGAAAGCTTTAGTCAGCGTTGGAGAGCACTCAAGAATGTTAGAATATTTATCCAGCCTTAACTTAAGTAAAGAAACCCAAAAGGATATTAAAATCTATAATGCTGATAAATTGATTTTAAGAAAATACGAAAAGGCCTTTTCCATTATTCAAACCAAATTGTTCAATTCAAGTATCAAAGTTTTCAGTAAACCTATTCCCTTTCAATTATTAATGATTTCAACAATTTCAATAATCTTATACGGGATATTTATTGCCATGCAAACTTCAGCATTGGATGTCGCTTCAATTGTGATCATATTCAATGCTTTGGTTTTAATGCACGGAAGGTTGGAGTCTATCGTACAATATGGAAACTTATTGACTGAAATAATGCCATATTTTAACAAATATTTTGCTTACATTGATTATCGAGAGAAGGTTGAAATTGGGACTCAATCAATAAACTCTATTAATTCCGTCGAGTTTAAGAATGTATACTTTAAGTACCCACACGAGCAAAAATATACTCTTAAAAATATATCTTTCAAAGTAACAAAAGGTGAGTCTGTATCTATTGTAGGACATAATGGAGCTGGTAAATCAACTATAACTTATTTGTTAACAAGATTTTGGGATGCCACAAAAGGACAGATAAAAATAAATGGGACGGATATTAAACAGTTTGACCCAATTCAATTGCGAAAGTGCATTAGCAGCGTTCCCCAAAATCATACTCGATTCAACTTTACTCTAGGTGAAAACATTACATTATCAGAGAATTATGATGACACCGAAGTGTTAGATATCGTTAAAAAAATAGATTTAAAACCAAATTTAAGCACTAACACCCTGCTGGGAAAATTATTTGGCGGTCAAGAGCTATCAGGTGGTAATTGGCAAAAAACGGCTATCGGCAGATGTTTTTTCAAGAATTCATCTATGATTATTCTCGATGAACCGACTTCGTCAATTGACCCTCAAAATGAAGCGGAAATTTACAAAATGTTTAGTGCCCTATCAAAAGATAAATTATGCTTCACCATTACACACCGGATGGGGGCTGTAAATTTAACTAACAGAGTTATTGTGTTAGATCAGGGCCAAATAGTACAGGATGGGGAGCCGAATATGCTAAAAGCGACTAATGGACCCTTTAAAGTTTTTTGGGACTCACAAGCACAAATGTATAAATCCCAATTTACTGATGAATAGAACAAATTAAACCCAGGCCTGGTAAGATTGATTTCCCAGCAGTCAAATCATCTCTATTTTAACCTTTAAAAAATCCTTAACACGAATTAAGGCAGCCGAATTTGGCTGCCGCTATTAAACCTTGGCGGGCTTACCGATTGAATCTGTTTTGATATAAATGGCGATTAAAACGCTTGGCGGCAGCCACCATTTCAGGATACGGAATATCTGTGGTCGAGACGAAACCCACGTTGTAAGGTTCGCCATCAAAGGCACGGCCAGTAATAGGTGAATCTATATACTGAAACCAATGAGCCCCCACCATATAATCTTTGCCTGCAACACTTTGCATATAATCATAATACATTTGTGCTCTATCTTTTTGGTTATCAGCTTGCACTAAACCTGAATGAAAGAGTCCCGTTTCTCTGGTTGCGCCAATATGAAACTCACCTATGACTGTTGGTAAATCTACCGCTTTTAAAAAGTCCCACTGGTGACTCTGCATACCTTCTTCATATATATTAAAACTTAGTACATCCGAATACTTTACTGAAGCTTTAATGGTTTCTTTTGGCATACCAAAATTAGCCATACGAGCGCCCATATATAAATGGTTGGGTAAATAGGTTCCTAATGTATCATGCACCACTTTAAAATATTGCTCTGATAACATTTCTAACAGATTAGAAATATCGGCCACTGCCGCATCAGAATAGGCATTTAAATGAAAGCCCTGCTCAAATTCAGACCAATCAGCAAAGTCACTTTGCCATGCGCTATTCAGCGCCGCGATCTTCCCGTATTGATTTTTAAGCTGTCGACTAAAAGCCGCTTTTGCCGGACTATCCACTGCATTGTTTGCAAGCGCACCTAAAATAACGCCATATCGCTCCTCAACATTTCCTTCTGGCATGCCCCAGCTTTTTTCGTTATCAATAAAAATACCCACACACCAAGGTGACTCTTTAATTTCGTCGGCGATAACCGAAATGGTGACCTCTGCGCGGCGCTTAAATTCAGCATCAAAAGGATCTGGCATCGGTGCCCAAACATCGTGTTCAGAGGCTAAAGTTTTATAATTTCCAATAATCCAGCCATTAGCAAAATAAGGCACTTGTTTATTATTATAAAACCCTGGGTCAACCCAATTACCAAACGAAGTAAAACCCCAATTTTGCATTCGATCTAAGGTCACCTGACGCCATTTATCTATATATGATTCTGGATATTGCTGACCATATTTACGCTCCAAATTGGCGCGATAAAAACTGTAAGTTTCGCCTGAGGTTAATGGACCTTTAAGCACTTTTCGCCGGTAACTATAATGGTCGGCAAGCGGATCATTATAGTCAGGAAGCCAATTAAACATCTTATGGCGTAACCCAGACGCTATGTACCTTGTTTTACGTGTTTGCTCAGACACTTGGACAATGCCAATGGAATCTTCCGGCGTCACCTCATCAGCATCAATTTGGCGAATATTGGGATCTTTAAAATCAACACCAGTTAGTGTTGTTAGGTTGGCCATGCGAACATTGGCAACCCCGTGCGAAAAAAATAAATGCCCCTCAGGATCCACCATCCACCATTTGCCATTTACTTTTTCAGTTCTAAAATAACCTGTTGCTGCTAATTTAGGCCCAGATTTCCAGCCGCCAAAACGGCTTCTGTCTGCCATTTGTCCTTCGGCAGCAAGTTGCTTAAGTTCGGCTTCGGCAACTGTTTTTAGCTCGTCTGCCGAACTGATTTTAATTGGAAAATCTTGTTTAGCATTTTGGCCAAACTGATCCACCAAACCAACTAAATAATCATCTTGGTAAGTTGGATTTTTTAATAACCTCAAGTTATCAATCCGGATGCTTTTATCTTGTAAGTTACCTCGCGTGTATAAAGCTAGCTCGGTAATTTGGCGATAATCCAAATCGGTTTTACCTGTTCTCCAGGTAAACATTTCTGCGTCAGTTGACCAAGGTTTGGGTTTTTCACGGATACCAGCGTCCGTTTGCGTAAACTTACCTTTAATAATGGCAAAATAGCGGCCTCTTTCACCGGCTGCCAAGTTAATACTGCGGTTTGCTGTGTAGGCTCGACTACCAGTCAAATCATCCGCTTTCACCACGGCTTGCGAGTCGGCAAGAGATAAATAAAGCTGGATAGATTGATCAGAAAGATTTTCGGCCTCAAAGGCAATATGGGCTTCGGGGTAACTACTCCAATCCCAAGGCACCTGAGGTTGCAGTTTAACGATTGAGCGGTAATGATCAGCCGAAAAGTGAATGGTTAGCGAACCTTTAGAGCCATTAAATGCTGGGCTATATTCGTACCTAGCCCCTTGTGCTAATAATTTTATTTGTTCGTTATCTTGCTCAAAATCCATTATATCCACTAATAGATCCGCTTGATGAGCAAGCAGAGATTTTAAACCATCTTTATACGCGCCTTCAGACTCAGGCGCAGAGCAGCCCACTAAAAGCCCCATGGAACATATCGCAGCTGTATATAGCGATAACCTAGTCATGCGTCTCTCCTTTTACAAAACGTTGTGAGTATAAATTTGTATTGATCTCTTTCGCTGCCTCAACTAGGGGGCGATAAGGAATGTCGGTAACACTAACAAAGCCAACATTATAGTTTTCTCCATCATAAGCTCGTCCGGTTAACGGTGAATCTATGTATTGAAACCAGTGGGCACCTACTAAATAGGGGTTATCTAACACACTATTTAAATAGTCTTGGTATTTGGCTCCCCTATCAGCCTGACTTTCGGCATGGATCAGCCCAGCATTTAACAAGCCAGAATCTAACGCGCCATTGTGAAACTCGCCAATAATCGATGCTTTATCCAAATCTTTTAAAAATCCCCAAAAACCATCATGAATACTTTCTTTATAAAAGTTATAGCTGACAACATCCGCATACTTAGCGGCCGCTCGTCGCACTTCCTCTGTCATCCCCCAATCCGCAAAGCGAGCGCCCATATATAGGTGATTTGGCATAAAACGCTGCACTTGAGCCCTAACCACAGCAAAATATTTTTCTGCATACAGACTCATTAATGCTGAAAAATCTTTTAACATAGTTTGATTAAAATCAGTTAGCCGCACACCCAGTGCCAACTTGTCCCAACTAACAAATTGTCTGTCCCAAGCCGTATTTAACGCCTCGATAGTTAAATATTCTGATTTTAAATACTGCATAAACGCAGCTTTGGTAGGACTCTCGGTTGCGTTATAAGAGAGTGTATTGATCACAACACCGTATTCGGATTCTGGTTGACCTGCTTTGCCCCAACTTTTTTCGTTATCAATAAATACCCCTATACACCATGGATTATTTTTAACTTCTGCAGCAATTTGTTTAACCGTGACTGCTGCTCTTTGTGCAAAAACTGGATCAAAAGGATCTGGCAGTGGGCTCCAATAGTCGTTGCCACTACTAACCTTTTTAAAATCTCCTATGATCCATCCATTGGCAAAATAAGGTAAACGATTGCTTTGATAAAACATGGGATCAACCCAGTTGCCAAACGAGGTAAAACCCCATGTCAGCATGCGGTCTATGGTGTTTTTTCGCCACATTTGGTCTATTTTTTCAGCTGAATGGGTACCATATTTGCGTGCCAGATTGGCACGATAAAAGCTATAGGTTTCGCCTTTTTCAACTGCGCCTGTGTGCACCTCACGTCGGTAACCATAATAGGCCGAAAAGGGATCGTTCAACTCGGGTAAGTCGACAAACATATCAGCACGCAACTTTGAACTTATATAGCGGCTAGGCCAAGCGCTGGCTGGGGCAGGATTCAAACCTAAAGAATCTTCTGGTGTATAATCGCCTGGCGTTCTAGGTTTGATATATTTAGCATCATAATCATAACCTGTAATTGTTGATGTATTGGCCATACGGATATTCGCAATGCCATTAGAAAAAAACAGATATCCTTCTGGGTCAACGAGCCACCATTGGCCATTCACTTTTTCTGTTCTAAAATAGCCGCTTGCTTTAAGTTTAGGGCCTTTTTTCCAACCGCCAAACTTTGACCGCCCTGCAATAGGCTGATCGCGCAATTGAGATTGCTCATCTATACCTAGCTTTTGCAATTGCTCAACCGATGAGACTTTATTGGCAAACTCTTGTTTGTTGTTTTGGCCAAATTTATCAAGCAATTGTTTTAAATAGGCCGGATCTGGCTCTGTCATAGCGATTAGGCGTACATCTTTGATCTCAATGCTTTTATCATTCGGCACTCCCCTGACATTAAAAGTGATCGATTCGATATTGCTTAAATCAATATTTTTGCTGCCATGACGCCAGATAATTGGAGTTAAATCTGTCTTCCATGCTTGCGGGTCCGAGCGTATGCCGGTATTAACATTAAGCGATGGGCCTTTTAACAGCATGTAATAGCCATTATCAGATTGGGCTGGTACTGCAAAACTGCGGTTATGGGTTTGACCTCTGGTATCTTTGGCAGTTACATAAAAATGAATAGACTCATCTTTATTATTTTTAATATTTAGCGCAAAGGCAAAAGCTTGATCATGCTGCCAATTCCAAGGCTGTTTTGGCTTAAAACTAAAACCTGATTGGTACGCTGTTTTTGATCGCATATTTATTCGAATAGTGCCATCATCTGTCACACGAATGTCGGCGTTTTCGGCAATTAAACTTTTCATTAACGCTTGAGTTGAAAATCGTTTTAAAAGGGTGTCTGGCGACTTGGCAAAACTATTAAAAACAACAAGGGCCGCCACCACACTGGTGACCCCGGCTATTTTATTAAGTGTGGCTATGCTAAAAAACTTCATAAAACATTGGCTCCTTGTTGTATCTTCAATCGTGGTTGCTTAAACATCTCGCAAAGACTAATAACTGATGCGACTCAAACCCTAACAATTTAACATCAACACTAACAATTATTATACATTCTTATATTGACGGTTAATTGTCAACAATAAATTACACATAAAATTGATAGATTAATGACTAAAAAACTCAAATGGGTTTTGCGCAAGCGCGGTAAAGATAGGTGTGGGTTGGCATTCAGCAACTTAAGCAAAACTGCCTAAGCTGCTAATCATTAAAAATGACTTGGGTTAATGGTTGGAGTCTTGAGCGACGTTTTTAGCCTTTGCTTTGCGTGCTTCTAATTGTTTTTTAGATAAACCGAGTGAGTTAAAATAAACCTCAGGTTTAAACCAAATATTAGGTGATTTAAAGGCCGGGTCATGCATATCCAAGCTCAAATCACAATCAAAACGTAACAACTCTGAGTGGCGTTTAGGACCAAAATTAATAAAATGACTGATCCCCCAAGTTACACCACGGCCATTATCTGTATTGGTAAAAGCATCAGGTGTATAGGGGCCTCCAGCGATAGGCGGCAATGAAATATTCGCCTGAATTTTAAAGTTAACTCCATCTTCTGCGTACTGAACGGTATTGCGCTCGATACCGTCTCGGATAATTACCCCAGCAACCCCGCTTTTAAATGGAAAATAAAAAGTTTCATGACCTGAATTAATGACAGGGTTTAATGGATGTTTTTTAAAGGTTTTTAGCGGATCATCAGAAATCGCCAAACCATGTGCAACATGATAGTTTTTGCGGTTGTCCGGCCATTTATTATAAGTGGATTTAAAATAAACATATATTTGGTCGTTATAAACAATTGGCATTGGATCATGAATTAAACTTTGATCCCAATCCCCTTTTTGTCCCGGCGTGATGACTGCTTTGTTAAGAGGTGTCCAGGGCCCCTCTGGCGAGTCAGCCCAAGAAACCGTCACCACACTGTGGTCGCCTTTTAAACCACTAGGCTCATTAAACGCTTGGTAATATAGATAGTACTTGCCTTTCCAGATCAAGATATCAGGCGTTGCAACCGAGCGATGGCCCGGATGCGGTTTGGCTGGGCGAGGTACAGCGACCCCCTGCTCTGCCCAAGTGACTCCATCGGTACTAGTTGCATACCACAAGTCGGCCAGATCCCAATCAGTACTCGGAATTTCATCGGTCGCTTGCGCCGCATTCGCAGCCCCAACTGGCGGAACTTTGGTATGGCGCTTGGTATAATAAATATAATATTTACCATCTACTAAAATAGGTCTAGATGGATCTCTGCGCGTGATAGTACCGTCACCGCCGTTATAATCAAACCCCTGCAAACGGCTGTATTTGAACTGGGTATAAAACTCACTATCTTGCGGCCTAGGCGCATCATATTCAAACATTCGCTCCATTGCCGCACTTAATGGAATATCTGGTTTTTCGGTTGGTACCTTATGTGGGAAAACCGATCGCTCTGGTGCTGCGTTAACTGGCGCGACCGCAGAGCCCGCACATAACGCAGCGATCAACAGCGAAACTTTTATATTAGATAGATTCATTGCCTGCCTCAAATTGTTTACAGTGAACAACAAAAATATAACACAGACAAATTAACGTTGCTATAAAAGTTACATAATTTATTATTTACCTTGATAATCAAGGTATAAATAAAAAGCGGCTTTTTCTTCTTTTTGCGTTGCTAAATCATTAGTAAACCAAGCTGTTACCTTTTGTTTACCTGCCTTGGCGTTGATTTTTACCTCACAATATGAAGCACGACCATAAATAGGGCTTGAATATACTTTGTCAGCGAGTTTTATGACACAGTATCTGGTATTGACTGGGGTTGCAGCCGGTTTGTCGTGATAATAAGCACGTATTTTATACTCACCCGCTTGCTCAATATTGATATACCAAGGCAGCGCCGAAAATTTATCTTCTTTGCCCAACCAATGAACATAGTCATATTCAGGCACATTCGGCTGATGACCAATAAACCAAGGAACCGGCTGTTTATCTGGTACTTCCATCCAATCCATTGCGTTGAGTCGCACTGGATCTTCTGCTGAATTTCCAACATGTATATATCTGTCTTTAAATCCTAGTTTAGCTAACTGCGCAAACCAGTTTTGCTGCTCATAATTAAGCTCACCAGCAATCGCTTTAATGTTTGCATCATTAGATTCTAATAAATTTACCTGCTGCTTAGGATCACTTTGAATATCGTATAGGGCTTTTTTATTATTAAAAGCAATATAACGCCACTGATCACGCATCACCACTGTCGGTCGTTTGATATCCGGATGGTAAACCCTTTGATTGGTCACAATAACAGATCGACCTTGCAACTTTTCATCTTGTCCTTTTTGCAACAAGGTTTTTAAGCTGCGGCCATCTACATCTGCCGCAGGGGACGGGCCGCCAACCATGTCTAATAGAGTGGGCAGCACGTCATAGTGCGCGGTTAACGCATCAATTTCACCACCCGCCAACTGGCCATTTGGATAAAAAATTAAAAAGGGTACCCGGTGACCGCCCTCATATACTTCACCTTTAAAACCACGGCGACCATTGTTTGGGACCCAATTTGGATATTGCTGTTGCATTTTTTCAGCCCTTGTGGTCAATTTTTGTCCCCGCAGTGCACGCATTGAGCTGCCGTTATCTGTCATATAAATAAAGATAGTATTATCTTCTTGTCCATTGTTTTTGATTGTTTGACGCAGGCGAGCGACTTGTTCATCTATGTAGCTGATCATGCCGTAAAAAGCAGCATCATCATAATGTAAGCCTTTGTCTTGATAGCGTTTAATATAAGGTTCAGGCGCGCGATATGGCCCATGCGGCGCATTCAATGCTATGTATGCAAAATGCGGTTGTTGTCTTTTTTGACTAATATATTTTATCGCTTCATCAAACCAAACTTTGGTTGCATAACCTGAAAAAAATTCAGGTTCACCATTGCGATAATAAACATCATCAAACTGGGTGTTCCCCCAATAGTCAGGCGTTTGCCCAACACCACCGCCGCCATGGATCACGGCTTGATCAAAACCTTGATCTTGCGGTCGGTATGGATAGTTATCGCCTAAATGCCATTTACCAAAAATAGCAGTTGAATAACCCGCTTGTTTTAAAGCTTCGGCTAATGTTTGGTGCTCAGGCCCTAACATATAGCGTCCTAAAATCGTATGCCAAACCCCAGCCTTAAGTGAATGTTTACCGGTTAATAGCGCAGCTCGAGTGGGCGAACAGGTCGGGTCTACATGAAAATTAGTCAATCGGGTGGATTGCTGAGCCAATTGATCTAAATTCGGGGTTTCGATAATTGGATTTTGATTAAAGCCGATATCGCCTGCGCCCTGATCATCTGTCATCACTAAAACAATATTGGGTTTATCCTGACTTGCGGCAACCACAGTGAGCGGCAACCAGAAAGCCAATAAGGTCACAGCCAATTTTGATTTTATCTGCATTTTATTCTCTATATCATTTATTTTTAAATGGATAAATTTATATATAGAATATACATTTTAGATACAAATCACAACAAATAATTAATCTTTCTTGGCCGCCAGCGCCACGCAAAACTTGGGCTGACGGCAACATATTTAAGCTAAGATATCTTTGATGATTTTGCCGTGAACATCGGTTAATCGAAAACGACGGCCTTGGTATTTATAGGTTAGCTTTTCGTGGTCTATGCCCATTAAATGCAGAAGCGTCGCTTGAAAATCATGCACATGAACAGGATTTTTAGTTATGTTATAGCCAAACTCATCGGTTTCTCCGTAACTCATGCCAGGTTTGACCCCACCACCTGCCATCCACATGGTAAAACAGCCCGGATGATGATCGCGACCATAGTTAGTGGCGGTTAATTTACCTTGCGAATAGTTGGTGCGGCCAAACTCACCGCCCCAAACAACTAGGGTATCCTCTAATAAACCACGTTGTTTTAAATCCGTGACCAGTGCGGCTGACGCCTGATCCGTTTTTTTACACTGATTTTTAATACCACCCGGTAAATAATCATGTTGGTCCCAACCTTGATGATACAACTGAGTGAATTTAACATTGCGCTCGGCTAACCGGCGCGCTAACAAACAGTTAGCCGCATAAGTACCAGGTTTGCGTGAATCTGGCCCATACATCTCAAAAACCCAGTCGGGTTCATCAGAAAAGTCGGTCACATCCGGAACCGATGATTGCATGCGCTCAGCCATTTCCATTTGCGCAATGCGTGATTTAATTTCTTGATCGTGCCAATGCGCATATTCGGCTTCATTGAGTTTACGTAAATGCTGCATCAACTCACTGCGCAAATCCATACTCAGCCCTTTTGGGTTGTTCAGATACAGCACTGGTTCTTTACCACCTCTAAACTGTACACCCTGATGGATGGATGGCAAAAAGCCATTGCCCCATAAACGTGAATATAGCGGCTGGCCGCCCCCATTGGTGCTGACCATAACAATAAAACCGGGTAAATTATTGTTATCTGTACCTAAACCATAATTTAACCAAGCCCCAATACTTGGCCGCCCAGCGATTGGAAAACCAGTTTGCAAAAAGGTGATCGCCGGATCATGGTTAATTTGATCTGTATGCATTGATTTTACAAAACATAAATCGTCGACGATTTTTGCAGTATGAGGTAGCAACTCGCTCACCCAAGCGCCAGAATCACCATATTGGGCAAAATCGTAAATAGATCCAGCCAAAGGCAGTGAAGATTGCTGCGCACTCATACCAGTTAATACCTGATCGCCGCGCACTTCTGCAGGTAGTTCCTGTCCATGCATCTTATTAAGCATGGGTTTATAATCAAAGGTTTCAAGCTGTGACGGACCACCACTTTGAAATAAATAAATCACTCGTTTTGCTTTTGCAGGCAAATGCGGTTTACCTAAAATACCGTTTAAATCGGGTCTTTGTTCTGGTTGCATCGCCAAGCCAGATAAGTCTTTTGCCAGCGATAAGTCAGTCGCGCCGGCCAAAGCCGCTGTACCTAAACCTTGTGCGGCTCGGGTTAAAAATTGACGTCGATTAATCATAATTATCCTCTACTCACTTATCGCTTAATAACGGCCGCGTCATGGCTGACCAACATATTGCTTACGGTACCTAAAGCTGCAAGCTCGACGGCAGGCAGATCGCTATTTACCGGCATTTCACCGACATTTAAAAAGGCTTCGGCTTTACTTGGATCTTGTTTAAAATCTACAACCACCCGCTGATACATCTGATGAAGTATTTGCAACTGCTCAGCTGTGACCTCTCGGCTTGTTAGGGCTTTAAATACCCCAGCTAACTGATCTTCCACCTTGGGTCGTTTTTGCATCATTTTTTCAGCCAGCACCCGGCTCGCTTCAACCACTTGTGGGTCATTTAATAGGGTCAACGATTGCAGTGGTGTATTGGTTTCTTGACGCTGGCCGATACTGTGGCCACGCATAGAGGCGTCAAAGTTAGTCATATTGGGTGGCGGTGTACTGCGTTTATATATGGTATACATGCTGCGGCGATATAAATCTTCACCACTGCCTTGTTTATATTCCATATTGTTCATGCTCCAGATCCCGTCAGGTTGATATGGATGGGTACTTTTACCGCCAATTTTATCCACCAGCAAACCACTAACGGCTAAGACGTTATCGCGCAACATTTCAGCGGTTAAACGTTGCGCAGAAGCGCGCGCGAAAAGGGTATTTTCTGGATCTTTTTGCAGTAGTTCTGTTGTTGCTTTAGAGGATTGCTGATAAGTGGATGAATGCAGCATAAGTTTTACTAAATGATTCAAATTCCAACCAGATTCAACAAACTCAACCGCCAACCAGTCTAATAGTGCTGGATGGGTTGGACGTTTACCCTGATTGCCAAAATCTTCCGGTGTGCGCACAATGCCATCGCCAAAAAACATCTGCCAATAACGGTTTACCAATACGCGAGAGACCAAAGGATTATCTTTGTGCGTTAACCATTTAGCTAATCCTAAACGGTTTTTTGGCCAGCTCGGGTCGTATGGTAAAACCGCTTCAGGCACACCAGGTTCAACCGGATCTCCGTGACTTGCATAACTGCCACGTAACAAAATATAAGCTTGGCGTGGTGTTTTCATCTCTTCCATCACCATGACTTCTTTAACGGCTTCTTGCTGCTGATTTAAATCATCTCGGCGTGCGGCCAGTGCTGCTAGCTCACTTTGATACGCTTTATGATGGCGCAATAAATAATGCTCTAATAATAATTCTTCGCTGAGTTTGGCCGTTTGTAAATCTGAGGTGGCCATTAACTCTACACGACTCAACTGACTGTTATACACTTTTAAATTATCAACGATTGCACCCGCGATACCTCGACTTCGCCAACGGGCACCCACTTTAAGACCAATTTCTTCAAGCACCTGCGCTTTAGTATGTTTTATTTCTTTGTACAGGTTGTCTCTCTCTACCTGCATCTCAACCGCGTGACCATTGACATAAAAATCTACGCCACTGGCTTTAGATGAGCCATCGTAAGAAAAAGCAACATTTAGCCATTGTTCCTTTTGTACTGGAGCAACTGATTTTAAAGAAATCGCATTATATGGATAAGTATGGGCCAGCCGAACATGCCAATGGCCGTGTTCTATACCCACATCAAAACCTTTAAAGTTATATAAAATACCAGCTTTATTATAGTGAAAAAGCACACCTTCTTGTGCAGATTCAGGCAACCAGGCATCTATAGTCACAGCAAAAGGAATACCTCTTCTAAAATCATTTAAATGCTGAAAATATAAAGGATCGTCTCCGTTTAACTTAATCGCTTGGCGACTATCCTGCTGATAATACTGCATGGCCGGGCCGTCTTTTTTCTTAACGTTAGAGCCATAGATGACTTTGCCTTGTGCTTCACCGTTTAAACGATTTTTAATAGCTTCATTGTTATCTTCTAACGTCAATGGATAATCTGCAATCAAATGCTGTTGAGCGCTGGTTTTTGCCGCTGCAATTGAAAAACTGCCTTTCCATTGATTAAAAGCGTCGTTAGCCGTTTGTTTGATTGCTTGCAATCGATTCTCAAGGCTTTTAATCTCAGTGGTTAACTTGGTTAACTGAGCTTTTTCTTCAGCGCTTGGCAATAACATAGTCGGCACAGGCATATCATTTGGATCATAAGATATCTGACCAGATTCATCTAAATTATTAAAAAACGCTGTGGTTTGATAATATTCTTTGGCCGAGATAGGGTCATATTTATGATCGTGACATTGAGCACAATGCATAGTTAAACCCATTAACCCCGTGCCTAATGTTTGTACCCTATCTTTAACATATTCAACTCTAAACTCTTCATTAACTATGCCCCCTTCACCGTTTTGTGCATGCACCCGATTGAACGCAGTAGCCAGCCTTTGTTCAGTGCTTGGATTTGGCATTAAATCACCGGCAATCTGCCAACTAATAAATTGATCAAAAGGGCGGTTTTGGTTAAAACTATCAATCACCCAGTCGCGGTATGGTGACATATCACGGTAAAAATCTGTGCTATAACCATGCGTATCGGCAAAACGAGCAACATCCAACCATTCTTGTGCCATACGCTCGCCATAAGCGGGTTTTGCCATATAATAATTGATTAATTGATGCCAGGCTGAATCAGACTGATCCGCTAAAAAGTCAGCCACCTCTTTTTCGGTTGGTGGCAAGCCTGTTAAATCGAAACTTAAGCGCCGAATTAAACTGACTTTATCTGCCCTTTGTGCTGGCTCATAACCACGTTTTTCGATTTTATCCAATACATAGGCATCGATTGGAGATTTTACCCAAGCTGCATTTTTAACCTCTGGTAGCTCTGTTTTTTCTGGTTTTATAAAAGCCCAATGTTTTTTATATTCTGCACCTTGCTCAATCCATTTTTTGATGATGGCTTTATCGCGAGGCGAGAGTTTTAAATTTGAGCTCGGGGGCGGCATCACAAAATTATCATCTTCTGAAATAATTCTATGATAAATTTCCGATTGATCTGCGTCTCCCGGCGTAATGGCTGCCATTTTGTTATCTGTAATATGCGAAGTCGCATGCTCAAAGGTATCTAGACTTAAACCCGCTTTTGCATTCACTTTATCTGGGCCGTGGCACAAAAAACAGGTGTCCGATAGAATTGGTTTAACGTCAAAGTTAAAATCTACCTTGTCCGGTATAGGTTCGGCAAACACTTGCTCAGGTTCATTATCAAAACAACCACTGAGCAAAAGAGTCATTGCTGAGAGACCTAAATATCTGTTTTTTATCATTACACACGCTCCAGCTTAATCGGATATGCCTGATGGGCGTTCCATTGGCCTACATAAATATTTTCTTCATCATCTACACACACCGAATGACAATGATTAAATACACCATATGTGCCTGCCATAGGTTGTAATTTTCCATCAATATAGTTGGGGGCTGCGCCGCCTGGGTTCGCCACGACTCGGTTGTTTTTATCAACAATCGTAATAAAGCCAGAATTGGGCAGTTTGCGACCATTATCATCCGTCCAACAAACCGGTGCGTAAAAATAATCACCTTTAAATACTGGGCCACCAATATAAGCGCCGGGAAAATCAATCACCGAACGAAATTGGCCATCAAATGAAAAAGCTTTGAGTTGTTTTTGCTGACGTGAGCTAATTAATAAATGCGGATCGGACGGATCTCTGTTATCAATCTCAATGCCATGACTATTGATTAACCGATAATTAGGATCAGAATTTTTTGGACCGCCCCAATGACGAATATAGCGACCATGGCTGTCATATTGAATGACAAAATCTGAGCCGTACCCGTCTGTGACATATAAATCACCATTTGGCGCAATCGCAATATCAGTTGGGTTATACGCCATGCCTGGTTCATAAATGCCCTGCTGCACTGGATGGGCTAAGGTATAAATCAGTTTTCCGTCTATGGTTAATTTAGAAACAAAACCCGTTTGTTTAATCCACTTACCGCGCCACTGATTACTGGTGCGGTGACGGTTCAAAATCCAACCACTGTCGACGATATAAATCACGTCTTCGCCATTTTCATTAACGATTTTGACAGCATGTGCACCTGGGTGTTGTGTACCCCATGCGTCTATTAATTTCCCGTCTTTGTTATAAACAATAAAATTATTCACATCACTGTCGGTGCACATTATGATTCGACCTTTTGAGTCGATAGCTAAACCATGACTGTTTTCAACCGGCGTTTTATGCGGATGCAAATTACCCCACTCAAAATTTACCTTATATTTAAAATCACCATGGCCAACTATTTTGCCATGGGCCGAGCGGCCTACCTGATCGGCGGCTATTGGATTTTTAGAGGTTTTAGCCATCACACTACGGCTGGCACCTGATAACATCATCCCGGCCGATAACAAAGCCGTATTTTTTAAAAAGTCGCGTTTACTAAATTGATTATTTTTCATTATTTTGTCCCATCAAATCATAATTGGCGGCAATTACCTGAAGTGAACTTGTTTTATTTTTTTGCTGCCATTGGGTCAGTGCTTGTTCGCTAACAAGGGTTTCGGTTAAATACAAATTTTTTAGTGCTGGAAGCTGTTGCAACGCGCTAAAAACCTGATCATCAACTTTAGTTTTGTATAAATTCAGATAAGTCAGCTGATCTAACCCTGCAAGATGATTGATCCCCTGACTGGTAATTGGATTTTTTTCTAATCTCAGTTTTATCAGATGAGTTAATTGAGAAAGTGCAGCCAGCTGCGGATCGCTCACTTGACTATTAGCCAAATTAAGCCAAGCCACATGGTCTTTAGCCTTTAATAAAACTTCAAGCGCCTGATCGGTAAATGCTTGCCGTGAAACTGAATAATCTAAATCGATATAAGCGACGTCTTGCGATATTTGTTTAACCACAAATCCTGCTGCCGTTAGTTCATCAGCCAGTGTTTGTGATAAAGGCTCAGTTTTAGCTAATGGCCAGCTGCCTTTGGCTGCTTGCAATCCCAGTTGAGTTGCCAAAATCGAGCGCGCTGTATCATCAAGTTCCAGCTCACCTAACAGCTTATCCTGCGGCAATCCGGCTTCAATCCACCAAGCCAATGTTTTAACTTGAATATCGCTTAGCGGTGGCTTTCCACCCGCTGGCATAAATTTTTTATCATGGCTGTCTAAAGTAATGCGCCGATACAGCTCACTGGCATTGAGATCGCCAGCTACCACTGCTGGCCCGGACTGCCCACCTTTAAAAAGCGAATCTAGTCGGGTTAAATTAAGTTTGCCTTTGCTTTTGTCATCATTATGGCAAGCAACACATTTTTGCTCCAAGACAGGTCCAATCAAATCGAGATAAACATGCGCCTGAGCCAAATCCGTTACTTTTTCGCGTGGTGTCGGGTGAGCTTCCAAACCCGCTAATTTACGAACGGGATCGGGCGCATAATCAAACAAATAAGTCGAACCATGGGTCATATTTGCGCCATAATGACCCGTTGAAAATAGTAAAAACAGCTGACCAAAACACAAAATTGTGGTGATAAAGGGGGCAAATTTGGAAGAAATGCGGCTTAACAAACAAAAATAAAACCAGCAAATAAAAGCACAGCCTATAACGGCAAAAGCAAAAGCTTTATGAACAAAAACTGCGTCTGCGTTGTAACCGCCGCCTAGCGACAATAAGTAACCCAATAGCGCGGCGCCGCACGCCGATAACGCACCCCACAACCAAATGGTTTGCAATGTTTTTGTTCGCTGTTTATTAAAAAACAACGCATATAATTCTAACACCGCGGCCATTAACAAAATGCCAATTGGCAAATGCAACACCAACACATGGAAACGGCCAAAAAATTGGATTAAATCCATACACACCCACTCATATCATTATTAATATGAGTGAATGTTAATATCCGGTTGTACAGTTAACAATTGATTAATCTGACCAGAATTTGTAAAAAATTGATATTTACCAATAAAGCGATTAGTTATTGTTAATTGGTATCTTTAAAAAGTTTAAAGATTTAAATTGAACTGTTGCCGTGCCATCAGTCTGGTTATATACACCTGCTTTGAAGTAACTTTCGAGATGATCCCAATAACTAATATCGTATTCATCAATTTGTGGATTCACTTGATCATTAAATGCAATGCTCATACGACTATTTTTGACTGTGATTTGGATATTTGCGACCTCATCGGCTGAATAAGCACCCAATGGGATCTTATCGTATTCTGAGCACTCTAAACATGCATTTGCTTTAATCACAGCCCAATAATTGTTTTGTATTCCGCTGCGTTCACGAAGCCAAACTACTCGCAATAGAGGTTTGTTAATAGCATTACTATTTTTTGTCACATCATGAATTTGCATAAATGTGATTTCATCAACCGACTCGGCCAAAGGATCTATGATTTTAACTTCACCGCTTAATTGGTAAACATAGTTCGCATCATTTACATACCATTCACTAATCTGGCGCAGTTCCGAGCGCTTATGATCACCAGACACTCTAAACGTCATCCATGCATTTCCCTGCTTAGGGATAAAGAAGTATTGATTATACTGGCCATCAAAATCGCCATGAGCAATCAGCTTAGTGCTGGTCGGTGCTTGTAAATAAGCATCATCAATCACAGCCTGGTATGCCTGAACATCATAAGGGGCTGAGGCTGGTTCCAACGCTTCTTCGCCTGGTTGTGGTGAAGGGCTCGGGGAAGGCAAAGGTTCCGGCTGTTTAATCGCAGCCGGCCCAGTTGAAGAACTACCGCAGCCAGATAATAAAGCTAGCAAGATAACCAAAACACTTATTTTTGGTAAAAACATAATCGGCACCTGAATGACAAGAGTATATTTACATGTAATACCAATTGTAAACACAAAGTTTCATTCAGAGCAAATTATTTAACAAGAATTATTTAATTTTGTATGACACTTAAACGAGCTCCATAATAGATAGAGCTAATAGCTTCAGCCCTGCTGATAAACGATATTTCCGGCTGTCATTGTCATACGAGTTAGCCCATAGAGTTGATAACCAATAAACGGAGAATTTTTTGATTTAGAGGCAAAAAATGCTTCATTTACCTCAAAACAATTGTCTAAATCAAATAAAACCAAATCGGCTGTCGCACCAACTTTGATACGACCGCAGTCTAAATTAAACAGTGCCCCTGCCTGTTTACTCATAAGATCAATACATTGACCCAATGCCAGTTTGCCTGATTTAACAAAATAGGTATACATCAAAGGAAATGCTGTTTCTAACCCTATAATGCCAAACGGAGCAATCTCTATGTCGAGTGCTTTTTCCGCCGGCGTATGCGGCGCATGGTCGGTGGCAATAGCGTCTATGGTTCCGTCTAGTAGCGCTTGTTGGCAAGCAAGCATATCTTGTTTGCTGCGCAGCGGCGGATTCATCTTCCAATTGGCATCAAGTGTTTGATCAGATTTAATTTTGATGTCTTGATCGCACAACAATAAATGATGTGGCGAAACCTCTACTGTGACGGGGGCCCCTTGCGCTTTTGCAGTACGAATGGCGGCAATAGATTTTTCCGTGGACACATGTAACACATGGTAGCGGCCACCCGTTTTTAAACTTAATGCACAACCACGCTCGACATGTTTGCTTTCAGAGTCGCTATCTATGCCGGCGACAGAAAATTGTTTTGCGATCTCACCGTTATGAATGGCTCCTTGATTAGATAAGCGCTCATCTTCAGAGTGATCCAAAATCGCCAAGCCTACTTGTTTGGCTTGCATCAGGGCTTGCTCAATCAAGGAATCACATTGCACCCCTTTGCCATCATCAGTGATCGCAATCGCGCCGGCCGCTTTAAGTGCTTTAAAGTCAGTTAATTTTTTGCCTGCCAAATTTATGGATAGCGATCCTGTGGGATATACATGGCAGAGCGCAACTTCTTTTGCACGGGCAAGCATGTTTTGGATCACGTGTGGATGGTCAGCAACCGGCGAGGTGTTTGGCATTGAGATAACAGTGCAAAAACCACCTTTAACCGCGGCGCGACTGCCAGATTCAATATCTTCTTTGTATTCCATTCCAGGTTCACGAAAATGAACTTGGGGATCGACCAGCCCAGGCGACAAAAATAACCCGTCTGCATCAATCACCTGATGAAAATCGTCATGTATTTGAGACGTTGAAATCTGTGTTATCTTTGTTCCTTCTACAACCAGATTAACTTTCATCTGATTGTCGCCAAGGCCACCCATCAAGCGCTCTAACGTGATTGCATTTTTTATAAGTGTTTTCATCAATCACCTTTAATCTTGCAAACTGGCTGCTAATTCAACAACAGGTTGTTGGCCGCGAGTCACCGAATTGGCTTGATAGGTTTTTGTTTGGTCAATGGCCAGTCGATTAACGTCAGCCAAATTAATGCGACCACTTTGGGCATAAAAATTAATCGGGTTTTCAAACGTCACTCGCTCAACTTCGGCTTCTGTAAATCCTGCCGCTAACATGGCTTTGGCGGTTTTAGGAACCGCTAACGGATCACTAATCCCCCAATCAGCTGCACTATTAACCACCATTTTTTCTAAACCATATTCTTTTAATAGGGCCACCATTCGCTCAGATGACATTTTAGTATTTGGATAAATACTGTGACCTCGCCAGCAGTCTGTTTCTAACACCAATGGCAAGGTCTGCTCGTTTAAGTGATCAATCAATACCATTTTTTCAGCAACACCCACCTCTCGAATAGCCTCTATCGTCTTTTTAGTGCCAGTGACTTTATCTCGGTGCGGGGTATGCACAAGAACAGGTAAATTTGATTCTTTCGCTAACTCTAATTGAGCCAAAAAGAACTTATGCTCTGCCGGTGTGATATCGTCATAACCAATTTCACCTATGGCTACAACGTTTTCTTTTTGGCAATACCTAGGCAATAATTTCATCACGCCTTCGGCTAACTCCAAATCATTCGATTCTTTAGAGTTAAGGCCTATAGTACAATAATGCTGTATCCCAAACTGGGACGCTCTAAAGTGCTCCCAACCAATTAAAGAATCAAAATAATCGATAAAAGATCCAAGTTGAGTGCGCGGCTGACCATTCCAAAATGCTGGCTCAACTAGACCAACAACCCCGGCATTCGCCATATTTTGATAGTCATCTGTGGTTCTAGATAACATGTGAATGTGCGGATCAAAGTGTTTCATTTTATTTCTCCTAAGCAGATAACTTATATTAGGGTCATTTTTACAATCATATAACGTTATAACATAACAATAATAATTCGATTAAAAAACCCCACTCAATAAATATTTTACTGAATGGGTATTTTTTACTTATAATTTTGGTTTTTTATACGTTCTTTTTGTTTGGCCGATAAACCAAATTTGTAGTGGTGCTCTGGACTGTATTTATAATTGTGTTTTTTCATCTCAGGATCGTGCAGATCTAAACTTAAATCAGTATCAAACCGAGTTAATTGCGAGTGATTTGTGTCCCAACCATTGACCGCAGTAAAATGCGATAATCCCCAAGTCACCCCGCGGCCATATTTAGTATCAGTAAAAGCATCCGGTACATAAAAACCAGCGGCATTCGGCATTAACTCAACTACAGAGGCGATGTTAAAATTGACCCAGTCTTCGGCGTATTGAATGGTGCTTCGCTCGTTGCCATCACGGATAATAAGTGCGGCAACACCCTCTTTAAACGGGAAAAGTGAGGTTTCATGACCTGAGTTCAAAACCGGATTTAGCGGATGTTTTTTAAAAGGCCCTAGTGGATTATCCGCAATCGCTAACCCTTGCATACGTACTGCTTGTGGTCTGTCTTTACTGCCACGTATGCGATCAAAATCGGCTTTGTAATACAGGTAGATTTTGCCATTGTGGACAATAGGATGTGGATCATGGATGGAGTTTTGATCCCACTCTCCTTTTTTGCCATTAGGTATAATCACTTTATTGATGGCTTTCCACGGACCGTCTGGTGATTCCGCAACCGAAACTGCAACTGGGCAATCGTTGTCAGTTAGTCCGCTAGGTGCATTAAACCCTTGGTAATAAAGGTAATATTTACCTTTCCACTTTAAAATATCTGGCGTCGCAACCGAGCGCCAGCCAATTTGAGGTTTGGGTGGACGCGGCACAGCAACGCCTTGCTCTTGCCAAGTAAAACCATCTTTAGAAGTGGCATACCAAATATCTGCCAAATCCCAGTCAGCCGACGGAATTTCGTCGCTTGCCAAATGTGCATTACTCAAACCAACAGGCACAGCTTTAGTATGTCTTTTGGTATACCAGATATAATATTGGCCGTTTTCTTTAATAATTTTGGAGGGGTCGCGGCGCGAGACTGTGCCGTCTTCTCCATTGTAGTCAAACCCTTTCAGCTTGGTATATTTGAACAAGGAATAGAGTTCGTTTTTTTCTTGTCTTGGCGACATGTAATTATCATAGTTTCGCGCAACCGCTTCACTTAATGGCCGGGCCGGTTTTTCTGCCGGCATGTCATATGGGAAGGCTCCAATTGTTTGCCCAGCCATCAAACTATAGCTCGCGGCCATTAAGCTTAATCCGAGCCATGTGAATCTATTTTGCTGCATTTTGCATCACCTTAAATAAATAATAGATACAAATCCCTCGAAAGACTTGTAAACATTTAACTTTTAATTAATATTTGTTTTATATACTTAAACTGACACTCTATTTGATTATTTATAGATAAAAACATATCTTAGAAAATAAATAGTAACTGGTAGAAATATTGTGCTATATCCAGAAAAATATGAAACAGGTTCAGGTGGCTTTGTATGGCAGAATATCGCGCCAATTCCGTGGATCTCTGATTTGCGCTTACATATCCATTATGCGCATTACATGGAAACCGATCAGCAATGGTCTGGTGATCAATTTGTTAATCATTATAATCGCATATACTATGTAACTGAGGGTCGAGCAGAGTTAGTTTTTAGCCAGGAAACCATTATAATGGAGCCTGGCTATTTATATTTGATTCCACCCTATTCTTTAAACTCTCATCACTGTAAACAAACGTTGAAGTTTTATTGGGTCCATTTTCACGCTCTAGTGCAAGGTGATCTGGATCTATTTTCGATTTTTTCGCAGCCTAAAAAAATCGCAATTACTCAAAACAAACAAGTAACGGACGACTTAAATATTATCGTTCAATCTATTCATCAGGCCCCAAATACGGCGGCTGGCGTTTTAACACGTAATGCTCATTTGGCGAGCTTACTAACGCCTTTTGTTGCACAAATGACTTCAGCATCAGAGAATAAAGATGCACTCGCTTACCGTAAGCTTTTGCCAACGCTAAAACATATTCATGACAATCTTGCCAAACCATTAAAAGTTGCCGACCTTGCTGCGCAAGCAAATATGAGCAGTGAACATTTTTCGCGTATTTTTAAAAACCAGTTTAATATCTCACCCAAACGCTATATTTTGCTTAAACGGATTGATTTAGCCAAACAGTTTTTACTGCTTAGCCAAACGCCTGTGTCCCAAATAGCCCCCAAAACCGGCTTTTTAGATGTTTATCACTTTTCTAAAATATTCAAACAAGAAGTCGGCGTTTCGCCACTCAACTACCAAAAGCATTATCGGAAATAAAATAGCTTTGCGGTTTTCCGGCAGTCACTTGTTGTAATACTAAATTAATTTTATTGAACAAACTGCTAGGGAACTAATCCATGAACAAATTAGCTTTGTGGTCATTGACATCTACTTTAATGTATTGCACGCAAGCACAAGCAGAGGTCTCTCTGCCAAGCGTCTTTGCTGATAAAATGGTGTTGCAACAAAAACAGGAAAATCCGATTTGGGGTAAAGCCAGCCCGGGCGAATCGATCCGTATCTCACTTGCAGATCAAACCTATAAAACCAAAGCCGATGCAGACGGTAACTGGCGTGTTAAGTTAGCCAAAATGCCGGCCGGGGGGCCCTACAATATTAAAGTTCAGGCGCAAAATTCGATAGAGATAAAAGATGTATTGGTTGGCGAGGTTTGGATGTGCTCGGGGCAATCAAACATGGAATGGCGAGTAAAGGATTCTAACCATCCCGCAGTAGAAACTTTAACTGCAAATTACTCAGACATTCGTATTATGAAAGTCCCACGAGTGGGTATTGATACCCCGCAGTTTGATATTGATGCAAAATGGGAAACCGTCTCACCAAGTAGTATTCGCGATTTTTCTGCAATTTGTTATTTTTATGGTCGCCGCCTTCACCACGCACTTGGTGTTCCTGTTGGTTTAATTAAAAACTCTTGGGGCGGCACACCAATCGAAGCCTGGATCCCACGCGACGCCTTAGATAACAGTGGTGAATACGAGCCGATGTTATCACATTGGGATCAACTCACAGCTGATTTTGATCCAGCAACTTATCAACAGCAGCTGAAAGCTTTTAATGCATGGAATAAAGCAGGCCGTCCCGCAGAAAGCCGTGTTGATAAACCTAAAGATCCCATTTCTGGTGGTAAACGCCCAGCCAATATTTTTAATGGTGTGGTCAATCCAACGGTCGGGTATGGTATTCGTGGCGTGATCTGGTATCAAGGTGAAGCCAATGGGAACCGTGGTTATCAATACCGTTCATTATTTCCGCTGCTTATAAATACTTGGCGTGAGCGCTGGGGTCAGGGTGATTTCCCATTTTATTGGGTGCAATTAGCGGACTTTAGAGCTGAACAGGACACGCCTTCAGAATACAGTGATTGGGCTGAACTACGAGAAGCACAAAGCATGACATTAAGCGTGCCAAACACCGGAGAAGCGATTGCGATTGATCTCGGTGAAGGGCGGAATATACACCCAACGAACAAACAGGATGTTGCAGACCGTTTAGTTCGTCATCCGCTCGCAAAAGTGTATGGTTTTAATTTAACCGCCGACAGCCCGAGATTCGACGAATTAAAAATTGACGGCGACAAAGCCATTGTTAGCTTTAAAAATGTGACTAAAAAGCTCTACAGTCAAGATACTTGGAAAGTTGATGGTTTTTATATTGCTGGCGACGATCAACAATTTGTCAAAGCTGATGCAAAAATAATCGGAAAAAACAAAGTCCAAGTTTTTTCTGAGCAAGTTAAAAATCCTGTCGCCGTTCGCTACGGCTGGGAAGATAACCCTGTCGTGAACTTATATGACAAAGGTGAGTTACCCGTTGCGCCATTTAGAACTGACGACTGGCCTTTACGTTCATTAAATGTCGTTAAATGATAAGGATAACAAATGAAAAAAACACTTAGCACCATGATGCTTGCCACCATTCTCAACGGATGTGCGACCACCGAAAATCCAAACAGTCAAACCGCATCACTTAGCTGGGGTGAAATTACTCAGCAAGAAGGAATTGATATTAATGGAAACCAAATCCGTTTAACGGCAGATAGTGGCCAATTTACCGCAAAAGTTTTTCAAGGCCGCAAGCCGGTGAAACTTGCCAACATAGAAGTTGAGCAGCTGCCAGTCTGGGACAATTGGCAAGCGGTTGACAAAATTGTACCCGCAGAAGCAAAAGACGCCCCTGTGTTCGTGCCAGTGAGTGATGGAAATTATTGGCTGCTCGCGCGCTATGCTAAATCACCCAAAACTGGTTACCATGCTTGGCATAGTACCAACATGAAAGATTGGACTCATCATGGACCTATCTCTACCCACGATAATCGTTGGGTCACATCTGCCGAGTACAAAGACGGCCAATTTTATATCTATTTTGATAAACCGAATGATGAAGATCCGCATTTAATTATCGATGATGACTTAACTGACGGAAAACAAGGCAAGGTGGTTGGCAAGGTATTTGAAGATCCAACTCATGGCTCGGATATGGCCATTTTTAGAAATGACGATGGTAATTTTCATTTAATTTACGAAGACTGGAGTCCAGTAGACCCGAGTAAACATGCATGGGATTCGCCCTTAGCGGGTCATGCTGACAGTCCTGACGGCATCAATGGCTTTGAACCTCATGAATACGAGCCACCGATTGATGTAAGAACAACTCCGACTGGAAAAATACTTCCGTATAAACCACACCCGAACCAAATGGAATTTGGTAAAGATCCGTATCCTTATGTTTATCAAGAACATCAGGGACCTCAAGATGCGTTTGGCGATTACACGCTTATTAAAGTCGGCGATCACTATTATCTATTTTGTGATTACGACCCAGCCGATAAAAGTAAAAGCATGCGTGTAGGTCGTTGGCGCAGCGACAATATTAACAAACAATTTGTCTGGGACGGTGAAGTAGGCGCTGGTTTCCACCCTGACCCAACAGTCGGTTTTGCTGAAGGCAAGTTTTATTTGTTAGTGCAACGAGCCGGTAACGACTATATAAGTGATGGCCCTTGGATAGACGGAGTGCAGGCCAGAGCGGGTGTTGATATTGATAACGATGGAAAAATTGATCAATGGACGGAATTTGCAAACATTAAAGAAACCTATCAGCAAAAATCTGGTTTTGTTCGTGTGGTAGAAAAAAAACCAGCCAGCATTGACGTAACCAGCTTACCAGCCGGTTATAGCTATAGTGTAGAATTTAAACTTTCACAGCATAATCAGTTAAAACCTGTGATCACGCATTTAAAAACACACATAAAATAACCCTTTAAAGAGACTGTTTATCTTTTAAACAGTCTCTTTTTTGCTTTTCACTTTCTATTTTTTCATGCCTTGATCTGGCACAATTAAGATAGCTTGTTTAATCTAAAAGTATTTAATAAGCTACTGCTTTTAAAGTTGTAAAAAAGATAAACCCACCATGAAACTCAAATCATTAATGAGCACACGCTTGGTGTCTGTTAAATTAGACGATCCCCTTAGCACTATTAAGGATATTTTTGACAATACAAAGTTTCATCACTTATTAGTCATAGAAAATGCAAAACTTTTGGGTGTGATATCTGACCGCGATCTTTTAAAATCACTCAGCCCTAATATAGGTACCGCAGCAGAAACGGCGAAAGACTTATCTTCGTTAAATAAAAAAGCTCATCAAATTATGCACAGAGATCCAGTTGTTATTTCAGAAAATGCATTAGTACAAGACGCCATTTTTATGTTTAACGAATATGGTGTCTCCTGCATACCAGTCGTTGATAATCACAATAGCGCCGTTGGCATTATTTCGTGGCGGGACATAATGCGTGCGCTCGGGCTACGAATACATAAGTTGAATCAAGCTAAAACTAAAAACGCTCAGCATACGTTAAAGAAATAAAGTCTAATCCAGGGTTAGGGCTTTTAAAACCACCGTTCGAATAGTGCAAATAGCGCAGTGATACACTCTGTTTATTGTCTTTACCAAACTTGGTGACAAAACCAATTCGATCTTCAAACTGGTAATGTGTACTAACATCTTTACCAGCAAATTTGGTGTCGTCTAATAAACTTAAACCTATTCCAAACTCAAGTTCAACATTGTGATTAAATACTGTACCCAACGGATATAGGATAGCTGGCGAAAAGGCTATCACAGCATTGCCGTCGGTTTCTACTGGATCATTGTAGCGCCAAAAATTGATACTGGTTTCAAAATAGAGTTCAAGCAAAGGCAAAGCTTCAATTTGATAATCTGGATAATATTGATAGGCCAGTTTAATGCCCTGTACATCTCCTTCACCTTGAATATACGCAGCAGAAGCAGCGTGATCGCCCGCTTTAACTAGGTTAGGGACTAAAACAAATATAAAAAATATAGCTAATAATTTTTTCATCATGAATACGTTAGTTATGTTAGTATTTGAACGATCATACAAGTTGACGCGGCAATCATCTGCTAGCCAGCTTTGTAATCAGTTTCAAAATATTTTTGATAATTAAAGAATATGAACTTATTATTACTATCTGCTGAACAGAGGAAAAAGATCAATGGAATCAGACTTAAGCCAGTGGCAACACTTTGCGGCTGCACAAAAATCTGTGCAATTAGCAGCGGGTACAGTCGCTCATATCCCGTTAACTGTGCGCTACCTAGATAAAGGGGTTGCTGAAAAAGGAACTCTGTTATTGATGCATGGTATCCCAACTTGGGGATTTTTATATCATGCTGTTATTGATGCCTTTGTCGCCGACGGTTATCGCGTTATCGCACCTGACTTTTTAGGCCACGGTTGGTCTGATAAAAGAGACTGTTTTGATCGTTCATTTAAAGACCAAGCGAGTATGATTATTGCCTTGCTTGAAATTTTGGATATACCCAAAGTGAATTTAGTCGGCCATGACACAGGCGGTGCGGTGGCTTTAATGTTAGCGATTGAACATCCGCATTTAATACAAGCTTTGGTGATCACAAACTCAGTTTGTTACGACAGATTTGATGATGACATGTTAGACTTTGGCCATCCAATACGCTGGAAAAATCGTTCGGTCGCTGATTTGGTCACCGCCCTAGAAGAAAGCTTAGCTGCGGGCTTGTCTCGCCCAGACAGATTAAGCCAATACTTTAGAGAAGGCATCATAGCGCCTTGGGCGAGTGAAGAAGGCAAACTTAGTTTAATTCGCAATGCCGCCGCATTAAACGCGAACCAGACAATGGCGTTAGTCGACCGTCACGGGAGCATTAGTGCCCCGACCCTGATTCTTTGGGGCATGGACGACTCTTGGCAAAAGTCAGAGGATGGTAAACAGCTTGCCAGTGAGATCCCAACGGCAATATTTAAAGCCATTGACGGCGCTTCTCACTGGTTACCCCAGGATGCCCCTGAAAAATTTACCGCCGCGATATTGGAGTTTTTAACTTAGACTTATGTTTAAGCTAAGGGATACACTCCAGCAAATCGGTCACACCCACATCAATACCAATTTGATTCAATAGCGTCGTTACTTGCCCCCTATGATGAGTTTGATGGTTAAACATATGTAAAACAAGAGCAGCGAAGTCTTTTTCAAATTCCACCCCTTTAGTGTTCTGATATACCAGCTTACGAGTTAACATTTCGGGGCGTAATTCATTTACAAATTCAATAATGATCTGATCAAGTTTGCCTCTATGTTCACTTAACTCAGCAAGAGAATCAGCCATTCTAGCGCTCAAACCAATCGGCTGCGGTAAATCAGCCATAGGGAGAAGCGACTTCAGCCCTAAGTTTCCTTGGGAAAACCGCTTTAACCAGACTAAATCACCAACGTAAATGTGATTAAGCGTATCAAATATTGAACCGAAAAACGCCCCTCGATCCATGCACACTTCGGATTCGGGCAAATTTAAAGCAGCCCTATATATTTTTTCGTTCATTTGACGGTTGTAATTAGCTAATAATTGATACATATGCTGCCTTACAAAAAGCTTGAGAAAACACTAATAACTAGAACAAACGGCCATAACGATCTAGTACAGTTGATGTTAGCTATTTAGCTTGCGTTTGCTCAGATAAATCAGCTTGTATGTGCTGCCCTTGGTGCACACTTTGCGCCAATCTTTCCCCCTAATGAACCCATTTTAGAGAGTGAAAAACAACAATAAATCCATCTTCAACGAGCTTTGAGGCAATGGCTTTTCCCATGCTCGAAGTAGAGCCGATAATGGGCGCGGCTCGAGCGCTGTTACGTCCTTAATTAGATTTCATTGTCGGATATTCCCTTCCATAGGGCCTATTTTAACAAATTTTTATATTTCCGTGGTTTGCGTTTTTTTGGTTTTTTAATCTTGAGGCGTAAATCTTTTATCAGCGCTTTGCTTTTGTCAGCAGCAACTCTAGCAATGACGCTCGCGGTGCCATCGCCGTTCGATGAAAAGCTATACTGTTGGATGACACCGTCAGTTTGCCATGTTTTACCATCGCTTGTCCCTTCAATGATGAAAAAATAATCGTAACCCAGTGCCTCATTGCGCTGAAACGCAAGCCCAATATATTCACCTTGCGCATCGCTAACGTCAATTAAATGAGGTTTCTGTAGGGGCGTTGGTGAAGTGGCATCATTTGGATTAGTTCCAAATACAAACTCATGAAAGTTATTCACGCCGTCACCGTCAGGATCTGCATAGGGATCTGAAACTGAATATTTGCTTTCAAACGCATCTGATAAAGCATCACCATCGCTATCGAGCGGCGGCAATGGCGCTTCGGAACTTGTATTGTACAAATCGTATTGAGCTAACAGGGGTTCAAGTTTTGCTTTTTCTGCCAGCAACTGAGTCTTATGCTCGCCGTCAGGCAGATCCTTAATTTTTATAAAACTGTCGTAATCTGTTGGCGTCTCTGTGGCATCATACCAAATACCATGGCCATCTCTTAACACCTTGTCGTTGCGGATCATTTGTGCATCAAGGCGCATTGCATAAATGTAGTCTCTATGTTTATCAGTTTTTCCCGTTAAATAAGGCCAGATACTTTTGCCATCAAGCTTGTCATACCCTTGAGGAAATTGATAACCCATAATATCCGCAAGCGTTGGCAATACATCGGTTAAATCCGCTTGGATATTTTGTCGCCCTTCAAGTAACCCCTTAACCCCAGGCGCGTAAATAATCATAGGTACATGAGGGCCTTTCTGACGATGAATTGAAGCTTTGCCCCACCCCTGTGTGGCGTTGTCGGCGGTAAATATGATAACCGTATTATCAAGTTCGCCCATTTTTTTTAATTTGTTCAGATATTGCCATATTTGGTAGTCCAAATACTCTAAATGATAGCTAATTCCGGGCGGGGTTATATTGATTGCTTTATAAGTGCCGTCAGCTTGAAGAATATATTTTGCGTCTGCTCGGGTATAAGTGCCAAACTCACCTTCTTCTTGGTTATACGAAATTTCAGGCGTAGGAACCCAAAGTGTTGGATTGCCTTCTACTGCAGGATCACGCGCAGTGTGTCCCAGATGTGGCGTATAATAAACAAAAAATGGCTTCCCAGCTGCTTTTGAACGTTCGATAAAATCAAAAATATATTCTAATTCAAGATCAGGCGCATAATCATTTAGCGATGTTTTTACATATTTATAGGGTTCAGCTGGGTGATCTGGATGGTTAATTAGCTGAATTTCAGGCCACCAGTAAAAAGATTTATGGTCCCAGTGTTTTGGGTCGGCTGTGGTGAAAATTTTATATGGATTTTCGTTCGGGGTTCCAAAAGGATTCCAGCCAGCACGTTTGGTTTCGGCAGGGCTGAAAACGCCTTCATTAAATCCCATACTCAAGGTATCCGCGCCATCCGTATTATGGGTTTTAGATACCCAAATATTTGCGTAACCAGCTTCTCGACTCATATTTCCTAGTGTGATTGGCGCACTTTGATACGCGACATATTGAGTATGACTGTTAACACCCATATGGCTGTTATCCCAATATTTATTCTGGTGCGCGTATGTACCATTCATTATTTGTACACGGCTCGGCTTGCAAATTGTACTGGCCCAGACGGTTTCTATAAAGTTTCCACCCTCATTGGCTATCTTATCCAACACAGGTGTTTTTGCCCGACGATCTCCATACCATTTATTCGACTGGTAAACGGGGAATTCTCTGGCGCTGATGTCGTCAGCCATGATTAAAATAACATTCATAGGTTTTGCTACGACACAAGTTGTCGAAAATAAACCAATTAAAAATATTAATATCTGTTTCATAGGTGCTCTTTTATTAAAAGAGTTAATAAATGCTAAGAGTATATGAAACCATTGACCATTTAAATATAAAAATAAAACTTTATATATATTTTTATTTGACAATGGTTGGATGATTATATAAACAAGGGACAATAGTCACCAAAAGATTAGATCATATTCTGAGTTATTAAATGCAATCACCTCGCCCTGAACGGGCGAGGCAGTAGGGTCAACGTTTGAATTCTGTTTCCGTCTATAAAACTTAGTTTATTTAGCGTCCGCTACTTTTTTATAATAACGCACATAATCCACTTTCATGCTGGTACCATTAATTTTATCTGTTACTGGTCCGTCCCATTTGATGATTGCTAAACTTAACCAAATCGGTGATGGGCTATGTGCAAACTCATTTTTTTCTCGGCGTATCTCTTTGCCGTCAAAATAAAATACAATCTCTTGCTCGTTCCACTCCAACCCCCAAGTATGGTACTCGTCGGCAAAGTTAACGTCATTTTCAACATCTAAGCTGGCAACATCATGCCATTGCCCATTTTTATAATATTGCAATTTAAAATTCTGCGTTAAACCAGCCCAACCTTTATTGTTTTTACTCCAGCCATTAGCAAAATGAATCTCTTCGATGGTTTTTTCTTCTGGCCATTCTAAAACAACCCACTTATCGCCTTTTAGCTGAGATGTCCAGCTTGCACTGTTAGGGCCCAGCATATTTTGTGCTTTGAATTTAGCGTTGCGCTGGCCACTCGTTAAAATCCTTACTTGCTTATCTAAAGCAAGGTTTTTCCCTTTTACTGCCCCGCCAAGGCCATAAACACTAAAATCACGCAAATGAACATAATTTAAGTCATTTGAAATAAAACGTATCTTTTGTGTAGTCACCGGAATTTCGAGCGGAAACTTATATTCAGGTTTGGCGCCATAACTCTTTGTTCGGCTATCGCTCGGGTGCGTTTTTCGACCATCAGGTCGAGTGGTAATATCACTCCAGTTATGAATATTAGTATTTACTTCGTTTGGGTAATGTCCTTCGTTAATGTCTATCTCGAACTTTTTACCTTTTTTAATCTCTTGGTTTAATGGGTAGGTCATTAACCAAAAAGAGTTATTGGTGCCGTTCGATGCTGCATATTTGTATCTAGCTTCGTAATAGCCGTATCCAAACTGTTCTTTTGTTCGAATACTGCCAGAAGTCCAATCTTGACCGCCCCGTTTTTCTTTTCGGTTCTGTAAATATAAAACCCCGTCTCCTACTTTTACGTTTTCACGCCACCGGCTGGATAAGATGTGTCCACTTGGACTATTTTGCACATCCCAAACTTGTTCTAATTCAGCGTCGGGACCATCAAATTCATCTTGCCAAGCTAGTTGCCACTGACTTGGATTGAACTTATTATCATCAACTTGTGGTTGATAATTTTGTGTTGTATTTGCTTGTGGCTGGTTTTGGCAACCAAATAAAAAAATAAGCGCTGCTGATGCCGCTATCGTTTGTTTCATATTCGTGTTGTCTCTTAGAAGTTTTTTGATCGTTGAGCCAGCTGAGCTGGCGTTAAACTTTGACTAAAAAATACGTCAGGATCTATCACTAAATCGGTTTCTTTTAACTCACTTTTGGCTAACCCTTGACTGCTAGGATCTGCCAATAAATTACAGTCAAAACGTCCTAAAAAACTGTGTTTAGTGCTCGGGTCTTTTTTGTCAGAAAAATGAGAAAGTCCCCAATTAATACCTAACCCGCTATCCGTGTTTATAAAAGCATCCGGTACAAATGCGCCGGCTGCCACTGGCATTAACGCACTGACCGATGCCAACTCAAAATTCACACCATCATTTGCATACTGAATACTGCTATGCTCGTTCCCGTTTCGGGTGACTAAAGCAGCAATACCTTGCCTAAATTTAAAATAAGCCGTTTCATGGCCAGAGTTTAAAATTGGATTTAACGGATGTTTGTTAAAGGGTCCAAATGGGCTGTCGGCTATGGCAACGCCATTGCCAACCAAATAATCGGGTCTATCGCCATAAGCCGCTTTGTAATATAGATGGATCTTGTTTTGATAAACCAATAAATAAGGATCATGAATCGAAAACTGATCCCACTCCCCTGGCGCACCATTCTCAACCACAACTTTTCCACACGCTTGCCACGGACCCTCTGGTGAATCGGCAAAAGACATGGTGACAGGGCAATGGTCGCCTTTTAAACCACTAGGTTCGTTAAAAGCCTGATAGTATAGATAATATTTTCCTTGCCAAGATAATATATCGGGTGTCGATACCGAGCGACAGCCGACCTCAGGCGCTGGTGGGCGGGCCACTGCAACGCCCTGCTCTTGCCAATGAAATCCGTCTTCGCTGGTTGCATACCAGATTTCTGCTAAGTCCCAATCGGTTGATGGTATGGTTTCAGAACAATGCTGCGCACCTCTTGGAGGGGTCTGCGTATCCCTTTTGGTATACCAAACATAATAACGTCCTTGATGTTTAATAATTTTAGAGGGATCTCGACGGCTAACTGTGCCGTTATCGCCGTTATAATCAAACCCGGATAAACGGGTATATTTAAACGCAGTAGATAAGGGGTTATCTTCTGGACGCGGTGTTAAATAGTTATCGTACAGGCGCTCCATTGCCGCACTTAATTTACGCTGCGGCTTTGTTTGGGGAATATCCCAAGGATAACCCGCACTTTGAGTTGTTTTTGTCATTTTACAAACTCCCTTCAACCCGCTTGGCCGGTTTGTTTTTTATTAAAATTAGGCTGCCAATTGCTAAAATAAATGCCCCCATTAGCGCTACTATCATGACACCTTTATCAGCAAACAAAGTCAAAACCAACATGATGCAACCCGTTGCAGCAACGCCGGTACCAATAACGCGGATACCTTTTTTATTTTCGTTACTGGCTTCTTGTTGCACTTCGACCGTTGCGTCTTCATTGGCTTTATCAAGGCGGAACTGCACTAAGTTCTGATACTGGGGTGATTCTTTGCCTTTGGCTCGCAGAAAAATTTCAAAAATAGTCAAAATAATAACCGGCGCTAATACCCCTAACATCATTTCTTGTGCTCGAGTTAACGAAAAATCAAACAATGCAGGGCTAACAAATTTAAAATATCCGTTTAGCGCTAAGGTCACTAACGAAGTGGTTAAAATACTTTGTCCAGTTTGATATTTTGAAAATAACAGCCAAATCGGTGGCAAAAACAATGCACCACCTGTTAATGCGGCTAGGCTCATAACCACTTCAACAATGCCACCTAAATTAGGGACTAATAAAGCCACAACTATGGTGACAAACCCTAATAGAATAGTGGCTATTCGTCCAACTTTAACCAATTGCGCTTGGCTTGCATTAGGTTTTAACTGCTTAAATACGTCATTGGTTATCACACCCGCAGCAATATTTAATGAGGTATTAATTGAACTAGAGGTTGCAAAAATCATCCCGCCTAACATTAAACCCATCATGCCAACAGGTAAAACTTCTTTACACATCATTAGGTAAGCACCTTCATCAGCTAACCCCTCTAAGTCTGGGTATAAAGCTCGGTATATCATAGGGGCTAACATCCAAATAACAGGGCTTATGGTATATAAACCACCAAATAACCAGCCAACCTTTTTGGCATCTTTTTCACTGCCCACACTGGTATAACGCTGCACATAGGCCCAGTTGCCAGCAATGAAGAATAAATTATATAAACCAAATGCAAAAATAAACGCCCAAGTGTATTCATCATTAACTAGGTTAAAAAAGCCTTCTGGTGCTTTTTCAACAAAATTGCCGATACCACCGATTAAATCAAGCGACAAAGGAACCACGATAATCACGGCTGCAGCCAGAACCACAAATTGCAAAATATCGGTTACGATTACTGCCCATAAACCGCCAACCGCGGTATAAGCTAAAATAATAATGCCTAAGACAATAATGGTGGTTGCCAAAGGGGCACCCGTTGAAACTTCTAACAATTTGGCAACTGGGTATAAAAACGCGCCGGTTGAGAGTACAGAAATAGCTAAAAAAATACTGGCGTATATTTTTTGATAACGACCACCTAAACGAATACGAATAAATTCGGCGGCAGTCACCACGCGTGTTTTTTGCCAACGCGGCGCAATAAAAAAGCCAATAATAAAACCGGCCAAACACATGGTCCATTGGATCGTAACTGCGACCCAACCTGATGTATAAGCAATTGATCCCCAAACAACAAAAGTACCAGATGAAAAAAAGCTCATATACAAAGACAAACCGCTCATCCACCAAGGTAAAGCACCACCTGCCGAAAAGAATGACTTCATATTTTTACCGGCATTTGAAAAACTCATGCCGCAGCCTAAAACTAACAAGGTAAAAATACCTATGACGCTCAGGTCGATAATCCCCACAGTCTGCCCTCTTGTTATTATTACAACTATTTATGTAAATTGTTTACCATATAATTAAATCTATAATAGCAACAAAATATTATTATTCAATCTATTTACAAATTTTTATCTAAACACAGACAATTTTTCAGCTTAGCTTGTGCTAATAAAAACCGAGCCAGCTGAGGTTATCGACTTACAGCCTCATAGATGTTTGATTTGTTTAATTGAGCTCCATTGACTGGTTCCTTGTTCAGTGACTCTGCGCAATCGATAATAAATAACGCCACGCATATCAGCTAACTCAGCGGTTATCATACCTCTAGCATAAAGGCGTTCTGAGTGTGTGAACTGGTTTGGATCAAGCCCATACTCTAATTGATATTGTTGGTCGCTGATATGGCCAGTAAAACCAATGATCAAACGCTTATCTCTAATCATTTGAAACCATATCCTCGGAGCCAGTTGCGCGCCTTTTGCGGTGACTGTTTGCAATTGCTTAGCCGCGGTACTCGCATAGTCATTGATAGCGTTGGCTTTGAGTTGATATTGAGCCCCTTTTTCAACATTGTTGATCGTGATAATAGGGTCTATCGTTTGTTCGGTTTGCTGCCATTCTCCGCCCAATATTCGGTAATTTAATTGAAATTCGCTTGCATCCGCTTGCGGGGCGAGATGCACACGTATCTGGTTATTTGAAGTTTCTACTTCGACTATCTTAGGTGATAGTGGCGCTTTAATTGGCCAGCTATCCTGATATCGAATAAAACCATTACTGGATTTTATTTGCAGCTGTAAAGCAAAAATCTCTGCTTTTTCAGTTTGCCAACTTAATTTACGATGCAAATCTTTACTCGCGGGCGACAAAGTAGGCAGCTTTTGTTGATAGGCTTCTAATAGCTCGCCCCGCTGATTAACAAGCTGCCAATGCAGACGGTAATCCTGCATCCGATAAGCTGGATAGTCATCGGCATTGCGGGGATCTAACACCACTTCGGCTTGCTTCTCGGCTAGATTGAAATTAAGCATTTTGACGGCCTTTAACGGGCTCATCTCGGCTTGTACCCTTTTGTAGGCGCGACGTTTTTGTCGCCACGCATTGACAAGACCCCAAGCTCTATTGTCTTCTTCAAGTGTTTGCGAATAGCCACTGCGGTAGTCGTTAAATGACCATATAGAGGTGCCGATGACATGGGTATTGCGTCCCCTAATCATCTCATGCCAACTGGCAAAATTAGGATAATCGTTATCTAACGAAGGTGTCGTGAAACGACCTAATCCGTACTCTGAGATAAATAACGGACGATTAGGCCACCGCTCGGCAAGAGTGGTGACGACTCTTTCAGGATCTTTTTGGTAGATGTTTTGCATCATTAAATCGCTAAACCCCAAAGGATCATTGTCCGCAGAATCTCCATCTCGGTATCCGGTATTACTGACGTTAGTGACCAGACGATGCGGATCTAATTCATTTTTAACGTAAGCAATCATTTGCTGAGCATATCGATAATGATCTTTTAATTCGTTGCCGACACTCCAACCTATAATGCTGGGGTGATTGATGTCTCTTTCGATCATTTCACGTAGCCATTGGCGGTTAACCTCATAATCCGGGGCTTGAAACTCCGGGTTGGTTAAGGTGCGCACATTTACTTCTTCAAAAATTAAGATGCCATTTTCATCACATAACTCAATCAGTTTTTTATTCTGGGTCCCATGCATAATACGCATAAAGTTAGCGCCAGCATCTTTCATTAAACGTATGTCTTGTTTTAGTAGTTCTAACGCCTCGCTAGATCCCCAATATCTGTGATCGCTGATGCGGTTAAAACCACCAATTCTCACAGCTTCGCCATTTAACAACATTTGCGAGTCAGTCAATTCCACTTTACGGATACCAAATCTATCAGTGCGTTGACTGAGTAGCTTCTCATTTTCAAAGACTTGGCTACTCAGTTGGTATAAATTCGGTCGGTCAAAATGCCATAGGGCCACTTGTTCAGGCGTAAGTTTGCTTTTTAAAACAATGGTCTTTTCACTATTTGCAGCTAACTTTATAGAAGTTTTCATTTGCGTTAGAGGCGTATCAGATGCGCGCAATACATCGGCTTTCAACGTTAAACTTTTGACTTCATCAGCGTAATTTTTTACCCGCATTTTTAACGTTAAATCCGCATCTCCTTTGTTTAAATCCGGCTCTGCGTGTATGTACTGATAGGTAATTCGGGTATCTTTCGTTTTACGCAAATTAACATCTCGAATGATGCCTCCCCAATTCCATGTCGCCCCAACAATTTTGCTATTATCGGCCTGAACCGCCAACAGGTTTTGTTGGCCAGCTTTGATATGTTCAGTTACGTCAAATTCAAATGGCGTAAAACCACCTCTATGCTGGCCAATATATTGGCCATTTAAATAAACCTTAGCTAGGTGATAAACCCCATCAAACTGCAACCAAATACGTTCATTTTTTTCTGCTTGCCAATCAGAGTCTAAAAACACTTGTTTTCGATACCAACCTTTACCTGTATAACTGCTGTATTGATTTAACATCCCCCAATGGCCTGGCACAGTTAATCTATGCCACTGGCTATCATCAAAGCTTGGTTGCATCACCATTGCTTTTTTCTGTTGAGCTTGATGCCAAGCCTCAGCGCTGACTGGCCGTAACATTACAGCATCAGCCACACCAGGCTGAGAGGCATTACTAGAAACGAGAATACGGCTTTTCGCTGGATCGTCTATTTGATAAATTCCTAAGCTAACCCATTGGCCAGTTTTGTTGCGCTGACTAATATAGTGTTCATCCACGCCGTTGGCATGATGTACGCTGTAGCGCATATTTAAATTGGCACCAAATGGGTAAAATACAAAATGTTCGTAATAGCCTGGTTTAATGTTTGGATAGTTAAACTCTACCCGAATGTCACGACTGGCTTGCCAATAATTAAACTTTAAATAATCTTGTCCCCATTGCTGACTGTCACGCTCTGGCTCAGTGCGCAGTTTCCAATTACCGTGCGCTTTAACTAAATTTGTTTGTGAATTATCAATTACAATATCTTGTGCTTGTACGCTAATCTGGCGGTAGGCTGATCCATCGCCTAAAAAGGTATTAAATTGCCAATCACCGTTTAAACTCATGGATTTTGCGTTCACTATTTGGCTAAAACAGAGCAAGCAAAGGTAGAGAAAAATCATTAACTTTTTATTCATAGGTTTACCTAAACTTTGATATTAATGTAGAAGGGCTTTTTGCGTCGCATTAACTTACTGCACCCATGAATTATCGGCATACTTTTTTTGCAACGCCCGTAATTGCCATTTCAGTTGTTTAACCTTATTTTGATAAGCTGGATTAACATACAAGTTATTGAGCTCTTGCGGATCTTGTTGCAAGTCATATAGCTCCCATTCATCAACATCTTGGTAAAAGTGAATAAGCTTGAATCTTTTGGTTGCAATCGCATAATGACGTTTAACCGCATGTGGGCCGGGGTATTCGTAATAATGATAATAAACACCGTCCCTTTTCCATTTATGCGCATTCCCCGTTAATAAAGGTTTAAAACTTTGTCCTTGCATGTCAGTGGGGGCATCAATCCCTGCAATATCTAAAAACGTTTGTGCAAAATCTAAGTTTTGCACCAACTCGCCCGATGTTTGGCCGCTTTTAATTTTTGCAGGCCAGCGCATCATTAACGGTGTTCGCATTGATTCTTGATAGGCAAAACGTTTGTCATACCAACCATGCTCGCCTAAATAAAATCCTTGATCCGAGGTATAAACAACTAAGGTATTGTCACTCAGTCCGGCTTGTTCAAGATAATCTAAAACACGACCTATATTTTCATCAACCGATGCAATAGTGGCCATATAATCTTGCATATAACGTTGATACTTCCATATTGTTCGCTCACGAGCAGTCATTTTAGGCCAATTATGTAAATAATCTGAGGTGATCTGTCGCAACACTTTGGCATATTCAGCTTTTTGTTTAGGGGTGGCACGATCCAGATACTGGCGTTTGTAAATACGACTATTTTGTTTTAAATCAACATAGGGTTCATAGCTGAATGGAAACAGCGCAGGATCAACTTTTACATCTTTAGACGGCAACATATACTCACTAATCGTCATCTCGGCTGATTTAGCGGCCGTGCCTCGGGTTTTATAATCATCAAATAGCGTTTCGGGCAACGGATATTCTTTTTGATAAAACTCGGCGAATTTATCCGCCCTCGGCCACCAAGAACGATGCGGTGCTTTATGCAAATAAGCGAGCATAAAAGGTTTTGTTTTATTGCGTTTGTATTTTAACCAATTTAGCGTTTCATCGGTAATTATATCGGTAACATATCCTTGTTTGTTAACTCGGCCCTGAGGGGTAATAAAATCTGGATTTATGTATTCACCCTGCCCCGGCAGAATCATAAAATCATCAACACCCTTTGGATTATTGCCAAAATGCAATTTACCAAACATAGCGGTTTGATAACCATTTTGCTGAAAGATCTGAGGAAATGTTGTTTGACTATCGTCAAAGGGTGTTCGGTTATCGATTTTGCCATTCATGTGACTGTGTTTGCCGGTTAAAATTGTAGCCCTAGACGGCGCACAGATAGAGTTAGTGACGGTTGCTCTGGTAAACAAAATACCTTCTTTAGCGATGCGATCAATATTGGGCGTTTCAATTAAATCAGAACCATACGCACTGATCGCTTGATAAGCGTGATCGTCCGACATGATAAATAAAATGTTCGGCCGTTCGCTGGCAAACCCGGTGGCTGCGTTGCACAAAACAAAGCAGCTTAGCCATTTAACAATCGTTTTGTTCATGCCATAGAGCCCTGTTAAGTTATCCTTTTAATAATGCTTTTTAATCGATAAGGGTATTTGCACATTGAATGAATGGCGAACATTGTTATTATCTTTGGTATCGGCTGCCAACATAATGGCTACCGGCTTTCCGTCTTCCAAATAAACTTGTGGACGCTCTAAGTGATCGAGTTTTAACTGGCTTCCATCTTCCCAATTAATGACTAAATCAGATACTTTGAAATATTTACCTGGCTGCCAATCGATGCCGTTTTCTGAATCGTAATGCACCAAAGAGAATACCCGACCACCGCCTTCAGGATGATCAATTTTTTTAACGATCGCTCGATATCGCCCATCTTGATACCAAATATAAGGATCTTCAGCCGGAAAGCGCACACCTTTTTCGGTGAAAATAGGTTGAGGGTGTTTTTTAAATGGCCCGCTTGGTGAATCTGCTTCAGCGACCATATGAACAACTGGACCACCGCCTGGCAAGGGATAGGTTTTGCCAACGGCTTTATAAACTGCTAAATAGCCGCCGTCTGGTTTTTCAGTAATAGCCGGATTAGAGGTCATTAGAGCGTCTAGGGCTTTATCATCACGACTAATATCTATCACAGGCTGATCAAAGCGCTGCCAAGGCCCTGATGGCTTGTCCGCAACAGCCACCCCAATGCGTTGGTTGTTACGATGCATCCAATTAAGTTTGGGTTTGCCCGGTTTACTGACTATCTCCATGTCGCCAGTTGTTCCCATATAATAGAGATAATATTTACCATTAAATTGATGGACTGTTGGGTTATGGGTCGTTTTACCATCCCAATATTGGCTGCCGCGTTGTTCAAGCACAACACTCTGGTGTTTAAACGGCCCAAATGGTGAATCGGCAACTGCGTGGGCGATTTCAGAATAAGTCACCCACTCCCAACCTATCCCTTTTGGCCAGCGCGCATATAACATATGATACTTATTGTCATCGCCTTTAACGACAGACCCGCCCCATATACTGTATTGATCACTTTTAAAAACAGACTTTTTTGCAACCTTACCAAAACTGATTTCAAAATCAGGACTAGCAGCGCTAGCCATTTGGCTTGTCAGTAAACCCATAACAACAGCGGCTAACTTAATTAATTTTATCATAAAACAGCACAACCCATTCACAATTCATTAATAACCTGATTGTAACTATTAATGCAACACAGTCAACAAATAAATTCATATTTAAATATATGTTTTTATCTACTCTATCAAATAAGCCGCTTGATTTTTAAGGTAGCGAATTAAATATTTGCAATAGGATTCGTTTTTACAGGCGGCTTGATAGGCATCGAGTGGGATATCTAACGCTGCTTTTAATTGGTGCTGATCATTTAAATAAGTTGCAATATTGAGTATTTGAATCGCTTTTATAGCATCCGATTCTTGTGTAAGTAACTGATTTAGTCGCGTTTGATAAAAAGTAATTTCGGGTTTCTCTTGTTGCCTAATCGCTAATACCATGGCCTGTAAAAGAGTATCTGCGGTATTTTTCTCTAAACTCAGTAAATCAATTTTTTTACTCACCTTGTGGCCTTGCTCCGCAAAGCCTAACATAGTTTGCAGCGCCCAATACTGACTTAGATAGTCACCGCTTTTAATGGCTTTATTTAGTTTGCGGTGAACACGTGAAAAATCTTCTAATTGCAACTGAGCTATGTTTATTGCTTGTACAATTTTCGATTGCTGTTCAAGACCATAATGGCGCCAATTATCTGCGTTTTTAGTCAGCAAATATTCTGGCAGAAAGGCTAAATCAGGCCATTCTTTTAAACTTTGAGCCAATTGCTGACGCATCTCTTGCAGTGGTTTTTGATATTCGGGGGCGTTTATTAAATTGTTTATTTCGTCCGGATCCTTGGCTAAGTCATACAAAGCTTCGGCTGGTTTGGCGGTAAAAAATTGGGCTTGTTCTGGATTGAGCTTATTTGCATGAAATAAATCACGCCACTCACTCAGCGCAGCTTGTTTAAACCGATAGCCTTGATTGATGCCATCTGCGCGGTAAGGTTTAAAATTACGCACATATTTTAACTGCCCTTTGCGCAGCGTCCGAATATGATCCATTTTATCGCCAAAACGATCAGCATATGAAATCACAGTTTGCCGTGACTCAAGTTCGGTCAATGAGACATCTTGACCCAAAAATGGCGTTCCATCAGTACTTTGTGAAAGTTTAAAACCGGCTAATTTTGCCATGGTTGGTAAAAAATCAACAAAACTGACAAAACCAGCTACCCGTTTGCCAAGTTTTTTTTGCAGCGACGGACTAAGTAAATGCTTAAAGTTTTCAGGCACATAAACCACTAAGGGTATTTGCAAACCAACTTCACGGCTATAGCCCTTGCTGCCGGGCAGAACACCACCGTGGTCAGAAAAATAAAAGACAAAGGTATCTTTTAATAAATTTTCGGCTGCTAACTTGTCTAAAACTCGGTTTAGGTGTTTATCTAACAATTTATGTTGTTGATAATACCGTGCATAGCTATAACGCATAAGTAGTGTATCTGGTAAATACGCCGGTAATTGAAAATTTTTTGGTAAATCAGGTACAGGTTTAGTCGTCTTTTCTGATTCATCGAACAGCATCTGCTGCTCGTGTGTTAGATTCGTATTATTAATATAAAAAAATGGCTGACCGGTTGCGCGCCCAGACCAATCTGCACCACGGCCGATTTGATCCCACTGCTCGCCTGTATTGGAGGTAAAGTTAAAGTCTTCTTTATTGTCATTGACTGTGTAATAACCCTGTTTTTTAAATATCTGATAAATAGTTGCTAAGTCTGTCGCAACGGGTTTAAACGCACGATGATTATGCACACCGTTTTTTGGCGCGTAGCTGCCCAAAGCTAATGTACTGCGCGCAACCGAACATACAGGTGCATTAGAAAATGCATTATCAAAAATAATAGACTGGCCAGCCAGTCTATCTAAACTCGTCATTTTAACGCCCGCTGGGTTATATAAGTGTATAAACTTTTTATGGTTGTCTTCCGACGTTAACCAAACAAAGTTGGGCTGTTTTTGAGCTTGCGCAACGCCAGCGAATAAATGAGCGATCAAATAGAGATACGTAAACAATCTAAACATGACACTGACCTTTTTACCCTACATAAATGACACTATTAAAGCAACAAAAGTAAAACATTATCTAAAATAAATCCAGCCTTTTATCACATATATTCAGCAAGACTAACTTTATTGATGAATTCCAAGGATACTTTTGTTTTTGCCAACCATAGATGATATGTTATAACAAAACATATTTAAAAGAGGTTCTTCAATGTTTAACGAAAAAATGGTGCATGAATCCCTACAAACCTGGTGTGATAATGTCGTGAAAGTCGGCAAACTTCATGCCGAAGGTGGTGATGCCCGTGCATTTTCACTTAAAGTTTTGTCTGAACATTATGATTACGACAATGGCAAAGTGCTTTTTAAGCCAACTTTGACATTCGGTCAACAGACTTTCCGTTCAACTAAAGAAGGGGCTTTATCCTATTTTGTCGGCGGTGATAGTGACTTTCCAAACGACAACGGCTTTAAACTAAAACCTTGGGTTAAAGTTTGGTACAGCAAAGAAGATTTTATTTTGCACGGCGACTTGGCCATAGTACAGTGTAATGTGCACTTTATTGGGGCCGACGACAGCCACATTTTTGTTAACAAAAGTTTTGTCTTTAAACAGTGTGAAGACGGCAAAATAAAAATAATTTTACACCAATCTTCGCTGCCTTATCAGCCTGCATAAGGCTTGCAATAGAATCAAAAAAACGGCCAGCTTAAACTGGCCGTTTTTTGTTTAATCAGCACACCCCTCGCCCGTTAAAACGAGGTTTGAACAATTATTGACTATCAATAGTAATACGCTGCTTCGCAAAACCTTTTGCACTGGCCGTAATAGTGATCAAGCCAGGCGTTTTAAGCGATTGAATAATAGCGAGCGCTCGGCCTTTGTCTGTCGTTAGCTTGTTAGACTGAAAATCTTGAATGTTATCTGGGGCACCGTTATCCACCCCGAGTAACTTAGCTGGACCGTCAATTTCAAAAGTCACATCAAGATCTTGTGTACGTATCGCACGACCTTTATCATCAACCAGTTGAACCACCAAATGTGCCACATCATAAGCATCTGCGGTTAAATTGGCTTTATCAGAGGTAAATTTTAAAGCAGCAGGTTCACTCGTTGAAGCTAAAACAACCTCTTGCTGCTGGCCATCAAAGCCTGCCCTAGCCATTAATGTACCTGGCTCATATGGCACTATCCAGCGCACAATGCGATTGCCGCTTTCTGATAAACTACGATAGCCTAACGAACGGCCATTTAATAAAAGCTCGACAGTGGCATGATTCGACGCGACTTCGACTAAAACCAAGTCACCTTCTTTATAATCCCAATGCATATTAGAATCACGCAGTTTAAAACTGCCACCCCAACCATTAACATCTTTTTGGATCGGAATCGCTTTATTTGACAGTTCGTCTTTTTTGAACCCTGAGCCTTTTAAAGGTAGCGTCCCAAGCGATAAATGTGGCTCATTCACCCAATAGCTTTTAAAGTAGTTCCAACCTTGGCGTTTAAAACCGGCTAAATCTAAGATATCGCCCCAACCACTTTTTTCAGGCCACTTGTTGTGATGTTCCCCCATATAGTCGATGCCTGTCCACATGAATATGCTGAACACACCAGGGTTTTCTAGTACTTGCAACCAGTCACCCCATAAACCTGGGTTTTCATTGATGGTGATCAATTTATCCGGAAAATGAGTTTGCGCCCAAGGGATGGTAATATTTCGGTAGCTAAAACCTGCAATATCCACTGCATCTGCATAACCTGTAACCATGCTCACTTGTGGAATGATCATATTCGTAGTGACGGGTCGTGTGGTATCTAACTCACGCGTCCATTTTGCTAATTTTTGCGCGGTTTCGTGCAATAAATGGGGCCCTTTTTCGGTTTCATCGTAGCGCTTTTTAAGCTCTTCTGGTGAATATTTTGGTAAACCGCCCCAAAAATTACCATCTTTATCTGGTGCATCCGGGGTCCAATAACCAGTAACAAACCGATAGTTTAAATAAGTCCACTCTATTTCGTTACCAATACTCCATTGCACGACACTCGGATGGTTGCGATCTCGCAACATGGTGCGCGTTAAATCACTTTTGGCCCATTTTTGGAAATGCATGTCGTAGCCACGAGAAATATAATCATCGTGACGATCATGTTTGTTTAAACGTTTGTCTTTTGGGTTATCAAACTCATCAAAAAACTCATTCTGCACTAGAATCCCTAGCTCATCACATAAGTCTAAAAACTCTTGCGAAAATGGGTTGTGCGCTGTGCGAATCGCATTTACGCCAGCGTCTTTTAAACTTTGTAAACGACGTTTCCAAACGCCTTTAGGCACTGCTGCGCCAACTAAACCACCATCGTGGTGTAAACTAACCCCTTTCATCAAGGTCGGTTTACCATTTAAGAAAAAGCCTTTACCCGCTTCAAATTTAATATCACGAATACCAAAAGATGTTGTATATGAATCAATTAAAGTGTCATCTTGATAAATTTGTGTGAGCACACGATACATATTTGGGTTTTGTGTATCCCAAAGGTTAGGCTTTGCAACACTTAATTGCTGCTCAAAAGTTTCACGTTCGCCCGCATCTAATTCATAGTCATCTTCAACACTCGCAACGTGCTCGCCTTTGGCATTAACGATGTGGTTAACTAAAACAAAATTTCTGTCTTTTTGATCACTATTATTAATTTCTACAGCAACTTTAACGGTGGCTTGCTGCGGATTTACCTCAGGCGTGGTGACAAAGGTACCCCAAATAGGAATATGAAGTTTATCTGTCGTCACTAACGTCACATTTCGATAAATTCCACTACCTGTATACCAGCGGCTATCTACATAACGAGAATGGTCAACATGCACAGTTAATATATTGTCGCTACCGTCAGTGTTTAAATATTTTGTTAAATCCCAATATACAGGCGAATATCCATACGGATTTTCGCCTAGTCGTTGGCCGTTTAACCAGAACGTTGCATTATTGTATACACCATCAAATAACACATAAGTGTTTTTTGTTTTAGGGTTCGCTGGGGTTTTAAAATGTTTTTGATAAATACCAACACCGCCAGGCAAATAACCGGTTGCACCTTCCCACTTTTCTGCAAACGAAGCTTCAACGCTCCAATCATGAGGCAACCTGACGTCGCGCCAACCTTGATCATTTAAAGGTACTTGATCAGGCAAGTTGCGACTGTCAACTAAAGTAAATTTCCAGTCAAAGTTAAAATCACTTTCTCTCTGGTTTGATGGCCCCAAAGCCAACACACTTGATGTAAAAATAATCAGCAAACAACTGCCAATAAATTGTAAAAATCTCATCAGACCCTCTTCTCAGCACTTATAAAACAATAATTTTATACTTGGTTAACATCCAAGTTTAATGGCTTATTGTAAACATACAACCATTAATTGTTAATATACTTTTGAATTGGGTCATTCAGTGATATTTTTTTGTCAAAATTTGCTAATTTTTCTCATTTAATCTGAAGCGTTTAACATGTTGTTGCAGTTTATTTCCTTCGTCCGTTAACGTATGGGTGACTTCAAGAGTTTGTGTTGCTTGTTGATGCATACTATCGGCATCATCCCGTATTCTGTGAATTTGTTGATTTATCTCATTCGATACTGATGTTTGTTCCTCGGCAGCAACCGCTATTTGCTGTGCCATTTGTGTAATTTGATCCATTTGGTTTTTTAACGTAGAAAAAGCCGCAGCCGTTTGGCTAACAATCTCAATCGTATTTTCACCTCGATTTTGGAGTGCCCGCATATTATCAGCAGCAGATTCAGCACCGTTTTGCAAACGCTCTATTTGGCTTCTAATTTCTTGTGTAGAATCTTGCGTACGTTGTGCCAAGCTGCGTACCTCATCAGCAACCACGGCAAAGCCACGCCCCATCTCTCCAGCTCGCGCGGCTTCAATTGCAGCATTCAAAGCCAATAAATTAGTCTGCTCAGAAATCGCCTGAATAACATTTAAAACACTACTGATTTGACTGGCCTCCTGATTTAAATTGTCAACCGTTTGTGCCGTGTGGTCTAATTCACTGATTAAAGCCCGCATATCAGATTGCATTAACTGTGCATCATTTTCACTGCTAACTGAAGTATCATGCACACGAACCACAGTATCTGAAGTCGACTGTGCCATGCCAGCAACTTCTTCAATAGTCGCTGTCATCTGATTAATTGCTACGGATACAGTATCCGTTGATGATTTTTGGCTTTCTGATAAATTGAGAGAGGTTTGCATCGCTGCCTCGACGCGGCTACTCGCCTGTTTCATTGCATCGGATTGAGTCATCACACCGTAAATAGCTTGGTTGAAACTATCCATTAACTGATTAAACGCGATCGCGGCGGCCGCTAATTCATCTTTGCCTGATGCCGGTAAACGAATATTCATATCCCTGTGTTTAGCCAACATTTGGTACGTCTGCACCATTTTATTTAAAGGTTTGGTTATACTTGTAATTATGGTGTTTGAAATAATCAATAGGGCGATAATTAAAACGACTAAAACAAGTAGCGTATTAAACACTTTGTCTTCGGCATCCGCCATTTGTTTGTTTTTTTGCTGTTTAATTTTTATAACCAGTTGAGCTAATAATTGGTTATATGCTTGAGCCAGTTGTTCCGCATCATTCAGCCAATCATTTATATCCATCTCAATTGGTTGGCCCAAGTTATCTTTGATATTTCGACGCTGGTTTTCATAAACTTTATTAACCGTCATAAACGCTTGTGTGTCGCGAATTAGGCGATTATATTCGGCTTTAATTTGTGCCGGCGCATAACTTAAAAAACGCTGTATAAAGTCTTTTTCAAGGGCTTCATATTTAACTATAACACCGTATAAATACGGAAAAATACGCCCTGTGATTCCGGTTTCTATCGTGCCCATTTGAAACGCAGCTGTATTTTTCGCTTCAATTAAATTTTGAAACGCACTGGCCAACAAAACCAAGTCCTTATTTTCAGCCGCGAGTAATACAACCTGATGAGTACTGCTTAAAAATAAGTCGATGAGCTTTTCAATCTCCATCAAAGTCCAGGTGACTTCACCAGCGGGGGTTAACACTGTCGTAGAACTTTTTAACCTTTGGTCTATCAAACTGCGTACTTTGGGAAAAAATTGTAAACTTGTTTGGATTTGTTGAATATCTTGATTGAGCGCTGCAGATGCGGCTAGTTCTGTTTTTTTAACTTCAGTAAAACTTTTAAATCTCTGCCATGCGTTGTCAACTAACTCGCGTTGTTGGAGCATTTCCTTTTTAAACTCGAGACCCGCAGGATTATCTGGCTTTCCGGGCCCTAAATACCTTTTAGTAGATAACCATTCTTGCTGTAAATATGCAATAAAAGGTGAGACTGCTTCAACATACTCTAATGACACATTTAATGCTTGTAGCTTGTTAAGTTGTTGATCCGCTACTTGATAGCGCTCTACGGTAAAATATAGGATCACTAGGAGCGGCAAAAATACTAAAAGAATAATACGGGTTTTAATTTGTAACCGACTTAACAGATTCATACATTTACTACTTATATTTAATATGGATTGTTTATATTTGATTAAATCATATTTTTCACAGAAATGTAAATTTTTTGTTTTAGGGTATCGCCCAGAAATCGATAATATAGCTTGACGAGTGTGCAAAAAGGACTTAAATATGCGGCTCATTGAGCCATTTATTTTTAAGGAATTTTATGCAAGCTCAGCTTATCGTTGTCGACGATCTATCATTAACCCAACATTTAGAACTAGGTGAGTTTGCCATTAGTTTTGAGCAGTATCTTGCAGAGCACCCGAAAAAGGAGTTAAAAAATGTTCGTGTGATCAACCTTTGTTCTACCGAACAATATTTAGGCAAAGGATATTATTGTTCTTTGTTGGCTGAAGCCCGTGGCCATAAAGTAATACCTAGTGTTAATACAATTAATGACTTACGGAACGAACAACTGTATAAACCTCAGGTTAGTGGCAAACTGGTCCCTAAAATTCCTCCTCAGAGTCCACTTTGGCAGCAGCAAAAAATAGAGCTATGGATCTATTTTGGGCAGAGCCCAATTGACGGTTTTGATAACTTAAGTCAAAAACTATTTGGTTTATTCGCCGCGCCAATCTTAAAAATAGAGTTGCAAATTCAACCTTGGGCAATTTTACAAGTTACAGCCTGCTCGTTAAGCGATTTATTAGCTGAGCAAATTATTGACTTTCATACGGCTTTATTTAAATTTAACCAAAAATTATGGAACCAAAAAAAACCAGCAAAACAAGCTCGCTGGGAAATGGCGATTTTAGCGAACGAAGCGGAAAAGCTACCACCGAGCGATAAAGCTGCATTAAAAAAAATGCAAAAAGCAGCCGCTAAGGTTGGCATACAAGCCGAGTTTATTGGCCCAGACGACATCCACAGATTGACTGAGTTTGACGCGCTGTTTATTCGTGAGACCACAGCGATAGACCATCATACGTATCAGTTTGCTCGCAAAGCCGAACTTGAAGGCATGGTTGTTATTGATGATCCAACATCCATATTGCGCTGCTGCAATAAAGTATTTTTACATGATGCTTTTACCTATAATCATGTACCTGCGTTAAAAACCCTGAGTGTTTCAGACGCAAGCGAAAGTACTTTGCAAAATTTAGAAGCCGAGTTTAGTTACCCTATGGTGTTAAAAATACCAGAAGGTGCATTTTCGCTGGGGGTGTTTAAGGTTAATGATAAAAACGAGTTAACAAACCGCCTGAATGATATTTTAGCCAAAAGTGCTTTAGTATTAGTACAAACCTATTTGTTTACAGAGTTTGACTGGCGGATTGGTATTTTAAATAACAAACCTCTCTACGCTTGCAAATATAAAATGGCTCGTAACCATTGGCAAATCTACAACCATAACCGAAAAAAAACCGAATCAGGTGGTTTTGAAACACTACCCACTTTTGAAGTCCCGAAGTCTGTTTTAGATGCTGCGATTAAAGCATCTAAAGTCATTGGTAATGGCCTCTATGGTGTTGATATAAAACAGCAAGGCAAACAAGCATTTGTTATTGAAATTAACGACAATCCAAGCCTGGATTCAGGGGTCGAAGATCTATATTTGGGGGATGAGCTTTATATGTTAATAATGTCTGAGATGGCCCGCCGTCTGGAGCTACGCGGGCGCTGATAACAAAATTAATGAGCGCAGTTTACTTTTTCCAAATTGCATCATTTTTGCAAATTCATCTCTTTTAATTGGTAAATATTGACACGCGGCCTGATCGGTTTGTTTATCGACTGGATCAGGATCGTGCAAATAAACACATGTATCATCCATGCCCGACACCACAACCCAATGAGGCGCTTTTTTTCCATCAAATCTATAGGTACTTATCAAAATGATTAACATTTTCCCACTAAACAATGCTTGTTGCATTTCATCAAGTGAAAAACGCTTTTCATAAATAGGCAGCTGACTATGTTTTGCTTGTTGGCGAAAACTGTCATCTACTGTTTTTATGATTTGTCGTTTATGATCACTGCGTACACCGTCTAAAAACAAAGTATCTTGTTGATTTAAATATAACTGGCAAGTAAATCCACGCTTTTGCATCGCCAATGCAAGTCCAATTGGATGACAGCCGCCATGTCCAGATGTCATATATATTGTGGTGGCTTCCCGCCATATTTCTAACTCTAAACTTTGCGTAAGCGATAAATCATCAACCAGTGCTTTCATCGCCATCATGCAGGCCGCAGGGCCACAGGTAAAGTCTGTGGTTTGTTGATACCAAGGTACCTTGGGGGTTGTTAAGTTTTGCGGTTTAAATAACAAGCGTTTTTGCATTCTTAGTGCATTTTGATGATCGGCATAATAGTCTGGGTAGACATCAAACACTTTAAAACCCAGCTTTTGATAAAGATTGATCGCCGCAATATTATTTTGTGCAACTTCTAACCGTAAAAACAGTTTTGCTTGCTCCGCAGATATTTTTTCAGCAGCCTGCATTAACTTCGCGGCAATGCCCTGCCCTTGCGCCTGGGGATGAACCGCTAACGAATAAACACGCGCCAGCACACTGCCTTTATGTAACAAGACCAGCACATATGCCAACAATTGTTGGTCTTGCTCTACAATTTGCAAACTGGCTGAGTCACTTTGAATAAAACGCCTAAAACTGCGTTTGGTTAGACGGTCACTTTTAAAACAGCATTCTTCTAGTTGAACCAAAACATTTATGTCTGCTAACTCAGCAGATCTGATCGAGATGGCATGCAAAATAAAATACTCATAAATACGAATACCGTATTTTACTGTAAATTTGAAAAGTTAAAACAAAAATAAAGTGCCTATATCTGTTCCCAAAGACTCATTGACGACTGTTAACAATTAAATTATATTGATTAAAAATTTAATGACCCGTTTACAATAGGTAGTTCAAGATGTGTACTTTTAAATCATTTGCCTTTTCTTTATTAAGTTTGTCTGTTGTCACTGCGTGTGGCATTACCAATGGCTCCGACACATTAAACCAAACAATTAAGGCACCTGAAAAAGTGTCTGATGTGATTGATGTGAATACCGCAAACCCGGATTACCCAAGCTTTGTATCCTTTGACAATACAACGCCAGAGGGTAAAAAATGGCAAAAAGTTGCCAGCTTATCGGATGAGTTTGATAGATGGGACTCAAACAAATGGACTAAAACGAATTGGAATTACGGCAATACCCCAGTCAATATGTTGAATAAAAATTCAGGGGTCTCTAACGGTTATTTGTGGATTAAAGCGACGTTAGATGAAGGCAGCGCAGAGCAATGGTTTGAAACCTCACGCGTTCGCTCAAAAGACAAAATAAAGTTTCCTATGTACACAGAGTCACGAATAAAAGTCGCTCACATTTCGGCGTACAACACCTTTTGGTTAAACAATGGCGACTCCAATAACAGAGACGAAATTGACATCATTGAAAACAACTCTAACCCATCGATGAATCAAGCCAAACACAAAAATTACCCTTGGGAAATGCACTCCCAGTACTTTATTGTTAAAGACGGTGTGACAGAGCGTAACGGCGATAAAACCCCTTCAGACAATCGCCAATTATCCGATAAAAACACATTAAAAGGCGTGCCTTGGAACGAGGCTTACCATGTTTATGGCGCTTGGTGGAAAGATGAACATACAGTGCAATTTTATTTAAATGGCGAACCTGTTAACAGCGTGACGTCTGAGCAACCATTTACCCTTGAACAACATTTAATTTGGGATTTATGGACCCAAGATTCCCATTGGGTTGGCGGTTTACCGAAAAAATCCGACTTATTGGACGACAACCGTAATACCATGAAAGTTGATTGGGTTAGAACCTGGCGTTTAGTCGACGAGTAAACCGGCTTTGCACACTTAGATGCAACCAAGGCGGATTTAATAACTGGATACCCCATTTGACAATGGGGTATTCGTGCACCACATTTACACACCGTGTGTGTAGATGAATAGTTCTACCGGCCAAGCTGTTACATTCAACCTAGGATTTAGCTTTTTAAATGAGCCTAGAAGAGCTCTAGTCCCTATGATTTGAATGCTCCAGGTTTTTCTCGCGTGTTTTGCGGGTTGATTTAGTGTCAATTTAAAACAATATATCTGCCTTTTGCAAATTTTTTGCCGCACATCAAAACCATCGCCAAAACAATAGAGGTTCGCTTTAATTAATTGAACAACTTATATTTATTTGAGGACCTTAACTACACTGATGACCCAGCAATTTTATACAGATTGCTCTATTTGCAGTAACTCATCACTTAACAGATCCATTGCCTGAGCTATCTGTTGAAAATTGTCTATCGTTTGATGAAAAGACTGACCCACTTCATCTGCAATTCTATTGCCCTCGCTTATCACTTGGGTGCCTGCACTGATTGCACTTTCAATTTCTGTCACCGCTTCTTCACTACGCTCAGCCAGTTCTCTTACTTCGTGTGCAACCACACCAAAACCTCGGCCACTATCACCCGCTTTTGCAGCTTCGATTGCGGCGTTGATCGACAATAATTTTGACTGGTTCGCTAATCCTTTAATCAGAGTAACGGTTTCGGCAATTTGATCATTTTTGGTATTTATGTCGCCAATGGTAAAAGACATAGTATCAAAGTTTTTATAACAAGCCTCAGCTAAGCCCCGAGATTGACGCGCTTCTGCTTTGATTTTGTGCAGCTTTTCAATTTTTTCTTTAATTAAAATGTTACTTTCTTCTATTCTTTGTCTGTTTACGACAGCATCTGTAACGTTACGAGTGACACCTATAATGCCTTGTAGTTTATCTGTATCTTCAGAACGCCATTGCACTTTAGTGGTCGAAAACCAAGTATCACCGGCCTGCTCTTCTACGTTAATAAAGCTTTTGGTATTTTCCATGACGGCTTTTTCGTCTAACCAGGCTTTTTTGCAAAAATCCATTGGCATAAATAAATCATCACTTTGACCTATTTTTAAGTCTGGAATCGCTTGGCAAAACGAATGATTGGCAAAAATATAATTATGGTCATTATCTTTTACATAAATCCAATCAGGTATGGTATCCAACACGGTTTTATATAATTGAGCTTGCTGTTGGATTTTTTCGATCTGTCCTTCTAACTCTAAAATTTGAGTGTTTTGTTGGTTTTTTAGCTGGCCAATTTGACTGTTTGTTTGTCCAACTAATTGCTTAAATTGAGCATTACGTTGCTCAATCTCACGCTGATAAAATTTAACCAAAATAACCGAACTAAAAAGCAACCAGCCCCATAAAAACCATAAGTTCAACAATAACGGCAGTGCAATCGCACCGGCAAAAAACGTCAAGAGGCTTAACAACAACTTACTCGTGTTAAAATTTTGTAATCCCGCGGGTAACTCTATTCTTTGCTCACTAACAATGTCCATCACAGCTCACCGTTATATTTAATACAACTAATTTACATGTAATTAAATAGTTAAAGTTGTAAACTGTCAACAGTTTTAACAAATATTACACCTTAAAAACTAAATAAAGGTTTTTAAGGTGTAATTTGATGTGGGGTTTAGGGTTTTGCGGTTAACTCTAAATGACCCTCTTGCAAATGACTGCTAAAGGCACGGACTTTGATCTTGCCCGCTCGACCAGCTTTCGATTTAACAATAAGCACAGCTTTTCCATAAAAAGCCCGCGTGTAGTCGGCATTAAAAGGGATCAAATTGCTTTGGTCACCGTTACCAACCCCTGCGATTTCCCCCCCTTCAACAAAAAATCTTATTTTGTGTTCGGCATCTGGCACTAAATGGCCTTTTTTGTCTTTTACCTCAACCGTGATATAAGACAGGTCTTGGCCGTCGGCTTGGATCACTTCACGATCAGCGTTTAAACTCAATTGATAGGCAGTATCGGCGGTGACAACTTTTTTACGCGCAACGACTTTGCCGTTAGTGTAGGCCACAACCTCAATTTCACCCGGTTGATATTCAACATCCCAACGTAACCGATAAGGTGATTGCCACTCAAATTCGCCTTCACCTAACGTATCCCAGCGGGTAAAATCAATCGGGATGGTTGCTTTATCAATACCCTTGCGTTTTTTGCCCATTGATTTTCCATTTACAAAAAGCTCAACTGCTTCTGCGTTGGTATAAGCAAGCACAGGAATGCTTTCCCCCACTTTATTAGGCCAATTCCAATGGGGTAATACATGTACCATAGGTTTGTCTGACCATTGGCTTTGATACAGGTAATATCTGTCTTTCGGTAAACCGACTAAGTCAACAATTCCAAAAAATGATGATTTAACCGGCCAGTCTGCATTCCAATGACCGTCTTTATTATGATCTCGACCACCGTATGGTGTGGGTTCCCCCAAATAGTCGAACCCAGTCCAAACAAATTCTCCCATCACTTGAGGGTTGTTATCTAAATAATAGAACTCAATATCTGGCGGGTAAGCCCACGGTGGGCCAATATAATCGTAACTGCTAACTTCACGTGAATCATGTTTGCTAACGGATAAATCTTTGCGACCTTTTTCTAACGCCGGAAAATGGTACGCACCGCGCGTGCTGGTCACCGATGATGTTTCGCTTGCCAGCAATATATAATCTGGATTCTGCTGATGGACTTTTTGATAGGCAACAGGTTTATAGTTTAGACCCACTATATCTACTTGATCGCTTAATTTATTATTGATCGCCCCCGGATAATGATTAAAACCAGCCGCCACTAAGCGCGTTGGGTCTTCATCCTTTGCAATATCAGTTAGCTGCTTAGCACGTTTCCAACCGTCTTTTTGAGCCTGCTCCATAATTTCATTGCCCGTACTCCACATAATGATTGATGGATTATTTCTGTGTTGTTTGATCATTGCACGGAGATCTTTTTCGTGCCATTCGTCAAAGTATTTGTTATAAGAGTTTAGAGCGCCACGTTTGGGTGCTTTCCAAACGTCAAACGCCTCAACTTGCAACAAAATACCCATTTTATCGGCTAATTCGACTAAAATTGGTGACGGCGGATTGTGAGATGTGCGAACAGCATTCGCACCCATTTTTTTCATTATTTGTAGTTTACGCTCGATCGCTCGACGATTCGCCACTGCGCCTAGCGGACCGTTATCATGGTGTAAACAAACGCCTTGAATTTGCACACGCTCACCATTTAAGAAAAAACCATTGTCGGGCGTAAACTTAAGATCTCGAATACCAAGTGGTGAATAATAACGGTCAACTTCTTGGCCATTTAAATATAGTTTTGATTCAACTCGATAAAGGTAAGGGTTATCAACGCCCCATAAATGCGGATTTGAAATAGTAAAATCTTGTTTTGCCAACTTTTGATTTGGATTTAACTTTTGCTCAGCACTAGCCACTGGCTGGCCTTGCGCATCAAGGATGCGTGTTTTTAAAACACCTCCATCAACTTGCTCCAGGTTATTAATTTCAGTTTTTACGGCAACTCTGGCTTGCTTTTTATTGACACTTGGGGTGGTAACAAAAGTCCCCCACTGCGCAATATGCAGAGGTTCATCAATTTCTAACCAAGTATCCCGATAAATACCCGCCCCTGGATACCAACGACTGGCAAAATCTTCGGCAAACAATTTAACCGCTATCACATTGGCTTGCCCATTAAATTTTAGATATTCAGTAATATCGTAATGAAAACCAACATAACCAAAAGGCCGATAACCGACGAGTTCGCCGTTTACATAAAGCCGCGCGTTTTGCATCGCGCCATCAAAACTTAAACGAACACGTTTACCCGCTTGCTGTTTAGAAAGGGTCAGAGTTTTGCGATACCAGCCAGTACCTAAATGAGGCAAACCACCAGTTCGGGCGTTGTATTTAGGATCAAATGGCCCAGCAATCGCCCAGTCATGAGGCAAAGTCACACTTTGCCAACCAGTATCGTCATAACTAGGCAAAGCGAACCTTTTATCGTCACCCAGTTTAAATTTCCAACCTTGGTTAAAACTCGCTCTTTCTCCGGCTACACTGCTAAAACTCAATAGGCTGAATATTAACACAAAAAATAAGGGGACTAATTTCTGCTCGCGGCTATTTCGCATCCATTGTAGGCTCATATCGCCCCCTTAATTGTTCAATTGGTTTAGCGTGTAATATAGAGTGCGAGTAGACGCTTGGCTGCCTGCTTTATTTTTTACGCCGTTGAAGTCAATTTGCACGACTTTATCTGCCGTGAGAGACATTTTTAAATGAACCGTTTTCCCGTCATCACTTAGCTTGGCTGTTTTAATAGGCAACTGAGTAACACCACGTTTGGGCGAGCCATAATTGCCGTTATAATCATAATGCCAATGTTTTGCGGCAAAACTACTTGGCTTAACTGAGCTTGCTTTAAGCGCTTGCGTGAAGGTTAATTTAAAGCCGTCTTCTACTAATTTAACATCTAACACTTCGAACGGTTGTTTGCCATTCCAAACAATTTTTTGCAAACCAAATGGCTTACCACCTTTTGCTCCCCAGCCACGCGCAGTTTGACCGACCCACAGCTGGCCTTTATTATCAATATGAGTACGGATATTACCGCTTTGCATGCCACCGACAAAATTGATGACAGCCCCTTGATACTCACCTTTAACTTTATCAAGAATCACTCTAAATACGTTGGATTGGGTTTGATCGCCAATAAAAATCTGACCTTCAAATGGACCAAATTTACCCCCACTGGTATCCCATTCTGGGTTACCCGGTGAGTTAGCCACTTCGATATGCGGGATCCAAACCACTGGCTTTTCACTAAATTTAGCAAAATCTTCTGGCTTGGCATTGCGAATTTTTTGCTCATCCCAATCTGGGTGATCAATTAACGACACTGGGTGTGCGTAAAATTTATCTTTCTGCAATAAATGCATTTTAGAGGTAGGCACCCAATCGCCTTGGTTATCGGTAAAAAACAACTCGTCTTCTGGGCTAATACCAATACCAGCTGGCGATCTTAAACCATATGCAAAAGGTTTAAATTCACCTGCTTTTGTCACTTCAAATGCCCAGCCACGCCAGCCACCCGCGCTGCCCATAGTCCCCAACGAAAAACTATTTGGCGCGCCATGACTTAGGTTTAGGGTACCATATAAATTGCCCGCTTTATCTTTTACCGGACCAAAAGTAAATTCGTGGTAGTTATCGTGAAAGTCCCAATCATCAACAATTTGAATGTATTCATCAGCCCAGCCGTCTTTATTGGTATCCACTAAGCGGGTTAATTCGGGTTTTTGAGCGACTAAAATACTGCCGTCATCATCCACCATTAAACCAGTTGGTTCATGTAAACCGTCAGCAAATTTGTGCCATTTTTGATCATATCGCCACACTTCACCTAACCGAGTCACCACATAAATATCACCATTTTCCGCTGAATCTAACCCGGTTATATGAAAAGGCACGTCTTTAGGGGTCATCACAGTTTTAAGTTCATAACCTTCAGGGATATAGTTTTTATTTGCAAAACTGTGAGTGCTTGTTAGTAAAAGACCCAGAGGCAAAAGCGAGGCGAATAGCGATGGTTTGAAGATAGATTTTATGCTCATTATAATTCTCCTACTGCACTTAACTGAATGCTGAATGTTTTATTTTGTGCAGTATTAATGTGCCACTGTGTATGAGGCCCTTGTTTGACTAGTTGACCACCATTAATTTGATACTTGTTTTGTTTTGACCGCGGAAGCGCAAATTTAAGTTGAGTCGGTTTAGCTCCGCCTAGTACTTTATAGGTCAATGTCAGTGTTTGATTGTTAGCCTGCGTTGCCGCAACGGATAAACGTGTGTCGGCCAACGTAAACTCAAACTCAGTCGCGTCACGACGGGTGTATTTAATAAAATCACAGTCTTTTGTTAGTGGTTTGATTTGCTCTGGCGCATGAAATAACCAATCGCCAAGTGGCACACTGCCATCTTGGCCACGCTCTTTGATGTTGGGACCTATGTTTAACAAGTCTCCTTTCCATGCGCCAACAATCGCGCAGCTTCGAGTATTAAAGGCGTAATTCATTTTTTGTGGTAAACCAACGGCCACCGAATATGGCGGTAATTCGATTACAACTTTGCGTTGCACCACTTCACTGTTTGTCGCAGTAATGGGGAAATTAGTTCCAGCTAACTGCTGCACAGCCCTTTTAGACGCTGGGAATAGTTTTATATTTTCGGCATCATTGGTCACTATTAAAGAAGCATTGGTTCGGGTATATTTAGGGAAAGGTTTTGGTGGGGTCATTAAACGAAATTCAAGATGCTGTTTACCTCGTTTTAAAGGGTAACTTCCACGCCAAGCGTTACCTTTTTTAGCCACTTTTTCACCATCAATATAAACTTCTAAAAGTGTGTGGGGCGCATGAACAGATAAACGGGCATCCTGGTCCCGTGGAGCATAAAAATCACCGCTTAATACATAGGCAAACTCTTCATTTTCAGGAATATTAAAATCAGGCATATTTTTGTTCGCAGAGCCAGATTTTACGGCTCTTTGCATTAACACCTGATCCCAGTCACGTGCGCGACCCTCAGCCAGTTCGAATACTTTATAGGTTAAATTGTCCCAGCCCTCTCTTTTAGACAAAATATAAGCTGTAATTTGTTTAATTTGTTGATCGCTAAACATGCCTTTAAAAGCTGGCATACCAGCTTGTGCAAACCCATTTTGGATATTTTTATAGATGTCTGATGGCGCGCTGCCATGTACCCATTCTGAATCTTTTAAATTAAAACCTGTCGCCCCACTTAAATCTTTTTTATGACAAGAAGCGCAAATCGAGTTAAAAGCCGTTTCGCCTGCTGCCAATTGCTCTGGCTGATCAAGCAAATCAAGGATAGCTTGATCGCTTTGTGCAGCAGCCGAGACAGAGAACAGGCTGGCGACAGCAAACAATACTGGTCGCAACTGAGCTGTGTTAATCATTAATATGGTTTCCTATGGATAGCTTATTGCAATAAAACAAATGTATAACAATTCATTTCTGATATAAAGTTTTTATATAGAAAAGTTAAAATATATAAATTAAAAAATAAATAACTGAACAACCAGTTAATAACAAAATGCATTCGTATTCATTTGACCTCAAACAAAGGTTAGATATATTGATAAACACAACAAGTTTTTTAAATAAATTTAACCTATGAAAAAAATTATCCTACTTGCGATTTTTGTCTTTAGCGGCCCCTTAAGTGCAATGGTATGGCCACAAGTCAGCGATGGAAAACTAGAACGATACCAATCATTTAAATCAGAGCATGTGCCAGATCGCACCATTGAAGTTTGGTTGCCACCGGGATATAACAAAAACAACCAGTACCCTGTTATTTATATGCATGATGGACAAATGCTTTTTGACACAGAACGAACATGGAATGGACAATCCTGGGACTTAGATAAAACTGTAACGAGTTTAATAAACAATCGTCAGGTTAAACCTTTTATTATTGTTGGTATCTATAATGGTGGTGGTAACAGACATAGCGAGTACTTTCCACAAAAGCCTTTTTTAAATATGCCACAAGATTTGCAAAATAGCTTATATGATAAAACACGGGGTGGTGAGAACAAATTATTTCAACAACCTGTTTATTCGGATTTATATCTAGCTTTTATCGTTAAAGAGTTAATGCCATTTATAGAAAAAAACTATTCAGTAAACTCAGATGCATCGTATTTAATGGGCTCTAGTATGGGCGGTTTAATTTCTTGGTATGGGTTATTAGAGTATCCAGAAATTTTTCGCGGCGCGGCCGCTTTATCTACTCATTGGCCGGGTGATTTCAGCCATCAAAATAATCCAATCCCGACTTATTTTCAGGCCTATATCAAACAAAATTTACATCGTTTGAACAAACATAAAATCTACTTTGATTTTGGCACTGAAACCCTAGATGCTTTATATCCGGCTTTGCAAGAACCCGTTGATAAAATTTTTGTTGAGCATAAATATCCAATTGGCTACTGGATAAGTCGTGAATTTACTGGCACCAATCACTCCGAAAATGCTTGGGCTGAACGGGTTGATTTGGCGATCCGGTTTTTATTAAATCAATCATAATTACAGCTATTTAACGTCTCAAATTCTACGCTAAAGTTATGCGTTTGTGCTTTATTATCAAACGCATTTAACGATTTGAGCTCAGCGATAAATAGGCTTTGTACACCATTTGGTGTTTCAATTTGCAACACTTCACCCAAACCTGTGTCTGCTTTTTTAATGTCTAAAGCTCGCCCTATTAGCTGCCGCCCATTAATATCAATGGCTTTTATATTCAGCCGATGAATAGATACCAACTCCGCATATTCGTTTTGCTGACAAGTCGCTCGATAATTCATAAGTTTAACCATGCTATTTTTTTAATACAAAGCGCGAGCAACTCACCCGCGCTTTTTATAATAAACCACAATGGTTTTTCTATCTGTGTTATTTAACCCTTTTATTTAATAAAGTTTAAACGCTCACTTGTACTAAATAAAACACCTTTTTCAAGTCTATTAGACGGCTCACGTGCGGCGACTTGTTCAATAAACTTGTCTGAAATCGGAAAGTCAAATCCATGGACTTCGTGTAAAAAAGCTGCAATATTTAAAACTTCTAAACGTAAGATACCCTCTGTTGTTTCAATCAGTTCGGTTAAGCTGTTGCGTGGATCATAAACATCAACAATGGTTAAAAATTCAATTGCACGCATTTTCACGTAGGTGCTTTTTGTTGTCGCGAGCAAAGAACGGACAACTTGTGCACTGGCTTGTGCTGATTTGCCATATGAACTTAATACAATTAACGCCCAATATTTTTCAAACTCGGTGCCTTGCTGCAATAGCTGTTCTAAGGTTTTTTGTGTGCTTGAATACGGGCGCGTTTGTAAATTGGCGATGTCTAATAACTGCTGCATTTCTGTGCGGTGCATTGATTTGAAGTTTTTTACATCATCAAATGCATATTTAGCTAAATAAGATTCAGGGAAAAAACTTAAATCAACCCAATCTAACAATTGATTTGCCAATTGCTCTCTTAATGCCAATAGCGTTTTTTGCATGTTAGGATCGGATGCTAGATTTTTTGTTTCATGTGGGTCGCTCATCACATCATATAATTGTTCTGCAGCAACCGGCTCAAAAAATGCACTTTGCACTGGATTTAATTTGCCTTGGTGATACAGGTTGCGCCATTCTTTATAAGCCGCTTGATGATAGCGATAATAAGAGTGCAGTCCCCAAGCATAATAAGGCGTATAGCTTCTTACATACTTATAACGACCATTACGAACCGAACGCACCATATTATATTTATCATCAAATCTGTCACCGTATGCAAACGCATGACTACGTTGGTTTAATTTATTTAAGCTAAGATCTGAGCTTAAAAAAGCTTCACCGTCATATTGTTCAGTTTGTTTAATGCCAGCTAAACGAGCGACAGTTGGTGCAAAATCAACAAAACTCACAACCCCTTGTACCCGCGTATTATGAGGTGCTCTAAGTCCCTTCCCTACAAGATGCTGGTAATTTTTAGGAATACGAATGACTAAAGGAACATTCAAACCCCGTTCATATATTTGCCCTTTGCTGGCAGGCAGTACCCCACCGTGGTCACCAAAATAAAAAATAAAGGTATTTTCCAGCTCGCCGTCGGCTTCTAATTTAGCCATCACTTTGGAAATTTCAGCATCAACTTTTAAATGCAAATCCAAATATCTGGCATGTGTATATCTAAAAGTTTCAGTGTCTGGATAAACAGGAAACAAGTTCACTTTTTTTGGATCGTGAACTGTCGGTTTGTCTTGGATATCAGAGACCGGAAAGTGCAATCTAGATTCATGCGTTTCGTAAAAAGTTTGAATATGAAAGAACGGTTGATCAGGCTGACGAGCACGCCAGTCAGCTTTATGCGAGTTTTGTGCAAATAACTGCCCATCTTCAACAAAGTTAAAGTCTGTTTTAGCGTTATTGGTCACATAATAACCTGCCTCTTTCATCAATTGGTATATTGGCGTTAAATCTTCTGCTAAACGGGTAAAATGCGAAGCTCTATGATAATGAGTGCCGATTTTAGGACCATAAGCACCTGTGGCCAATGTTGAACGAGCAGTTGAGCAAACAGGGGCATTCGAATAAGCATTTTCAAAAATTAACCCTTGATCAGCTAATTTTTCAACTTCAGGCATTTTTACCCCACCAGGGCTATACAAATTTAAAAAATGCTTGGAGTTATCTTCCGAGATTAGCCAGATAATATTGGGTTTTTCAGCCGCACTTAAGGCCATGCTTAAGGTGATAGTCAGCCCTGACACAAGTTTTAATACCTGCTTTTTGGTCCATATAAGTTTATTTGAGTACATAATCATGTGCTTCATCATAGTTATTAAAGGTTGGCAATACAGACTCAAGCATTTTTCGCTCCTGTCTATGAGCCGCGGAGACTTGCTGCCAGTTTGTGATTTTTTTAAAACTGGTTAAATCAGCAGGTGTTTGAGAAACATCCCACCAGTCATCATTGCCATCTTTCATCACATAATGGCCTCGGATAAGCTGGCGTGGGCCTTTGTAAGAATACAGATAATCCCTGTGTTTAACGGTATCTGTTGTTAGGTATGGCCAAACACTTTGCCCATGAATGGTGTAATCAGCAGGTATTTTGGTTGCGAAAATATCGGCCAAAGTAGGCATAACGTCCGCTATACTCACGAGCGTTTTTTGTTGGCCTTGTTTTGTTAAGACCTGACCAGGCGCGTAAATAATAAAAGGAACATGGGTCCCTCTTTGTTGCACATGTTGATGTTTACCATAACCACTGGTCCCGTTATCTGCGGTAATAATAATAATGGTATTGTCACTTATGCCTAAGGTTTTGAGCTTTTTCAAATATAACCAAACTTGATAATCAAGATATTCAATATGATGATCTATGCCTGAATCAGTCAGCGTATTGTGGGTATCAAAACCAGATGAAGTTTTTGTAATTCTAGGTGTAATCCGAGTATAACCACTACCATCCCAGACAACTTTTGGCGTAGCTGGCCATTTATCCTTTGACGCGGGGTTTAAAAAGTCAAAAGCATCATGCCCTAAATGGGTTGTATGATAAACAAAAAAGGGTTGTTTATTACGCTGTTGGCGCTCGATAAAATCAAAAATAAAATCTAATTCAACATCTGGCCCATACGTATGTACACCATATGACTTTTTTGCGGCCTCTGTATTAGGCCACCATTGCATTTTAGCGGGCGCAGAACTGTGATTCATCAGTTGCACATTAGGTTTCCAGTACCAGCCTTGTTGCACGTAGCTTTTTTTGATGGGTTCGCCAGTATTTTGGTTATACAAGCGCTGCCCTTTTTTTATCACATTAAAATCACTGTATGGACCCGGATTTGGGTAATTTAAACCTGGGGTAAAAACCCCTTCATCAAAACCATAAACGCTGTGGTCATGTTTGCCACCTTTCATTTGAGTTTTGCCCGCCCAAATAGAACGATATCCGGCCTGCTTAGCTAGATGCCCAATTTGAAACGGTGAAGTTTCATATAAACGTACGTTCCGCTTTCGTTTACCATCTTCAACTAGATAACCAATGTCTCCATTTGTCCACCATTTATGGATATTGGCGTAGCGCCCCGTCATCATCATCGCACGACTGGGCGAACAAACTGTTGTCGCCCAAGCGGTGTCAAAATAAACGCCGTCTTTTGCCAAACGGTCGATTACAGGTGTTTTAGCTCGTTTATCAGGGTCTGCAACTGTATTGCCCCGCAAACCCGACCAAACTGACGATTGATAAATTGGAAACTCGCGCGCGCTGATATCATCGGCATAGATTAAGATCACATTTGGTTGGCGAGTTTGCGCAGCCGATATATTCATTGATGTTGACGTGAGCGTCGTTAGAAGCAGAAATTTACCAAGCTTTTTTAATAATTTCATTAGCGATATATAAGTTATTTGTTACAAGATAAACCATACTTGTTTTTTCAAATACGATCTGACACCTTTATATAACAAAAAATTAAAAATAAAAACCTTCTTCTAGTGTGTTTTTTGTGTGTTTTTCTATTTAAGTGCTAGAACAGTGTCAATTATCTTCTCTCGTAACAACTTAAGTTAACTTACAAAGAATTTACATAAAATTGATGGGAAAACGTATTCCCTTCTTTATAATAAATACAAAGTATTTAAGGTTTTAAAACAATTTATTTAACCTCTAGTGATTAACTTATGAAGCAGACTGTTTGTTGGATTTTTTTGATATCTGCATTAACACAAAGTGTTGGCTGCAGTAGTCGTTCTGAAAGTGCTAACCTAAACGCTGAGCAAAGCAAGTTAGAGTTACCAAAAAACTGGCTAACAAGCGAATATCAAAGCGAAAAACTCGAATTATTGGGTGAGTTCCCAAGTGAATTGAGTAATTTGGTTCACATCGCAATAAAAAATAATCAAGATGTATTAACCGCTTATAAAAGGATCCAAATCGCCGAATCAGATTTAATAATAGCAGATAGCCAACTGATCCCAGATGCGAATTTTTCGACGGGTTGGTCTGCCAGTCAGCGCTTGGATACCAACCAGCAAAAAACCACGAACACCAGCATGAATACTCGTTTGCGTATTGGTTGGGAGTTAGACTTGTGGAATCGTTTAGGTCACTTATCCGATGCGGCCGAATCTGACTGGCAAGCATCTGTAGCAGATTTTCAGCAAGTTCAACAATCGCTCATCGCTGCGTTAATGCGCGTTTATTTAGATGCAGGGCTCAATTATAAACTAAAAGAAGTGACCCAATATAATCTTGATAACCAAAAAAAGCGTGTTGAAATTACCGGTCGCCGCGTTGATCTAGGATTGGCCAAACCGCTAGATTTATATCTGGCTCAAACAACCTTGCACAGTATAGAGTCTAATTTGGCCCAGTACGAAAGCCGTTATAATCAAAACATCCAACGCATCAATGTTATGTTAGGCCGTTATCCATCGGCGTCTTTGCCACTAACTTTTACCACACCGCAAGCCCCAACATTGAACATAACGATTTCGCCGGCCGATATTTTAAATCAGCGCCCCGATTTAAAAGCAGCCGAATTGAGGTTAGCAGCTGCGGTTCATCGCTGGCAAAGTTCCAGTAAAAACCATTTGCCAAGCTTTAATTTAACGGCCGATTTATCTAATGGCACTAATTCGTTAAGCCGTTTATTAGACTGGCAAAACTGGCTGGGCCGATTAGCCACCGATATTGCAATGCCAGTATTCAATGCAGATAGGCTCAACCAACTAAATCAAAAAAATTTAACAAGGCAAGAAATCGCCTGGCTTAATTATCAAAAAAAGATCTTGCAAGCCATGCAGGAAATTGAAGCAGCCATAGTGTCAGACTATGAACTCAACAAAAGATATTTGCATTTAAGCGCTGCAAATGAGCAGATTTTGGCTTCAGAAAACTTATTAGTACGCCAGTACGAGCAAGGTCTAGCGAGTAGTTTTGAAGTATTTAATATTCAAAACCGCCGTATCAACGCTGAATTAAGTGAAATTCGATCTCACTTTGCCATATTAAATAACCGAGTTGATTTAACCCTTGCTTTAGGTGCCCAGTTTCCGTTAAAGGAAGAAGAAAATAATGAACAATCACTTTGAACAAACACGACAAATAAACCGCCGCGGTCAATTTATAAAGTGGGTACTCACCCCCTTAATATTGGTTAGTTTTTTTTATGCCGTATATTATTGGTTAGAAATGAACAAACCTGAACCCGAGCAGCGACCGAATCGAGTGAAAAAAATACGTGTATTTACCTACACTGCCGAAAATCAAAAAATTCAATTAAAAGGCCATAGTCAAGGTCAAGTTTTACCGGTCAACATGGTTGAATTAAAACCCCAAGTATCTGGTCCTGTTGTTTATGTTTCTCCCAATTTAGTAAACGGTGGGCAATTTAAAAAAGGTGAGCTGTTAATTGAGATTGAGCCGAGCGACTATGAATTGGCAGTGATCCAAAAACAAGCCAGAGTCGCTCAAGCAAGTCAGCAGTTAGCACAAACTGAAGCAGAAGCTGAAGCGGCAGTATTAGAGCTAAAAAGTTTAGGTCGTACTTCGGTTACAAAACTAGCTCTGCGTGAGCCACAATTAAAACAAGCAAAAGCAAATTTAAAATCGGCTGAAGCCGAATTGGCAATCGCTAAGCTATCACTGCAACGAACCAGAATCTACGCCCCGTTTGATGGGCGGGTTGAAAAAGAAACCGTCAGTGAGTATCAATATGTAAACCGCGGTAATAATCTTGCATCTATTTTTTCAACTGAGTTAATGGAAGTTCGTTTACCTTTAAGCATTGAACAATTATCGCAGATCCAATTGCCAGCCGGCTATTACCAAAGTTATGAAAAATCTCCGTTTACGGTAAAATTATATGGCCAAACTATCGAAGGGCAAACAAGTTGGCCAGCAAAAATCGTTCGAACCGAAGCTGTGGTGGATAATAAAACCCGCTCACTATTTGCCGTCGCTCAGGTTAAAAATCCGTATCAATCAAACACTGCACCCCTATTAAGCGGTAGTTTTGTGGCAGCCGAAATATCAGGCCGCTGGATAGATGCGGGCAGCGAACTCCCGAAAACGGCCCTCAGAAACAACGGCGAGTTGTGGATTGTCGGCAAAAAAAATGAATTAGAGATAGTGCCAGCAAACATAGTTCAGCGCACCCCAGACAGTATCATTGTGACTGGACTTAAAAACAAAACACGCGTAATCACATCTGCATTAGCGATGGCTACAAATGGCCTAAAAGTCATTCCTATAGAGCAAAAGAGCACCTTAGAAGTCAGCCAGAAAGCGGTGAAAAAACCAATGGAAAACACCAGCGAAGAGGTGGAAGAAGATGCCAGCTAATTCAATTTTGGCATGGTGGATTAAAAACCCAATTGCCGCCAACCTTGCCATGGTTGCTTTATTTGTTGCTGGCGTAATGAGCTATACTTTCTCAATCGAAAAAGAACCTTTTCCGACCGTGCGTTTGCCTATCATGGACATCAGCATGAGTTGGCCTGGCGCTGGGCCTCGTGAAGTTGAAGATCAAATCATAGTCCGTTTCGAAGAAGCCGTAAAAAATGTTGAAGGCATTAAGTTTGTCGTGTCGAACGCATTTGAAGGTCGCGCTCGAGTCACAGTGACCGGAGAGGAAAGAGTCGACCGACGAAAATTTGCCGATGACGTGCGCGAAAAAATTAACTCTGTGAACGGCTTACCTAACGACGCAGATAAAGTTATAGTGACTGAGCGGACAAACCGCGAGCCAATGATTAGAATTGCTTTACACGGCTTTGCCAGCGAAGAAATTTTAAACAAGGTTGCACAAGAAATTCGCCGTGAAGTTGGCTCATTACCATTAATTTCTTTAGTCAACTTAACGGGCGAAACCGGCGATGAAGTATCGATTGAAATTTCGGAAGATAAACTCAGATACTATCAAATCAGCTTTGATGAAGTTGCCAATGCCATTCGTAATCAATCGGTTAACCTATCAGCAGGGACCATTAGAAGCGAAACCGAATCATATAAACTGAGCGTTCGTAGCCGTGCTGAAGACCAAGTAGATTTTGCCGATATCATTGTTCGCCAAACAGCAGATGGCGCTACGTTATATTTATCAGACGTTGCAGAAATTATTGATGGTCCAATGCAAGCCAGAAGATTTTCAGCATTTGATGGTGAACCAGCAATTTTAGTCGACGTAATGAACTCTGATTACATGAACATTCCTAAAATGTCGGCCAGCATTCAAGCGTACATTGAACGGAAAACCCCACACTTGCCTGACGGTTTATCATTAACGCTTTGGGAAGACTGGAACCAAGCATACCAAAGTCGGCTTAATTCTATCTTTAGCAACGCCATCAGCGGTTTATTGTTAGTTTTTGTCACCTTATTATTGTTTTTACAACCCAAAATTGCATTTTGGGTGAGCATGGGCATAGCCACTGCTTTTTCGGCCGCATTCTGGTTATTGCCGAGTGTTGACGTGTCTTTGAATATGATCAGCTTGTTTGCTTTTATGATGGTAATCGGCATAGTGGTTGATGATGCGATTGTTATCGGTGAAAGCATACACAGTGCTCACGAAAACGGTTTTCATGGTGAACAAGCGGCTTACATGGGCGTTCGTGAGGTGGCTAAACCCGTAATTTTTGGTGTATTAACCACCATTATCGTATTTATACCTATGTCTATGTTGCCTGGTAGCACAGCCGAATTCACTCGTTCTATCGCGATGGTTGTTATCTTAGCCCTGTTATTTTCGCTGTTCGAATCACTTTGTATTTTACCTTGCCATTTAAAGCACCTTGCTGAAGATAAAGTTAAAAAAGAAAATCTTTTAACTCGAATCCAAGGCGTTTTTGCTGGTTTTATGCGCTATATGGGTGACAACTTATATGTGCCACTGATGAATGTTTTATTAAGGTGGCGTTATATGGTGGTTGGTCTATTTGTCTTGTGTTTATTCTTTTCGTTTAAATTACTTGAAGATAACTATGTAAAACAGTCATTTGAACCCAAAATCGAAGCCGATACTATCCGAATGACGGTTTCTATGCCCGAAAATGCATCCTTCGAGCGAGTACAGCAAGTATACGAAAAAATGACGGCAGCACAGCAAAAATTAGCACATGAAATTGCCGAACAAAGTGGTGAAGATGGCAATATCGCTTTTGCCGAGCACATTTTTACCCGTTTATGGGGAACTCGTATCATGAGCTTTATTAAATTAGTGCCGATGGAAAACAGAGCCATGGACATTGATGAGGCGACAGCTTTATTGACTGAATATATTGGTGATATCCCGGATGCCGAAGAAATAGACTTTAAAACCACACTGAATACCCGAGATCCAAGGATCGTTTTTCCTATTTTAGGTGAAAATTTAGATGCGATGGCGTTAGCCTCGAATGAATTGAAAGAACATATGTCAACGTATAAAAACGTTTTTATGATCCGTGACTCGCTAGACCGTGGTAGCAAAGAAATCGTCATGACATTAAAACCAGGTGCCGAATCATTAGGCATAAATATTCGCGAAGTGAGCAAACAGGTTCGCCAAGCGTTTTTTGGCCAAGAGGTACAAAGGCTGCCAAGAGCCGGTGGTGATGCCAGAGTTAAAGTGAGATACTCTCGCTCAGAACGCGAAGCATTAGACTCAATCTTTAATTTAAACATTCGCATGCGTGACGGCCGAGAAGTGCCACTAATGTCAGTAATTAATCTAGAGATGAAACCTGGGGTGAGTCGGATCCAGCGCCGAGACGGAAAAAAGATTGTTTGGGTTTGGGCTGAATACGGTGGCTCAGAGCGTGCAGAAGTCATGAAAAAAATTCGTGAAGAATTTATCCCAGAGTGGCGCAAACGTCACCCAGAAATCACCACTGATAGAGGTGACAGCCAAAGAGACAAAGACGAATTTGTTAACCAAGTGATTTATTTGGAAGGGATGGCATTTATTATGTGTTATATTTTAATGGCCATCGCATTTAAGTCTTATACCCAGCCCTTTTTAATTATGTCAGCCATTCCTTTTGCCTATATGGGTTCAGTATTAGGTCACTGGGGCCATGATGTTTATTATGGTGCTTTTTCTATGTTAGGGATTTTGGCAGCCAGCGGGGTTGTTGTGAATGATAACCTGGTCTTAATTGATTGTTTGAACAAACTTAGGGCTAAAGGATATACGCCGTTTGCATCAGCTTTAGAAGCTGGCCGACTGCGATTCAGGCCCATATTATTAACCTCAATCACAACATTTATCGGCTTGGTACCTATGCTTTCAGGAGACAATGAGCAATCTAAATTTTTAGTGCCTATGGTTGTATCTCTTGCATATGGCATTGTATTAGCGACACTAGTCACGCTATTTTTTGTGCCCTGTTTATATCTGTGCGGCTGTGATGTTAAAAATAAAAGTCTAACCGTATTTAAATGGTGGCAAAACTTGGACAAAGCAAAACCGCATAGCCCCCCACAAAACTCTACCAACTAAAGGCTTTATGGATAGGCGCTGAGCACCGACGCCTATCCAGATTTTTAGCATATTTAACAATTGCGTAAATATTATTTTCCCTTATACTAAACTTTATATTTAATTTATTGATTTTATATAGGGAGTTTAATGTTTTCTATCAAACGAGCATCTTGGTTTGCATTTTTATTTTTATTGTTGGCTCCGTCTTTTTTGATACACGCAAGAAGCGACCAACCAAATATCATTTTTATTCTTACGGATGACCAACCCTACGGATATTTGAGCGTAACGGGAAATCCTGTAGTTAAAACACCAAATATTGATGAGCTTGCTAACCAAGGGGTTCTTTTTACTAACGCTCATGTTACCAGCGCCATTTGTACGCCAAGCCGCATATCTATTTTATTAAGCCAGTATGAACGCAAACATGGCGTTAACTTTAATTCAGGTACAAGTGTAGCTGAAGAAGCGTGGCACAACAGTTATCCAGTTTTATTAAAAAAAGCTGGTTATTACACTGGTTGGGTCGGTAAAAATCATGCGCCGATTGGAGAGCAAGGTTACCTTTCAGGCATTATGGAAAAGTCGTTCGATTATTGGTACGCGGGTCATGGCCATATTCGCTTCTACCCTAAAGAAGCCCATAAGATCTTTAAAGAAGCGGAGAATGATACTCAGATAGAGGTTGTGGGCGAAGGCGTAACTGACTTTTTAGACAACAACGAACATAGATTTAAACGCGCAATCAAATTTTTAGAAAAAAGACCAACAGATAAACCTTTTATGCTGTCCATTAACCTCAACCTACCGCATGGTGCAGGTACCAGCACCATGGAGCAGCGCGAAAGTGACGATAAAATTTATAAAAGCTTGTTCCGAGATATTGAGATCCCTCTTCCAAAACACTATTTAGCAAAAGCAGATATTAAACAACCTAAACTTCCCGCATGGTTACACCATGTAAAAGACCGTCAAACGATTTATAACTCGGTTGATACGCCTGCTGGCACACGTGAGCGTCTGATCCGCCAATATCAGGCGATGACAGGCATTGATCGCATGGTTGGCAAAATCCGTCAAATGTTGGCTGAAAAACAAATCGACGATAATACTGTGATAGTCTTTACTTCAGATCACGGCCTATTTATGGGTGAACATGGTTTAGGTGGAAAAGGTTTATGTTACGAAAAAAATACTCATGTTCCTATGATCATTTATGATCCAAGAAAACGCCCTGCCAATAACCGCAGCGATGCACTTGTGTCTACCATAGACATTGCCCCAACTCTATTATCTATGGCCGGAGTCTCAGCACCTGATACTTTTCAAGGCGAAGATCTTCACCCGGTGATTTACCAAAATAAAGCAACCCAGCGAGCTTTAACTTTTACCGAAAATTTATGGTCAACTCATTTTGGTAACCCTAGATGCGAAGCGGTACAAGATAAAAACTGGAAGTACATACGTTATTATCAAAATAATAACGCGTCAGCGGTTGAAAAAATAAAAATAGCCAAACACCTCGGCATGAATGTCAATAAGATGTTATATGGTGTGCATGATCCACAAATTGCGACCTATCGAAGTTATGCAGAAGGCCCACTGCAAGGCGAAAAAGCTGTGTATGAAGAGCTTTATTATATTGCCGAAGATCCGTTAGAGGCACATAACCTGATTGATGATCCTAAACATGAAGCGGTTCTAAATCGGCTCAAAGCAGAGTGGAAAAAATCACTGGAATATGCTCGTGGTTCTGGTTTTCCTAAGGTAAACCGCTACACAGTTGATATTGAAAAAGGATATACTTCTAAATAAAAAACCGCCATTAACTTTTGATATCAAAGAATGGCGTCAAAGGTCAACAGGTACTGGCAATAAAAATTAGATTCTGCTAGCGTAGTCGATCATTTATGGTTTTCATTAAGGGTCGCTTCATGTCTCAAAAAGCAGAAAAAAATCAGGGCAAAATCAAACACCTCAACGAGTTGTCACCAGGTGTCGATTATTCATTGCTGAATGCTTTAAACGCTGACCCCGATGCCACTGAATCCGGTGAAGATTTTCAACCAAGACAGGTGTTTTCAGGCCATTATGTGCCGGTTAAACCAACCCCTTTGCCGGATCCAGAATACATCGCCCATAGCCAAAACTTATTTAACGAACTTGGGTTTGACGACCAGTTTGCGAACGATGAAGGTTTTCAAAAGCTGTTCTCTGGCGATCTGTCCCATCTCAATGAGCCTTTTAAACCTTATGGTTGGGCAACCGGTTATGCGCTATCCATTTATGGCACCGAATATACTCAACAATGTCCGTTTCGCACCGGTAATGGTTATGGCGATGGCCGCGCAATTTCAGTGTTAGAAATGCTAAGCCCATCTGGTCAGCGTTGGGAAATGCAGCTTAAAGGTGCCGGCCGCACGCCTTATTGCCGAGGTGGTGATGGCCGCGCTGTATTAAGATCTAGCGTCCGTGAGTTTTTAGCACAAGAACATATGCATGCACTAGGTATTGCAACATCACGTTCGTTGAGTTTATTTGTATCAAAATCAGAACAAGTGCATCGCCCTTGGTACCGAGAAGGTTCTCGATCAGAAGATCCAGAAATTATGGTTGCAAATCCGGTAGCCATTTCAACCAGAGTCGCACCATCGTTTATCCGAGTTGGTCAACTAGAGTTGTTTGCGCGCCGCGTGCGCAATAACGAACATGCAAAAGCCCTAAATGAGCTCACTATGTTAGTTGAGCATTTAATCGAACGTGAATATCAAACAGATATTGACCCGAGCCTGCCATTAACGTCAAAAATACCCTTATTAGCCAATCATTTTTGCGATCGTTTAACTAGCCTAGTGGCCAATTGGTTACGGGTGGGTTATTGCCAAGGTAACTTTAACAGTGATAACTGTGCGGCAGGCGGTTATACACTAGATTATGGTCCTTTTGGTTTTATGGAACCTTTTGATGCCATGTTTCAACCTTGGACCGGCGGCGGCAGACACTTCTCGTTTTTAAATCAACCATTGGCCGCTGAAGCCAATTTTAAGATGTTTTGTGCAAGTCTTAAACCCTTGGTTAATGGTGAAGCGCAAGCCAAACTTGCCCAAATAGAAGCGGGTTTTGCGCCAATCATGCGGCAAAAGCTTGAACGCATGTGGGCTGATAAACTTGCTTTGCCTGAGTATAAAACTGAGATTGTCGTGCAACTTTTGCAGTTAATGATGAAATCACAAGCTGATTATACTTTAATGTTTCGTGAGTTAAGTAATCTACCCAGTGAGTTTGAATCGTTGGAAAAGTGTTTTTATCAGGCCCCCAACGAGTCGCAGGAAAAACAATGGCGCGCATGGTTGAGTCAATGGCGCAGACATATTAACGCCGATCAGAAAACGGCCGAACTCAAACAAAAGTTAAAAAAGGTCAACCCTAAGTATAGTTGGCGTGAATGGCTGATAGTGCCGACTTATGAACAAGCCATGCAAGGCGATTATTCGTTGCTGCAACAGTTACAGCAGGTACTAAACCACCCCTACGATGAGCAAGACGGAGAAGTCGAGCGTACTTTTTATCAATTGCGTCCGGCCGAGTTTTTTGGTTTGGGTGGCGTAAATCATTATAGTTGTTCATCTTAACTAATCGCTCAAACACACAAAAAGGCCTTCAAAATGAAGGCCTTTTATAGTTAGTGACAAGCTCAACGCGGTCAGATTATTATTTAAGTGGGCATTTTATGCCCAAACAACCGGCATAAATACCGTCATTTCTGCCGTTCCACGGTTACTCCATGCATAATAAGGCACAAACTGTAACGGATGTTTTTCAAAGCTGGCTTGACCAATTTTACGATACATTGACGATTTGTCAGCGTTGTCTTTACGAATTAACGCTTCGGTTTTAATCACATCAACACCCCCTAAAAAGTCGGCTTTCCGTTCAACTTGCAGTTCGCTGTTGGCTGACAGATAAACGTCTAAAACATTGGCATCTGTTGGTAAATCTGGTGTTTCAACACAATAAACCACTGGCCCACGTTTAATTGCGACCTGATTACGAATTTCTTCGATACGAGTATGACCTTCTATAAAAGTCGGCTCCATTGGAATGTCAATAATGATCACATCACCGGCTTTCCAAATTCGATTGATAATAGTGTAGCTGCTTGGGGTGGTCTCAATTGCCAGTTTTTCGCCATTCACCGAAATTTCTGCGCCATCAGACCAACCTGGAATACGAACAGCAATATCAAACGCTTCGTCTTTGCACGCCTCTACGGTTAACTTAATTAATCCATTCCAAGGATACTCGGTTTCTTGCGTTAATTTAATGTCTGAACCGTCAAGCTGTTTCGAATTTAATTCGTTACCGCCATATAGGTTAACGTACACGCCATTACTTCCCATGCTGTATGCCCAGCCGGATAAATTTGAGATGGTTCGTACCAGATTAGGTGGACAACAAAAACAAGATAAATACCCTTCCCGATCAGGTGTTTCGGTCACATCGGCATGCGCATCATAGTCACGTGTACCATGCAACATTCGTAGCGGGTTGGCATAAAAATAATCTTTTCCTTCAATGCCAATACCCGATAGTCCACTATTGTGCATCACTAACTCAATAATATCTGCATATTTGGCATCGGCGTGAATTCCTAACATACGAAAGCTGAACATGGCGTTACATAAATTTGCACAGGTTTCATTGTAAGCGGTTAAATTTGGCATCATATAGTCATCAATGAAACCTTCTTCGATCATGTCTCGGTTTACTGACGCGCCATAGTGCGTTTGCCCAACGGCCCCCGTCACATACATTTTTTTCTGGGTGACACTTTCCCATAAACGATCTAAAGCATCTAATAGTGCTTGTTCACCGGTCTCGGCATATACGTCTGCTGCACCTGCATAATAATATAGCGCTAACACGGCATGACCAACTGGATCTGTCGCTTCGCGTAATGGCGTTCGCTCTTGAACCATGTCACCAATTGGGTAACCAATTGTGGTGCTGTCATGCTCAATCTTATAAGTTCCGCGGCGATCGATAAATTTTTGCGCGAGTTTTAAGTATTTATCGTCGCCAACAGTACGGTATAGCTCAACTAACCCCATAATTTGGGTCTGGTTAAAACCAAATCGTTGAAAATGACGAGTATCAGGGTAAAAAATTGTATATAAAAGGTCGGCATGTTTAATCGCTAAATCTAAAAAGTTGTGCTGACCAGTGATGCGGTAATGAGCACAAGCAGTAATCAACAAGTGGCCTGTATTATACATTTCATGATATTTACGGTTTTCATATCGATCGGCATCATCCCGCAATTGAATTTGCGTTTGCAAATAACCATCAGGCTCTTGTGCTTTTGCCAAAATATCAATGTATTCATCTAGCTCTTTTAGCAGGTTTTCATTTTTAGTTAAACCATAAGCATATACTTTTGCTTCCATAAACTTATAAAAGTCGCCATCGTGCCAGTACATACCCTGATGTTCACCGTCTTTTAGGCCAGCTGCAATTTTAAAGTTATTTAACGCATGACCGATATCCCCGCACAATACATCCCCCATGTACGGGATCATCACGTCGATGGCTTTTTTAGTTTTATCAGCCCAGAAACCTTGGGTCCAACGGCAATCCCCAAAATTAATAGCCTTAAGTTTAACATTAGGGCTGTTTTCATTGCCCAAGATCGCTCTATTATACAAGTTGTTCATTTTTTAAACTCCGAAAGTCGGCTCGATATTATTTAAGCTGTTCAACACATTGCGAAAAACTGTGCACAAAGGATTCGGCCGCATTTGAAATGTCTGCCATTGTCATACTTGGTTTAAATAGTGCAGAGCCCAAACCAAACCCGCTAGCACCTAATTCAAGGTAAGGCAGCATACTCTCTACTGAAGGGTCTATACCACCTACCGGATACGTTAATACATTTTCAGGTAAAACTGATTTAAGTGCTTTAAACCCGTCTAAGCCAATCATAGAAATGGGAAACAATTTAATGCCAGTTGCACCCGCTGAAACTGCCGAAAACGCTTCGCTGGGCGTGACTACACCGGGAAAACAAATACAGTCACGTTGACGAGTTAGCGCAAGCACATCTAAATTTAAATTGGGGGTCACGACTAAATTAGCACCGGTCGCCAACACAGCTTCTGCCTGTGACAGGCTGGTGACAGTGCCAGCCCCTATGTATAGTTTTTTTCCTAGATCAGTTCGATAGTGATCCACCAATTTTTTAATGCTAATCAAAGCGTCAGGGCTATTTAATGGAACTTCTATTAAACTAAACCCTTTTTCAACTAAGATCCCGGCAACCTCCAACACAGTCTCGGGCGTTACCCCGCGAATAATCGCTATTAACGGCAAATGTTTGTCTGGCTTAAATAAATGACTGGCCACTTTCTATCCTCAATTAAATAAGATGCCAGCTAAAAAGCACTCATACTAATTAGCAAAACATATGATGTTTAAATTTAAACATAGTATGTTTCGTTTATCAATATTTTTATTAGATTTTACATAAAAGAAACAAAATGGACACGGACGATAGTTAATCGAGCGTTTTTATACGTATATTTTTAAACTCAATAGGGTGCCCTTCGCTTTGTAAGGCAATTCGGCCATTATGCAATTTTTGACCTTTTTTAAACAAACTTACATCATATCCTTTAATCGTCTTATTAATATTGACACTTGGATTGGCATATCTGAGTACCGTTTGTCCATTAATCTTTTGAATTACTTGGCCGTTATTAACAATGAGCTCTGCACTCACCCATTGACCAGATGGCAACGCTGGATACTCAGATTTTAAACAATGCGGTTTAAAAAGCTTACCTTGATACTCAATATCTGTACCTGGTGAGCACATATTACCTGTGGTTCGCCCCGGATTTTTAGGGTCGTCGGCTAATAGTTGCATCTCAACTGATACGGGCCAGTTTTGTTGTATTTTCATACTCTCAGGGCTCTGACTGACAAACATCACCCCACTATTTAGTTTGGCGTAACTTGGTGCATCCGTTAAAAATTCACCATAAAAACGGTAGTCAAACTTTAGATGAAAGTTTTGATACGACTCATTAGTATATAAATGTCCGAAGCGGTTGTTGAATAAAGGGTATTGTGCATAATTTACTTTTATGCTTTCACCATCAGCCACAAAGGTATTTGCAAAATTGTCTTCCGATTGATGTCCGTATATTTTTACTGTCCAACCAGAAAGATCTTTACCGTTGTAGAGGGGTTTAAATTGTTTTTCGTTGGCACTTAACCCTAGACTTGCAATCATCCCTGCTACCGCCAGTAATAATTTTTTATAATTGTGCATTTTAAATTCCTTGTTTTTAATCTTCGAATGTTCACAGTTTCATTTTGTCTACAGCAGTATATTTTTATTTCATTTATTTAACAAATTAACTGTTATTTTCAATAACATATTAAAACTGATTCTTGATTACTACTGATTATGGATTCATTAAATACTGCTATTCTTATCACAGGAATTAATTTTAAGGGGCATTTTCTAATGAAAAAGAACATACTGATCACAGGTTCAACCGACGGTATTGGCTTGCTCGCTGCAAAGCAGCTCGCTAAACAAGGGCATCAAGTTATTATTCACGGTCGCAACCCAGATAAACTTACTCAAGTTAAACAGCAAATGGACAACAACTTAGCAGTTAAGGTCACAGCATTCAGTGCAGACTTGTCTGACTTGACGCAAGTAGAAAATTTGGCTGAAAAAATTGAACAGAAAGGAATTAAATTAGACGTATTGGTGAATAATGCCGGTATTTTTAGAACTGATAAACCGTTAACCAACGAAGGCTTAGATGTGCGCTTTGTTGTAAATACCCTAGCACCGTACTGGCTGAGCAAAAAGCTCTGCAAAAAAATGGCTAAAAAAGGCCGCATTATTAACCTCTCGTCTGCAGCCCAAGCACCTTGGGATAAAGGCGCAATGCTTGGCCATACAAGGTTGACCGATAACCAAGCTTATGCTCAAAGTAAACTCGCTATTGCCGCTTGGACCTACCATCTTGCCCATCAACCGCTATACCAGGATATTGATTGGATTTCGTTAAACCCAGCGTCGTTATTAGGCTCAAAGATGGTCAAAGAAGCCTATGGCGTAAACGGCAAAGACCTCTCCATTGGCGCAAATATTATTGTTAAATTGGCCACAGATGCAACACTTGCCGCGCAAAATGGTCGTTATTTTGATAACGATATTGGACAATTTTCTTACCCCCATGATTTTGCGTTGCATGAGGCTAACAACCAAATGTTAATCGAAATATTAGAACATTTAGCTCAGCGTTTATTGCCTGAGCAAACGCGTCAGGCAGTTTGAACATTAGTGACTAAAAAACACGCAAATGGGGTTTGGCATGTTTTGCACAGCATGCGTTTTAAACTGTAGCTCGCCGGTTTTATCGTCAACTTTGAATACGGATAAGGTATTAGAGTCGGCACCGGCGGCAATTAACCAATTACCATCTGGGGTTAAATTAAAGTTTCTTGGCCAAGCACCACGGATAGGCTCCACTTCTACTCGCACTAATTTACCCTCTAAATTTCGACGAAAAACCGTAATGGAGTCATGACCTCGGTTAGCGGTGTAAACATAATGTCCGCTCGGGTGTATTCGTATTTCTGATGCTTTGTGCTGTAAGTCGCCTACTTTTTCTAACTCGGTCAAGGTTTCCACGTCTTGATCTATTGGTCTCAAATTACCTGTGTCTGCATCATAAGCAAAAGCAGAAACGGTCAATGATAGTTCATTTAACAAATAAACATTTTTTCCATCTGGGGTAAATTTCAAATGGCGAGGACCACTACCCGCTTTTATAGCAATTTCATTCGCCTGCTGCCATTTATCATTCGCCCCAATTTTATAAACGGTTACTACGTCTTTGCCTAAATCAACAACGAGCGCATGCTGTCCGTCCGGTGAATATCCCACCCAATGCGGATGCGGTTGTCGCTGCCGTTTTGGGTTGGCCATTGAAGCACCTGTATATTCGATGTGCTGGATACGTGATTTAATAATACCGCTTTCATCTAAACTATAAATGCTTACGCTATTACCACCATATTGAGCGGTTGCTAAAAAACGACCAGACGGATGTACGGCCAAGTGGGCCGCGCCACCGTCATTTAACAACTCTTGGTCAAGAGGAGTCAACTGCCCTTTTTCCGTAATTTTATAAGCCGCTAGAATCGGTTGTTTTTTCTCGCTACCTACAACGTATAACACTGAATTTTTGGGATGTTGTGCGATAAAACCCGCAGCATCTAATGTGGCGACTTGTTCAGGTTTAGATAATTGCCCTTTTTCACTGTCAAAGCTGGCTTGATAAACGCCTGCTTTTTCACCACCACCGGCAGCCATATAAAGAGTATGGGTTTGTGCGTTTAAAAACGGCGTGCAACTCAATAACAAAGCTGCCAAACTTTTTTTGATGTTTGAAGATTGCATGATATTTAAGGTCCTTTTAACCAGAGTAGATGTTACAAAGCAATTATTTAATAGTATCGGATATGTAATATACATGCTATCTGATAGGCCACTCTAACCGTTGATTTTTTGTTTTAGTATGAATTTTTGATGATTTACACCAAGATTTGATTAAATAGTATACAGCTCAATATTTTGTCGATAAGATGGTTTAAAAACATAAACAAACATCCGGTAGATGCACTTTAGGGTGTACTTGTGGTCAAGTGTTTATTCAAAACATGGATGGTAGTTTGGTTGCAGACGAGTTCTTTAAACCCAAACCAAAAAATGGTCGTACATCAAGGAGACACACATGGACACATTATCAAGATCAAGCCGTATTAAGGCGGTTACCCCCAGCTACAAAGTATGCAGCAGCCTGATATTTTTTGCCCTCGCTTTAGCCGGCTGTGGCAGTGACAAAAACACTAAAACCGGCCAATTTGTCGATAGCCCGGTTGAAGGTATCCACTATATTTCAGGTGATATCTCGGGTGTGACTGATAGTGAAGGCAAGTTTGAATATAACAGCGGACACACGGTTTCTTTCTATGTTGGTGATATTTTGCTTGGCCAGGCAAATGGTGATTCAATTGTTACGCCTGTTGATTTAGTTGCCGAAGCCGACAATAGTAGCCACCCAACCGTCATTAATATAGCGCGATTTTTACAAACCTTAGATGATGATGGTAACCCAAACAATGGTATTCGGGTTTTACCCCAAGTCAGTGAGCAAGCGACTGAAATCGGAATTGATTTTAATGTATCCACTGAAGATTTTGCAAATAATACCAATATTCAGCAATTGATAACTAAGCTTACAAAACTGACCAACGCGGGTCAAAGAGTCTTAGTTTCGGCTTTGGCGGCACAACAACACTTGCAAACTAGCCTGCTCAACTATCTTGAACCGACTAACGAAGATGACCCAGATAATCAGGGGCCGTCCGATGGCACTTATGCCAATATTAAATTATCTGGATCGGATGCAGTCATACTCGGACAAGAATTAGTCATTAATGACATTGCATATTTTGCCCCGAACGAACTTGGCAGCATGCAACCTGCCCTTATGATGATTGTTAGTAAAGGTTTATCAATCAAGGGGCAGGTCCCAGCACCAAATAGCGATTTAGACCCCAACGATTATTTTGTTATTAATGCCTTTGAGTATGGTATTTCTATGAGTGTTAATAAAAACGGGCAAAGCTATGACTATGTTTGCACGACGATTGCAAGCGACGCTATTCCACAGTGTGGTAGTGGTTTTGCTTTTGATGTTGAAAATAAAACACTCACGCTCAATAACGTTAACGTTTATAACGAAGATAATAATACCAATCTTAGTTTAACGGTCACCCTGAGCATAAATTAACTAACAAAGGTCAACGGCTGTTTTGTTCACCACAAAATTGCCGTTTTTCCCCAAACATACTATTTATTGTTACGGATTTTATTGGTTCAGCGGTTATTAGTGTATTAAACATCTAACTATTTTTAATAGAGATCGTCAATATGGACCAAAGCAAAACCTTATTATATTTTATTAAATCCCTCATTAAATTTTGGGGGGCTTTGTTATTTATCCTAATACCCTCCACCTCCATTTGCCATGCACAAGCATACAAATTTGATTTTGAATACCTAGGTAAAGTGTTAGAGCGCAAAAATACGCATATATGGGGCGCTTCACCTATTGTAGGGCCGGATGGCAAAGTTCATTTATTTGTGGCTCAATGGTCAACTAAAACGCAGAATAACTTTTCAGGCTGGTATAAAGATAGCGAAATCGGACACTATGTTGCCGAAAAACCTGAAGGACCTTTTACGTATTTAGGGAAAGCAGTGGCCGATTTAGATACCCAGTTTAACGCCCCTCACAACCCAACGATTAAACAGTTGGATGGCAAATATGTATTAACATTTATAGTGAACAGCGATAATAAACTATCGACCCAAAGAATTATTATGTACGTCAGTGATACGCTAGAGGGCCCATGGCGTCCGGCCAAAGGCGCTGAAAAAGATGGCACTATTTTACGAAAATCCAATCAAATAACGGACTGGAATTACCATGCAAAACTAGGGGTATCAAATCCCACCTTGATTAAAAAAGATGACCGATACTTTTTGTACGTTAAGTCGGTCATTAAAAAAGATCCGAACAAAAAATCAGGCGCTTATACATATGGACTAGCTATTTCAAATAATCTTGAAGGACCCTATCAATATCATTCTAAAGCCATTACACGTGCAGGCATTGAAGATGCTTATGCTTTTGAATTTGAGAATAATGTTTATTTAATGAGCCGTGATTTTGGTAATCTAAAAGGCGATCATGGTGGTGGGCTTTTATGGCGCTCCAACGATGGGCTATTTTTTGACGAATCTAATATCATGCGAAGTTTTGAAGCACTTGAACATTATGTTGGTAAAGACGCGTTAAAAAACTCACAAGTATACCGTGGGAAAATAAGTGGCCGCTTAGAACGACCACAAATTTTATTTGTTGATGGAAAACCTGCCTATATTTACCTAGCCACGGGTATTAACGACAGCAAAGATCATGGCAGTGCGTCCCATTTATTTAAACTAAAACCGCAAGCTTTAAATGAATAATAGTGCTGATAGATAGTTTGCTATAAAAATTATAAAAGGGGCGTAACCCGCCCCCTTTTATTAGTTACCAGGATCGTCCTCACCGCCAATGCCATACTCTTTGGCAAGCTTAAGGCTAATTTTATAACCAACAGCAAATTCATTCGGTATTTGTTTAGGCTTTTTAATTTTTAAACCATCAGGCGTTTGCTGCCATTCGACAGTTTGCGAGCTTCCTAACATGCTAATATTTTCGATCGCACCATCTAACAAAGTTAAATCAGAACCCAGTGTTTTAACTAAAATATCATCGCTTGGCTTATCCATTACAAACATATATAAAGTGTCATCCCCCTTGCGGGTAAAACGAATGTCCTTTTCGGTATAAGCAATTTTCTGCTTTTCTACTTTATGGCCACCACCTTTGATTCGCGTGGGTCCTTCACCAAAACTCTTCCAAGGACGAGTGCCGTATATACCTTCACCGTTAATCTTTAACCAATCGCCCATTTTAATCAGCATGTCTTGCATTTCTTGTGGAATGCTACCATCTGGATCAGGTGGTACGTTTAACAACATAAGACCATTTTTAGCGACAATATCAATTAAAATATCAACAATCTCATTTGGCTCAACAAATTTGGCGTTTGCTCGGTAAAACCAAGCACCCGGCGAGGTATCTGTCATCCAGAATTTGTCTTTAATCTTGTTTGGTCGTCCACGTTCATAATCGTGAACCCCAACCGACTCAGGGAAAGATGTGTTTTTATAGCTCACTACAACATCCTTGCCCCACTCAAGCCCTTTGTTGTAATAATAAGCGATAAACTTTTTACGATAGTCTTCATCTAACTCTTCCACCCACCAGTCAAACCAAACCACTTCGGGTTCGTATTTATCAACCACTTCTTTTAACTTAGCATACCACTCATCATGAAAGCGTTTGGTGGGTTTAAAGTCATCTAACGCATGTTGATCAGTATACAAATCAGAGGTGGCTTCGGTCGCATCAAACTTGTAAGCATTCGCATAATATACCCAAGTAAACGCATGGTGAAACGAAGTTAAAAACTTCATATCACGCTTTTCGATGGCCTTTTTTAATTCACCAGTGACATCTATACCGGTAAAATCTTTTACATTCCAACGAGTCACCTCACTGTCCCACATTGCAAAATTATCATGGTGCATTGCAACCGGACCTGCGAACTTAGCGCCTGATTTTTTAAATAACTCGGCCCAAGCTTCAGCGTCAAATTTGCTTGGGTCAAATAGTTCAATCACATCTTTATAACCAAATTCAGATGGATGTCCATGTAATTCGGTATGGCGTTTGAAAATTTCAGATGGGAAAGTTTTACCGTTTTTAAATCGCTTTTCGCCGGTTTTCCAGTTATATACTTCGTCCATGTAAAGATTTAAGCCATACCAACCTGCCCCACGTTCATGACCTATATTTGCAGTAGAAACAGGCCCCCAATGAGCATAAATGCCTAATTTAGCGTCTTGAAACCAATCTGGTACTTCATTCACTTGTGCAAGATCTTGCCAATCTTCAGCATACTTTTTTGTTCTGCTTTGCTTGTCATTTGCATTCGCTGTTGTAACACCAGAACCCAGCAGGCCCAAAGTGACCGCCAATGCAGTAAAGGTTAATTTCATCTTATAGATCCCATTCCACGAAAATACTTTTAACAATTTTATTTCAACACAACAAAAACATCAAATATAAATTACATAATTTATATAGTAAATTTACACACAATATTTTATGATTGCCAGCTAAACTTGCGCCAGCCCTGATAAATCTATAAATTACAGCTTTAATCCCTTGATTATTCATCACTATGACAGATAAGAGCAAAGTACAACTAAATCAAAGTTTAATCGACGGCATAGCAACCTTGCAGGAGTTAGCCTTGTCTGAAGATCCCGTTGGCTGTCGTGAGTTAGCACGGCGTTTGGGTATGGAGCCGACCAGGGTTAACCGTTTATTGCAAACCCTGGATCATATTGGTATTGCCCGGAAAACGGCAAAACGCAAATATACTCCAGGACCTGGCATGCATGTTTTATCAACGCAAGCGATGTTCGCCTCTGGTCTATTAAAATCTGTCATTAAACCATTGGAATCACTAAGAAAATACGGTTTAACAGTCGCTATGGGCATGTTATGGCGAGATCATGTCAGTTATTTATATCATGCCGACCCAGGTATGGATGCCACTGAAGCCCTTGGCCGTGTAGGCATCTACCCCGCCACAAAGGGCGGCGTAGGTATGGCGCTATTGGCGGAGCAATCCGATCAAGCAGTGAGTCGTTTATACCAAGATAAAGAAATTGAAGGCTACGCAAGCTCATCCGAGTTATTAAAACAACTAGAAGAGATTCGCGAACAAGGATACGCTTATGTGCAAACAGCGGAAGAACACTACACTCTTGCGGTTGCAGTCGGTCAACCCGCCTTTTGCGCAATTGCGTTTTCAGGCTGGATTGCCCCCTCTATGGTTGATGAGTTGGTCAATCCACTACGTGAAATTGCCGAAGTCATCAACCAAATTCCTCACTAAACGATAAACTCAACATCAAACAGGCTTGCAGGTACTTGTGAGTCTGGATGATTAACTTGTATCACAAGTTTATCAGTTGTCACTGGCTGCTCGAAGTAAATACGGTTTAATGACTGATAATTTCCAGTCACTTGCGCTAATAACTCCCCCGCGCCAGTCAATATTCGATAATCAGTCACGGTAAACGGCATTTTAGTTTCTGGGTGTTCCATTAGCACCGTCTCTAATGCATGATCGGCGTCAGCATCAAAGTACAATTGCACACCTTTAAGTGTTTGCGCTGTTTTCCAAACAAAACTCAAACTAGGTGCTTCGTCGGCTAAATCGGCAACCCAGGCATTACTGCCAAGCCATGGCCGCATATGCCCATTTGCCAAATTGTCCACTGAGAATATCGGTTTTTCAGGCGTCATTGTAAAAGCAATGTTATGCCCCAGCGGGCGCCGTTCTGGCGTCCAAAATTCAAAACTTTCTATCCCTGAATTGGCTGGCGGAATTTGTTTTCCTTGATTTGACACAGCTTTATGTACTTTATTAAACACACTCATCAAACCTGTGATCCTTTGTTCACTGGTTTTGATCTCGATTTGTGGATTTTGCAAAAAGCACACAAATACATATTGTTGCTCGGTCACAACATCCGAAAAATCTAATTTTATTTGTTGCTTACCTTTTTTAAGGTCAAGCTTTAAGCACTTTAATATGACATCTGGGGTGTAATTTTGGGCTTTTTCACTCACTCTAAATTCCACCTGCATCTCGCTTTCAGCTAGTGCATTTACGTCCACGCTTATTTCACCGACCTCACCTCCCGGTAGCGGTAATAACTGAGCGACGGCTTGTTTTAGAGATAGCCAAGGCCCATTGGCAGGTAGTTTAGATAGCGTTAAACTACTTGAAGCAGTCACTTGTGCTTGTTTAAACGTTTCACTTTTTTGCAGCGGAATACCTGCAAGACCATGACCATTTAAATTGAGTCTGTGTTGCAGTTGTTGCATTTTTTCAGGCTCAAGCAGTGCGTTTGGCTGGACATTATGCTCGACACACAGCGCGGCTGCTTCACCTATCGCTTGTCCGCCGTGCGCACAAGTGATCATCACCCGCGTAGAGCCAAAAGCCATATGAGTTGCACTGATAATACGGCCACCTAAAAACAAATTATCTATGTCTTTGCTGACAAAACAGCGATAGGGAATTTGATACACACCTTTGGCATGAAACTGAGTACAAGCGGGTTTGTTAGTAAACAAACCTTCTGCCGGATGTAGGTCAATTGCCCAACCACCGTATGAAACCGCATCATCAAAGGTTTTTTGCTCAACAATATCGCTTTGTTTAAGCATATATAAACCTTCAAATCGACGGCTTTCACGTTTACCAGGAATAGTGCCAACCCATTCTAGCGTCAGGTTATCAACGTCTTCGAATTTTCCACTATTTTTAATATAATCCCAAATGCCATATACGACGCGCCAAAGTTCCCATTTAATCTCTTCGCTTTCGTGAATAGTGTCCTTGATACCACCATATTCGAGCCACCAAAATTTACAACCACTATCGCGTGCGCCAATGTTTTTTGATCTTGGCATGGCATCAATTTCGTCGGCAGAATAAGCAAAAGATGGAGGCGTATAAGTGACTTTTTCGGCCACTTTTTTACTATAAAAGAATAACGAATGACCAAGCAATTCGTTGTTTTCTTGTTCTGGGGCCAGCTTTTCATCAAATTCATGACGAGATTCACTACCAATTCTAAAGGCTGCGCCGGCACTAAAAGCCAATAGTCCATCGCCAGTGCAATCGGCAAACAATGGCGCTTGTAAGTTGTAGCGAGTCGAATTTTGACTGCAAAATGCCTGCAAGGATTTAATCAGACGCGCTTCTTTTTTTTCTACATACAAAGCTGCGGTATTTAGCAACAACTGAATATTTTTTTCTTGATGGACTTTATCAATTAAAATGCTGTCAAAAATCAGCGGATTACCCGCACTATTGCGATTGAGGTTATCTAACATTATTTCGTTAATGACCCCGCCTTCTCGTGACCAACGGTTATTATTGCCCATGTGAGAGGTCGCACCAAGCGCCCATAATCTAACTTCGCTAGAGGCATTCCCCCCTAACACAGGACGGTCTTGTACCAATACAACCTTTTTGCCCGCGCGCGCTGCCGTTATTGCACAGCAAACACCCGCTAATCCTCCACCGGCAACCACAAGATCTGTTTCGATCGTTATTTCACGGTGTGACCTTTGTTGCTCTGTAAATTCGCTTTTTATCATACCTTATATCCACAGCTTGAATGATTTTGAATCTACTATAGCAACATTTAATTAAATGTAAACAATTTACCTAGTTGTGTAGTCATTTTTTGAAATTGCACGCAGTATTGACTAACAAATTATCGTTGCTTCACTGGATGACGAATCACAATGCGGTATTGCCACTAATCACTTACCTTTGCTACCTAGAACGAGGCGGCAAATCTCAATATCAGCAGCTGAGAAGCTGAAATAAATTCCGCCCTTAGAGTTAACATAAAAAAAACATTTGATACATATTGCATATAAATTAATCCTATGCTTTAATTTCATCTTAATAAACATATGACGTTTACACTTTTCACAGGAAAGACAATGAGAGTTAAAACTAAATTGCTTTTAATTGCCGCGGCGGCTCTAAGTATTTGCCAAGTACAGGCAAAGCCTACACAGCCGAATATTTTGGTGTTATTTGCTGACGATGCGGGTTATGCAGACTTCGGCTTTCACGGTAGCAAAGTGATGCGCACGCCTAACCTAGATAAGCTGGCTGAAGAAGGGATCATATTCGATCAAGCTTATGTCACTGACCCAACCTGTGGCCCATCGCGTGCGGGTTTAATTACGGGAAAATATCAGCAGAAATTTGGCTTTGAAGAAAACAATGTGCCTGGCTACATGGATAAAAATTCAGCGCTTTTAGGCGACGAAATGGGCCTTCCGTTAGATCAAAAAACCATGGGCGATTATTTAAAAGCACTCGGTTATGCCACCGCCTATTACGGCAAATGGCACTTAGGGGGGGCCGACCGATACCACCCAACTAAACGTGGTTTTGACGAGTTTTATGGTTTTCGTGATGGTCAACGTAGCTTTTTTCCTTATACAGCAAAACGCCGAGCTCACTCACACTTGGCTTATTTGGAGCGTGGTTTTGGATTTTATCAAGAGCACCAAGGCTATTTAACTGACGTTTTAGCTGAGGATGCGAGCCAGTTTATTAAACAGCAAGTTAAAAAGAACAAACCATTTTTTGCTTTTGTCTCTTTTAATGCAGTTCATACACCGATGGAAGCCACAGAAGAAGATTTAGCTCAATTCCCGCACCTATCAGGAAATCGAAAAATAGTGGCAGCGATGACGTTAGCATTAGATAGAGCCAGTGGCCATTTATTAGATACCTTAGAAACGTTGGGCGTTGCTGATAATACCATAGTGATATTCACGAACGACAATGGTGGTCCCACCGACAAAAATGCATCTGATAATGCGCCTTTTAGTGGCACTAAGTCAAATCACCTCGAAGGCGGTTTACGTGTGCCTATGATCATGCGATGGCCAGCCAAACTTAGCGGAAAACAAAAATACCACTACCCTGTTATGACGTTCGACCTGCTGCCCACGTTTTATGCCGCGGCAGGCGGTTCAATGGATCAGTTAACCGATATTGATGGCGTTAACCTGATTCCTTATCTGCAGGGCGAAAAACAAAACCGACCACATCAAACCTTATTTTGGAAAAAAGACGTACGAGCCACAGTACGCGATGGCGATTGGAAACTGGTTAGATACCCAGACCGACCCGCCGAACTTTACCGGGTTTCCAGTGATGAAAAAGAAGTCCGCAATTTGGCTGCTGTCTACCCGGATAAAGTCAAAAACATGTTTAAACAATTGTTTGACTGGGAATCCAGTTTAGATCGCCCGCTATGGTTATTAAAACGCAAGTTTGAAAACTACGACATCGACCGAATGGATAAATACCGCTGGAAAAAACAAGACATTAAAGCGGATCAACTCAGCATTAACCCTTAACACCTTGGGCCAAGCTTATACTTGGCCACAACAAACGCAAGTGGAGAACACCATGCAGAACATTTTTAGACTAAGTGCAGTGACGCTAGCGGTAGCAGGCACATTCGCCAGCTTCTCTTCAGTCGCAGCTGAATCGGCTCAAAATGAAGATCTAAACGCAGATGAAAACATAGAAACCATAGAGATCACTGGATTTAGAGGGAGTTTACAAAAAGCAGTCAACGCTAAGCGCTTCTCGCAAAGTGTCAGTGACTCGATTCACGCCGAAGACGTTGGTAAATCAACAGACCAGAACATTGCCGATGCCTTATCCCGTGTGACCGGTGTGACAGTGCAAGACGAAGGGGGTGAAGGAACTCGTATTAGCGTGCGTGGCGCAGGCCCCTCATTGAATCAAATCTCGATTAACGGAGTAGCGTTAACCGGTGGTTTTAACGGTGGTACAGGTAACCCATCAGCAGACCAAAGTGTCGACTTAAGTGCATTTTCATCAAATATACTCTCATCAATCGATGTCATCAAAACCTCTGCAGCGGATCACAACGAAGGTTCGTTAGGTGCTAACGTCGTTTTACGTACGGTAAAACCATTAGGTCTAAACAAACCAAGAAGAAACCTGCAAGCTGAAGTTCGTTACAATGATTTTTCTGATGAACATGATTATTTACTGAGTGGTAGTTTTTCAGAAAAATTGCTCGATGACTCACTTGGTTTTATCATCACAGTGACAAAAGAGCAGATTAAAAGCCGCCAAGACAGAATCAATACCAGTTGGATCGATGGTGCAATTCAAATTGAAGATTTAGAATCGAGCACAGGTTTAAAAGCACATGATACTGCAACCGGAAAATACATACGTATTTTGCAAGAAGGCCAAACGACAGATGATCTAACGAATTGGGATCCGGACACTCAAGTCGCGCATCAAGGTGATCTCTTTGTATTAGCACGCAACACCACAAACATGATGTTAAATACAAATGTTAACGATCGTCTAACTCTAAACACTGGCTTACAGTGGAAACCAAGCGATTCTACTGATATTCAATTAGACATCACTCACACACAAAGAACAACTGATGTTGAAAACCACACGATGCGACTTAACCATGCACCGGCGGCTGGTTTTAGTAGCGCAGATCCAATTGCTGACTTTAATCGAGTTAACATAGCAACACAAACGTTAGAAAAATCTCTCGGTCGTACCCAATCTGGTATGTTTAATATCTCAACCGGTGAAACTGAAATTGAAACCAATGTTGTTTCTCTCAAAGCCGAACACTGGTTAACAGAAAATCTAAAAGCTGAACTAACCGGCGGTTATTCTAAAACGACAGATAAAACCGACAACTTTATCGGTTTAACGTCTGCCACTTGGGGTACAACCACCGGCGGTATTATTGAAAACATGCCAAGTGAGATTTTAGAACCTATTGGTTACGACTGTGATGGCTCTGAATGTAGTTATTTTTCGGGGACTCAACAATCAGTTATCGATCCGTTAGATGGAAGTATTAGCTATGCAACGAGCCGCTTCAACCCATTCGATTTACAAGCTAACCATCTAGGTGCATTGAATTTCCGTAACAATACGCAAACAGATACTAACAAAACGCTTTTTTTAGACTTTGACTGGTTGTTAAACTTTGATCACTTCACTAAAGCAGAATTTGGAGTTAAATACTCATCCCGTGAAAAGGATGTTTTTACACAAAATGAAACCATTAACAACGGGCAAACGGTTGTTGACGAAAACGATGCCAATCTTAGTTATTCAACCGAGGGCATGCAATCGGTCACCGCAGCGGATATGTTAAGCGGGAATGCATTCCCGTATGCTGATTTTGCAGAAGGTTTAATTGCAGATCGCAGCAATGACTGGTTTAAAGGCTGGCCTATGTTAGACCCTGCAAAAGCGATTGCCGAAATTACCCAAGCTGACGCAGGTTCAATCGGGGTAACCCCTAACCGAGCGGGTACCCGTAACATTCAAACTGAAACACTCGCAGCTTACGGTAAAATCAACTTTGAATTTATTGACGGACGTTTGACCGGTAATTTAGGCATTCGTTATGTTGAAGATAAAAACGAAGCCAGTGGTGTGGGTAGTGTTGACTTCTATAAAAATCCGCATGTAATGGACCCACATGATTTACTCATTGTCCGCCGCTTAGCCGACATCGAAGGTTCAGAACCTTGTCCAGAGCCGGGCGTGCCACTGCCTGGACCCGATGGAAACCCAGATACGCGCTTCGGTTTAGCGGCCGATGAGCAGCCAAGTGGGTGTTGGGATTGGGCGATCACGCACGGCTACGATTTTAGAAACCAGAACACCACTCCATGGACAGCGAATGAAGGCTGGCGTTTACAAGATGCCAACGGTAATACAGGGCCGGATGTTAACCGTTTAGTCTGGGTTGATTATTCTGGTGCGACGCCAGTGGTGGTGACCAATAATCCATTGCCGAACCAGATTTATGATATTAATGGAGAACTGGTTGATACGGTTCGAAACAATCACAGACACTTCAGCCAAGCAGGTCAAGTTTGGCAATACTTAGATTTAACCACATCAGTCACTGGGCCTAACGGCAACCAAGCAAACTCTTATTTGCGCGAGTCCTCTAATTCAGGATCTGCCAGCAATAGTTTGTGGTTACCTAGTTTAAACCTGAACTATGCAATTAACGCAGAAATGATCGGACGTTTTGCTGTGTCTAAAACCATGGCTAGACCAAGATTTGATTCATTAAACCCACGATTAGCGATCAATGAAAACATTTGGCAACCGGCAGCAACAGGTCAAGTGGGTAACATTGCACTGCAACCACTGGAATCTAAAAACCTTGATATATCATGGGAATGGTACTTTAACGACACTGGCTTATTGTCTGCAGCGTTTTTTTATAAAGACATGACTAACTTTGAAGAAACAGTCAACACACCGTTTCACTACCGAGATATAAGAACCGACTACAACCCAGAAAACTTAAATATCTTATTACCGATTAATGAAAGTCGCCTCCCCGGGGATGAAGACAACTGTATGCCACATAGATATGCAGCGTCGCAAAATAATGCGTGGGCAGTTGAGTGTCATCAAGCTAACTTAGATGTCATCACAAATGGTGAAGGGGCTACTATCGGTGGTATCGAATTAAGTTATACCCAAAACTATGACTTTTTACCTGGTTTATTATCTGGTTTAGGTCTAAGTGTGAATTACACATACCAAGAATCTGAATCCGATGCTGAACAAGTTGGGAATAGCGGACGCACACTCAAACCTTTACCACAGCCTTTTACCCCTGAACATAGCTCTAATACCGCTTTATTCTGGGAAAAGGATGGTTTGGAACTCCGTTTAGCTCATAGATACAACAGCTTGCAATTAGTAGATCGTGGTTTAATTGGTGGCGCATCCTGGATGGAACCAACCAACAGATTAGACTTTAGTTCTACCTATAAACTTAACAAAACGCTGACGTTGACCTTTCATGCGACCAACCTGACGGATGATAAAAGACGTGTTTTTTACACCAGTTCGGAAACCGCCAACATTGACGATTTAAGTCAAATTGTTATGGACGAAGGCAACGTAATGGAAAACAGCGGCATTACTCAAGAGCGTACTTTGTCGGTATTTAGAAACGGTCGTCAGTTCCGCTTAGGTCTACGCGCGTCATTTTAATCTGTTAAGTTTTTAAACGAATAATTTTGGAGAAGTAAGATGCATAACAACTTACTAAAAAAACCACTTTCTATCCTTATCGCGGCGGCCATGTTAACGGCCTGTGGTAGCGAAGAAGGTTACGATGCTAAATTCAATGCAGCAAATGCAATCGAATTGAAAGACGGCGGCATCAGTGCCGAAATGAATGAATCAAGTGGCTTGCAATACGTCGACCTGCTTGCCAATGCGAACGTAAACGGAAAACCGCTGAGCCAGTACAGTGGCACCGTATTATTACGCAACTTTGAATTTGGTGGGGCGGAAGATCTCTTACCACCGCAAAAAGAAGGACTGTCAGATAACCAAGATATCTCTCCTTTTGTTATAAAAAACAATCGGCTTGAAGTGGACACCGATGCGTTCGCCGATATTCTTCGTCGCTGTGAAACCAGTGAACTTAATCCAGCCAGCTTTACCTATCAAATAAGCTACAACATAGACAATGGGTTTGATTATGATGGCGATGCGCCTTTACAAACATTAAACTTGACGCTCAATGCAGTAGACGACCCACTTGAGGGAGTCATGATCAACACCAACGATGTGCCAAGAATCGACGTTGCTGCTGGTGGTACTATGCAAGCTACGGCGACGCCAGTGCCCTTTTATGCCTGTGATTATATTTTTGAATGGCGCATTGAAGACGAATCACTTGCAACCGTGGACGAAAATGGTCTTATTACCGGCATCAAACCCGGAACGACCAATATAACGGTTACCGCACGATCAGATGAAGAAAGCACACGCCGCTTTAGCCATACGGTTTCATTAAAAGTGGTTGAAGCACCTGTTAACGTTGCATCAATTAACATACAAAACAATGCTCAGGTTCGCCAAATGCCCACCTGCAGTGCAACGCCGTTTAAGGTAATACCTCAAGCCCAAACTGATACTCAAATTGGAGGAACTTTTGTTTATGATTGGTCAGCCAACGATGCAAGTGTCGAATTAGTCAATACCCTTCAGCTTAGCAATTTTTCTGAAATTGGTTATTTTAGAACTGAAACATTAGACTCAGGCGTAACAGACAAACAGGTAAATGTAAGTTTAGCTACGGTTGAGGATGCACAAGCCTCATTTGAGGTCGTTGATAACCTTGCCTGTAACACAAAAAACTTAGATCCCCGTTACGTTGATATGTCGTTTGATGATAATACTCAGTTTAATAACAATGTACGCTGGTGGTTTTTACCTGGTTATGCTGCAACAAACTTAAAAGCAGACGGTATCGCTGGCAATGCAATTGCTTACACTCTGCCAGATGGTTATACAGGAGAAGTGGGTATGTACTACTCAACTTACCAAAAAGGTCCAACTGGCAATAGCTACTTTGCAGCTCAGTTTGGCATTGCTAAACCGCAAGCAGAAGGTGGTTCTTGGGGACTCGAATTTAAAGCAGGTATGTGGGTAAAAGTGGTCAGAGCCGATCCGAGCAACACAGATGAAGTGACCTTACGTCATCATTTATTAGCCTGGGAAACGTCTGATGTTAAAGGCAGCGAAGCGCGTGCAGCCCGCCGTGCAAATGGTCCTGAATTTGTTGCCAAAGTATCACCAGGTGAATGGCAGTACGTAGAGTTTAAAGATCAGCTGTGGGACGATAACCCTGACACCACAGCCGATTCGTTCACCATTCCTGAAACCTGGGCCGATATGAATTCAGGCGGCGACATTGCTGTGTTACCTGAGTTTTTGCTTGAAGGAATGACCCCAGGCGATCGAATCTTCTTCGATGACTACACTGTGGTTGAAGTTAAATAACTCAAATTAGCCCGGCCACGCCGGGCTTTTTAATAGGATTATTCGTTTTGTTTAACTCGCTGAAAAGTTGTCATATTCAGTCTTTGTTAACGGCTTGGTATTCGTTAAAAGAGCAGTGCCGTTGGGTATTGGCCAGCATTAGTCGTACTCAGGGTTCAGCTTATTTAAAAGCTGGCACTATCATGTTAATCAGCGATCAAGGGCATAGCCTAGGAATGCTCAGCGGAGGATGTTTAGAAGCCGACGTTAAACGCAATGCACAAAAAGTCATCAGCTTAAATAAAACAAAAACACTGATCTACCAAGCTCAGTCAGATGCGGACAATGCCCACTTAGCCAGTACCGGCTGTGGCGGTGAGATCAGTGTATTATTACAAGTAGTATCAGCAGAGAACGACTACCAAGATTTAGTTAAACTCTATGAGTTTTTGAAAAACGGCCAAGTGGCTTATTATCAGTTTTGTTCACAATCGGTTAATCGTTGCCTTGATAGACCTTCCCCCGATTTTGTGAATGTTTTCACCTATCAGCCCACCACCCGATTAGCATTATTTGGTATCGGCTTAGATACCGTCCCTTTGGCACACATGGCGATGATACTGGGCTGGCAAGTATATTTGTTTGACCACCGGCCTAACCGTTTACCACTGAGTTTGTTTCCGGAAAATTGCCAATTGAATTATCAACGCCCTGAAATACGACAAATACCCGATGTAGATGCTGCCGTTGTTATGGGCCATAACCTAAAATTTGACGAACAGGCTTTGCGCCAACTTAACCAACAAAAACATCTCAAATATCTAGGTTTGTTAGGCCCGCAGCACCGCAAAGAAACCTTGTTGGCACGCATTGCTGAACCACTAAATCATAAATGTTTTGGCCCTGTTGGTTTGGATATTGGCGGAAATCTACCAGAAGAAGTAGCATTATCTTGTCTCAGCCAAATTCAAGCCGTTATACACGGAAAAATGCAATGAATTTGGCTGTTTTAATTTTAGCTGCGGGTCAGAGTCGTCGCTTTAACGGAATTAAACAAATCGCACGGGTTCATCAAACCCCACTTATTCAATATCAAATTAACAAACTTATACAATTACAACTGCCTATTTTTATCGTTTTGGGTGCCAACGCTGGCAAAATTACACCGTATTTAACTCATTATGACAGGCTAGAGCCAGTGTATAACGACGACTGGCAAACCGGGATTGGCGGCTCAATTGCCAAAGGTGTGCAAGCTTTAGCGCAAAGTTCGAACAGATTTGACGGCGTTTTAATACAGCCGCTTGACCAAATAGCAATTAGTTTAGCCAGCTATAAGACACTTATAGCTTTGCATCGCACCAAACCTAACTATATCACATCGGCCTATTACCAAAATATCTTTGGCTGCCCTACTGTGTTTCCGATGCGCTACTTTGAACATCTAAAACAACTTACCGGCGATCGAGGTGCCGCGAATCTGATACAAAAAGCCGAAAAAATAAACTCAATTGAACTCAGCTCAGCCACGATAGACGTAGACACCCGAGCGGATCTGGTGGCTTACCATAACTTATATTTAACAAAGGTGAAGTAGATGGCGATTTATGAATTAAGCGTTAACCAGCGCACCCATAGCGTTGATGTTGACCCTGATATGCCTGTGCTTTGGGTATTAAGGGATGTATTAGGCCTCACTGGTACTAAATTTGGCTGCGGCAAAGGCTTATGTGGGGCTTGCACTGTATTGTTTAATGGTCATGCGGTACGCAGTTGCAGTTTGCCAGTTGCGGCCGTGCAAAACGGCGAGTTAATAACCATCGAAGAAGTTGATAAAATTAGCCAATATCAAACCCAAGCCATCCCGATAAAACAAGCCTGGATTGAGCATAAGGTGCCACAATGTGGCTACTGCCAACCAGGCCAAATTATGTCAGCGGTGGCCTTATTAAAAAACAATGACAAGCTAGATCGCAAACAAATTATTCAGCAAATGTCTGGCAATATTTGCCGCTGTGGCACCTATCAAAGAATTGAAAAAGCGATTTTATCGGTCGCCAAAGGAGCCAGTGACGATGAGTAAATCAACCTCTGTCAATATTGTTAATTTAAGTCGGCGTCAATTATTAAAAGCCAGTGCCGGCGCTGGTTTATTATTTTCACTTAAATGTAGGTTAGCTCATGCTGCCACCGAAACCGCGCAAAAATCCGAGCTCAATTTATTTGTTAACCTGTATTCAGATAATCAATTAGAGATCTTGTGTAATCGCTCTGAAATGGGCCAAGGGATCCGTGTGAGTTTTGCCCAGATAATCGCCGATGAAATGTATGCCGACTGGCAATATGTGAGTGTGCAGCAATCAATTGGTGACAAACGTACCGGCAATCAAAATACCGATGGTTCCCGCTCAATTAGGTTATATTACAACAAACTTCGTCTGCTAGGTGCGAGCGCGCTTTATATGCTTAAAGCAGCCGCCGCTCAATTATGGCAAGTTCCAGTCACTCAACTAACGGCACAAAAACATTATATTATTGATACCCGAACCGGCCGCAAAGCGGCTTTTGGTGAGTTAGCTGAACTGGCTGCCAAACAATCAATCCCAGATGAAAAGTCACTGACACTAAAATCTAAAGAGCAATTTGAATATATTGGAAAAGGCATCACCTCAATTGACTTTAACCCAATGGTGAACGGTCGGGCCGAGTTCGGCCAAGACGTCATGCTACCAAATATGTTATATGCCTGTCTGAAACGCTCGCCAGTATTATCGTCAGAAATTGAGGCTTACGATGACAGCGAATGTAAAAAAATTAACGGCGTAAAACAAGTGCTGACTTTAGGCAGTGGAGCGTTTCCAGCGCACTTTAACCCCTTACCAGCGGTTGCAGTATTGGCCGAACATACATGGGCCGCTATCAAAGGCGTTAGAGCCCTTAAAGTTGACTGGAAACAAACAGACTATCATGGTTATCACAGTGACACCGACTTACACTACAAAACAAAAAATCTGACGGCGCTAAACGCGAAACAACGTGCTCAGAAAAAACCTGACACTCCATTGCCGAATGATTTAAATCAATTTTCAGCCACTTATGTGTTGCCTTACTTAGCACACGCCCCGATGGAACCGCCCGCTGCAAGCGCCGTGTTTCACTCTGAGTCTAACCTAGAAATCTGGGCTTGTGTGCAGTCTCCCCAAGCGGTGCAACAAAAAGCTGCACAAATTACTGGCCTAGATGAAAAAAATATTCGAGTCAATGTGACCTTTTTAGGCGGTGCTTTTGGCCGCAAAGCGCAACCTGATTTTGTTATGGAAGCGGTAATATTAGCCCGTCAAACCGGTCAACCAGTAAAAGTAATTTGGCAACGGGAAGATGATATCCAGCATGATTATTACCATGCTGCAAGCATAACTAAACATACAGCGCGCTACCAACATCAGCGAATTCATGAGTGGCAAGCAGAAACCTGTTTTACCCCAATTCCGTCTTTATTTAATATTAATAAAACTCATCCAAGTGGTGGTGAAATGCAGGATTTGATCCGCCATAACTATGCGATAGATAGTCAAAAAACTTTAAGTTTTCCCTACCCTGCACAAACCCGGATTGCATGGTTACGCTCTGTTGCAAACATCCAACATGGCTTTTCTATCGGCTGCTTTATGGACGAAATGGCTCATCAAATGCAAATAGATCCGGTCGAACATTGGCAACACTTATTGGCAAAAAATGACCAAAATAAAGGTTTGAACGCTGCGCTTAAACAGGTTTATCAATCCTCTGGTTGGTCGCAAAAATCACACTTACCAGCAGGCGAAGCGCTAGGAATTGCATTGCACCATAGTTTTGCCAGCGACATTGCGGTTGTCTCCCATGTTTCGGTCAAGGATAATAAACTCCTCGTAAAAAAAGTCTATATCAGCGCCCATGTGGGTACTTGGGTAAATGAAGACAGAGTCACAGCCCAAATGGAAGGTAGTGTAATATTTGGCCTATCAATTGCGCTATTCAATAAAATCAGTTTTAAAGACGGTGCCGTTGAACAATCAAACTTTAATGATTACCAAGTTGTTAGAATCAACCAAGCGCCTGAGATTCATGTTGATTTAGTACCGAGTGAAGCCCAACCAGGTGGTGTTGGTGAGCCGGGTTTACCACCCGTTGCCCCGAGTATTGTTAACGCTATTTTTGCCGCAACGGGGCAAAGACACCGCCAATTACCCCTTAACCAATTTTATCAAGTTTAACCTCATACACTATCGAGCGGCTGTTATTTAAATACTTGCTGTTTAAATATTGCTGCTCTTTCACATTGCAAAAAGTAGCAACAATGGCAAAATATTTTTATATAATCTGCAAAAATAGGTCAGTTCAATGTCGGTACAAAGCAAAACCCAAGACTTGCAAGCCTTTTTAACTGTGAACGATAGTGGCAGTTTTTCTGCTGCGGCTCGGCTACTCGATCAGCCGGTTGCAAAGGTCAGTCGAGCAATCAGTCGACTTGAAGATACATTGAAAGTCACTTTATTTAACAGAACAACGCGGCGTATTGAATTAACTGTTGAAGGACAAGAATTTTTAACCTATGTGCGCGATGGTTTAAATTTATTAGAAAAAGGAGAAGAAAATTTACGTTTACTTAAAGGCACTCCGAGAGGTCAATTAAGAATAGATGCAGCGAGCCCATTTGTATTACATCAAATCACACCAAATATTAAGGGGTTTATGCAAGCCTACGAAAATATCAGCTTAGATATTACCAGCAATGACAGCATTATAGATCTGCTTGAACATAAAACCGATATTGCCATTCGTATCGGCCAACTTTCAGACTCAAATTTAAATGCGCGTACATTGGGTCGCAGCCGTTTACATTTAGTGGCTAGCCCGGGCTATTTAAAAAACAGGCCAATTAAGGGTAATGCAAGCACCTTAGCACAACACCAGTTAATTGGTTTCAGTTTAGGTTCACGTTTGAATGAATGGCCTCTAAAACAAGCAGTTAAACTACATTTTACGATCAGAGCCTCAAGCGGTGAAACAATACGCCAACTTTGTCTGGCCGATCAGGGCATTGCTTTATTATCAAACTTTATGGTTAATCGAGATATTTTAGATGGCCGCTTAATCAGCGTATTTAGTGAGGATATAGTGTCGCCTAACCCACGTGAAGCGGTGCAAGCTGTGTATTACAAAAATACGGCGGTTTCCGCTCGCATTAAAGCGTTTTTAGATTACTTAAGCCCACGCTTATCACTATAATAAGCGTGGGTCAGTTGAAAGCTGTCCAACATTGAACACTTAGTGATCGTGGTCGTGCTCTTCTTCTTCGGCAATCCCTAACCAAGTGATGGCAGCAGGTGCATAATTTAACTCAACAACTTCTTCTGTTGTTTTATCATGCAAATCAACGGCAATAATATGTTGAGCAATAGGATCAGCAACATAAACCATATCTGAATTTTGCGCGACCGTCATCTTAAAGCCATAGCCTTCTGGCATTTGACTCACATCTTCATCACTGATGCTAATTCTTTCATCAAAGACCCATTTGTTTTGTTCGCCTTCGCTCTGCTCAGATAAAAAGGTTAATTGAGCTTGATTGTCTAAAATTAAAAAGTGCTCACCATCGTGGGAAAAGGCGTAAGCAACCGGCGTTGCATCTGTTAATGGTTGCCAATCGATTTCGCTCATTTGAGCATTTTCGGCATCTAAGGTGACCAAAACTGCCGGGCCACCGCCATGTGCTGAAGCAACACCAATGGCGGTACTAGCATCATGGTGCGCATATACAGTACCAATACGTAAATCGCCAACCGCATCAATGTTATCAATTTTAACCGCACTAAAGCTTTCGTCTTCAGCCACAGCCACTAATACACCATCGCTGCAACCAAAGATGTAATGGTGTTCTTGTTGACCGGCGCCGTGCAAATCAGGACAAAGTTCGGTAAAAACATGCTCTTGATGGAAATGATCATCATGACGATGATATACCGCTACTTGATCAGGCAATACTTTAGCATTTGACGTATTTTCATCATCACTGCGTCGCACAGTAGAAACTAACATATCTCCTGCCGGCTTGGCGACACCATGCATGTTTATTGAATATTCCAAGGTAGCGAGATCACTGCTTTCGCCGCTGATATCCGCATCAGTTAATACAATTACCGCGGCATTTTCGCCAGTTTCACTATTACCATCAAAAAAGATCGCTGTTTGACCATCATGATTAACAATATGAGTTGGACGACTACCTGTTACTTCATAATCTGTTAAAGCCGGATCTTGTTCAAAGTCGTGCAAATGGTCACCATGATCTTCACGAAACAAACCACCATCGATAAAATTAACTTTGTCGGCCGAGCGATAATTCAACATTGCGTATCGGTAGCCCGCTGAGGCCGACAATGCCGGTAATTCACTGTCTAAACTAAAGGTTTTTAATAAGCTTATTTCGTCTAAATCATATACATCAGCGTGATTACTGGCAGCCGAAAGCACAACCAAACGACCCGCACTATCAATAAGATAACCATCACCATGATCGTGATCATCATTATGGTCATGATCATCATCTGGCACTTCAATTGGGTCTTTTTCAACAATATTGGTTTCTGCATCACCACAGGCAACCAATGTCAGAGCGCTGATCAATACTGCCAGTGGCTTCAACTTTAAATAACTTTGCATAATATTTGCTTCCTGTTCCGTATGTTTTAGGATTTTGTAATAATTAAAAATAACCGCGTAGACCGATTGTAAAATCACGCCCTGGTCGAGGTGCTAACTCTTTTAGATATGAGCTGTGGACACGGGCTTGGGTATCTGTAAGATTTTTAACACTAAAATACAGCGAGGTTTCTTGTTCAAATACTCTTAGATCGTATGAAAAGTGCAAATTGACCAAGGTATAACCGTCGGTTTCAGTTTCGTTTGGTGCAACATCATCTTGTGATTGGTAACGGGTAATATCTAGATCAGTATTTAAACCAAAGGCGCTATAACTGACTTGACCGACAAATCTAAGCGGTGGCGTGCGTGGCAACGGCTGGCCGTTTTTTAATTCAGCCGACACATAGTCAGACAACAAGGTAAGCTTTAACGCAGGTGAAGCTTGCCAAGCAACCTGTGCTTCGAAGCCTTTTAAAATCACATCGTCGGTTGCCATCCAATACACTGGCAATTCATCTACATGCGCTTCTTCGTCACCATGGTCGTGCTCATCCCCATGGTCATGCTCATCGCCATGATCATGGTCATGACTGAATTCAGCATATAATCCCGTTGTTTTCTGGTAATAATAATTATCAACTTGGTTATAAAATGCGTTAAATACAAACCCTAAAGCGCCTTCACTTTTTCGGAAAGTCAGGTCTATATTTTGCGATGTTTCTAGTTCAATTGGTGTTTCGTTCAAGACAAAACTATGCTCACCCTTTGTTTCTACCAATTCGAAGAGTGCGCCTACTTCGTATGATCCTGTTCCTATATGAGGTCCAAATGACATCAACTCAGCCGCTGATGGCGCGCGCTCGGCGTGTGATAATGAAACGGCAAAATTGTAGCCTGGCATAAATTTCCAAACCACACCGGTAGATAAGCTAACAGGGGTAAAAGTTTGCTCTACATCAAACACGCGAGTGACTGTTTCGTCATGCTCGTGGCCGTGATCATGACTGTGCTCATCGCTATCGTCATGCTCGCCATCATCATGTTCGTGCATATCAAGCGACGGTAATAGCAGGTTGTCGGTAGATATTTCGACCCTCTCAACTCTGGCGCCTAATTGCAGTAAAAACTCATCAAAATGTTTTTCTTCCATGAACGCAAGCGCAAATGCATCCGTATCTGACGCCGGCGTGAACGCTTCGTCACCAACTGCTGAAAATTCGCTTGTTTTAACTTGCAAACTCATTCCACCATGCCAATGAGCAAACGCTTGATGTTCTATTTCTAATTTGATTTCATTATTTTGATTGTCAAACAGGGTTCCGACCTGGCCATTTTCGATTTCCATGTGTTGATAATCGGTGAACGCAGCCCGAGTTGATACTTTTTTAATCAACGGGTGGTTGTTAAAGTTTAATTCACTTAACACTTGAACTTGTGTTTGCTCTAAATCGGCATAAACAGATTCGGCTTCATCAGAATGTTCACCACCGTGTGAATGACCGGGTATACCATACTCACGGTTAAACTGCTCAACCGAAACGCCAACATAACCTTGATCAAACAAGTAACTGGCCCCTAACGTAAAACCATCAGATTCTTCTTGGCTGTTTTCAACAATGCCAGGTTCTACCGGTATTTCGTAACTATCCGACTCACGCCAATAACCATCCGCATATACAGCAATATTATTCCAACCGCTTGTTACGTTAAAGTTGGCTAGATTTTTATCATTTACGGTACTGTGCTCAAGCGACCACTCCCCTGTGGTTTGATTATTAGTGGGTACACGTTTATCAACCACATTAACCACACCGCCAATAGCCCCGCTGCCGTAGAACAAAGTTGCTGGCCCGCGCAATACTTCAATTTGCTGTGACGTAGAGGCTTCCGCTGCGATTGAATGATCTGGGCCTGTTCGTGACACATCACCTACATCCAAACCATTTTTAGCAATCATGACTCTCGGGCCACTTAACCCACGGATGATCGGGGTGCTGGCAACATTGCCATGAAAGTTTGTTTGTACCCCCACCAGCTTTTCTAAGCTATCCCCTAAGGTTGCAGCTTGCTGACGGCGCAAGGTCTCGCCACCCAACACAGTGACCGGAGTTGCCGACTCCATGACAGATAAGTGCACAGGTGCAGCAACCACGTCGATGACTTCGATTGGCGACTGTGACAGCTCAAATCTTTGGTTTGATAAACCGCTGGCTGGCACTTGGATGTTTTGATGAAGATGAGCGTAGCCTTTAGTAAAAATATGGATTTCTTGCTCACCAGAATTGGCTGGTAATTTAAATCGCCCTGATTGATCTGTTTTTACCTGTGCATTTCCGCTTTCTAAACGAATATTTGCATTCGCTATCGGTTGGTTTTGTCGATCAACCACAATGCCATGTAAAAACTGAGCGTTTGCGAATGTCGGCATCAAGGCCGCCACCCCAAGGGCTAATTTAGTTTTTTGATATGAATTCATTTGCATGCCTTTAGATGTTATATTATTACTCTTTATTATTGCAATGTTATAATATAACAAAATATCAGGCAAGGATTTGTTTGCCCTTATCGGTCAGCGCCTGTATTATGCGTGCTCACTTCCTAGGTTAATGGTATTCATGTCGTCTCAAAGTCAATTTTCGCAACTCGGTTTAAGTCAATCTCTATTACAAGCGATCGATAAACAAGGGTATAAACAAGCTTCACCAATCCAAAAAAAAGCTATTCCACTCATCTTAAAACAAAAAGATTTAATGGCTGCAGCCCAAACAGGGACAGGGAAAACTGCTGCGTTTACGCTGCCTGTGATCCAACTGTTAAGCGCTGGTAAGAGTGCTCGTGCAAATCAAGCACGCTGCTTAATTCTTACACCGACCCGCGAGTTAGCGGCACAAGTTGCCGACAATGTGGCTAAATACGCTGAATTTACCAATATTAAAAGCACGGTCGTTTTTGGTGGTGTAAAAATTAATCCCCAAATGCAAAAGTTGCGCGGTGGCGTTGATATTTTAATTGCAACACCGGGCCGTTTGCTCGATTTATATCAACAGAATGCGGTTAAATTTGATCAGTTAGAGCTTTTTATCTTAGATGAAGCCGATAGAATGCTGGATATGGGATTTATACGCGATATTCGTAAAATCGCGGCGTTAATGCCAAAACATAAACAAAGTTTACTATTTTCGGCCACTTTCACTCCAGAAATACGCCAGCTAGCAAAAACCTTTACCCATAATGCCAGTGAAATTTCAGTCGATCCGGAAAACAGCCGCGCCGAGACTATTCAACAAATCTTACACGTGGTTGATCAAGGCGATAAAGCGAGTGTATTAATACGTTTGATCAAACAAAATAATTGGCAGCAAGTGCTTGTATTTACTCGCACTAAACACGGCGCCAATAGACTGAGTAAAAAGTTGGATCAAGCGGGCATTAAAAGTGCAGCCATTCATGGCAATAAAAGTCAGGGGGCTAGAACCCGCGCTTTAGCCGAGTTTAAAGCCAATGAGTTACAAGTCCTAGTGGCGACAGATATTGCCGCTCGTGGGTTAGATATTGCGCAGCTGCCGCATGTAATAAACTTTGAATTGCCTCATGTTGCGCAAGATTATGTGCATCGAATTGGTCGTACCGGCCGAGCGGGTGCTAAAGGTCATGCTGTGTCTTTAGTCTGTTTTGACGAGTTAAAACAACTTCAAGGCATAGAATCTTTGATTGGTGAGTTAATAGAGCGCGTTAAACTAGATGACTATCAAGCCAAAAAAGATTTACCTTTACTTAAACTAAAACCGTTTAAAGCGCCGCGACCGAAAAAAAAGCGTCCCGCCCAGCGCACTAATTAATATTGAGCTCTAGTCTAACGCTTGTGCTAATCTCAGCCGCAATTGCTGTACTGAGATTAGTCAACAGCAACTTCTACTAAGGCCGCTTTAAGTCTAACTCGCGAACCCAGATATTGCGAAAGGACACGGGTGAACCATGATCTTGAATGACCAAAGGCTCTTTAGCTTTATGCGCTTTATAAGGTGTCACTTTTTTATGTCGTGTGGGACCTTCTATTGGCGTGCGTAAATGCACTAAAACGCCATTATGAAACGCAGTGACATGAGCTTTTTTAACTAACTTACCTTGTTTATCAAATTCAGGGGCTTCAAAAATAATATCATAAGATTGCCATTCGTCTGCTGGCCTTGCCGCATTAACCAGTGGCGGCGTTTGACCATAAATAGCAGCAGCTTGACCGTCTGGATAATTTGCATTGTTATGAGATTGCATTATCTGAAACTCATATCGCCCCATTAAAAATAGGCCGCTATTCCCGCGCGATGGCGCATACTTATCCAATTGCGCAGGCGATCGCCACTCGACATGCAATTGCATATCACCAAATGCTTGACGGGTTCGTATTGACTGGTGTTTACCGGTTTCTGGATCCTGTTGAATGGTCATTACTCCGTCTTCTATTAACCATTCAGGTTTTCTGTCATCACCCCAAGCTCTCGCAAATGCGTCCATATTTTTACCGTCAAATAAAACAGTTGCATCTGACGGTGGTGGCACAGAAACCGCCGATTGAGTTGTAACTATTTTCGGCTGAGGTCTATTGGGATCATGCACATGCCATTGAGTACCCGGAATAATTGGGGTATTGGTATAACCAGGTACTTTCTGTTTGTTGGCAGCCTCGACCAAATTCAACGGGTTCATAACACCCATCACCAAACAAGTGCATGTGAGCATAGATACGCGATTAAGGTTGGTTTTAAATTTAGCTAACATAGTGCTTGCTCTCTATTATTTAATATATAATCCGTTTAAATATAATTTATTTATTTTATATCCGATTAAAACATGATTTTATCGCTTTAACAAATACGCTGAAGGGTATTAAAGCGGCCTCACCCAAATGTTACGAAAACTAATTTTTCCGCCATGATCTTGCAGTAAAATAGGTTCGCAGCCATGGGCATCAAAATATTTAGGCTCGCCTACATACATAGTTTTACCTTTAATTTCGTACTGATCTTGAACCAAGATCCCATTGTGTAACACACTGATGTTAGCGGCTTTAACCAACTCACCTTGCTCATCGAACCTTGGCGCTTTAAAAATAATGTCGTAACTATTCCAGTCACCAGCTGGTGATATAGCATCCACCAGAGGCACCGATTGTTTGTAGATAGAAGCCGCTTGGCCGTTAACATAAATTGGCCGCCCGTAGGTCTCTAATATTTGCACCTCATAACGCCTCTGTATTTTAATGCCACTGTTGGCATGGCCTGGGGCATTGGCTGCCCTTTCTTCTTTACGCGGTGCTCGCCACTCTAAATGCATTTGCATGTCACAAAATTTTTGTTTACTAATAATAGAGCCTGATTTAGGGGTCACCGTTAAAATACCCTCTTGCAAATGCCACTTAACGGAGTCGCCATTTGTATGCTGCCATTGTGCGTTTACATCAACGCCTTTATTTAACAGAATAATTGCATCTGACGGGATCGGTTTTGCACTGACTTTTTGTGGCACTGGTTGCCAAACTTCGGTCAGCTTTGGGGAGGGTTTTGGCTCATTTGCATTCAGCATCATGCTGCACCCTAACAAGCTTAAGCCAAACAAAAGTTGGTTTTTAGTGACTAGATTATTATTCATGCGTTTTACTCTTTTTAAAATCTAAAACCATTAAGGTAATTGGCTTAGCTGATATCTAAGTACGTGTCCCATTAACGGGCGGCCTTTTTCATCGGTCAAGGCACCTAGATCAATGGTATATAAATGATCTTTAATTAAATCTTTTGTCGATAACAAGATACTGTTAGGCTCATTTGCCACTGCTTTAACGGTGAAATCAACCGCTTGTAAATTAATTTTTGGCGAACCATAATGTTTGTGATACCGATAAGTATGGCGCGTGATATTAGTGTCTTGCGGCAAGGATTTAACTGGCTGGTTAAAGGTTATTTTAAAACCCGATTCAACTAATTTGACCTGCTCAACAATAAACATAGGTTTATCAGTGCGCTGGATTTTGACTAAGCCTTCGTCCCCTGCCCAACCTAGATGGATTTTACCAATCCAAAGGCTATCATCCTTGGCAAAATCTAAACGGAAGTTACCGATTCCTAACTCTTCACCGCCAATAAATGGGATCAAAGTACCTTGTTTATGACCTTTTACCTGATCTGGCAAATATCTAATTAACTGCGACATATTCATCTCGCCAATGATTAACTCCCCTTCGGGTAAACCAAAACTTGCATGGCCAGTGGTCGTAAGCGGTTGTGTTGGTGAGTTGGCTAACTCGCCTTGAGGAAATAATGCAGCCGGTCGTTTACGCATTTTTTCGATATCCGACGTTTTGATATCCTTATGTGCAATATCCCATCCATCTAACCAGTTGAGTGCCGCTGGGTGATGGGCGAAGTCACCTTTGTTTACCGCGACTAAAGGGCTGGTTGCTATCCAATCCCCTTGATTATCAGTGACCCAAAGTTGATCACTTTTATCTACGTGTACACCCGCTGGCGAGCGAAAACCAGCCGCAAAAGGTTCAGCTTTGCCGTCTGGCGATACTTTTATCACCCAACCTCGGTAAGGCGCACAAGAAAACATACGAGTGACTTGTTTTCGATAACCTTTTATCCACGCTTGTTTATCATGGTATTTTTCCATTTCTTTTTTAGGGTTACATTTATCACTATAGTTGCCACGAATGTTTTCAAATACACCCGCAAAATTAGACGCAACATTAAGTGAAATATAATAGTTACCCTCGCTATCGCGTGCCGGCCCAAACGCAAATTCATGGTAGTTGCCTGTCATGCCAAAATCATCGTATAAAGTGCGGTATTGATCAGCTTTGCCGTCGCCGTCGGTATCACTAATTCGCGTTAATTCGGGCTTTTGCATTACAACAAAAGTGCCTGGGCGCTCTTCCACAATGCCGAGCGGTAAGTGCAAACCTTTGGCAAAGGTTTTCCAGCTTCCTTTTTTAGGGTCATAGATCACTATCTCACCACTGTTTAACGCCAAACCAATTCGGCCGTCTTGCATAACAGTTAAGCCACCGATTTGTGGATCAACCGTTTCGGGGTAATCAACTCGTTCAATGGAATAGTAGTCTAACCAAGAATTTTTTTGGGTTTCTTGTTCGGCATTCGCACTGGTCGTAGCGAAAGCCACTAGCCCTAAAACACACTTAGATAATAAATTTTGTGCAAATTTTTTCATTATAAACTTACCTCTACCGTAAAGTTTTGAGCTTGCGCGGCGGTTAATTTAAGCTGCTTTCCATCCCATTGACCTTTGTTCACTTTGAGCTTGGCGCTGTTTTGCTGGCTAGGGTTTAACTGGCTAAAATTAAGGTTAATGGTTTTATCGACACCACTGATTTTAAATGTGCGCTTGAAGCTTTTTTCTGTAGCACCTTGGCTTATTTTTTCACGTACACGGACTGCCCCTATTTGATAAATAAACTCAGGTATGTCGCTGTGCATGTCGTAACCGATAAAAGAGATATCTTGGTTGCCTGACAGTATAATCGGCTCAGCAGACTCCCAATACAGCACTTTTTCACGGTTTTCTTCGAGCGCGTTTTCGCCGTTAAAAGGCGCGTGAGTTGGATAGACATAACGCAATCTCGCGATAGTTGTGTCCCATACCAAAGTAAGCGAAGGGCTTAAACTGATAGCAATAGAAGCTGGGCTGGTAAACGGTAGATATTTACGCGTTAAATAAGGAAAGGTTTTAGCTGGCGGTCTAAACGGCTTAAACTTAGGTTTAGGCTGGCGCTCTTTTAAATGCTGAGTTACGAATAAAATATATTGATGAATATCCGTTAAGGTATCTTCCCCCAGGTGAGCCATCGGTGGCATTTGGATGGTATCTGGATTTTTTTTACCTGGGTTTTTAGTCCAATTTAAAAACTCAGCGGTTTTATCCGCTGGGTATGTATCCCGCATATACACCATAGACGGGCCAGTGGTAAAATGATCCACTTTATGACAAGCCTGACAATTGGCATTAAACGCTTTTTTACCATTTTCATTTGCGAGTACAGCACCATCAGCAAATAAACTCGTTAGCAACAGTACTTTTAAACACTCTTTATATTTATTGATAAAATACATAATTTACCTTCAATACTATCTGTCGTGACAGAAGTTATATAAACTAGGTTTTAAGAGTAAACAAAAACCTGATTTAACATAAGTAACAAATCACCAACAAAATTTAATTAGAACGTAAATTTAACTGTTAAATAACTATGCAAACGATTGTTAAAAAAAGCTACAAGCCCAATAAAAATGAGCTCTTGAGCCACTTAAACGAGATCAAAAATAGCCAAACTATAGGTCGCTCAAAAGTTAACTGTAAATTGCTAAGTTATTTAGTTGAGCACTATTTATCTTTAACTGAACAAGAGTCAGACTATAAACCGCCAAAAGAAATTGAACTCGCAGTTAAGGTATTTGATCGCGAAAGCGACTTTAATCCAGCAGAAGATGCTTTTGTTAGAGTTTACATATCTAACCTTCGTAAAAAATTAAAAACCTATTATCAAACCGAGGGGGAAGATCAAAAGCTAAAAATAAATATCCCACCAGGCGGTTATGGGCTTAACTTTAGCTATCAAGAAAAACTAACAAATGATAAAGCCGAAACAGACGATGAAAAAGTTTTAGAGATTGATGCAAAACAAAATCAAGATTTAGAGGCAAGCATTCCTATAAGATCGACAAAAACTGCCTCGACAAGCAAACCAATAGAACCAGTCGGTGAAGTCGCAAATACGCGCCAACCCGACAAAAGCTCAGAAATAAAATCAGTCGCTATAATAGGATTAACGCTGTTATTGATCCTTTCTTTGGCGGCAAATTGGCTGCTAATACAAGCAGAAAAAAACACGCAGTTAACCCCTTATCAAGAAGTCCGCAAACATCCTTTGTGGCAACCTTTGTTGAACAATGACAAATCGACCTTGCTGGTGATAGGCAATCTATACATGTTGCATGGGGAAGACCCAGAAACAGGACGCGCAATCGGTATTAGAGATTATAATATTAATAGCGATCAGGACCTAGAGCTCTTTTTTTCTGAGTACCCGCACAAAAGAGGAAAACTGCGCCCCGGCAAAAGCCCATTTTTATTAAAAAATAGTGTTTTTGCCGCAAAACATTTATTGCCTTTGTTTAGCGATCCACGAAAAATAAACATTAAGCTCATTTCAGATTTAACACCAGATGATTTACGCGACTTTAATTTAATCTATTTAGGCCTGTATAAATCCCTTGGCACCTTAGACGTTTATTTACGCGGATCTAATTTACACTTGGATCAATACGCAAGCCGCTTAACGGACAAAAAATCTGGAAAAGTATATAGCGTGCGAGGAAACCCTCATCAGGAATATACAGACTATGGTGTATTTGCAAGATTTAACGGCCCAAGTGGCAACTTAATTATGACCTTTGCGGGCTTTTCCGATGCATCTGTTATACAGATGGCGAGATTTTTAACTAACCCCAAAAAGCTGTATTCAAAAAACTTTATTCATCATTTTTCAAGTTTAAAACAATCAGGAAATAGTAATTTTGAATTGATGTTTTCAACGTCGGGTTACGACAGAACGGATTTAGGATCTGAGGTTATCAGTAGCAATAAGCTTGATGAAAAAGCTATATGGGCAATGCCAAAATAAAACATGGATAATTAGTTTATAAGGCGCACTTGACGAGTTGCGCCTTATATTTACCCACTTATTTGTTTAGGAACAAATATTATTTATAAATCGTCGACAAAATCTTCACGTGCTGGGCTAAAGGTATCAATTAAGATACCGCCAGTTGGTGACGTTGCACCGTGGTCTGCATGTGGTGGAATTAAGCAGCTATCACCCGCTTTTAAAACTTTAGTCACACCATCGATGTTAAAATGAAATTCGCCTTCAACAATATAGGTCACTTGCGAATGTCTATGTGCGTGGTTATAACCTATGGCACCTTTGTCAAACCAAATTTTGACGGCCATTAACTCTTTGTTATACCCCAACATCTGACGATGAAGGCCACCGCCGATGTCTTCGATTTCGGTTTCGCTACCGTAAGAAAATATTTCACTTTGGCTCATTGTGATATCCTCGTTTGGAATTATTTTTCTAATTTAAGAAAATAATCAAAGATTTCTGGAACATTGCCATTACCTAAACCAGCGTCTACAGCCGCTTGTAAGTTGGCAGAAGTACCTTCAGCGATTTGAGCACGTGTATTTAAATCTTTAACCATTTCTAAAAAATAACCCAAATCTTTGTTTGCATTATTAATTGAAAAACCTAAATCGCTTACACCGTCAACGGCGTAGTTTTTACAAAAATGCATAAACGGAGAGTTTGATGGACCCGTTGACATGATTTCGAACAATTGCTTACGGTCAACACCGGCACGGTCAGCCACGGCAAAAGCTTGTGACATTGCGGTCACTGTGGTCATACCCATAAAGTTATTGATTAACTTAGTAGTGTGACCGGCACCTAAAGCGCCTAAATAGAAAACGTTTTCACCTTGCTGCTCTAATACAGGTTTTACTTTTTCAAATGTTTCTTTATCACCGGCAGCCATAATGTTTAATAAACCATCTTTAGCATGAGCTGGTGTACGACCTAAAGGCGCATCAATCATGCCAGCGCCTTTTTTAGCTAAATCAGCACCGATTTTACGAGTAGAAGCTGGGATAGAAGTACCAAAATCAATTAAAACCGCACCTTCTTTGATGCCAGCTAAGATACCGTCTTCAGCGTAAATCACTTTTTCAACGACATTAGAAGTAGTCAGACAAAGCATGATAATGTCCGCTTGTTCTGCAAGCTCTTTACCAGTTTTAGCTTCAGTTGCACCACGCGCAACAACCGCTGCCACAGCGTCTTTATTTAAGTCCATAACAACTGGTTTGTAGCCCTTTTTCTGAAGGTTCTCAACCATGTTGCTACCCATTAAACCAAGGCCTATAAAACCAATAGTTGGATTTGCCATATCAGACTCCTAAGTCATGTAATTTTATAATATGTAAATAATGTTTATATGTTGACTGAGAAATTAATTTGATGAGCTTGAGTGACCCAATAATTTTAATTCTTTAACACATATTTCACTTTATTCTGTCAACACACATATACTAGCCAACAGGCACCCACACTGTCAACCAATTAAATTAAATTATGCAGACCAAATTAAAACCAAGTGTATTACCAGATTATTTTAAGCAAGTATGATTGATTTAACTCGACTAATAACACCTAATTAAAGGTCATACATTAAGATGAACCTTGATAAAATTAGTAAACCAAACAACATATAAAAAACAAAAATGAGCTTAGTGAGTGGATCTTAATGTGTTAATAACTCATTAAAGCACAATGTAAAACAGTCAAAGCCCATTGGGTTAGGCCCTGCTGTGCATATTAAAAATAAAGTTGCAAAAAACGACTCATTTGGCTTAAATTAAAACGTATTAAGCGAACAAACGCGCTAAAAATGGATTGATAAAATGCAAACAAGAAGGAAATCACCTGCCGTGCCAGCTCAGCTTGAAAAAACAAATACCTGCCGCATATGTAGCATAAATCAAACCAGCAGTATCCAATTATACCGGTTATGCCGTTTGCCCGTTCAATAAGAGCTTCATCCACACTCAGTGTGTATGAACACTAAAGCGTTATGTGCTTTGTTAAAAAATTAGGTCAGGCGATGAAAAGAATAAATGTAATAGGCACTAGTGGTAGTGGAAAAAGCACTTTTAGTCGCATGCTCGCGAGTGAGCTCAAGTACCCATATTTGGAAATGGATGCCCTGTTTTGGAAGCCTAACTGGCAGGAATCTTCTGATGAAGAATTCTTTGCAAACTTGGCTGACAGGTTAAGTGACGAAAAGTGGGTTCTTGATGGCAACTACAACCGAACCGCTGAAATCAAGTGGAGTAGAGTCGATACTATTGTCTGGGTTGATTACTCATTTGTAAGAACACTATTTCAAGCCGTGAAAAGGGCTTTAATCCGCATAGCGACCAAACAGGAGTTATGGGGTAAAACAGGCAATGTTGAATCGTTCAGAAAGTCCTTTCTTAGCAAAGACTCAATCATTCTTTGGACGTTGAAAACATACAGCAAAAACCGAGCGCGCTACACAGAACTGCTGAATGATCCTAAGTATAGTCATATCAAATTCGTAAGGATAACAAGTCCAAAAAAGGCAAAGGCGTTTATAAGTGAGCTACGCACATAATTGGGTAGGCGAGGGTATCTAACCCTCAGCCCCCGCAACAGCCTGCATGCGGGTCTACCCCAAGGGCATTTTGTCGCTTCTTTAGGGCGCGCAGGGCGTTTCATCTAACAAGTTATCCATTCGGATAATGCACTTTGATCCAGCCGTCTCTAAGTGCAGATAATCCTTCTGATTACAGATAATTTATGTATAACGCCTGTTGAATACCCGGTGTTATTGAGCTGCGCCAAGGTCATTCGATTAAAAGCGCCTCGTGATAAAAATGCTATTCATAAAAAACTAGCTTCTAGATTAGTCTAGTCACGGTATAATCGGGTAGCCGAGGGTATTCAGATAATCCAGGTTTAAAGCCTGTTGAATACCCTGTGTTTTTGAGCTACCCAAGGCACTTCGGGTAAAAGCGTTAATTAGTGCGCTTTGGCTTGTGTGATGGGTTCAATCAGATCGCAGCTTGTTCAATTGATTCTGTACAGTTTAGTGTGTTTACAATGATGATTCGTTTTTGCTTATTAAGCCCCAAAGCTGCGATAGTGAAACACCCAATTACTGAGCCCCTATATACATCCATATGTGCGTGACTACCGCATCCGACTCATTATTAATAATATTGCCCATGTAAATTACAAGCTCCCTAATCTGCTGTAAACAAGCGTTTGCTGACACTGTAGTGAATTTGATTAAAAATATATCCAAGCATAATTTTTAACCCTCGCCAGTTAAAACTATACCTTTGTCTGCACCTGTTTCGCCATTAATATATCGAGCCGTGTCGAACGGTTTTGCTTTCTCCATTGACAGAACAAAATTTAAACTTTGATACAGTACGAGGTAATTTCCTTTATTTTCACGCCTTTTTCGTCATGAAAACGATAAAAATCAGCGAATGAGTAATGCTGACCATCAGGCATCTTTAAGAGACCATTCGCAGCCCCAACTTTGCCATGCGACAACACTTGGTAAATAGTTAATTCAGCTACTTTTTCACATTTTATATTTTCAAGGTGATCAATAAATTGATTTTTTCCTAGTAGGTGTTTGTCACCCATGATATTCCATTCAATATCATCTGTTACATGCTCTGTTAAAAATTCGATATCAGCCTTAGCAAAAGCAATATTGAATTGTGTTATAAGCTCCATTTTAGGTGAGTTGCCACAATTGGGCGTTGAAACTATCTTTGTCATAATATTCCCCTTAATTTTACTAAAGGTGTTCAGCTTCCCCTGACCTTACGGCAAGCTAGCCATTGATAACACGGCCATTTACAACATTATACGCAGATCTCTTGATGCTAAATAACTAATCATCGAAAGATGCCCCAATAACATCTTTGTTACCCAGTTTTTTAGTTAAATTTATAATGCACGCCAAATTCAAACGTTCTTCCCAGTTTGTACTGTCTAAAAAGCTCATTTCCTTGACGATATTTAAAGGCGTCGTTGGTTAAGTTATTGATGTTTGCATTTAATATTAACTTAGAATTCGCAGCGTAACGAACACCAAGATTAAGCTCTGCTCTCGGGGCGAGTTCAACATCTGGCACAAGCAAATTAGGACTTACAATCTCTGTTTCAGAACCGTTTAAGCGATAATTAAGATTCAATGTGAATCGACTGTTAGCCGGCTGGTAAAACAATTGTACGCCTGCCAAATATTCAGGCTGACCCTGTAGCCTTCGACCACCGGCATCCGATCGGCTGTAAGCGAAATCAATATTTAAATCTAACCAATCTCCGTGCAAAAATTGCTTGGAGGCATTTGCTTCAACCTCGAACCCATACACCCAAGCTTGCTCTGTATTGGTATAAGTATATTCATCTAACAAAATCCCGACCCCATAACAAGCGTCAAATTGATAAGCATACAACTCACTATCATTGTTATTTAAACCACTAACCCCTTCGGCTATCGTGCCTTCTGGTAAAATAGCGTTAGCGTTGGTAAACGCCAGTTGGATATCAAATGCTGGGTTTTCTGTTGTGGTTGCGGTCGCAGCCGACAAAATAGCCTCGGCTGCGCCTTGCGAGCTCTGAATTGGCACGCCGCAATTTAACAGGCTATCGTTAATCGATACCGTTGCCGAATCTGTTTGTAAGCAGGTTTGCTGTCCGCTTAACACAGCACGTTGCAATGATACCAAGCTATTTTCTGTTTGAATGGCCGTGCTGTTAGATAAGCTAGAGTCAAGCACATATAATTTTCCAAAGCTACCTAAAACAACAGGATAGTCTTGGCTACCGCTATTTTTTACAGTGACGCTTGGCACGGTATCTTGCTGATAAAATATCCCGCTGACATTGCCAGAAAGCCGTCGCTTATCTCCAATCCACGAGCATTATGCCTAGAGTAGATGCTCATTTGACGGCTTTCACCACCGTGAATGCTAACGGCTTGCGCAGCACTGTAAGCAAGTTGCACTTGCAAATCAGTTTCATGATAATGAGGCGTCATTATAGTCAAAGCAGCTGGGAACGATTCCCCATCCTGGGTAGCGCCGCCGGCTTCAAAAATTTTACCTCTAACGCCTAAACGACGAGTAAACAAGGGAAATTTCAATAAGGTCAATAAAACGCCTTTTTGGTTGGCCAGCGCCGGCGTGTTTGCTGTGACACTATTTGCGCTCGTATTTTTTGAACCCAAGGCAAGTTTTCATCATGAATCCCTTCACATTAGCGCTACAGGTGAGCGTATCGTCAAACAAACATTAACAGACGGCAGTGAGATTGACTTAAATAGTTTAGCTAAGCTCTCAGTGCATTATTCAGCCAAATCAAGAGATATCACGCTGCATGAAGGTGAAGCCTTATTTGCCGTAGCGAAAGATGTTAACAGGCCATTTAAAGTCACCTCTGGCAATTTAAAGTTTGAAGCCTTAGGCACAGTCTTTAATATCACCAAAAAGACAAACAGGCATGAGTTAGTCGTGTTAGAGGGTCAAGTAAAAACCCTATTGGAAAATCCATTGCCCCAAAGCTGGATAATCAACGCTGGAGAAAAATTACTACTATCTAAAACAGGCGAAGCATTGCTATCAAAAATCCACCAAGGCACGCCACCCAACTGGTTTGATAACCACTTGGTCGCTGAAAAAATGCCATTAGGCGTCTTAATCAAATATATGTCCAACTGGTCGACCCTGCCCATTAAGATTTCACCCGAAGTATCTGGGCGCTTGATTAGCGGACAATTTGATCTCGCCCAAACTCACCATAATTTAGATATTCTTGTTCGCTTGTACAATTTAAAACTACAAAAAACAGATTCATATTGGATGTTGGTTAAAGATGCAAACCTCCAATAATCTTTGGTTTTTTCCCGTTGAAAAAAGTCGTGAGCCAACGCTCAAGTTATTGGGCAGTTTTATCGAAAGCTGCATACTACATGAATACATGCGTGAGTCGAACATGCTTCCAACGCACCAGAAGCATTTTCGAAACTTTATTGTAGAGTCTGAGCTTGGCCGCATAGAGCTAAAAGCCCCTCGACCTTATCTAGAATTAGCCAATCAAAAAACATTAATGTTTTGGCAGCATCTTGTCATGGCTAAACAAGAAGCCGAGGTGCTGCAGTTATATTGTCACGCACAAAGCTTAGACGACATCAAAAACAGGTTAAACTATCTATTTGAGCAACATGTCTCTCCGTTTAACAAAACTCAGGCAAAAAATGAGCTCTGCCGAAAAGTTTATCTCAATGCGAACAAACATCTCAGTTGGAAAAGCACAGTTTGGCAAGACAGCATCTTACTCAACCAACACCGCTTTAAACTGTTATTATGTTTAGGCCACCGAAAAAGGCCGCATATCATGCGCATTTACAGGTAAGCCATGTACGTAAATATCAAAAATTAACCGTTTGACCTGACGCCAAATTAGTTAAGTTTTGCATATCGCCATTTGGCCAAGTCACCTTAATGCGGTCAACTAGGTGACAAGCCCCTAAACCAAAATGTAAACGGGCTTTTAGCATGTGGTGATACCCTTCTCCGCTCGCACCCACCAATTGGCTTAATTTTTTACCACAAGCTTCAACATCGACACGTGCACCTATGGGCTGGGCATTGTTTTTAGCAGAGGGGCCAACATTTACAACTATATATTGGCCTAACGATTCACCAGAAAGTTGGTTTTCGGCCAAATACCAGCGCCCTCTTTCATTGCCGTAAATTAAATCTAAACGACCATCTTGATCATAATCAATCGTGGTAATACCCACACCTGTGGCACCAACTTCAATAGAGTCCAAACCTGCGTTTTCTACTTTTTTAAAACCATTACCTGCTTGGTTCATGTACACTAAGTGTTTCACTGGGTGGGCCATGTTACCATATGGCGTGACTGCTAAATCCATGAAACCATCATTGTTAAAATCTCCAGCCGCAGCATGCATAGTTTGTGCTTTCATCATGATGCCCATTTTCTGAGTCACATCAACAAATTGACCGTTTTGATTCTCCAGCAAATAAGGCGCCATAGGTTTACGCTTAATCTCTTTAGGTTGAGAAACGACATTTTTGATCACAGCCGCTAAACGAGATTTAACATACCCCCCCACTCGCCATGTGCTGTTCCCTAAATAACCAATATGTAAACCTTTTAGTTTTTCACCATCAGGCCAACCCATTGCCTGTTCAGGTTTTACAACCAGACGACCTTCTGTGTAGTGCTCACTGCGCTCTGCTTCTACAACTTTCCGTGATTTGCCCAATTGGATGTCGTACGTTGCCCAAGTTTCTTGAATATTTTCGAGAATTAAATTGTCCCCTTCAGTTTTCAAATTATCGAACATAAACTTGTCGCGGAAAGCGAAAAACGCGAGGTTTTTTTGCTCTGGATCGTAATAAGCCTCTTCTTCAAATTGCAGTGGCGCACGGGTGAAAAGCAAGTCAAAGTCACCATCATTGTCGTAATCAATTTCTGTGATACTGCTAACCTGTTTAACATTGGCTAACGCGCCAAAAACTGATGCAGTCGCGTCTGTGTATGTACCATCACCCTTGCCTAAAGATAGGGTTAAATCCCCTCCGCCATAAACAATCACATCGGTTTTGCCATCGTTATTCACATCAGTCGTTAATGCTTTCATCGACAGAGCATCGTGTGGAATGGCCAAGGTGATCGGATGTTCAAGCGCACCATTAACATTTTGATATAACTGGTTAGTGGTAAGTGACTTGACATTTTTGGGTGCATAACCTGTTACAAAAACATCTAAATCAGCATCTTGATCTGAATCTATAAACTTAATCCCCCGACCTCGGCCCGGGCGAAAATGATCAAACGTCCCTAAACGCTCGATAGTACGGTCTTTGTTCACAGAAAAATACACGGGTCTTCTCGGATTCCCGCCGTCACCGCCACCTTGCGCGACAATAATGTCGATTTTACCATCGCTGTTATAGTCAGATACCCCTAAACCGTGCGTATCACCTTTAATTAAAACGACAGGCTCTGAAAAAGTGCCTTTGTCATTCCAATAAATCAGCGCATTTGCTCCATGCTGAGTTGTGATCACATCTTCCCAACCGTTTTGATCTAAGTCAGAAACCACGGCTGCGCCCCATTTCCGGCGCAGTTTATCGTCAAACGGGATCACGCTTTGGGTGTTTGCGAACATACTATCACTATTGACGCTTTTTTTGCTGGCAACTGACCCCGTATCGGTTAACTGGCACCCAAACAATGTCGCACCAATTAAAGCTGCTATCAGTAAACTGAGTTGAGATTTTTTCATTTGATTCTCCATTTTCTTCGCCAATTTTGAATGTCTGGTGAGATGACTTGGCCTTCACTTAATGGTGGGATATTATCATACATCATATGTTTGTATAGAGATATTTTAATTTTGTTAAGGAATTGAGTTAATTTTTTACAGGTGATCTGAGTTGTTACCTATGCATTTGCAAATAATGCTCATTAAAAAGCGAGCGTAAGCGCTGCAATCCTTTGCCTCTATTGGTTGTTTTCCATGCAATGTAGAGGTCGCTACTATCGATTGCATCGGCAACATCAATTTGCACTAAGTCGCCTTTTTTTAGGGCGTTTTCAACACGGTCATAAGCTAAAAATCCGATGCCTAAACCGGCTTTAATCGCTTTAATTTTTTCACTTACCCTGGTGACATAAAAGTGTTTTGATTGCGCGATGATATTGCTAGATCTGGGCACCGCCAATTTAGCTGAGTCATGTACAATAATACTACGGAAACGCTTTAAATCCGCTTGTGTCACGGGTCTATTAAACTGTGTCAGCTCATGATTTTTTGCTGCAACGAGTACGATTTTTATACTGGTTAACTGAATCGCACGCAAACCTTGTTGACTCGGCACAGGGCCGGGTGCCCCAAGCAATAACTCAACTTGATCATCAATTAAAGCCTCCCAGCCGCCACTCATTACTTCTTCGCGCAAATCAATTTCAACATCTGCATGTTCAGATAAAAATTGTTTTAACACCTGATATAACGGGCCGGTATCTAAAATAGAATCGTAGGCAATGCGGATTTTAGGCTCAAAACCATGCGCCAGAGTTTGAGTTTGCTCAGCTATTTTGCTAACCGCGCCTAATACTTTACGCCCTTCAGTCAATAAATGACGTCCCGCCGGCGTTAGTATCGAGCGTCTGCCTTGGCGAACAAACAAGGTTACCGCCAGTTGCTCTTCCAACTTTTGCACTATGTAAGACAATGCAGAAGGCACTTTACCTAACTGCTCTGCGGCGGCGGCAAAACTTCCTCTGCGATCGATCGCATCTAACACTAACAGGGCTTCTAAAGTAATCGGTGACTGATACATAAAGCGCAAACCATTATTCAAATATTTTGAATATATTAATCAGATTTAACCAGTTATTCCATTCATTTTTAGAGGATAGAATGTACACATCTTAATTAAAAAGCTAACTATAGCTAAGGAATCAAAAATGAAAAATTCAAAATATCTGAACACTATATCGAGCAAAGATGACATATCAACACTTCCTCTACGTCTGGTAGGCGGGACTATTTTTGCAGCCCACGGTGCGCAAAAACTATTTGCCTGGTTTGGTGGTTATGGTTTAGAGGGGACTGGCCAATTCATGGAGTCTTTGGGACTGTCACCAGGCTATTTAATGGCGATGCTGGCTGGGAGTGCCGAGTTTTTTGGTGGTTTGTTATTAATTTTAGGTTTATTAACGCGTCCAGCTGCATTGGCTTTAGCTGTGACTATGATTGTTGCCATTTTTTCTGTGCACTTTGAAAACGGTCTATTTATGTCCAATAATGGCTACGAATTTGCGTTAGCGCTCTTTTCAATAACTGTTGCACTGCTCATTCAAGGTGGTGGCCGCTATTCGCTCGATCGTTTCATTGCACGTAAATACTTTAACTAGCCAACAGATTAGACACTAATGGAGGTAGAATATGATTCAGCATGTTCCTTTTGAAAGTTTAGGTAAAGCCAACCATGGCTGGTTACGTGCCAACCATCATTTTAGCTTTGCGCGATACTATAATCCAGAACGAATGGGCTTTGGTAGCTTAAGAGTGATTAATGACGACTGGGTAGCGCCAGGCACTGGCTTTTCGCCACACCCACACAAAAATATGGAGATCATCAGCTTTATTCGCTCAGGCGCTGTGACGCATGAAGACAACCAAGGCAATAAAGGCCTCACTTCAGCGGGTGAAGTACAAGTGATGAGCGCTGGAACTGGCATAGTGCACTCTGAGTTCAACCGCAGTGCAGAGCCGTTGACTTTGTTTCAAATTTGGATAGAGCCAAACGAAATCAACGTAAAACCTCGTTGGGACAGTAAATTATTTACTGCAAAGGCAACCGAGGCCGGCTTGCCGTTACTGGTCTCAGGTGATCCCGTTGATAAAGACAAAGCGCTATTTATATATCAAGATGCCCGCATCTACGGCGGCACTCTGCAAGCTGGACACAGCACACAAGTAAAGATTAAACATCAAGCTTATGTGCTGGCGTCTAAAGCTAGTGTCGCTTTGTCTGATGGTCAACATCAATTGATATTAAAAGAAGGTGACGGTGCCCGAGTGACAGAAGTTAATCAGCTATCTATAACCGCACTAGATGAATCTGATGCGGAAGTGATAGTCATAGATGCGCCCAAAAATTAGCGTTGGTCAGAAGTTAAACGCTCATAAAAATAAGGCCTCTTAAGCTAGAGGCCTTTGTAAATTTAATCTGCACAGCGTGCGCGGGTGCATAAATTGCGTAAGGCACGAACATCATTGCGATGCACTTGGCCATCTCCATCAAAATCGAATTGGCTGCGCACTTGGAGTGGATCTCTTATCCGGCGGACAAAATACGCTAGATCAAAACGGTCAACATCTTGGTCGCCGTCAAAATCGCCTAACACACCATAAAAAGGATCAAAAGGGAACGCATCCATACTGTCGGCAACACCATCATTGTCGTCATCGGTATCGGCTATATCTCCAATTTGGTCACCATCAAAATCACCGTCGATGATCACAGGTGATGCTGTTGCCGCATATACTTTACCGTCGCTTGATTTAAAGCGCGCAAACAAAAAGTAAAAATGACCTTCAGGCAATTGGGCCGATGGGGTTAAATCAAACAAAGGTACGGCCATAGTCACTTCCCCTGTTTGCTCACCGAGCAAAGACGCATCTGTTACTTTTACATCTTTTACAACACTCCAATCCGATCTGAGCTCACGCAATAACAAAGTAACGCCTTGTAAACCTGAGGTGACAGTTTGATCTGTGCCGGCTTGTACATTCAGGGTTACATCTAAATAGTCAGTATTAAGGTAAGGTGTGTTGCGATATTTGTTAATATTATCCCACTGAATAGACGCAGGGGTTGGCTCAATAAGATTAAGCGGCTGAACGCCCACTGACTTTTTACTGCCATTCGTCGATTCAAATTGAATAAAAACAAAATAAAACTGATCTTCAGGCAGTTCAGAGGTTGGGGTTAACCCCGCTAACGAGAAAGTAGCCGTTGCTGTGCCAGCCCGTTGGCCGATTGCAGTATTGTCTTCAACAATAATGTCATGTTGCGAGATCCAGGCACCTGTGCTTTTATCTATCAGTCGCAAGAAGAACTTAACACCGCCGAATGTATCGCTAACCGTGTGACCCGAGCCTGCATCATAACTAGCAGACACTTGCATATCACTGCCAATCAGGTAATCAGTGTTTAGGTATTTATTTCGATCATCCCATTTTAAAAAGGGTGCGATATCCGGATAAACCCCCTCTGCATTTGGGTTTGATTGGCATTGGCTGCATTCATCTTCAATAGCATTTACGCCAGCTGTCCACAAGACACCACCTGCTTCGTATGCTCCTACATCAGGCGCGGGCCCCATATAAGGTGTGACTAAATCATCAATTAAACGGCCTGCATCTGTTAAACTTGAGGTTGCACTTGGCATAAAGTTTTGTGCTCCAACATCCATCAATTGGTTGCTTACCGGCATAATGATGTTGTTTTGTAGATCGTATGCATCACTTCTAATCCAATCTGGATGCGTACTATAGTTGTTCCAAACTCTATTATCGCGCGGGTTGCGGTTGTTAATCCACTCACCCATAGCTTGCTCAACATCGATAAAGGTATTGTGGTAAATATGGTTTTCCCAATTATCCCAATTGAGTTGCACACCGCTCCAAGGCACGTTCCACACCACATTGTGATGAACCAAAAAGCCTTTACTGTCGTTATCTAGATAGATGCCTGCCGTTCTATGATCGTGATAGTCTCGGCGCATGGCATCATGCCACCAGTTGTGGTGAACTTCGATATTGCGATTTTGATCATTGCCAACGGTATAAAATAGACCACCATCGTTATTGATCATGGCCGCGTACGAAACATCGTTATAGGCCACTTCGCCATTCACCCCCACCATATAAACAGCATCACGGCCGGTATGCGAAATTGTATTTTTTAATATTTTTACTGAATCTGCATTGCTACGAATTGGACTGGCGTGAATACCAAGGGTATCAAAATAACGGATTTCATTATTTTGAACTAAGGTAAAGTCACCACGGTCTTGCCAACCGGCAATAGTAATGCCATTTATTGAGCCATGATGAATGATATTATCTTCAATTGTATTGTATCGACCCAACACATTGATTGCGCCGTCGCCGATTGCTGCGCCTGCATTGGCCGCCGGATCACCTAATCGCTGTTTACCATGTAATACTTGCGCATGCGCGTATCTGTTATGGTTACCATCGAGTTTAACATTTGCGCCAAACGTATTAATGCCTTCGAGATCAACATAATTGCCGTCAATTTCAATAGCCCGTTCTCGCGCTGCATATTCTAACGCACCGTTCGCTGGCTGCTGCCCGTCTGGCGGCATAAAGTACAAGGTTTGAGTGTCCGCATCGTAATGCCACTCGCGCTCATAATCGAGTAAATCTAAAGTCCCGTAAACAAAAAACCGCCCATACCCGCCATCTATTTTATGCACCGGATTATGGTTACTGTAGGGCCATTGGTTGATATTAATAGTAGGAAAAGTAATTTCGGTGGTGGTATTAGATACAATCGTTTTAGTCCAACTGGTGCCTGAATGCTGCCCCAAATACCATAGGTATCCGCCGGTTAAATCTGTATCTGGAATACCGGAGACATTTAAACTAGACTCCGTCCCGGCTTCAGTCACTTCGTGTGCGTCTATGGTAAAAATATCATTGTCGGTATCATTAGGCCAACGTGCGATCTGCATCAATTCGCCATTAAAATAAAGCTGCCGAGAGTGTTCAGCAATAGACATATTCACTTGCGTTTTATAAATACCATCAGCATGCCAAGTCCAACCAGAAAGCGGATTAGTGCCTTTAATAACCACCTGCTCTCCCTCTTTAGCGCGCACTAAAATAGGCTGAGCTTCATTGCCCGATTGAGTAATTTTTAATACTTGCCGATACTCACCGCCTGCTATCACAAGCGTATCACCGGCGCTTAAATTTGAATTTGCTTTTGCAAATGTCGCCCAAGGGGCTGATTCGCTACCATTATTATTGTCGTTGCCATCAGGTGACACATATACTACTTTTGCGTTTACACCTAAGCAAAAAGATAAAGACAAAATTCCTACTGACGTTGAAACTATGCTTTTCAACATTGCTTGGTCCTCTTTTTAAGTTAAATTTACTTTTTAAATACAAAACACCAACATTTAAAGTAACACCTAAAAAACAACAAATAAACAACATTGTTTACATTTTTCAAAAAACAAATACTTGTTATCAACAAATGAAAATATCGCACATTAAATATAAAACATGACGTTCTATGATTTACCATTTACACGTAAATAGACTATTAAACTTAAAATTAATGGGACCCAAAAACAAAAATGATAATGATTTTTATTTGACTTATTAAATTTGAGTGTTATTATCATTGCCGAGTTAATAAATACCCACTTATTAACTTTCTCCGTGGCTTTAGGCGGTGTATGTAGATGTTGCTCATTGAATTTACTGCAACCGCCAATTTTTTACTAAGTCCACACCTTTCTTGCCGCCACCATAACCTATTCGTATACAAAATTTTCAGGTATTTTAAGTTATCCTTTTTACTAACTTAGATAAAAAACCTTTTGCATCTCCTGATAGTGTTATAGTATAACATTACATATCTTGTTTTTATCTCTTTTTGGAGCTCGGTTTTTATGCCTAAAAAGTTACCCGTCACTGTCTTATCTGGTTTTCTTGGCGCCGGAAAAACCACAGTACTCAGCCACATTTTAAATAACAGGCAAGGTAAAAAGGTGGCTGTCATTGTCAATGATATGAGCGAGATAAATATAGACGCCGCCATGGTTAAAAATGATATTTCGCTTAATTACAGTGAAGAAAAACTCGTTGAAATGAGCAATGGTTGCATCTGCTGTACGTTACGCGAAGATTTATTAACAGAGATCAACAAACTTGCCGCTGCCGGCCAGTACGATCATCTAGTGATAGAATCAACCGGCATATCAGAGCCACTGCCAGTAGCTGAAACCTTTACCTTTGCCAATGAAGATGGCACATCGTTAAATGATGTTGCCACTTTAGATACTATGGTGACGGTTGTTGATGCCGTTAACTTTTTAAAAGATTATGACGAAGCTAGGGACATTCAAGACTCGGGTGAATCGCTTGGTGAAGAAGATCAGCGAAGTATTACAGATTTATTAGTCGATCAAGTCGAGTTTGCCGATGTTTTACTGATAAGCAAAACTGACTTAGTGACTAACACAGAGGTAGAGCGCTTAATTGCTATCCTTAAAACACTCAACACCAACGCACGTATTATTCCTATTGAGCAAGGGCAAGTGCCAATTAATGAAGTATTGGCAACTGGCTTATTTAATTTTGCCCGCGCCGAGCAAGCCCCCGGCTGGTTAAAAGAGATGCGCGGAGAACATTTACCTGAAACCGAAGAATATAATATTAGCAGTTTTAGTTATTCAGCAAGGCGCCCTTTTCACCCTGAAAAATTTCATCAGCTATTACACAACACAGAAAAATTTGGCAAATTAATCCGCTCGAAAGGATATTTTTGGTTAGCCACTCGGCCACAATTTGTTGGCCAGTTTAGTCAAGCCGGTGGGATCGCACGGTACGGTTTTGCCGGTATGTTTTGGAAGGCCGTACCCAAAAGCGATTGGCCAACTGATCCAGAATCCATTAACGAAATACACAAAAATTGGCAAGAGCCATTTGGCGACATGCGCCAAGAGCTGGTGTTTATTGGCCAAGATCTCAAACAAAAGGACATGACCCAAGCACTTGATGATTGCCTACTGTCTGAAAACGAGCTGCTGCAAGGAAAAAGTTACTGGCTCACGTTAGCTGACCCCTTTCCAACTTGGCATGAGTTAAATCCATCAGCAGACATGGGAGAAACCGCATGAGCGCATTAGCCGAAGCCAATAAAAACGAGTTAGATTCTATCGTTTTTAAACAAGCCATTATAGACAGTCACCCCGAGGTACTTACGCAGGTATATCAAGAAGACACCAACATGGTCATCTGGCAGCGTCAGTTAGACCACTCGCTCGAACAAGCCGTTGACGAGATCTTATTAGATAGACCCAAATTAAAACTCTCTATGGTGGTGGCTCCGGAAGATTGCAAAGTGGCAATAAAAGAAGCGCTTTGCACGAGCCCAAGTGTGGCAACCGATTTATTAAGCGACGACATCACATTGTTAGTTGATATGTACTGCTGCTTATTTGATCTTAAACAAGTTGGGCTGCGAATGACCTCGCTCGATCGCGCAATGTGTCCTAAATTCCACGTTGACAAAGTGCCTTGCCGGTTGGTTTCTACCTATAGAGGGGTTGCTACAGAATGGGTCCCTCATCATCTTGCCAACCGTGACCGACTCGGAGCCGCCAGCCACGGATTAACTGATGATCAATCTGGTTTGTATCACAGCGCCAACGACATACAGCAGTTAACCCAAGGTGACGTGGCATTATTAAAAGGTGAGCTTTGGCCCAACAACGAAGGCGCTGGATTAATCCACCGCTCACCCCAAGTAACAGATTCACATCGCTTAGTGATCACACTTGATTTTATTAGTTAGCGAAAGTGTTTTTAATCCGCGATCGCAACCCTTTAGAATTGTGATATTCGTTTCTTTTTTATATTCTTTAATTATTTTACTAAAAGCCCCTTGACTCCGTACTATAGTACAGAGTGTAGATTAAAGGCGTGAATATGAAAAAGCAATCTTCGTTGACAATTGGTGGTGTGGCAAAAGCTGCAAACGTTGGTGTAGAAACCATTCGCTTTTACGAGCGTAAAGCAATTATTAGCCAGCCGCCAAAAACAGATGGTTTTCGGTACTATTCAGACGAATATGTAAAGAAAATTCGTTTAGTTAAAAAGTTACAAGAGATTGGTTTTAGTTTAGCAGAGATAAAAGAGTTTTTTACTTTTGACGCATGTTGTAGTCACTCAAGACAAGTTATTCAACAGAAATCTAAAGCTAAAGCCATTGAAATAAGACAGAAGATTGCCGATCTTAAAGTGGCTCTTGAAGCCATTGAGAGGTTTCAAAATTCATGCGGATCTAACAAGGATGCGACGTTAGAATGCGAATTGTTAGAGTGTTTTGAAAATAATTGGGCGTGTTGTGAATCCCCCCAACTTCCATAGTTTGTCGGAGAGAATATATGAACCAAGTATGCGAATGCTGTAAACAAAATTCAGAAACTGTAAAGTGCTGTTGTAACACCGACGCATGTAAGTGCGCCGATAGTTGTTCGTGCGGCGATTGTTGTGCAGACTCAGACAAGTCTTGCTGCTAACAACGATTGAGCCTTCTGTTAAGGTGCCCAGAGCCTTACAGAAGGCTGATATATGTTATACGAACTTTAGATTGAAAAAGTAAACGTCTTAGTTCTGGGCCTGTGTCACCCGCTGAGAGCAATTATATTTACCTAAATATTTCAAGGTTTTGGTACTAACTGGGTAATTTATTAAACCCGCTACCTTGAATGGTGACATATGAAGGTTAAACAATGAATGTCTCGGCTTTGGCTTCCTGCGTCACCCTACCTCCTAAATCCATTTAGTTGTAGTGCCCCTGTTTACTTTAACGGATTAAAACCAAACAGGCATGTGGTGAAACCACTGTAAGAGAGCCTCTATATGTGTTTGCTGTAGGCGATTGTGACCTATCAGCCATAATGACAAACGAAGTAGATTGTTTTGCTGATTAACTTGGACTCGACAACCGAAAAGTTGCCGAAAAGATCACTATTACCTATTGACCTCGAGGAGGCTCATATGTGTTAGAGCCACTTACAATATTTATAAATAAACCCCGCTTACTTTTCAATATTTATGTGCTAAAATACTTTTAAATACAGGTTTAAAGAAAAAAAATCAAAATTCAAGGATTAAAAAGAATTTTGAATAGGTTTTATTATGATTATCGATTTATCAATTAAAAATTTCAGGTCAATAAAGACAGAACAGCTAATTAGCTTTCATGCCGATAAAAAACCTAAACATCATTCGGGAAATATTTCTTATATCGAGGAAGATATAGGAATTCTTAAAACTTGCGCTGTCTATGGTTCAAATGCCGCAGGTAAAACAAATATTATACTTGCGTTTGAAGCTTTACAGGACTTAATTATAAGTAGTGGAGACCTTAAAGACGGAGAACCTATTGATAGTTACGATCCTTACCTTCTATGTGATAGTACATCTCGAGAGCCTACAAGAATCGAAATAGAATTTTATGTAGAGACTCTAAGATATAGATACCAAATAGAATTCAACAGAAACGAAATTTCTTTTGAAAAGTTGGATTATTATCCTTCTGCCAGACCAGCAAACTTATTTACTAGAAATTCTTCTCACGATTGGAAAGCTGTTAAATTTGGTGAACATTACAAAGGCGGTAAAAAGCAAATAGCTTTTTTTGCAAATAATGCATACCTATCAAAAGCAGGGAATACTCCTGATTCTCCTGAAATAGTTAGAAAAATATTTAATTACTTTCGTAGGTATACCGACACTCTTTTAGTAGGCCAAATTGCAGGTGTTTCTAACTGGGATGAAGACGAGAATACAGTCAAAATTATTAATACATTTCTAAATAAAGTTGATCTAGGAATTGAAAGCTTTGGGATTGAAGAAGAGCCTGATAAGGATCAGTTTGAATTTCCAAGTAGTATGCCCGAGAACATTCAAAGAATGTTCAGAAAGGAACTATCTAAAAAAGAATATTTTTTTCACCCCAATAGTCAAGGCGATTTGGTTAGATTTGAAAAAGATAGAGAATCTAGGGGAACAAGCAGGCTTTTCAGATTATTGCCATTTTTTATTCAAGTAATTCGCGATGGTTCTGTATTATTTGTAGATGAAATAGAATCCAGTTTTCATCCTCATATCGCTGAATTAATAATAAAGCTTTTTAATGATCCTTTAGTTAATAAAAAAAATGCGCAGTTGATATTTACGACTCATGATTTAGTGTTAATGGGTTCAGATACAATGAGAAAGGATCAAATTTACTTAACCGAAAAAGATCAAATTAATGGTACTCAACTGTATTGTTTAGATAGCTATGATTCAGATCTAAAAGATTCTAGTCCATTTGCTAAATGGTATGATGAAGGCAGGTTAGGCGCAATCCCTAGAATCAATTACAAAAGTATATCTGACGTGATTAAAAAGGTGTTTTAATCATGCCAAAGAAAAAATCAAACGCTAAAAGAGCATTAGTGCCAGCATTCCATATTTTTTGCGAAGGTGAAAAAACAGAGCCATATTATATTAGAGGCTACATTGACGAGTTTCACTCAGATAAAAAGAATATCCTATTAGTTGAAGACACAAAGAAAAATACTCCTGTGCAATTGGTTGAAGCTGCGATTGAACATAAGAAAACCACAACTAAAAATGATGTTTATTGGGTTGTTTTTGATCGAGAATCTATAGCTAAATACCCTCATTCATTACATTTGGAAGCTAGGGATTTAGCCAATAGAAATAATATAGAAATAGGTTTTTCAAATGTTTGCTTTGAGTTTTGGTTATTACTGCATATGGAATACAGCACAGCGAGCTATGATTCTTGTTCAGACTTATTAGCTCAAAGCAACTTAAAGTCAGCCTTAAAATCAAGAGGCATTGATAATTATGATAAAGGGTTTGCTTATTTATTCAATACCCTAAAAGCTGATGATGGAGTACAAAAAGCAATAAAAAATGCGGCTAAAGCAAATAAGTCAGCTTTAGACTCGGCTGAAAATGGCAAAGTCCTACCTCACTTTTTAAACCCTTATACCGATGTACGCGATTTGTTTATTGACATGGATAATTTTATAAACAACAAACCAAGCGTAAGAAATAAATAAAAATTGTAGAGGTAGCTCTAACGAGACTGTAGAAAAAGTCGATTTTGACAATTCGGTAGTGTTTAGAAATCTGTGTCATTTCAGTAATATTAAGAAAAAAGGAATGACACATGACCCAATCTTTCGACTTCAACAAAGCATTAGCTGAACTTCAATCTGGTAAAGGCCTAACTGGCGAAGATGGTGTTTTAACGCCACTCATTAAACAGTTAACCGAAGCTGCTTTAAAAGTAGAGCTAGAACAACATTTAGGCTTTGATCCACAACCTAACCGCAAGAATGGTACAAGCAAGAAAACGATTAAATCATCCGTCGGTCAATTTGAGCTTGAAACGCCAAGAGACCGTACTGGCTCGTTTGAGCCTCAGTTGGTTAAGAAAAATCAAACCAAGCTAACGCCTGAAATTGAAATAAAAATCCTTTCCATGTTTGCTTTAGGCATGAGCTACCGCGATATTCGAGGCCACGTTCAGGAAAAGTACGGCATTGAAATATCCGAAGCCACTATAACAGGCGTAACTGACCAGCTAATACCAGAGCTTAAGGCCTGGCAATCACGAAATCTTGATACGCTGTATCCGTTCATCTGGCTTGATGCTATTCACCATAAAATCAAAGAGAATGGCCGCTACGTTAGCAAGGCTGTTTACACCGTGCTTGGTATTAATATCGAAGGCCGTAAGGAATTACTTGGTCTGTATGTTTCAGAAAGTGAAGGCGCAAACTACTGGTTATCGGTGTTAACTGATTTACACAATCGTGGCGTCTGCGATATTTTAATTGCCTGTGTTGATGGACTTAAAGGCTTCCCTGAAGCGATTGGCACTATCTATCCTGAAACAGAGGTTCAACAGTGCGTTATCCATCAAAAACGTAACTCAATGAAATACGTTGCTTCAAAACACAAGAAAGCATTAATGGCTGATTTAAAGCCTGTTTATCGTGCAGCAACCATAGAGGCTGCCGAGGTTGCACTCGACGAACTCGATGCAAAATGGGGCAAGTTATATCCCATCGTTATCGAGTCTTGGCGCCGTAAATGGTCGAATTTATCCATTTACTTCAAGTATCCTGATTATGTGCGTAAGGCGATTTATACGACCAATGCAATTGAAGCTGGGCACCGTCAATTTAGGAAGTTAACCAAAACTAAGGGGGGATCCCCGAACGAAAATAGCTTGATGAAATTATTGGACCCTGTAACAGATTCTGTGTAACTGCCACTTAGTTAATATGTCTTTCGAGGCGTTCCTCGAACTCGATGATAAATCGACTCATCGCCTGACGCCAGTTTTGAATGGGCATTGTCCATTTTTTACTGGCATCTTTAATCGCAAGGTAAACCATCTTTCTTGCTGAGTCATCACTCGGGAAGATTTTTCGCTTCTTAATCGCTTTCCTAATCACACTGTTAAGCGACTCTATCGCATTGGTTGTGTAGATTGCCTTTCGAATATCCTCAGGATAATTAAAAAGCGTATTTAGATTTTGCCAATGATTGCGCCATGATTTTGTGATCTGCGGATACTGGCTATCCCAGGCATCACCGAAGCGCTCTAATTCAAGTAAGGCTTCATCTTCTGTAGCTGAACGATAAACGCGCTTGAGGTCTGCTGTAACGGCCTTGTAGTCTTTCCATGAAACATATTTCAATGAATTTCGCACCCTATGTACAATACACAGTTGAAGGTTGGTTTGAGGGAAGACTGTATTGATTGCATCAGGAAAGCCTTTTAGGCCATCAACACACGCTATGAGGATGTCTTCTACACCACGCTGTTGAAGTTCGGTCAGCACATTTAACCAGAATTTGGCACCTTCATTCTCGGCAATCCACATTCCCATCAACTCTTTATGGCCTTCGGTATTTATTCCCAATGCAAGAAAAATGGACTTGTTGATAACCCGTTTATCTTGGCGAACTTTAACGACGATACAGTCTAGGTAAACAATAGGGTAAATAGCGTCTAGAGGGCGAGATTGCCATTCAATTACCTGCTCAATAACCGCGTTCGTGACACGAGACACCAATGTAGGCGATATCTCAGCACCATACCATTCATCAAATGCACTGACGATTTCACGGGTACTCATACCCTGCGCGTAAAGCCAAAGGATTTTATCGTCCATGGACGTAAAGCGGGTTTGGTGCTTTTTGACCAGCTTTGGCTCAAAGGAGCCCTCACGGTCACGAGGAGTATCGAGTTCAAATTCACCATCTTCAGTTTTAACTCGTTTAGTACTTTTACCGTTGCGACTGTTTGTAGAAGTTGATTTATGGTGCTTCTCATAACCTAGATGCTCATCCATCTCTGCATTTAGTGCCGCTTCAACGGTGATTTTCTTGAGCATCTGGATAAATTCGCTTAGGTCCTCAGGGGTTTTAATCCCTTTGGCGGCTTCCCTTGCGAAAGCTTCAAGTTCTTTCTTATTCATGTTCATCTGCCTATCCTTAACCCATCTATAGGGTAATTTGAGATAGGCAATTACACAAAATTAGTTACAGTCTCAATTATGTATGCGGGCACATTAAATGCTTCGAAGAAATGGACAATGCCAATCCATAACTGGAATCTGACATTGTCGCAATTAGCCATCCACTTCGAAGGTAGGTTAGATGGTGTGCTAGATATTTAGCAATTTAGGCTGACACAGAATTCTGAACGCCCTCAACTTTAAAAAATTCAACTATTATGGAGTTATCTCCCCCGAGTTAAACAATGCGTTGCGTTCTTCAATAATAGCCTCAAAAGCGTCATGAATCGGAGACTCCTTATTGATATTAGTTTCAACATGAATTACTGCTCCAGCTGCTTCGGCAAAAGCTTGTGCCGAGTTTGGGTTAGAATGCGTTTCAGCCATCTTATTAATTATGTCGGCAGTTGATACGTCTGCTTTTTTAGCTCTGTTCAGGGCATTTCTATCTTTTCGAAATGCTCCTTGTTGTGTAAGTGTTCCCATATTTCTCACCCTTAATATACTTTAGTTTGTACTGATTGATTAATTATTTTCTTGCTCTTTATACTGCTTTTCTAACAATTTTATTGACTCTAGCGGCACTCAGGTCATAAATTTCAGCTACTTTTTTCTGAGAAACGCCAGACTTAACAGCATTTTTAATTTCAAGGTTTCGTATAGCCATTTCATGCTTTTTAGTCATACTATTAGACCTTTCAATTTGAACTTGCATACCCCTAACTTTTCTTTCTAATTCTTTAATTCTGTATTCATGGTTATTCATTATAAACTCCGATAAAATAATTAATTAACAATAAAAAAGTCTAACTATTTGTTATTTAGATTTTAAAAATAACGTTTGTAACACTTATATCTGCTACCCTGAGTATATTACTCGGGCATAACCTAATAGGCGAGGAAACGTTAGGTCACATTATAAAGCCCAACATTTCCCTTTAAACGATAGAATCATGACCAAAAGAAAGATTAATAATCCATTTGTAGAAAAATGGCTCATAGAGTTAGATGCAGTTATTCGACATGAAATTTTGAACTATTTGGTAGAAGAAAAATTAGCTGAGGATGGTGATTCTTTCTTTGATCCTTACCCTTTTATGGTTATCGATGAAGTAAAATTAGACGCTTTAATTGTTTATGGGGATAAACTTAATGAAGCTAAAGACGATACAGAGTTAGCTGAGCTGTTAAGCTCAGTAGGCTCTATAGAAGGTATTGATGCGGCTAAACGCTTCTTAGAAGAAAATGATCACCTAGTTCAGGTAATTGAAAAAACTAATTTAGAAGAACTAACTTCATCCGCAAGAAATATACTTACAGAGAAATATCCAGTTGCAATAAGGTCAGTTGAATATTTGATGAATAAAACAGGAGAAAATTCTCTTCCACAATGCCTAAAGTGGCGAAAACTCAATGACTTCTTTAGCATTGAGAACCTTTGGATAAGTAATGATTTAGAAAGAGTTTTAATATTTCACACTGAGTTAATCCAAAATACATTAGCAAAGAAGAAAACGAATCTAAGTAAACCTGAACTAATAACCTCAAATAAAAAATCTGAATTCATAGAGATAATAATCGAAGAGAAAAACGGTGAAATCCGTTTTATTAGTGACTACAAGTTAGACAAAATAAAAAAACTAGATCAAATTTATCAGAAGAAAGTTTTAGCTTATTGTGAAGAACTGGTCAAACTCCAACTTGAAAAATACACTTCAGGAAATAATCAAGACAAAGTTGAAAATACCCCAATACCGCCACCTGAAAAAATGTTAGCGACGAGATATGACGGGTATTTAGCATATATTATTGGCATGTACTGTATTAGGAATAAAAGCAAATACAAAACAATCGAAGGTTTAGAATATGAACAAGAGTTTGATAGCTTTAAAAGTTTTGTTAAAAAGCAATTGTTTGATAAGTTTGATTTTTTAAGGGAAGAGTTTAAAAACTGGTGCTACTTAAACGGAACAGATGATTACTCAGATGATATAGATAATTATATTACCAACGTTCTAACAAAACGAATTAAGGCAAATATAAATAAAACTCAAAAAGAAATTGAAAAGTTCAAGGAGTATTTTTCTGACGGTGATATGACGAATTAAAACCGTAAGCGATCTTAAATCACCCCTTTAAGCTGATTTTGGCATATTCCAAGGCAATAGTGCTTCTAATGTTTCGGCTGTGGTTGCTTGAGCGATATTTTCAAGTACGTATTTTATGTAGCTTGAGGGTTCAATTCCGTTGGCTTTAGCCGTTTCTATCGGTGAGTAGCAGGTTGCGCTGGCCTTTGCACCGCGTGCTGAGTCTGCAAACAACCAGTTTCGCCGACCGACAGCGAATGGCCGAATGGCATTTTCTGCTAAGGCATTACTGATGTTTACATAGCCATAGTTACAATAGCCAATCAGCTCATCCCATTGATTGAGCATATAAGAAATAGCCTTGTGCGTCAGAGAGTCTTTTAACACCCTACTCAGGTTATGCTCTAACCAACTTTTAAGTGTCTTGAGAATAGGCAATGCTAACGTTTGCCGAGCCTGGTATTTTTCTTCAGCGCTCAAGTCCGCTATGTTATTTTCGATAACATACAGTTTTCGAATGTAGCCAATGGCAACATCTGCCTTAGAGGGGGGACCTTTTTTACGCTTTTTAGCGCTCGGTTTAGCCGCACGACTCGCCTCAATAAACTTACGCCGTGCATGGTCCATACCTCCAATACGTGGTAATTTTTCTTCACGGCAGACTTTTGCGTAACCGGCATAACCATCGACTTGCAAGACCCCTTTAAATCCATTTAATAAACGAGCCGGTACTTCACCTGCACGAGATGGGTCATATTCAAATAAAACGGTGGGTTTGTCTGGCGGGCCGCCGCGTGTAACCCACATCCATTTATCACTTTGCACACTTTTGCCTGCTTCATTAATAACTTGAATACGGGTTTCATCCGCTTGCAGGTAGTTCCCTTGGTTTTGATGCTGACGAGCCAAAGTGATTAATGGTTGAAAGACTTCATCGAGTCGGATAACCCAATTTGCCATGGTATTGCGGCCAATTTCATGGCCTAGGCGGGCTAACATGTTATTGAGTCGATATAGAGGTAATCCATCTGCGTATTTTGAGGTGATAATGTGAGCCAGTAATGAGGTTGTGGCAATGCATTTGCCCAATGGATGTACTGGGCGTGTTGCAGCGACCATGCGCTCAATATCATATTCTGTCTCGAAGACGGCTTTTTCTTGCCATATCTCAATCACATTCAGTTGTGCTGGGATATATTCTAATTCTTCTTTTACTTTGCTGAAAAAAGTTTTGCTTGCGCCGGCTTTTTCTTCGTCACTGAGTCGAAGCTCTCGGCGGATGCGGTTTAACGTTGCACTGAAGCCTCTGTTACGTGTTTTTTTACGGGGGCTTGCTGAAGCAGTCTTCGGTGAAGTTTTTTCTGCGGGCACTTGCGCTTTTAAGTCATCAATGGCGGCTTCAAGCTCGGCTTCATCAAACAAGTTAATTTGCGCTACGTGTTTTTCGCTGCTTGCCGCAAAGCGTTTGATTTTAGCTAACCGCAGTAAGTCATCGGTCAGTGTTTTGTATTTGTCACGCTCAGCGATAGCTGCATCGCGTTGTTGACAGGCAGCCTCAAGTTGCGCTTCTTTTTGCGCTAACATAGCGAGTAACTCAGCCGTATTTAAACCGCTGTGAGTGACTGTTTTATCTTGATTTTTGCCTGTCTTTTTCATGGCATTATGATACCAAATCAGGCACTAAAAAGCGCTAATTTATTGCCTCATAATGCAACTTTTTATTGCCTTTTAGCAGGCTAATATCATAGCCATCTAAGAGCCAGTTTATTTGCTCGCCATCCAATACCATGAGGTCATCAGACGGTTTTGGCCATTTAAATTTCTCTTCAGCCAGCGCTTTATAATAGAGCACAAAACCGTTATCTTCCCACATCAAGCACTTGATTTTATTGCGCCGACGATTAGAAAAGACATACAAGGCACCGGTAAATGGGTTATGCCCCAACTCTTGCTCTACCAATACAGCTAAACCATGGGCTTGTTTACGAAAATCAATGGGATCTAGATAGAGGTAAATTTGTGGCAATGTCAGTGCTGGTCGTAAATAGCGTGTTTTCATAACAGCCTCAATAACTGCGTAACGGTTTGCACGTTGTCTGAGGTCACATCACGAATAACGATGCCATTGAGTTATCGGCATGATGTTAATACGCACCTGCATAAATTTAAACGACAAGTGCGCATTTTAACTAACCGTAAATGGGGCGTGAGCATGCACTACCAATTGTTTAAATTGAGTCAATATCTAAGGGGATGGATTAACTACTATGGAATTGCAAATGCATACCAGCAGTGTGTTGATTTAGACCACTGGATACGGCGTAGGGTCAGAATGTGTTACTGGCGACAATGGCGGAAACCGAGAACTAAAGTGAGAAGCTTGATGAAACGGGGTGTGCATGTGCAAGCAGCCGTTGCTTGTGGGATCACAAGTGAAGGGCCTTGGCGCAGCTCAAAAACACCGGGGATTCAACAAGCCTTGAGCTTGGGTTATCTGAAATCTGAAGGATTATATTCACTCAGAGACGGATGGATCAAAGTGCATTTTCCGAACTGATAATTTGTTAGATGAAACGCCCTGTGCGGACCCGCATGCAGGGTGTTGTGGGGGCTGAGGGCTAGATACCCACGGCTACCCGATTAGCATTTAGGTTCCAATTCGCCATTCAGGAGCCGCCCAGTCAGAATTCCAGTTCAACTCTTCAGACATGGCGGCTATTTGACCATACTCTCTGAAATATGCTTTCACTATCAATTCATCTTTAATGTACAACGCGTTCTCTAACGATAGAGTCGCATTTTTTGTAAGATTAAATGAGCCGGTCCAAACACCATACGGTGTCACTTTTTCTATGCCATGATCATCCGAACTGGGTTCTACTTTTGAAAAGATTAAAAATTTATTATGCATTCGAGGGAATGCCGGAGATTTATCTCTGTTATGATTGCCAACACACCGAACTGGGTCTAAGGAAGGATCACTAGCAACGGATACTGAACTCAAGATATTTCCAAATGAATACCGAGTGAGGTCGCATTTCAAGTTTCGATATTTCTTTCTCAAAGTATCTTTAAAGTCTGTTCTAGAACCAACATCTGGCCTCAAGAAATCTTCTTTTTGAACTATTATTGATACATTATCTTTCTTTGCTAGCGCATCCAGAATTGTGTAACTCGTTAACCACGCTACTGCACCGAATACAGCATCGGCCTTTTCGATATGTGAAAGAAGAATACTTTCAATGTTCCTAAAATAGACTTCAATTCCTTTAGCATCTGAAACGCTGTTATCTTCAAAATTTTGGTCGAAATTTCCGTCATTTTCTATTTGAAACTCATTTAGATTATTCATACTTCACGGTATCTCCTTGATGATGCTAACGCTTTGGTGTTCATACACACTAAGTGTGGATGAACCTCTTGTTGAACGGGCAAACGACACAACCGGTATAATTGGATGCGGCTGGTTTGATTTATGCTACATATACTATGGGAATTTGCTTTTTTAAGCTCGAGTGAGGTAAACGCTTGAGTCCCTATTATTTGCATGCTCCAGTCTTTTCCTTTGTGGTTTGCGCGTTGATTTGATTTTAATTTAAGCCAAATGAGTCGTTTTTTGCAACTTTTTTTAGTATGCACAGCAGGGCCTAACTCAATGGGCTTTGTTTGTGATAGCTTTTATTGCTTTAATCAGTTTCACCTATCGCTTCATGACCTGTGGCAAACTAGGCAAGCTCAAAGCAGACTTCACGTCTCGCCATATAATTTAAAAACGGCGTAGTATTCAGTTGTAGTAAAAGCAGCTGCATTTTAGCTGGGTTTGCCAATAGTGCAGGTGCGGCGGCGTATACACTTGTTCGCAACGCCTGCGGCGGTGCGAACCTACTCTTTTATAGGGCATTTACTCACCATCCACGGCATTGCCTGGATCTTCGCCGCCAATGCCGACTTCTTCTTCATCATATAGGCTAATTTTATAAGTTAACGCCATAGTGTTGGGCACTGATTTGGGGGCTTTTATGGTTAAACCTTTATCGTTGAGCCTCCATTGCACAGGTTGATCGCTGCCCAACAACTCAATTTTGCTGATTTTAGAGGTTAACACCGTGAATCTGCTGGCCAGTGTTTCGATAAATATATCGCTGGTTGGCGCATCCATCACAAAAGCATACAGAGTATCTTCCCCTTTTTGGGTGAAACGTATGTCTTTTGCTGTGTATTTAATCTTTTGTTTTTCTATTTTGTGGCCGCCACGGCGAATTCTCGTGGGCCCTTCGCCAAAAACTGTCCATGGACGCGAGCCGTAAATACCTTCTCCGTTCACTTTTAACCAGTCGCCCATTTTGGTTAAAAGCTGCTGCATTTCAGTTGGGATAGAGCCATCTGGATCAGGCGGCACATTCAGCAACATCAAACCGTTTTTCGCGACGATATCAATTAAAATATCAACCAACTCATTGGGTTCAACAAACTTGGCGTTTTGACTATAGTACCAAGCACCTGGTGAAGTATCTGTCATCCAGTACGGAGACTTGGTTTTATTTGGACGTCCGCGCTCATAATCAAGTACGCCAACATGGCTCGGGAACGAGGTGTTTTTATAGTTAATCACCACCTCTTTACCCCATTTTTTGGCTTGATTGTAATAATAAGCAACAAATTCTTTGCGGTATTCTTCGTCTAACTCTTCAACCCACCAGTCAAACCAAATCACGTCCGGTTTGTAGTTATCAATCACCTCTTTCAATTTGGCTAACCAGCGATCATGAAACTTTTTGTTTGGTGTAAAGTCTGTCAGTGCGTGCTCATCCGTGTATAAATCGGCCGTTTCGGCCGTTGCATCAAATTTATAAGCGTTGGCGTAATAAACCCAGGTAAAAGCATGATGAAATGAGGTAATAAACTTCATATCTCTTTTTTCAATGGCTTTTTTTAACTCGCCAGTGACATCTATGCCAGTAAAATCTTTTACATTCCAGCGCGTAACTTGGCTGTCCCACATTGCAAAATTGTCGTGGTGGATTGCAACGGGCCCTGCAAACTTAGCGCCCGACTGTTTAAAGAGTTGCGCCCACGCTTCGGCATCAAATTTGTTCGGTTTAAAACTTTTTATAATGTCTTTATAGCCAAATTGGCTGGGATGTCCGTGCATTTCACTATGTTTTTTAAACACATATGAAGGTCGGCTTTGGGTTTTTCCGGGTTGTCCAGCTACAGGATAAGCTCTAATTTTACCAGTTTTCCAGTCATACTGCTTATCCATGTACAAATCTAACCCATACCAACCGGCCGGCCACTCTAAACCAATGTTGGCAGTTGAGGTAGGCCCCCAATGCGTATAAATGCCAAATTTTGCATCTTTAAACCAATCCGGAATGGCATTTACGCCTTTTAGAGATTGCCAGTCTGGTTTAAAGCTTTCATCCGCCGAAGCTGACTGCGCAGCCAAAAATGTGAGGCTTAACGCGAGCGCCAAGGGTTTAACTAACTGTTTTAGCATAACATCAATTCTCGTATTCAAATCAGATAAAAAAGCTGTAACAAACTAACATGACTAGGATTAACAGCAGTGACAAAGTTCGTGGGTCAAAAACTGACCTAAGTGGCTTTTCTGTTAGCACCAATAGCGGGCTCTGCCAGCAATACTGGGCCACTGTTGAGCGATCTGGCGCAGGGGTTAGCAAGCTCACGACCACTAAAATCGCACTGCTTAAAACAAACAGCCACCAAGCTTGCAGCATAAATGGAATGCCTAACACTTGAGTAAAATATCGGATAGACTCACCCTGTTCATTGACACCAACAAACCAACTGGATACGGCTGGAAAATCCATGCAAAACACCACAGCGCCCGCCAAAAAACCAATAATTAAGGTCGCTAAAGCAGCCTGGCTAGTGCCCCGCGGCCAAAAAATCCCCCAAATAAAAACGGCGCTGATCGGTGGTGCTAACACAGCGATCATTTGATTAATGCCTTCAAAAATGCCACCAAAACGCTCGCCCTGCATCGACCATAAAATGGCTAATAGCAAAACCACAGCCACGGTAATGCGACCATATAAAACAAGCGCTCGGTCTGGTGTTTGAGGATTTATCCTTTTAACAATATCTATGCTGACCAAGGTTGCTGTCGAATTCAGCGCACCAGCAACTGTGCTCATTAGCGCCGCCAATAAACCGGCAACCACAACGCCTTGTAAACCAATCGGTAGTAACTCTTGAATTAATACCACTAAGGTGGCGTCTTTGTTGTCGCCGATACTAGAAGCAAATAGCACATAAGCAGCGATGCCCGGCAATACCATAAACAACACAGGGAGAATTTTAATAAAGCCCGCAAAAATAGGCCCTAATTGGGCATCTCGTTCGGTTTTAGCCGCCAAAACTCGCTGCACTATCGTTTGATCGCTACACCAATACCAAATACCTAAAATTGGATAACCTAACAGCATTGCATACCAAGTGTACTCACCTTCAGTACGCAACATGCTCAATTGCTCTGGTTTAGCCGCTGCAGTCAGTTTTTCAAGCGAATTAATGCCCTGCTCGCCTAATGCGACAAATGCAAAGTAGGCAACTGCAGCCGATCCCAGCAATAGGGTAATGGTTTGCACTGCTTCAGTAACAACAACAGCTTTCAACCCACCCAAGGCGGTATAAAGCAAAGTTAATACTGAAATAATTAAAATAGACCAAACAATGTCGATGTTTACAAAGCTCTGAAAAACAACCGCGCCAGCATATAAGGTAACGCCAATGTGAATAAAGAGCGCGCCAATCACCCCCATTATCGCAAGCACAGTGCGCGCGCCCGGCCCATAGCGACCTTCAACATACTCTGGCAATGTTGAGATCTTGCTGCGAAAATAAAAAGGCGCAAACACCAAACCCAAAACAATCAATAAAAACGGCGCTAGCCACTCAAAGTTGCCCACCACCATGCCATGATCGTAACCCGACGCTGCTAATCCAATCAGGTGAACGGTAGATATATTGGTCGCAAATAGTGCCAGCCCTATCATAGGCCAGCGCAAGGCTCGACCCGCCAGAAAATAGCGCGCACTGGACTCACCCGAACGGCGTCCGCTGTAGAGTCCTAACCCTGTAATAGCGAGTAGGTAAAAAACAATGATCGCTGCATCAAACCAATGGATATTCATATTAGACTCCGCTTAAAAACCAATCTCGGCACCACCATCCACACGCATAATTTGTCCAGTCACAAATTTGCTTGCAGGAGAGCATAAATACACGGCCATTTGCGCAATATCATCCGGCTCACCCATGGTTTGCATTGGCGTGCGTGAAAGTACTTTTTGCTTTCGCTGTCGATCGTCGGCAAACGCTTTGTCTGTCATTGGCGTGTGTATCCAGCCCGGTGCAATGGCGTTTACCCGAACATTTTGAGCAGACCACTCTGCCGCTAATCCTCGAGTAAGCCCCAATACACCCGCTTTTGCGGCGCTATAAGCAATCACGTTAGGAACGCCGATAAATGAGACCATTGAAGCTAAAAATATAATGTTGCCCGCGTTGTTATGCAGCATCTTAGGCGCGACCAACTGAGCCAATGCAAACGCCGAAGTTAAATGAGTATTTAACACTTCGTTAAAGCTGTCTAACGGCACATCCACGGCCGCTTGTTTAATATTTTGCCCAGCGTTGTTCACTAAAATACTAATGTTGCGATTAAAAGTACGCTCTGCATGCAAAACCATGCTCTGTCGATCGTCATCATTATTTACATCGGCACAATAATAAGTGGCACGATCACCCAGTTGCTGTTGCGCTTGTTTAAGTAACGCCTCACGGCGGCCAGTGATACACACCTGACAACCCACCGCGACAAAAGCTTTGGCAATGGCAAAACCAATTCCGGTTGACCCACCGGTTATCAGCGCTAATTGATTATTGAGTAGCAAAGGGTTAAAACTCTGAGTCATTTTATTCCCCTTTTGTTGGCATGCCGCTCGCAGGCGGCAAATGGCGATAACCCAATTCGGCACCGCCAGACACGTGCATAATATGTCCAGTGACAAAACGCGCATCGTCAGAGATTAAATACAGTGCAGACGACGCAATAACGTCTCCTTCAGGACAATAACCAAGGGCATGAATATTATTTAAATAGTTTTGCATTTGCTGTGGCTCTGCTTGCTCATTCACCCATTCGCGTAACATAGGCGTCCACGCGCCCGCGGGACAAATTGCATTAACCCGAATACCAAAAGCTGCAAAATCTAATGCCATAGATTTGGTGAGCGCATTAATGCCGCCTTTAGTTGCTGCGTATGCAGCATGATCAGCTTGGCCTATCACTCCGGCCATACTAGAGGTATTTAAAATACAGCCGCGGCTTTTTTTAAGGGCTGCAATACCGTGTCGCGCGGTTAAAAATACACTCTTTAAATTGGTATTTTGCACCTGCTCCCACTCTTCTAATGACGTTTTATCAATACTTTTGGTTGGCGCCCCTATGCCTGCGTTATTGTGGATCACATCAATTCGGCCAAACTCTTTTACCGTTTTTGCAATCGCTGCAGCGACTGACTGATCACAGCGAACATCACATTGAATAGATAAGTGAGGGCCCTTATAGTCCGCCAGCTTACACTCAGCTTGCGTTGCATTGATATCGGCAATAACCAAATTTGCACCTTCGTTTATATAGGCTTTTGCACACGCCCAACCAATGCCGTGCGCACCACCAGTTAAAAAAATAACCTTGTTATTTAATCTCATGGCTGCGCCTCCATTATGCTCTCCATGCCCGACCAATTGCCCTGCCCATGCAAGTTAATTAAGCAATCTTCGGTGTGTTGCCACCAGCGTTGAGTGACCGGATCGGCAGCCATGATTTGATTGTCTTTTTGCATGTCGTTACCTATATACTCGGCATAGGTAAATAGATATAAAGCTTGATCTAATTCGATTAAAAAACTGGTCCAGTTGCGGTAATTAGATTTAACCATGGTGTCTACCACGGCTGGCCAATTGCTTTGGTGAAGTTGGCGATAGGTTAGTTCTTTTGTCGGTTTTAAACCGCTCATTAATGCCATGGTTTTAACTTTTTGGCCGTCAACCGGAAACACTTCTCGGCTGGCAATTAAATTCATCCATTCCATTCGCAGCCACACAGCCGTTTTTTTTGCTCTTGGATGGGCAATCAGTGTTTGGCTTAAATCTGCTAATTTTGGTATTGCTTGCGAAAAGCGAACGTCCCAACCCGAGATCGCTTTGTTTTTGCTTTCAAAATATGCAAAAACAAAAACTTTTTCATTCACTGTTTGAGTGGATATCAGCAGATTGGTGATGCCTTTAGCTGACAATTTTATCTGCTCTTCAGGCGTTATTTGAGTGAGATTTTTAAGTTGCTCTAACTGCTCGGGTTTAGCTAAAGCAACTAAACCAATGCGCTGAACATCAGCAAAATGCAACCGATTTTCGTACGGCGAAAATGCCATCACTTGGCAGGCATTTAAAAAGAATACAGTGATTAATAATATTTTTTTCATAAGCTTATAGTTTATTGATGGTATCTAATGCCAATTCACTGGGTTGCATGCCTGCACCTGGTGCTTGCGGAGCAACAAAGTAGCCGTCTTTAACCTGCACTGGATGCTCCATCCAATTGTTGAGCCATGGAATATACTCCAGCAAAGAGCATGCAGGGTGAGCAAAACACAAATGTTGATGAACCTGCGCCATGTCGCCAACATGCGGCACCACTGGAATATTATTCGCATACGCCAGTTCGGCCACTGTCCACCATTCGGTAATGCCGGCCAAACGAACAATATCTGGTTGAACAAAATCTACCGCGTCCGCTTGGATAAAATCTCTAAACTGTTCGGTTAAATAAAGTTGTTCACCTAAGGCTATCGGCGTGCTTATACTGTTTGCTAAACGGCGATGACCTTTAATGTCATCAAAACGCAACGGCTCTTCAATCCAACTGATATCAAATTGTTCGAGTTGCTTGGCGTAGCGAATGGCTTCTGGCACCGACCAACGGCCATTAGCATCTGTCATAATTTGAATATCATCGCCTAATGCATGACGAACTGCTTCGACTCTACGCAGATCTTCACGGCCACTGTCGCCCCCCACTTTAATTTTTACCGCTTTATAGCCATGCTCTTCTACCATGCGTTTGCAGTCGGCAACCAGTTGCTGCTGACTCCAGTTTAACCAGCCGCCGTCAGTGTTGTACGCTTGCACATTTTCTTGGCCGGATGCGCCTAACAAATGCCATAAAGGGACACCGAGTTTTTTGCATTTAAGATCCCACAGTGCAATATCAATTGCGCCCAGCGCTAAATGCGTAATGCCTGAGCGCCCAACCCAATAAATTTCGCTATGACGATACAACTTTTGCCACAATGCTCGGGTGGCCAGCGCGTCTTCACCCAATAATAACGGACCATAACTTTGGGTAATGCAATCCACAATCAAACGGTCGGTTGGTAGGTGCGCATGGGTGCCAGAAAAACCATAACCAACATGACCGCAGTCAGTATGAATAGCCACCCCAGGTGCCCCCCAATGAGTAATCGAGTGGGTGCTATCGGCGATACCTCCGCGGGTAACGGGGGCGTGTAAAATAATAGGTTCTAACCGGGTAATTTTCATATTTGCTGTCACTTAATATTCAATGAGTGCTTTGATGAGCTCGGGATCTTCTAATAATTTAGGCAAGCTCTGATCGATTTGATAAAAATCTAGTTTTTTGGTGATCATCGCGAGTGGATCAATTTGGCCATCGGTGATCGCTTGTATCACCTGTTTAAACTCGCTGCTTAATGCCGCTCTGCTTGCCGCTAAAGTGATATCTTTTTGAATAAATTTGCCGATATCTAAACGCACATCACCACTGTGCAAGCCAACATAAACCAAAGTAGCTGAAAATCCTAACAGCTCAAACGCTGCATTCATTGACTGCGCATTACCGGTCGCATCTATCACTTTGTCTGCGCCCTGCGGAAAAATTTCGGCAACTTGTTTAGCGAGTTGATCTTTTGCGACTATTGCCTGTCCTAAGCGCATCTGTTGCTCAGCAAATGCCACTCTTTTTTCGCTCACATCAACCAGCAAAAGATTAGCGCCCGCCGCTTTAGCAAATAAAGCCGCAGCCAGACCTATGGTGCCTAAGCCAATAACTATGACCTTTTCGCCGGCTTGAATATTGCCACGATTCACGGCATGTAAACCTATTGCTAAAGGCTCAACTAAAGCAGCCTGCTCAACCGAGAGTTGCGCTGCTTTATGCAGATATTGCTCAGGCAGCGTCATAAATTGACAATGACCACCATCAAAATGGATCCCCAATACCTGTAAACGCGTGCAGCAATTGGTTTTACCGGCACGACAAGCAGTGCATTGCCGACAAAAAAAATAAGGTTCAACAACGCACCGCTCATCTGGATTGAAGGATGATTGTTCGTCTGCGCTAAGCACCTCAACGCAAAGCTCGTGTCCTAAACGACGCGGAAAGTTAAAAAATGGCTGTTTACCAGCCATTGCATGTAAGTCGGAACCACAAACCCCGCAGGCTAATACTTTAACTAACACCTCACCTTGTTGACGTTTAGGCATAGGTTGTTGCATTTGGCTAAACTGCTTAGGCTCGTTTAATTGCACACTCAGCATATCGACCCTTGTTTAATAATAGTTACAATATAAAAACTAAAAGTTAAAACGAATGATATCAGCCGAAGGCATTAAGAACTTGCAGTATTTTACAGGTGGTAAATATTATAAAAATTAAACTCCGCGCATTTATAACAAACACGCGGCTAAAAGAGAGTTACTGAGGACGTTTTATCGCTTTAGACATATTAAAAACCTGCAATACTGCGGTGGTTGCTGTACCGCCCGAATCTGCAAAAACAACTTCTATGCGGTTGTCTTTTTTAATCGCCGAAAATGGCACAGGGATCTCTAAAATACCAAAAAAGTCTTTGCGCGCTTTATTTTCATAATGACCGCGCACATCGGACGGGACATCCAACTCAACGCCATTAAATGTAACTTGTGGCGTTAAACTCAAATGATGTTTACGGCCCAGCCCTAATCTTAAAATGGCTTCGCCCTGTTTACCTTTGTTTACTTGGTTCACTTCAAATTCTATCGGCGTATCGGCTTTAATCGGTTGGCGAAAGCTATTTTCATCGCTGGCATAATATTTGTGCTCATTTAAATGCTGATCAATTTTTATCTCATTGGCAAATTCAAAGGTAAAAATACGGGTGGCTTCAGCGGCAATCGGGAAAACTTTAGCCGATGTGGCTAATCGTTCATTTTCTAAAACAGCACGCTGTTGCTGTGGATGCCAATACAGGTGTTTACTGCTTACTTGAATTAGTTGGTTATTAAAAAGCCCTTGCACATCCAAGGCTAAACCTTGCTCGCTTAGCTCCATGTTATTGGCAATTAAATAAAGTTTATTGCCATCAACATAAGCATCAACTTGCATGTCTATTTGGTTGGCAAAACTATCAACACGAGTGCCTTTGACATCCGACCATAATTGATACCACTTTAAAATATCTGAAAACACCCATTTTGAATCCGCTTTTTCTTTTACGTATTTTTTGCCGGATAGCTCTTCCTCCATTACAAATAAACGAGTGCTGTATCGTTTGCCATTTGCATCCACGCCGCCGTTTTGGCTGTTATACCAAAGCGCTTTGTTGATATGGAACGGCATAGACACTGCAATTTGATCGGGGCGCTCCAAAAACCCCATCATCATTGATGAAAAAGAGCGGATATTTAACCAGTCTAGTTTTCTTGAATATCCAACCTCTTTAATTTCGGCTCGCTCAATTGGATTTGGCGTAAAATAGCCGTATTCAGAGATCACCCAAGGTTTTCTTTCGCCAGTCGCAATTAAACTGTATTGGTCTAACATATCCAGAATAGCTTCTGCGTTCGCACCTGCGCGATAGGCTTCTTTGTTGCCGCGGTAACTGTCGTAAATATGAATTGAATAAAAATCCATATCCTTGCCGGCCGTATCAATAAATACTTTCCAACGCTCATCAAAGGTTGCAAAATCTCGCTCTTCTATGCCGGGCCAAGCGGCCGTATAGCCACCAACTTTAATCTCTGGGTGCGACTTTTTGATTTCTCTGGCGACTTTTACATGCAACTCAGAGATAGATTGAGCCGTTGCTCTGTGCTTTGCAGCAAATAAAATAGGCTCATTCATCACTTCAATGTAGGCAGGTTTAGGCTCTCCGGTTGTGCCGCCCTGACCGTAAGAAAAGGTCAAATTGTCAGCATAAAATTTGGCTAATTCATCAAACCCTTTGATCCAAGTATTATATTGGCTACATTTTTTTACAGTACAGGGAAATTGATACTCTAAATGCGGATACATTACAGGTTGGCCGCCTCGCATCATATTGACTGTGCGTTTTTCTAGCGCAGACACGGCCGTTGGATCGGCTTGATAAAATTGGGCATAGTTTTGTTTATCTTGCTGACCAAATTTTTCAACATGCGATACTGAGATCTCACCGTTTTTAGCTGACTTTTTTAACCGAGCTAAATGCCAAGGAAATGCACCATTGTCTCTGCCCAAATAAACGTCATATTGATTTAAAAATTGATCTCGCAGGGCTGCATCCTCTTTTGACAAGCCTTTTTTAGCATCACTGTTGCCCCAATTTGTATCACCAATAAAACTATGCAAGGTGATAAATTTACTGCGATCTAGCTCGGCTACACCACCAACAATATGTTTCATATTGGCATTCACTGAAATCTTGATAGGTTCAGCTGCGTTTAGATTTGCTTGCACAAACAATTGAGTGCTGACTAAAGCCAAAGTCATCGACTTAAATTTAAATCCCATAGGTTTCATTAATATTCTCTCTGATTTGTACTTAATGCCTTATATAAATATTGTAACAATGTAAAAAGTTGACATTAATTTTTATGGATTTTTGCAAAATTTATTTTCCGGATGAGATTGATTTAATACTTGTATTATTTACAATGCGGTAGATTTTATAAATTTATACCTGGTTCGTTATGCAAAAACCTGTTTACAAGTCTGATCATTTACGCTTTGAAATTGACAATTGCCTACCCCAGATGTCAGCGGTTAAAGATCATAAAATAGAGATGCACGCATTAACGCATGGCAACTATCCAGGTCGCGAACTGAGCGAAACGCAACTTTCGGGCATTAGCAGTATGGGTTTTATGCATGTGGTCGGTGAGCAAGACTGGGGCATATCCCCCCACAGAAACGAGGGCATTGAAATCTGTTTCCAAGAAAACGGTACCAATGTGTTACGTGTCGATGGGGATACGTACCAAGTGCCTTCAAAAACCCTTACCATTACCAGACCTTGGCAACTTCATCAGGTTGGCGATCCTAATTTAAGCAGCGGTCGCTTACATTGGATTATTATTGACGTAGGTGTACGTAGTCCTAACCAGAGTTGGCAGTGGCCAAGCTGGTGTATTTTAACCGAGGTCGATAAACAAGAATTAGAAGATTTGTTACGTCGTAATGAAACCCCTGTTTGGCAAGCAAACAATGATATTTTAAATGTATTTAAACGCTTACAAGCTTCTATCGTTACCACTGAGGTCGAACGTGAGATCTCTCAGTTGCAAATTCAATTAAATCAATTATTGCTAAATTTATTACAGTTATTGCGCAGTAAAAATATCGCCTTAGAAGACCACTTAACCTCAAAGGCTCGAAGCGTAGAGATATTTTTAGATGAATTAAAAAATAATTATAAAATTGCAGGTTTTGAATGGACGCTTGATTTAATGGCTGAACATTGCCAAATGGCGCGTTCGGCTTTTTCAAATTATTGTCAGCAGCTGAGTAATAGCAGCCCAATATTATATTTAATGCACTGCCGGTTAGAGCACGCCGCGCGGCTGTTAGTCGACAAGCCTGGCCTGTCGGTCACTGACCTGGCCTACGATCTGGGATTTTCGAACAGCCAGTACTTTAGTCGTTGTTTTAAACAAAAATATGGCTGCCCACCTTTGCGCTGGCGCAAAAACAATTTACCAAATTAATTTGTTTTATTTAACAATCTTAATCGGCCCAACCGACTGATTCAAGTAGATATTTTTACCGTTAGATGACTTAAAAACCGCAGTAATATAATAGTCATGCCCCGGCTTTAGTTGCTCACTTGGCATTAAAGTGGCTGTCGGGATGCTCACGGTGAGTTGCCCACCAAATTTTTTATCCTCTGACAAAACACTGCTCATCGTTTTAGAGCTAACCACCTTTTTATAACCGTCTGGCCCTTTTTCTAATAAATTGACCCGCAAACCACCATAGTTTCCGGCCGTTATAGAATGGTTACTGCCAGCATGATAATGTACGTCCAATACCAAAGGCTGAGTTGTGCTCTGCTCCATCGTTCGAATTTGATCTGCATTTGCCAGCCAGATGGACGGTAAAATCTGCCAGCTTCGTACATAATCAACGGCCATGGTCGCATCGTCTGGAAAGCCTTTTTGCGTCACTGTGGCTGGGTTGGGATCGGCGCGTTGACAAGCTGCATTGTATTTGATCAGTTGTCGCCTTAAACCCATGGAAAAAATCACATGCATAGGTCGATGCCAATATAAATTCTTTTTAGAGCCAATGAGTTTGCCATCGACATACCAAAAAATTCTGTCTTGACGATTTTCTACTGCATAAGTGTGAAAGCCTTTAGATGGATCAAACGGCGTTTGGTATTGCAATAATTGCTCATCAGGATAAGGTTTTGGCCGCCGCCAATAAGTTTGGCCATTCTCTGCAACAATGCGTGCGTGTAAATTATGGTCAGTCACGTTAATTGGGTCGGCATCATCGACTCCAGGGCCATGCCAGTCAGCTTGTTGCAACTCTACAACGTCAATTTCGCTGTAATCAACGGAGCCCGCCTGATCGCGATCTGAGTACGGATGCCCATCACTGTACAACCAAAATGCAGGGCTAAGGCCAGGAAATAGTTTAACCCCTTTAATTTTAGCTTCGTAAAAACCATACACTGTATCGCTTTTAGACTTAAGTGCGCCAGATTTATAATACAGCTCACGCGCCACTTTTTTTGCCGAACCACCCGCTTTGCCGTCCCAGCAACTGTCGTTAAACCACCTCGTGTGCGTTTGCTGAGTGACGCTAATCTGCAATTTACCATCACGTATAAATGTATTTTCAGGAACAAACGTCCATGCACCAATCACCAAGTCTTTAGGCGCGCTCACCCATTTATTTAAGTTAAGTTCTGCTTGGTTAAATTCGTCTGATTTATCATACAGCATCTGCAAACGCGGTTGCCCTTGTGCAAACCCATTTGGCTTCAGCACTTGTGCGGCTGTTACATTAGCCACATATAGCCCGCACAAGAAAAAACTTAAACTTGTGTGTAAACGCATATCGCTACCTTATTGACTGATTAAAGCGAATATTACATCAGATAAACATCATATGTATACATTAATTTTACTTTACAACATCAATTTGTATCTTATCAACTATTTTGTTTTTAAGTTTAACCGCAATATTAAAACTTCCAGTTTGGTTTTGGCTTTGCACCAGCAGCAAGGCTTTACCTTGGTGCGTTTTTATGCTGCTGCTTTGATGCGACTGAATATTGTCCACAGCACCATTGTCAGTACCTAAGAACCTTAATTGATCATTCACCAAAAACTCTATTTCTGTGTCTTTATGCCTGACCGGCTGGCCATTTATATCAATAAGCTGTGCTGTGATATGGGCAACATCATAGTGGTTATTATTCAAGGTTTTTGTATCCGCGGTCAGTTTTACCGCAACCGGTTCCGAGGCTGTTTGCAAACTAACGCTTTGCTCAGAATTAACCACTTTGGCAGTTAATCGACCCGCAGCAAAAGGAAGATGCCATTTTAAGATACGATCAGGCTGCTCGCTTAACTGCTGTATGCCCATTGATTGGCCATTTAAAAATAACTCGACTGCCGCTTGGTTGGTATAAACTTCAACTACAGTGTCTAGTCCTGGCTGATAATTCCAATGAGGGTTTAACGCATGCCATCCCCATTTGCGTTTTTTCCACTGTCCTGGCTCTTTTTCTACCAGCTGGTTTTGCTCTAACTTGTATAAAGAGTCGGTCAATGTTTGCGTGGCCATATACAGGTGCGGCTGCTCATCCCATAAACTTTTGATCATATGGAAGCTTGGGCGTTCAAAGCCAGCAAAATCCAACATGCCTGAAGATGACCCTTTTTTTGGCCAATCACCATTTGATTCACCTAAATAACTGATACCGGTCCACAGCATAATTCCGGCAATATAAGGTTTATCCAGCACAGCTTTCCACTCATGCCATTGCACCCAGTTCTCTGTGCCTAAAATCATTTTTTCGGGATAATGTTGGCGGCCATATTCGTATACTGATTGTCGGTAACTATAGCCAATAACATCAAGCGCATCTGTGTATCCACTATGGTGACTGACCGAAGGTATCACTAAGTTGGCGGTCACAGGTCGGCTTTTATCTACTTCTTTTACCCAAGCCGCCAAACGCTTTGCCGTATTGGCTAACTGAGGGCCTTTAATGGCTTGCTCAGCAAAAACCTGTTTGCTTTGCTCGGGTGTATAAGGCGGCGCGTCCCAATAATAATTTACCTTGTTGTTTTTATCCCAATAGCCTGCCGCGCTAGTATAACGATTATAAGTCCACTCGATTTCGTTGCCTATGCTCCACTGAAAGATAGATGCATGATTGAGATCTCGGCGTACCGTGTTTTTTAAATCTTGCTCTGCCCACTGCGCAAAATCTATGTTATAACTTTGTGTGATATAGTCCACAGCGCCCTGCTGGTTAAAGTTTTTGCGTTTATCTTTTGGATTGTCCCACTCGTCAAAAATCTCTTCCTGAACTAAAAACCCTATTTCATCACACAAGTTTAAAAAGGCTTTAGACGCTGGATTATGCGCGGTACGAATGGTATTGACCCCAGCTTCTTTTAACTTGAGCAAACGTCGACGCCATACGTCATCAGGAACAGCTGCGCCAACTAAACCCGCATCATGGTGTAAATTAACCCCTTTTATTTTTAGCGCCTGACCGTTAATAAAAAACCCTTTGGTCGGATCATTCACAAAGGTACGAATACCAAAGCGCGTTTTTTTGCTATCGACTAACTGCCCTTTGTTATATATCTTGGTTTGCAGCCAATACAAATTTGGCTCAGCTGGCGACCAAAGTTTAGCTTTGTTCAAGTTAAAGTCTTGCTCGACCACCCTCTCATCGCCAGCAACAATATCAACAACCGTGTTTTTAGTCGCCAGTGTTTGACCTTGAGCGTCTAAAATAGTCGTTTCAAATTTGACCGCTTGCGTTAGATCACTGTCGTTAACTACAGCTTGCTCAAGCCTGATCTGACTGCTTTTCGGGTTAGCGTCAACCGTTGTGATACGTGTCGACCAAACTGGCATATGAATTTTATTATTTACCAACAATTTAACATTGCGATAAATACCAGAGCCTGTATACCAACGTGAATCAACATAACGAGTGCGGTCTACATAAATGGCAAGCTGATTTTGGCTACCATCTTGAGTTAGATAAGGTGTTAAATCTAGATAAAATGGTGCGTAACCTGAAGGCCGCTCAGCTAATTTATAACCGTTGAGCCAAATTTGGCTGTGGTTATAAATACCATCAAACAAAATTTGAACTTTAGCGGCTGGTTTACCGTTGAGCTTTGGGGTATTAAAGGCTTTGCGATACCAGCCCTCACCACCAGGCAAATAGCCAGTTGCGCCCGCCGTATTGGTTTGGCTATAAGGCGACAGAATACTCCAGTCGTGCGGCAGGCGAACAGTTTGCCAGTGGCTGTCATCAAAATTTCGCTGCTGAGCACCTTCTATATTTTGCTGAATAAAGCGCCAGTTAAAGTTAAAATCAATGGCTTGATGCGCTGATTTGGCATATAGCACACCAGTGATAAAAAAGAAAAAAACGCCAAATACGCGAACACTAAGTCCTGTTAACCGCATAATTTAATCTCGTTACATAATGAATACACAAGATTAAAACATAATTCACATGCAAAACAAACAGATTATGTGTAAAAAACAAATTTATATTTAGTGCTTCAACGCATCTAGCTATTTAGCGAAAGTCATTTAAATACCAGCAGCAAAGAGTTTTTGTAACTTGGCTGGACTTCCGTTATCGTCGCCAGTTAGCAGGTAATAAACCATACCCGCGTCTGAGCAATCAGCCACCCCTTTTGGATGTCTTTTCAAACGCTGATAAATCCATTGAATGCTTTCATCTTGGTGATTTTTCATCCATTGCCAAACCGACCAATCATGTTCAGAGTTCCAAAGTTTATTGGCATCCCATTTAGCATTTTGATCTTGAATTTGTTTATAGTTAAGTCGTTGACCACTTAAGCTTATGGTTTCTGCAAGCGTATGATGTTTATCTTTAGCCGCGACTGGATGTTTATCAAACTTAGGATCGCCACGGCGTAAATGGTTATTGTTATACCCACTGTGTGAAATAACATAAACATGCGATAAGTGTTCGGCGTTGCCCTGCTCAACCACTTGTTTTACAGCACGATAAAAAAACTCCGCAGGCCCCATATGAATAAAATATAATGGATCTTCGGCGCTTGATTGACTGATCTCTTTAACTAAATGATCAAGTGCAGCTTGGTGATCAGCACTTGCATCAAAAAATTTATTTTTGTTAAAATCCCAGCGTTCAATCGCACCGTTGACACTATCGGCCATCTCATTGGTCTCAGTGGTATGGGCAGGCGCATCTACAAAATTATTATATGAATAATGAACCAAATTATCGCGCGCATCTAACTTTGCAATAATAGCCAGTGCCACAGCAGTGCCGCCCCAATCATCCGGATCAGCTCTTGGCCACCGATGCAAATTGTCAGCTTGATTATTGCCATCGGCACTGATGGCAATACGGTTGTTATTAAAGTTCCAACCACCTGTTTGAGCAAACACCAAATTAATGGCAGTGATCAAATAAATTAAAATAGATAGGACAAATTTCATTAAATAGCCTTTGTAAATTGTTAACCAATACATTTGATTAACAATTTACAACGAGCTGGGTTGCTGTGTCTAGTATTATTAAGCATTGACGTCTAGAACAAACCATAGCTTCACTTGGCGTTTTACCCGACTTAGCCTCATGTGTGCGTAAGATGTAATTAATCAATCCATAAACTCCTAACATTTACGCGCAATATGCTAATAATGATGGTTGATATGCGCATTAAAGCAACATTTAATACCAGCTGCCGCGCTTACAACAATAATGCCGCCCAACGATATAAACAATCTAGTTTGAGTATTTGTATTTTCTGGCTCTCTAATTGATATACCAACAGGTAATACTATTAGAAACGCAGCTAAAACAGTAATAAAGCTAATTACAAATGATTTAATAGGTGAAAACTTTTTTCTTACACATATAACTTCAATAATTTTAAACACTAATGCCACGAAGCCAAACAATAAAATTTCCATCTAATTCCCCGTAATTGGGATATAGCCTAAGCCATTTCCAAGCCACCATGAATTTTGGCCCCATATAATTTCTGACGATTTTGAACCTTGACTCAAGTAGTTATCTACGGGTGACATAACTTTACCAATTCCAACAGAGAGCCATAGACCCTCTATAGATACATCTGAACCCGACGTCCCCTCTGTACTCGAACCAAACATATCACCAGGCGGTGGCGCTTGATCAATAAACTCATCGTGTATTTTATCCCTATTATAACTTTGGCTATTGCTCGGTGATTGCACCAAGATGTCCGCACTTAAAAAACGGCTAAGTCTAATTGGATCCTTTAAGTAACAACTATGAGTTAATAATCTGCTGATTCACAAGCCATCGCTACTTTTGCCCCAGATGCAATGCCAAGCCCTACACCGCCTAAAAACCATAAATACCGATGTTCAGCACCTGAATTGGAATATGAACCGACCATGACTTCACCAATAAAAAGTAAAACGATAAAAGTCAAAAACAAACTAGCGAACCCATAAAAAAAGGCTTTTTTCGTAGAAACTTTTTTATACTTGCAGGTAGCTTCAGTAATAACTAAAGCCATATATAAAATAAATGCACCTATAATTCCGTTCATATTATCTACCACCAATTTTATTAAGATCCTAATGCGAAACCTGCACCTAAACCAAAATTCGTTATGTTTCCAAATAACTTCTGCTGCTTTTGAGTCTACCGTAAACCTATTCACTACGGGTCCAGTTCCTACTGATAAAACAACGCTAGCAGCTAATCCCTCTCTACTCATTGGTGTTGAAAATGCTTTTGAACCAGCGATACACATCGCTTTTAGTATTGTTTGAGTAAGTCCAATTATAGTGAACGCGAGTGCATCCGCGCTTTGTTTTTGTGATTGCTTTTATGCCAGTGTCATCTGAATATAAGCTATATTCCCCGTCACTTCGGCTAAAGCTATGTTTTGACAAACTCGGTTACATTCAACTTTATAACTACCGGCATACCCCTTACCATCACCTGGTTGGGTTTGGATTGCACCTCGATTATAAATTAACCTAGAGTTTGATCCCGACGTCCCCTCAGTACTCGAACCAAACACATCACCAGGCGGTGGCGCTTGATCAATAAATTCATCGTGTATTTCACCCCTATTATAACTTTGGCTATTACTCGGTGATTGCACCACTATATCCGCACTTAAAAATCGGCCAATATTTGGGTCGTAAACCCGACCATTCATATGGATCAGGCCGTGATCATCTAACATTTCGTGACCCGTATAACCTCGCGTGGTGGTGCCAGCCGATGAAGCGGGGCCACTGCTCATATCTGGGTTGCGTCTTTCCCCCCCAGGCATTAAAGCTCATTTGCTCGGCTATTTGCCCTATTTCATTTATGATCACGTTAATTGAGCCTAAGTGGTCTTTTAATGTAAAGCGACCCTAGACGCCCCATACTATAATTTTGCTAATAGTAAGCTATAAATCTCTACAGTTGTTTTGGACCATTACAGGACTTGGTTGGATCAGGCGGGATTTACCATCTGCACCACTTACAACTAACCGCCTACGACAAGCAATTGGTTTTAACGGCAATTTGTTAACTATTTCGCCAAATTAAAATAAATTTTCCATGCTACATAAGCCGCTAAGCCAATACTAAGCAGCCCCGACAAAATGACTGCAACCAAGGATGTAGCATCCGGCATTACTGCTTTATTGAAAGGCGGTAATGATAAGAGCAAATAGCTAACAATCATGTAAAACAGTGTGGCAGAAAGAACAAAAGAGCCTAAACTAATAAATAAAAAAAGTATTTGTTTCATTGTTTTTCCCGCTACTTAAATAAATCACTATAGAAATTTTGAATTTGCTGCGTTTTTACACTTGTCCAAACATCAGCATGCATCTTTCCAAACAAGGTGTAACCAACAGCATTATTTAGCCACGGACTAGGCCCCGTACCCTCTCCATAAGTATTTAAATAAACCACACCTTGCTCAGCAGTAACAACATGTAAAACTTGCCCCGGATGATATGTGTACCCCTCCATCGTCATATTTAATGACCAGTTTTCACCACTATAATGCTTGATCGGATTACCACCTGCTAAAGTCAGAGGTTCACCAGTTTTAGGGGCGATTACAAAGGGAACGGATTCTCTTTCCGTGGATCCCATGACCATTTCCACGCTGCAACCATTTTTTCCGAGATTACACATCGCAGTACGCAGGTAGTAAGAGTGATAGTTAGGGTCATTCGGATCGTATATTAGCCCCTTTTGTGCAGATGTCTGCTCTGTACTCGCACCAAACATATCATCAGGCGGCTGAGTTTGCTCAATAAATTCATCATGCATTTTATCGGTAGCTTGCAAGTATTCATTCATCTGGCAGTCTACGTCTGCACCGCATGCACCCGGCGGCACATAACCTGTGACTTCACAGGTTTCCATGTCTCCTCCCTGTTCACAAGGCATTGTGGCCGGACCACCGAGATCATCTACCATTTGACCACAACCAGTAGGATCTGGGTCGTAATGGGTTGTATTACAATACCCACTTGGGTCTATTAGGCTCAGTGGGTTGTTTAACACATAGCTATACCTGTTATAACTTTGGCTATTGCTCGGTGATTGCACCACTATGTCCGCACTTAAAAATCGGCCAATATTTGGGTCGTAAACCCGACCATTCATATGGATCAGGCCGTGATCATCTAACATTTCGTGACCCGTATAACCTCGCGTGGTGGTACCGGCTGATGAAGCTGGGCCACTGCTCATATCTGGGTTGCGTCTTTCACCCCAGGTATTAAAGCTCATTTGCTCAGCTATTTGCCCTATTTCATTTGTGATCACGTTAATTGAGTATTAGGCGACAATTAGCTTGACCGGTTTTGGGCCATTAAAAAGTAAAGCTTAGAACAAATCATCTTGAGCTCCTCTGGTATTGTGAAGGGGCTTCTTAAGTTGAAAAGACAGTCTGCTTCTCAACCTTTTGCTTGAGAATAAAAGTTGTACTTTCAGTGCCACTACCAACATTATAAAAAACTGTTAAAGACAACTCCCCACCTGCATTGACAACCGATTTCAAGTCATCCTCGTCCACCTCAACAAGTTTCAAACCTTTATCAAACTCGAGCAATTCATGATCAGGAATATGGGTCTCTAAAACCAATTCGCGGTTAAAGCTTTGGCTCTTCTCCCAACCATCACCAGTAACCACAGCGCGCTCAATATTTATAGACCTTCCGGCTTTATCCGAATATAAACCTAGCCAGACTACATAGCTGGTGTGGGTTGCCTTATTTACATCAACGACAAGTAAAACATCATCAGCTTTGAAAGCATTGAGGGCACTAGCTCCAAAGTCAAAGTTCTTATAAAACTCTGCTGACTGCTCATGTTCGTACTTAATGATTTTTGCTGTATTACAGGCTGACAATCCCAAAACAGCAAGTACCAATAGAATAAGTCCAAAGACTATTTTTGCACCGATATACACTAATTTTCTCCCCTTACATTTCCACCCATACCATACGGGACAACATCTAAGACAAGATGGCCAAAACCTTTGCCAGCATATGTTCCCCATCCACCTACGTCATACCATTTCTCAGGAACTGGGGCAGGATTTACATAGTTATAAGTACCAACATATCTGGGATCAGTCACCAAACTTAACGAATCGCCATTAAAAATAGCTTCGCGACCATCAGAGTGGATAAACTTCAGTTCTTTTTTACCTATACCGTCATCATGGAAAATAGATTGTTTTTCAGATAGTAACGTCCATTCAGACCCTTCAGCGATAGCTTGGTCGTAAGTTGGTAAATTAGTATTCAAAGCATCACGTCCTTCAAAATGCCAACCGGTAGCTTTTTTCCAAAGCCCCTTAAAGAACCCATCACCCTCTTGTGCACTCGAACCAAACATATCGCCTGTCGGCTGAGCTTGCTCAATAAATTCATCATGCATTTTATCGGTAGCTTGCAAGTATTCATTCATCTGTCAGTCTACGTCTGCACCGCATGAGCCCGGCGGCACATAACCTGTGACTTCACAGGTATCCATGTCTCCTCCCTGTTCACAAGGCATTGTGGCCGGACCACCGAGATCATCTACCATTTGACCACAACCAGTATGATCTGGGTCGTAATGGGTTGTATTACAATACCCACTTGGGTCTATTAGGCTCAGTGGGTTGTTTAAAACATAGCTATACCTATTATAACTTTGGCTATTGCTCGGTGATTGCACCACTATGTCCGCACTTAAAAACCGGCCAATATTTGGGTCGTAAACCCGACCATTCATCATGGATTAGGCCGTGATCATCTAACATTTCGTGGCCGGTATAACCTCGGGTGGTGGTACCGGCCGATGAAGCTGGGCCACTGCTCATATCCGGTTTGCGTCTTTCACCCCAGGCATTAAAGTTCACTTTTCCACTTTATAAGCACACCGCCAGTCAATTATAAATGTCTGTAATGAGCGAGAAGGAGACACTCATAAAATTAAAGAATTGGGTCATTATTCAACCCGCTTGCCTAATTTAAAAACCATTATTTGTTCAAATCCCAAATACTGCGGATCTTCTTCTGCACCAATTCTGGCTATGCGCATCCCATTGCCTCCATCAATCGTTTCATATTTATACGCTGCGCCGAAAATATCTTTAAATCTACCATTATCCTCAGAAAAGTAGATATTACACCGCTGATTCAGCATATTTAGATTTATTTTATCTCTCCAGCTTCTTTCTGAAATATAACGACCATTGGAAAAATAAAATGAATTTAGCTCTTTTGCTAACTCAGAAAATTGACAATATGCAGCAAGTTTTCTCTGGAGGCGTGATTCTCCTCTATCATTAATATAGATAATGAAGGCAACTGATATAATAAGGGAAATACCTAAAATAACCTTAATAAAAGTCTTCATTATTCTTTTCTCCAAGGTAGATCATTTAATTGAGGCAAACCGTTTACATTAGGGAATTGTATGTGCCTATAGTAGTCCGTCGTCATTTTATCTATGTTGGGGTCATGAAATATACCATGCTCGATAAACTCATGAAGAATATACAAACCTTGCGAACCTCCTGTTGTATAATTTGCCTCATCGACATGTAATCTCTCATGAAAAATAGATGATTCGACAGCCGAATCAGAACCACCGTACTCTACAATAACTTTTCCATTAGAAGTAAATTTTCCAGAGTATTTACCAGCGTCTTTGACTGCTATCACTTGTGGTGATGCCAATGAAGGATAATTTTTAGAGACATTTCGATTGAGCCTATTGATCCTTTCTTGAGGACTTTCCAACGTCCGCTCTGTACTCCCTCCAAACATATCACCTGTCGGCTGAGCTTGCTCAATAAATTCATCATGCATTTTATCGATCGCTTGCAAGTATTCATTCATCTGGCAGTCTACGTCTGCACCGCATGCACCCGGCGGAACATAACCGGTGACTTCACAGGTTTCCATGTCTCCTCCCTGTTCACAAGGCATTGTGGCCGGACCACCGAGATCATCTACCATTTGACCACAACCTGTCGCATCGCTCGGTGGGCAGCCCTCGTACGTATACCCACTTGGGTCTATTAGGCTCAGTGAGTTGTTTAAAACATAGCTATACCTGTTATAACTTTGGCTATTGCTCGGTGATTGTACCACTATATCCGCACTTAAAAATCGGCCAATATTTGGGTCGTAAACCCGACCATTCATATGGATTAGGCCGTGATCATCTAACATTTCGTGACCCGTATAACCCCGGGTGGTGGTACCGGCCGATGAAGCTGGACCACTGCTCATATCTGGGTTACGTCTTTCACCCCAGGCATTAAAGCTCATTTGCTCAGCTATTTGCCCTATTTCATTTGTGATCACGTTAATTGAGCCTAAGTGGTCTTTTAATGTAAAGCGACGCTCTACACTAGATGCCCCCATACTATAGTCACTAATAGATTTTTTTATAAATACCCCGTCAATATAACTTGTTTGGGTGAAGATAGGACCATCCATTGTTTCTTCAAAAGCACCGCTGTCAGCGTAATAGGTTATCGCACCGTTGTTACTGGTTTTTCGGTAGCGCTTGTGCGTTGCGGTATACGCAAAATACGCTCCATCTATATTGGTGGGTTTATTAAACACATTGTATTCTATGTTTTTATTACCCCGTTTAGTGACGTTTCCGTAGTTGTCATATTGGTAATGGATGCTCGATGATGCTTGACTACCCACCCCATAAGCCGATGTGATTGCGTAAGGACTAACACTGTTATTTGCACTGTCGACCTCACTGTAAAACAGGTTTTGCGGGCTGCTACCGGTTAACACACCTTTGTCTGAGCGATAAATTAAGTTGCCCAATAAGTCATATTTGTAATCGACTGACTGCCCACCGGAAGCAAGCGAATAATCTCCATAACTGCCATCACTGTTTTGCTCAAATGTTTTACGGTTTTTCAAACGATTCAATGCATCGTATGTAAACCATTCACGCAGCGGTTTTAACCCAATATTATAGTCTGTTTTTGCAAGTAAGTTGCCTATGGTATCAAATTGATAACTCTGGTGCATAACACTCGGTTGTATGCTGGCATGACCGCTATAGATCCCCGCCGCAATACTTTTTATATGGCCGTTTAGTCCATAGGTTTGGGTTTGCACTAATCTATCGCCAAGCAGTTGCCGCTGTATTCTCTCGCCTTGGCTATTTTCTATCACATCGCCAAGCTGCCAGATTTTAAACGGCTCTGCCGCATCTTCCAAAGTTTGCACTGGGGTGCCCATTAAGTGGTACAGACGCTTGATATTTGTATTGGGGGTCGATTTAGTCTGTTCGCGCCCAAAGGTGTCATAGGTATAGGATATGCTTGCAGACCACTCTCCTGGCACTTTTTCTTCAACTTGATGTAATTGCCCTTTAACATTATAAGAATACAGCTGTTCATGTAGATTGCTGTTATAAGGCCCTCAGCCTTGCGAGACCCCAGTGTAAATAGCGTCGAGTGCGCCTTTATATTGCTGGTCCCAATGCCATTGGTGCTGTGTGGTCGCATTGTGACTGTCGGTGTCTTCTCGCGAGGTTAACCGCCCCAACTTATCATAAAAGTGGTGCATAGATTTTTCGGCGCTGGTGTTAGGCTGCCAAATTTGTTCTTTAAGCTCGCCAAACCCGGTGTATGTAAATGCGATATGGCCAAGGCTTGGATCGGTCAAGCCAATACGTTGACCTTGATTATTATAATCAACCATGACGGTGGTGCTGGTATCTCCATTGGTTTGGCTTTTAACCAGCAGCCCTTGTGCATTATATACAGAGTTTAGCTGCGTTCCATTCGCATCAACTACGCTAACAAGTTGCCCCATTGCGTTTAAATAACTTATTTTAGTTTGCAGTTGTGCTTGGGCGGGTGAGCCATCTTCATAATCCTTTATCACTTTGGTTATTTGGGTGATTTTTTGCAGTTTTGACCACTCGCTTAAACCAATCGAGCTGCCGTTTATTACATTATAGCTAAACGTTTTCTCGCCACCATTTGCATATTTTATCTTTTTAACGCGGCGCTGCTCATCGTAGTCATATTCGTCCCAGCGCTTATTAGACTCACTGACTCCGCCAACAATAAAACTATTGGATTTTTTATGCAGTAGCCCCGACGGGTAATAACTCATTTGTTGGCGAATGGTATCTCCATTAAAAACGCTCACATCTTTAGCGATCACTTGATGCTGCTTATTAAAATAAGTAATGACAGGCTCAGCACCAAAAGCAGGCGTATCTGGGTGCGTCACCAAAGTGCGCACACCATAGTAACCACCCGCAGGACAAGTATTAGCCGAGCAATAAAACCTTTGTGTCAATTGTTCAACACCCAGAGAGTCGGTTTGTTTTTTTACATAACCCAAAGGAGAATATTCGATAGTTTGGCTAAATAAATATAAATTACCTTTTGTGGTTAAAAAACAACGGCTGCAAAAACAATCCAAAACGCGGCGTGATAAAATGCGTGTGCATTATCGCTTAAATGATGAGCGTAGCTGGCTGATGATGGGCGTAGTTGGCTGAAAAACAGATAACTACAATATTTATGCGTTTTTATATACTGTGTTAAGATAAACAGATTAAAAGTTGAAGATTTTTTAAAAGCAAAAAAAAGCAAACCACAAGGGCTTGCTTTTAATCAATCTGTGTAGACTAAGATTATAGTGCTACGATGTTCTCTGCTTGAGGACCTTTTTGGCCTTGAGTCACAGTAAATTGAACCTTTTGGCCTTCTGCCAAAGTTTTAAATCCTGTGCTAGCAATTGCACTGAAGTGTGCAAATACGTCTGGACCAGACTCTTGCTCAATAAAACCAAAGCCTTTAGCTTCGTTAAACCATTTTACGGTACCAGTCGTTGTATTAGACATAATAAATATCCTGTATATAAAAAAATTGTACATATGCCTTGGTAAGGCACGATTGAGCAGGAAATATAAATTGAAATTTACAAACTACAGGACGTGGAACTACTAAGAATGCAACGAAATGGAGATGATAAAAACAGACTTACTTTCAAGCTGCGCAAATAGTATACTGCATCTATAACACTGTCAATCTATTTATCTATCTTTATATAACTTTAAGTCAAACTCAGGCTATGTCATAGACCAAACAGATAAACGTGCACAAAAAACCCGCCAAACGGCGGGTTTTCAAAATTAAAGTCTATTTATCGAGTCACATTAAACCCAATAGGCAAACTTACTCACCATACATAGGTTTGTAGTTAAAGGTTTCATGAAAGCGTGGCATCGCTTTTTCGCGCCACTGGAAACCTTCTCGATGAATATGAAACCATTTTGGCTCTGCATGCTGCCATGCCCAAATTTCGGCTTCTTCTTTTAGCTGGCTCAATAACACTGGGTATTTGCCAGATAAATCTTTGGTTTCGCTTGGATCTTTGTTTACGTCATACAGCTGCCATTCGTCTTTAGAGCCAAAACGTAACGCTTTAAAATTATCTTTGCGCACACCCACATCGCTATACCCATAGCGGTGGCGCATGGCAAATACACTTTGGCCTGGGCGTGCGTTTTCACCATTTATCACAGCATCCAGTACATCAACACCATCTAACTTTTTAACGCCGGTTAAATCCGCGCCTGCTAAATTGGCAAAAGTTGGGAATAAATCTAATGCACTGATCACATGGTAGTAGTTGTCACGTGCGGGGATCTTGTTGGGCCAATGAAAAAACATAGGCACGCGATAACCGCCTTCTAAAGTATCGCCTTTACGGCCACGCAGCGGTTCGTTGCTGGCACCCGTTGGCGTTTTACCACCGTTATCACTAAAAAATACAATCAAGGTATTTTCATACTCACCGCTGGCTTTTAATTGATCAACAATACGGCCAACAGCCCTATCTAACGCGTAGACCATGCCAGCATATACTTTGCGTTTTTTATCTTTAATGTTCGGGAACATTGCCATGTCTTCATCTTTTGCTTGCATAGGTGTATGCGGTGCATTGAAGGCAGCATAAATAAAAAAGGGTTTATCTTGTTTGCTGGCTTTGTCAATATAAGCAGCGGTTTCTCGCGCTAATCCGTCAGTAACATACTCGGTCTCACGCACTTCTTTTCCGTTGCGTTCTAACGGACGAATATAATCAAAGATGGTTGCGTCCATCCCTCGGGCTAGGCTGGCTTGGTATTTTTTTTGATATTTTTCAGGAAAATAGTCGTGACCACCGCCGGTAAATCCGTAGTAATCGTCAAAGCCACGTGCATTCGGATGATATTCTGGCGTTTCGCCTAAGTGCCATTTACCCACGGCAACTGTGTAATACCCAGACTCTTGCAATACTTTACTGATAAACTTTTCATCGGTTGGGATCCCTAAACCGCCCGATTTGTGGTTTGTTGGCAGGTTAAACTGAGAGCCAAATCTATGCGGGTAACGGCCAGTCATTAACCCTGCGCGGCTAGGTCCACAAAATGGATGCGCTGCATAAGCAGAGGTCATTACTGTGCCGTTTGCCGCTAACTTATCTAAGTTAGGTGTAGTGATATCTTTAGAGCCATTAAAACTAACATCTGAATAGCCTAAATCATCCGCTAAGATGACAACAATATTTGGACGCTCTGGTTGCGCAAACGCAGAAGCGCTGGCACAGACTGCAAACAATGCAGAAATGAGTGTTTTTTTATTCAACATTGGAAGTCACCTTAATCCTTTATTAACACTGAAACACGTTTAAGCGTTAAGTACTCTTGCAAGCTATAGCGCGAGCAATCTTTACCCACCCCACTTTGTTTTAACCCACCGTGCGGTAATTGCACCGAGTAGTGAGGTTCATTGATGCAAACGCTACCGGCTTGGATATTTTCGGCAGCTTGCATCCCTCGCTTTAAGCTCTCGGTAAATACATAAGCAGACAGGCCGTATTGATTGTCGTTAGCCAATTCAATAATGTCATCTGAATCTGAGTATGGAATAACAGGTAATACTGGGCCAAAAATTTCGTCATTTGCTACCGCCATGTCTAAACTCACATCAGACAAAATGGTTGGCTCCAAATAAAAACCCTTTTGTTTATCGCTGGGGACACTGCCACCGGCCACTAAGTTTGCGCCTTGTGCAATGGCTTTTTCAATTAAACCGATCACACGCTGGCGCTCTTTGTCTGTCATCATTGGGCCCATGATATTTCCTTCTTGACGACCGACACCTAACTTAATTTGTTTTGCGTGTTTACGTGCACTCGATAAAAACTTTTCATAAATTGACTGGTGTACAAAAACCCGGTTAGGTGACACACAAACTTGACCAGAGTTCGCAAATTTAAGGCCAACGATTTTTTCAGCGGCTTTTTCAACATCGGCATCATCATAAACAATGACAGGTGCGTTGCCACCTAACTCAACCGAAAAGTGCTTAACTGAGGTACAAGCGGTTTGCATAGCTTTAACACCAGCTTTGGTCGAGCCTATCATGGTAAACATACTGGTTAAATCAGAGGTTAATAACGGATTAGTAATGTCGTAGTTATTACTAGTGATCACATTTAAAACACCCGCAGGTATGCCTGCTTCAATGGCTAACTCTGCGCAGCGCAAGGTTGCCATTGGGGTAACCTGAGAGGGTTTAATAATAGCGCAGCAGCCAGCTGCTAATGAAGGACCAATTTTATAGCCGATATTTAACAGCGGGAAATTCCACGCTAAATACCCCACCACAATACCCAATGGCTGACGGCTGATGTAATGATGGAAACGACCGTCTGGGTCATTAATCACAGGAGTGTCTAAACGCTTTGCTTCTTCAATAAAAAATTTAAGACAGGTAACTAACATACCAAAATCATATTCGGCATTTTCAATGGGTTTGCCGGTTTCAGAAATCAAAATATCTATGATTTCATCTTTGTTTTTTTCTAATAAATTCGCATAATCAAGAATAATTTTTTCGCGTTCCGCTAACGACGTTTTAGACCAGCTAGCAAAGGCTTTGTCTGCACTCTTTAAACAGTCTTCAATATGGGCTGGTTCGGCATCTGGCACTTCGGCAATCACTTCTTCGGTTGCTGGGTTAACAACACTAAAGGTTGTTTTAGCTGTGACCAGTTCGCCACCGATTAACATTTTGTATTGCTTGCTCATAATTTGGTTTCCGTTGAATTAATATCAAATTTTTTCAATGCGTTAGGACAAATTTGCACGCCTAAACCAGGCGCTGTAGGGACTTCGGCAATACCCGCTGTCACCTTAATTTCGGTTTGGTACATTTCATCACGTAAAGGGTTCTCTGTGCGATCGTATTCCATAAACAAGGTTTTTTCTTCCGCGCGACCCGGCTCATGATATGCGGTGGCTAAAAAATGCGTCGCAGCGGCTAAGTTTAACTGAGTGCCCCAAACATGTGGGATCACATTAATGCCATTCGCCGAGGCCATAGCTCTAATTTTTAATGCTTCGCTTGGGCCACCACAATAGGCTAAATCCGGTTGTAGCAAATGCACCGAATTTGACTGAATTAAGCTATTAAATTGAAAACGTGTTTGAAAACATTCGCCCGTTGCTAAAGGAATATCTAACTTTTGTTGTAGCTTATCAAATAAATGCAAATGATCAGGCGCCAGTGGCTCTTCAAACCAGAGATAATCTAAGGCTTCTAATACCCGTCCTACTCGGATTGCTTCGGGCAAATCAAAACCATGGTTAGAGTCTGCCATTAATTGGGTGTTAGGGCAGGCTTCACGTAGTGCTTTGGCAAATTTAATATCAAATTCTGGGTTTTTACCCACTTTGATTTTCATCGCTTGAAAACCTTCGTTCGCGTACCCTGCGCCTTCGTCAACTAATGAGGTTAGCAGCTTATCCTCCGGCAAATCTGTATAGTACATGCCAGTTGCGTAACATGGGACAAAATCACGATTGCGCCCACCCATTAGCTCACTCACACTTAAGCCTAGTGCTTTACCTTTAAGATCCCACAGTGCCATGTCAATGCCCGACATAGCTGCCATCATCACGCCGGAACGGGCAAAATCTAACGAGGCTCGCCACATAAAGTGCCAAATAGCATCGGTAGATAAAGCGGGTTTACCTAAAATTCTTGGGCCGTAGAATTTTTCTACCGCCCCTTGAATCACATCTGCCGGACCATAACATTCTCCCCAACCTGAAACGCCTTCGTCGGTGATCACCTCTATAACTAACACATTTCGTTGGTTATAAAACCATTGGCTAAAACCAAAAGGTTCATCTAGATTGCATCTAAGATGATGTGTTTTTACGCATTCAATTTTCATTTGTTACCACCTTACGTAAGGTCATATGTTTTGATGGAGACGTCAAACGTCTCCACTTTTCTAAATTATAAGAACTTTTTAAAGTGAAGGCGGAATCGCTCGATAGCCGGATCTTCTACTCTGAGCAATTCAGCTTCTAGTTGCTTAATTAACTTAACTAATGTTTTTTGATGTTTATTATCATTAATCAAGTTCTTCAGCTCGACCGGATCATTTTTTAGGTCGTATAACTCATCTGTTGAATCACCTGGATTCCAAACAAACTTAAACTCTGGCGTACGTATGGCTCTAACACCAAACCAAGCGCCGTTGTACCACTCGTAAGCGTAGTAAGCGGTATCTGGCTGACCCGCTTCGGCCTTATCGCCCTGTTCAATTAAAGGGTTTAAGCTATGGCCATCCACATCACCATCATTTGCTAGCTGCATCCATTCTGCTAACGTGGGTGCAATATCCAACATACCCACTTGACGATTAACAATTTTTGGCTCTACACCTGGCACACGCATTAACAATGGCATACGCATTAATTCATCGTACGCATAAGGCGCTTTGTCAAATAAACCGTGCTCACCTAACATGCTGCCTTGATCGCCAACAAAGACTATATGTAAATCATCGTATAAACCTGTTTCTTTGGCCGCATCTATCAACTCGCCTACCGCTCTATCCACCATAGCGATTGCACCATAATAATGGGCGCGTGCTTTTCGCCAGTCTAAGTCCGTCATGTGCGAAACATCATGCCAAGGCCAAAATACACCGCGTTGCCCTAACGGTTTCTTTTTGCCATGCACCATATGGTTTGCAGGTAATTCTAATGATTCAGGATCGTACATACTGGCATAAGGCTCAGGCACACGGTACGGTGGGTGAGGCTGTTTAAAGCTAACAACACCAAAAAAGGGTTTGTCTTGTTTAACTGCTTTTTGCATTAATTCACGGCCATATTCCACTTTACCTTTTGTTTCAGTGGTTTCGTAACTGCCGGGCAGCGTTTGATAATACTCAAGCTTTTCATTGTTTTCGTTTAAAATACCTTGCTGGTATTTTTCAACATTTTCGCGGATGGCATACGGTGTCCAGTTGCGCTGAAAACGCTTCGCAAAGTGTTCATGGCCGCCTTTAACAAAATCGGCACCTCGTAACTGTGCACCTTGTGCACCCAAGTGCCATTTACCGACATAACCAACGTAATACCCAGCATCTTTAGCGCGACGAATTAATCCACCTTCGCTGGGATCTAGTTCCATTAATCGAGTATGGTAAATATCCAGGTTATCGTCTAAGCCAGTTTTGTGACCCCAGCGGCCGGTGAACATAGCAGCGCGAGAGGGTGAACATAAACCTGTGGTGGTCATTGCTTGGTCAAACCGAACCGAGCTATCGGCCAAAGCATCTATATTAGGCGTATGAACAGGACCACCCCGATACGAAAAAGTATCAAAACGCATGTCATCAAACATGATGATTAATACATTTTTTTTGTCTGCCGCTATCGCTCGATCTGCTGCTATTGCTATTGAGAAGCCGCTGCTTAAAGCTGCCGCAACGAACGTCAAGCTGGTTAATACCGCTCTGAATTTCATAAAAATTCCTTTGTTAATTTAATAAAGTAACCTTGTTTGGTTTTATCGTGTTTGTTGTTTACACACTTTATTCAAGTTACCAACAATATAAACATATGATGTTTGTATAGTCAATAAGTTTAGTGCTTTTATAATTTTATTAATACAAATATTGAACAAATTTAGAACACGAGTTTTTGATTTGCGTTCACCGCTTTTTTGACTTGCAACTCTCCGGTTGGCCATTTAACTTGAACTGTTAAATCTTTATCACAGTCGCCTAAACCAAAATGCACAATAGGGTTAAAACTTATAGAATACATAGCGGCCGTTGTGCCAATGCGTTTTTGCTGTTGTTTTTTGCAACCATTTACAGTCACGACAGCCCCAAGCGAAGATGCTTGTTGTTTGGCAGAGGGACCCACTGCCACCTGCAAATAATGGCTTTGGTTTTGGCTTTGGTTCAAAAATAGGTGCCAACGACCCCGTTCGTCGCCGACGACAAAATCAACTCGACCATCTAAATTTGCATCAATTGCTTCTATTCCTAAGCCTATTGCGCCCGGTTCACGGGTGACTATGCCCAAACTATTTTTATATTCAAAACCACCCTTCTGGTTGTTTATATAAACTAAAGCAGGATTATCAAATACCATTTCACCGCGACTACGCACCACAATATCCAAAAAGCCATCGTTGTTAATATCAGCCACTGCACTGCTGGTAAATTGGCCTTTTTTTGCTAAACCAGCGCTTTTAGTGACATTTGTAAATCGGCCCTGATGATTATTTAAGAGTATATTTACCACTTTTTCCTGTTCAACTTTTTTAACATCCGGTGCTTTGACAATACCGTCAATAACGCCTGTTGATGGTGAAAAAGTATTAACAGCTAAACGCCATGCCTGATTGCCAACATAGCCAATATAAACCCCTTTTTTGTCGGTTTTATCAACAAAGCCTAATGCATCGCTATTAACCAAACGCACATTGCGGCCAGAATGGGTTTCACCTGGAAATTGATACTCTAAACCTGGCTCGCCAGTAAATAACGACTTATGTGGCCACTGGGTTTGCAGGTTTTTAATATAAATAACCTCGCCGCCCGCAAGTTCTTTAAATTGGGTTTTGCCACGTTTAGAATAAAACGCAAAAGACTGCTTGGCACCGTTATAAAAGCTTTGGCCTGATTCAAAATCTTTGCCTTGAGTGATGAACAAGTCCATATCACCATCATTGTCATAATCCAGTTCAATGGCGCTCGACACCTGTTTGTATTTTTCGGGTAGTACGCTGTTGGTGACGTCGCTAAAGTTAAATTTACCTTCATTTTTAAATAGCCGGGCTGGCCCATTGCCATACATAAAAATATCTAACGCATGATCGCCATTAAAATCCGTCAGCAGTACTTTTTGGCCATCACCAAAACTACTCGGCAATGTACCGGCCAAAACCAATTCACCGGCTCTGTTGTTACGATATAGATAGTTTTCGCTCTGCCCTTTTTTCTCTTTTGATGGAAATGCAAAATTAACTAAATCTAAAAAACCGTCGTTGTCTAAATCAGCAAACTTTACTGTTCGTCCACGCATGTTGGCCAAAGGTATTGAATAATCGCCGATCTCAGTAAACTCGCGATTTTTATTCACCTTGACCATTTTAGCATTTCGGGCATTTGAGCCTGAGCCGCCGCCCCGCGCCATAATAATTTCTACTTGACCATCTTTATCTATATCTGCCGCCGCAATACCATGAGAGTCGCCCATCAATAGATCATAAGGTTGACTAAACCGGCCCTGATTATTCCACAATACTTGGGTGCTAAAACCATGATCGTTAAGCATTAAATCAGGCCAACCATCTTGGTCTAAATCTACAACAGTCGCAGCGTCCCATTGACGTAAAAACTTTTTAGACACTGGAAATATGTTTTGCTCAGCTGCTTCAAATGCTATCGTATCTTGCGTTTGCTCAGCGCTTAACCCCTGGCAACCCGATGCAAATAATAAACTCATTGCTGCTATTATTGGTTTTACTTGGTTCATTTTTCGGTTCATTGTTCTCCCCTACTTAGACGCTTTTTGCCATACTCGGACGTATTCAATTTCATAATCAACAACCCCGTCATGAGCCTCGTTGGGCGGGCTGTTTTTTTCTAAGTCTTGCAAACTTTCCGGCACGCCATGCCAAGGAAAAGTCTCTTGGTCTAACCACAAACTAATAGGTTTGGTGGCAACATAACCATGCTCAACACCTCGGTGTTCATTTGCAAAAGCGTCTACATCAGCTCGGCTCACGTCGCTGATTAATTGACCGTCAACATAATATTTAACGCCGCTTTCGTCCCACTCAAAACCATAAACATGAAAGTCTGCTGCCACTCTAAAACCTAAATCTTTGCGCTCTGTATAAGTAGGTTTGCCACGAACTTTTTTGCCCCAGTCTCTAATCGACCACCAAAGCTGACGATCTAAATGAGATTCACCTTGTCCTTTATGCGAACCAAATAGCTCAAAAAAATCAATTTCTAATTTTTCACCCATAGCCCAAAACGCGCTGGAAATTGCAGCGTCGGCCGCTTTGCTTTTTATTTCGATATAACCGTATTTAAAATAACGGCGACCAATGATGCAGGCTGTCGTGATATTTTCATATTTCATTGGCTCGCCAAAAACCGGTTTGTGTATCTTAGTTTCAAATGGAAAATCAGGCTCCCAACGGGTTTCTAAAATCAGTTTGCCGTTTTCTAGGCGGTAATTTCGGCCAGAAAACTGAGAAGGTGCTCGCCCTTTCCAAACTTTTTTATTGGGTTTGTCTGGATGTTTATAAACAGGTTTACCGTCTTCAAATTTACCAACGATATACCATTTGTTTTCGTCTAACGTATCACCGTCAAACTCATCACTGACTTGTTCATTTAGAACCCAAGCCCCTGTATTCTGTGGATCTGTTAATGGCAATGGCTGCTTGCTAACTGGGCTTTCACTTGGCATAGGCGTTTGCGCTATGGTCTGATTTTTTTGGGGTGTTGAACAGGCGCTGATAATGCCGGTTGCCATCAGCAAGCCCGTTGTAAGGAGTGACATTTTTAATTTTTTAGACATAAACATAATTTTAAACCAAACATATGATGTTAAACTTAATATAATTTAACTCAGATTAATGTTTAGATCAAAGAATTAAAACAAATTTAAAACATTGTATTTAATAGTGCCGTACACAGGTGGCAAGTTTTTGCTGGTAAGGCCAACATTTTGCCCGAGACAAAATGTTGGTTCATATGGCTTAAGAAAGGTTAATGGCTGATCATCCAAGGTCTGGCAGAAGGAAAAATTTTACTACCATCGGCTAAATAAACCGCTTTGCGCGTTTTTGCCGCGGTATGTTCACAGCCACATCCACGCCCGTGTTTTTTATCGCGACTTTCTGGCGTTGAAATAATCGGCTCATGACTGGCTTTTTCATTTTTTTCGGCTGCTTTTCGTTTATTAGGAGCCATTTCTAATACTTGCGGGGGGATCAAAATAACTTTTGCACAGAGCTTGCCACAACGAGGACAAGCACAAGGTTCATGGCCTTTGGCCAGCGGCACCATTTCTTGAAAAACACCATGCTGTGCACACTTATAATCGTATAGAGGCATATCATACTCCTTAGGTAAAAAGCGCCGTTGCCAGCGCTACAGATAAAACTTAAACAAAAGATTATTTTTTAATATCAGGTGCAAGTGGCACATCAATCGAGCCATCGTAATATTTAGTCGGTCCGTCTGGGCTGATTTTGATGTCTTCTTTAAAGATATCAGTTGGTAGCCACAAGGTCGCACAAGAGTTTGGCACATCCACCACCCCACTAATATGACCTTGAACTGGCGCTGTGCCTAATATGGCGTATGCCTGCGCTCTGGTATAACCAAATTTTTCGAGGTAGTTAATGGCATTTAAACAGGCTTGGCGATAGGCAACATTAACATCCAAATAATGCTGTTTACCCTCTTCATCAACAGAGATGCCTTCAAAAATTAAATAATCATCGTATTTAGGTGTGATCGGGCTTGGTTTAAATATTGGGTTTTTAACACCATATTTTTTCATGCCGTCTTTAACCAGATTGACTCGTAAGTGGATCCAGCCGGCCATTTCTATCGCACCGCAAAAGGTAATTTCTCCATCCCCTTGGCTAAAGTGTAAGTCGCCAACACTTAAACCTGCATCCTTTACATAAACAGGAAAATAAACTTTAGATCCGCGTGATAAATCTTTAATATCACAATTACCACCATGTTCCCTTGGTGGTACGGTTCTGGCACCTTCAGCCGCTGCAGCTTTTGCCGCTTCGCCTTGCATTTTACCCATATGGGCAGTTTCTGCATACGGTAAGTTCGCAAGACCTGGTACTCTATCTGGCTCGGTATCGTAGAGGTCTTTTTCACGTGTATTCCATTCGTTTAACATTTCTTTCGAAGGCAAACAGCCAATTAACCCAGGATGAATTAAACCGGCAAATTCTACCCCAGGAATGTGACGTGATGAGGTGAACATGCCTTTAAAATCCCAAATCGACTTTTGCGCTTCAGGAAAATGCTCTGTTAAAAAACCGCCGCCATTTTGTTTAGAAAAGAAACCATTAAAACCCCATTGGCTATCGTCGAAAGTCCCTATATCTAAAATATCGACTTCTAATAAATCGCCAGGTTCAGCCCCCTCAACCCCAACTGGCCCTGATAAAAAGTGAACTTGGGTCAAATCAACGTCACGCACATCGCTCGCATCATCGTTATTTTTGATTTGCCCACCAGTCCAATCGATACACTCAATAATAAAATCATCACCCGGCTTGACCATCTCGGCCATTGGAATATCTGGGTGCCAACGGTTATGTAGTTTTTCGTTTTCGTATGCAGATTTTTTTAAGTCGACTTTAATAATTGTATTAGTCATTTTTATCTCCTTGCGGTTTAGCCGCATTTTGCTGGTTGAGTTTTTAAACGGATAAATAACTGGCTACTTTGTCTTCATCAATATTGGCAATATCATCTTCGTGCACTATGTTGCCACCTTCAATTACCAATACCCTGTCGGCAATTTCAAGCGCAAAACTTAGCACCTGTTCAGATACTAAAATGGACAAACCTCGCTCATCACGGATACGCTTCAAGGTTCTCGCCATTTCTTTAATGATGGAAGGCTGAATGCCTTCAGTTGGTTCATCTAAAATAAGCACTTTAGGGTTACTGGCTAAGGCTCTTGCGATCGCTAGTTGCTGTTGCTGACCGCCAGAAAGGTTGCCGCCTTTTCGTGATTTCATTTCTTTTAATACCGGAAACAATTCGTACAAATCACTGTCTGGCGGTAGCTTGGATTGGTTGGTTGAGGTTAAGCCGGTTTCAATATTTTCAAGCACCGACATGGTCGAAAAGATCATCCGCCCTTGGGGCACAAAACCTACGCCGTTTGCCACCCGTTCAAAACTTTTCATTCCGGTTAAATCAGTGCCTTGCAGTGATATAGAGCCGCCACTTTCCGGCACCATGCCCACCAAAGATTTCATTAACGAGGTTTTACCCATGCCATTGCGCCCCATGATGGCAACAATTTCGTTTTTTTTAAGTTCGAAGTTTACCCCGTGCACAACTTCACTCTGGCCGTAAGAAACCCGATAGTCTTTTACTTGCAGCATATTTATTTCCTCTTAATGGCCAAGATAAACTTCAATTACCTTAGGATCGTTTTGCACCCGCTCCATGCTGCCTTCTGACAGTACTTGGCCTTGATGTAAAACGGTGACCCGGTCGGCAATTTCTTCGGCAAACTGCATATCATGCTCAATCACAATCACTGAGCGACCTTTGGTAATGCGTTTAAGTAGTTCAGCTGTTTTGCGCCGTTCAGCGACGGACATCCCAGCTACCGGTTCATCTAGCATCAACAAATCAGGCTCTTGAATCAGTAACATGCCAATTTCTAACCATTGTTTTTGCCCGTGACTCAACAATCCTGCTGGTTTATCCAACATATCCTGTAAAAAGATCATTTCGGCTATTTCATGCACTTGGTTAATCACAGCTTGATCGCGGCGAAAAAACAAAGCACCAAACACGCTGCGCCCTTTCGGATAAGAAAGCTCTAAATTTTCAAATACCGATAAATCTTCATAAATAGATGGATTCTGAAATTTTCGACCGACGCCAGCATGCACTATTTGGTGCTCACTCATTTTTGTCAGCTCTTTATCTCTGAACTTGATAGAGCCAGAAGTAGAAGCTGTACGACCACAAATTAAATCAAGCACTGTCGTTTTTCCGGCACCATTGGGGCCAATGATGACCCGAATTTCTCCTTCGTCGACATAAAGTGAGAGGTCGTTTACCGCTTTAAAACCATCAAAAGACACAGTGAGTCCCTCAACCGAGAGAACAAAATCTTTTTGACTCATAAGGTACCTCCGGTTAACACATCATCTGTTTTTTCAGTTGTATTGGGCTGATTTTTGGCTGTTTGTACGCGTGGTTTAACAGCAACCGGTTTACCTTGTTTTTTAAAGCGTTTTTTAAATCTTGGTACTATATGATCTTGATAAACGCTGGCTAAACCATTTGGAAAGAACAGCACCACACTGATAAACAAAGCGCCCATCGCGAACAACCATAACTCTGGGAAAGATTCCGAAAAGCTGGTTTTGGCAAAGTTAACTAAAAGCGCACCATAGATGGCACCAAAGATGGATAAACGTCCGCCGACGGCACACAAGATCACCATTTCAATAGAGGGCACTATGCCAACAAAAGTTGGGGACATAAAACCGACTTGTAAGGTGAACATGGCGCCACCCAAAGCGGCAAATAGAGCGCCAATGCAAAATACGAAGATTTTAAAGTTCGCTACATCGTATCCAGAAAAGCGCACTCGTTCTTCACGGCCTCGCATCGCGACTAAAATACGGCCTAGTTTGTTTTTGCGAATAATTTGCGCAATCACTAAACAGGTAAACAATAAAACCAAATTGACAAAGTATAAAATCACTTTAGCGCTGTCAGTTCTGATGTCCCAACCTAAAAAGGTCCGTAAATCTGTAATGCCATTCACGCCGCCAGTGTAGCCCTGCTGGCCAATAATTAAGATGGTTAAAATAGCTGCAATGGCTTGTGTGATGATGGCAAAATAAACCCCACCAACCCGGCGTTTAAACATGGCTAGGCCAATAAAAAACGCAAACACAGTCGGCACAAGCATCACGGCAATGATAGTAAAAGATAAACTATGGAAGGGTTCCCAGAACCAAGGCAATTCAGTGAGCTGGTTCCAATCCATAAAATCAGGAATACCTGGCGTGGATTGAATCGCCGTGTTTTCGGGGCTAGAGGCTTCTAACTTTAAAAACATCGCCATGCAATAACCGCCCAAACCAAAAAATATACCTTGGCCCAAACTTAAAATACCACCATACCCCCAGCATAATACCAAGCCTAAAGCAACAAACGCGTAGGTGAGATATTTGCCGACAAGATTAAGCCGAAACACATCCATAGCTAATGGAAATACCACTGCCAGCAATACAGCTAGGATGGCAAAAGCTATTAAATCACCTTTAGGAAAAATTTGTTTTAACGAATTCATCATCTACTGGCTCCTTAATGACGGATTTTCATGGCAAAGAGTCCTTGTGGACGCAACATCAAGATGCCAACAACAAACAACAGGGTTAAAACTTTAGCCATAGAACCGCTTAAGAAAAACTCCATCGTTGATTGTGCTTGGGAGATAGTAAAGGCGGAAGCAATAGTGCCTAATAAGCTTTGAGCGCCACCAAAAACCACGACTAAAAAGGTATCAACAATATAGAGTTGACCTGAGGTGGGTCCAGTTGAACCTATCATAGTAAACGCACTGCCGGCGATGCCTGCAATACCACAGCCTAAACCAAAGGTGACACGGTCTACTTTTTCGGTATTGATGCCCACCGCACTGGCCATTGGCCGATTTTGCACCACGGCACGAACTTGGCGGCCCCAACCTGAACGATACATTAACCAATACACGCCAATCGCAATCGTGACGGTTAATAACATCACAAAGATGCCGTTTATGGGCACTTCAATAATATCTGTCAGCGCATAAGAACCCATCATCCAATCGGGTAAACTCACCCCGACTTCACGCGCACCAAAAACGCTGCGATATATTTGTTGCAGAATTAAACTTAACCCCCAAGTTGCTAACAGAGTATCTAAGGGGCGTTTGTATAAAAATCTAATAAGCCCCCATTCGACCAGCATTCCTAATAAAAAGGTGGTGATAAAAGCCAGGATCATGGCGACAAAAAAGTAGCCATCAAATAAACCTGGTAAGTATTCTGCAAATACGTTGGAGGTCAGATAGGTTATATAAGCCCCCAAAATCATGAATTCTCCGTGAGCCATATTAATAACACCCATTTGGCCAAAAATGATGGCCAAGCCAAGTGCCATTAAGACGAGCACAGAAAACAGTATTAAACCGGCAAACCCTTGCATGGCAAAAATCGCGGTCAATTCATTGGCTGTATAGTCGCTAAACATATCCAGTACCTCCGCTAAACAATAAAAAGGAGAAGGAGCGTGGGCGCTTGCCCACACTTTGTTTTATTTGTATCCGACTGGGAATGGGTTAGGTTCCATTAACTCGTCTGTTTCGTAAATTAAGTCGTATTGCCCATCCTTTTTAGCTAAACCAATGCGGGTTTTAGACCATAAGTGGTGGTTTTCGTGAATTCGCACATACCCTTCTGGTGCTGTCGTTAACTCAATACCAGGTGAAGCAGCACGTACTTTGTCGATATCAAAAGAGCCGGCTTTTTCAACCGCTGCTTTCCATAACCAAGGGCCAAGATAAGCAGCCTGGGTCACATCGCCAATCACAATGTCGTCACCCCAACGCTCTTTAAAGGCTTTAACAAAGGCTTTGTTGTTTTCATTTTCCATGCTCTGGAAGTACTTCATTGCCGCATAAGCACCTTCAATATTTTCACCACCGATACCTAAAATTTCATCTTCAGTCACAGAAATGGTTAGCACTAACGGCTTTTCTTTAGTCATATCGATACCGGCGGCTTTTAGCTGCTTATAAAACGCTACGTTTGAACCACCAACCACAATGGCGTAAATGACATCTGGTTTTTTAAGTTTGATTTTATTGATCACAGAGTTAAATTGAGTATGGCCGAGCGGATAATATTCTTCACCGGACACTTTTAACCCCAATTTTTCAATATGCTTGCGGGCTATTTTGTTGGCGGTACGCGGCCAAATATAATCAGAGCCAAGCAAGAAGAACTTTTTAGCGCCTTTGTTTTTAACAACCCAATCGATGCCCGCTAAAATTTGCTGAGTCGCTTCTTGGCCTGTATAAATAACATTAGGTGATTGCTCTAACCCTTCGTAAAAAGTTGGGTAATACAGCATACCGTTATATTGCTCAAAGACTGGCAATACAGCTTTTCGTGAGGCCGATGTCCAGCAACCAAACACAGCCGCGACTTTGTCATTCACTAGTAGTTTTTTTGATTTTTCGGCAAATGTTGGCCAATCACTAGCACCATCTTCCTGGATGTACTCAATTTTACGGCCTAGTACCCCACCCATAGCATTAATTTGTTCAATGGCTAACTTTTCAGCCTGAACCGATCCCGTTTCACTAATGGCCATGGTGCCAGTAACCGAGTGCAGAATGCCCACTTTTACTGTGTCGTCAGTCACGGCTAAACCCGTTGTATTAACTGACTCTGCGTGCGCTAAATTTGAAGCTGCTAACGAAAGCGCTATTGGAAGCGCCAGTTTTTTAAGCACCGAAGATACTTTTGTTGTTATTCCGCGTGTAGTTGTCATATCGCCACCTTGTTGAGGTTTTAGTTGATTAGGAACTTTAGAAGCTGCTCTAAAAGCCTGAAATTAGTTTAAATTTTTCTGCGATGACAACAATTAGCCGATTACCCCAGCCAACTGAGTGATTTGACCCTGGCACGTTTAACTGATTGGAATAAGTTATTTAACGTATACCCAAGCGTTAATAATGCAATCAAAATTAACGAGGTTATGTTGGCGTATTCTTTGCGTTCACAAAGCATAGCCTTTTTAAATTTATGAGTTGAGTAAATACATGTCTCCCGAACAGGACATTTTTAGGGTAAGAAGAAATTACAATACCTGGGTTGCAGATCACACGTTAGAAGATTATTCGCTACGTTTTACCGCAAAATCAGCGCGGCGCTGGAGTAATGGCCAAATTGCACTAACGGCGTTGGGTGCAATCTCATTTTTAGCGTTAGAAGCCATTGGCGCCGTGATCACTTTATCGTACGGCTTTACTAACGCAATGTTGGCCACCTTAACTGTGTGTTTAATTATTTTTTTAACTGCTTTGCCGATTTGTTACCACGCTGCAAAAGCGGGTATAGACATAGACTTATTAACCCGTGGTGCAGGGTTTGGCTATATCGGTTCAACCATTACCTCGCTAATTTATGCTAGTTTTACCTTTATATTTTTTGCCATTGAAGCTGCCATCATGGCGATGGCCCTGCAGCTAACATTAGATATTCCTCTATATCTTGGTTTTTTTATTTGTGCTGTGGTTATCATTCCGTTAGTCACCCATGGCATTACGCAAATTAGACGCTTTCAAAAAATAACTAACCCTATTTGGTTAGCTTTACAACTCTTACCACTCATTTGCATAGCGATTTATGAATGGGAAGCTTTTACCCATTGGCAAGCATTTGAAGTCCCGCTAAATCCAGATCAACACAGTCATTTTAATTTACTCTTTTTTGGCGCAGCCGCGTCAATGATGCTCGCATTAATTGCACAAGTGGGTGAACAAGTAGACTTTTTACGTTTTTTGCCGCCACAAGAAAAAAATAAAAAAACCTGGTGGTTAGCCCTCTTATCCGCTGGCCCTGGATGGATTTTAGTGGGTGGTTTAAAAATTACCATAGGCTCATTTTTAGGCTATTTAGCTATTACCCATGGTTTAAGTCCCAACCAAGCTGTTGACCCCAATCATATGTATTTAGTGGCCTTTAGTTACGTTGCGCAAAATAGCAATCTGGTTTTATTGTTGGTTGGAATTTTTGTGGTTTTGTCGCAACTTAAAATTAATGTAACTAATGCCTATGCAGGCTCTATTGCTTGGTCGAACTTTTTTTCCCGTGTGACTCAAAATCATCCAGGCCGAGTCGTTTGGTTGGTCTTTAATGTGGCGATTGCGTTGCTGTTAATGGAGCTTGAAATTTTTGCCATAATGGAAAAAATCCTATCAATCTATGGTTTAATTGCAGTGGCTTGGGTCGGCTCTATGGTTGCAGATTTAGTCATTAATCGGCCACTTGGGTTACGACCGCAGCAAATAGAGTTCAAACGCGCGCATCTGTACGATGTTAACCCAGTTGGCATTGGCTCTATGTTTATCGCATCAACCATAGGTATTATTTTGCATACTGGTGTTTTGGGCGAAAATGGTGAAGCTATGGCTTCTTTTGCCACTTTATCGAGCACCTTTGTACTAGCGCCTTTGTTTGCCTACCTAACAAAAGGCAAGTTTTATATTGCGAGACCCAATGTATTAGCCAGCTCAAAACAGGCTGAAAGCCAATGCTGCATTTGCCAACATCATTTTGAACACGAAGACATGTCACTTTGCCCAGCATACGGTGGCACTATTTGCAGTTTATGCTGCGCACTGGATACCCGCTGTCACGATTTGTGTAAAAGTCAGTCTCGATTTTACGATCAAATATTAGGATTTATTCGGTTATTGGTTCCCAAACGCATCGTTAGCCGCATTAATGACCGTGTATATAGTTTTGTCGGCCTATTTATTTTTTGTGCATTGCTGGTTTTTGGTGTATTAAGCTTTATATATTTTCAAATTTCACTAGCCTCTGACGTTGACCCTGAGGTTTTAAAAACCGCACTCATTAAATCCTCTTTTATCTTGGTGATTGTTGGTGCTGTGATCTGCTGGATTTTCATTTTATTAACCGAAAGCCGCCGTATATCTGTGAACGAAACCCGCCAGCAGACCCGTTTACTGCGTCAGGAAATTTCTGCTCATAAAAAAACCGACCAAAAGTTACAAGCTGCCAAAGAGACAGCGGAATCTGCAAACTTGGCTAAAAGTCGCTACTTAGCCGGTATCAGCCACGAATTACGTTCACCACTAAATGCTGTGTTGGGTTATGCACAATTACTCGAAAAAGGAAAAATAACAACTGATAAGCAGCCTCATGCAATAAACATTATTCGCCGCAGCAGCGAGTATTTAGCTGATTTGATTGAAGGCTTGTTAGATATTTCGAAAATTGAAGCGGGCAAACTTGATTTAATCAAAACTCAGGTGCATTTTCCTTCTTTGTTAAATCAGATGGTCAGCATGTATCGGCTACAAGCAGACAAAAAAGGCATACGTTTTAGTTATAAAACCTATGGGAAATTACCCGAATACGTGCGAACGGATGAAAAGCGATTACGCCAAATTTTGATTAACTTATTATCTAATGCCATTAAATTTACCCATACTGGCGAAGTCACTTTTAAAGTTAATTATAAAAACGAAATTGCACACTTTGTTATTACCGATACCGGCGTTGGCATAGACCCGAGCCAGTATGAAAAAATATTTAAACCTTTTGAACGGATCCGTCAGCCCGGTGATCCGCATGTAGCTGGCACAGGGTTGGGGCTCACCATCACTCGCCTGTTAACTGAGATCATGGGTGGCAATATCACCTTAACCAGCCAAAAAAACCATGGCAGTCAGTTTAAAGTATCTCTGATGCTTAGCAGCATGCAAGCACAGACGGTAACACAAGATATTTGCAATAGAGAAGTCGTCGGTTACCATGGGAGGCAAAGATTAATCATGCTGGTTGACGATGATCCCATTCATAGGGGTTTGATTACCGAAACTATCTCTTCACTCGGTTTTTCGGTGGCTGAAGCGGCCGACGGTTTTGAATGTTTACAGCTAATAGAAGGCTGCCAACCCGACTTGTTTTTATTAGATGTTTCTATGCCTGGAATGAATGGCTTTGAACTCACTCAAGCGTTGCGCAACAAGCAGATAAAAACACCGATTTTTATGGTTTCAGCTGAAGCGAAAGAACAGCAGTTGAATAATACCGAGTCACAGGCACATGATGATTACGTCACTAAACCTGTTAATATCGATAAATTGATCAGCAAAATAGGCAATCATTTAGCTTTAACGTGGCGCTATCAAAAAATGCCATCAGCTCGCCTGGACAGTAACGAAAAAAATTCGCCGAGCACGGCTGAATCCTTATCGGTAGTTGAGCCGGAAAATACGAACGATAGTACCCCTGTATGGCAAGAACTCATCACCCTTTGTGATATGGGCTACCACAAAGCGGTATTCACTAAATTACAGCACGCCAAAAATAAAAACTTATTACCAGAGCCCACCGTAGATAAGCTGCTTGCCCTGTGCAAGTGCTTTCAATTTAAACAAATCAGCGATTTTTTGAGAGACCAGCAATGACAACCACTAAAAAGCAAAAAAGTGTTGTGCTAATTGTCGATGATTCGCCAGAAACCCTTAGCATGTTAAATGATGCGCTTGATGGTGAAGATTTAACAATACTCATTGCCATGGAAGGTCAGCAAGCTGTGACCATTGCCCAAAGCATTAAACCCGACATTATTTTAATGGACGCTATTATGCCTAACATGGACGGTTTTGAAGCTTGCGAGATAATAAAAAACAACCCAGCACTCAAATATACCCCCGTCATTTTTATGACTGGAATGAGCGATACCGATCATATTAAAAAAGGGTTTATGGCCGGTGGTACCGACTATATTACTAAACCTATAAACCCCGATGAGTTGATTGTGCGTATGATGGCTCATTTAAATAACGCCAGGATCACCATTCATAGCCAACAAGCTTTAGATACTGTGGGCCAGTTTTTATTAGCCGTAAATAACTCAGGTCAAATCGAATGGGCAACGCCGCAAACCTATCAACTATTTGAGTTAGCACAAATAGATGATGCTTGGTTAGCTGATAAGTTTGCGCAAAAAGTGGCTCAGTTTATTCGGTCCGACAATAAAAAAATTCCGTTAAAACTTAAATCAGAAAATAAACAATTAGAGTTAAGTTATATTACAGAAACCGAAGATAACGAATATTTATTAAAACTAGCCGACATCGAAGAAAAAGATGAAACACTGGTATTGCGGCAAAAATACGGCTTAACTAAAAGAGAATCTGAAGTACTGCTATGGATAAGCAAAGGTAAAACAAACCGTGAAATTGCCATTGTGCTTGCGATGAGCCCACGTACCGTGAATAAACATCTAGAACAAATTTTTAAAAAATTAGGTGTTGAAAATAGGACATCAGCAGCTGCGATGGCGCTAAGGTAAAAGCGAGGATCAAAAAGATCCGCGCTTTTTTGCACTGTCAGGGAACTATCCGTTCAGTTCGTTCCGCACAATACTCGCACCGGCGGCCAGTGCAGAGAGTTTGGCATTCGCAACTTGTTTTGGCAGGGGCGCCAACCCACAGTTTGTGCACGGGTAGAGTTTATCTGCATCAACAAATTGCATGGCTTTACGCAAAGTATCTGCCACAGCCTCTGCTGTTTCTACTTGATGTGTCGCCACATCAATTGCACCTACCATAACTTTTTTACCACGGATTAACTCAATCAGTTCTAATGGGACCCGTGAGTTATGACATTCTAGCGAAATCAGATCCAATTTAGAGCGCTGTAATTTAGGAAAAATCTCTTCGTATTGACGCCATTCTGAGCCCAGAGTTTTTTTCCAGTCGGTATTGGCTTTAATACCATATCCATAACAAATGTGTACTGCAGTTTCACATTTTAAACCTTCAATTGCTCGCTCTAACGCGGCAATTCCCCAGTCGTTAACTTGTTCAAAAAATACATTAAACGCGGGTTCATCAAACTGGATAATATCAACCCCAGCCGCTTCTAACTCTTTTGCTTCTTGGTTTAAAATTTTGGCAAATTCCCACGCCAGTTTTTCACGGCTTTGGTAAAACTGATCCGATAAAGTATCAACCATAGTCATAGGCCCGGGCAATGCCCACTTAATAGGCTGTTTAGTCTGATTTCGTAAAAATTTAGCGTCGTCGACAAAAACAGCTTGTTTGCGAACAACTTGATCAACCACCACAGGGACACTGGCTTCATATCGGTCACGAATTTTCACTGTTTGGCGGTTAGTAAAATCGACACCGCTTAACTGCTCAATAAAGGTTGTGACAAAGTGTTGGCGAGTTTGCTCACCGTCACAAACAATATCAAGCCCCGCCTGCTGTTGATTAAAAAGCGACAGTTTTAACGCGTCCTGCTTTCCAGCAACTAGCTCTTCACCCTCTAATTTCCATGGCGACCATAAAGTTTCGGGCTGGGCCAACCAAAGGGGTTTTGGCAAGCTGCCAGCGATAGATGTTGGTAATAATGTATTCATAGTTAAATTTTTAAATGCCAATAAATTAATAAACGCAGTTAGCAGACCACTGCTCTAAAATATTTTGATAGGGTTTTATAAAATGTAACTCGGCAAACTTGCCTTGTTCTTTTGCTAATCGGCTGCGCTCATCGCGGTCATAAACGATCTGGGTTATTGAATGATCCGGATGGTTTAAATTTGGCCGATAACGTTTGCCCGCCAACGCATTCGCATTATAAATTTCTGGGCGATAGATTTTTTGAAACGTTTCCATAGTGCTAATGGTGCTACTAAGCTCTAGGTTGCTATAGTCGTTTAATAAATCGCCAATAAAATAAAAAGCAAGCGGTGCAACACTGGTTGCAGGCATAAAATAACGAACCTGCAAGCCCATCTTTTTAAAGTAACTTTCGGTTAATGAGGACTCATTCGGCTGATATTCAATCCCTAGAACCGGATGCTGATTTTCAGTCCTGAGATAGGTTTTGCTGTCTGATACACTTAAACAAATAACCGGCGGTTTGTTGAAGTTCTGTTGGTAAACCTCTGAATTTATGAAAGATTTAAAAATATTGCCATGCAATTCACCAAAATCTTCTGGAATACTAAACTGCTGTTTATTTTTATTATGTTCAGGCAGGACTACGTTAAAATCATAATCTCGCACGTAAGATGAAAAGTTATTGCCAACGATGCCATCAATATGACGGTTTGTTTTATGATCAAAAATATTGGTTTTTAATACTTCAATACATGGGAATCGATTCCCCTGACCATTAACTTGCATCTCAACTGAGATGATTTCCAAATGAACTGAATACCTGTCAGCGTTTGGGTTATCCCAATGAACCAATGCATTAAATCGGTTGTTAATCATGGTTAGCGCGCTTTGTAAATTTTGTTTGCGGTGTTCGCCACGTGCTAAGTTCGCGAAGTTTGTAGTGATCCTTGTATTATCTGAGGGCTGATAGTCTTCATCAAAACTGATACCTTGTATCGCAAATGTAAACGCGTCATTTACCATGATCTGACCTCCTACTTTTAATGTGAAAATGTTTGTGTAAAAAGATTGTTTGTTTGAACCGAGCGTTCAAAGCAGATAGGTAATTTATACGCAGATTAAGTTGAAAAAAACTAAAATAATTTCATCTTTATGATGAATAAAATTCAAAATTAAAGGCGGGATCTATAACACAGTGCCATTGGCACTGTGTTTTATTCATTAAAAGCAATTAAAAAGCATATGTAAATCCAGCATAATAAGTACTTCCAACGTACTCATACTCAGTATTCCAGCGCTCTAAGCCCCCCTGATACTCAGTCGTAGGTTCGTTATTTAAGTTGTTGATATCAACATAGACAGTAAATGAATCGGAGGCATAATATGAGGCTCTAAAGTCCCAACGACCAAACTCCCCTTGTGTCACATCATCTTCTATGATGGCAATATCGCCCATATCCGTCAAAAACGCCGCATTATAGTTATAGGTGAGTCCTAAATACCAATCGTAGTTTTCAAAAAAGAGCGTAAAGCTCTGAATTTCTTCAGGTTGACCTTCTAAGGTTCGAGCTTCGCCAATTTCTGAATCATAAAAAGTGGCATCAATTGAGGTATAAGAATACGTTGCGCCTAAGCCGTCAAATGGTTTTGGCAAGTCAACAAATTGATATTGAATATTCAGCTCGTAACCTTCTACATCTGCATTATCAGCATTTCGTTTTGTATTCACCAATAATTTATCAACAGCGTATTCTGTTCCTTGAAAACTTCCTGAATTGATTGTCTGTTCATTATTAACAATAAGATTATCTATAGTTTTATTGAACCATGCCAAACTTATCACACTCGCATCTGTTGGATACCACTCCACAGACAAATCTAAATTAGAAGACTGGTAAGCTTTTAAATCAGGGTTACCAATATTTAATACTCCATCACCGTCTTCGTTAACTTGATAAGTCGAAGTTGCGCTGATGTCTGCATAGTTAGGACGACCTAAACTCTCAGTCCAAGAACCTCGAACAATAAGATCATCTACTGGTCGGTAGTTCACCAAAATTGACGGCAATACTGAGTGATCACTGCCAGAAACACTCACTGATTGATAGTCGTCAGCAACCGCTTGCTGACCAACAGATTCAACGTCTGTTTGTTCAATACGCAAACCAGTGATCACTTGCCACTTATCAATTTGTAAGGTATTCATCAAATAAGCTGCAGTGGTCGTTTCTTCAACTTTTTTATCATTTGCAACCTTGTTTTGTTCGCTGGCGGTTTGGTCAAACGTGAAAAGCTCTGGCTGATCATTAAATAATTGGTTTAGCGCGTATAAATCAAACCAAACATTTTTCCGCCCTTCGCCATTTACATCATTAATGAAATCGCCACGGTCGACATTAAAGCCTGCTATATTGTTACGGGTAACATCATACTCATCGTTGCCCAAGTCAAAAGATTTTTCGTTTTGTGTGTATTTAACACCAAATTTAACCGCGCCTTCGAATGATCTGCTTAAATAGGCGTACTCCGCATTAAATTTAGCACTAAATATATCCTGCTCAGACTGATCGTTCTGATATTGAACTGTATTAAAACGAAGGTTTTCAGGTAGATTATGGGTTAAGCCCCCTTCACTTACTTGTAAAATACCATCGCGACTAAAACTGACTGAATCAGGTCCTAAACCCTGCGAGGTATCCTGTCGAAAATCCCACGCCGAGTTAGTTTCTACGATTTTGTTTTGTCCTAAGTTAATCCCATAGTCAAATAGCCAGCTTTGCCACTTAGTTTCACCACTTAAGCTGATATTATTGACTTCTTTGGTCACATCTTCTCGACGCAGGTCACCGCGAATAAAAGTAGCGCCTTGCGCGACATCAAAACCGTCTTCAGTCACGTTTGAGATTAAACCCGCATCTTGTTCAACACCTTGTCGGAATCTATTTCTGTGTTGGAATTCTTCAAATTCACTATAAAATGCTTGCAGTAACAAGTTGGTGTGATCAGCTGCTTGATATTCAAGGCCGGCAGTTAATGTGGTTCGATCACGTCCAACCACATAATAATTATTTTTACTTTGTTCTGGGTAGGCAATGCCAGCTACCTCTTTCCAATCATCTTGATAAATCCCTTGTGCCAGATACTGCCGGTGTGTTTTTGAGGCTGCTACTATATAGCCCAACTCAGGGCTCAGCTTACCCGATACGGCTGCATCAATATTATAAGGATTTTCGCGCTCATAAAATGGGTTGTCTTGATCGGCTTCTTCCAAACCTAACCTTATATTGACGGTACCTTGAAAGTCTTTCCCTTGCAGTGGTTTTTTAGTGACTATATTGACCGTACCGCCAATGCCTTGCCCGTCCATGTCTGCTGTTTTTGCTTTATAAACTTCCACGCTTTGCAGCAATTCTCCCCCCAAAACATCAAGAGGCATCTGACGTCCGCTGCCATCTTTTTCCGGTGAACCAATTTCAAAACCATTGATAGTGACTTGGTTCCATTCGGGTTTTATGCCCCGGATTGAAGCAAAACGCCCTTCACCTTTTTCTATCAATACTGATACACCAGGCAATCGGTTAATTGATTCTGCAGCGTTTTTATCCGGTAAACGCCCCAAGTTATCAGCAGACATGGCATCCATTACAACAACAGAATTTTTTTTGACTTCTAATGATTTTAATCTGGCTAAACGTTGGCCACTCACAACCATTTCTTCAATAACGCCATGATTTGAAATGTCTTTATCTGCTGCGATTGCGTTTGAAACCGCTAAACTCAATAGTGACAATGTAATTATTTTTTTCATTTTTATCTCCGTGGAATTGTTTTTTTTAACCGCGCAGATAGTAAAAATAGAATGAGTCAATGCAGTGACAACCTTGTGATGCTTTAATGAACAGGGGTCAAAAATCAATTTTTATTAAAGTCTCGCACCCTTAGTGTTTCTTGCTCCGCTGTGAGTTGTTGCGCTTGGATGGTCGGCATTTTAAATTTAAGTACTTTTCGTTCTTTTTTTAAAATTCCCCAAAAAATACCTTTTTCGCTGCGATCCCAGGCAATGCCTTGCCCTTCCATTCCTTCAACAAAAACGGTAGCAACCCAGATGAGTTCTGAACCATAACGCGGTAATTTCATTACATAAACTTCTTGATGATCGTGCCCGGTTAAATATAGATAGCCGTCTGCACCCCAACTTCCGCCAGAATTACTCATTGGCGCAATTCGATGTGAAATGGCTTTGGGTAAAACCCACTTTTGCAAAATGTTAAATTGATCGTCCATTTTTACAACTTGCGTATTATGGGTAAAACCGTACACTTGAGACTGATTTTTTTGCACCTTGTTATAGTTACCAAATCCGCCCCACCAATGACCTTTGTGTCTATCTAACCAAGTAAAAGAGCCAAGCTGGATACCAAAACTATGACTGTTCAAATGCTTTAGGGTCTTGGCTTCCCATATTTCAACTGAACTTGTCATTGGCCAATGTGGGTAATTAGAATGTGCGGCATATAATTTACCCTGCCAAACCACACCGCTATCAAGGTGAATCAATCGCCCGTTTTGATCACTTTCACCATCCCACTGTAACAGGGGCTTTCCGCTCGTTTTGTCATGTTGAGTTATACGAAAATTATGGATGGCGTAAAAATGTTCCTTATCAACTGCTACCGCTTGACGAGCATCAAAAGTATTAAAACTAGCTAATCGTTGAGCTTGGTACTGCGCGGGATTTATAGGTTCGGCAATCGCAGGATTTAATGCTGCAAAGAAACAAAAAAGAATACAGATACAAAGTTGAGTACGAGCAATGGGGTGACTAAAATTCATTAAAACTCCAAAAATTTAGATAAATCCGGCGGAGTTTAAAGCCTTTATATGAGATAACTATGACGAATGAGTAACACCTAAATGACAAAAGCCATTCGCCTCAAGCTCGATAAATCAATCGCTTAAAACCAATGGCCAATCAAGAAAAATAAAGGCAATTAATTGATTATAATGCTTATTTTTGTTTAAAGCTTACCTGATATTCACCTACATCTTGATAACGAATAGTACTTGGCGCAAAGTCTTGTTCTATTATGCCAGCAAAAGATCCAGTGATAATGGCTTGGCCAGCTTTAAGGGTGAAACCTTGCTCAATAGCAAAATTGAAAAACCAGCGTAATGGGGCCGATGCTTTGCCATTAGGGTGTTTACCCTCTGCTTGAGTGACTTGACCGTTTTGCTCAAACTCAATATGCACTTCAGCCAATTCAAAGGCGGTTTGTTTGTCAACCACAGGGCCTAAATAAAGGCCTTGATTCATTAATACATCAGCCAAACGATAGTTAAAATCGCCACGCAGATCGGGAGCTAATCGCTCTTCCATTAATTCAAGGGCCATACGACACTCTTTAATTGCAGCAAAAACATCATCGTCGCTGTATTCGCCTTTTTCAGGGTCAATATCCTGCCCTAAAATAAATGCAATTTCTGGTTCAGTGCGCGCTTTACCGTTATCTGCTCTCAAGGTGCAAACCTCGCCTTCTGACACAGTATCGGCAAAGATAGGACCCACCACAACTTTACCCTCTGCCGGTGGTAACAAACATTTCCAGCCTGCTACTTCTTGCCCCGATAGCACTATCATTTGTTTTTGAATATCAACCGATGTTTGCCAATCGGTTGGTTTGTCTGCATCAGCAAAACCATTAAATAAGCCGTCTTGCTCACGGTTTTGTAATAACACTTGTGCTGCTTTTTGAATTTTGTTCATTTTTTATCCTTATTGAGTTTACCTGCGCTTAGCATACTGCAAAGCAACAAATTCACAAAATCAATACATATGATGTTTACTTTTGTTCTATCTAAGGTTAAATAAAACAAAAATCAAACTGAAGTCACAAAGGGCTAACAATGAAAAAACAAATATTCACAAAACTTGCACTAAATGCAGCGATTAGTAGCGTATTAGCTTCCGCTGGTTCTATTGCAGCTGAAACAGGTGCAACTGATGAAGTTATTCAAGTTAAAGGCATCCGCAGCAGTTTAACTGAGTCTATGGACATTAAAAAAAATGCCCCGTCGATTCAAGACAGTATAGTCGCAGAGGATATTGGTAAGTTTCCCGACCAAAACGTTGCTGAATCGCTGCAGCGCATCACAGGTGTTATGATCTCCCGTACCAATGGTGAAGGCGCTAAAGTATCTGTGCGCGGTATGGGCCCTAAATTTAATGCGGTTAAAGTAAATAATCGCACGATTGCAACAAGCGAACGTGGTCGTGAATTTGATTTTCAATCGATTCCTTCTGAGCTGATTGCTGGTGCTGACGTAATTAAAGCCTCACGAGCGAATATTGCCGAAGGGAGTTTGGGTGCTTATATTAACGTGAATACAGCAAGGCCCCTCAAGTCACCTGGTCTGCAAGCTGCCGGTTCAGTTCATGCGATTTATAATGATTTAGCCGAAAAATCTGGTTATAAACTATCTGGTATTGTTAGCAATACATTTTTAAATGATACCTTGGGCGTTTTGGTTGGTGTATCACGTCAAGACTCAGAAAACCGAATTGATGCCGCTGGGACTACCCACTGGGGATCATTTAATGCAAATAACCAAGATTGGTTAATTTCTCCGGTTCAAGATGCCAACGGTAATACTGTCAACGAAGGCACAGTCTGGTATCCGGGTCGCGGTACTTTTACCCTAGATACAGAAGAGCGAGATCGTAACAGCGCCAATGTTACGCTCGAATGGCAAGCAACTGATAACATCAAACATACGTTAGATTTTTTATACACCGAGTTAAGTCGACAAGCTAAAAGCAATGGTATCCAGGTTGCTCTGCAAGGTGCGGGTTGGGACCATGTTGTAGTTTCGGACAATTTTACGGTTTTAGAGGCCACCCGCTACCGTAAATCTATCGACGTGCTCATGCAAGAACGCGGGCAAGACTCAGACACTTTTGCCGCTGGCTATAATGGTGAATTTTACTTTTCTGACGACTTAAAAATGGTTTTCGACTTAGCTTATTCAAAAGCGAATGCCACGCCGGTTGGCAATACCTTAGTGGCCCACGCTGTCAACCCTAACTACGATGATAGTCTAGCCATTGATGATCCTAACTATATTGACGGTCAAATAATGGGTTTAACCGACAATGATTATTTGAAAGTTGATAATAGTGGCGACATCATGACAATAGACACAACGGTTGAGTACGACAATCCAGCAGCAATTCGTAGCCACTGGAACGATATTCAACACTCTAAGCTCGAAGATGAAGTCACAGAAGCTAAGTTAGACTTTGTGTATATGACTGATGGTGATCATTTAACGAGTGTCGATTTTGGTTTAGCTTATACTGATCGTGAAAAATCGAAACAAGTTTTTAAAATTAATCACGGCTGTTTCAACACCGAAAAATGGGTACCTTTTACGCCGGTAACAGACGAAGAATGGTTTGAATTTAACAATACCCAATACCCTTATAATACTTGTGGCCAACGGATCAACTTTGACGATAGTTTGTTTTCAGTGAACAACACTGACTTTTTGAGCCAAGAAAGTGGTGATTTTCCGCGTGATTTTGTTTTATTAAACGACTTTGCGGCATACAAACAAGCCGTTGCTGATATCCGCCAAGAACCGAACTGGGCGCAAACCTACTTACGCCCTGCTGAATCTGTTTCGAATACAGAAGAAACTTTGGCTTTATACACACAAGCCAACTTGGAAGGTGAAACTGAGTGGTTTCGTTGGACCGGGAACCTAGGTTTGCGTTACGTAGAAACCGAAACAACCTCTACTGGCTTCCGTCGTGAACGCACCGATATTTCGGATGTTTATGAACCTAATGATGGCGTTATTGTTGAAATCGAATATAGTGATGCCATGCAAGCAACAGCTGAGCAAAGTTATAACCATTTATTACCTAGCTTTAACTTAAATGCTGATTTTGGTGACGGTTATTTTGTTAAAGTTGCAGCTGCAAAAGTGATCACCCGTCCCGCGTTAGAAGATATTGGGGTAAACAGCACCTACCCAGACCGTATTCGTGCGGACCAATATAATACAAAAAGTGGTAACCCTTATTTAGACCCGTATGAAGCAAATCAATTTGATATTTCGTTTGAGTATTACCAAGACAATGGCAACGCTTATACGGCAGGTTTGTTTTACAAAGACATTAGCACTTTTATTTCGCAAAAAACCGTTCGTAAAGATACTGGGTATCAAATTACCACTCAACCAGATTGGGGCACTTTTTATGAGTTGTCAGAAGAGCAGAGTAACCGTTCAGGCGGCAGTGTAGCTGGCATTGAATTATCGGCTCTACATTATTTTGATTACCTACCTGGGTTATTTGATGGGTTTGGAGTGCAAGCGAACTTTACTTACACAGACACCGATGATAAAGAAGCGGCTGAAGACGAGTTAGCGCGTGAAAACGTATTAGCGGCTGGCAGCGGTTTAGAAGGCTTTTCTAAAACAGCGTACAACCTGATTGGTTTTTATGACAAAGATAACTTCCAAGCTCGTTTAGCCTACAATTGGCGTGATGACTATTTAAAATATCGTTCGGGCCCTGTGATAGGTTCTAACGGTTTACCACAACATGTCGAAGCTTACGGCCAATTTGATTTAAGTACCTCTTACGACATCAACGAGCAATTAACGTTAAGCGCTGAAGTGATTAACTTAACCGACGAAAATATTTTAGAGTATGCAGATGTTAGAGAAAGAGTCACCCTGATTCAATATTCAGGTCGACGAGTACAAGTGGGTTTAACGGCTAAGTTTTAACGCAATCTTGCCTGCACAGCTCAAAACATACTACGTTTAGATTGATAAGACGCTAAACGTCCCGTATTATCTCTCTTCATGATAGTCTCCCCCCGAAGCCCGATTTGCTCTAACCCCGCGGTCGGGCTTTTTCTCAAACTAAAAAGCCCTTTATTCTTGTTAGGATAGACGCTGTTTGAAGTCTTGGTAGCCAAAAGATTTGACCACTTTAAGCTCATCCGTGTTTGAGTTCCAAATGGCAATGGCTGGTAATCCTATACCGTTAAAAGTGCTGGTTTTAACCATGGTGTAGTGGGCCATATCATCAAACATTAAACGCTGCCCAACTTTTAACGCTGTTTTAAACGAATAGTCGCCCATGACGTCGCCAGCTAGACAGGTCTGTCCGCCCAATCGATAGGTATGTGCGTATTCGTTGGCTTGCCCTGCCCCTAAAATGTCCGCTCGATAGGGCATTTCGATCGTATCTGGCATATGACAGGTAGCTGAGCTATCCATAATAGCTAAATTCATTGCGTTAAATGTTAAATCCAGCACTTCGCTAACTAAAACACCTGAATGAATCGCTATGGCTTCTCCTGGCTCTAAATACACCTGGACATCGTATTTTGCTTGGAATGCTTTTATCCGTTTAATTAAACCTTCAATATTGTATTCAGGTTTAGATATATGGTGACCACCGCCAAAATTGACCCATTTAAGTTTTGGCAGAATCTCAGAAAAATGTTTTTCAACTTCATCTAAGGTACGTGCCAACGGCTCAAAATTTTGTTCACAAAGGGTATGAAAATGAATACCGGTAATGCCTTCGAGAGATTTGTCTTTAAACTCGGGATAAGGAATGCCTAAACGCGAACCTGGTGCACAGGGGTCGTAAATGGGCTCAGCGCCTTCTGAGTGCAATGGATTAACTCGTAAACCAAACTCAAGCTGAGGGCGCTGTTGTTTTGCCGCTTGAATAAGCGGTTGAAACCTTTGCCATTGACCGAACGAGTTAAACACCACGTGATCTGATATTTTTAAAATTTCTGTCAAATCTTGTTCTGAATATGCGGCACTAAAAGTATGAACTTCGCCTTTACCTGCTTTGCCTGATTTAAACGCTTCATGGCCAAGTCGAGCCTCGTGTAAACCACTGGCACATGTGCCATACAAATACTTACCAACCAATGGCGCTAAGCTAAACATAGAAAAGGCTTTAAGTGCCAATAAAATTCTGGCGCCTGATTGTTGCTGTACGTAATCAAGCACTTTTAAATTATTTTCGACTACCACTTCATCCACCACAAAACACGGAGAAGGCACGCGTGAAGCATCAAACTGCAAAAAAGTTTTACTATTTGTCATGGGAAATCAAAATTTGTCAGGGCGACTAATCGCCAATAGGAGAAACATCAAACAAGGTGTACCAACAAAGTATCACCTTGTTTATTCAGTTTGAGTAAGCTGAACTTAAACTAAATCAAAATCTGGGTTTTCGATCACTTTCCACGGTAAGCCGTAGGCATTCATGTCATTCATAAATGCGTCAGGATCTAGCTGTTCCATGTTCCAAACACCGGCTTTTTTCCAATCACCTTGCAAGATCATTTTTGCGCCTATCATGGCAGGGACACCTGTCGTGTATGAAATGGCTTGCGATTGTACTTCTTGGAAACAATCTTGGTGGTCTTTTATATTGTATAAATAAACGGTTTTCTGTTTACCGTCTTTAATTCCAGTGACCACACAACCAATACAAGTTTTACCTTTAGTTCGAGGGCCTAAAGTTGACGGGTCGGGCAACAGTGCTTTTAAAAACTGAATAGGCACGATAGATTGCCCCTGAAATTCAACTGGTTCGATGCCTGTCATGCCAACATTGCCCAAAACTTCTAAGTGTTTTAAATAACTGTCACCAAAACTCATCCAAAACTGAGCTTTTTTAAGTGTTGGGTAATGTTTAGTTAACGACTCTAATTCTTCGTGATACATGCGATAAATGTTATAGCTACCAACCCCTTCAGGGCAGGTGAATTGCTGCTTTAACGACATCGCTGGCGTCGTCACAAACTGCCCGTCTTCCCAATGACGACATTCGGCAGTCACTTCTCGAATATTGATTTCGGGGTTAAAGTTAGTTGCAAACGGATAACCATGATCGCCGCCGTTTACATCAATAATATCTAGTGTGTGAATTTCGTCAAAATAATGTTTAGCCAAATACGCAGTAAACATGTTGGTTGCGCCTGGATCAAACCCCGAGCCTAACAAAGCAGTTAAACCTGCTTGTTTAAACTTGTCCTGATATGCCCATTGCCATTTATATTCAAATTTAGCTGTGTCTAATGGCTCATAATTGGCAGTATCCATATAGTGTACGCCAGCTTCTAAACACGCATCCATAATCGTTAAGTCTTGATACGGTAAAGCCACATTAATCACTAGCTCAGGTTTAATGTTATTTAACAATGTAACCAGTTCTGCTACCTTGTCGGCGTCGACTTGAGCGGTTTTGATATCGCGATTTAAACTGTGTTTTATTTTTTTTGCAATATCAATGCATTTTGATTCTGTTCTGCTCGCCAAGGTAATATCGCTAAACACTTCAGGTAACTGGGCACATTTAAATGCGACTACCTGGCCTACGCCGCCAGCGCCAATAATAACAACTTTACTCATAAAACTTTCTTCTACACAATTTATCAATTAAAAAACCAATGATGTGTTAGAACAGCCTACACGCATTGGCTAACTCACATCAAACACTTACGACGCTCACTGCACGCTCTTAAACGTTCAGTTGTTTTAATATTAAACCTACATTTATTTCATGGTTGCAAACGCCTAAATCATTCAACTAATCAACCGACAAAATTTAATGCATAAAACCAATCGGCCACATTTAAAATGCAGACTTACATTAATTTGATGCAACAGGGATTAATTTTATATGCCGAGCACACGCTGATGCGTCTGTTCAGTTAATACGGTATTCAAAGAGAGAAAGTTTCGGCGCTGAACACTTGCAGATTGTCGACTTGACTAGTCTAACGCCAAGGCTAGAGCTTGACAATCAATTTATTGGCGGAATTTGACTCACTTGATGAAGCGGAGCAAACCGTTCAAATAGGCTTGCCCAGCAATGACTAAACTAGGTGTTGTAATTGTTTGATCCCGGCAATAAAACACTCATCGCCAGAAAATGCTTTTACGTTAATTTGTCGGCTTTCACAGGCTAATCGATATCTTTTTTCTAATGCTTCGCCGCCAACCAAGTAGATCGTATCTGCATTAATAAACTGGCTTTCGTAACCTATCATCACACCAGATAAAAAGTCTGCAACGGCTGTGTCCGCTACTTGATTAAATAAACGAGACGTTCTCGCGGCAAATATTAAATGACTTAAACCTTGGTTCTGCCCCAGGGCTACCCCTTTTAAAAAGCTTTTTTCGCAGGAGATTTGCTTAGGTAGACCGCGCCCTAACAAGCTATGGTTGTTTAAAATAGAAAATAGTTCACCTGTCATATAGGTTTCAAAACGAACTATTTTGCCGTTTTTAATAACAACCTGCTTGCTGTGTGTACCTGGAAAGACTGCTTGCATATTATGCTGCCTAGCGATTTGTTGTAGTCCAAACAACTGGACTTCTTCACCGCGCATCACATCATACATGCCATTCTCAGCCAAAAATGAAACCCCAGGCACTATCTTAGCTTTAGCCCCCCAAGGCAGATTAAATTCAAAATAGTGTTTTTGTATTTCGGATAAATCTACCGGTGCTGCACAATACTCAACCGGATGCCAACCTTGAGCCGAACCTACCATGCCCGCCATTATAATTGGCAGTGTTTGATATTGCGAAATCCATTCATTTAATAAGTTTGCTAGCGAATGGGCAAATTGACCATCTGAAATTTGTAATAATCCCATTGGTGCTTGTTTTTCGGCGATAACTTTCCCATTAACGTCAAATGCGAACGCTCGGAAGTTAGTGGTCCCCCAATCAAGGGCTAAAAAACTCAATTCATTTGCATCTAACATCTTTTATTCCGCTTTAATTAACTGTTTTTCTAACGCTTCAATGCTTTTGCCTTTTGTCTCTGGCAAAATAAACCACAACACAGCTAAGCCGATAATGGCCAGTACACCATAGTTTAAAAAAGTACTCGCAGTGCCGAGGTTTTCTAACTGCCATGGAAAAAATTGCTGAATGCTCCACGAAGAAATTGTTTGCACCAAAGCTGCAAATGGCAGTGCGACACTACGTACACTATTTGGAAATATTTCTGAAAATATCACCCACATAATAGGGCCAATCGACATATTAAAGGCCGCCAAAAAGAGGAAGATCCCAGCGATGATTATAGGCCCATTTACATCTTGAATACTCTGGTTAATCACTGGCCCACTAACGATAGGCAATTCTTTTTTATCGAATACCTGAGCCAGTTTTGTTTTTAACTCAACGTCATTTTTAAAACGCTGCCCGACAAACTGATCTAATTTGTTTAAATCAAGTGATTGTCCGGCCAGCTCTTGTTTGATTTCAACAATAATTACCTCATCCATTTTGTAATTGGCCAGCTTAAAACCTTGCCAAATAGCAATATGAGCAACCGCCACTAATAACAAACCCGCTAATGTTAAAAACCTACGCCCCAGCTTTTCAACAAAACAAATGGCAATGACGGTCGAAACAACTCCAATAAGTCCCATGGTAATGGTTTGCACAAAGGTATCTTCCACACTCATACCTATCTGCTCAAACACCATAGGAGCAAAAAATAATACCGCGTTCATACCGGTTGCGCCCTGCACTATGGCATACACTACAGCCAAAATAACAACAGCAGACATTCTCTTGCTAAATAACGACTTAAGTTGTTTGAATACGGGTTCGTTATGGTGGTGAGATAAACTTTCTTCGATTTCGGTATAGATTGTATTAACCTGAGTGGCATCTGCTAATTTATGCAAACTTTGTTTAGCCTCTACTTCGCGAGATTTAGACACTAACCAACGAGGAGATTCTGGAATACCCACTAATAAAACAATCCACACGGCGTTAGCAATCAGCTCCGCGCCCAACATGTAGCGCCAAATATTATCATTACTTAAAAAGTCAACCGTTGGCAGTGCTTTGATCAAAAAGTAGTTAATAACAAAAGCGAGCAATAAACCCACTGCAATCATTAGCTGGTTTACTGAGACATAACGTCCTCTTTTATCTGGCGATGCTATTTCACCAATATACATTGCCGACACTGTAATAGACGCAAAGGCCACCCCTCCAATAAATCGACCTACCACAAGCATTTCATAATTAACAGCCAATGACGAGATAATAGATGACAGCGCATAAGTAAACGCAATGCCTAACAGCACTTTTTTACGACCAAATTTGTCACATAACTTCCCGGTAATAAACAGGGCAACTATGACCCCAATAAGCGCACAGCCAACCAAAGTGCCCACTTGAATGCTATCCAACTCGAATAGTGAGCTTATGTAACGAACGGCCCCTGAGATGTTGGCTGCATCTAAACCAAATACAAAACCACCAAAGGCAGCGATCAACGCAAAGCGTGATACATTTTTGTCTGCTTGAGTCATAATTTAAAGACCTTATATTTATTTGCTTTCGTGCGCTTCTTTTTGTAATCGTTTAGAAGCATCAGATAACAATTTTTCTGATATAGCTTCGGCTTTGTTGCCATCTTTAGCCGCAATCGCTTGATAAAGTTCTCGATGAATATTTACTGTCACGTCGTTTTCGCGCGGATCTTTATTGGTGATATTTACACTGACTAAAAGTGCTGAATAAATCACACCTTCCATTGATTTTAAAAATTCATTGTTGGCAGCACCTAATACTGCTTTGTGAAATAAGGCATCTGCTTTAACAAAGTTCTCCACCGACCCTTGTTCGTGTTCCATTTGTAATACAGCGTTTTCAATTGCCTGGATATCTTCGTTGGTACCACGCTCAGCAGCCCAACGCGCAGCTTTGGGCTCAAAGGCAATGCGAATATCCATTAAGGTTTTCAAAAAATTAGCATCCGCGGATGCGGTGATATGCCAAGCTAACACATCGTCATCCCATAAAATCCATTGATCACGGGAGCGAACGCGCGTACCAATACCTCGTCTTACCTCTAATAAACCTTTCGCCACCAAAATTTTTACCGCATCACGGATCACAACGCGGCTAACCTGATAGCGCTCGGCAAGGCTGGCTTCATCATCAATAAAACTACCAACCTCAAAAGTGCCCGCGACTATTCGCCGACCTAGCTCTTTGGCCACCTGAACAGGTAAACTGGGTACCATACCCGAAGCGCTTTTTAAATCGTAATAAACAAGCTCACTCATATCTTTTTATCAAACATAGGATGTTTAAAGTTATCAAATTAAAACATGAGATGTTTGAAAATGCAATACGTTTGCAATTAAAACATTATATTTACAATAATTAGGAAGGTTAACCAGCTTAAAAAATTAAACTGGTTATTTTAGGACAAGATTATTTAATCTCTTTTTCAAGACGCTTGGCTGCGTCTTTAAGTAGGTTTTCGGTTAAGGTTTCAGCTTTTTTACCATCTTTTTCGGCAATTGCTTGATAAACTTCGCGATGAAACCCGATAGATTCGTCATTTTCGCGAGGATCTTGGTTAGTAATTTTAACACTCACTAATAAAGCCGAATAAATCACCCCTTCCATCGCCGTTAAAAACTCATTGTGCGCAGCTCGCAATACGGCTCTATGAAAATGTGCATCAGCTACGATAAATTTTTCAACCGAACTTTTTTCGGCTTCCATTTTTAAACAAGCAGCTTCAATTTCCATTATGTCTTTTTCGCTGGCCCGCTCGGCAGCCCAACGGGCAGCTTTAGGCTCAAAAGCCAGCCTAATTTCCATTAATTGGTGCAAAAAACTTGGATTTGGCGGTGCTGTAATATGCCATGCGAGTACATCATCGTCCCACAATACCCACTGATCGCGTGAACGTACTTTAGTTCCTATGCCACGGCGAACATCTAACAGCCCCTTACCGACTAAAATTTTAACAGCATCTCGAACCACCACACGGCTAACTTGATACCGCTCAGCGAGTTTATTTTCATCATCAATCAAACTACCTGGTTCAAATGTGCCAGCGACTATACGGCGCCCCAACTCTCTGGCTACTTGTACTGGCAGACTTGGAGTCATTTTTGTGGCTTGTTTTAAATCGTAATAGAGTAACTCACTCATTTATTTTGCCTTTAACCTCACATGCATTTTGCAAACATGTTATCTTTATTTTTTATCAAACTTAATATCTTTGTTTGATTATAGCGCTTTTTAAGTTTAATAAAACCGTAAACAACAATATACAAAATACTTTGGGTTTAGTCTCTTAATAAATAACGGCCAATTAAGGTGAGTGTTCTGTGTTTTCGATCGCCGCTTTGCATTTTATAATCAGCTAACTTCAATCGCTCGGCGGCTTGAATTTGATGGCCATCGTAGTTGATTAAGTTCACCAATAAATATTCAGCTTGCTCGGTATCTACTAGTTCTGCCGCTAGGTGGCTCACAGGTTCAGCGTTAATGGGTTTGTTCATGACTTTAATGCCCCAATATTTGGCTTCGCGGATCAACCCTTGTTGAACAAGGGTTGCACTTTTGGCATCTGAATGCTGATGCTTAACTTGGGGCACATACAATATTAAACTTTCTAATTCGGTGGCAGACAATTGACAAATCAGATCTAAAAAATAAAAACTATCTTCGGCTGATTTTTCTTCGCAAGTTTTAACTAACGGATGTTTAGTTTGTTTTACGATCTGCGGCAAATCTTCTTCGACCACTTGCTGCTTGATTATGCTTTGCTCTGTAACCTGGCCTGCCGCAGTGTCTGTATTTGAGCTGTGAGTATCACTTGAATCAGGCTGCGAATGGCCAAACAAATAGCCGGGTGAGCTCATACAAGCGGCTAATAATAAAGAAGATAAAATGATGGTAAAAATTCGCGCTGCCATTTTTTTGTCACTTTTAATAATAAAGGATTAAACTAACCTTTTATAAGCAATTACCTTGCCAATAATATATCAAAGTTGACGTTTGAGCGCTTCTACCTGACAACTAAGGTTAAGCTGTGTTAAACGTTGGCAATAAGTCTGCGCCTGCTTTGCGGTTTTATACCAATGATAAGCTAAACGATATTTTTGCTGCTCACTGTCGTTTATAACAAAACTTTGTTCATTACCTAAATCAGACGGAAGCCGCTTTTTAATTTGCAGCCAATAAAGCTTAACCAAGGTTTGCGAGCTAAATGTTGGCCCAACAGGCACATACCCAGGCTCACTTTGTATTGAATTCAGCACTATATCTATGCCATTTAAAACCTGCCCACTGCCATCAAAGCTGACTTCTTGTCGGCCACTAACCTGAACATTTTTTTGCTGCAAATAAGATGCTGGTACTTCGACTTTATATTCACCCGGCGGTATGTCGATAAAAAGATAAAAACCGTCAAATTCACTTTTGGTTTCGGCAATCACTTCACCGGCTTTATTTTTTAACTGTAATGGAACGTAGGGAGCGTAGTCTTGTCCGTTTTTTAGCACTGTTCCTTCTAGCTCACTTGCATTTACCAGAGGAATATCTAACATCTCGACATAGGCAGCCCGAGGAGTGATTGAGCTTCCTTGTTTAGCTTGCACTAGATATTCACCGCTAAGCCCACTGATATCTAGATCTATATCAGTTGCTTTACCAGCGGCTAAATTTTTTAAAAAAGCTAAACCTTCACTATTCGTTTCAGCGCGTCTAAATTGTTGCACCGCACTGACTTTAACGCCTGATATAGGTGTATCGCCAACATCAAATACTCCATTAGTATTATTATCTTTGAATACCCGCACTAAGGCCATGCCACCGTATGTTAAGCGAGATCTGTTTAAAAAATAGATGTCGGTTTTAGCATGGTAGCCAAAACTAAAATTAGATGACATTAAAAAACGCCAACGGTCATCATTGCCTACCGTCAAACTACTGGATAATTTGTAGTTTGGTTGAAGCCAATTGACCCGTGTTTTTAAGTCCCAGTAGTTAGTATAATAGTTATCCGTATAGTCGATATCGAGCGTCAAATTAGGCGACAAAAGCCAATTTAGGCTGGCATTGATGCCGGTAAATTCTAGGCTGGAATCGTATTCATATGCCGCCGCCAATTGATAGTAAAAGTTACCTAAACGCTGACGGATACCAACTGAGCCTAAATTAAACCGCTCATCTGTCTGTGTATCGTACCGCCAGTCATAATAATTCGATAATGAAAACCAAGGTGTGTGAAACGCCAAAGTATTGGTATTTTGGTAAGTTTTTTCCAGGCTGCTATCATTAACCGTGGTGGTATTTAAGTACTTAATATTAAGGTAGTGACTGTCATACACAGCCCCTTCAAGCGCCGCTGAATAACTTCGGAGCATACTCGCTTGGGTATTTGTTTGATTGTATCTTAAGTTAATTGATTGCGACAAAATACGGGTCCGCAAACTGGTCAATAAACGCTGAACCTTGTCATCATTTTGTTGATACTGAATAGTGCCTAATAAACCTTCATAAAGGATCGCATTTGCACCTAAACTTAAGTTACTTACATTGGACTGAGTATCCTGTAAAAATAACTGATGTCCTAAATAAACCGAAAGGTCATCATTTAAACCATAATCGTAACGTCCAGAAAACAGCCATGCAGGATTTGAATGATAATCTTTGTATAAGCTATCAAAAAGCTGCCGCCCATTTTGAGTCAACGCCATTTGAAAAATAAAGTCTCGTTCTTCTAACGTATTATTTTCCACTAAAAAACTTTTAGTTTCGGTTTCTATTTGCCCTTGAGGCCCATAAAAAATCAACTCAAAATCATTTTGTCCATAAATTAATTCAACGTTGGAAAATTCGTAACGGCCAGATTCGTTTGAATCTAACTTAGCCACTAAAATTTTATTTCGATACAACTCAACATCCCAGCCCGGCTGTATATTGCCAGAAAACTCAGTGACATTGGTTTCTATTGTTTGATAGCGCGGGCGGTTAGTGAGATTAATACCGCGACTCACTGAGCCAGTACTGCTAAAACCGCTAGAAACGGCTTGCACATCACCCACCGAATATTCAAGCACATCTAATAACCCGAGTTTAAACGGTTTATCATCTCGTTTAGAAAGTTTAAGCCTGAATTCTTGTACCCCACCACCAGAGTCGGTAAGCGCATAATAGTTGCTAGAGTGAGCAAATAAATCATGCCCACCAACAACAGACAGCGAATAACGCTCGTCATTAGAATCACTATTTAAATAAGACAATTGTGTATCCAAAACAGGGACAGATAAGCGCTGGTATGCGTTATCGCGCATTGGAAGTTGAATAGGCTGTATTTTGCCTTTAGTTTGTATTAATTTGTTTTGCCGCTTTAACTTTTGTTGAAAAGGCAACAGGTATTGAGGCGCTAAGCGATAAGTTTGCTGTGAAAAATTAAGCGAACTGTTAAATAAAAACCATTGTTCTATATATTTGCTGTCTACATAAAGATCATCATCAATAACAACTGAATCAAGTGGCAAAGCATAAGTTTGCGAGTTCAGCCGAACGCTTTCGGAAGCGAGATCCAGCTCAAACTGATAGTCCGCTGATATGTACCAGCCGTTAGCCTTTTGTTCCGCTAACGAAACCTCAATTGCAAAAGACAATAAATCAAATAAACTGGATAAGCCAATTAACGCCCCTGTTTCGCTTTTTATTGCAAATAATTCGCCCAACGAATGTTTATCAACAATCACCTCTAAAATAAGCGGCTCGCCTACTGGGATTTCTACATCAGCTTGCTGGTTAGAAATTGCTAATGGCGAACAAAATACTAAACAAACAAGCAGGCAGTAGCCAAAACAGCGCATCATTCAAATACAAAAATAAGATCAGTCAAGTGACAGAGTCTGTTCAGCTAATATTTGACCATTAAACTCTTTCACGCCTTCGTAACGAACAACTAAATTTTTGCTATTTGTCGCAAGCGGGTTTAAAACAATGGTTTTTACATAACTTTCGTTTTCTGGATACAGGCTAAGTCCGTTCAACTGGCCGACAATTTTGCCCAACTCACCCGTATTGGTTTGCGCATAAATCTTAAGATTCCCTCTAGGACTGTGTTTGCCACTACGTGCCAGTTTTACTAAAAGTTCTTTTTTTGCTTTTTGTTGCACTAAGTTGACATCAGCAAATTCTACATTGACATCTAAGCGACCTTGCCTAGCGAGTACAGGGATCGAAAAACTCACCAAAGCTTCAACAAAAATCTTCATTTCTCCATTATTGTCGGTATTTTCTCGGCTGCGGGGCAATGGGGTAAATGTTAAGTGAGTACGGTATTCTCCATCGGTTAAGTCTGCCGGCCGACGAAATAACAAACGAACCTTTTGCTGCTGCCCTGGTTTTAAAGTCACCTGGCTTGGGCTAATGCGTATATACGGACTAGCAACTGGTAGCGATGAATTCTCGGAGGCGATATTTTGATAACCGCCATTAGGTAAAGCGACTTTATCAACTAACGAAAGACGATAGGTTCGGGTCATTTGTGTAGTATTAATTAAATTGACCGACGCACTTCTTTGTCTCTCATCCATTACCACACGGGTAGGTGATATTAATAATTCAGCTTTTGCATTAAACATGAATAAATTAAAGAATATGCAAATAAGGATTGTTTTTAGCATGTTTTGGCTCATTATTGTTCTACTGGATCAGCATAAAGATTAAAAGCTGCGCGATAAGGGCCGTTTTGGTATGCGGTGCCTGAACCACTAGACTGGATCACAATACCCACCCTGATGACTGCGTCACCATAAGCGTTTACGCGCACTGTTTGCGGATATAAAAACCTATCAATTTTAAATGCTTCAAAATTTCCGTTAAAATGATTTACAAATCCGTTATCTGTTTCCACACGAATGGTTAAGTCTTCAAAAGGTTTAAATCCAGTTAACAAAAATTCGGCCGGCTGACCTCTTTCGACAATCCAAAAATCGCCGCTTAAAATCATTTGACCATTTGGCTGCATCATAAATTCACTAACGTCTTGGTTATGAGCTGCCACTATTTTACCTAACGAAAGAGGCTGATTTAACTCAACTTGCGCACTACTGGCCGTCGCAACGACCAGTAGTAACAAGACAGTCAGCAAAAAACCTTTCACGATTTTGCTTGGTTATTCAAATGCGATTAATAACTTACTTCAACTACATATGTGCCAGTATAATCCGTACTTTGATAACTCCCAGTGCTACCGTTACTGTCAGTACCTATAGTTGCCCCAACTGCAAACGTTAAATTGCCATCAGCATCTGCGGTTACAGCGTCGGCATCAGCAATAGCTGTATTAGGGTTCGCACCTGTTATTACGGTACCTTCGAAAGCGTCAATTTCGAAAACGGGAGAACCTGGAACTCCACTGGTAACCGTGATTTCACCGTCTGCTGGGAAATCAATAGTCAAGTTACTAAAAGGCGCTGCACCTGTCACAACAAAGGTACCTGGCGACCCATCCTCAAACTTTTGAATAGTCGCTCCACCATTCGATTTTCCGTCCTCCGTCGAACCATCAGCTCCAATTTTAAGTGTAGCCTGTTCAGCAGCTACAGAGCTAGGTACAGCTCGAAAGGTACCAAAATTTAAATTATCACCGGCTTCTACACTAATTGCATTTTGAACCGTAAATTCGATCGTTCCAGTCGCTGTCTCGGCTAAAACGGAACCTGTTGAAAATAAACCAGCCACCGCCAGTGCAAGTGTTATTTTTTTCATATACTTCTCCATTAATGAAAATTATTATTTACTGTTGGCTGGGTTTTGAGGAAGGGTTTTTATAAGTTAGTCAATCCCTTGCGCAATACTTCAGCGTCCAGCATTTTTTTATCGACGTTATTGCGTGTTTCTTTAATAATTTTTAACGACTTTTTTCGACCTTGTCAATTAAAACAATTTTTCACCATTAAATTCAGTAATTAAACAGTCGTTTTTTTGCTGTTTTAATTGCTGGCAAATTGAGGTCGCTGCCTGTTTAGTATAAGGCCCTAATTTAACTCGGTAATAAGCGACGGGGCCTTTTTTTATTGATTGCACTCTCGGTGTTTGCCCGCTAGCTATTTTATTATGTTTAGCTTTAAACTCTGCCCAAAACGCTCGACTTTGTTTTAATGTAGTTAACGAAGCGAGCTGAACGGCAAACGGGTTCTGATTAGTAAAGTCCTTTATTGGCTCTAACAAGGCTCGTTTGCCACTGGTTTGGGTTTCAGGTTGTGTCGTTTTTTTGCCTTTTATTTGCAAATACGTTTGCTGGTTTTGGGTATTTTCTGATTCTTTTGCAAGATGGCTCGCGTCTTCACTAGGATTCGCCTGAGCTGTTTGTTCAAAACTTTGTAAATTGGAAGTTTGCTGAGTTAAGGGTTCACCACTGGTATTTGTACTTTCAAAGGTGCTCGTTTCACCATTATCCATTTTTAAGACTGAGTTAGCTTCGCTTTTAACTAACAGGCCGTTTTGCACCCTGCTGTTATTTTGATAGGTGGGAATATCATTGTTCGCCGACAAAGTTTCTACAATTAACGTTAAATCTTGTTCTGCTTGCTTAATTTTATCTAAACCACCTTGAGTGTGTTCAAGCTGCTTTTTTAATTCGGCGACATCTTCTTGCAAACTTTTTATTTGCATTGCTTGGTGCGACACCGAATCTGACTGCGCACACGCGGTCAACCAAGCTGCTAAGCAAACCAAAAGACTAAAAAAAACTATGCGGTTAACTGCTCCCAACATGTTCTATTAATAACTCACTTCATTAATTTGCCGATAAGCATACCCTTTAAGCGCGCAAACTAGCAAATTAAAATAGGCTGAGTTGATGTTTAATGTGACAAAACACTTACAAAACAATTTTATACATTTTATTTACGTTAGTGGGGAAAACGTTTAGACTAATTTTTTTTATAACCTATTCTTTACATCATCCGTGTTTTTAATTTAATATAAAAGATATAATTTATATATAAACAAAGGTAACCAAATGGAAAGCAGCAAAAGCGTTGATGCGGCGAGTGTTGCAGATTCAGATATAGGATCGCAAACTAAGCCCAAAATATTAGAAAAAAAGTTCTATTTGTCGTTTATTTTAGTCGGACTTCTGTTTCCGCTATGGGGTTTTGCCAATGACGTCACCAACCCGTTAGTTAAGGCGTTTAAAGACATCTTTTTAATCTCAAACGCACAAAGTAGTTTGGTGCAGTTTGCGTTTTATTTTGGTTATGGGGTGATGGCTATCCCGGCTGCGATTTTTATCCGTAAATATAGTTACAAATCTGGTATTTTATTAGGTTTGGCTTTATACGCAGGCGGTGCACTTTTATTTTTACCGGCCAGTGCCTACATGGAGTTTTATTTCTTTTTAGCGGCCCTGTGGATTTTAACCTGTGGTTTAGCTTTATTAGAGACAACGGCTAACCCTTACGTTTTATCTATGGGTCACCCTGACACTGCCACTCAACGCTTAAATTTAGCGCAAGCTTTTAATCCAATTGGCTCTTTAACCGGTATGATGGTCGCGTCTACCTTTATTTTAAATAAATTACAGGTGGAAGAGTTCCGTCAAGCTGAAAAAGCGGCGCATCCTGAATATGCAGAGATGCTGCCATCAGAAGTTGACGGCAAGTTAGTGCAAGCTTTACAGGATTTTTCGGTGAATCAACCCGAAGCTCATCACGCGATGCAAGCTGCCGATTTAGCAACAGTAAAAGGCCCATATATCGCCATTGCTGGGGTGGTATTTTTAGTCTTTTTAGCTTTTTTATTCTCTAAACTGCCTCAAACCCACTCAGACCAAGCGCCGTTAAATGGCCGAATTTTAAAAGATACATTTAAACGATTATTCAATAATGGTCGTTATCTTGAAGGCGTGCTCGCTCAAGCATTTAACGTGGGTGCACAAATTATGTGTTGGACCTTTGTTATTCACTACGGCATGACGTCAGTGGGTTTAACAGCAGCCGAAGCACAAAGCTATAACATGATAGCTATGATCCTATTTTTATCTGGCCGCTTTATTTGTACCTTTTTATTAAGTTATATCCGACCCGGACGCTTATTAATGATATTAGCGACTGGTGCAAGTATTTGTGTACTAGGTGCAATTTTTATGGGCGGTTACCCAGGCTTGTATTCATTAGTCGGTGTTTCAGCTTGTATGTCACTTATGTTCCCAACCATATATGGTATTGCACTGAAAGACACAGGCGATGATGCAAGTTTAGCCTCAGCCGGTTTGGTTATGGCGATTGTGGGCGGTGCTATTATGCCTCCAATGCAAGGTTCACTCATTGACGGTGAGTCTTTATTTGCCGGTTTACCGAGTGTGCAAACCTCATTTGTCTTGCCACTATTGTGCTTTGTAATGATTGCTATTTATGGTTACCGAGCGCACGTAAAATATAAAGTTTAAAGGCCTATGTTATTTAAACAAACTTTAGCGTTAACTTGCCTGAGCTCAGCTTTGCTGAGCTCAGGTGCAATTCAAGCCACTCCTTATGAAGCCAACTGGGAATCGGTTAAAAAACACCAAACACCCGCTTGGTTTTTAGATGCCAAATTTGGTATTTATTTTCATTGGGGACCTTACACAGTGCCCGCCCACAAAACTGAGTGGTATTCTATCTGGATGTACCGCGAAGGACATCCTATTAGAAAACATCACGAAAACAACTATGGACCACTGGATAAATTCGGCTATAAAGATTTTATCCCTATGTTTACTGGTGAACATTTTAATGCCGATGACTGGGCACAACTGATTGCTGACGCAGGGGCGGAGTTTGCTGGCCCGGTCAGCGAACATGCCGACGGTTTTGCCATGTGGGACAGCGAGGTGACTCGTTGGAACGCAGCAGACATGGGCCCCAAAACCGATGTTGTTGGTGAAATGGCCTCTGCACTGCGCAAGCGCGGCTTAAAATTTATTGCAACTTTTCATCACCAATGGAAATATGCTTGGTATCCTACTTGGGATAAAAATACCGACGCTGGCGATCCTCAGTATGCCGACCTATATGGGCCTTGGGTACCTAAAGGCACTTTTGTTATGGCTCATGATAAAACCGATCCGCTGCCTGATGAAAACTTTAACCAGGATTGGCTGGCTAGAATTCAAGAGGTCGTCGATAAGTACAATCCAGATTTAGTCTATTTTGACAATAAAATGGATATTATTGATGAAAAATACCGTTTAAAGTTTTTAGCGGATTATTACAATCATGCGGCTGAGCGTGATCAAGCCGTGGTTGTCACCTATAAGTTTCACGACCTTAAAAAAGGTAGCGCGGTATTAGATTTAGAGCGCGCCCGCATGAGCGATATAAAACCCTATCCTTGGTTAACCGATGATTCAATTGACTGGGATTCTTGGAGCCACACTGATACACCCAATTATAAATCGACCAACCGTTTAGTCGACTTTTTAGTTGATGTTGTGAGTAAAAACGGCCGTGTCTTATTAAACATTCCGCCCACCGCAGATGGTCGTATTTTACCGCCTGTTCGCGAGCGCTTAAAACAAATGGGTCAGTGGTTAAAAGTAAATGGTGAAGCCATTTATGGGACGCGTCCTTGGCACACTTATGGTGAAGGTCCAGCTAAAGTGGTTGAAGGCCATTTAAGTGAACATAAAAACCCAGACAATACAGCTAAAGATATTCGCTTTACCCGCAAAAACGGCCATTTGTACGCCATAGTTTTAGCCAAACCTGAAAGCGCGATTAACATTAGAAGCTTGGCAAAAAACAAGGTTAAAAACATTAAACAGGTTGAGCTGTTAGGCAGTGACGAAGCCCTTAACTGGCAACAAACTGAGGATGTTTTAACCATCCAAGTGCCTAATAGTTTTCCAAGCGATTATGCGCACAGCTTTAAAATTACCTTTTAAGCTATAAAAACCATCGCTTATCAAGCGATGGTTTTACCTTTTTTATCCGTATAAATTTGAAGCGTATTTACAACCGAAGCAGCTAGTTTATTAAATACCGTACTCGTCAAATAAGCGTTTAATTGCCGGTTTGTTTTCGACAATTTCCTCATGCGTTAAACCATCAAACTCGTGCGGAAAAACTAACCACTCATTCGATTTATGCAAAAAGTAATGGGGTGTAAGGGACGTTTTATTATTCTCAGGCTTAAACCAAGGTGTTGCAATACGGATGTCTTCAGGCGTATTGCGACGGCATTTGCGTTTTAACTCGTCTAAAATGGCTTTTACGCTCAAGCCTGTGTCAAACACATCATCCACAATCAGCAAGTTATCATCCGCGTTTATATTTTTAACCAGATAATCTAAACCATGCACCCGCACTGTGCGGCCGCGATCGTCGATGCCATTGTATGACGACGTACGTATTGCGATATGGTCGGCATCTATGCCACAAACGTGTAATATTTCTTGCAAAGCAATACCGACCGCAGTGCCACCACGCCAAACCGCAACGATATAGTCTGGTTTAAACTCGCTTTTAAAAACTTCCAGTCCTAATTTGAAGGAATCCTGTAACAGCTCTTCAGCGCCAATGTAATACTTATCAACCATTTGCTTGCCCGAAATTAAGGTAAACGCAAATTATATCCAAGATGAGCGCTAAATGTAATATAATCGCCTCAAATTATACGCAAATCCAAATTTGAGGTCGTTATTTTGCAGCAAACCATCGCCAAATATTTTAATTTTGCCGCTTATCAAACTAATTTTGCCAGTGAGGTTAGAGCTGGGTTTACCACCTTTTTGACCATGGCATATATTTTATTTATTAACCCTCAGCTGCTTAGTATTACTGGCATGCCTGCCGAAGATATTGCTTTTGCAACTGCAGTGGCATCCAGTATTGCCTGTTTAATTATGGGTTTATACGCTAAATTCCCATTCGCCCTCGCACCTGGCATGGGTTTAAACGCCTATTTTACCTTTGGCGTAGTACAAGGCATGGGCATTAGTTGGGAAGTGGCATTAGCCGCGGTTTTTGTTGAAGGTGTGCTATTTTTACTCTTGGCCATGTCTGGCTTTCGCAGCAAAATGATTAACTCAATTCCTAATAACCTTAAAATCGCCACTATGGTGGGTATTGGGCTGTTTTTATCTATTATCGGTTTTAAAAATGCCGGCATCACGATAGATCACCAAGCTACATTAGTGACAATGGGTGACTTAAGTAGCCCAGAAGTTATTTTGGCACTCACCGGCATTATTGTAACCGCAGCCTTAATGCACAAAGGCATCAAAGCAGCCCTGTTAATTAGCATTTTACTGCTCACCGGCATCGCTTGGATAAGCGGTTTAGCACCTGCGCCAAGCTCACTGGTGGCACTGCCTAGTTTGCCAACCGAAACTTTAATGGCCGTTGATTTTAGCCAAGCACTAACCGGCGCTTTTGTGACTATCGTAGTTGCTTTTTTATTCGTTGATATTTTTGATACCGCAGGGACTTTAATTGGTACAGGGCGAGCGGCAGGTTTGTTAGATAAAAAAGGTGAATTACCGGGCGCAGAAAAAGCGTTTGCCGCAGATGCCGTAGGTACGTCAGCTGGTGCTTTGTTAGGCACAAGCACAGTCACCACTTATGTTGAGTCAGCCGCTGGTATTGAATCTGGAGGTAGAACTGGTTTCACCGCCGTTGTTGTCGGTATTTTCTTTTTATTTGCACTCTTTTTTACACCTTTGTTTATTGCAGTGCCCGCTGTTGCGACAGCGCCTGCGCTCATTGTTGTAGGTGCGCTGATGATGTTAGGGGCTAAAGATGTAGAGTGGAGTAAAATTGATGAAGCGGTACCGGCCTTTTTAACTGTTATCGGAATGCCGTTTACCTTTTCAATTGCACACGGGATCACACTAGGAATTGTTTCTTGGGTCGCGATTAAAATTTTAACGGGCCAAATAAAGCAAGTAAATACCTTTATGTGGTTTTTAGCGGTCGCCCTTTGTTCCTACCATACGTCACTTTAATTTGAATCATTGAATAATAAAAAAGGGCCGATGGCCCTTTTTTATTATTCTGCGAACAAACTATAAAGATTAAAAATGAAATTTAACCATAGCACTAACAACACTTTCGCTGTCTAAAAAATCTAACCCGTATTTGTTGCGCCAATACGAGTACTCAATACCCGCTTGCAGCTTGTTTTTTTGCAAACCGACTAACGGGCTGAGGTTGAGCAACAATTGAGGATTAAAGTGTAACTCAGACGCATGGTCAGCTTCTGCACTTGACCAGTCCATATAACCGTCAAACGAAACTTCTAACCCATCGATAGGTAGTTGATAACCCCAGACTAAGGTCAACTGAATATCATCATCAGTTAATTCATTATTGGCATAATAGAGCATGCTTTTAGCATATTTAAAACCCGGGATGGACCAGCTTGCCCCTACCCCATAAAGGTAGTTATCAAAGTTATCGCCATATTCATAATTACCCGAAATAAATACGTCTTTTAGCGGCCCCGCCGACAAAGACTCACCTGTTAAATAAGTTAAACTTAAATCGGGTGCTATTTCGCCATAGGTCGCATTATTATCATTTGTTAATTCACGGTAAGTCGTGCGATCAAAAAACATGAAAAACTCACCCCAGTCGTGACCGGATGCATGTTCAAATGTGAGCACCCTTTGGTCACTTGAGTCATCGATCGGCTCAACATGCTCATACCCATACAATAAAGAAAAGCTATTATCACTCCATAATATCTCGCTATGCACCCCTGTTGACGCAAAAAGGGTGCAAATTGTTGTCAGTGCAGACACACTATGAATTATTTTCATTGGACGGGGAACCTAATCTATCTAATATCAAGGCGGCATATTTTACAGTACGCATGGGTTTTGTCATTAAAAAAACAGGCAATAAAAATTTTAATGAATACGAATGCAAAAGCGTTAACAAAAGGTAAAATTAAAGCTATTGTTACATAATAAAAACAAAAGGTTACAATTAAAAGGGAGTTAACTGGATACTGTAGATTGTTAACCATATTAAAAAACAATGATTTACAGGCAAAATTAAAATAGGTAAAGCGTTTACATTGCTGCACTATGCGTGGTAAATTTAACGTTATGTAAACTGTGTTATTTGCAGTGTTACAACCGCGTTAGAAGGGGGGAGGTAATAATTCAGTTACCAGCTTCTACGCATTACGTCTGGCATTTAGCTACAAAACCAGACGGCGCTGAAATCGACTTTTTAAACTTAATTAACGAACAGTGAAGCAAAAATAATATGAATTATATTGAAATCACACTTTTCGTACTCGCAGTGGCCGGTGTTATCGGCATGGGTATCTGGAAAAGTAAACAAGGTGTAGATGACCTAGAACATCAATCTAGTAGTTCTTACTTTCTAGCCGGTCGAGGGTTATCCTGGTATTTGGTTGGTTTTTCTCTAATTGCAGCAAACATCTCAACTGAGCAGTTTGTTGGTATGTCTGGTAAAGCCGCCGATTGGTTGGGCATGGCCATAGCGTCATACGAATGGATGGCTGCCATTACCTTAGTGGTTGTAGCATTTGTATTTTTACCTCGCTTTTTGAAAGCGGGTATTTATACAGTTCCTGAATTCCTTGAATACCGCTATGGCTCGTTTTCACGTACTGTGATGGCCGTTGCTACGCTACTTATTTTAGTGGGTGTACCCACTGCTTCGGTTATTTATTCCGGTGCTAAAGTTATTTCAGGTTATTATCCCGACGTATTTATTTTAGGTAATTTAACCGCAGCTTGTTGGTTAATTGCTGTGTTGGCTGCTGGTTATGTATTTGTTGGTGGTCTTAAAGCTTGTGTATGGACTGACTTAGTCTGGGGCTCTGCGCTGATTATTGGTGGTGGTATTGTTGCCTATTTAGCATTCCAAGCATTAGGCTCAGCAGATCCAGCTTCGTTAGTAAAAACAGCGACATTAAAAGATGTTACTGTCGATCAACTGCAAAGTGCTGGCAGTTGGGAGCGATTCCAATTACTTAATGCGGGCACCGCCGAAGAAGGTGGTAAACTGCATATGATACGTCCAATTGATGATGCAGAGATCCCTTGGACTGCATTAATTATCGGTTTATGGATCCCTAACTTTTTCTACTGGGGTTTAAACCAATACATTATTCAACGTACTTTAGGCTCTAAATCATTAGCCGAAGGCCAAAAAGGTATTGTATTTGCCGCTTTCTTAAAACTGTTAATTCCTTTTGTTGTGGTTATTCCAGGTATTTTAGCCTTTAACTTATACTACGAGCAGTTGGCTTTACAAAACGGTGGTTTTGATTACGACGCTGCCTTCCCAACCTTATTACGTAACTTAATCAAACCCTATCCTTGGATCTCTTGGTTTATTCTTGCTGCCATCTTTGGTGCTATCGTAAGTTCATTAGCCAGCATGTTAAACTCGGCTTCAACCATAGCTACTATGGACTTGGTTAAAAAGATTAAACCAGAAATGAGTGATGACAAACTGCCTAAAGTTGGTCGTGCTTGCGTTGTTGTTTTTGTAATTATTTCTGCTGCTATTGCACCAACATTAGCATCACCTGCCTTCGGTGGTATTTTCACCTTTATTCAAGAATTCCAAGGCTTTATCAGCTCGGGTATTATCGCTATCTTCTTGTTTGGTATGTTGGTTCCACGTGCACCAAGATTCTTAGGCTGGAGTGGTATTTTATTAAACGTTATTTTGTACGGGTCAATTAAATGGGTATTTGGCGATATGATCGTAGATGCTGGTTTATGGTTCTCAGACGAAATCGCCTTCTTAGACCGTATGGCAATCTGTTTTATCTTGGTTATGCTGTTCTGTACAATTGCAACCCTTATCAAACCACTTGATAAGCCAATTGAATTACCAGAAAACAAAGAAATTGATTTAGCCTCTTCTGGCTCTGCAAAAATTGCAGGTCTGTTAGTAGTGCTTATGACTATCGGTTTATATATCCAGTTCTGGTAAAACTAGATACTAAAAACTAACTTGGGGCAGCTTTAACTGCCCCTTTTATTATGTGTTTAGGTTTGCTGATTTAAACGCATCACTAAACCTAAACATAGATGAACGCGGGATAAAATTATGAAGTATTTATCGGCAATACTGCTCGTATTAATTTTTATTAGTGGTTCAATTCAAGCCAAAAATATCAACATTAAACACACCTTAGCTGATGTGCCAAAAGAAAAATATCAACTAGGATTATTAAAACTCGCACTCTCTTATGACACTGAAAACACTTATAACTTCCAATCTTCGGCGACAGCCTTCACCCAAAGCAAGTTAGAAAGCGCACTTGAAAGTAAGCAGTTAGATGTTATTTGGTTGGGCAGCAACAAAGAATATGAAAAAAGATTTAGAGCCATCAGGGTGCCTTTATATAAAGGACTGTTAGGTCACAGAGTGTTTATCATCAAACAAGGTCAACAAGCTAAATTTGACACAATTAATAGCCTGGATGCATTAAAACAATTAAAAGCCGGACAAGGCCGAACTTGGTCCGATACGGCGATTTTGCAAAATGCAGGTTTGCCTGTCGTAACCACCAATAAATACGAAAACCTGTTTTATATGTTAGAAGGTGAGCGCTTTGATTATTTTCCGCGCGGTGTACATGAACCTTGGTCAGAAGTCATTGACTATGCTGAGTTAGATTTGACCGTTGAAGATAAACTATTATTAATTTATCCGCTGCCCGCTTACCTTTTTGTGCATAAAAACAATATTCAACTGGCTGATAAAATTGAAGCGGGTTTATTACAAGCGATAGAAGACGGCAGCTTTGATGATTATTTTTACAATAACCCTATGATCAAAGCCGTATTAGATAAAGCCAATTTAGCCGAGCGCACTGTCTTTAGAATCAAAAACCCTAATTTACCGGCTGATACCCCTTTTAATGACGACAGATTATGGTATAAGTTAAAATAGATTTTTAAATATAAAAGGATGAGTCATGAAACTTAGCCTAACTTTATCTGTTTTAATTTTAACATTTATTACGGGTTGCCAACAGCAACCCCCTGCTCTAACACTAAATATCGCCAACCAATGGCAAACAGTAGAGACTAAAAATACACCCGTTCAGCGTCATGAAGCGACCTTTTTAGAGTACAAAGGTAAATTTTATGCCGTCGGCGGTCGTGGCGTTCGCCCTGTTAGCATCTATGATCCTAAAACCAATCAATGGCAAAAAGGCGCAAAACCACCTTTCCAGATCCATCACTTTCAAGCTGTCGTTTACCAAAATAAGATTGTCATAGCCGGCGCTATGACGGGCAATTACCCTAGCGAAACCCCAGTTGAAAATATCATTTATTATTATCCAGACAGCGACCACTGGGAAATAGGTCCAGCCATACCAAAGGATAGATTGCGCGGCGGCGCTGGGGTCGTTTTACAGGGTGACAACCTTTATATAGCCGCAGGCATTCAAAACGGTCATATCGACGGCTGGGTTAAATGGCTTGATGTGTACAATTTAAAAACCGGCCAGTGGCAACAACTGCCAGATGCCCCGCGAGCGAGAGATCATTATCAAGCAGCAATTATAGACGATAAAATCTACTTAGCTGGCGGCCGCCGCACATCTCAAATTACTAAGCAGGTATTTTCATTAGTTGTTCTACCTGTTGACGTTTACGACATTAAAACCCAACAATGGTCCACCCTGCCAAAAGCGCAGAACATTCCAACCGGGCGTGCCGGCACTTCAAGTTTGGTCGTTGACAAACATTTGTTGGTGTTAGGCGGCGAAAGCGCTAAACCTGGCAAAGCGCACAACGAAGTAGAAGCTTTAGATACAAAAACCCAAAGATGGAAAAGTTTACCACCTATGGTTGAGGGGCGACATGGGACCGGCGCTATTTTATATGATAACGCCATTTGGACTTGTTGTGGATCGGGCAACCGAGGTGGCCGTCCAGAATTAAAAACCACCGAAAAATTAAATTTAAATTAACTCTTTTAAATATTGTCAAAAATTGATTAAATATTGGTTATTGTAAACAGACAACAGATAGACAATATGAAATCACTCAAACACCTATTGAGCTGTGTGGCACTGGCTGCTTTAGCCAGTGCATGCGGCACTAAACAAGCAACTGACTATAGCGAATATTCACAAGACACTTTAGATTATCTTGGCATTAAAGATGTTAATTATCTTAGTGCGGCTTCTAAACGCGCGTTAGAGCGTGGATATTATAAAAATGCAGAGTGGTTTGGCCGCTTTAGTGTAGAAAACTTAACGGGTGATTTTGCTTACGAAAAAGGGGTTATTCGCCGCGACCCGTCAAAAGTTTTAAAAATTGATGGCCGCTATTATACCTGGTATACCAAAAGCATAGGCCCTGGCCATGGTTTTGAAACCGGCGATCCAGATAAAAAAGTGTTTCCGTGGGACAAATCAGAAGTCTGGTATGCCAGTTCGGCCGATGGTTATCACTGGAAAGAAGAAGGTTTAGCCGTTGGTTTAGGTCCTACTGGCAGTTACGATGACAGATCGGTTTTTACTCCAGAAGTGATGGCGCATGATGGTAAATACTATTTAGTGTATCAGACCGTTAAAGCGCCCTACTTGCTACGTACTTATAACCAAATAGGCATGGCGGTTGCAGATAACCCACATGGTCCTTGGACAAAGTTAGCCAAACCTATTTTAAGTCCAAGCAGTGAAACCGGCGAATGGAAAGGTGAAAAAGATGACCGTTTTGCGGTGGTTTCGCAAGGTGAGTGGGATAGCCATAAAGTACATGATCCAACCTTAATGTACTACAAAGATAAGTTTTATTTATATTATAAAGGCGAGCGTAAAGGCGAAAAGATCACTATGGGTGGCCGTGAAATCCGCTGGGGTGTCGCTATTGCGGATAATATTGAAGGCCCATATGTTAAATCAAAATATAACCCTATTACGCAAAGTGGGCATGAGTTAGCCATTTGGCACTACGATGGCGGCATTGCTATGGTGTCTGGCCATGATGGTCCCGAAAAAGAAACCATTCAATGGGCAAAAGACGGTATTAACTTTGAAATTATGGCCGTTGTTAACGAGGTGCCACCAGCTTTAGGTTTAGTTGAGTCATTAGACACAGAAAAACATCCAACAGAAGCTTTGCGCTGGGGTTTGTCACATAAATATGTGCGCACGCCGGGCAAAAGCTGGCTCGAGAGTGACAACTATATCACGCGTTTTACTTTCTCTCCGATTCAGAAAAAACGAATCTAACTCATCCAAGACAGCCTCTTTACATTGTTAGAGAGGCTGTTGTTTTAAGCCGTGAACCCAATCTCAACTCTTCTCTGTCTAATCTTTGTGAATACAGGTAGAATATCGCACTTTTAAATTTTCAACAGGTTCTAATTTTTAGTGCATTTTGTATGAGCTTATCTCAAACTATTTCTGCTATTGTTTTATTTTTTACTTTTTTAACCGCTGCCAGCCAAGCCGCTTCGATTGAGTCGTTTAATGCTCAATTTGCCAAAAATGTCGAACAACAATTGCGCAAATACAGCATCCCAGGCGCAGCTTATGTGATTGTCGAAAGCAATAAAATTGCCGCATTAGAGACCTTTGGTTACACAGATAAAAAACGAACTCAAAGAGTTAACCAAGATACAGTTTTTCGTTTGGCTTCTGTTTCTAAAACCTTTTCGGCTACTTTAACCACTATGTTGGCGCAAGAGCATAAATTAGATTTGCACGATCCTATTACCAAATACGTACCTGAATTTCGGTTAGCCGAAAAAACCGCGGCTAATAAAATTCAGATTCATCATTTGTTGAGCCACTCAACTGGTTTGATCCCAAACGCCTACGATAACTTGCTGGCCGAAAATTGGGATATGGCACGTACGCTCACTTGGTTTGATAAATTAAGTCCATTATGCGCACCCGGTGAATGTTATGGTTACCAAAACGTTGCTTACTCGCTGGTTGAACCTGTTATTGAAACAGTGCAAACAAAACCCTTTGCTCAACTCCTTGACGAGCGGATTTTTGATCCATTAAAGATGAAAAATGCATCTATCGGCCTTAGGCCCTTTATTCAGAGCAATAACTTTGCGAAACCCCATGTGTTAATCAATAAAAAACAGGGACGCTATATCTGGACTCAGGTATCAGTTGACCCTGACTTCTATAAAGTCGGACCAGCAGCCGGAGTAAACGCAAGTATTAGCGATTTAGCGCAATGGTTAATTGCTAACTTGGGTTACAAACCTCAGGTGCTTTCTAAAGATCTATTAACCGAACTCACCACTCCAAGAATACATACCACACGCGAGCTAAAAAAGCGATATTGGCGAAATCATTTAAACGATGCTTATTATGGTTACGGCTGGCGAATTTATCAGTTTGATGGCTTTCCAGTTTATTTTCATTCGGGTTGGGTACGTGGCTACCGAGCTGCTGTTGGCTATTCGCCCGATTTTGATCTGGGTTTTGCCATTTTGTTAAATGCTGAATCCAACGTTATTAGCCAAATTACCTCAGATTTTTGGGCACAAGCAAAGTCTTTGAACTAAGTCTGTAAAATAAAGTTTTGCCCCAAATCTATCTGCTGATTTGAGGCAAAACAGAGGCACTATCTGTTACTTAACTTGATTGACAGTGTAATAAACAATAGGCACACTAGGACTGCGGCCTTTAGCATCTTTTAGTCCGCTGAGTTTAAACTTAATCACTTTGCGCTCTGTGAGGTCGGTTGTAAAGATTAAACTTTTGCCATCCTCTGCGACATTAAGTGACTTTATTGGAAGGCTTTTTTCATCCTCTTTTGGCGAACCATAGCGGTTGCTATATTTATAACCCCACTCGGTTATCTCAACCTTTAGCTTTTGCGCTGAGGCTTTAGTCATAGCCTCGGTTAAAGTTACTTTAAAACCCCCATCAATCATTTTAACGGATAAAATTTCGAATGGATTGGTGCCGTCCCAAACGACTTTTTGTAAACCAAAAGGTTTACCGCCTTTTGAATACCAGCCACGAGCCGTTTGGCCGACCCAAAGTTGGCCTTTATTATCAAATTCGGTGCGAATGTTGCCACTTTGAAAACCATCAATAAAATTAATCACAGCACCTTGGTAAATGCCATTAACTTCATCCAAAATTACCCTAAAAATGTTCGATTGCGTTTGATCACCAATAAAAATCTGGCCTTCAAACGGGCCAAACTTGCCTTTAGTCACATTCCATTCAGGATTACCGGGCGAGTTTGCAACTTCGGCATGCGGAAACCACACCACCGGATACTCACGCATTTGATCAAATAAATTAAAGTTATCTTTTTGCTCTAATATTTTTTCAACTGTCCAATCTGGATGGTCACGCAAACTCACAGGATGTCCATAAAAAGCATCTTTTTTGAGTAAATGCAGTTTGGAAGTTTCTACCCAGTCGCCTTGGTTATCAGTAAAAAACACTTGATTATTTGGGCTTATGCCAATACCTGCCGGAGAGCGCAAACCGTATGCATAAGGTACAAACTCGCCCTGCTGGTTAACTTGATAGGCCCAGCCACGGTAACCGCCAGCGGTATCCATAGCGCCAATACTCAAAGAATCAGGCACACCATGACCCAAGTTTAAGGTGCCATAATAGTTGCCTTGTTTGTCTTTGACTGGTGCAAAATTAAATTCGTGATAGTTATCGTGAAAGTCCCAACCGCTGGCCATATTGATATATCGATCGCTAACACCATCGCCATCCTCATCTACTAAACGAGTTAATTCGGGCTTATGCGCAACAATTATACTGCCGTCTTGGTCGCACATTAATCCCGTTGGTTCGTGCAGGCCTTCCGCAACTTTGAGCCAGTTGTTCTTTTTATACCGCCACACGTCGCCAAAACGGGTGGCAACAAAAAGTTCACCTTTATTGTTTGAGTCCATGCCGGTTACATGAAAACGCACGTCTTTTGGCGTTGATATGGTTTTAATACTATAACCGTCAGGAATGTATGTAGTTTTTGCCGCTTTTGCAGGCATTGCATAAAATAAATTAACAAGCGTTAAACTGGCGGCTAAGGTGGATAATTTAATTTTCATTATTCTTTGCCTTTTTTAGTAATTGTTATTTGCCATTGCCGAGTCGATTTTTCCAGTACTAGCTGTTGCTGCTCGATGCGTCCTCCGGCTACGTCAACATCAATATCATCACCTTGCGGTAATTGCCAGTGACGCATACTACTTATATCACCACTGAGTAACTGGTAATTTAAAATCAGTTGGTGGCTACTTTGCCCTTGAGCGGTCAACTTAATTTTATTGTCGCCATAATGGTAAATAAATTCAGGTTCGCTTTTGCTCAGCCGGTATTGCTCAAAATGACAACTCATCTCTTCTATTGCGGCAACTTCTTGTGGATGTTTAAAGGCCCACTCGCCCAAAATAAGGGAACCGTCACGTGCTCGACCTTCAACATTAGGGCCAACGTTAATAAAATCGCCGGTCCACATACCAACTATGCTGCATGAGCGGGTATTAAATGCATAATTAACCTGCTGTGGCAGCCCAACTGAAATTGAAAATGTTGGTAAGTCAACGACCTTTTTACGCACAATGCGGGCTGTTTGTTCTGCTTTTATCGGAATAGTGGCATTTTTTAAAAATTGTTTGCCCTGCACTGAAATAGCAAATAGCTTTTCTTTCATTCTGTTATCTAAAACAAAAATATTGATACGAGAATTCAGATTTTTGGCTTGATTAATGCGGTAGTAACGCATCACTATATGTTGTTTACCTTTTTTAAGCGGCCAAATACGTTTTTGCCAATGATCAATTTCAGGTTCTACCATTTTGCCGTCAATAAATAACTCGGTTCTATGTTTAAAGCTTGTCATTGCATGCAGCTTAGTGGCTTGGTCGGTTGGGGCATACAGGTCACCTTCAAACTCGATCACATAGTTATTAATTTCTGGCAGGTTAAAATCGATAAGATTATTGGCCAGAGGCCCTGATTTACTGGGGTTGATGTCACTCGGTAATTGGTAGTGTTTTTGTGACTGCTGGGTTTCAACCGGATAAATTTTATAACTCAAGTTAGCTAAACCTTGCCGTTTAGACAAAACATAAGCGACTACATTTTCGAGTTTAGGAGCTTTATAAATAGCCCCAAAACCCGGCATGCCTTTATCCATAAAACCATCGACCACATTTTGATATATTTGGCTTGGTTTATCACCATGAACCCATTCTTCATCTTTTAAATTAAAACCAGCACCACCGGATAAGTCTTTGGCGTGACAAGCCGCGCAGACGGTTTCAAATGTTTGTTTGCCATCCGCTAGCGCAGCCGGATCTTGCGCTAACTTTTGCAGTTTATCATCAAGCGAAGCAGCCTGACTTAGGCAACTGGCAGTGAGCAGCAAACCCGTGACGAGTTTGCCAAGGTTTCTTTTAATTATTCGGTTGTTAGCAATCACATGCTTCTCCGTTCAGGTAGACCCTGTTAACAATATTGTTGATTGTTTATAATGCATGAAAGAGTTAATTGAAACCTTTTTATTAAAAAGTATACATAAAAAACAAAAGATTATTTTAACCTAAACTAACACGTTAAAATGCAAAAACCCTTGCCATAGGGCAAGGGTTTTGGGGTAAAGCCAGTAGCGATAAAAGCTAATTATAGTTACTAAGCAATTTCATTGTTTCGCAGTGGCTTAGGGTTTAGGTAAAGGCCCTTTATAAACTAGACGTATGTTGTCAACATACCAAGTAAATATATTGCCAGTCTCGCCATGATTCGCTGAAAGTGCGATTTTATATAGCTTATGAGGCGCTTCCAAGTCAAATTCCAAATCAACCGAAATCGACTGAGTATTATTCTTTAGAAGCCCCCATTTAGTGACTTTAGTGGTTTCAACTTGATTATAATAGGGGTCAGACAGCGACTCTGGTGCCGTTTTTGAAAACTGTCCCATATGCCATAGCTGGATGTAGAAGTTATTATTAGCTCGATTCGTGGTAAACTTGGTGTCCAAGCTTAGCGTATATACCCCAGATTTTAAGATAGGTGGATTCAGCGGGTTACTTGGATCTATCTCCTCTCCTTCTTCCGGATCGATAAACTTCAACTCAAAGCCACCGGCTTGCCACTTTAAAACGCCCTCTTCTGGGGTTTTTGTGTAAGCATCATAATTTCCATCGATTGGTGAATCACTGTTTATATAAGTACCTTCCATATAAGAAATTGGACCAGCCCAAGTTATTGCGCCGAATTCCTGCCAAGTGCCAACTTCACCAAAAACACCAGATTCAAAATCTGAATTATTCAACTTAAATAAACTCGGATCACCGGTGACGTTCAGAGTTATAAAACCAAAAAATCCTTGTTCTTCAGTGATAGCAGCAATCCTGACTTGTCCTAATTTAACGCCAGCGGTAATATTCCCTTCTTCGTCAACCGTCGCCATTTCTTCATTTAATGATCTGAAAGTTATCTTGGTATTTGAGTTTGCCGGATCGACGCCGTCCATAAATAGCGCTTTAGCGTTTATTTTTATACTCGTTTTTTCTTCAAGATCTAGTTTTGTTAGCACTTCACCTTGCTCATTATAAAAAGCTGCGCCTATTGGCTTACTTGTATCTTCAACAACATGAACAGTGCGAGTAACCGTCACTGGATTATTAGGCGACTCAGTCTGAATAGTGACCTCGGCGGTTCCTAAGCCATTTATGGTGACAGCGCCGGTTTCACTATCTATTTCAAGCACATCAGAATTATTCGAACTATACTCAACCGTCTTGATTGAAGCGTTTTCTGGCAATACTTCAAAAACAGCAAAGTTAAAACCAGAGTGGTTTAAGGGTACTTCAATATCTGCGTCGTGTGATACCTCAAGCGTTTCAGCTAAGTGCTCTTTCGCCCTAATGGTCAGTTGAATACGCCGCTCCGCCATAACAGGTTGAATTTCAGTGACAGTTTCCATTTCGCCGTCTTCGCCTTCTACTTCAACTTGAACTTCTTCACGAGCAAAATTATCAATTGAATAATAACAGTTATAAACAATTTCTTCTGGCCCATCGACTGTGTACTTAACTTGGTTGTTCCACTTAGAGGGATCGATTTCCATTATATTTGCCCGCATGATCACACCTTGCTCGGGGATCAAAAGTTCCTTTTCCGGGTTATTTGGATCCATCACAGGCTCGCCAGTTTCCGGATCAACCTGACAGCGAGGATTGACGACGAATGCTTGCCGCCCATGCGTCTCCACTCCATCCAATAAATTAACTAAAGCTTTCGGATCTTCTTCAATATAAGATAAATATAAAGTAGTATCGCCATTTTCGTCGGCAGGTATTACTGCTTTTTGGGCAATCGTATTATCGTCATCACTGCCACCACAGGCTGCCAATAGTGTTGTTAATACAACACTGGATAATAATTTAATTTTCATGGTATATACCTCGTTAAGCAGGTTGCTTTTACAACCTGCTAAATTGATTTAGCACTGGGATTAAAAGTTAAATCTCAAAGTGGCGCGATAATGTCTGCCCGTTCTATATTCAAAACGAGTCAAACTTGTGTCCACTGAGCTATCTTCCATTGGATTACCTGCATAATACGCTTCGGTAACCATGTCTCCAGCTTCATTCATATGAGTCACTATGGCGCTTTCTGATGTTAAAAAGCGGCGAACAGTCGCATCGGTTAGATTCAGCGCATCAAATCTAAAGGTAAGGTTTTTATTTACTTTATAGTTGATAGCTAGATCTAATGACTCTTTATCATCTTCCCATTGACGGTAGTTGTTAAAAGCTCGACCAATATAACGAATCGAGTTATATCTATGCGTCAGCCGAATTGAATGTCCAAATTTTTGCCAATAAAGTGAGGTATTTAACGTATGCTTTGGTGTATTCGCCTGCGGCGTTGATCTTAACTCAGCATCACCCAACAACTCAATTTTGCCCGGCTCTGACTCAGACTCAGCATAGGTGTAGTTAATATTTGAACCCAGGCCTGACCAAGCGCCTGGTAAAAAGTCGTAAGTTTGACGATAGCTAAACTCAATACCTTCTACAGTAGCTTCTACACCGTTCGTTTTATAGTTTAAGTTGACTGTCGCACAACGATTTTGCCACTCAGCAAGATTATCCCAAGTTAAGTTCGTGATCCTATCTGGATGACACATGCGGTTATCACCAGCATATTTGCCGCTGTCGTAGTCATTTAAACTGGTTCCTGGGCGTAATATTTCATCCTGAGCCAGATTAATTTCATCTGGTTGATTTATCAGAAATTCAGCTAAAGGAAGACGCTCTATGTCCATATCTCGTCGAATATCAGCGACATAAACTTCGGTCACTATGTCATCAACATAATTTTTAATATCTTTCGTGTAATAAGCCAAAGAAACCTGACTGTATTTATCAAAATACCATTCTATCGATAAGTCCAGGTTTGTTGACTCTAGAGGCATGAGCTCTGGGTCGCTTGCATTATTAATATTATTCTGGTCACTATGTTGAGACTCATTAAATCTAAAACCAGCTCTTACATCTCCAAATTTTGGACGCGCCATGGTTTTAGATATAGCAAAACGACCGATTAACTCATCAGTAAAGATATAATTTAAGTTTAAGCTTGGCAGCCAGTTTGCGTAGTCATGGGTTAAGGTTGCATCATAATTACGAATACGTCGATTAGATTCCGCTGTGGTTGATAAGTCTGAATATTGATCTGGGCGTGTCGAGGGAGCAGAATCGCTCGACCAACCATTAGACGACCCTGCAAAAATGGGGTCGTAACATTTTAACGGACTATTCGGGTCGATCGAATATTGCGCTGGTACAGAGTCACCGGCTTTATAGGTGACACTCACTAACTCACCATTTTCATCTTCGACAAAATTCAGAGAGTCGGTATACACCACGCCATTCTCAACAAACTTTTTATCCGGTAAAATAATTGGATTACCATTGCTGTCGTAACGATTTACGGTCTGCTTTACACCATTAAATGCATCTTCCCAAGCAAAAGGATCTCCAACAGGCCCTTGATCAATTCGCACAATTTGACGAGTGTCATTTTCACCTGGCGTAGCAGAGAAATTACTACAAACACTCGGCGAATTCGGGTTGAATAGACCTGCGTTGTTTAATTCGTGCCAGGTCCAAATGTTTGGACTACCGTGATAAGTTAAAGTCGTTTGATCGTCCAATACATCAACATCGGTTTCAACATAACGTAAACCCACGTCGCCAATTAAACGGCCATCCATAAATTCAAAATTTAGTTTGCCATATAGGGCCCGCGTTTCTTGCTCAACCGTTGCTTCATTACTATTGGCTGGCTCCCATAATAAGTTTTCAAACTCAACTTCTTCGGTATATAACTGTTCAGCGGCTCTTTGAGTATCGATTAAGTACCAGCCATTTAAAAAATCCGAATTATACTGAGGATTGTTGCCGACCAGGCCTTCCATAAACCCGTCAGGTGCAAACGGATATTCTTTCGCCACATCTGAAACAGGGATTAATGAAACTTCATTCCATCCATCTCTTAGCGTTAACTCTTTATAGTTGCCATCTTCGTCTACCTGAGAGGTATCATAATGAGTTGTATCTACTGCATTCACTAGGAACCATTGACTTTCATATGTTTTGCGACGCTCAGACCATTTACCACCAAATTCAATTTTGTGAATATTGGCAAAATCAACGTCCCAATCAAAGTCTAAATAGACCGATTTGTTAACGTCTTGTGTATACACGTTAGTTACGTTGATATTTTGCATGGTATTGGCGTATGGATCAGATGGTGTAAAAGGCCCATAAGCATCGGTATAATTGCCTGCGACACCTGGAGGCTGCGAACCCACGGTGTCCTCGGGCGGTGTGACGACCATCTGGCAATCGCCATCGGTACAATCGTAACCATTTGGTATGATCTGGTCAGATGGTATCATCCATTTGTCATTATTGTTTAATAACCGATTCGAAATAGACAATACGCCACCTGAACCTGGCAACATCTCTAACTCAGTTTTAGAATAACCTGCCGTAAATTCAGCTTTTAAAGTGTCCGAGATATAATGATTGACGGTTAGCGTTCCAACCATATTGGAATTTTCAGTATTCTTGTTGGCTTCGTTTAAACGACCAAAAGCCTGACGGTTTAAAAATTTCTCAAATTGCAGGTTATTAGGGTTGTAAGTCCACCAGTCTTCCTGCGGATCTAAAACTCTATCACTATTTAAATGATCCGCTGGTGTTGGATCATAATAGTTGTCGCCACCACTGAAGTAACTATTTGCATGCAGCGGAGCCATTTCTATCTCTTGGTTATTGTTAGTAACCGTTTGCTCAAATGCACTGATATTTATTTTTATATCAGTATCTTGGCCAGGGACATATTGGAAGACCGTATTTAACGATTTTCTGTCACGACGGTTATTATTCATTTGGTATTTAACTGTATTGTACGAGATACCGGTCACATCTGTGGTATTTTCTGAACCATCACTTGTTGAATAACGGCCAGCTTCAGCGGTAATTTCTTCTGGTCTAAGGTCTAACTGATCACGTCGAATATCTTGAGTTTCATCTGAGGCTGTAACCATAACCGCAAAGTTATCGCTAAACTTATGTGACATAGATAAAGAGAGTTTACGATTGTCTTTATCTGAAAACTCATTATAGCGATATTGCAGCTCAACACTGCGGCGATCATTTTTAAAATTCAGAGGGCTCGGCGTTTTTAATACAACATTGGCCCCTAACGCACCCTCGTCATGATCTGCACTGGATGTTTTATAAACTTGAATAGACGATAATATATCCGATGAAAACGCGCTTAAATCAACCGCAGATGAACCATCCGAACTGGTTAATTGGACCCCATTTAACGAAATATTATTAAAGCTAGACTCGGTACCTCGCACAGAAATCGTCGTACCTTCACCGTCTTCGGTTTGAATTGAAACACCCGTGACACGAGATAATGCATCCGCAATGTTTTGGTCTGTGTTTTTCCCTATATCTTCAGCAAAAATTGAATCAACAATAGTCCGTTGGTTCTTTTTATCATTAATTGATTTTAAAACCGAAGCGCGGTAACCGGTCACTTCGATGACTTCAGCATCACTTTTTTTATTGTTTTTTTCTGCTTCTGCTGCCTGTGTATGAATACTTAAGCTGGATAACACCGCGAGCGATATCAAACTTAAGCTGTGCTTTGATGTTGTTAACATTTAATCTCTCCGATTAAAACCTTGTAAAAAACTACCCAATTTGAGGGCGCCACATGCCACAAAAAAATACATGTTATTTACAATACTATTGTTAACAATTAATTATTTCAAGTTTAATTTGTGCAAATTTTATATAAATTAACGTCAATGAGTAATATTAGAATCCAACCACTTATAAAAACAAAATAAAAAACATATATATATGATTTTAATCAGTTTTTATATATCACACAATAAATCAAAGGTTACACATAAAGCACCAAATAATACTCAAAATATTAAATTTACACATGATTTAAACTCGTTATGAATAAAACCTTATTATCATCCTAATTAATTTAAAACTTCTATATTAAAGTAATGATTATCATAGAATTAAGCTTGACTTAATTAAAAAATCATTAGAAACAGAAAGCAAACAAAACAAAAACGTTTAAAACATATTGTTGACAATAAACTATATATAAAATATAAATACAAAAAGAAAACACACAGTTAAATTTTTATAACACAATTAACAACTCTCAATCTATCCAGCTGCATCTTGATTGCTGGAATTTAGATAACCCGGAGGATACTCAATGCCTAACTCATTTAAAACAAAGCCCATTGTACTGACAATAGCGTCAGTATTAGCGGCAAACCAATATGCTTTTGCAGCCGAAGATAAGGCTGACGATAAAAATAAAAAAGCAGAAGAAGAAACGGAAGTCATTGAAGTACAAGGTTTTAGAGGCAGTATACTTAAATCAATCAGTGAAAAGCGCAATAGCGGAAATATCTCAGATACCATTTTTGCTGAAGATATAGGTAAATCAACAGACCAAAACATTGCTGATGCGCTATCCCGTGTTACTGGGGTTTCAGTGCAAGAGCGCGACGGGGAAGGTACCCTGATTACGGTTCGTGGTGCCAATCCTAACCAAAATGTGATCACACTTAACGGGGTAACATTAACCAGTGCGAGCGACAGTCAAGCGGTTGATTTAAGTGCTTTTTCATCAGACATCCTCTCTCAGATTTCTGTCTATAAGTCCCCAAGCGCAGACCATATTGAAGGCTCATTGGGTGCAACTGTTGCACTGAAAACTTCGCGCCCGTTAAGCCGCCGCGAAACAACAGTGGCTGAAGTTCAATATCGCCGTGATGACTTTGGTGAAAACAACGACTATAAAGTATCAGCTTCCCTGTCGCGTAAGTTATTTGATGATACATTTGGGGTATTTGCTACTTTAAGTAAAGAAACGAGTTCAAATAGACGCGACCAAATACGTATCAATGATTACGAAGTTGTGGATGTAAAAATTGCTGGAACCACAGATGGTGGTGTAGTTGCCGATACTAAAGCGTTAGCGCCAAATACTGTTAACTATGATTTGTATCAAAACGAAAGTGATAGAGTCAGCGGAACACTCACCTTGCAATACGCTCCAACTGTGAATACCAATATTTTATTCAATGTTACGGCCAGTGAACAAGAATTAACGAACAACTCACAGGGCGTCAATGTTCGTCCTAAAATCACTTTAAATGAAAACTTCTTCGAAGGTGAACTACACGAATTAAAGTTAAACGGGAACGATGTCATTCCAACTTATTCAGATCCACAGCAGGATTGGTGGACCATGGACACAGAAACCCGAACCCTGGTTAAATCAGTCAACCGCTTCGGCGATGGCGGTTATTCCACCAACGCAGGTGGCGATGATATTTCTAATACGATCGTTAATTTAGAGCTTGAACAATTTATAAATGACGACATTAAAGTTAATGCAGGATTAGATTATTCTAAAACCAAACAAGACCCAAACCGCCGTCGTTTTTACTTTAGTATGTTAAGTGGTGTTAGCTCACAAGCCCTATTAGCCGCAGATCAATACGGGACTCCACATACTGGCATTCAACCCGTCGGTTATGATTGTAGCACTGGTACTTGTTTAATGGTTACTGGCACTTCAGTCATGTCTCACGAAGATAGATTAAACCTCTGGGATAACGAAAGAACAACGGGCTTTAACCCCTTAGATACTTCAGCGAACCGATACAATGGTTTCACAGTAACTGAACGTGAGGTTGAAGATGAAATGAAAGGCGGTTTCATCGATTTAGATTGGGATGTTGACTTTTTCGGCCTAACTAAAATAGAAGCCGGTGCAAGGTTCAATAAACGAGAAAAGTACGTAGATCATCAGTCCGGACGCCTGTTAAACTCAAGTAATGGTGTACCCGTCAATATTTATGATGCTTTTGGTAATATCACAGGGACGCGGATCATCACACCCGGTGAAACCTTATCGGCTGTACCATCAGAAAACTATCTAAAAGATGAAGCCTTTCCTTATGATAATTTTATGTCATCATTAGATGTACCAAGCTCAGCAGTCACAAATGGTTTCCCGCAAGTTGATATTGAAAAGTTTTTAGAGATTGCGGCCAATAAAGATCCTCAATACCAAAGAGACAACTCAAACACCCGTGGTGTTGAATTAGACAATAAAGCGTTTTATCTAAAACTTAACTTTAATCCTATCGAAAACCTAACCGGTGATATTGGTGTTCGATATGTTAAAACTGAAGTATTAGCAACTGGCTATTCTGGCATCAATTGGCCACAAGATAGCTTCAATCGCGTATTTGACCCCTTTTTATTCCGCCATTTACGCACCCCAGAACTACTTGATGGTATGCCGGAAAAAGTTGAGTGTGCTAATACCGACCCCTATTCACCGAATGATAAAACGTGGTTTAACCGAATAGATGGATATGGTTGGGACTTTAATGGGACCCCAGATGATCCAACTGATGATGTTAGAATTCCAGCAGAGCAAACATATCCTTGTTATGACCCGCTTACATTGGATAAAACGAATCACGCATCTTGGGCAAGACATACTGACTGGCGCCATTTACGTGATTTTTATAGTTTTGACCAAAGTTATATCGATGATAACGGCATTGAACGCCCATTAAATGGCAAAACAGATGAATCTTTATCTAGTTTTGGTGTTTCAGATACCCATAGTTATAGCCGTATTTTACCAAGTTTGAATTTAAACATGGCGTTTACTAATGAGCTGATTGGTCGTTTTGCCACTTCGCAGACTATGTCACATCCGCAAATAGACTCGTTGCAGCCTGGCTTTAAAATGACCCATGGTTACTGGGGTGAACCAACAAATGGTAATACTCGAGGAGCTAGCATTAATCTGCGCAATACCAAACTAGAGCCACAAGAATCCACCAATTTAGATTTATCTTTAGAATGGTACTTTAACCAAGAAGGCATGTTATCACTGGCATTTTTCCATAAGGAGCTCAAAGATTTTGAAGAGCGAGTGATCACGCCGGTTTATGGGGCTGATTTGCGCTTTTTGGATTTTTCGCAGAATTATACGCTAGAAGAACTTAATCTAACCAAAACCAAAGAAGATATTTTAGCAGAATGGCAAGAAGATCCATCCAAACTTTGGGGTGATAGAACAAATGCATGTGCCCCGAATATGGGCAGTATATTTGCAGTAAACCAAGACTGGTGGTATGCCGCAGACGCCGCTGATCAAGCAGCAGATCCAGGTGGACGTGAAGCCATGGCAACTTTTTATTGCTCACTATTTAATAAAAGTGAGTTGAGAAACGGTAAAAGTGGTCAAATTACCGGTTTAGAGTTTGCGTATCGACAAAGTTATGACTTTTTACCTGGTATTTGGTCTGGCTTAGGCATGGACTTTAACTATACCTACCAGAGCAGTAAATACGAAAGTGAGATTGTTGAGGGGCGAAAGCTTCCTGAATTCCCTACTGCATGGGCACCAGAACACTCTTATAACTTTGCCGGTTATTGGCAAAAACATGGCCACTTGATTCGATTAGCCTATCGCGGCAAAACAGATGAGCTTATTAACCGGGGACAGGAACAAGGGGCTTTATGGCGTGAAGGTTCAGGTCGCTTAGATTTAACTGCAAACTATAAAATAAATAATACGTTTAGCCTTTCATTTCAGGCGCTTAACTTAACCGACACTGAAACTCGTAACTATTATACCAGTGTTTTTAATGAGCTGGACTTTGACAGCGAAGGCAATGGCATTGATTTTGATGAAGGCAATGCGCTGGATGGTGGTGTTAATAAAAGTCGGACCATGCTGAGCTACAAAAATGGCCGTACCTATCGATTAAGTTTAAGAGCAAATTTTTAAGGCGAGGATAAATCCAATGAAAAAGCATTTTTATAATACATTAGCATCCGCAGTCGTCTTAGCTTTGACGGCTTGTGGTGGCAGCAGCGATGGCGGTAGTCAAAATGCTGCTAAGGGCACCTTGGTGCTGGATACCGCCGTTCTGGCAGATCAATATAGTAGTGTTGTAACAGATACACTGCCCGACAGTGGTTTAACTGTCGAACGCTGGGAATATAACTTTACCGAGTCTCAACGTTCGTTCGCCAGTACTGGTGAAGAATATTTTGAGATCGATCTGCTTAAAGGCGTTGAACCCTCTAAGTCGGGTAAACCACTTGAAGTTAAAAATATCGAATATTTCTGGCGCGGCCCAGATTGTTCAGATACTTTATTAGCCGCGGTGAACTACCCTGAATACTGTGATGAAATATTGGCTCACTTTAATGTTGAAGCTGGTGAGCAAATCTTATTTAACCTGGTGCAAGACATTCGTGAGTATCAAAATTTACCGCGGATAACAGATCCTGAATATGGTTTTAGTTTCACTCAAAATACGTTAAGAGTTGCCCCCTATGAATTTATGCCTTTATTGCGTGATACAGAAACCGCAGTATTGAACTTTCGCTACTTGGTGACGGATGGTGAAAATGAAGTGGTTAGATATTTAAAGGTGACAGTTAACGGTGAAGACAGTGCGCCAACCTGGGTTGTTTATGATGGTAATGAGCCGACTGATACACCTTACGAGATGCCACATACATTTGGCTCTGAAAAGAGTGATGCTCAAGCCTTTGATTTTATGTATGGTTATTATGACAAGGACATCGCTAAAAACAGGGAAATGATGCTAAAAGACGGGGATCTAAGTAAAAAATATAATAGAGACAATACTTACCGTATTGAGCAGATAGGTGTGGTCGGGCCACCAACCGTTAAACCAATAGACACCGACATTGAATTTTCGGCTGATGACTTGAACGCTTTTGTAAATGTTATCACCACCCAAGACCCAACATTTGAGCAATTGTCTTCATATAATGTGGTGATCAACCCTAAACGCTTAGCTAATTATTTAGATAACGGCGACCGAGTTGATTTTGACATTACCGTAACCTTTACCGACGGTCATAACGAAGTTGATCGCACCATGCGGTATACGCTATTTGGTGCTAGTGAAGGAAATAATTCGCCAGTCTTTATCGAAGAAAAATTTAACGCAAATGTATCGACCAATAGTAGCAACTCAATATTCTTAAATCTGCTGGATGGCGTACTGGAGCCAGACGGGGATTCAATGGAGCCAGTCGACTTACAAGCCAGCGGCTCAGCCTTTGGTGGTGTGATAGACCCTGTCAGTGGTAGTTTGTTAATAGATCCGGCTTACTTTACCTATCTGAAAGAAGGCGAAACCGAAGAGGTAACTTATACCTATAAAATTACTGATGGCGAATTTACCACTGATGAGCGCACATATGTAGTGACCATTACTGGTAGCGATAATAATATGCTAGGTGCACGCGGCGATTTTGAAAGTGGGGCGTTAGATAATAATATTGTTTATCAATGGGCGCCAAGCGGTGCTGACTCGCTTGCTGTTAGCTCGGACATAACGTTGCCAGGGTCTGATTATTCACTGCACAGCAAAGAAGGGAGCGTATTTTTTAGAATTGAAGCCGATGCAATAGACGGTACTTTAAAACAAGGTGATCTCTTTTATTTTAGCTATTATCTAAATACCCAACACCCTTGGAGCACTACAACTTGTTACTTTAATAAAAATGGTACCTATAATGGTGCAGATCATTTATATATTACAAGTACCCAAAATGCGGGTGCTGCCAAAGGCAGTTGGACGGAGCGTACAACCACACTAGAAGCGAATGAATTTTTTGATGGCAATAAAACGTTCGGGGTAACTTGCTTAGGCGGGGCAGATCATTATTTTGACGAATTTTCTATCGTTAAAATTGATACGAATAACCGTAGTTTGATTAAAAATAGCGGCTTTAGTAATGGTTTAAGCACAGGTTGGAGTTCTGGAGCAGATAGCATTGAAGTGAATGCGGCTGCCAGCTCCAATGCAAACCCTAGTGCACCTAATCAATTTGGCTTAGAAGTTAAAAATACCGATGGATGGACAACCTTGGTGTATTCAGATATACCAAAAGGTGCTATTAAAAATGGCATGCGCTATGTTGTTGAGTTTGATTACCAAAACCCAGGCTATGACAAAGACACTAATTCCGCAAAACGTATTAAAGCGTTTTTGAAAAGTGGCAATGAGACTGTGCGTAAAATTGTTTACGATGGTCCCACCAGCGCCACAAAATGGGATAAAAAACGCTTACATTTAAATACGATATCGTTAGGCCATGATGTAGAAGGTGCTTTGGTATCAGATCCTAACTATGATTGGGCCGCTGCTGAAGATGTGACTTTACACATTGAAATTCCGCCAAATGCACACTATCGTTTTGATAATGTTCGTTTGTACCCGGTTCCTCAGCGCTAATCTTAAATTAAGCACAAACGAATAACAGCCGGCATTACCGGCTGTTTTTTTATCTGTACGCAAAATATAAGAGCCTCACAATGAAAAAAAACATACTAATTGTCGGTGGCGGAACTTCAGGTTGGATGTCGGCCGCACTTTTAAAAAAAAACTGGCCCGACGCAAAGGTTTGTTTAGTTGAATCGCCAAACATTGCAACCGTAGGGGTCGGTGAAGGTTCAACCCCTTATATTCAAACTCTGTTTGAGCAATTGGGCATAGCCGAAAAAGACTGGATGCCATTTTGTAACGCCACTTTTAAAAATGGTATACGATTTCACAATTGGTCTAGCCACAATCAATATCAAAGCTACTTTCACCCTTTTTTAAGTGAACTTGATCAGGTTCCTAGCAAGATTTTTGCAAATCACACACGCCTAAAACGCCAAGGGGTTGACCTTGATGTACATCCTGACAATTATTTTATTACCCCCGCATTAAGCCGGCAGCGCAAACGCGCAGTGTTACCTGATGGTAAAAATGCGCCACAAACCTTGTATGCTTATCATTTTGATGCTGCTAAATTGGCTCAACTACTGACCAAAAAAGCGGTCGAACTCGGCGTTGAACACAAAAGAGATACCATCTCAGCGGTAAATCAAAATACAGATGGCAGTCTCTCGTCGCTAGACACTCAAAGTGGAGAGACGCTAGTAGCGGATCTCTTTGTCGATTGCACAGGCTTTACGGCCCTGCTGATTGATAAAACATTAAATGTGCCTTTTATTTCTTATGCAAATAATTTGTTTAACGACTCCGCAGTGGCAATAGCCTCAGAACCGCAGCCAGCGTATTTACCCCAAACCGACTCAATCGCCCTTACAGCGGGTTGGGCTTGGCGTATTCCACTATTAAATAGAACCGGCAATGGCTATGTGTACAGCAGTCGCTACTTAGACTCATCAGCCGCCGAGCAAGAACTTAGAAATATGATTAACAGCCCTAACGGAGAATCTGCAGCCGCCCGTCACTTAAACATGCGGGTGGGCCGCTCTAGCCAACACTGGTATAAAAACTGTCTTGCTATTGGCCTCTCACAGGGTTTTATCGAACCACTAGAAGCAACTGCACTTAATTTTGTGCAAGATACACTCATGAGTTTTATCAGAATAAATGAGCAGACAGCTGATAAAGATTCGGCACGCCAATTATTTAATGACAAGATAAATACCGCATTTGAGCGTGTGCGGGATTATATTGTCTGCCATTATCGTTGCAACTCTAGACAAGATAGTGATTATTGGCTAGATGCTCAAAAAATCCCAGTATCCGATGAACTGGAAGCGATTTTACAATGTTGGCAAGAAGGTGGCGATCTCAGCGCCCTTTTAGAAAATAAGCAGTTAACTGGCTACTACCCTTCCGCATCTTGGCACAGTTTATTAGCCGGTTATGGCTGCTTTCCCGCCGCTAAAATGCCCGCGGCAGAAAAAGATAACCGGCAAATAAAGCAGATCCTTGCGAAACGCGCTCAGATTATTGACTATTTTTTACCAGTTTAAACCCGTGTGATACACGGGTTTATTTTAGGCCTACTGGTTAGTCATTCCAATGCGCTTGAATGATTTTATCTAGGTGAGGATAATTTTCATCGGTTTCATTGTATAGATTACGCTGGCGTTTAAGCTCGGCTTTAAGTTTTGCCGTGATCTCTGCATAAGCCGGATCACCATATACATTATTTAACTCTTGAGGATCTTTGCGCAAATCATAAAGTTCCCAAGCAACCGGCGTGGCTATCTCATTGTTAAGTTTACCTGTTTTTTCGACCCACTTTCTGTCATAGAAAAATGGTGTATGACCAGTTTTAAAACCTTTACCATAAAAGAAAATAAGCTTGTAGTCTTTAGTTCTTAAACCAAAGTGAGCCGGTACATCATGATATTGTCTATGTGTCCAATAACGATAATAAGATGCCCAACGCCAGTCATCAATTTGTTCACCGTATAAAGCGGCTTTAAAACTACGACCATGCATGTCGTCTGGGACACTTTGGCCAGCTAAATCTAAAATAAACGGGGCAAAATCAGTATTATTAATTAACAAATCACTGCTTTTAGGACCATTTTTAACTCTAGGATCGTGCACAATAAACGGCATATGAATCGACTCTTCATAAAACCAGCGTTTGTCTTGTAAATCATGTTCACCTAACATCATGCCCTGATCTGAGGTATAAATAATAATGGTATTTTCGTACTCGCCTATGTCTTTTAAAGTCTGAATTAAGCGCGCAATATTATCGTCAACGCCTTTAACACACCGTAAATAAGCTTTTAAAAACTTTTGATACGCTTGATGAGTGAACTCGTCATGCGGCAAAGATGGATCTATGCCGAGATCTCGCCCCAGACTTCGTCTGTTGTGTCGCTGAGAAATAGAGGTCCCTAAATCGTTCACCAGTTCGTTATTCACACCTTTAGTCGCAATCGAGCCTTGGCTATCCAATTGTTTGTATAGATCGACGGGCTCTGGAATTTCTACATCGGCTAAATAATCTTCGTATCTGGGTGCATATTCAAAATAGTCATGTGGCGCTTTAAACTGGTGCATCAAAAAGAAAGGTTTACCCTCTTTTTTTCGTTTTTTTAACCATTCTATAGATAAATCAGTAATAATATCGCTGGAGTGACCTTTATAGGTTTTAGTATTTTTAGGCCAAGGTTTGTCACCTTGCACGCGAAACAAGGGATCAAAATAAGTCCCTTGCATTTTTAGTACTTGGTAATAATCAAAGGCGCCCGGCTCTTTTTTCAAATGCCACTTTCCTATTACGGCAGTTTCATATCCGGCATCAGACATGAGTCTAGGTAAAGTTTGCTGCTCGGTTGACAAAGATCCAACTAAATCCAACACGCCGTTCGTTTGGCTATATTGACCGGTTAAAATAGTTGCTCGACTCGGTGTGCAAATAGAGTTAGTCACAAACACGTTTTTAAAATACATGCCTTCGTCGGCGAGCTTATCTAATGTGGGTGTCGGATTTAATTTAGCTAAACGACTGCCATACTTCCCTACTGCTTGCGCTGCATGATCGTCTGTCATTATATAAAGAATATTCATTTGTTTTTGCTGTTCGACCACTTGAGGTTTTTTTTCAGCAACAATTGGCTGCTCGCTCGCATTCTTTTGACTACAAGCAGATAAGCACAATATTGACAACGCAGTAAGCGCATACTTTAAAATCATATTGGGTTCCTTAAACATTTAAATGCAAATCAAATAATTCATATCAAAACAATTTGCAAATCAAGTTGATTAAATTATTATAACCGCAATCAAAAAGTAAACAATATTCAATATTAAGTTTACATTAAATATAATGTTACAAAAAAATTTTATAACCAAAAATTCAACTATTAAATATAGCCGGCGTATCGAAGAACTATGTTAGCTGCGAATACGCACTTTGCCTTCAAACGTAACAGCAAACTTACAAATTAAATATAAATACAGCTTTTCATTTATGGATTATAATGTAAAATTAACTTATGTGTAAAAAATAGAATTTAGATTTAATCTAAATAGTAGGTGGAGATACGCTATGAAATCTATCGTTTGTGTCAAACCTGGGCAAATGGAAGCTCAGGAAAAGCCCATTCCCAAAGCCGCTGCTGGTGAAGTTGTGGTTAAAATAAGAGCTGTCGGTGTGTGCGGCACAGATATCCATGCTTATGCGGGTAACCAACCTTATTTCGAATACCCTCGAGTATTAGGTCACGAATTAGCTGGTACTATTATTGAAACCGGTGAAAATTGTGGTTTATCGGTTGGCCAGAACGTTTATGTGATCCCGTATCTTTCGTGCGGTCAGTGCATTGCATGTAAACAAGGCAAAACCAATGCTTGTCAAAATATTCAAGTAATAGGTGTTCATGCAGATGGGGGTATGTGTGAATACCTGAACGTGCCGGAATCTGCTGTAGTGGCTGCTGACAACTTAGCTTTTGAGCAAATGGCTTTAATTGAATGCCTGGCAATAGGTGCTCACGCAGTACGCAGAGCTGACATTAAAAAGGGCGAAAAGGTGTTAGTAATGGGGTCAGGCCCTATTGGTATGGGCGTCATCCAATTTGCGCAGGAAAAAGGAGCTGATGTCATCGTATCTGATTTAAATGAAGATCGACTGGCCTTTTGTCAAAAAGAGTTTAATACTTTTGGTACTATTAAAGCAGGGCCACAAATGCGTGATGAGCTTGCTAAACTAACAGACAACAATTTTGCCGAAGTAATATTTGACTGCTCAGGTTCAGTCCATGCAATGCAATCAGCATTTACTAATCTTGCACATGGTGGCCGAATTGTATTTGTCAGTTTAGTTAAAGGTGAAATTAGCTTTAACGACCCAGAGTTTCATAAACGTGAAACCACTTTAATGGGAAGCCGTAATGCCACCAAAGAAGATTTTGAGCATGTGGTAGACTGCATGACTAGAGGCGTGGTCAAGAGCAATGCTATGATCACACATAGAACGTCATTTGATAAATTAGTGGAAGTATTTCCCGACTGGGTGAAACCGGAATCCGGTATGCTCAAGGGGTTAATTGAATTTGATAGTTAGGAGATAGTATGCGTATCGATGCTCACCAGCATTTTTGGATCTACTCAGAGCAGGATTATGGGTGGATAGATGAGTCAATGAAAGGATTAAAAAGAGACTTTCTGCCCGAACATTTAGCCGTCGAGCTGGAACAATGTAAACTTGATGGTAGCATCGTAGTGCAGGCTAGACAAACTCTGCAAGAAACCGAATGGTTATTAGAATTAGCCAAAAAAAATTCATTAATTAAAGGGGTTGTCGGTTGGATTGATCTGAAGGCCGACAATATATCGGATCAGCTAAACCAATGGCAAGATGTAGAGCAACTTAAAGGCTTCCGCCATGTACTACAAGACGAGCCTGAGCCGCTCTTTATGTTAAACCCTTCTTTTGTAAAAGGTCTAAAACAGTTATCTAACACTCGTTTTGTCTACGATTTATTAGTCTTTCATCACCAATTACCTCAATCTATCGAACTGGTTAACCAAGTACCTGAGCTGCCGATAGTATTAGATCATATCGCTAAACCCGACATTAAAAATGGACAGAGTTTTAAAAACTGGGAAAACGGTATTCGCACTTTAGCTCAGCATTCCCATGTCATGTGTAAAGTATCTGGTATGGTGACAGAAGCAGACTGGCAAAACTGGCAAGCAGACGACTTTGAAGCCTATTTAGATGTTATTTTTTCAGCCTTTGGCCCTGAACGTATCATGTATGGTTCAGATTGGCCGGTGTGTTTGGTTGCAGGTAACTATCAAAAAATATTTAAAATTATCGAAGAGTACGTCAATAAAAACTGTCCCAGCCAATGCGACTTAATATTTGGACAAAACGCAGCAAGTTTTTACAAGGTCAGCTAAATGAAACTAAATAATAAAACATTACAGACGCTTAAAGCGCAAGGCAGCACATTAAAATTTCCAAGCTATGACAGAGAAGCGACCAAAATAGGCATAGTTCACTTAGGTCCCGGCGCTTTTCACCGCGCTCACCAAGCAGTATTTACCCATGATGCCATGAACGAATATGGTGGCGACTGGGGCATTTGCGCTGTTTCTATGCGTAGTGCTACAGCGCGAGATGAGTTAACCCCTCAGGATGGCCTGTATGGTTTAGTGGTAAACGACATAGACTCTGACTTTCAAGTAATAGGCTCGATCAAAAAAGTCTTAGTACTGGGTGATCAACTAGATGAAATACTGGATCAATTAAAAAGCGCAGACACTAAAATCGTAAGTTTAACCGTCACAGAAAAAGGCTATTGTTTAAATGGTCAAGGTGAGCTAGATCTGACCCACCCTGATATCGTTCACGATATTAAAAATCCGCGCCAGCCGCTCTCAGCACCTGGTTTAATTGTGGCTGGTCTAAACTTACGTAAAAGCCAAAATACGCCTGCGTTTAACGTTTTAAGTTGTGACAATTTACCGGATAATGGCGTTAAACTTAAAGGTGCGGTTATTCAGTTAGCTAAACAAAATGATCCTGACTTGGCGACATGGATCGAACAGAATGTGATTTTCCCTTGTAGCATGGTAGACAGTATCACGCCAAAAACCGAAGATAGTACCCGCGAGTATGTTAAAACCGAATTTGGTCTTGACGATGCTTGGCCAATTCAACGGGAAGCTTTTACCCAGTGGATCATAGATGACACTCTACCAGAACCCAAACCTGCATGGGATAAAGTGGGTGTTATATTCACCCCCCATATCGATCAGTTCGAACAGGCAAAATTACGGATCTTAAATGGGACCCACTCTACCCTCGCCTATATGGGTTTATTAAAAGGCCATGAAAGTGTTTATCAAGCGATCAGTGACAAGGCATTAAAAGCACATTGCCTAGCCATGCTAACGGAAGAAATTATTCCATCCATGCCCGAAATTACTGAATTAGATTTATCTGAGTATGCTAACGACATTATTAAGCGCTTTGAAAATCCGAATATTGTGCACTTATTAAGTCAAATTGCGTGGGACGGTTCGCAAAAATTGCCGATTCGCCTATTACAAACGCTAACGGATAACTTAACAGCAGATCGTCCTATTGATAAAATCAGCACAGCAATTGCAGCTTGGCTCAAAGTAATTAAATATAAACAAGTACATGCAGAAGAGCTAGTAGATCCTAAAGCTGACTTATTAATTGATTTAGTGAGTCAGTATGAAACTTGGTCAACCGAAAATGTTGCCCACTTTGTGCAAAACTCAGGGGTATTTAACGAACAACTCAAATCATCCGAGCTGTTTTTACAAACATTAAAAGCGGCCCTGCAAAAACTTTAACCGAAACGACCAATATCTTCGTTAAACATTTAAACGGGATATTGGTCATTTTTTTGATCTATTTATCAGACTCTCTCATACTTTAACTTGTGTTTGAGAAACACTTAGATGATAATAATTATCAATTACAAGTAACTGAGGTATGATTGATGAGCCAATCTGAAACACTCTCGCTAAGTCAAGAAATCAAGCTCCATGCTAAACAAAAGCCATTTGCAGCGGCTGGTTTATTGCTCGCTCTGCTTATTGTTGTGGCGATGTTTGTGATGAGCTGTTTAAATATATCTCAGCATAAATTAATCCAACAAGCATTAAATTATGCCTTATTAGGTGGCACTGCTGGTTTTGTTGCGACCACAGTAGGCGCTTTACCCGCCCTGTTTTTAAAAAACATTCCACGAAAAATAGAAGACATTATGTTAGGGCTTGCAGCAGGAATGATGTTAGCTGCTGCTGCTTTTTCATTACTCTTGCCAGGGTTAGAGGCTGGCGAAGCGCTAACAAACCATGCAGGTACGGGGGCTGCAATTGTTGTCGCAGGTATGATGTTAGGTGTTTTGTTAATGTTGGGGTTGGACGAGTTTACCCCGCACGAACACAGTAAAACGGGTCCTTGTGGGCCAGGTCATGAACGCTGCAATAGGGTTTGGCTATTCGTTTTTGCGATTGCATTACATAACTTACCGGAAGGTATGGCAGTCGGCGTTGCATTCAGCCCAGGTGAATTAAGTGCAGGGCTTCCTTTAGCTACCGCAATTGCTTTGCAGGACATCCCTGAAGGTTTAGCGGTTGCAATGGCTTTAAGAAGTGCTGGTTTTGGAGCAGGTTTATCTGTGAGCGTTTCCGCATTAAGTGGTTTATTAGAACCCATAGGTGCGTTAATTGGTGTAGGTTTAACGAGTGGCCTAGCACTGACTTACCCAGCAGGAATGGGGCTTGCGGCTGGTGCTATGATATTCGTGGTATCGCATGAGGTTATCCCCGAAACCCATAGAAATGGCCACCAAACAGCAGCGACCATAGGTTTAATGTTCGGTTTTGCCGTGATGATGGTACTGGACACTTCGCTAGGGTAATATATATGAATATTTCAATTTAAATACAAAAAATATTAAGGTATATTTTGTTTACCTTTTAGACAAAATATACCTATATTATGAAAACAAAAATCAGCTTGATATTAATAGTCTGTTCATATCTTACAGCCTGTGTAACCAGTCAACCTCAATCAACACCTATTTCTGCCACTGGCCCCTACATACTGCCAGGCCAAGCCCCGCAAATCGAAAACAAACAATGGCAGTTGGTCGAAAATATGTCAGATGAATTTAATGACACTGAAATTGATCTTAATAAATGGCAAATAGAGCCAGAAGGTAACGGCTGGGGCTGGATCGGTCGGCCGCCTGGGTTATTTAAAGCCGAGAACGTCTCAGAAAAAGGCGGCGCAATGCAAGTTGAGGTGAGCGTTTTATCTGAGCCACTTATACAGAAAGGCCGCGAATATACGTACCAGGGTGCTATCGTTCGCTCGATTAATCCGGGCCAACCGGGTTGGTATTTTGAAACCCGTATGAAAGCGAATGCCACAGAAATGTCATCAACTTTCTGGTTAATGACTAAAGGCAATTCTAAAAAGAAGCTGGAATTAGATATTCAAGAATGTGTAGGCACTACTTCTGAACTGACAAAAAGTTGGGCGAAAGAATGGGATCAAATTTTTCATTCAAATACGATCCACCGCAAAAATCAATACAACCCAGAACCGATTCAGATCCAAGATTCGGTTAAAACAGAAACCAAAAACCATGAACGTTATTATGTTTATGCGGCTTGGTGGAAGTCAACTGATGAGATACGTTTTTATTTAGATGGCCGCTACGTCTATTCAATCACCCCCCCTGCAGTATGGGATGTTCCTGCATTTATTCAAATGGCAATTGAAACTTACGACTGGAATCCTGTGCCCGCTGATGGCGGCATGGTCAAAAAAGGCAATAAAACTGAACGCACTACCTATTATGATTGGGTTCGCGTTTGGCGACACAATTAACCTTGATAACGGCTTAAGTGTACTCGTTTAATTCTTGCTCAATCAGGTTAATCATATTAACCTGATTGATCATCTTTCCGCCGGCAATACTCTATACATTCATCAATCGACATGGGTTTTGCAAAATAATAGCCCTGGTAAGAGTCGCAGCCCAATTGGTTTAGAATATTGTATTGGCTAATGTGTTCTATGCCTTCAGCCACAACGAACATATGATAACTTTTTGCGATTGCAATTATGTTTTTTATCATTTTTTGATGAGAAAGCAAATCGTCAACATCATCAACAAAAGATTTATCTATCTTAAGTTCATCAATTGGCAATTTAGCCAACATATTGAGCGACGAATACCCAGTGCCAAAATCATCCATTGATATCAACACACCGGTTGTTTTTAAAATATTGAGCCGCTTAATCGTTTGTTCAGGCTCTGTAATCAACATGGATTCCGTAATTTCGAGCGTTAAATAAGTTGGATCAAACTGGGTAAATAACAAGATTTTTTTTAACTCGTATATAAATTCTGGATGGTTTAGTTGGCTAACCGATATATTCACAGATAAATGAACGGGTAACTTAATATCAGACATGAGTTGTTTAATATCAATCAAAGCTTTTTCTAAAACGAATGCGCCCAATAAGGGCATTTGGCCTAATGTTTCTGCTGCAGGAATAAATACGTCTGGCCCTGGGTTAGATAACGTCTCATTGCGCCAGCGTAACAAGGCTTCTACCCCCCAAATTTGACCATTGCGCAATATCTGTGGCTGATAAACAAGATAAAATTCATTTGCCTCTACCGCAGGTGCTATGCTTTGCTCAATCAACATCTGACGTTTATAGGCTTGGCTCAGTGCAGGATTAAATTCATTGTAAAAACGAGCCTCTTTTAGCGCACTCTCCATTGCAATGTGGGCACCTAACATAAGTTCTGACAACTCAGTACCATGATGCGGGTAGTCAACAACCCCAAGCCGGCAGCTCACATTAAGTTTAGCCATCCCATACGAATAAGGCATGGTTAGCAGATTTTGTAATCTGGCTAAAAACTTACTTTTTTTGCAGATCTTTTTGGGCAGTAACAATAAAAATTCATCCGCATTTAAATGTATTAAATGACCCTTGGCAGGTATAACACTTTGCAAACGGTTTGCTAATTCCAGCAATACGTGATCTGCCACTACCTCTCCATGACTGTCATTAATATTTTTATATTTATTGATATTTAATAAAATAAAACAAAAAGCTCGTTCAAGCCCTGTAACTAACTCGTCAAATTCGCAGTAAAGATATTGCCTATTAGGCAAGTGAGTTATCGGGTGATGATTTGCCTGATAGATTAACTGGGCCTGCGTTTGAATATGTATATTTTGAATGCGCCAAAACGCGTAAAAACAGCCTGCTAACACTAAAATACAAACCGCAATATGGGTCATTAATATCGGAATATACTGATTTATTAAGTGATCGTATAAAAAATAAGTTCCAACCCAAAGTTTTAATTCTGGAATATAACTGAAAGATTTTAAATACCTCTGTTGATCAAGCGCATGTGTATCAACAAAACTAAAAACCTGTTCTGCTTTTAGCACTTTACGATTGGCTGAAACACGAGTCAACAATTGATCCTGCTCTGATTTTGGCAGTGGTGTTGAATAAACCCGATCGGGAAAAGCGCCAGTTCGCAGATATATTTGCCGATAAAAATCTTTTTCCCGAAAAATTTCAATGATATCAACTTGATTTAAAATCCCCTCATTAAACCAAGATTCGTAATGAACGTATGCACCGACAGATATCACGTATTTAACCATGCCACCATCATAAACCGCTTTACGGATTGGAATACCGGTTAAATTTTTATCCTTAAAGCGATAAGTTCGGCCAATGACAATGTCTTTCGAAGACAAGGCTTCTAAAAATGAATCTCGGCTAAACTCGCTATCTAGAACGTTAATGTGCAGCTTTCTATCCCCAGATGAAGAGGTATAAGCGATCCATCCGTCTGGCTGAATAACCGCAAATCCGGTCACCGAATCTTTTTCGTCAATTAAATCGTAAAAAAACTCTCGAGTGACCTGCTTTTGCTTAACTAATATATTCAAAATGATTTTTAGTTGATTCAGATACGCAGATACAGACTTAGCGACCAGTTGGCAGTGGTCTTGGTTGGATGACACAATTTGGCTATTTAAACGTTGCCAACTAACCACAGCCGAACACACCACAATAACTAAAATACTAATGACAACTGGGATCAAATAAAACCATGATTTGTTTAATGGCGCGTGCATACTCTGCCCTAGGTTGTAGAAAGTACTGCCCCGTTGCTTCCTAAAATGTTTTCCGTTTGTTCAGTATAGTAAAGTTATACCGATGCACTGTTAATTTAATCAAAGTTAGTGAATAACTTAAGGCAACAACAGGCACATAAAAAATCATACTAAAAAATAACTTTTCATATTTACACACAAAGTTTATACTGTTAAAAAAATGTAATTTGCAGAAAATAATGAAACTATCCACGAAAAAAATCTTAATAACTTTATCCATTATATTTTTATTTGCCTGTAGCCAGCAGGCTCAGTATGTCGAGCCAAGCACAAGCAATAAAGAGGCGCTTAAAAAACCCAACATATTAGTGATTTTAGCTGACGATTTAGGGTCGGGCGATGTGAGTTATTTCAACCGGAATATTTTACGTAAACCCTCTACCGTAGAGACGCCAGCTATCGATAGCCTGGCCGAGCGCGGTATCTGGTTTAATAACGGCCATTCTGCAACAGCACTCTGTGCACCAACTCGGTATGCAGTGTTAAGTGGTAATAATAATTATCGCTCTTATGCGCCATGGGGTGTTTGGAATACCTTTAGACCCAATGCAATAAAAGATACTGATATGACACTTGCGAACGCGGTAAAACCACAAGGCTACCGCACTGGTTTTATTGGTAAGTGGCATTTAGGCGGTGATTTTGCTGAAAAAGGAACAAATAAAGTCTACCGTGGGACCGACTATAAAGAACAAAATAAAATTGACCTGACAAAAATGATTGGTGGTGGTCCAAATAATTTGGGCTTTGATTATAGCTATATGCTACCAACGGGTATCCAAGGGCCTATTTATTTAGCCTACGAAAACCAAATTTGGCATCCTTTACACAAAGATTCTAAAATTAAATATCTAGATGAAAATACAGCCATAGAGCCTAAAATTGTCAGTGATAAAGGTCCAGGCATGGGCGATAGCCATTGGGATACTCGTAAAATGGGAGATATTCTCTCGCAAAAAGCGGTGAATTTTATTACCCAAAAAGCTTCAAATGAGCCGTTTTTTCTTTATTATGCAACGCCTATGGTTCATATACCGCACATGCCACCTGCCAAGTTTGATGGTGAAAAAGTGGCTGGTAGCACGCCGTCTGCTCATCTAGACATGATCAAAGAACTGGATTTGCAAATCAACAGAATATTAAATGCCCTTAAACAATCGGGACAATACGACAATACCCTAGTGGTGTTAGTTTCTGACAATGGTGGCTTGTTGAAAAAAGGCAGCATTCAAGCTGGGCACAAAACCAGTGGTATTTATCGTGGCTCTAAAAATTTACCTTACGAGGGTGGTCATAGAACGCCTTATATTATTAGCTGGCCAGCAAAAATCAAGTCAGGCCAGATTTCAGATGAAGCGGTTGTCGTACAAGACATTTTAGCCACTATAGCAGCAGCCTCAGGTCGTCAGCTAAATGCAGAAGAAGCCCCAGACAGTAATAATTTATTGCCACTCGTCACCAACCAAGAGCAATTTTTCAGTCGTAACCAGATGTTTTTACAAGGTGGCAGTAAAACCCAAGCCATATATGTTAAAAACAATTGGAAACTTATTTTGCAGAGCAACTACAAGCTAAATAAGTTTGAACCTATTGCTTTGTTTGATTTATCAAACAATATCCGCGAATTAGAGTCAGGCAATTTAGTCAATACGTTGACCGATCGTGTTGAACGCATGCGGGAGGAATATTTAACGATCCGTGAATCAAAACAGCCAACTGCGCCTAAATACCTTTCGTCAATAGACAAACACTAACAAGTCTGGATAATCTGCCGATAGCAATATCGGCAGATATGTATTTTTTACTCATAACCCGCTATTATTGATTTGCACCCCTTATAAACAAATAATACAAATAAAATACAATAGGACGACTCGCATGATGTATCGCGTAATAAGCAAAGGACTTATCCTTGCAGGTCTAAGCACACCATTAGCGGCCGAAGAAAAACTCCTCTCATACAGTGACATAGAACTTGGTATCGAAAGTATTAGCTATCACGAAACCATCGAACAGTTTGAAGGGTATGGTGAGCTTAAACAATCAATTCAAGTGTTAAACCCAACCACCCGCAACTCAGCTTATATTGCTTTGTCCGAAAAGTTTGGTTTATATCTAGATGGCGCAGCAACTTTTGCCCCTAGCATAGAAACCGAAACTTGGTCATTGGGTGAGTTTGGCGATATACAGCAAAATGACTTTAAAATTGAGCAAAACGAACTGGCATTTAGAGTGAGCTATAAAATGACTGAGCAACATAGAGTCATTTTAGGGGTCAGACTAAGCTCATTAGACTTTATTCGCTCGCACTTTGAATATGTTCAGCCAGGGGCTGATGCGTTTAATGCTAAACTAAAAGAAGATTTTCCGGACGATGAAACGAAACAATTTTATTTGCCCGGACATGGTGTTGAAGAAAGATATAGAAGTCATATCGCAGTGTCTGAATCACAAGATGAATTTATGGGCGTTATCAGCTACCGCTATGAGCCAAACGAGCGCCCAGGCGTTGGCAATTTTTCGTGGTATTTTGGCACTGAACTAGCAATACCAGCCTACTCTGTGATTCAAAACACCACCATTGAAGGCGAAAGCTTAGAAGCCACTTTTAACGGCTATAGCCTGATGGCTAAATTAGGTCTTCGCTATCAAGTCGTCGATCATTTAAGCTTATTAGCGACCGTCTCTGGTTATTATAAATACCGCGATGTAGTGACTAAACACTACCAAGGTGATGCAAAGGTCAGTGTGCCTGAAGTTGAACTATATAACAACGCTTTCACTCTCGGTTTACGCTGGGCGTATTAAAACCAACTATGCAGCAGCTTAACTGAAAAATTAAGCTGCTTGGCATTTTCTGGATTGAGCTTATCGATCCCCAAAGTCCACTCGGATACCTGTGTTTTTAAGGAAACTTTTGGCATTAGGTTGATTGGATCAAACCAAGCTTTAGCCGTATATTGTACGGCTTGCCATTGCCACCCTAAATAAATTCTATGATGGGCCGCAAAATACCTATGCTGAAGTAAAAAACGGTCAGCACTAAATTCACTAACAAGATTATAAGCTAGGCGCAGCTTTTTATCTGTATTGCGTTCCCAACCGCGAAATAAAGGGGTTATATTAGCTAACCCCAGTTCACTAATATATCTACCTTCTGTTTTTATCTCACCCCCACTGTCACCCGTATTTTTGAAGTGGATACTGCTAAATAAGTTTTCGGCATCGACTTGAAGTGAATAAAGATTTGACCATTTATATTGAGCAGAAAAACCTAAACTCCAGCCTTTTCCTTTTTGTTGCCAATTTTGATAAGGCCGCTTTAACAAATTATTATCGGTGTAGGATTCACTGAAAGCGACAAAACCGTTAATTTTCTGTGCATCGTTGACTGAAACATGCCCAGTCAATTGAGTTTTTCGCATTCGAGTGGCTTGCCAAAAAGATATGTTTGGTCTGATATAGCCTTTGTTAAATTCAAGTTGATACCCTAAAGTAGCAAAATTGGCATTCAATTGATGCAACTCTAATGCGAGCTGATACGATCTGCCTGTATCAAAGGGACGTGACTGCGCCTCTTGCCATAAGGCCAATAAGGTATCCTCACTGGCGTTCGCTGCTAGCTGAATATAATGACCGGCGGCAAAAGACCAATGACCGTGGCGAAAAGTTAAACTCACCTGATTATTACTGTACGCGCGTTTGGCATCTTGGTCAGGTTTTTGCTGCCATTCATCTCGATATAATTGTTTAATCGGGATGACGTCAGTGAAAGAGTCGCTGGTGAGCGACAGTATTATTCGATTGGCAGCGTTTAGGTTTAACGAGATTAAACCTAAACTAGCTGAAATTAAAAGCTTATTCAATTTTACTCTCTAAGTGAGGATTTATATAAAAAAGCGGGCTAGCTGCCCGCTTTAATTTATTTTAACGACTCTAAAGTGCCGTCTGCATATCGCACCCAAAAAGTATCATTATTTGCTCGCCAAAATAGTTCGGCACTGTTTTCATCATCTACCTTGATTTGACCAAACGTCAGATCACTGCCATTATCCTCTGCTTGTTTTTGTTCAGCTTCGGTTGGCTCTGTGATCATCAGGCTCACGCCTTGTGAGTTATAAGCTTCCACATTAACTTGCTGACCCGCTTCAAAATCCTTGCTGTTTACAAATACACTAAAGTCTCTAGTACCTTGTTCGTCAGGCAGTTCATATGCCATATCCAATTTAAAGGTGCCTTCATCCATTGCCTCACGTTCACCTGTTAATTGTAAATTCACCTGATAATCATCTAAACTAAGACCAACTGATAGAGCCATCATAAGGTCTAAGTAGTTATTATTCGATTCAAGGTTTTCATTGGCGTCAACCCAGTCCAAATGCCCATTAATATGGTTATCACCCACTTGAATATTGTCGATATCAAAATAACCCGTTAACGAGCCATAGTTCCCTACATAATTGTGCACTGAATAATTAGAATGAGCATCGATATAACCATTATGCTCTAAATGCACAAATGCTTGCAGCACATTTTCTATGCCATGGACTTGATAGTGAAAATCGTTTAAATGCATAATTGTATAACTACTGGTTTCATTCCAGCTATCACAATCACTGGCAGAGCCAGCGTCTGATACCGAACAAGTCTCAGATTTAACATCAATTTCTTCGCTATAATCGTCGGCAAATAAATTGGCTGCGGTTAATTGGTAGCGTTCGAAATAGGTATCCGCATATTTGTGCTGAGTTTCTACTATAAAGGTAATGCGCTGCATATCTTTGCAGTTTACACTCGAGCTTTGCAAAACTGCCGGACGACCGCTTGAGCCTGTAGCAGTCCCACCAGTACCTCCGACCACAGGATCTTCACTACACACAGGTACTGCGTTTTCGAATTGATAGTGTTTTATCTGCTTAAAGGTCTCACCTTCGTCTGGATAACTTTCAGTCGTCTGAAAACGATAAGCTGAAAAATCATCGGCTAACGATTCAAACGAATACACCAACTGAGAACCTACTTGTCCATCTATCTCACTAGAGACCGTTAAGGTATTTTTATCTTCCGTCAGGTTAAGATTGATTGCATCTGCGATGTTTCTCTCGATATGATAACCGTCTAGCGATTGAGCCAATCCTGCATCTAGATCAATTCGAGCCAATTGTACGGCACCATAACCATTGATATTGAACACATAATCAAGCGGATCATTTTGTTGCACCCTATCTCTGAGCTCAAACATAGTATCAATCGTAAATATGTTTTCTAAACTTGCGATCATCTCAGCAGCCCAAGATCCTTCAATGGCGTCTTGAACGCTAAAATACGGGCCCGAATCCTGATCGTAATAATCGTTTAGGCTTATCTCATCGCCATTTTCGTCTAATAATAAACCCTGACTCGAAAAATACTGCTCGGCGTTCACGCTACCGTAACTGGGATAATCTACTTCATGATAATAAACTTCAAAGCTACCGTCAGATTGAGGTTCAAATACCACTTGTTCCAGTTCAACACTGTCATCATTTGGGTTTTCCGCAAGGTAGGTAAATGTATACCTATTATTTGGTTGCCCCACATCAATCGCTCTAAACCTATCAGTATGCACCACTGTCTGAACGCCGTCAGCTATCTGGGCAAGATAAACAGCCGTCCAATTTTCACTACCCGCATCTTTATTAAAAGTTTGCTCAACGGACTCAATCTCAGAACCTGTCGGAAAAACCGTTGTTATTTTGTTTAAGTCGCTAGTCACCACAACATCAGCAATATTTTTGAGGGTTTTACCAAAACCTTGATAACCAGACGTCTCAAAATCTTGAGCATTATGTATTTTCGCGGTCAGACTGGCTTCGATTTTTTGCCCATCTGCAGCAGAAAACTCACCGCTTAGGGTCAAATTTTCGGGTAACGATAGAGTCTGTTGCACCACATAATAATCTTGGCCATCCCAATATTCTTCAACAATAACAGGTTCTTTTTTAAGCAGGACATTCGCTGTTAACGAACCAGAAAATTTGATCGGGTTGCTCACAGAGACCGTTTGTTTTTGTACTAACTCAAGGCTTAAATCTAAATCGACTGCCTCAACCTCGGTATCGGTATGGCCGTCTTCTAAATCCTGCCGTGATATCGGGTTGCTCAACTTTAAGGTGATAACTGCCTTATCACTTTGGCGGCTGCCAATGTTAAAACTTAATGTTTCTGTCTCAATATCACCTTGAATGTTTAATGCAAACTCACTACCAGCCGTTTCCCCGTTAAATCCGCTGATACTGGCATTTAAATTAGCAACGTTAGTCCCGTGCGTAATTTGTTTCAGTTCAAATGTGAGGGTTTGACTGTTAAAAGAAACTTCTCCAGTTAATGAAGGATTAAATGTTTGCGCTGACCAGGTTTTTGAAGTAAGGGTTTGCGCCTCTATCTCATCACCATGCACTTCGTAGATATCGGCTAACAAAGCACCAATTTCATCCAAAAAATTAAAACTTATTGTTTCATTTTCTAACATAACGCCTGCATCTTGCAGTAAGGCTTGATAGTTTTCGAGCTGCGGAATAAAGTTCGCTGTGGCGCCACCAGCTTCTGCGCCCATACCCATCAGTTCCGTCATTAATCTAACATCATTTACCATGGCTGCAGCGCGTTCTGATTTTGTTGGGGTGTTGCCACCACCGTTAGAACCACCACTTCCATCACTTTCTAAACGTCCATCATCACCGGCTTGGTTTTCTTTTTGAACTTTTTCATTGGTAATTTCAGTTTCAGTTTGTGCCAAAGCATTTGATGCATCTGGGTGAGTATCTTTTAATTTATCTTTTAATTTAGCCGCGGTATTTGCAGCGCCACCAAGCACATCATTAGTTGTTAATTCAAAATCATCATCGGCATCTTGTTTAACGGCAATCTGCCCACCAGCAGTTATGATATCGCCAACGGCTTGCTGTAATAACGCAGTTAACGAATTAGTTTCGCTATAATTGGAAAATAAAGCTTCGGCGATGCCTGCATTCACTAAACCATATTTAAGTGAAGCACTAGCTGAGGAGGATTCAGTGGCGGAAATGACAGCATCATCATCGGTAACATTCACGGAATTTAAGGTTCTTATATCTCCAGAAACACCAAATGCATTTGCGACACTGCTAAATGTAGTATCTAATTTTTGTTCAGTTAAATTAGCCAAATCTTGTGATGCCAATTCGGTGGCGATATGGCTTAAAACCGATACATTGAGTTTTAACGTTTCGTCACTTTTAGCGACATCTGTTGCAGATAAGGTAAAGTTTGGTGCAACTGTTTGCAAATCTAAATCAGCACCAAAGGCCGTTTCCAAACAACCAGAAGGTGCATCACATTGCATTTGAGTCGAATCAGTCGCCACTAACTCAATTTTAACAGGCCCAGTATAATTAACCAAAGTGAACTGATAAAAGCCATTTTCGTCTGTTGTAATTGAGTCTTCTTTAATTTCGCTCGCGCTAAGTTCAACCCATTGATTGCCTGATAACTTATAAGCAACCACGTCCGCATCTTTTAAAATACCCTTGGTAACTGTGCCCGATATTATGATTTCGCCAGAAACAGGGGGCTGAGAACCGCCTCCATCACTTTCACCTGAACCTTCACTACCTCCGCCACCACAGGCCGCCAGAGAACTTAACATTGCTATTGATATTGCGGATTTGATCGCTTTCATCCTTTACCCTTACTACTTTTTTATTAATCGGATTACATATAAGGCGAGCGCTACGAATTGGTTGTATAAAATAACCAAGGTTGACATCGTTTGGCTTTAATAAATATAACTTAAAAGTTAAAATTTGTGGAAAAAAAATGGAAAATACCCCTAAACGTTTATATTAAGGGGTATTTTCCAAGCAAAGTTAGCTTAAATTATAACCTTGTAATTTGTATATCATCGACTTCAACGTCAATGCCCGCTGCATTTGCATTAATATATAAATCGATACGAGCTTCATTTGCATTTTGCGACCAATCGACTGAGTCACGGATCACTGTGACTTCTTTCCATTCTGTGTCGGCATTAAACCAAGTTTCAATGCGGGTATTCCAGCTGCCTTGAGCAACCAGTCTAAACCAACCATTTATCGGCGTATTCAACGAGCGAACCTTAAAACTGATTTGATATTGGCTGCCATCGTTGTCACCAAGTTGCTGCGGTGTATAGCCAACCGGCAGAGTAATACCTGTATTTTTAGTGCCATCTGCTTGAATTTTTAGGACATGATTGCTGTTGTCACTCGCAAGTGACGTAACCGTTAATGCCGTTGAGCTGTTATTTTCCCAATAACCGACCCAAGGTTCTAACAGACCTGATTCAAAATCACCATTGGCGCTCGCTAATAAATTTGCTTCTGGCGTAATGTCTTGTAACCTAACATTATCTAATTCCCAAAAGTGGCCTTGAGTGCCGAATACAATTTGCAATTGAGTCCCTTGTTCAGGCCAATCCGCGCCATCAATTTCTTTTTCAAATGTCATCCATTGGCCATTTTGGCTAGTGCCAAACCAAGGCCCTTGTGGACTGCCAACCCAGCCATTTTCATTATTAATGAGTTGCACAAAACCACCGCCCCAGCCACTGCCTTGAGTTTTTTTAATATCCATTGAAAGCAAATATTTTTTCCCCGCGGCGACTGGTAGATCTTGACCAATTAATAAACCCGTTTTACCCGCTGTCGTATCCACGTTCGCCACATAGCTTGAACCTTCGGGCCCACCAGCGACTACATCAACTGTACCTATGGCATCCCATATAAACGACCAATCGATAAGTGATCCGGCTTCAAAATCAGCATTTAAATGGGCTAATAATTGAGTCGGATCCGGCTCTGTTGTTTGCTCTGCTATGACTGGAATATTACGCATGTCATGGCTGTCAATTGTGGTTCGCCAATCACCACCGACCGAGCGCAACGAAGCTAAAAGTCTAACTTCGCTTCCGCCTTGCAGTGGGTTATCCAAAAGAAGCTGGAGGGTTTGCACCCCCTCACCAACTGGCAATTGCACTCGAGATTCTTTAACAAACTTATTTTGCGCATCATATAAAGACAATACCAGATCGCGGACTTGATCATTGTCATAGGCTATATCAAGGCTGATTGTATCTGTTTCTGGCAGCTCACTCATAGACTCGACAAAAGTCACTGTATTGCGCTGGCTTAAACGATCTCGAACTTCCACATTAATTTGTGTTTGACTGCCTCCGTCTATAGAAGACACCGTTAAAGTGGTAGAACCTGGTGCTTTTGCAGTAATTAAACCTGAATCATCTACTTGAGCCACTTGCTGATCGGCAATTTGCCAGCTTAGACTTTTGTTTAACGTGTTTTCAGGCAATACACTGGCACGTACGCGCACTTTGTCGTTTTTATTCATGACCACATCAGCAAGATTGAGCTCAATCGCTTCGCTAATCACAGGGTCCAACGATTTAGCAGTTTCAACTTCCAATATCAATGAGCTAATAAAACCTTGGCTATCGTCAAATTGGATATCAATTTTATTGTCAGTTTTAAGGTACTGTGAAGGCACTGGGATCTCTATTGCGGCAAAAAAATCATCACGGTTTATTTGGTCAAGGCCCGCCCAATTATCAGGCACAGTCACCGCAAACCCATTGACCCATACTTGTGGCTGTTTACTTTTATCATGCTTGCGACTAATACTCATACGTAATACCGCATCACGCCCCGCTTGGCTGTACCCATTTTGATTAAAAGATGCGGCGAGTGCATTGCCCATGTATGGCTGTTTAAGCATATTATTGAACAGACGTTGCGCCGTTGACGTTTGTTGCCAATCGTCGGGTTTTAACCGTTGAAGCCGCTCAATTTGCCGCTGATATTTTTGCATAAGCTTAGGGTAGAATTTTTCGCCTTGCGGGTGTTCTTTATCCAACACTAACTCGGCTGGATCCATTTGACTAGCAACCCATTGGTTTAACTGGGATTGGTCTTGCTCAACATCAACCCCATTAATATCAAATTGAATGATTTGACGGGCTTCAATCGCTTGCAAATGTTGCTGTGCATAATATGTATCACGCCCTATGGCCTGAGCAATCGGTAAATTATCCTGCAACTGGTATTCTGCAACCAGAGTTTCATCAGGGTTTAACGTAAAACTCTCTGTATGAGTCGCTAAGCTTTGATCGCTATAGCGGGCTGCTTGCCCATACGGCACATCCAAACGTTTTACCCTTAGGTTAGTGACCTCTAGCTGTTGCATAAAATCTAAATTCACAGTTTTGGACTGATTATCAAAGTTATTTAAACAGACATAAAGTTTATTGCCATGAGCAAAAATTTGCGTACCGAGATCGGCGTCCTGCTCCGAAAAATCAACTCTATATCCTTTTACATCGGCCCAAAGTTTATAAAATTTGGCTTTTTCAGTTTCTAAAAACCCATTTACTTTGCCGTTTACAATTTTGTCTGGGTCCGGTCGATAGATGGTCGCTGAATAAGGGTTAAAATTATTTGCTTGATAATACCATTGTGCTGTGCCCGTAATAAAAGGAATTGAGGTTAACAATCTATCTTCACGGGCCAACAAACTAAACAGAATATGGTTATAAGATCTTAGTTCTTGTGAGCTTTTTTCTGCGCTGTATTCATCAGGATAACCATCAATAATACCGCCATACTCGGTTACCGCATGGGGGATCACCCGATTAAATGTCAGCTTTGTATAGGTTTCTTGCAAATCCATGATGGCTTCAGTGTTCGCACCTGAACGCAAATTATCTTGCCCTGTAACATTCACCCCATCGTATAAATGAAACGACAAAGCATCCATATATTGACCCGCAGTATCAATAAACATCTTCATTCGGGTTTGCCAATGGTTAAAGTTATTTAACTCAAGTGATGGCCAAGCCGATGAAAATCCCACTACATCAACGGGAATGCCCCTGGCATCAAACTCGCGCCCAATTTCAGCAAACCAAGTCGCCATGTGACGCTGCATGGCTTCATTATTTTCATTATTCCAAGGGCCATCTACAAACTCATGAGCGTGCACAAAAGGTTCGTTCATAGGTTCATAAAAACCAGGGCGGTTCTCATCATTAAAATAATTCTGATAATAATCTGCAATAAAACGTGCACCATCAATTGGATCATTGCCGTCAACTATCACATTGTACGGATGTTCGGTTGATACCATACGCGAAACATCATACCCCGCGTGTGGGAATTTATTGTAATTTTGCAAGCTGTTTGCGCCGTTTTGCATCACGCTTTGGGTATCTGGATAATGACTTCCCATGCCCCGATTAAAAGGGCTGGAGAACGCTCGACCAAAATCGGCGTTCAGTTCATTTATTAAATAATCTCGCTCTACTTTCTGCATCGCAGGATCACTTGGACTGGTATGTAAATTAAAAAACTTATTTCGCTGCAAGTCCGAAGTATCACCTATGTAGAGCTTATGGTGAGGATAGATTTTTACTTGAGTGGGGTTAGCAACGGCTTGCTTGGCAAGCCCAGACATAGTCAAAGCTAGGCTGATCCCGAGCGCACAGTGCGTTAATTTATACATAGTGTTTTCCCATAGTGCTTAGTTAAGTTGAAGGTCGCGCAAAACAGCTTGATGGGCGCTTAAAGGTTCGGTGGCTTGATGAATTTTTTGATAAATTGTTTTAAAAAATTGATCTGCAATTTGTTTGTCGGGCAACTTTTGACACTCGAGTGCGGCGACTTGTTGATTTTGATCGTCCAATATGCCTTGCCCGAGCAATACCTGAAACCAACTGTAATAACTAAATAAAGTGCCAGTAGGCAAGTCAATCTGACCACTTTGTTTAAAGCTGTTTAGTTTTTGTCCGAGTCGATCTGGGATCGCCATGTTTTGCCGTGAGCTCCAAAAATCATTGTTTTTATATTGGTTGATTTTGTAATGTGCGATCAAAAAATCGCGTATATCTAACATGTCTTGCTCGAATTTAAGATTAAAATCATCGGCCTCTTGCTGCATATCACGACCGTATATAAAGGCATTTTTAAGCTCGATCGCATATTTATAAATTAAGTGGATACTGGTCGATTCTAGCGGCTCTGCAAAGCCAGCGGATAACCCAATAGCAATAGAATTTGCTTGCCAAGGTTTTTTTAAATAGCCGGTTTTAAACTGGATCAAACGCATTTTTTGCGCGTTTTGATCTGATAGTTTAAGTGCCGCTTGCAGCTCTTTTTCGGCATGTTTTTGAGTAATAAATTGACTGCTAAATACATAACCATTGCCTGTGCGATTTTGCAGCGGGATCTGCCAACGCCAGCCTGCACTCATTGCAACAGATTTAGTGTAGGGCGGCAGATGTTCGAGCCTGTCTGTTGGCACAACTAGGGCGCTGTCACAAGGCAACCAAGACCGCCAATCGAGAAATTCTCCGTTTAGTGTTTGTTTATTGAATAAACCAACTTGACCAGTGCAATCAGCAAAATAGTCTGCTGTCACTGTTTGGCCTGAAGCTAGCGTTAGTGAATCTATCTTCTGATTGTGCTGATTTACGCTGGCAATATGGTCTTGCCGCCAAATACAGCCTTTTTTAATCGCATAGTCTTTTAAAAAATTGGCTAAACGGCCAGCATCAAAATGAAAGGCCGAAAACAACTGCTCAAGCGGTTTAAACCCAACACCGCTTCGTGCTTTTGGTAAACTAAATTTGCCTTTATAGGCCGCCACCGCTGAGCTTGAAAACGGAATTAAGTTTTTAAATCCTAATTGTTCGGCATAAGCAAGCCAAATATCAGCAAATGTTATGCCTTCAAAGTGAGTGCCGACCGGGCCAAAAGCATGCATATAGCGACGGCCTGGGCTACCCCAGCCTTCAAAATCAATGCCATATTTAAAAGTCCCTCCGGTTTGTTTGATAAACTCAGCTGGGCTGACTTCTAAATAAGTTAAAAATTGAAATATCGGAGGAATACTCGCTTCGCCAACTCCAATCGGTGCCACATCTTGTGATTCTATCAGTTCAATTTGGTATTTTTGAGCGGGTAAGCCTTTGCTTAAAACGGCGGCAGTTATCCATCCTGCACTGCCCCCGCCCGCAATTAGAATTTTAGTTTTCATAAACACAAAAAAGCCACTCCTGAGTGGAGTGGCTAGATAGGTTAGTCTGCGTTTTCAACAACTTCTAAGCGTAAGTCATCAATGTAGACGTCTTGTTTAGCGTTCGCATTTAAATAAAAGTCGAATCGCCCGTTCACAGTTTGACCGGCCCAGTTTTTCACTGGCTTTTCAATAACAATAGTCTGCCAACCGTTTGCATCTGCTTTTTCTGGTTCATATCCCCACCAACTATCCCAACGAGTGGCCCAATACCCTTGTGCAACCGCTCTAAACCAGCCATTTACTGGCGTTCCATCGTTTACTTTAATTTTAAAGCTAAAGCGGTAGGTGTTGCCATCATTAGAACCTAACACTTGTGGTGCATGATCAACGCCTAATGTGATACCTAGATTTTTACCGGCATCAGATTTTAAGTGTAGTCCTTTTTCACCACTAAAGGCTGCTTCTTCAGACACTTGGGCTATCGAACCTTCAGCATTTTCCCAGTAAGTGATCCAAGGTGCTATGCTGTCATTTTCGAAGTTATAATTATGATTATAAAGAAGGTTTTTACTTGGTGTAACCCGAACAGAAACTTTATCTGAAAAGCCCTGTACATTGGTACGTACATCCAGCAGGCCATTAAACAAAACTTGCAGACCTTCCACTAAACCATTTTCCGAAACGGTAAAGTATTCATCGTTATAACCTGTCCAAGTGACCGAGTCATCTGAATCCTCTGTTTTATTTTGAAACAATACATTTGCAGATAATTGAATCGCTTGCCCTTGTTCCACCGTCAACATATCTATTGTTTGACCATCTTGCTGAACTTCAACACCGATCGGCTTATCAGAGTCTGTCACCACATTTAAACTGGTTGTCGCGGTAACATCGCCATCCTTGCTGGTCGCTGAAATGTCGACACTGCCAGTTGCAACGCCAGTCACAACCCCTTGCTCATTAATAGTTGCAATGCTTGCATCACTCGTGCTCCAAGTCAGCTCAGGAAAGGTGGTATTAGCAGGGCTGACAACAGCCTCAATGTTAACCTGTGTGCCTACCGGCACTTCTGCATCTTCAGCAACTAATAAGTCAATTTGCTCAGCGACAACTTCTTCACCATTTATTTTAACCATGACAGTACGCTCAACTAATTCAGCAGAGCCATTGTCTAGGGTATAAGAAAATTCATATGTTAGACTTTCCTGATATTCCAAAACATCTAACCAAGCACTGGTATCAATTATTATCTCTTCAGCTTGTTTTGTAATCGCCCCTGGTGGAAGATCAGGCTCAGTGTCCAATTTTATTCCATCATCATCTTTTTCAAAAACGTGTTGGAACTTAGTCGCAAATACACTGTTTTGCGGATACGGGTTGTCTACTCCCTGCAGCAAACTGATTCGTTTGACTCCCTCTGTTTCGCCAAACTCAAGAGACATCACTGCATCTTCTACTGTTACTGCAGGGATTTTAGTATCATCAATTGGCTTACTGATTTCATTGCTGCCCCCACAAGCAGTCAGAGCAGTTGTTACTGCTAAAGCAGTTACGTTTAAGAATAAATTTTTCATTGTTTTCACCTTATTAAATCTGCTCATTAAAAGTTAACTCGTACGCCCAATCGATAACGACGACCCAATTGGTACTCAGTGATGGTTCGACTGGTATCAGCGGCACTATTGGTAATCGCGTTACCTTCATCAAACAACACAGGTTCACCTTGATCATTGGTCATGCCTAGATCCATATCTGTGCTGGTGAAAAATGTGCGAACCGTATCATCGGTTAAATTAAGCGCATTAAAGGTAAAAGAAACATGATTGTTTAGTTTATAGACCGCTGAAAAATCTAAACTCTCTTTCGCGTCTTGCCAAACAGCGCCGCCTTGGTCGCCACGTCTAACTAACTGCAATGTATTGTATCTATGCGTTAACTTGATACTGTGACCAAATTTCTGCCAATAGAATGCGGTATTGACTGTGTGCTCTGGTGTATAACTTTGCGGCAGTGCTTTAAGATCTTTACCTGTATCTATGCCCGCAACAATTAATCGTTCGGGCTCGCTTTCGGAGCGTTGATACGTATAGTTAATATTACTACCTAAACCAGACCAGATACCGGGTAAAAAGCTATAGGCCTGGCGATAAGTAAACTCTAAACCTCGGGTATATGCGCCCGAAGAATTTCGAATAGAATTCACGCGTATATCTTCACACCCTAAGGTAAAAGAGTCTTTTAACTTATCTTGCACAATGCGATCCGGCATACATTGAACCGTGAGCTCGTCATTCAATTGAATGTCCTGCCCCGGCACAATTCCTTCTTCTTGAGGGATCAAAACTTCATCAATATCCACTTCGGTTAAGTCATACTCCCTTCTTAAATCACGCATATAAAAGCGGCTTTGCACTTCCTCTGGAATATCAGTCATTTTTTTATCAAATAATGCCACTGATAATTGACTTTCTTTTTCAAAATACCATTCTAACGATAAATCAAGATTACGAGATTCCAGCGGCTTCAACATAGGATTTGGTGCTTTAAAGGTACTAAATTCACCCCAAACATTTTCTATGTATTCCCAATTAGGGCGCAAATCATCAAACTTAGGTCGCGCCATAGTTTTGGATATCGCAAAGCGACCTATCACTTCACTAGATATTGCATAGTTCAAGTTTAAACTCGGTAACCACATTTGGTTTTCTGAATAGCCTGAACTTGCATAACCTCTTTGTTCACGTCCATCATCAAAGCGTTTTTGAGTTGAGGTATCTGCATGGCGATAATTTTGCCACCAGCTTCGTCCATCATAACCTTTAGGTACAGCCGTTTCAGGACCTAGATACATTGAATCTGATGTATCACCGGCAACATTGATAATGGCCATATTAGGGTCATAACATGGGTAAAAATTCGGTACTACCGTCACGTCTCCACTATCCGCAGCTGCCCCTGTTAAAACACCGTCATCTTCACCACCTACATTCGGATCGATGACAAATATTTCGCCCGGTGCTAACTCATATGTACCATCAATCCGAATTGTTCGGTTATTGCCTTGATTTGGCGGGCAAGCAGGGTTGCTATCATCAAACAATCCGTTTGCAATCAATTCGTGACCGGTAAATATTCTATCTCCTTCAAAGAACTTGGCGGCAGATGTGCCTGATGGCGACTGAACCTCGGTATGCACATATCTAAGCCCTATGTCACCAGTTAATCGGTCATCTAAATAGCTAAAGTTAAATTTACTATATAAGGAGTGGTTGTCTTGGATCATTCTTCGACTGGCACTTTCATCCACTCTAAGCGAAAAATCACTCAAACCAAAAATTTCTTCAAATGCTTTATTCGCGTTAATTAAACCCCAACCGGACAAAAAGTCTTCACTATATTCACTACGATGCCCGACGAGATCTTGCATAAAGTCGTCGACCGGCAATTTACCTTGATCTAAGATATCAACCACATAAATATCTGAGGTGTTTTGACCGCTTACCGGTCGCCCTTCGGCGTCAAACACGGTTTCATCAGCACCAGAAAATTGTTTCTGGCCGCGATAAACATCTTTATCTCGCTGAGAAATCTTGGCCCCAAATTCAACTTTATGAATACCTGCAAAATCAACTGACCAGTCAAAGTCTACATATAATGATTTATTAATATCGACCGTTGATGAATCGACACTTGAGGTATAGCCAATATGCGATGCATAAGGATCCAGCGGATTAAAACCACCTGTTGCGATATTTGATTCATTGTCATTCACACCGCCCGGTACATAGGTATAGTCTTCAGTTGCCACAACAAATTGACACTTATCGCCACCGGTACAGTCGTAGCCGACAGGCTCCAGTAGCTCTAGCGGTGTTGAATCAAGCACTTGACGAGGAATTGTGCCCCAGTTTGCGGTGCTCACCGTTGAATTAGGTAACGATTCAAAATCAGAGCGTGAATAGCCGCCTGTGATGTTAACCTTTAGATCATCGGTAATATAATGTTGAATTTTTAACGTTGCCGTTTTGGTTTCTGTCTCATTGCCGCCCTGAGAACGTCCAAAAGATCCGCCTCCATGGCGGTTTAAGTATTTAACTAAGGTGTTCGTTTCAGTGTCAACCACCCACCAATCTTGTTGTGGGTCATCGGCAAAATTATCAAACTCGGTATTTGATTGGTTTGGCGCATTGACTGATATCTTATGGTTATCTTGCAATACCCTTTTTTTCGTATACGACAAATCCAATTGAATATCGGTATTTTCACCAGGAATAAATTGTAAACCTGCGTTGACGGTCTGGCGTTCGTGTGCGTTTTGATGCAACTCATAACCGATCGTCTTCCGCATAATGGCTTTCATATCTTCGGTGATCAAATTGCCGTCGGTATCACGCGCACCGCCCGCTCTAACGTCTACTACCTGATAAGGTGTTTGCCAATCACCGCCGATTTGGTCGCGCCGAATAAAATCAGTTTCATCACTTGCAGTTAATGCAAGACCAAATCTATCATCAAAAAACTTTTTAATGATAGAACCAGAAACTTTATAATCTGTTTCGTCAGCAAATTGATTGTAACGACCTTGTATTTCACCCGTGATCCGCTCGTTTTTAACATTAAGTGGTTTTACTGTATTTAAAACCACGTTCGCGCCTAATGAACCTTCATCATGATCGGCACTTGAAGTTTTATACACATTGATCGACGATAAGATATCTGATGAAAAAACACTAAGGTCAACCGCTTGGTTTTCGCCACCACTGGTCAAAGTGACGCCATTCAACGAAACATTGTTCCAATCGGGCGTTGCACCCCGTACAGAAATCACAGTCCCTTCACCATCTTCGGTTTGAACACTTACCCCTGTCACGCGAGACAAAGCATCGGCAATGTTCTGGTCAGTATTTTTACCTATGTCTTCAGCAAATATAGAATCGACAATTGTCCCTGCATTGCGCTTTTCGCTAATAGATCTTAATACGCTGCCACGGTAACCAGTAACTTCAATGGTTTCAGTTGTATTTTCATTAACCGCTTTATTTTCAGTTTCAGTATCTTCTGCCGCCCAGGCTGCTTGCGCAGCGAGCGCAGCCATTACAGCCAGGCTTGTTTTTGCGAGTGTTGGTTTTGTGTTCATTATATTCTCCAAGGACTATAAATTTCGCATACAAACGAATATCGTTATATTTGAAATATACTACATAATTTTAACCTATGAAACACCTAATTCACGAAATTACACGTTAAAATCAAATAAAAAACACAAAATCTAAAATAACAAACCAATCAACGCTATAAAAGCAACAAAGAAGTATAGGCAACTTAATTTTCAGTCTAATATGAGTATTTACACACTCAAATTAAGTATTAAATAAGGACAGATGTTAAATTTAGAAGGTGAGAATGAAAACTTATATGTAAATACAATATTTTACATATATTTTCTTAAGCACTTTTATAATAATAGAGCTTGTTAAAATACTAAATAATAAAGCTAATCTAGACTTTTTAGACTCAGTAGTTTTAACTTCTCTCGCCCTTTTAAGCGAGAGAGGCGAGCAAAATGATTGCGCAGTCATTTACAAACATGATGCTTTGCAACGAAACGAGTGGTTATTTTACAGCATCCTTTAAATCATAAATCTTTTCCATTTTGACCCATTTTTCTCCTGCTTTGGCATTGGGTAAGGCTTTTTGGTATTTCCACATTAGCGACTCCCACGCCGCTTCTTTAGCTGCCGCTTCAGGCGTTGGCACAAAATTTTCTGGGTCAAATGTTTCACTTACTTGCATTATCATAAATAAACGATCACCAGTATGATAAATCTCCATATCCAAAATACCTTTATCTTTGATGCTTTGGGTAATTTCCGGCCATGCATTTTCAGGTTTATGATAATTGATGTACTCGGCTATTAATTGTTTATCATCGACCAGATCAAGCGCTAAGCAGATTCTTTTTGACATTATGCAGCTTCCTTTAAAAGATTAATTGAGTTCGTTTTATTACAGATAATTTACCACACTCATTGACACAACACATACAAAATTAGACAATCATATATAAATTAAATTATCTGGATTTTCATATGTCGTCTAAAGCCATGCATCGTCAGTTTATTCAAGTGCACCCCAAAGATAACGTGGTGGTTGCTGTCCAAGCAATCACTCAAGGAACAGCATTACCTGAACCTTGGTCGTCAATTAAAGTTCGTAGCGATGTGCCAGCTGGCCATAAGATAGCGATTCATGACGTGCAAACTGAGCAAAGTATCTACAAATACGGTTATGCTATTGGGCATGCGACACAAACAATAAGCGCGGGCGAACATGTGCATAGCCATAATTTAAAAACGAGTTTATCCGGTACGGAAGAATATCAGTTTAACGGCGGAATGGCCTTGCCTGAACGCAGTGAAGAGGTTCCAATTTTTAAAGGTTACCTTCGAAATAACGGTCGCGTCGGTATACGTAACGAAGTTTGGATCGTCAATACAGTGGGATGTGTTAATCAGACCGCAAAACGTATCGCAACACTCGCCGAAAAACGCTATCCAGAAGCCGCAGACGCCTACGTTCCTTTGACTCATGCGTTTGGCTGTTCTCAGCTCGGTGATGATTTAAGTAATACACGTAAACTGCTGGCTAGCCTAATCCAGCACCCTAATGCGGGTGGTGTTTTAGTGATAGGTTTGGGTTGCGAAAATAACCAGTTAAAATCTTTATTAGCCGAAGCGACAGGATTAGATGAAAACCGAGTCCGTTATTTTAATAGTCAGCAAGTTGAAGATGAAGTTGAACATGGACTTAACCTAGTTGAAGAATTACTGAAACTTATGAAACAAGATGAGCGTAGCGAACAGCCAATTAGCAAACTAACTTTAGGTATGAAATGCGGCGGCTCAGATGGTTTTAGTGGCCTAACAGCGAACGCTGTTGTTGGAAGAATGACAGACAAAGTGACCAATATGGGTGGTCGGGTTATCCTCACCGAAACGCCAGAAATGTTTGGTGCGGAACAAGTTTTAATGGATAGAGCGGACAGTCAAGAAACCTTTACTAAGATTGTGACTTTAGTTAACGGTTTTAAACAGTATTTTATTGATAATCAACAGCCTGTATATGAAAACCCATCTCCGGGCAACAAAGACGGCGGTTTAACCACATTAGAAGAAAAGTCGCTTGGCGCCATCCAAAAAGGTGGCCAAGCTGTGGTGAATGAAGTCATCGACTATGGCGAAATGGCCACCAGTAGTCAAGGGTTAACGCTTTTGCAAGGGCCAGGAAATGATGCCGTATCATCAACTGCCCTCGCGGCTGCCGGTGCAAATATGGTTTTATTTACGACAGGCCGGGGGACGCCATTAGGATTTCCAGTACCAACAGTTAAAATCTCATCAAATCCTAACATAGCCGCCAAAAAGCCACATTGGATAGATTTTAATGCCGGTCAAATCCTGGATTCCGATGTCACTTTGGATGAGTGTGCCGATAAGCTGCTTGCCTACGTTCTGGATGTCGCGAGTGGTCGTTTAACAAATAACGAAAAAAACGATAGCCGGGAAATAGCGATTTGGAAAAACGGTGTCACTTTGTAATATACAAATCAAAGTACAACATACTTTTCATTTGGTATCTGTCTTATTTAAGGCAGATACCCTTTTCAACGATTAACATCTCTCCCCAATCCTGCTGAATTAAAATTATTCAAAATTATTAACTCCCAGTTACATCTGTTTATTTCGCAAACTCGTTTTGCGCAACTAGTTATTTTTTATAACAGTCATTAAGTCACACCGCAGAATATTACTAAGCGTTACAAGGATGTTTATAAAATGCACATTTATTATTGACAAGCAATCACATGAATGAGATTATGCCAACATATTGAGCATAAGCTCATAAAAAGGTGGGTTGTTAAATGAGTGTAAACATAAATCTGGTTATTTTTGATTGTGATGGTGTTTTGATTGAAAGCGAACAATTGAGCGCCCAGGTTTTAGTAGAACAGATTGCCAAGCACGCCGGAGTACAGGTTTCGATTGATTATGTTTACCAAACATTTTTAGGGCGAAAGTTTCAGGTTGTGGTTGATACCCTTAAAAAAGAGTTTGATATTTCACTTTCACCAGAGTTTGAAGTTAATTACCAAACCACATTGTTAACGCGCTTTAGTGAGTCGCTTGAAACAACAAGGGGTTTGAAAGAAATGTTAAACAAATTAGCTGTACCCGCTTGTGTGGCCACGAGCTCAAGCCCAGAACGCACCGCACACGCACTCAAGCTAGTTGGTTTGCAAGATTATTTTGCTGATAGGGTATTTACCGCCAGTCAGGTTAAAAATGGTAAACCTGCACCTGATTTATTTTTACATGCGGCTAAAACAATGATGATCGCACCGGAAGATTGTTTGGTAATTGAAGATAGTCCGGCCGGCATGCAAGCGGCCATTTCGGCCAACATGCAATTACTTCATTATTGTGGGGGCATCCATTTAAAAAATAGCCCGATAAGCATTCATTGCCCTGAATCAGCCCAAGTGCTGGCCGATTGGCAAGAATTTTTTAACGTTTACCCTCAGCTAGCTAAACGCTAAGGAAAATTAAAGTGGAAAAGCGATCGTCTGCTGAGTTAAAAAAGTTAGAACAAGCTGCCCGAGCGGCTTGGCTCTACTATGTTGCAAAAAATACTCAAGATGAAATTGCTCAAAAATTAGATGTTTCAAGACAGTCTGCGCAACGATTGGTGGCTTTAGCAGTGAACGAGGGTTTAATAAAAGTAAGACTCGCCCATCCAATCAACCAATGCATGGATTTAGCATCTAAACTAAAAGATAAATTTGCTTTATTTGATTGTGAAGTGGTTCCAAGCGATATAGCGATGCCTAATTCAACCTTAGGGATAGCTCAGCGATGCGCCACCGTAATAGAAAGATACTTAAAGTCAGAGACTGGATTAACTCTGGCATTTGGCACTGGCCGAACATTAAAAGCCAGTGTAGACGAATTGTCTGAAATGCATTGCCCACAGCACAAAATTGTGTCTGTTGTCGGTAATGTAAGCAAAGACGGATCGGCATCAGCATTTGACATATTAGTAGCAATGGCAAATAAAATTCATGCCAAACACTACCCGATGCCGCTGCCTGTTTATGCAAGCTCGGCAAAAGAAAAACAAATTTTACATCGCTTAACAGCAGTAAAAAATATTTTAACTTTGGTTGAAAAAGCAGACGTCACTTTTGTTGGCATCGGCCAGATCGACCAGCAAGCTCCCTTGTTTATTGATGGATTTATTCAGCATGGTGAATTACAGGATGTTATCCATCAGGGTGCTTGTGGAGAGATCACCAGCTGGTTGTTTGATAAAAACGGTCAACTGGTGGCATCTTCGTTAAACCAGCGCGTAGTCAGTGCCCCATTAAAGGCCTGTGCTGAAAAACCTGTTTATGGAATTGCATCAGGTATAACAAAAGTTGCAGCCATGTATGCAGCACTTGAGGGAAAGTTGATTAATTCACTTATCACTAACGAATACACAGCGGAACAATTGCTTGCACACAATTAACCGCACCCGCGTCATAGCGGGGATAAGTTAACCTTCCGGTTTTCCGGAACTTGAACTAAAAGGAAGGCAAATTATGGCCGAGATCCACACTCAAGAATCGTTAGCACAGGTCAACGAAGAACAAATGCCTGTGCCAAAACATAAACTGCATGGCTGGAAACATTTTGCTGGTTTGTATGCAGGTGAACACGTTGCTGCCACCGAATTCGTAATAGGTGCAACATTTGTTGCCTTAGGTGCCTCAACAATTGATATTATTATCGGTTTATTAATTGGTAATTTACTAGCGATGTGTTCATGGTGGCTATTAACCGCGCCCATCGCTGTAGAGACTCGATTAAGCCTGTATAATTATCTTTATAAAATAACCGGTCGCTCAATGACCAAGCTCTATAACTGGGCCAATGTGGTTATATTTTCTGTCATATCCGCAGCCATGATCACAGTGTCTTCAACCGCAGTCAGGTTTTTATTCGATATACCAGCACAGCTGAATTGGTACCCCAATAGCTGGATGTTTGTTGCTATTGTACTCGCGGTTGGCACTGTGGTTGTTTTAGTTGCTATGTATGGTTTTTCAACAGTTGCTGATTTTTCTAAAATTTGTGCGCCTTGGTTGTTTGTGATCTTTTTATCTGGCTCATTCGCATTATTTCCCGCCCTTTCAGAGCAGGTTATTGGCTCAACAACTTTATCTAGCTGGGGCGATTTTATGACCATTGGTGACAGTTCAGTTTGGACTGGTGTGGCGGCAAATGGAGAGCCTGGAATCGGCTTGTTAGAAGTGATTGGTTTTGCGTGGGCAGCCAACTCTATTACTCACTTTGGTCTAATTGACATGGCCATTTTCCGTTTTGCCAAGAAAAAGAGCTATGGTTTGTTCTCTGGTGTTGGTATGTTTTTTGGCCACTATTTAGCTTGGATCTCCGCCGGTATTATGGGTGCAGGTGCGGCTGTATTAATTAAAACCTCAATTGCTAACTTAGATCCGGGTGATGTGGCTTATCATGCTTTAGGCTTAACTGGTTTTGTTATAGTGATTATTGCCGGCTGGACAACTGCCAATGCAAACTTGTACCGAGCAGGCTTAGCCGCCCAGTCAATTTTTGTAAACCATTCTCGCCGTAAAACGACCGCTGTAGTGGGTGTCGTAACAGTCATTATTGCCTGTTTTCCATTCGTATTTACGCAAATGTTGCCTCTGTTAACTTATGCTGGGTTATTAGTTGTTCCTGTTGGCGGTATTGTTTTTGCCGAACATAAATTGTTTCCAAAATTAGGTTTAACCCGCTATTGGGCTCGTTATCAAAACTTAACAACCAGTGTGCCAGCAATCGCTGCATGGGCTTTAGCACTGATCTTTGGTTTTGGTCTAAATGCACTGGATGTAATGTCTTTTTATTATCTGTTTATTCCAACTTGGATCTTTACGATAGTCGTTTACACCCTGCTCGCTAAAAAATATGGCGCCGATCGAAATTACGAAAAAGAAATAGCGCTGGAAGAAAAACAAGATGCCGAAATTGAAAAGTTTCAGGCTGCACAAGCGGCTAAAGAAGTCCCTTATGTACAGGATCACAGCCAAGTCAGCAAAATTTTGCATGCTATTTCATGGATCTCGTTAGCAGTTGTCACTGTTTTCGCGACTAGAGTTATGTTTTTTAGCCCAGATATGATGACGTACGAAGCAAATAAAGCAGACTTTGAACTCTATTGTTTCATCGGCACTATTATTTATTTTGTTACTGCCTATTGGGCACTACAGCGCGAAAAGTCATTAAATGCTGACAACGCAAACAGCTTAAATTAAGGTTTTATCATGAAGACATTAAATCAAACATTATTAAGCACTCTACCTAGCTCAGTCGATAAACCTGAATACGACCGTAGTCAGGTAAAAGCTGGTATTGTACACATTGGAGTGGGCGGTTTTCACCGCGCCCACCAAGCTATGTATACCAACGAGTTGTTGAAGCAACCCGGTAATGAAAATTGGGGTATTTGTGGGGTTGGTTTGTTAGAGGCCAACCGCAAGTTAAGTGAAGTATTAAAAAAACAAGATTATCTCTACACCCTGCTAGTTCGCCATTCGAATGGTAAAATTGATACTAAAATCATTGGCTCTATGGTGGATTTCATTTTTGCGCCAGCGAACAAACAAGCGGTCATAGATAAACTCATTAGTGATGATACCCGCATTGTTTCTTTAACTGTCACCGAGGGTGGTTATAACCAAGATTCAGAAACCGGTGAGCTAGATATTAAACATGCTGATATTCAACATGATATCAATTATCCAGACGACCCCAAAACCTTTTACGGTTATATCACAGCGGCATTAAAAGCCAGACGGGCGATGGGTAAAAAAGCCTTTACCGTACAGTCATGCGACAATATTCAACATAATGGCTCGGTGACTAAAAGTTTATTATTAACTTTTATCGCTCAAAGCGATGTAGAACTCGCTGAGTGGGTTAAAAATAACGTCGCTTTTCCTAACGCCATGGTCGACCGTATTACACCAGTGACTACACCAGCAGATATTGATGCCGTAGAAAAACTCTTAGGCTACCAAGATGAATGGCCGATCACCTGTGAGTCTTTTAGCCAGTGGGTTATAGAAGATGAGTTTAGTGATGGTCGTCCAAATTGGGATGCGGTCAGCGCCCAATTTGTACCCGATGTGACGCCCTACGAAACCATGAAAATTAGACTGTTAAATGCAGGTCACTCGGTATTAGGTTTGTTAGGCTCTATTCATGGTTATCAAACTATCGATGAGACAGTGTCAGATCCTTTGTTTGCCAAATATTTGCGTGCTTTTATGGACGAAGAGGTTACACCAGTTTTAGCACCCGTTGAAGGCATTGATCTAGAAGAGTATAAAGACGCTTTATTGGCTCGTTTCGCAAATCCAAATATTAAAGATGCGTTATCACGGATTTGCTCAGAAACATCAGCTAAATTGCCTAAGTTTTTAATTTCTACCATTAATGAAAACTTAGCAGAAGGTCGCAGCGCTAAGCTTTCTACTTTAGTGGTCGCTGCTTGGTGTTACTACAGCGATAAACAAACTTCTGAAAATGGTGAAGCGCTTACCATCATTGATGCGATGCAAGATAAGCTGCACCATGCAGCCCAAGGCACTGTGACTGATAGCCTGTCTTTTTTAAAGGTAAAAACTGTCTTTGGTAATTTATCCGACAAGCCAAATTTCACCGAAACCTATCAGCAAGCGATCAAGGATTTATATCTTTCCGATGATAAGATAAAAACCATTATGCAAAATTGGTTGGCTAAATAAAACGAACTAAAAAACCTACATAGTATGTCCTTTAAAGCAGTACTATGTAGGTTTATTTTACAAACAACTCGTTGCTCATTGGGTATTATTTGTTATCCGCAAACCACAATTTGTCTAGCTCTAAACCAACAATTTCACTTAGGCCTGTCAGCTCTCGGCAAAAAAATAATTGCAAAAACGCTTTGGTTTCCGCTTTCATCGGCAGTGTATTACCTAGTGACAAGGGGTTCAATTTTCATCAAGCCATTCAATGCCTCTGACAAATCAAGACGCTGAAACTATCTCCACTTTTAAGAATTAGACTCATACGAACAAAAAATTAGACATCCATAAATAATAAGCTATCTTCAACAAGCGGCTTGCTTATTTTTTAACCAAGTCGTTTGCAGACCATAGTAGTTATTTTTAAGGAGATGATTATGTCACAAGAAGCGACCATCAAAACGCTGATCCTCGCAGCAGCAGAAGGTGCCTCGGAAGGTGTTGGAGAATTGCAGCAAGCCGACATTCCAGTCGAGCTTGAAGAGTTTGAAATAAAAGTCACTTATGCGGCTGAAACTTCAATTGAAACAAAAACTTCGGGGTCACTAAGCGCAGGTTTAAACTTAAAGTTTTTAACCGTGAAGTCTAAAGTCGGTCATACTAGATCAACCCGCCAAAAAGCAACTTATGGACTAGAGGTGCGATTTCTTTTTAGCGGAAAAGAGATTGAAGGTGATGCAGCTTAGCGTGGTGATTTAGCAGGTGTGCATTAACTAAAATGCCACCTGTTTATTTAAGGGAGTTAAAGTATGAAAAATATTGATTTATCTCAGCTAATACTTTCAATGGGCGAGTCTGTTGAAGAGTCTCATAAAACCATGAAAGAGATGAAATTAAATGTGGCGCTCGAAGAGCTTGAAGTCACTTTAACAATGCAAAGTGAGCTAGATGAAACCTCGGTTCAAAATAAACCAGCGCCAAGAGATCCCAAAAAAGGGCTAAGGTTCGCCCACCTAAAACCTAAATTAAAACCTCGAGTCTTAAGCCGGGTGCCAAACAACCAAAACACAAGTGTTAAGCAAGAACAAACTGGCACCCTAACTTTACATGCATTATTTAGTGTTCGTGACTATGATTAGCCGCTGGCGAATTCATCACAACAGGCATAAGTCTAAGTCCATAGAGGTTAACTAAATTAACGGGCCCAGCTATGCCTCCAGCGGCGGTATAGCTTTGATTATTGGTTAAATAGCTCATGTTAAAAAAGTCGTGCAAGCTAACTCGATAAATACCCGCCGCTAATTCAATTTGCAATGGGCTTGAATAAAGGATCCCATTTTGCTTTTTGCCATGAGGCATTTGTACAACCGCTTGAGCTAACAATTTATCTGTTTCATCATATACTTGCAACCACTTGACGCCATTAGTAATGCCGGTATTAATATTATGTTGATAGTTGGTGTACGCAAATTGAAAGGCATATTCGCCCGTTTCTTTTATTTCAATTTGCTTAATTGTCAGCTCATCCTTCGTATGCCCCCAATTTTTAACTACTTTACCGAGCGCCGAGTCTGTTACTTTGACATTGGTCGCGACCTGCTCACTATCAATAGATACAAAGCTGCCGTTATCACGACACACTACTGGGCTATGATGCGAAGTATTGCCGCTGGACGCATAAACCGCTGCGACCGAATAACAGGCTTGTAAATTTGGTGCCGACGAATCAAACCAGTTTTTTTGCGGTAGCTTATCGATTAAAGGCTGACCATTTCTAAAAATTTGATAGCTCACATCGCCTTGGTTTTTATCATCAATAATACGAAGATGTACCCCTTGCTCGGTCGTTTGCACCATTAAATCAGGTTCATAAGGCGCAAATACTTGATGATCTTTATCGCCGGGTCCTGCAGCGACCTGAGTAAGTTCTCTTGTTTGTGGTTCGGGCAAGCCTAACTCCACCTGAATAAGATTCTGCCCCTCGGTTAACAAGCTTTGCTTAATAGCCTGTCCTGATAGCTTTTGGCCATTCAAACTCACTTGTTCAACCCGAAAAGCACCTTGATGTTTATGCATTCGTTCTGGTAGCTGAATGTCAATACTAAGCTTTTTACCTTTCCACTTTATCTGTTGCAGGGAAAGCCTATCCGCTGGGCTAAAAAACTGTTCAACAAGCGCTGTCGTAATATACGGGTTTATAGTTAACTCATTTTGCTCAAGTTTAAGTCCAAACACCCCTTCTATGACCATATTCAAATAGGCTGCGACCGACCAAAGTTGGCGTTTAGAGTTAATCACAGGCCCTGACAGCTCTGCTTGTGTTTTTTCAAGCCAAACAGACTGGGCCGACAACCATTCCAAGTTTTCCATATTCGAGAGATTAAGCGCAGCACTGCGGATCAAGGTTTGATACGCTTGATCTGCAACCAGATAATTATCTCCCTCAATGGCCGCTTGTAATCCATAAGCGGTCACAAATGGCCAGATCGCACGGTTGTGATATACAGGCACCCCTTGTTGCTGCGGAAAGATAACAGGCGCTCCCATAGGTCCATGCGGGTAACTCGCTAAAATTTTTTTACTTTTTTGAGTATCTGCCACGCCGCTAATGATAGCCAGGGCTTGTCCCAGCCAATCGAATTTAGTTAATGGAGTTTTATCAAAATGCCCGGCCGTCAAACTCGAGTACAAACCTTTGTCAGCTAACCACAACTGATCATTTATTGAGGTTTTTAATTCGTTGGCCCAGTTTTGATATTTTTTTTCGGCTTGTGATTGCTTCAATTCACCGGCAAGTTTTGCCGTCAGCCGAATAGCTTGGTAATGAGCGACGTTAGTTGATAGCGCAGCACTGGTTGCCATCGACGTTAAATCATCAGGCAGCCAGGCGGCATAACTTTGCTCTCGCCAATCCAAAAATGATTGCTCACCCGTATATAAAGCTAAGTTTTGATCATAAGCGACTAACCGATCATTTTCTATGGTATTGACTAGCGCTTCATACGCTCGTTTTATAAAATTAGACCGATCGTCACCCGTTAAAGTATTCAAGGCTGCTTCTGCGCCAAATGCCCAAGTCACTCTGTCTGTGCTAATCGGCCAGCTCCCGCCACTCCCTGTATCCTGAATAATTTGTAATCCACTGCTACTACCAGCAGCAAAAGTCGGTTTTGTGATCCCATCCCGGTAACCAGATAATTTAAATTCCAATGAGTTTTTAACCCGCTGCGGATCCAGCCATGCCAAACCTAGATGAGCCGCGTAGGCTAAATCACGTGTCCAAACATAGTGCCATTTTTCGCCGGTTTCAAAACAATCACACGCAATTGGCAACCCTTTATTGTAGCTAGAATCTTTTATTTGCGACACTGAATTCAAATCGACCTCGTCGACCGCAAGCGCAAATAAAGCATCCAATGCAAGATTCCCTGAACGAAGTAGAGGCTGATCGGGTTTTTCCTGATATAAACTAAACTGAGGCACTGGATCTCTTAGTTTTTGCGTAGTTGAATGCACATAGTTGCGAAGTCCATTGTTTGTCTCGCTAATCGAAAAAGTGGCGGTTAACGGCTTGTTATCATAACTTTTAAAAACAAGTTTTTGATGGGGGTGCTGAGGGTTGTGAGGCGGCGTTGCCGATTGGTTTTCTGCTTGCAAACGAGTTAATTTAACCCATGCGCGATCACTTTTTACTGTGATTAAAAACTGATACTCGCCTGGCTCTTCCACCATCATTTGCACTGCTTCTTGCTCAGCTTCACCTAATTGTAAATCGAGCGGCTTTTCAAGCTGATTTTTTAATTCAAAAGCTTGGCTATCGTTACTTTGCAATGTTAATTGAAAAGACCAGTTATCATCGGCAACTTTAAAGCTATGAACACCAAGTCCGAGATCCACTCCGACCTGATAACTATCATCTGATACCTGTGTTAACGGACTCGTTAACCCCCAGCTATTAAAAGAGCCGCGCAAATAAAGTTGGGTTGGCAACTGTTTAATTTTTTTAAAAGACTCTGTACTGGCACTCTGCTTGGCCGGTGAGCAGGCCATTAAAATAGCTGTGGATGCCGCTAAAAGGCTGACTAACGCTGATTTGACAATAACAGTAAACATAAAAAACTCTAACGATCTAAAACGATTAAGACAGTATACCTAAAGTCCTAGTTCAATTGTATCTTTTTTGTTAATTATTATCGTCCAGCAGAGTATCAAACCCTGTTATTAACTCGAATACGGCAGGCGTTTTTGCATCTTGGTAGGATCCAGTTAATCCTCTACCACTCGATTGTGCCATTCGGCAAGTGACTCTTGCGGGTATTCTTCAAATAATTTATCGTGTGCATTAGCTTGAAGCTCAACCCATTGAGCTTTCGACGCTAACATCATATGCGTACGCTCTGGCGGTATCGGCAAATCGCTATCTATTGCAGACGCAAACGGGTGCACAAGTTCTGGCCATCTTGGGTCCCATTGCTAAAGCGCACTTCCGCATTGGCTACAAAAATTTCTTTGGCCAGGACTTTGCTGACGTTCACCGGTATTGGGATCTTTAATCATAGCTTTATAAACGCTAATGAACTCTTCACCTTCAACCTCTAGTGAACCAAAGTCAGCGCCCAAATTTATCGCGTAACCTCCCCCACCAGCCGTTTTCAGACAAATTGAGCAATAACACTGATTGAACGGATAGGGTTGATTGGCGATAACACTAAAATGTACGCGACCACAATGGCATGAACCGTCAAGATTCATTATTTATTTCCTGAGTGGTTTCGGGTGCGCTGCCGACCGCACTAAACAAATTAACGCTGGCCTGTAGCAAAGCCAATTTAGCCGATGCAAAATCCAGTCGAGCGCTGGCCCAACTACGCTGCGCATTTAATAAATTTATAAAATCCGTTTCACCCGCATCGTAGCGAATTTTTGCTAGCTGATACAAAGACTGATTATTGTCTAATTGCTGAGCACTATATTGATGATTTTGTTGCTGATATTGTAAATCTGCTAAGGTATCCAATGTATCAGCAAAAGCGGCCAGCAAAACAGCCTGATAATTGAGCTGCGCGATTGCTACATCAGTTTTTGCCGCCTCAATTTGTGCGTCTATATTGCCTGCGTCAAATAACGGCATGCTAAGTGAACCCGCAAGCGATGCACCCCATCCAGAGCTTAGTGACGCAAGATCGGCTAAACTTAAATCTGCGGACAAACCTAAAGTTGGCCACTTTTTTTGTTTGTTCACAAATAAACTCGCATCGGCCTGCCACAATTGATTTTCAGCTAATTGAATATCAGGCCGTTGTGTTAAAACCTGTGCTTTTTGTAATCCTTTGATGCGCGGGACCGCCAGATCCATAATATTTTCAACAGTTAAATCAATCGTTAAAGAGGGCTGGCCTAATAAAACGGCTAACGCTCGTTGACTCACTTCGAGATCTTTAACTAAGCGCGCCAGTTGATTCTGCGAGCTTATATAGGTATTGCGTTGTTGGTTGACTTCGATTTTAGATGCACTACCGGCTTCAAACTGGGTTTGCAATAAATTTAACAGCGATTCACTGGCTTGCAAATTTTCTTGGCTAATCTGGACCCGCTGGGCGAGCGATAAAGTATTAAAATATTGGCTAGCTAAATTGCTTTGTAACTGGATCAAAGCGCTCCGCCAGCTTTGTTTTTGGTTGTCTAACGACAGTTCAGCTAAACGATTTTGGGCACTGCGGCTGCCCCACAAGTCGACCGTATAACTGGCCGAAAACGAGCCACTGGAACCACTGCTTGTTTGTGCCCGGTCAAAATCGTAGCGACTATTTTGACCTGCCCTTGCGTTGACAGTGGGCCATTGAGTACTGAGTTGTTGCTGTAACAACGCCCGACTTTTTTTTATCCGTTGTTTGGCAATCGCTAAATCGGGATTTTGTACCCTCAAGCGCTGCATTAATTCGCTTAACTGTTTTGAATTAAATTGTGTCCACCAATCTAGCGCTATCGGGGCGGCATCCGGCTTAAAAATCTCCGCTTGACTATTGAGTTGGGTCAATTGATATTCGGTGGGCTGATATGCACACGCGGCCAAAAACAAACATACGGGTAAATAAAACTTAGCTGTCATCTATTCCTCTGCAAGCGCTTGAATCGGATTAAGGCGAGACGCTTTTTTTGCCGGTGCATAACCGAAAATTAAACCTACTAATAACGAGGTTACAAAAGCAAGAACTGGGGGCAAAAGTGTAAAGGCCACGGGGATGGCAAAACTACGCAACAATAATGAAATCACAAATCCCAGCGCAATCCCTATCAATCCACCTAACAGGCAAACAACCCAAGCTTCAATATTAAACTGTTTTAAAATATCTCTGGGTTTAGCCCCCGTTGCAATTCTCAATCCAATTTCTCGCCGCCGCTCAGATACATTCACCAGCATGATATTCATCACCCCGATGCCGCCAACAAATAATGAAATACCTGCAACAGAGGCCAACAAATAAGTGAGCGTATCCTGTGTTTCAGTCACTGCTTTAACTAAGGACTCTGTGGTTCTAACCCGAACATCTTCTTGCCCATGGCGTTTAATTAATAAAGCACTAATATCTGCTTGTAATTGCTCAACCGCCTCTGTGCTCGCAGCTTTTATCGTAATAGACGAAAGATAATCACGGCCAAACGCTTTTAGTTGGCCCGTGGTATAGGGTATCAGCACTTCATCGTCCATATCGTTTCCACCAGCACTTGCGCCTTTTGCGGCCAGCACGCCAATGACTTGATAAAATGCATTTTTCATTAAAATATATTGGCCGACCGGGTTTTCATTATTGGTAAACAGCTCCTCTGCTACGGTTTTACCCATGACAACAACAGGCGCAAAAGCGGCCATGTCTTGCTCGGTAAAAAATACCCCGCGCTCCATTTGCCAGTCTTTTGCCCCTTTGTAATCTGGTCCTGTTGCGGTAATACGACCTGAAAAATCGTTCTCACCAAAGCGTATCGTCGCTCGGGTGCTGCGCTCGGGTGCAACATATAAAGCGTTGGGCAGTTTTTTTATCGCGTATGCATCTTCTAAGGTAAGGGTCGCAATATCGCCAGTATTTCGCATATTTCGACCACCTGGCCTGATCGATATTAAATTAGTACCTATAGTTTCAATTTTTTTTAATACATCCTGTTTGCCACCTTCGCCGATTGCCATCATAGTCACCACAGATGCAACGCCAATGATGATACCGAGCAAAGTCAATAAGGTTCGAAACCAGTTTGATTTAAGCGACATAGTCGCCATTCGAATCGATTCAATACTACTTACACCTGGCATAGGTTTGATCGATTGTTTAGCATTTATATCGGCGTCAGATTGTTCGTGATTATGCTGATCGCATGCTGAGTCAGATAATAGCCGGCCGTCTTTTATCTGAATTAACCGCTCGGCATGCTCAGCCACTTCCGCGTCATGAGTGATCAAGATAACGGTAACACCCTCTTTATTCAGCTCTTTTAATAGGTTTAATAGCTGCTCACCGCTAGCAGAATCCAATGCCCCTGTGGGTTCATCCGCTAAAATGACCTCGGCACCATTAATCAATGCTCGGGCAACAGAAACCCTCTGCTGCTGGCCACCTGATAGTTCGGTCGGCGTATGCGCTGCTCGCTGCGCTAGACCTAAACGCGATAACAGTGTCGCTGCACGTGATTCACGTTCGTTTTTATCTTCGCCGCTATAAATTGCCGGCATTGCAACGTTTTCTAACGCGGTTGCGTTTGCCAATAATTGATAACGTTGAAAAACAAAACCAAACGTTTTTAAGCGCAGAGCGGAAAGTTGATCAACATCTAACTCGGCAACATTATGACCGTTAATTAAATATTCACCATGAGTCGGTTTATCTAAACAGCCAAGAATATTCATCAAGGTTGATTTACCCGAACCCGATTGACCCATAATGGCGATGAACTCACCCTGGCAGATGTTTAAATTAATACCATCTAACGCTTTTACAGTGACATCACCACTGGTGTAATGGCGGCCAACGTTATTAAGTGTCAGCAGAGCGTTAGAAGCCACGACGGCCTCCCATTCGCTGGCCAAAACGCTCGTTATCGGCTCGGCGAGGACCACTAGCGCCTTGCTGCCCAATAACCACTTGATCACCTTCATTTAGCCCAGACAGAATCTGAATCTGGGTTCTATTCTCAACACCAATTTTAACCGGTTGCCGTTCTACGGTATCGCCACGTTTTACGCGCACCATAGCGCCACGGAGGGTTTTACGCACCGCACTAAGCGGCACTAATAAGGTATTTTCAGCTTTATCAACCACAAACATAACCTGAGTAGTCATAGAATCCATTAATGCCCGATCATCGTTTTTCACATCAACCAATACCTGATATAAAACAACATCGTTAATGACATTTGGCGTAGGTAAAATTTGACGCACTTGTGAATTCCAACGGCGTTTTAAATTCCCTAAAGTCGAAAAATAAACCGGCATACCCCGGGTAATTTTATTCACATCTGCTTCTGACACTTCCGCTCTAAGCGTCATTAAACTTAAATCTGATATCTGCAAAATAGTCGGTGCATTTTGACTTGCATTCAGGGTTTGCCCTTCGCGCACTTTAATACTGGCAACAGTGCCCGAAATAGGCGCATAAATTTTTGCAAAATCTAATGTTGCTTGGTCACCGGCTAATGAAGCTTCGTCGGCTTTAATGGTCGCTTGGCTAGCACGAATGCGGGCTTTTAACACTTTCACATTCGTTTGGCTGCTCATTAAAGTATCTTCACTAACCGCATTTTGGGCAAACAATGATTGATTTCGTTTTGCCCTAAGTTCGGCCAATTCTAATTCGGCCTCAAGCTGAGCCAGTTGCGCTCTTTTGTTTTCTAATGCCGCTGCGGCATTTTGTACTTTAGTTTCGAATACTGTCGCATCTATTTCTGCAAGCAATTGACCTTGTTTAACTTCTTGTCCTTCTTCGACATAAATTTTTTCAACCTGACCAGAGACCTGAGCCCCCACTTCTACGTACTTTTTCGGCTCAAGCTGGCCCGTTGCAACAATACTATTTTCTATGTTTCCTATCGCAGCAACATCAAACACGAAATTTTGTTGGCCCGTTTGATCATCATTTTGATAATAAAACCAACCTGCGACTGGCGCCGCAATCACAAACAAAATCAAAAGTAATTTGAGCAACAGAGAAAACTTTTTCGAGTGGGCCATATTTAAGATAAGTGTTTTATTTAAGTTAATAAATACTTTGGCACATTCATCGTTAAGCGCCAGCGTCTTTACACTTATTTACAAACGACTGACATTTAAGAGAAAGCCCCCGTTCATCTTGAACAAGGGCTTATAGATGGGTTTAACTGAGGTTTATTCAGCTTGCCACTTAAGCAAGTAAATCGATCCTTTTGCCATATTAAAGTTTAGGCTTTCTGCATAGCTAATATCAGCTTCACGGGTCAGTTGCACGTTTTCTGTCTGATTTGGACGATTTTCATCAATCACTTTATCTGTTCGGCTGGCGAGTCGCCAAACTTCAACAGGTGCAGACGGATCAGGTTTAAAACCTTTTAAATCGATTTCCGCATTGACTGCTTTATCCGGATAAGTATTCGTTAATACGATACTCATCTCAGACTTATCGTCACTAATACTCGCAGTAGATAACACCGCTGGGATCACTTGATTTTTAATTCGGTAGCTCGGTGCTGCCACCTCAGATTTAACAAAATTGTTCTGCGACAGCTTGCTAAACAAAGGCACTGGCAAGGCACGGGCTCGATAATACCCTTGATCTGTTATCATTGGCGTATTGTTATTTAAAAACAACGAATGGCCTAATAAACTACCAATTTGATCACTGTATTTATTGATAACCGTTTGCATGATCACTTGTTGTTCCATATGACCGCGAATACCATATTCAGTCAACCAAAGCTTTTCGTTACCTGTTAGCGCAGGATTAGGATAGCGCTTTGTCCAAACTTGATGTTCGTGCATTGGACGGCTAATTTGCAAGCCCTTATATACCGAATGACGGTAGAATTCTTCTGGGCTAACGTTTTTTGGTAGGGGCGGATAATAATGTTTAACCACACCATCATATGGCTGTTTAGCCTCTGCCATTAGTTTATAAAACGACTCTTTCTCAAAACAAGACAGGATCACAATCGACGGATCAACAGCTTTCATTTTATGATAATAATCTATAAATCCAGGTTGTTTACCAGATAAATAATCTAACATCACAAACTGACCCGCTGGCGGAATCAAGCCATTTTTCCCGTCACCGAAGGTTATCTTGCCTTCATCTGGTTGTAGTAGATAATGTTTATCTTTTGGTCCAGAATTTGAAAATGTATCGACGCGTTGCCACTTTATTCCGTTAATAGTTACCACAAAAGGTTTGTCGGCTTGAGCTAGGCTAACCGGGGCAAATTTAACGTAAAAAGATTGATTGGCCTGGCCGTTCGTTTTTATATGCTGATCTTTCCATGAGCTTTTAGCGGCGGCTTTTTGCTGTTGAAAATACTTATAACCACCGTGGATATAACGATCTGCTGAACCAAAAGGTAAAGTACCCGCTTTGCCCGTGGTGTCGTCAAATACTACGTTGCCAGTTCCACGCTTCGCATCCCCTTTATGTGGGTAAGATCCCCAGTTTAATTCCCAGTTTCCGTACACTTCGTTGCCAATTTCCCAATATTTTATATTGTATGGTTCTGGATGCCCGTTTTTGGCACGTACTGCGGCCCAATCGATACCGCCGTTCGGGTTTTCGCCCACTTCGGCATTCATATATTCAACCCAATCCGCGGCATCATCTGGTTTTTCGTAACCGTAGGCGACCATGATGACACCTTGATCAAAGGTAGTCGTTTCTAACAGGCGACCAAATTCGTCAGGGCCTAATTCGTTACTTTGTGGACCTTGGTTATTGCCACTCACATTATCAATGCGCTGATCGACTGGGCCAATAGCCCTTTTCCATTTATACAAGTTGCCTTCAGATCCACCAGGAAAGCGATATGTACGTAAACCTAGCTCGGCTGACATTTTTAGCGTTTGTTGGTCAAATTCACCACTTTTTATATTTAATAAACCTTGCCCCCCTTTCGGGTAAATATTATTGCCGCCATAAAACAATGGGTTTTGCTGTGCAAACACAGCGTCTGCATCAACAATAATTTGTGCTTGTAAAGCTGTTTGAGAATCAGACTCAGGTTGATTTGAACAGGCTGCCAAAGCAGAAAAAGCCATTAAACTAATTAATTTATTTTGCCCAAACTTCATTGTTAAAACCTTTAATTGAGTGCCTATAAAAAAGGGGCTTAGCGCCCCTTTGATTGTTTAGTCTTGATACGGACGTATCGTGATTGAATATCGGTAATCCATCCAAGGCACAGTGTACTTGAACAGTGGCGCAGTTCGCCATGAATCAATGCCGCCAACACCTCGTTGTCTGTGGTCGATGTTAACAAATACACTTTCTGTCGCCACGAGTTCATTTGGATGTTGAGTGCCACGTTTTTTCTGCAGATAATCATCTACTGAATAACGCTGTGCATTAATACCCACTTTGTTTTGAGCAATAACTTCAATCCCTTTACCGTCTTTTTCATAAAAACGAGCCCAGCGCACGTCAGTACGGTGACCGTTTTCTTGCGGACGTACATATGGAACATACATATCGTCAACATTGTTTTGGTAAACCCCCATATAAGCAGCGGCTTTTCTATCCCAATAATTTTCCATTGGACCACGGCCATAATAACTTATTTGATCTTTGCTCTGGTCCAATTCCAATTGGTAACCAATACGAGGCAAGGCTGGGCGTTTTTTATGCTCAGCAGCATAGAACCAAGTATCTAAGTTTACTTCACCATTGGCGTAGAAGGTGTAAGTCACTAATTGACGGGTTTCAATCAATGGTAAATGTTGCTCAACATTTACTTTAACCCAGTTTTCACCTTGCTCAGTGGTTAAATTTTTACCTATAACTCGGTCACCGACATTCCGCCAAATAGCCGACTCGTTCGGGAATTTTTCGCCAAAATCATTATCAGTTGGTGCACGCCAAAAGTCAGGACGGATAGCAGATTTTAACAATTCTTCGCCGTCGAAGTTAATCGACTCTAATAAACCACTGCCTTTATTTATGCGATAACTAAAGTCATCCCCAGAAACAGTCACCGAGTTTGCATTTTGACTCAGTTCCAGCTCGCCTTCAGACTCAGGTCCCTGAGTGAAGTCAGCTTTCGTTTCTGTCACCGCCAGTTGGCCAGTCGCAATCGCATAATCTGCAGGTAGCATACCTTCAGCTTTAGGGTTACGAACGGTTAAGTTAACAAAGTACTCTTTACCCTGTTCAAAATCATAGTCGTAATCAATAGTAATGGTTTCACTTTGTTGAGGTTTTGCCGATAAACGAATGCCGCTCCCTTGACTAACCACTTGACCATTTTCGATTAACTGCCAATCTAATACTCGATCTGATAAGTCTTTGAAGTAGTTTTCATTAATCACTGATATTTTACCATCAGCCGCATCGACCGCTGAAAAGTCAATGTTTTGATAAACTTTTTTAACTTCGTAATAATAAGGGTATGGGCTGCGATCAGCGTATAAAACACCGTTTGCACTAAAGCTGCCATCACTTGGTGTGCCTGCAGGCTCGATGTCACCACCATAACCCCAGTACGCCTGTCCTTTGTCATCTTTTAACGCCCAAGTTTGGTCAACCCAATCCCAGATAAAGCCACCTTGCAGTGAATCGTATTTTTCAAAAATGTCCCAATAATCTTTTAAATTACCGCCTGAGTTACCCATCAAGTGTTCGTACTCGATCAGGATCAGCGGACGTTTATCATCTGGGTATGTATTTAATGCATAATATTCAACAAGTTCCGGATGCGCATACATCTGACCATAGGCATCAGTATGACGTCTTTGTTGTGCTTGCTCAAAAATCACCGGTCGTGGACCTTGAGCTTTTAGATAATCGTAAACAGCTGCGGTATTCGGACCATCCCCGGTTTCGTTACCTGGCGAGAATAAAATAACAGAAGCATGGTTTTTATCACGCTCATACATATTTTCCGCGCGGTAAATATAAGCTCCTTTCCATTCAGGTTTATTCACAATGTGTTTTTTAGGATTATAAGGTGCTTGGTTAGCGGCACCTAAACCATGTGTTTCTATGTTGGCTTCATCCATCACATATAAACCATATTCGTCAGCCAACTTATATAAATAGCTGTCATTTGGATAATGTGAGGTACGAACTGCATTGATATTGGCTTTTTTCATCATCTCAATGTCTTTACGCATGGTTTCTTTTGGAACCACGTGACCAGATTCTGGGTGATGATCGTGTCGGTTAACACCTTTAAATTTAACTGGCTTACCATTAACTAAAATTAAACCGTCTTTTAATTCAGCTCGCCTAAAACCAATTTTTTGTTCAATAAATTCAACTGGCTGGTTGGCGTTGTTTAATAAAGTCAACTTAAGATGATACAGATTAGGCTGTTCAGCACTCCACTTGGCGACGTCTTTAAGGGTTTTATTGATACTGATTTCAGACTTTTGCCCTTTATTAACAGCGTTAACTTTCAGCGTATCGCTAAATATGGTTTTTTCTGAATCATCTAAAATTTCCACTTTTAGCTGATATCCAGACGCTTTTTCTTGACTATCATTTTCAATGCTAGCGGTAAAATTAAACACACCATCTTGATAGTCGTCAGTTAAGTTAGTATCTGCAAAATAATCTTCTACATGTACTTTAGGGCGTGAGTAGATGTAAACATCGCGTTCAATCCCGCTCATGCGCCACATATCTTGGCATTCAAAATAGGTTGCGTCTGAATAACGGTATACTTCTAACGCAATCTGGTTTTGACCGGGATTAACATAGTCGGTTACGTCAAACTCAGACGGGGTTTTTGAATCTTCTGCATAACCCACTTTTTCGCCATTCACCCAAACATAATAAGCTGAGTTTACGCCGCCGAAGTGAACAAATATTTGCTCGCCAGACCAATCTGCCGGCACGTCAAACGAACGTTTGTAAGAACCTACTGGATTGACGTCTTTTGGCGTTTCTGGCGCTGGGATCCTAGGTTTATGACAAGGATGGTTAAAGTAGTTTGGTACACCATAATTCTGTCCTGCTACATTGCGTTGCCAGTTGGCAGGCACCTGATGATCATCCCAACCGCTAACATCAAAATCATTTTTATAAAAGTCTACCGGGCGGCTCTCCGGATTTTTAGCCCAATGAAACTTCCAAGTACCATTTAATAGCTTATAGTTATGTGCTTTCCAAGGTTCGTAAAGGTCGATTTCACTTTCGTCTTGATAGGCAAAATAATGTGCTTTAACTGGCTCTTTATTTACTTGGAAAACTTCCGGATCTTGCCACTCTAACAACTCAGCATGGCTAAGGCCAGCTGCTAGTGTGATAGGCAATACACTGGATAAGGTTAAAATTGCTCTTTTTAGTTTCATAATTATCTCTATTGAATAGACATTGTTGCAAAATTATTGAATTATCAATAAAACAAAACAAAATTAAAAAACCGCAAAAAAGTTACTAAAATAATTAAAAAAGGGGCTATAAAGCCCCTTTTTAACCTGACAATAGTTTAATTGTTTATTTATATTTACCTGGCCAAAAATCAAAGTTCCAGCTATCAACAAATGAACGCGTACGGGACTTTTTAAACAATTTTTCGGCTTTTTTAACCATCTCCGGATATTGAGAAGCGACATTGTTTTGCTCACCCGGATCACGTTTTAAGTTATATAGCTCAATCGGTGGATTTTGACGATTTTTTGGGTTGTAAACTCTAACCGCTTTCCAATCGCCATTTTTATCATCTTTAATACGAAGCGCTTGAGCATGATCGCCATTCCAATGATGGAATTCCCAGTACAGACTATCGTGTTGCTTTTGTTCGCCTTTACCTAACAAAGTGGGTAAAAATGAAATACCGTCTGTCTTTTTAGTCAATTCGGTATTTGTTAGGTCAGCCAGCGTTGGTAAAACATCCCAAAAGGCAGATACATGATCGGTGATTTTACCTTCGGGTGTTTGACCAGGCCAACGTGCAATCGTTGGCATACGGATACCACCTTCGTATAAATCACGCTTGTACCCACGGAATTTTCCGTTGCTATCAAAAAATTCTAAATCTGCGCCACCTTCAAACGACGGACCATTATCACTTGTGAAAATAACCAGCGTATTTTCATCAATATCAAGGTCTTCTAGCAGTTTATTCAATCGACCAACACCTTCGTCAATATGGCTGATCATAGCTGCGCGAGCAGCACGCGGACGGCGTTGTGGTAAATAGTTGCCGTCTGTCTCACCTGTATATGGCGTTTCTTCAAAGTTATATTTATCGATTTCGTCTTCAGGGGCTTGTAGTGCGGCATGAGGGCCGGCATAAGCTAGATATAAGAAGAATGGCTTGTCTTTGTTTTCTTTAACGTATTTCAAAGCCTCTTCAGTTAATCGCTCTTGCGCAAAATCTTCTCTTAAATAAGCTTGGTAAGACGCTGGATCGTTTGGATCCACACCTTCTGGAAGTTCTTGGTGTGGGTGAACCCACTCATTATTCAGCGGAAATTTTTCTTCGTTTTGCCATAAATGGGTTGGATAATGGTTGTGTGCTTGTTTTTGATCTAAATAACCAAAAAAGTAATCAAACCCCTGCTTAGTTGGCACCCCGTAAGAACCGGGTCCGCCCAATCCCCACTTACCAATAAGTGCAGTGTTATAACCCGCATCTTTCATCACTGTCGCTATGGTTTGTGTTCCAGGGTTTAATGGCATTTGACCAAATTCTTCGTCATCAGTAAAACCACCCAGTTCGTAATTACCTCGAATTTGGGTGTGACCTGTATGCAAACCTGTAACTAGAGCGGCACGTGACGGCGCGCAAACCGTATTACCCGCATAATGTTGCGCAAAAGTAATGCCTTTTTCAGCCATTTTTTGAATATTGGGTGTACGGATTTTATCTTGTCCGTATGGTGTGATATCACCAATTCCCATATCGTCTACGATAATATAAATGACATTTGGTTTGTCGTAAGTCACAGAACCAGTTTGTACTTCAGCCACGCTACTACCACAGCTTAGGGTCAAACCCGCACTTAAAACGGGGACAAGCACTTTTTTAAGTGCAACCAATGGTTTTTTAATTTTCATTCAGAGATTAACCTCTTGTTAATATTCAAGATGCGAATTGAGTATTCATATAACAAAATAAAACGATAAAACCGCAAAAATTAATACATTTTATTTTTTACATCCTATGTAAAAAAAATATTTATTTAAATTTTATTTACGGTTTTTAAACATTCATCTGTTTTTGTTGTTAGACCTATCTTGTGAGCTGAGCGGTACTCAAGTTTTTTTTACCTCATAATAGGATGATTACAAATGCGGACCTTTAAGCTAAATGCTTGCCTAACTGCTTTGTCTTTAGCTGCACTTTGCCCGTCGGTGCAAAGTGCAGAACCGTTAATTTCGTTTGATTTTAATGAACAAAGCATCAGTAACATAAATGATCCGAGTGCCACCTACTTAACAGGTGATCCAAATCACGGCGATATTAGTTTCTCAACCGAAGCTAAATCTGGTTACGGACTAGAAGTCGACTCACTTCGCTATCTGCGCATCCCTCTTGACCAAATTAGTAATAACGCTGTTACAGTTAAATTTGATTATTATCATATCGACTCTACACCAGAGGGCAATACCGCCTGGCACTCGCATAGCTTTGCATTAAGGGACACGAGCAATGGCTACATGTGGTCACATGGCTTTAGAAATTTAGGGAATGATTTTTGGAGTGATGCCATGGCCGGCATCACTAAAGATGGTGCCCAGATCAAAGGCAATGCCGATGATATTCCAAATTTTGCGAAAAATACTTGGCATGAATATGTTTTAGTCTTTCATGATTCACAAGTTGACTGGTACGTAGACGGTGTTTTTGCATATACGCAAAAGTTCAATACCAGTTTTTCTCAGTGGGACTGGAGCAATACTGATATAACAATAGGGGCCCGCTTTAAAGGGGGTTCAACCACAGAAATTGATGGCTTAGACGCTTATTTAAATCAAACAGGTAATAACAACCATTTAGGTTCAGTGCATGCTATTTTTGATAATGTACGCATTTGGGACTCCGCTTTAACCGAAAGCGAAATCACCGCTGGTGTTGAAAATTTAGTGCCTGAAGAAGCTTATTTGAGCATTAATAAGGAGTATATTAAAAGCTCGTCTGCTAACCAACAAGTAAGCCTGTATGTCAGTAGCAATCAGGCTTGGCAAATTGACGACTTACCTAGCTGGGTGCACGCCGATATCAGTTCTGGCGATGGTGATGCTGAAGTTATCCTAACGCTTGAAGAAAACGCTTTATTCAATCCGCGAGAAGCCACCATTAATATTAATGGTCAAGCTATAACCATCTTGCAATCAGCCGCATACGCTTTAGACCATAGTGATGCAGTCATATTCCCAGATTCTGAAAACCAAGAAATTGAATACATGTTTTACGACCTCAAGAGTAGTTGGGGCGCAACCATGGGCGATGATTTTGCAGACAAACTTTATTTAATTGATGGGTTTAATGGGGTTAGAACCTCAATTTATGGCACCCGAGATAGGCCCGATCAAGCCAATGGTAAACCCGCGCACCCTGAAGCAGGTGTAGTTGATGCAAGTTATTACGCGCCAGAAGTACAAAAAATTAAAGCAGCGATGGCTCGCAATGAAAACCTGATTGTATTTGCAAGTAAAAAACTAAATGGCCCCTACTCGTTTCCTGAATGGGTTTTGCAAAGCGATGGGGTTGATCCAGAAAAATACGCAATATTGCTCGCTGACTACATTGAGTATATGGCATCTGAGGGGATCCCGACTCACATCCTTGGCATAGATAACGAATACATCTTTAACGAAGGTAAAATTTGGCCGGATAGATTCCAAAAAATTGTCGGCTTTTTAAAAACCTTATCTGCTGAGCGTGGATTCCCGATGCCACAGATTATTGGATACGAAGATTATGAACCTGGCCTAAGAGACTGGATGGGCAATTTAAATCGCAACGGCTGGCTGGATACCATGGATATTTATGGTACTCATTATTATCCAGAAGACCGCCGCGAAAGAGAAATCAACTTACTACGCCAAGATATCTCCAATTCAGGCTTTAAAGACAGATGGCACTCTGAATTACATTGGAATACCAAATCAGACATCCCCGACATTGAAGAAATAGAAGATGGGCTTGGATCACTTTTTGACATGACAGATCATGGTTTTAATGGTTTGATGTGGTGGTCATACGGTCGCAGTGGTCTGCGTGGCAACATTATGCGAGAGCTAATGGGTAATTTATTAAACTACAGCCCAGTCATGAGCGATGACCACGACGGTAGCGATATTTTAACTGATGGTAAGCTACATACTCGAGTGTTACGCAAAGGCAACCAAATCCGTGTTTGGGTGATGAACTTTAGCACTGAAAATAGCTATCAGGATTATCAATTTTCTCTAAATAACCGCAAGTTGAGCGATCCCGTTTGGTATCGCCAGTATAGTGAAACTATTCCTGCTGGCGAAACAGGTTATGCGGAACAAATTAATGACAAGTCTTTCACGTTAGATTTTCCGCCAATGACTGTAACCACTTTTAGCTTTAATTTAGATACTGCAAATGATCAGGTGTTATTAAATGAAAGCTGGGATAATCTTCCAATGGGTGAGGTCAATGCCAATCAAATACTAGCGGCAGACCATAACTGGCAGCAACAAAGTGATACAGTTTCAGGCATGTCAATTATCGATGCTGACGGGCCATTAAGTTCAAATGCGCTTGCATTAAAATCATTAGCAGATAACAGCAGATTAACGGTCGATTTAAATTCGCCAATACGGGCAGAAAACTACGACGCATTAACCTTATCGCTAAACGTGATGTTTGACAGTACCTCTGATACCTTGGGTGCAAGACGCACGGTAGAAATATTAAATCAAGCAGGCGATGCAGCTTATCAACTGATATTAAACAGCTCAAATTCGGCAACCTCTATCGCAGAGTTAGCAGTTGACGGCCTGCAAGGAAAACAAACAATTGATTTAGGTATCCCAGAAGAATTTGAAGCCAATGTTCCTTATCAAATTCATCTAACTATCACCCCAAATAGCGATAGTCAAACCCAGATTGCATGGGTCATTTACCGCAACAAAATAAACTGGGCACATGGCAATAGTTTTGTGACCACCGCAACTGATCCAAGTTATGACTTGAATCAATTGAGCATTAAAAACAGCAATTCAAGCCGTATGTTGATTGACGATATTCAATTGATTGCAGAAGGATATCAAGCACCGCCGGTAGACGGTGATCTTGATGGAGATGCAGCGATAACCCCAGCTGATCTCACGCTCTTTCGAGCGCAATTGGGTAAACGGGTTTCAGACAGCGATTTTAACGAAGCTGCCGATTTAGATAATGATGGCATTGTATCACGCCGTGATTATAGCTTGTTCTATTCACTATATCGTCAAAACAACTAAGGAATACAACCATGAATAAAAAGATAAAACAATTATTATGTGCTGCAACTGTATCGGTATTAAGTTTTACCAGTCAGGCAGCATTTCTGATGCCACCATCTGATGTCACTGTGAATGCAGGAGATAGCTTTGCAGTGGATGTACAAGTCGATTTAGACAGCAGTGAGGTATTAACAGGTTTGGGTTTTAATCTTGATTTAACTGATGCCGCTAATATTAGCTTAGATTCTGTCGATTTAGCCGCTTGGCTGGACGCAGATCCTTTTGCCGATGTAAGCGGCTCTGTCGACCCCGCAGGCCCTGTGATTAGCGATGATATTTATACCATAGCAACATTAAACTTTACTGCTGGTGCAGCCGGTTCGGGCACGGTAGATTTAACGGGGGCTGATGGCGGTTTCTTTTTGGGGTTATTTTTTGATGACTTTAGCTATCAAGACGTCGACACTAGCTTTAACGTGACGGTTAATCCAGTACCCGAATCAGGCACAGCGAGTTTAGCAGCACTGGCTATGATGATGGTATTTTGGCGCAGAAAAGTTAAACGACAACAAAACTAACAATTTCCGTTACCGGTGAACTTATTCAAAAGCCCTTGAGCCATAGCGCAATAGGGCTTTTTAACATTTAATATATTACTTTTAAGCCCTTAAAAAGGATTTAAACATGACAAAATTTGCTTTTTTATTTATCGTTCAGCTTTTAGTCATTAACATTTCAAACTTGCTTTATGCCAATCCCATGTCAAAAAATAACAGTGATCTGGCACACAACAATGAGTTGTATGAAGGGCCTGCTTTTCAAAAAGCGTTTAACAATCCAGTGGATCACCCCGACCGACCGAATGTGTTATTAATAGGCGATTCTATTTCAATCGGGTATACAGTACCCACTCGTAAATTATTAGCCGGAAAAGTAGACGTTTTTAGAGTACCCAGTAATGGCAAACATAGCGAGTTTGGTGCAAAAAACCTTAAAAAATGGTTAGGGGATCGCCACTGGGATCTTGTTCATTTTAATTGGGGTCTATGGGATATTTGTTACCGCCACCCTGAGTCCAAAAACCAAGGCCATAGAGACAAAATAAACGGGAAACTAACAACCACTCCGGAACAATATAAAGCCAATTTAAAGCAAATTATTAAAATTTTAAAAAACAATACACAAGCTAAGCTGATATGGGCAAACACAACCCCAGTGCCGGATCATGAGCTGGGCCGCATAAAAGGTGATGAAATTCACTACAATAATATTGCTCAACAGTTGATGCTCAAGAACAAGATCAGTATTAATGATTTACATCAGCATGCCAGCAAAAAACAAGCACAAATTCAAAAAGCTAAAGGAGATGTGCATTTTACACCAGCTGGCTATCAATATTTGGCCGAACAAGTCGCATTTAGTATAGAGCAGGCAATCGAAGCAGATTAAAATCCCAATCGGACCCCTAGGGTATACGAAACCCCGGTATCTTCATAATTAAGTAAGCGCTCTTTATAAATAGAAAAAGTGCGCTGCTTAGCATTTAACAGGTTACTGCCTTCAAAATAGTACTCCAGCTGATCATCTGCTATCCAAGATAAGCTAAAATCCAGCTGTCGATAGGCCTCTACCATTTCGGGTTGCCCCATATCTGCTTTGGCATTACGTAAATATTCATCTCTAAAAGTATAGGATAAAACGCCTTTAAATTGATTATACTGATGGCTGGCAACGATATTAAACGAATCCGATAGACCTTCGATTAATAAGTCAGTCTCACTCGAAACCGCAGCACTGCTGTTACGACCATCAACAAAGGTATACCTAGCTTGCAATTCAGTATTTGTAAGCCAATCCCAATCAGCAATGAAATCTAACCGCGCTGCGACCGATACTTCAATACCGGACACTTTGATACTATCACCGTTCACCGGCCGTAAAACAATATAGTCCCCTTCGGGGTGATCAAATAAAGTTTCTATATTGGCTTCATCGGAAACAAAATTTGCTAGATTTTTATAAAAATAATTAGCGCTTAGATAACTGCCACCGGAAAAATACCAAGCCCAAGATAAATCTAGATTGGCTGCTTCGTATGGCATTAGATAAGGATTTCCGGCCACAGCAGTGCTGGCACCCACCCGCGCGTTATAGTTTCCAATAGAGGGGATTAAACTACTTAACGATGGCCTTGAAATAGTGTCGTATAATGCAACGCGTAACACTTGGCTGTCGGTTAAATTATATTTAAAGTTAATTGCCGCAAGCCAGTGCGAGTAACTATGATATTTGGCGATATCAATAGGATCAGATAAGGTTAAAGATAAGTTTGTAGGATCACTTTGGATAGATTCTATATTAGTGATTGCTTGCTCGTAACCTTCTGAATTAACCTGTGTATTTGCATAACGTATCCCCGCGTTTAGCTCCCACGGACGCGTTAAATAATCGCCCGACAGACTTAATTTAACATAAGCTTCCTGAATAGACTCTTTCACTCGCCAAGAATTACTAGGGTACTCGATGGGTGCTACCCCCCCTGCGGCTTTTCTAATCCAAATGCTATCTTCTAACCAATGACCACTGCCAATAACGTTTTGTTGAATATTTTCATCAGACCATAAAAAGCCAACATAATCCTCTGCATCAAAGGCATACCAAGTTTTTGGCACGTGGCCAGATAAAAAATCACCTGTGTCGATTGGTGTAAATAACTCATCCGGTATGTCAAACTCATATCCCGCAAATTCCCACCCCCAAGGTGACCGATAACCAATATTACTCTTCTGACGTTCAGATATATAGGTACCAAAATACAAGCTATCAAAGACCCCCTTATCAATAAGGTATTCAGCATCCAGCCTTAGCTGATTAATTGCATCTTCAATATCATTACCGGAATAAATAGTCCCATGACTCCGCAATTCTGTTACATCGACGGGTCTTTGAAACTTTAACCGAGGATAAGCTTCACCCGGTACATATTTGTATAATGGATTAGCGTTCGGTGCCCCCGCGATAATGAACTTTCGGTTACCCCCATTTTTATTGGCAGCGGATGAATGGGAGATATCTAATTCCACCGCCCAATTTTGTTCAATATCCCATAATAGATTTAAACCGATCTGGCTGGTCTGCGTGGGCCTGCTGCGATTGAGTTGAACAAAATCAGTGGCATAATTTCCTCTTGGATCATAACGGTACTGCAATAGTGTATTATTTTCATCAACAATAGCGGCATCTATCGTTTGATAATCTTCAATTTGACTACTGCTGTATATGTGTGTCCAATTTGCATTTGAACGAATATTTGAATCAATTTTATAGCGTGAATAAAGTAAATCCAGAGTCGCTTTTAAAACATCATTTATTTGGCTTTCTAAAACAATACTGCCGCCGATACGGCTCTTATTGCCTTCATCTGTACGTAAATCAAAGTTTCTTGGCACCCAAACCTGACTGAAGTCACCTTCTCCAGCTTGATTTTTAACATAACTAAGATCTGTGTTAAACCAACCGTCTGTGTGCGCTGAATCAGTACGATAATCAATATTTTGATAGTTTAAGGTGATTAATGCACCAAAGTTTTGATTTGCGTAACTAATTAATGTAGCAAATTGAGGCGACCAATTTTGTGACAGCTTGTTAAAGTGCCCTCCGATATTGGTGTAACTGCGATATCCTGGATGCTGCATAGGTTTAGGGATCCGCAAATTAATAGTCGAGCCGATACTGCCACTGAGCACGTCGGTTGAAGAAGATTTATAAACATCCGCGCTCGTAATGATTTCGGGCGACAATACATCAAAACTAAATTCCCGGCCCTGATTCTCAGTGGCAATAACCCGCCCATTGTATAGAACCGTATTAAACTCTGGTCCAAATCCACGAACAGTCGCGAATACGCCCTGCTCGTCTCGCCTTTCAATACTCACGCCTGGGATCCTTTGCAAGGCATTGGCGATATCTTGCCCAGGTAATTGACCTAAAGCCCCAGCATGCACAGAGTCAATAATAAAGTCAGAATATCTTTTATTTAAAGTGTCTGCATTCGCTCGATCAATTTGTCCACGAACACTGATCACTTCAGCTTCTAGTTCGTTATTATTTTGCGCGATAAATTTTGTTTCATTAGGACTTTCAACGGGTTTAGCTTCGGCTTGCAAACGAGCAAATTTAGCAGTATCAAAAAAAACACGAATGCCGATACCGGGTTGATAGACACCTGTGAGTGGAGTATCAGCTAATAAAAAATCGAGTGCCTGTTGAGTGTCAAAATAGCCAAAAAGAGCATGTGACTGATAACCATCAACATCTTTTGGTGAATAGACCACAGCGTAGCCAGTTTGCTCCGAGAGTTTTTGCAATGCACTGGCGACATTATCCCGTGGCAACGTAAGCTGAAATACAGTTTCAGAAGGGAAAGTCGTAGAAGGATCACTGGCCAAAAGCGGCGGTTGCAATAACAACCACCCTAAAAAAATTGCAGGATTAACTCTCATTAGCCATTAAACTAAAAATATCATGTAAATATTATAAATTTAATTTGCCGAAGTTAATACATATTCGTTAGAAAATTGTTCTACTTTTACCGAAAATCCAGCTTCTAACAGGTTTAAAAAGGCATCCAAATCACCAACATTAAAACGACCACCTATTTTTAAATTAGCAATATTAGGATCTTTAATTAACAAAGGTTTTGTTGAATATTTATTTATTTTTTCTACCACTAAACTAAGTGGTTCATTATCAAATACCAGAGCGCCAGAAACCCAGGCTGAACCTTCCGCCAACTCAGCTTCGTTAACCGCTTCTATCCTTTGATTAAAGTTATGTTTAAGGTCGGCAAGTTTAAGCGATTCTAACAAATTGTATCGGTTACCAGCGTTAACAGCGCCTAGTGTGACATATTCGAAGCGTTTTTCGTCATCTAATGACAACGACTTTGCAACGGCCACCACCCCTTCGGTCACTAAAAGTTTTAGTGCACCCTCAGCAAGTTCAACACTAAATTCTGTCCCAATAGCTTCTACCCTGCCATTGCCAGCATACACTCTAAACGGGCGCTGTTTATCTTTAGCAACATCAAAATACGCTTGCCCTTGTTGTAAAAACAGATCTCTTTGCTCATCGTTAAATAAAACTCGAATACGAGAGTTGGTATCTAAATGCAAAACTGAGCCATCTGTTAACTCGATTCGTTTTTGTTCACCCACTAGCGTGGCAAATGTTTCTGTATGTATATTTTTATCCGGGAACAACCAAGCGACTACTGCGACAAACATAATGCTTGCGGCAGTCGCCATTACCCCACCGAAAAAATAGCGAGTTTTTTTGCTTGTTTTAGGTTGTACCTGAACAAAAAGTTCTGTTAACGCTTGATCGTTCCAAAAATCATTAAACCCACGCAATGCCTGTCGGTGCGTCTCGCTTTGTGCCAGCCATTGTTTTAACTCAGAGAGCTGCTGCTCTGTTGGCTCTTCATCCCCATCAAGTAAAATGAGCCAATCGAGTGCTTCGTTCTCGATTTGACTGCATTGGTTTATGTAACTCACTTTGTTTTCCATCTTAAAATACCTGATATTGGGGTACTAACGTCGCACCTGTACTTTTTTCGTACGACTATTGGGTTGTTCTTTTAAGGCTGCGTGACAACTCACTATGCCTAACTTTAAATATTTTTCAACGCTCGAGAGCGATATATCGAGCTGCTTAGCAATTTCTTTATGCGGCAGACCATGTACCTTACGCAATAAATAAACTTTTCGGCACTTCTCTGGCAAAGCAGCAACCGCTTCGCAATAAGTGCCCAAAGATAATTCTGCATCGTGTTCAGACTCTAGCGACTCACTCTGCTGTTCGGCATAACTTGGCATGCAGTCTTCAATATAGTCAGTCGCCTGCCGAGACTTTCGATTAAGCTCATTCAACGCTAAATTTTTAGCAATAGTAAACAAAAATGCCTTTGGCTGATCTATACTTTGACCCGCTTTATTACGTTCATTTTCGGCAGATACAGCCCGTATATATACCTCTTGAACTACATCTTCAATGTCTTGCTCGCATTTTAAAAAGCGAGCCAAGAATTTTTTCATAAACTGATTGTGTTCAATAAAAGTGCTGGTGACGCTGCTACTCGCCGAAACAACTTTGGCCACTAGGCTAGACGCAGATTTATCTTTGCTCATTTATTTATGCTCTGTTAGAAACCGATAAATAGCATTCACTATCTTTGGCTCGTTAATATAACAATTCAGCAGGCTAAACCCGTAACAAAACCTCAGAATTTTGCTTTATCTTTATTATAGTTTGGGTTATTTCGCAGAGCTTGAGCCCCAACGGATTGACGCCAGTCCTGTAACTTTTGCAAAAGTTGATCCGCTAATAAACTATGACTATTGGCTAAATTCTTTTGTTCGCCAATATCTTTCGCCAAGTTATAGAGGTATAACTCTCCTGAATCTAATGCTTGGATGAGTTTATAATGCCCTTGGCGAATTGCAGATGCTGGCCCACCCTGCCGATGATAATGTGGATAATGCCAAAATAATGTATTTCGGGCATTTGCAATCTGTTCATTTTTTAAAATCGGTAATAGGTTTATGCCATCTAATATTTGCGAAGTTTGCGGCTGAGTATTTCCGGCAATGGCTGCGACGGTTGGCAAAATATCTATACTTGAAACGAGTGCTTCTGATTCTGTCCCGGGGGATACTACATTCGGCCAACTAACAATAAATGGGACTCTAATACCGCCTTCAAACAGAGTCGCCTTACCGTTTTTCAACGGCGCATTATCCGTTGGCTGGCCTGAATCATTTTTATCTAAACCGCCGTTATCAGAAGTGAAAATAATAACCGTATTGGTTAATTGCTCAGATGCCTGCAGATAATTCAATAAATAGCCTACGCTATGGTCCAAAGCATCCAACATAGCCGCATAACCTGCATGCGCCTGCACTGCTTTATCTGGGTGGTTTAAATACGCTTGTTTGCGGGTAGGATTAAAATGAACCGGTGTATGCACGCTATAATGACTAATAGTTGCAAACCATGGACCTGATTGCTGCTCGATAAACTCAATCGCTTGTTTGCTTAAATTTAGCACCCCTTTAGGATCATCTGGATTCAATTTTCCATTTAAGCGAAAATCTTGTTCACCGGCATCAAAACCGTGCTCTTGTGCGGCTTTGTGATGTTCGTAATCAGTGGTTTCAGTCGCGTTTTTTAAACCACGAACATGCCATTTCCCCAGCCAGGCTGTTTTATAACCCTGCGCTTGCATTACCTCACCGATACTGGTCATTGAGTGTGAAAGGCCTTGTTGGTTCCAATTTGGCGGCAAGTATTTTTCGTGCGGAAAAGACCAGCCAGGGATCCAATCAGTGACTTGTAATCTAGCCGGATATTGACCGGTTAATATACTCATTCGGGTGGGTGAACAAATATGAGCCGCCGCGTAAGCCTGGTTAAATTTAACCCCACTTTTTGCCAATTTATCAATATTTGGGGTTTGGTATAGGCGGCCTCCATAAGCGCTAGTGTCTTGCCAACCTAAATCATCCACTAAAATCATTAAAATGTTTGGTTTTGCCATGCCTATTGAAGGCAAAAGCAGAATCAAATAAATTACTTTTAGTATATTTATTCTCATATTTCACTCCACTAAAACGCAAAAAAGGTCCGTTGGCGTTTTAGTCGCCAACGGACCTTGCGAGTGACAAAATTTTTACTCACTTTTTACTATTGAGTGATTAAACAAATCGCTTTAGAAAAACCGTAAAATCATATTAATTTTTTTTATAAAATTGTTGATTAATCCATTCTTTTGCTTTGTTCAAATCAAAGTCTGGGTTTTTATCGCTCGGGATAGGGGCGCCAACTTGTATTTGCCATTGACGTAACATATTTTTCATATGCGCCAATTTATCCGGCAAAATTGTGGCTAAATTAACATGTTCCGATAAATCAGTGTGCAAGTTATACAACTCGTATTCGTTTGTTTCAAAATAATGAATCAGTTTCCAATCACCAAAACGCATTGCTGAACCTGGACGGGTTCTAAACATGGGGTCTTGGCCCTGATCTGCAGCTGGATTATACGCTTGCAGATAAATTGGGAAATGCCAAAATAAAGCTCGTTCTGGCAGCGGATGCTGATTTAATAACCTTGGCATCAGGTCGATCCCATCCAACACCTGTGACGGTTTTTCTGCCCGCGTTAAACTCACTAAGGTCGGGTAAAAATCTGCATTAATAACTGGTTCATCTATTTGCTGGGGCGCTATTTTACCGGGCCAAAACATTAACAAGGGCACCCGTATTCCACCTTCATAATAGGATCCCTTACCAGCTCTGAGCGGATCTTGTGCTGAGATTGAGCGTATACCTCCATTATCCGAGGTAAAAATAAACAGCGTATTATCAGCTAAACCTAAGGTTTTAAGTGCGGTCAAGATACGTCCAACGTTTTTATCCATCAACTCAACCATAGCCGCATAAGTTGCTTGCTGTTTATTGATAATTCCTTTTTTATTAAGGTATTTTGCAAGCATATCGGGTTCGGCTTGCAAAGGTGTATGCACTGTATAATATGGAATATAGGCAAAAAATGGCTGCTCTTTTTGTGCCTTTATCCAATTGATTGCCTCGCTCGTGATACGATCAGTCAAATATTCCCCATCTGGGCCATCTATTAAATGTTTAAGGTTATATGGGCTAAAATAAGAACTTGGATGACCTTTTTGATAACCGGCAACATTCACATCAAACCCTTGAGTTTTAGCATCTTCCCCTAAATGCCACTTGCCAAAACTACCCGTTGTGTAGTCTGCTGTTTTCAAAGTCTCGGCCAGTGTAATCACTGCATCGGGCAGTGTATTGAGGTTTTTTGTTGCCTTGATACGGCGTGCGTATTTAGATCCTCGATCAGACGGAGATACAGTATAAATGCCATGCCTTGGACCGTATTGACCTGACATTAACACGGCTCGGCTTGGGGCGCAATTTGCAGCACCTGCATAAGCTTGGGTGAAAAGTGCGCTTTGCTGTGCAAGCTTATCTATGTTGGGCGTTTCAAAAATGTTGGCGTTAGACTGGTTATAACCCAGATCTCGCCAGCCTAAATCATCCACAACCAACATAACAATATTCGGCTTTTGGTTTGCCTGGGCATGCGTGATACACATTAAGCAACAAGCGATAAGCAAATTGACTAAATATCTCATATTGACTCTATTTTTTACAATTGAATTAATAAGACATTTAAAGTCGCTAAAACCGTAATTTCAGCCTTGATGATAAGGGCAAAAAGTATCTATATAAAGCGCTTCTACTTTATCTCTCGCCCATTGTGTTTTGCGTAAAAACTTTAGCGATGATTTAATTGAAGGATCTTTATTAAAACAATTTATTCGTATTTGCTCGTATAATCCCTGCCAGCCATAATGTTTTTGTAAGCGCACAAGAATTTTTTCCAAGGTCAAACCATGTAACGGGTTGTTCGGTTGTTGGTTCATAAAAAGCTACTGTTAAACACAATGGCACTAGTTTACCCCGCAAGCAAGGCGGGGTGAAGTCTTTAACCGCGCTTATCTTTTATTAAATGAAACGTCGGGTTTACCTTTAAAGCAGCCCAGCATATGTGGATAGGTGCTTGTTAAATAATAACCATAAATACCATCATGCTCCATCCCATTGCATTCATCTAAATGGCCTGAACCTTCAACATACGCATAATCATCCACAAAAGTTCCATCATATTGACCGCCGGGTTCGCCCCAACCATCTGGACGCTGGCCTTGTTTTAGCTGGTAACTTGATTTGACTTCAATAATTTTGCCGTTGATTTTAACAAAAGGCCCAAATATAGGGAATCCGTCAGCAGCAAATCCAATCACAGGTGACTCTGTTTTGCCACTTGGATCAAACAAGGCATTTGGATTGCCATGATAATGATAAGTGCCGTCGCGCTGAGCATGCGCGTTATGGCTATCGACCACAAATCCACTGTTTTCAAACATAGGGTCATAGCGCCACGGCGTTGACATATCATGACAGCCGATTTTGCCGTCGCGAACGCCGTAACAGCCCGCTGCCACTAGATCGACTTTAACGCCGTTAAGCAAAATAGCATTATCGGTTAACAAAGACAGGGGTGTATTTTTGCCAGTAAATTCTGGTTTGGCTGTGACCTCAAACTGATTATTTTGCGGTTGTACTTGATTCGGAAACGAACGGCGACCATCATTAAAATCATGATTGGGGATCGCATTGCTCGTAAACACACACTTACCGTTACGATAACGAATCACAAGCTTACCCTGATAGTTTATATCTTCATGGATATCTGTCGCGGTTGAGGTATATTGATTCACATAATGCAAACACTGATGCGCTCTTGAATCCAGTATTATACCGGTTAAATCAATGGCATCTGAGGCTTCCGCTTCGCTCGCGACGGGCGTTTCTGTCACCCGCTGCAACTCTGCCTTTAATTGAGCATAAGCCGTTTTCTGCGTGGCAGTCAGCTCGGCCGCCAAAAGATCATCTTTTTCATACGGATCTTGCTGCAAGTCAAAAAGTGAATATTGACCATTAGTGGATATGAGTTTGTAACGGTTATCACGGACAGCATACATTTTTTGCCCTTTGTGTTGGTAACTCATAAAGTTATACCTACGAGCCGAGGCTTCACCCGTTTTTAATCTTGCATAAAAACTCACGCTATCTGTTTGTTCACTGGTTCGCACGCCTGCCGCTTGCGCGATAGTGGCGTATAAATCACTGATATTTACCAAGTCTGAACTTCGAGCACTGGCTTGATTAACACCGAAACCTGCGGCCATTAGTGGGGTATGTATTCCGCCTTGATACAGGCTATTTTTAGCTTGGTTACGGTTATATTTGGCATCTTTAGGCAATGCCCGTACTGGTGTACCATTATCACCTAATACAAAAATCATGGTTTGTTCTAACATGGCGTCCGGAATATTTGCAATGACTCGCGCAAGTTCAGTATCTACTGCCTCAATGGCTGCTAAATAATAAGCTCGCGCATTTTGTCGAATATCTCGCTGGCTACCTGATAACTTTTTTGAGTGCAAGTGTGCTGGAGGATTATGAAACGGGACATGCGGTGCGTTATAGGCCAATATAGCAAACCAAGGCTTATGATCGTTTTGTTTATTGATCCAATCAATCGCTAAACTACTGATGGCGGTCGTATGGTAAATATCCACGTCTTTTTGCTCGCCATTGAGGGTTAATGGCCACTGCCAATAATCTTTAATATTTTTAACATTGCCAGCAAAATAATCGATACCATAAACGCTCGCATCAAAATTATTTTCTCGCCCGCTTAGATGCCATTTACCAAAATAGCCCGTTTGGTAGCCATGTGGTTTAGCCGAACCTTTTAATAATGCAGGCAAGCTCGTATATTGGCTAGATAAACGCCCCGGTACTTGATTAACACCATTGTGAATGCCGTATTTACCCGTTAATAAGCTGGCCCGACTGCTTGAGCAGGCTGGCGTCGCCCAAAAATTATCAAAAACAATGCCAGAGTTAGCTAACTGATTCAGCATTGGGGTTTGCGGTTGCTCAGAACTAACTGAGTATTGGGCAGATGAATCAATACCTTGATCATCCAAGATAACAACTAATATGTTTGGCTGCTGGTTTTGCGCATCGTGTGCAATGGCTTGTTTGGTAAAGGCTGATAACATCAGCCCATAAATAATAAGAGGTAAAAATTGCATATAATCACCCTAAAAGATTGTTTATACTCTCACTTTAAGGTTCCATGGATTCGCTTCCAAGCTTATTTACAATTCTTTACCTCTACTTGACACAGTATTTAAAAGAACCTGATTTAAAACGGGCTCTGGGTTTTTATACAAAACGACGAACAAATTCAGCAAATTTTTCATCTTCACAATTTTCAAAAAAGCATTGTTGAAAACGCTCACCTGCCACCGCAGTTTTGACTAATTCAGGATCTAAAGTTTCTAAACCGCTCAATAAGTCTTTCGCCAAACTCGTTTTAACTGTATCTAAAATCTGAGCATTTTCGACTTGTGAAGCTTTGCGCTCTGGTGGGTAACCTTGACCTTTAACACCGGTAAAGGCTTTTTCAAAAATATACTTGATGTTGAGCTCCGCACCCCAACCAAAACCTTTAGCAAAGGGTAAAGATAAGGCATTACCATTATTGATTTGCGCAAACAGATAGGCATCTGATGGCTCGATGCAATAACCGCAGGTGACGCCAGGATAGGCATTTAAAGACATCAGAGCCCCTTGCCCTGTTCCACATCCTGCGACAACAAAATCAACCGCTTTTGAATTTAATAACAAGGCAGACATAATACCTAAATGAATGTAAGTTAAACGATGGTCTTGATCGCCATCCATACCCACATTAAATATCGTATGTCCCTGCGCTGAAGCCACTGCTTGTAACTGCTCTAGTACCACAGGATTTTTGGCCGCTTGACTAAACTCGTTCATTAAGGCGATTTTCATAACTATCTCTCCAATTCATTTATTTTGCTAACAGCTATGCTAACTTGTTTGGCGCCCTGCTTCATAAGTTTAGTTAATTTAGTTCGTATACGAACTTTTAACGGTGAGAAGCGCTATTTATAGCGCTCAGTCTGCTGCTCAATTTGTCGCATTTTTCTTTCCAAAAATTGCACTTTTTGCGGAAGTTCATTGGCCAAATTAACTGATTCAGAGATGTCAGCCGATAAATTGTAAAGCTGAGGCGTTTTTTGCACGCCACTCGCAATTTTTTTGAGCGTTTCTAACGAAGGTTTTTTCTTTGCTGTTGGTCGTATATATTTCCAATCTTGATAGCGGAGCGCTCTGGTGTGTGGGGTTTCTGCAATCAAAAATTCACGGCCAAGTGAGGTCGCATTGAATAACGCAGACAAATGATCCTGACTATCTATGGCTTCGGTTTTTGCTAAGGGTTGACCCAATAGAACCGCTATCGACGCATAAATGTCCATTTGACTCATTAATGCACTGCTGATACCTGGTTCAACCTTGGCTGGATAATGAACAATAAAGGGCACACGAGTGCCCGCCTCATACGCACTATACTTGCCCCCTTTAAAGGGTCCATTTTGTTTATGGCTACCTTGTTTGCTGAACGCCTCATCATGGTATCCGTCAAACATTACAGCGCCATTGTCACTGGTAAAAATTATCAAGGTGTTGTCGAGTAAATTAAGTGATTCTAAATGATTAACCACCTGCCCTGTTATCCAATCCATCTGCACAATGGCGTCACCGCGCACACCCATCTCGGTCGAGCCTTGAAACATTTTATGTGGCACTCTTGGAACATGGATATCATGAAATGAGAAGAACAAAAAAAACGGCTGTTTTTGATGCTGGCTAATAAATTGATTCGCTTTTTCTGTGGTCACAAACGGAAAATCTTCATCTCTCCATTCTGCACTTTTGCCACCTTTCATCCAACCAATCCGACTAATCCCATTAATAATAGATTTATCGTGTTGTCTATCAGCCCCCTGCTTTAGTAGCTCAGGATTTTCATATCCGGTCGGTCGATTGCCAATTTTTTGTTTATAGTTTACCGATAAAGGATCATCGGGCGTTAAATTAACCACCTGATGGTTTTCTAAATAAACGGTTGGTACTCGATCGCCAGTGGCCGGAATTAAAAAACTGTAATCAAAACCAATTTCTAATGGGCCAGGTTTTACCTTTCCATTCCAATCCACTGCCTGTTTACCATCACCTAAACCAAGGTGCCATTTGCCGACAACCGCATTCATGTAACCCGCCTTTTTTAGCATTTTTGGCAAGGTTGCTTGCTCTGTCCCTATCAATAGCGGCGCATCACCTTTTAGAATTTGTGCGTTCCGGCGAAAACCATGTTCACCGGTTAATAAAGAATATCTGGAGGGGGTGCAGGTTGCCGATGAGCTATGTGCATCAGTAAAACGAATGCCGTTTTTAGCGAGTTTATCAACATGTGGTGTTTGTACTCTATGCGCGCCATAACTGCTTAAATCTCCCCAGCCAAGGTCATCCACATAAAATATCACAACATTAGGTTTATCTGGGGTTTGCTCAGCGATTGCACTCGCACTAGATAAAACACACAAAAGCGAACAGGCGGAGACTAAGATCTTTGCATATTTAATCATTTTGACCTCATTTGTGCCGCTAAACAGACACACAAAGTTAAACTTTTTTGTTTTAATATAAAAAAGCCGCAATGGATATCGCGGCTTAAGTGTTATTTCAATTCGCTTTATTTAGCGGTTAATAAAGCTCTATCAAGATGAACATAGCCCCCATCCACATGCACAAATTGGCCTGTGGTATGAGATGACCGCTCGGATAATACAAAAAGGGCTGTATCAGCAATCTCTTGTGGTGTACTCATTCGATTACATAGAGGAATTTTATTTTCAATCTGAGCACGTTTTTGCTCACCGTCTGGCATTCCATCAAGCCATTGCTGATAACCAGGTGTCCAGCATTCGGCAATTAAAATAGCATTCACTCTAATTTGATACTGCACTAGATCCACCGCCCATTCTCGTGTCAATCCCAAAACACCGCCTTTTGCCGCAGCATATCCTGAGGTCCCCCCTTGTCCTGTCATAGCGACTTTAGAGCCAATATTTAAGATATTGCCACAGCTCTCTTTTAATGCCGGCAGGGCACATTTAACCAACATAAAATAGCTGGCTAAATTCACTTTAATTGATTGCATAAACTCATCGTAAGAAGCGTCTAACCCAACGCCATCATTAACACCCACATTATTGATCACAGCATCAATACGCTGGTATTTATTCAATATCTGTGTCACTGCGTTTTCGATTGCAACCGGATCGCACATATCTAATTGAATAAATAGTGCATCAATGCCCCTTGCTTTAAGGTCTTGTTCATATTGATACCCCCGCTCGCTTTGGCACAATAACACAGGTAATGCACCCTCATCAGCAAGACTTGCAATCATGGTTTGACCAATACTGCCTGGCAACCCGGCTGCACCTGAAACCACCACAACTTTATTTTTTAGTTTTAAATCCATACTGTCTTCTTCTTTATTTAATTTTTATCGCTGGCATATTCAATGGCTAACGCTTTAATATTTGGGCCACTTTCACCTTTGGTGCGCAGTTCGATATTATTTGCACCGGCCACTAAATTGACTTTAACGGAAATTTGTTTCCACTGTCCGCTCCAAGCGCCCGTTGCTGGAAAATCGATTTGTATCACTTTTTGATTGTTTAAATATAAATCCATTGGCCGCTGAGATTGTCTATCTTTAGACGCGTAGCTAAAAGTCAGTAAAAACTCACCGGCTTCACCATCATTTTCTTGATACCAGCGAATATTTCCCTCTCTACCATTAAAATCAAGGTGATCTGATTTTTTGGTGGCACCTGAAAACTTAGCGTCTATCGCTAACATACCCAAATCCTGCTGCGACTGAGCTTGATAGCTAATGGCTGATTTTCCGTCGCCCCAAAAGAGTCCAGATCCGTCGGCAAAACCTTCTTGCATGACAAATAATAACTCACCATTTTGATAAACCGCCGCTTTAACCTGAGTGCCTGCAGAGACTGGAAAAGGTTTTGTATAGCGCTGACTATTACGATCCGGTTGAGAACCGTCGGTGCTATAGAATATCTCAATATTGGCTGCAGACGATTGGCCTGTAATATCAATTTGTTGCGTATCGATAGTCACGTAGTTAGAAGTATATAAACTTTTATCACCTAAAATTGCAGCAGCAAATAAACTGACGTCAGCATTTTTTTGTTCAATATCAATAAAAGCTCGTGTTGCACCCATAAAGGCTTTACGGTTATTCACACCATAGTTTTTAGCTGTATCAACCGGATCGCCATTTTCTAATGAGCGGATTGTCGCAGGCCCTGAAAGTTTGTAATAGATTCTATTTTCGCCATATGGATAATAAACCCCGTTTTTATCCAATAAATTTGCAGTGACCACAGCGACTTGATCTTTAGCTGGCGTTAGATGAGTTGTTTCGCTGTGCAATGTCAGCTGGCTAGGGACATCTGCGGTTGTTTGCTCGGTTGAAGTCACACGCTGCCCCTGATTGATACAGTCAGCTCGCAAAGTACCATGCTGCCAAGGCACCATCCATTCAGCTTGCATTTGATCCCATTTTGTACCTGGTTTATCTGTACCCAAAGATTTACCATTTAAAAACAGTTCAACTTCTTCACAGTTAGAATATACCCAAACTGGGACCTTTGTGCCTTCACTCATTCTTGGATGCGTCCAATGTGGCAAAATATGCACCATAGGCTCATCTGTCCACTGACTTTGATAAAAATAAAAAAGGTCTTTTTTGAAACCAGCGACATCTAATGCGCCGCCCATAAATAACCGAAATGGCCACCCCCCATGTACGTATCCGGCTTCGCCATAATAGTCATACCCCGTCCAACGGAAATGTCCGCTAAACCAAGGTAAGTCACGCATTAATTCCCAGTTTTTGCGAGCGGTGATACGCACTGTTGCGTTATCATAAGATGAATTAAAGTGCTGCTTTTTATTTTTCCAAGTTTTTGGATCAGCCCACTCGTAATGAAAAATCTCTTTTTCAGTCAGATCTGGCAGTGGAAAAATACCTTGTTTGGGGCTTTTATTACCGTCTCTAAACCAAGTTTTACTGCGATAATAACCCCGGGTCTGCCAAGTATGAGGCGCTTCGGTTGCCACAAAAGGCTTTTGCGGTCTTTCTTTTTCAAAAAATTGGCGTTTTTCACTGCCACCGTTCACACCATATACATCCATTTGTTGAGAAGCACTATGCCCAGAAGTCACTGGTCGGGTATTATCTAGTTCATGCACTCGCGCAACCAGCTTGCGAGCAATTTCTTCACCTCGAGTTTCATTACCAACGCTATAAATAACAACAGAAGGATGGTTGCGATTACGTTTAACCCACTCGGTTAAATCTGTATTCCAATCATCTGCAAACGCTTGTTGGCCATAATCAAAATGGGCTTTTTTGCTCCAACCATCAAAAATCTCATCCATGACCAATATGCCTAACTCATCACACAACTCGTAAAACATAGGAGGGTAAGGGTTATGAGCTGTACGTACAGCATTGACCCCCATATCTTTTAACAAGGCCAGCTTCCAACGTAATAAGGGTTTGGTCCAGGCACCGCCGACAGGGCCACCTTCGTAGTGTTCACTCACACCTAATAACTTAACCACGTCTCCATTTAACCAAAAACCGGTTTCGGTTTCCCATTTAATGCTACGAACACCAAACGTCGTTTTAGTTTCGTCAATCGCTCGACCATCAAGCATTAGGCTTGTCTGCACTTGGTACAAGTTAGGCGAATCCGGAGACCATAATTGTGGTTTTGGAATAGTTAAGTTTGTTTTTAGTGTACAACTATTATCTTCACAAACCGCTTGTTCTGTTTGGTTAACTAACTTACCAGATGGACTATAAATACGAGTTTGCAAACGCACGTTTTTATTTGCATCTTCTTTATTTATTTCAGTTTGCACAAGGATTTGTGCTGAATTTGAATCAATTTTTGGCGTGGTGACATAAACGCCGTTCGGTTTAATATAGGTATTTTCTGTCACCAGCAATTGTACCGGTGCGTAAATACCAGCCGGATGATACCAGCGAGCAGATGGCTCTTTACTGTTATCAACACGCATTGCAATTTGGTTTTCACCCGGTTTTAAATAGTCGGTGATGTCATAACGAAATGAAATATAGCCATAAGCTTTTTTGCCAACATACTGGCCATTCACCCATAGCTCGCTGTTCATATAAACACCATCAAAATCCAGCACTATACGTTTTTTTAACCATTGCGCATCTATCGACAGCGTCCGACGATACCAGCCGATGCCACCATCATAATAACCGCCATTTGCACCTTGCGCGCCGTTCGGTGAAACCCCGTTATTAAAAGACCAATCATGAGGGACGTGAACCTTTTTCCAGTCATTATCGTTAAACTCATACTGCTTTGCTGCAGGTATATCTGCTCGCTTAAACAACCAGTTTTTATTCAAATCCATCGTCAGCCGCTGGGCAAAAGCCGAATGACTAACTAATAGCGCCAAAAAAATCAAAACCGTTTTTGCCGCCAATAATTTTTGTCCTAAATTAAACATTCAATTAACTCTTAGCTACTCATAATGCTAATACAACAATTGAGCAGTGCAAACCCTCAATAAAAACCTCACCCTGGACACACAACAAAAAACCAACAAAAAATAAACATTTTATTGAGGATTAGATATCTAAAACTGTTTATAAACAATGAGGAGCTAAGGAGTACCTTAATTATCTGGACATTAATTACTAAACGGAGGTTTGGTTATGTACCAAACATTAAAAAAAACCTCGCTCAACCTATTGCTCGGCGGCGCCGCGCTTATTGCAACGAGTAGCGCACTGGCTGCAAACCTCATCACATCAATAGATTTTGATCAACAAACACTATCTGACAACATTACTGGCACATCAGATTTTATGACAGGTGCTGAAGAAGATGGCGAACTATCCTTTACCAGCGAAGCTAAAGCTGGTTATGCACTTGAGGTAGATTTTTTACGGTATTTAAGGATCCCTTTACATCAGGTGGATGGTCGTTTTACCGTTAAATTTGATTATTATCACATCAGTTCCCGTGCCGATGGAGGCACCGCATGGGCATCACACAGTTTTGCCATTCGCGATTTAGCCAATCAATATATGCTGTCGCTTGGATTTAGAAACCCAGGCAATGACTATTGGAATCATGCTTTTTATGGGATCAGCGCCAGCGGCAGCCAAGTAAAAGGCGTCCCTGCTGATATTCCAGATATGGATGTGCGCAACTGGCATGAGTATGTTCTGGTATTTAATGATAATCGTATCACTTGGTATGTTGATGGCGTATTTGCTTATTATCACGAGTACGATGTCGATTTTGCTGATTGGCAATGGTCGCAAGCAGATATTACCATAGGCGCTCGATTTAAAGGCGGCACGGTCGATGTGTTAGATGGTTACAATTATTACACAGGCACTGAAGGCGCAGCCAATCATCCAGGGTCAGTCCATGCGATTTTTGATAATGTTCGAATCTGGGACGATGCACTCAGTGAAATCGAAATTATCAACGGCGTTGAAAACCTAATTCCAGTGGACAGTGTCGCGATAGAAGGCGACCTAGACGGTGATGGCGCTTTAAGCACAGATGATTTAAATTTGTTTAGAACTCAGCTAGGAAAGCGCGAAGGAGATGACGGCTATAATGCCGCAGCCGATCTGGATGGCGATGGTTTAATCAGTCGCAAGGATTATGGTCTCTTTTATGCCCGCTACCAAGACTATCAAGATACCCCCTCACAAGTACCACCGGCAGCGAATGAGCCAAATACTCCCTCGATTTCAATAAACGCAGCGGATGTTGGTCAATCTATTGTTATGATGGGGGGCGACATGGAGCGCAGTGGTGGCAACCTGATTAACGCTTCCAACCCTGAAGAAATTATCGATTGGTTAATTGACGATATCCCGTTTGATACTTGGCGTATCGCTTACAACAAAAACCAAGAAATCGTCGAGGGGGTGAAAAACTGGGCATATTATGACGATGAGTTATTTGCGCTTAACTTAATTAAACAAGCCAACCCTGATATAAAATTTTTTGCAACCTTAGAATCAGATTACAATGGTTACCGCCAAGGCAATCGGAATAATTTGCCCACTTGGATTTACGACTACGCGTATGACCGCAGCACTGGCGAAGATACAGGTACACGATCATTTGACGCTGTTAAATATGGTTTGTTTTTAGCGGACTATGTTGAGTTTATGGATAACGCTGGCTTTCCACTCACCTACTTAGCTACCTCCAAAGAATACGTCGGCGTTATTACCGCTGATCGAGCTAAAATCGCGATCCAAACCCTGATCGATGAACTTAATACTCGCGGTGTCGCTGTGCCTTTATTAGTGGATGCGGGCACTTGGTCACTGAGCAGCGGCGTTAGTTTAATTAATAAGTATGAAGAAAGAGATATGACGCAATATATGTATGGTTACAGCTCACATAATTATTGGTCGAGTGAAACCAAAACATGGGCTGACTTCATCTCAGCTGCAAACAATGTTGGTAAGTACGCTTTTAACGAAGAATCTAGTCATGGCGGTGGCGGTAAAGCCACCTTAGAAGCTAATTTTGACATTGCATTAGGTAATTTTGCGGCAAAAACCGAAATGTACGCGAGCGGCTTACAAGGCGAAGCTATATTTGAATTGTGGCCGCGCGGTTTTAACGAAATTCAAGAAAATAACTATTATTCTAAACCAATATTTTTCGATAACGGCTCTAAAGGCCGACGCATGCGTGCTTATTACCTGGTGAAAAAGTTTGCAACGAATGCCGTTGATAGTCAGTACATTAAAACTGAATCCAACTCGCTGCCTGATGTTAGCACTATGGCTTTTTCTAAAAACGGCAAAATCACCTTATGGGTTATCAATAATTCAGACACCGACTACAACAAACTCGATTTTAACGTCACCCAGTTTGGATTAGAAAGTGGCATGGATCTGCAAAAAACATATTGGGATGAATTTTCAGATATTACTGGGGTCGTTAGTCAAGTTAACATGGCACAAGACGACCACTTTGTTTCTGATATCAAAGCTCGCAGCATCAATGTGTTTGAAATATCAGCGAACTATAGCTTGCAAAACGCAGTAAGAGTTAACGACGGTAATTGGGCAACAACGCAGATGGTGACGGTAGAAGAAGGAGATACAGTTGATTTTTCTGCGCAATCCCGAGTGAATGGCGACTGGTTGTGGACTGGCCCACAAGGCTATCAATCAAGTCAAAAAGATATTCGTTTAACAAATATCGGCCCAACCATGGCAGGCGATTATTTTGCCACTTATACCGGAAAAACCGGCGTAACCAGCCAAATACAAACCCGTTTACAAGTTTCTTGTACTGAGTCACCCAATACCACTGCACGCCATAAAATAAACGGCGGCGCTTGGAGCAGCGGGCAAACAAACATTAGTGTGACTGCAGGTGATGCGTTGACTCTGTCTCCGCTGCCAAATGGGAATGAGCGATGGCATTGGACGGGTCCAAATGGATTTAGTTCAGAGAACCGTGAGGTGACATTTGATTCGTTTAGCGCAGATATGACGGGGCACTACCAAGCGACTTATACTAGTGTGCAAGGATGTAGCACTACAGTTGACTATTATATTGCAGCAGAGTGTAGCATTCCGGCGTTAACGCCCAGAGTGCAAATAAACGAGGGTGGTTGGACCCAAGCCAATAATGTCACTATCAATGAAGGCGAAACATTAAGATTTAGCCCCTTATCTTCAGTAGCTGGCAGCTGGCACTGGACTGGCCCGAGCAACTTAAAAACCATTGAAGTACGTGCGTTGCGCTTTGATAATTTTGAACAAGCTCAATTAGGAACTTATCAAGCAACTTTTACGTCCGTGCATGGCTGTTCGAATCAATTGACATGGCAAGTAGCGCTTGGTGATGGTGAGTGTACCAAACCTAAAATTACGCCTTATATACGAGTCAACAATGGCGCTTGGGCACAAACCTCTGAGATCACTGTAAGCTTGGGCGATACAGTAGATATTGGACCACAACCTGTCTCTGGGGGCTCATGGCAATGGATTGGGCCGAATGGTTTTAGCAGCGACATTCGACAAATAAAACTCACTAATATTCAAGCAGAACAGGTTGGCCAATACCAAGCGATCTATACTGATAGCAGCGGTTGTCAAAATGACGTTCTAATTTTAATTAATCAATAACCCCTACCTGCCTCTAGCTTTTAGGTTAGAGGCTTTTTAATTTTTATTAAATCTATTTTGCGGATTTGTAAACGACAACTGTTTTGAGTAGTGCACCTCATAAAAATATTTTATGCGATTTTTACTTTACAAAAATTTACAGGAAAATCTATGTACATAAAATGCAAACCAGCTTTAGCCCTGGCCACTGGCTTTTTTATTAGTTTATCAGCGCAGGCGGACTTAAAAGTATCTGCTAAGCAAACGCAGGTCACTTTAGGAGAATCTATAAGCTTTGATTTAATGGTTGAGTTGGACGATGGAGAAACCTTGACTGGCGTCGGCTTAAAAATGGACTTAACTCAAGCCGAAAATTTACAATTGACCAATACCAGCCTTGCCTCTTGGCTAACAGTGGATGATCTGGCAGACATTGGTGGTTCGGTCAAACCAGATGGTGATCCTATCAGTGGTCCAGGTGAATACAAACTTGCAACTTTAACCTTTGATACGATAGCCGAAGGGAATGCATTAGTATCATTTTCTGGTCAAGACAATGGTTTATTTGAAGGGCTGTTTTTTGCACAAAATACTTATCAAGATGTTGAGGTCAATTATCAAACTCAAATTAACCCAGTTCCGGAACCTGAACCAACACCCGAACCAACACCTGAACCAACCCCTGAACCAACACCCGAACCAACACCCGAAACAGATGAAGCTGACACCAGTTCAGGCGCTTTCAGCCAATTTGGCATATTATTTATCTTAATGTTAAGGCTTTTTAAATTTACTCACAGATGTAACAAAACATGATAAAAGCGATTTTATGTATTTTGGTTTTGCTAACCTCCTGCCTAGCGCAGGCGGTTAGTGATACCCCAAACATCATTTTTTTAGACAATACGAAAAAATTTCAAAAGATCCGAGCATTTGGCGCATCCGATGCGTGGATCATAGATCCGTTGGTAAAAAAATGGATTAAAAACGGGCGTCAAAACAAACTCCAGCAACTCAGTCAGCTATTATTTTCGCCAGATCAGGGAATTGGTTTAACCGCGTGGCGTTTTAACCTGGGTGCTGGCAGCTTAGAGCAAGGTGAAGCCAGTCAAATTCGCCTAGATCCATTAGGTAAACCATACCGCCGCGCGGGTCTATTACAAAAGTTACCCTATGGCCCGATTGATCCAAATGCCCAACAAGGGCAGCTTTACCTGCTCAAACAAGCCGCACATTACAAGGTACCCGACCTGATTGCTTTTGTTAACAGCCCGCCTGTTTGGGCAACAAAAAATGGTTTGGCTTTCCCAGATCGCGACACTCAATCGAGTAATTTAAATCCTGAGATGCAAAGTGCGTATGTAGACTTTTTAATAAATGCGATCCAATACTTGCGACAAGAGCTGTCTGTGCCAATTAACTTTATCAGCCCAGTGAACGAACCGACGTGGGAGTGGAAAAACGGCAACCAAGAAGGGAGCCCCTTTAACAACCAAGAATTAAAAAGCCTCTACCTTGAACTGTATCAAAAACTTAAACATCTAAATTTAAGCAGCCAAGTCCAGATTGAAGGAGGTGAAGTGGTTGAATATGCTGCCGCTCTGAGTGACCAAACATTCCAACAGTTCAACGGCAATTCAGATGTTTATCAAGGCGGAATGAATAAAAATGGCAAAGGGCTATATAAAAATTATATTCAAGATTTTTTAGGTGACCCAGCAATGCGCACCGTTTTAGGTAACAAACTTTCATTGCATGGCTATTTTTCCGATGCGGCTAGCGAACGTTTAGGGCCACTTAGAGATCAAGTTTGGCAGCATGCACAAACGGTTTCGCCTGGTGCGGAACTTTGGATGAGTGAAATGTGTATTCTGGGTGGTCCGGCTGATATTAGAAAGTTTAGAGGACGCAAGTTTGATGGCCAAAATATGCAAAATGCGCTGCATATTGCACGTATTATGCACCGGGATCTCACTCGTTTAAATGTCAGTGCTTGGCATTGGTGGTTGGCTGTTACCGCATACGACTACAAAGATGGCCTGTTAAAAGTGAATGCGGAATTAGACGCAGACTCTCTAATTACATCAAAAACTTTTTGGGCATTAGGCCAGTATAGTCGCTTTATTCGTCCTGGCTATTATCGGATTGAAACAACAGGCGCAGATGATTTAAACGGATTAATGGCATCCGCGTATCAAAGCCCCACAGGTCACAAACAAGTCGTGGTCATTATAAATGCAGCACCCGAATCCAAGCAGCTGAAATTAATGGGCATAACGCAACCACAGCACAAAAATGTCTCTGTTTATCTCACCAATCAAACGTTCAATCTAGCTAAACAAACCGATTCGATAAACTTTAACCAGTTTATGGTACCTGCCAACTCGATCACAACAGTTACTATTGAGTAACAATTAAAAAAAGGTTTTGCAACTTTGATTTGTTCTATTAGAGCCAATGATAATAATTGGCTCTAATAAAAAACTAACAAAGGAAAAAGTTATGAAGTTAAATCCTTTATCATTCGTTAAGCCACTCAGCTTAGCGCTAACCCTGGCAACCACTGGCTTATCCAGTCAAGCTGTTTATGCCAGTACCATTACAATAGACCCGGCCGACAAAAATCAGTCAGTTGCTTTTGGTGCCGACATTAAACTTACGTTAAAAGGCGTCGATGATGGCAATACCAGTGCCGTGATGGACAGGTTTGTTGAAATGGGCATGGATCTGGTCCGAGTGCCCATTTATACCACCCGGGACATCAGTGATCCCTTTTATGAGAGAGTCTATCGGGTCAGTGATATTGCCGAAGACAAAGGACTTAAAATTTTTGCCAGTGTCGCCAACGGTGACGGCGATCAAAATAATAACCTGCATCACGCTGATAAATTCGCCAGTTCATTTTTTTGCAACTGTAGCTATAACTTGTATAACTTAAACCTAACCAAATATGCCGCTTATTTGGATGATTATTTGGACAATATGCAAATCAATGACGCCACTGTCGATATTTTAGGCCCGTACAATGAAGATGATGCCGACGACAGCGATTACAACAAAATCTGGAATCAAATGGTACGAAATGATTTTCAGCGTATTGGCGTTGAGACTTATGCCCTACAAGCCGGCATTAACAAAGTCGCTGATGTTGAAGACAGGTTAGATATCATTGGTGCCCATTTTTACGATGATGCCAACTTTTCATACGCACAAAAAGATAGCAAGTGGAACGAGTTAGTCACGGCCACTAATCACCCAACTTGGTTTACCGAATCAACTCGTTATGCTTTGGGTTCGACCGACTTAGAAAGCGCCCGTTTAGGCTTAGAACACTTTATTCCCGCAATCCGTGGTGGGGCTGAGCGTGTTATAATTTACCAAACAGCCAACCGCTTGGTGTGGTACAACGGCGGCACCCGAGCGTATCGTTTTAGCACAGCTAAACACTTTATGACTAACGCTGATGGGCAAGTGGCTGGATCTACCAGTGATGATACTGATTTAACTACCGTTAGTTTTGTTAACAACGGTGTGTTAAGCGTTAATATTACCAATAAAAATAGCACAGACAAAACGGTGACCATTCAGTTACAAAATGGTTATAAAGCGTCAGGCACTGTTACTAGAACGATTTGGACTGCAACGGATGAAGGCACCGCTAACACTTATCATCTTGGCAACAATGCGAGCTGGAATGTGACCGTTCCTGCCGGTTCTTATGTGCACTTGGATGTTCCGTTAAATCAACTTTAAGCCAACACAGGCTAACACCTTATCACTCATGATGAGGTGTTAGCCGTCGACAATTCAGTGATTGTTTTATAGCGCACCTTAAGTTAATTAATAATGGCTGCGATGATTGAATAAAATATTGCCATTCTGTATTGCGGGTTTGCCTAAGTATTTTGTTTTAACAACAAGATTATTTCGTTTTTGTGGCTTTAGCTAAAGCCCAATTCTCAATAGGTCAAGAAAAACCAATGAACATACTTAAGTTGCCAACTAAGCGGAACTGGCTTAAAAAACCAAAATTAAAACTCTCAGCCCTATTATTGAGCGGATTTATTAGTCCGCTCAGCTTAGCAGCAGAAGATTTATCTGAAAAATACGCCTTTAGCTCACCTGACCAAAATATCAAAATAAAGTTAGCTTGGGACCAAGGGCCATCTCCGGTTTATCAGATCAGTTACCAGGGAAAAACGCTCGTCACTGAATCCATTATAGATTTGCGCCTTGACGGGCAACAATCTGCCGAGCATGACTTAGTGATGATCGCTAAAAAACGCGTTGATGAAACCTATCATTTACCTTGGGGACAATTTAACTCGGCACACAATGAATATCAAAGTGCGACTTTTAATCTGGTTGATAAAACCAGTCAGTCAGTTATAAGCCGCCTAGAATTTAGAGTGTTTAATAATGCAGTTGCGTTTCGACATAGCTTTGAATCAGCGCCTGAATTAAGCGGCGACGCCCTTTATGAAGTGACAGACATCAACTTACAAAATGATGGGGCTCTATATAGTTATCGTGGCGAGCGAGACCCGCTAAAATTAGCCAGTTTAAAACAAGCAAATGACCGAGCTTTGCAGTTACCCGCTATGTTTTTTAGCCCAAATAAAACTGTGTTAGCGATACAAGAAGCTGGCCGAGAAGAAACTGGTTTAATTAAATTAAAAACCAAAACTGATAAAAAAGGCCTTAGCATTATTAGTGAGCCTTTAGCGATAGAGCAGTTACCTAAAACCACCTCATGGCGCTTATTACAAATATCAGAACAGGCCGGTGAATTAATTACCTCGCAAGCTGTACTGAACCTGTCTCCAGAAAGCCGTATTCAAGATACTAACTGGATTAAAACAGGTAAATCATTTTGGGATTGGCGCGTTCGTGGTCAAAGTTATGCAGACCACACCTATGCTCTCGACAACGAATCACTGCTCCGTATGATAGATTTTGCGGCCAATCATAATATGCAGTATGTCATGATAGACGCAAATTGGTATGGGCCTGAACATAATAAAGAATCTAACCCTTACACCGAAATTGATGGGCTACACATTAAAGATCTCATCAAACAAGCTAAACAAAAAGGCATAGGTTTTATTTTGTATCTTAATGATAAAGCAAGTATTAACCATGATCTGGACGAGCTTTTCAAAACTTGGGCTGAATGGGGTGCAGCCGGTGTAAAATATGGTTTTATGAAACTTGACGGCGATGCCAAAGTTAAAAAAACACTTAAGATTGTAGAGCTAGCGGCAAAACATAAGTTACTCATCAACTTTCACGATCAACCGATAGTACCGAGCGGAATGCGCCGGACTTGGCCGAACTGGGTTACCCGTGAAGCAGTTCACGGACAAACAGATAGCCGCCGTTCTTTTACCCCGACCGGCTTTATAGAAATGGCTCATGTCAATGCGTTGGCTGGGCCTATTGATATGTCCAACGGCTTTTTTAAATTAGATGGATTAGTCGAAAGCCGTGATTATGTCCGCTCAGAAGTTTATTCAACCGTGGCTGGCGAAGTCGCTCGAACCCTGATTATCTTTTCAGGCCTAGTTATTTTACCAGATGCACCAGAAGAGTATTTAGCCAAACCGGATTTGTTTGAATTTTTGCAACAAATGCCAACCAGTTGGGACGAATCACGAGTTTTATCCAGCGATATAACACAACACATTATCACCGCCCGCCGCAGCGGCGAAGACTGGTTTATTGGTGCGGCCATTAATGAACAAGGTGGTACTCTGCCCCTTAAACTAGATTTTTTACAGGCAGGCAAAAACTACCGAGTTAAAGTTTACGCAGATGCCGAAGACGCTCATTTTAAAACCAACCGGGAAGCTTATCAAATCTTTAAAATAGAGGCTAAAAAAGGCGATTTAATCGATCTTAAAATGGCACCAGGCGGCGGCCAAGCCATTTGGATCAGCCCGAACAATGAAGGAAACAAATAATGAAAAAAATCTCTCGATTTAAACCTCTGTTAGGGGGGTTTTTAATGCTAGCAAGCAGCTTCTCTCAAGCGGCAACTGAGCATAAAAATGTATTGCTGATTTTAGTCGATGACTTGGGGTGGGCCGATGTTGCTGTATACAATCCGGAAACCAATTATTCAACACCAAACATGAACGAGATTGCCCGCTCTGGTTTGACCTTTACCAATGGGTATGCCATTAGCCCCGTATGCAGCCCCACTCGCTCTTCGCTCATTACCGGTTTGCATCCAGTGGTCACGGACAATACAGATTTTTTCCGCGATAAAAGTCGCTTTCACCGCTACCGTGAAGGTAAATTTAAGCCGACTAAATACACCGAACATCTGCCCGAAAACCACAATACGATCGCAAATGTTTTTAAAAATAATGGCTACAAAACTGCATTTGTCGGCAAGTGGCACTTAGGACAAAGCGAACAAGAGTGGCCAGAAAATTATGGTTTTGATATTAATATTGCTGGTCATGCTGCAGGTATGCCTCGCGGAGGTTATTTTGCCCCGTATCAAAATCCCAGATTAGAAAGTGGTCCCAAAGGCGAATATTTAACGGATCGTTTAACCACAGAGGCGACTAAGTTGATGGCTGAGTATAAAAAGTCAGCATCGCCTTTCTTTTTAATGATGTCTTATTATTCAGTGCATACCCCCCTTCAAGCGCCTGAAGACAGAGTTGCAGCTTATAAAAACAAATTTAAAGACACGGATCCAAGTAGTGAATTTGAGCCCGTTGAGCAAATTTGGCCTGAAGGCGAACCAAAGCTAAACCGAGTAAAACAAACAGAGCCAACCTATGCAGCTATGGTTGAAAATGTCGATCACAACATAGGTCGCCTACTAAAATCATTAAAAGATCAGGGTTTAGATGAAAACACCATAGTGGTGCTTCTATCTGACAATGGTGGTTTATCTATTGGTGAAGCTCGCTCAACTTCAAACTTACCCCTCAAAGGAGGTAAAGGCTGGTTATACGAAGGTGGAATTAGAGTGCCTTACGTGATCAGTGTGCCTGGTAGCCGTTCAGTTGGTCGGGTAACAGATACACCTGCAAGCTCGTTAGATATAGCGCCTACATTATATGATTTATTAAAGCTTGATTATACTGATACCAAAACCGATGGTGATAGCTTAGTCGAGCTTATTCAAGGTGGCACCATCACTGACGAAAGACCTTTATTTTTTCACTACCCGCACTACTCAAATCAAGGTGGTTTCCCTGGCGCAGCGGTTCGCATTGGTGACTGGAAACTCATCGAGCGGTTCGAAGATGGTCAATTGCAATTATTTAATTTAGCGAACGATTTAAGTGAAAGTAATGACCTGGCTGCTAAATACCCTGAACGTGTTGAAGAAATGAAAAACACACTCCACCAGTGGTATCAGCAGCATAATGCTAAGTTTTTACGCCCCAATCCTAAATACACTGAATTTGGATCACCTTGGCGTCCAGATTATCAAAACAATAAACAAGTGAAGATTGAAAAATCTTCGCTGACAGGGATTGGCATCGAAAAAGGCGTTATGCGCCGCGATCCGAGTGATATTATTAAAGTTGGTGATACTTATTACCTCTGGTATTCAAAAGGTAAAATCTCAACCGGATATGACGCCACTGTTTGGTATGCAACATCAAAAGACGGCCATCATTGGGTTGAACAAGGCCAAGCCCTTGCAAAAGGCAAAGCCGGCAGTTGGGAAGCCAACAGTGTGTTTACACCCAATATTTTAGTCGCCGAAAATAAATACTGGCTATTTTACACTGGGACTTCAAAACCTTATAAATACCCATTTAACCCGGACTCAAAAATAGGTGTGGCGGTTGCTGATTCACCAGATGGGCCTTGGCAGCGTGTATATAGTTATCCAATTTTAAAAAATAGTGAAACCGAAACAGACTTCGATAGCCATTTAGTCGATGATGCAAGTTTAATGGTAAGAAACGGCAAGTACTATTTATACTATAAAGGCCGCCAATTAGGTCGTAGCCCAAAAGAAACACAAATGGGTTTAGCTATTGCCAATAAACCGCAAGGCCCTTATGTAAAAGTGACCAATAACCCAGTTATTCCTGGCAATCATGAAGTTTATGTATGGCCACAGGGCTCGGGTGTTGCTGCTATGGTTGGTAAACGAGCCCCTGTCGAAATTCAAAACGCCATCATGTACTCACCAGACGGCATGAATTTTTATAAAACTCATGACGTTCTTAATCACCCATGGGCAGCAGGTGCATACCGCCCGCATGCTTTCACAGATGATAATTTAGGTGAGCTACCGCAATGGGGTGTCGAAATTGGTCGAGCAAAAGGGCAATTACCTTTTATTCATCGATTTGATGTGACCCATGCAGATTGATTCTCACTGCTATCAATAAATAAAAAACCCCAAACAAGCTTGGGGTTTTTTATTTTAATTTAATTAATTTTTTTACAGGAATCACGTTTAAGTAAACGACATGGAATATAAGACTTTTGTGCAGCCAGTTGAGGCCTTTTTATACGTTTAAGCAAAAGGTTTGCCGCTGCACCACCTACATCGTACGCCTGTTGCTGAATTACTGTGATTGGCACTTTGAAAAATTCGGCCATCGGCAAATCATCAAATCCTAATAACGACACGTCATCCGGTATTTGTACATTGTGCTCGTTAAAAACCGTCAATAGCTCAGCGGTAATGGCCAGATGTTGAGAAAAAAATGCCGTAGGTTTAACCGTAGATTGCAATAGCTTGCAAGGTTGCTGCGCAAAACCTTGCTCCCGAGACCAATGTAAAATTGTGACCTCGCTTAGAGCGATTTGATGTTTGTTCAAAGCCGCAGTAAAACCCTCGTATCTTTCTTTTCGGGAATAAACGTCGGAAAAATCTTGCGTCACAAAACAAATATTTTTATGTCCCAGTTCGATTAAATATTCGGTCGCCTCGAAGGCAGCTTGCCGATAATCCGACAAAATGATATTTGTTTCCTCGGCCCGATGCGCTATCTGAAACTGCACAACCGGCAAACCTTTATTTTCGTAGTCGTCGATAAGCGCACTGTTTTTACCCGAAGGCGCTATTAAAATTCCATCAACATTTAGGTGATTTAGTGAATGAAGGGCTTTAGCTTCGGTTTCAGGATCAAAGTCAGTATTATAAATCACCACATTATAACCTTGCTCTTTGCAATAATCGTCGATGCCGCGAATGGCCCGACTTGTGTAATAGCCAGTTATGTCTCGTACCACGACACCAATGGTTAAGGTCGTATCAGTTTTTAAACTACGCGCAATAGAATTAGGCACATAATTTAGTGTTTTAATCGCCTGCTCGATCCGAATTCTTGTTTTTTCCGACATATAATCGTAACGGCCATTTAGATACTGAGAAACCGTGCTTTTTGACACGCCCGCGTACTCAGCCACGTCGACCAGCTTAACTTTTGCCATATATTCCCAAAGATATTTTTAACGTAAATTAAACAATAATTATAAAAACTGCTTTATTATATCGTTTATTTAGCTGATATGCTTAACGAAGTTTATTATCTGAATGATGGCATCGTTCACCGTGTTTAAATCCGTAACTTTGAAAGTGCTCTAAACGCTCAGCAAGATCTAACCCAATGGGGTTTGATTTTTTATGGGCTTTAGTACCTTAAAAATATTATTATTGGTTCTAAATCTGGCTACGCCCGCAGCCCGCTAGACCTGTATCTATCAAACGACAAAACTTTACCAGAGATCAACATTTAATTGACATTCAATTTTGATATGCTAAGTTATTTAATAAATCGTTTTAGTAAATCGTTTTATCAAATAGGTGTGCGGGTCAAAATGTTAAAAATTGAACAAGTTAAAGTTTTTGTCTGCAATCCGGGGCGCAACTTTGTTACAGTAAAAATTATTACTGAGCAAGGGATATATGGGATTGGAGATGCCACATTAAACGGTCGAGAAATGGCTGTTGCCACTATGCTCGAAGAGCATATAGCGCCCTGCCTGATTGGTCGTGATGCACATAATATCGAAGATATATGGCAGTATCTCTACAAGGGTGTGTATTGGCGTAAAGGTCCAGTCAATATGGCAGCGATTGCCGCAATTGATATGGCGCTCTGGGATATAAAAGGCAAAGTAGCAAACTTGCCCGTATACCAACTACTTGGCGGTAAAAGTCGCCACGCTGTCAATTTATATGCGCATGCTAATGGCGAATCTATCTCAGATACTTTAGACAAAGCCGAAGCCCTGATTAAACAGGGGTTCAAAGCGATTCGGTTGCAAGCAGCCATTCCAGGTTTAGCGGTGACTTATGGCGTGCTCGGGGATAAAAAAGATTATTTTGAACTGCAAGGCAGCCGGCCTTTACCACCCGAAGAAACCTGGTCAACAAAAAAATATTTTGCCATGGTGGTCGAATTATTTAAGCAAGCAAGAGAACGTCTCGGAGACCAAATTGACTTTTTACATGATGTACATAGCCGCTTAACGCCTATCGAATCAGCCCGCTTAGGCAAATTGTTAGAACCTTATGATTTATTTTTTTTAGAAGACGCATCAATCGCTGAAAACCAAGACAACTATCAGGTGATCAGACAACATACCACCACACCGCTGGCCATTGGAGAAACCTATAATTCGATTTGGGAATGCAAATCTTTAATTCAAAATCAGCATATCGATTTTATCCGCACAGCGGCAACCCACGCTGGGGGCATTACTGCCATGCGCCGAATTGCAGATTTTGCCAATCTATTTAATGTGCGCACAGCACCACACGGGGCACCTGATCTATCGCCGATTTGTTTTGCTGCACATATGCACCTAAATATCTCAGCGCCTAATTTTGCGATTCAAGAGTTTGTCGGTTTTGATAATGAGCAACTTAATCAGGTGTTTAAGCATAACTACACAGTAGAAAGCGGCATGGCGTTTGTTAGTGATGCCCCCGGCTTAGGCATAGATTTTGATGAAGATGCGGCCAAAGCGCTGCCTTATAAACGTTCTTATTTACCGGTCAGCCGACTCGAAGACGGCACTGTGTGGAATTGGTAACTATCATCTTAAATTCAAACAAATAGGACAGTTGAAATGAGTAATAAATTAAAAGTTCTGGTTCATGGTACTGGCTTTGGTGGTCAAGGTCATGTAGATGCCTTTCGCGGTGCGGGTGCTAACGTGGTCGGTATTGTTGGTCGCACCGAAAAAGTGGTTAAAGAGGTCGCGGCTAAAATGGATATTGAATTTGCAGGCACCGATTGGCAACAAGCACTGCAACACTGTCAGCCAGATATAGTCTCAATTGCGACACCCGGCGGCGCGCACTTTGAAGCCATTAAACAAGCAATCGAACAGGGTTGTCACATATATTGTGATAAACCGCTAACGGTTGACGGTGAATCGGCACAAGTTTTACAGCAACTCGCCGAGCAAAAACAAGTTAAAACAGCTTTTGCGGCCAGTTTTAGATATATGCCAGAAATTTTACATGCTAAACGTTTGGTCGCCGATGGTGTCATTGGTGAACCGCTAGAAGTTGAATGCATTTCTCATTTTAATTTAGAGCGTGATATTCCGTTTGGCTGGTCACACCGCAAAGAAGATGGTGGCGGTCGCTTAAACAATAACTTCACTCATAAGTTATCTATTGTCACTTCAGTTATTGGCGAGCAAATCCTAGCCATTTGTGGTGAAGTACGGGATGATTTAGGCAAAGCACCTATTGTAGAAGGTGTTCACAACTTTAAAAGCCGTCGCGAGTTTATTCCAAAAAACCTGAACGACCCTAGTTTAAAATGGGGTAAGTCTAACGTTGAATGGAGTTACACAGTTTTAGCCAAATTAGCCAGTGACTACGCACAAAAACCTGTTTCTGTGTTATTTAAACATGGCGGCTTAAATCCAAGATTTAACAAAGATCATATTGTTTTTTATGGCAGCAAAGGGGCTATCTATATCGAAGGACACTACGGGCAAGGACCTTTATACCTGTACGATAACGATAATAACTGGCAAGAAATGCCCCTACCTCAAGACATTGTCGATGATGTTCCGGATGTGCAAGGTGATACCGAGCGCAACTGGCGTTATTTAGCCCGTGAATTTGTTAAAGATATTCAAGGCCAATCTGTCCGCCCTTACCAGACCTTTAAAGAAGGTTGTTTATACCAGCAATTGATTGATCTGATCCGCCAAAATAATAACTGGGTCGATGTGACTCATTTGCAAAAATAAGGTTGATTTATGGTCTATGAATATTTAGTCATTGCGGCTTATTTTGCGCTCGTTATTGGCATTGCTTTTGTGTTTAAACGCATGGCAAACAAGTCAACCAGCGATTATTTTCGCGGGGGTGGACGTATGCTCTGGTGGATGGTTGGGTCGGCTGCTTTTATGGCCCAATTTTCTGCCTGGACCTTTACCGGTGCAGCCGGCAAAGCTTTTACCGACGGTTTTTCGATTAGTTTGGTCTTTTTTGCGAATACATTTGCGTATATATGTGGCTGGGCTTATTTCGCTAAACGATTTCGCCAGATGCGAGTAGATACACCCACCGAGGGTATAAAAAGACGCTTTGGCCATCAAAATGAGTTATTTTTTTCATGGGCCATTATTATTTTCGGCATTATCAATGGTGGTGTTTGGTTAAACGCGCTTGGTGTGTTTACCGGTACTTTTTTTAATGCTGACGTCAGTATTACTATTATTGGTACTGGACTTACGCTGTTATTTATTTCGGTATTGTCAGGCGCATGGGGCGTTGTGGCTTCAGACTTCTTACAAACTTTAGTCGTCGCCGTTGTTTCTGTGGCTTGCGCTGTGGTTGCCTTGATTGAAGTGGGTGGTCCAGTTAGATTAGTCGCCGACTTTCCTTCTGGTTTTATCATGGGACCGGATATGAATTATGGACTCCTCTTGTTTGGTACTTTTATTTTCTTTTTGGTGAAACAAATGATCACCATAATGAATTTAAACGACTCCTACCGTTTTTTAACCGCTAAAGACTCTAAAGAAGCCAGTAAAGCGGCCATTTTAGCAGCAACACTCATGGGTGTTGGCAGCATTATCTTTTTTATTCCACCTTGGGCGTCAGCTATTTTATATCCAGATGCCCCACAAGCTTATGCTCAATTAGGTAATAAAGCGGCAGATTCGGTATATTTAGTGTTCACCCAAAATGCGATGCCCATTGGCACTGTTGGTTTATTGGTCGCTGGGTTATTTGCAGCCACAATGTCGTCAATGGATTCGTCGTTAAATAAAACTGCCGGTATTTTTGTTCGTAGTGTTTATCAGCCTTTGTTAACCAAAAAAGGCAAAAAGCCCACGGATAAAAGTCTTTTAGCTGTGGGGATGGCTGCAAGTACGATTAATGGTTTATTGGTAATACTGGCCGCATTGTTTTTTAAATCATTAAAAGAACTCAGCTTATTTGAACTCATGATGCAAGTATCCACCATGATCCAGGTCCCGCTACTCGTTCCTTTATTGTTTGGTTTGTTCATTAAAAAAACACCACATTGGGCACCTTGGGCAACCGTTGCACTTGGCATGTTTGTTTCTTGGTTGATGATGGAAGTGATCACCCCTGAATTAGTTGCTGATATGATGGGTTTAGATCCCCTAACTCGACGCGAGTCTGTTGATATGAATTTAATGTTAACCATTATGGGACACTTATTTATCACAGCCGGCTTTTTTTGCGCAACCAGCTTGTTTTATAACGGAGCGAACGATCTTCACAAAGCAGAGACCGAGCGATTTTTTGCCGACGTAGAAACCCCAGTGGTATCCGATGGTGAGCAAGATGAATATGACCGTCAGCAAAGAAACAAACTCGGTACTATGGTGATGATTATGGGCTCCGGCATGCTCGCAATGACGTTGATCCCTAACCCGCTTTCAGGTCGGATTATTTTTGCTTTATGTGCTGGTGTGGTGCTGTTTGTTGGTTATTTATTAAAAAAGAGCGCCAACATTAAAGCTCTAAATGAATGATATTTATAGGAGTTGTTATGCGTTTAGGATTATTCACAATATTAATGTTAGCCAGTGCTGTGCTGACGACTGCTTGCAGCCAAATTCAAACGACTAAACAAGTCACATTGAGCCATGGCATTGATCAATCCGCAGGCGGCGATCCTGCATTTATTATTAAAACGCCAACCGCAACCTATTATTTAGAAAAACAAGGTGGCGGTTTATCCAGTTTACTTGACAAAGATGGCGTAGATTGGCTGGCGTTTGATAAAACGCCAGGTTCTGGTCATAAAGGTGAATATCGCGGTTTCCCTAATGCCGTTCATAAACAAGACGGCAGTTATTTTCACGCGATGAACGCCGGCACAGATCCCTCCACTGCAATAGTCGAGCTTGAAAACAACAATCATGTTCGCATCAAGGTGACATCCGGCAATGGTCAATGGCAGGCACAATGGAATTTTTATCCCGACCGCTGTGACTTTTTAATGACAAAAGTGAGCCCCGGACACCAGTATTGGGTGCAATACGAAGGCGTACCTGGCGGTAAAATGGATGATTCTGATTTTTGGTTTTCGTCTGCAATTGAACAAAAACAAAACATCAGAACGCATTTTGACGGTGATCTACCCGCGCCTGAATGGATGGCGTTTGGTGACAAAAATTCACCCAGAATGCTCATTATGTTGCATCACGAGGACGACGATCACCCCGACAACTATGAAGATAGACCAGATATGACTGTATTTGCGTTTGGCCGCAGCCAAAAAAACAAATACCTCAATAGTCCACAAAAGTTTTCTATCGGATTTGTTGAATCTACTGAATATAAAAGGGTGTCTAATAAAATCTATTCTTTATTAGACTAAATAATCGCCAATATGAAACAGCGATAATGAACAGAGCCACTGCGTTTTATCTGCGTAAAAATATTAAACTCGCTTGGCCAATGGCGCTCAACGCCATTTTAATGCAAGCCATGTTAGTCATAGACACCCTACTTGTCGCACCACTTGGTGAACTATCAGTCGCGGCAATGGGGATCTCTGTTACCATAGTCGCTTTTGTACTGGGCGTACAACTGGCATTAGCAAATGGCTCTCAACTGATTATCAGCCGGGCTTTTGGCGCCAAAAACAGCTTGAGGTTGCATCAATCTGCACTATACAGTGCGGCAATCAATCTATTGGCTGGCATCGCTTTTATCCTGCTGCTTAATGGCAGCCAAAACCATTTTTTACCTTTGTTATCAGATGATTCAGAGGTGATTATTTTATCGAAAAATTATTTATTTATTGCCCAGTTTATTTTTATTTTTAATGCACTCTCACAAACCTTAATTGCATTTTTAAATGCCCAAGGACAAACCCGACTGCCATTTAATGCTTACTTGTTTGAAGTACCCATTAATATCGTCTTAAGCTACAGCTTTATTTTTGTTTTAGAGATGGGGTTAGTTGGCGCAGCGTACGGTAGTTTAGCAGCGATAATATTTCGATGCGCTTATTTAACCATTAAAATAATAGAGCGACGATACCAGTTTTTAGCAGCGGCAAAAAGCCCTGAACATTGTCGGCAATTACACCAACATTTTACTGAGATTTTTCCAATCGCCATTAATTTTATTTTACTTTCAATCGGCAACACCCTGTATTTGTTGCTCTTTTCTCAGCTAAATTTATATGAGTATGTGGCCGTTACCTTACTATTTCCTTGGCTTAAAATGGCCACTCTTTTTATTGTTGCTTGGGCACAAGCCAATGCCATTAGCATCAGCCAAGCAATTGGTCGGGCAAAAAAACAGCATCTTAATACGATTATAAAAAGCTGTTTGTTAGCCGGTTTTGCCATGGCTTTTGGAGTCGCTTTGGCGCTATATGTGTTTAGTTTATTGATTCAATCTATTTATCCCGAATTGGCTGCTCAAACTTATACAGCCATCGCCAGCATTACTGCCCTATTTGTTTTGCTGCCTATTGTTCGAACTTTTAATACGATTGCCGGTAACTCACTGCGTGCTATGGGTAGCAGTTTGCAAGTCCTAAAAATTCATTTTATTTGCCAATGGTTAATCACTTTGCCGTTATGCGCAATATTTGTGCTTTATCTAAAGCTGCCACTATTTTGGGCTTTTGCATTATTACCACTTGAAGAGATCCTTAAATTAGGCCCTTTTTATTATTTACTGCGCCGAAATACAGTGTCTTAAAATCATTAATCAATGACGATTTTAGCGAACTAAATCACTTATTTTGCACGCAACTTTATCGATTTTTGTAAATTTTTGTAAAAAAAATGAGGATTTGAAGATTTGATTTGTTTAACACTCATAGCTCGAAAAACTATGTTTTTTACATCGCTTTTCAGCTATCAAAATTAACTAATTCCTGCTTTAGTGTTTGTTAGGGAGAGCACTGCAGCAGGCACAATCAAGGTGGACATAAACATGCAAATTAAATCGAAAATAAAGCCAACCTTAACTGCGCTTTCTGTTTTCGCCGCTATTAACGCGGCGAACGCGCAAGATGCTGATACTAACGCCCAAGTTGAAGATACTGAAGTTATTGAGGTGACGGGTCTACGTAATAGTGTGATTTCGGCGACTGATCTTAAAAAAAATGCCAACAAACTTGTTGATGCAATCAACGCAGAAGACGTTGGTAAGTTTCCAGATTCTAACGTAATGGATTCATTACAAAGGATCACCGGCGTTCAAATCATCCGTGATGATGCAGGGGATGCAGCCTCTTTCCAAATTCGTGGTATGAGCCAAAACCGAGTCGAATTAAATGGTCGCTCAATGGCTGCTGGTGAAGGTGAAGGCCGAAACGCAAACTTGGGTGATATCCCAAGTGAACTGATTGCCGGCTTAGAAGTGATTAAATCACCGACCGCCGATATGACAGAAGGCTCGTTAGGTGCAACGGTTAACCTAAAAACAGCCCGCCCTTTCAACTTTGCTAAACCACTTGTCAAACTCAATTTAAAAGCAAAATATGGCAACAATATTGACGAAGTTTACGGCAACTATAATGTAGTTTTATCCGATACTTGGGAAAACGAAGAAATAGGTAAATTTGGTGTTTTGGTCAACGCGACCTATAACGATAACAGAGTCAGTGGTGATACCCTTAGATTAAATGGTTGGGGTAATCGCTGTACAACATATGCGGTCAGCAAACCTGATGGCACTTTATACCGTACCCAAAACGGTGTGACTGAAACTGAAAACAACTGTGCTACTTTTACCAACAATGGTCATAGCCAAGACGTGCAAATGGTTTATGCGCCAAATGCCTCTGTTCATTTGCAGTCGCTAAGCGAACGCGAGCGTTCATCGCTCAATACCACTTTCCAGTGGAAACCAACGTCTAACTCTGAGTATATTTTCGATTTTAACTACTTATACAAAGACGACAGAACCTTCAACCAAACTTATCGACTTGGTTTTAATCAGGGCCGAGACTTTATGGACCCAGCTATCTTCGACGGAAAAGAAGACGGCTATCTGCACTACGCCTACCAAGACGTCGAATTAGCAGCCCCTGTTGAAATTACCAATCAACTAGGCGAAGTTGCACAGACAGTGCAGCCAGTGGAATACGTCAATATGGATAACGCTTTCACAAACGGCGGTGGTAGCCAGGGCATGGGATTAACCACAGAGCGTTATGTATTTGGTTTAAGCGGCGAATGGAATTTTGATAACTTCCAGCTTTCCAGTGAAGCCAGTTATTCTACTTCTGAATTTGAACGTCATTATATCTCTATTGGCATGGCGCGTTGGGCTGGTAACGATACCACCATGAATGATCAAACGTTACGAGTTGACCCTGATGAAGCAATTCGCCTTGCGGGCCAGTCATTAACCATGGACCTACGTGGCGATACTGTTGGTATCGATTGGCAAGGGGCAGACCTGTTAGATCCTCGTATTTATCGTTTGAGCGGTTTACAAGACGATGGTTGGATTCATAAGCCAAGTGTTGCAGAATTTAAAGCGGACGTTGATTATGATTTATTCTGGCATGATTTTACGACATTAGAATTTGGGGTTCGTTTAACCGAAAACGTCATGGAACGTACCAGTCGTTTCCGCTTCACCTGTAACCGCAACTATGCCTATGGTGCCGACGGGCCAAACGGCAATTCATATGATGCAGACACTGACAGGGAGTGTACAGACCCGTCTGTTTCTGTTGTGGATTTGATGGCAGCACATCCAGAAGCTTTTGACGTGGTTGAAGGCTATTTTTCTGACGCCGACAAAACAAACTTTACCTCATGGTTAGGGACCAATAACCGCCTATATTTTGACGACAAAGAAAAATGGCGAGATATATTTGGTTTTTATGACGAAGGTGAAGATGTTGTTAACTCAGGTTATGTTTATGACCCGATTGAAACCTATAAATTAACCGAAGAAACCGCTGCTATTTATTTAAAAGCAAATTTAGACGGTGAAATATTTGGTGATTTAATTTACCGCGGTAACTTTGGTGTACGTGGCGTTTATACCAGCATAGAATCGTTAACCTATCCAAATGCAACGTTAGAAAACAAAGGCTCACCACTAACACTGGAACACGATTATTTTGAAGCACTACCAAGTGTAAACTTGGCTTTAGTATATGATGAATCAACCATTGCTCGTTTTGCGGCAGCTAAAGTAATGGTGCGCCCAAACTTTGGTGAACTTAAACCAACGGGTAGCTTTAACCAATTTATTGGTTGTAACGTCTACAATCCGGCAGACCCTTTTAACTCACTTGGTTTGGCTTACCCAGATCCTAATGCCAGTGAGGAAGTGCAAGCTCAGCAACTAGCGTTGCAAGAGGCAATTGCGAATGATTATGGTACAGGTCTTGCCTGCCCAGGTATTCGAGGTTTTGGTACAACCATAGGTAACATTGAGTTAGCACCTTATACCGCTTATAACTATGATTTAAGTCTTGAAAAATATTGGGGCAAAGGTAACTCAGCTTCTGCAACCTTATTCTATCGTGATGTTCAGGCAGACATTGTCCGTTCGAACCGCGTATTCCGTCTGCCTGTTGAAACAAGCATTCAATTGCCAGAAGCGGTTGAAGAAGGTTATGAACTATGGCGCGTTAAACAGATGCAAAACGGCGGTGAAAGTGTTCGCCAAGGTTTTGAATTAGCCTTCACTCAGTTTTTTGACTTCTTGCCAGGTATTTATAGTGGTTTAGGTGTACAGCTTAACTACACCTATGCCGATGGTTCTCGTCCAGATGCCCTTTATATTGATCAAAATGATAACTTTGTATCAGCCGATACCGAAGGCGCACAATTATACGATCAAGAGGCCTTTAAACCAGTTATTGACCTGTCTAAACACTCTTATAATGCGTCATTATTCTACGATAAACATGGGGTTAACGTGCGTGTGTCGTATAACTTCCGTGATGCCTATTATAAAGGAAATAACTTATATAACGACGATACAGAGCGCTTAGATTTTGCATCTAGCTATCAAGTGACTAAGAGTGTGCGCGCAACATTCAATATCCAAAACCTGTTAGGCACTTGGAATCACCAATATGATTATGACCCATCGATCACACGTCGATTATCATACTCAGATACCACTTATACTTTAGGTGTGGGTGTACGCTTCTAATTTTCGCTAGGGCAACAGCATTCTGTTGCCCTTTTTAATTTCTAAAAAAAACTTAGTTTCCTCGGGTAATATTACGCATATTCAGACACTTACCCCATACCCAGTAAATTCTTTCTATTTTTTGTAACCTCTTTGCACAATTTTTTTATCAAAAATAGCAAAAAAACTTGAGGGTTTTGCTCCCTGTAATGTTTATAAAATGTAACCATTAGTTACAAAGAGCCTTTTTTACTAAGGTTTAAATGTAAATAACATTAAAAAAACCGTTTTAGTTTTTATAAATCTCAGCTAAACGGTAAACACAATGTGGAGCATACGATGCAAATAACCTCGAAAATAAAGCCAACCTTATTGGCTATTTCGGTCTTAGCAGCAATTAATTCGGCAAACGCACAAGAGACCGAAAGCACGACCGCTGTGAACGAAGCAGAAACCGAAGTCACAAATCCAAATGCTCAAACTAGAGCAAAAAAGGCAAAACAAGAAGCGGAAGAAACCGAAGTTATCGAAGTCACAGGTTTACGCTCAAGTTTATTAAAAGCCACCGAGCTTAAACGTACCGCCAATAACTTAATTGATGTGATCACGGCCGAAGATGTGGGTGCCTTCCCTGATGAGAATGTGGTTGAATCTTTACAAAGGGTCACAGGTGTTCAGGTTATTTTTGGTGACAATGGTTCAGCTGGGGCATTCCAAGTACGGGGTGTTTCGCAAAACCGAATAGAGCTAAACGGGCGTAGTGTCGCCGGTGGTCAAGGTGGTGATCCGTCTCGTGACGTTAACTTGGCTGATTTTCCAGCTGAATTAATCGACTCTTTAGAAGTTATTAAATCACCAACCGCCGCTTTAACTGAAGGTTCGTTAGGTGCAACCATCAATTTAAAAACTAAACGTCCACTGCGCATTAAAAAGAGTTTTATTAATGTGAACGCAAAAGCCAAATATGGTGACGAAGCCGAAGAACTTTTCCCCAACTTGAATATTATCGGTACTCACTCATGGCGCGATACCCCACTTGGGGATTTTGGTGCTTTAGTTAACTTAACGTATAACGACAACCACAATGGTGGTGATGTGGTGCGTACAAACCAATGGCAAAAGCGTTGTCCCATGTACGCAGAAGACAATAGTGGCCGGACAGTATTGGCGCAAGGCCGCTGTAACCCAGAAGAGGGTGAAATCACTGTTTATCGAGCACGTCAATTTGGTTTAATTGATAGTAATCGTCAAAATACTAAAACGGCGATTGCAACCACACTGCAATGGAAACCAACACAAGACTCTTCATATACCTTAGATGTAATTCACAATAAAGCAGACAATATGGCTTATAGCGATATTATGTGGATACATACTGATACCAACTGGGTATTGCCAGCAGAAGAGCTAGGTCCAGATGGTGAGCTATATGCCTTTTCTGACTTAAAAACTGGCACCGAGGTTGAGCGTTATGATGCCATGGGTCGTTTTGTTGATACCGTCCTGCCAGCCACCTCGTACACTAGTGCCATTGGTGTTGTTAATAACGTCAATGCACAGGCATTTCCATCTGAAACCACTCAAACGACAGTCGCGTTAAAAGGTGAATGGAATTTCGATCGTTTAGGCATTGAAGCCGAAGCCGCCCACTCAAAATCTGAGCATGAACGCCATTATGTTGTGGCACGACTCAATGCTTATTTTGGTAACCCACTAAACTTTAACGATCAACGTTATAGAATTGACGATAAAAGCATCGTTGGCACAGATCAGGCTACCGCGATCCGTCAAAACGGTTCTGACTTGACAGTGGACTTATCAGATCCAAGAACCATAGGGTTAACTTTAGATACCGAAGGTATGGATCCAAATGATATGCGCTATTGGCGAGTTGCTAGTTTTGGGAACGATGGCTGGAAACGTGATCCAACCAGCTCTGCAGCAAAAATTGATTTTGATTATGATTTAGATTGGGGGCCATTCACCACACTTGAATTTGGTGCACGTGTTGCTCAAGATTATATGGAAAACTCAACTCGCTTCCGCGTAAGCTGCGCTGGAAAATGGGCGTGGGGAACGGAAGAAGATCAAAGCGTAGCAAATTCATACGACCCCAAAACTGATTTAGATTGTCAAAAACCTATGTCAGGTGTGGAGTTTGCCGACCAGTATCCTGATCTGATAAAAACCCATGATGGTTTTTATGCTGAGGCAGGCTCTGTACCTTCGTTTAGCGCAATTGACTTGGCGGTTTTTCAAGACGATCGTGAACGCTGGAACGAGTTATCAGGTTTTAATGACGTTGGCGGTTATTCTGAAAGCCCAGGTGAGAATTATAACTTAACTGAAGATACCACTGCACTTTATGTGATGACTAACCTAGATGGTGATTTAACTTCTAATTTAACTTACCGTGGCAACTTTGGTATACGTGCCGTTAAAACAGAAGTTAAAGCAGAAACTTATAACTCGGTAGACGAGAACGGTGATCCTAAAGCGTTAATCTCTGAAAATGATTATACCAACTACTTACCTAGCATGAACTTTGCCATTGCCAGTGATAAATATGGTTTAGTTCGTTTAGCAGCCGCTGAAACCATGGTTCGCCCTGCTTTAGGCAAACTTTTACCAGTTGCTCAGTTAAATAACTTCCAAGGCTGTGTGCCTTACGATCCGCAAGACCCATTCAATGTATTGCCGGATAATGGTGTTTTTCCACCAGAAAATCTGCCACAAGATGTCCGAGACAAAATGATTGCTCAACAATACGCAATTCAAAACTACTATGAGGGTGTAACAGATACTTGTCCTGGTATCCGCTCAGGCACAACGAATATAGGTAACATTAACCTAGTTGCACAAACCTCTCGCAACGTAGATTTAAGTTATGAACGTTATTGGGGTAAAGGCAACATGTTCAGCTTAGCTTTCTTCCACCGTAAAGTAGAAGCAGACACTGTAACTCGTCGCGGCGTATTAGCAGTGCCTGCCGAACCTGGTACAACCTTAGTTGGTGTTGAAGGTAATGGCGGTGAAACTGGTGAAGATATCTTAGTTGGTGAAGATATTTCAGCTCAACCGGGTTATGAACTTTGGCGTATCCGTACCGCCTTTAACGGCAAAGGTTCAACCCGTCAAGGTATCGAAATTGGTTATACTCAATGGTTAGACTTTTTACCTGGCTTTTGGCAAGGTTTTGGTTTTCAAGCCAACTATACCTATAGTGACGGTAGCAGACCAGATCCAACCTTTATCGATAAAGCCACAGAATTACCGCTTGATTTAAATGCACTTGGCATAACAGCTGGTGATTTTGAAGGACAACGTGATGCGCTTGATGCGCTAGTTGCTCAGGGCAGTGACGGACCTTTGCCAAATGGATTTGATTTGGAAGATCCAAATGCACTTATGCCGATTCAAAATATGTCAGAACACTCAGGTAATCTTTCTTTCTTCTACGACAGAAACAAGTTAAATGCACGTTTAGCAGCGAACTATCGTAGTGGATATTATAAAAGTGGAAACCGCAACTGGCCACTGTACTCAGATTCATCAACACGTTTAGATTTTTCATCTAACTACCGAATCAATAAAAAGCTAAAAGTACAGTTTAATATCAACAATATTACTAAAACAAAATTACACCACTATCGCATCGATCGACAAATAACAGACCGTTCTAGTTATTCTGACCGCATCTATACAGTGGGTATCAACTATAGATTTGACTAAATTCTAGTTATCTCCGTTAGAAACCAAAAAGCAAGCTTAACCGCTTGCTTTTTTTTACCTAAAAAAGCGACAAAACCATAAAAAGCACTAAATAAGGATGTATAAGATGTACCTTAAGTTATTTAAACCTAAATATACCTATGTTTGCCTGATGAGTTTATTATTAGGCGCATGTGGCGGAGGCGGAGGCGGAGGCAGTGACTCGGCGAGTCCTAACGAACCTGAGCCTGAACCGCCCCAACCGGCGTCTCCCATTGCCCCAAGTGGTAAAGATTGGCAGTATTGTGCTAAAGCTGGCGAGACCTGTGAATTTAACGGCCAGTTCGAAGTGGCCTTTGGTAATTCTGGTGACTACAGCATAAAAACACACAATGATGGTGTGCTCTGTAGCTCAGATATCTTTAACCACATAACAGAAGAGGATGACAGTTATTGTTGGGCACGCGAAATTGAACCCCCAGTCCAAGCCAGTATTTTGTTAGATGCAACTGCCACAGCTCAGCCAATAATAATGCTTGGTGGTGATATGGAGCGTAGCCATAGAAACTTTCATCAAGCCGCCAACCAAGAAGAGATTATAAAATGGTTAGTGGAAGATATTAAATTTAATACCTGGCGCGTATCTTATGACAAACATCAAGAGATGAGCCCTGGCGTAAAAGACTTTTCTATTTATGACAACGCCATAAAAGCTATGAAGATGATCAAAGCCATTAATCCGGACATGCAGTTTTTTGCAACCTTAGAGTCTGATTATAATGGCTATGGTCAGGGCAACCGAAATAATTTACCCACATTCATCTACGATTATGAATATAAAAATGGTGCAGGCACCGGCAGTAAGCACTTTGATGCCCAAAAGTATGCTTTGTTTTTGGCCGACTACGTCGAGTACATGGAGCAATCTGGTGTTCCTTTAAGCTATTTAGCGATGTCAAAAGAATATGTTGGCGTGATCACAGCAGAGCGAACCAAAGAAGCATTAGAAACCCTCATCGCAGAACTCAGCCGTCGCAATGTGGCTATGCCTAAAATCATAGATGCAGGTACTTGGTCGATTTCAAACGGCATTAAATTAATCGGACAATACCAGGATTTAGGCATTAACCAGCATGTATACGGATATAGCTCACACGACTATTGGTCTGGCGAAACAAAAACCTGGCAGGATTTTGCAACCGCCGCTGGGGAGGCCGGTAAAATAGCATTTAATGACGAAACCGGCCATGGTGGCGGTGGCCCTATTTTAAATGAGGTGAATATCGGCAGTGTATTAGGTGCCTATTCCAAAAAAGCTGATATGTACGCAGGGGGTTTACAAGGCGAAGCCATTTTTGAGCTATGGCCACGAGGTTATGGCGAAGTGCAAACCAACAAGTATTACGCTAAACCAATATTTTTTGATAAAGGCTCAGATGGTCGCCGTATGCGCAGCTACTTTATTATGAAAACCTTTATTAACAGCATAGTGGATAGTGAATATGTTAATACCACAATTGAATCTCAGCCCGAGCTAAAAACCATGGCGTTTAAACAAGGGGATCAACTTTCTTTATGGATCGTCAATACTGGAGAAACAGATCTCAATGCAATTGACATTGCAGTGCAAAATTTTAATTTAAAATCTGGTATGCAGATCGAGCAAATTTATTGGCAAGAGAATACTGAGATACGGGGCAATCAATCATCTATTTCACTCACCTCAGATGATCTGTTTAGCGCAGACATTAAAGCCCGCAGCCTAACTGGCTTTATGATTCGCGCTGACTACCCGCTGATCACTGAAATAAAACAAGATAATGGCACTTGGGCCACAGGTGATCGTCTTTTTGTTAAAGAAGGTGATACGGTCGCATTCAAAGCGACCAGCAGTATTGATGGAGACTGGTCTTGGCAGGGCCCCAATGATTTTAGTGCCACCACTCAAACCATTGAGATCGCTAATGTCTCTTCGCTTAGCGCTGGCGAATATATTGCGACTTTTACAGATGAAAATGGTCATAGCAGCCAAATTAGCACTGAATTACAAATCGATTGTGCAACTGACCCATTCGTGTCGTTAGGCTATCAAATTAATGACAACAGCCCTGTGACAGGGCATAGCGATATTAACCTAGCAGCAGGAGACAAACTCAGGTTTTCACCTCAGGCTAACGGTCAAGGTCAGTGGCAATGGCATGGGCCGGACGGTTTTAGCCATTCTGGTCAAAACCCTCAGCTTTCTCTGATAAAACCCAAACAATCAGGTCAATATCAGCTCACCTTTACCAGTGAACAAGGTTGCAGTGTCCAGCAAGCCTATCAGGTCACAGCCAGTTGTAGTGCAACACCGTTAATTATGCCTAAAGTGCAGATAGCAGGCGCCTGGTCAGAAAGCAACCAACTAGAGTATAGACAGGGTGATACCTTTCAGATCTCAGCCAATGCATCAACTGCAGGCCGTTGGCAATGGACAGGTCCAAATGGTTTTTCTGCCATGGAAGTACAACAACTGCAGTTTAGTGATGCAGGTGATGCTCAAACTGGTACATACACGGCTACTTTTACCACCCCAGCCGGTTGCCAAGCAAGCCAAACCTTTACCACAAACCTAGTCGCCGGTGAATGTACGCCGGCGAAAGTGACCCCTTATTTTAGAATAAATCAAGGTACTTGGATGCAAACCGGAGAGGCGAGCGTTAAAGTCGGTGATACCATTGATATTGGTCCGCAACCACATGGTGGAACTTGGTCTTGGTCAGGGCCTGATGACTACGCAAGTGATCAACGTCAAATTCAATTAAGCAAGGTCACACTGGCACAAGCAGGTACTTATAGCGCGATTTATACGCCGCAAAATGGGGGCTGCCCTGGGCAAGTAGAGTTTAAATTAACAGTCTCTGAATAAATATTCTGTTAAATTGATTCGGGTGACATCTTTGACTTAATCGCGATGTCACCATTTTAAGAAAAAAAGCTTACCGGACTTCTGTCTGACTGTGTTTTAGAGCGTCTTTAGCATTACTAGAGCCTTGGTGACGGGTTGTTAAGTCACCATACCAGTACGCCCCAACCGCAAACCCCATATCCACCTCTTCCCAATGCCAAACTTCCATATCTAGTTTTAACGAACTTGCAAACGGCATGGTATCCAGCGCGCGAGTGCGTGTTTCTGTGCTATAACCTTGAGTATTTCGCTCATCACCTGTTTTTCTATTCAACTTGTTATATTGATGGCTAAACGGCTGTGCATGGAACGGATGCTGATAAAAGTCAGTGCTTTTACCGCCCCACGAATAGCCATAATAATCTTCGGTACCTGTGCCAAAAATCGAAGGGAAAGTTTCACCGTCGACAAAGATTTTTTCATCCCCTTCTCCCCACCAACGGGCAATAGGATTCCATATTGTCAAAGTATCTCCAACATATACCCCTCGTCCAGTTAGGTTAACATAATTCCAATCTGAAAATGGGCGGGTAGCCACAGGGTACTGGCCGCGCCAAATAGCGTGAAAATATAAGCTATTGTCATCCCATTGCCAGTCGCCCACTTGCGCGGTTAGCTCAAAATCAACCGCCTGTTCGGATAAATTCAGCAAAGATATCGAGGCTGTTCTCTGATACGGCATCACCCAGCGGCTGCTTAATAACCCAGACTCAGATACAGTTCGATACCAACCTGTAAATGGATTTAGGCCAACCCCTGTGCCAAAAAATTCACTAATGGGTGTCTGCACAGTTTGTTGACCATCAAAGTCCATTTTAACAACAATCGAGCGCGTAATATTTTTATTTGAATAGTCGCCTAATTGTAATGCCAGAGCGTTAATCGCTGCCATTCCTTTAGGTAACGACAAAGATTTTTCACCACCTGGTGCAAGCGTGCCTGATAATTTTACCGGTTTGCCGTCAGTATTATTGTTAGGATATAGCAGTTCATGAGCGACCTGATTAATTAATGGTTTGGCGTGTACTAGATCACTCCGTTTAAAGCTTTTGATTTTTGTTTCAGAGCTATATTCACGGTAAGTCAATTGATAAAAAAACGGTCGTTCTGAGACGGTCACTTTTAGGCCTTTGGCATAAGGCATTGGAAAAAACGAAACGGCAGAACGCAATGATTTATGCGCAAGTGGATAAGGAATATCGCCACTACCATCTAATAACGAAAACATGTTGCCTTCATATTCTGGCTCACTTTCCCCATCAAAATAAAAACGAATAATAGAATCAGTTGTTGGTTTTTTATCATTCTGCCAGGGCATCCAGGTTCTAACCAGAACACCAGGGCCTTTGGCATCCATTAATACCCACTCTTTTCGTCCGTCATTGATTTCGGTACGAATAAAATTGGCATCTTTAGCATTACTATTAAAGTCATGATTTAAAAACCAACCTTCAGGCTCATCAGGGCTCACTGAACCTCGGTTATAGCTGCTCTCTTGCTTTAACCTAAAGTCGTGAGTAGGATACTGAGCAATTGCTGACCGATCGACCATTTCCTTAAGCAGGGATTGCATGGTAACAGCTTGATTAGCTTGCTCAGAAACTTTTTTAGATACTAGTTGTTCGCCCGACCCAGAACTACATGCCCCAAGCCCTGATATATAGATAACGGCCATTAAGCCTGTACAGATAAGTTTGTTCATTTTTTAACCTTAGGTGTTGTACTATTGAGGTGATATAAAATCACCCCAAATTTATGATTGTGTCTGTTTGATCAACGCGGTAGCTGCTTCAGCAAATCTAAAACCTAACTCAACAAACCCTTGTTTTGTCATGTTAAGTCCATTGACCTGCTGCTGTGTTTTTTGGTCATAGCGGTTATTTAAATCGTCGGTATCGATCCAATAAATGTTGTTCAATTCAGATGCGACTTTAACTTGTGCAGCGCGAATTTTGCTCCAGTGTTTATAATTTTTATTTGCAAGATCAAAATCATTAATACGGCCTAGTACCACATTCATATTGGGTTGTTGATATTTAGTTTTTAAGTCTGCAATTACCCGCTTTAAACTCTCGCCATACACAGACGCTAACTGTAATTTAGCATCGCGTTCGCCTTGCATTAAAATGAAAGTAACCGAAGCTATATTTTTACCTTTAATGGCTTTATCCACTTTTTTAGTTAAACGTTCAAACACATCTCCAACCAATTTAGGGGTTTTACCGTTGGGCAAACGATAATTTTTATCCAAACGACTAATGGATAAGCCGCGCTCTGCGTCTTTAACAATAATAATATTGTTCGCACCAAACTCTTTATTTAACTGAGGTTTGAAAGACTTGGTTAAGTCTAACTGGCTCATATTTGACTGACCCGCCAAAATAAATAAGTGCTTTTGTGAGTTAGATTGCTGTACGCTATTGCTCGGTTCAGAAGTACTTGAACAGGCAGCGACTAATAAGATAAATACCGCAGAAAATATGGCTTTCATATTGCTCCTATGTCGCCCAATTGGGCCTCAGTCTAAAATTAAATAAAAAGTTAATTATTAAACCGTCATCCCTCACGAATCCGTAACTTTAAATGAGTTTTTCAAATAAAAACTTGTATTTTAAATTTAATTTTTCTTTTAAAGTTTTGTTACGTTAGGCATACTAATTAGATAATTAAAACAGAAAAGGAAGAGAAGTTTGGCTGAAACCACTCCAACAAAACGAAAATATGCAGCGCCTGCACTCGAAAAAGGCTTTGATATTTTAGAGATGCTGGCAAGAGAAAAAGTCCCCATGTCTCTTGCCCAAATGTCGGAAAAACTAAGCCGCTCTAAAAGCGAAATCTTTCGTATGGTCACAACATTAGAACAGCGTGGTTATTTAAGCAAAAAACCAGGTTCTGATTACTTTTATATTTCGAACAAGTTATTTGACTTAGGCATGAGTGTGCCCCCCACTGGCACTTTGGTTGAAGCGGCCTATCCTTTGATGCATGAACTGAGCCATGCAACCCAATCAAGCTGCCATATGGCCGTAGCAAGCGGCGAACGCATGGTAGTCATTGCGCGGGTAGAAAGTCCTTCTTCGGTCGGTTTGTCAGTGCGCATTGGCCACCATTTAGATTTGTATGAATCAGGCTCTGGGTTAGTATTATTGTCATTTATGGATGAACAGCAAAAACTTGCTCTGTTTGAGAGATATAAAAATACTAGAGCAGATTTCGACCGAGCATTGGTTGAAACCCAAATAGAACGAATAACTGCAAACGGTTATGCCAAAAGCGAAAGCCAAATTATTCAGGGTGTTGTCGATTTATCGTTTCCGATAATGTTAAACGAGCAAGTCGTATTGGCCAGCTTAACGGTACCTTATTTAAAAGGTCGCTTTAGCCATGCTGATATTACTGAAACGTTTGAAACACTGCGGGATACTGCACAAAGGATCTCAACATTGGCAAGCAGTTATGGTGGTTTTTAACCACCATAACTGAAATCTTTGAAAAAATTCTTAAATCTTTTCTATTTTATAAACATGGCCTGGATCGGTTGAAAAAGTCACTAAATCGTTCGTTTTAGTGAAGGTGACTGTTTCACCTAACGTCAAATTAGTTACTTTAACCTTTGGCAGATGCTCATTAAGAATAATCTGACAAGGATTTCCGGCAATCGATTCAATTTTTACATTAATCAACTCACCATCATTCCACGCAATATCTAGCTCAAATCCTTTGCGTGCCCGAATACCTTCAATAAATCCTGGTGTTTGCATCCACTCTTTAGGCCATGCGGGTAGCACTTCGATACCACCATCATGACTCTGCATTAAACTTTCAATAATACCAGCACTCGCGCCAAAATTACCGTCAATTTGGAAGGGAGGGTGGCTATCAAACAAGTTTTTGAGGGTCGATTTTGCAAACAATGCTTGCAAGTTTTCGCGAACTTTTTCGGGCTCTTTAAAACGGGCCCAAAGGTTAATTATCCATGCTCGGCTCCACCCAGTATGACCACCCCCATTAGCTAATCGATAGTCAACTGTTTGCCGCGCTGCATCAACCATTTCTGGATTGTTTCGGTAAGTGAACAAGTCACTTGGATGAAGGCCGTATATATGTGAAATGTGGCGATGCCCTTTCATTTTTTCGGCAAAGTTTTCCGACCATTCCATGATACGTCCATCCGGTCCAATTTGTGGACGCTCAAGCTTGCTCAACGCCGCTTCAACTTCACTACGCAACGGATCAGATTCTTGCAAAATATCGAGTATCTCAAGATAATAGGTAAAGGCTTCTAAAATGATCTGCTGATCCATTGAAGGGCCCATAGACACAGTTGTGACTTTTTCTTCACCTGACTCAGGGTCGATATAAATAAATTTATTTTCGGGTGAAGTTGCTGGACCAGATACCAATTTACCTGTGTCTGGATTTTCTGTGAGCCAATCAAGAAAAAACGAAACATAGCGCCGGTAAGTTGGTAGCGCCTGTTCGCGCAGTCGTTGTTTATCGCCTGTGTAATTATAATATTCCATCATTTGGCGCGTCGCCCAAGCACCGCCGGTTACCCACATACCCCACTGAGGTTGGCCTGACAAAGCGGTCATCAACCAAGCATCTGTCGTATGACCAACCGTACTGCCACGCATACCATAAGCTTTAGCAGTTGCTTGTCCGGCAATAGACAATCGTTCGATAAAGTCTAAATAAGGTCGATGCATTTCGGCTAGGTTTGCACTCTGCGGCAACCAATAATTCATTTGCATGTTGATATTAACATGATAATCAGAATTCCAAGGCGCTACATAACCATCGGCCCATAAACCCTGTAAGTTGGCCGGCATAGCTCCTTCGGCTGAACTCGAAATCATTAGGTAACGGGCAAATTGAAAATATAACGTTAATAGCTCTAAATCTTCTTGACCATTGCTATAATTTTTTAACCGAGTTTCGGTTGGCAGCCGAGTACTTTCTAAACCAGCAAAGTTTGCTTTTACCCGGCCAAACAAGTGTTTGTAGTGTTTGTGGTGATCCTGTTTTAACTTCGTATAAGTTTTATTTTTGGCTGCCGCTATTGTGGCAGCACTCGCGCTGGCTAGGTCAGTATTTAACGGCTTGTGCGGATCAGCATGATTATAATCTGTATTCACACTAAAAAGTAAAACAGCCTCGGTGGCGTCAGTCACTTCAATTAAGCCATCTTTGCTGCTCACTTGGCCATCAGTTTCGCTAACCGTCAACTGTCCCGCGTATTTAGTGCCGAATAATTCGCCATGGTGCTGCGCGATACCATTAAAAGTTAAACCGTTCGGCTGACTGTTAATTTGTGTATACCGGCGTTTATAATTCAACTTAAAGTTCAATGCATTCGCTTGATCGGCACTGAGTTTGATCACTATTACCTGATCTGGGGCTGACGCGAAAACTTCTCGCTGATAATGGACACCGTTAACCGTGAATTCTGTAGTTGCCAGCGCGGTTTCAATATTCAAACGCCTTTCATATTCAGTCGCGTTTTGATCAAATAAATCTGGATATTCAATAATCAAGTCGCCAAGCGTTTGATAGCTACGGGCTGGGCCTTCTTTAGCAAGAATTTTGGTGCGAGCAACTTCGTTTGCATGCCCATATTTGCCTTGCCAAATAAGTTCGCGTGCCTCCTGAATGCCTTCTTTAGCTTGTGGGTTGGCAACCGGGTGCTCACGTCCTGACCAAAGGGTGTCTTCGTTTAACTGAATGCGTTCTTTTGCAATGCCCCCGAACACCATAGCGCCCATGCGGCCATTGCCAATTGGAAAACCTTCTGCTTCCCAGATTTTGGCATGCAGAGTTTTCATTTTAGTTCGCTCGCCAGCTTTTGGGTCAGGCAAAGGGGTTGTCTCTTGCATTTGCGCCGGCGGAGCATCAGCCCAGATCGTTAGCGCTTTTTGCTGTCCGACCTCTGCCGCGACAAGCGGCAAAGAAAAACAGCTGGCCAACACTAACGTACGTTTAAAGTGTTTCATTAACAAACTCCTACGGCTTTTTCCATTTTACAGGCTTGAAAGCTAAACTTTCATCGAGCACTTGACCGACTTCAATTGGTTTATGCGCCTCTTTAGCAATAGCTTCCATTCTAGCGACAATCTTAGGATAATCCGCCGCAACATTATTTTGCTCTTCAATGTCGGTTTTTAAGTTATAAAGCTCAAATGGTTCGCCATGTTTTGCAACTGCTTTCCAATGCCCTATTCGCACCGCTTTGGCTTTATGATCTTCCCAATATAGATATTCGTGCTGTTGCTGCTGCTCAGGTTGACCTAATAGCGTCGGAAGAATTGAAACACCGTCTGTTGTTTCTGGTTTTTCTAAGCCAGCAATGTCTGCAAGCGTCGGCATGACATCTGGGAAATAACCTAAAAAGTCAGATTGAGTTTCTGGTGCCACTTTACCTGGCCAACGTACGATAAACGGAATCCGTAAACCGCCTTCATAAAATTGACGTTTGCCACCTCTAAAACGCTCACCTGTCACAGGGTTTAAGTTAGGCGCCAATACCCCATGTGGATGCTCTTTGTCTCTAAAATAAGCCTCGCCACCATTGTCGCCAGATAAAATGACAATCGTATTTTCATCTAAGCCCTGTTCTTTTAAAAAAGCCATAATTTCGCCTAACTGACGATCCATCATCTCAACCATGGCAGCATACAATTGTGCGTTTTTTTCGCCAAATTGGTTTTTGCCGCCCCAATCCAGATCTTTAAATTTTTGCCAAGCTGGATCATCATCTGGCATATCCCAATAACCATGCGGTGGCGTGTAAGCTAGATACGCATAAAACGGCTTTTCAGCGTTTTTACGTAAAAATTCCATCGCTTTGTCATGAATTAAATAATGAGAAAAGGTTTCGCCATCTAATGGGTAACCTGTGTTGCCTTTTAATGGCACTATTTCGCTATTATGGACAAGATATTCAGGGTAATAGCTATGTGCATGCACTTGGTTATAGTACCCATAAAACTCATCAAAACCTTGCTTTTCAGGGATACCCGTTGTGCCACGATCGCCTAACCCCCACTTACCATACCCGCCAGTGACGTACCCGGCTTTTTTTAATACTTCAGCAATAGTGACATCACTGTCTTTTAAAATATTACCTTTTTCATTTGAGCGGATGGGCGTATGTCCAGCATGTTGCCCTGTCATCAAACTGCTACGAGTCGATGCACACACGTTATTGCCCGCCAAAAATTGACTAAATACCATGCCTTCACGCGCAAACTTATCAATATTTGGAGTTTCTAGCTTTGGATGATGCATAAATGAGGACTCAAAATAGCCCCATTCATCTAACATCAAATGAATAATGTTAGGCTTTTTTGCCACTTCAACCTGCGCTTTTTGTTCTGGCGCTACCTGAGTTTCAGTGGAACTTTGCTGCTCGTTTTGACCGCACGCTGTTATCAAATTAGCAAATAACAAGCCTGTGGAGAGCTTTATCATGTTTTTAACAAATTTAGCTTTCATTATTTTTAAACTCGTTTAATGAATTTCAAATTAGATTAGACAACCTGGGCCCATTTGTTCTTTATTTTGAAATTGTTTGTAGGTTACTAAGAACTCCGCATGCCCGAGCGCTTCTGAGCAAGATTTTTGTCCTTGGGCCACCGCCACAATCAAATCAAAAATCTCCTGCCCTACCTCTTCAACGGTTGCTTCGCCATCAATAACTTTACCTGCATTAATGTCCATATCACCTGATAAATTTCGGTAGGTTTCAGGGTTAGCACAGATTTTAATAACAGGGGAGATTGCAGAACCAACAACTGAACCACGTCCCGTTGTAAATAAATTAATGTGGGCACCTGAAGCAACCATTTCGATGATTTCTGCGTTATCTGCGATATTCGGAAATCCAAAACGAGGGTCGCCATCAGGTACAACATCCATTAAATATAAACCTGATTTAGTTGGGATTTCGCCGGGGATAATCACGTCTGTGATCATTGATGCGCCCGATTTAGCATAGGCCCCCATAGATTTTTCTTCTTGTGTGGTTAAACCACCCTCGGCATTACCAGGCGCAAAGCTGCCATACCCCATAATGCTGTAATAACGCTCAGCTTTTTCAACAACTGAGACAATTTTATCCGCAACCTCTGGTGTTTGAGCTCGACCAGCCATAATCACTTCACAGCCAATTAACTCACCAGTTTCTTCAAAAATGCAACGACTGCCTTTTGCTAACAACTGGTCGAAACAGTATCCAACTGCAGGATTGGCGCTGATGCCACTGGTGCCGTCAGAGCCACCACAAATCGTTCCTATAATTAGCTCATCCAAGCCCATTGGCACTTGTTCAACTTGGTTAATTTCTGAGACTTGTTGTTGAACAATTTCAATCCCTTTATTAATGGTGCTTAACGTACCACCGCTTTTTTGGATCACTAAAGTAGAGACTGGGCGACCGCTCTTTTCTATTTCGGCAGCCAAATGTTCACGGTTAAACCCTTCGCAGCCCAGCGAAACTAAAGTCACAGCACCAACATTTGAATGTGTGCATAAACGCGTCATTAGATCAAGCGCATAGTCGTTTGGATAACAACCAGGAAATCCTAATAATTGAACTTCTTCTTGATTGACCTTGTTAACAATAGTGCGCGCAACATGGTGTGCGCATTCAACTAAATAAACCACCAATACTTGATTACGGATACCCTTTTGCCCGTCTTTTCGTAGATAACCTTTAAGCACCATTGCCTCCTTTATTGTCTCTTGTATGGCTGGCAATATAGTCACTTTGCAAGTTATGCATATGGACATGCTGGCCTAACTCAATATCTTTGCTAGCTGAGCCAATAGGTGCGTTGTATTTAATAATTTTTTCGCTTGCGGTGATCGCTCGGCGAGCAATTTTATGTCCAAGCTCCATATCCGCGTCGGCAACTACAGAGTGCCCCTCAACCGTCAGCGGCTCACCTTTTTTAATTGATCGACTGCAAACCAAAACATTGTCATTTGGATGCAGCAAGATCAAACGTGGCTCTTTATTCATATGCGCGCCCTATCCATTAACCAGCAGGTGTATAGTCAACAACCGTCTGTGTTTGCTCACCTAAACCATCAATGCCTAATTTCATTTTGTCGCCATGGTTAAGATAAACAGCTGGATTTTGGCCCATGCCAACTCCCGGTGGAGTGCCAGTAGAAATAATATCACCCGGCTGTAAGCTCATGAATTGACTTAAATAACTAACGATAAAGGCCGGTTGATATACCATGGTATTGGTATTGCCGTTTTGGTATTGTTTGCCATTAACTTCTAACCACATAGGTAGCTGAGTCACATCTTCGATTTCGTCTTTGGTCACTAACCAAGGACCGATTGGACCAAAAGTGTCACAGCCTTTGCCTTTACACCATTGTCCTTGACGCTCAATCTGGAATGCACGTTCAGAAATATCATTAATTAAACAATAACCAGCAATGTGTTTTTCTGCGTCTGCTTCATCAACATATGCCGTGTGCTCACCAATTACGATACCCAGTTCAACTTCCCAATCTAGTTTAGTGCTGTTTTTAGGTTTAATAATGTCATCATTTGGACCAGTGATAGAACTGGTGGCTTTCATAAATACCACTGGCTCTTCTGGTACTTGCATCCCTGTTTCAGCAGCGTGGTCGCTATAATTTAAACCAATACAAATAAATTTTCCGACCTTGTTCACACATGGACCAATGCGTTGCTCAGCACTTAATTCAGGCAATTGAGAAAAGTCGCTCTCGGCCAGTTTTGCCAGAGATTCGTTTGATAAAAATTGGCCTTCAACATCAGTGATCAAAGAAGAGATATCGCGGATTTTATTTTGTTTGTCTAACACGGCTGGTTTTTCTTGACCAGCGGGACCTACTCTTAAAAGTTTCATAAAGACTCCATTAATTATTGATGGTGACAAAACCACCATCAATCGGAAAGTTACTGCCAGTGATAAAGCTCGCTTTATCTGAGGCTAAATATTCGATTAAATTAGCAATTTCTTCTGGTGTACCCATACGACCGATTGGCTGACTTTTAGACAATTTGTCAAACATTTCTTGTTTATTATCTGGGTAGTTTTTATCTAGGTAAGCATCTACAAATGGTGTGTGCACTCTACCTGGCGAGACACAATTACACCGGATCCCCTGGTCAATGTAGTCACGTGCTATTGAATATGTCATTGTCAATACCGCACCTTTTGACATCGAATAGGCAAATCTATCTTCAATACCGACCGAAGAGGCAATAGAGGCCATGTTAATAATAACGCCGTGTTTACGTTCACGCATACCTGCTATGACCGCTTGCACACAATTATAAATACCCTTGACGTTCACTTGATAAACTCGGTCAAAATCGTCAACGGGTGTATTTTCGATGTTGCCAACAAACCCAATGCCGGCATTGTTTATCAAAATGTCGATGGCTGTCGTTTGCTGTATTTGCTCAAAAACAGACAACACTTGCTCGTGTTCGGCAACATTGAGTTGATAAGCCTGGGCTTGGCCGCCTTGAGATTGGATCATGGCTTGAGTTTCTTCCGCTGCAGCCAGATTGAGATCTAGTACCACTACGTTATGCCCAGCTCTAGAAAGCGCCAGACATATGCTGCGACCAATGCCACTACCGCCGCCAGTGACAGCGGCATTTTTAATATTCTGCGAAGTCATAAATTAAATCCGAAACATTGTTTTATATTTGACATGTTATTATTTTTTTAACATTTGTCAATCATGTTTATGCAGCAATTTAAAGTGAGCTAACGGGATCCGCTTGATAATAACTACGTTTAAACGTTTGTTTATTTTCGTAGGTTTCTAAATGACGCTTGCATACTAAAATTGCTTCACGTAAGTACTTTTCGACGCTACTAATAGAAATGCCCAACTCTTGTGCGATTTCTTTATGCGAAAATGAATAGACCTTTCTTAATAAAAAGACTTGTTTGCACTTTTCAGACAACAGACCTAATGCCTCTTGGTAGATCTCCATTCGCTGACGTTTATCAAACTCAAATTCCAAACCATTACAGCCATAGTTTTCCATTTCTGGCATACAGTCCTCGATATAATCGGTAGTTTGATTAGATTTACGCGCGATTTCGTTGAGTGCTAGATTTTTAGCAATCGTAAATAAAAAGGCTTTTGGTTGACTAATTTCGTTTTTTTGATCAGAAGCATGCATCGCCCGAATAAACACTTCTTGAGTAATATCTTCTATATCTTGATCACGTTTTAAATAGTTTTTTAAAAAACGCTTAATAAAAAGATCGTGTTTGATAAATGTATCGGTTAACTGCATTCTGCAATGGTTCATAATCTTATTGTCACCGTCATTTGATAAACCAAGAATCCATTTCACGTTAGGTCAAATTTTCATCACTATTTGTGAAGTATTTTTAAAACGCTCTATGCCTATTCGCATTCGACCTATTCTAAATGAGAAACATCATTTCACATTTGATTCAATTTTAATAAAACATGTTATAAAGTCAAGGTTAATTAAATTTAAATTATCATTTAATTAACAAAGCAGAATTAAAATTCCGGTTTTAAGAAGGTTAAATGTTTAATATCATTAAGATAATTTTTGAGGAAAATAGACTTGTGAATATCATTAAAAAATTGAGTGTTTTTTGTTTGTTATGTTTAGGTTTGATCAATATCAGTCATGCAGCTCAACCCAAACCCGATCAATCCATGGTTTATAAAACAGTAGGTGAAGTTGACTTAAAACTGCATATGTTTTTGCCCAAACAGGTGGCGCAGGGCATAAAAACACCGGCTATTATTTTCTTTTTTGGTGGTGGCTGGGTGAGCGGTAATCCTAATCAATTCTATCGTCAAGCAGACTATTTAGCCGATCGAGGAATTTTAGCGATTTCGGCTGAATACAGAGTTAAAAAGCGCAATAATACTACGCCTAAAGATGCCGTTAGTGATGCAAAGTCAGCGATGCGTTGGCTGCGTCAAAACGCCGATAAGTTAAATATTGATCCAGACCAAATTATTGCAGCAGGGGGTTCTGCTGGGGCCCATTTAGCCGCATCAACGGCAACCATACCCTCTTTTAATGCTAAAACTGATGATCTAACCATTAGTACAGTGCCAAATGCCTTGGTGTTATTTAACCCAGTTTTTGATAACGGTCCAGACGGCTGGGGTTACGAAACAGTCAAAAATTATTGGCAAGATATTTCGCCAATGCATAACTTGCATGCTGGTGTACCACCAACTTTAGTCCTGATAGGCGACAAAGATAAACTCATCCCTATCTCTGTACCCAAACGCTTTCAACAAAAAATGCATGCTTTAGGCATTCGCAGTGAATTAGAAATTTACCCAGGACAAGGGCATGGTTTTTTTAATTATAAAAACAAAAACAATTTCAGAGATACACTACTAAAAGTTGATAACTTTTTAGTGTCTTTAGGATATTTAAAAGGCCAAGCTGACCTTCAGAAAATTAATGCGCTATAAGAATTTAGAAAAGTTAAAACAAGTGGAGCTGCGCAGCTAGCTCCGCTCAATCCTTAATAAACATAATCCTGATCTGTATTGAATACTTACAATTGATATCTATGCGAATACTTTCTCTTTATAAAAAGGATCTTAAACCTAGATGAAGCGAGTGCCTAGTTTGATAAGATTTACCAAGTATATGTTCTACTAAAGAAGCACAATATATCACTTTCCGATCATCCAGTGATGGAGTAATAAGTAAATCATTTACAATGATACGCAACACATGGTCTGAATCCTAGCTCTACCTCACAATCAACATGGATAAGCAGCAAGCAAAGACGATTAAACCCGTATTTTACCCGCTTCATCGTTTCTCAATAGGTTAAAAATTAACTTATATGTAACATTGAATTAAATGTTACATAGAGCAATAGCGGATCCTTATTATGATGACCAAACTTTTTAAATATACGGCGATAGCAGCCACTACTTGTGCATTATTTGCATGCCAAAACACAGAAGATAAAGTTCAGCCAAACGTAAAATCAGAAACCTTAAAACTATGGCCCCAGCCCATCTCTAAAATAAAACAAGACCCCAAGTTAGAAAAAAAAATCGAGGCACTTCTGGCTGAAATGACCCTAGAGCACAAAGTCGCTCAAATGGTGCAACCAGAGTTACGCTCTATTACAGTTGAAGAGATGCGCCAATATGGATTTGGATCATTTTTAAATGGTGGTGGCTCGTTTCCACAGCAGAACAAATACGCCAGCGTGCAAGATTGGATAAAAACAGCCGATGACTTTTATAAAGCCTGTTTAGACGACTCTTTAGATGGCAGCAGTATTCCCTGTATCTGGGGCACAGATGCTGTTCATGGCCACAACAATGTATTAGGTGCAACCTTGTTCCCTCACAATATTGGCCTTGGTGCTGCCAATAACCCAGATTTAATTAAAGATATTGCCGCAGCTATCGCACGAGAAGTGGCTGCGACAGCCATCGATTGGGACTTTTCGCCTACCGTTGCAGTTGCACGCGATGACCGCTGGGGACGAGCTTATGAAAGTTTTTCCGAAGATCCGGCTATTGTACGAAGCTATGCAGGAAAATATGTTGAGGGCATTCAAGGTGAAGCCGGTAAAGACTTTTTATCTAACCAACACATTTTAGCAACAGCCAAACATTTTGTTGGTGATGGCGGCACTGATAGAGGCGTTGACCAAGGCAATAATTTGGCCAGCGAAGCAGAGTTAATAAATATTCATGCGCAAGGCTATGTCACCGCAATTGAAGCTGGCGTACAAGCCATTATGGCATCGTTTAACAGTTGGCACGGTCAAAAGTTGCATGGTTATAAATATCTATTAACGGATGTTTTAAAAGAGCGCATGAATTTTGATGGTTTAGTCGTTGGTGATTGGAATGGACATGGCCAAGTAGCAGGTTGTAGCAACGAAAGCTGCGCAGCCGCAATCAATGCAGGTGTTGATATTATTATGGTGCCTGAAGACTGGAAAGCATTTTATCATAATACCTTAGCTCAAGTACGCAGCGGCGAAATTTCAGAAGCCAGAATCAATGATGCTGTGACCCGAATTTTGCGCGTTAAATTAAGAGCCGGTGTATTTAATGATTTACCGTCGCAAAGATTACATGCAGCAAATAGCGATCGTTTAGGGCATCCAGAGCATAAAGCCATCGCTCGCCAAGCGGTGCGCGAGTCACTCGTATTATTAAAAAATAATCACAGTCTTTTACCATTAAACCCTAAACAAAAAATATTGTTAGCGGGTGACGGTGCTGACAATATCAGCAAACAAAATGGTGGCTGGACATTAACCTGGCAAGGAACCGGCAATACCAACGACGACTTCCCGAACGCAACCTCTATCTATCAAGGGTTTAAAAATCAGGTTGAAGCCGCTGGCGGCTCAGTCATGTTAAGTGAAAATGGCCAGTTCAGTGAAAAGCCAGATGTTGCAATTGTAGTAATAGGTGAAGAACCTTATGCTGAGATGCAAGGTGATATTAAATCTGGCACTTTTGAATACCAGCCGATTACTAAAGCAGACCTGGCTTTATTAAAATCATTAAAATCGCAAAACATCCCTGTGGTCACAGTATTTTTATCGGGCCGTCCATTATGGATGAACAAAGAAATCAACCAGTCTGATGCTTTTGTGGCCGCTTGGTTACCTGGCTCAGAAGGTGCAGGTATCGCCGATGTATTATTACGTGATGTCAACGGACAAGTGCAGTATGATTTTACTGGCAAGCTCAGCTTTAGCTGGCCTGCTAAAGCCAATGCTAAACCCGTCAATGCCCCCTACACAGACAAAAATGATGCGTTGTTTAAATTGGGTTACGGGTTAACTTATCAAGATGATATTCAGCTTGCTCAATTGCAAGAAGACTATGCTGACATGCCTAAATTAGACACCTCTTCTGATTTAGTTTTATTCAGCCAGGCTCCTAAGTTAGGTTATACTTTTGCATTGAACACTGGCGAGCAATCTACTGCAATCAATGCCAGTGTGGTCACAACCGATGCCATCACTTTTTCAAGTCAAAACCGGTTTGTGCAAGAAGACTCATTTAAAATCAATTGGACTGCAGAGCAAAAATTAAGCGCTATCGCTATGCAGCAAAACAACGGCATAAACATTTCTGCTTATGCAGATGCAAATGCAGCCTTGGTCTTTGAAGTAAAAGCCGATAAACCCGTGCGCGGTAATATTAATGTATTGGTGCAAGAAAAGCAGCAAGCATTAGATACTGTTTCAATTAACTCATTAATAAAAACAGACGGTCAGTGGCAACCTGTTGCGGTTAAATTAAATTGTTTTAAACAAACAGACTTTAGCCAGCCAATCAGCACAATTTGGGGCCTAAGCAGCGCTCAAATGAACGAATTAAGCGTGGCTAATATTCGCTTAAGCACAGCGGAACAAAAAAACTTGCTAGACTGCGAGTAAAAACAAGACCCGCACAATCGAATTTGTGCGGGGTTTATCAGATACTGGTTGCAAGCAAAACAATCGAACTTAGTAACTCTTGATAAAGTACGTCATTAAAAATATGCACCTGTGACCCTACCTTTGTTCCGGTAAACCTTTAAACGCTGCTTTAACTCTGGATAAGTTTGCCAGCCTAATGTTTTTGCGACCTCAATCGCTTCTTGCTGATTTCGGCGATCAAAAAATTCAATCGGCTAGGTATTTTTTGAAATAAGGTGCCAGTTTGGTAGCCCAAATTTGATAGCCTTTTTCATTTGGGTGCAGCCAATCAGGCATGATCTCTTTTGATAAAGTCTGATCATTATTCAAAAATGCAGGATTAAAATTAGCTCTTAGCAGATCATACTTTTTGCCTAGTTCATTTAACCTGGCATTTGTTTTGGCGTTATTCACTCGCATGGCATGGTTCGGTTCTTCGCCTCGAGGGAAGATATCCAATAATAAAATCTGGCTTTCTGGTAAACGTTTTTTTAGCTCACGAACAATCTGCTCTATGCCTTTTGCAATATACTCAGGCGCTTCCATCCGGTGGCCGGTATTATTGGTGCCTATCATAATGACTACAAGTTCAGGATTCAGACCGTCCACTTCACCATTTTGCAAACGCCAGAGAACGTTTTCGGTGCGGTCGCCCGAAAAGCCTAAATTAAGCGTTTTAATATCAGCAAACCAGTGCTGCCAAACTGCTTTTCCTTTGCGTTCCCAACCGTGGGTGATCGAATCCCCGATCAAAATTAGCTCGGGATCTATGTTAATTTTTTCAAGCAATTTTTGTTGATGCCGTTGCTTCCACCAAGATTTAGCCCAATAAGTATTGAGTGGTGCTGGCGTTATTGCTCGCAACTCAGGCTCAGTGCAAGCATAGTTCGTCGTTACTTTTTCGCTCATTGAAATATCTTTAAGAAACACTTTCGCGTTGCCAATGCGCTCAAATGTTAACGTGGGTCGCGGCCAATCGGTTTGCGCCTCGGGGTGGTTAAAACAGTTTACGGGAATGGATAAATGATGCCACCCCGTGTCTGAATGAACCGTTAACCAAGGTTCAATATTCAATTGGCCAGAGCATTCTCGGCCACAGTCCAATTTTATATTCAATGACGATTTTTGCGCATCTTCCGCTTTTATATAAAAAGATAAGCTTTTGGCTTGATAAAAATCTGCGAGCTTAATTTTTGTATCTGGTACCCATTGCACAGAACTCGAGCGATTGGTGCTATCAATGACTTGTATTTCCGTATTCTGGTCGGTCAAAGGTCCTGCTGCTTGCAACGAAAAACCTGCCATGGCTGGTTTGAGAATGGTCATCAAACCCACATTAAGCAGAAGAAGCGTCGCCAGTTTGCGATAGCTTGTAACTTTGTACATCATTCTTTTTCTCTCTCGTTTTTTTGTTCGTTAAACGCAGCTAACGCGTAAACCAGCGCCGCATTCCAATTAATCGCCACCTCGTTGGTTGAATAACTACACCAAGTATCCAAATAAGACAACGCGGGGAGCTCGGAGGGATACCCGTTACATTTATCTTGTTGACCCGCATGGGGGCCGCCGACTAACCAGCCAGGCACAGGTGCTTTAACCTTATCTGCCGCCGAGATCCTATGATGAATATCGACCGGTGAATAAGTACCCATGCCAGTAATAAACAAATATCCCGTCGGGTTTTTACCCATTAAATAATCGAGCGTACCTTGCATGGCTAATTTATACTCAGCTTTTTGCGAGATCTGATAAGCCTTGGCAAGGATCATCAGTTGATTGGCGGCAGTCCCATTACTTCCCCAAATAAAATCATTTTTATGGTGTCCCATGGTAACGGCCAATGATGAATTTTGATAAGTTTTAACAAGCTCATCGGCAAGCTGAACAATTAGCCGCTGAGCTTGTTGCTGCCATTTCAGGTTAGTTTCTTGTTTAGCCAATGCAAAATAAGCAAATGCTGCCACTTGGCTCCATGAAGCAACTTGTATCTCAATATTTGTTGGGATTTTTTGCCATAAATCAGCTTGCTCAGTAACAATAGCCAACTCTGACGTTGCCCAGAACCACTCGTCATTTAATTGTTCTATTCGGCTAGCATATTCCCCTGTATGTATATCTGCTGGCTGCTGATAAACCTGTTTTGGGTGTTTTAGGGCCCATATATAAGCCTTTTTGGCCGCCGCTAGATATTCATTTGCATGCACTGGTAAGACTTTTACCAACACTCTAGAGGCTAACGCCATTACCGCAGAAAAATCCAAACTGGCTGTGACAGACTTAGCCACTAAGTAGCGCTCTGACAAGGCTTCGTCCGGCATAACTTTGCCAGTAAACTTTTTAGTCGTTAGCTTATGGTAGACCCCACCATCATTTGGGTCCTGCATCTTGCTTAACCAATCCAATTGCCACAAAATTTCGTCTAACATATCCGTTTGGTGATGCTCGCTTTTTGGAATATTAAGCGACAGTTGCTTCATTATCGGAAAGTCTTGATAAGCTAATAACAGACTGGCTAAAGCAACACTACCATTTACCACATACTGATTATAGTCACCTGCGTCGTACCAACCTTTACCAATTTCGACCTGAGTGCCCGCTGGCCGCATCGCATCAGCCGCCGAAGCATGGATGATAGCGGTTTTTCCAGTATGACCCGCTGCGCGTGCATAAATGCCTGCATGTTCACTTTTAAGTGCTGTGCCAGCCCGATTAAAATAAAAAGCTTTAGTCACTTGCGTTAGCGCTTGCTGATAAACTTGGTCATTTATATTTATAATAACCGGTGATAACCCCGAATCCGGAATAAAAAGTTTGTAAACCCCTGGGCAATGCAATTGTTTAAGATCCAGCATGACATAATCTTGGGCTGCAAACGGCCAATGTTTGGGTTTAGTGCTCACACCTGTCAGAACCAGTTCGCCGCTTTTATCGGCGACTTTAAAATGCACTGGCCCGTCACTTTGTAAAAACACTTGTTTATTAGCAGTGACGGGGTAGCCCAGTTGGTTATACATGACGGGGCCTGTGACCTTGACATGTTTATTATTTGGGGTCGGCTGACAAGCCATTAGCGTTGTCAAAAACAAGCTGACAGCGAAGATAAAACCCTTGTTCATTTACCCGCCTTTATTCGGTTAGCGATTTAATTTATTCAATAAAAGTCCACGCAACTTACGTGCACTGTCTTCGGTAAGACAGTTCAACACACCTTGGCGATCGATTGGTAAATGCGTTAAATCTATGTCGCTAAAGATATAATATTCAAACAAGGCTTTCCAGTGCTGTTTTTGCTCAGAAGGTAAGTCTTTTATAGATAATAAAGCATGGAGTAATGCATCTGTCGGGTTGCCAGCATAGGCGGGAACCGGGCGCCACCAATAATTTTGTAACAAATTAACCGAGCTTAAGCCTTCGACATGATGCCACCACATACTGGGTATATATACGACATCACCAGCAGACAATTCTGCAACCATAGCGGTTTTTAAGGCATCTTTAAAACGCGGATAACGTTCAACATCCGGATTGGCAAAATCAACCATGCTGGTCACTTGACCTGCGGGCGTATAGTCGATAGGACCAGGATAAAGGTTTTTAATTTGCTCAGGAGGGAACAGGGTAAAACGTCGTTCACCTGCTAAGTTACAGGCCAAGTTATCTGGCACATCATAATGGGTGGCAATACGTGATTGATTGCCAAGCCAAACACTGGCCCACGCAGACGGCAAACACCCGTTAAGATCATTATATTGGCGGTAATTAGGTAAAACCGCATCCACCTGCGTAGACCCCATGTACAAATACTCGCTTGATTGCGACTTGGTTACTTGCAGCAAGAGCATCTCTAGCACAGCGTCAAACGAGTGCATTTGACGCTTAAAATTCATGCCAGATAAGTCTTGGTTGTAAAAATAACGAGCATTTTTATCCTTTGGCAAGGACATCAGATGAACTTGTTTCTGACAACTAAACGACCGTAAATAGCCTAAAAGCTCTTCCGCAGATGTTAGCCCTGCTTGAACCACAGGCCAGCCTTTTACAGCCCCTTTAATAACGACCGGTTCCGCGTACGCTTCAACCAGTTCAAATAAGTTGTCGTTCGGCCCAGCCTCTACGGTCGGTACAGACGGCAAAAGGTGATAATCAACTGCCATTTTTAACGGTTTGGTTTTTACGTCGGATGAGTTCGCTTAATTGAGCTGTCGACGCAATTACCATATAGATTGCAGACAAATAACCGGATTGTTTTAGTTTGTATAATTCGTCTGCTTTAAGCGCGGCTAGTTTTTCTTCTGATATGGCGAATAAATCACCCATTTTGTATTTTTTATGATTGTCGAGTTCTACCTCTAATTGGGCAGCCTCAATCAAATTGTATTCACTTAAGGTACGGACAAAATCTTGATTGTTTTGATGCCCTTGGTGAATGCTGGCTAACAATTGACTGATATATTGCAAATAGTCAGATTGACCGCCATGCGGTAAAAACACGGATTGCCCTTCACTGTCACTCACTCTAGGGTGTTGCATATCCACATATACAACTGGCTCGGGTTCCCCCCCACCCGCGATGGGTTCCTGAAAGCCAATTAAAAAAGGCGCTCTCTGGATACTCCAAGGAATATAATTGGCTTGCCAATCACTGTTTTGTAAAAACAAGTTTTCTCCCTGTTCAAAACCAAACAAAGCCACAGGTTCTAATTGTTCTTCAGCATTTTTTACAAAAAATATAGGATAACAGGCTTGTGCCTGAGTTAATTCAGGCACAAATACCCGTGCATAGCTGAGGTTGTCACCAAATTCGGCACCATACTGGCGGATAATACGTAAATTTTTATGTTTAATATTGTCTAAAAGCTCGTGTTCAGCCATTTAATTACCCTGTTATGCTTGAATGATATGATTAATAAGGCGGCGATGCGCCGGTAAATGCGCGAGCATTTTTTCGGTTATCTGTTGATTTTGTGCAAAACCCGCTTGTGCGAGATGAAGCTGCTGACGGGTGCGGGAGGCTCTAGAGTGCGTTTTATGCTGATATCCCATGCCATACAAAACATATTGATAACTGGCCGATGGGAATACCTCTTCAATGTGCGTAAAATCTTTTTTCCAAGGTCCTTGATATTGCCACATTGCCAGCAATTCAGACAAAGATTCAGGCCAACTCGCCGGATCTCTATGATCTCGCCAATAGTTAGAATCATCCCGTTGGCTTATACAATAATGGAGTTTTAAAAAATCTATTATGCGTTGCCAACGGTAATTAAATGTCTCGTTAAAACGTTTTGCGGCTATCTCCATTACCGCTCGGTCAGCCGGTAAATTTTCACTCAACATAGCCGCAGATAACTCGACCAAAACCAACGCCGATGCTTCTAACGGCTCAATAAAACCGGCAGATACCCCGATAGCGACACAATTTTTTACCCAGAATTTTTCTCGATATCCTGGATTTAGGTTCAGCGTTTTACAACTTATCTCATCCGCATTCATCTCACTTGTGGCGGTAATATAATCTATTAACTGCTGCTCTGCTTCAGCATGCGATACATAATCTGACGCAAACACATGGCCGACCCCACGGCGTGACTGTAAGCCTATATCCCAAATCCAGCCGTTCGCTGTCGCTGTAGAGACAGTATGGCTGGCAATTGGGCTGTCTGGTTGCGGATACTTAACATGAGCTGCAATGGCAGTATCATTAAATAACACATTTTTTTGGCTGATATGGGCTACCTGATAATGATCCGCAATCAAACGAGCGGCAAAACCACTGCAATCAATAAATAGGTCACCACTGATTAAACCACTTTTACGTCCAACTAAACCTTTAATATCAGAGTTAGGATCGCCTTGAACTGAATCAATATGATCTTGAATATACTGAACACCCAGACGTTCTAAACAGTGTTTTTTTAAAAATTGAGTAAACTTACCCGCGTCTAGATGGTAGGCATAGTTTGCAACATGAGCATATTCTGGTGTACTGATTTGTTTTGGTGCCAGACCTTGCTCACACAATTGACTTTGCGGACATACTGCATCCGCAAAACTTAACTCGTATTCATTTGACCAATATTGCGCTAAGTTAATTTGATTAAAGTTATGTGGCAAAACCAACGGGTGGTAATAAAAATCTTGTTTGTCATTGTGAGTCCACTGACAAAATTTTGCACCTTGTTTAAAGGCCGCGTCGCATTCACGTATAAAATCAGCTTCTTTAATGCCCATTTTATTTAATGTTGCCCGCATTGTTGGCCAGGTTCCTTCGCCAACACCTAAGATTTTAACATCGGGTGATTCAACCAAGACCACTTCTAAACCATCTGGCTGAGCCGATAAATGTTCGGCGGCTAAGGTACCTGCGGTTAACCAACCCGCAGCACCGCCACCGAGAATAACCACTTTTTGAATGGGTTTTGCCACTTAACCTCCTAAAAAACAAAGCCGCCTAAGCGGCTTTGCTGAGCTTGCTTCTTTATTTAAAAGCTATAGCGTGCACCTACAATATAACGGGCACCATATTGTCTTGCAAAAAGGAATTGCTCTTGATACCGCCCGTAACCACGTTCAGTTTCATTGGTTAAGTTAACCCCCTCAAACGAAACAGATAGGTTATTAGACACATCATAATTCACACTAAAATCTAACTGACCAAAATCTTCATGGTATTGCGGCGGGTTATCTGAACTACCTTGCTCTTGACCTACGCCAATCAAATACCCATCACGCCAGCTATACGTTAATTTAACGGACAAACCGTCTTTTTCGTAAAAGCCTTGGAAGTTAGCCGAATCACTTAAACCCACTAGCGGGGTTTGTATTTCAAACACAGCGTCATTGTCGTAAGTATTGTCGCTATCCACTACGGTAATGTTTACGCCTGTCCCAAATCCAGTATCGCCAAACATATGTTGTAACGCAAATTCAAAACCACGCGTTTGTTTTTGGTCTTCATAGTTTAACGGCTGAGTCACTCGCCATACGGCTAATGGATCATCAGCATTTTGGCTGATAATGCCATTTGCATCGGCGCCACCATTGTCCACAATTTGCTGATAAATTTCTTCAATTTCTGGACTATAAGTAGGGTTACCATTCGCCGCGCGGATATCAGCAATCGCCTGTTGGGCACGGGCGCCTTCGAGCGGATCCCGTAAACCGTCAATTTCAGTCTCGGTTGACAGATTCGCAATCCAATCATTAACCGTTTTTTGGAATAAACCGAGTGAAACATAGCTCGCATCATCGTAATAATATTCAAACGACAAATCTATGTTAGTTGCTTCGTACGGCAATAATCCAGGATTGCCTGACGAGCCAGTGCGTGAACCAGGTTTAGGACGACTTGATAGAGACTGAGTCGCTTTCAAATCACCCAGAGGTGCTCGAGAGATTGATTTACCAGCAGAAAAACGCGCAATAAAATCATCTGTCAGTTCGATTTTAAAATCCATCATTGGCAAAATCACATCATAATCAGCATCGACACTATAGCTGTCGGTTTCGCTACTAAACGCAAGATTCCATTCAGTTGGGCTAACCCACTGGATCGCTTCTGGACGATCTTGGTTTACAATGCTGGTAACTTCCGTTTTTTCGTAACGCACGCCAAAATTTAAATCAGCCGGTTTATCAAATAAATCAAACACTAACGCTGATTGCAAATAAGCACTTGTAGTGACTTCTTCTAAATCATCAAACGAACTAGTACCCGACATAGGATCTGTGCTGAAATTATCAAAAAATGCAGCAGTACGGGTCATGGCTTCGTCAAAATCATAATCATAATAGTAGTCAGTCACCATATTGTCACCGCCACTGGAAAACTCATCTAAAAAGTCATTCAGCTGCACACGGGTAAACATACTATCTGGGAAAATTGCCTGATTGCCAGCATAACCCACTGGTCCTTGCTGCCCTGAGCTATAATTTGCACCAGACAAAGTTTGTTTGGTATAAGCCAACCCACCACGAATATTAGATAAAATGCCGTAGTCTGGGTTAACCCATTCAGAATTAAACTGAAGTTGCTCTATTTCCGATTTACCCTGATTGCGCAAAAATTCTGCAAAAGTCACATCAAAATCTTCCGGTAAGGCTTCTGCTTCTCCTTGAGGCCAAAACATTTCTAACTGTGGGATATCACCGGTTGTATAGTCATAAGTTTTTGAGACTAAGTTATTTGGCGCTATGATAATAAATGGAGAGCTCTGACTACCCGGATCGGCACCATTATCTGTTTCATTGCTCGAATCATGATAATCTAACTCTAAATGTAAATCCGGAGTTGCTTGCCACTCTAAATTTAAGCCCAATGAACGTGCTTTAACTTCCGTCGTGCCTTTTCTGGCCGTATGAGCATAGTCGTTATTTGCTTCGTTAAATTTAATCGCAGTACCATTTTCGTCCAACTCATAAGATTTAATATTACCGCCATAGTTAAACCAAACACCAAAAGACATGCTCTCTTCAGCGGTTACTGCTTCACTCGCGGTATAATCTAATGTTGCAGTCAAAGTGTCTGTCGGCGCGTATTGGAAAGTCACTTGACCATTGGAACGGGTACGCTCAACATTGTTAATTTGATATCCAAAACCTCGTGGTAAATAGGTGTGACCCGCTTTTACCGTTTCGCCCGCTTCGTTGACCGTATTAGGGCGATTATCAATAGCATCTGAGCCAGTCGCATCACCCAAACCTTGATCTATCTGCCAGCCTGATATAGAAGCGCTTTGCTGTTGGAAATTACGTTCTTGGTGTGACAGGCTCACCGCAACTCCTATCGTATTTCCAGCAAAAGTATTGCTGTATAATGCCGACAACTGGGGCGTTAAGCTATCACCTGTCTCAACTGACTCATCATATATCCCTTTTGCCGAGACAGTATATTTTAAGCCTGGTGATGCCAATGGTTTAGTCGTGCGAATATTGACAGTAGCACCTAAACCACCAGTCGGTGTTTCAGCTCTCGCCGTTTTTTGCAATTCAAGCGCACTTACTCCATCTGGGGACAAGTTTTCTAAATCGAATGAGCGGTTATAACCAGTGCCTGGCATTTGGCGGCCATTTAACATAATTAAATTAAAGTCGGGACCAAAACCTCGAACGGTAATTTGACTGCCCTCACCATTTGAGCGACTAATAGAAACACCGGTAATACGGCCTAACGATTCAGCTAAGTTAGTATCTGGGAATTTACCCATTTCTTCGGCTGAAATGGCATCAATAACCCCACTACTGCTGCGTTTGATATCCATCGCTCTAATTAAGCTGCCACGAATACCTTTTACCTGAATCACTTCAGCAACTTCGGTTTCGTTTGCTTGCCCTTCTGCCGCATAAGCAGGCAATACAAAACCAGCAGCTCCCAAAGATAAACTTAAAGAGGCCGCAATTGAGTTTAATTTAAATGTTTTTGAGTTCATAATTTTACCTAGTTCTTTAAAATTTTTGACGATAATTAACTTAAACTTGCCAATTTACGGCTGATAAATTTTAAAGTTATCAATTCGATACACTGTACCCGCACCACTCTCCCATGCTGGAAAAACCATTAGGATCTTAATATCACTGAGATCTAAGGTTGCAGAGTCTAAATCGCTCAAATCAAAGGTGTAAGTTTGCCATTGACCTTCGACCGGGACATGACCTTCGTTGCTTGCTGTGAGATCCAGTTGTACAAAATCACTATTATTTGTGCTTTCTAATTTTAAGAACCAAGCAAAATCACCCGTTAAGTTTGTCACCTTCATGTCAAATTGCAGTACACCTGAATTAACTAAATGGGAAGCATCGTAGTTATTTTGACCGTCGGCAACAAAAAAGCCTAATACGGTTTCACCAATGGTTTTGGTAAACTCAACCGCAGTGCCTTGAGTTTCGTCATCAACAACCACTGGAGTAGAACCACCGCAGCAATCCCAAGGAGAAAATTGACTGCTCACCGAGTCTTCAACTAAAACCAGACTATCGCCACTGCCGGAGTTTGTGCCATTGTCAGCGTTAGGATGGTAAATTTTAACATTGTCTAAACGAAATACTGCACCATCGCCGGGGCCCCAAGCTGGGAATACCATAATCACATCAATCGCTGACGGATCTAAAGTGCTGTTGGTTAACTGGCTAATTGGAAACGTATAAGTCTGCCATTCACCCGTTTTAGGTGCTGTGCCTTCGAGGCTTTCGGTTAAATCCAACTCTATGGCCCCAGTTTGCGCACCGCTTTCGACTTTAACCAGCCAGTTGGTCTCACCACCTGTTGGTTGGCTCATCACTTTTAAGTCGAACTGTAAAACGCCTTCTGCCTCTAATGCAGTAGCATTAAAGTTAACATTGCTACCGTCAGCTGGTTTAAAACCCACTACGGTTGAACCGTTAATGGTAAATTCAACTGTGTTGCCATGTTCACCATCATCCATGACTTCAATGGGTGTTGAACCACCGCAGCAGTCCCACGGCTGCCAGTCTGCATTGGCTTGGTCTTCAAATAAGACAAGTTCTGGGTAAGTCACACTGCCACCATCACCGATCACAAAATTATCAATTTGATAAACGGCACCGGCACCTTGCCCCCAAGCTGGAAAAATCATATTGACAAAAATACCGCTGGGATCTAATCCCCCACTTTCTAAATCACTAAGTTTAAAAGTGTAATGCTGCCACTGGCCTAATACTGGCGCGACTTTTTCTACACTGCCGGTACTAAAAGCTAAATCAGCGGCATTCGATTGATCACCACCCTCTACTTTTAAATACCATTGTGCATCCGCCGTCTCAGGTGCAGACACCATTTTAAAATCAAATTCCACTGTTCCTGTTGCCACCTTAGACGTTGCATTATAGGGTTTAGGATCGTCTAAATCTCGCGTGATAAACCCAGCCACAGTCGGCGACGCGCCAATCGTAAATTGCGCAACCGCTCCGTATTCATCATCTTGCACAACTTCGGCTGCGCCGTCGCTGCTGTCTACCCAAAGTGGCCAATCACTGTTTTCGGCATCATCAAAAATTGTCAGATCTGGTTCGTTTCCCGTTGATGGAGGGCTTGGGATCGGCGCTGCACCTTCAACCAATTTATCTTCATCATCGTTATAACCTGGTGCAACGGTTTCACAACCGGCTCCCGTATTGGGATTAACAGAACATTCGTAAACCCGCACATAATCAACCACAAAGTGTTGACCGTTGGCGAACGCAGCAGCATCAATGCCTCCTTGGTTTACACTACCTGCCCAGCTACCACCCACTGCCAAATTTAACAATAGATGAAAATCTTGATTAAATGGGGCGTCTGTATAATAGTCGGTTAACTCACCTGTGATAGGATCATAATAGTTAGCAAACCAACCACGGTGGCGCAAGCCAGTAACCTGCCCAAGTGAATTAATACGGGTTTCTGATTTTCGCTGAGTTGCATACAAGGTTCCGTCTACATACCAACGTATTTCACCTTTTTGCCATTCAATAGCATAAGTATGAAAATCATCCGCTGGGTTTTGATCTTGCGGGAAAGTATAGGCAGTACCAGAGCTGGCGTTATTAGGCCAGGATTTTCCATAATGCAAAGTACCATGAACGCTAGACTCTAAATCATCCGATCCCTCTAACGGCACCTTTAAATTAACAGCTTCTAAAATATCAATTTCACCTGAATGCGGCCAGCCCCCATAAACATTATCTGTCGGCAACATCCAAAATGCAGGCCAACTGCCCTGACCTGATGGTAACTTGGCACGTATTTCAAAGCGGCCATACGTCCAATCCGCTTTGTCTTTCGTGCGCAATCGTGCAGACGTATAAGGAAGCGCACTGCCTTCTTCTGCTGGTTTAGCAACAATATGCAACATGCCATCTTCAAGATAAGCATTTTCGTCACTGTCGGTATAACACTGCTGCTCTTGATTGCCACCACCGTCACAATTGATTTCATATGACCATTTTTTGCTATCTATCTGATCACCTTCAAACTCATCTGACCATACAAGTGTCCAATCGCTCACGGGTTCAGCCGGATCAACGGCTTGGTAATTGGTTTCGGTCGTAACGTCACCACCACAGCCATATAAAGCTGCAGACAATAAAGCAAAGCACGAGGCTGCTTTGAACTTTAACGGTGTAATTTTTGTATCCATGGTGTCTCCCATCAAGACTATTTGTACAATAAACATAGACTGCTCACTCAAAAATGTAACACAAGCGTTAATAAAGCGTATCTAAATGCGATGACTGGGGAGTCTGATGCGGTTAATGGGACGGTTAATAATTGGATCCTGCGCAATAAACTTTACAATGTTGTTATATTGATATTATTAAAAAAGAGTGAGAAAGTAATGCTATCCATTGAGCAATTTAAACGCAAGGGTACGCCCACTAGGCCAACTGTTATGGACGTTATTCACTTTTTAGACTCTCATTTAGGTCATACCCCAAAAAAAACTTATCTTTATTACAACATTGGTTTTTGGGTATTTATTTGTTTGGTCAGTTTTACCACTTTAACCCTATGGTATGGTCAATTTCATTTAGGTTATATTGCGCACTTAATAACCCAATCGGCATTAGGCCTAATGCTCTGTTTAACACTACAAAAAGTGGTGTTTGATGTCTGGAACTACACACATTTAAAAAGAGCGCTTGTCATACTTTTATTTATTTTATTGATCGCCTTTGTTTGGACAGTGGCCAGAATGCTAGCTTTTGTCTATATGACAGCGGAAGATAATATCTGGTGGAATTTTGGTGGTTGGTATTTTGGCGGCATTTTTATTTTTAGTTGCTGGTGTGCCATTTTACATTTATTGGTCTATTATCACCTACTGCAAGCTGAGCATAAAGTATTGGTAGAAGCTCAAGCGAAATCACAACAAGAAGAGATTAAACGTGTGCAAGCACAAAAACTGGCTCGCGACGCTCAATTAAAAATGTTGCGATATCAGTTAAACCCACACTTTTTATCGAACACCCTCAATGCAATTAATTCGTTAATTGAATTAGAAGAAAACCAAAGCGCACAAAAAATGGTGATTAATTTAAGTCGATTTTTACGCTATTCGATTGACAAAGACCCAGATATCGAAGTGACATTAAAAGAAGAAGTAGAATCTTTATGTTTATACATGGAAATCGAAGAAGTTCGTTTTGAAGACAGATTGCTTTTTAATTTAGATATGCCACACGAAACCCAAAACTGTTTAGTACCCTCTATGATTCTGCAGCCTATTGTAGAAAATTCTATGAAACATGTGATTTCTAAATCACCACACGGTGGCTCTGTTGAGGTAATGATCGAAAAAGCGCTCGATAAACTCGTCATCAAAATTAGTGATTCCGGCCACGACTATAGCAATCAACCCATTAAAATAGATGGCAATCATAATCGTGGCATAGGGCTAAAAAATATTCAGCAACGCTTGCAAGCTATGTATCCGGACAATCATAAATTTGACTACCTTGTCAGTGATGAAGGTGGTTTAACCATACTTATACAAATTCCATTTAGAACTCAGCGGGATGATTCATGACACAAACTTTGAGTGTTTTATTAGTTGATGACGAACCATTAGCGATACGTTTAATGGAAAAACGGTTAAACGAATATAAAAACATAAAGGTAATCGGCAGCTGCAACAATGGTGAACAGGCAATTCAGTTTATTAATCAAAACCAGCCAGACTTAGTTTTTATGGACATTCAAATGCCAGGTTTAAGTGGTTTAGACACAGTAAAAAAAATTCAAGCCGAGCTTATGCCTGCTGTTGTTTTTGCAACCGCGTTTGAAGAATTTGCAATTAATGCATTTGATTTAAATGCCGTTGACTATATTTTAAAACCCATAGATGCGGCTCATATCGAACGTGCGCTAACTAGGGCGGCGGAACGTTTATCTGCACGCCAAGAGCATAACAACAAAAGCCATCTTATTCATGCCGTGAAGCTCATCGACAAATATAATGCAGCCAATAACAAAGAAAAGATAGTTATTAAAGATAATGATGAAATCACCTTAGTTGAACAAAACGAAATTGCTTGGATCGATGCTGCCGGTGATTATTGCTGTATTCATGCTAATGGCAAAACCCATATCAAACGCACAACACTGAGCAAACTTTTAAAAGAACTAGACCAAAGCACTTTTAAACGGATCCACCGCTCTACGATAGTCAATCTTAATTTTATAAAGGGCGCAAAACCGCTACCCAAAGGTGAGTATTTATTAGATTTAGGGCACAATGAACAGGTTAAAGTCAGTCGCAGCAATAAAGACCAAATCAAAGCCTTTTTTGAAGCCGGTGGTTAACACCGGCTTTTATTTAAGCTTAATCATATACGTTTGATTAACGAATCACAGTGATCTGTACCTGTTTATCATACTGACGGTAGTCAAACTCACCGGTCGCTTGACCTGATTCATTTGTGATAGGAAATACATACTTAGGTGTCATTATAACATTAAAATTCTTGTCTCCCTCTGGGCGTACTTCTATCTCTAAAAAGCCATAGTGTTTACCGCCAGACACCAGTTTTGCGCCATCCCATACTTCAGGCGCATCCCCGTGCGCACTCCAATGTGAATTTTGGCCAGCTTCCGGCAATAGGTCAAATGGTACATAATCAGTCGTTGGTGGATAACCAGGCCCTCGCAGCCCATCACCGGCAAAACCAACATCCCAATAACTCACCCCGTCAATTTCTACATATTCAACTAACTCATCGTGCCCCGATAAAACAGCGGTGACACCGTATTGGCTAAATAGCTCGTGATAAATTCGCATCGGCATCCCAGATTGGCTATCTTCACCATTGGCAATACCGGCCGTGCCAGACGGCATGCTATGAACCCCTGTGCCAAAGGCACTGTGGTGAAACTGAACAAAAATCACTTGGCCATCGGCTTGGGCATCCGCCAGTTCACGCTTGGCCCAATTCCATTGCTCAGAACCATTATTAAAATCTGGTACACGCGACGCGGCGCCATCAATAAACAGATTGGTATCTTGACTTGCATCGGCATCATTACCATTTGATGAATCTAGCGTAATTAAAGTCACAGGACCATAATCTACTCGATAATAACGCTTATTGTACCGCTCATCACTCGCTTGGTTATTGGGTAGATCCCAATAGGTATTCCACTTATCGTATGACAGCATAGAAGCATCGGCATTATATCCTGGATCATCAGGATGCCAGTAGTTTTCATGATTACCCAGTGCCGGAAAAATAGGCGTGTTTGATGCAAGTTGCCCCCATTCACCGGCACTGTGTCGCCAAAACTCATCCCAATCTAACTGACGACCACCTTTTTCAACTAAGTCACCCGCAATCACCCAAAAGTCTGGTTTTTGCTCTGCCGCATAACGCAGATTTGCTTGATAACCAGTCGTTTGATCGACTGGATACTGACGCGTATAAGTGTCTGGGTCTGTACCTAATTTATCCCCTCCGATGGCTAAAGCACTGGCCGTCCAGCGAACCGTTTTTTGGGTTGATTCTGGTTCTGTTTCCATATCTGACATCGCAATAAAACGAATACTCTCACGGCTATTTTTGCTCGGTGCTGTTTTAAACGTTGCACTAAATTCATCTGCTCCTACCTGTTTAACTCGGTAGGTATACTGAGTATTAGGGGAGAGTCCATACACCCTTACATAGTGTTTGTATGCCATAGTGGGTGCTTGTCCATCGGCTACCTCGGAATGAATATTTCCGTAGTTTTTATCGCCATGGATATACGCTATTTCTGAATCGCCATAGCTCAATGCATCCGCTTGTTGTGCTTGAGATTGAAAAGTTCCAACACCAGCCACTTCAACCGAAGCCACTTCAGGTGTATCGCTAAACCAAATAATGCTAATTTGTTCTTGGCTGGGGTTTTGAAGGTAGGGTAAAACAATATACTGGCTGGTTACAATCGGCGTTTGCGAATCATTATTGTTGTCCACTTGTTCATCAGTGGTGTCTATTTGCAGTTGACAACCTGCGAGTGAAAACAACGCCGCCGCGATAGCAGGGCGTATCATTGGTACATTCATTATCTGACGCTCCTAATATTTTAAGAGCGCTAGTGTGAAAAAAACCTATGACAGCGCCATGACTAAATGATGAAGTATTTTATAAATAATTAGCCAACCTATCACTGGTTTTTTTGGCTTATTGCCTGCTCCTTCAGGCATTTTATTTCAAAAAATACAACTCACTTATTTGATTATGAATTTGGGCTAAATCTATTTGAATTTGATCTAAAAACTCATGCAAGTGACCATTTTTTAAACTACGAACATTCGTGTGAGTGAGATCTTTAATTACATCCTGAATCACTCTATGGACCTGCTCGCTATTTGGCAAAGGTTCGCTATATCGCTGCATTTCATATAAACAAAATAAAACAGAGCGTGCAAACACTTCGCTGTGTAACATAAACTCAATCACATCAGCACGATTGACCCGTACGCCCATTTGTTGACGGTACATTTGATAACCACTTAAGGAGCGTAATACACTAATCCATTGAATATTTTCAAACGGTCTATCTGTCTCTGATTCAATTAAATTAGCTGAGCGTACGTCCAAAATACGGGTGGTCATATCAGCCCGCTCTAAAACAGATCCAAAGCGCATAAACATATATCTTTGATCATGATTGCAGGTGGCTTCTAACGCCCCAGAAATCAAATGCGCACTTTCTATCACATGTTTTAAAAAGGCAAAACGTCCCCGTTTACTAAAACCTTCGTTCTGATTGTCTTTAACATAGTTAGCTAAACTATTAATACCCTCCCAAACAGAACGCGGAATCACGTCCCGGACGGTGCGAGCATTTTCACGGGCGGCCTGCAACGAATTCACAATCGACGAAGGGTTATTTTGGTTAGCAACCAGAAATTTTACCGCGGCTCTGTCATTAAAATCTTTATGGCTTTGCAAATAGATTTCACGAGATCCAATAATATCAATAATAGGCTCCCAACCTGTTGAGACGCCTTTTGGTAAGTCCATTAATAATAAGTTATTGACATTGATTAGGCGGGCAACATTTTCAGCCCGTTCAACATACCGACTGGTCCAGTATAAGGTCTCTACAACTCTGGATAACATTAGGCACCCTCCTCATCAACAATCCATGTGTCTTTGCTACCACCACCCTGGGATGAATTAACCACCAGCGAACCTTTTACCAGAGCCACCCGAGTTAAACCGCCCGTCGTGACATAAGTTTGTTGGCCAGACGATAAAATAAAAGGTCTTAAATCAACGTGGCGACCTTCAACATGATTATCGACCATGGTTGGCACAGTCGACAAATTTAACGTTGGCTGTGCAATATAATTGCGCGGATCGGCTTTAATGCGTTTAATGCATTCTTGTTGCTCTTTTTTAGTCGATTTTGGCCCTATCAGCAATCCATAACCACCGGATTCATTGGCGGGTTTAACCACAAGCTCACTAATATGAGCAATGACATATTGCATATCATCTGGGTCCATACATTTGTAGGTGGGGACATTAGGTAGTTTTATTTCTTCATTTAAATAATACTTAATGATCTCTGGCACAAATGAATAGACGACTTTATCGTCGGCAACGCCAGCGCCCGGCGCATTGACTAATGCAACATTACCTTTGCTCCAAGCCCGCATTAACCCAGCAACACCCAAAGTAGAATCCGAATTAAATACTTCTGGATCTAAAAAGAGATCGTCAACTCTGCGATACACAACATCAACTCGTTTTAAACCATAAATAGTTTTCATATAAACACAATCATCATCTTGAACAATGAGATCGCGTCCTTCTACCAGTTCGCATCCCATTTGCTGCGCTAGATAACAATGTTCAAAATAGGCTGAGTTGTATATACCTGGGGTCAGCACAACCACCTCGGGTACCTCACCTTTTCTTGGCGACATAGCACCGAGCATATCAAATAGTTGCGATGAGTAGTCGTTCACCGGCAAAATATCGTTACTTTCAAATAGCTCAGGAAAAACACGCTTCATGACAGAGCGATTTTCAACCATATATGAAACGCCAGACGGCACCCGTAAATTATCTTCTAACACATAAACAGTGCCTTGATCATCACGCACCAAATCTGAGCCGCAAATATGTGCCCAAATCCCATGCGGCGGTTTAATTCCTTTGCATTGGGGCCGGAAATTCACTGATTTGGCTAATAAATCGGCCGGGAAGACCCCGTCTTTAATAATATTTTGTTCATGATAAAGGTCATCAATAAACAAATTAAGCGCTTTTACTCTTTGTTTAAGTCCTTCTTCTATCGCTTGCCATTCAGTTTTACCGATCACTCTAGGCACTATGTCAACCGGCCATGAACGATCGATAGAACTATCTTCCCCATACACCGTAAATGTAATGCCCATTTCTTTAATCGCAAAATCAGCTGCGGCTCGAGCAGACAATAATTCTTCGTCCGATAAGTCGGCCAAGTATTGCGCTAAACTGGCACTATGGCTCCGTGGTTGTCCGTTTTGTTTGATCAATTCGTCATAAAACGGCTCGCTTTTATATTTAAGCCAATTAATACTCACGGCTGTCTCCTTCCAATTAAAGTATTTTTATTCCTCAATCCGATTCATATCGACTGCAACGGATAATTGGTGCATGCCCCCCCCAAACACGATACCTTTGAGCGGAGTCACATCAGCAAAGTCTCGCCCAACAGCCAACGTAATATGTTGTGTTTCGGGCATAACATTGTTGGTTGGGTCAAAATCAACCCAACCTAAATCAGGAACATAAACCGCAAACCAAGCATGTGTTGCATCCGCACCTTCCAGTTTTTCTTGACCTTCTGGTGGCAGGGTTTCTATGTAACCACTTACGTAACGTCCAGGAATTCCCAAGCTACGCAAACAGGCGAGCGCAAAATGTGCAAAATCTTGGCAAACGCCCTTTTTATGTGCAAAAACTTCACTTAACGGTGTGCTAATAGTGGTAAAACCAGATTCGTATTGAAAGTCATTAAAAATTCGTGCCATAAGGTCTTTCGTAGCACTAATTAATGCGCGCCCAGGCAAAAAAGATTGGCAAGCATAAGCATGAATATCTGCACTGACAGGCGTAAACTCTGAAGCTTGTGCAAATTCGATCGTTGATAATAACTCGGGCGTATCAGCTAATTGAATTTTCAGTGCGACAGATTCCCAGGCTTCTTCTGATAAAAAAAGTTGCCTTTCTCTGAACTCAAAAATTTCAACTTCACTTTCAGCTGTCACTATTAACTCGTCATGTTGAGTCGAAATTTCAAAAACAGTCGCCTGATTACCAAAATAATCGATAAAATAATCAAGGTAATCCGCTTCTGGTTGAGTGCGAATACAATGGCTCAAACAGGTTTGCCGCTGATTACTTATAGGTTTTAAGCGAGCCTGATTTTGGCACAGACTAACTGCTTCACTATATTGATAGTGAGTCGTGTGTTTAACTTTATACTTCACTACGCTCTATGCTCCCTATATTGGAATTGAGAGATACCGCAGGTTTAGTGTGAGAAAAATATTGTACAGTTAATACTTCAGAAAACTGTTCAAGCAACTGGAATATTTGCTGCATTGCTTTATTTAATTCAATTCGATTTTTTTGCTCAGCAACGGCCAATTGTGGCGCTTCTGCAAGGTGACACAAGGTTCTCATTTTTAACAACAGTTTTCGATGTGCTTCGTATCTTCCGTTATCCTTAGATGACGGCAGTAATTGGCATAAGTGATCAAGATGCTCAAGTTGATACAATAAAGATCTGGGATACTGTGCATCTAATAACAAAAGTTCCAATCCAGTTTCTATACTCTGATACATGCGATAACGTCGCTTGTGGGTAATTAAACTCACTTGGCTAATCAAAACAGCTTCAAGCATATTTAATTGTTCTGTATCACTTAGTTGCTCAGTTAGGAGTGCACTGCTAACTTGCACTAGTTGAGTGCTGCGTTCAACTCGACGACCTATATCCAGCATAAACCAACCATTATTGTCAGCCATGACATCGGCGATTGAACCATTAAAGGCCATTAAACTCGAAATGACCTGATCGGCAATCGCTTGCATTACACGAGTGGAAAAACCGGTTGGTAAACGCTCAATACGTTTTATCTGATCGCGAATATCGTCGATCATTCGCCAACTATCAGCAGACAACAGGTCACGTACCTGTAATGCGCTGTTAACTAAAGCCTTTATCGTGTTTAATAAACTCCCTGCATGCTGATTGTCACACAAAATGTTAGCGGTAATTTCGCGCGGTATATGGGAGACCAATGAATCTTCAACAAACTGATATTTATTGTATGGAAAAACAATCGCCTGATTTACCGCTGCCGAGACTAAACGGGTAACAATTTTTTTATTATTGCTATCGGGGTAAACCGAAAATTCTGTATAACGGTCAATCAATAACCGTAACATACGCACTGTATTCTCGCCTCGCTCCAAATATCGACCAAGCCAAAAAAGATTTTCAGCCGTACGTGACGGAATAACACCATCTAACAAAGCAAGATCCGCCATTGTCGGTACGGATTTTCGTTTTATCACGCTCGTATGCTGAGGATCGGCAGAGGTCACCCATGTATCTTTAATCCAATTTTCAGTCTCTGATTTTCCGGCAACTAAACAAAGCGCAGAAGGAAGCACACTAATCCCATCAGCGGACGCGAGTGCAAAACATCGAATTTTTATTGGCCGAGCAACAAGCGCCTGCTTGTCCCAAAAAGGTGCACTACTATATTCAGGTTTCTCGCGGAAATAATACATATGATTGTTGCTTGCCAGCGCTTCTTGAATCTGCCCTGCTTGACTATCACCATCAAGCTTAAACTGGCTATCGGCATAGTTGTACAATTCAAAACCACTCGGATCATTATGTAAAGTTTCGGCTGCGGGGTCAGTTGCGGCAACGATTGAGCTTTCTTGCAAGATCAAAGGCTCTTGCAACCACTTATCAGCAATGGTTTTAATGTTGCTGGTCACGCTGGGGCACTCTAATACACCGCTACCGACCGGATTAATCAGCTCAACATTTTTACTGCGGTAAGCATGCAAGAGGCCAGGTATGCCATCAATTGAATAATCGTTTTGCTCAAGCGAATCTAATTGAGAATCAGCCATCCAACGGACAATGAGATCAACTTTTTTTAACCCCTTTAAAGACTTTAACCAAACTTTGCCTTTGCGCACGGTTAAATCCGCGCTGCGCACCAAGGTATATCCCATATAGGCGGCCAAAAAGGCTTGCTCAGAATAATATACATCTTCAGGCCCTTTGCTAAGCACCACGACACGAGGATCTAAACTGCCCGGAGTCGAGTCATTAATGCACCGCTGAAAACGATTAAAAAAGTCAGCAATACGCTGGACATTGCATTCAGAAAACTCATCGCTCATCACGCGCCGTGCGATCACGCGGTTTTCTAATAACAACCCCAACCCCTGCGGCTTTTGAATATGATCTTGCAATACCCTGAATTGACCTTGCCGGTCTCGGTACAAATCTACTGCAAGTAAGGTCACTTTCACCTGTTTATGTGAAAGGCTGAAACATTCACGGGTGTATTCATCTGATGCATGCAAATGCGCAGCACTTATCGTCCCTTCGTGAATTAATTTTTGCTCGCCATATAGATCATCAGCGATTAAGTTGAACAATTTAAGGCGCTGGCTAACGCCTTTTTTAATAATTTTCCAATCAGCTTCAGATAGCATTAAGGGCAGCGGGTCTAAACGCCAGTTTAACTCTTGAGTATCTGCTTGTGTCACGCCGCTGTCTTGCAGTAAACGTTTAATCTCATTACTGCGTAAATGAATGTCTTTTTCGCTCAAGTTTGCAAGTCGGGCAAATAAATCATCCCAATGCCGAGTATCACCGCCGCAGTGGTGTTCAACTTCATCATGTTGATGTGACCCGTTTAAATATTCAGACAGCCACTCTGGCATTTGCAACATATTATGTGATTCGCTGTAGTACAAAGATATACCTCAGTATATATGCTATTTATTTAAAGTGTATTTTGCGACGTAAATCTAAAGTATTGGGATACTCGTAATTGGGCGCTTCTTCCGCTGGTAATACAAAATCAACAAGAGGTTCATGGTCGACGCATACATATTGCATTTGGTTTGGCTGCCAACTCGTGTCCTTATATTGGTTTAATTGGTGCTGAGTATTTGGGCTATGACCATGATCCCAAAATCTTGCAAGGCGACGCCCTTCGGCTTCAAATGCATTAATAGGCAAGGTGGCAAAACTTCGCCCTCCTGGGTGCGCAACATGATAGGTAAAACCGCCCACAGAGCGACCGGCCCAACTATCGTATAGATCAAAAATCAAAGGTGCATGCACCCCTATCGTCGGATGCAAAGCGCTAGCAGGTTGCCACGCCCGAAAACGCACTCCAGCCACCATAGTGCCTTTGTCTGATACTGTTTTCATTGGCACGCGGCGACCATTACAGGTCACTATATAACGCTCGCCTACCAAACCAGATACTTTAATTTGCACCCGCTCAAGCGATGAATCAACATAACGAGAAGTCCCTGAACTCGTCGATTCTTCACCTAATACATGCCAAGGCTCGATCGCGGTTCTAAGTTCAAGCTCGATCCCTTCAATTTTTTTAAACCCACAGCGAGGAAACCTAAACTCAAAAAATGGCTCAAACCAACTTAGTTTAACCGGATATCCCGCTTCTTGCAGATCTTTGCATACCTCGGCAATGTCCTGTTTAACAAAGTCGGGCAATAAAAATTTATCGTGTAACTCAGTTCCCCAACGCACCAGCGGCTTATGGTAAGGTTGTTGCCAAAACCAAACTAATAAGGTTCTTAATAGCAGCATTTGCAACATACTCATGCGCTCATGGGGCGGCATTTCGAATCCTCTAAACTCAACTATGCCAAGCCGACCGCTGGCCGAATCAGGAGAATAGAGCTTATCAATACAAAATTCGGCTCTATGTGTATTGCCAGTTAAATCAACCAGCAAATTACGCAATAACCGGTCAACTAACCAAGGTTGTGGGCTTTCTCCACTCGGCATTTGGGCGAATGCAATTTCTAATTCGTATAACAATTCATCCCTGGCTTCATCAACTCTGGGGGCTTGACTGGTTGGGCCGATAAACAAACCAGAAAATAAATAGGATAACCCTGGATGATGCTGCCAGTAGGTAATAAAACTGCGCAAGACGTCTGGCCGACGTAAAAATGGGCTTTGCAGAGGGCTACTCGCACCCATAGTGACATGATTACCGCCGCCCGTTCCTGTGTGACGGCCATCTATCATAAATTTATCTGTGCCTAAGCGACAAGTTTTTGCCAGCGCGTAGAGGACTTCTGTTTTTTTCACCAGTTCAGTCCAACTCACCGACGGGTGAATATTAACCTCTATTACACCTGGATCTGGAGTAACCGCAAATTTTTCTATTCTTGGATCACCAGGTGGCGAATAACCTTCAATCACAACCGGCATAGCCAATGTGTCAGCAACCGCTTCAATAGCATTGAGCAGTTTACAATAGTCTTCAGCGTGACTTAACGGTGGCATAAATATATAGATATGGCCGTCTCTGGCTTCAATGGCCATGGCTGTTTTAATAACTGACTCAACCACCCGTCCTGATTGTTTTTGTTTAAACGCTTTGCTCGTCTGGCTACTCAAAGTAGCCGGAATGTCGCTTAAATCCCGCTCAATAAAAGCTAAAGTACCGGTTAAGCTGTCTAACGGCAAACGATAACCGAGTGGCGAATCACCCGGTAGTAAAAAACAATGTTGGCGTTTAAACTGCCATACACAAGACTCCCATCGGCCCTGTTCAATTTGCAGCGGGATCACGTATCCGGCTGCTTTGTCTAACCCACGCTCTAGTTTTTTTAAAAAACCCGCTCTGGTCATGGCTTGCAATAGTTCAGGTTCATCCGGTGATGGATCTATTGGCAAAGCGCCTTCTTGCCATAAATGATATAAAACATCTTCATACGCTGTGGTGATCACCTTTTGATTTAAACCTAACTGTCCAACTAAAGCCTCGGTAAATAATTTTGCGTCTTTTTCGCTATAGTTGGTTGCTTTGTTTAAATCAGCGAGCAGACTATTATCGTGCCATAACTTATGACCATCTTTGCGCCAGTAACAGGCGTATTGCCATCTGGGTAGTGGCTCGCCTGGGTACCATTTACCTTGCCCATAATGTCGAATACCGCCATAGCTAAACTCGTCCTGCATTTTTAAAAACAATTGATGAGCGAGTCTACGCTTGTCTTTACCATCGGCTGCTGTGTTCCACTGAGCACTTTCCATGTCATCAATTGAGATGAAGGTTGGTTCCCCCCCCATAGTTAGCTCTATTTGATGCTGGCTCAATGCTTGATCAACCGATTGACCTAATTGGTTAATTTCACTCCATTGCGCTTCAGAGTAAGGTTTAGTTACGCGAGGCATCTCATGTACGCGAGTAACCTTATTGGCAAAATTAAAATCTATCGTTTTACATTCTTCTAAAGCTCCGGTAACAGGCGCTGCCGTGCTGGGCTCAGGGGTACAAGCAAGCGGAATATGACCTTCACCGGCAAACAAGCCTGAGGTCGGATCTAGCCCTATCCAACCGGCCCCGGGTACATAAACTTCGGTCCAGGCATGCAGATCGGTAAAATCCTCTTCGGGACCACTCGGCCCATCTAGAGATTTTTCGTCAGGCGCTAGTTGAACCAGATACCCAGAAACAAAACGAGCCGCTAATCCTAGGTTACGACACAACTGAACCAATAACCAAGCAGAATCCCGACATGAACCTGACTGTTTTTTGATTGTTTCATCAACCGTTTGCACACCAGGTTCCATTCGAATACCATATTCAATTTTTTGATATACAAATTGATTCACCGCAACAATAAAATCGATTGTAGAGACAGGTTTTTCAGGCGTTTGGCTAGCAATCCACTCAGCAAAGGTCTCTGACACGGGCAGAGTTTCTAAATAGGGTGATAAATCTTTTGCTAATCGGTCTGGATAACTAAAAGGAAATTTTTCGGCATAACTCTCTAAAAAAAAGTCAAACGGATTAATCACCGTCATCTCTGCAACTAAATCGACTGTGAAATAAAATTTATCGGTTTTTTCTGGAAAAACCACACGTGCTAAATAATTTCCAAACGGATCCTGTTGCCAATTAATAAAATGATCTTGTGGGAATATTTTTAACGAGTAACTTTTTATTGGAGTGCGACAATGTGGTGCAGGTCGTAATCGAAATAGGTGCGGGTCCAGCTGAATGTTCTTATCGTAGGTGTATTCCGTATGGTGCGTAATGCCAACTGTAATGGTCATGTATTCGTCCTCTGCCCTTTATGCTTCCACTTTAATAAGCAATTGCCATGCCTGCCAACGAATATTTTATTAAAGTTTTATTAAGCGTAGGCGTTGTTTGCAAAATTACCACCACTCAAAGACACAAGCGATGGTAATGATTTGCCATTAACTGTCGAATTTAAACCTAAAACCCGCATTAACGGTAAAACCGTCATTTCTAGACCAAATGTCTGTTGTCCAGCGGCCACTCGGCGCTTGTTGGGGCAAAATAAGCGAATGCTCTTTGCTTTGCCTAACGTTTAGCAGATTTTCGGCATTGACAAACCAACTCACTCGGCCAAGGGTGATTTGTGCGAGTAAACCTAAATGCCAATACGCTTTGCTCTGGTTCAAATAGGGGTTATCAACCAACCTTTGTGTGCCTGTGTAATAAGACTCAAAACCCACGATATGACTGCCATGCTCTTCCCACATAACCACAACCCCAGCCGAATGACGTGGTGTCAGGGTGAGCGGCACTCGGCCGTCTGTAGACGGGTTTAATTTAGTCGCATCTGTATATAAATAACTACCAGTTACTTTAAAATCGTGCCAGCGGTAACGTAACAATAACTCAGCACCACGAATTTGACTCTCACCTAGCGTATTAACTAATTGCACGCGTTTGCCAGAATCCGATTCCTGTGCAAGCGTTGCAAGCTCGGTCACCTGCTCAATGTCAGAGGCAAATAAGGTCAGGCTGGTTTCGGCATTGCCAGCGATATAACTCACATCAACCGATGCGGTCGTTGCCTCTTCGGCGTTGAGATCTTCTAATGGCATTAAACGGGATAAACCCACTTCATCAATATCTTCAATAAAAGGGCTAGGGGCAAAAAAACCTTTACCGTAAGCACCACGGATGGTCCAATTTTCTGGATGATATAATACTGACAAACGTGGGCTAAATTGGGTACCGTATTGGCTATGCCAATCGCCTCGACCACTTAGCGAAAGCGACAAAGCTTCGCCGATATCATAATCCAGTTGCCCAAACAGGCCAGGCACTTGATAGCTATAATCAAACTCTGGATACTGTTGCGAGCTGAATTGATCGGTCTGATAGGCCACTCCAAATACCCACGCAAAGGCATGGTTATAACCAGACACACTCGATTCTAATAAATAACTCTCGTGCGTATCCTCTTCAAAACGAGGCCCATATTGGTGATCGTGTGATTGTTTCATTGCCGAGCCACGAACATTAATATTAAGCACTTGGCCAATTGCTCTATCGTAAATAAAACCTAAATCGGTGCGTAAACTATCTTGTGCTTGTTTATAGGACTGGCCGTCTGGCATAACGGCTTGCCCTTGTGTCCCACCTTGCCGCTGCTCTTTCATGGCACCCAATGTCAGGTACAAATTATCATCATTTTCCCCTTGCCAGTAAAACCTTGGGCGTACATTAACACGCTCATATCCAGCTAAATCAATCCAACCATCATGGTCTAAGTCTTGTTCTTTTTGATGATGGATACCTGAGGTAAACGAAGCTTTTAACGAATCTGAAATGGGCGTGGCGAAATAAGACGTTAAATCCTGACCATTTTTAGATGTCAGGTTCCCCATCACTTCTCCTTCGAAGTGATTTTTTGGCGTTCGAGAAATTAAATTGATCACCCCGCCAAGCGCTGAACCTCCATATAAAGATGAAGCTGATCCTTTAATAATTTCAACGTTGGCTAAATCGGTCGGTGGAATTTGCAACAAACCGATAGATGCAGTTTGGCCACCATACAGGGGTAAACCATCACTTAATAATTGGGTATAGCGGCCATACAAACCCTGCAAACGAATATTGGCGCTGCCCAATGAAGGCGATGTGGTTTGCACCCGAACGCCGCCAGTTTCAGCCACTAACATAGAGATATTTCCAGGCCGCATAATGGCTTTTTCTTGTATTTCTTCGCCATTAATCAGCTCAATACGAGTCGCTGACTCAGTGACAATACGTCCAAGCCGTGACGCACGTACTTGAATGGTTTCTATTTCTGCTTCCTGTTTATGGTGCTCATCATGAGCATGTTCTGAGTGATTTTCATCGGCCAGAGCCGCAAATGTAGATGTAATTGATAGCAGCATTACGGCCGCCCGTTTATATGAATAATGATTCATTTTTACCTCAAACAAAATGATACAAACCAGCCTATGTATGCTGGTTAGCTAATATTAAAATCGCTATCGATTTTTAATCTGGCTTATGAGATAAAAATGGGTGGCCGATAAGGCTGCTGATGCCAGACTTCGTCTGGTTCTTGTAATGATTTACGGTAAAACTGAGAGATAAACTTTGGCCAGTACTCGAGCCTATCGCCTGTTAAATAAAGCGCTGGGCTACAAAAATGCCCCAAACAACTGCATTGGCCATCGCAACACTCCCAATCGCAGCAATTGTCTTGTTCTTGATCTGCTGATGCAGCGTTATTAGCGGATAAATTTTGCGGCAATTCATCTGCACAAGGGATATCAGCGATCGGTATATTCGCTTGGCTGCCAAATGGCAACCAAAGGATGAGCCAAATAAATAAGGTATAGTGTCTTAGGGCCATCAACTTTTTAAGCTTCTCTTTTTTCACAATCGCTCGTACAGAGATATAAACCAAGTTGTTTTTTTAGTTAGCCAAGTTTATCACAGACTTGCGAATTTTACAGGTGCAAGTTTTCCTATATGTAACCATTCATATGATACACTGGCTGAACTGGACCTTACTGGAGCAGAGTATGACAAAGTTAACCGTCATTGCTGATATTTACGCTGAAAAAGACCAAATAGAGAGAGTTAAACAAGCCCTAATTGGACTCATTGAACCGACTAAACAAGAAGCTGGCTGTCTTGATTATGAGCTACATCAAGATAATCAAGCACCTTCACATTTTATTTTTTATGAAAACTGGGCCAGTTTCGAGGCTTGGCAAGACCATATGCAATCAGAGCACATTCGCCAGTTTGGTGAAAAAACTCAAGGTTTAATTGAGTCTGCAAATATCCACCAAATGACACATTTAGAATAAGCTAAGGCCAGTGCTTAGCTTATCTCGGCACTGGCTCGTTTTATTTTTTAAATTTAGCTTTTAAAACGCCATCCAAAACAATTGTATACTCGCCGGAATCTAGCCCTCTAACATCAATTTGATTATTGTAACTAATGCCCTCTTGCGCAGATTCATTTTTTTGGTTGCGAATACTATATTGAAAAACTGCCCGCTCACCAGCAACCTTTAATTCTTGCTCAGGACTGAGTGTCCAAGTTGGTAAATTTTTTTTAAACTGGCTTTGCCAAGTCGTAGCAATAGGTAAAACAAATGTTTTGGCAAATACAAGCGGCGCTTGTTGCACTGTATTTAGCGTTTCAATTTGCAGTGAAACCCGATAGTGCTGAGAAGGCGTTAGTGATTGGCTAGTTATGATTTCTATCGGCATAAATGCGTAGCCGGCTTCGACGGGCAGTTTTGATGTTGCTAAGTTTACACCAAGCTCATCGCTTAACGTTATCCGAATAATGCTGTCTTGATTAATTTTATAGGTTAATAACAAGCTTAGCGTATTTTGGTCAACTAACCGAACGGCGTCTGTTTCTATCTGAGCCTGGTCGTTGTAAATAGCGGGAAGCGCAGAAGTTTCCGATAAACTGGCTGAGTCATTTGCAAGCTTGGCATCAACCAATTTATACGCACGCACCCAATCATAATAAGCAACATTTTTATCTGGATCAGCCAGTTCCTCGTCATTGGGTAGTTCCACCCAAGGAAACGGATAAGTTTCTGAGACTAAATTGACGCCCATCGGCTGGTCAAACGGTTTTTCTTTAACCTCATTGTAAAAAGCCATAAATTTAGGCTTGCCATTATTATAATAAAAGCTGGCAGACGACTCGTTATGCCACCAACCGCCATAAGTATTAAAGCTATCTGAAGCAAGTTGTTCTGATTTAAAAGTGACTTGGGGCGAGCGTAGATCTTGCATCTTACCATCACACCCTGCATACCAAAAATGTCCATTAGAATGCATGCCTTTGGCAAAAACTTTGCCATCAAAATTACCTTCCCGGCCAATCGACTCTTGAATGTCGAGTTCTAGGCCGTATCTGTCTTTACAATCTTCAGGTCCGGCAAAATCCCAGTTACGAGTCGCAAGCCAAAAGGTGGTAGACATAGTGGTTTTTGCCGCTTTGAACCTAGCTTCGTAATAACCAAAATAGGCATCTTCAGTTTTCGAAATCACAGCACCGCCAGCAACACTATATGTTCTTGGCGTGCCTTCTTCTGTGACTATGTCGCCGGATGTGATCACTTTGTCTTGTGGCAGTTTTTCACCTTTTATGCGCAGCAGACCTTCTTTAACCGTAATTTGCGACGGTAAAAAAATACCCGGCTCTCTCCCTGCCCAAGTGGGGTGATAGTCGTACCACTTTGTTTTATCCAATTCTGTGCCATTAAATTCATCAGAGAATTTTTCGTTCAGCACCCACTTTTTACCCAACGGTGGCTTAGGTGGCTCTGCGTTGACTTGCAGCGTAGTTAAAATCGGAGCTATAAATGCCCAGCTCAACATAAATTTTGTCATATCGGTCAGATTTCCCAAACAAGTGTATAAATATTTTGATAGTCAAAAATAAACCTGATCAGAGTCAGCCGAAAGAAAAATGGGATAAAAGTGTTAAATAAGGGATAAAAGTCAGTTATATCGCAGCTTGTTTGGACAACTGAACACAATCTACCATTCTATTTTAATCAGCAAACCGCTAAACTAAACCAATTATTTGTAAATATTTTGCTATTGGCGTTAAAGCTAATGATTCAAATTCGAGTAAAAAACGCATTGATTCAACCACTCGGTTTAATACACTTATCAGCTGCACAAACGCGATATATAGGTATGTTACTGCTCTCTTGGGTTGTGTTTTTAGGCTTTATGACCTTTTATTGCTATAGCCAAATGCTGGTCATTAATAAACCTATGTACACTAGCTTTGCTCAGGCATTTCAATGCGTTTTAAAAGACTGGATTGTCTGGCTTGCGGTTTCTCCTGTTTTAATACAGAGCGCGATAAAACCAGGTTCAGAACGTAAAATCAAACAATTCGCTATTTTGGGCGGTTTAGTCTCTTGTGTTTTGATAGCGGCAATCTATCGCATTGCGGTAGAATATTGGATTGCAGGTTATTCGGCATCCGATACCTTTTTACTCTACTTTCCACGTTATTTGTTGGCTTCTGGATTAGCACTGCTGATTTGCCACTTGCATGCAGATAAACTAACAACAACCGCCAAATGGGAAAAACAGACTAATACCTCCAGCATGCCAACAAAAGCACACGACGATAAATTACTGGTTTATAAAGGCAATAAACGTGTATTAATTGATATAAAATCTATTCAGTTTATTAACGTCAGTGGAAACTATCTAGAAATCAACACGGAAAACGAGCACTACCTTCTGCGAAAAACAATGAAACAAATGCAATGTGAGTTAGATTCAAACCAGTTTATCCGTATTCATAGATCTTATTTGGTCAACCTGTCGGCCGTTGCGAGTGTTTGTCCTTCAAAACTAGAAGCTGAGTTAGCCAACGGCCAAACACTTAGATTAGGAAAAAAATATCTAACCGCAATGCCACACTTTAAAAATATTGTTACGAAATAAAGCCAAGCACAGTGTTCGTTTATCCACTTGGAGTCTTAATCGTGAATACATAGTGAATTCACGATTTTTGGCAGGGATAACCAATGTTAGGTATCGGTTCCAACGGCCACATTGCATTTAATGACCTCGATCAGCAATAACAATGGGAATAGCTACAATCCTAGAATCCAGAAGCATCGTCTTATTAGTGAAAGCTGTAGCCAAAGCGCAGGCTCTGAAAGATGCGGTAGAAGGACAAATATCAGCTGATTGCCCAGCCCATCGACTTCTCTCAGGGCTATATTGGAAATCTTACAAGGCAAGTTATCATCTGCTTCTACCGCGTCAAAATGCCCGTTGAATCAATAGTAACTAAATAAATTTTAACTCGACTCAGCCAATTTTTGTGCGCGCATGCTAAGCTCAGCAGCTTTAAAAGTATGGCTCTGGCTCATTGCTAAATCCGTTCGATTAAGCACATCCAAAATTAACTGGCCGAAATAAGGAAATTCAGACTGTCCTAGACAATCAATTTCCTGTTCGCCGTTGGCATCGGTTAAAAAGATTTTAGATACAGGACTTTGCCGTGCAACATCTGTATATTTACGGCATTCAATTACCCCGTTAGTCCCCATGATGACAGTTCTGCCATCGCCCCAAACGGCTTGTCCTGCAGGCGTAAACCAATCAACGCGGGTGTAAAATGAAGCGCCATTATCCGCAGTCATAGAAATTTCGCCAAAATCTTCTAAACCGGGTTTATCCGGATTATTAAAGTTTTCAACTCGTGCAAAGTTTATGTTGGCATCTTGTGCGCCCGCATACGTTAAAAACTGCTCAACTTGGTGAGATCCTATATCGGTTAAAATACCACCGTAACAGCCTTTATCAAAAAACCAATCAGGTCGAGTCTCTTTTGCCAGCCGGTGTGGTGCTAGGTTAATCACCTGAAGTACACGGCCAATCGCTCCCTGTTTAATCATTTCTCCAGCCTGCCAAGCCGCTTCATTGTGCAAACGCTCAGCATAATAAACGGCATAAATTTGCTGGGTCTGGGATACCACGTTTTTAACTTCTTCTAACTGAGCTAAGGTAGTAAACGGCGACTTGTCGGTAAAATAGTCTTTTCCAGCGTGCATCACTTGAATGCCAATTTGCGCTCTTTCATGCGGAATGGCCGCGCTGGCAACTAAACGAGTGTCAGGGTCGGATAAAATCTGTTCAAAACTATCGGCTACTTTAGCCTGCGGATAGCGTTCGCAAAATGCGGCTAACCGTTTGGGATCTCTATCATAAACATATTTTAATGTGCCACCGGCCTGTAATAAACCATTGGTTTGCCCGTTAATATGCCCATGATCTAAAAAAGCCACAGAAAATATGAATTCGCCCGGCGCCACCACTTTTTTTGATTGTCCAAGCGGCGCATAATTTGCGCCGTCTTTTGCATTTACGGTCATGTTAACTTCCTAACTTAATATAAGTTGAATACACTACACTCGCCAAAACTGTGATAATACAAATCGTCATCGCGAGATTAATCCAGATACGTTTGTTCCCCGCTGGCATTGCACGACCTAAATACGCTTTTTTATTATTTAATACTGCCCAACCGATATAAGCCACTGGTAATAAAAACCCACATATCGCGGAAGTCGGTAGCACCACGTAAGCGCCCATGGTTTTCCATACAAATACCCCTAAAATTGCTGGTGTTGGTGCCAATAAAGCCAGTTTGTATTTTAAGCTTTTTTCTGACCAATTGAACATGGCCGCAGCAGCACTGCCACAGCAAAGCATGTGCATGACTAATGAGCCAACTGCCATCCCCAAAATACCAAAAGCAAAAACCAACCGACTGGTCACTTCATCTAAACCTGCCGACATAAACATGGTGCCAGCTTGGGTAGGGCTAAGTTTTCCTTGAATATCCATATCTGATCCATAAAACGCGCCAGCCGCAGCAATAGAAATCAAGCTGGTCACTAAAATAAATGGAATAACCAGACCTAAACCAATGTCATAGCGCGCCAATTCGGCATGTTCAGCGGTCCATTTTTTATGCAACAGGGTGTAACCATAGATAAACGTCATATTGATACCAACCGCGCTGCCAAGTGCGGCCATGACCACAGTGACCCCTTGCGCGTCATCGGGCAATGAGGATGGAATATAACCCGCTAAAACAGCGCCCCAGTCTACTTTACCGTTAAGCGATGCAGATATAACGACCCAAGCAAAAGCGATAATTATTAATGCACTTAATATTTTAATGCCAGTTTCAAATATTTTAACCGCGTTATTTTTGCCGTTTTCATGATCGCCGTAGCGCCAAGCGGTAAACGCACACCCAGCCCAAATGATCACAGCCAACAGCAACAGGTATAAGTCGCGACCTAAGGTATTTTCCTGATCAACCGAAAAGCCACTACTCACCAAAACAATTTCTTCGAGCATAGCGGCCGCCAGCGGATAATGCGCAAACCCCCAAATGATACTTGACGCAAATGCAGCTATCGCCCAGGCCCAAGCTAGTGGAGCATTCACATACTTTTTCATTGCAGTAAAAGGTTTTATTTGGGTGTGCAAAGTTTGATGAGAGAGTGCGAATAACATAATACAGCCAATGATAACGGCTAGTGGCTGCACCCACAAAAGTTCATAGCCAAATATAGCACCTATACTCAACGACGTCACCGCACTGCCGCCACCAAGTGTCATCGCACCTTGTAACCAACCTGGGCCACTTAACTTTAAATAAGTAGGCAACCTTTGATACCAAGCTTTACCGGCAAGTGCTCGGATACTCTCTAATTCTGCTGACATTGTGTTTCCTTAGCTCAACGATATGAAGCATTCATATCAATTTTTACTTCAGCATTCGACTTATTACGAAAGCTCGAAGCTGCTATTTTTTTATCTAATTCTGCTTGATAAACCGTTCTGTCTAGCGGTAGCACAACTTTCGCATCAAGCCAACTCGATAATAAAATCCCATTTGCAATATCTAACGACGCTAATCCTTCTTCTGCGGGTGCAATTAACTTTTCTCCAGTTAGGATAGCTGCGACAAAATTGTTCATTACAACAGCATGCTGATTCACTTTCTCTGTTGGTGGTTGCCATTGATAAGTTTGATTTTGAGGCATACCAAACATTTCGTCAGTTTGATAACAGAATTCAGCCGTTGTTTGATCGTTTTCAACAATGGTTAATTGTCCGGAGTCGAAGTGCAAGCTGCCTTTTTCACAGATGATGTCAAACCGATTAACACCGGGCGCTTCACCAGTTGATCCAACAAAGACACCGGTGGCACCATTTTCATAATTAAAAAAAGCAGTCGCTTCATCCTCTACCTCAATGTTGTGATATTTGCCAAATCCACACTGTGCGATAATGCTGTTCGGCACACCACATATCCACTGAAAAATATCTAGATTATGGATGCATTGGTTAACCAACAAACCGCCACCTTCGCCTTTCCAAGTTGCGCGCCAGTCACTGGTTTGAAAATAAATATCCGGTCTAAACCAGTTCGTCATTGTCCAGTGAGTACGGGTAATTGCACCAAACTGGTTTGACTGAACAAGCTGGTGCATCTTTTGATAAACCGGATCGGTTCGTTGGTTAAGCATTAGCGCAAATTGAACATTGTCAGTCTTCAACTTTAATAGCAGCTCACCTTCATAAGAAGATAAACCAATCGGTTTTTCTAACATCAGGTGCATTTGTTTATTTAAGGCATATTGGGCCATTTCAAAATGAGCAAAAGTAGGGCTTGCAATCAACACACTGTCGATTAACCCCGAATCAATCATTTGTTTATAATCATTAAAGTGTTCAACATCCGGATACTCGGATGAATTCACAGAACGTGAACAAACCGCCACTAAATGGCAGTTTTTAACCGCACCGCTGAGAATATTTTGGATGTGCTGGCGGGCAATATTGCCTAAACCAATCACCCCTAGCTTAATGGTTTGCATGAGGTCCCTTTATCATATGTTAACTGTTTGGGTGGTATTTTATAACATTAATAACAACTCAACCCAAATACTTTCACCAAAAACCGATTTAAAAAAAATTTCGCGTTTGGAAATTAAAAATAATTTTAAAAGAAAATCAATACGTTTACATATAAACTTATTAAATTTCGTACAAAAATGGTTAAATTTTATTATTTGCCCTTTTGCTATTTTTTTTAATTTAGTTTTAAATATGCGTTTACTGAATTTATTGAGTTTTTAAGGGGGCTCTATGCAAATCAATCAGAGCTTTACAGTTAGCTATCAGTATCCAGTGATCTTTACTGAAGATACCTTTTCTTCGAATAATCAATCGTTAATAAAGCTAATTGATAATCTGAGTGATCGTCCCGAGTTTTTATTATGTCTCGACAGCGAGGTAGCCGCTTGTCATCCCGAGTTATCACAAAAAGTCGCTGATTATCTAGCCGCCGCCGAGTTAAAGCTAAGTGATACTTTGATTATTCCTGGTGGTGAAGACTGTAAAAACCATACCCAATGGCTTGAAGACATTTATCAAGCCGTGGCAGATTATAAAATTGACCGTCATTCTTATATCATTGTTGTTGGTGGCGGCGCTGTAGTAGATGCTGTTGGTTATGCTGCAGCAACAGCACACAGAGGTATTCGCCTTATTCGTTTACCATCAACAGTGTTAGGACAAAACGATGCTGGGGTCGGCGTTAAAAACGCAATTAATTTTAATAAACGCAAAAATTATTTAGGCACTTTTGTACCACCCTTTGCGGTGATTAATGATTTTACGCTATTAAATAGTTTGCAAGTGCGAGACAAACGCTGCGGCATTGCTGAAGCCATTAAAGTTGCCTTAATCAAAGATAAAGAGTTTTTCAACCAGCTTTATGCTGACCGTTTTGAACTAGCTCAATTTGAGACCGCTGCGATGAAAAATATGATCATTAAAGGGGCAAAATGGCATCTTGATCATATTGCAACCAATGGCGACCCTTTTGAGTTCGGCTCGGCTCGGCCGTTAGATTTTGGTCATTGGTCTGCTCACAAGCTAGAAGAGCTTTCTAATAACGAACTCAGGCACGGCGAAGCCGTTGCCATTGGTATTGCTATTGACAGTTTATATTCGGTTTATGCGGGTCATTTAACACAAGCGGATGCCAATAAAATTATTACCTTGTTAACAACTTTAGGGTTTACTTTAAATCATAGCGCATTGCAGCAGTTAGATGTTGAACAAGCCTTAAATGAATTTAAAGAGCATCTAGGAGGCCGGTTATGCATCACTTTGTTGAATAACCTAGGCTCTGGTTTTGAAGCTAACCATATAAACAGCGAATGGATGAAAAAATCCATTGCTCAATTACAAAGCTCAGAATTAGAACTAGCTTGCTAACAATACGTTGGTGATGCACAAACATTGCGTAAAAGTGGCTTATTGTACTCAGTACATTAGGCCACTTTTACGTTTATGCAACCAGCCAACAAGTTCAGTTAATCAAGTATCTTAAATGAGCTCCGAAAAACACTAAGTACAAATCGCCACCTTGGCTACCAAGTCGTACAATCAGCCGCCTTTGCTCGCTTTAGCTAATTTTTTGATCGTACTTTTAGCCACCGTAGGTCAATTTTTTCAGATCTAGCCCGTACAATTAGCCACCTTTCCTTTCTATTGTATTTTTATTAAAGTACATATAGCCACCTTGTGATATTTACCTGCTTTAATTCTTTAATCGGCTAGTCTGATTTTATAAGTACATCTGGCCACCTTCTATTAAAATGACTATTTTCCCTGCTCAACTCAAGGTTTTTTAATCGTTCATTCAAAGTTAGAGCCGTACAGTTAGCCACCTTACTATAAAGTGCAACACCGAAAAAACACATGCAATCAATAAATACGTACAGTTAGCCACCTTTTTTCGAATTAGCGGTGCAGCGACCCAAATAGGCCTAACATAATGCCCATTCGAAGTACAAATAGCCACCTTTAGCGCATAATAAAGCCTCAGCCAGCGTTTTGCCAGCCAATATAAAAAGTACAAATGGCCACCTTTAAACAAATTCACGGCAGCACTAAAATAAAAAGCATCCCAAGGTGGCTAACTGTACTAGCTAAATGCTAACCGATATATGGAAAAGGTGGCATACTGTGCTTGTTTAAAGAAGATTAAAAGCGGCCACCTTGTCATTTAAGTGCAATAATCGCTCTTGTAAGGTGGCCTGATGTACTTTTAGGTAATTTTTATTTTAATCAAACCCTGATGATACATATCTTGCCAAAAGGCTTTAGGCACGTCTGCTTCGCTCAAACTTATGTTAGACTTAACGCGCTTAGGCGAGCTTGAGCTCAGCGCAATCGATTCAACGCCGTCAAATAAAAATGAAAATTGCACACAAGCTTGTGCACCCGTTATCTGGTACTTATCACAAAGTTGATGGAACTTATCACGCCAAGCAAATGCTTCGGGGTGGGTTTCTCTGGACACTTTTTTATAATCCAGATTATCACTCCCTAATAAAAACCCTGAGTTAAAAACAGCCGAGTTAATAATTTTAACACCTTGCTGATGTAACTTTTTGATGAGATCTAAAGTCGATTTTTTATGAGTAAAAGGCGTCAACGAACAAGCAAACATCGCCCAATCCAGCCGAACGTGATCGCTAATAAAGTCGATAACAGAAACATCTTTAGCCCCCACGCCTACAGATTCAACTTCGCCGCAATCACGTAAAGCTTGCAAAGCCCGGTAAGCCTCTAAAATATCTGCTTTACGCTGATCTAAATCGGCTTGATCGGTCGCCGCAGCCAAATATTCATCTGGATCATGAACAGAAACAATTTTAGCCTGATACGGTGACAACAATTGATTGCCTTCATGGTAACAGTCTAAAATACCTTGATAAGAAATATCTTGCACCGCATCATGTTTGATATTAACCCATGCGCCCGGCTCAAAGGTTGGCTCGGCTGTTTTTAACGGTGCCCTTTTCCAACCTAACTTATTACTAATTTTAACCGCCTCTGGTGCTATGTTTAGCTCTGATAAAGCAGTCGAGATGGACTCTAACGCAAGCCCTGCACCGTATTTTCCAGCGCTATCAAAAATAACCGTATCTGGACTATTTTGAATGGCCGCGTCAACGAGCTGAGTTTTAGTTTGTTTATCCAGTTCAACAAACAGGTTACCTAGGCTACTGGTGCCAAAAATGATTTTTGGAAGCTTAACTGTGCTCATAAAGATCCTAATTTATTTTTATATACAAATATACCAAATTAAATACAATAGTAAAAATAAAAAAGCGCTTTATTCGCAACCTGCTCACATAGTTATCCACTGTTTCTGTGGATAACTCTTTTTTAGCGTTTCCGCACTGCTACCATTAATAACCGCTACCAGCTAACGACTGTGCTAACTCGCAAGCGCCTTTATTCCCATTTTCACAACTAATGCCTGCCCAGTATTTAGCTTTAATTTTATTTTTCTGTACGCCTACGCCATCCGAATAAAAAATGGCCAAATTGGATTGACCGGTTGGATCTCCATTTTCAGCGGCTTTTTTAAACCAATAAAAAGCTTGTTTATCATCTTCACGAACACCTTCTCCACTGTCGTAACACACCGCTAGGTTATTTTGTGCACTAGCATAACCTTGCTCAGCAGATTTACGATACCAAATAACCGCAGCCGCTTTATCTTTGGCTACGCCAACGCCATGGTCGTACATCCAAGCTAAATTGTATTGGCCAATATAATTACCTTGTTGGGCTGATAAGCGATACCATTTTACAGCCGTTTGCGAATTTTTGCTGACACCTTGGCCGGTATCATATAAATTCCCTAGTGCATTTTGTGCATCTGAATCGCCAGCCTCAGCCGCTTTACGATACCATATGGCCGCTTGCTGATAATTTTGCTCGACCCCGCGGCCGTCTTCATAAGCCAACGCTAGATTATATTGCGCATAAACATTGCCCTGCTCAGCAGATTTTAAATACCAAAAAGCCGCCTTTTTATAATTTTGCGCTACCCCTTTACCTTTTTCGTATAAGTTACCTAAATTATTCTGTGCATCTGGGTAGCCTAGCTCTGACGCTTTTTGATACCAGTGCACTGCTGCCGCATAATCTTGCTCTGTTAATTCACCGTTGGCATAAATATAACCTAACTGATATTGAGCCGCCGCATAGCCTTGCAATGCCGCCTTTTGATACCAAACCATCGCTTCTGCGGCCGATTGTTCAACCCCTACGCCATTTTCATACATCCAGGCTAAGTTGTATTCAGCAATCATTAAACCTTGCTCGGCGGCTTTTTTATACCAGTGAAACCCTGCCTCTGGGTCTTTTTCAACACCCGTTCCTGTATTATAAAAAACACCCACCATATTTTGGGCATCAGCATCCCCTTGCTCAGCGGCCATTTTATACCAAATAAATGCTTGCTGAGGATCAGCTTCTACCCCTAAACCATCTTCGTATAGAGATGCCAAATTATATTGAGCATAAGCTGAACCCTGCTCTGCCGCTTTTAAATACCATGAATATGCTTTAGTCGGATCTGCCTCAACACCTTGGCCATTTTCATATAATGAACCTAAACTATTTTGCGCACCCGCGTGGCCTTGTGTTGCAGCTTTTAAATACCATTGATAGGCCTGTTCGTAATTCAACTTGGTGCCTTGAGCCGTTGCATACATCCAAGCAACAACACTCTGTGCATCTAAGTCGCCTTGCTCTGCAGCTTGTTGGTACCAAAAAAATGCTTGTGATAGATTTTTCTCAGCCCCTTCGCCCTTTTCATAACACCAAGCCAAGTTATATTGGGCGTTACGATTGCCCTGCTCCGCTGCTTGTTTATACCATTTAACCGCCAAGGCTTTATTTTGTTCAACACCCTGCCCCTCTAAATAAGCAATGGCTAAACTATTTTGCGCATCGCTATGGCCTAAATGGGCAGCTTGTTGAAACCAGTTAAAGGCTTTAACCTCGTCTTGCTCAACCGTATCCCCTTTTTGATATAGAACGGCTAATTGATATTGCGCTTCACTATCTCCGGCGCTTGCTTTTTGCGCCAATTCAGTGGCCTTTTCAGTTGCGTTGAGCGCAAAACTTATGCTGATGATCAGCGCTATTATGTATTTCATTCCCTAGCCTTTACCCTTGTTAAAATCTAATTTTAAACCAATTTTGTTAAAAAGTTAAAACAAGCACACTCACTCGACAAACACCATAAAGCTTAACAGACGGCACATAAAATCAATTAACTGTTAACAATTATCAATATTTAATGATAAACTGCACATGATTTCAACTTACTGTAGTGAGAAATAGATAAATGAATAAAGCCTTTGTGAGCAATAAACTAAGTTTAGCGATTTGTGTAAGCCTTTTTTTAACGGCCTGTGGTGGTGGCGGTTCGACAGAAACTAAAGAACCAACTGCCGTTATCGATACCAGCCCTGACCGCTTTACCCTTGACGCAATAACAGGCATTGCTTTAGATACTTGGGTAACAAGCAAACCCTTTAAAGTAGCAGGTATTAATGCGCCGACCGCAATAAAAATAACGGATGGAGAATACTCTGTTAATGGCTCAGCTTTTACTAATCAAAGCGGCACTATAAAGCTGGGCGATAGCATATCTGTCAGAGCTAAAAGCAAATCTGAGCACGCTAGTTCCCATACCGCCACTTTATTCATTGGCGATAAACAAGCAGACTTTATTATCACCACCTTAGCGGCCCCTACGTTTAATGGCACCCAGGTCAATGTGCATTTAGATACCTTGCACAGCATAAATGGCATTGATAGTTTTGAGCGCGAAAAATACATCACAATACATTCAAGCAACGTCGAAAATGACTGGGGACAAAACGATAGCCATAGTAACAATGCTGCCAATGCATTAGGTGATGACTTAGTGTTTGATTTTATTGAAGGCCATAACGTTTATTTTGGACGTGAAACTGGTAGCTTGGGCTGGAATTTACGCAATGTTCGCCAAGATGATAGCCGACCCGGTTATGTTGACCCTGCCAGTCTAATAAGCCGCGCGGGCGATTCTAACTGGACATACGACAACAGCCAGCAAGCTAAATTTAAAAATGGCCGTCAACTTGAAGATCGCATGGCCGGAATGATAGTTGGTGGCCAACAGCACCCTTATTGGCCAGAAGGCACAGAGATCACGCCAGTGGCAAAATTAGCTGAGCCAAAATGGTCATTTTCACAGACAGATACTGCTAATGAACCATTAGGAACTGCCACCGGAGAATATTTTGCTCGATATTTGCAAAACTTTTACCGTCAATCATCAGAAGATGCTGGGCCCCCTAAACCTAAATACTTTGAAGTGATGAACGAACCTTTATACGATTTAAGTACAGACAGAGAAGGTGAAACAAATTATGTGGAGCCGCTAAAAGTCTTTGAGTTTCATAATACTGTGGCCAAAGAGATAGCTAAAATTAGTGACAACCATGATATTTTAGTGGGAGGTTATACGATAGCTTTTCCAGATTTTGATAAAAACAACTTTCAGCGCTGGCATGACAGAGACAAATTGTTTATTGATACATCCGGCGAATACATGGATTTTTATTCAATCCATTTGTACGATTTTCCTGAGTTTAAAAACTCAGAGCGTTATCGCCGTGGCAGTAATTTAGAAGCCACTTTAGATATGTTAGAGCAATATAGCCAAATAAAACTTGGGGAAATTAAACCAATTGTAATTTCCGAAGTGGGCTCATCGACTCATATCATGGTTAACCAAGATTGGAGCCCGCAAAGGGATGCCGAAAAGGTACGCTCAATTACCAGCATGAATACTCAGTTTTTAGAGCGTCCCGATACGATAGCTAAAGTGATCCCTTTTATTCCTGTGAAAGCAGAATGGGGTCGTCGAATAAAAGATGATGATACCAGCATCGCCTATTCGAGCCGTTTGATGATCCAACAGTTTGAGCGTGATGGCAGCAATAATACAGACTGGGTTTATTCTGATCATATTTATTTTTACAAACTATGGAAAGAGGTAGCTGGTAAACGCGCCGTTAGCACAAGCACAGACTTAGATATTCAAAGCCAAGTATTTATTGATGGTAAAACGGCTTATGTGGTGTTAACCAGCTTAGAGTTTGATGATAGAGCAATCCAGTTGAATACTTTAGGCGTTGATAATAATTCATTAAGTTCGGTTGAAATCAAAACGCTTGGTTATAGTGAGCAAAATACAGTTGATTATCAAATCACTAATATGACTGAGTTGCCTGATAATTGGGTTTTACCTGCCGAAGCCACTCAAATTATCAAACTCACTTATAGCAGTGATATCAATCAAAAAGAATCAGCGAGTACAATTAAATATTATGCTAGTGAGTACTTACAGGCAATACAAGCCTATAGTCCAATGAGTTTTAACATCGATGATGTGAATGTTGGCAGTCAAGGATATGCTGTGCTAAGAATGGGTTTAGGGCGCGATCATGGTAAATCCTTAACACCAAAAGTAACAATTAATGGTGTCACGCTAACCGTACCCAGTGATTTTAGAGGTTATGATCAAAAACAAGGGAAATCAAAAACTGGCCGCGAAAACTTTTTTGGTGTGATAGAGATCCCTGTGCCTTACTCAGCACTGCAAAGCGATAATAATGTTCAGATTGAGTTTGCTGACAACGGCGGTTATGTCAGTAGTATGGCGCTGCAAGTGGTCACTAGCAGTAAAAAGATTCAATATACACTTAATTAATCTTTTGCACTCACTCCTTTACTGGGAGTGAGTGCCTGTTATAAAACGACCAATAAAATCACGGCTAACGAAAATAACCAAACTAAAACAGCCACTCGGTTAGAAACAAACTTTAAATATTGGTCATCACCAATATACTTACTAGGTTTTCGCCCACCAATCATGGCTTGAATAAGCGGCTCTTTTTTTACTATCTGATAAAAGAATACCGCTACTAAGTGCAACCAAATCGCGGCTAAAATAAGATAAAAATTTAATCCATGCCATTGAGTGAGTTGGTCCGATTGTGTTTTATTAACCCAGTCAGCAAAAGGCCCACTAAAACCTAAATCATTGTTTGCAAAAAAACCACTGAGCACTTGCAAAAACAAAATCAGCAACATAAACAACACCATCCAACTGCCAGCCGGATTGTGGCCTGTATAAGATCTTGCTTTTTGCTGTAACGAAGCTTTTAAGTAACAAAAAGCCGCTATCGGTGAACATATAAAATAGCTAAAACGCGCCGTCGTCGAACCTAAAAAGCCCCAAACGAGTCTATAAATCAATAACATACTAATTCCATATCCGACAATGGCATGCGCCTGCATAAAACGATATTCAATGGTGAACCAGGCTGCTATCATGCCTAGGACTAATAACCAGTGAAAAATACGTACCCCTAAATCCCAAACTTTTTTATCAGTCATCACCCGCCCTCGATACCGCGTACTTGAATGCCTGCTTGTTCAAATTTTTTTATGGGTATGTGTACTAACAGGCTTTTATTGATCACTAGCTGCTTTAAGTTACCTAAGCTAAGCAGCTTAGTTACGGCCTCTGCGCTTAGTTGCGTCGCAGCGATATTAATGTATGTCAGCGACGGCATTTGCAGCCAAGAAATAACGGCTTGGTCACTGACAGCTGCATTGCGCAAATTAAGTTTTTGCACAATATTTGCCACCGGCCCTAGCTGCAAAAATAGAGAATCAGCGACCGGCGCCGAGCTTAAATGAATGATCTCAAGATAGTGAGAGGTTCTTGCGACATATTGAACATTAAACGGATACTTAACTTGCAGTTGTGCCACCTCAGCTGCATGATTTGACCGTAAAGCCGCCACTTGCTCTGGTTGATAAGGTTCAAAATCTATATACCGCTTTGCCTTGGGCGCCTCTGGAAAGTCAGCTTCAGTTAATTGTCCAGACGCACCCTTTGCGAGCCAAAGTTTAATAATTTCTAACTCTGCTTCGGTATGGCGTTTTCGTCCATAGGGTGGCATAGCTAAACGATGATCCGCTGGTAATTGCATGCGTTCCAATAAAACACTCATTCGACCATTTGTGGATAACAGTTCACCACTGCGCCCACCAAACAGAGTTTGCCGGTAACTATCCAACCTAAGCTGGCCTTTAACTTTGTCTTTTTGATGACACTCGGTGCAATAACGCGCAAAAATAGGATCTACTCTTTGTTGATAAAAAGAATCTTGCTGCGCTTGTAATTTAGGAAATCCAAACAAGGTTTCTTTACTCCATTGTAACCACGCAGGCTGCTGGCTCAGGATCAGCCCAAGCAAAAATAAAGTGACTATAAATACAGATACAAAATAACTTTTTGCAGTCATAAATAGGCCTTTTATGCGAGTAACTCAGCAATAATATGAGCTTCTTTAACGCCAGTGAGCTTTTGGTTTAATCCTTGAAACCGATAATTTAAATCATGATGATTAAAGCCTAATAAATACAACAAGGTGGCGTGAAAATCATGGATACTTACGGGATCTTTAACGATCTCATAGCCCATATCATCGGTTTGCCCATGGCTATATCCAGCCTTGACCCCTGCCCCAGCCATCCACATAGTATATGCATTGGGGTGATGGTCGCGGCCAGCGAATGCATTATCAACACCACCACGATTTTCCTGCATAGGTGTACGCCCAAATTCGCCGCCCCATATAACTAGAGTATCTTCTAACAAACCTCTGTTTTTTAAATCTGTTAATAAAGCGGCAACCGGCTGGTCTATTTGCCGACATTTATCGATAAATCCGGCATCTAATGCTTCACTTTTGTTACTGCCATGAGAGTCCCAACCATAATCAAATAATTGAATAAAACGCACATCCCGCTCTGCTAAACGACGAGCCAATAAACAATTATTTGCAAAACTGCCTTGGCCGGGCGTCGCGCCATACGCAGTTAAAGTTTGGGCTGATTCTTGTTCAATTGAAAACGCATCGGAAGCTTCTAACTGCATTCGATACGCCATCTCGTATTGTGCGACCCGCGTGAGCGTTTCAGGGTCGCCTTCACTTTGATAGTTTTGTTGATTTAAGTTTTTTAAACCATCTAATAAAACTCGCCGCAATGACCTAGAAACTTGATCAGGATTACTTAAATACAAAATGGGATCACCCTGCGAACGACAGCGTACCCCTTGATAGGCACTTGGCAAAAACCCAGATCCCCAAAGTTGTTTGCCACCATCTGGATCGCGTCCACCAGACACAAGTACCATATAGCCAGGCAAATTTTGATTCATACTGCCTAAACCATAGGTCGTCCAAGCGCCAATGGATGGATGTCCCGACAAAGCATGACCGGTATGGACCAAAAGTTGTGCCGGCGCATGATTAAACTGATCTGTATGCATAGATTTAATAAAACACAAATCATCTGCATGTTTTTGTAGCTGAGGTAAATGATCAGAAATCCAAGCACCGCTCTGACCATGTTGAGAAAATCGTGCTTTTGGACCCAATAAACTCGGACGCCCTGAAATAAAAGCAAAGCGCTTGCCCGCCAAAAATTCATCCGGGCAGAGTTTGCCGTCGTATTTGGCAAGCTCGGGTTTATAATCAAAAAGTTCGAGTTGGCTAGGTGCCCCCGCCATATGCATATAAATAACCCGTTTAACTTTGCTTGGATATTGAGGCGGCAACGGTGCTAGTGGCTGACTTATAGGTCGACTAAAATCTAATTGGCTCTCGCTCGCAAACGTTAGGTTGGGCAAGGTGGTGGCCAAAAACGCACTGCTTAACAGCCGGCCACTCCCCGCTAAAAACTCGCGTCGCGTTTGCTGCTGCAATTGCTGATATAAAAATTTCTGCATAAGTTTACCTTGTTAACGCGGCATCCAAGTTGAGTAAAAGCGCCCCTATCTGGCTAAAGGCTAACGTCTGCTGGTCGTCAGTAGCGGTTAAAAGTGCCATCCAGGTGTTTTTTATTTCGCTAATTTCATTCTCAGTTGGCGGACGCGAAGTCACTTTTAAAAAACCTCTACGTAAAGCTCGTTGTATATTTTTATCGGTTAAATAATCTTTTTGAATCAAAACACCAAGCGCATTTGCCGCTTCGACAAAAACGGGATCGTTTAATGTCACCAGCGCTTGCAAAGGCGTATTAGTTGCAATGCGTTTACCATGGCTGATTTCTCTTGTTTCCATATCAAAGGTTAAAAAGCTAGGGTAGATATAAGCGCGTTTAATAAAGGTATAAATTGCACGTCGATATCGATTTGCGTCATTTGCAGTTTGCCAGTCTTTAATCACACGCCCCTTGCGACCCCAGATGCCACTGGGTTGCGGTGGCATCACAGGTTTGCCAAACATTTCAGCGTTAAAAAGTCCACTGGTGACAAGTGCCTGGTCACGAATCATTTCGGCGCTTAAACGACGTTTGTTGGCTCTAGATAACCAAAGGTTCTGCCGGTCTTGCTCTATATTTGTGACATTGGATGATCGCCGATAGGTGTCACTCATTACCATGAGTTTAATCAGTTTTTTAATATTCCATTCAAAGTTATTTTGAAAAGTGAGCGCTAAATAATCTAACAATTCAGGGTGACTGGGCGGCTCACCCGAGCTACCAAAATCGCCTACGGTTCTGACCAACCCTTGACCAAACAACTGTTGCCAAAAGTGATTGACTGCAACACGGGCAGTTAACGGCTGATCTTTATCAAAAAACCAATTGGCTAATGCCAGGCGATCAAGCTTTTTTTGCTCCACCATCGGAGGGAAAATAGCTGGCGTCTCTGGTGTTAACAAAGGGCCTTGTTTGGCTAAAAAATTACCCCGTGAGAACAAAGCGGTACCACGCTGATTAAACTTATCCTGCTCTTGCATGATCGGCAACTTAGTGCCTTTAATAGGTTTTAGCTGTTCATTCACCTGCTTATATTGCGCAATCAGTTGTTGGCGTGCCTGACTAACAGCATACTCAATTAGACTTTCGTCTTGGCTGGCCGAAATTTTAAACCTATGTAATTCAGACGGCATGCCTTCGTTTAAGTTACGATACTGATATTGTTTAATCACAACCTCAATTGCATCACCGACTTCAAGGTTTAATTTTTTTTCAAAAACAGCAATAGTTTCAAGTGGTGAGAACAAGCGATGACTGTACAAGCCGTTTGCCGCACCCCTATTTTTACCATCAGCAAGACGAGTGAGTTGATCGGCAATTGATTCGCTTTGCAAACTTAAAAAATCTTTAATCGCTAATTTGTCACTTTGACCGTTTTTTGTTCGTTTATAAATATCTATATGATCAAGCGAAACAGCAAATTCGGGTGTATGCCGTGCTTTCTGCTCATTTAGTGGCAATACTGAAAATTTAATAGCTGCTAAGGCTTGCCGATGCTCTACCGGATGAGTTGTCATAACTAGCCGAGTTTTAGCGCTGAAAGGGGCTTTGTGATTGAGTTCGCCGTTTTTAACCGTTAGTGGTTGCGGCCGATAATTTGAATCGGATAATTGAGCTAAACGTGCTTGGCGTTGTTCTAAACTGCGCTTAGCAAAGCGTAAAGCATATTTTTGACTATCTGCATCTAATCGCTGAATACGTTTTTTTAAAACCGATATTTCATCTTGTAAAGCGGTTTTATCATCACTCAGCACACGAACAATTGGCAACTTTGTCCAATCCTTCACGGATTGATTCAATTGGTGAGTTTGTGTCAATGCCAAGTTTTCCAATTCATTCAAACGCATTTGCCAATCAAAAACCTTGGATTGTTTTTCTTTATCATCGGCTATTAACAAATGCGGACCATCGTGACGTCTGTCGGCATCTCTTTGAGTATTAAAAAAGGCCAACGACTGATAATATTCTTGATGCTCAATCGGATCATAAGGATGTGAATGGCACTGCACACACTCCATTGTTAAACCATTAATCGCTTGCCAAGTGGTTGCGACTCTGTCCATCACTGCTACTAGCCTAAACTCTTCATCATCTGTCCCCCCTTCACTATTGACTGGGGTTTGCCGGTGAAAGCCAGTGGCAATTAAATCGGGTAGTTTGTTATTTGGTAATAAATCGCCTGCCAATTGTTTAGTCACAAATTGATCGTAGGGCAGGTTTTTATTAAAAGCTTTGATCACCCAATCACGGTATGGCCAACTGGCCCTATATTCATCTCTAGTATAACCTTGGCTATCAGCATATCTGGCCAAATCGAGCCACATAGCGGCCCAACGCTCACCAAAATGCGGCGATGCTAACAAGCGGTCAACTTGCGTTTCATAAGCTGTATCTGATTGATCAGCGATAAATTCTTCGATTTCTGATAAAGTTGGCGGTAAGCCAATCAGATCTAGGCTTAACCGACGCAGCTGACGGTATTTATCTGCCCTTACATTCATTTGTAGGTTTTGCGATCGTAATGAACGCTGAATAAATTGATCGATTGGATTTTCACTATCAGTTGATTCGGCTGGCGGTGATCTTTTAACTGGTTTTTTAAACGCCCAGTGTTTTTCCCACTTAGCACCTTGTTTGATCCATCGCCTGAGCTTTTGTATTTTTTCTGGCGACAAAGGTGGCGCATTGTACGGCATGCGTAAGCGTTTATCCGAAGTTTCTAATCGAGCTATCAGCTCAGATCCATCTGGGTCGCCGGGTTTTATCGTTAGACGTCCTGAGTGACCGCGGCCAAAAGCTTCTTTTTGATATACAAATGACACACCGGCTTGTTTGCTCACGCCGCCATGACAGCCTGTACAGTGCTCGGTTAAAATAGGCCTAATATCCTTATTAAAGCTAATTTTAGCTTCCGTGCCTGCTTCTGGTTCAGCCTTGCAACCTAACATTAGCTGGCTAATTAAACTACATAAACAAATTAACTTTACCCAACCCATTTATCACTCCGCTAACTTAAGGTCAAAACGTAAAATGCGACCCCATTTGTTATATTCAGAAATGTATAGGTTGCCTTGTTGGTCAAAGCTAATACCGTGCGGTGAGGTAAAAACCCCTTGGCGCCATTTTTCTGGTGGCGTTTTATTTTTATCTGTCTCACCGCGGTTATCATTTGTCCCTAGATATTGTATGACTTGGCCTTTTTTATCTAATAGAGTGACTCGGCCAGATATTTCGGCGACGGCGGCATAATCCTGATAAAAATCTATCGCGCTAGGTCGGCGTAAATGAGTGGCGTAATTACCTATCAGTTGCCCGTCCATAGTTAAATGAACCAGTCTATGGTTGGCTCGGTCAGCGCACAAAATTCGGTTTGGCTGGTATCTGGGATCAATATAAATTTTATGGCAGTTGTTAAAGTTCCACGGCGCATCTTTGCCAGCAAACGTACTCAAATAGCGGCCATCTGCCGAAAATCTATGAATATAATCAAGCCCATACCCATCAACAACATAAAGCTCACCATGTTGATTAACCGCTGTGGCTGTTAACCGCAACGGAGGTGGTGTCCAACCTTTTTTATTGACTTGCTGAGGTTTGTGATATTTTTTTGGAATTTGTGCTAATGCGTCAATATTCAATACCCGTTCACCGGACAATCGCATTTTAAAAATCTGATGCCCCGACATTTCAGCCCCATAGATGAACTCCTCACCGCTAGCATCCGCTTGGATCACAAAACCATGAATATCTTTTGGTGCATTTGGCACATTTTTTAGATATTCCCCCTTTTCATTGTAAACTTGAATGCCACCATTAGGACCAATCACACTAACAAAAACATGTCCATTATTAGCGACATCAATGCCTCCATGTGAGTTACCGATTATACTCCGGCCATCAGCCAGCTTAGGCCAGTGATCGCTTTGTGTTAGGTGATGAAAAATCTCGTCATGAGCACTCACCGCTGAACTTAAACAAAGTGAAAATAAAATATATTTAAAAATCTTATGACTCATTTGTGTGCCGTAACTTTTTAATAGGTTAACCAACACACTAAATTATTGAGGGAAAAGTGACCTCTAAAATATCAACAGATTGACTACAAATTAACAACACAAACACTAATATCATTTAATTCATAGTGTTAGAGGTTATTTTTATTTTAAACTGGCCTGGTGTACAACCAACTTGTTTTTTGAAAACAGTAGAAAAATAATTAGAATTGTTAAAACCAACGGCGATCGCTGTGTCTGTTACTGAATGAGTTTTTAAAAAAACTTTTGCTTTTTCAATGCGAATTTGCGCAAGATATTGATTTAGGGTGACTCCCATGTGAGATTTAAATACCCGCATCAGATGCCCTTTACTTATGCCAATATGGTTTGCGAGCTCGTCAAAGTCGATTGTATTATGCGCCTCTTTGAACAAATAAGTTTTCGCCGCATCAACCTGTTTTTTAATGCGTAAGTCAGCACTTTGAGCCAACAAGTCTGAGTATTCGGCTGCTTCTTCCGCAACTAAACGAGATAACTCGGCCATATTTTGGCTACTATCAATGGCCTGGTTTTTAACCTGATGGCGCAATATTAAACTGCTCGAATCACCGCCGGCTTCAATGCTTGAGTCCGTTAGTCTATTTAAAATATCACGTACTCGAATTTTATATAGCTCTAAGTCGCCTTCGGATGTTTTTTCGAGTCGCCCAAGTAGATCACTAATTTCTTCACTTTTTTCAGCTCGGCTTGATTTAATTTGAAACAAAAGCTCGTCTTTTAGCAGAGCAGCTTTACCTTTAATATTGCGTATATTTTGAAAGACCGCGTAAGCCCAACATAGCGCACAGATTACGGAGCCCGTATAATAAAACCAGTACTCAATATAACCTGAACTTCCCAAAAAAAATAACAGCGCAAAACTTAAAGCCCCCATTAAAAATGGGTTTAGATTAAGTTGCATCTGATGATACTGAGCTTTTATTATTAGCAGTACACAAGGCAATAATAACAAGCTAAAACCAGCCCAAATCTGCGCTAGGTGGGCATACTGCTGATGCGCTTTTAAGGGTATCTGAGCCGTCAGCAGAAAAGGTTCAAAAACACCTTGAAAGACCCCCATAAAATAGACATAACAGACCCCAAACAAGCTTCCGATTAACCAAGGCAGGTACATTAGATAAGCAGATCGTTTTAACCCAACTTGCAAACTAGCACCAATTATTAGCGCTGGCATACCAAGCGAAAACAATAAAAACACTCTGCTATACAGTAGCCAAACGGATACCTCAGGCGCTGAAAAATGCTGTAGTGAACGGCCAAACAAAAAATAGGCTAGGCAAGCTAAAAAAAGTAGGTAATAAGCATACTCTCGGCTGATTTGCCGGCGCACTAAAACAAAATATATCATCACAGAAATAATTATCTGTGATGATATAACCGGCATGATTAAAAACCGTATGAGCGTCGCACTATCACTGAAGAATTCCATCAATCAGTTGATTTAAAAATCTTCCTGCTTATAGGGTTGCTGTCGGTTTTTGGTTGCGTTACGTACTTCTTTTATTAACTCAGGTTCAACATGGCTACCGGTGTCGGCTGTATTACCCCAAGCGTTTCGGATATAAGTCGCAATTGCCGCTAAGTCTCTATCGCTGATATCGGTTCTGGCCGCTAGCCCAGGCATCACAGCTGAGGTTTCCCAGCGAGATTTTTTAACCCAGATAGGGCCAGATAACCCATGTAATAGCACTTTTGCTAGCTTTTGTTTATCGTCAATCACCCACTCGCTTTGCCAAAAAGTAGGCCCTAAACCATCAATACCACTGCCGTCTGCACCGTGACAACCAAAACAAGCTGCCGATCCTGAATATAAGGTTTTACCTTCATCATATAACGTTTGTCCGAGCGAGCTTAACTGGGCTCTGTTAGTACGATCAGCTGGTTTTTTACCTAAATTGTTCAACATATACATAAGCTTAGCATCAGGGTGCTGGCCCAATTTTTCGATAAAGGCCTTGCTACGGGTGCCTAACCCACTAACAACCACTTCGCGAACTAAAGGTTCATCTAAATACTGCTCAAGCACAGCTAAGTTTAACTCAATCGCATTTGCAACCTTTAAGCGCGCGGAAACTGCGGCGGCTTGTAATGCCAAGTCATAATCTTTTGAAATTAAATTTTTAAGCAAAACAATAAGCTGATTTTGCTCCGATTCAGGGATAGCATCTGAAACTGCAACCGCAGTGGCTGCAATTTGCAGGTTTGAATCCGTCAGTGCAGTTTTTAACGTATTTAAATCTAAACCATTTAATGCATGTAGCGTCCATAATAAATTGGCTGCGACAGGAAAATTATCGCTTTTTATTGCATTATTTAGCGCTGCTTTGATCGGTGTTACAATAGACTTATCTGGCTGACTTTGAATAATTAAACGTCGCGCTGTATCACGCCACCAACCATTTGCATGGCTTAAATAAGGCACTAACTCGCGAGCGTTTTTGCCAATCATCTTAGGTTGTTCACCACGTGGCTTGTCAGCCCAACGAACTCGATAAATTCGGCCCATTGTATTGTTATTTTTATCTAATTCACGCGCTTTAATTTGCTCACTCAAATAAGTCGTTAAAAACTCTTTGTGCTGCAAAATGCCATGATACATGTCTAAAAAGTAGATAGTGCCGTCCGGTGCTGTATACATGTTGACTGGACGAAACCGCTCATCGGTTGAAGCTAACCATTCGTGTCCTGGGTAAATCAACTCCCCCTGCATCTTACCGTGACCTTGTGAAACATAACGAGCTGAAATTAAATTAGCAGCTGGCCCTGGTGTTAAGCCCATACCGTAAAAACGCGTGGGGTAATTATCACCACGGTAAATCAAGCTACCACTGGCCGCAGTAAAGCCTTTAAGTTTACCTCTGTTTTCGCCCTCTTCTATTAAAAATCCGTCTAAATAACCTCGGTTAACACCTGGGTTCATACGAGCAGGATAAATGTTAGCAGGACCTATGCGATCAGCTTGGTTTTTTGGCCAAAAACCAGGATTTTGTCGTAATGTGCCAGGAAGCAGATATTCCCCCTGAATCGGTGAGCTATTACCATTATGATATAAACGCCCAAAGTCGTCATGGGTTACGCCCCACTGACCACGATAATCCGTATCGGCTTTAACCATTTTCCATAAATCATTACGATAAATTTCTGTCGCACCATTGGGTAGCTCAGCGGCGAGCGGCAATACCTGATATTTTTTATAGCTTTTTGCGTTGTAGTACCAATTGTCTAAGTTGTACAACATGGTATTAGGTTTATGCTCAAGACTGCCACCTAGAGCATATTCTGGGTCAACCACATCTCGCTTCACCATAATGACCTCACCTTTTTTTTGCTCAATTCGGGCAAAAAATAGTTGCGTATGGTCAGCGTACAATATGCCACCTTTAACTAAACTTATGGTCCTTGGCAATATCGCATCAGAGATAAGCACAGTACGTTTGTCCACCTTGCCATCATTATTTTGATCTTCCAACATCACAATGTTGCCTTCGGGCACGTTTTCGCCATCTCCATAGATATTGGGCATGTAACGCGTCATTTCTGCCACCCAGATACGACCATTGCCATCAAATGCCATTGCAACTGGGTTAAAAACATTAGGCTCAGAAACCACAGGCTCAACCACAAAACCATCCGCTACCTGCATAGCTTTTAATGACGCTTCGACTGATAAAATAGGGGCAGGTGGGATCTCATTTTTTGGGATCACGTCCTGCATCACATGACCGTCGCGATCGCCTTTCATTTTTCGGACTTCTGGCTGCGAGTTTTCATTATCTTTAAGATCAGTTACTTGCGCAATTTGCGAAAATGCCGATTGAGAAAAGGTGGCCATTTGTACTAACAAATAGCCAGTAAAAATAGCTCGACTGAAATCTTTTGTCATAGTCTTCAACTTAAAGTGGAGTAATTTGAATATTTTTAAACAATACTGTATTAGTTCTATCACCATGATTTTTAAATTTGGCGCTGCCATGATGCTGAATACCAACATGACCCTCGCTTAGATTGCTATCAATTACGTCAACGGTTAACACATCGTTTACCCAAATTTGAATATGCTCACCTTGGGCTTTAATTTTGTAGTGATTCCATTGGGTGTGTTTATAAGCGTTGGCTTTTTTATCTGTCCATTCAGGTGACAAGTTCTTCTTAAATTTTTCACCCGGTTTAGAGCGTGTTTTATGTTGCGGAAATAACCACTGTCGAGCGGTTCCCTGCTCGTACAGACCGCCACTCCATTTGCGATCGCTTGGGTCAACTTCGGCTTGGTATCCATAAGCATACTGAGTACCATCTTTTTTCGTACCAACTTGGGCTCGAAAAATAATACCACTGTTAGAATACTCTTTGTCTACCGCTGGCATTTTCACGTCTGCTTCAAGGATAAAGTCGCTATAGCGAGCTTTGCTTAATAAAAACCAGTTGCCTGTAGAGATCAGCGCAAGGCTTTCACCGGATTTTTTAACTTCTCCATAAGGATAAACATTTTTCCAATTATCTAGACTATCCGATAGGGTTTCCGCTGCGGCAGTAAAGCTTAAAAACAAGCTGAGCCCCGCCCCGGTTATTAACTTTGAAAGTTGCATCATTGATCCTCAATAAATTAGTTAACTCAATCTTAACTAAACATTTAACTAATCACAATACTTCAAATTTGAAACGTCATCTAATCGACCCAAGAACGAAACATTTTAACGTTTAAATTATCAGCGCTTATTGGTGGGATTTTGGTCAAGGGGTACAAGTCACAATAAGCGATCTAAAAATACAATAACTAAGGAAGAGATATGACTGATATTAAAAATTCGCTCTTGCTGGCGGCAAGTTTAATGCTAACCACAGCCTGTTCAATCGACTTGAACTCCAACGATGAAACAAACACAGAAGAGACAGAGACGGACACGGGTACAGGAACAGAGGTGCCAGATACGATGCCTGAGCACCCGAAATCTGCTGAGTTTAAAATTGGTCTACTACCTGATACGCAAGGCGGATCAGATGCTCAAGGTCAAGCCCACGTGGCGATGCACCCTATGTCAGAGCTGTTAAAACAGCAAAGCGCTATGGACGTGGATATGGTTATTGCGTTGGGCGATTTAACCGATGGCGGTTCGGAAATTGAATTTAACGAATGGCGCTCGGTCGCTGAACAATATGCTGATCAAGGCATTGAGTTTTTACCTGTTATGGGTAACCATGAAACGAGTTATGCATATACTGTCAACTGGATCAATCACATGAAACACTTCATCCCAGAGGATGCCGTGCACATGCCTGGTTACGAATGGGTTAACTATTATGTGATCCGTGAAAATGTTTTGGTTATTGGACTTGCATATTATAACTTGCCAATCGCTTTTGAATGGATTAAAACCACCATTGAAGATAAAGCAGACCAGGTCGATCATATTGTAGTGGCGAGCCATGATGGTTTAATCGGCGCAAAATACGGCCAAACACGAGAGCAAATTGTTGATGGCACCAAAGGGGATGATTGGGTGTATTCTGTACAGCCTAAAATCCGTGAATTATTCGCCGATCATGATGTTATTTATGTGCAAGGGCATGAACACCAATATCAAAGATCACTGATTAGTGCCAAAACTGCGCTAACCACCTACCCTTCATCTGCAACCCCAAGCGGCGGCAATTACCGAATGGATGTTTATACTCAAATTATGGCGGGTAATGCCTCCTATAAAGGTTACGAATTCAGATACGGTGAACGTGATTTGGTGCAAATGATTGTGTCGCAAAAAAACCAAACAGATCAAAGTTCAGATCCTGGGTATGATGTGAACTCATCAATATTGACTTTTAACGGAACACGTGTGGATTATGTATCTTATTTTGCAAATCATAATGCACACTCGAATGATGCCAGTGAGTCTTTTGATGCAGATTGGAAACTGCTAGATAAATTTTCTCGCAGTACGAATCGCTGCGAATCTGTTTTTTATGCTAACTCTATTTTACCCGACACTCGCCCAGTTATGGTTTTGCAACCTGAATACGTGACGAACGAATGTTATGCTACCGATGGGACTTTTGCACGTTTAGCTGGCGGTTTTAACAATACTTTTAACCGAACCGACTCACGAACCAGAGATATGAGTTATACCCCAGGTTTTACGCGCGCTGAGACCATGAATGACTTGGTTCGGTTAGCGTATCAATGGCTCTTTCAGTATCACGAAAATTGGACACCTAATTTAAATGGTCCAAATCGAGTGATCCCAGACTATGATGCCGATGAAATGATCTTTCCTGAAACCACTATGGATTTAAAAGAACATGTCACACTCAGTTGGTTGCCCGCGAGTGAGCAAACAGTCAGTGATATTCTTATAATTAGTGGGCTCCAAAACCAGACTGGTATTTACCAAGATGATTATGGTGTTGAAAAAGACATTACAACATCAACTGGATTAGCAGGTTCACAAACTGACGGCGGTGCCAAATCGGCAGTCATCCTGCCAGCTTATGCAACGCAAGAATGGGACATTCGCAATGCGCCAGCAGACCCGTACGCAGTTGAAATCACTCTGCCCGAAAACATCAATGCAGCAGATGTGCAGCTTGCTATAAAAACGGACAACGGCTGGGCAGCGCTTGCAGAAGAAGCTTGTATCTTAAACGCAAGTTGGAACTCAGACTTTATTGAAAATGAACCGAGCCGAGATTCGGCCTGTGCGGATCAGGCTTTAGTGGGTTATGATCAACAATTTGGAAACCGCTGGTGGGCGGTTTTAAAACAAGATGCTGAATTAGCATTTATCCAAAAATAATTCTTTTGATAAGTGATCAATAAATTAATAAAGCCGCTTTTTGGCGGCTTTATTTTTATACATTTGGCGATCTGCTGCAGCTAAACTGTCAGATAAATTAATTGTTTGCTCGGCTGTCAGGTCGTGGCATCCATAACTAAAACTAAGCTGATAGTTGTTTGGATTCCGCTGATTAAATTCTATAATATGCGCACGTAATCTTGTCATTACAAGTTGTACGTCAATGCATTGGGTATCAGTCAATATGGCAACAAACTCATCCCCGCCTATGCGCGCAAAAACATCCGAATTTCTCAATACACGGCGTAAAATGCTCGAAAATACGATAAGCGCTTTATCTCCTTCTAAATGCCCAAAAGTATCATTGATTGATTTAAAATTGTCTAAGTCAAACACCACTATACAGGCCGGTAATGCTTCGCGCTTACACCATGATAGCGCATACGGCGCCAATAAATTAAAACCTCGACGGTCGGAGATCTGAGTAAGTTCATATAACGTTGAGTGCTGTAATGCACTAATTTCATTTTCAGCTAAACGCGTTAAATCTTGTAAGATAATTTTTTCTTCGTCATTAAAAACGCGTGGTTTGTAGTCTAATAAACAGAGTGTGCCCAAGCGTAAATCAAAATTGACTGTAATAGGGCTGGCTGCATAAAAACGAATATTGGGTGGATTTATTACAAACGGGTGGTCATGGAATCTATCATCAAGATGGGTATCATGCACTATAAAAAAATTATTGTAGTTGATGGCATGGCCGCAAAACGACATATCTCTAGGCACTTCATTTAACGAGAGGCCATGTGTCGATTTGCACCAGACTCGGTTTTCATCAACTAAAGAAACGATCGCAACTGGTACCTGAAAAATACGAGACGCCAACCGAGTAATGCGATCAAATCTTTCTTCTTTCGCGGTATCTAAAATTTTTAGGGCCCGCAAGGCTTCTAGCCGCTTTAATTCATTTTGGGGAATTTGTGCTTTTTTCATTGAAAGCCTCACTTTTTGCTATTTTAAGATAGCAGTCAGTGAAGGCTAGTCAAGAAAATTAAACTTTATTTTATTACTTATGCCCCATCATACTTTCAATTTCTTCAATAGTTTTACCTTTAGTTTCAGGCATTATTTTTGCCATTACGATAAAACCAAGAATACAAAAGCCTGCATACGCTAAAAAGGTATAAGCCGCCCCAAAGTTTTCAAGCTGCCAAGGGAATAATGTCGGGACTAATATACCGCCAAAGATGGTTGCGATAAGGGCGCTCGAGGTAATCGCAATAGCACGTACTTTGGTTGGAAAAATTTCAGAAAACAAAATCCATAAAATTGGCCCAAGTGAAAAATTATACGAACACACAAAGGTGATGATACCTGCAAGAACCAACATCCCCTGAATTTGTGTCGCAGCCACTAAAAGATCAGATTCGATAGCAACAAAAGCATCTTGACCAATGGCCCCAACCACAGCGTTTTTAAACGCAATGTCTGTTTGATATACAGTGCCGACCAAACTGGTTAAATTTACATTGTCTACTTGGCTAGCAAACTGCGCGGCGGATTCAGCACTTATCACATAAGTCGCATCGTAAAACCCGTAAGTGACAGTTGCGAGCGCCGCTGCACATACAGTTAATCCACCTAATAAGATTTTTCGTCGTCCCAGTCTATCGATTAGAATAAGCGCTAAGAAGGTGAAAAAAGTACCAATTAAACTCACCCAAATAGACTGTTCAAAAGACGATTGGCCACCGCCCACTTGTTGAAAGATCATCGGCATAAAGGACAAAATTGCATTCATACCAGAAAGCGCCTGAACAGCAGCCATAAACATGCCGATAGCTAAAGCCAAACGCATTTTTTTACCAAACAATATTTTAATTTGCTCTGAATAAGATAATGCATGGTCGGTGGTTTTTAAGTTTTCTTTAATTTGCTGATATTGCCCTTTAACTTGTTCTGGCGGCAAGATCTTTTCTAACACTGCATGTACTTCATGTTCTCTGTGATTAAGCATCAACCAACGTGGACTCTCTGGTATTTTAAGTAACAGCAAAAACCAAATAACGGCTGGGATAATTTCTAACCCTAACATCCAACGCCAAACGTTTCCTTCTGTTAAGCCTATTGCACTAGCCCAAGCAACACCACCGTCGCTCACCCATTCGACTAATAAATAATTTAAAATAGTGGCCGTTAAAATACCGATAACGATATTAAATTGGTTTAAACCAACCAATTTACCTCGCATCTGGGGCGGTGCAATTTCGCCAATATACATAGATGCCAAACTAAGCGAGGTAAACGCTAACCCGCCAATTAAACGAGCTAAAAATAAAGTTAAATAACTGGGTGCAAACGCTGACCCAACAGCCGAGATAATATAAAGTGCCGCTATGATCATGAGCGTTTTTTTACGCCCTAAGCGTTCACAGAAATAACCTGCGACCAGCAAAGCAACTAAAGCACCATAATTAGGTGCGGCAGCAATATTGCCTTTTTCGATGGCGCTTAAACCAAATTCCAGCGTAGTGTATTGGAAAGTACCGGATATTAACATAATATCCAGGCCAAAAATAAAACCGCCTATTGCGACGATAAAAGCGTAACATAACGCATTTCGGTTAGCTTGCTGCATGATAATTGGATCTCTTGTTAGTCTAAGATAATTTTTATTCTTAAAAAGAACATTGTTAATTAAAAGTACAGATTTAACAATAAAAACATTTTAATTATACATTATATTGTTGACAATAATCCAATCTAATTTAAAAGTTTACTCTAGTTAACACCATTAATAATTTAACCTTAATCAGAATCATATTACTGGGCTAAGGCTGACTGGTTCGCGATAGCCGCGACTGCAGCACCCATATAATTAGCTTGTGGTATATGACAAAGCTCTATCTCCAGCGAAGATAACTGCCGCTCTTTTAACAGCTGATTTAACTTATTTAAAACCAATTGTCGGTAAGGACCTAAGCGGTCACTTTTGGAGTTAAATAAGCTGCCTTCACAAACAACTTTAATACGAGACACATATGACTCGACCCTGGCTGAATAATGCAAAGCAAGGCCTAACAGTTGGCCGGCAACAAGATGTGCAGAGCGCAGCATAATGCTCACCGCCACTGAAATTTCGTCATTGCTGACGTTTTCACTGTCGATTAATTGATTAAGTGCAAAAGCGCCTAAAGAGGGATCAAAAGAAGTATTGGGCAAGGCTAATTTGTATAAACGGCCTAAATATAAACCCGAAGTGGCTTTCTCAAATCGTTGCAAGCCTGTATTTTCAGAGCTTAAATCTAGCTGGCGATCAAACTCATTTAACCCAACTGGAATAAAATTGCCAGATTCTAAATTGACAGCTAGATAGTTGAGATTCTTCTTTTGTCGCGGAAATTGGCTAAATAAATAAGCAGGGTACAAACCGGCAAGATTACAACCAGTTCCAACAATTAGACCAAAGTATGCATCCGGTTTTTGGTCAATTAAACCGGCTAATAAGCTAGCCACAGTGTCGTTGATAACGGCAACATCTAACAAACGGCGACCATACTTTTTGGCAAAGAACTCTGTTAATGTTTGACCTACAGCTTCACCTTGCATGTCAGGGACATGAATACCTTTGGTCCACTCTACTAGTACCGCATCACCTCGCTCGATGCTCTGTGCTGGAAAGGAAAAACAATAACCGACCGGCAAAGATCTCTGACTAACTTGAGCCAAAGCTTCCGCTTGAATTTGTAACAAATTTTGTTTGCAAAACGCTACGCCACGCTGCCACGGCATTTTAACGTTAACGTCCTTTTCAATCGCCAACCCTAAACCATTAAGTTTGACATTGGCAGCACGTAAATTAGAACCGCCAAGATCGAGTACCATTGCATTTCCATAATAGCCTCTACTCGGATCAATACTTATATGAGTGGGTAAACACTTCAATTGGCTGGCTTGGTTGGCCATCCCCGCTTCAATTTGTTGATGAAAGTCATCAGCCAGCCTATGCAGTTGACTATTAGACAGGGTAAATTTTTCAGCGGTTGAAGTCACTGGCAAAGCCATAAGCTAACTCTATGAAAAAAAGCGAACTTAAACCAAATCTAAGTGCGCTTTTACAGGTTTTAAAATACGCTCAATATAAGCGTATTTTAAAAAAGATTACAGTGAGTATTTGATAAAAACCTTATCTTGTGATCGTCAATAATTGACGACCAGGTCGAATATCCAGTTCTGCCTGATATAAACCACCACCTAGGGAGGTAAATTTAGCGTCGTTCATGATTGGCGTTCCAGACTCGCTCCAAACTAATAAAGGACCCGACTCTTCTAAATAAAAAGTGATTCTCTTTTGTGTTATCTCGTTTATCGAGACGGCTGCGCCAGGCAAATATTTATCACTACGGCCAATGACCGCCCAACCTTTGTTTTTAGGATAAAGGAAAAACAACTTAGCGCTAAAATTATCAATCTGAGTGCTATGAACTGAAGCTAACCCAGAAACTGATTTTGATTGTGGGTCATACACTAATAAGCCCTCATCAGGCAGTGACCAAGGTCCATTATTAGGTTTTAATAATTCACCTGCATACGGGTAATCTTTAGCACTAAATTGGCTCGATAAGGTTTTCCCGCTTTCGGCAAAGTTAAATAACGCTATCGCAGCAACGTTATTATTCATAGGCGCTATCACCCTAAACACATTATCGTCACGGAATGGATGAATAAAAAAGCTTTCTGGTAATAAGGTTGCAGGCGCTGAGGTTCTTAATAACTTACCGTCTTCATAAGCAAATGGAATCAGCACATCAGATTTAACTTTTGATGGCTCATCGGAGATATAAACTGGCCCACCTGAAATCGCACGTGCAATCGCCATTGGCTGAACATCCCTTTTGTCATGAGTATGAAACATATCTAAATCCCCCCAAACCGTTTGATTCATCCACAAATGGTTGGCAAAACTTTGATAGGTATTTGATTTATTTTTGTTTTTATCTTTTTGATTATAATCCGGGCTAGAGCGGGTTAACGCGCTATATTTGGTTTGCAAAGAATTGATATTCGGTTGAGCAATACAGTTTAATAACGGTACATTCATTTTATGTGTTGCATTTTCAAGTGCTTCATTATTTTGCCGCATAGCACCCACTGGATCTAACGAGCCTTTATATAAGTCAAACGTATGAGTGTGAAAATCAACTTTTATAAAATCAAAACCATTGTTTTTGGTATCCGCGATCATTTTATCGTAAAAGGCTTTTGCCCCTTCTGCGGTACCATCTGGTAATACAGTGTTTGCTCGTTTAACTGGAGTTAAATAGGGTTTTAAGTCCTGCATTGTGTGCTCTGGTGAAACCCCATTCATATAACCGCCAAAATTACGCCAAATACCCACCCACTTTATGGTTTCGGATTTTTTTAAATCCATTATAGGTTGCCAACCGTTTGGAAATTTCTTTTTATCAACCCCAAAACTTAATAACTGGCCACGTTTTTGGTCTAAATATCCGTCATCCACCATCACCCAGCGAAAAGGTGCATCACTTTTTTCTAACGTTTTAAATGCATCGGTTATCACGGTTTGCGAAATTTTCGTTTTATAATGCTCCCATGAACACCAACCTAAATAACCATAGGGCTCTTGCGGGTAGTTTTTAAATTCTCGTGGTTCAGCAGCCACATATCCAGACGCAAAAACTTGTTGCCAAACAGCCTCAGTCGCCGCATATGGAGAATCACCATACGCCCAAATGAGTAACGGAATCTTACCTGACACGGCTTGGCTGCCGAAGTTACCGGTTTTAATTATCACCTTATTCTGTTCAATAAAAAACTGACCATACACCTTATCCGAGGTCATAGGTAACACCGCCAAATAACGCCCATCAAGCAACTCCAGCAACATGAATTGGCCTTGCTGCACATTAATATGAGCGTCTCGGGTCTGCGACGGTTGGTAATTAACTAGCTCACGGATGTTATTAAACGCCACTGCTTCGACTCGGTTGCCTCTAGCGATAAAACCGCGCCCCTCTCGAGTAAAAGGGCGGTAATAGACGCCCTGTTTGAAGTCAGGTAAATCAATCTCCTGACTCAACACCATACCCTCTTGGTTTGGTATTGTGGTAGGCAAATTCACTTCAATCAATTGCCGTTTTGCGTCAGTGATCTTTATCGCCGCCAACACGGGCTTAAACGCGGTTAAAAAAAACGAAAAGGCGATCACTACATACAGCTTTATCATATCCAGGTCCCTGTAAAAATTATTAAAAATTGCTCTAATATATAAACAGGTTCAATTATCGTATCCGCATAAAATTTTTTAACGAACGGGCGAGTGACCCACCGTATTTAGTTTTTTAAAATCTGGTTTCGCCAAACCGTTACATTGATTTAAATTAATCTTCATTCATCGCTCGCTTTTACCTATCACTTCTATTTCTTTGATTGAAAAACCTTCTACTGAACGGACGACAAACTTAAAACCCTCTATTTCAAGTGTGTCCCCCCGATGAGGAAAGTGTTTAAAATGGTGGATCACAAACCCTGCGAGGGTTTCAATGGCTTCAACCGACTCAAACTCGTATTTAATAACAGTTTGCTGAAAATCTTTTAACGCCATATCTCCTTGGACAAACCAATGATACACATCCTTTTGGGCAAACATTTGCTCAATACCCTGGCTATCTTTTAATGCAATCAAATTTAAAATTTGCTCCAAAGTAACCATGCCCAGCACAGTGGAAAACTCGTTGATAACCAATGCACATTGAACATTTTTAGTTTTAAGCATGGTAAACGCATCCGCGACCGTCATTGTCTCTAACAAAACAAGGGGTGATTTGAAAGGTGCTGAACTTTGATCTAACAGTGGACGCCCTGCGAGCAAATTATCTAACAGTTGTTTGGTTTCAACGTACGCGGTGACCTTGTCTAACGAACCGTCATCTAATAAAAATAGGCTAGCCTGACTATTTTGGATAAGTTCAGTTTGATCAGCTTGGGTTTGTTGTGAATTTAAGCATATTAAAGTGTCTCTGTTATGCATCACTTGAGTGATACAGGTCTGGTTTAAATCTAAAATATTTCCAATTAAATGTTGTTCCTGCTGACATAACTCCCCCTGCTCGGCACTTTGTTCTATGACCGCAGCAACATCATTTCTTGTCACTTGTTCGTCTCTCTGCGTTGGCAGATGAAAAAGCTTAATGATTAAGTCTGCTGATAAATTAAAAAACCAGATCACAGGTTTAAACAGCCACACACTGGCTAGCATGATATGAATAAAACGTATCGCGACAGTCTCAGGGATCACCATAGCAATACGCTTAGGCAAAAGGTCAGCAAACAATACAAATAGCCCAGTAATTAATAAAAAAGAACACACTGAGGCTATTTGAGCAAGCAACACAGTATATTCCTGTATATCATGCGATATACCAGTTATGATCCAACTCAAAAACTGAAAAATATAAGGCGTAAAAGCAGACTCCCCGACCATACCTGCAACAATGGCGAGGGCATTTAATACCACCTGAACTGCTGCAAAAAACTGATGAGCGCTGGCTTGCAAGTTTAAAACCTTAACCGCTCTAAGATCGCCTAACTCAACTAAAGACTGTAATTTAACTTTGCGAGCTGCCGCTAATGATATTTCACAAAGTGCAAAAACTGCGCTAAACCCAATAAGAAGTACAACCCAAACCAAGTCCACAGAAGTATTCCAAAATCGGTGAATTAAAAATGCTGTATACGCCTGTTTAATCGCTTTAGCAAACAGTTTTTATGGCCAAACAGGGTTATTTGAATTTGTTCAACAAGGCTTGCGGAATGTGGCAATAGTCGTTTGGAAAACGAGTCAGCCTGTCCTGATGTTCATCATCACTTTTAACATAATTTTTCAGCGGCATAACCTCGACCTTAATGCGCGGAGCATCTTTTTGCACATTAATAAAATCTCTAGCTATCGCCAAATGATCTGGATCTTGGCTGTAGATACCCGTGCGGTACTTAGGCCCAATATCTTCACCTTGCTGGTTTAAACTGTAAGGATCGATAATTTCAAAAAAATAACTAAGCAGCTGATAAAGCGACACTTGCTCTGTTGTAAAAGTCACTTTTACACATTCGGCATAACCATCGTAAGGCCCTTTAGTGGTGTTCGTTTTGCCATTCGCTCGACCAGCTTCGGTACTAATCACACCTGGCAAGTGTTTCATAAATTCTTGTACCCCCCATAAGCAGCCACCTGCAAAATAGAGGGTTTGTATTTTATTAGTCATGCAATTTTTTCGATTTAAGATACAATAGCGCGCAAAATTAGGTCACTTTACAGATAAATCACGTAAAAGAGAATATTAGAATGACAAGAGCTTTGCCTTTTATTTTGCCTGCGCTTGGTTATATGATACCGAGTTTTTATTTAGCAGCCGCAACCACCAGTGACAAAAAAATTGAAAGTATCACAGTAGAAGCATCAGCGACCGCCAACCAAACCCCTGTAGGAACCTTTGATGCCCCCGTATCTAACTTAGAATATGATCCTAGAGTTGACCTTCAGTCAAGAAACATGGCAGAAGCGCAAGCAGATGTCACCATACGCGGTGGTATTTTTGAAAATACCGGTTTTAGTGTGGGTAGTGCAACTTTATTAGATCCTCAAACCGGACATTATGTCTCTGAGCTACCCATTGCACCTAGCATGTTAACCTCTGCACAGATATTCACTGGCGCAGACAATGCCTTGTTTGGCGTTAACAGTTCAGTGGGTACAGTCGCTTTTGGTTGGACTAAAATAAGAGACGGCGGCCAATTGTCGTTAGGTGCAGGTAACAATGGGTTTAATTTGCAAAGCGTACAAGCTGGCACCTTATTTGAGTTGAAAAACGACAATGACTGGCAAATGGGTTTGCAGGGCGAAGTATCCCATTCGCAAAGCGATGGCTCAATCGAATTTGGCGATCACGATTTTAAAAGAGCAGCGGGTCGAGTTCAGTTATTAGGTCAAAACAGTCAAACCGACCTCTTTGTTGGTGTGCAAGAAAAGTTTTTTGGCTGGCCGAACATGTACACCCCTTTTAATGTAAATGAGACTGAAGATCTAAAAACGCATCTGCTGATGCTGAACCACCAGCAAACTTATACAGACGATAGCCATTTTGAGATCTCTGCCTATTATCGTAAACATAAAGATCATTATGTTTTTTCGCGCGAAAACCCAGCTGTATTTGAATCATTCCACGAAACCCAAGTCACCTCGATTGCAGTATCTGGTCACCATTCTATTGATTCGCAGGTTGCGATTAATTATGCCGGTCAAATTATCGCTGACAGCATTGAGTCAACTTCATTGGAGAATAACTTTACCTCGCGCAATTATTTAAAACTCAGCGTTTTACCTGAATATAAAATTCAGTTAGCTCAGTTAGAACAAGTTAAAGTCAGATTAGGCGCAGCCTTTAACGATACCAACAGAGACGCATCTGAATTCTCAATCCTTGGCGACGTACAGTGGCGCACCCAGAATCGTGATGGCACAGCACATACTTGGTATTTATCCTATGCTGAAGCCAGCCAAGTAGCCGGGTATACAGCCATTGGCGGAAGCGACACAGGTGGTTTGTTTCGAAGTAACTACGAACTGGGTCGTGAAAGCAGCCAAAATATTGAACTCGGTTTCACGTTAGAAAGCTTAAACTGGTTGTTAAACAGTGCCGTTTTTTTTCGTAAAGACGATAATTTAACGGATTGGACCTTTAATTTTGAATCTACCTCAGCGCGGTTTGCAAACCCAGTAGATATTGATACTTCAGGCCTCGAACTACTGGCACAAAAGCGCTTTGAACATGCCGATATCATTGCCAGTTATACCTATCTGCACAAATCCGAAGACTATGGCAGCGAAGAGATTGACGCAAGCTTTTATGCACTCAACTACCCAGATCATCGGGTTACACTGGGTGTGATTTGGCAACCAATCGAACAAGTTGAAGTAAAATTAGACAACGAGTGGCGCCAACAAACTGAAAATGCTCTCCGCAGTGGTCCTGACACAGCATTTTTTACCCATGTCAGTATCAACTACCATGTTGCACAAGTCAGCGGTTTATACTTTACGTTAGCTGGTGACAATATTTGGGACGAAGCCTTCCAGGAAGTTCCAGGCACACCAGGCCGTGGAGAACAATATACTGCCAGTTTGACGTATCAGTGGTAACAAAATGCAATATTTAGCGCTAACTACAATAATTTGGGCCTTTTCTTTTGGCATCATCGGCAGCACTTTAAAAGGCTTAGACCTTTTGCAAGTGGCTGATACGCGTTTGTGGTTAGCCTTTTTAGTGTTTTTACCTTGGCAAAAATTTGCGCCGACCAGCGCTTTAGAAAAAGTACAATTAATCATATTAGGTGCAGTGCAGTTTGGCCTAATGTATACCTGCTACCTAAGTGCATTTAACTATATCCCGTCACACTTGGTTGCGCTGTTTAGCATTATGACGCCCATCTACGTGGTGATCATCAATAACCTTAAACATCGCCAATGGTCTGCGTGGCCCTTGTTAGCTGCATTATTGTCAGTTGCAGGCGCTGCCGTTATCAAAACACAAAGTTTAGGGGCGGATAACCTATGGCGCGGCTTTTTATTAATGCAAATCGCCAATTTGGCATTTGCATTGGGTCAAGTTTGGTATCGAGATTGGAAGCTTGCCCGCCCTCATCTTAAAGATGTTAACTTATTTGCCTATTTATACTTAGGGGCAGCCATTATGACATCGATAGCGACTTTGTTAATAAGTGAACGTTCGCCAATACCTCTTGAGGCCAATCTAAACCAATGGCTAGCTATGGTTTATTTAGGTATTGTCGCATCGGGTTTAGGTTTCTTTTTTTGGAATAAAGGCGCAACCAAAACTTCGGTCGCCATGTTAGCCACTTTTAACAATGCGGTTGTGCCGCTTGCAATGTTTGCATCACTTTTTATTTTTGGAGAAGCCAACAATAGCACACCCGAACAACTAACTCGTTTAGCTGTGGGCGCAGCCCTGATTGCCAGTGCACTCGCTATTGCTAAATATAAACAGGCTAATTGAGTTGGCAAAGAGAGTGCCACCTCAATAGCCCACCCATCCTGAAGGCAGCTTATCCTTTAAACAAACACGGCCAGTGGGTGAGTCGTAGCCACAACAACCGCCACTCGCTCACCTATTTTAATTGAGTTTTCGTGGCTGCTACGTACTTTAACTTGCACGCCTCCATCGAGTGTCACTGCGTACAAGCGAGATTCACCTTCAAAGCGCTGCCAATCAACTTGCCCGTTACCACCCGAGCTCACGGCCTGCAAAGATAAATCATCGGGACGAATTAACAGATCACACTGGGCTAAATCGGCTTGCGCACGCACGGGGGCAGATCCCAGCTCGGTTTGGGCACAATTTCCCACAATCTTGGCTGGTAAAAATGACGCTTCGCCCAAAAACCTTGCCACAAAACGGCTGGCCGGTTGGTCAAAACAGATCTCAGGTGAGGCCAGTTGTTCTAGGCGGCCTTTGTTTAAAATGCCGACTCTGTCACCGACAGATAAAGCTTCGTCTTGATCATGCGTCACCCAAATTGCGGGAACTTTAGCTTCTTTGAGTGCTTGTCGGATTTCCCAGCGCAAACTGTCTTTAAGCGCTGCATCTAAATTAGACAGCGGTTCGTCCAACAGGACAAACGAGGGTTCGTGCGCCAGCGTACGAGCCAGTGCAACCCGCTGCTTTTGGCCACCCGATAAACGACCCGGCTTGGCGTCTCTAAATGCATCTAAACCTAATAAGTTAATCCAGTGGTCGGCTAGTTTATTATCTTTAAGTTTAAAACAAACGTTTTCCTGTACGGTCAAATGTGGAAACAGCGCAAAGTCTTGAAACACCATGCCCACATTACGTTTTTCCGGCGCAACCGTTTTTTTCGCGGTTGCTGTCCATCCCGGTAAACTGATTTCGCCGTCAGAAATGGGGATCAAACCCGCCAACGCTTGTAAAATGGTTGTTTTTCCGCACCCTGTTGGGCCAACAAGCATTAGAATTTCGTCATCATCGAGCGCTAAATTTAATCGATCAACAACTTTTGTTTGCCCATAGCTAACGGTTAAATTTGTTACTTTTAGCATTATTGCTTGTTGTCCTCTGTTACGGAAAATTCGGCACGTCGCTCGCCGCTAAGCATTAATATAAGGCCTAAACCCGAAATTAAAACCAACATCAAACCAGGTAGTGCTGCGCGTCCAAAATAACCCGCTTCGTAAACCCGCCACAAATAAGTAGCTAAAGTTTCAAACCCTGTTGGACCTAACATCAAAGTCGCTGGCAACTCCCGCATGGCTTCTAAAAAAACCAATGCCGCGCCCGCTATCATTCCCCTTAGGGTTAACGGCAAAGTGACTCTCATAAATGCTTCACGCGGGGACGCCCCCAATACACGGGCAGCTTTAACTAAACTGGCATCAAGGTTTTCTGTGGTGGTTCGGATACTACCCACTGCTAACGGCAAAAACCGAAGGACATAAGCAATCACAAGCAATGTCAGTGTTTGATATAAAAAAGGCAACTGTAAACCTAAATACACCAAAGCTGTGCCCATAACTATGCCAGGCACACCAAAACCAAAATAGGTTACCCTTTCCATCAACCGCCCAGCTTTACCGGCAATTGCCGCATAAGCCACTGGCATAGCTGCAACAATAGCCACCAATGCCGCAATAAAAGAAGCGTATGCAGAATTCCACGCAAACGACCACTCAAACCCACTACTGCCCTCTCGTAACAGCCAAATCATAAATATGACTAATGGCAATACCACAGAAATCACAAAAGGTATCAGCCCGGCGAGTACCATTAAGGCAGATTGCCAGTGCGCCGGCCAAAAATTAAGGTGTTTACCAGGCCTTTCTCTGGTCGCTTTAACTTGAGACTCTAAATATAAAACCAGTACAACAACGAGCATAAGCTGTAAAGAAAGCATAGCTGCCTGACTGAGTCCAAAGGCGTTATATTCAACAAAAATTACCCGTGTGAAAGTATCTAACCCCAAAATAGCGGGTGTGCCAAAATCTGACAAGGCATACAGCGCAGCCAGCAAAGCGCCAGCCGCCACACTATTAAAAAGTCTTGGCAGGACAATACGCCAAATACTTTGCGTTAAAGATAAACCCAATGTTCGCGCGGCATTAATAAGACTTGCATCCTGACTGAGCAACGCTGCTCGGGTTGTCATCATGACAAATGGATAAGTATACAAAGACATGACCAAAGCCGTGCCCCATAAACCACTGACTGGCGGTGGGCTAAAGCCTAGCAGGTTTTCTATTTCACCGCCCCGGCCAAATGAAAAATATAAAGTAAAAGCCCCCACATAACTGGGCAGCGCGAGCGGGGATGCAAATAAAATCAACCACAACCGCTGCAGTGGTAACTTTACATACGCAGTAAAAAATGCAAGTGGCACACCGATTAACACTGAACCTAAAACGGTTAACCCCATCAGGGCTAGGGTGTTGCCTAATACGGTTAAGTTGCGTGAATCAAAAAAGTCGGCGCTGTCTGACGCAAGTTGAAAAAGCACCACCACAGGTAACAGCGCCAGCAGCGCAATGAGCAATGCCAGCGGGTAAGATTTAGGCAGATTTGTCACAGTACGCCAACTTTTCTCATCAGGTTAAGGGTTGGCCGAAAATCTGCTAACTTGCGCAGATCCATTTGTGGGGGTGAGATACTGGCTAATGGGACCAATCCAGCCGGCGGAGCAACCCCGTTAACGAGCGGAATTTCGTAAGCTTCACTCGACAAATAAGACTGAACTTGCTCAGTTAATAAATAGCGAATAAAGTTGCTGGCTAGGTCACCTTCCGTTAGAGCAACTATACCACTGCAATTGACTAAACACCCGGCATCGTTTTTAGTAAATGCCAAATCTAGGTTAGCATCTGGTTTACCCGCTTTTAGTCTCAGCGTGTAATAATGATTAGCAAACCCTAAATCTACTTCGCCACGCTCAACGCCCATTACCACCCCTAATTCGCCAGCATAAGATTTTGCGTGACGACTTACCCCTTTTAACCAGTCGGCCGTGGCTTTTTCACCTTCTAAGATGCGCATCGCGGTGACAAACGACTGAAATGACGCGTAAGCAGGTGCCCAGCCTATTTGCAATTTGCTATCGGCCAGTGCCATAACATCATCTGGGATCTCATTTAAACTGACTCGATTCGGGTTATAAGGAAGTGTTCTGATACGTCCAGTGACAGGTGACCAACCCGGATATTGAAAACCCGGTTTAAGTTGTTTTGACAAGTCGGCGGGCAATGCTTTAGCTAGGCCTGCATCTGTGATCATGCCTACAGATCCGGTATCTACCGCCCAAAATAAGTCAGCCCGTTTAACGCCTGCTTTTGCTTCTGCAATCAGCATATTGGCTAGCGCAGCGGTGGCGCCGCGGCGAATTTTTAAATTAAGTTGAGGGTTGCGCTGTTTAATTGCCTCAAGTACGTTTTCGTACAAGCCCCCTTCACCACGCCCCAAATATAAGGTTAAATCGCCTTTTAATTTTGGCAAAGATTCTACTGAAATGGCCGTTGAAACCGCCGCATACGCGGCACTAAACGAACCCGGAAGGCTAGCGACTACGCCAGCAGCCGTTAACCCTTGGATAAACCTTCTGCGATGCATAAAAAGTCCTTAAAAAACGGATTTTCTGCTAGCCTCTGCATCGGCCAGCAATTTTTTGGCGCGGTTTAACTTTTGTTTCATAGAGGCAACAACCTGGCGTACCTGGTCGACACTTTGTTTACCTTGCAGCGCTTGTGGTAAAGTCACGTTAAAATCTTTTTCAAGATCTTCCACTAAGTTGGCGTCTTGCTCAATTAAAGCACCTTCGATGCCCTCAAAACGTTGCAAATAAGTGTCATGAACTAAAGTGACGGCAACTTCGGTTAACTGCTCTGCGTATTTAGCAACCACACGATCTAGACGAGTTTGAATGTCTTCTATCACTTCTGGCGCTGTTGTTGGTTCAACCTCTGTGGTTTGAATGTTTTTAATTAAACCGCGCTGCTGATACTGGGCTGCAAGTTTAACCGCTCCTAATGCCTGCCACAAGGCTTGATTGAGCTTGTCCTGCTCACGACGAACAATATCAATCGAGGCACCTTTATCTATATTTTGTTTTACGCCGTAAATACCTTGCCAAATACTGGCATAAATAGGCACATACTGAGTTTCAATGGCAGAATGAAAATCAACTTCTTCCCAAAACTCGATTAGTTGATCAGAATCGGTCGCTTTTTTACCACCCTGCTCGTATTTATCAACAACAGAATTAAAGTTTTTAACTAACCAATGCACTTCTTCTGTATATTCTTTTAAATGATCCTGCATGTGATTAACATGATCGCCAATCGCACCATTCGCTAACGCAGTTTGACTGAATAAAACTGAGCTTAACGTCAGCGATAAAAATAATGCAGAGGGGATTAATTTGAATGATTTCATAACAAGCTCGTATTGATGGGAGAATGTGCGAATGATACTTATTCCTATCTTAAAAGTAAACCTTCTGTCATATTTGTTTAATAAAACAAAACTTCTTGGACAAATAAACTTGCATAAGTTGTTCACTCACTGATTCTAGCAGCCTCATAGCCATCACCAATGGTGAATTTTTAATACGCATTCATTCTATAGCAACTACAGATACATAATAAGTCGATGAGGCTATTTCAAATTCGATTTAACGGCCCGGTTAGCACTCGAAAAGTCGACGCTAATCCACTGGGAAAAATAAATTATGCCCATAAGACAAAAATAAGCGACACACGTCTGAACAGTCGTAAAAGTACCTCTCACACCAAGGTAATAGCATATGAATAATACGATATTTGAAAATAATAGATAGTAAAGCACATTCTGCCCAACTGAATTAAGATAGAGCTTTATCCACCTAGGGCATTTGTCTGTGATGAATATGGATAGGCCTAAATAAATATATGCTAATGAGGAAGAAGCAATAAGCCAAATAGCATCCGGAGGGAATCGATCAACACTAATTTCAGCAAATGTAAGCATGCTAAATATCAACACCAAAACAATAGCAGCAGACAAAGAAATGATACTATATTTATGTTGGGAATGAGCTATCCAAGCGCCAATTACAAATATTGGTGAGTATAAAACAATGGGAAAGTAAGAAAACTCAGAACCACCTAACAAAAGCCCTATCCATGGATCATAAATAAATGTTTGAGGCAGAAATTGTGCAAATACTAATATTGCAAGTGAAAAAACACACACTCGTCTAATGTCAGCAACTAAAAGCCTTAACAAAGGCGCAAAAATACAAGATGCAACCGTAATTAAAGCAAATGCAATAAGAAATTCGGAGTAACCAGGAATATCTCTGAGTCCCACAATTTTCATAATCCCCTCTAAGTCAAGGCTTTGACCTGAGACGAAATACCGAAACGCAATACCAGATAAAACAAACGCAAAATAGCATTTTACAACAGTAGAGCTAACCTTTTTCCATGGAATACTTTGCTTAGATAGGTAAGCGATCCAACAAGCAAAACCAAAACAACCTAAAAAGCCAGAAAAAGAGACAAGGTTAGTGTAGGTAGAAACAGCTTGGAGAATTGGATTGTAGCTACCATCGAGAAACTGAATCGTGTGAGCGAAAACCATGCCGAGGGTGAGCATCCCTTTTAAAACATCAATTTTGTTATCTCTAGGACTCAAACTAAAATTCCTTTATATTTGTATTATCTCAATACACTCGTTAGAAGCCTGTAACAGATTCTGTGTAACAGCCATTTAGTTAATGTACCTTTCGAGACCTCCCCCGAATTCAATAATAAGCTGACTCATCGCTTTGTGCCAGTTTTCTATTTAGCAACACAGTTATCATCTCATTTTGGCATTTGCCGTTCATCTAATAATAAAAAAAATCCGATGACTTGTGATCATCGGATTTTTATCTGTCTAATTAACCTAAGTTAGTTAAAGCGCTGTTACCGTTAGGCTAGGCTGAGTTGCATCTGGCCCTGTTACGGTAAAGCGATACATGCCTGCGGCTGGTATGTCTATGCTGAAATTGTCCTGACTGCCAGCTGACATTTGTGCAGACTCGCCTAATGTTAAGCTTGCCTCGTCGGCTGAAGTCGCACCCAAATTAATCCCTTGGCCACCCCAGTCAGCATCCGCTACTTTAAAGCTATAACTACGTGCTTCTAATTCAACATCAATCGAGTAGCTACCATCATTATTATAAGACAGCGCATCTGTGTCACCCCAGCCATTCATCTCTCCACGCAACAAGGCAGTGGTGTCTGCAAAAAAGTTTTGTTTAAAGACTTTTAGCTTAGGCTCAAGGTTGCTCATATCTAAGATAAAGATCACTTCAGTCGTTTCGGTTAGTGTAAGTGATAAATTATCTTGGCTACCTGCGGTTAGGTATTCAACGGTAGCCAGTTCAACACTGGCTTCATCGGCTGACTCAGCGCCAAAGTTGACTCCTTGACCACCCCAATCGGCATCAGCCACTTTAAAATTGTAAGTATCCGCATCTAAAGTCATGCTTGCAGTGTACACTCGGCCACCTTGGTAAACCATAGGGTTATCTGTGCTCCAGCTGTTCATATCGCCGCGCAAATAAACGTCAACACCAACAAAGGGTTCTTCATTAACAATGGTGGCTAAAGGTGCGTCTTTATTTGAAGCATCTAACGTAAAGATAAAGGTGCCATCACGCTCTGGGGTAAAACTTAAGTTACCAGGGTTGCCACCAGACACTAAGGTTTCTGTCATACCTGCGGTCAGTGCTAAACTGCCCCCTTCGGTTGTGCCTATATTAATTGCATCCCAAGGATCTGAACCAAATTTAAAGTTATACGTGGTTGCCGCCATTAACTCGGCTCGTACCTCGTACTTTCCGCCACCTATGTAATTTAATGGCATTTCAGTGCTCCAGCCGTTCATATCACCACGCAAATACACCTTGGTATCACCATAAGGCACAACATCAGGCGCACCTTGAGTGGCATCCGCTGACAAACCAGCACCTTGAGTATCTGCTTGATTTTTAACAAAAACAGCAGTGGTCAGTGGGGGCACTGTAAAGCTGCCTTCGGCGTCGCCCTCAACAAAGGTGGCACCTTGTACGTCTAGGTCATAAGAATTTTGCAAAATTGGATGCAATTCAAAACCTGCCGCAGTCGGTACGGTTTGAGTCTGGCTTTCATCAGTGGCATTAATCATAACAAGAATAGCGTCATACTTAGGATCTAAGTCGGCAAGACCTAAACCATCGTCAATACTCATGACAATCACACCTTGTTGCTGCCGCTCACCAATATTATGAAAACCAACTCGGTTAATAATGTCATTGGCGGTGGTTAACCGGAATAAAGGGCTATCCTGACGGATCCTTAAAAACTCTTCGAACACAGCTTGACTATGCATCAACTCATTGACGCCTGCGGCATCCACTGCGACTGACAGTTTGAGAATTTCAGGCCATTTTTCTTCATTTTTTTCTGCGACAGGTAAACCTATGTTCCAGTTATGAGTCTGGCCCGATAAGTCAATTCGGTTAAACCAGTCTCCCGAATTATAACTGTCTCTGTCCATTGATTTAGAACGAAGCAGATCGACCCCTAGTTGGAAAAACGGAATACCTTGACTCAATAACGGGATGGCCGCCGCTTGACTATGAGCGCGCACACGCTCGTTCAGCGACATGCTGGCAGGTAAACCATACTGTAATTGGTCCCAAAGAGTTTCATTATCATGTTTAGAAATATAGTTGATGACGTCTGCTGGATCTTTTGCGTAGCTGGCATTGCCATATGAACTGCCTTCGGCCACACCCCCTTGATAGCTCTTTAATAAAAAGTCGCTAATGGTGCCCGCTAAACCTAATCGGATTTGATCTTGCGAATTTAAGCTGCCATCTTCGTTAAACAAAGTACCGCTGCGGATATGGTCTCGCGGTCTGTCGTTAAAAGTACCTACTTCTGAGCCGGCCAAGTTTGGTTGAGTGGCTTGGGTAAATAAGCGATCGTTACGCACATCATCACCAAAGTTCCAACCTTCACCGTAAAAATAGGTATCCGGATCGATTTCGGCCACTAAGTCACGCGCTTCTAAAATGGTTTCAACCGGTAAATGACCCATAATGTCGAAACGGAATGAGTCAAACTTATAATGCTCAGCCCACATCACCAAAGAGTCTTTGATAAACTTATCAAACATTTTATTTTCGGTAGCCGTATTATCACAGCAGCTTGAATTATAAACGGCACCTGTTTCTTCATTGAGTCTGTGGTAATAACCCGGAACAACTTTGTCAAAAACTGAGTTATCCCATAAACCCGAGGCACTGGTGTGGTTGTACACTACATCTAATACCACTCTTAAGCCCATTTCGTGCAAGGCTTTATTCATTTCACGCATTTCTTTTATCCGCGCAACACCATCTGGATCACTGGCATAACTACCTTCTGGCGCGTTGAAATGATGAGGGTCATAACCCCAGTTAAAGCCATCCAAATTTTGGATTTCGGTGATCAACTCTTGCGCATCAATAAACTCATAAAATTTTATATCTTCAAGCACTTGCATCAAAGTTTGATCATTTATACCTTGACCACAAAGTTTACTTTCTGATTTAACTTCACATAACTCAGCCACTGTATTGTTTAAATCAATACGGTCACTTGGGTTTTCTTCAATGGTCGCAATGTCATTTGCTGGCAACATATGAAAATGAGTGACACCGGCACTTTGCAAGCGTTTTAAATACTGTACTGCATTTGAGTCAGTTTCGGTAAAAGCTAGGTATTTTCCTCTGTTTTTCTCACTGACTGTGGTATCTAAAATACTAAAGTCTCTAATGTGACCTTCTAATAAAACCGCATCTTCGATGTTTGTGATCGTTGGAATGCTGTGGCTATCCCAATCAACTGGTTTTAAATCGGCGTCGTCTAAATTAACAAATTGCGAATATTCGCCATTGGTCGACAAACTCACTGAATAGGGATCTGATGTTAATAAGGTTTCGAGTTGTTCGCTCACTGGGTGATAAACCGTCACCTCAAATTGATAAAATTTGCGGTCTAAACCTGAGTCACCTTCATAGCGCCATATACCCGTAGCCTCGTCATAATCCATATCATGAGTCGCAATTTCGCTTTTATCGGCATCATAAACTTTTAAACGTACCTTTTGTGCAGTCGGCGCCCAAACCGAGCTAATAATAGCGCCGTTATCATAAATAACGCCAAGTTCAGCTTCGTCAGCGTCTTGTTCACCCATGGTATACAGAGCATCCAAAGCTTTAGCTGTTTGCACATAAGAGGCTTTAACTGGTTTACCGTCACTGTTATACGCAACGGCCACCAATTGTGCTTTTAATAATTTTTTGCTTTCGTCAGCCGTTAATGAGGCGCTGTATGCAGGCCAACTTGCAATTGCAGGTAATCTATCTGCTTGCTCTGCGGTTAAGTTGGTCGCACTAAAAGCGACAGTGTCGCCAGACACATTTGAATCATCGTCTACTTGAATGTCTGCTGCCATTGACGAATGTAATTTCACCTCGGCAACGTCCACATCTGTGGTATCCCATACTAAGGTGTACGCATCGACCATATGAGCACTGCGACCTTCAATCGCAAGGGGCCGCTCACCTAAACTAACGACCGGATATTCAAACACTGAGGCTTCTTTACTAAAGGTAAAGTTCATTCTAGCAAAGGTGTCGTCAGCTTGTTTTAGCGGCATTTTAAAGTCAGAACCGCCCATTTCTTTGCCTGCATCGTCGGTGCCAACGTGAATAATAAAGTTACCACAATCGCCGAAACCTTCTTTTAATTGCAGCACCCAATAAGCACCATAATTTGGATCTACGTCTGTATGAACTAAACCATTGTCCCAAGAGGCGGCAATTGCGCTTGGCGCATAGCTGTCGCATGCATCATTATTCCAAGTGTGTAGACGATAGCCTTCGTACTCACCATCGGCTTTATTAAAATAGAGCACAGCTTCATTGTCTTTTGGAAAATAAACCGGATCCGGTGCTGTTGGATCAACCCCAGCCACACAGCTTTCATTTTTTTCGTCTGGCACTGTAGGCACTGGACAAAAAATAGGTTCGGGATCCACACAAGCATCGCCAGCAGCATTTGGAACTTGCGGGTTTTCGCAGCTCAGCAGTACTTGGCCACTTTCAGTATCATTACCTGCGCCACCACAACCGGCCAGTGACAGACTGATCAGGGTCGCCAATGGCAATAAATTAAATGGATGATTAAATTTCATAATAGTTTTCCTGAATAATTGTCACAATTTCGCTTACATTGAATAGTTCACACCAAGATAAAACTGGCGGCCAAAATATTGCAGCGTGCCTGTTTTTTCTTCTATGCCAAAGTAACTGCGCGTAGGTGCATCGGTCAGGTTGTTGGCCTGAAACAACACCGACAACTGTTCGTCAAATTTGTAAGAGGCTTGATAGTCAACCACGGTTTCGCCATCAAAAAATACGGTTTGGGCTTCTACCGCCACTTGATCTGATACAAACTTGTCTCGCGAACGAACACTTAAACGTGTATCAAATCCTTGGTATTCGTAAAATAAAGTGGTGGTACTGACATTTTTTGATAAACCTTCCAATGGAATATTGATGGTCTCTGAGCCCAAAGAAACGTCTTTTTCTATTTCACTTTCGGTATACGAGTAACTAAAACTTAAACCTAAACCATCAAACGGCTGCGGCAACATAGAAAAGACCTGGGTATACGCAAACTCTAAACCACGCACATACCCGCCATTTTGATCATTAAAGGCAACGCTATAATCACCGTTGCGCGTGGCAAAACGGACACCATCGTCGTTTTCTACATACTCAGGCACATTAAAGCCATTGCCAGCAAAGTCATATTCAGGGATGGTGATTGTGGTGATACCCGTTGAATCAATATCCTTCATAAATAAAGCCACCACTAAAGCGCCATCTGTTTCGTTAAAATAGCGCTCGTATGACAAGTCATACTGGGTTGCATAAAAAGGTTTTAAATCTGGGCTATTGGTACTGGTGGCCGAAATCAAACCATCGTCACCTATGGTATAACTGGTGTTAGAAGATAACCTATGAATCGGTGGACGTGACATTACATCAGCAACCGCAAAACGAACTTGGTCTTGATCTGTTAACTGAAAGTTTAAGTTAAGCTGGGGCAGGTAATCTGTATATTCTATGCCTTTGATACCGGGCGCATAATTTTCATTGATGTAACCCGCTTGGTCTTTAATATTTTGCGCACCCAATAAAGGATCGCCACCAACATCTTCTAATGTGGTTGCACTTTGTTTGCTTTTAACTACACGCACACCCAGGTTACCCGTCACTGGAATATCCATTAAATAAGTGTCGATATTGGCCATTAAATAACCGGCCGAAACGGTTTCAAACACAGTGCCGCTTTGCAAAACCGACCAAGCGGTTTCTTTATTTGAACCTTCTAATGGATTGACAACACCTGGCGCACCTGAGCCCCACGTTTGCTGTGGCTGAGGCACACCGTCAGGGAACCAAGCATTCAGCGCTTTATCGATATCAATGGCTAAATAACTTGGAAAATAGTCAAAGTCACCTTTCCAATCAACTACTTCAACCATATCTTCGGTTAATTTAAGTGGTGGCTCAGCACTCGAAAAGCTGTTATCTGCGCCAAATTCATAAACCGATCTGTCATTGCGGTATTCACGATCTGAGTGACGCATACCAAATTCGATTGACGAAAAAATGTCAGATTCTAATAAGTATTTAAAATCTAACCGTACCGCATCTAACTCATCGGTATTGACATAAGGATAAATGCCATATTTAGACACCATCACTTTATCAATATCAATAAACTCATCAGCTTGGTTAAAACCTAAATCTGGCAAGTTCAAACCGTTTAACTGATAATTAATCGAAACATTGCCATCTAACACAGGTGTATCAGCGTTTGCATCTTCGGCCACTAACGCCCATAAAAGACCATTGCGGAAATTGCTGCTCGCATAAGAGTTAGAAATATCTAAATTGGCGGACAATTTATCAGTGATCAACCAATCAAGGTTAAGACCAACACTGCGAACTTTGTCTGAGTCGGTATTATCGTCATTGGTTATCTCAACACGGGTATTGCCATTTGTTGTGCGATTAAAAGTACCGCCAATATAAGAAAAATTACCGTCGCCGTATGGCACTGTGGTTAAATTTGCGGTCGCAGCTGAATTGGCTTCTAATTTTACACGGTAGCCGCGAGCAAATGCTTCGGTATCAAATTTTGACCAAAAACCATCAAATTTTAATTTAACATCGTCATGAGGTTGATACTCTAATACCAACATGTATCCATCGCGCGTCTCTTCACCACCTCGGTGCTGAAGCTCCATGCCTTCGCTAAAATAATACCCTGGGTTATCTGTATCTTCTGCATTGTATTGCAAACCAACAAATTGCTCAGAGACACTGGGCTGATACAAACGCGAGTAGCCGACGGCAACGCCTAACGTATCTTGCAAAAACTTCGCTTGGTATGAGCCACTTAAACGATAGCCATACTCGTTTGCGTCGGCAACTGACGAAGCCCTATCGTTATACATACCGCGCGCGTTTAAATTTATTTTATAGTCTTCACTAATGGCTAAGGGGCTGGCCGTTTTAAGCTCAACCGTACCAGCCACACCGCCTTCAATATGAGAGACTTTAGGCGATTTATACACGGCAGCGGACGAAATCAGTTCAGATGGGTATTGGTCGTACTCTATGCTTCGCTCGCCTTTTGTAGAAACCTGTTCACGCCCATTTAAAGTAGAAAAAACAAAACCACCCGACATACCTCGAATATTGATCTCGGCCGCTTGCCCACCAGTTCTAACCGCAGACACACCCGGCAAACGGGTTAACGCATCAGCCATAGAAACGTCTGGCAGTGCGCCTAAATCATCTGCTGATAACTGTTCAGATACCGTATCAGAAAAACGTTTAGTATTAATCGAGTCGATTAAGCTGCGCCTAAAACCCGTCACTGAAATAACTTCAATGTCACTGTCCTGCTCAGCGATAGCGTCTTGTTCGGTTTGACCATTTGCTTGTTGCGCATAAATAGACCCAGACCAGAGTCCTGCGGTGGCTAGAGCTAATGTAAGCGCTTTTGGTTTAACATGGAACATAAGTTCTCCCCATAGAACATAAATAACGTTTGTTAAATTAATGTTCTTAGAGAATAAACATAAAGTTCACATTTGGGTATGTTTATGCATACGTATTCATCCGATGCATATATTTCACATTTCAATTAATTTATTAAGATTCAATAACTTAAAATTCTATTAAAATTGATTTTCTGAATATGCATACGTATGCATAAAACTAACAACCGAGTTGCTGAGCAATTTTTTGCGCGGTTTTTTTAACTTCTTTTATCATTTTATCTTGCAGAGAGGTGGAGCTAACACGGCTTTTTAAGCTAGAGACTGCCAGTGACGCCACCACCTTACCTTCCGGTTGGCCTATGAGCGCGGCTAAATCACAAACGCCTTCAGTGGTTTGGTTGTCGGCAAGCAAAAAACCGTCTGCTCTAATGTTTTCTAATTGCTGATAAAGGGCTTGTTTTTTTTGTTTGTTTTGACGCTGAAATGATTTTTCACGCTGCAAAATCATCTCTCTAACTTCATCATTGCTATTTGCTAATAACACCAGACCTGAGGTGGTCTGCAATGTTGAAAATACTGAGCCTTCAGCAATGTTTATCGACACAGGCACCTGACTACGGGCTTGAATGATCACCATAGTCTGGCTCTGATACAACATACTTAAATGACAAGACTGGCCAATACGCACCGCTAGATCTTCCATGTGAGGCAATGCTGTTTGTCTAAGACGGTCAATTGGCGAGATCGATCGCGATAGGTTATACAATTTTAAACTTAAGCTAAAACGGCCACTCAATTCGTCACGAATTAAATATCCTCGTGCCTCTAAACCAACCAGTACGCGGTATATTTCGTTGGGTTTACGGCCTAAACCATGTGCAATTTCAGTTTGCGATTTAGGTATTTCTTGCGTTGTTAAATATTCTAAAATATCTAACCCTTTGTCTAATGCGGGAACTGCATATTTATTTTCGGTCGCCTTTTGTGTCACCTAATTTATCCCATTGTTTGTTTTATCAAGATCATATAACACAAATGGCAAAGATAATATTGCATTTACCCAAACGGCCTTGAGACCAAGTTTAGTGGCTCGTTGACCATTCCCAAAAAAGGTTAAAAAATGTCAAGTATTTACTATTTTTAGTTAACAAAGTGTTTTATTTTATTTTTCATTCGGTGTAGGTTTATATATGAGTATAGTTGTTCATATAAAAATGGAGAAAAAATGAAACTTAAGCACTCTATCCTACCGGTCACCCTGGCCGTAATAACAGCATTAAACAGCCACGCCGCCGAAAAAGAACCAGAAGTAATTAAAGTGAGCGGGATCCGCAGTAGTTTAACCGAGTCAATGGACATTAAAAAAAATGCACCTTCCATTCAAGACAGCATAGTGGCCGAAGACATTGGTAAATTCCCCGACCAGAATGTTGCAGAGTCATTACAGCGTATTACTGGTGTTTCTATTTCGCGTACTAATGGCGAAGGCGCAAAAGTCACTGTGCGTGGTTTTGGCCCTAAATTTAATGCGGTAAAAATAAACCACAGAACCATAGCAACCACAGATCGTGGCCGCGAATTTGATTTTCAGGTCTTGCCGTCTGAGTTAATTTCAGGTGCAGATGTCATCAAAGCCTCACGTGCCAATATTGCAGAAGGCAGTTTAGGTGCCTATGTTAACGTGACCACAGCTAAACCATTAAGAACACCTGGTTTACAAGCAGCAGGTTCAGTGCACGTGCGATATAACGATTTAGCCGAAGAATATGATCCTAAATTCAGCGGTATCGTCAGCAATACATTTTTAAATAATACCTTTGGTGTTTTAGTCGGCTTATCACATTTATCTGTGACTAACCGCATTGATAGCGCTGGCAGTAACTTTTGGGAAACTTTTGATGCCGCCAATACCGAGTGGGCACCGGGCCCCATCACAGATACCAACGGAAACGCCATTACCAGCGGTAAAATTTGGTATCCTGGACGCGCTTATTACAGCTCGGATACTGAAGAACGAGAACGTACGAGTTTTAATACCACCTTACAATGGGCGCCAACAGAAGATTTAACCCATACGTTTGACCTACTGTATTCCGACTTTAGCCGCGAAGCGCTAAGCAATGGTATTCAAGTTCCACTGCAATATGCAGGCTGGCAAGATGTTATTGTTTCAGAAAATGGCACTGCGTTAGCCGCCACTAAAGCGGCCAGCCCAATTGATGGTTTATTTAAAGTGGTCGGTGAATCTTCAGATACTTTAGCGGCCGGCTGGAATACAGAGCTTTATGTTGATAATTGGAAATTTAATGTCGATTTAGCTTACTCAAAAGCCGAAGCCACCCCACAAAATAATCAGTTTGTACCACATTTTGTTAACCCAGATGTTGACCAGAGTGTAAAACCTGGTGACCCAGGTTATCAGCCGAATCAAGAACTCGGTTTGATCGAAGGGCAGGACTATATCAAGTTTGACAGCCGTGGCGGCGACATTATTACGATTGACTCAACCGTAGATACCAGTGATCCAGCCGCCATCCGTGCTCACTGGAATGATACTGACTATCGTAACTTAGAAGATGAAGTGATCGAATTTAAATTTGATGCGAGTTATGAAATAGAACATGAATTTTTACGCTCAATCGATATGGGTTTTGCCTATACCGATCGGGAAAAATCCAAACAAGTATTTAATAACCCGTACAACTGCTATAACGAAGATTTACCAGAAGATGAGCAGGTAAATATCTGTGGTACCTCATTAGATTTAGCAGATGACTTTTTTGCCATTAATAGCGACGCGGACTTTTTAGCCGACGAACCCGGTGACTTTCCGCGAGATTTTGTGCTAATCACAGATTTACCTGGTTATATCGAAGCAATTGGCGATCTCCGCAAGGAACCTGATTGGGCGGTTGAGCTACCTAAACCATCTGAATCTGTTCGCAATACAGAAGAAACTTTTGCCGTATACGGGCAAGCGAACTTTGATGGTGAATACGATCACTTTTTATGGTCGGGTAATTTTGGTTTACGCTATGTCTCAACCGAAACTGAATCTTTTGGTTATCGTAAAGAACGCATATCGATTGAGCGAGATTACAGCAATGGCACATCTTCTGACGGCGTTTTATTATCGATTGAATATACTGACCCGCTCGCGATAAATGAAGGCACAGATTATAACGAGCTGTTGCCTAGTGTGAATGTTAATTTAGATTTTGAAAACGGATTTTATTTAAAAGGTGCCGCGGCCAAAGTGATCACCCGGCCTGCCATTGAAGATATAGGTGTTGACCGTGCATACTCTGATGTACGTGCTGGTGATTTTGCACAAACTGGTGGCAATCCTTATTTACAGCCATATAAAGCGACTCAGTTTGATCTATCATTAGAACATTATGATGACTCAGGCAATAGTTATAGTGTTGGTTTATTCCACAAAAAAATTGATTCATTTATCTCACAATCTGTTACCTCAGTGCCGACAGGTGTAACCATTGAAGATTGGGGACCATTAAACGAATTAGTCACCGAAAAAACCAACCGTGATGGCGGCTCTGTGACCGGCGCTGAAATTGCCGGTTTACATTATTTTGATTACCTGCCGGGCTGGATGAGTGGTTTTGGTGTGCAAGCAAACTATACCTATAGTGATAGTGAAGACGATAATATTGATGCGTTTGAACAAGAAAATGTACTCTCTCCGGGCACAGGCGTAGAAGGCTTGTCAAAACACGCCTACAACCTAATTGCGTTTTATGACAAAGATGGTTTTCAAGCCAGAATCGCCTACAACTGGCGCGACAAGTTTTTAAACCTGCGCCAAGGCAATAATGGGGGAAGCTTACCACACCATGTTGATGAATATGGTCAGCTAGATTTTAGTACCTCGTACGATATTGATGAAAATATCACCTTGAGTGCTGAGGCGATAAATCTGACCAATGAAAACATCTTAGAATATGCAGATGTTCGCGAACGTGTTACTTTAGTATCTTATTCGGGTCGCCGCTTGCAAGCGGGTATTACCATTAAGTACTAATTTAACAGGCATCACCCGACGCCTTACGTCGGGTGATTTTAATTGCATGCAAATACCAAAAATAAACCCTATTCAAAATTATGTGATTGTTGGTGGTGGTACAGCTGGTTGGATGACCGCAGCCATATTAGCCCACAGCCTAAAACACCTAAAAGTTAATATTAGTTTAATCGAAGCGCCAGATATCCCAACGATAGGGGTTGGCGAAGCCACTATCCCCTCTTTTGTTGATCTGCTTGCGTTTTTACGAATACCACTGAAAGACTTTATAAAAAACACAGATTCAACTTTTAAACTCGCCATTAAATTTGAAAACTGGCGGCAAAATAATCATAACTATTGGCATCCATTTGGCAAAATTGGCAACCAAATAGATGGGCTAGATTTTTATCAACATTGGTTAAACCATTACGCTCAGCAAGGTCAGTTTCAGTTTACCGATTTTTCACCTGCTGTGCATTTAGCCGAACAAAACCGATTTTATGCCCCACGCCCCGGAGAAAAAAGTAATTTAAGCGCCAGTGCATTTGCGCTGCATTTTAATGCCGCTTTGGTCGCTGATTATTTAAAGTCTTATAGCTTAAATTTAGGGGTCACCCACATCTCAGATAGGGTTGAACAGGTTAATCTGTCGCCGTCGGGCACAATAAAAGATTTAACGTTGAAACAACACGGAAACCTCAGCGGCGATTTTTATTTTGATTGCAGTGGCCAAGCCGCGGTGTTAATAAATAAAGCCTTACGGGTTGGCTATCAAGACTGGCAAGAATATTTGCCGGTAGATACAGCTATCGCACTACAGAGTAAAGCTCACCAAGCGCCGCGTCCTTATACTAGAGCCATTGCGCAGCCATCAGGTTGGTGCTGGCAGATCCCATTGCAAAGCCGCACTGGTAACGGTTATGTTTTTAGCCGGGATTTTACCAGCCCTGAGCAAGCCAGTGATCACTTAGTAGAACAACTTGGCGAACAAAACTGCTTAACTGAGCCACGTCAGGTCCGTTTTAGAACCGGAAAACGCAATAAAATCTGGTATAAAAACTGTTTAAGTGTGGGCCTTTCTTCAGGTTTTTTAGAGCCGCTAGAGTCAACCAGCATTCATTTAATTATGAAAGCTGTGCTCAATTTTGTGCAAAGTTTACCTGACAAAAACCTATCCGAGGCGACGACAAACGAATATAACAGGCGCATGGATAGCGAGTATCTTAATATTCGGGATTTTATAATAGCCCACTACTGTTTAAGCGAGCGCACGGATTCGGAGTTTTGGCGCTGCTGGCAACATGCCGTAATCCCCGACTCGCTGCAACAAAAATTAGCACTATTTAAAAATTATGGCCGCTTACAGCATAATCCAGATGATTTATTTGCAACCGACTCTTGGTACGCAGTACTTACAGGCATGGGCTTAATGCCAACGGGACAAGATCCCCTGGTCGCGCGTTCAAATACCAATATGATAGAGGGGGCGTTAAAAGATTCGTATCAGGCATTGCACAGAAGTGCTGCCGAAAAGCTTAGCCACGCCGATTATTTAGCGGCTTTATTAAATAAACAATGACGTATAAACAAGTGCAAGCCGCGCCTAATCAACTCGGCTTGCACTAGATAAAGCGCATTATTTAGCGCTAACTTTTAGCAACATAACGCCTTTTGACGGTATTTCAAACTCAGTTGCTTGACTGTTTTGGGTAAACATATCAATAACACTGACAGAGCTTTTATCTTTTACACCTAGACTAATTTTTGCAGTCGTTTTACCTAAATTTAATAAACTGACTAAATAACTAGCGTCGGCCTGCTTAACCGCTTGCCAACGAACGCCTTTATGCTCTGTGCCATTGTCTTGAAGCAGTTGAACCTCTGGTAGACCAGCCGCTGATTTAGCGAGTGCCAAATCACGTATCTCGCTGACGCTCTGCTTGCCATCTAATTGAATCAACTCACCCTTGCTTGCGGTTAAAGACTGCTTGTGAGGCTGCCCATATTCGTTTTTACTTAAACTTTTTGCACTATCTACAATCACAGTGCCGCCTTGATCTAAATAACTTTGTAAAGCCGCCAATTCGGCTTGGGTCACAAATTCAGTTTTATAAACAACAATAGAATCCCACTGCTGATTATCCTGTTTGTTGATAATATTTTTAGTTGCATAACCGACCGGGAAGCCTTCAAAAAATAATTTTTCATACAGCTTAAATTGCTGCGACATATGAGATTTTTTATTAATAGCCGAGGTTTCAGAGTAAAACATGCGGATAGGCCTGCGCTGTTTACGCAATTCAATAATTTCTTCTGAAAAGCTGTTTAAGTCGTACATAACCTGGGTAAAGGCATTGGCAATATGTGGCTGCTGGTTAACCGAGCCTGCAAACGACCCCGCCAGCGCAGGATCAAAAAAGTTGAGCTCGCCTTCTAATCTATCTTCAAACGAACCATCCGGATCGCGCGCCCAAAACCAAGCCATATTTGCATCCATACCTTGTAAAGTCGCTAACCAGTAAACGTTATCTACGTACTCAACTGAAGTATCCAGATCACGCCACCAAGACGCCGATAAAAAATGCGATTCTGAGTTTACATGAATTTTATTCGGTGCAACCGACTCCATAAAGTCGTATGAAACACTGAGCTCTTCCCATAAATAAGCATAATGCTTTTCCCACTCTTGCTCTTTACTAAGATGCAAAAAGCGCTTTTCGGCTGCTTTTGCATCATTTCCTATCATGCTGGTGAGCTCAGTTAAGGCTTCTACGTCGATACCATGCGATCGATTATTTTCGCTGAACATGTTTGGCATGATTTTAATATGAGTATCTGCGTCTGGGTTCCCTTTGCTCAATTCACCTTGCAAGTGAGTAAACCAGTTTATACTTCTGTCCATGTGATAGCGGTTCCAGTCATACCAAATGGGTGTTCCTTGCGTATTTTTATTAATTGGAATGTCGATATCGACTGCAGAAAATGTATTAAATTCTGTGCCCCAATTTTGATTCAGCGCTTTGATATTGCCCTGATATTTTTCTTTTAACCAGCTGCGGAAATTCTCTAATGTATAAGATGAAATATCATTCATCTCTTGGAACCTGTGACTCCAGTGATCTGACTCAGAGTACCAATGTGGTTCGTTGGCCAGGATATAACCCAATTGGGTCACTTTTTTGCCGCGGGTTAGCTCGCCGGTATCTTTAGCAATTTTACCCCAAAGCTTACGAACTAAGGGGTTATCAATATCGTATCCGGTAAACAGCGAGCGTCCTTTACGTACTTCTGGCTCTTGTTTTTCAACCCACTCTGGAATCCCCATATTCCAATAAATTAAAAAACCAACATTGGAGTTGTCAATTTCGGTGACTTCTTTTAACAATGCTTGATCATAGCTCCAGTCTTCTTTTAATAAAAAGGAGTTAATGGCTCTGTCATGATCGACTGGATATAAGTTTTCACCACCATGATAAATGGCCCCCAAGTGATCGTTATAAATATCTTTATTGGTCAGTGGCTGGCCGACTGTTTTAGAAAAATAATCATATAAAAAAATAGGACGACCATTGCTTTTTAACATATTGTCGGCCACTTCAATATTTTGCCAGTCAACTTTATTAACTGGGCGACGCTTGATTTCACCGTTTAATACTGAAGTTAGCTCAGCAATGCCCGCCGCTAATATCTCATTTACTTTTTTACGCTCAAAATCCGGTAAATCAGCAGCTAATTGTTTAGATCTGTCTTTATATGGGCCGTAATACGAAAACGCTTTTTCTACTGCCGCTTGATTATTCTGATCCCAGTCAGCAAATTTTAAAAACTCTTTCGCAAACCATAAAACCGTTTTTTCGCGAGTAACATCTATGCCTTTAGCTTGCGCCTGCGCCATTTTTTGTTCTAGCGTTTGCATTTTTTGCTGTGCAGATTGAACCAAAGGGTTTGCAGATGCCTGCAGTGATTGTGTTGCTGAAGAGGATTGAACATTTGCCGCCTCAGTGCTGGCGTCTGCCGTGCTTTCGCTACAAGCAAGCATAAAAAACGGCAAGGCACTGGCAAGTAACACTTGAGTGATTTTATTTAACATGATTAAGCTCCGAATATGTCTGGGCTGATTTTAATTAATACATTTATAAACATATTATGTTTGATTCTAAATAAAACTACAACTATTTATTTAAAGTAAAATTAACATTTGGCTTTTCTTTTATTCCACACTGACTTAAATCAGCTTTGTTTGCTCCCTTAAACTGTGTCTTATACCTTTATCTTAATTAGTCATCAAACCCACTAAGGGATAAAACCGACATCTGCCGTTCATAATAATCACAGAACATATTAAATAATTAAACAAACGATAAATTAAATTAACAAACCCCTTTACATTTAAATATAATGGATCTATTTTACATGTGATTCACACAAAGACGTAATATCACACACAATAAGGAATCAGGATGTTAAAAATAGCACGTAGAACCTCAATTAGTCTTGCCATAACCTCTGCGTTATTTAGTTCACCTCATGTTATTTCTGCAGAGCAAGATTCAGATGTGGAAATTATCGAAGTAAAAGGGTTTAAAGGCAGCTTAGCGCGCTCGCTGAGCAATAAACGTTTAAACGACTCTATTAGTGATTCTATTTTTGCTGAAGATATTGGTAAATCAGCCGACCAAGACATAGGTGAAGCACTGCAAAGGATCACTGGGGTATCTATTCAACGCGGCGGTGGTGCCGGCGAAGGTGATGGCACTACAGTAACTGTGCGCGGCGCGGGCCCCAACTTAAATAACATCTCATTAAATGGAATTATTTTAACCAGCAGTACCGAAAACCAAGCAGTTGATTTGAGTGCCTTTTCGTCAGATATTTTAAACTCTATTGAAGTGATAAAAACCGCAGCAGCCGATCAGGATGAAGGCAGCTTAGGCGCAAACATTGTTTTAAAAACATTTCGTCCGTTAAATGCAAAAGAGGACAGACGGGTTTTGGAGGCCCAAGCTAGATACGATGATTTTGCCGAAGAGAATGATTATAAACTGTCTGGTTCGTTTTCCAGCAAGTTTTTAAATGACAGTCTGGGAGTCTACATTACCGCATTTACCGAAACCCAAGCACAACGCAAAGACATGTTTTTTACTGATCGGCTCAATGTTTTTAGTGCCGATAACGCCATTGATGCAAATACAGGCGAACTAACAGGGCCAGTCACGGGTTATGTTAACTCTAGAAGCGGCTTTAAATTATTTCAAAATGAGATGGAGCGCAAAGGCTTTACCTCAGTTTTACAATGGGCGCTGTCCGATAGCACAGAAATTAGTTTAGATGCTACCATGTCTGATCAGTATAGAGTCACAGACGACAATACAATCGCATCGCTTGGCTCAACCGATGCATTTTTAGATAAAGATATGGAGCAAATTTTAGATCCCGATGATCCTTGGTTAGTTTACGATGCCAGCAAGCAAATGTTTGTAAAAAAACTAGATAGAACGGCTCGAGGTCGAACGGATCGCCTTCAATCTGGCGTTGAAACCGATAACCGAATTTTTAGCCTAGACGTAAAACATTATTTTACCGATGCCCTGCGCATGGATCTGCGTTTAGGATATTCAAAAACCACTGCAGATGATGACTATTACAGCTACTTAAACTCTAATAATTACGCCCATGTCGCTAACGATTTGTTAATAGCCGTAGACCCTGATGTAATAGAGCCAACTGGGTACGATTGTACTTCGGGCCAATGTTATATTGTGACTGGTGAAGGCATTGTTGATTTTGGCCCCAACCAAACGGGTGCCGCGGGTGAAGATCCAGATGATAATGTTGTCACCACTGGCTATAACCCAGACGATCTGAATGCCATCCATTTGCAACAAGCCGTGTCACGCGACCGCATAATGCGAGACAAACAAAAAGCACTCTATATCGACTTTGATTATGATGTGTTTATGGGACCAATCACCAAATTAGAGTTTGGTGCTAAATATCAAACCCGTGATAAATCTGTGTTTAACCAAGAATACTGGTTTGAAGGCATCCCAAACCCTGATGGGCAAGAAACTTTAGGTCAGGCAATCGACTCCGTTAGACTTTCGCAAGTAACCGATGGCTTAACACCACATGGCGATAATTTTTTAGCAGAGCTTGGCTACCAACGCACTGCAAATACCGACGGCTGGTGGACGATAAATGCACGTAAAGCATTTGATTTATTATTTGCTAACAGTGAAAACGTTCGACTAATACCCAACTTAGCGAATGACAGAGACATTTCATTAACAAATAGTGCAGCTTATTTAAAAGCTAACTTTGCCTTTTTGGATGATGATTTAACCGGTAATTTAGGTATCCGCTATGTTAAAACTGAAGTTGAAAGTTTGGGATACTCCTCAGTCGACTTTCAAAATACCGCAGTTATGGATAGAGAGCTGATCAAAATTGCAGAAGATAGCAGCTTGCCAGCGTGTACCGATGAACAGTTATTTACAACAAATTCAGACGGCGATCAAATTGCCAATCCTGCTGGTGGATTCGATGCAAACGGTGTTTGGGGCCCTATCTCAGGACAAAGCTGTTATGACGCCGACTATGATCTAACGCCTGATCGCCGAGCTCGATATGTAGATGGTTCAACCCCAGAAGATCCCGCTCAATTTGCGTCAAAGGCTCGTAATACAACGGAGCTATACCTGCCGAGTTTAACACTTAATTACCAGCTCAATGACGATATGGTTATTCGTTTTGCGACCTCTAAAACCATGGCCAGACCCAAAATAGACTCGTTAAAACCCAGTTATACTATGCGCGAATTTGTCTGGGGTGGCGGTAACTCCAATGGGACTGTAAGCAACCCATATCTAGAGCCGCTTGAATCAATAAACTATGATCTATCTTATGAATGGTACTTTGGTGATGGTGGTGCCTTGTCGGCCGCACTCTTTTATAAAGACATGAGCAACTTTGAAGAAAATGCCTCTATTAATGGCCATTGGGAGGATTTACGGGGTATCTCAGATGAAGAGCTACAAACCCTTGATCCAATTCAGGATATCTTAATAGAAAAGCCGAATGGCGAAAGCCTGGAATATGAAGCTGCGCAAGCGCAAGGAATAAATTGTTTGGTGGACCATAGACACCAGTGGCAATCTGTTACCAGCGAAGCATCAAAATACTGTGATACCATTTTAATCTCGGCGATCCGTAATGGTTCAGGTGGTACCAACAAAGGGGTAGAAATTGGATATAACCAAAACTTTAGCTTTTTACCTGGATTATTCTCAGGCTTAGGTACAGCCATTAACTACACTTATTCAGACTCTATTACTGATGAAGAAGTGGGTGCTTTAAATACTGTGTTTGCTGCGATGCCGATGGAAAACATTTCAAAGCACACATATAACATGTCTACGTTCTGGGAAAGAAACGGCAACCTAATACGCTTAGCATATAACTACCGAACTGACTCGCTCGCGCGTCGTTCGTTTGAATCTGGAGCGCTTTGGAACGAAGGCGGTGGTCAATTAGATTTATCGGCTAATTATCAATTAACCGACGCGATCACATTAACTTTTAATGCGGTCAATCTTAATAAACGCACCTATCGTCAATATTACACCAACCTTTCGGATAGCAATTTTCAAAGCGAAGGGAATGCCTTGGATGGAGACGCAAATAAATCAAGAACCATTCGCGAGTGGAGTACAGGAACCATCTACCGCTTAGGTGTTCGAGCCACTTTTTAACATTAAAAAATACTGTTACAAGAACACTGCACAAGGAGGTGCAGTTTGCGGAGGATTTTAAAAATACATATTGTTTGTCGTAGTCTAATACAACTGCAGATAATCTCGCCCTCGGCTAACCGATTTGGCTTTTACTTAGCCATATTCAAAATCATAAACTTTGAATTGGGATCACATGATTCATTACACCACATACCCCATTGAGAATCGCCGAAATCAAAAAACTTAAAGCTTAATTCTTTACCTGATACAGATTTAACACGCAGAGCATAAACCTTTGGCGTATTGGGCGATTTATCAAACCCGGTTTCAAATAATTTAATCGACGAAGCTGCTTCTTCGTCTTGCAATAAATTCATTTCGATTGATGTGAAATATGAACTATTTCCAATGCTTTTGGGGCTTGTGCGAACCATTTGTGATGGAATCATCACTGGGTTATATGCACCAACATTTGACCAAATATAACCCCGCTTATTGGAAATGATGTGCCCGTAAGGTGTGCAGACAATTTGTCCCCAATTATCTAGAGGCGAAGGTAACGCTGTTACAGCTTCGTTAGGTGTGCCCTGACAATCACCAACCGGATTTGATTTAGCCGCGAATGATAGTATTGATATTAAAAGTAAAATTAAATATTTCACGAAACTTCCCTGAAAGCAGAATGCCTCACTCACTGATATTATTACAATAACATCCATCCCTATTACTGTGGAATAGATCTACACTCCCGTTCTTTATATGTCTGCATTTTAGACCAAAATGGCAATAAAGTCCTACCCAAAGAAATCAAAGCATCACCGGACAAGATCACTTCTGGCACGCACAAGATATTAGGTACTATTACTCAATAGGTCTAGCTGCGCAATTTCGAAAATGAGCGAGAAGCAGACAGTAGAGCTAACTCATTTTTGGACAGAAACGTGCTAGAGTAAAAACTCCAATTTACTACCATTTGATGTAAGCGTCGGTTAAACCACACATTTGAATCAATTTACAATCCAACTAATCTAATCACTCAATTTATTTTGGAGATTAGATATGCCACGACGTACTCGTGAACAATGGTTTGAACTGATTCAGGAACAACAAAACAGTGACTTATCCGTTGCTGAATTTGCCCGCCAGCACCGGATCAATGTTCAAAACTTTTATGCCAGACGCAGTGATTTTAAGCGGGATGGTTTATTAAATCATCAGCATGAATCTGCTTTTGTTCAAGTCACCACGCTGGCAACAGAGGTTCAGCGACCTTCCGGAGATATGCTGATTCTAACCATGGGTGAAGCTCAATTGCACCTGCCTGAAAATATTAACGCACAATGGCTCGGTCAGTTGATGCAGGCTGTTAACACATGAAGATGTTTGTTGAACCCGGTGCTATTTACCTGCACCGTCCAGTCGTTGATTTTCGAAAATCCATTAATGGCCTTGCGAATATCGTCGTTGCTGAAATGAATTTAAACGTGATGTCTGGTGCCGTGTTTATTTTCTGCAATAAAGGTAAAGATAAACTCAAAATCTTGTATTGGGATAAAACCGGTTTTGCACTCTGGTATAAAAAGCTCGAAAAAGACAAATTCAAATGGCCGAATGCAGAGCATAAAAACAAGCTTGTTTTGTCACAGCAACAACTCAATTGGCTACTGGACGGCTTTGATATTGTGGGTCATAAACCGCTGACTTTATCAAGCTTGAGCTTATAACGTTAGATCATACCTGATCAGCTTTTAGTCTAAATAATGTGCAGATAATCAGCTAGTTGCAAGGTAAAATAGCTTTATGAATGAGCAAGAAAAACTCTTAAAGCGTATTGCTGAACTGGAAGATAAACTTAACCAAGCGCAGCAATTAAATGTGTCACTCACTCAAGAAAACCAACGTTTACTTGAGCAATTTCGTTTGGCTCAACAAAAGCAATTCGGCCAATCGGCTGAGGGCCACCCAGCGCAAGGTGACTTATTTAACGAAGCTGAAGAGGTTGCAGAGTTAGCGCCAGTTTCTGAATCAGAACCCCAAACCGTGACTTATACTCGAAAAAAAGCCAAACGTACTGCGTTACCGGCTGATTTGCCACGTGAAGTCATTGTTCACGACATTGAAAATAAAAGCTGTGACTGTTGTGGTGACGAGCTGCATAAAATGGGCGAAGACAAATCGGAAAAGCTCGAGTTTATTCCGGCGCAAATCAAAGTCATTGAGCATATTCGGCCAAAATACAGTTGCCGAGCTTGTGAAAATCACGCTGCGCAAGTCAGAATCAAACAAGCCCCGATGCCAGCGAGTCCAATTTCAAAAGGCATTGCGACACCGAGTTTATTAAGCCAAATCATCACCAGTAAATATCAATATGCCTTGCCACTTTACCGGCAAGAAACCATGTTTAAACAACATGGTATAGAAATCAGTCGGCAAACCATGTCTGATTGGATAATAAAATGTGCCAGTTTATTTAAACCGCTGCATGACAGATTGCATCAATTCTTACTGGAACAAAGCGTGATTCAAGCAGATGAAACCACTGTGAATGTAGTGAGTGATGACAAAATCAAATCCTACATGTGGCTTTATTGCACAGGCATAGACACGCCTGTTGAAAATAACCCATTTAAAAATATCGTACTATATGAATATCAAGCCAGTCGCAGTGGCAGTTGTCCGGTTAATTTTTTACAGGACTACTCTGGCTACCTGCAAGTAGATGGCTATCAAGGTTATGAACAAACCAAAGCCAAACTGGCAGGCTGCTGGGCACATGCCAGACGTAAGTTCATTGAAGCGGAAAAAGCTCAGCCTAAAGGTAAAACGGGAAAAGCGAACTGGGCGCTCAATCATATTCAAAAGCTATATCGGGTTGAGACCAGAATCAAAGATAAAACAGCGGCAGAAAAACAGGCAGTCAGACAAAAAGAATCGGCTCCACTCATTGAGCAATATAAAAGCTGGCTGGAAAAGTCATTACTCAATACCTTACCAAAATCCAAATTAGGGGAAGCAATTGGCTACAGTTTAAATCAATGGGATAAATTAATTCAGTATCGTGATGATGGACATTTATCCATAGACAACAATCGCGCAGAGCGAGCGATAAAGCCCTTTGTGGTTGGTCGCAAAAATTGGCTCTTTAGCCAAACAGCTAAAGGGGCTAACGCCAGTGCAATGCTCTACAGCATAGTGGAAACTGCAAAGGCCAATGGATTAATACCTTACGATTATATTAGCGATTGTTTAACCCAAATCTGCAAACCGGATTGCCAAATCCATGATTTACTACCTTGGAATATCAAACGCTAGGTGTGGTTTAGCCGAGCTTACCATTTGATAATTAAACCTTATCAATCAACTCTCAATGTCTTCGGATAATCGGAGAGCATCCTCCAACTCAACACCCAAATACTTGATGGTATTTTCGATTTTGGTGTGTCCAAGTAAAAGTTGAATTGCTCGAATGTTTTTGGTCTTCTGATAGATCAATGTAGCTTTAGTTCGGCGTAATGAATGAGTGCCATAGAGGTCAGGGTAATGCCCTAGCGCAAGAGCCCAACTCCGAATTATTTTTCTGTAGTATGAGTAACTTAAGGGTTGGTTTGATCTTCGGGGGCTCGGGTATAAGTAGTCGGTTGGTTGGAGGTTTTGATCTTTAATCCAATGACTCAAGGTTTGTTGAGTTCTCTGAGTGATTTCAAACTGAACGTCATTGCCAGTCTTCTTCTGGACGTACTGGACACGATTGAAAACCAGAAAATTTGATGAAACATCCGACACCTTTAATGACAAAAGGTCGTTTGAACGTAGCTTACTATCAATTGCGAGGTTGAGTAGAGCTAACTCCATCAAATTATCACTGAGTTCAAGCCGAGTTCTGATTCGCCAGATCTCCTCTAACCTAAACGGTTTCTTAACTCCTGTTTTTTGCGAGCAATTCTGATGTGCCATCGCCATAACCTCATGTGGCCTAATACTCTCAGTTCAAAATATCTTCCCATTTCTGGTTAAGCTGTGATAACGCATCACTCACTTCTGCATTAACTTCCTGTTTGCTTTTTTGCCAAAAAATTCGACCACGTTGCACAAACAACATATCTAGGTACTCGCCATTTTGTGCAGTAACACGATCGGCGAATTTCTCAATCATTGCTGGTTCGTAACGACTGTTGCCAGTCATCATCAAGAAGACTTTCTTTCCATAAAACTGCTGACTATTTACAAACGCCCACATAGGTACGGCAGGTCTAAACCACCATGTAGGGGTGCTAAGTATAATCAGATCATATTGCTGTAAATCAATCGGTTCATGGATAAGGTCTGTAGTTTCAAGCTCTGCCATTGCATCATCGGAGGCTTGTTTTAAGCCGCTTAAATCATTGATATATGCTGGCGCTTGAATGGTGATTAGGTCAGCATCAAAAAACTTCGCCGCTTCTTTTGCTGCCGCTTCTGTATTCCCTGTTCTTGAATAGCTGACTACTAAGGTTTGAGCCTGATTTTCACTTGGCTTTTTGTAATCATCCGAAGCAACCCAGTGAGTCTGAGTTCTGTAGTAGTGATAACCTGCAATGATTGCCACCACGCTAAAAATCGCGAGAATAATCATCCACTTTGACATATTGATCTGCCTTTCTATTTAATATTTTTCCAATACTCAGCGCCGTACACTTAAAAATAGAAACAGTGATAAACGGCTCTAGCCTGAAGAAATCTAACCTCATTAAACTCAAGCTTGACGCAAACGCTGAATGTCTTTCTGAGGCGGAAACCCAAACAAGCGACTGTATTCTCGGCTAAACTGGGAAGCGCTTTCATAACCTACCAACCCACTTGCTTGGCTTGCATCTAAACCGTTCAACAGCATCTTGTCTCTTGCTTCTTGCAAGCGGAGGTTTTTGATGTATTGAAGCGGACTTGTTCCCGTTAGCGACTTAAAATGTTGTCTAAAGGAGGACGCACTCATATGCGCTCGCTCAGCCAACGCGTTGATGTCAACATCGCTCGCCAAGTTCGACTTCATCCATGTCACCACATTCAATATTTTCGTACTTGGTGAGCCTGAAGATGCTAAATAGCGTAAATGAGCGCCATGCGGCCCGAGCAACAAACGGGTGATGATTTCTTTTTTGATTAACGGCGCTAAGCTCTCAAGGTAGATAGGCTCTTTTTCTAAATCAAGCAGACGCATCACCGCATTGCAAAGCCCTGCATCAATATCATGAATAGATATGGCCTTGTATTTCATATCACGCGCAGGTTTATCGAGTTCAAGCTCGGCACAAGTCTGTATAATGAGTTCATAATCAAGCTTTAGCACGAGCGCGACAAATGGGTTGTAACGGGTTGCTTCGGTGACATGAGAAACGACAGGCAAATCAAAGGTCGTCAGCATCGATTGTCCTGCAACACAAGGAAGCAAGTCATTTTCAATGGCTAGCTGTTTTCCACCCTGTAGAATCATCGACAAACTCAAGGTGTAGATGCAGTGCAATGGCTCGGTTGGGTTATTTCTGATATGAGCCGTCAGCCCCTTGATGCTTGTATTATGATCACCCTCCGTTTTGCCATAAGCGAATGCTTTATCAGCTAAACGTTGGATGTTGTCATTGCCTTGCGTTGTTAACATAACCTTTCTCTACACCATTGATTTGTAATTGATGATTGCTATTTAATGAAAATAGCGCTCTATGTGAAATAAGCGGAGGTACGGCAAGCATACCACCGCTTTATCGTCACTGACTCAGTTTCTTAGGTGTTCAGCTACTTAAGGTGAGTTTCAAGAAAAGGCGCAACCTTATCCATCGCTAAACCCACAGCTTCTGGATGATCGTACAGCTCATAATGAGACCAATCTTCCAACTCAACCAGTTGACGATCTTTCGATGCAAATGAGCGACCATAAATTTCCTGACCATCTCGGTAAGCGCCAAATGCCCCCACTTTTTGACCAATCACAGCCATCATTGGTTGAGTCATTAACGTTTCAGCAAAGGCGAATGCATCCCAACTTAGTGTCTTTTGAGCATGAGAGAACAACATACGAGTCGCACCATTCTCTGCTTGACCACGTGACGTTTTGTAGTAATCCGTTGCTTCAAGTACATCGCGATCGGTTAAGCCATTCTCTTTTGCAAATTCAACACTTGGTGGTAGAAGTTCATTGACTTGTAACGCTTCGCCACGAGCCTCCGCAGTACGTTGAGTTGCCATTGCATCCAATGCAGAGAGAGGATCATGCATGCTGAAACCTTCTCGGAACAGGCGTCCAACATTAACAGGTGTAATACCGACAACTGCTTTCAAACGCTTCTCTGTCAGTGCTGAATTAAAGATATAGGCACCGCCACCACAGATACCAAGACCACCGATTCGGTCTGCATCTACATAAGGGAGAGTCACGGCGTAATCAATCACACGACTGATGTCTTCCACGCGTTGGCTTGGATCTTCAACATAGCGAGGTACGCCACCCGATTCACCTTGAAAGCTCGCATCAAAGGCGATAACGACATAGCCCAGTTCTGCTAGTGCTTTACCATAGACAGCGCTCGATGTTTGCTCTTTACAGCTGCCAAAAGGGTGAACGCTGATCATTGTTGGGTAACATTTTGATTCATCGAACGCTTCTGGTAGCAAAATTAGTGCTGACATATCCCAAGCCATGTCCGCGTTTTTGAACGTCACTTTTTTAGTATTCATAATCGTTTTACCTAATTCTTTGGAAAAAAGGCTCAAAGCTAGAGCCTCGTGCCATTAACCTTGTGTTATGGCTTTAATCGTTTGGTTACAGAGTGCGCTGGAAGAAAACCGTTAACGCTTTAGTTGCTTCTGACACAGGTGCTTCAATATCATAAAGCTCCATATGGTTTGCACCGTTTACCACATGCATCTGTTTGTCGTTACTTGCAGCTCGCTCCATCAAGTCATCACTCATCCATTTGCTGCCCGCTTCACTGCCAACCACCGTAAGAAGTGGCTGAGTTAAAAAGGCTTCTGCTTTGAAGAACGCATCATAGGTGATGATTTGAGTTAAGCTGCGTGCAGTTGCAAAGCCCGGTGCTGTTGGGCGAGCCGCTCGTTCAGTGTGGTAGTATTCCCACGCTTGACGAAGCTCTTCATTCGGAGCATCAGCCTCATTCATTGGTGCTAAAGGCATGGTTGCGATATCTGCGCCAGTGGCATCCGATGTTCTCGCACCTGAGCCTGCCTCGATGTAAGGCATTGCTTCGTTGTCTTTAACGTTGTTCTCCCAACCGTTACGGAACATTTGACCAATGTTAACCATGCTCACAGTGGCAAGTGCTTTGATTCGACGGTCGTTAATTGCAGCATTGACGGTGTAACCTGCGCCAGCACAAACGCCCATTGCACCAATGCGGTCGCTGTCGACGTATTCTAATGTGGTTAGGTAGTCAATCACGGCACTCACATCTTCAGTACGAACGTGTGGATTTTCTAGCTGACGTGGCTCGCCAGTGCTTTCACCTTGGTATGATGCATCGTAGGCAATCGCGATGAAGCCTTGTTCAGCCAGATTTTTCGCGTAAGTACCAGCGGTTTGCTCTTTAACGCCGCCACCTGGATGTGAAACAACAATCGCTGGGTAACGTTGGGTTTTGTCAAAATCAGCAGGAAAGTTGATTAGGCCAGCGAGTGTGATGTTCAGACCATTCGTATTTGGGAAAGTAACTTTGTTCATTTGCATAGTTCCTAACGAGTGTTGTTGGTTTATTAAGAGCAAAAACCGTGTTGTTCTCTGTGCTCTTGATTTACAAACGAGTATAGGGAGTAATGAAAAGCGTTGTTTGCCCAAAACGAGACAATGATTGCCTAAAATAACAAGGTTTCGTTTTGCTTAGCTTTATCGTGTTGCTCCCTTAAACTCTTAATAGTGATTTAGAACTTAAAATCAGATAGATATAAATACAGCCTTGGTTTCTTTTGATGTTTGCTATTGCTTCTTACATCAATCTAATATTGGTGCATCACCATCTGTATTTGGTTTGTTTACGCCAAGATTTGCTCTAGTTGCCATACAACTCGATAAAAAAAAACTTAAGAGAAATACACTAGAATAAATTAACTTCATCAAACTCTCCTAAAAACATACCGCTTTAGTGCTCATACACATTGAGTGTCTATGAACCTCTTGTTGAACGGGCAAACAACGCTGTTGTACGGTTTGATTTATGTTATAGGCATTTGCTTTTTCAAGCTGGGCTGGCATGGCAGGTGATTTCCTTTTTGTTTGCATTTCATCATTCCGTTTTTAGCGCGTTTGTTCGCTTAATGAGCTTTAATTTAAGTCAAATGAGTCATTTTTTGCAACTTTATTTTTTAACGGCCCACACTGTTAGGCATGCTTTTGTAACTGAGCTAGTGCAAATCATGTTGTTAGATAATTTAAGTGTTCAACGTTTTACGGCTTTATCCCCTTCTAGCTTTCGTCTAAAAATGATTGAGTTTCGCTGCCATAAGACTATTTAATCAGACTCACTTGCAGGATATTTTCTATTTTTTGTTTTTTACCGCTCCAAATATATTTGTAATGTCCACCTTGAACCGGAATGGTGATCGCTTTAGGTTTAAACGCAGCAACACATTCACCGCCTTTGTCACGCACACTGTTATACAATAAACCATTGCTGCCACTGGCACGCATTTGTTTGGCAAATGCTTGTGGCGCTGAATAATCCTCACCATGTAAATGTGCAAATGTTTCGCCCCGTATGTCATGCAGTGCTAATGCCACTCGGTTAATATAACAACGCATAGTCAGCTCTGTGTCTGGCTCCTTGGTTGCTGCTAAAAACTTTTCGCGGTGGTAGATAGTTTAAGCAAAGGCGGTATTCAGATCTTTTGCGCCATAATACACACCGTACTCAGTGCCATCCGAAAAACGAGTGGCGACCGCAATATGGGTAAATGCTGCCATGACTGGTGTTGAACCGGGTCCGGCAATTCTTTCTTCAACTGGCACTCGCGCTAAATCGCCAACTTGTTCTCTAAGCCTGTCGTTGGTCAGGGATTCAATCGCAAAAACTATCTCAAGCTCATCGGGCGAGGCAACGTTTTCAAATAAATCAATGGGCGGAAAGTGACTGGGTACTAATCTGTGTAGCTTTTCCCAGTGAGGTAAAAAGGTATTAACCTCGTTGGGCATCCAGGTATCTCCGCAAGTCACTCAAATGTGTCATGCTACCTTTTAACATAAAGGCTAATGCCGACTCATTATTAAAGGCTTTATTCGGTTTTTTGGGCCAAGCATCTGCTTGTTCGCGGGTCGGAAATAAAATGCCTAATGCTTTATATATGCCCATCACATAGGAGATACGTTCAAGTGTATCAACTGATAAATTAGAGGCTTTGCCTTTTTTCCAGTTATAAAAGGTTGATTCGGCAGGTTTACCAAGTAAAACGATCTGGTCTTTCGTTCTTACCCCCCAAGCGGCCATAATATTAAAAAACACCGACAGGGCAACTTGAGCCGTTTTTTCAGGGTTTTGCGTCAAAGTCGCTTGATCTATGGCTGACATGATTAGGCTCTCCACTTGTGTACTATATAAAAATATACTCCACATATAGAGTTAAATCAATGTTCACTGCATATATGCAGCTACAAAACTGCTAACTCACTAGCATTTACTCAAACGTATGTGGTTAACATCAATGCCCTTCTATCTGGCCGACCGGTCGGCTGTGGTTTTTTAAGCTCTTTTTAAAATCGTCGGCTAAGGCTTTTAATTGTTTCACAACCTCTGGAAATTCGGTGATCAAGTTGTTCCGCTCCGCAATATCCGTTTCTAAGTTATATAGCGCTGGCATTGCCGAAACCGCCCCTTTACCTCTATGCAGCTGATGTTTTGCGGTGCCTTTGGGATTGCCCAAATGCAATTTCCACTTGCCTGCGCGAACCGCATCAAGGTGCCTTTTGGTGTGATAAAAAATGGCTTGATGAGGGCTAGGTTGATTATTAAGTAATACGGGCAATATATTTTTACCATCAATCACTCGGTCGTTGGGGATGGCAACCTCGGCTAATGCCGCAAAGGTTGGTAATAAGTCCATTGCTGTAACTATTTGTGCATGCTGGCTGCCCGCTTTAATGGTACCGGGCCAACGCACGATAGCAGGCACTCGCACACCGCCTTCATAGCTGCTTCCTTTTTTCCCCGACAAAGGGACCGCGCTGCCAACCGAGGGTCCATTATCTGAGGTAAAAACAACCAAGGTATTTTCATCAATACCTTGTGTCTTTAAAGCCTCTAAAACTTGTCCAACAGACCAGTCAATTTCGCTGATGGAAGCGTTATACAATTTATCGCGCGTTTTATAATCCACCCCCACTTCATTCTTTAAGACACTTTTAATAGATTCGGGCACATTCTTCATAAATTTTTTGGACATATGAATAGGTCTATGAGGAATTGGATGTGCAAGGTATAAAAAAAACGGCTGATCTTTATGGTTAGCAATAAATTCAACGGCTCTTTCAGTGATCCTGCGCGTTAAATAGTCGGCATCGGGGTCGGTTTCTATCACCTTCTCCATCTCCATTAGCGGCAATGGCGGAAAGTTATGCTTTTTATTTGGATGAAAAGGATGAATATCATGGCTATAGGGTAAACCAAAAAACTCATCAAAGCCTTGCATAGTAGGCATAAAATCTGGATGGTCACCCAAATGCCACTTGCCAAACAGCCCCGTTTTATAGTCTGCCGATTTTAACAGCTCGGCAATGGTAATTTCGTTCGAGTGGAGGCCATATTTATCGTTCGCCAAATAAACTCGGTCAGCCATGCCGTTTCTAACTGGATAAGAGCCGGTTAATAGAGCGGCCCGAGACGGTGTGCAAATAGAACCGCCAACATAAAAGTTTGTTAATTTTGAGCCTTCGGCGGCCATTTTATCAAGGTTAGGCGTGGCGACATGGTGACCACCAAATGCACCCAAATCAGCATAACCTTGGTCGTCGGTCAGAATAACAATAAAGTTTGGTTTACGCTGCTGTGCGGTCGCCGAAATAGTCAAAAAACTGTAAATCGATAATAAAATAACCAACAACTTTAAAGCGAATTTCATGCAAGATCCTATCAAGGGTTCGCCGCTGTCATTTAGCTCGACAGCGGCAAACGCAGGGACTCAATAATGATTAATTTTTAGAGGTTTTATTTTTTACCCACCAACGGTTTATTTTTTGTGGATTTTTCATCGGAGGTACTCGCTGATCTGAGCCGATGACATTAACATCGCCTAAAACTTCACGGGCATATTTTATATCTTGGTTAAATGATGCAAGGATTTCAGGATACTTATCAGCAACATCATGTCGCTCGCCTGTATCTGTCGCTAAATTAAATAACATAGGTTTATCTAACTCAACATAAATACGGCCACCAATTTCGTTTTCATTCCAAAACGGTTGATCGGCCACTGTGCGCGGCAGGTGAAGCTTCCACTTACCTTTGCGAATGGCTTGTAAATTCGTGCCGTTGTAATAATAAAGCACCTTGTGCGGCGATTCAGTTTCTTCGCCACGTAAAACACCAATGATGTTTTTACCATCAATCACTCTGTCAGCTGGCATCTGACTACCGGTAATATCCGCAATAAGTGGAAAAATATCCATTGAACTTAAAGTCGTATTAGAGTCTTGGCCGGCAGGGATCACACCTGGCCACTTAAACATAGCAGGTACTCTGTGTCCGCCTTCCATAGTGGTGTATTTAACGCCATTTAAAATACCATTGTCACCAGAATAATTAGCGCCATTATCAGACGTAAAAATAACCAAGGTATCTTCTTCTAAACCTAAACGCTCCAAAGCAGCTAATACACGCCCAGTACTGTAATCCATTTCGTGAATAAAATCGCCGTATTTGCCTTTTTCAGAGGTCCCTTCAAATTCAGCACGGGGGCGATGCGGCGCATGCACAATATTATGGGCAAAATAAACAAAAAATGGGCCGTCTTTTTCACGTTCAATAAAATCAATTACTTCGTCTGTATATCGCTTAGTAACTTGCCTTAAATCTACGTTTTCAGCCACTTTTTCGCGACCTCGATACAGGCTATCAAAATCTTTCATATACTCGTATCGAGCATTATTTTTACCGGTATGATGATAATTTGATATTAAGCCAAAATGTTCATCAAAGCCCGCATCAAGCGGATGTGAGCCCTGCTCCCAACCCAAATGCCATTTACCAACTACCAAGCTGCGATAACCAGACGCTTTAAGCATCTCTGGTAAAGTGACTTCATCTGCGGACAAACCGTAATTGGCATTTCGATGTTTTTTATTGGCGTGTACTGCCAGCGGCACACCGTTTCGCATTGGATACCGCCCGGTTAATAACGAAGCTCTCGACGGGCTACAAACATTCGCAGGAATAAAAAAGTCACGGCTGATAAAACCCTCTTTGCCAATAGAGTCGATATTGGGGGTTCGTATGCCTTCGGCACCAAATGAACTAATATCGCCATAACCCAGATCGTCGGCAAAAATAATGACAATATTGGGTTTTTTAACCTTTTCTACTTGATTAGGTTTAGCTGAGTTTTGCTCGGCAGTCGGGGCATTTGATTCGCAACCTGCGTTTAAAACAAACAAGGGTAAAAGCAAACTTGCTTTTACAAAATTGATTACTTTCATATTCTTATAAACCTATTGACTATTTTTTTGCAGATATTTTATATAACAAACAAAGAATCACATACAAAACAATAATAGAGAAGTTAAACTTTGTAAATAAAAAGTTTATTTTTTTGACATCCCAAAGCGCACTGATACATGTTTTATAAAGCCGATATATTTTATTAAGCAGGGAAAGATTCGGTACAAAAGTGTTAGGCTAAATCGCCCAATATAATAGGATTGATTGAGAATGAAGGGTAAAAACCAGCACAGACCGTTAATAAGGTAACGGCCTGTGACTGCTATTAGTCGATCAGCTTGTTAATCAGCAAAACGTTTTTTATATAAGTCGCTATGAAAATCTTTCGCTGCGTTAATCAAATGCGGATAAGGAATATCCGTTGTTGTGACAAACCCAACATTATAATTTTCACCATCGTGCGCGCGCCCAGTAATCGGCGAGTCTATATATTGGAACCAATGAGCCCCAACGATATAAGGATTATCGCGCGCAGTTTCCATATAGTTTTTATACATGACAGCACGCTCTTTTTGATTTGGCGCATGAATAATGCCAGGGTTTGGGTTTCCTGAGTCTGTACTACCAATATGAAACTCACCAATGATGGTTGGCATATCTAACCCTTCTAAATACCCCCATGTCATTTTATCTAACCCTTCTCGGTAATAGTTAAAGCTCATAACATCAACATGCTTTTTAGCCGCTTCGCGAACTTCTGGTGAAGTTCCCCAATTGGTAAAACGCGCCCCCATATATAGGTGATTTGGCATCACAGCTTTAATCGACTCTTTTACCACTTTAAAGTATTGTTCGGCATAAACACCTAACAACCATGCCAGATCATCAATTAACCCTTGGCTGAACTCGGTTTTATCCTTGTAATTTACGCCACTTTCCAGCGTTTTCCAGTCGACTAATTGACTGCCCCAAGCCACATTTAACTGATCAATATTGGCATATTTATCTTTTAACAACTTAAATAAATGTTGTTTGGCCGGACTCTCGGCTGCCGGTTGTGATAACGCGTTCAACACAACGCCATAACGTCTTTGAGGGGCGCCATCACCACCCCAACTCATTTCGTTGTCAATAAAAATGCCCACACACCAAGGGCTATTTTTAACCTCGTCGGCAATCACTTCGGTGGTCACTCGGGCTCGGCGAGCAAACTCAGGATCGAAAGGATCGGGCAATTCTCCCCAAATATCAAAACCTGAACTCAAGCGTTTAAAATCACCAATGATCCAGCCATTAGCAAAATACGGCATTTGAGTGTCTTGATAAAACATAGGATCTGTCCAGTTACCAAATGAGGTAAACCCCCAGTTTTGCATACGTTTTAAAGTGACTTCACGCCAGTCTTGTATAAAAGAATTGGGTGCACTCTGGCCGTATCTTCGTTCTAAGTTTGCACGGTAAAAACTAAACACTTCACCATGTTCCATTGGGCCTTTATGTGCAGATCGTCGGTAACCATAGTGTTCAGCCAATGGGCTGTCATAATCAGGTAACCACTGAAACATATTGTGGCGCAGCTTATTTGCCACATAAGCCGTTTTTTGAGCCTCGCGGTAATCACCTGTGACCCCTTGTGAGTCTTCTGGCGTAACATCGTTAGGATCTATATAACGAACCGAGTCGTCTTTGTAATCTATCCCAGTAAAGGTTGAGGTGTTCGACATCCGCGAGTTGGCAATACCGCTTGAAAAATACAAATAACCATCGGGATCCACTAACGCCCATTTGTCTTCTACTTTTTCGGTTCTAAAATAACCTGTCGCGGCCAATTTAGGGCCATTTTTCCAACCTCCAAAACGACTACGCTCAGGCCAATCAACTGGCGTGGCCAGTGTTTTTAATTCTTCGTCCGCAATACGCTTTAATTCAGCCTCGGAATGCACTTTAAGTTCAAAGTCCATGTCAGCACGCTGCCCAAATTTATCAACAAAGCCTGCTAAATAACCTTTATTCGGCTCTGGTGTTGCTTCTAGGCGTAGATTATCAATCACCACCTGAGTCGGACGAATTTGGGTTTCGGTATAAATTTTAATCGCAAATATTTTACTAAAATCAACCTCGGCTTTACCGCCACGAATGACCATTTTTCGCTCATCAGTATCAAATGTAGGCGGGGTGTCTCGCAAGCCAGTATCAAAATCTAAATGGTAACCAGCCAGCTCAAAATACAAAGTGATACGTTCACCTTTATCTACCGCAACCGTTCGGCGCTGGGTTTTACCATCTAGGCCTGTAATATTGGTGCTTAACATCACCGAATGATCACCGTTGTTGTACACGTCATATTTAAATGCCAGCTGATCTAACTGGGGGGCTACCCAGGGCTGTTTCGGCTTTAATTCTATGCCCGAAGTTCTATCTTGAGTTGAAAAAGTTAACTGTAAACCCTGTCCAAACTCACCATTGGCAACTGTTTTAGTATTTATATTTATTTTGTTTAAGCTGTAATCACTTGGTGTTTGTTCAAAATTTGCAAGCACTAAGCTTGGATCTGACTTTTCTGTGCTGCCCTGCGTATTAAGTTTAGTTTGTTGTTCTGCTTTGTCTGATTCAGAACAACCGCTCGCCAGCGTCGTTATTGCTGAGGCAACCAGCAGTGCCGCCATTGCCTTTTTATTACGCTTGAATGTTTTTTGCATTTTTTGCATTCGTTAAAACCTTTTTGTATTTGTAATCCTCCCTAATCTTTGTCAACAAAAAACAATAATGACACTTTTATTTTTCAATTTTATTTTGTTTCATTAACCGAATAATTTGCTGTTGATCTAAGGCTGCGGCAAAAACAAATAGCTCATCCACAGCGCCGCGAAAAAATTTATCTCTAACATATACATCTTCTTCTCGATAACCTATATTACGCCCCAAAGATAGAGGCCGAGACGCTTGGTCGGTGATCTGAGTATTTAAGCGAGCGATAGATTTACCATGAGTTTTTTCTAACTGACCATCAACATAAATAAGCACATGCGTCGAAATATCTGAACTTTGACCGCCATACATGACCACTGCAATATGGTGCCATTGGCCATCTCTTAAATCAGTTGAACCCACTATCTGAGCATTATATGTGCCCACTCTAAGTCGACCAAGTGGGCCATTTTGTGGATACGGATTCGGCGAAATTTGCCACGAAGCATAATTTTTTTGGACGCCCCAGCTGACAATGCCAAATGCTTGATGGATATCAAAATCAGCTGGAACTTTTAGCCAAAAGGCTAAAGTTCTTGGGTGATTACCGGCAATGCCTGGAAATTCAGTTTCAAGCCAGTTATTAATGCCATTAAAATAAACCGCCTTGCCAAATACCCCAGATTCATGTTTAAGTGCTGCCCCACCCTCTTGTTCACTGCGATCAATGGCTGGAAAAGCATTAGCATTTTTCATAGTCCCGCTTGACACAAAACCCATCGCCGTTTTTTGCTCAAACGACCAATGCAAATAATCAGGTTTATCAGCAGATTTCCCCGGCAAAACACGCATAAATAAATGGGGCTGACTTTTAATACGAGCAATTTTTTGACTCATGCTTATGCTCAACCCCTGATCTTTATGCAAATGTTCAAAACGCTGTGACTGCTTGCCCCTTGCTTTAACCTCGCCATCTAATACATGAATTTGACTGTCTCCAACCTCATTCACATCAACTGCAAATTCAGTCCCTAAATCAATAATTTCTGAGCTTGGCGTGGCGACTTTAAAACCAATTGCATTTTCAGGTACCTTAGCGACAAGCTTACCTTTGGTTAAAATCACTAAATCATTCGATTTTATATTTAGCTCAACCGGTGCTTCTAAAACCAATATCACACCATTATTGAGTTTAAGTTCACTATAACCCGAATCTAGCGTCAGCCGCCCTACTTGCAAAGTGCGCCCAGCTAACAAAGGTTGCGAAGCTGATACACTCGCAGCGACTTTAGTCACCAAAACAAGCCTGTTTGAGTTAATTTGATAAGAATTAAACATCAATATAGACACCATCAAAAGGACGCCAGCAGCAATCCCGTAGCCCCATCTACTCCATCTTTTTATTGTTTTTTGCTGCTGATATCTCGATGGGCTGATTCGAGCCATGATTGCCTCTTTGGTCAAACTGTTGGTTGCTGCCAATTTAATATTCAGTAGGCGATCGGTCCCAACTTGCTCGACGAGTGCCCGTTTAAACGCTGGACTGTGTCGGCATTGCTGTAAAATCTCAGCAGCATTATATTCGCCTGCCATATAATCAGAGAGTAATTGAATTTGTGCTGACGTTAACTGGTTTTGCTCACTCATCCTCTAACCTCTTTACTTGACGATTAATACACTGCGCTAATTTTTCTCGTATCCGAAACATTCTCATTGTCATTGCAGAATGTCTTAACTGGTACTTTTTGCCGAGTTCAACCAGCGAAAAACCTTGTTGATAATGAGCACTCATGAGTTCACGCGATTGTTCATTTAATTTTTCAAAACAGGTTTCTAACGCTAATAATTTGTTTGATTCGGTCGTAAAATCAAAATTGTGCTCAAGTTCAGTGGTGAGTAACTGCTCAAGCTCCCATTCATGGGCTGACTCTAATTCAACTCTCGCCTGTTTTCGCCGGTGATTCTTAACTAGATTTAAGCCAATCCCCCTTACCCAAGCTGCAAATGATTGACTATGATCAAACTCAACAAGTTTGTTGTAGGCTAAAATAAAGGCTTCTTGAGTTAAATCTTCTGCCTCGGCCGCAATTGGCAAGCGCAAACGTAAACTGCTTTTCACGGCACTTTGGTGTCGCTCTACCAATATTGAATAAGCTTGCAGTTGGCCGTTGAGTACGGCTTGGATCACAGCTCTGTCGTCGCTAGCGCTGTGATCCGGTTTGTTATGTTTAGGCATAAAATAAAATTGCCTGTTCCTCTATTATTTTTTTTGGTAGTAGCGCACCCAATCTATCTTCATACTTGTGCCATCAATCTCATCAGTCACTGGGCCCGCAATGCCTGCACGTAATATGGCTAAGCTGAATAACAGGCTGGTTTCGCTAAAACACACTTTGTTGCGCATGGTATGATAAAGTTTGCCATCTAAATAAAATTTAAAATAGTCTTTATCCCACTCTAAACCAAAGGTGTGATACTGCTGCGAAAAGTCGGCAACGTCAGCAGCATTATATACTTTTGCGGTGTGCCACTGATTGTCTGCAAAATACTCAAGACGATAGTCACTTATAAGGTTACGATAAAAGCCTTTTGAATCACCATATTCTTGCAGCCAACCATTCTTAAATTCAATAGACTGAATGCTTTTTGGCTCCGACCAACTCAACTCTAACCATTTTTTACCATGTTTAGCAGATACCCAGCGGGTATCCTCTCGTCCGTCAATTGCATATTCGGGTTTTGATGGTAGCTTGTTAAAAACCCCATTGGTTTTTAACTGAGTATCGCTTGCGTGTGCTAAATTTTCAGTTTTATCTTGGTCAAAAACTTTAAATTCAGAAATGTGGATGGATGCTGGATTATTTGAAGTCAGGCGAACTTTGGTGACCCTGACTGATTTGTTTAAAACAATTTTATGATTTGGATCGCCTTTTAGCGTCCAGTGTTTTTGATCGTCTTCATGACTTACTCGTCCACTTGGCAAGGTATAAGTATCGGTCCAGTTGTGTACATTAGTATTAATAATGTTTGGGTAGTGCCCCTCATTAATGTCTATTTCACAAGCTTTTTGCCCTTCTGGCACCCCTTGTCTTGGCCAGAACCAAAATGAGTTATTGGTCCCATAAGCCCCAGCATATTTAAATTTAGCTTCAAAATAGCCATAACCAAAAGTGCGTTTGGTCCAAACATTGCCCGTGGTCCAATCTTGGCCACCACGGGATTCTTTTCGGCTTAATAAATGTAATACACCATCTTTAACAATCGCATTCTCGCGCCATCGGCTGCTCAATACCCATTCATTTTCTGTTGGTCCATTTTGCGATATCCATTTTTTATCCAGCTCATCGTCCGGGTAGTCAAACTCATCATGCCAGGCTAATTGCCATTGACTTAAATCAATTTGGGGCGCATTGGCTAATCGCTCAGCTTGGGTTTGATCAGCGCTGAATACGGAATTAGTGATGGCCAATAAAAATACAGATGATGTTAATTTATTAAGAGTCATTATTTATCCTTTTTGTTAGTGTTACCTCACCTTTGTTAACAACAGACAATAACGACACATATTTTTATTCAACTTAAAGGTGGTTCGTCAAATCATTTATGTTTGCGAGTCGATGCGCAACCTGATTTTTAACCTCATTTGAGCATTTAATTTCAACTGGAATTAAATCTGGGATCGCAAAAAAAACATTTACATTGGTTAGCGCCTGATCACCAAACTGCTGTAAACAAGCTATAATTTCGTCAGCTCTAGGATCATTAATTGTTTCACCCGCTAAATACGCCTTATGTAAAAATTGCATCCAAGCAGCAATCACCCAATACAAACCATTGTTCTCTCGTTCAGCTTTTAAGTTATCAAGCGCAGGCGCTAAAATTCGTACGGGTATTTTAATTGAACCATCACAGGCTATTTGACTCAGTAAATGACGAATTTTAGGGTTTTCGAAACGAGCAATTATGTCTCGCGAATAAGCAGCAAGATTTAATCCTTTAGGTGGATTAATTGTTGGAATTATCTCTTCTTCAAGCAATTTTATTAAAAAGTGTTTTAATTTTTTATCACTAACGGCTTCAAATACACTGGTATACCCGAGCAATGTCCCAAGATAGGCTAGCGTTGAATGCAAGCCGTTTAAGATTCTCAGTTTTGCATGCTCATAACTTTCAACATCATCCGTAAAAATAACCCCAGCATTTTCCCATTGCGGCCGCTCGCCCGTTAGCGTGTTTTCGATCACCCATTGCGAAAAACCTTCTCTTGGTACGGCGGCTAAATCTTTATAACCCGTTGCTTCACTAACTTGTCCCAAAATTGCCTGCTCAGTTGCAGGGGTAATACAATCCACCATTGTATTTGGAAACTGTACATTGTTTTTAATCCAAACTGCGAGTTCAGGATAAGATTTTTCGGCCAGTTGGATCACTGCCCGCGCCAATTTATCGCCATTTGCTGGCAGATTATCACAGGCAATTACATTAAAAGCTGGGATACCGGCTTGGAACCTTAGTTGTAATCCTGCGACTAAGATGCCAACAGCCGTAGCAGGCGTATGGGGATCTGCAATGTCTGCTTGTATTTGGGGCAAATTTAGATCTAATTCACCGGCCGAGTTTAAACAATAGCCTTTTTCGGTCACCGTAAGAGACACAATTTTAGTCTCACGGGCAGCGAGGCGTCGCAGTACCTGTGGTAGTTGTTGAGCCGCGACCAAAACTTCTTTGATAGCAGCAACAACCTGATATTTATCTTGTTTGTCGGTTATTGCAACGGTAAATAAATTGTCTTGTTGCTGCATTTTTTGCTGCAAATCTTGATTACGCATACTAACACCACAAATCCCCCAGTTTAGATCTTCACCTTTATTTAAAAGTTGCTCGGTGTACATAGCTTGGTGCGCACGATGAAAATTACCTAGACCTAGGTGCACTATGCCAATCGTTAACTGCTCCGGATCATATTTTGGGGCACTAAAGTTCGTTTGCCCGATTTTCAAATCTGCTAATTTTTGTTTGTTTAAGCGTGAGCGATTGTGCATTTTTAAACACCCCTGTCTGTCTAAGGTTAATTTTAACGTTCGTTTTACATGCGATTAACCGCACTATATGCCACCGGTGGCAACACTGCAACAAATATAATTGATACTCACTAAAATCCTAGTTTATACCGACCATAGACTTAAAATCATATAAAAAATCACAATTTCATGTGTCAAATACACAATGTGTTAACAGTTATCTATACAATATTTAAATTTTAAACTGTCAACTCTGATACTGGTGAATTAAAAGGAACACCTATGCTCAAAAAAATTTTATCGTTAATTTGTTTTTTATGTTTTAGTTTTGCTAGCACTGCCAGCGACAAAACAGCGCAACGGGTATATTTATCTGGCAAAGGCACCAGTGATGCAATTAACTGGCAGTTTAAATGCTCTGACGGCCGCAAGTGCGGCCAATGGCATGATATACCTGTGCCATCTAATTGGGAGCAGCAAGGTTTTGGCCATTATAATTATGGTCACGATTTGCCAGCAGAAAAACACGATGAAGTTGGCACTTACAAAACTCAATTTTTTGCCCCAAACGACTGGAAAAACAAACATGTAAGATTAGTTTTTGAGGGCTCAATGACACAAACCAGTGTTTTTTTAAACGGTGAAAAACTTGGTGTGGATAATATGGGCGGTTATGTGCCATTTCGCCATGATTTAAGCAAAACCAAAGCCCTAAAATATGGTGCTGAAAACGAATTAACCGTTATCGTAAAAAAGAAACCCGACAACGACAGTTTAGATCACGCCGAGCGTAAAGCGGATTATTGGGTGTTTGGTGGTATTTATCGCCCTGTCTATCTCGAAGTGCAAAATAAAAGCTTTATTAACCGAGTCGCAATTGATGCTAAAGCCAATGGCGACTTTAAAATGGATGTATTTCCGCAGCTCAACTACATTACCAAATTTAAAAAGACCCCACCCATTTACGTTGATGAAGTTTACGCGCAAATTCAAACCATAAATGGGGAAAATGTTGGTGAACCCATGTCGATTCCAATGCTACATGGCAGTGGACGCGTTCGTATGCAAACCCAGATCAAAAACGCTAAAACATGGTCTCCTGAATATCCAAATCTATATCAAGTTAGGGTTGAGTTACGTAAAGACGGCCAAACCGTTTCCGCTTACCAACAAAAGTTTGGTTTTAGAACCTTTGAAGTGCGCCGCCAAGACGGTTTTTATTTAAACGGACAAAAGATCTTAGTTAAAGGGGTTAACCGCAATGTTTTTGATCCAATCACAGGTCGTGCAATTGATAAAGAAAAAGCATGGAAAGACGCACGTGAGATTAAATCGGCAAATATTAACTTAGTGCGCTCTCACTTACCGCCAACGACCGAATTTATGGAAGCCTGTGACGAGCTAGGTTTGATGGTGATCACTGAACTGACCAACTGGCATGACCCTTGGATTGATACCCCTATCGCACGTAATATTGCTTACGAAATCGTCACTAAATATCAAAACCATCCTTCGGTGATTTTATGGGCAAACGGGAACGAAAGTGGTTTTAACCTAGAAATTGACGATCTTTATCATTTATATGATCTGCAAGATCGCCATGTCATCCACCCGTGGACAAACTTCGAAGGTATAGAGACTTTTCATTACCCCGAATATGATGAATTTTTAGAAAAACTGTCTAAACCAACTGTTTATCTACCGACCGAATTTTTGCATGGACTTTACGATGGAGGCCATGGCGCTGGCTTGCAAGACTATTGGCAAGCCATGAAAAACTCAAAAACAGGCGCTGGCGGCGTTTTATGGTGCTGGGCTGATGCAGCTGTGGCTCGCTCTGATATGGAGGGTAAACTAGACACTCATGGCAATAAATCCTCTGACGGCATGGTTGGCCCTTTTGGTCAAAAAGAAGCCAGCTATTATGCGGTGCGTGAGCTTTGGTCGCCAATTCAAATAAAAACTGAAAACCTGAACAGCAACTTTGATGGTGATATCAGGGTAAAAAACGAGTTTTATCAAACCAACTTGCAGGACTGCCAATTTAGATGGCAACTCGTAAAATTCGATCAAAACGGACAACAAACAATAGCCGATGGACACATGGCAGGCGCGGATATAGGACCAGGCACGCAGGGTGAATTAACCATCTCATTGCCAACTGGTTGGCAAACGGCCGACGCACTGCAAATAAGCGCAACCGATCCGCACAAAAATGAAGTGATGCAATGGTCCTTGCCGATAGACAAAAGCTACGATGTTTTTAAACAAAAAAACCACAAGATCACAGTGGATAAAAATAACCCATTTAATATCGCTGTCGGCGAACAACACTGGCAGTTTTCACCACAAAATGGCCAACTGCTCAAAGCCAGTATCAATAAGCAAGATTCGGGTTTAGGCAAAGGGCCAAGTTTGCATGCCGCTACGCTAGAGCAAAAACTAAACTTTAACGCGAACTGGCAAGCACAAACCCGCTGGCAAGGAAACGCCTATCAAATCGTTGCGACCAACGATAAATCTGAGCAGATTAAATGGACTATAACGCCACAAGCCATTATTGAGCTTGAGTATCAATTTGCAGCTATTGATCAAAAGCTAACTTATTTAGCGGTTGGTTTTGAACTGCCAGAAAATCAAGTGAGCAGCAAAGAGTGGGTCGGCAAAGGCCCTTATCGCGTGTGGGCTAACCGTTTGCAAGGTGTGCAATTTGGGCATTATCAAAACGACTATAACGATAAACTCACAGGGTTAAATATGTGGGGACAAGCAGAATTTAAAGGTATTTTTAGTGATGTTCGGTGGATGAAATTAAACTTAAAATCACAACAGAGTTTATTAATCAGTCAAAGCGGTAGTGAATATTTAGGCGTTTTACGACCGTCAAATAGCATCCCTGTTGAATCGGTTCATCCTAAAAAATTAAACCGCACTCACGAATCACCCATCCACGCGGTTTGGAACTATCCAACGGAAGGCGGCTTGCACCTGTTTCATAAAATTCCGGGCATAGGGACAAAATTTATGTATGCACATGAGGCGGGTCCTCAGGGTGAACCTCAAAAGGTGTCAGGCCCGATCAAAGGTCAAGTTAAGTTTCAGCTGGCAAAGTAAAAGGAGGCACTATGTTACCAACAACAGGGTTTACAACAACCGGGGTAAAAAAACCAAAAATCACCGCAAACTGGTCCAAGATCTGTCGCGCATGGCTTGTCGCTTCTGGTTTGTTATGTGCGCCCGCTGTATTTGCCAATAACCCAAAGTACAGCCCCAATGAAACCTCTTTGGTGCAGCATGTTGCTGCGCCCGAGTGGTTTGTTGATGCAAAATTAGGTATATATTTTCACTGGGGTCCCTACAGTGTGCCTGCTTTTGGCACTGCCTGGTATCCCGGCAACATGTACCGTAAAAATCATCCAGTATACAAACACCATGTAAAAACCTATGGCCCAGTAGAAAAATTTGGCTATCAAGATTTTATTCCTATGTTTACGGCAGAGCACTTTGATGCCGAAGAATGGGCTAACTTATTTAAAACCTCTGGTGCAAAATTTGCTGGCCCTGTCGCCCAGCATCATGACGGTTTTGCAATGTGGGATAGCGAAGTGAATCCTTGGAACGCTGCCGACATGGGGCCGAAAAAAGATATTTTAGGCGAGCTTTTTACGGCACTTAAAAAAAACGGCTTAAAAACCATTGCAACCTTTCACCATGCGCGCAATGGTCAGCGAAATAAAGGGCCCCGTCCAACTGGGGTAAAAGACTTTAATAGTCACTACCCTTGGTATGAAGGCTCGCCAACCACGACCAATGATCCTAAACTGCGTAAGCTATTTGGTAACTTTGAAGATATAAATCAGTTCAATCAATATTGGCTCGATCAAGTCAATGAGGTCGTTGACAATTATTCACCCGATATCATTTGGTTTGATTCATGGTTAAATATGATCCCTAAATCATATCGTAACCAAATGGTCGCGCATTATTTCAATCATGCAGAGCAGACTGGGCAGCAAGTTGTGACTGTACACAAACACAACGACATGCCGTTAAGCTACAGTGTGCTGGATTTTGAGCAAGGTGGGCGACGCGACCAACACCCACTGCCGTGGATGACAGATATTACCTTGGGCGAGAGTCGCTGGTCATATATCGAAGGCGAAAAGTACAAAGATGCCGCACTCGTCATTCGCAACATGATTGATGTTTGGAGTAAAAACGGTATTGTATTATTAAATGTCTCGCCCATGGCTAATGGCACTATCAACCAACCTCAGCGCACCGCATTAAAACAAATCGGCCAGTGGCTCAAGATACATGGTGAGGCGGTTTACAATACCCGCCCGTATGATACTTATGGTTACGGCACAGCAGGCAGCAAAAACAGTAGCCATGATGGGCAATCGGCAAAAATAGATTATAGTGCTGAAGATGTGCGTTTTACCCAAGCAAAAGATGGCAAAGCCATTTATGTTTTTGTATTAGGTAGACCTAAAGCCGGCAGCACCATAAAAATAAAACCTTTAGGTCGCCACAGATACGCACCGCCAAGTCCAGTACAAAAAGTGACTTTACTCAGCAGTGGCGAGAACATAAGCTGGTTGGACGATAGTTATAGCTTTAATTTCACAGTGCCCGAACATGGTTTAAACGATATAGCCAACGTGTTTAAATTGCATTTGCATTAAAACTAAAATGGCGCACTCATGTCCATTTCAACGGCTGGTACTTGCCAGCGTTGATGGGCAGAAAGCACTTGTTGACGGTCGCTAGGCATAGGGATTTGGCCGTGTTGGCCGTACAACCACAACACCATGTTGGTTCTTTTTCCGCTGGTAATTGGCTGTGCTGCGTGCGCCACATTCCCTCTGTGGATTAATGCCAGACCGGGTGTAAAAGTAACCCGCTTTTTTCGGCCTGTTGAGGGATCATAAAAATCGACTTCTGAACCTGTAAAACTTTCATCAGGTAGATTTAAATTAACATTTAATGTAACTGAAGATGCGTCTGTGTGCATGCGTAGTGAAGCATCAACTCCAGCTTCATATTGAATCGAAAAACCAAAGGTTTGCGAATCAAAGCCAGTTATTTCAGGAAACAATAAACGTCCGATCGGACGAATGTATTTATCCATCAACCGCCGATAAAATACCTGAAACTCTGGTGCGGCTAAATAGCCTTCAGATCGTGGATCTAACATAGCACCATGGCGGTTAAGTGCGATACCGTAGGGCGCTCGAAGCGGGATTTCACTCGCCGCTGCTTGTTCAAAAAACTGTCTTAAAGTCGCCAGTTTTTGCGGTGAAAATAAATGCGCTTGATAAACGCCTGGCACCACAGAATGCCATAAGCTTTTTACATTATCTTCTAATTCTGGGTTGGCCCAAGCTTGAGTGACCGCATGGCGCATTTTTTGGTCGATTAAATCTTCATCCAATTTAATCACTCCATCCGCTAAACTCTGCTGCCACTGCGGCCAAGCATTTTGCAACAGGGTGCGGTTGTTATGCCAAAATGCCTGTACCTCGGGTGAGCGTATTAGAATCTGCTCTCGGGTTGGCAATGATAGTGATCGTGCTTGCTGTAAATACTCAAACGACATTCTAAAGTCCTCGTCAACTGCCTTCTTTTGCGCATTTTCTCAAGCACAGTCTGAAGGCCTTAATATGAATAAAACAACAAGTTATTACATAGCCAAAGATAGATAAACCAGGCAGATCATCAAAAAGAATCAAAAATATTTTGAAAATAATACCTAACCTTAGGCTAATAGGTATTACAAAGCGTTTCTACTCCATTCGCTTGCGTTAATCTAGATTGGCACAGTTTTTTAACTAAAATGCGTCCTCAAAAATTTAATAAAAAAAAACTTTATTTTTTCGTCAAAAGTGTTTTAATTCGCGCGAACAAGCTGGCGCGGTCAATATCATTTGGCGAGGCAGAGCGGTGGGTTATTTTTTTACCTGATCTCTTTGCCAACTGTCGCGCAATCCAATAAGAGCTCGGGTGATCTCTACTTAGCTTTTTTGGATATAAAAATGAAATTTAAATTCCCTGTTGTCATTATTGACGAAGACTTCCGTTCAGAAAACATCTCGGGTTCAGGCATTCGCGATCTGGCCGATGCCATTAGCGCCTTAGACTTCGAAATTTTAGGGCTTACCAGCTTTGGTGATCTCCGTAGTTTTGCACCGCAAGCCTCACGCGCTTGTTGTTTTGTATTATCCATTGATGATGACGAATTTGCAGACGGCAAACAGGATGCGATCGCCCAAATTGATGAGTTTATCCGTGCCATCCGCCAACGCAACGCTGATATCCCAATCTTTTTATATGGTGAAACTCAAACTGCGCAGCAGATCCCGCTTTCTTTATTGCGTGAGTTACACGGTTTTATTCATATGTTTGAAGATACCCCTGAGTTTGTCGCCCGATATATAGTTCGTGAAGCTCAAAAGTACTTAAATGCATTAGCGCCTCCGTTTTTTAAAGCACTTATGCATTATGCTGAAGACAGCTCTTATTCATGGCACTGCCCCGGACATTCGGGCGGCGTTGCCTTTTTAAAAAGCCCCGTTGGCCAAATGTTTCACCAGTTTTTTGGTGAGAATATGCTGCGCGCAGATGTTTGTAACTCTGTTGATGAACTTGGACAATTGTTAGATCACACTGGCCCTGTGGCTGAGAGTGAACTAAACGCTGCACGCATTTTCAGCTGCGACCATTTGTTTTTTGTCACCAATGGTACCTCTACATCCAATAAAATTGTCTGGCACGCCAATGTATCGCCTGGTGATGTGGTCGTGGTTGACCGCAACTGCCATAAATCAGTTTTGCACTCGATCATAATGACAGGTGCAATTCCAGTATTTTTGCGACCAAGCCGAAACCACTATGGCATTATTGGCCCAATACCACGTCATGCGTTTACAGCGGAACATATCAATCAATTAATTGAAGCTAACCCATTTGCACGCGCAGCAAAAGTTAAAAAGCCCAAAATTTTAACTTTGACACAGAGCACCTATGATGGCGTTATCTACAATGTAGAAACGATTAAACAGCAATTGACAGGTGTGATTGACACCCTGCATTTTGATGAAGCTTGGTTACCCCATGCCAGCTTCCATGAGTTTTATCAAAAAATGTATGCAATGGAAGGTGATGCAAATCAACCATCAGTGGCAGCACCTTTAGTGTTTTCTACCCAGTCAACGCACAAGCTATTGGCAGGGTTGTCGCAAGCATCACAAATACTCGTAAAAGATGGCAGCCAGCACAAGCTCGATCGGCATAGGTTTAATGAATCTTATTTAATGCACTCATCAACCAGTCCACAATATTCGATTATTGCTTCCTGCGATGTTGCCGCTGCTATGATGGAAGCCCCTGGGGGCCGCGCGTTAGTAGCCGAATCATTAACCGAAGCGTTAGATTTTCGCCGTGCTATGCGTAAAGTAGACGCTGATTTAGGGGAAGATGATTGGTGGTTTCAAGTGTGGGGGCCTGAAACATTGTGTCCGTCAGGTATTGGCGAGCAAGCCGATTGGGTGATCCGCCAAGACGAACAATGGCATGGGTTTGAGCAAGTCGAAACGGGTTTTAATATGCTAGATCCAATTAAAGCAACATTAATGACCCCAGGATTAAATATTCAAGGCGACTTCGCTGCCACAGGTATCCCGGCCGCAATCGTTAGCAAGTATTTAGCGGAGCATGGCATTATTATCGAAAAAACTGGTCTCTATTCATTTTTTATCATGTTTACAATTGGCATTACTAAAGGCCGATGGAATTCAATGGTGACTGAGTTACAGCAGTTTAAAGACGATTATGATCATAATTTGCCTATTTACCGAGTCATGCCTGAATTTGCTGCAAAACACCCTGAATATGCAGCGATAGGGTTACAAGATTTGTGTCAGTCAATCCACCAAATGTACCGCGATTATGATGTGGCGAGAGTCACAACTGATATGTATTTAAGTGAAGTTGAAATGGCAATGATCCCAAGTCAGGCGTGGGCAAAAATGACCGATAAAGCGGTAGAGCGAGTTTCAGTTGATGAAATTGAGGGCCGTATTACTGCGATGTTAGTGACCCCATACCCTCCTGGCATTCCGTTAATGGTACCGGGTGAACGTTTTAATACTACAGTCGTTAAATATCTAAAATTTGTTCGTGACTTTAATGCCCGCTTTGCAGGATTTGAAACCTATGTGCATGGTTTGATAGCAGAGACTGACGGCGGTAAAACTGAATATTTTGTTGATGTGGTTATGGAATAAGCCGCTTCATAACATAATTCCTTCCGCGGATACTCTGTTGGAGTCGGCAAGGCAACAATTGTCCACAAGCTCTGGCGCGCCCTCAAAGCGGGCCAGACTTTTTTTAACATACTGATACTTAAATGAGCACTTTTTGAACTTGACCCTAGCAGGCTTGCCGCTTATCATTGCCACCGGTAGCAAACCATAATTAAAGCAACTAACAAAGAGGCATAAAGCAGTGAAGCAGATTCAAGCGTTAGACCTACATCCCGACCGTTTATTTAGCGCTGATCCTAAACAGCGTGAAATCAGCCGAGCTTTATATGAAAGTATTTCGGACGTCCCTATTATTAGTCCGCACGGCCACACAGATCCAAGCTGGTTTGCCGACAATAAGAACTTTAACAACGCCACCGAATTACTCATAATTCCCGACCATTATGTATTTAGAATGCTGTATAGCCAAGGTATCGGATTAGAAGCGTTAGGCATCCGTCGCATAGATGGGGGTGCAAGTGAAACCGATCATTTAAAAATATGGCAAATTTTTGCCGCCAACTATCATCTGTTCAATGCCACTCCTTCCAGAATCTGGATGGATTATGTGTTTAGTGAAGTATTCGGTTTTACCGAAACCCTATGCAGCGCGAATGCCGAGCAGTATTATCACAGCATAAACCAACAATTAGCGAGTGCTGATTTTAAACCGAGAGCTTTATTAAAAAAGTTCAATATTGAATTATTAGCCACCACAGAAGGCGCAACAGATCCACTAAAGCATCACGCCAAACTTAAAGGTACTGGTTTAGAAAATACCGTAATTACCACGTTTAGGCCGGATGACGTCGTTGACCCAGACAATCCTAACTTTCTAAATAACTTGCAAACGCTAGCTCAGTTAAGTGGCGAAAGCACAGATAATTGGCAAGGTTATTTAAATGCGCTTAAAAACCGTCGTGAGTTTTTTAGAGCACATGGCGCAACCGCTACAGACCACGGACACCCGTCCGCGAAAACGGCCAATTTAAGCTCAGCCGATAGCGAAAAATTATTCAATCTGGTTATTCAGGGCACCGCCAATACTGAGCAAAGAGAGCTTTTTAGAGCTCAAATGCTGACCGAAATGGCCGCCATGAGTCTTGAAGACGGTATGGTGATGCAATTGCACCCTGGCTGTCACCGTAATCATAATGTAAAGGTTTTTGAGGCTTTTGGGCCAGATAAAGGCTGTGATATCCCAGTGCGAACAGATTTTGTTGCAGCCTTAAAACCTCTGTTATCTCGCTTTGGCAGCGAAAAAGATTTACGGCTTATTTTGTTCACCCTAGACGAGTCTACTTATGCACGCGAACTGGCTCCGCTCGCGGGTCACTACCCTTGTTTAAAATTAGGTCCGGCGTGGTGGTTTCATGACAGTCCAGAAGGTATGTTACGCTATCGCCACAATATTACCGAAACAGCCGGATTTTATAATACTGTGGGTTTTAACGATGATACCCGTGCCTTTTTATCCATTCCAGCGCGCCACGATGTTGCAAGAAGAATTGATTGTCGCTTTTTAGCTCAATTAGTAGCAGAGCATAGATTGTCCGAGTCGGCGGCATTTGAGTTGATTCATGATCTTAGTTATCGCTTAGCTAAAGAAGCCTATCAAAAAACTCGCGCGTGATGACGTGGGTGTGCATTTTGCAGCAGACTCGATGGTTTTGATACAAGACAGGGCCAAATAAATGGCTCTGCCTTGTTATTACTCCTGTTTAAAATTTTGCGATGCCTGCATTAATTAAAAAACCTCCGACTGTTAAAAACATAAACAAACAGCCTGCAAGTAATAAAGGTTTAACACCGGCTTGCCGGATGGCGCCTACGTGGGTTCGTAACCCCAAAGCGACCATAGCCACCGTAAGTAAAATGTTATCAAGATAAGCGAGGTCTTTAATCAATTGATTTGACAATAAACCCAATGAATTAATGCCACTAGCCATGATAAAAAACAGCGCAAACCAAGGAATAAATACAGTGCCAGTTTTTTCTTTGACGCGAGTCTGCGCTGCATTTTTTCGGTTGCAATAAAAAGATAAAATAAATAAAAATGGCGCTAGTAACATTACACGTAGCATCTTTTCAATAACGGCTATATCTGCCGCATCTTTGCTAACCGCGTTGCCTGCAGCAACAACCTGAGCGACCTCGTGAATCGTTGAGCCGACAAAAATTCCATAAGCATGCTCTGATATCCCCATGTAAGGATATAACATAGGATATGCAAACATACTCAAAGTACCAAACACCACCACGGTGGCTACTGCAACAGAAACCTTGTGGGCTTGCGCTCTTATCACAGGCTCAGTTGCCATGACTGCCGCAGCACCGCAAATAGAGCTTCCAGCACCGATTAAAATAGCGGTTTGTTCATCAAGGTTAAAGACTTTTTTAGTTAAGCAAATGGCCAATAAAAAAGTACCACTAAGCATGATCGCATCGGTCAACATACCCTGCCAGCCCACACTCGCCACTTGGCTAAAGGTAATTTTAAAACCAAATAGAATCACGCCTGCTTTTAAAAGCCAAGATTTAGCATAATCGACCCCAATATCCGTTTGTTTAGCGATTTTTGAAAATATTGTATTGCCAATCATCACACCCAGCACTATGCCAATGGTGAGTGGACTTAACTTATAAGGTTGCAACCAAGCCGAATGACTTAAATTAATCGCTAACGCGGCAATTACCCCCACTAATACCAAACCCAACCACCAACGGCGTTCAGCTAATGTGTGATTTATATTTGGTAAGCGAAGAGAAAAATTTAAGTTTGCCATCTTGGCGCCTCCGTTTATTAACTTGTCCTTAGTTTAAAAAAGTGTAATATATAACTCAAATACATTTAAATAATGATTTGATTACTTTAGGTTATACAATGAATCTGCATGCTCTCAGGGTTTTTCATACCGTTGCTAGATTAGCCAGTTTTTCGCAAGCGGCTGATGCTTTGTTTATTAGCCAACCCGCGGTGTCGAAAGCATTAAAAGAACTTGAACATCAATTAGATATGCAACTAATTGAGCGTGCCGCTAAAGGTAAAAAATTAACCTTAACCGCTAGCGGAAACGCCTTGTACGCGCATGCCAGAAGTATTTTTGCGATTGAAAAAGCGGCAATTGATGATATTAATGCGCGTAAAGGCTTAAAAAAAGGCGCGTTATTGATAGGGACGAGTACCACAATTGCCAATTATTGGCTGCCGCCTTATTTAGCAAAATTCAAACAAAAATATCCAGATATCAAAATTGAAGTACAAGTGGCTAATACTGCACAAATTGAGCAGGCATTATTAGACTGCACAATAGACTTGGCCTTGGTAGAAGGCAGCCCACATCAAACAGGCATTATCAGCCGCCACTGGCAGCAAGACAAAATGAGTGTCGTGCTCAGCTGTGACCAGCAGATAGGCAAAAACACACAAAAGTGGTTAAACGAACAAGTATGGTTATTAAGAGAGCCAGGCTCTGGCACCCTAGAAATGAGCCTTAAATGGCTAGAAAAACTCAAGATTCAACCGCAAAACGTTATCCAGCTTGGCAGCAACGAAGCCATCGCCCACGCAGCGGCACAAGGTTTAGGCATAGCTTTGTTACCGCAAGTGGTTTGCGCTGATTTAATTGCGTTAGGCAAACTTCAAAGCCTAGTCGAATTTGAGCACATGGACATGGCTAGACCATTATTGCAACTGCAGTTTAAAGATCGCCCATCGTCTCATGCCGCGTTAGCTTTTGAGGCTGTTCTTTATGCAGAATAACTTAACAAGCTTGCAAGTTAAAACTAAAACAACTGCCTTTTCCGGTTTCGCTATCTACCTCAACGTGACTGCCATGAAGTTGCAATAGGTGTTGCACTATTGACAGTCCAAGACCTTGATTATCTGAACTTTTTTCGCTATTGCTGGCTTGAAACTTAGGTTCAAAAATTTTGCTGATTTCAGCATCTGGGATCCCTTTGCCATTATCTTGCACTGAAACTAAAATTCCAGTTTGTTCGGGTTTAACACTTATTTTAACCCGACCATGCGTCGGCGTGTGGCGAATTGCATTATCGATCAAATTTACCAAAATACGCTCTAATTTGGCAATATCAGCAACAACCATTAAATCGGATTGGGCCGACTCTACCGTTAAGTCAACTTGGCTCTGGTCAGCTTGTAATTGTAGCCGATGGATCACATCATAGGTTAGTTCAACCAGGTTAACCGGCTCAGGCGTAAATTGAATATCCCCACTTTTTAAGCGTGATAGTTCAAACAGTTGATCAACCAATTGGACAATTTGGTTACCATTTTTTAATGCGCTGCCGATCAACTTCTCGCTCCGTTGCGACGGCTCGCTAATCATCCAGGTTTCCAAATAACCATTGAGTGCTGCTAACGGTGTTTTAAAATCATGCGAGATATGGGACAGCAGCTCACGTCGTAACTCTTCGGTATTTTTAATTTGTTTAAGCTGACGTTTAATATGCTCGGCTGCATTAATAAAACTATACTCTAAGTTTTGAATTTCTTTGCTTCGGTAGCCGGTATTACCCACCTGGCTCAAGCGGGCAAAATCGTTATTCACATAAGCCAAAGCTTTTTCGCTTAATTGAGAAAGTGGCCGAGTGATCACTCGAATTGCAAATAACAATACAACCAAAGTAAAAACCAGTGCAATAAAAATAACTAACGCACTGTCTTTTAACCATTTATTTTGTGATAACTGGGTGTAAAGTGAGTCTAATTTTTGACCGCCAACAATAACATACAAATAACCAGTCAGTTGGCCTTGTTCGTTGGTGATAGGCGCAGCAGAGAATATTTTGCGCTTACCTGGGGTTCTCGGATCATCTCCGTATATCGGCAAAGCGTTTTCGGCCAAATAATGTTTGACTGGGGATAAATTAATATGACTCAATTTAACAACGGCCGGCGGAGCCGAATAAGCCAATACTCTCCCTTTTACATCTAAGGCATAAAACTCCCACTCAGGGCCCAATAACATTTGGGTATGGAACGCTTGTTTTAATTTTTCTGTGTCTATAATGCCTTGTTTTAAATAAACATCATCGTAAACGATGTGATGAGCAAGATCTTTGTGCAGATCTTGTTTTACTTGGTTGGCTAATTGCTCACTGCTTTGCATATACCAATGGCTAAGAACCACCGCAGCGATTATAAACATCGCCCCACAAACCACACTTAACTGCCCCCCGAGTGTTTTAAACATCTTACCTGCCCCAATTAAAGTTAAGTAAATTTGTAACCAACACCCCAGACAGTTTTTAACCATTTGGGGTTAGATGAATCTGACTCTAATTTGGCACGCAATCGGTTCATGGTTGAGTTTACAGTATGTGCCGCGCCATGATGTTGCATGCCCCAAATTTCTTGTAATAATTGTTCTCGGCCAAATACTCGCTGTGGGTTTTTAGCTAAAAAATATAACAGCTCAAACTCTTTTGCTGTGGTGTCGATAACTTGTTGACCATTTTTAACTTGGTACAAATTAGGGTTGATGGTTAGTTGCGCAAATTGCAGCACAGGTTTATTTTCCTGCAACTCGGATGTGGTTTGTTTAACGCGCCGCAACTGTGCTTTTACCCTAGCTTGTAATTCCAAAACAGAAAAAGGTTTAGTTAAATAGTCATCAGCGCCACTCTCCAGCCCAGTGACTACATCAAGTTCGGTATTTTTTGCCGTTAATAAAATTATCGCTATTTGTGGTTGTAATTGGCGTAAGCGGCGACATAGTTTTAAACCATCTGTGCCCGGCAGCATAATATCGAATATCGCCAACGAGTAGGGTTTATGTAACCTCTTATACGCTTGACTGCCGTCGTCATAACTCTCGACATTTAAATCCAACATCGATAAATTAATTTTAATGATATTTGCTATGTCGGCATTATCTTCAACCAAAAGTACTCTGTTTTGCATATCCCGCCCCTGAACCACTTAACTATTTTATAAGGAGCGGGAATTTAGGTTTTTTATTGCATTCTTTTAACCATTATTTTGCCAACTGGGTTGTCAAACTTATGTGAAGCACTTAAAACGGACCCTGTTAATTCATACTCGGTGAGCACGCCTGGGTGAATCGCGACTCGGTCGATATCGCCAGATCTTGATACATTAAAACCTTCACCAGACGCAGCCGGCCCAGGTATGTTAATTTCATCATTAACTTCCGTTCCAGCATCGTAAGCGTGCAACATCACAGTATAACTGTCGCCAACAGCTAGCATTTGCAGCGATTTAGCGGTGATACCAGTAAAAGCATCATTGGTGTTGACCAACATGGTGACAATACTAATACGCTCACTAGTGTTTTCATCTAGCTCAAGTGTCCAATTAGTTGTGTCTCCCGGAGGCAAAGGCATTTCTTTTAACATTTTGTATTTAATGGCCGACAATTCGCTTAACTGCATGGCGTTGCCTCCTTCCGCTAAATATTCAAGTGCTACTGAAGCAGGTTGCGCCACTTGCCAAAGTGAATAGTCAGCAGCATGGGTAAATAAAGCGGGCGGTGAAAACGGTTGATCTTGGGTAAAATTACTCAAACTAACCTGATAAATACGTTTAACTGGTGGTTCGAGCGTTTCCATCTCGTCGTCATCGCTGTTAAAGTCAATTGAACAAGCTGATAAAGCAAAGGCACAACTGACAGCTAAACAATTCAGTCGTTTGTTTTTTAAAACGATATTCATATTGCCTCCAGTTTATTTAACGGTAACAACAAGTTTAGCAATTGGGTTTAACCAGCGATGCACTCGGCTGTCTAAATCTGAGACACCACCAATCGCATCAGTGTCACCAATATTGCCAGGATGGATATGAACGGTATCATTGCTATCGCTGCTACTAACACCAGTGCCATTGCTGCCGCTGTTACCACTTGGGTTGGCTGGTATGCCAGGTGTTGCAGCCGCACCAGCGACAATTAATTCATCGTTGGCTTCAGTACCGGCATCATAAGCATTTAGCATTATCGTATAAGTGCCCGCTTCGCTTGGGATCTGCCAGCTATCTAAACCAACAAAACCGTCGTTAGTGGGTAATAACATAGCAGTTAACGATAGATACATATTGTCACCAGTGTTTAAGCTGCCCATACTAGTTGCCCCGGCAAGGGTTGGTGCTGAAGTGAGATCTAAAGTAGTGGCTCCGGCGCTTTCAGCCATAGCTTTTAAGTCAGCCGTATTGCCCCCCTCTGCCATCGCTTCTAATGCGGCAGAAGCAGCTTCGCCAGCTTTAAACAAATAGCTATTGTTATCGTGCGCGGCAACCAGTACAGGGGTAAAGGCAATGCCTTGCGTCAAATTAACGAGTTTTAAGTCAATATCCGCTGCATTGGCTGAAGTTGAACAAACAACTGCCGCTGCAGTTAAAAGTTTTGCGATACGATTAAATTTCATTTTTTAGTGCCCTTTTGGTTATTTAACTGATACCAAGTTTGGCCAAAAAATATCCCAAAAAAATGATTTAATTCTCACAAAAGTATCACAAGGAAAAATAGTGTTTGCCGTGTGTTGAGTCGCTATTTACTCATGAGAGCTCTATATTACAAAACTCGAATTACGGCTTGTTGTTCCTGCCATAAAAAAAATTGTTCAAATTAAGTGGATGTTTCCGTCACTCGGTGCTTCGATCCACGCACTTCACTACGGAATGACTGGTATTGTCATGTGCTTTACTAAAGATGACTTAGGAATTGATACGAAACCACCTATGTTAATAAGTTTTCAGACACCTATAGAGTGTGAATGAATCTCATGGTGGTCGGGCAAAGCTGACTGTCTCTGTGTAAAGCGCCCTTTACCCGAGGAATACCATTTATTTTGGCCAATTTATCTCATATCTGTGCAAAAAAGGTAGAGAGTGCTTGGTACTTTCTATTTCAATACCCCAATTGATACGTGGTGCCTTTCCGTTATCTAAAAAATGATTGTTTCGGTAAGCCCCGCCAGCATCTGGGCCATTTTTAACATTAAATATCTTTTTAAAATGATATCCATCATCAGAATACAAAACCGACCTAACCAAATCTTCCGGACCTGTTTTGCCAATGATCGCCGCTACACCTGTTCCTTTAGGCCAAGCTAAAACGGCATGCCCACCATTAATGACAGGATTTCCTTTATACTTGATGTAAGGTCCTTCTGGGTGATTTGCCACAGCAACCCCCATTTTTGTATGATGCGGGGTTTCGCCTAACTTTCTGCCTTTATAATACAGCCAATATTGATTATTTTTTACAATCAAACAAGCATCATCAATTAAGTGACTATCAAAATCTTCTGGATTTTTACTATTGCTTAAAATTGGATTGCTTGACAATCGCTCCCAAGGTCCATCGGGAGAATTGGAAACAGCGACCCCTATTTTTGAGTCAGGATTAAATCCCTTACCATAATTTTTAGAGGTCCCTGTATAAAAAAGCCAATATTTTCCTTCTGCTTTCATAATGTTAGGTGTAAAAACACTACCAGCTTCCCAAGAACCTTGTTTTCCTTTTGCTAACGCCATCCCTTTTTCTGTCCACTGATGTCCATCTGGAGAGGTCGCATACCAAATTGTGGCATCATAACCTGTTTTTAATGGACCTTTTGAATACCAAACATAATATAAATTATTGACTTTAATCACGTCACTTGGATCTCTGCGCATTACGCCTTTTTCTTTGCCAATACCTGTAACTTTGGAATACGACACTGTGACCGTTTCTGTATCTTTATATTTCTGGCTCCCTTGACATGCTATCGACACAGAAAAAAGTAAAACCCCAACAATCAATAATTTATACTCTATGAATTGTTTGACATGTTTTATCATCATTTATAGTTATCCTTGTTAGGTTAGCTTTAGCAATCCATTTAACTTAAGTTTTCGCGTTAAATTAATGTTAATTAGAATCGATTAAGAGGATTATTGCAACTCGATTGTTCAATTGCAGAGCGACGCCTACACCAACCTGATGGGTTTAGATGAGTTTCACTTACCGTTTGCGCCAGACATTACTCATACTGCCCGTTTTAAACGCCTTGGCTGTTTGCGATGATTTATTGTGAGCATATGCGCGCTATTGTTGCACGCTCATTGTATGGGAACCTTGGTCATGCGTTAATTCTTATTCCAAGGTCTCAACTCGGTGAATAGGTTACATACCATAACGTCCCTTAGGATGACCAAAATTAAAATAGTCGAGGGGCTAACCCTCGGCTATTGTTTTATTCAATGGTATATACCGTCCTATTTTTAGCATCGGCTTTGTTTTGCTCAAACAGTTGTTGGTAAAAATCGTCACGTGCTTTTTTATATTCCCATGACTGCAGCAATATGCTGTTGATGTTTTTGCTGTTCCACTGATTCCATAATTTAGCGAGTTCTGCTTGCTGTTTAGGTCTCTGGTCAACAATGTTATTTGTTTCGTTAGGATCTTTGGCCATATCAAAAAAGCTGCGGCCGACATTTGGCAAAGGCTGACGCATATATTTGGCTGTTGGTGTTCTAACTGCATAAATATGATCAGCTTCTTCTAACCGCCAAAACAAAGCTTTATGAGGTGAGCCTGTTTTTTTACCGGTTAGGTAAGGCACTAAATTTTTACCTTCTAATAGACCATCCGAATCATCAGCACCGGCAATAGCAACTGAGGTTGCAGCGATATCTAACGACGAAACCAAACCATCAAAGGTTAAACCTGGTTTAATTTTAGCAGGCCAATGGGCAATAAAAGGCACGTGGATTCCACCTTCTAACAAAGCAACTTTACCGCGTCTAAACGGGCTATTATCAGCCCAATCGAAAGTGGGTAACCATTCTTCAGGATACACACCGCCATTATCAGACAAAAAGAAAATCAGAGTATTATTGAGTAAATCTGTTTTTTCTAGCGTTTTTACAATATGGCCAATACCCTGATCCATCTCGTCTACCATAGCGGCATAAATACGGCGGTTTTTATCTTTTATGTGGCTATATTTATCGATCGTCTTTTGCGGGGCTTGCAAAGGGGCATGAGGCGCATTGTATGACATAAACAACATGAAGGGTTGTTTATGGTTACGCTCAATAAAACGAGCCGCATCTTTGCTCAGTGCAGTGGTTAAATACTCATCAAATCCAGCTGGTTGTTTATTACGCATCACAGGTAATAAATAACCGCCAGCACCAACATGTTCTTCACCCGGCATATATTGATGACCACCATCTAAAAAGCCATAAAAATAATCAAAACCACGCTCATTGGGTTGGAAGTGTGGTGCCCCCCCTAAATGCCACTTACCAATGATAGCCGTTTTGTAGCCGACGGCTTGCAACCTTTTAGCAAAGGTTTTTTCGGTTAACGGCAGGCCCATATATTTGTCATCTGGCGAATAGGAAACATTGTTTTCCATTCCAAATCGCGCTTGATAGCGGCCAGTTAACATACCAGCGCGCGACGGCCCGCAATAAGGATGGGTGACATAGCCGTTTTTAAAAATCACCCCGTTATTAGCCAGCTTGTCTATATTAGGGGTTTGAATAGGGGTTTCGCCGGTAAAACCAACATCGTTATAGCCTAAATCGTCAGCCAATAAAACAATGATATTTGGTCTGTCATTCGCTTGCACCGTAGATAACCCAGCAAGTATTAAACAAGCAATTTGTATCGGCTTGTTTAAAATCTTTTTGCATAACTTTCTCATAATAGTCTCTCTTATTGTTATTAAATTTAATCTAAAACCGGCGGTTGACGATAACTGTCGATACGCTGCATAGCTTTACCCTCAAACTCACGTTTAAGCTGCCATAAAGGTCGTTCTAGCGTAAGCTCCCAATCAAATAGCGCTTTATATAAAGCTTTAACTTTTTCTGGATACTGATAAGCCAAGTTATTTTGTTCCGCGGGATCTTCCGCGATTTGATATAACTCGGCGGGTCTATCAGGAAATCTTAATAGCTTCCAATCACCATCACGGATTGCACCTCGATTTTCTTTTTTCCAATACAAGCGCTGATGCGCAGGGGGCGATTTTTTTCCCTCTAAATAAGGGATTAAATTAACCCCATCTAACGCTTGGTTGTTGCCAACATTTCCGCCAGCGGCATGCACAAAAGTCGGTAATAAATCTAACGTAATAATAGGTGAGTTGTAGGTCTTAAGGTCGGTTTTTAAATTTGGCCAACGCAAAATAAAAGGCACTCGAATGCCGCCTTCATAGTGATTTGCTTTGGTACCAGAAAAAGGCGCATTGTTTGACGCATTTGTATCACTTGGGCCACCGTTGTCGTTGGTATACACCACGATTGTATTGTCGGCTAAACCTAATTGATCTAGTTTAGACAGTACACGACCAATTTCCCGATCCATAGCTAAGGTCATGGCGGCCAACGTTTTACGCTTACCGCTTAGGTCTGGAAACTGAGCCAGGTCTTCGGGTATCGCTTCCATTGGCGTATGCACGGCGGTAAAAGATAAAAACGCAAAAAATGGTTTATTTTGATTATCTTCAATAAATTCAATGGTGCTATCGGCTAGTGCTTTGGTTAAATAATCTTTAGATTCTTTATAATTTTTAAAACCTTGCTCTAGATAATCCTCGTCGCGGCTGGTTTTATTTTTTTCATTAAACTCATAATAACTTCGGGCACCGCCTCTAAATCCATAAAAATAATCAAATCCTCGTTTAGTCGGGTGAAATCTATCTGCATTACCTTGGTGCCACTTGCCGATTAGGGCCGTTTGGTAGCCCTGCTCTTTTAAATATTCTGGCAGTATTTTTAAATCTAACGGCAAGCCCATGTCGTCACCCGTGGTGCCAGATTCACTCATATAACCGGGCACGTTGTTTTCTTCATAACCAAACTTTTGCTGATATTGTCCAGTTAAAATTCCAGCTCGCGACGGGCCACAGACCGCTGCGCTGACATAAGCTTGTTTAAATAAAATACCTTGTTCCGCTAGCATATCTAAATTTGGCGTTTTCATAGTTTGACTACCGTGAAAGCCAAAATCGTGATACCCCGCATCATCGGATAAAATAAATAAAATATTAGGTTGTTTTGCAAATGCGGTGGACGAGCAAAAAAATAAGCTCATGCTAAGCCAAACGCTCAGCTTTTTCGCGTTTTGCCGTAAGTAGCATACAAGTTTAAACATAGGGTTAAAGACCTTTTATTGTTTGATTGATATTTATATTTTTCTCATAAAAGGTCTGTTAATACGTTCAAAATCGACTATTTAAAGTTAAAAAAAAGATATTTTTTGATAACACAGCCGTTAAAGTAAACTTTATACAATTTATGTTATGATTGTTTTTATTTCATATTAGATGACCCTTGGTCGCATAAATATATACTGAGTTAAAATGAGCACATTGAACATTTCGTGGGATATTTTAATACAAGGCATAGTGCCTTTTGGCGCGGCGAATGTGTTTTTGATGGTGTTGGTTTATTTCAGTTTAGTTCGCTACAAAATGCAGGCATATGGTCATTTTGCCACATTCATGCTGTGTTTTACGTTTTTTTTAACCGGCCCATTGATTAACATGTTACCGTTTGAATCTGCTAACCGGTATTATGATTTAACTCGAAATATTCTTTTATTCGCAGTGGGCATTCCCTCGGTATGCAATGGTTTATTGACCATTGCTCAGGTTGATATAAAAAGCTTTTTTTACAAAATTCCGTATGTCCTTGGGTTCATTTGGTGCGGCTTTTTTTTAACATCGCCCCCACTTAGCCAAATGAACCAGCAGGAATTGCCATGGCCAACACCCTTATTTGATCCCGAGTTTGTTTATTTATCACAAGTACTTCTGGTCAATTGTATTTTATTGGTTCCTTGCTGTTTAATTTTATTCCGGATCATCACTGAAAAGGCAAATACTGCCGGTAGGAAAAAAGTCATTGTATTGTGTTTAGGTACGATTTGGCTTTGCTTGTGCATGACATTTGGCCTTATTTTTAAGCAGTGGGGGTTATATTATGGTGGTGCCAGCGTGACCGCGCTTGTTTGGGCGTGGGCTGTATTTCAAGATATTCGGCAAACTCAGCTTAAACAAAATCAGCATCATAGCTTGCAAAACCAACTGGCCATCGCCCAGTTTAGCGCCCCAAGCAATAATCAGTTTAGCCAGTTTTACCCACAAAGCATCAGTGAAGCCTATCCCTTTAGGGAAAGAGAAGCTTTTATAAGCAGCTTAAATTCAAGGAATAAAGAGATAGTAAACGCTCACTTTAATATGTTTTCGGAAAACCTGGCTGAATTCTGTCAGCATGACTTGGAAACCTACCGGCTGCGGGCAAAAGAAGTTTTATTTATGTTATTTGATAGCGCCATTTACCGCTACAACGATTCAAGTGAATTAATTGCCACATTAGAGGCGAGTGGCAAAAAGATCAAAGCCGCCAATTCACAGCCTGAAATCGATCACGAACTGCTAAAACAAGCTAAATTTTTAGCAACAAAAACACACTCAGCAGCCACCAAAGACGTCGATCTAAGGTTAATAGAACAGCTTAAGCAGTATATGTTGGCGCATTATCATCAAAATTTGAATTTAGAACTGATTTGTGAGCAAGTTGGTATTAGCCGCTCACGCGCAATAAAATTATTTAAACAAAAAACAGGGCAAACCATCAATCAATATCTGATCCAAGTTAGAATGGAAAAAGCAAAACAGCTATTAACCGTCAAAAGTGTAACCGAAACGGCCTTTGAAGTGGGTTTTAATAACTCAGCATATTTTTCAACAGCTTTTAAAAAACACACTGGCCAAAGTCCCAAAGCCTATCAAAAAAATATGACGCGAGCCTAATAAAATGGCTCGCAATCATTAGTAAAAATTTTTATAGCGCTTCAATTCTTGCTGTATATCCGCCGCCGGCGGCAAGTTTCATTGTCAATTTGGTATTTTTATCAACTTCAATAACTCGCTTTTTGTAATCTTCAGCAAATTTATCTGCATTGATTCCGTCTTCAAAAATAGTCATTTGGTATTTTTTCCCGCCAGCTAAAAATGAAAGATCCAAATTTAATTCACGTGCATTCTCATCATTTAGTGTCCCAACAAACCAAGTATTACCATTTAGGCGAGCGACGCTAATAAAGTCCCCTATTTGACCGTGTAAAACCTTAGTGTCATCCCATACTGTCGGAACTTTGGCCATAAAACGTGCTGACTCATTTTCTTTTCGATAGCGACTGGGAGAATCTGCCATCATCTGCAAAGGGCTCTCAAACACAGTAAGCATAGCCATCTGATGCACCCGAGTTGTTTGACTCATAGGTCTTATAAATCGAATTGAAAAATCTTTATGATCAGGTGCGTGTCCGTCATAATCAACTTTTCCAAAAGCTTTTGGCCCGACCGCATTCGACATTGCACCCGGTGTATAATCCATGGGTCCAGCAACCATTCGAATAAATGGCAAAGTTGTATTGTGCTCGGGCGTGCTATCTTGGCTCCACTTGTTCCACTCTAAACCTTTAACGCCTTCCCTTGAAATAACGTTAGGATAAGTGCGTCTTAAACCGGCCGGTTTATAAGAGCCATGATAATCAACTAGTAATTTTCGTTTAGCGGCTTCTTCGGCGATTTTCCAATAAAAATTAACCATTTGCTGATCATCTCGCTGAAAAAAGTCTGGTTTAATACCAACAGCGCCAAGTTCAGCAAAACGGTCCATGGCTTCATCAAATTGATCTCTTAAAGTCAGCCATGAGGTCCATAAAATAATATCTACGCTTTTGCGCTTTGCATACGCAATGATCTCTGGCACATCCATTTCTGGCACAGTTCCCATTAAGTTTCCTAACGGATACCAGCCTTCATCTAAAATAACGTATTCAAGTCCGTAATCTGCTGCAAAATCAATGTAGTATTTATATGTTTGTGTATTAACACCAGCCTTAAAATCTACTCCAAACAGATTATTCGCATTGTACCAATCCCAAGCAACTTTCCCTGGTTTAATCCAGCTGGTATCGCCAATTTGATTCGGTTTAGCCAACTGATAAGTTAACTGGTTTGTAATTAAGTCGGCATCATTTTCCGCAATCGCTAATACTCGCCAAGGGAACTCTCGCTCACCGTCAGTTTTTGCAATATAATTAGCTCGCTTAGTGATAGGCTCATTCCTGTCTACCAAGGGTTTCAAAGCCTGTTTAGCCAACGGATAGTTGGCAAAAGTGCCAGTTAATCCCCCGCCATTGCCTAATAACCATAAACCCGCATAATCCTCAAGCGCAGTTTCGGTAATTAAAACCTTAACGCCTTTACTGTCAACGAGTGTCGGGGTACTAGCCAAATCAGTGCTCGCAATATCAGATAGCTGTTTTTTTAGATAACTTCTTTCGTTATGCGAATAAAAACTTTCTTCCTGAGGGAAATAAACTAATGAGTCGCCATAAAAATTAAATTCAGCCACTTCATGGTCAACCTGGATATCTTTTTTAAGATTGGTTTTAAATCGGTAAGCGATACCATTGTCAAACGCTCGGAATTGGATATGATATTGATTGTCGAAAATCAATTCCAATTCATTATAATGATTTTTGATTTTTGCTGACTTAACTTTAACTTCAGGTTCCAGCCATTCCTCCATCTTCGTTTTATTCGTGTTTAAAACTTTTGCGTTAGCAGATAGGCTAGGATGGTTTGCGATAATAAGGTCTAGTTCAGACCGAGCTATCACGGGTTTACCGCCTACTTCTACCTGATAAGTTAGACCATTTTCAACTTCTAACTTAACTTTGATATTGGCATCCGGTGAAAGTAGTTTATAGGTTTGCGCAGCTTGTAAAGAAAAACTAGCAAACAAAATCCCCCCAATTAAACCCGCAAAAAGCTTTTTGCCGTTACATCCAAAATATTTCCTTTTGCATCTATTAAAATTGTTCATGCTGATATCTCAATAAAAACCTAAATAATATCAGGGACTCAAACAGTAGGGCTGCAATAGAATCCGCCGATATAACGAATATTCCAATAAAACGATTTAAAGCAGTCCAAAATTCAGGTGAGCCTGACGACTGCTTTTTAACAATCGATGCGCTTATTCAAAACTCACTTTGACTGACGCTGTAACCGTCCGCCCTAATGTTGGATTGACCAGTAATACGGCTGTCTGATTCGCTTCGTCTACGTTTATAATCTGTCCTGGGCTACGCACGGCGAATTGGTCAAAAATATTGTAACCAGTTACGCTAAACTCAAGATTTTCAGATGGGGCGTAACGCAAACTCGCCCCCCAAGTAGTCGAACCTTCGTATTTATCCAACGAACCTCGTGCATAGGTTTCGGTTTGACCTGTCATATTTAAACCAGCGGTAAGCTCATCATTAAACTCATAATTTGCCGACATAGTGTAAGTTAAATTAGGGATCTCCCAAGCTTCACTCCAACCGGCATCACCAGCAGCGCGAGCTTTAGCATCGGTAATGGTTGCGTTAGCAATCAGGTTTAAACCGCCAAATCTTAGTGTCCCAAGTATTTCGGCCCCTTGAGATTCATATTCACTGTCTAGTACGCAGCCACCGTTTGGACAGGACGGAGTTGATGTAGGCTCAAAGGCGCTTTGAGTAAAATCGCCTTGCAACAAGGTCATTTCAAATGTGTAATAACCATAACCACCGCCAACATCACCACGGTTTTTGACGCCTATTTCATATTGATTTACAAAATCGACCGCCGCTGTTTCGCCTGCTTCAGTTAACGAACCATTCGGGTTAATTTTGCCACTTAAAACTTGGCGGTCGGCATTAAATCGTCCACCGCGTGACCCACGAATAAAGAAACTAGTGTCATCACTAAATTTATACAAACCACCCACAGTCCATGAGTTGTAGCTTACTGAGTAGTCTAAATATTCACCGTCGCCATCGGGAATAAGGCCAGGGACAATGACACCTGCACCGCTCACCTCAACATCAATAACTTGACCACTTGAACCCACTGCCCAACCTGAAGCATCTACTGTATCGCGACGTACACTGGCATCTAAGGTGAACAAATCTGTGTCTAAATCAACAGACACATAAGGCGCAGAATCGGTATAGGTTAAATCAACTTCACGAGCAATCGCTGAACCCCACGCATTATTAAAACCAGCAATCCCGTTTGCCGTTAACTGGTTACCAGAATCATCAAACACATCAAGCATCGCTGGATTATTACCCCCCAGTTCTTTATACGCTTGGTTTGGATGCCAATCTTGAGCAATATTCTGATTCATGTAGAAAAAACCACCGCGAACAGACAAAGTATTGCCATCGACATAAAATTCTTTTGATAAGGTTAGGTCGTTCACAAAGCTGCCAATGTCTCCGACATTAGTATGTACGTTTACATTGCCATCGTAATAAGCTTTATCATAGGTTGCGCCTTGCATTGGTCCGTTTGCATAAACTAGGTTTAAATCGCCAACCGGCGTCATCCCCAAAAATGAGCTCGAAAAGGAACCGCTCATATCTGTCCAACGCATTTTGTTATCTAAAATCAACTCATCTTCAAACTCATAATGCAATTCAGTACCAATTGATAATGCTTGAGTGCTAATACCAGATAAATTAACTCGCTCTAATCCACCTTCTCGATTAAATACCAAAAAGTTTTGGTTATTAATTGAATAGTTCGACCTGTCACGCCCATCAAAGCCTGGATAAGCTTTGATATCACTAATCGAATAACTACCGTCTGAATTTTTGCTTGCTTTTGCCAGTGCTGGTGAACCAGTGTAATTAGGTTCTTGGGTATCAGCTAATTTAACTAAGAAGCGAATGTAACTAGTGTCATCTGCTAAATACTTAGTTAAGTTGGCTTTAATTTGCATGCTATCGCTTACCACATAACCAGCATCCAATGGTCCTTTCCCAACTTTATAGTATCCACCAACATGGTAATTAACGCTGTCACTTGCAAAACCGCCATATCTAAAATCTACTTTAGTTTCATCATAGCCAACCCCGGTGGTTAACTTAACGTGTCCGCCGTCATATTGACCATAGTTACTAATATAGTTAATGATTGCGCCTGGTGCTTGCGAAGCAAATGTGCCAGCGGTACCGCCCCGCACCCCTTCAACACGCTCAACTGATGAGTCAAATCGCGTCCAATAGTCATTGTTACCAAATTGAATATCGCCAAATAACACTGTGGGTAAACCATCTTCTTGAATTTGCACAAACGGAGAGCCACCTGTTGCAACTGGTAAACCGCGCACGGCAATATTTGAATTACCACCAGGACCCGCGGTACCTGATACCTGAATGCCGGGGATCATTCTAAATACTTCAGATTCAGAGCTTGGCTGAAAATCTTTAATCATGTCTGCGTCAACACTGGTTACAGCCATTGCAGACTCAATTTGCGTGCGGCCGCCCGGCGAGCCAGTGACTACTATGGTTTCAAAATCTGATTCTGCTTTTTCATCTGTTTTTTGTGCGTCCTGGGCTAACGCGCCCGCGGCAAAAACAGAGTTAATAGATAAAGCAATCAAGGAGTATTTAAATGTTTTGTTCATCTTTGTATCCCCAAACAAGTTAAAAGTATCTAAGCCGACCACACGCAGACTTAAATTAAGAATCGGAAAAGCAACATTCTAAAATAACTTAAACGATTAAGATTGATGTAATCATAGATCGATGTTTTAATTTTGTAAACAAAATAATTTAATTTATTTTAAATATAACAAAAAAAACAATAAACCAATGTTTTTTAACGTTTTTTTAATTAATTAATAAATTCGTTGGGAAGGGATAAGTTACAATTGAAAACTTAAAAATTAGACTCAAGGTTAACACCCTTTAATTAAGTGTTAACCTTTAAGTAAAAAATGGATAAATACTTACTCTGATTCTGTTAATTTAATCGGTAGCAGATTGGTGCCGGATACGAGATAACTCAAGACATTTAGTGCCTAATTGACTGCTTGCCAATTCGATTTTATTAAACGCTGAAGTTGGCAAAAGGCAAATTGTCATCGTGGTAGTTCCATCTTGCCAAAATACCTCCAAGGAACTGGCATCTAATACTAAACGACAGTTTATCAGCCCCTCAGATGTGGTGGTATCTGCTTCTAACCGCGGGGTGCGCCACAACTTGTATTGCCAACCAGCTCGGCTGCGATCAACAACAACTTTCTGATGATCTGGCAAGTATTTCAGTTCAACAACTTCACCATCACTGTTGCTAAATCGAATATAAAGCTTATCGCCTTGGTTTACTTCAGCGCTCACTTTAATATCTAACGCACTATCCGTTGGCAGTTCGCAATTAACATCGGTCGCAGTTTGGCTATGTTTCGCAAAAGTAATTAGATTATCATCAATCTCTTTAGCCGGCTGATTGCTTACAAAAAATGATTGATTGTGTTTTATCAATGATAAATCTCGAGGCAAACACATAGCGCCGCGCCACGGAAAGGTGGGCATGTCTGCGGCATAAATCCAGTTCGACATCCAGGCAACCAAGGTACGTCTATTGTCTAACTTTTGTTTTCCGTCCCAAGTAACACCTGCATAATTATCGGGTCCATAGTCTAACCAGCGCACATCTTTATGTTCTGGTGCAAAGGTTTGCCCATCAAAATCACCAACAAAATACTGAGTGCCGTTGCCTCCATTTGGCCCACCAGGCACTAAACTAACTAGTAAAACCCACTTTTTTTCACCGTCTTTTGTCCTTAATTCAAATAAATCAGGACATTCCCACTCACCGCCATGACAGCCGTCGTCTTCACCGAAACTGCTTATATATTGCCAATTGAATAAGTTTTCGGAACGATAAAAATTAATTTGATGACCCGCGGTGAGCACCAAGATCCAATGTTGGCTTGGTGTGTGCCAAAATACTTTAGGATCTCTAAAGTCAAGCAACCCTGGATTATCAATCACAGGGTTATTTTTATATTGCTGCCAACTTAAACCACCGTCTGTGCTGAAAGCCAAACTTTGCCTTTGGGTTTCACAGCCTGCTTGGGTATGAGTGAATATTGCAACCAGCGGCGGATCTTCACCCTGCTGTAAACCACTGGTATTGTTAAAATCAACCACTGCACTGCCTGAATAAATGTAACCCAAACCTGCTACATCCATCTCAATTGCAATTGGGTGATGTTGCCAGTTAATCAGATCGGTAGAACTAGCATGGCCCCAGTTCATATTACCCCAATCATTGCCATGAGGATTGTATTGGTAAAATAAATGGTATTGGCCATTGTAAAAAACTAAACCGTTGGGATCATTCATCCAGTTTTTTTGTGGCGTGAAGTGTACTTTGGGACGCCACTGTGGCGTAAAAATATTATTTGGCATGTTAATACCTTATTTATTTAATTCTACTGATGGATCTAATTGTTCGACTGCTTTGATATGTCGATCGGTCGGATCAAAGATCCAGTTGTAAACACAACCAACACATAATAAAAATGCAAAACCCGCCGCTAATACAAACCCATGGCGAGCTTCTCCGCCCATCCAATCGCTATACACGCCCATGATCATAGGTCCAAATGAAGCCGCCGCCGCGGTGGAAAATAACAGCACACCAGCGATCGCCCCGTGCTCATGTTTAGGAAAACAACTAATCCCTTTTGAGTTTAAGGTTGGATAAATCATGGCCATAAATAATCCGGATAAAGGCAATAAAAACACTGCGACTGCTAAGCCAAAATAGATGCTGGCTAGATAACATATGGCTATCGCCGCAGAAAAAACGACCATCGCAATTTTCCAATTAACTACGTTTAAAAACCAAACTGCCAGAAAACGACCGCAAGCTCTAAAGGTGAAAAATATGGTTAATGACCAGGTTGCAGCCCATGTATATGAACCTGTGTAATCTTTTAATAAGGTTGGCATCCAAACATAAATAGCGGCCTCGGCTGCAACGTATAGCGCAATCAAAACCGAAAAACCCATCGCATACGGACTTTTTAAAATTGTAATGGTGCGCGATAAATTAATTTGATCTGTATTTACTTGTATGTGTTTGGGATAGGCAACAACTGCTGCGATTAAGCATAAAACGATACAGATCACACCAGCAATGATATATAAAAATTTCCAATTTACCCCGCCAGCCAATAATGCAGTGACAATAAAAGGACCTATAATAGCCCCCACACCAAAAAAACCTTCAGCAATATTCATGGTTTTAGTATGAGATTCTGCCGTAGTAGAAATATCTCCGATCAGTGCCAGCGCACCCGTTTTAAAAATACCAATGGCAAGGCCGGATAAAATCAATAAAAACAAAAAAAAGCTAAACGTATTGCCAACTGCAAATAATCCACATGCCACCGAAAATAATGCAAGGCCAATAATGATGGTTTTTTTACGGCCAATTTTATCGGCTAAAAAGCCTAAACCAATACCACCGATAGCAATTGCCGCCATTGGCCCATAATGAAACGCGCCTGCGGCCGTTAAACTTAAATCAAACTCACGAATGATCTCAGGAATAATGACCCCCACGGCGTCTGTGGTCATCGCAAACATCATAAACATTAAATAGGTTAACCATTTAATGGTTGCTATATTGCTCGATTGCATAAACTAGCCTCTTAATAAAACTTAATCGTTTAAGATAATTTAGTCTCAAAGTTAGTTCAATGCAAGACAAATCATTAACTTTTTTTAAATATACTCACTACTAATGTTTAATATTAGAGGGGGAGGTGCCACAGATCTGGCCCCCTTTTCGATTATTCCGATTGAAGAAACTGCTGGCAAATTTTAATGGCCGCGGTTGCAGCGCCAAAAGCGTTATCAATATTAACCGTTAAAATACCGGGCGCACAGGCTGACAATGCACTACTCAGCGCGGCTTGCCCATTTTCACTTACGCCATAACCAACTGAGCTAGGTAATGCAATCACTGGCGCGCTAATCAAACCCGCTAAAACACTAAACAGAGCGCCTTCCATTCCAGCAATAGCAATTACAAGCTTATATTTTTTGATTTCATCTAACCTATTTAGCAATCTATGCAGGCCAGCAACACCCACATCAGCGATCACTGGCGTATTGTATCCATAATATTTAAGAGTGACTTGCGCTTCACAAGCCAGCCGTAAATCTGAGCTGCCGGCTGTCACTATGCATATTTCGGAGTCTCGCAGAGCTTTATCTTTTTTGTTAAAAATCGCAATATTTCCTTGCTCGTGGTATTCCATCTGCGCTTTATAACTGTCTGCAAATCCGTCATACACTTGACGATCTAAACGCGTTAACAATACCGAAGTGGCGGCTTTTAAATGATGCTCTAAAATTTCGATTAAGACACCGGCACTTTTGCCCGGGCAATAAACCGCTTCTGCAATACCTGTGCGTTCGGCGCGGTGACTGTCCCAATTAACCCGCTGCATAATAGGCTCCAGTGTCGCTATGAATAAAAGCAGAGCCCTTTTGATACGGCTCAACCCCCAAAAAAACCAGTCCTTGAGATTCACACAGTTGACGTACTTTTACCAACATAGGCACAGACTGTTCAGCCGTTGGTAGCCTGCTTAATTGCAATATCACACCAGCCTGAGTCAGTCGGCAGCGGATCACTTTGTCGCTGCCAACATAAAACCTTGCACTTTCTTCAACTTGATCAATAAAGGTGAGTTTATCAGCTTCAATCATAATGCCAGTTTCCACTCGGCTGGCTAAACAAGGTTGTGCGGGTAGATCTTGCAATTCCGTTAAATTAAGTTCGCTTGCCATTTGATAGATATCTGTTTTGCTAATACCCGCTTCGACATAAGGTTGCACCACGTTATGCTCTTTGGCTGCTTTCAGGCCAGGTCTAAAATCCGTTAAATCATCAAGGTTTGTCCCCGATGCTATAGGTTGTTTAAACTGCTCAGCTATTCGTTGATACAAGTTAGTTTTGCAATAATAACAGCGGTTAAGTGGATTTTTTTGGTATTGGGGATCGGCTAATTCTTTAGCATCGATTAGGGTCAATGACCATTGATATCGCTGTGTGTATTTATCTAACAAAGCATAAGCCGAGCTAGGCACAGCGGCTGAGTATGCGTGCACAGCTTCTGCTTGGCTAATAGAATAATGATGTGTGATATACATAAGTAACATGCTATCGATGCCGCCGCTCACGGCAATCGCCAGTTTTGGGTAACTGGATAATACCTCAACAAGACGGTTAAGTTTGTTATTTGCTGATTTCATTTGGAGCTTCTAATTGTTGTTTTAACTGACGACGCTGCTGCAAACTCTGACAGTTAAACAAACCATCACTATCGACTTTTTGTGTGTTTTGCATCTCGTGCCCAGCAAAAGCCGGTCTTTGTACTGTTTTAATACTGTAGCCATGTGCCAAATTCATTTCGCTGCGCGATAAACAGGATCGGTTAAGATGCAGCCAACGCAAGCCGATCGTTGAGGTGAAATTAAAACAAGCATCAATTACAGCCGTTAGCGCGCTAGGTTTAAGCAAAATAGAAATTTGCTCACTCGCACGATTTTTTTTACCGCGCGCTGTGACTGCGGTTACATCCAATACTCCGGCTTGTTCGCGTAGTTTATCAAGCGCCCATGCCAGCTCTTCCCCCGTCATATCATCTACGTCAAATTGAATCTGACTGATTTGATGGCGCTGATCGGGTTCTTGCGATTGCTGGCTTTGGCTAAAAGCCATGATACGCAGCACATTGGGCAGGCCTGGAAACTTTTTGTGGCCACCACCATACCCGCATCCAAGCAATTTTAGTGGTGGTTTTTTATCTATTAAAAGATCGGCGTCTTTTAGATAACGCAAAATCGCAGCACCCGTTGGGGTAATACGCTCGCCTTTAATACCATCATCACGAAATTCAAAACCCGATAATATTTCGACTGTTGCCGGTGCTGGAACGGCTAACAAGCCATGTTGAGTATTTACCATACCGCCACCGAGTGGCAATTCAGACACTGACCATTTTATGCCAGCAAGCTGAGATAACAGGTACCCGGCTGCCAGCACATCAAAAAACGAATCCCAATCGGCGAGTTCGTGAAAATGCACATGATTTAAATCGGTTTGGTGAATTTTTGCTTCAGCGGTTGCTATTATGGTTAAAATTTGCAACGAAATTTGACAGTGCAAAGACGAGATAGGCAGCGCCAATAAACGGTTTTTTAGCGCCTGATAAGATGTTTCTGCCGAATGATGATGGTGATGTTTATCTGCATTTTGTGTTAACCGAACTGAGCTATCTACCGGCTGTTCAGAGGTTAAACTCAGCTTATAACAGCCAATGCCACTACTATTCGCCTCAAATATTTTTAGTTGGCCAGCCGCTGACGGCAGCAACTGCGCGGCCAAAGCTTCAATTTTTATTTTAAATTCTGGCTGTAAACCAATACAGGCGCAAATAAACATATCGCCGGCGATACCGCCAGCTACATCTAAATGCAAATGGTTTATTTGTTTAAGATTCAACAAATTTCTCCCGATGAGCCCATAAACCTAAAGCTGGATTGCTAACATAAAATACCTCCTCACCAGACGCTAAGGTATTCCATCCATCTTTCATTTTATCCAGAGGATATTGTTTTATCATCTCTTGGTAATGGCAATATTCATAACCCACAGATTCAATTTCGGCTTGGCTCACGCCATCTCCTGGGCAATAAGTCACTTTAAATCGTTTGTCTGCCGTGCCATGAATTAAATGCGCTGCCGCCGACAAGTTATTGGCTAACTCAGGGTTATCTTTAACAGCTTGCAAAGTTTCTTCGGTCGTTTTATAACCATATTTTCGGATCAGGGCATCTATTTCCATGTCTTCACCAAATCTATGCAGCGCAGGGGCCAAAACAATCAATTCTCCATCATCAGCCATGGCCATACGGGTGCGGTAAATGGCTTTATTACCTAACCAAGTCGTTTTAAATTCACCTGGTTCTAGGTACACCACAGCTTTTTTAATGGGTTTATCAAGTAAGTTTAAATTTAACCGTTGGCTTAGTTTGCATGCTTGAGTGTAAGTATCAGCTTGATTACCACAAAATACACCTTGCAGCGCTAACTTATCATTTTTGCTACCAAGCACAGTTAAAATAAATTCGATTGGCAAATGACGTAAATATTGATCAAAACCTTCATCTAAGGCATTTCGAACTGGAGTACGGATTTGCCCCATAATACGTTCCATGCCATAAACAGCGCCTAAAAAATGCGATTTATGAATGGTATCTGAGCCCCCGGTGCCCACTAAAATATTCTTAGTATAGTTAGCCATACCAATGACTTCGTGTGGAACAATTTGTCCAACCGAAACAATAAGATCCCAGTTACCTTCGTCTAGGAGTTTGTTTGCCGCAACATCCATGCTGTAATCTAACTTGCCTTCTGATAATTCGGCAATTCGCTGACCGCTGATCTCCCCAAACTTTTTAACGTCAGTGCGCCACCTGTGAGGAACAAACCTGTCTTTTGGCACATCAGGACCAAACATAAGCTCTATTTCTTTGTCTGTCATAGGATCATGAGTGCCCAAAGCTGGTAAAAAATAAACTTCGGCTTGGTTTTTCAATTGTTGATACAAATATGCAGAGATAAAACCGGCTTTTGAATAAAAACGGGTAATATCGGGCGGTAAAATTAATACACGTTTTGCTTGCTGGGCTTTTTCTGCAATAAATTTATCCAGGATAATTTTTAAATCATCGTCCGAGAGGGTATTTTCAGTATCTTCAATATGGATCGGATAACTCATGCTCTGATCTCCTGTAAAATTTTGGCCACGATCTGCTCAGGGGACTCACTGATATCTGCAATAATAGCGTCTTGTGGCTCCTCTAACGTATTAAATTGAGAGGTTAACAAAGACGCCGCCATAAAATGATTTTTACGCGCCGATAATCGACTCTCGATTAGCTCAAAAGATCCTTTTAGATAAACAAATTGCACTTCGTCAGGCTGCGAGCTCGCTAACCAATCTCGGTACTTTTGTTTTAACGCTGAACAGGCTAAAACAGCCCCCCCTTCTTGTTGCCACAACAAACTTTGTTTAGCTAACCCCTGCAGCCATGGCTCGCGGTCAGCATCCGTTAATGCGATGCCTTGTGACATCTTAGCAACAGATTCGGGGCTATGAAAATCATCGGCATCAAAAAACGGCAAAGCGAGTTCGGCAGCAAGTTTTTCTGCGATCAGAGACTTACCGCAACCACTTACTCCCATTACAATGTATATCATCTATTCTTACCCTTGTATGACAAAGATCTAACCAAATTTTCCCAATTGTACCTGAGCAAATGCAATTACGCCTGTTGAAAATATGTAAATGCTAAAATAAACTTAACATGCCACCGGTAGCATAGTCAATTGTTTTGGCCTGACAGACAACTCAAGGTAGGCAGCACCGATTTTTTATGGTAAATAGACTTCTGTACTGATAAATATGTGTAAAAAATGCCTGACCAAAAAATAACCATTAATGATATTGCACGCTTATCTGGCGTTTCTAAACGTACTGTATCCCGTGTTATAAATAACTCCCCTAAAGTGGGTGCGGCCACTAAAGCAAAAGTTACCGAGGTTATTGCACAATACAATTATGTACCAGACAAACAAGCCCGGGGCCTTGCCTCTAGCCGTTCGTATTTATTAGGTTTGGTTTACGATAATCCAGACGCTTTATTCATTGATGACGCTCAAAGGGGGATTTTATCTGTATGCAGCCAGCAAGGTTACGAATTAGTAGTTCACCCGTGCCGCTACAAAAGCCCTGACTTTCAGCAAAATGTTTTAAATTTTGTTCGCCGCTCTAAACTTGATGGCGTGATAGTGCTACCGCCTGCTTCTGAAGTTGATGCTTTAGGTGAAGTGTTAACAGAACAAGAAATCCCTTTTGTGCGATTAGTTTCAGGTACTAATGAGGTGGCCGAAAATTTTATCATGTCAGATGATAGAGCCGCGGCGGCTGAAGTGGCACAGTTTTTAGTAGATCTCGGGCATCGACAAATTGCCTTGATGACTGGCCCTGACAATTACCGTTCATCGAAAGAGCGTCAGCTTGGTTTTATTGAAGCAATAAAAGAACGGGGTTTAAAGTTGCCTAAAGAACTCGTGGTTAGTGGCAATAATGACTACCATACCGCGATTAAAAAAGGACTTGATTTATTAAAACAAAATCCACGCCCCAGCGCGATTTTTTGCAACAACGATGAAATGGCAGCCGGCGTACTAAAAGCCGCTCACGAGTTAGCGATTAAGGTGCCAGAAGCACTTTCTGTCTGTGGTTTTGATGATAACTTATTAGCATCCCGTATTATTCCTGAGCTAACAACCATCAAACGGCCGGTCAGTGAGATGGGCAAATATGCTGCACGTAAACTGATTGCAAAAATAGAAAAAAACAATCCGGACGCTGTACAGCAAAAATGCCTAGTACGTCCGGAATTGGTTGTCCGCGATTCTACGGGACTATATTCTGACTAGTGCTTAAGCGAACCTGAAAGCTCTTCTAACCAAGCTTTGTGACGCTTCTCGTCATTGTAATGCTTAGTTAAAATTTCTCGTTCTTGCACAGTCAGACCATCCAGTTCAAGCGCGTCAGAGTACTTATTAAGCATCTCTTTTTCGTTTGATAACATAGCATCGATGATTTTTTCATCACCCATAATATCGGCCAATACTACTTTGCCTTTGGTCAATAACTTTTTTGAATCAGGGCCTGTAACAGCCTCTTCCCCGCGCTGGTTTAAAAAGCGATTTAACGCAACCGTATGGTTTTTGTTTTCATCGCAAAGTACTTTCAGCTGAATTTTTGCGTCTTTATCATCGACTCTGTCAATGGCGGCTTCATAAGCGGCAACCGCATCAAAATCATATTTACATAACTCAGATAAAGTACTATTTACAGAGCTCATAGTTTCCTCCTGTTTTTGAACATGGGCACTTTTTTGTACCCATGTCAGAAGGAAACGATCACATTAAGTGGCAAAAATATTAGGCAAACCTAACGCTAATCCATTTCTTTTTGAATTTGTTTTGCAACATCATCTGGCGAGCCTGTTTTACGGGCAATTAAATGGTAAGCCACAGGTACAATAAAAATGGTTAAGATGGTTGCCACAAAAACACCCGCTAAAACGACCACCCCAATAGTGATCCTTGTTTCAGAACCTGCCCCGGCGGCTAAAACCAATGGCACAGAGCCCGCCACTGTGGTTAAGCCAGTCATAACAATAGGACGAAACCGCTTGCTGGCCGCAGCAAGTAATGCACGATTAAACTGCATTCCTTGATCCCTCAACTGGTTCGCAAACTCAACGATCAAAATGCCATTTTTAGCAGCCAAACCCACCAACATAATTAAGCCAATTTGCGAATAGATGTTAAGCGAATTGCCGGATAGATATAAACCTAACAAACCACCGCCCAACGCAAGGGGCACTGTCAGCATAATCACAAGCGGATGGATCCAGCTTTCGAATTGTGCTGCTAATACTAAAAAGACAACACAGATCCCCAAAATAAACACAAATAATATGGAGCTACCTGAGTTAACAAAATCTCGGCTCTGCCCTTTATAATCGATAATCGCTTCAGACGGTAAATTTTCGCGTACAACCGATTCTAAATATGTCAGTGCTTCACCTAAAGTAGCACCCTCTGCCAAATTAGCTTCTAAAGTGATTGAGCGAATACGGTTATATCTAGACAAGGTTTGCGCTGCGCCGTACTCTTTAATCTCAACCAAATTTGACAGCGGAATTAATTGTTGGCTACGGTCTGAGCGTACATAGATATTACTGGCATCGGTAAACGAACGCTGCTCCTCTCGTTCACCCTCTACAATGACATCGTATTCTTCGCCTTCGTCTAAAAACGTGGTGACGTTTTTGCCCCCCATCATAGTTTCTAATGTTGAACCGATTTCAGACACAGTCACCCCCAAATCGGCGGCACGTTGATAATCTACAACAAAGTCGATTTGTGGCCTTGTTTCTTTATAATCAGAATCTAATCCTTCAACCACAGGAGGACCTTGATTAACTTTTTCAATCACAATATCACGCCACTCAGCCAGTTTTTCGTAAGTCGGCCCACTTAATACAAATTGCACAGGTTTGCCTGCCCCGCCACCTAAACTTTGGCGCATAATTGGAAACGCTCTAATACCGGGTAAGTCGGATAAATTTGTTCGGATCTCATCCATAATGGTAAAAGCAGATCGGCGTTCAGACCAATCATTTAATATGGCAATCACAAAACCGCCATTAAAGTTCTCAATTTTACCAAAGCCTCTAGGCGCACGAACCAATAAGCGGTTTATTTCGCCAGAATCAACATATTTCATTAAACGGTTTTCGACTTCATCCATATATTCTTCCATATAGTCAAAGCTAGCCCCCTCAGGTCCGTTGATTGCAACAAAAAAAGCACCTCTATCTTCCGCTGGCGCAAACTCAGATGGGATTTGTTCAAATACCCAAACCAGCGCCCCCATCAAAGCCAAATAAACTGTGATGGTTAACAGAGGTCGACGGATCACACTATTCAACCGTTTGATATAGAATTTCCGAGCCGATTTAACACTAGCGTCAACACAACGCACTATCATATTCGGTGGGCCATTTTGGGTTTTTAACAATTTTGAAGCTAACATCGGACAAAGAGTCAGTGCAACCAATGAAGAAAAACCAACCGCTGCGGCTATTGTGATTGCAAATTCAGTAAATAAGCGACCTAAGTCGCCGTCTAAAAAGGTGATAGGAATAAACACAGCCATCAAAACCAAGGTGGTTGCGATCACCGCAAATCCCACTTGACGTGCACCACGAAAAGCAGCGACTAATGGGGTTTCCCCATACTCTTGCATGCGGCGCACTATATTTTCAAGCATGACAATTGCATCGTCTACCACCATACCTATCGCTAATACTAAAGCTAACAAGGTCAGTAAATTAACCGAAAAGTTGCTCATATACATAACGATGAAAGTTGCAATCAAAGAAACAGGCACAGTCGCGGCAGGAATTAACATGGCCCGAACTTTACCTAAAAATAGATAAATCACTAAAATAACACAGCCAATTGCAACCATCAGTGTACTAAATACTTCATCAATCGAAGCTTCAATAAATATGGCTGAGTTATAGCTTTGGTGGATCTTCATGCCATCTGGCAAATTTTTATTTAATTTTTCGGTTAATTTGAGCGCGGCATTTGCAACATCGATCGTATTTGCCGTAGATTGTTTAATAATACCTATGCCAACCATAGGCACTTTGTTGCCACGAAAAAACAACCTGTCTTCAACAACGCCTAACTCAACTCTGGCAACATCTGATAACCGCACTAAATAATCATTGTCACCCCGTCTAATCACAAGATCATTGAAGTCTTCTGGCTTTTTAAAATTGCGCTCTACTCTGGCTTTAAACATCCGCTGAGACGATTCAAGCGAGCCCGCAGGCAATTCTACGTTTTCAGCTCTCAATGCACTTTCAATATCTTGTGCCGTCACATTACGCGCGGCCATGGCTTGTCTGTCTAACCAAACTCTCATGGCGTAATTTAAACCACCACCAATGCGCACACGAGCTACGCCGTCTAGGGTCGAATACTGATCAACTAAATAGCGCTCGGCATAATCGGTTAGCTCTGGCACTGACAAATTATCACTGGCTAAGTTTTGCCAAATAATAACATCATCATTGCTATCCACTTTTTGCACTTCGGCAGGCTCAGCCTCATCTGGCAGATTATCAGCAACCCCAGAGATACGGTCGCGCACATCATTAGCCGCCGCATCTATATCTCTGTCTATTGCAAATTCGATAGTGACACTAGATTCACCATCTTCTGATGAAGACTGGATAAACTCTATGCCTTCAATACCGGCAATTCGCTCTTCAATAATTTCAGTGATACGGGTTTCAACAATGTTGGCTGGCGCACCAGGATATTCAACTTCAACAGTAACAATAGGCGGATCTATATCAGGGTACTCTCGCAGCGATAGCCGCTCGTAAGCCACCAATCCAAAAGCAATTAATAATAAAGATAAAACGCTGGCAAATACCGGCCTTTTTACCGACACATCAGATAACAACATAGTTTAATCCTCCAGTGTCTGCGACTGTTTAAGCAGATTCACCAGAGATGTTTGGCCATCATCTTGCGCAGTAATTTTTACTTGAGTTCCGGGCTGAATTTTTAAGGTGCCATGAGTCACGACTTGCTCACCCGCTTGAACACCAGAAATAATCTCAACGACCCCTTTTTTGCGCGCGCCTATTTTGACCGGTTTAAACTCAGCAGTATTGTTGTCATTCACCACGTAAACATAGTTTTTACGCCCGCGCGGTACTAAAGACTCTTCAGGCAATACTATCACTTGACGAGGATTTTTTTGTAACTTAACGCTCATCAGCATACCAGGACGTAAAATATGATCTGGATTATCCAATAAGACCCTCACTCTAATCGACCGAGTGGCCGTATCAACACGACTATCAATGCTTTGCACGACGCCAGAAAAAGTTTGCATCGGATAAGCAGCAGCACTGGCTTGAATTTGATTGCCTTCTTTTATCGCCGACAGGTATATTTCTGGGATTGAAAAGTCCAGCTTCATCACACTGTCGTCATCCAGAGTTGTGATCACAGTGCCAGGCTGCGCCATAATACCTACACTGATATTTCTAAGTCCTAACTTGCCAGAAAACGGGGCGACAATTTGTCTGTCTTTTAATTGCGACTCAATCGCGGTGATCCTAGCTTTAGCGGTTTGAATATTTAATTGCGCTTCGGTTAACGATGATTCGGTTGCAGCGCCGCGTTTAACTAACGGAGAAATTCGATTCAGTTGACGTTCGGCTTCTGCCAAGACAGACTTTTCCTCTGCTAGCAGCGCTTCTTCTTGCCGTGTTTCCATAGTTACCAAAACATCACCTTGATTGACTCTCTGGCCACTTTCAAAATGAATCGCAACAACACGTTCAGTAACCACAGAAGTCAACTCAACACTTTCGTTTGCTCTTAGCGTACCCAATGCTTCTATTTGATCATAAAATTCTTGCGTACTGGCGGTCACAGCAAAAACAGGTGAGGCTTTTTGTTCAGCCATGGTGAACTGGCTAAAAAATAACGTAGCCAAAAAAAACAGAGTGGTTTGTTTCATTAGAATATCCCTAGCTGGCGTGTGTGATTAGAATAAAATTCGCTCGTTATTCTACCCTTTTAACGCCCCGGTTGATAAGCGCCTTTACGTTATACTTACACATATTTTTAGATTTTATTAAAAGCCAAATAAGCTCCATAATTTACTTTTGATGAGTCTGTTTTATACTTTAACCTGAAAAACTTAATTTAACGCTGAGTAACTTCGGCGACTCACATTAAAAAGAACAACCAAAGCAACAAAAATGATCCATTTGAATAAACACTGCAAAATAAAATTAAGCCATATTGGCGAACAAAAAACGCCTGTGATCATCATTGATGAACTCTTAGCCGACTGCCATCCACTGCGTGAATTTGCGCAAACACGAGCGCAATTTGAAGCAGAAAAAAACAGTTATTATCCAGGCCGGCGTGCCCAACTACCGCAAGCGTATCTGGATACCTTAAACACATTTTTCATCCAACTGATAAAACAGGTGTACAAAATTGATGGGACCGTTTCGGGTTTGATAAAACCCAGTGTGTTTTCATTATTAACACGCGATGAATCAGCCTTGTTACCGGAACAATGTATTCCTCACTATGACAGCAAGCTGCCACGGTATTTTGCAATGACACACTACTTAAATTTTGGCGAATTTTCAGGTACTGCTTTTTATCGCAACCGGCAAAGCGGCATCGAAGTTGTCAATCAAAACAATGTCAAGGACTATATCAATGCCATCAATGGGCATGTGCAAACGCACGGCATGTTTGAACAGAAGTACTTCAGTGACTCGAGCGATATGTTTGAATTAATGGGCGTGGTGCCTTGGCAGGAAAACCGGGCGGTCGTTTACCCGGGAGGATTGTTGCATTCGCCCTATATAGATAATGTTGCGTTAAATGTCCGCAACAGTATTAAACAAGGGCGACTAACAGCCAACCTGTTTATTGATCTAACTGATCAGCCCAATTAACAAGTTTTTGCAAATGAACACCTGAACATAAAACCAAATGGCAAACTTGTAAAATACCGCTTTTATGAGCTTTTTCAAGTGCCTCACCGGTAAGCTCAGCAATCGCCTCTTGCTTAAACGCATAAAGACCATTCAGGGTCACTTTTTCGCCATCCTTTTTATCCATAGACACAGTGACTTGTTCCAGTAACTCCATTTCATCGGCTTGTTTAAGAATTTCCTGACTACGGTTTGCACCAGCCATCAACTGAGAAAATGTTTGTTGAATACGCTGTAAATATGGGCTAGCGTCTCCGTTTTCATCAAACAAGGCCTGTCCGCGCTGAGTTCTTACCATTTCGCTATCAACATCTAAGGCGATGCGACCTGATGAAGTATCCTCGTCATCAACCATAGCTTGAAACGGACGGCGTAAAATATCTAATGGTAAATAGGTCGCGTCCCACTTTCCATTTTGTAAATATAAGTTTTGACCACTTTCAAACCCTAAAACCGCGGTAAGCTGAAACTGCCCTGTGCGTGGGTTTTTGCTGATAAAAACAGGATACTCATGGCATATAGTGCTTAGCTCGTTTACCACCACAAATGCAGCATTGGCTCGATTGATTTCGAGGTCCATGTTGGACGTATCAATTTTTAAACTTTTATGCTTTTCTTTGTCTAATAATTCTAGATTTGGTTTTTGCATGTTTTTCTAATCTCTTGCTGGTTTTATGTTGAGTTATTAGCTTTTAGTAAGCCCATATTGCCTGATTTTATTAATTAAATCACGGTTTGATGGCACTTGTTTTAATAAATTATCAACATTATGTTTATTTTTTAACGCTTGATGCTGCATAAACTCCTTTTCTGCCGCAGACAGGTGAACCATAAGATCTGTTTTAAAGCCGCTACCATATAAAACAAACTGAAAACTCGCAGCTTGGAACAACTCACCAGTGGCTTCAAAATCAGATACTTTAGGCACCTGATATCGCCACAATTGCATTAACGCTTGTAAACTCTCGGGCACTGAAGATTGCTGCCGATTGGCCTGCCAAAAGGGACTTTGCCGTTGACTTAAAAGGTAATGGAGTTTTAAAAAATCTATCGCCCTTTGCCAGCGATAAGCAAACTTTTGATTGAATCTTTGTTCGGCAATATGCAAGGTTTCACGCACAGCAGGCAATTGCTCAGCAATCATCATTGCGGATAGTTCCACCATGACCAAAGCAGAGGCTTCAAGGGGTTCTAAAAAGCCGGCCGATAAACCCACAGCAACACAATTTTTTGCCCAAAATTTTTCGCGGTGACCTGCGGTAAAATTGATGGTGCGATAGTTAAGCCGCGCAGGATCCCCCCCAGTGCTTTTTATATAGTTTGCCAATACCTGCTTGGCTTGCGCTTCGCTGGAATATTGACTGGCAAAGACATAACCGACACCACGACGTGTCGGCAAGCCTATATCCCACACCCAGCCCGCTTCTTGTGCTGTTGACTGGGTATAGGGTTTAATCTCAGCCGAATCACTATGATAAGGCACTTGGGTTGCAATCGCCGTATCAGCGAATAAAATATCCTTAGCGGGTTTAAAAGGCACTGCCAAAGCTTGCCCTAATAAAATGGATTTAAACCCTGTGCAATCGATAAAAAAATCAGCCTCTAAATCGGCTTGGTCGGCTAGCCTAAGCGACTGGATAAACCCTTGCTGGTCCAAGTTAACGTCAACCACATCCGCCAACTGATGTTTCACCGCCAGTTTTTGCATGCAATGATTTTTTAAAAACTCCGCAAATTTACCTGCATCCAAATGATAGCCATAATTGGCAATTTTTTTATATTCTCCATCTGTTATCAACTTAGGTGCTAGGTTGGCTTCACATAACGCCTGCTGCACGGAAAAGGCGTCTGCAATTGGACCAAGGCTGGGGTGTTGAAGCCAATATTCTGGCAAGAGGCCCTCCATTGCAGCGACTGGCACATCAAACGGATGATAATAAAAATCTGATTTTTGTTCGTCGTCACAGCCCCAATGAACAAATTTAGACCCTTGTTTAAAAGAGGCGTCACAGGCTTTAATAAAATCACTCTCAGCAATGCCCATGCTTTTCAAAGAGGCAGGCATTGTTGGCCAAGTACCCTCGCCGACCCCGATGATTGGCACATTTGGCGATTCGCAGAGAGTGATAGTTAAATCACCTTGCTGTATGCGAGTGCGCAAACGAGCAGCCAAAATACCGGCAGTTAACCATCCGGCGGTGCCGCCACCGACAATAGTTATGTTTTTTATTTTAGTGACCACAACAAGCTCCAGAAGATTTTATAAAACGCGAAATAAAAGCAATAAAGCCCAGCAAAACTGGGCTTTATTCATCAGTAGTCCTATTTTAGTTAATGCCTAAGGGATCGCAAAAATTGCGACATCATCAACGTAAAATTGGGTGTTTTCTAGTTTAAACAATAAACGTAGGTTCACATCCTCGGTTTGCCAATCGGGTGTCCCTGTTGCCGTTTCAGTATTTAAAACTAAACGCACGGCATCGTTTTTAACATTGCCCCAAACTTGACCAAATGCCAATACATTGCCATTTGCAGTTTGTAAGCTTACCTCAAACGCATTATGGCTAACATTTTCAGCCGCGTTAGTTGCTTGAATATCTAACTGAACCATGTAGCGGCCGCCAGCTTTTATCGCGCCCGCTTTAACAGGTAAAATAACATCAACCGAATAACCAGCTTTTTGTGCCGTGTCGACAGATAATGCCTGTTGACCCGAGCTGATATAAGCCGAATCATCTGTTAGCTGGATATTACCTTCGCCATTATTCTGAGGCAGATCACCCCCTTCAAACTGGCCAGCTTCATTTGCCAACAAGTTGTTCAGTTGTGCATCCAACTCGGTTACATCAACAATGCGTATATCATCTACATGAGCGCCTGTATCTGAGTTTGAGGCGGCTGGACCGTTAAAAATTTGCATCGATGCATTTGGATAGAGAGCGATGCCACCGTCAAAGGTATGAAATACTTTGTTGGTTTCGGTCCATTTTGACGAGTCGGCAGTCCAAGGACGCGTGCCACCTACCCACCAGTTAGCACCTTGAGCCAGCACATTATGCCAAACCGAGTGCGCTGTATGCACGTCTGTTTTAAACCAACTTGAATAATAATAAACTCGATCGGCTTGCGCGCTCCAGTTTAAATTCAAACCCACACCTTTATCTAAATAAATGCCATTTTCACCCGAGTGAGCAGAGGCTTTTGAGACCATAGGTTGAGTGGTATTTTCCCAGCCAAACTTAGACCAACCTGAACTTGTTGTCATGGCACCTTCAGCTAATCCCTCAAAGCCGGGCTTAGCACCGGATAATGCAACCAAATTCGACTCAACACCATTTACTTTTATAGTTAATGTACGCTCGCCATCAGATTCGTTACCATTTTCGTCGGCCACTTTGTAGCTAAATTCAAGGGTTTTAGATTTACCGGCTTGGATCTCGGTTAGATAAGCGGTTGGGTAAAATTTCAAATCCGTACCCTTTAACTCAGCCGCAAAAGGTAATTCATTTGAACCATCAAGTTTAAGGTCTTTTACCACAATAACATCGCCTTCGCGGTCAACTGCCCCTTGGATCAAATCATAAGTGGTTGCATTATCGGTTTCATTGACCTCTGCGGTTAAAAAATATTCCGCAAATAAAGGGGCACCGGCAACATCTTTAACCCCGAGTATATTGATAGATAGCGCACGAGCAATATTGTGATTATGATCTTTCACATCATAGGTGTAATTAAAGGTCAGCTTGCTCCCATCTGGGATCTGATCTTTAACTGAGACAATATCGACCGTTAAAATGCCATCAGTTACCGTTACTGGCAGCTCGAAGGGGTTGTTCGCATCGGCAACTAAGTTAGCCACAGTTAATACTTCACCGTCTGCATCACTGGCGCTCGCCAAGAGATCCACTTCTGCCGAAGCTGAATCTTTGGTGAAGTTTGCGGTTAAATCACCTTGTACTTCTGGCGCATAATCAACCCCTTCTATATTAATGATCATGCTTCGATCAACCTCATTACTGCCGTCTGTCACTTTGTAGTTAATAGTCACAGTACGGGTATCACCAGTATCTAACTGGTCTTTTAAAAGCTGCGGACGAACGCCGACTTTTAAGTCCCCCAATTCTATCCCTGTGGCATCATCAGCAACCACTTCTACGTCACTCACACTTAAAGTATTCCCATCTAGATCAACAGCCACCCCATCGCCCGATTTGGCACCAGTTGGCGTACCTAACATATACAAAAACTGAAAGTCGTCGTTTTCACTAACGGTAACATTGATATTACCGCCGTGGCTTGGGGCATTCTCGTTAAGCTTTTCTTGCGGTGAATAATCTTCTTCTGAACAAGCCGATAAACCTGCAAGAATGGCGGCAACCAACAGAGACTGTTTAAATAATTTCATAACAAAACATCCTATAATCTATACTCGCTGGCACCTTAATCACTGCCAGCGATTTTATTTAATTAGAAGTTAACGCGCATACCAAAACGATAAGTGGTGCCCACTTTATATTCGGTGTATGTTCGGGATTTAGGCGCATCCCCTTCAAGTGGGTTGCCTTCTTCAAATGCGACAAAATCGTAACCCAATTCATTGTCTGCATAGACGCGTTCAACTTCTAAAGTTCGGCTTGTGAAGTAAGTTCGGTACGCCTCATCTGTTAGATTCACCGCTTGGAAAGTGAAGCTGATTTGTTCATTCATCTTGTATGACATAGACAGATCTAAACTATCACGCCCCTCGTTCCAAATTGAACCTTGATTCCAAGTTCGCCCTCTAAAACCAGTATTCCAGTCAGTGCCAACCAAAGAGTCAGATGAACCACGATAACTTAACCTGACTTGGTGGCCATCTTGCTCCCAGAAAGTCGTCAAGTTATAAGTATGCTCAGGGGTATCGGCCACTGGGTATTGTGGTAACGGTTTGCCAGTGACTGCAGAATTATCAGCGTCATATTCACTATCTTGATAGGTATAGTTAGCTGACATGCCCAAACCACTTAAAAATCCTGGTAGAAAATCATACGTCTGCGAATAACCAAATTCTAAACCTGTGATTTTTGCGCCTTTACCGTTGACCACTTTATTGATTTGAAATTGCTGGCACAGATCTTTTAAGTCATTACTTAATACCAGAGGATCATTTACGTTTCTGAAAGTATCCGCAGTGGAACGTACCGGCATACAGCCTTCTAAACCACTATCAGGCAAAGCGTCATCAGCCAGCATAGTGATAGTAGAGGCATCAATCGTACCTTCAAATTCGCGCAGATCTTGCAAGTAGGTTATTTCGGTACTGATGTCAGTAAAGTTTTTCATGTCTTTGTGGAATAAAGCCACACTTAACATAGACGTTGGATTAAAGTACCACTCAAGTGACAAGTCTAAGTTGTTAGATTCTAATGGCTCTAACTGAGTGTTAAACATATCTACTTCACTACCGTAGAACGAACTGCCCCCACCCCAGTAGCCGCCTTCACGTAAAGCAAATCCTGGTCTTAGTTGATCAATTTCAGGTCGAGTCATGGTTTTTGAAATTGCAAAGCGACCAACAAATTCGTCTGAAAATGCATAGTTCAGGTTTAAGCTGGGTAATACGTTGCTATAACTGTGAGTACCCGCTGCTGGCGTAGATTTTGTTCTTTGGTTCGTGACAGTTTCAGGTAAAAAGCCAACATAATCACGTTCACCCGGTGTTGAACCATCCCAATTGATAACATCGCTGTCCCAACCATAAATATGCGAAGTCGAAACGTCCGCATAACGCCACATTGAATCCCACGCGATAGCAGGCAATTCCTGCTCTGTGTTAGGCACATTGTCTGTTACTAAGCTATACCACTCGGCATAAGCTGGATCGTGACAAGCCCCTTGATCGGCAATACGTGTCCAGTTTGAAGGATCGGGGCCTGATGAAGTATCCCAACCTAAACCATCAACCCGTTCAAACTTTTTAGTGTAACCTAAAGGGTCATCTGAACTCAGTGGGCGACACTCAGGCAATGAGGTGTCTCTTAATTCTCGTAGTTTTACATGGTCATATTCGCGCTCTAAGTTGAAGTCACTGTGCGACCAAAAATTAGCGCCGGCATAACCCGTTGTTTCAACCTCTGTTTTAACATAGCGCACGCCAATGTCACCGGTTAAACGCCCGTCCATCAACTCAAAGTTTGTTTTAAAATAAACTGCCTGAGTATCAAGATCTGTATTCCGGGTTTTAGTATTATCAACATTCGGGACTGTGTTTTCGTTGTCTAAAACTAGATCACGCGCTTCGATAACATCAATTGGCGTCCAACCTTGAGTTGCTGGGCTGCGCCCATAACCTAATGACTCCATAAAATCGTCGTAAGCTAAACCACTTTCATCCGCAATCATAGAACCACGAATACCAGACAGAGGGCCACTAGGTAATACAATAGTATTGCCAAAATCGTCGGTGATCACTTCGGTTTGAGTTGATGAGGTAAATGTATATTGCTGGTTATCAACAAACTTTTCGCGTTGACTTAATTTACCACCAAATTCGATTGAGGTGATAGGACCAAAATCTAGATAATAATCAAAATCGACTTGAACATTGTTTAAAGTATCTTCAACTTCGGTGTCATTCACCGAAATAAACCCAAGATGGTACGACTCTAAATCTGCAGGGTTGTAACCAGTTACCACATTAGTATTGTCATTCCAGCCCGCCTGTAACTCACCGTTTTCATCTGTATAATTGTCGGTGTGCTCACCTAAACCAATAAATTGATCACCAGTGACCATTTCGCAACGACCCGAGGTACAATCAAAACCCACTGGCTGCAATTCATCTAGTGGCACATCAAATAATAGAGGAGACGCAACTTGCTGGTAGTTTTGCATCGCCGTCCAGGCATTTGGCAAGTTACTCGACTGGCTATTTGAATGCCCTACTTGTACACCCATTCTCAGATCATCGGTCAAGTCGATATCGTATTTAATTGAGATATTCAGGTTTTCTTGATCTGTGCCCCCTTCTGAGCGGCGAATATCACCAGCCCCGTATCGATCTAATTTTTTAACAAAAGTATTGGTTTGTGCATCTATCACATACCAGTCGGCTTGAGGATCTGTTGAATCTGCAATTAAGTTAGAATAATTACTAAGGGGGGCTTCGCCTTCAACATTATTTGATTGGTTAGCCCCTGTTTTACGCGTTAACACCGCATCATACATTGTTTCTTTTGTCTGCTTGGTATAAGTCAGATCAAAAGTTAGTTGGCTATTGTCGGTCGGCAACCATTGCACACCTAACGTCAAGCCTTTGCGGTCAGTATCAGACTGGTTTAGCTCGTACATGGTCGTTTGTGGTTCAATTGCTCGTACATTCGACAGGAGATTTCCATCAAGGTCAGACGCCACTGCATGAGTTTCAGAAGCTACAAAGTTTTCAGCTCTGTATTGGTCACGGCGAGTTGTATTGGTTTCGCTATAAGCCGTTAACACAACGCCCAAAGTGTCTTGTAAAAACTTTTCTGAAACCGAAAATTGTAATTTATAATCCGTCTCATCAGCAAAATCGTTATAACGACCTTGCAAACTCATGTTTTTTATCTTGTAAGGAATGTCTAAAGGTTTTACAGTTACCAGGTTTACACTGCCACCTAATGAACCTTCGTCATGATCTGCACTGGGCGTTTTAACAACTTCTAAGCGCGATAATATGTCCGACGAAAAAGTGCTTAAATCCACTGCTTGACTGAAATCGGTAGTGGTCATTTTCTGACCATTAATTGAAATATTGTTTTGCTGTGAGGTGGCACCACGAACAGTAATCTGTGAGCCTTCACCATCACGACTAACAATAGACACCCCAGTCACTCGCCCTAACGCATCTGCGATATTCTGGTCAGTATTTTTACCTATATCTTCGGCGTTAATGGTATCAGCGATATTTTTAGAGTATCGCTTATCGTTAATGGATTTTGCCAAACTGCCACGAAAACCCTGAATTTCAATGACTTCAACGTCTTCGGCTTTTTCTTCGTCTTCTGGCGCCTCGGCTGCAACTGTGTGCATGCTCATACTGGTCAAAACCGCCAACGACAGAGTATTTAATCTAAATTGAGCATTCAATACTGACATTATGATCTCCGTTAATGATACGTCTGGCTGGTTAAACCTTGTTCCAAGCCAGGCTTAAATTATGGTTAACCGCAACAGCAACCACAAACCATTAACATAATAATGTCAACAATATGCAATTGCAATTAATTGTATTCAATTTGTTTAAAATATTTATTTTTGTTTAAAAAACATCGATTTAAACTTTTTAATAAAAAATTAAAAATCAAATAAAAACCTCTTAAAACAAAATAATAAACCAAAATTGCATACAATAAACAAAAATCATAAGTGAACACCCCTTTTCAAATAGAGTTTTTCCCCTCAGTAAATGGTCATAAAAAAAGGGCTAATTAGCCCTTTTTAAAACTGCTTTAAACCGTATGAATGTTTATAAAATATTCGGATCTATTATGTAAGCTTCGTACGAGGGGTCAATTTTACTCAGGTGTGGGTTCTGAAAACGGAATATTTTACGATTTTTAAGATCGGCAAACTGTAGCCGCTCATAAAAGAATTTTTTCCATAAGTGGGTTAAAGAACCACTTTCAAACGCTGCTTTTAAACCATACTCAAGTCGATCTGCTAGTGCAGTATTGTTTTTATTAGTAAATAAAAACTTTGGTAACGGATAATATATACAAATTTCAGTGTCGTAGGTCAGACCATCAATATAAGAAAATTTATCCAATTCTCGTTTTAATTCATGCGCGCCGAGTGGGAAAAGATCACCTCGGCCGTTAGCAGCCATATAAAATAATCCTTCTATATAACGCCCTTCAACAACGGTAAACCCTTGTGAACGCAAAATGTCACCATCTAACCAACCACGACCCTGAATAATTTTTAACTCACTTGCCTGACTTCGCGAAGCAATATTTTGTAATTTAGCTTTTTTTTCGACAGACGTCAGACCAACACGATAGCTGGAAACCCCTAACTCCACAGGAAAAGGTACTGGCTTTAAACGCTCAACGAGATCATTAGAAACTGAGTCTTTATAAACCATGTTAGTATAATCATTGTTCTCTGCTTCAATCCTTAATCTCGTATAACTAGGGACATCATCTCCAGGCCGGATACTCAACTCATAATCCCCGTACCTATCTTTTGAATAGTCTAACGCTAGCTTTACAACATTATATTCGTATTGTTCTTTTATATTTCCTGACACGCCTGTGGCAAACGTCACTTTTGTAACTGCCGCAACTGGCATAGACAAAACAGCTAAGGCAAACAAAAAAGTTTTATACAGAGTTTTCATATGCAACCTCAAAACCAAAACATCATATCTTTTAAAAGATAACACAAAAATAATTTAACAACAGCTAAAAAAAAGCCCACAACTAGGTGGGCTTGATACACGACTAGATTTTATTTACTAAAAACGATCAGTAGTTTTCACTAAAATAGACGGTTTTCTTTTCAACATACTGTTCTAAACCATATTTGCCGTCTTCGCCGCCAAATCCACTTTGTTTCCAGCCATTGTGGAAGCCTTGGTGTTGCTCACCTATGCCGCGGTTAACATATACCTCACCGACTTCCATTTCAGCAATCGCTTTATGGATATAGCGTAAATTTTCAGTATACAAATAAGCAGATAAACCGTATTCACTATCATTAGTATATTCAATGGCTTGCTCTATACTGCTGATTTTTACAATAGGTAAAATAGGGCCAAATGTTTCTTCGTGAACCAAAACATTGTCTTGCGCAACATCCGCAACAATGGTTGGTTCAAACCAGTTACCACCTTCGAATCCAGCAACTTTGGCTTGTTGACCACCAAGAATAAGTTTACCGCCTTGCTCAAGACCTTCACGAAGGATATTTTCGATGTTTTCTATCTCTGTTTTATTGACTTTCGGTCCCATATCAACAGAGGGATCCATTGGATCACCAACTTTTAGCGCTTTAACTTTTGGTACAAATTTTTCGATGAACTCATCATAAACAGATTCATGTACATATAAGCGCTCAGCACAAGTACAGACTTGACCACAGTTTAAATAGCGAGTGACCACAGCATCATCAACTGCTTTGTCTAAATCTGCATCTTCCATCACCACCATAGGGGCTTTACCACCAAGCTCCAACATGGTTGGGGTTAGGTGTTCCGCGCTGGTTTTATAGATGATCTTACCGGCTCTTGTACTGCCCGTCATAGTAATTAGCTTAGTAATTGGGCTTTCGCATAAGGTTTGACCAACCACTGAACCTGTGCCATTAACAATGTTTAAAACACCCGCTGGAATGCCTGCTTCATTTGCTAAGCGGCCTAATTCCATTGTTGCTAATGGGGTTTCTTGAGTTGGTTTAACAACAATGCTGTTCCCAGTAATTAACGCAGGACCTATTTTTCTACCGGCTAATGCCAGCGGAAAGTTCCACGCAGTAATAGCAACCACAACGCCACGAGGTACTTTATGAATAAAGATTTTTTCGTTCGGGTTATCAGATGGCAAGATATCGCCTTGCAATGTCAGTGCATTGTCACAAGCATATTCGATAAAGGTTGCTGTCGCACCAACTTCCATACGGGCAACAGCAATGAGTTTGCCTTGCTCTTTTACTAAGATTTCAGCTAACTGCTCAGTATTTTCGCGGATTAACGCGGCAAATTTACGCAGTACTGTCGCGCGCTCACGAGCCGTTTGTTTAGCCCACCCTTTTTGTGCGGTTTGTGCAATTTCTAATGCTTGCTGAGCATCTTCAACGCTACCCGCAGGGATAGTGCCCACTAGCTCACCCGAGCTAGGGCACAAGATATCAATGGTTTCTGCCGAGCTTGACTTAACATATTCACCATTGATGAAATTTACATTGTTACGAATTTGCATGGTTTTATCTCCCCATCCAACCGCCGTCAACTAATACAACAGCGCCATTCATATAGTTAGAAGCTTCTGATGCTAAAAATACAGTCGGACCTTTAAAGTCTTCAGGTTCACCCCAGCGGCCTTGTGGAATACGTTCTAAAATAGATTTAGCTCGTTCTGGGTTATTACGCAGTGCTTCTGTATTGTCAGTGGCAATATAACCTGGGGCAATTGCATTAACATTAACACCTTTGCTCGCCCACTCGTTTGCCAATGCCTTGGTCAATTGGCCGATTGCACCTTTACTCGCTGCATAACCTGGTACAGTGATACCACCTTGGAAAGTTAACAAAGATGCGGTAAAGATAATTTTACCTTCACCTCGCTCGACCATCTCTTTACCTAATTCACGGCTTAAGATAAATTGAGAGTTCAGGTTAATTTCAATGATTTGATCCCAATATTCATCACTGTGCTGAACCGCAGGGTCACGTAAGATGTTCCCTGCATTATTGACTAAAATGTCAATTTTAGGATGATCTGCTTTTACTTTTTCAATAAATGCATACAAACTTTTGCGGTCAGAAAAATCACACTGATATGCAGAGAACTTTTGTCCGGCAGCAGTGACTGCTTTTTCAGGCGCTGAACCTTCACTTTTTAAGCTTGCTGAAACACCAATCACGTCAGCGCCAGCTTCTGCTAAAGCTTCCGCCATCGCTAAACCAATACCACGACTACAACCTGTTACTAATGCAACTTTACCTTTTAAACTAAATTTATCTAACATGGAGATTCCTTATTCTTCGTCACTGCAAGAAACTAATGCTTTCATACCCTGTGGATTATTGTCCATATTGGCAAAAGCTTGACCGATTTCATCAAGTTTGCTCACTGACGTAATAAAAGGGTCAACATCAACTTTACCCGAGCTAATTAACTCAATGGCCATATCAAAGTCAGCGGCCTCATAAACACGCGCGCCTAACAGCTCTAATTCTTTCCAGAAAAATTGGAAAAGATCGACTTGAGGTTTTTGCGAATGTATAGCGACCATGACAATACGACCACGGCGTGCGGCAATAGCAGTCATTGCATCAATCGCTGGCTGTACACCTGATACTTCAAAAACAACATCTGCCCCTTTAGTATCCGTCCATTCATCGACGTAAGCTGTCAAATCTTGCTCAATTGGGTTAACTGCTTTAACACCTAATTGTTTTTCAGCAAATTCACGACGCGCTTCGTTTGGTTCAGAGACCAATACTTCGGCACCAACACTTTTGGCAACCGCTGCGACTAACTGGCCGATAGGACCACCACCAAGAACCACTGCTTTTTCACCGGCTTTTAAACGAGAGCGGGAAATATCGTGGCACGCCACTGATAAAGGCTCGATTAACGCGCCTTGTTTCAAACTTACATTATCCGGCAGATCGTGCAATGTACGGGCTTTAACTGTCCAATAATTTTGGAATGCCCCTGGGGTGTCTATGCCCATAAATTTAAGGTTTTGACAAATATGTGTAAAGCCGGCATTGCATGTTGGACACTCACCACACCAGTCTAAAGGCCTAACCACCACTCGGTCACCCACTTTGTGACTGGTCACATCTGCACCCACTTCAACTACGGTGCCAGACATTTCATGACCAATGGTTTGTGGAATAGAAACTCGTTTGTCCATTACGCCGTGATATATGTGCATATCGGTACCACAGATACCCACATAACCCACAGCTACTTTTACTTCATCCGCTTTCGGTTGCTGCTCAGTACCTGGTACTATGGTAAAAGACTTGTTACCTATATATTGTGCTGCGGTCATTTTATTTCACCTTAAGATTGTTTAATTAAATACTTTCCGATCAGAGCCTGATCGAAATCGACCCCTGTGCCGGCAACATTGGGTGCAAGTGCACAGCCTTCGGCGTCTAGCGAAAATTTTTCTGTGATATATTGATGGATTGGGAATGAATGCACTTCCATATAACCTGCATTGGCTTGTGAAGACATCAATGACACATGCAACTCATGCATACCATGGGTACACAGAGGTAAGTTGTTTACGTAAGCTAAATTAGCCACCTTTAACCAGCCTGTGATGCCCCCGATATTTGATGCATCCGGTTGTAAAAAGCCCAACTTGGCCTGTTGCACTGCATAATTAAATTCGTATACCGTATGAAGATTTTCACCCATAGCTATCGGGATGTTAGTGGCTTCTGCAATTCTAGCGTAACCTAAATAGTCATCTGGGATCGTCGGCTCTTCAAACCATTTGATGTCATACTGATCGATTGCACGAGAAAAACGAATGGCGGTTTCCACCGTTAATGAATAGTTGGCATCAACCATAAAAGTAGTATCATCACCGATCAGTTTTCGAACGGCAGCAACTCGTGCAACATCTTCGCGATAGTCGGTTTTACCAACTTTTATTTTCACACCTTTAAACCCAGCATCTAGATACCCTTGAATATTATTTAAGAGCTTTTCTTCGCTGAAATTAAGATCGATGCCGCCTGCATAACAACGCGTGCGATTGTTTTGCCCGCCGGCCACTTTCCATAAGGGTTGGTTTAATCGCTTGCAACGGATATCCCACAATGCAATATCTATTGCTGACATCGCAAAACTCAATAAGCCGCCGCGGCCGATATAATGCAGCTTGTAAAGCATGCTCTCCCAAATATACTCAACCCTTGCTGAGTCTTGGCCAATTAAAAATGTTTTAAATTCATCGTCTATCAATGAATAAATGGCGCGGCCACCTGTGCCACCTGTATAGGTATAGCCAACGCCTTCGAAACCATCGTGCGTGAGCACTCGGCATACAACCAGTTCAAAATGGGTATGGTCCCCGTGTTTAGCGTCACTTAAGACTTCCGCTAAAGGGATTTGATAATATTCTGCTTTTACTGATTTAATCAGTGAGCCTTGGGCTTCAGATATAGCTGAAACTGGCGCTGTTTTAGTTACACTTTTCACGGGATTGATTCCTAAACTAATCTAAGCTTTTAAACCATTGTACATTGTTAACAATTCATTTCAAACATTTAGTTGATCTTTTTTTAATTATTTACAAAATAAAAGTATAGTATTAAAACTAAGTCAACATATTAAATATAAAATTACAGTTTTAAACTTATATTTTGACCAAAAATAGGCGCTCAATTGCCTGTTTTTAAGACAAAAAGCTGTTTTAAGCTTATCTTTGTAGTAAAATGTCTTGATATATCGGGTTTGTCAGATTGGCTGAATATTTAACTTGGATGGGCGGGAGGCAAGTTAAATGGACTATCAGCTCGATTTTTGCCAAACAGTTAGTAACTTAATAATCGGTTGTTAAAATGAATAGAACAAATAAAATTATTCCAGTTCGGGAACAAATTGCTGATGCATTGCGCTCTGACATCATTTCTGGTGAATTGGCGGCCAATACAAAATTAAATGAACAGCAATTAGCAGAACGGTTTGGTGTATCTCGAGGCCCAATCCGAGATGTGCTTTTAAAGTTAACCAAAGAGGGTTTAGTGGTTAGCAAAAACAATATTGGTTCATCTGTTAGTAGCCCTTTGTCAGCCGAGATGCAAAAGCTGTCAATTGACATTCGTCGTAAAATTGAAGAATTTGCGATCAAAAACGTCATGGACAAGATGACTGAAAATCATTTAAAAGAGATGGATAGCATAATTGAACGCATGCAATCTCATTTCGATAATGAAGAATATACCGAATTGACAAAAGTCGATATCGAATTTCACCAGTTTTTGGTTCGCCTAGCAGGCGGCGAAGACTTGGTTAATATCTGGTATCCGATCGTTTTAAGAATGCGCATGAATTACCAACGTATAAAAACATCGCAAACCTTAGTAGATGAACATAAAACGATTTTAGACGGTATTCGTGCCCAAGACGTTAAAGCGGCCACCGCAGCATTACGTAAAAACATAAAATAATTTTTAGAGCAGTGTTTGAATAAATTTATCAATCACGGGAGAAACATGCTTTTTACGGTGAAAGATTGCCGTTTCTCCCAAGCTCTGACAATCTAATTTATAATAAATTAACGGATGATCCTGCGCTAATACTTTAGCGGTATTTAATGATACTATCGCGGCTAGTTTCATTTTGGTTACTGCACTAACCAGATGAAATAACGAGTCCGTTTCAAACTCAACTTTTGGGTATATACCAAAACTTTCAAACTGCTTGTCTAAAGTCTGTCTAAATTGCATTTCTGGACTTAACAAAGCCAGCGGAGTCTTTTTTAGGTCAACAAGTGTCCACTTTGAGTTCTCCGCAAAGTCATGTTTTTTATCTTTCGCCACCAACAATGCGATCTCGGTTGCACCTATCGAATGAACATTAAATTCGGCCAAGTTTTCTTCACTAAAACTCTGCCTAAAAGCAACTGCCAAATCTATTTGATGCGCTTTTAGTTGCTGAATAACACTACTGTTTTGCATCACATTTAATCGTATTTTTACGTTTTTATAGCGTGATTTAAAATTTGTTATATGTTCGATGATTTCAGTACTGGATTGTGGCACCACAGCGATTCTCAGGAGACCACTTAACTCTCCCCGGTATAAACTTAATGCTTGAGAAAAAGAAGCCTGCGCAGTTAAAGTTTGTTCTGCAAACTTAGCGAGTAGATATCCCTCTTCGGTTAAACCGATAAAATGTTTATCTCGCACGACCAAACCAACCCCTAATTCTTTTTCTAAACTATGAATACAGGCCGATAATGTCGGTTGCGTAATAAAACATGCTTTTGCGGCTTTACCATAATGCTGATGAATAGAGAGTTGATAAAAATAATTTAGGTGCTTAAGGTTCATTGATAAAAGTTATTAACCTCGTTAATTATGATAGACAAGCCCTATCATAAGATAAAAATTATTAATTAGCGACTGGGAGCATACTCTTTTAGTCTTACTCGTTATTTAATAATCGCGTAAAGCAAAATATATGTCAGCAGACCACCCGTCTCTCGCCCAATTAACCGAAGAAGTTGCAGCTGCAATTACGATCAACGGCATTAACTATGCTGTAATGATGATCAGCCCATTTCAGCTAGAAAATTTTGCTATCGGCTTTTTATACCATGAAGGTTTACTGACCAGGCTATATGATTTACATGAATTTGAAGTGATCAGCGACGGTGATTTTATTGAACTACAAGTGACCCTAAGTCAGCGCAGTTTTTCGGCTTTTAAACAAACCAAGAGAAGCTTAAAAGGCACTTCAGGATGTGGCATATGCGGAAAGCAAGCACTTACTTATGCCTTTCCAAAATTGCCTTTAGTAAAACCAGCCCCTGCGCCCGACCAAGCACTTTTACTCGGCTTGCGAGACAAATTTTCTAAGCGCCATCAAGCCGCTCACAACGGTGCTGCTATCCACGCCGCTGCGGTGGTAAATAAACAAGGTGAGTTCGATTTTTTTCAGCAGGATATCGGCCGTCACAATGCACTGGATAAAGTAACCGGCGCTATGTTACTCGCTAAAAACTCACCAGTTACACGAACTGTTTTAATCTCCAGCCGATGCAGCAGCGAGTTAGTGCAAAAGGCCATTAAATCCGGTTATGGCAATTTAATTAGCTTAGCATCGCCGTCAAAAATGGCGGTTAAGATGGCCGCAGCACATCAACTGAATCTGATTCATATTGGTCGTCAAAACACGATAAACTATTATCTCTGGCAGGATTTGAACCATGCAAAAACCTGATAAAGCCGGCGGTTTACCGTCAATTCAAGCAACGTTAAAACACCTATTGCAAAGTCAACGCAGTAAAGAAAACATTAAAAACCTTGTGCGCGTTAATAAAGACAAAGGTTTTGATTGCCCCGGATGTGCTTGGGGTGACGCTAAAGATGGTTATTTTAAGTTTTGCGAAAATGGTGCAAAAGCGATTGCGTGGGAGTCGACCGAAAAAACCATCGATAGACAATTTTTTGCCCAGCATGCAGTCTCTGATTTAGCCAAACAAAGTGACTATTGGCTAGAATATCAAGGCCGACTAGCTGAGCCTATGGTTTACGATAGAGACAGCGACCATTACCAACCCATTAGCTGGTCGGATGCATTTGGATTAATCGCCAAACAGCTCAATGCGCTCTCTGATGCTAACCAGCTGGAGTTATATACCTCGGGTCGGGCCAGCAATGAGGTGTCGTACCTTTATCAACTATTTGGCCGTTTATTTGGTACCAATAACTTTCCTGATTGCAGTAACCTGTGCCATGAAGCAAGTGGCCTGGCGCTTAATCAAGCAATTGGGGTGGGCAAAGGAACAGTAACATTAGCAGACTTTGACGCCGCCGACCGGATTTTTGTATTAGGGCAAAACCCTGGGACCAACCACCCTCGCATGCTGAATAGTTTAAAAAAAGCAGCTCAACGCGGGGCTAAAATTATTAGCTTTAATAATTTAAAAGAAGTGGCGTTAGAAAAATTTACCAGCCCACAAGATCCTGTTGCTATTTTAACAAAGTCATCGACCAACATTAGCCATTTATATTTAACCCCTAAACTAGGCGGGGACATGGCAATTTTACGCGGTATTAACAAGATGATTTTAGAAACCCATCCAGATGCCATTGCCAAAGCCTTTATAGAACAAAATACCACAGGGTTTGCTGAGTTTGTTACGCAAGTAAAAAATACCAACTGGCAAGATATTATTGCACAAAGCGGTGTCGACAAAGATCAGATAGCAGATGCAGCTAACTTATTTTTATCTGGCGAAAATGTCATCACCTGCTGGGCAATGGGCATCACCCAGCATAAACATTCGGTGGCAACCATTCGAGAAATTGTTAATTTGCACCTACTCACTGGGCAACTTGGACGACCGGGTGCTGGACTCTGCCCTGTCCGTGGTCATAGTAATGTGCAAGGCAATAGAACTATGGGCATTAACGAAAATCCTCCAGCGGCTTTATTAAACGCACTTGAACAAAGATACCACCAGAGTATGCCCCGTCAGCCTGGCCATAATGTGCACTTTGCGCTAAAAGCGCTTGCGAGTGGCCACAGCAAAATATTAATTTGCCTAGGTGGCAATATAGCCGCAGCTTCGCCCGACACTGAATTTACGCAAAGCGCATTAAAAAATGCCCAGCTCACGGTGCAAATTAGTACCAAGCTAAACCGTAGCCATGTGACTCCGGGACAGCAGGCGTTAATTTTACCCTGTTTAGGTCGCACCGAAATAGATAAGCAAAAAAGCGGCCCACAGGCGGTCACTGTGGAAGATACTTTTAGCATGGTTCACGCGTCTATAGGTCGCAGCGAACCCATCAGTCCACAATTGCGCTCAGAAACCGATATTATTGCAAATATTGCCCAAGCAACTTTAACGAACAAAAATATAGATTGGTTAGCTTGGCGTGATGATTATCGACTGATCCGCAAAGAAATAAGCCATGTGATTGAAGGTTTTGCCGATTTTGAAAACCAAATCAAACAACCGCACGGGTTTCATCTAAGCAACTCGGCGGCTGAACTCAACTGGCGCACTGATAATAAAAAAGCTAACTTTTTGGCTAGCCAACTACCAGATCTCAATACCGATAAATTTGTTTTGCAAACCTTACGGGCACACGACCAATACAATACGACCATTTATGGTTTAAATGATAGGTACAGAGGCATTCAAAACGAACGTGATGTTATTTTTATTAACGAAAAAGATATGCAAGCACTGGGTTTTGAATCAGGTCAACAGGTCGATATCACTTCGCATTGGCCAGATGGTAAAGTTCGTAAAGTCACAGGATTTAAGCTGTATCCTTACCAGATACCCTGTGGAAATTTAGCGGCCTATTACCCAGAAACTAACCCATTAATACCAATAGACAGTTTTGGTGAAGCTTCATATACACCAACGTCAAAGTGGGTTGAAGTCAGTTTGCATAAATCGGCAGAGCAATCGATAAGAATTAAACAATAAGCACTGTGATTTAAGCAGACTTTTGTTTACAATTTTATCGACACTCAATAATCATTAAGGATCATATGACGCAAAATAAAATCTCCGCTATCGTATTTGATAAAGACGGTACTATTTTTGACAGTGAGCAGATTTATTGCCAATCATGGGTTGAGTCAGCCAGAGCATTTAATGTACATTTTACCGCACAAATGTACGACGAATTTGTCGGCGTACGCGCAGCCGAATGTTTTGAACGTGCCCATAAAATGTTTGGGCCAGATTTTCCAATGCAAGACTTTATAAAGTACAACCGAGCTTGGATTGATGAACGTAAAAACGCTGGCATGCCAATAAAACCGGGGTTTGTTGAATTTTTTGACGCAGCAAAAAAAACCGGCTTACCATTAGCTTTAGTGACTTCTAGTGCTAAAGAATCGGCTGAGCATAGCTTTACCGGCACAGATTTTCGTCAGTTTTTTGATCAAGTGGTGACCGGCGACCAAGTTGCAAACCCTAAACCTTCTCCCGAATGTTACCAATTAGCCAGTCAAAAGTTAGCTGTACCTTGCAATGAGATGTTAGTGTTTGAAGATTCAACGGCTGGTGTAACAGCCGCGCTTGAAGCAGGCTGCCAAACCGTTTGCATTCCTGACTATTTACCGGTTGAACCTGAGCTATTAAAGCGCTGTGCCCATGTGCTCAATAGTTTTGAAGACGCTTTGTTTTTACTGCAAGATCTATAACCAATAAGCAGCTGGCCTATTTATCAGCTGCTTTTTCTACCCTTTGTAAATCAACATCCCCATAAAAACAAAGCAAGTTGTGCCCGCCTCACTGTGCATATAAAAATAAAATTGCAATAAGTGATTATTTTGACTTAAATTAAACCAAACTAGCAGCATCTGATTATACCTGTTGTCTCGTTTGCCCGTTCAACAAGAGATTCATCCACATTCAATGTGTATGAACATTAAAGCGTTATTTGCACTGGAGTTATAAATGAGAATATTAGGGATAACAGCAGTTTTATTAGTGATTTCAGGCTGTAAAACAACACCTATGAACGTATGTGAGACCTATCCCGGTTCGTATCCGGCAAACTATACTTATATACCTGATGAGATACAGCCGATTGTTAGAATTGAACCGAGATACCCCAAAAAAGCATATGAAGATGGGGTTACTGGCTTTGTTAAACTCTCGTATAGTGTAATGAATGGCTCAGTTTCGAACATACAGATAATAGAGTCTTCGCCCGAAGGTGTTTTTGATAAAGTATCGATAGCAGCCCTGCAAAAATGGAAATACCAAGATACGTTCAAGGATTGTGTTCAATACCCAAAAGAATACAAGCTAGAAACACGGTTGGACTTTAATCGGAATTAGTTCAATTAGGTAATTGTCTGCAATCGGCAAAAACTAGATATTAGGTACTAAATTATAGTAAGTAGAGCGAGCTTTATACAACAATTTCGAGAATGTGCGAGGGTCGAAAACTCACTCAAACACGTGTTTGGACGTAAACAATTTAGAGCCGAAGGGCGGCTCTGTGCCAAAAGCTGACTAAATAACCCCAGTGTTTAGGAAAGTTCTAAAAATCACTACACAACGCTTGTAAGCATTTGTCTATGTGAGCGTAGGTTTAAAAATTGAGGGGGTTCACAAATCTATTTTATTAGAAGTAGACCATATACGTAATTCATCAAGTATGTGTAAAGCTGAGCGCCCAAATTCCGTAAGCTCATAAGTCACCCCAATAGGCCGTGTTGAAACGACTTTTCGAATAACCATGCCATTGCCTTCCAGTTCTTTCAGCCGCTGATCAATCATTTTTTTACTGGCCCCGCCCAACATGCGGGTTAAATCGTTGAACCTGACAGGCTCATCTTTCAAATGGTAAATGATAGAGCCTGTCCATTTGCCACCAATTAACCTCATCCCCTTCTCAATAGCACAGGGTTCCATGCAGGCGTTTAAAACTTTTTTTCGCCCCTTACTATCTGTTTTTACTTCACTTTCCAAAATAAACCCTCCGGCAAATAGGTGGTAACCAAAAGTATACTAGTTGAACTTTGTTCTCAGGTTACTATTATACACCTGGAGTATTCAATAACATAGTGTTTATCTGTTTAGTGGAGTTATAACAATGAAAAATGTATTAATTATTAATGCACACCATTACTACCCATTTGCTCAAGGTCGCCTTAACGCGACGCTTGTTGACAATGCCGTATCTATATTAGAAAGCAAAGGCTATTCAACCCGGGTAGTGGCAATCAAAGAAGATTTCAATGTTGAGCAGGAACTGCAGCATCACCAATGGGCAGACGTTGTATTGCTGCAAACTCCGGTTAACTGGATGGGCGTGCCTTGGTCGTTTAAAAAATACATGGACGAGGTTTACACTGCGGGTATGGGTGGTGCACTGTGTAATGGCGATGGTCGCCATCAGGATAACCCAAAAGCCAACTATGGCCGTGGCGGCACGCTTACCAACACAAAATACATGATGTCATTAACCTTTAACGCCCCTGCTGAATCTTTTGATGATGCCAAAGAGTTCTTTGATGGTAAGAGTGTCGATGATTTGTTGTTCCCGATGCATATGAACTTCAAGTTCTTTGGTATGGCGCCGATGCCAACCTTCGCGTGTTTTGACGTAATGAAAAATGCCGATGTAGAGAATGATCTAAAGCGTTTCGAACAGCACCTCAATGCACATTTCTAAAGGATGATTGTAATGACCACATTAAACTACACCCAAAAGTTGCACCCTGGCAGCGCCTTTCCTGAAATAATGGCAACTCTGTTAAATGGCGAAACAGTAACCTTGGGTATGCCCCAAAACGGCGCAGACTGGCAACTCGTTGTGGTATATCGGGGCCGTCATTGCCCCATGTGCACACGCTATTTAAATGCACTGGAAAAAATGAAATCGAGCCTAGCGGATATTAAGGTCGATATCATCGCGGTATCGAGTGACAGCAAATCACAACTGCAAGCGCATCTGGAGCAGCTAAATATCTCATTTCCTATCGCTTATGGTTTGACGCTGGATCAGATGAAGGTGCTTGGCTTGTTCATCTCTGATCCAAGATCGCCGCAGGAAACCGACCATCCGTTTGCCGAGCCGGGTGTATTCGTCGTTAATGCCGAGGGTAAAATCCAGGTTGTTGATATTTCGAATAACCCCTTTGTCAGACCGGATTTAATGACTTTAGTTAACGGCTTGGCATGGATACGCGACCCGAATAATCACTATCCAATTCGTGGCATGCACCAGTGAGAGCGAAAATAAAATGGTACTCAAGGTTAGTTACCGTATATTGACATTGAGGGCAACCGCGATGTCGGCAAGAGTTAAAGTGCACCCCGCATAAGTGACCATTCTCACAATATTGGGCATGACTTCCCATTGCTGCAGTTCGACAGCGACTGATAGCTTGAGCTGCTTTTAATTGATAAAGCGGCACATTGAGTCGAATGTTGGTATCGCTCAATTGAGATTGAAATAGGGATTGTATTGAATATGTTTCCATCTAAATAAGATAGAATATAACTGGATTTTTATCCAGTTATAGTTGCCGTTTAATAACTTCCCCGAGCTTGCGAGGCATGTCCAATGCAGCCATAAACCAAGCAACGGAAAAAGCATCGATTTGATGGCTTTGTTAGCTGAGACCCACCTGAGACTCGAACTCAGAGCTACTCCTTCATAAACACCCTGCAACAAGGTGTTTATGAAGGGAGTTGCTTTACCGATTAAGCGAGTGGATCATAATTTTCTTCTATAATTTTGGCGGATTTATCCAAATCATAGGCATATTGAGAATGTATGTAATTTTGAGCAACCCTTTTCAGTTTCTCATGATTCTTCCCATACTTTCGCCAATTTCCGAATGGAACTGTAGCATAGATCATACTTTCCGTTGGCTCTAGTAACCCCGCAATGATTTCCGTGTAATCTAAAAGGAATTGACACCAAAATTTTATATCATGGAAGGTTACACTGTCTGGATCGTTTGGCGCCGTAATCATTCTATATTTATTCCGAATAAATTCGATAGATACCTTTTTCGATTTGTAAAAATCAATTGCCTTTTTCTTATTTTCATCACTCGGATGAACTACAGAATTCCGTAATATTCTGAAATAGTTAACTGCGTCGGTCTCGTATCTAAAGCGGGTCTTACTTTCTGGCTCTTTAGTGAAGTTCTTTTCAAGAACTTCTATTGGAGACACTTTTTCGAGGCTTTTCCAATTGAAACCAAAGCGCTTACATTCTAATTCTAACTCTTCTAAAAACAAGTCAAAACCACTGTAAATTGACACCAATGAAAACCTTGTCTGAGAGTTGATTATTTTTTCGGAAGCTACCCCTTCAAGCTTTATTCCTGCCTCTTCAGATTTTTGAACCCAGTAATTTTTATTAATGCTCTCACACTTTTGAGATGCAAGCAGAGAAACGTGGACAGCGGCGGCCTCAGCCGTGAGTTCGCCGATAAACAACTTAAAGTTTCTAACACTCGGAGGTCGATACATGCTCATTCAGCTAACGAGACTGTAGAAAAACCCTTTTTTTAAACTAGAGTTCAACCACAATCTATTTAATTGTTAATTTATAACTCACTTTTACCTATTTTTTTTAATTGATCAACCATTTGATAAATAATATCCAATCGATAAATAAACTGAACAGCGTTTAAACCTTGTATTCAGCTTTGTTAAGCGCGGTTTTAGGCATATCCCCCCCATTAATGCCTTAATGTTCCATAATTCGTCAGTTTTTCTATATTATGCACTAAACAATACAACTGCCATTGGCCTTGTACTTTAGTTTGCCCCCGCAAGCTAAACTGGTGTAACCGTTTTTGTGTGCCTATATTGGCAAACACGGGCTCTACCGTCGACATTCTGTGGCTGTAGATATGTTTGCCTTTTTCGCTGTCTACCCTATGTTTCATCCAGTCTGTATAATTCGGCTTTTTATCGTTTTTAAAGCTAAATGATACTTGTCTACCGTTGCCTTTTCTATGATTAGCCGAGTCTGGATTATGCATACAGTGGCTTTTAATTGGGCAATGCCTGCATTGCAACAATCGACCTTCAAAATAAATGGTTGTCAGACCTGAGCCATTGTCTTTAATACCACGAAAACTTAAACGTTCGCCTGACGGACAAGTACAGCTAAGCGCGGTTGGATCAAAGTCAAATTCACTCGCAGGTATGGTCTGTTTACGCTTTTTATTTTTACCATCTTGATGGCGTTTGCCATATTTTGTTTTTTGCTCGCTAAACTTGGGATCGCGGCTTCTGAACTGGTTATCCGGTATATAACCGTTAATTTGGTTTTCGTGTAAATATTTCATATTGGCTTCGTTCGTAAAACCGGTATCTGCTGTCACGATTGTGCCTGTTTGATAAATATTGTCGCTGATATTTAAGCGTTTATATCTTGCTTTTACTGCATTTAAGATAGGTTGCAAACTGTAGTGCTCTTGCCCTTCACCAAAGGCTTGTGCATCCACTATAATTTGGTGTTTTTTATCCACAGTTGCCAGTCCGTTATAGCCTTGGATCGTACCTTTGCTTGTGGTCATTTTTGCCGACTGATTATCTGTTATATTGCTTTTTACTTCTTTGTTTCTTCGCCCTTGTCTTGGCTTATTTGTGTTTAAAAATTTATCTATTTTATCGTGTGCTTGATTGAGCGTGGCTATCATTTGCGCGTGGCGTTTTTGCTGAGCATCCTCTGTTGTTTGTTCGTTATTATCTTCTGCCTGGTGTTTGTTTAAATAGTGACGGAGCTGCCGTTTTATTTTATCGCGTTTTTGTTCAAGCTCTTTAAACGTATAAGACCATTCTTTGGCCGCGTTTGATGACATTTTGCAGCCATCAATGGCAAACAGTTCGTTGCCTAGTAACCCTTGTTGATGGCATATCAATAAAATCTGTTCAAACAGGTTTTCTATTTCTTGCGAACGCCCAGATACAAATGCGGCTATCGTTGTAAAATGCGGCACGCTGTCACAGCTTAGCGCTTTAAAAATAATGTTGGTTTCGCAGCACCATTGGATCTGGCGACTTGAGGTAATACCTTTAGAATAAGCGAATAGAATGATTTTTAGCAACACAGCTGGGTCGTAGGCAGGTCGGCCATTTTCATCATTTTTATATTTAGGATAAAACACGCTTAAATCGAGTTTGTGCTCAATTAAATAGTGGATGGCATGTTCAAATGTACCGGCTTGCAGTTGGTCTTCGTAATTAATAACAACCATGCTAGTTTGGTTGTAGTTGGTGGGGATAAACTTAGGCAAAATCAATCTCCTGTGAAGATTTGATACACCTATTAGATCACAAACCGATCTGTGGTTAAAGCAATATTTTGAGGTTTTTCTACAGTCTCAACGCCCGCTTAACAGGCGCAAAAGGCTTGGCTATAATTAGGAACGAAGTGACGCCAGCCAAGCTTTTTGCGTCCCTTTCATTATTGCTTTGTTAGGTTTTTATTGCTGGATAATATAAGAAATAAGAATTAAAAACTATACTAAAGTGTAGGTATAACGCGTTGACATTTATAATAGAATTGATATTCAACTTTTCTTACAAGGGAATATTATGAATACTCAACAATGTGATATAAGAGAGCTTACTTTAACTGAATTAAACGAAGTTTGCGGAGGAGATGCATATGAAGCAAGTCGAATTGGATTGGCAGCATACCAAACTGGTACAGGAATGCTATTTGGAAATCCATTAAGGGTTGCGACAGGTGCATTTGCATTAGGTTATTACGGAGCCACGGCACTTGGTGCAGACGATCTTGGCAGAGCTATTGGAAGCTGGCTGTACGATACATTTAATTAAATATAATCTAAGGGCTTTCAACTAAATCAGATAAAAGTCCTATAAAGGAAGTAATCGTGAATTTGAAGAAAAACGTAACAAAAGCTGAGATACTATGGATTGTTTTAGCTTTTTTCATAACAGGACTATTGCTTTTACTTGGTTATAAAGTTTTTCCACAAACTATGTTCGGCCAATTTTGCCAATCGGAATTCGGTGCAATAATAGTATTATTTGTTATAGCGGAGATTTGTCATATTGGTTATAAGATGACAAGAGGCAGGACCAATGAGGCTAACGAATAGCACCTGTAAACCTAACGCTAAGCTTTGGGCGCAGGCACGTAGGGCATATTAGCGAAGCGTAAGCGTCACTAAATCAACCTCTATACTTTCAAACGAACTCGCGTAACACTCTATTCCACATTAATTCCGCAGGAAAAAAGATATGAGTGAACGCGAACAAAAATGGCAAACCCTCAACGAGGCATGGCAAACTTCCAATTTATCCGGCGCAGCTTTTTGCCGCGCGCAAGGCCTCGTCTATCACCAATTTTTGTATTGGCAGCATAAAGTGCAACAGAGAGAAAAGCATCCGTCAGATGCAGAGGCCAAACAACTTATCCCAGTTCAGCTCACGCATCAAGCAACTGCGAATACCGCACCCCTACAATTACAACTCCCCAATGGCATCGTTATTCGTGACGTGACCTCAGCCAATGTGCAAACCGTTACGCAGTTGTTGAGGCTGTTATGAAAACACGCTATTTTCGACCAGCACTGACATTGCCACAGATTTACCTCTATCGAGAGCCCATTGATTTTCGTAAACAAGCCCATGGTTTAGCTGTATTGGTAGAGCAAGAGTTGGGGTGTAAATATCCCATTTAGGTAACAGCTTTATCGTAGAATTTTATGCTGCATTCTTAAACTCAATGGGCGTCATATCATCAAGTGAATCATGCGGCCGTTCGTTGTTATAAAGTTCTTTCCAATCATGGGTGATTTGCTTCACTTCATTTAGGTTGGTGAAAATGTAGCAATCGAGCACCTCGTCACGATAGGTGCGGTTAAATCGTTCAATGTATGTAGTGGTAGAGTGATTTTGGCCACCTAATTAGAGGATGTTATGATTAATTCATAGCAGAATTAGGTGACAAAAAATGGCAAAGAAATCACGTAAAAATTTCAGCCCAGAATTTAGATTAGAAACAGCGCAATTAGTACTAGACCATGGTTACACACATGAGGAAGCCGCTAACGCAATGAATGTTGGATATTCAACTATTGGAAAATGGGTTAAACAATTAAAAGAAGAACGGCAAGGTAAAGCACCAAAAGCAACACCGATGACGCCAGAGCAAATAGAAATCAGAGAACTTAAAAAGCGAATTGAACGTATTGAATTAGAGAAGGAAATTCTAAAAAAGGCTACGGCTCTGTTGATGTCGGACTCACTGAATAATTCGAAATAATCGAAAAACTCAATCAGAGCCATAAAAATCGATATCCAGTTAAGATGCTATGTGAAGTTTTTGGCGTTCACCGAAGCAGTTATAAGTATTGGTTAGTACGAGATAATTTACCCTCAACAGAACAACTCGTATTACAAGAAAAAGTCAGGGAAGCTCACGAATTAAGCTGCGGCTCGGCTGGTGCTCGGACGATTAGTGACATAATTACTCAAGATGAAAGTGATATAACCTTAAGTCGCTACCGAGCCAGTAAGTTGATGAAAAACCTTGGTTTAGTAAGTTGCCAATTACCGCTGCAACATGCTTATAAAAAAGCAGCGAAAGAGCATGTCGCTATTCCAAATTTATTGGCTCGACAAAGATATATCATTGGTTATTATTACAGCCAAGTTAGACCACATCAACATAATGACGGGTTGACACCAAACAAGTCAGAAGACAATTTCTGGCTAAACTATAAAACTGTGGCCAATTTAACTTGACCACTACATACGGCTCAAGCCTCCACTAAGGCAACCTAATGTTACCCAGCAATATCACAATGCAGTTAAGACAGGTTGAACCCATGTGTTTCGTCTGTAATTGTTGGTCCTCCTATTCTCCAGATATTCCTGATAGTCAGGATCATAAGGAGTTGACCCACTTCGGATCTTGATGTGTCTTTTGATAGGGAGAAATACAGGCTTACCTTGTTCCGTATGTCACGCAATATCGGGTTAGATGCCCACTCTAGTGCGGAGAGCGTATTGATCACGAAAGATAACTGCCCAAGCTCTTTCCTACTCTCATTGCCGTTTGGCCACAGCGTATAAACCACTTCCGCTGCTTCTCGTATAACGCACCTTACATGGATTCACATACGTTCATCATACTGATTCCCTAGCACTTACCCGATTGTGGTTATCAGGAAGAAACGCCTCTCACGATTTGTTTCCCACCAAATTGGCTTTGTTACATTGTCTGGCTCGCTGTTTTATTCAGAGCCATAGGGTCATCTGGTGATACAGATGGTCCACTCTTATCGCGGTGAACAGCGCTTCATACGACTTCAAGTCGCACGGGCAGAAACGAGCTACGTCTTTAGTCCCGCTAGCGGCACAATCCGCACAATTGTTCGGAAAACTTCTAAGCAATGTCGCCACTGCGTTTTTTGATTTGCGGGCAATACTTTTTGCTAATAAATTATCACCTCTTGCCCGCAACCTATAAACTTTCTTTAATCACCTTGCTCAATAAGCATTTATGCAAAATCCTCGCTCATTTCATAACTAGGGTTTGTTATAAAAGGCAACTAATCAACTGCTTTTGCCAATAAATGATCATTTAACTGACTTTTGTATTTTTTTGGTGTCACGTTAAATTGTTTTTTAAACAGTGCAATAAAATGTGACGGGCTGGAAAAATCCAACTCATAACTAATTTCAGTCACACTTTTGTTCGATTGGCTCAATAGCCGCGCTGCGCTGTATAACTTGTGCTGATTGACATACTCAGAATAATTGCAGCGAAAAACGCTTTTAAACAAACGCGAAAAATACGACGGTGATAAATGGCACAACTCAGCCGCCTGCTCTAACGGCAAATTGACCGCAGACTGGTTTCGAAACTGTTCAATAACTGGTTGTAATCTTTGATAATTTTGTTTTTGTTTTATCGGTGCAGCTTTATCTGAGTTCAAAGCTTTAGCTTTGTCGGCCAACCATAATAAAATCACATCTAATAATGCTTTGCATAGCTCGCTATGCGGATCGTTTTGATAAGCCTCAAGTAGCCAATTAACTTGCTGTTGCAATGCGGCTCGGTCGGTTTGATTTAATCGCAAATGCATTCCGCGCTGAAAAAACAGCCGAGCATTCATTAACGACTTAGCACTTAACAATTCAGGTAAAAACTGAATGATATACCAACTTTTAGCGCCATCTGCTAACGAAAAATCGTGGGTTTCTAAACAAGGTGTAAATACTATGTCATTATTTTTTATAACCGATTGGCCTTGGCTATAAAAATAAGTCCCTTCAACTTGCTTAAAAATAATAATTTCATGCACTTCGTGAAAATGCATAAAACAACTATAAAAATCGTCAGCGTTATAGCTCACTTCGTGAATTTCGAAGTTATAACCTTGCTTAATACAAAAAGGTTCACAATATACTTTTGCTGTTGTCATTTGACCTCCGCGGATGGGAACACTAAGGATCGCACATAATAGTCAAAAATAGCAAATATTTGACATTTACCGACGCATCTTTTACAGAACCTTTGTTAACTCCATGTTTAAATGCTCGTCATTTACTATTCGGAGAAATGTATGCTGACGGCAAAAGCAATTGTATCTAACGGCCAAGGCCAGTTTGAATTAACTCAAGTGCAAGTAGGCGATCCGGGTCCAGGCGAAGTACAGGTAAAAATTTACGCGTCTGGCATTTGTCATACTGATTGGGATTCGGTGCAAAACTGGAATAAAACCTTTATTGTTGGGCACGAAGGGGCCGGTGTGGTGACTGCAGTAGGCGACGGAGTGACTAAAGTCGCAAAAGGCGATAAAGTTATTTTAAATTGGGCCATCCCGTGCGGAGAGTGTTTTCAATGTTTAGAGGGTAACCCGCACATATGCGAAAACAACTCGCCTGTTTGTGGCTGTGGTTTAAAGGGCCACGCACACGAAGCGGCTACCACCAACGAGCATGGCCCGCTTGAACGTTCCTTTCACCTTGGCACCATGTGCGAGTATACCGTCGTTAAACAACAAGCAGTCGTAAAACTCACCACAGATATGCCGTTTTCATCTGCGTCTATTGTTGGCTGCGGTGTTATGACAGGTTGGGGTTCTGCGGTTAACGCGGCCAATGTTAAAGCCGGCTCTACCGCCTGTGTGATCGGCTGTGGCGGTGTTGGTTTAAATGTGATTCAAGGTGTAGCACACTCAGGCGCGGCAAAAATTATTGCCATTGATATTAGCCAAGAGCGATTAGAGCAAGCTAAAAAGTTTGGTGCAACACACGGCATTATCGCCAAAAAAGAAGACATAGATTTTGTTGATGTCGCAGCTGATGTAAAAGCGCTTAACGGCGGTCGTGGTGCTGATTATGCATTTGAGTGTACAGCAATCCCTGCATTAGGATCAGCACCGTTAGCGCTTATCCGTAGTGCAGGTACGGCTGTTCAAGCGAGCGGCATAGAACAAAGAATCGACTTTGATTGTGAATTGTTTGAGTGGGATAAAATTTATATCAACCCATTATATGGACAGTGTAATCCCGACCGAGACTTCCCGCGTTTGATGTCGTTATACGAATCTGGCCAATTAAAATTAGACGAATTAGTGACCAAAACCTACAGCATGGATGAATTAGCACAAGGGTTTGATGACATGCTTAATGGCCGTATCGCAAAAGGTGTTATTAGGATTTGTGAGGAATAAACTGTGGCTATTTTAAGAACTGAAGTGTCTAATCCGGCCCACACGCCGGACAACTGTCAATTTGTTACGGTTTTTTCGTCTTATTTAAATCGTCGCCAAGATATTCTCTATTACAATGTCAACGCCGACGGTAAAAATCTGCCGGTGATCATTTTATTGCACGGGGTGTATGGTAATGCCTGGGTCTGGTTGCATCTAGGGGGAGTCGACAAAGCTTATCAAAATATTAAAGCCGAGCTTGGCGGCATTGATTTTATCTTAGCCATGCCGTCAGACGGAGGGTTGATGGACGGCAGTGCCTACTTGCCGCTGCCACAATATGGCGACTTTGAAAAATGGATTGTTGATGATGTGGTACAAGCGACAAAACAAACAGTGCGCCAAGTGAGTGAAAGCAGTCGTTGGTATATTTCCGGTTTGTCTATGGGTGGTTATGGTGCGCTGCGCTTGGGCGCAAAATATGCAGATAAATTTAGCGGCATATCAGCCCACTCCTCTATCTGTCAATTAACTGACCTAGCCCACTTCACATCAACCAACTTATCTGAATATAAAACGCTATTCAGTCAAGAAGCCGAATTAGAGTACTGGTTCAAGTTACATCAAGCACAACTGCCGCCCCTAAGGTTTGATTGCGGCAAAGATGATGTTTTATACGCGTCCAACGTTGAACTGAATAACTGGTTAACTCAGCATGAGTTTAACTATGAGTTTACAACCTTTGACGGCGAACATAGTTGGGATTACTGGCATCAACATGTGCAAACGACAATCGCGTTTTTTGCTGACATAGAAGCGTCTTTCGGGCGTTTATAAACGCAAACATAATAGACATAATTTTGGTTTATTAATCATTATTAATGCGGGGCACGCCCCGCTTCTCTTGCCACATACAAAAAACAAATCATTGACAAAAACAAATTAACAATTAACATAACTGTTAACAATAATCTTTATTATGTTTACTTTTGTGTGGCCCCTCTCAGTTATGTTGTCGTTAGGCGAGTCATCCTCTACCTTTTGGAGAATGCTTGTGAAAAAACTAAATATTTTATTAACCAGTTGTTTATTACTTGGCACCAGTCTATCTGCCCAAGCTGGTTTAACCATAACCCCAGATCAAACCAATTACCAACCTGGCGACAATATTGCGTTGCAAGTGAGTTATCTGTTTGATGGAGACGAGACAATCGACAGCATTATTGAGTATGACGTCGATTTTAACTTTGATGCCAGTCGTATTGCGTTTAACAATCTGTTATTGGCCGAACCCTATCAGTCGCTAGATGCGGATGCGGATGGTTTTAATGATTGGGATCTGGTGTTAATCGACGATGATAAAGACATTGGTGAAGTCTTTGCCAGCCTGTTTTATTTTGTTGATCCAAGCACAGCTGCACCTTTTGCCAGTGGCAAAACAAGTTATGAACTGTTCGAAATCAACTTCACCGCATTAACAGCGGGCATCGGTGATTTTGAAATAACCAGCTTTAATTTATACGATTCGAGTTTTGAGGAACATATATTATCGGCGAGTGCTGGCGACCAAATGCAAACCAGCATCACCACTCAAGTACCTGAACCTTTAGGTTTGGCGGCGTTTTTAACTTTATTGTTCGCCCATCGACGAAAATTTAAAAAATAAATCAATGCGGCCGATGCGCCGCATTACCTCCTCCCCTTAGCAAAAACAAACTTCAGGATATGTTATGAAAACTAAAAAGCTCAGCAGCTTGCTTGCTATTTTGGTTTGCAGCGCATTTAACCCAGTTTATGCGGTGACAGAAACCGAAATTAACCTTAACGTTCGCCACAATACCAATGGTGCAGATACCTTTGATCGCGAGCGTTTCGTTACCATACATGCGTCGTTAACAGAAAATGATCTCAAAGGCGAAAATCAAGTCATTGACTATCTAGTGAATGAACTCGATGTTTATTTTGGCCGCGATAATGGCAGTATGGTTTGGCAACTCAATCAGTCTCAAGAAGATCCCAATCGGCCTGGATATGTTGACCCTAATTGGATGTCAACTGCCGGTAAACGGCAACGTGAAGTTATCTGGGGTCAAAATAGCCAGCATTTGCATGCTTATGAAAACAACGAAAATTTGATGATTGGGGGTCAAGCTCATGCCCATATCCCAGGCCATATCACCACACCATGCTGCGGCGGTACCAGCTGGACTATAGGCAGCGGCGATGCCATTGGCGAATATATGGGGCATTATTTAAACGAATTTTATCGCAACCCCGGCCAACCAGTCGAGATGGGGCACGAACGACCTGAATATTTAGAGATATTAAACGAGCCGCTTTGGGAGTTAGTGACCACAGGCAGTTGGCAGCCGTTGCAAGTTTTTAACTTGCACAACGAGGTGGCTGAAGGCATCAGACGGGTCAATAGCGAAGTCAAAATCGGCGGCTATACAACGGCATTTCCTATTTTTGAAGAAAATAACTTCCAGCGCTGGCACGACAGGATGAAATTATTTGTTGATACCAGTGGCGAATACATGGATTATTTTTCGCTACATTTTTACGACTTTAATAAAAAAGGCAACGCGAACAAAGCGGGATTTGATAGCCCGGTTAACTTTAAAGGCAGTCGTATAGAAGCCACGTTAGATATGCTCGAAAACTATAGCAAAATTGCCTTAGGTGAGACCAAACCATTATTAATTTCGGAATATGGTGGCCGTGATCATTCATTAGAAGGAAAACCCTGGACGCCACAGCGCGACTGGGTATTTATGAAAGCCATGACGCCGTTAATGATGAGCTTTTTAGACCGTCCCGACCAAATCCTTAAAACCATTCCATTTATTACATCAAAAGCAACTTGGGGTTATGTAGATGGGGTGCCTTATAACTGGCGCTTATTAAGACAAGAACACGAAGCAGAAGGTGAAGTCGGCGACGACTGGGTATTTACCGAGTTAGTAAAACTATATCAACTTTGGCAAGGCGTTAATGGAACCCGTGTAGATAGCCGTTCTACCAATCCTGACGTTATGCTTAACACATACGTAGACGGCAACACAGCCTGGGTGGTATTGGCCAATTTAGATAACCAAGAAGAGCCAGTATTTTTAAACTATTTTGAAGACTATGGTTTAACGCCACAATCTATCCAAGTACGACACTTGCATGCTGATAACACAGGCGCTCCAGTACTAAACACCTTTGAGCTAGCAAATGATGAGCCTATGTTTACGCTAGGCAGTGAAGCCAGTGCCATCGTTAAATTAACTTTTGCCAATGAGTTAGTGATTGATCAAACCAGTAATGAAACAAAATATTATGCAAATGAGTATTTAACTCCAATCCAAGCTGGCCAAGATATAACTTTTAATATCAATGGAGTAAATACGTCAGCTTTTGGTGAAGCTGTTATTCGTATTGGTTTAGGTCGTGAACATGGATTATCGCTAAAACCAGAAGTTTGGTTAAACGGCAACTCGGTTATGGTAGAGCAAGAAATCCAAGGGGATGATCAAAACCAGCGACCTGCGTTTTTTGGTTTAGTCCGTGTGCCCGTTCCAATGTCGCAAATACAAACCGATAACCAAATAAAAATCCGCTTTTCAGACTCAGGCGGACATGTCAGCAGCGTCACCATGCAAGCCTACCAATTTAGCAGTGACATTCGCAATAAAACAGCCGACGTCCAAAACGTTATAATAACGCCACAAACGCAAATTCTGGCAGCCAATAATCAAAGCCAACTAGAGGCCTATGCCCTACCCTTTTATGCTCAAGACAAGGCGTTGAGCTTTGTTTCTAGCGATCCTTCTGTAGCTACTGTTGATAGCTCAGGTTTAGTCACTGCGATATCGCCCGGCACTGCCACTATTACAGCGAGTTCAAACAATGGCTTCTCTGATACCGCCGATGTTCAAGTTGAAGATCCTGTGCCTGCTTCTATTAGCTTTGACAACAGAAATCAGTATATCGCCACTGAATATGTTAATACTCAGACTTTGCCCGTAAGCATCAATTATGACGCTGGCACAGGTTATCGCATTGACGAGCGCTTTTCGGGTATCAGCTATATGTTGCGCGAATTAAGATCCGACTGGACTGTTGTGAAGGATCTTGTGTTCAATGACAACCAAGTTATCGGCAAGCAAAGAGGCACCTCTATGGTCAATTTACCATTGGCGGGCATCACCCCAAGTTCAGAGTTACCGGATGGCCATTTTTACTTTTTATTTGTGCGATTTGGCTCAACCTCGGGCGAAACTAAATCTATTGGCGTTAATCCAATTACCATTATTAGTGACCCAGACGCTATCCAGGCCTCATTAGCCTTAGATGATCCAGCAAAATACCTTAATCAAAGCTATCAAAGTGGCAGCGCAATGCAGGTCACGACTGATTTTCATGCCGGTACGGGCCAAACCATAGGCGATAAGTTTAACGGCATTCAATATATGTTGCGTGAGCTTCGCCCTGATTGGTCTGTGGTAAAAGACTACCTTGCCGTTGACGACACTGTGATTGGTCAGTCTCAAGGTACCTCAACTGCCAGTATCTCATTGCAAGGTGTGCCAGCCAGTGATGAACTACCGGATGGCCACTTTTACTTTTTATTTGTTCGCTTTGCTGACTCGAACGGAAAGCAAGTAAATACCGCTGGTTTGCAACCCATTCATATCGAAGCGAGCGAGGTGCCAGCAGGGTTAACCTTAATCAACAAACAAACGCTACTAAACAGCGACTATTCGGCTAATAGCCAGTTATCGGTCGAAATAGATTTTGCAGCTGGCACTGGGCAAACCGTATCAGGCGATCTCAACGGGATTAAAGTCATGTTGCGCCACCTTAGAGCTGATTGGTCGGTCGTTAAGGATATTGTAGTTGACGACAACTCGGTGATCGGTGAACAAAACGGACAAGTTACCGTACAAGTACCACTCGCTGGGGTCACGCCAAGCAAAAAGCTAGCGGATGGTCACTTTTACTTTTTATTTGTGCGATTTAAATCCAGCAACGGCACTGTATATCAAACAACTGCACATCCTATTAGTATTTTAGCTGATTTTGATTCAGATGGTGTCGCAGATAAGCATGATGACGATGATGACAATGACGGCGTATTAGATGTTAATGATGCATTCCCGTTCAATGCCCAGCTTGGAATTTTAGGTGATTTTGACAAGGACGCAGATGTCGACCGCAAAGATCTCGCTCTATTTGTTCGTTATATTCGCGATCCACAAAAACGACATATCGAATTCGATTTTGATGGCGACGGTCAAGTGCACAGAAATGATGTCCGAAAACTAAGAGATTTATGTACTAAACCTCGCTGTGCAGAATAAAGCTCAAGCGGCGCAAGCCGCTTGTTTTTTTACTGTTCAACGTTGAATAACAAGCTAGATATCAAAAAAAGCCGCACATTAAATTGTGCGGCTTTTTTATTTTTTAACGCGAGATTATATTAAACGTCGTAAGTAGTAGAGGCTGTGTCGCCGCCACGGCCTGTCCAGTTAGTATGGAAGAACTCACCACGGTTTTTGTCTTTACGCTCATAGGTATGCGCACCAAAGTAGTCACGCTGAGCTTGTAACAAATTAGCTGGCAAGTTAGCCGTACGATAACCGTCAAAATAAGTTAATGCAGAGGCTAAACAAGGTACGCTAATACCGTTAACAGCAGCCTGAGCAATCACTTCACGCCAGCCCTGCTGTGCGTTTTGAACAACGTCGGCAAAATATTCGTCTAATAATAAGTTACGTAAGTTCTCGTCTTTATCAAACGCAGTTTTAATGTTGTCTAAAAATACTGAACGTATGATACAACCACCACGCCACATTAATGCGATAGCACCATAGTTTAATTTCCAGTTGTATTCTTTTGCCGCTTCACGCATTAAAGCAAAACCTTGTGCGTAAGAAACGATTTTAGAGGCTAAAAGTGCATCTTTTAAGCTGTTTAAAAAGGCCTGACGGTCACCTTTAAATTCAGGTTTTGGACCTTTTAATACCGAAGACGCATCTACACGCTCTTCTTTAATGGCTGATAAACAACGTGCAAATACAGCTTCACCGATTAAGGTTAATGGTACACCTAAGTGCAACGCAGTAACGCCTGTCCATTTACCTGTACCTTTTTGGCCAGCCGTATCTAAAATGCTTTCAACTAATGCTTTACCATCTTCTTTATATCCAAAGATGTCGGCAGTAATTTCAATCAAATAACTGCTTAATTCAGTGTTGTTCCACTCAACAAAAACCTCTTTAATTTCGTCAGCTGTCATGCCTAACAGGTCGCGCATTAATAAATAGGCTTCACAAATTAGCTGCATATCGCCGTATTCGATGCCGTTGTGAACCATTTTTACAAAGTGACCAGAACCGCCATCTCCGACCCAGTCACAACAAGGTGCAGTTAACTCACCGTTTTCGTCTGCAACTTTTGCTGAAATACCTTGGAAAATTGGTTTAAGTGAAGGCCAAGCACGCTCATCACCTCCAGGCATGATTGAAGGACCTTTTAATGCGCCTTCTTCGCCGCCAGACACACCAGAACCAACGTACAACAGACCTTTTTCAGCTAACGCGGCAGTGCGGCGATCTGAATCTTCAAACTGACTGTTGCCGCCATCAATAATGATGTCACCTTCGTCTAAGTGGGGTACTAGTTTTTCGATGAAATCATCAACTGGCTGACCCGATTTCACCATTAACATAATTTTGCGAGGTTTTTCTAACGAAGCAACGAGTGATTCAATCGAATCAGCGCCACGAATTGTTTTTCCTTGAGCACGACCAGACAAAAATCTTTCAACTTTGTCGTAGCTGCGGTTAAATGCAGTTACTGTAAATCCTTTACTAGCCATGTTTAAAATCAGGTTTTCACCCATTACGGCCAAACCGACGACCGCGATATCTGAAAGTTCTTTCATTTTAATCTCTACTTGTTGTTGGCGTTAAACGTTTGTTGATACAACTGTTTATCTATGATTGCACCGCTATGTTGAACCACTTCTCTGGCAACAGAATCGGCATTTTTAATCGAGTTTACTAAGCTACTACCGGCGACACGAGAAGCTAAATAAGTACCAGCAAAAGAGTCCCCTGCCGCGGTTGAATCTACTTGTTTAGGCGCTGGATTAAACGGAATATGACATTCTTCTTGACCAGAAAACGCGTATACCCCAGCTTTACCTGCTTTGATCACAAACTCGTTTACCTGGTGAGATTGCATAAAATCACGTACATCTTCAACCGTTTTATGACCAAAAATGTCTTCATGCTCGTCTAAACCAGGTAGAGCAATATCAGCTAACTGATACGCTTTAACGATCCATTCTACAGCATGTTCTGTGTTTCGCCACATACGAGGGCGAAAGTTAGGATCAAAAGCGATTTTTGCGCCAGCACTTTTTAGCTTTGTTAACATTTCGAACAGAGTTTTTTTATTTTCATCAGATAGAATACCCAATGAAATACCGCTTAAAAAGATGCAGTCAGCTTTCGGCAACTTGTCAGTACCGCCAGCGGAGGTTAATAGCTCTACCATCCGAGTTGCGGCAGAATCTTTTCTCCAGTAAGTAAATGAGCGCTCGCCTGTCTCATCCGTCTGAATGGCATATATGCCAATGTTTGCAAGGTCTGTTGTTAGCATGGCATCTGTGCCAATATCTTCTGTCCCCAAGTAGGCTAGCATTTGTTCACTAAACAAATCTGAGCCCACTGCAGAGTAAAAATAGATATCTAATTCAGGTGCCCAACGCTTTGCGTAAATTGCAGCGTTTAAAGTGTCTCCGGCAAACTTATGTTCGAGTTTGCCGTCATTCATTTTTAATTCAACCATGCCCTCGCCGAGCGCTAATATACTTCCCATTTAACCTCCACAGGTTTATTTATTTTTAGTTGGAGTTCTGAAATGTCCCTGCATCTAATATCTGACGCTTTACCCGATATCGGCAAATATAATTCCAGTTCCAAGAATCATCATATTTGTGACATAAGCCCCAGTATAAACCAGGTGCCTCTATCTCGCGATCTTGTGGGTCTCTGAATATACCTAAAGCTTCTGGTGCACCTTTAATATGCGACATTATTTCAAAGTTAATACCGTCTTTTGCCCATTGAATGGTATTTTTTTCTGGCCCATCCGTCGTAATCAATGACGCTATACCACCATTATAGTGCCAAACTGCAACTTCATGGCCCGAATTACTAATTGGGTTGTATTCAGACTTAGTATACGGACCTAAAATATCGTCTGCGATGGCAACACCATGTTTAATTTCTCGACCACCAAAATTCATACCCTCGCCCATAGTTTCGCCTTTATAATATAAATAAAACTGGCCGTTAAAAAACATTAAACAAGGGTCGTGAACTTTGTGACTATCAAAGCTACCTTTTGATTTAACTTTAAAACGATTATCTTCATCACCGTCCCATTCACCATCTTTTGATGGGCTCAAAATAGGCTGTTCAGATTTTAACCATGGACCATAAGGGCTATCCGCATGTGCTATCGCTATTTCTTCATATTGGCGGTTAGTATACGGATACTGAACTGTCTGATAGACCAGATAATATCGCCCATCGTGAGCTAGAACCTCTGGCGTAAAAACAGCCCTATCATCGTAACGACCACTTTCACCACGGGCAATTGCACAACCTTCTTCATGCCATACTAAACCATCATCTGAGGTCGCATGCCAAACTTCAGTCAAATCCCACGGGAATACTTTATCACAAGGATTGGTAGAACCAAAACCAACAGTTTCGCCTGTCCCCTTTGTATACCAAACATGATATTTTCCATCAACCTGTATGACAGCAGTCGGATCTCGTCTGATAACACCTTCTTCGTAAGCAAAATCACCTTGTAACGGTTCTTCTTCAAATTCGATCAACCATTCGGGACCTTTGTTATCATAACCACGTTCGATGGCGCGTTTACTTGCAAGACTTAATTTTTTTTCAGACATAATAGTGATTCCTCATCTTGCGACCCCGTTTGTCACTATATTGTAAACGGAATCGGCGTATACATAAACATAACTAAAATATTTTATCGTAATTTCTTATATTAAATTGACAGCCGAAAAAGGTGTATTACAACTCCCCTAAAAATCCTCATTATCTATAACTTTTTTTCAAAAATTATTGACTCAATAGATATTAAGTTTATATTGCACTATATACCAATTAAAGTTAATTGTTAACAATTATAAAAAATATCATCGCTTGATGCACTTAATTAGTTGTTTGCAAATAGCCAATTGTTTTATTACGTCATTAAACAGAGGTAGTCAATGCCATCACTTACACAAGTTAATCCATTTAACGGGTTTAAATTAGCGGTTATCCCAGCACTATGCGGGCTTGTTTTAGCCTGTCAATCACAAACACAAAAAAGCAGTGTCCCTCAATTACCGGAACAAACCCTCTTTAGCTTCGAAAGCCAGCAAATCCCTATGACAGTCGATTTTGTTAATGCAAAAGGGCGTTTAGTACAGCAATCAGCAACTAAAGGAAAACAAGCTCTGCAGGTTAACTTTGACTCGTCTAACCATGAATACTCAGCAGTAAATTTTAAACCACAACAAGCATGGGATTGGTCAAACTATGACAGTTTTAGCATAGCTTTTGATATTGCCAACCATGGCCAGTATTCAACTCAATTGTTTTTAAATGTTTATGATATCGACGGGCAAGTGTATACCAGAAGCGTTACTGTGCCTGTTGGTGATAGTAAAACTTATTATTCAAAGATGGCAGGGCATGACTTAGGCAGCCCTTCAGAGTCCGATGATGAAAAAGTTGAATTAAACTTAAGCTCGGGTTTACGTTCAAACCCAGCCACTTGGGATTCTGACGATGTGCAATTTATATGGATGTGGGGCACTAAAAATCTAAATATAAAAGGTATAAAAGAAATTTCTTTAAGCGTGCAATATAACTTACATGACAAAGAAATTACGTTAGATAATGTGCGAGTGATGGCCAACCCTAAGATGGACCCGGACTATTTAAAACATATTGTTGATAAATTTGGTCAACCGACCCGATTAGAATATGAAGAAAAAATTCACTCGTTAGATGAACTTCATGCAGCAAGAGACGCTGAGTTAGCCCGCTTAAATGGCGGAGAAAAACTTGGGGATAGATCCAAATATAGTGGTTGGAGAAATGGCCCTAAATTAGAAGCAACTGGTTATTTTCGTACTGAAAAAATTGGTGACAAGTGGACATTAGTTGATCCGGAAGGTTATTTATATTTCACGACCGGAATCGACAACGTTCGTATGTCTAATGCAACCACGCTGACTGGTTATGATTATGATCAGTCTGCAATTAATCAAAGAACGGCAGGGGAGGTCACTCCTGAAGATTCACAAGGTTTAAACCCGCCGCCGGCACGCGCTCATAGTACCCGACATTTGGTATCTGAAACGCGCGCAAATATGTTTGAATGGTTACCTGCCGACCATAATGACCCGTTAGCTAACAACTTTGGCTACCGTCGTGCTGCTCACTCTGGACCACTTGAAAGAGGTGAAGTATTTAGTTTTTATATGGCGAATTTAGAGCGTAAATATGGTGAAACAACCCCTTATTCTTACCTTAAAGACTGGTCTAAAGTGACCGTAGATCGTATGTTAAGTTGGGGTTTTACTTCTTTTGGTAACTGGATTGACCCTATGTTTTACGATAACCAACGCATTCCGTATTTTGCTAACGGTTGGATAATTGGTGACTTTAAAACGGTATCTAGCGGCAATGATTTTTGGGGCGGTTTACCAGATGTGTTCGATCCTAAATTTGCCGAAAGGGCAGAGGTGACCATCAAAAAGATTGCTGAAGAAGTGCAAAATAGTCCTTGGTGTGTGGGCGTGTTTATCGATAATGAAAAGAGCTGGGGTCGTCCTGAAACAAAAACCAGTGAGTTAGGCATAGTGATTCATACGCTAACCAGAAATGGTGATGAATCACCAACTAAAAATATGTTTACGCAAAAAATGCGTGAAAAATATCAAACAATCACACAATTAAACACAGCTTGGAATACCCAGATTAAAGATTGGGCTCAATTTCATAAAGGTGAATTTAATAGCAAGATTGATGCAAACAATGCCCAACAAGTAGCGGACTATGAACAACTACTTTATTCATACGCCCATGAATATTTCCGTATTGTTGATCAAACATTAGAAAAACACCTCCCAAATCACATGTATATGGGGGTTCGTTTTGCCGATTGGGGCATGCCTATGCCGGTTGTCAAAGCATCTGCTGAGTTTGTCGATGTTGTAAGTTTTAATCTATATAAAGAAGGTGTTACCCCGAAAAAATGGGCATTTTTAGAGGATTTAGACATGCCGACCATTATTGGGGAGTTCCACATGGGTACTACAGCTTCAGGCTTTTTCCATCCTGGTTTGATCCACGCAGCGAATCAAGAGGATAGGGCACGTATGTATCAAGATTATATGAAGTCCGTTATAGACAATAATTACTTTATTGGTGCTCACTGGTTCCAATATCTTGATTCACCGATTACCGGGCGTGCTTACGACGGTGAAAACTATAATGTTGGTTTTGTGTCTGTGACTGATATCCCATATAACGCTATGGTCGATGCCGCCAGAGAACTGCATGGCAACTTATATGAAAGACGATTTAAAGATGTGCCCGAAGTTAAAGAACTAATACTGAAACAACAATAAGACTCCCCATCCAAGGGTGACTCGGTTTAATTCCGGTCACCCTTTTTCTATTCACCTATACTAGTGTTCAACGTTGAACAACTTAAATTAACTAAAATACGCCTCAATCAATGATTTGATTTGCGTCATATGATAATAGGATGTTGTGACTCCACCTTGTATTTTTTGCTGTAATTTTTCCGGCAGAATAAGAATAGGTCCATGTTCAGGATCATCAACTGGCCGTCCGTGACTTCCTTTAATCAGCTCAGGTTTAATCGGTATCACATCCATTAGATAACGGAAACCCAGTTTTTTCTTAGCGACTCGTTTAGCAACCGACAGCAAAGGAAACTTCAAATCAGGGTCGATAAACATTTCACAAGGGTCATAACCAGGTTTACGATGTATATCGACCGTACGTGCAAATTCAGGAGCATTGGCGTCATCAAGCCAATAATAGTAAGTAAACCAAACATTCGGTTTTGCAATTAACAGCAATTCACCGCTACGTTCATGGGCTAACCCTAATGCTTCCTGTTGGCTTTTATTTAACACGGATTCAATACCTGGCTGTTCGCGTAATAACGCCTCTACAGCTGCTATATCTTGGCTGTTTTTGATATATACGTGAGCAACCTGGTGGTCAACCGCGGCAAACGCACGTGAAGCACCACAATCTAGATTTTCCATATGATGAGTACGGCGAACATTAATGTAACCAGATTTTCGTAGGATCTGATTCACTGGGACAGCTTGTGAAACTTCAGTAATGCCATATTCAGACAACAATATAAACTCGGCTCCTTCGCTACTCAACTCATGAATGAGTTCACCGATAACCGCATCAATCGCTTTAATTTCAGCTTTTGCTTGCGGACTCTCAGGCCCAAACTTTTGCAAACTATAGTCAAGGTGTGGCAAATAAACTAATTGAAGGTTAGGGCGGTTACGTTTAAATTCTTCTATCGCACAATCAGCTATCCATTTACTAGCGCCTATTCCAGCTTTTGGCCCCCAAAAGTTAAAAAATGGGAACTTACCTATCTTTTTTTCAATCGACTCATGCAAGCCACTCGGGCTTGAATACAGGTCAAATATTTTATTGCCGTCTGCTAGATAGTGAGGTCTAGGTGTGATGCTGGCGTCAACCTCAGCGTACATGTTGTACCACCAAAATAACTTAGACACCTTAAAGTTTTGATAACGCTTTTTAAGCGGATGCCAAACTTTTTCTGCTTGTACAAGATGATTCGGTTGTTTCCAAAACATGACCTCGGCTAAATCTTTAAAATACCAACCATTTGCGACTATGCCATGTTTGTTCGGCATTTCGCCTGTTAACATACAAGCCTGAGACGTTGTGGTCACTGCTGGAACGACCTCTTTTAAATGATTCTTTTTATAACCCGACTCTAATAAACGATTAAGGTTAGGGGTATCTTCACCTAACATCCATGGGCTAAGGGCGACAACATTTAATACAACAAGATGTTTCCCTTGTTGGTTAACCATAATACTCTCCTAGCTTAACAAATCACGCTCTGATAGCGCAGACTCTAACCATGCAAACTCTTTAACGATTCCATCTATCATTTCGATATCTTTATCGAAAGAATCCCTTAAATAAACCAGCCAAGTATAAGTTTCAATTTCTAATACAGGTTTAAGAGAATGCTCGGCAATAAAATCGAGTGTTTCTAAAATTTGATTTTGTGTGGTCGAAAAATAATTAACCGGTAATGATGCTAAAAAGATCGGTAAGTGAAAGTGTACATAACAGTCAAATCCTTTGGGATGATGCTTAAAAAATTCAAACAAGGGATCCGTTTGTAAATCACTTAATCTCACCGAATTATTATGGCCAGATTTGAGTAGAGTTTGATGTAAAAATTTTGGCTCGTTGAAGGTATTGCATAGCTCGAGCAATTGGTTTTCATTTGTTACATGTAACTTTAAAGCACTGGAAATTTGCACTTTAGCAATATGGATACCTAACTGATTAATACGAGATAGTGAAGTCGTGATATCTTCTGCCATGACGGCTTGATGACAGGTATCGTAACAAACCCCTATATGCCTATTAACTTGCGTAGGAGCATAACCAGCTTTTTCCATAAAGGCGTACAAATAACTGAAAAACTCACATAGTTGATCAGTCGTTTCCAAAACACAATCTGGCTCCATTTCTAATGCTATCACTATCTGTTTACCAGTTTGTTCTTCTAACATTAAAAGTTGTTGTAACAAAAGCAACAAATGGTCAAAAGCATTTTGCTGTGATCTGGCCGACCAATGTTTACCGTAACCCAAGGGTAAACTAGATATTACGCCAACGATGTTATCGTCTGGTAGACATTGAGCCAAAATTTTAGCCAATTTAACGGTATAATTTAAACGTCGAATATCCGACCAATTGGGTAAATAAACTTTTTCTTTGACCACCGCTTGATGAAAGTCAACCTGTGGAAAACCATTTAAACTAGTCAACTGAATACCTCTGTCTTGCAAAACTGCTTTAAACTCATCCATACGCTCAGCAGATCCATATAATTCATTTGCAACTGATTCAGATAACCACAAGCCGGCTTCCATATATTCCAGGCTTCTTTTATTGCGCACTTTAGCCGAATAATCAGCTAAGTTTTCCTGTAACTGAGTTAAATTGGCACAAGGATGTACGTTAGCACAATAGGCTAACGCTTCACGGGAATATGCGACTTTTCTCATTCAATGATTGGGTCCTGACCACGAGTGACTCTGTTGTCATTATAAGTTTTAGTTTGATCAATCCGTGCTCTACGAACACTATCTAACGAGATGCGACCACTTTGCGCAAAAAAATTGATTGGGTTTTTGAACGTCACTAATTCAACTTCTTCCTCACTAAAACCAGACTCCAACATGGCCTGGGCCGTCTTTGGGACTTTTAGCGGATCACTAATGCCCCAGTCAGCAGCACTGTTCACAATCATTTTTTCTAAACCATATTCTTTTAACAATGCAACCATACGAGGTTCAGACATTTTGGTATTTGGATATATACTATGGCCACGCCAGCAGTCAGTCTCTAATACAAGGGGAAGCGTTTGTTCATTTAGGTGATCAATTAAAACCATTTCCTCAGCAATACCACTTTCGCGTATCGCATCTATTGTTTTTTTAGTTCCATTTACTTTGTCTCTATGGGGTGTGTGAATTAAAACTGGTAAATTTAATTCTTTTGCAAGCGCCAATTGTTCCATTAAAAATCTGTGTTCTTCAGGCGTCATATCGTCATATCCAATTTCACCAATACCAACAACATTCTCTTTGTGGCAGTATCTAGGTAAAATTTTCATCACAGCTTCTGCAAGCTCGACATCATTAGATTCTTTAGGGTTCAATCCCATGGTACAAAAATGCATAATGCCAAATTGAGATGCTCTAAAATGCTCCCAACCGATTAAGGTATCAAAATAATCAATAAAAGAACCCACTTGAGTACGTGGTTGTCCGAGCCAAAATGCTGGCTCGATAACACCAACAATACCGGCATCGGCCATGTTTTGGTAATCATCTGTCGTACGCGAAAGCATATGAATATGCGGATCGAAATAGTTCATAAAAAATTCCTATAAATTAAATAAGGTTAAGACCATTCATCTGTTGTTTATGTTCCGGATCTTTTTGGCTGTAATAACGGTAAACCTTATCTGAAAGTGATAAATTCGCGGTCTCTAAGTCTTGTTTAATAACCGCTAACCATAACGAAGCAGGGACATCTCTTGATGCATTCATTTGTTCGATTGCGTATGAAAACACCATATTGGAGAGGGCAGGGTTAAGGCGCTTAGATAAGCCCAGAACGCGACTAATATCTAACCCCATAAACAAGGACTTAAGGACCAGTTGATTAAAGTTTAAATCTTCAAAATGAGCGGCAGGGTAGGGGTTGTCAAAAGCCAGGGCAGAAAATTCATCAACCTGATTCGTTCGTGCAGCACGTTGGGCGGTTGCAACCGCCTCACCTGATTCATCAAGATAATACAAGCTACGCAGTAAAGATATCTTTTCCGACGGATCTGCAAAGCGGTAATAATCTGCGACACTTTGTTTAATTTGCTCATCTGAATGTTTAATAAATAAATAAAATAAAACACCACGGCAATAATCTACATTTGTCAGCATTAAAGAAGGTAGATTCTGAGCTGAAAAATCCCCTAATGCTCTTTTACTTTGTGTAGATAAAGTTAAAAAATGATCAAAGTCATAGCTGGAACAAGCTAGGCTTTCTGTCGCTTGTTTCAACCAGTGTTCGACCTGTTCAACGTTGAGCACCTGTTCAGCAGGCCGTTCAAATAGATTTGAATCTTTCATAGTTATATCAACTTAAATAGGTTTTTGAAGCTAACCAGCGACAAATCGGGATAAAAGATAAAATAACAGCAGCAATTAAAAATTGACCATAAACAGCGGCTAACAAGGCATCTAGCGGAATAATATAGATCAGCATTTTACCGATAAATTGCTGGATTTTTTGCGGTTTAAAATCAGCGTAAACTTGTAAAATACCGCGGAACAAAGGAATGAAAACAGCCAAAATCGCCAAGCTCAAACCAATTTTGCTTAAATGCTCAAATGGCCCAACAACCCACAAAAGTGTAAGTAGGGCGGCTATCACGGCACAAACGAAAAATACAGTTACTGCGACAGCACTTTTGTCTCTGGCTTCTTCTTCTTGTTTGGCTAAATAAGTTAAACCAAATATGTAGAGCGCAATAGGTAAGCAGAAAACCAGATCTTGCCATTGACTGAATATTCCAACAGCAAAACTTGCGCCTAACAAATAGTTATACAAACGACAATTGGCCATCATAAATGCACCAATCACACCATTTTTTAAACGATAGTTATATAAAAGAATCAACCCTGCAAGCATACTCGCAATAACACCAGACAATGGGTTGAACCAAAAGGCTAACATAACACCGCAAACCATAAAAAGCGCACCAAGTCCCCAGGCTGTCGATAAACGAATACGCCCGTCTACTAATGGCCTATTAGGTCTATAAATCTTATCTTCTGGATAATCAAAACAATCGTTTAATATCATGCCTGAATAAAATAAACACAAACTAGCCATGATCAAAGATACGATGCTAAAATCATAAGTACTAGCGGTGGCAATGGCTGACGCTGCCAAAATATTTGACACTGCAGAAAACCCGTTCGGGCCTCTACATAACTGAAAAAAAGCTTTTAAATAAGCCATATAAGATACAAACTCGATAGGGTTAAAAACTGTTAATTTAGCAAAAAATGACGGTTGTTAACAGTTAAACTAAATTTCGTTTCCGATATTCACTAGGGGTCATATTAAAGGTTTTTTTAAACACCATAATCATATATTGCGATGACTTAAACCCAAGGATTTTGGCAATTTCGGCCAATGTCAGTTTACTATTAAGCAGGTACTCGCAAACTAATTCTAATTGCGCATTAAAAATAACATCGTGAACTGTTGAGCCAATCTCCCGTTTAAATCTTTTGTCTAAATTAGACCGAGAAACCTGCAAATACTCAAGCACATGAACGACTTTTATACCTTTCCTGACATTTTCTTTAATGTATGCGATAGCATCACGCACTATATTATCTTGCACAACTTCAATATCTGTACTCTTAGACGCCTGTACACCAATCGGATCTATAATATGGATACTGGGCTCTGTTTTACTACCCGTTAACATACCATCTAACAATTTAGCAGCCAGATAACCCATATGCTCGCTACCTTGCATCACAGTACTGAGCTGATTTCCTGTGATATCCAAAATTAGCTCATCGCCATCAACACCTAAAATCGACACGTCGGTAGGGACTTTACACCCAGTTTGGTGACAAGCCTCATAAACCTGCCAGGCACGCATATCGCAAGGCGCCATCACAGCAACAGGTTTTGGCAAACTAACTAACCAGCGGGCCAACAGATTAATCGTCAACACTCTATCTCTGTTTGGTTCACTGCTGCGATAGATAAAAATATCTTTATCTTGAATGCCGTTTTGATTTAAAAACTGGCAAAAAGATACCTCCCGTTCTGCAGCCCAACGAGAATGTTCGCCCACAAAACCAGTGAAAAAAGCAAATGTTTTAAACCCCAAATTTAGTAGGTGTTTAGCGCCTAATTCAGAGATTTTTTGATTATTCGTGGCAACATAAGGGATCTGTTTAGGGTAGTGCTCAGGATCACGGTAAGAACCACCAACCGCCACACAGGGCAAAGATTTTTGTTTGATAAAAGTTGCGACCTCAGGATCATCAAAATCTGCAATTATCCCATCTCCAACCCAGCTGACCAAATTATCGAGTCGGGTAACAAAATCATCCTCAATACAAATATGCCAGTTACTGACCTCTCGCATATAAGCTGATATTCCCTTGATTATTTTTCTGTCATACCCCTTATTAGCGTTAAAAAGAACAGCCACTTTTTTAACATTTTGCATTAATTGAGCCTTGCACTAAAAATATAAACCTAGTTATAACTATTTATATATTAACAGATTTAAATCTCAAAATGCACACATAGCATTAACTTGTTTTGCTATTAGGTAAAATTAACGCTAATTATTAAAGTCAGTTAAACACTCAACATCAATGTCTGGGTTTTCTAAAAATAGTTTTTGAGCTTTTTTTACCCGTTTATCGACTTCACTGCGCACATATATCTCTGGTGCGTAGTGTTTAATAATAAACTCACGTAAGTTAGCTTCCAGTGCTTTAACCGGCAGGTTATCGTACATATAACTACTTGACGGGTTATTTTTAAGCTGATGTTTACGACACGCCGCTTCCACTTCGAGCAATTCATCCGCCGAAAGCTCACTTAAATATTTATCAACTATCTCACAGCGATATTCTTTAATGACATTAACTTCAACTCGTTCCAAGTCTTCATTCAATTTAGCTTGTGCTGCTTTTAAACGTGTTTTTTCTTGTTTAAGTTTATCTCGTTCTTCTTTTTCGATGATCTTCCAACGTGATTCGAAACTATCAATGTTACTAATCAACATTTTTTTGAAATAGCGGGCAGGGTTGTCTTTATTGCGACCATATTTTTCATATAAATCGAGATTAAAGCTAATATAATGAAGATCTTTTAAACTAATATGTTCGTCAAAGTACTTGGGGTCTTCGTTAGTTTCGTTTAATAATTGGCGGGTAACGTGCAATAAACCAAAATCTTCTAACAATTCTAAAACGTCATCCTTAAATTCATTACTATCAGAAAGATCACTTAAGTCTTCTTTTTCACGAATGAAGAATACTATCTCTCGAATTGGTTTGCCAACAAACTGCGGAGTGATAGTAAAATCAACAAAGTCAGCATTGTTGATATTTTTAACGGCCGGCGATATCACTCGTTTATTGAAATCTTTGAACTTTTCGTGAGACCACTTTTTTTCACCATTTTCATAAGTATAACTAACATTCATTAGTTCGCGGAACTTTTCTACCGTATATGAAAAACGTCTTTTTCGCTCTGAAGAGGCAAACAATGCAAGTTCATACAACCTAGGAGTATATTTATCAGACCAAGCACCGTTTGCAATTCTTAAATTTACGGCCAGGGATTTTAGACCTTCATGATTTAAAAGTTCACGTCTAACGTCTGCATCTAAGCGTATTGTCAGCATCCCATTTAGAACTTCGGCACGTGTCACATACTGTTGAAAGCCCACTTCTTCGCCCGCAAGTCGATTTCCTTTGCCATCTTGAGTTTCTGAAACGCCCCATTCAATGTGAAGGTTTTTTAATAACGAGATGGCTTTTTTAGCTTTTGTTAGATTGTTAGACTTCCATTCCATATATTGACAGAATTTAGATAATGGTAATTCAATATCGTAATGGCTATTACCTAGCAGAGCTTCAACATTTTCTATTGAATCATAACGTTTGGTTACATCATTTTGCAGGGCCATCATAACTGCGTTCATGCATTTATATAAAGCAGATGTCAGAGATCCGTTTTTTGACCGAAACGATATCACACGTTCAGATTTAGTTACTATATTGCCGTGTTCTGTTTCTTCACCGTAGCCTACAAACTCTGTCATCTTGTTCCCCCAATAAAACTAACGGTGTTATATATTTAAATTGTAACTTTGTCAATAAACACGTAAAAAGCGCCACCTTGTTAATTAAATGTATCATAAAATACTAAGGTGGCAATATGTACTAAACGGATAAATGCAAGCTCTATAGGTGGCGTAATGTACTAAATTAATTTAAAAAAGAGGCCCTATGTACGGGTAAAGGTGGCTACAAGTACTATAAATAAAGGATATTAATCTAACTAAACTCGTACATAGAGCCACTTAACCAGGTACAGTTAGCCACTTGTTTAAGTACCTAAGGCCACTCAAGATGTACAAGACGCCACTTTAACTAAGTACAACCTGTCTCTTTACTATTACAATTAGCCACTTTAATAGTTTAAGTTATTGATTTTTAGTTCTAATCCGTAGATCGATCAGATCATATATATAACTCTATATATATTGATCAGATCAGACACATGAACAGCACGTTATGCCACCTTAATAAAAAACAGTTGAGCTTTTATAAAACACGCACAAATTGCCACCTTATCAGTATAATAATGAATGTCTATATTGATACTTACAACCATCAAAAACACTTGTTAAGTATCAATATCATTGATAATATAATCTTTTACTAATTGTTTTAAGATCATTAATATGAGTAAAGTTATCAATAAACTCAATGATTTAAGCGAAAAGTTAACTGAATTTAATTATTCGCGTTATCAAAGCGTATTAAATCAACGCATGGTCGGTGATATTGAAAGAATTATTGAAAACAATTCTCTCAATATGAATGAAGCCGCAAAAGTTTGCCAAATGTCCCGTAATACTTTTAAAGCAAAATACGAAGAGGCCGTTGAAAACGGCATAGTGCCTGCAGCCATTTTAAAACAAAATAAATATTTGTTTACCCTAAAGCACATGCATGTATTAATGAACCATTTTGGTTTACCTAAATGGTCCGACAGAAACTTAAAAACTCAGGTAATTAATCTACAAAACCAAAAAGGTGGCACTGGAAAATCAACAACGGCAACAACTTTAGCCGCTTCACTTGCAATTGGTTTACACGAACGTATTCGAGTTTTATTAATTGATTTAGATCCCCAAGGCTCGTTAAGAAACTATTTGTTGCCACAGGAAAACTACAGTACTGATATACTGACAGCAGTCGATTTAATGTTAGGTGATGAAGAAGATGGTCTTTATAAAGCATATCGTGAAGAAGGTTATACTCATCGACAAATTTTAAAAAATAGCATTCATGAAACTCATATACCTTCATTGCATGTCTTACCATCTTACTCTGAAGATGAGCGCTTTTCTCAAAAAGCTTGGTTGCATTATGCTAAAGAAGGTAGATTAGATCATATTTCTTTATTAAAAGAAAAAGTCATTGACGAAATCAGAGATGATTATGATGTGATCATGATAGATACTGGTCCTCATATCAACCCTTTAGTATGGTCTGCACAATATGCATGTGATGGCATCATTGTCCCTTTTACACCAAGAGAATTAGATTGGCATAGTACATGTTCTTTTTTGTGCAATTTACCATTACATTTAGCGACTCTGCCAAACAAAGGGGAAAACGTTAAATGGTTTAAATGCTTAGCGACAAATTACAATATTGAATTTGGCCGTGATAAACACATGATGGATGAAGCGCGTCGTGCACTAGGGGAAAATATTTTTAGTAGCCAGTTGGTGAGCTCATATGCGTTTGAAGCTGCGGCTCGCAATCAGTGTACAATTTTTGACATAAAAAAAGTCGAAGGATTATGTACAGATAAACAATTAGATAAAGCTTTAACTTATACAGAAACCCTCAAAGACGAAGTGTTAAGATTTTTAGAAGCAGTATCATCTGCGCAGGATTAATTTATGGTTGACGATTCTTTTTATAAAAGTGCCAGAACACAAATGAAGCGACCAAATATTGGTGATACCATGAGCTTGCCCAGTCCGACTGGCAAAGGTGTTTATCAATTTAGGTTAGTTAAAATAAGCAGTGAAGATGTAACAAAAGTAATAAAAAAATCACCGTTTAACCGACGCAGCGCCGAACATTTAACAAAAGCAGCAGTGAACGATATTTTACCAAGCATTCAAGAAATGAAGCGTAATATCGAACCGGCAAAAGCGATTGGCAGTAAAGACAAAATGACTTTGTTAGAAGGTATGCGTCGTTCTTATGCAGTGTCTTTAGTGCCAGGTGCCAACTTTTACGTTTGGTTAACCGATAATATTTCGAGTGAAGACGAGAAAATTTTAGTTAAATCAGCGGATGAATACCAAAAGCCGACAACAGTTGATTTAGCGTTGTCAATTAGAGCAATGCAAATACAAGACAATTCCGCTAGTTTATCGGTTCGACAATTAGCAGATCATTTTGGTGTTAGCACTGGCACAGCACAAAATGCAATTTCTATTACAAAAATACCAGAACCAGTGTTTAAATTATTTCCAGCGATAAAATATATCAGTATTCGATTTTTACTGAGTTTGATCAATATTTCTGAGCAAAAGCTGATTAATGTTGCGCAACAAATAAAATCAGAACTCACGGATATTGATTTAAACGATGAAGGGAGCTGTCAAAAAGAAGCCAATCGAATTCAAGCCAGGTTTAAAAAGGTATTACAGCAACTTGATGAGCCGAACGAACCTGTTGAAAAAACAGAACAAGAAATTGCATGGCTGTCGATGAATAAAAAAGGTGTTAAAACCAAAGTCAAACCCGACGGAACTTTGGTTTTAGAGTTAGCTAAAAATCAACAAAAACTGTCGGCTCAGTTATTAAAAATTTTAAAATCATAACATCTTTATTGTTTCAAACACGCGTACAGATGTAAGTACTTACTTATGTTCTTATATCTGTACTTCCTTCCATTTTTAATTTCATCTGGCCGCTTTGGCGGCTGACCTAAAAGTTTTTTTACAGGAAACTCACGACCACTATAAAATAATATCACTGGTAATTTAGGTTTAATAGTTTTAGGTTTTTCATCATTAAATGCTAAATATAAAACTGGCTCTATCGGTTTAGGGCGGATAATTTTGACCAAAGTATTATTATCTAAATGGGCATCAATTTGATTTTTGACTTTTTCTATATGTAATCGCCACTCATTTGCTGTTAATAATTCCGGTGGGTAGGGGATGCGTTTATCTAACTTTTCTTTATAATGAATAAAGTCATCGATATTTTGATGAATAAAATCTAGGTTCCATGAGAATGAAGCAGACTTTATGTCATCATCATAAGTATCTATTTTTCGAGTTAACATCAGTTGATTGACCATAGGCAAAGTTTCAAATAAGAGATCATTTGCTATATAGCGTTTTTCGCCGGATTCTTTATCATTTAAATAAGCAGGTTTCCCGTGATCAGCTAATAAAGCTTTAATCTCTGCTTTGCAGTCATTTATAATTTTAATTTGCTCGGTAAAACGAATAAAAGCATCGGGATCTTTAACGCAAATCACGCCAGGATAACGAGTCACATGTTTTACTATCTCTCCACTTTCTTGTTTAAAGTGGAGAAGTCCCTCTTTAATTAATTCTAGGTGTCCTTCTTCTATGGTTTTAGGTAACTGTTTTTGTGCATCTAGCGGACTTATTTTGTAAACAAGATTAAAGTTGTCTTCTGGGATAGTAAGTTGTTTTATTTCTGTTGTTAATTTTTGATATAGATTTTTTAGTTTGTTTTTTGGCATCTTCTTCCCAACATACGTTTATGTTTGTTTTGATATTATAGTTTATATTTTGTATGTTGGGAAGTCTTAGCCTTTTTATTTTTGTTTTTTATAACGTTTAAAATCTTTATCATCCATAGATAATAAAAACTCAAGCGTATCGCTTAAACAATCAAACTCTAATGCCTCTTGTAATGCGATAAACCTATTATAAACTTGTACAGGTAGGGTGATATTAACCTGCTGTTGTTTTTGCCTGTATAGAGCGACACGGAAGTTATTTAATAGACGATCATGATCACCTTTATCTAAGGCTGTCCGTATATAGGCTTTACTCTCATGATACGATAGGTCGATGGCATGTGAGATTGACTCATGATATAAACAAAATATTCGAGAAGGATTCGCTTTAGCTAAGCCATTAGTGAGATAGACAAACCAAAATTTTTGTTCGAATGTCATAATAGAGTAGGGCAGCAGGTGTCTGAATACACCTGCCAACAAATAATCAACTTATTTGTTTACAGCTTCTTTTAACGCTTTACCTGGTTTAAAAGAAGGAACATTAGCTGCAGCAATTTCAATTTCTTGGCCGGTAGAAGGGTTACGCCCTTTACGAGCAGCTCTGTGTTTCAGACTGAAAGAACCAAAACCGATCAAGTCAACTTTACCACCTTCGGCAAGCTCTTGTGTAACAGACGCCATTAATGCATCAACGGTTTTACTTGCTGCTGCTTGAGAGATGTCAGCACTTTCTGCGATTTTTTTTACTAATTCAGTTTTATTCATTTTATACCCCTTTTTTTATAAAGTCGGCCGTTAATCTATGCGACCTGATTGAAAGATGCAAATAAAACTTAAGCATATTTTCTAAACTTAATAGTTTTTATGCAAATGTTTGTATACTTGGTTAATGTTGCATCAAATTGTATGTTGGGAAGCTATTTCATTGACGCAACCTGGCGACCTAAGTATTCCTGAATATTAGTATTTTTGTTTAGCGCATTTTGTAATATTTCGCCTAGTGCGCCTAAACCTTGGGTGTTATGAACATTTAAATTACAAAGCCAACGACCAGAGGCGTTATCACAAACAGGTTTAATATTCGATGTAAGGGAAAAAACTTCGCCTTGTTTACCTGTGAGTTGGCATTGCATGGCAAGCTTCGGCAGAGAAATTAAATTTTCTTGAATCCAATTACCATAAACTTCTTTTTTATTAAATTTAAGTGGCAATTTACAATTTAAAGACGATGCAAAAGGCGCAAGAATCGCTGATACTTCTTTGTTCTGCATTGCATCGTATTGAACCGTGCAATCAACCTGAGTTTTAAAAATACGTTCCATTTGGGTTTGGCAGTTATCAAATGCAAGCTCAACTGCTTTTTCGCTGGCTGTAACTATAGAGCTTAAACTGGCTGAAATAAAATATAAAACGAACAATATAATTCGAACGAACATAATTTTTACCTGATGATCAAAATTAAGAGTATAACCCAACTTATCCAATTGTTCTGAGATGTCATTGGCAAGTCACAAATACCAATTTGTCTGCTAAGAAAAATAATGGTTCAAATTAAATGAATATAGGTAAATTGCCCGATTTGGTTTTGACAGTGATTTTTAGTTTTCAGCATTTTGTGGGGGTAAATCGTCTGCCAGTATCGAATCAGTTTTTTCATCCGATCTGGCAGCTAGTACATAAATGATTTAAATTATGAAAAAATTGATTGCATCATTGCAATAACTTGATCAACTTTTTTACCGTTTTTTACTTGACTCAAAACCGCATCACGTTGACTTTTTACAAATTCGCTAACATCTGGTGACGCAAGGGCTTGATCGACCAGTTCTTCCGGCGTAAGTTTTTTTCTAACCTTAGGAATTTTTGCAGTTCGTTTTTTTGGATCGTTTTGCGTCGCTTGCACCGCTTTATAATAATTGTTGTCAGTTGCCGTTAAAAACTCAGCTTGCATAAATATATCTATTAAGGCAACCCTATGTTGCCAAATTTCTATTTCACTTTCATCATTAGGTTGTGTAGCACGCCAGAATGCAGTGTTTTGAATGGTTTCTATTACCTGCTCCCAATAAACCGAATATGCGTCTGGCGCTAATCTATCACTATTAAACGCAGCCGCAATTAAATCACTTTCAATAGCGCCAATACAAACAAAAATATCGGGACGGTATAGCGCAAGAATCCGGGTGATTGGATACAAAGGAGCCGTTTTAGCGCCTGTTGTTTGGCAATAACTATGTTTGTAACGGTCGATAAACGCATCGTAATCTGACCGCTTAACTTCGCCATTGAGTGGGATCAATGTCAAAGCTTGATCCAATACATCACGGGCCAGACTAATGTATTGTGCAAACAAACGACTGTTTTTAAATGAGGGTAATGCGAGGGCCTGCCAATCTGATGTAGGCTTTCCAATTAGAGCATTCTGTTGTGGTGTACTCGCATTTTGCAGACCACACAAAAATAAAGATTTAGACTTTTTTAATAACGCTAACCTAGACTCCACCCATCCGCTACGGGCTTGCACTTCGCTAGCAAATATTGGCCAGGGCACAACACGCAACATTTTCAACTGACCAATTAAACAGTTTTTATGTAACTGCTCAATACAAGCTATTAACTCAGGATATTGTTTCTGTTCTAATAAATCAAAATCAAGTTGATGCAAACAAATATCAAGTAACACACGGTTCCAATGAAAAAAATCAGTCGCAATCTCATCAGTTTTTACCGCTAATAAATTTAAACTCAGGCTGGTTAACTGCTTCAAAACTGATTGATATAAAAGATTGTCCGAATCAGATAAGTTCATCTTCACCGGCGCGGATAATAATTTTTTCATAATGATTCTGCCACATTGCACAACTTAAAGGGGGCGTGATGATACCGATAAAATAAAAACAAACAAGGTAACAAAGCTAAATAAATAATTAATTATTACTTTGCATCTGTTCTTTAAGTGCTTTTGCAGCTAACGCATACCCCCCTTTATCCAAATCTAAAAAATGAATATGGTCTTGACCGTAATCGGTAATGAAACAAGTGATAATAGATGCATCACTCACGCTTAACCCGTAATAAATTTTTCGCTGTTCATGAAGAGATTGTAAAGCTTTTAGTAACGCTAATCGCTGAGATTTAGTACCTGAAATCACCATGCGAAGCACGTCGTCATATTTTTTAAAGTCTGTATTCAGCATCAGTCGCTTTTTATATTTACTCCAATCACAACCAAAAGCAGTGATACCTGATGCCATTAACAGCCGACCAAATAAAGAAATGCAAAGCAGTTTACATAAATGCAAAAAGCGAATAAACCATTTTTGATGAGCACTTTTAATATGGCCCTCTAAGTATAAACGCTGCAGCGATAAGGTTAGACGCAAAGCGTCTTCGCGTAATGGGTGGTGGTTATTATCATCACCATAGGTGCGGCTAATTGCCTCATTCAACTCCGAGTATACGACATTAGCATCATGTTCGGCACGCACTTTAACTAACAAAGCGATAACCTCTTCATGAGGGCTTTTTATCCGGTTCCAACGACACTCAAAACCATCAAAACAGTTTGTTTGTAACATGCTTTGTTCATCAATCACAAAGTTGGCGTCGCTTGTTCCTTGCCGAGCCTGCTGTTTAACGAGACGCTCAGCATAATCTAAACCACCACCACTGAACATAGCTTGGCAATAATCTTCGCTGGCCTGAAATTTAGCAACACTAATTTGATAACCCTGTTTTAAAACGGAACTGACAGGCACAATCCCTATCATTAGCTCTAAAGAAAACTCATTTTTTGCTAAACCTTGGGCACTTACAAGCGCTTCTTTCACGGCTTGTAGTAGATTGTATGGAAATGCAATCGAAGCTCCGTCGCCTGCAAAAATGTATGGAAGCTCATAACCATCACATTTATTATGAACCGCAACTATTGTTGCCACCCCTATTGCATTCACGGCTCGATATTTACCTGCAGCAATTGCGGCAGTCGAGTTTTTAATATCAGCGACCGCGATATACCAGCTGTCAGGGAGAACCCGATAATGACTGGCGTTTGAAAAATCTTCAAAATTTTTAAAACTAACCAGCTCTTTATAAAAATTAGGCGATGTCATCCTAGCTCATAATTAATCATATTCAGTGCTCACTATAAGTTAAATAAGAATAACTACAAGCGTTCTCTATTGTGATTGATTCTCCGGATCTTGACAGGTTTTTAATCCTGATCGGGCTTTTTTGTCTTCAGCTAACACTTGGGCAAGATCTTCGGTTCTTTGTTTAACAGCCACACCATAACTTTGATCATTGCCCCACATTTGCTGCAATTCATATAAGGACTCGATATCATGAGCTCGAAAAATTTCGCCGGCCCGTTTTGCTTCATCTTCAGAGTTTCCTAACAATTTAAGAGCATCCACAGCAACATTAATAGCCGAATCGAATGTTTCACGGTTAAAAACCGCGACATTTTTACTTATCAATTGATAAGCGTGGCGTCGATCAATGGCACGGACGGCAAGTTTTAGATTAGGGAAGTGCTGTTTTGCTATATCAACAATTGCTAAACTTTTAAAAGGGTCGTCAATCGCAATCACCAATAATTGAGCTTGGTTTGCGCCCGCTGCTTCTAACAAATCCGGACGACCTGCATCCCCATAAAACACTTTACGGCCAAATCGACGTAACAAGTCAACCTGGCTTGGGCTATGATCTAACACTGTAACCTCATAACCTTGAGCAGATAAAAGACGGCCTACCACTTGTCCAAAACGCCCATAACCCGCAATGATAACGTTTTTTGATGGCTGTATTTCTTCTGGTGCATCATAGTCTCTCTTCTGGGTCTTTTCATGTGCCGCCAAACGCGCATACAAACTCAATAATAAAGGGGCAGATACCATTGACAGGATCACCACTAAGGTCACTAATTGATTCTGTGACTCAGTTAAAATATCCAATTCACGAGTCGCCGATTGTAATACAAACGCAAATTCACCGCCCTGTGCGAGCGCTAAAGCAAATAATAACCGGCTACCAGATGTTAACTTAAATAACAGGCTCAAACCAAAAAGTATGACCGCTTTGATGCTGATTAAAGCGACCACACAAATTAAAACAAACGCCCATTCTTTCACCAGCAGCGACAAGTCTATTTGCGCCCCAACGGTAATAAAAAACAATCCTAATAAAAGGCCCTTGAAAGGCTCTATGTTAATTTCTAATTCGTGCCTAAACTCACTTTCAGCTAACACCACACCGGCTAAAAAAGTGCCCAAGGCGGCAGATAGCCCAATCGCTTGCATCAAAAACGAAATTCCAATCACCAAAAACAATGCAAATAACGTGAAAATTTCTCTCATCCGTGTTTCTGCAATATATCTAAAGATAGGTGCAGAAATATATCGGCCAGCCAAAATAATGCTGCCAATAACGCCAACAACGATTAGCGCCTGAGCCCAGATCGCCATATTCGATATCAGACTTTCATGAGAACCCGCATCGGCAGCATCCGGGTTTACCGCTAACAATGGCAAAAGCGCTAACATAGGGATTACGGCAATATCTTGAAAGAGTAAAACAGAAAAGGCATTTTGACCGGCTTCTTGTTTGATCCAGCCTTTTTCTTCAAGTGTTTGTATAACAATGGCAGTGGAAGAAAGGGCTAGCATTAATGAAAGTGCAAGGGCTGCTTGCCAAGACAAAGATAACGACCAAAAACTAAGCACAAATATTGCAGCGGCTGTCAGAATAACCTGTAATCCACCTAAACCTAATATAGATTTCCGTAAACGCCACAGGCGAGCAGGGTGCAGCTCTAAGCCAATCAAAAACAGCATCATAACGACACCAAATTCGGCGAAATGCATCACATCAGTCTGCTCTCCGACCAAACTCAACATCGACGGCCCGATAATCAAACCGGCTAATATATAACCAAGTACAGAGCCTAATCCTAAACGTTTAGCAACAGGCACTGCAATAATAGCCGCTAAAAGGTAAATAAGCGCAAGTCCTAGCATAGTTATTATCTCTTTTTTAATGTTCTATAGATATTACTACCTTATAAGCTAAAAAATAGATTAACGCGCTGGTTTTTTTAACAGCTTTCTTTGTAAAGTGCGCCTGTGCATACCGAGCTGTCTAGCCGTTTGAGAGATATTGCCCTGATTCAGCTTGAGAACCTGCTGAATATGCTCCCATTCAACTCGAGCAGGTGATGGAATTATATCTTCCGTCTGCTCCCCGCCCGTTGAATTCATATCTGAATCATCAAATAGTAATTTTAATAACGCTTGAGTTGCCACAGGTTTGGCTAGATAATCATCTGCTCCAGCTTTAATCGCTTCAACAGCGGTTGCTATGCTGGCAAAACCGGTTAACAAAATGATTTTTGCGGCAGGTAATTTTTGCCTGAGTTTAGGGAGTTGTAACAAACTATTCTGTTCACCGAGTTTCATATCTAATACGACCGCATCCGGCGAAATATCTATAATTTGTGCAAACGCAGCTTCCATTGAGGCTACCTGAAAACATTGGTGGCCATGGCGGTTAAGGCGTTTGCATAAAATTTGCGAAAAACTAATTTCATCTTCAATGATTAATATCTTAGCCATTGTTCGTCACTATAGGGCTAAACTCAGTTTGTTTAAAAACAATTTCTGCAATGGCACCACAGGGTTTTACATTAAAAAGTCGTAACTCTGCATTTAATCTATTTAACGTTGCATGACTTAATAATACCCCCATGCCTAAACCTGATTGACTCGGTAATAATTCAGAGCCCAGAGACATGAGCGCTTGCTCTGAGATGCCAGCACCAAAGTCTTGGATCTGTAACACCAAGCTCTGTTCGCGCACGCTAAAACGCAATAAGATTTTATCAGAACCATTATTTCGGCTCGCTTGAACCGAATTCTGTACTAAGTTCAAGAGTGCGGGTAATAATGTTTGATCAGTCTGTAAAAAGGTGTCGGTAGAGCATTCAACTTTCATTTGAATATCGCACTCCGGAAATAATAATAGTGTCTCTTCTCGGAGTGCTGCTGCTATTTCAAAAACCAAATAATTAGTTCGTTTATTGCTTTTTACGGCTTCAGCGACCTTTCTAAAATTGTCTAATTGCTGGCCACAACGCTCAATTTGATATTTTATTTGCTGATTTAACGCCTCATCATGCGGATTTGTTTCTTCAAGTTCCTCTTGCAACATAGTTAGAGTCGCAAGTGGTGTGGCTAAATGGTGGGCCATTTGTGCAGCGGATGTACCCAAAGCGACTAATTGCTCCTGCCGCATTTGCTCTTCCCGTAAACGACTGAGTTTTTCTCGTTGCGCTTGCAAGGTTTTAGCAATAGTCGCAACAACCGAGATAACCACTAACGCCGAAAGTACAAAGTTAAGCCACATACCAATAAAATGCTGTTTCATATCCATTTGGTGCATCATGTGCGGCGATAACGAGTGCAGCAAAAAAGAATACGCAGATAGGGCGATCAAGCTTATAGCGATCAATTGAGCTTTTGGCAATACGACCGCGCCCACAGCCACTGGCAGCAGTAATAAAGATATAAACGGGTTGCTGGCACCGCCGGCGTAAAACAACAATACTGACAAACTAACAATATCGAATGCAAGCTGAACAAAAAAATCCGCCATCGTAGGATTGGGCGTTTGTCTGTAACGCCAGTAAAACCCCATGTTAATCGTTAAGTTGACTGCTACTATCATAAATAGCGTCAATATTGGGTAGGGCAGTGACCACCAAAACTTAGCCGCCAACACTGCAGCTAATTGAATAAGAACAAAAACAAAACGTACTCTAATTAGAATTTTAATATAGTGATTAAAAAGCAAGTGGTTAACAACGGCCATAAATTAAACTATTAATGAGCGGAATAGAGAGTATAGCGCCACCGTAAGCCAAATCCTATATGGTTTTGTTTTGCCATAGCGGCAGTTAGGGCTTCGCGACTCCATTCGCTGCGCAACAATATATGCTCATTCAAATGGTAAAGCCACGACATACGTACTCTTTCTGGTTCAAACCCTTGGTTAAATAGATTTGCGCTGGTTAAAAAACTGCTGCTGGTTTTACTAAATTTGTTTTCAATGGCAACCTTTTGATAGTCAAACAGCACTTCGTGCGCATGATACCCAAGCTTTCCTGTTAGGCGTATACCGGTTTGTTCGCTGTCTATATTTGCCGATTGTGTTGTCTGATTAACTTGGCCACTATTGTCAAGTAAAATCATTTCTCCACCTAAGCCGAACTGCCAATGATTGATCTGGTAATATAGTGCCACATAGCTGCCCCAGATTTTACTGTCTCCAGTAAAAAATACTTGATCCGGCTGTTGCTCAGCATTGTTATGATTATGTGCGCTATAACGTTCATCGGCGCGACGTTCAGCTTGGCTTATCATTGCAAAAAGTCCTAAATCCAACTGAGCGCCTAACAAATACGTGTTTTTTTTAAAATAAATACTCTGACTGTACTCACCGCGACTCGCTGGATAATTTTCACCCGAAAAAACTTCAATCCCTACAGTACTATCGCCTTGTTGCCAAGTGACTCGCAGCCCTGTATCGTCAAAATGACGGCCGAAAAAAAAATCAGATAATAAATGAGCCTGGCTAAAATCATCATCAGACGAATGAAAATTTGCTGTTTCAGTCACTTCGGTCGCCATCTTACCGACTTCTATCAGCCATATTTGATTTTGCCTCTGCCAAGACTTTCCCAGCCATAAATTTTCGACTTCTAGCGTATTTTCACCTGAATGGTTATGCCCACTGAGTTTACCTCTTACAAAATAAGCATCATTCAAATTTTTGCTTGCGAGCAGTTGGAAATCATCCAGCGTTGCGCCTTTTTCATACGGCATGGCTTCGCCACCCAGTAAAAAACCCTCAGGCAACCAATATTCATCTCGCGATAAACTCTCACCACTACGCCATGTAAAAGCCGCTGCCGCTGTGATCTCTGTAGAGACATGGGCTGAGCTTGGCGCATGTGCATGCACCAACGAAGTGACCAAACCAGTTGATATGATAAATATTCGCATTGTTTTTATTCCTTAAATGGGTCGGACAGTTTTTTATTATAAATAAAGTTGTAATCCGTTAATGACTCTAAAAAAGCGATCAGCGCATCTATCTCTTCGTCGGTGGCGTCAAAACCATTCAATAACGCAGATTTATTTGGATTTAGGCGACCATCACCCATATTTTCGCCGGCTGCGGTTAAAGTACCGCCCCGAGCATAATGTTCAATCACACTTCTTAATGTTGGTAAACTTCCGTCGTGCATATAAGGCGCTGTTAATGCGATATTTCGGAGACTTGGCGGTCTAAATAACCCCTTATCCATGTCTTTTGAGGTTAAGTCATATAAACCCTGATCAGATTCGGGGTAGCTACCAGTGTCATCTAAGTTATACAAGCCATTATTAAAAAAGGGATAGGTCAAATTAGTCGTATTTCTATCACGGTACGACACTGTAAAATTAATCCCGGTGTGGCAGTGAAAACATTCAAATTTTTCACCATTAAATAATTTAAGGCCCAACTTCTGCTGTTCAGTTAACGCGTTTTTATCACCATTTAAATAATTATCATAAGCACTTTGACCAGAATTAAGGGTACGAACAAAACTCGCCAAAGCGAAAATAATTTTATTTATAGTAACGCCAGATTCACTGTCAGGAAAAGCCTCCGCAAACATTTTTTGATAATTCGGATCAACGTCAAACCTCGTCAAAACTTCGGCCAAGTGGCTATCGGTTACCCCTAGTTCAATGGGATCATCCGCTCGAATTGGCACATTCAATTGGTCTTCAAGCTCTAAAAAACCATTGTTTGCCCAAGTAAAAGTTGCATTAAAGGCAACATTACTTAAACCTTGGCTATTGCGCACCAACGCATGGCCTGTTGAACCAACAGGCGTTTGTGCTCCGTCAGCGAATGCCTGCGATTGAAAATGGCAGCTATTACAAGATTGAGTTTGATTCGCTGATAAAGATTTATCATAAAATAAAAATCGGCCTAGTTTTATTTTTTCGGCGCTAATGGGGTTAAATTCTGGCACTGCAGGTAACGGCATATGTTCCGGCAAATTTAATAAATTGCGCAGTTCAGTCTCGTTTTGGTCGATAATCAGCTCACTAGATGATTCCGGTGAACAAGCTACTAACAGGCACATGACGCCTAACGCGAATACATAAGTGTTCAACGATGAACAGCGAGAAATATTACCCATCAATTTTTAATAAATACCTTGTTTGTGCTTGATTGCGAACGCCCATCTGACATTTTTATACCTAAGTTCTCAAAAATAGCGGGGCAATCTACTTGCTGAGGGCTAGAGTGACAGCTCACTCTTGGGCTGGATGACGCCGATGCATGTCCCAAGGTATGTTCACCATTCGATGATTCGATTGTAGTAGCAGTAAACCGCACATCGGCTAATAAGGCGGGCAAGTCAATTAGTATGGTGTTAAGATTTGGATCAAAGTTTTCTAAGTGAACCTTTGCAGTATTAATAAAATCACACTGTTCTTTTTCGGTTAGTGCGACTAAACCATCCCCACCACAATCTCGACTTCCAATATGAACCAAGCCTTGCCCACTAACACCTTGATCGGTTTCAATTTGAAAATTTAAAACAAAATGGCGGTATCCACTCGCCCACGACCAATACATTTCATTTAATGGGGTCGGGGCATCTTCTACCGAATAAGCATTAATTACAGATTTCATAACGCTCTGAGGCACCCCAATATCGAACGAAACCGCTCGTATCCCATTATCTTGGCTAACACCGCTGATGAAAGAATTATCTCGCTGGGTACCCGACAGTTGTGCATCTGTGCAGGCACCACTGGTGTTTGAGGTTAAATCAATTAAACCGACAAAACCTTTTTGGTGATTTAATTGAAATTCACTGTCGTCGAACGAGGCATGAATGTTTTCCCCATTCAAATCGTATAACTGGATATTACTAACGTAAAAACGTAGGTCACTGACTTTAATGCTATGTGAATTGTCACTACCGAAACCGGTCAATAAAGTATCACAATCAGCCGAATCGCCCCGGCTTTTTGCGGCAAATTCAAGTTTAAAAGGGTAATTATCTGCCGGCGATTCAAATTCACTTTCGGTTGCAGAGTCCGAGCCACAGGCGCTCAAAACAAACGTTAGAAAGGTGGCCACGCCGCTAACTTTGAAGAGTTTAAGATGCATTTTTTGTAGGTCCGTATTCCATATTTTTATCAGACAATCATAGTCTTGTGGCCAAATCAATACAATGTGACAAATTGTCGCAGCCATTCGACATTATTAATTTTGCGGGGACTGTTGGTTTCTAAACTGAAGTGGAGTCTGCTTTTTAAGACGTTTAAACTCTTTGTTAAACTGCGCTAGACTAAAATAACCCACTTGGTTGGCAACTAGCGCTATTTTTTTATCGCTGTGACTAAGAAGTTGGCAAGCTCGGCCAATTCTCAATTGGCTAATGTAGGCTTTTGGGGTTATACGTGTGTGCTGCTTGAATAGTTTATAAAAAGCAGATTCACTTAAATTAGCAAGGGCTGCAAGTTTTTCTACTGACACTTTGTTGTGATAGTTTTTGTTCAAATAATTTAAGACCCGATCCAAACGCTCATCCTGGCTGGTCCTTATCCACAGTGGACTTATAATGCGTTTTGCACTGCTCTGACTAAGCTCAGTCATAATTGAAATAAACACCGGCAGTCGCTTAACTTGTGGCAGTTCAAATAAACTGAGTATTTGAGCTTTTACACTGAGCGCTAATGCCGGTGAAAAAACCAATGCACCTTGAGCTGTTTCAATTAATTTAGCAAGCGATATGAGCTCAGGGCAGAGTTCTATTAACGACTTTAACCAAGCCGATCTGAACCACACAACATAAACTTTATGGGGTTTATTTTCATCATACTTGCCGCACGATGCCCAAGTATGCGGGGTACCTTTGCCAACAAGCACTAGGTCAGTTTCGTAATAGTTTTCGATGTGATCACCGATGTAACGACGACCATAACTATTTAAAGTTAAAGTCAGTTCGATTTCTGGATGGTGATGCCATTCAAAAGGTATGCTATCCGGCTCGGTCCGCTCAAATAACGCAAGCGACTTGGATTCATCTAAAAATATTTTTTCAACAAAAGGCTGCAAATTCACTCCAGCTGCAATCAAGTAAAAATGACACCGCTAATATACAATCGAAGACGATAAATGTGTCTGCTAATAATGGGTAAAAATCAAAAAACCAGAGCTCGCCAGTAATGCCCAAAAGATAAGACTAAGACTCATACAAAAAAGCAGATTGTTTTTCTTTTTAAGAATTTTTCCTAAATAGTGTCCAGGGTAGTACAAGATCATCTCAAAGAATAAACTAACGATGATATCTGACATTTATACGTCTACCTTATCACGACAAGTTTCACCAGGATGTTCAAATTCTATCGTTGTATGTGCTAACTTAAATTGCGCTAACTCGTCAGCGAGGCGTATCTTGAGTGCCATAGTATCAAACGAACTTAATGGTTCTGCCAAAACTAAATGCGCAGTGAGTACATGCTGTTCGCCGTCCAGTGACCACAAATGTAGATGATGAACATCGTCCACTTCGGCTTGTTTCATAAACACATCTTCTGCTGCTCGTTTTATCTGAGGATCCGGCACCGCTTGCAAAAAAAGGTTTAACGTTTTAAAAAGCACACGTGCAACCCCAACCAATACAAATAAAGTAAAACCTATTGATAACAGAGGATCTAAAATAGGTAAGTTTACAAACATGAGCACAACAGAAACCACTAAAACTGCCACCCAACCGAGTACATCTTCAATCAAGTGCCAATTTAAAACTTTTTCGTTTAATGTTTTACCCGAACTTAATTTATAAGCGGCGTAGCCATTTACACAAACACCTAATAAAGCCAGCCAGAACATACCTTCAGCATCAGGCTGCACCGGTTCGGCAAGCCTGGGTATTGCAATCATTAAAACCCAAATTGAGCCCGCTAATAAAATGACGCCATTGATTAAAGCGCCTAACAGACTCAATCGTAAAAAACCGTATGTATATTCGGCTGTTGCACCGCGCTTACCAAGCTTTTGCAGAACCCAAGCACTACCAATCGACAGCGTATCACCCAGATCATGGACGGCGTCCGCCATTATCGCTGTACTATTGGTTATTAAGCCCCCAATAAACTCAATGATGGTAAAAACCAGGTTGAGAAAAAACGCCCAACCAATTCGTTGACTTGAAAGGTCTGAGGACTGGTTATGATGATGATGATGATGTCCGTGCATTCGGGATCCTAAAATAAAATTGTCATAAATGAGAGTATAAGTTGAATACGCACAAACCCCAAATTCTCAAACAAAGCAATGTGTTAATGCATTTATCATCACTTAGTTATAACCGAACGAATCGTCATAGTTATATTTTTCATAAACAGAACGATTTAATGCGTAGTTAAGGAAAGCACTTGCATTTAGTGCTAGCAACACTATAACATTACATTTATCAATGTTATTACATAACAGACTGAGGGAGATATGTACAAATTAAGCAAAGTAGCACTCGTGTGCAGTGCACTGTTAACAACTGCCACTCAAGCCCAGACAATTAACGGCCAGGTTCTTAATGCAAATGGTAAAAGTATTGCCAAAGCAAAAATATCAGTAATGGGGTCTAATAAAAAAGTCATTGCTGATGAGAATGGTCGTTTTAAAATAAATACTAACAAATCAAATCCAGAACTACATATTTCTGCCAGTGGTTACGCGCATAAAAACCAAGCGATAGATTTTAATCAAAAAAATAATCAAACATTAACTATAACGCTAGTCTCGTCGCCAATTGAAGTGATAGATGTGACGGCTACACCGTTTCACTCGTCAACTATAGAATCAGCGATGCCTGTGAGTGTATTATCCGGTGACCGCTTGCGTGAGCAGCAAGCCAGTACTTTAGGTGAAAGTTTAAAATCAGAAATCGGCGTTCATTCTAGCTCGTACGGCGGTGTTGCAAGTACCCCAGTTATTCGAGGTTTAAGCGGGCCCCGTGTATTAATCAGCCAGAACGGCCTAGATGCTGGCGACGTTAGTCGTATTGGTCCCGATCACTCAGTCACCACAGAAGCCACTACTGCGCAACAAATTGAAGTACTTAGAGGCCCAGCGACGTTATTTTACGGCAGCGGCGCGATTGGTGGAGTGGTTAATGTCGTAGATGAACGCATTCCTAAAAGCTCAGACACCTTTGGTGAGTGGACATTGCAAAAAGGCACCAACGATCAGCAGAAACTTGCGTCTGCCAGCTTAAATACAGGTAGCGAGCAGTTCGCATTTCATTTAGATGGTTTCTGGCGCGAGTCTGAAAATTATGAAGCAGGCAAACAAAAAAATCGCATAAGGCAACTAGTCGATAATAGCTTTGAAGATAGTACGGGCGGCACTTTGGGTGTCAGTTATATCGCGGACAAAGGCTATGCTGGAATTTCTTATGGTCGGTTAGAACGCGAATATGGTATCCCTGGGCACGGCGAAGAAGGTGAATCGGTTTATGCAGATTTAACTCAGGACAGAGTGCAACTGCAAAGCGAAGTAGATATTGACAGTGGCGCATTAAAAGCATTGCACTCACGTTTATCGTACACTGATTACGAACATGCTGAAATCGAAAATGGCGAAGTTGGCACCTTATTTAGCAACCAGACTAGCGAAGCAAAATTCGATTTTATGCAGCAAGAAATCGCTGGTTGGCGTGGTGGTATTAGCTTGCATTATAAAAAATCAGAGTTTTCTGCCATTGGAGACGAAGCATTTGCGCCGGCCTCAGACAATGAAACTTTCGCAATTGCAATGATGCAAGAACAACATTTTGGTAACTTTTTAGTGCAGCTTGGCGCACGCACTGAGTACATCACTCTGAAATCGAAATCTTCACAGATTGAGATGTTTGATGTACACAGCCACGAAGATCATAGTGACGACGAAGATCACCATGACGAGGATGAACATGGTGATGAACACGGTGACGACCATGAAAACGAGCACCCAACCGAAGACATTGAAGTAGATGCCATTGATCAAAGTTTTGCGACCGTAAATTTATCTGGGGGCGTAGTTTGGGATTTTGTGCCGGGCTATAACTTAGGAATAGCAGTATCACACGCCGAACGTGCTCCGTCTGCAGCAGAAATTCTCTCTTTTGGCCCACACATTGGGGCACAAACTTACGAAATTGGCGCACTATATGAAATTCACGAAGAAGCTGAAAACGAATATCATATAGATGTGTTATCTGCGGACCAACCATTGGAACTTTCTAATAACATTGATCTGACGCTCAGAAAATATGAAGGTGATTTTGGGTTTGTTGTAAATGTTTTTTATAATCGAGTTCATAACTACTACTACCAAGCAGAAACCGGCCTATTTGCTGAATTTTCACATGAGCATGAAGACGAAATGCATGAAGATGCTGATGAACATGATACTGATCATGACGAAGAACATGAACATTCAGATGAGCTTCCGGTGTTTGTATTTAACCATGCAGATGCAAAACTGTACGGTTTTGAAGCACAATTTGTTTGGCAGGCTACGGAACATTTGAAAACAAGAGTGTTTGCCGATTATGTCAGAGCAAAATTAATTGAGGGGGGTGATCTACCTCGCACACCGCCACTGCGCTTTGGCGGTGAAATTAATTACAACTGGCAAGCTTTCACAAGTAAACTCAGCTTTACGCGCTATGACAGTCAGGACAAAGTTGCACAATATGAAAGCCAAACTAACGGCTATAACCTAATTGACGCAAATGTTAGTTATAACCTCAATATCGCTCAGCAGGATATATCTGTGTATCTAAAAGCACATAATCTTGGTGATGTTTATGCTAAAAACCACACCTCATTTATTAAAGATGAAGCGCCAATAGCCGGAAGAACTCTGCATTTTGGTATACGTGGCTATTTTTAAATTTTATCGTTCAACATCATAATAATCCGATAGAGCGGCCGCTGAGCCGCTCTATTTTATTCATTTTTTAAAAAGTTACTCGCAATTCAACACGACTTCGTAAGCTGCCCATTTTATTTTTTACAGAAGTTTGAGCTAGATAATCTTCCTGACCTCTTATAGTATGTTAACCAATTAAAGTCTATCGTTAACATTTAAAGGAGTCTTATGTTAATATTTACTGTTTATCAACGATATGCTGCGTTTTATCTATGTGTGCTTAATTTTTTTTGTGCGCCTTTGCTTGCACAACCCCAAATAACTGGAGAGCTTAAAAAATGGCATACCATTAACTTGACCTTTGAGGGGCCTCACGCATCCGAAACAGGTAAAATCAATCCTTTTACAGACTACCGTCTTAACGCAACTTTCATCCATAAAAAAACAGGTAAAAGCTATCAAGTGCCCGGATTTTTTGCAGCGGACGGTAACGCCGCACAAACAGGTGCAACTGATGGCAATAAATGGCGCGTTAGATTCAGCCCAGATGAAATAGGTGTCTGGTCTTGGCGAATTAGCTTTCGAACAGGCCCGTATGTTGCAATCTCTGATAATGTATTAACGGGTAAAATCGTTCAGCCATTAGATGGCCAACGAGGCAAATTTACGGTGCAAGTTTCAGATAAACCGTATCCAGACTTTCGTCAGCGTGGCCGCCTTAAATATGTTGGGGAACCGTACCTAAAATTTTCAGAGCAGGGCGGTTATTTTATTAAAGCGGGCCCAGATGCCCCTGAGAATCTGCTTTCATATAAAGATTTTGATGGAGACTTTCATAATGATGGTCATAAAGATCATTTAGTAAAAACTTGGCAACCACATATTAAAGATTGGCAACCAGGTGATCCAAGCTGGCAAAATGGTAAGGGGAAAGGCCTTATCGGTGCGATCAATTATTTAAGTCAAAAAGGCATGAATTCAATCTCTTTTTTAACTTTGAATATTAAAGGCGACGATCAAAACGTATACCCATTTATCAATTATGAGACTTATGATAGGTACGATGTATCAAAACTCGCGCAGTGGAATATCATATTCAGCCACGCTCAACATAAAGGTTTGTTTTTACATTTTAAAACTCAAGAAGTAGAAAACCAGGGCTTATTAGATAATGGGGGATTGGGCCTGCAGCGGCAAGTTTATTATCGTGAATTAATTGCTAGGTTTTCTCATCATTTGGCTCTGAACTGGAACATGGGTGAAGAAAACGGAGAATGGTATGCAAACCATCAAACGCCGCCTCAAAACACCCAGCAACGTTTGGCGATGGCAAAATACTTTTATTTAAATGACCCGTATAAGCATCATGTTGTCATCCACAATGGTAACTTTTTTGAAGATATTACTGGCAACGACAGTTATTATACTGGCGTTTCTTTGCAAACAGGGCGCAAAGATTTTGGCAGTGTGCACGACCAAGTTAAACGATTACGGAGCTGGCCAGTAGTCAATGAACGGCCATTGGCAGTGGCAGTTGATGAGCCTGGTGATGCCGAATATGCATTACAGCCCGATGAGTTTGATCCTTTACATAACGACGCTCGAACCAATGGTCTCTGGGGTGCATTAACAGCTGGCGCCTGGGGGACAGAATGGTATTTTGGATATAAACGACCTCATTCAGACTTAACAGCTGAAGATTTTAGAAGCCGGGATAATTTCTGGACCCAAGCCAAATATGCGTTAGATTTTTTTAAACTTATCGATGTAGATTATCAAAATGCTGTCAATCAAGACGAAGCACTGAATCATGGTTGGGCTTTAGCAAAAGATGGCGAGTTTTATATTATGTTTGCAAAAAGTGCAAAAAAAGAATTAAAAATAAAAATGCGTGGCTTTAAAGGACAATATAACATCCATTGGTACAACCCACGTGAAGGTGGTGAGTTGCAAACCGGTAGCATAAAATCTTTTCAAGCGGATACGCAAGATGAAGGGTATTGGCAGCCTGACTTTTACGATTTAGGTAAACCACCAAAAGATCAGCATAAAGACTGGGTGATCTTTGTTAAAGAAGCTGAACAATAAGATCGTAAGATCCACCGCTGGTTTTCCAGCGGTGATCAACTAAAAGTCTAATTATCCTTGTACTTTCCCAGTTAATGTTTCATCGACAACTTGACGTTTATTCAACTCATTGATTATTTTGATAGTTAAAATAATAGCAGCAAGAACGAAGGTAATAATGTTCGCAGCTATCACCGCAATGTTACCTATCATGAAGCCATAAACTGTCCAAGCAGCCACACCGAAAGTGAACAGGCTATACATCGCCAGTGATAAGGACTCGGTATTGCGTGTTTTAATCACTTGTATCGCTTGTGGCAAAAATGAAATAGTTGTTAAAAACGCAGATACAAAGCCTAAAAGCTCAATGTTAGACATGGTTTGCTTCCTCACTTAAATAAACAAGTGGCGTTAGCTTTATTGCTAAGCCATGAGTATATTCTCTCAAACTGGCACTTTTTACAGTATGGTTTAGACTATCTTTAATATGTTCAAAACTATCATAAGGACTTAAAATATGGTTCTAGCAAACAATATTGGGGATATTTTAGAGATCGGTGAAGCGTGTAAAGAACGCTTTGTCGATTGCGAAAAAGTACCAGAATTAGAAAGTTTAAACATTCACCTATCTGGGATATCGCATCTTAGAGGGCACTATAAAGTCGGCCGTATTAGTCCGTATACACATAGTTTATTTTACTGCAACGACGGTGAGATATCTGTCACTATGAATCAACAAACACTCATCGCTCGCAAAGGACAAATTATAGTGATACCAGCGGGTCAATCATTTTTATTAGAGTTGCAGGCTGATTACTGGGAAATGGCTTGGTTTGCATTAGACGATACCGCTAATTGGCAATCTTTTCACAATTTGGCCCCAGGTATACATAGTTGTGCAAACGGAAAACAAATTTTTCACTTGTTAGGCCATTTATATTATGAAAGCTCAGCTGAACTTAGAGCGCCGAGTATTAAGTTATTGGCTCATTATTTAAACCAAACCTTTAACGCGACACCCATATCAGAAGAAATAGCCAAACTTAAACAATTAAGGCGTGATATTGAAAAATCACTGCACTACGATTGGACAGTAGAGACAATGGCACAAACTATTCATTATTCAAGTCCACACCTGCATAAACTATTTAAAAGGCATTTCCAACTTAGCCCAATTCAATATTTGATTAAGCTCAGGATGCAGCGCGCCAAGTATCTGTTAACTAACAGCCAGTGGAGCATCCAACAAATAGCCGAACAAGTAGGGTATTCGGATGTGTTTAATTTTGCAAAACGCTTTAAAAAATCGGTGGGATTAGCGCCGGGCCAATATCGAAAATCCGGCGGCCTTTAAGCACCGATATGATTGAATTGACCACAGCGTGTCAGACAAGAGGACGCGTATACAAACTTCGTTAAGCAGTGTATTAAACTTAGCGATTTTAAACACTGCTTGAGATTTTAATTTATAATTTTTTTGTAAATTGACCGACTGCATCGACTACTTCCCGTGCACCTATTTGAATATTATTAAACACATTGCCGGATTCTTGTGAATATTGTAGTGCTTCTTCGGCTTTTTTCTGACTTTCTTGTATCAACTCAACCGCTTTAACTGTCAATTTTTGATTTTCAGCAACCACCGAAACAATTTCTTCGGTTGCTGCATTAGTGCGAGAAGCTAACTGTCGAACTTCATCCGCCACCACCGCAAAACCACGACCTTGTTCTCCGGCGCGGGCTGCTTCAATCGCAGCATTTAAGGCCAATAGATTTGTTTGATCAGCGATACCGCTGATACTTTTAACTAACTCAGTCACTCTTTGTGATTGTTTATCTAATTCACTTATTCCTTGCGCGGCTGAGCCCATTTGTTTAGACAAAGACTCCATAGTATCTTTAGTTGTATCAATAACTTGACGACCTTGGGTCGCATTTGCATCTGTTTTTTCGGAGACTGCATAAGCAACCTCAGCGGCCTCGGAAATCGCAAACTCTCGTTCCATTTGCTCTGTTATATTTGTCGCAAATTTAGCAACTTTATAAAGACGACCTTGTGAGTCATGAATTGGGTTATAACTAGCTTCTAGCCATAAAGGCTCTCCGCGGCTATTCAAACGCTGAAAACGTCCGCTGACATAATCACCGCGCTGCAGTTTTTGCCAAAACTCTTTGTACTCTGTTGAGTTTGCGTCTTCTTGGCGGCAGAACATTCGATGGTGTTGACCGATAACCTCCGATTTTGAATAACCAACGGCAGATAGAAAATTATCGTTTGCGTCTAATATGATGCCATCTAAACCGAATTGAATAACAGCAGATGAACGATATAGAGCTTTAACCAAATCTTCATGCTCAAATGCTAATTGGATAGTATTAGTCAGCTCAGTAGCATAAATTAAAAAGTGACTCGTATTACCATCACTCAATTTAACGGGTTGCAAAATTGCACGCAACCAAACCGGTTGATTTTGGCCATCGAGCATTTGTACTGCGCCATGCCAATGTTTTTTATCTTTTATAGCGCGTAACAATTCTTGGCTGTGCTCAGATTGCAATGAAGCAGGTGCTAACAAATCTTTAAATGGACGGTTTATCGTCTGATTAGATGTCAGTTTAACAGTCTTGGTGAAGTTATCATTGATATCTGTAATTTGGCCTTGTTGATTTAAACCAATATGAATCATTTCATACTGTAAACTTTCTTTTATTTGCCGATAAGTTTGCACTTCGGCAGATAATCTTGCATTTTCTTCTTTTAATAATTTGTTTTTTCCGAAAAACATCGTAACGCTACCTGATTACTTAACTAGGATTCTTGATAAGTATAGACTTAAAAACCACAATTAAATATGACAAAAACAACTAAACATGACTTGCTTTGCATTTTTTCAAATACCCGATAATGTACGTTATGTTAAATACAATACCCTATGTTAATTGACGCTTCAAATAGTTCATCTATTCGGTACGTTTAATGACCTCCCACTAGTCGCTTTATCTCAACCGTCGCAAAAGCCAGCATACTCCTCTTTAGAAAGTTCGGCCGCTCATATTATAAAAAGCAAATATGTTGACCCAGCTTAAAGATTCAAAAAGCGCCTTTTATAAATCAATATATTAATTATATTGACTTAGCTGCGACGCACGCATCGGGATACGATGATAATAAGGCCCATCAGCGAACGAGATTAAACTGCTTCTTGGGTTAGCCATAATAACAAACCTAGTTGTATTAAACCGATTTAAATTTATTGGTTCGCTTGAGCAATGACCTTTTTTAGAGCGGCTTTAAAACTGTGCTCTGGGTGTGCGCCCGTGAGCGCCTGACTGCCATTTATGATAACAGTTGGCACACCATCAATTCCCAATGATAGCCAATTAGATTCACGTAATTTCACTGTAGTTTGCAACTGTTTACTTTTAATCGCCGCTGCTGCTTCATCCTCTGCTATGCCAACTTGAATTGCGGCCTCTATTAAAACTTCAGGTTTAGACACGTCTTTTTGTTCACTAAAAAAGGCTTCAAACAAGCGCATTTTTAACTCAGTTTGTCTACCTATTGAGTGCGCATAAGTCAATAAAACATGCGCATCAAAGGTATTTACAATTTTCATTTCTGGAAAGTAGTTAAATGTAAATCCATAATCAGCGCCAGCTTGTGTGATTTGGGCGCGAGCGCGTTCGCTATCTGCTTTTGATGCCCCGTACTTACGCGCAACATGTTCAACTAGGTTTTCGCCTTCCGCTGGCATATCAGGGTTGAGTTCAAATGGTTGCCACTCAATGTTTATTTGGTTTTCAATCCCTAAAGATTCAATCGCCGCAGACAGATGTTTATAGCCGATAATGCACCAAGGACAAACAACATCAGAGACTATATCCAGCTTAATTTTGTCTTTCACGTTTTAAACTCCAACTTAATATGTATGCTTACTATAAACAAACTTGAACGATCACTCAACAAATTACCTCTTGTAATAAATTTAGTTTGCTGGCTGTAAATAATCAAAATTCCAGTACTCAAAAGTCGATCGCGTTCTCGACGATTGCATTAGTTGTTTCGCTTGGGCAACAACCTCTGGGTATTCTGATGCCAAATTATTTTGTTCACCGGGATCCGTTTTTAAATCATATAATTCTACTGGCGGATCCAAACGATGGTTTTTATCAAATGTACGCAGCGCTTTCCATGCAGCTTTTCTATCATCATTAATGCGAACGGCTTGAATGTGGCGTCGTTTACCCTGATGAAATTCCCAGTATAAACTTGTGTGTTGAGCTTGCATTTTTTTGGAACCTAACAAGGTGGGCAAAAAAGAAATCCCATCCGTGTTTTTCGGCGCGCTGACACCAGTTAGCTCGGCAAGTGTTGGCATTAAATCCCAAAACGCAGAAAGGTGATCGGTTTTTACACCAGCGGCAACTTTGCCCGGCCAACGCGCAATGGTAGGCATTCGAATGCCCCCTTCGTACAAGTCCCGTTTATACCCTCGATACTTAGCATTGCTGTTAAAAAAGTCTAAGTCAGCGCCCCCCTCAAAACTAGGCCCATTATCGCTGGTAAAAATAATCAAAGTATCTTTATCTATATTTAGGTCTTTTAACAAGTCGAGCAAACGACCGACACCTTGATCTATATGGGTGATCATGGCTGCTCTTGCCGCTCTTGGTTTTAGCTGAGGAACATAGTTACCATGAGTTTCACCTGTATAAGGGGTTTCATCAAAATTGTACTCGTTAATGAGATCTTGTGGTGCTTGCAAAGCAGCGTGCGGCCCTGCATAAGCTAGGTACATAAAAAAGCGCCCATCTTTATGTGTTTTGATATAATTTAAAGCATCTTGTGTCAGCCTTTCTTGGGCAAAATCATCTCGTTGATACACCCTATAACTGGCTGGATCATTTTTATCAACGTGCCCGGGCAAAGTCTGATGTGGATCTAACCAAGCATTCCCTAACGGAAATTGATTGGTGTTTCGCCAAAGGTGTGTTGGGAAGTGGTTGTGGGCTTGTTTTTGATCTAAATAACCAAAAAAGTAATCAAAACCATGTTTAGTGGGTTCACCATGTGAACCAGGACCTCCTAATCCCCATTTACCTATTAGGGCTGTTTTGTAGCCAGCTTCTTTCATTACCGTTGCGATTGTTGGCGTGCCCGGATCCAACGGCATTTGGCCGTATTCTTTATCGTCAGTGAAACCACCTAATTCAAAATTGCCTCTAATTTGACTATGTCCTGAATGCAAACCAGTGATCACAGAGGCACGCGACGGCGCACATACGGTACTTCCTGCATAATGTTGAGTGAAAGTTAATCCTTCGTCTGCCATTTTTTGCAAATTAGGTGTCCGTATTTTCTCTTGACCATATGGGCTAATGTCACCTATGCCCATATCATCAACGATGATATAAATAACATTAGGTGACTCAAGCTTTTTATGACTCGCAGCCAACACTTCTGCACTGCGAAAAAAATTTAAAAATAAAACTAGCCCAAAAATAAAACCCAATTTAAACGTAACTGGTTTTGCGTTGCCAGCGAGCAAGCCATTAAACAAAGACTTTAAAATGAACGCAGCAGGGTTGAGGTTAAGCATCAAAAAGCTCCAAAAAAATAAAATTTTAATGATTAAACCGTTCGCAAACTTAAAACCGGAACAAAAACTCTGAAGTGGCTGATGCCTATAGGTTTACTAATTTGCTGCGTCAAAATCGATATAACAATTAGGCTCGAGGCTTGAGCCGTTATGGTTTTAGTTGATGTAAAGTATAATAGGCACTGTTATGCCCCAGTTCCGTGCCTGCGCTCGCTCTAATGTCCGCGAGTTTGATTTCATAAATAAAGCCCGCTCGCATATTTTTTATATTAAATTTTATACTTTTGTCTGCTTGCGATAAATCGGTTACCTGGTGTGTCTCTAAATCATACCTAGGGGATCCATAAACATTGGTATCTAAATAGCGCCAAGATTTTACGCTGATATCTGCTTGCGCTATCTTGTTAGATTGTAAACTATCACTAAAAGTTAATTTAAATCCAGATAGAGTGAGCTGCACATTTTTAATTTCAAATGGCTGGGTTTTGCCATCCCAAACAATTTTTTGCAGTGCTTGATAATGACCACCACGTGCGCTCCAGCCACGTCCTGTTTGACCAACCCACAAACTATTATCGGGCGCAAAAGTTAATCGCATAGCGCCCGACTGTAATCCACTGATAAAAGGGATCACAACCCCTTGCCACTGGTGATTCACTTCTTCTAACACCACCCGCGAAATATTAGAAAGACTCTGATCACCAACTAAGATCTGACCAGCAAAAGGTCCAAACCCACCTTTTGTAGAGTCAAATGTTGGATTGCCCGGTGAATTACCCACAATCCCATGCGGGAAATAGATTTCAGCTAGCCTTGCTTTTTTGTTCACTTGCTGCCAATTGATAGATTTGCCTCTATGATCGGGATGATCTTTCAAACTTGCGGGGTAACCATAATAAGCATCTTTTTTCACCAGATGCATTTTTGAAGTGCCAACAAAAACCCCTTGATTATCAGTATATAAAAGTTGTTTGTTTGAGCCATAACCTAAACCAGCTGGGCTTCTAAGCCCGCTTGCCCATGGGGTAAATACGCCGTTTTTATCAATTTTCACCAGCCAGCCATCATACCCACCGAAGGTTCCCATAGGCCCACCATGCACCTTATCGCCGCCATGAGCCAAATTTAAGTTCAAAAAGTAACCGCCTTGACCATCAGGTACAGGCCCATGAACGTACTCACAATAATTGCCAGCGTAACGCCAATCGTCATTAATTGTATAATGAGTATCTGCGTACCCGTCACCGTCTACATCAGTCAATCGAGTCAATTCAGGTTTATGCGCAATCACCATTTGATCACCCGCCTCATCTTCAATATAAACCCCGAGCGGATCATAAAAGCCGTCCGCAAAAAAATGCCAATATTTGTCCTTGATTTTCCATATTCCTGATGTACGAGAGGCAATCACAGCATCACCATTCACCGCAAAATCTATTGCTAAAGGTTCAAATAGCTGCTCACGCCCGAACTTATCCAATGGCGCCATTATATTAAACGCCTGATAGCCAGCTGGCAGTTTAGCTTCGTCATCCTGCACCATTTTTACCGGTTGTTTATCATGGGTCACTTCATGTAGGTTATTCGCGGCATTTTCGGAAAGTTGGGGCGCATCTAGTTTAAAACGGATCGAAAACGCGGTTTGTTGTTCAACTGGGACCGTCCATATATCTTCATTAACGGTGCCATGCGAAACTTCGATTAACCTTTCTTTAATGTTGTCAAGCTTAAAACGCACCGGTTTTTGGCTATTGTCTAATGCAAAAGCAAATTGAATGTGTCCATCTAATGACAGTGTTACGGCCTGGCGATAGGTCACACCTTCAATTTTATACATTAGAATAGGTGCTTTTTTGTTTTGATGGTCGATGCCTAAAAATTGACCTTTGGCTGCATTAACTTGATCCAAATAAGGTTGCGCAAAGTTAGAGTTTTCATTTTTTATCCGGTACTGCTCAAGCAAACCTTCAGTTTTAAACGTGGGCCAATTCTTAAACCCTAAATCAACAGGTTTACCGTCGCTTGTTAAGGGTAATAAGTGCACAAGGTCTTTCCACTCTTTGGCCGTACTGGGCAGCTCGTTTAAACCACGACCTCTATTCGTGCGCTCCGGTGTGATATCTAAAAAACCGCCTGACCAAATTCTTTTAACCGAGAAGTCTTTACTGTCAAAGCTATAATTGGTTTTATTTGGCAAAGCAATATGAATACTGCGCGTTGAAACGTCTGCTATATGATGGCGAGAAAAAGTTGCATCTTTCCCCGCCCACAACTCGTTATCATAACGCTGTTTTTGTTTGGTATTGGTGTTAGAAATACTACGCCAAACTTCCTGCGGCCCACGATATCTTTTTTCATTCAAAGTTTTTAAATAAGCAAACAAAGCGTTGCGCTCATGGCCATTTAAAAAGATCTTAGGCATGACTGCTAAATATGGACTCCCTCTTTCGGGGCCCAATTCCTGTATGGCTAGCTGAGTTGCCGGAATTAATAACGAATTTTTTAAATACTCTTGATCTGCTTCCACCCGAGCTAAACGCCCATTTGATAGATAAATAGAGTGCATTTTAGGCGTTTTTTGAAAGAGCCCCCACAAATTAGGGCCGGTTTTGTAAGATGTATCGCCTTTTTTATTTGCATGGCATTCAACACAGCCTTTATCAACAAACAGTGTTTTACCTTGCGCTACTATGTTTACCCGTTCGTTTGGTTTGTTCGTCTCGGCAGATGACATAAAAGGTAAAACACTGAACATACATAATAATGGCCAAATCGCAAAAGTTGCTTGTTTCATAAACGCTCTCTGTTTGTTTTTTGTTAAATGATAAACAAACTAAGCGAACTAAGCGTCTAGTATTTACCGCTCTATTAACTGGTAATTTTTAAACAAAATAGGCGTCATGCCCACTTTCTTTTTAAACACAGTAGCAAAATATTGGCTACTGCTAAAACCGGCACTAAATGCAACTTGGGTGATATTTAAAGCGCTATTCATTAACAAACGCTTTGCTTTATCAATACGGCATGTGGTCAGATAATCATTTGGTGACATGCCTTTCAATTGATAACAATATTCGCTAAATTGGCTTCGTTTTAAGCCACATTCATTCGCCATTTGTGTTAGATCCCATGCTTGCTCACACACTTCCGGTAGAGCCTGCAAAAAACGTTCAACTGTATATGTTTTTGACGACAGATGATTATTAAGGATGGTCGTTTGGCTTCTAAATAAATCGAGCAAAGAGAGTAATAATTCATTAATACAGAGTGTAATTAAAGAATAATAACTCTGACTCTGTTCAATTTGTTTAATAAGCAGCGCATTAAGCTTTTTGAATATTGACTGAACCTTTTGGTTAGCCATCCAAACATGTTGTTCTGTATGTTGAAGATAATTGGTTAAACTGGCCATTTCATTGACGTCTAACACAACCCAAGCCGGCCATCGCCATTGGTCATCTGGTTTTTGCACGTTTAAATCAATAATTAACCAAAATAATTTAGAATACCCAAGCTTTGGCGCACCTAAACTGTGCTTTTGCCATGGTCGTGTGACACTAACAGCGCCCTTGGTCAATACATAACTTTGCTCATCAACGGTAAAATTTAAACTTCCTTTTGCCAAGTAGGTGATTTCAACCCCTTCGTTTCTGTGAGGGGTAAGATGCCAGTCTTGCAATTTTCGGCAATCCCAAACGCCAAATGACAAAAGCCCCGGCATTGCATAATCAGCTAATCGCTGGCCTGGATACGCGCGACGTGAAATAGCACTCATCGTTAGCTTTTTTTCTCGTGCAGCTTTCTCCAGTAGATCGCAGTTATCTGCATGCAGGACCCCATCTTGGCTGAAATAGCGAGCTACTTTAACAATGTCTTTCATGTTAAATATTTACCATTGAATAATGACCAGTATATTTTAAACGAATGTTGATCTATTTTTAACTTAAAATAATTGAAATATGTAACCATGTTGCAACAAGGTAATTAAAATGGCAGTTATTCTAACAAAGCTACGCAATATAATATCGGCTTTTGTTTTATTATTCGGTTTAATTCATACATTCCATGCTAATGCAAAAAATGATCTCTCAACATTATTAGCAGGTAAAAATCTTCTTTTATTTAGTAAAACGACTAAAGTAAGGCATGCATCCATCAAAGAGGCTATTGAGTCGTTTGAAGCGTTAGGTAAACAATATCAGTTTAGCGTACATAAAACCGAAAACTCGGCTGAGTTTACCACGGATAAACTAACAAACTTCGATGCCATTGTATTCATTAATACAACAGGCCCACTATTTAATCCTACACAACGCCAAGCGTTTAAAAAATATATCCAATCAGGTGGTGGTTTTATGGGTGTACATGCAAGCGCTTGGTGTGAACTTGATTGGCCATGGTTTGTTAAACTTGTTGGCGGCACTTTTATCAGCCACCCCAAAATCCAATCTGCACGACTGAATAAAATAAACACGACAGATTATTTTATCAACCGTTTACCTGCTTCATTTATGTTTACCGATGAGTGGTACAACTTTATTAATCTAAACCCCGAACGCATCGACATTTTAACCGTTGATGAAACCAGTTATCAGGGCAAAAAAATTCATGGCGAACATCATCCCATTGCATGGTTTCACCATTACGATGGTGGTCGGTCCTTTTATACATCGCTTGGTCATCATGGCGATACTTATTTTAATAAAATGATGCAAACTCATTTATTAGATGGTTTACTTTTTGTCACCGGAGCCCTTAACCATGCAAAATAGGTTTTTTAATAGCGTATTAACGCTTTTGTTTTTTTTATTACTGCATTTATTCAGTCTATCGGCACACGCGATCAGTTGGCGGCAACAAACAGGTTCATTAACTCTGTTGGATAACAATAAAGCCGTTATTTGGCGGTTTAACTATAAAAATAAGTTCGACAAGCCCTTTTTTCATCCAATCTATTTAGCCGATAGAACTTTAATTACCCGCCATCAACCGGATTCTGATGAACATCCTTGGCATAAAGGTTTATGGTTTTCTTTTAAATTTATTAATGGGACAAATTTTTGGGAAGAGGACAAACAGACAGGTGTTTCAGACGGCACTACGCTACTAAGCGATATTGATTTAACACTAAATGACGATGGCTCAGCAATAATTAAACTCATACTTCTGTACCAAATTCATAAGCACTCTATGATCAGCGAAAAGCGCATAATCAGTGTATCAGCCCCTAAAAAAGATGGCTCTTTAGATATCGATTGGATGGCAGATTTTACCGCACTAGAAGCTGTACATTTATCACGAACCCCAATCCTTGGTGAAAAGAATGGACGTTCGTATGGCGGTTATGCGGGTTTATCATGGCGCTTTTCACCTGAACTGAAAAAATACTGGCAGTTCAGCTATCAGCAAAATACCTTAGCCAAACAGATCCACGGCAAAAATTTACCCTGGCTTTATTATGGTGGTGATAATGGCGGGGTACAAATATCAAATAACCAAAGCTCAGTGACAAAACAGACTGAAGCCTGGTATGTTTCCCAATATATGCCTTTTATAAGCCCCGCTTTTTTATTTGCTGGTGATCAGTATTTTAAACAAGGAGAAAGTTGGTCTTTGTCTTATCAAATACAAATATTCAGGCAGCCGACTGCGGCTGCACTACGACTTACGACTGACCGATAAATAAACTGAGTTAGCTAAGTCTTAAGCTGGCTTTTGTTCTAAAAAGCTCGCCCAAGGTCCAGTTATGGCTAAGGTTTTTGCCGGCGCATATACATTGACAAAAAGTGTTTGTCCATCCGGCGAAAAACAAGCGCCCGCAAGCTCAGTCGGCGCAGTTAAGCGTGCAAAATCATATACACGCCCTTCTGGCGTAACCCCGCGTAAATGATTATTCACCTCGTCTGTATATTGATCTTCGCATACAATTAGGTGTCCGTTCGGCGCAACCGTTAAGTTATCCCCAAAGTTATAAAAATCGACCTGATGGCTTTCCATAAATAGCTGTATTCGCGCTGGCTGTGTTTTTTCGCTCGCTTGCCCCTCATTGGTAGATGGTTGATACCGCATTATTTGCCCAAGTTGTTTAGCGCCACCATTGGTACAACAAAAATACAACTCATTGTCTCCCCAGTGAATCCCTTCACCTCGCGCAAAAAGCGCAGCGCCCTTTTGATAGCCTTGCTTGCGTAAATCATCATTAGGGCTTAAAGGATTATCAATATTAAGCCACTCCACATCAAACCATTGTTGGATTGGCATATCATTTGATTGCCAATTGCGTGTATCAAACTGCGCACTGTTTTTTATCACCATGGCCTGTAATTGACCACCTTTATGCAATTGACCGTACTCTTTTGGAATAAAACGATAAAATAAGCTATCGCCTCTATCTTCAGTTAAATAAACAATCCCTGTGTTAGGGTCAACCACAGCGGCTTCGTGATTAAATCGGCCTAGTTCAGGCAATGGGGTTGCTTTAATCAAGCCCTTAGCATTGGCTGGCACTTCAAATACAAAACCATGAGATTTACCAACACCTGAACTTTTATCAAGGACTGATTCTTCACAGGTCAGCCAGGTACCCCATGGGGTGATCCCACCAGCACAATTTCGAATCGTCCCCACCAAAGACAAAAACTCTTGTTCTTTTTGACCTGTTTTAACATTGTAGATGATGTGGCTGGTGCCACCCGGCAGTGCGACGCCCGCTTGATCTGTATCATAAGCCAATGCTGTTTTATGATGTTTGATACTGGCTTCTGCTTTGGCTAAATCGGTTGGTTTTAATTCATGATTTCTAATTAAGGCGACTCTGTTTTCATCAAGCTGAATACAGCCCATACCATCCGCTTTATCCGGTACGGTAAACCCATCGTCCATTTTATCACCAAGTTGGGAGATAACCTGATAGCTAAAACCTGACGGCAAATCTAATAAATCATGAGGATCTTTAATTAATGAACCATAAGCAAACACTTTATCAGTCAAGCTACTTAATGAAAGTTTGCCAAAAGCACTTTTCGATAAACCTAAAAACGCCAGCGACCCCGCACCCACAATAAAATTTCGTCTAGTCAGCATAAAAAACCATTTAGTTGGTTATAAAAACAGAAATGAGCCGATATATTAATTCAAAACAGATAAAAGAGTAGCACTGAACTTAAAATTCATAAAAGCGTCATAAAAACAACTAAACCTATGGTTAGTTTTGACTAGCTAAAACACGAGTCCCAAACTGGCGCAAAGTCAGGATTAGCTTGTCTCTGATTTGAGTCAAGTTGATTGATCAGCTGTATGTCTTGTTCTTTAAGGTTAAACTCTAAAGCCGCCAAATTGGCAGATAAATGAGACTTTTTAGTTGATGACGGAATACTAACCATTCCCTGCGAATATGCCCAAGCCAATACAATCTGTGCGCTCGTCACTTTATATTGGTTGGCAATATTTTTAATTTGCGGATCGGCTAAAACTTTACCGACGGCAAACGGCATATAAGCGGTCACCAAAATATTATGCTGCCTGCAAAAATCCCTCACCTTATTATTTTGCAAATATGGATGGACTTCAATTTGATTGGTGTAGATTTCATTCGCTGGCATAAAACTCATCGCTGATGCCAATTGCGTGCAGGTAAAATTAGACACGCCAATAAATCGCGTGAGTCCCTGCTTTTTTATTTTGCAAAGTTCATCCAAGTACACCGCCATCGCTGTTTCATCATTGGGCGCCGGCCAATGTATTAACAGCAAATCAAGGTGATCGGTTTTTAATTGCTGCAAACTTTCTATAACACTTGGCAGAAAGCGTTTTGGCGTTAAATTATCTAGCCACACTTTACTCGTTAAAAACACTTCATCTCTAGCGATTTGACTTTGCGCAATGGCATGGCCAATCTCTGCTTCATTTTTATAAATTTGCGCCGTATCTATATGCCGGTAACCTAACTCAAGTGCAATTTTTACCGAGTTAATGGCCACCTCTCCTTTCATCCGATAAGTACCTAAACCGATGCGCGGAATCCGTTGTTCAATAACCATTATGCCCCTAATAAACTGTGTTATTCACTAAACAATGACTTAAAAAGTTAATACTTTTGTTATAATTAGTTACCAAACAAGCGCTTATTAAGATCAAATCAATCGGCTTGGTCTTTTATTTGTTTCGCAATCTCTAACAATTCTTGCCAGGTTTCTTCGCCGATATCCAAATAAGAACCATGTGCTTCAACTGCCAACAACATATCGTTAGCGGTAATTTCGGCGGCATTTTTTTGAACTTTTTTACGATGAATATACAATAAATGAATTGGATAACGACGCCAGCTAAAGGGATAATTAAGCGCAACCGCCAATACAACAATCATCAAAGCGCTCGTTAACACTGGAAAAAACGCATACGCATAACCAAGCTGTTCAATATGGCTTCCGCCGAGCACGGCCGTTAACGCGGTCGCGCCGCCAGGGGGGTGAATACAATGAAAAACTTGCATCAATAAAATAGCAATCGCCAAGGCAACCGCGGCAGCTAAGGCTTCGTCTTTAAAGATTTGAGCCGAGGCAATTCCAACTAAAGCACTTATAAAATTTCCCGCGATCACATTCCACGGTTGTGATAAAGCACCGTGCGGGACCGCAAAAACCAATACCGCAGTTGCACCAATTGGAAGCAATACAAAACAATTTTTATAGTTATTAAATTGCTCAGCCCAGAAACTACCTGCTAGGTATAATATTAAAATCGCTAGGCCGCCACTAACTACTGCGACTAAAATCTCTTTAACCGGTAAATTATGCGACTCGATACCTAAAAACTGTCGGAACTGTTTCACTTAATTAAACCCATCTCACCAAAAGAGTGCAAATTGTACCTTTTTGGGTATAATTAAAATAATGAATAATAATGAATTTTAAAATCAAAAATTTTAATACTAATGGATACAGATTTAGCCAATACCTTTATTGCCGTTGTTGAATCCGGCAGTTTTATCGCCGCCGCCGAAAAACTGCATATTTCGCAAACCGCGGTAACGGCGCGTATAAAAAACTTGGAGCATAAACTTAAATGCACCTTGCTGATACGAAATAAAAAAGGCGTGACTTTAACCGACAATGGGCAACGTTTTTTACCTTACGCTCGACAAATATTGCAATTGTGGCAAACCAGCCAACGAGAAATTCCATTGCTTAAAAACGACCAAAAAATCATTCGTCTTGCATGTGAGCAAAGCTTGTGGAATCCGGTTTTGGCTGAATGGATTGCCGCAATAAGGGCAAAAGAACCTAATCTTGTGATCGTTTCGCAAGTGCTTTCAGCCGAGCAAATTAATCAAGATATACGCAACGGGTTTATCGACATCGCTCTGACCCATCAGCCGATCTACGGGGGCCAACATATGGTTGAACACATTTTAGACGAAAAATTAGTGTTAATTGAAAACCCAGTCAGCTCACAATATATCTATGTCGATTGGGGCACTGTTTTTGCCGAACAATTTCGAGCAGCACACCCAAGCTATGTGAAAACAGCGCTTTATTTCGATTTTGGTCCGGCTGCACTCCAGTATTTGTTAGAATATGGTGGACAAGGATATTTTAGAACTCGAGTGATCCATAAACACCTAAACAAACAGGAACTCAGAATAGTCCCCGATGCTGCCGAATTCTCTTACCCAGTTTATTTAATGTACCAAACAGACAACTCAGAAACCCTAATGCCTGCCCGATTTGCGATCAAAAAAATCATTAACCAAAATAATCAATGGTTTTGATTGATCTAGCGCAACCTTCACTGTTTTTTGCATTTAAATAAACACGGTGTTTTGCTAAATTACGCACTTCAATTCGAGAAAAATAGTTGTTCGGATGTTTAACGCTACACACAATCTACCCCCTGATCACCAGCCGACCCAGCCGCAAGCCAGCTCGGTCTTGGATCAAGTATTAAATTTAGCGAACTTAATAAAAAGTAAAGATCTTTATACTTATCAGCATCAATTAAGCGTCGCCCAACACGCAGCTGCTATCGCCGATGTTCTAAAGCTCCCAAATGACGACATATTTAATATTTGGTGCGGCGCCCTGCTCCATGATTTAGGCAAGCTGAATGTGCCAAACACCCTTTTAAATAAACGAACTAAACTCACTGACGAAGAGTTTTATACGGTTAAACAACATGCTAACCATGGCCGAGTAATCGCCCACATGTTGCGGCTACCTGAAGTTATCACAGATATCATTAGCCAGCATCATGAAAGGTTAGACGGAAGTGGCTACCCTTATGCTCTGATTGGTGAGCAAATCAGCTTGCCCGTGCGTATTGTCTGTGTCGCTGATGTATACCAGGCGATTTCTCATCGCCGCCCCTATCGCTCAGCCTTGGGTGACGAGTTTGCATTGGCCGAGCTTGAAAAAGGCGCAGACCAGTTATTTGATGCCAAGGTTATCTGGGGCTTAAAACAAGCTCTGGCAAAAAAAGCCTTTATCACACAATTTTCGATAAAATATATCAAAAAACTTGCCGAATAAATTTTGACTGTTAATGCAAAAAGGCGTTGTTACCAAGCCTTTTTGGTCTGCTGATAGCCACTTATCGCCGGGATAAAAGCTATGAACAAAGCAGTCAGAAGGACACCGAGCAACAAATATAAATTGTTTGCAGTGATCAGGTTGCTGTGCACATGCAATGCAAACTCAACCATTAAATAGCTTTGCAATAAATTTAAACAAATAAACAAAACGAACAGCGCTAAACCGATACTGATTAAGGTGATCACTGTCGCTTCGATAAGAATTAACAAAATAATCTTGATTGCCGGTGCACCTATTACACGCAATAGCTGTATTTCTTTTTGACGTTCTCGAATTGAAGCCAACAACATAGCACTTACGCCAAAACTCGCTGCAATAAATACCAAGGCTGTCACCATGACCAAAGCGCGCTCTAACCCCCTCATCATTTGCCATAATTGACTTAAAGCGACCCCGGGTAGTATCGCTGTTAATGGTTCTTGCGCAAAATCATTCACGGCACGCTGCACTTGAAAGGTCGACATTTTAGAGTTTAGACCTAACATAAAGGCAGTAATATTATTTACTTTTAACCCATTTAACTGGGTCTGCGTTAACTTTACGTTTGCCATCTTCACCCCACCGTGCCAGCCTTTGTGGATAGCTTCTAACGCGGTTAATTGCACATGTAAAGTTTGATCAACCGCAGTCCCAGTCGGTGCTAATATGCCGGTTACTGTAAAAGGTAAATCGTCATGTTGACTAAAGCTTGTCGATGACATGCCATGCGAAAGCGTAATTTTATCACCGAGCTGATAGCCTAATTTTGTCGCCACATTGGCGCCAATCACAACATCAAACACTGAGGTGAATTGATGACCTTTAACTAGCTTGAGTGCTTGCTGCTGTGCGTATTTAAAGTGCTCAAAATACCGATTATCCGTTCCTAATACCGGATAACCTTTATGCGAATCACCGAGCGAAATTGGAATTGCCCAATTAACCCTATCATCTTGTGTTATTTGCTGAAAGCTTTGCCAACGTATGTTATTTGTCGGCTGTCCTAAACGAAAAACAGAATACAATAATAAGTTTATTTGGCCAGTACGCGCGCCAACAATCAAATCAACACCCGAGACGGTACTATAAAAATTTTTTTTAGTCTGGGACCTTACATGCTCAACCGCCAGCAAAACAAAAATGCTTATCGTCATTGCAATCACAGCCAAAACAACCGAGGACTTACGATCTTTTAAACTCTCTAACGCTAATTTTAGCAACATTAATTTTGTCCACTTATTTGATTGATTAACGCCAACTGCTCGGTTCGCTCAAATGTTTTGGCAAGGCTCAGATCATGACTGACAAATAATAAACTGGTTTTTTGTTCAGTCGTTAACGCTTTTAGAATGGATAAAAACGCGTCGCGATTTTTTTGGTCTAACGCAGACGTTGGTTCATCGGCAATCAGCAGTTTTGGTTTGTTACAAAGTGCGCGGACAATGGCGACTCTTTGTTGCTGACCGACACTGAGTAAGCGAGTGGCTTTATGCCTATCTTCTTGACTAATCGCGAGCTGATCAAAAAGTTCATTAATATAAAACAAAGGGTCATTACCTTTTTGTTGGGACGCAAAACTCAATGCCAAGCGCACGTTATCAACAGCACTTAAATACGGAATAAGATTAAATTGCTGAAACACAAAACCGATATTCTGGGCACGAAAAGCATCTCTTTCACGCGCACTCAAAGCCGTTAAGTCTGTCCCTAAAACATTGATTTCGCCAGCATCGGCCACCAGTAAGCCACCGATCAAGCTCAATAAAGTTGATTTACCGCAGCCTGATGGACCTTGCAAAAATACTTGCTCTCCTTGTGCGAGCGACCAGTGTTCAATATCTATAACCTTTTGTTGTGGTTGTTCAGGGTAACTAAAGCTTAAGTTTTTTAAATGAATTGCCATTTATCTCTCAATTTTATACTTACAAGCCACATAAAATGATATAACATTACACCAATATTTTGAATCAAATTTGTAACCAAACATTTGTATGAAGATGCATTTATTAAAAGGGCTCTCGTTTATCATGCTATCTGGTCAATTAATGGCATGTAATGAAAACCAGCCATCCCAGCCCGATGACCCTCTCATTAACAAAACCTCAGCCCAGGCGCAACCACAAACCGAGCTTGAGTATAAAGAATTAGAATGGACAGATCTCATGCCAAAAGATGATCTCGACGCCTTAATGAACCCACCTGCTTATTTATCAGAAATAGAAGATGGAAGCGAAGCTGATCAAATTGATGGCAGTTTAAACAATAATAGCGCTTCAGAGTCAGACGATAGATATCAGCAAGCCTTGACCTCCACTCGAGTCATTGAAAAAATGGATGGCCAAGCAATACGCTTACCCGGTTTTGTGGTCCCGCTTGCATATAACGAGCAACAGATGGTGACTCAGTTTTTATTAGTGCCCTTTTTTGGTGCCTGTATCCATGTACCGCCACCGCCGCCTAACCAAGTGATTTTTGTTGAATACGCTAAGGGGCTGACTATAAGCAATTTTTATGACCCAATTTGGGTATCTGGTGTATTAAGCACAAAGCTTGTACAAAGTGATATGGGCACATCCGCGTATCAATTGCAGTTAGATTCTTATCAGCGCTATGACGAACAATAAACCCACTCGCTTAAAGGCATTAACAGGATTTAAATCAATGAATTTTTGTAAATTATTGTTAACCACCTCAGTGTTGACTGTGACTGGTATCAATTTGGCTCAGGCAGCGTCACTCGGTGCGCATGTTCACGGCCAAGCCGAGCTAATGCTTGCAGCTGAAAATAATCAACTTTCTGTCCAATTTAGATCACCCGCCTATAACCTGTTAGGTTTTGAGCATAAAGCGCGTAGCCAAACAGAAATTAACAAGGTTAACCAAATAAAAACAAGATTAACCAGCAGCCAATGGTTAGAATTACCAAACGCCAACTGTCAATTAGATGATTATTCGCTTGATCTATCGGCGGTTATGGCAAATTCAAATGCAGGTCATGCTCACGATGAGCCTCATGCTACTCAGCCACATAAAGACGAACATGAACACGAGCACGAACACGAGCACGAGCACGAGCACGAGCATCAGGATAACAAAAATGATCACCATCACCACCGGCATGATGAAGATGAAACCGCGCATAATGGACATTCACATCAAGGCGGCGAAGAGTCCCACAGTGAGATCATTGCCAGCTATCATTTTAGCTGTGACAACTTAGATGCATTAAATAAAGTACATATACATTTGTTCGATTGGTTTAGTGGTCTTGAGCGCATTAACGCAGCATGGATCAATAAACACCAGCAAGGGGCTGCAAGCTTAACGGCTGATAACTCTGAGTTTTATGTTAAATCAAATTAAGCAGTACATTAAGCAATAACACTTGATAAAAATTGCAGGCCCGCTATTTGTTAATCTATATGCTCAGCATAATTGATTGAGGTTTGTCAGCGATTGTTTTAATAAATAAAAGGCTTCGAGATATCCTTTTTTAAAAAGGGACTCTCGGTCGGCAACATCAAGGGCTTGCAAACGATCTTCACTGAGTCGATAAATACCTTCATATTGTTTTACTGCGCCTGTATTATCAATAAAGTTAACTTGCGCCGCTTCAATTAAATCAAGCGCGAGCAACTCTTTAATCATCTTATTGGTTTGCACTCGTCCCTCGGCTAATAGCTTAAGTTGTGAGACTGTCTGCTTTAAATAATCGCTTGGCTCACCGTCATCACCGAACAACAAAACGCCCTCTTCTTCATCCGAACAAATTTTTGCACTCGCCAGATCAATATAAACTTGTTGCTTGTCAGCCGGCAATAAAAAAGGTTGCCGTTGAAAATGCAGTGGTAGATATCGGCTCTGCCATTGACCGTTTTGCAAAAAACAGTTTTGGCCCGCTTCAAACCCTAACAAAGCAAATAAACCAAACTGACCGCTCTGATCATCTTTTAAAAAACAAACCGGATATTCTTTAGCCAATTCACTTAACTCTTGTGCAACCACGGGCACAAAGTGAATATTTTCACCAAAAGCTTTGCCATGGCCTGTTTTAATTTTTAGCTGGCGATGTTTTTGTTTATCCAATAAAACAATGTTAGACACCTCTTCTCCCCTATATTTTTTGTAGGCCATATTGTTGGATTTTATCAAGCAGTGTTTTATGTTGAGTCAAGCTTTTGGCCAAATGCTCAAATTGCTGCTGATTTTTGCTAAAATAATGTTCGGCTAATCTTTGACCGCCCGATGAAATGCCAAGCGGATCTGGCTGGGTATTGAAGCCCATACCATAGAGTATGTATAAATAACTAGCCGCAGGAAACACTTCAACGGCTTGTTCAAAATCATCGTCTGATGGCACTTGGTATTGCCAAAGCGCCAGTTTTTCTTGCAGGCTTTCTGGGATGGATTCAGCCGCCCTATTATCAATCCAAAATTGACTGTCTTGGCGCTGATTTAATAAATAATGTAATTTTAAAAAATCTAAAATGCGCGCCCAACGATAGTGACTCATACGGTTATACTGCTTAGCCACCAGCGACATTGCGGCTCTATTGGTTGGAAAATTTTGTGCAATAGATTGTGCAGATATTTCTATTAATAACAGCGCCGAAGCTTCTAACGGCTCAAAAAAGCCAGCAGCCAAACCAATAGCCACAGAGTTTTTGTGCCAAAACGTTTGTCGATGCCCACAGTTTATCGCTATCTTTTTAAATTGTGCGTCCTTTAATTGACCACCTGAATTTTTTATATATTGCGCCAGCTCATCCTCAGCCACTTGCTGACTAATATAATTTGAAGAAAACACATGTCCAACGCCGCGCCGTGATGGTAAACCTATATCCCAAATCCACCCCGCTGACTGGGCCGTAGATAATGTCATTGATGCTATGCCAGTATTTGCATCTGCGTAGGGCACATGCACAGCCAATGCAGTATCGGCAAATAATACATCAGCTTGGCTAACAAAAGGGATTTGATAATGTTGAGCTAACAGGCGGCTATTAAAGCCACTGCAATCAATAAATAGATCGCCGCTGACAAGCCCTTGAGTATCTGTCATCAAACCGGTTATATCACCCTCTACGTCAGACTGTACTGAGGTCACAGTAGCCGACACATAGTTTACCTGTAAATTTTGACAGCAATGTTTTTTTAAAAAAGAAACAAAAGCACCGGCATCTAAATGGTATGCATAATTTAGCGGCCCACGATATTCAGCATCAACAATGCGCTTTGGCGCTAAGTTTAGATCACAGGCTTTTGCTTGCGGGCAAACCGCATGAGCAAAACTCAGGTTACGGTCACCAGCTAACCAATGTTTTGCAATGGCAAATTGCTCATTCCCTTGCGGTAACATCAATGGATGATAATAATGATCATCGTCTAAACCAGTGACCCAGCGGGAGAACTTGGCACCTTGTTTAAAAGACACTTGGCACTCTTGAATAAAATCACTTTCGTTAATTCCCATGCTGGCTAAGGTTTTACGCATGGTTGGCCAAGTACCTTCGCCCACACCAACTGTTTTTATATCGGGCGACTCTATTAAGGTAATTTTATAACCTGACTTTTTTTCCTGCTTGAGTTTAGCCGCTAAAATTCCGGCTGTTAACCAGCCCGCGGTGCCCCCACCAAGAATAACAACAGAGCGGATAACTTTATTCATGAGCGGCCTATCAAAGTAAGCGCTTAACAAAAGGTTAAGCGCTTAGGTTAGTTAAAATTTAGCTCTTACGCCAAAATTGTAACGCGCGCCATACTCTTCAAAATCAATTAACTGATTTGCAAAACGACCATGGCGGCGAGTTTCTTCGTTGGTTACATTGATACCTTCTACAAATACCGAGAGCATATCGTTTATTTGATAGCTGCCAGAAATATCAATTTGTGAATAAGCTTCGGTAAATTTAGGTTCGACACCACTGCTTAATAAAAATTTATCTCGCCAGTTATATGCAATACGTGCTTCAAACACTTCATCTTCATAAAAGGCAACTAAATTTGCTGTATCACTTAAGCCATTAATCGCAAACTTGTTTTCTAAACTGTAAATATCGTATTCGTCACTGGTGCTGACATAAGTATAGTTAGCTATGCCGCCAAAACCTGTATCGCCAAAAATATGCTGTACATTAAATTCAATGCCATCCACTGTGGTTGCATTAATGTTTTCACTGGTGGTGACACGCCAGATAATTTCAGGATCTGTTGGTCTTGATTTACACGCATTATTACGAACATCACCTTTCGTACAGTCTGCACGATTTGCCGCACTCGGATCTGTGTAAACGCCATTGTTATTAAATTCACTCACAGGACCCGATAGAGTTCTGTCCGTCGTCCCTGTCGCAATATAATTATCTACGTTTTTAAGAAAATAACTGACCGATAAATAACTTGTATCATCATAGTACCATTCATACGAAAGATCATAGTTATCAGCTTCATACGGTGACAACCCCGGGTTGCCAATAGAGGCGGTAAAAGTATCTACTCGTGTAACTAGGTTGGTATTGGGGAACATAGCACTAATATTACTGCGCGCTATGGTTTTACTGTATGCCGCGCGGACCACCATGTCATCGTTTAAATCTAACGAAAAACTTAAACTTGGCAATAAATAATCATAATCGCTCGCTTCGTAGCTAGCCGTAGTTTCAGCTTTAATTTGATCAATACCAATTTCTGTGATCCAATGTAAACCTATCACAGGTTGTAATACAGAGTAGGCTTTTACATCGGTTTGCTCATAGCGTAGGCCCGCATTCGCATTAAAGCTCATGCCGTCAATTTCACCACTAAGATCGTATTTGATATAAACCGCATCAGTAATTTCTTCAATACCATTTTCTGATACTTCTTCAACATTGCGTAGATTTTGCTCGCTGACTAAATCGATGAATTGTGCGGCACTATATCTTGGTAAAGATTCAAATCCTGCGCCGCCACTTTCAAAGGATAAATTTAGGGCAGAAATATCCATGGTATTACCTAACGCAAAATTACGATTATAAATATTCAGAACATCCACTTTATATTCAGTACTGCTAACGCCAAAACTTAGTTTTTGATCGAACGAACCTTGATAAAGCTCTAACACACCCCCCAATTTAAGTTGTTTGATGTTATTTTCAACTTCATAACCCCGTTCTTGATATAAGTCGGCAATAATATTGTCTTGATCAAACGCCCCACCATTTAAATTAAAATCATTGTATGAAGCCAATGGCAAGTCACCGGTAAAATCAGCGTTTATGGTCACTGGATATGCATCGCTAAACGGATTTTTTAAGTTAGCGATACGCTCTGCCGGCAGTGCACCTGGATTTGCATGCGAAGTAGAGTCGTGGGCATCTAAAAATAACTTTAATTGGTCAGTGGCTTGCCATTCTACGTTAATACCCAAAGAATCATTTTCGGTTTCAAAGGCATATTCCCACGCCCAAAAGTTAAGTTCATCATTGTCTCGGCTCGCTGTCACTAAGGTGCCGTTTTCATCGGTTGCGCCATCATCAAAACCGTCAAACCAATAGCTCATTCGGTTTTGTTTACCTTTTTCATCTAAACGCGATAAAGTGTAGTCAAGAGTTGCAACCACAGAATCATGCGGCGCCCATTGAACCACCAACTGTGCGTTTTGGCGCTCACGTTCGTAATCTATTTTTTCATAATCAATAGTTTCAACCGACCAAATCTCATTAGTGGGATTGGTAGACGTATTAGTATTTGACGTATCTATATTATCAGCGTCATCACTGGTCAGTCTTGCCCAGTCACCTGAAGTCCCTGTGCGATCAACATGGCTATCACGCGCCGAATGAGACACAGACAATAACACACCGACCGTATCGTCCATAAAAGTATTGCTGACCATGCCAGAGAGTTCTGGCGTTACCGAATCCCCTTTATCGACACTGGTATCAACAATGGCTTTAGCGCTGGCGTGCGCTCTAAAACCCGGTCGATCAAATGGACGTGCTGTGCGAATATTAATCGTTGCACCTATGCCACCAGAGTCCAAATTTGCTTGGCTGCTTTTCATCACCTGCACTTCAGAGACTGTTTCTGCCGCTATCTCTCTAAAGTTAAAACTACGGCTGATACCGCGACTTTGCAATGCCGAGGAATTTGGCATCTGGCGATCATTGAGTGTAACTAGATTAAAATTTGGCCCTAAACCGCGGACGGTCACTTGATTACCTTCGTTATTCGTGCGATCAATTGCAACCCCGGTGATCCTTTGCAAGGATTCAGCTAAGTTGGTATCCGGAAATTTACCTATATCTTCAGCCGAGATTGCATCAACCACACCAACCGAATCTCGTTTGATCGCAGCGGATTTATTTAATGAACCTCGGATGCCAGATACTTGAATAGTTTCAATATTTCCCTCTGCTTGTGCCGCTGATGCAACAAAAGCAGAGCTGGCTAATGTTGTTACTAAAGCAAGCTGAATTGGGTTAAAGCGATACTGTGTTTTCATAACGTCCTCTTTAATGATGAGCCGATTGTCCACTTAAAATAAACATGAAACTGTTAACAACACACATAAAACTTACATCAATAAATCCTGATTGACAACATTTAAGAAACAAAACCAAAAGATATTTTACAAGCTCATTATTGATCTTAACTCTGAACAGGCAAAACAAAGCAGTAAGGGCAAATGGGGGCGTCGTTTCTAGGCAGGTTAAGTGACTAATTAAAATTGAATATATTTTATTGTTAACAATAATGACAGCTAATAATTTATCCGCTATAGTAAACAAATTTCCTTGTTGATGAGCATGAATACATAGATGAAGTCTATTAAAAAATCACTATTAGCCGCAGCCTTAACTCTGTTTGCAAGCGGCGCGATAGCGCAGGCTACTCGCCCTAACATTGTTGTTATTTTGTCAGATGACGCAGGTTTCACCGATTTAGGCAGTTTTGGCGGCGAAATTGATACGCCAAACTTAGATGCGTTAGCCGCAGATGGCATGAAATTTAGTGCCTTTTATAGTAATGCGCGCTGTAGCCCAACTCGCGCTTCATTATTAACTGGCGTTGACGCAGCCCATGTAGGTTTTGGTGGCGGCGTTGTTGGGGATTGGGTACGTGAATTACCATTTGAAGCCCATAGAGCCAGATTGCCATATAATCAACCATTAATTTCTGAATTATTAGCCGGCAATGGCTATCAAACCATGATGGTGGGTAAATGGCACCTAGGTGGAAGTTATATTAAAGATAATCCAGCAATGGAATCTCACTGGAAAAAAACTCACCCACCGCAAATGCAGTTAACGCAAGCCGAAAAAGAGGCTGATTATCTTGCCCTGCCGCCGCAACGAGGATTCCAACACACGTTTGTTTTTCATGGTGCACAGGGTAACCTTTTTTATCGCCCAGAAGATAAACATGAATATTGGGAAGGCAATCAAAAAGCCAAGTTAGAATACAAGTATTCATATAAAATGAACTGTTATGCTGGCACCCCATTTGCGAAAAAACACTATAGCGCCTGTGACGGCAAAGAAGGCAAAGCTTTTTATGCCACAGATGGTATGACAGATCGTGCACTCGAGATGGTGCAAACGGCCAGCCAAAAGCCAGATCCGTTTTTTATGTATGTGGCTTACCGAGCGCCGCACAAGCCATTGCAAGCACCACAGCCTTTAGTTGATAAATATTTAAAGCGCTATCAAAACTTGCAAAAAATTGCCGACGACCGTCATCAAGGTTTAGTTGAGCAAAACCTGTTTCCAGCAGACGCAGCACATAGAAACAATAACTATAATTGGCGCCAATCCGACAAAAAGAAAGTTGAAGATTATCGTTTAAAAGCTGCCTTGCACGCCGCTATGATGGAAAAGCTGGATGAAAATGTTGGCAAGCTTGTCAAAACATTAAAAGAAACCGGCGAATATGAAAATACACTCATAGTCTATATGTCAGATAATGGCGCTGCGGCTCACATTGGCGATTTAATGAATACGCCTTATAACGGCGTTAAAGCACTACTTTGGGAGGGGGGCGCACGTGCACATGCTATCGCGACTTGGCCAGGTGTAATCAAAGCGGGCACAATCAACCGAGATATAGTTTGGGTGGGAGATATGTTACCGACCTTTTTAGAAATATCAGATACCAAGTTTCCTGAAACTTTTAGAGGCCAAACTCCGCGAAAACCAGATGGTCGCAGTGTATTAGCCTCGTTAAAAGGCGAAAAGATGGCGCCACCCGAGGCCATTTATTTTAACGATAAAGGGCAACAAAGTGTGATTTATCAAGGCCGCTGGAAGTTATTAATTGAGCCAGGTTGGTATTTACAAACATTAGCGAAACCCGGTATTGCAATTGAATTATATGATCTACAAAAAGATCCGGGCGAAACTAGAAACCTAGCCGATAAAAAACCTGAATTAGTCAAAAAACTCAGTAAAATGATCGACGAATGGCGGGCTGAAAACAAAATTGTTGATTATGCTGAGATCATTAAAATCAAACCCAATGACCCTTATTGACAAGTTATAACAAAGACTGCTCAGCTTATTCCCGTTAAATGAGCCTAAATGAAAGCCAGATTAACCTTTAATCTGGCTTTTTTATGTACAATTTTAGACTAAAAAGTGATAGCGTAAGCGACTATAAAATGCTCGTTAGAAGGGTTTTAGATGCGCTTATTTAGCTTTTTGTTGTTTACTTTTTTATTTCAATTCAGCAGCCAGGCCGCAGAACAAAAAAATTCAGCAGCTGGGCCCCATATAAGTGTTTCACTAGTCAGTGAACTGGATGCCTTAATCCCACATCAAACAAACTGGATTGCCGTTCTTTTACAACCGGAAAAAGGCTGGCATACCTACTGGAAAAACCCCGGCGACTCTGGTGAAGCACCAAAATTTAACTGGCAGCCAAACTCACATTTAACTTATGGCGAAATAGAATGGCCTTTGCCACAAGCAATTAAAGTGGCGCATCTGGTCAATTATGGCTACGAAGGCGATACTTTATTAATGGTCCCGATCGAATTTAGCGACACTGCCAAAGCACACAGACCCGAAAAATTAACAGTGGCGCTGGATTTGTCTTGGCTGGTGTGTAAAGAAGATTGCATTCCCGGCTGGGCATCACTCGCTTTAACCCTACCAATACAAACAAAAGCAAGCGCCAGCGAACATGCAAAGTTATTTGCAAACACTCGGATGCGGCTACCCCAAGCTAAACAACTTACCGCGCAACACGAAATTACCGACCGCCATATCATAGTGCAAATGCAATTACCTTATCCATCAAGCTGGCGACTCTATCCCACGAACGACAGTATTATTGAACATAGTCGCTCTCAACAAAAGGTGGTTTTAGATAACAATCAAACCTCGTTTCAATTGATGAAATCTGCTTTTTTCAACCCAAACAAGGCACCAATCCAGTTTTTAGTGACGGACGGTCGCCAGGGTTATTATGTTAATAGCCAGCTGAATACACCAGACAGTATAAATTCGAGCACCCCTCAATCTAACAATACACAAAAAGATAATAATCTAGCAGTGCTTATGCTGATGGCTTTTGTCGGCGGCCTAGTTTTAAACTTAATGCCATGCGTATTGCCGGTATTAGCAATTAAAGCGCTCAGCTTGCAAACAAATATGCGCTCAGTTTGGTCAAAGTTAGCATATGCGATAGGTGTTTTGGTCAGCTTTAATCTATTGGCTTTGTTATTAATCTTGTTGAAAGAAACTGGGCAAAGTATCGGTTGGGGTTTTCAAATGCAATCGCCTGTGTTTATAGCCGTGATGGCTTTTTTATTTTTATCCATCGCACTTGCATTATTAGACCAATTTAAAATAAACGATCGGTTTTCCGGTATAGGGCAACAATTAACACAAGGAAACGGTTTTAAAAGCCAGTTTTTCACAGGTGTGTTAGCCGTTGTGGTCGCCTCTCCCTGCACAGCTCCGTTTATGGCCGCATCTATAGGTATCGCACTTATCAGCCCTGCTCTAGTCACTTTTTTATTATTTAGTTCGTTGGCGATCGGCTTTGCCCTGCCACTCACCCTAATGAGCTGGTTACCTGTTTGTCGGCGTCTGTTACCTAAACCGGGCGCTTGGATGATCAAATTTAAACACTTTTTAGCTTTTCCTATGTTGGCAACCGTCATCTGGTTAGTATGGATCTATTTAAATCAATCCAGTCATTTTAACCTTTTAGTATTATTGTCTAGTTTATTATTATTTGCTTTTGCTATTTGGTTATTTGGCTTTAAATCATTTTGGATTAGAGGCTTTGCCTGCCTCACTTTATTAACGAGTTTAACGCTACCCACAGTTATTTTTCCGCCAGAGCCCAAAGATTTTGAGCGGGCATCACAAAACACTTTAACCAGTATCGATTATGACGCAAAAACACTCGCCAAACTGCGTCAAGATAATCAAATAATATTGGTAAATATGACTGCCGATTGGTGTATCACCTGCAAAGTAAACGAACAGACCGCCTTTAATACAGAGGCATTTAAAAACGCCATTAAAGTCGAAAACGTACATTATATGGTGGGTGATTGGACAAATAAGGATGAGCATATCTTTAAATTTTTAACAGAATACAATCGTGCTGGCGTACCTTTATACGTGCTCTATATAGGTAACAAACGTGAGCAAATACTGCCCCAATTATTAACCTCTAAACAAGTAGTAAACGCCCTCAACCAAGCTCAAAAGGAGATAAATAATGAAACTTAAACCCTGTTTTAGTTTATTTTTATTACTGGTATTCAGTTTTAACCTAACGGCTGCTATTAAAATAGACGCCCCCGCGCCCGAATTCGAATTAACCGATAGTTACGGTAAAACGGTTTCTTTAAAAGACTACCGCGGCCAATATGTTATTTTAGAATGGACGAATCACGGCTGTCCTTATGTGCAAAAACATTATGACAGCGGGAATATGCAAGGACTGCAAAAAAAATACCACCAAAAAGACGTAGTTTGGCTCACTATTATTTCGTCCGCAAAAGGCAAACAAGGCCATGTGAGCGCTGAAAAAGCAAACCAACTGACGAAACAAAGAAATGCCTACCCCAGCCATGTGTTATTTGACCCTGATGGCACAGTTGGCAAACAGTATAGCGCTAAAACCACACCTCATATCTACATAATAGATAAACAAGGTAATTTAAAGTATGCTGGGGGCATCGACAGTATCAAATCAGCAAACCCAGCAGACATTGCTAAAGCCACTAATTACCTGGATGAGAGCATGAGCCTGTTATTACAAAACCAAGCAGTAAAAAATCCCCTGACGCGACCGTACGGATGTTCGATAAAATATAAAAGTTAAGATGCTGTATTTATCTAAGCAAGCTGTGTAAACTGCCTCCAGCTTGCTTAAATAACCTTAAAAATATGACCAAAATCGCTATTTTTGCCGATGTGCAAAACATCTACTACACCTGTAAAGAAGCCTACCAGAAACAATTTAATTACCGGGCATTTTGGCAAAATATGGTGTGCCAAGGGGATATAGTGCTTGCAAATGCCTACGCGATACATAAAGGCGATGATGGACAACATAAGTTTCAAAAGGCCCTTAAAAGCATAGGTTTTAACGTTAAATTAAAACCCTATATTCAACGCGCTGACGGTTCGGCAAAAGGTGATTGGGATGTGGGTATTGCCATAGATATTATGGAAACAGCGGCCAAAGTGGATAAAATTGTTTTATTATCTGGTGATGGAGACTTTGATTTATTACTTTTACGTATTCGTCAATTATATCAAGTTGAAACTCAGGTTGTCTCTGTACCTTTACTGACCGCAAATTCATTAATTGAAGCCTGCGACCAATATACAGAGATCAACGCAGATCTTTTACTTTAAGGATTAAACTTCTAGGCCATGCACACATCGCATCAAGGTTTTTTCTGCAGATTCTAAATGTCTCTTCATGCTCAAGATAGCGCCCGCATGATTGCCAACAATTAAATGATTTAAAAAATCGATATGTTCATCAATCGCCACACTAAAACGCTCGTATTCACCTTGTTTGTCCCATTGATAATGATAGTGACAGATAAAAGAAACTATATCGTAAAACTGATCGGTAAATCGGTTAGGCATATGCTCACGCAGTTTATAATGCATTTCTTTATCTAAGTCAGGAAAACGCTGGTAACTATTTTTTAAGTCTGCTTTTAACGCCAGATGTTTATCTAATAAAGTGACCAAGTCCTGCCAGAGCGAATGATCTTTAGGTACTGTCAATAACTTGTTTAACGCATCTAATTCCACCATCTCACGAAAAGCAATTAGCTCACGGGCAAAAGATTCATCAAACTCAACCATTTGCCAGCGGCCACGTGGATTTTTTTTAATTAAACCAGAATTAGAGAACTTAATTAGAAACTCACGAACACTAATGGTTGTGCACCCCGAATCCCGCGCTAAACTCAGCTCAGAAAAACGATCACCCGGTACGAGTTGGCCTGTATTGATAAGATTTAAAAAGTACTTTTCGATCAGTTGATCTTTACTTGACGTTGAATTTTTAATATTAAAAAAATCTGAATCTGTTGGTTTTCGTAAAACCACTTTTTTAGAACCTTGTCGTTCTATGATGCCTTGCCCGATAAGATAATCAACACAATTTCTTACCGTAGTGCGGCTAATATTCAATTGATTCGTTAATTGTATGTCATTTGGCATAACCAGTTCTTTGCCACTCAATGCTTGTATCTGCGATAACATTCGATTGACAGAGTGCTTGAATAGATAAGTTTTTTCTGACGTCATGCGGGTCCCAACATGGATTAAACACTGCGGCGACCAGTTAATTACCCAGCCGCTTTAATTAAAAAAAACATCATTAGTATAACTCCTTGTTGAGCATAAAGTAATCTTTGAATTTAATGCGTTTTTTTTGGCCTTAATTAAAGATTATCTTTCCAGATATCAACCTGCGTATCATTTTTTAATATAGGGCCCTGCGTACTGCGGCCGTTATTCACATAATCTTTGAGTAAATTAATCAATTCAGTGACCTTCGCTGGATATTGTTGCGCTATGTTAGTACGTTCTGAGACATCAGTTGATAAGTTATATAACTGTACTTTTGGCATCTTTTGCTGTTTTGCTTGTTTATCATTCGGTGTACTCCAGCCGCCCGAACCTGGTGCCAATAGCAATTTCCAGTTTCCCTGCCGAATCGAAAATTTACCATAAATCGAATGATGCACTATTGCATGGCGCGCGCTCTGAGCATCTTCACCTTTTATTAACGGATAAAAACTTATGCTATCTTCACCCTGGTGATGATCTAATTTTACCTCCAAGATATCAGCAAGCGTCGCGAATACATCCGTAAGGCCAATTAAACCCTTTTGTATTCTATTGCCGTTACCCTGCTTAGCGGGCCAGCGTAAGATAAATGGAACTCTATGTCCGCCCTCCCAGAGATCAGATTTTAATCCACGTAAATGCGCGCTTGGATAATGTCCTTGCTCAATAAGAGATTTAACATCAGCCGCTTTAGAGGTGCCATTATCAGAGCTGAAAATGATAAGGGTATCCTTGGATAAACCTGCTTTATCAATGGCATCAACAATTTTTCCGACCATAGCATCTGTCATCATGACAAAATCGCCATATTTTCCTAAACCACTTTTCCCGATCCATTCTTTACTCGGCACTATTGGTGTATGCGGCGATCCAAACGCCATATATAAAAAAAATGGTTTTCCATTTTTTGCGTTTGATGCATTTTTATTTATAAAATCCACCGCATATTCAGTGGTTCTCGGTAACATATCAACCACGTTAATATGCTCAATAACGCGGTCATTATGGATAAGCGTTTGCATATCTCGGGCATGATGGAAACCAAAATATTCATCAAACCCTCTACTTATTGGGCCGTCTGGAATATAACTATTAATAGGTGGACTCTGTTTATTTTTAGGTTTAAGTAATTTTTTTCCCTCAAAATAATAATTAAAATTTAAGTGCCATTTACCTGAAATAGCCGTTCGATAGCCTTCCGTTTTTAACATTTTAGCCAAAGTTAATTGATCGTCTGCAATCAGCGGATCTGCATAACCGGTCGTCACTCCACTTTGTAACCGCGTTCTCCATGCATACCGCCCAGTCAATAATGCATACCTAGAAGGAGTGCAAACAGATGAAGCGGTATGAGCATCAGTAAAAGTAATGCCGGTACGAGCTAATTGATCAATATTGGTGGTTAAAATTTTACCTCGTTCGGGGTTCAGTGATTTCACCTCTCCAATCCCCATGTCATCGGCAAATAAAACCACTATATTAGGTTTATCGCTCGCCTGTACAAAGGTAAAGCTCATATATAAACATAAATAAACGGTTTTAAAAATGCGTGTCATCATAATATTCTCGGCTAATAAAGGGCTTAAACAAGATACAATTAAAGTTACATAAATATAATATTTGCATAACATGCAATATACGATAAAATTAGTATAATTATAAATAAAAATACACATTAAAAATAAGGCTTATTTAATGCAATTAAGGTTTTGGCGGTCCAGTGAACCACCAATGCCAAACCCACAAAAAATAGACGCTTGGTGGCGTAACTAACAAAACAAGCAATGAATCAAAAAGGATAAACACGTGAAAACTAAAAAGCTAACCATGATTGCAGCCGGCATTTTAGCTGCTTCTCTATCGCTAACGGGCTGTCAAGATACACAAACAAATGGCGGGCCAAAAGGCGCAGAAACAAAGGTAGAACCATCTGAAAAGCAAAAACCTGTGCTGCCAGCGAACACGAATAAAAGCACTGATGCTTTCACTAAAGACATTCAATTTTTACAAAATCATGTTGAAACCCTGATCCTTAAAGATGCCGAAAGCGGTGCCGCGTTAGCCGTAGTGCCTGCTTGGCAGGGTCGTATCATGACCGCAACAACTGGCCAAGGTGATAGTTTTGGTTGGTTGAATTATAAATTAATAGAACAAGGGATTAAACCAGAAGCCGAACGTGAAGGCTTAACCCAGCATCTTTACGCTTTTGGCGGTGCCGACAGATTTTGGATCGGTCCAGAAGGTGGTCAATTTTCTTGGTATTTTAAACCCGGTAGCGAGTTTACCTTTGCACAATGGAAAGTCCCAGCCTTTATTGATACCAAACCCTGGCAGGTCTCAGCGCAGACAGCAAATAGTGTCACTTTTAACCATAGCGAAAGCTTAACTAACTGGTCCGGCACTGAATTTAATTTAGCCATTACCCGTACGGTTAATTTATTATCACCACAGGCGCTGGCAGACATTTTTAATATCGAAGACTTAAACAAGTTGTCGGTCGTGGCATACGAAAGTCGCAATACCATCACCAATGACGGAGATTTTAGCTGGAGCCAAAACACAGGTATGCCGTCTATTTGGATCTTAGGTATGTTAAATCACGGCCCAGAAACAACGGTCGTGATCCCATACAATGAAACCCCAAGCGATGCGGACGCTGAAATCGTAAAAGATGATTATTTTGGTCAAGTGCCAAGCGAACGTTTAGTTGCAGATAAGGGCGTCATCTATTTTTCTGCGGATGGCAAGTATCGCAGCAAAATCGGTATTAACCACGCCCGTAGTTTAGGCATTGCCGGTAGTTGGGATGCACAAAAACAAGTATTAACCATTACCCGTTATAATCAACCGCAGGGTCCAGCCGACTATGTTAATTCGTCTTGGCAAAAACAAGAAGACCCATTTGTTGGTGATGCCATTAATAGCTACAATGATGGGCCGGTTGATGGTGGCATGTTAGGGCCTTTTTATGAAATTGAAACCTCTAGCCCAGCATTAGCGCTTGCGCCGGGTCAATCATATGAACACCTACATCAAAGTTTTCATATAAAAGGCGAAAGGAATCAGCTTAACCAAGTTGCTTTAAAGGTATTTGGTGTTAGTTTAAGTCAAATTGAAAGTGGTTTGAAATAAGCTAAACATTAAAGCATGTTTTTAACACCACCCATTAGTCGCTGTGATTATTAAACGACTAATGGGAATAAATGTTCACTCACTCTTTTTATCAAAGGCAAACAATTTTAACCATGCCAAACTTAGCACCGCATTTTATGACGAATAATTAACTTGCAAAATAAAGCTTCAAATTAGTTAATTAAATCTATACAATTGTTAACAATCACCAATAAACCAGAGTGAATTGTTAATATGAAAGCAAATCCTAATCTATTTAAATGGTCTGTTATTGCAGCGAGTTGCGCATTTGCAACTGCTTGTTCTGACGCTACGCAAAATCCACAAGATTCAGTGTCTCAACAAGAGAGTAAAGCCAAAAATCAAGCGACAACCTCAGATAAATCAAAGGTTACAGAGATACTGTACAACTTTGAAACAGGGCAAATTCCAAACACGATAAAGTTTGGTAATGCAACAGGCGAAATCATTTCTAATCATGGCGTGACTGAAGGGAAAAATGCCTTAAAAGTTCATTTTAACTCAGCCAACAAGCCATACGCATCCATCAGTTTTGAACCTGAAACACCCTGGGATTGGAGCCAATACGATAGCTTTAATATTGCATTTGATATGGCAAACGAAGGGGATGTTTCGGTATTTTTAAAACTTGGTGTAACGGACATAGATGGCAGTAATTATACCCGCTCAATTGTTGTGCCTGTTGGACCCGCTAAAACTTATTATTCAAAAATGGCAGGTCATGATGTTGGCAGCCCAGACTCTGATTTAGGCGATAATGTTGAACTTAATTTAAGTTCTGGCTTGCGATCTAACCCACCTACTTGGGACTCAGATGAAGTTCAATTCGTTTGGATGTGGGGCAATAAAAACCTGAATCTAAAAGGCATTAAAAAAATCAGCCTGTCACTAGAGCATAACCTTCGTAACAAAGAACTCATCATAGACAATATCCGTATCCGGCCCAATCCTAAACTTAACCCTGATTATTTAGTTGGTATTGTTGATAAATTTGGCCAATCTTCAAAACAAGAATTTGAAGAAAAAGTCCATTCAACTGAACAGCTGATCGAATTTAAAAATAAAGAGCTGGCGCGCCTTAATCATGGCGAAATGTTAGAGGGCCGCTCTCGATATAGTGGCTGGAAAGCAGGTCCTAAATTTGAGGCAACTGGTTACTTTAGAACGCAAAAAATTGGCGATAAATGGTCATTGATTGATCCTGACGGATATATCTTTTTTACCTCTGGCATTGCCAATGTACGTATGTCTAATACCACCACAGTCACAGGCTATGATTTTGCGAAAGACAAAATCAAACAGCGTTCGGCCGATGATGTGACACCAGAAGATTCAGAGGGTTTAAATACGCCACCACCTGAAGCGATTCCAACACGTCACTTGGTCTCTGAGACCCGTAAAAATATGTTTCAATGGTTACCAAGTTATGACGATCCGTTAGCGGGCAACTACGGTTATCGCCGTGAAGTGCATTCAGGGCCAATTGAGCATGGTGAAGTATTTAGTTTTTATATGGCTAACTTGGAGCGTAAATACGGCGAAACCAGTCCTTATTCATACGTTAATGATTGGGCGGAAGTCACTTTAGATCGAATGCGCAGCTGGGGCTTTACATCATTTGGCAACTGGGTGGATCCAGTTTTTTACGAAAACAAAAAAATGCCCTATTTTGCCAATGGTTGGATCATTGGTGATTTTAAAACAGTTTCAAGCGGAAATGATTTTTGGTCGCCTTTACCCGATGTATTTGACCCTAAGTTTGCCGAACGCGCAGACGTAACGCTTAAAGTGGTTGCGGATGAAGTAAAAGGCAGCCCTTGGTGCGTTGGGGTATTTGTTGATAACGAAAAAAGCTGGGGTCGTCCAGGTAGCCCAGAAAGTGAGCTTGGCATAGTCATTCATACCTTGAACCGAGACGGAGCCGATGTGCCCACTAAAAATATGTTTACCCAAACGCTTAAAGCGCAATACGGTAGCATAAACAAATTAAACCAAGCTTGGGGATTATCACTTGAGTCTTGGGAGGCATTCCAAAAAGGTGGTTTTGATACTAAACCTTCTAATAAAACGCGCATTGCTGATTTTGAAAACTTATTGTATTTGTACGCAAAACAGTATTTTAAAGTGGTTGATGGCGCACTCGCTAAGTATCTACCCAATCATCTGTATATGGGCGTTCGTTTTGCTGGCTGGGGCATGCCAGCACCTGTGGTTAAAGCAGCCTCAGAATACGTCGATGTATTGAGTATAAATCTATATAAAGAAGGTTTAATTCCGTCCACTTGGGAATTTTTAAAAGAATTGGATATGCCAGCTGTTATCGGCGAATATCATTTTGGCACCACGGCGTCAGGCTTTTTCCATCCGGGATTAATAGCAGCGACCGATCAAAAAGACAGAGCCCGTATGTATAAAGAGTATATGCGTTCAGTCATAGATAATGACTATTTTGTTGGTGCGCACTGGTTCCAATATATAGATTCACCCATCACAGGACGAGCCTATGATGGCGAAAACTACAATGTTGGTTTTGTCACTGTTGCTGACGTACCTTACAATGCCATGATTGATGCCGCCAGAGAAATCAATGGCGAAATTTATCAGCGTCGATTTGGTGATGAAATAAAAACCGAAAAATAATTGTTTAACAAAACAAATATTAGGGTTTAACATCCCTTAAAACAAAAAGGCTTCGTTAGAAGCCTTTTTTATTAGATCAATGGGAATAAACACTTAGCTTGCACGTATCCTATTCGTGCCATGCTTGGCCATTTGCCCCATTAATATAACCAACATACCAGCCACTGCCCCAACCTGCGGCCCAAAGCACATTCGCATTATAGGGATCCGGTTTAGCATCAATTATCTTGTCGTAATTTGATAAGTTATTATTGATTTTTTTCCAGCTGCGACCAGCATCTAGTGATAGATACAGTCCGGGATTTGTAAATTTGACCTCTGTATTCATCTGATTACCAGCCGTCAATAATAAGATGTTTTTATCAACTGGTGACGACTCCAATTGCAATACCAGGGGAGCTTTAAAAATCTGCTGCCAACTCTTACCTTGGTCGCTACTGCGCCATGCACCACCTTGCTCATAGTCACCGTGATAAAAACCACCTGCACTGATATATATATCTGCACTATTGGCATCAATAAACACATGGTTAACACTCGATATTTGTTCCGGTATTTTCATTTTTTGCCAGCTGCTACCCTGATCAATTGACTTGTACAGACCACCATTTTCATCGCTTGCCGCGGCATACAAGACCTTTGAATTGTTTGGGTCGAGTGCAATCATGCGAATGCTCGCTTGTGGATGAAAGCCTTTGTTACTGACCTGCCAACTATAACCACCATCAGTTGATTTCATGACGCCAAAACCACCAACCGTAGGTTTACGACGTGGCGCACGGTATATTTCTGAAAACGCATCTAGTGTCACGGCCAGATACATGTTATCTGAATTCACTGGATCTATTAATAGGCTATTTTGAGCCGGGATCAGCCCAGGTGGCCCTTGAACAACCTGCCCGAGGTCACTTCGTCTTTGTTCGTTGACCTTTAAAATGGTTGAAATATTTTCCCAGCTTTTGCCACCATCGGTTGACCGTCTCAATTGGCCTCTGTGATCCTGTCGCCAAGCAGTGATGTAAATAATGTCTGGATTTTTTGGATGCACAGCGACCGTTGAAATAGAGACCATGCCATCGATATTGACTTGCCCTTCAATTTGTTTCATCGCAACCGCTTGTTTATCAGAGATACCATCAACCACGACTGTTTGCCATAATCCATGCTCTCCACTCGCCATTAAACGACGATCTTTGATCCCTGTACTATGCAGCATAAACCGACCTGGCAGATCACTATTCCCTCGTCCAACCCACAGGTTCTTACCAGCAGAAACTTGGATATCATCTATTTGCCGCCAATTTGCGCCTTTATCATCTGACATCTGAGTTTGCTGCGCAACACTGATAAATAATTCGCCATTAGAGTTAATGTTTAATAAACGATTCCCCTGTTGTTCGTGATGAACATCCATATAAGCTTGTACGTGCGCAAATTCAACATTAGGTTTAACCGGATTGCCGCGTGATTGCCAATAAGCCTTATCTTGCTCCGGCAACTGATGCCAATACGCGCCCTCACGGGCTACCACATGCCAGCTTTTACCAGCGTCTAATGTTCGCCATACGTGGCCGGGGCCAAAACTTCTGTCATGTTTTTTGTTGTAAGTTAGATAAATTTCATCCGGATTTTGGGGATTAACCACCAGTCGGTTGAAAACAGGTAGGGCTGCATCTGGGAGCACTGGAAATTGTTTTTTTGCTTGATTCCAGCTGATAGAAAACCAGTGCGCGATAGCTCGATAATAACGATAAACCTCTGTTTTGTAGTTTAATTTTGATAAATCAAACGCAAGATTGCCCGTTAAGTCCAGCCAACTGGCACCACCATCAGTACTTTTAAAAACACCGCCGGTCGCTTTAATTGAATCTCCATCTGGGTGATAAAAGGTTTGCTCAACTAAATAGAGTGTGTATTCGCCAGTTTTTTCATTATAGTGATAAGTTAAATCCCTCGGCCGTTCATTAGGTAAGCCAATAGTTTGCTTTTTGTGCCAATTTAAACCTGCATCTAAGCTTTCCATTAAACCATGATTCGTTAACATTAACAGAGTATTTGACTGACGTGGATCAACCAGAATTTGACCAACGTCTAAATCATCTGGCAAGCCATTGCTTATTTTTTGCCAAGTTTTACCTTTATCAGCTGATTTTAAAATATAAACATAATCTGCATAACTAAGCTGATTGCCCGTGAGTTTGTTTTTTGATCTATGATTTTCTTTAACGTTCCAAAAATCGCCAGCCCCTACATACCAAACTGAATCATTACTCGGGTCAACTGCGATATGGCTCAGACGAAAGCCTAATTGTTCATCGTACCAACCTTTTTTAAATGCTTCAGGATCATACGGATTGATCCCAGCTACCATAAGCAACATGCATATCAGGCCCCATCAAGATCACATTGGGATCATCAGGATGAGTCCATAATTCTTCATTGTAACCCGACATGCCTGGGCCAATATTTTTCCAATTAACCATATCATCAGATTTTACTTTGTTGTGTTTGAGTTGCTCAAAATATTCCGTTTGATGATGAGCATAATGACTAGGCTCGGGCTTACTATGACATCCTATTAGACCCAGAGGTATCAAGGCGAGCGGTAATAAATAGATAAATTTCATAACGTGTTTCCAAACTAAAAACGATAAAGGGCCAATAATTGGCCCTTTTTTAATAACATTTAACCGATCAAAAGGTGCGCACTGAGATTAGTCAGTTGACGCTTTCATTCTGCGCGGATATAAATTGCTATTTATCTCTTTTGCTTTATTAACCATGGTTTTATATGGGATATCAGCAATGGTGACAAAACCCGTATTATAGTTTTCACCATCATAGGCGCGGCCGGTTAGCGGTGAATCTAAGTACTGGAACCAGTGGGCCCCAACAATATATGGGTTATCGATCGCACTGTGCATGTACAATTGATACATTCTAGCTCTGTCTTTTTGATCTTCTGCATGAATCAAACCCGGGTGGTAAAGGCCTGTATCACTGTTTGCGCCCATATGAAACTCACCAATAATCGAAGGTTTATCGTATTTAGCTAGATAAGCCCAATCTTTTTCATGCAAAATTTCGCGGTACGAGTTGTAACTCATAATGTCCACGTATTTTTTAGACGCTTGAATCACCTCTGGATTTTTACCCCACATGGTTAAACGAACGCCCATATACATATGATTTGGCAATACTTTTTCTAACGCATCATGGACAATTTTAAAATACTGCTCTGCGTAGGTGTATAACATAGAGGACATATCAGCCAAAACCGCATCATTTAAATGCTTGATTTCAACGCCTTGTTCCACCACTTGCCAAGAGTCATACGCGGTTTCCCATGCTTTGTTTAACGCTTTTATGTCAGCATATTTGTCTTTCAATAGTCCAGTAAATACCGCTTTGGTGGGGCTTTCTGAATCTTTTAAGCCCATGGTATTCATTGGAATGCTGTAATGCGATTTAACATTATTGACATTGCCCCAGCTTTTTTCGTTGTCGACAAATACACCGATACACCAAGGATTATTTTTGACTTCTTCTGCTATTACTTGCGTGGTTAATTCTGCTCTGCGTTTAAACTCAGGATCAAAAGGATCTGGCATGGGGGACCAAACATAACCGCCAGATTCAACCGTTTTATAGTCGCCAATGATCCAACCATTTGCAAAATATGGGATTCTATTCATTTGATAATAACTTGCGTCTGTCCAGTTACCGGTTGATGTGAATCCCCAATTTTTAAACCTTTTTATGGTTACGTCTCGCCAAGTATCTAGATATGAATCTGGGTAAGTCTCACCATAGCGACGCTCTAAGTTAGCTTGATAAAAACTAAATGTTTCACCATGTGGTAATGGGCCTTTGTGAGTTGATCTTCGGTAACTATAATGATTGGCCAGAGGGTCATCATAATCCGGTAACTCGTTAAACATCTTATGTCTAACCTCTGAGGCGATGTAACGTGTTTTTTGAGCCGCTTTGGAGACAGGCCGGATCCCCAATGAGTCTTCTGGTGTAACATCTTCTGGATCTCGATACCTGACTGAATCATCTTTAAAGTCAATACCCGTTAAAGTAGTGGTATTTGCGATACGTATATTTGCCAACGCAGATGAAAAGAATAATGCCCCTTCAGGGTCAACAATCCACCATTTACCTTTATATTTTTCAGTTCTAAAATACCCTGTCGCTTCTAATCTAGGGCCACTTTTCCACCCTCCGTACTCAGTCCTATCTGCCATCGGGCCTTCTTTATTTAGCTGTGCAATTTCAGCTTCTGCAAGGGCTTTAATATGGCTATCACTTTTAACTTTTTCGGCAAATTCAAATTTTGCATTTTGACCAAACTTATCGGCAAGCCCTTCCAGATACGCAGTATTAAAACTTGGGTTTTGACGGATTCTAATGTTATCAACAACAATGGTTTTATCTTCGGAAGTCGATCCCATTTCAATTTTAATCGCTTTAACATTGGCTAAATCTAACTGTTTATTGCCATTTAACCAAAACATTTTTTTGTCATCAGATGGCCAAGATTTAGGGTCTTCGCGTAAGCCGCTATCTAAATCAAGTTGTGGACCTTTTAATAAAGCATAATAGGTTGCAGTGCTATTGGCTGGGATACTAATACCACGGCGGTGTGATTTGCCGGAATGATCAATGACAACAAGATAAATAAAAGCCGAGACCTCTTTCGGATTATTAATATCTAACGCCAAATTAATATTACCCAGCTTACTCCAATCCCATTTAGTTTTGGCTTTGATGACGGCTTCATGTTCAGGCTCGGACGCATCAAACGTAAGCTGATAAGCATACTTTCCTTCGCTAACACCAAGCGCAGAGACTCGCTGGCCGCTGACATTAGTTAGCGCTATTGCTTGTTTATCAAGGTTTTCAAAATCTACCACTTGGACAAGTGCATCATTTGACGACGGCTCAGCGTTTATCACCGAGACAGGGGGTTTAGAGGTGCTTTGTGCCGTTTCACTCGCTTGGCTGTTATTGTTATCCGTATTCGGGTCACTACAGGCCGTTAGCCAGCCTAACACAGCAAGTGCACCGGCAATTTGATTAAATTGAAAGCTCATAAGGTACCTTTTAGTTTTATCACTTAATAACTCATCATACATATGATTGTATACATTTAAATTTAAAATTGTAAACAAAAATAAAATTAAATGTTGACTCAGCAATAAAACAAAAGGACCTGTATTTATTTAAATCACAAACGAGCGCCTAAGGTTTGTATATATAAACCTCTCCTTTTTCTAACTGCAGGGTTTTAGATAAAAACCCGTTATGATACAGCCTAAATGCCCCGTCTTGAGACGCGCTAATCCGAGCTTCTGTCAATTGCTGATCACGCCAAGTTAGATCAACAACAAAGCCACCTCTGGCTTTTAAACCCTTTACTGATCCCTTTGCCCATTGCGACGGCAGCGCTGGCAGCAAATCAAGGATGTACGGAGCATCCGCCAATGATTCTGGCGGTGATACCGGGACATAGTCACCCGCATTATTCGGGTCGGCTTTATAAGCAACAAAAGCGGCATCTTTGATGCTTTTGGCTTTTGGATCTATACTGCGTAAATGACTCTGCAATAACATTTCAGCAACGGCAGCACCAGCGCCTAGATTAGCATCTATTTGCCAAGGATCACCATTAAATAAATTGATCGCGTCCATTTTATAGACCACATCATGGTAATAACTGAGTGCTTGGTCCCCGTCTCTTAATCGTGCCCAAAGCGCAGCGCGCCAAGCACCGGCCCAAAATCCCCGCAACTCGCGATTTATCAGCACCTTTTTACTGGCGCGAGCAAGTTCAGGTGTGGTCAAGGGTGAAAAATCACGGCCAGGGTGTAGCGCAATTAAATGAGATAAATGACGGTGAGTATTTTCTGGATCGTCATAATTTTCTGGCCACTCTTGGATCACCCCATCGGCGTTAATTTTTTGTGGTGTTAATTTCGCTATCAGTTGTCGCCACAGATTTTGTGCCTTCTGATCTGTATTTAGGATTAGCGCGCTTTGAATACAATCAGTAAATAGATTAACTAACAACTGTTGGTCGTAACTGGCGCCCCAAGCTTGTTTATTTAAACGCCCGTACTGTTTGTCTAAAAAGTGATTTTCTGGTGACCAGGTTGGATATACCAATAAACTACCATCTTTCCAGGGAGCCAGGTGTCCGGCAAAAAAGTCGCAAGCCCCTTTTAAAATTGGGTAGGCCTGCTGCAAGTATTTAAGATTCGGGTTAAATGCATAATGCTCAAACAAATGCTGGGCCACCCAGTGCCCGCCCTGCTGCATACGCCGACCATGTTCGTTTTGTGCAGTAAAGCCGTAAACATTACCGTTTAAACCTATGCTCCAGCCTTTATTTACGCCAAACGTTTCCGCGGCTGTATAACGACCTGATTCAGCAACCACGTCTAACCAACGCAAAAAGGGGGTGAAGGTTTCACTTAAGTTAGTGGTTTCAGCTAACCAATAATTCATTTGAATATTAATATCTGTGTGGTAATCCGAACGCCATGGCGGTGCTTCAAGTGTATTCCACAGGCCTTGTAAATTGCTCGGTACAGGCGCATCTCTCGATGAGCTAATATGTAAATAGCGCGCATAATCAAAATACAATTTGTATAAAAATAAAGGATCGCCATGCGCAGCCAGTTGAACAGTCGAAATGGGCTTTGAATCCGCCATTAAGTTTAATGAAACTCTATCCATTAACCCGCTAAAGTCTGATTGATGATCTTTTTTAACTTGCTCATAGCCTTTATTAACCGCTGCCGATAAGGTTTGTTTATTCTCTGCAAGGTGATCGCGGCCGTTAAAATTTGGATAGTTCGGTAAATAATCGGTAAAACCAGAAATATAAAAAATCACTTCCGAAGCATTATTTATTTTCAGTTTATCCTTTAATTGAGTTATTTGTCCGTCTTTATGGATAATCTGTGCGGTTTGGCTAAACTCTATGTCTTTACCAGCTTGCATCGGGGAATGGCCCAATAACGTGAGCTGATTCTCTTGGCTGGTAACCTGGTAATTTTGATGAGCTGTGTAGGCGCTAACGGTTAAATTGAGGGCATTTCGGTCAGCGGTAAACTTTGCTACACATAGATCATCCGGATGACTACAAAAATATTCACGCTGATAGTTTACACCGTCTATTTGATAAAAAACGCGACCGATACCAGATTGTATATCTAACTCACGACGATAATTTTTACTTTCATCTATTCTATGGCCAGTTTGAATTTTTAAATCAGCAAAAGGTGCATAATTACCTAAAGGCTTTTGCGTTGCTAGATATTTACTGCCCAATGCTTCTACTGAGTCGTTACGACGGCCAAAATGACGTTCACGGGCTGCTTTTCGAACAGTATCTAGATGTTTATAAGCGCCAATTCGCGTACCTGATTGTGCGGTTTTATCTAAACCCCGAACGCTATTCATCCATAAGGTGATTTCATTCATCACTAGATATTCGGCTTCTACGCCTCCTGAAAACATAACGCCCAAACGCCCATTGCCTAGCGCCAAAGCTTCACCCATAAAGGTTTTACCACGAGTTTTAGCATCATCATTCGCTTTAGGTTTTATATCAACCTGCGCCGGGGCATTAAAATAAAGTTTTGATGGTTGAGCATTTGATTGTTCCAAGGAACCGGCCAAAGCAGTATTCAATGTAACCAAGGTAGTGGTTAAAACTAAAGCTCTCGGTAAAAAGAGTTTTCTCATGGGCTTGTCAAAAAGAGTATTTAAGGTGTTCATAATAAGGTTTCAAAATGATGATGGCTGTGATTTACACAGCCATCTTGGTTGAGTGACTAACGTGAACGATATAAATTATAGATGTAACTGTAATCTCGACGCGAAATTAGGCCATCGGCATCAAAATCGGCGGCTGCATTAAATTCGGCATCCCCTTCTTTTGTACCCATTACGCTGATAAAAGCACTTATATCTGCTTGTGTAACTTCACCATCCTCATCTAAATCGCCAGCGACTGCTTCGTATAGGGTAAAAATGTACGCATTGACTGATTTAGGCTCAATGACAGTTTCCAAAGTACTTGAATCTGTTGATCCGTAAGATGAAGATAAACCTTCAGCCGTGGTATCATTTGTCCAAGTTACCTGTTCAATCTGATCACTACTTAATGCTTCACCATTAAAATAGAAAGTGGTATCTGTATGAGCAATTTCAGCGCCATTCATTAACCATAAAATCACTTTATTGCCGTTTCTAAACGCCATCGCATCCGTTTCAGCTAAACCTGTCAGCTGGGTTGGGATATATTGAGATCCTTCAGGCGCGTTATTGCCGAACAATTTCATAATGTAATAAGCTCGGTATTTTTGTCCCACTTGACCATTTTTAAAATAAATCATGCGAGTTTCACGGTTAACCCCGCGTGACCAAGGTTCAAAAAAGAGCTCACCTTGCATTCCAGCGCGATACCATCTAGCTCGGCTTGAAAAACGATTAATAGGTGCATTTATATCCAGTTCAACACCTGAAGTAGGTCCTGTGCCTAACCCTGTTTCTGTATGCCAAACATCGAGGCCCACTGCGTTCGCTTCAGTTACTAGGTCTTTCCATACTGATTCAGCCGCACCGTCATAAGCGTGAGTAGAAATGCCTTTGAACAAAGACACTTTGTCTTGCGCAATATACTGTCGTAATACGTTAAGTGCTTGTTTAGTGCCCCATGTGGAAGGTCCAGAAAATTCTGGTTCAGGTACACCGATATAATCACTGGTCGTTAATAAACGCTTAATTTCTTCGATGACAGCAATTTCTTTTTCCGATGAAACGACTTGTGTCCACTCTTTTACGACACTTAATACACTGATAGGAACGCCATTATCACTCATGATCTTCAAATAATCAGCTAAAAAACGGGCATATTTTTCAACATTTAATGCTTCTGGATCATAGCTGCCACCGTTATAACCACCGCCTGTATATGCCCAATCAGGCAAATTATTCACCGTACCATAACCATCATAATCGGATTTTAAAGTGGCCCAGAACTTTACATTAGGGTTGGATTGCTGCACCATTTTCATCGACAAAATGGCACGGTCATAAAACGCATGATTTGGCTCGCCTTCAACCAATTCTTGTTTTCTATCATAAGATACGCGCGCGTAATCAAATGGAATATCTTTAAATACCCAATCAGAAATTTCTTGTGAGTTCGCAGCATTATTTAAAAAAAACTGAGAACGTTCCATATCAGAACCCATCAAGGTGATCTCTTGACCGGGATTGGCTAAGTCTAGTGTCACAGTATTATCAACATCGACCTCTTTAAACCAGCAATATTTTGCTTTACCGGGCGCAGGATCGCCAAACTCGGCATTGGTACATGCCACTTCATTATAATAAGTACCATAAACTAAGCTGCCTTGTCGGCCATAAGCAACTTCGGCATAACCATTAAAATAGCAGGTCGCGTTTTCGCCGCCACAAATAACCCAATCGTCTCCCTCTGGGCCAACTGGATCAACTGTACCCGCAGGTCGAACCCAGCAATGTTTGTATTTGCCTGGCGCAGCATCACCAAATTCGTTATTGTCGCAAGTCACGCCATCGGTATGAGTTTCTATGTTAAACTGTCCATCCCGACCATAGGCTACTGAATATTCGCCACTGAATGTACATTCAGTTTGTTCCTGGCTGCAATACTGCCAATTTAAACCAGCCGGCGGTGTTAAATGAGAGATATCATTGCGGATCCAACAATGTTTTCGAACGCCAGGTTTAGGATCACCAAAAACTGACGGATGGCAATACACCTCATCACTATGCACTTGATAGTTGAATTTACCATCTAAACCAAACGCCACTTGTTTAGTGCCATCAAAAGTACAATCTTGCTGTGCTGTTGCACAATAGGTCCAGTTACCTGGTGGTGGCTCAATGCCCTCACCTGCGGCATTGGCGGTTTGACTATATAAACCGAACACACTGAATAGAATCAGAAGGATAGATTTATTATACAGAGTATTTAAACGTCCAATTATCGGTTTTAGAACTGGATATCGATAGCTACGCATGCTAATTCCCCAAAATAATTATGTATACCTTAACGATAAGTTAAATAATTCACGATTTAACTACAGCATTATCATCATTAAAGTGCTGGTCCGCTGAGTGAACATTTATTTCCTACTAGTCAACTTCAGCTGAACAATCAGCCTGTCCCTTGTTATTTTTGAAACATTAAATTAACAGGGACATCTACATAACCAGCGGGTCGACACTTTCCGCAACTCTCATCGTCATTTATTTGTAAATTTTGTTTAAATTCATTAATTTTTTTGGTTAATTCAATAACTTTATTTGGGTAATCTTTTGCCACATTTTGCTTTTCAGATGGATCTTCAGACAAATTGTATAACCCGGGGCGCTGGCCTTTTATTGCTAACTTCCAAACCCCAACGCGTACCGCTTCTATAGTATTTTCGCGGTGATAAAAAAAAGCTTCATATGGCGATTTTGCCCCTTGCTGGCCGGATAAAAGCGGCCAAATATTTTTACCATCAAGGACTCTATCGGTTGGCAAGCTGGCACCTGCTAAATATGCAGCTGTAGGTAAGATATCCATTAGTGTCGCCACTTCATTTGACACTTGTCCGGCAGGAATTTTACCGGGCCAACGCGCAATAGTCGGGACCCGCATACCACCTTCTAACGTCTGTGTTTTATGGCCAGCTAACAACCGGTCAGTACCGTCAGAGTTTTTGCGTCCAGAAGGGCCATTATCTGAACTGAAAATAACCAGAGTTTTTTGGTCTATCCCTAAGGTTTTAAGCGTATTTAAAATTTGCCCAACTGAATGGTCTAATTCAGCAACAACTAAAGGATAAGTCGCTTTTCGGTTACGTTTTTTAAGCTCTTTTTCAGTAAAACCAAATTTTTGAATGCTCATTTGCCCCTCGCCCTCAGTAAACTCTGGCGATACATATAAGGGACCATGCGGCATCGGCTGTGGCATATAAAGAAAAAAAGGTTGATCTTTGTGGCGCTTAATAAAATCAATCGCACGGGCGGTAAAACGACGGGTTAACTGGCGTGGATCTGGATTTAATTCAATAACGGTCTCACCGTCTAACAATGGTAAATCCGGAAACTTAAAGTGTTCCTGTCGATGGTGTTTTGGCCAAATATCATGACTATATGGCAAACCAAAAAACTCTTTAAAACCCTGCTTGGTTGGTAAAAAACTGGGTTGATCACCCAGATGCCATTTCCCGAACATGCCTGTCGCATAACCGGCCTGCTGCATAATTTCGGCAATCGTCACTTCGGCTGGATTGAGCCCTTTAGCATCACCGGCCAATAATACGGGAAAATTGGATCCGGTCGCCATATTAACACGTCTCGGATAAGACCCCGTCATTAACGCAGCTCTTGATGGCGAACACAAAGGGGCTGGGGCATAAAAATCGGTCAGCTGAATACCTTCTTTTGCCATTTGATCCAAATTAGGCGTAAGTACATGGTCACCACCATAAATACCAACATCTTCCCACCCTTGATCATCGGTAAATATTACAATGACATTGGGCTTAACTTGACTTGCTGCTGCGGGTGCTAAAAATTGCGCAAAAACACTGCTAAAACCAAGCGCACACACAGACAAAATTTTGACCTGTTTTGATAGTCGTTTTTTTGATAATAGTTTCATCATTTTGACCAAATATCTGACGGAAAAAGACGTCCCTGTCTCTGTTTAGAAGAAGGTTAATCGTTATTGGTAATTAGCAGCTAAGATTGGTTTTTAATCCGCTCTAAATCTGATAATAACTCTTTAACAATTTTTGGATGTTTGTCGTAAACATTAGTTGTTTCCGACGGATCTTTATCTAAATTGAACAGCTGAATCGGTGGCAAGTTTTTTGTATCTTGTTTACCAGCACCAAATCCGCCTGAGGTGGCACCATCAATAAGTTTCCAAGGCCCTTTTAAGATCGCAAACATGCCAGATACTGAGTGCACTATAGTTGATTCACGGACTGGTTTGTCTGCTTGTTTTCCCGTTAAAATCGGCAACAAACTGACGCTATCCTCGCCAGCATCTTCAGCTAACTGAGTTCCTGTAATATCAGCCAAAGTGGCCATAAAATCGGTTAAATTAACTAATTGATCTGAAACCTGCCCAGCCGGGATCGCCGCAGGCCACTGCACAATAAAAGGTACCCTATGTCCGCCCTCATATACACCGCCTTTCAGGCCGCGATAGATATAGTTTGCCGAGTGACCATATTTTTTGGTGTCGTGCTCGTACCAGTGAGAACCATTATCACTGGTAAACACTATAATGGTATTTTGAGTTAGTTCCGCATCGTCTAAAGCAGCCATTAATTGACCGATTGACGCGTCCATTTGATTAATAAAATCACCATACGCACCTACTTGGCTTTTACCTTTAAATTCGTCGGTTGGCAACCAAGGTTGATGCGGAGCTGGCACAGGAAAAAATAAAAAGAAAGGTTTATCGCTGTCTTTTTGCGACTTAATATAATTTGCTGCTTTTTCGGTAAAATGCGGCACTACATCTATATGTTTAAAGTTTTCCGATATAGCGCCTCCGCGCCAATACCCTTCTCCGTCGTAAAACCCTTGACCTCTTGGTTTGCCATGCGTTGCAATTTTTTTACTAAGTGGCTCTACCACTTTATCATTTTCAAAATACACATACGGTGACATGTCTAAAGACGCTGGAATACCATAATAATAATCAAAGCCATTGTCGACTGGACCAGGTCTTAATGGCTGCGTGTAATCCGTCTTTTTACGATCACCTAATCCTAAATGCCATTTGCCGATACCAACCGTATTATAACCGCTACGTTTAAGTAACGAGGCTAGAGTTTCCCTTCCATCTTCAATTAACGCAGGATCATATCCCCATAGGACCCCTTTTTTCAATCGGCTTCGCCAAGCGTATCGCCCAGTTAAAACACTATACCGAGTGGGCGTACAAACTGAAGATGGCGAATGAGCGTCGGTGAACCTGATCCCTTGAGCCGCCATTTTATCTAAATTCGGTGTTGGTATTTTTGAGTTAGGATTGTAGCTTCCTAAATCACCGTAGCCGGTATCATCAGATAAAATATAAATAACGTTCGGTTTGCTTAGGTCTTTTGCTTGTGTATGACCATGTTCATGCGCACTCAGGGTACCACTAACATTGGCGGTCAGCAGCACTAGGCTGCTCAATAACACGTTTATTTTCATGAAATTTTATTACTCTGTTATTAATTTAATTTTACTAAAAATAAAACAATGCAACCGCCAAAAACCGCAATTATTTATTGTGTTGAATTAACGCATCTTGATTTAATTCAGATAAATTTTTCGCACCTGTCAGTGTCATAGCAACACGCATTTCTTTTTGGTAGAGATCCAATAAATTTTCAACCCCTTTTTGCCCCGCAGCGGCCAGCGCATAAATATACGAGCGCCCTAATAAGGTACAGTCCGCACCTAGCGCGATCATCCGCACTACATCCAAGCCAGTCCGTATACCAGAATCAACTAAAATTTTTATATCACCTTTTACCGCATCGGCAATATCTGGCAAGGCTTTTACTGAAGACAAAACACCATCTAATTGGCGACCGCCATGGTTCGAAACGACAATGCCATCGGCACCAAAACGAACGGCATCTTTTGCATCTTCAGCATCTAAAATCCCTTTGATGATCATGGGACCATCCCAAAAATCACGGATCCATTCAAGATCTTGCCAAGAAATCGAAGGATCAAAGTTTTTTCCTAACCAGCCGATATAATCTTCTAGTTTAGTTGGCTCTCCGCGATAAGTTGAAATATTACCCAAATCGTGCGGTTTACCCAACAAACCAACATCGAGTGCCCAAGAAGGATGTGTCATTGCCTGTAAAACGCGACGCATCGCCGCATTCGGCCCACTCATACCAGAATGCATATCGCGATACCTAGCACCTGGTACTGGCATATCAACCGTAAAAACAAGCGTTTTTACCCCCGCGGCTTTTGCCCGCTCTAACACGTTTTTCATGAAACCGCGATCACGTAATACGTACAACTGAAACCACATTTTACGATCGATTGTTGGCACGACTTCTTCAATAGGGCAAACAGAAACCGTAGACATACAAAAAGGAATGCCTTTGTTCTCAGCCGCTTTCGCTGCTTGCACTTCACCGCGGCGTGCATACATGCCCGTTAAACCCACGGGGGCTAACACCATAGGAAGTGACAGTTCTTCGCCAAACAATTCAGTCGACAGATCTAATTCAGACATATTTTTTAAAACACGCTGCTTCAGCGCGATATCGGCTAAATCACTCGTATTATGTTTTAACGTATGTTCGCCGTACGATCCACCATCAATATAATGAAATAAAAACGGTGGTAACTTGGCTTGAGCCGCTTTGCGATAGTCAGTTGAAGCTGAAATAATCATTTTTGCGTACCAGACAATTAATATTTATGATTTTTTAACTTTACTGCTTTATTTTTTGTCAATAAATAGAAATAATGAAAAACACTATTTCTAAAAGTTACATAATATGCAAGCTGACGATTTAATTCTATTTTCTCAGGTGGTTGAACTTGGCAGTTTTAGTAAAGCCGCCGAAATCAACCAAGTAAGCAACTCAGTGGTCAGTAAACGTATTGCACGGTTAGAAGCTGAATTGGGCGTACAGCTACTGTATCGGACAACGCGCAAGTTGACCGTCACTGAAGCTGGGCGGCTGTTGACGCAAGGTGCAAAAAACGTCAATCAGGCTGCCATAGAAGCGTTTGCCAGCGTCTCGAATTTAGAGACTTGCATCACTGGACATATAAAAATGTCTGTGCCAACAATTTCTGGTGATTTGTTATTAGCCGAAGCAGTCGCAGAATTTTGCCAGCTGCACCAAGGTTTAACTGTTGATATGTCGCTTGATAATCGTTTTGTCGATCTGATAGAAGAAGGTTATGATCTTGTGATCCGTACTGGGCACCTAACAGATTCAAGTTTAATTGCCCGTCATATTATTGATTCACAATGGGTGGTATGTGCATCAACAAGCTATCTGCAAAATCACCCGTCCCCCAAGACACCTAAAGATCTTTTACAGCATAATTGTTTAAAATACGCTTATCAGAGTTCTGGCGCAAATGAATGGGCATTTAAAGACGGTCAGCATACATATTCGATTCGAGTTAACGGCTCATTTTCGACAAACAACGCTGCGGCTCTTCGTAAAGCTGTATTAGCCGGTTATGGTATTGCGTATTTACCCCGCTGTTTAGTGCATGAAGATCTTCGCGATCACAAATTAAGCCTCTTATTTCCTTCACAGGTGGCTAAAAAACAAGGGGTTTATGCTGTGTATCCAAACACTAAACATCTGCCGCTTAAAACCAAAACCTTAATTGAACATATTAAAAATAAATATCAAAGATTAGCCCATTATTTTAATTAATTAGGGCTAATGGTTTGCGGTTTGGCTGGATTTTAATTTACGCAAATCTTTAAAATAATAAGCTCCCCAAACTGCCACTAACAATGCACTTATGCCACCCCAAATTGCTGCGTTAACAGCACCACCGGCTGCTGCAACACTGCCAGCCCTAAAATCTCCTAACTGGTTTGAACTAGCGATAAAAATCGAGTTAACCGCACTGACTCTACCTCTTAGCTCATCGGGCGTATGATGCTGAACGACAGCCCCCCTTATCACCACACTAAACATGTCTGATGCGCCGTAGATAAATAACGAGACCGCGGCAAGCCATAAGGTAGTCGCAAACGAAAACATCAAAATAGACATAGCGAAAACCACCAGCGCAATAAATAATGTGTAACCCGTATGCGCAAAATCACTTTTATAACGAGCCAAATAGACGCCTATCACCACAGCGCCAACCGCAGGCATGGCCCGCAATAAACCTAAACCTTCAGCACCTACTTTTAGAATATCCGCGGCATATATGGGTAACAAAGCAACCACACTGCCTAATAACACCATTAATAAATCTAATAATAAACAGCCAAAAACAATGGGATTTCGGCGCAAAAATGTAAAACCACCCAGCATCACAGCCCAAGAACGTGCGACCTTGTTACTGGCTGGTATTGCAGGTAAGCTAATAAAGCTAATCAATGTTAAAAGCGATCCAACCACCAACAGCCAATAGGTATCGTAAGCTATCCAAGCCACTAAAATCCCAGCAATAAAAGGCCCTAGTGTAGTCGCTAAATTCCACACAGTGCTACTGATAGCGATGGCTTTATTTAATCGTTTAGATTCAACAATATTAACCAGCGCGGCTTGAATAGTGGGCGACATAAAAGCTTTAACAGCACCAGCGGCACTTAACAGTAATAATAACTGCCATTTATCAAAACTCGCCGCATTCATCACAAAAGCGATCGCCAACAAAATACAGCTTTGCATTGCGGCACCATAAACTAAGATTTTTTTCCGCGAGACATGATCAACCACCCAGCCAGTGACTAAAAATAAAGCCAGAACCGGCGTTATTTGGAACAGACCAACCAGCGCTAAGTCAAAGGGGTCGCCGGTTTGCTGATACAAGTGCCAGCCCACCGCGACCAAGAGCACTGACTCAACTAGGCTGAATAATGCACGGCCAGCCAAAAACCGATAAAACGAAGAAGTAAGTTGAAGGTTTGACATGTAAAACCAATAGCGACACAAAACCATCATTATACTGATTAACCACAAGCTTGTGTTTTGAAATTTTGTTAATCAGCCCAGCTTAAAGTTCTATAAACAGTAGCCTAATCGCCAAAGTGGCAAAAATAGCAGCGGCAAATCGATTCAGTACTCGCTGTGCCTTGACTGAATGAATAAAGCCTCTAGCCAATAACTCGCCTGCCCACGCAATTGCAGAAAAAATAATCAAGGTGGCCAACATAAACAAAACACCCAGCATGGCCATTTGCAAAAAAACTGAGCCGGATTCAGGATCGCTAAACTGAGGTAAAAACGCGATAAAAAAAATCGCTACTTTAGGGTTACTCATATTCATCATCAGTCCACGAAAATATAGCGCGCGCTTCGGCAAAGTACGACTTTGCTTGCCCACTGACAAGCTAGGGTGTGCGTGCCAAGCCTGCCATGCTAAATACAGCAGATAGAGCGCGCCAACGGTTTTTATTAAATTAAACGCCAATGGTGACGCCTGCAATAAAGCCGCAACACCCAAGGTGACTAATGCGGTATGAAATAACAACCCAGTGCACAAACCCGCGTTGACGAACAAACCGGCGCGACGGCCATACAATACCGACTGAGTTAAGACAAAGATATTATCTGGGCCTGGGACAAGGGCTAAAGCAAATGATGCGGTAATAAATACGAGCAGGGTTTCTAGTGGTATCATCGAGTTTTTCGGCAATCGATAAAGCGACAAGCCACTAATTTAACACAGCAAACGTTTAGCGCCGATGATTATTTAATATCTTTTAAGCCAGCTGAAAACGAGATTGACCCATTAATAAAAAAGCTAAACAACCTGGTTGTTTAGCTTTTTTAGTTATCTCACCATTTTAATTATGATTGGTTCAAACCATTAGTTTTCTTCTGGCAGACCATACTCTACATAAGACCGTGCTGAGATAGTTTTAGCACTTGTTGATAAAGTTTCTGAAGATAAAAACTCAGGTTCAATACGCGCTGAATAATGCGATTCGTATGAATGAGCCAATTTGATCAAAGTCGCTTCGTCAAATTCACGTGCTAACATCTCCAAGCCAACTGGTAATGGTAAAGTGCCTTCGATATCACTGTAACCAACAGGTAGAGTGATCGCAGGATAACCACTAAATGGGCTTAATCTGTTATTGGTACCTGAGGTAGTTGGTGATCGTCCTAGCTCGCCAGCTAGACCTAAAATACTTGGATAAATAATGACATCTAGTGGTTCTGCTAATGAATTACCCAATTCATCTGTCTGATCCAGAGTTTGTGTGATTCGGCTACGTACATAATCAGGGCGCTCATTAATAACCGTTAAATATTCTTCTTCTTCCCAAGGATCGTCTAAGTTTAAATAGCGGCTTTCGTATGAACTATTAAAATACAAACCGTCTGTATACATACCTTGGTTATATAAATCAGCCATAGTGGTTGGGTGATTATCGATATCAGACGGCCAGCTTAATAAATAATCTTCAAGACTCGTTTCAAATTCATAACGAGACAAACTGTAATAACGTGAAACAATATAATCTAAATCTGGAATATCAACTTCAACAATAACAGCACCCATGGCTTTCATGTTTTCGATTGCGTTTTCCATTAAACGATTTACTTCTAATTGCTCTGGTGTGTCACCCGGTGCAAACATATCTCGAACAACACCAATACGAGCGCCTTCGAGCGCATCAGCATCTAACTTGTAACCATTTTCTGGCACATTGGTAATGGCTTTATATTGTGCTTCATTGGTAATTAATGGTGCTATTTTTGCAAATTCCTGCCGTTGACCACTGTCCTTAGCTTCGTCATAACCAGTTAGTACATCTAAAAACACAGCACAATCTGCAACCGTTCGACAAATCGGCCCAGCGGTGTCTTGGAAAGGTGCAAGTGGCATAATACCGTTTTGCGAAACTAAGCGCATTGAGGGTCGGATACCCACTAAACCTTGTACTGAAGAAGGTACACGAATAGAGCCCCCTGTGTCTGTTCCTATGCCAACAACGGCCATATTTGCAGAAACAGCGGTTGCTGTACCAGATGAGGAACCACCCGGCCCTTTGCTAATATCGTATACGTTTTTAGCTTGCCCACCTAAAGTACTGCCACCGCCATAACCCAAAGCGTATTCGTGCAGGTTCGCTTTACTAATAATGATACCGCCCTCGGCTAAAATACGCTGAGTGATAAAAGCATCATAATCTGGCTGTGCCCCAGCAATAGCCCCACCTGTGGTCGGCAAATCTTTTGTATTTACGTTATCTTTAAGGGTAACAGGCACACAGTGCATTTTACCAGTCAGCCCTTCTTCGGCATATGCTTCATCTAATGCAATCGCCTGCTCGATAGCTTTATCGTTTAAGGTGATAACCGCATTTAAAGCAGGGCCTTCTTTGTTGAGCGCATTATTACGTTCAACATATTGTTCAATAATACTTTCACAGGTAGCCTCACCGCTTTCAATTGCTGAATGGATTCCAGCAATAGTGATTTCAGAAATATCAATAGGTTCTGGGTTCATGGTTTCCCCAGCAGGATCCGAATCACTGCTATTACAGGCCTGCAACAAAGCCACTGCGGTTAAACTTAATAGATGTTTTTTCATATTTTTATTTTCCGTGTTTGTTGATGTCTAAATCGTTAAAGCAAACAACAGGCCAAAAAACAAATACAAGACAAATGTTAAAATATAAAACGAACAAATGTAGTGATTGGTAACAATGATTCCGCAGGTTGCTAGCAATTTTGGTATTTATGAAATTTTATAAAGGATATAAAAATTAACTTATTGCTAGCAATATTAACCTTTCTTTTAAACTGCCCATTGTTCGGTCACAGTGCAATCTGCCCTGCAAAACGGCAACTAATTTTTTTAACCGTCAACAATCTTTCAATAATTTTTTGAAACTGATTATCTACATCCCAGGTTCTTAAAAAACTAGCTTAGTGTAAATTGGTATCCAATTTAGCAAACCTGAGGAATAACAAATGAAAGCAATGATAATTAAAAGTTTTGGTGACAGCTCAGTATTTGAATCCGCTGAGGTAGAAAAACCAGAGATTAAAGCGGGACATGTGTTGGTAAAAATCGCCGCGACCAGTGTCAATACAGTGGATACCATGATCAGAGAAATGGGCGAAAGTTTGCCATTATCCCCTGCGTTGCCCGCCATTTTAGGAATGGACTTTGCCGGCACGGTTGAAGCCGTTGGCGAAGGGGTTGAGCAATTTCAGGTTGGCGATCAGGTATATGGTTGTGCTGGTGGTTTAGCCAATTTACCAGGCACACTGACTGAATATATCAATGCAGATGCGGATTTAATTGCTCATAAACCAACACGGTTATCTATGCGAGAAGCCGCAGCAATACCATTAGTCGGCATTACGGCTTATGAAGGTTTACAGCGCAGCCAGATCGCGGCGAATAAGTCCGTATTAGTGCATGGCGGTTCAGGCGGTGTTGGTCATATTGCCATTCAACTTGCAAAACACTGGGGAGCACAAGTTTTTTCAACTGGCGGTGGAGATGAGCAAATTCAACTGATTGAATCCCTAGGTGCTAAAGGTATCAACTATAAAACACAATCTGTTCAAGATTATGTTCAGAGCGCCACAAACGGACAAGGTTTTGATATCGTCTTTGACTCTGTTGGCGGCGAAAATATGTTGAACTCTTTTGAGGCTGCAAAGTTAAATGGTCAAGTTGCCTCTACCGTCGCTTTAGTCTCATTGGATCTGAGCTTAGCTCACTTAAAGGGCCTTTCATTACATGTGATCTTTATGCTTATACCTATGTTACACAATGCAAATCGTAAAACCCACGGAGCCATATTAAAAGATCTGGCAGCAATTGTCGGTCAAGGTGCGCTTAAACCAATAGTAGATGAACAGCGTTTCACATTAGCTGAGGTCGGTAAAGCCCACGATCACCTCTCCAGTGGCAAAGCAAGAGGTAAAGTTGTAATCGACATTTAATACAATGGCATGCCATTAGCTGGCTTCTGGCATGCCGTTTTTACATATACAAAAACAATATTTCAAAAAAGAACATTCTCATCTAATATTATCCGTCCTTTTGAAAAATGAGTTTCCATAGTTAAAATTCATTGTTCTAAATTTCAACATATTAGAAATATATACACATAAATTTTATATCTTTACACATTTTTATAGTGTAACCCCTTTAAAAATATATTTAATTGTATACAATCCACCAGTTCATTTATGAAATTTACAATTAAAATATAATTACACATCTAATATGGGGTTAAAAATGGTCAAACAACCAATTATCAAACCTGTCCATCTTGCGGTGATCGCTGCTCTGTCTAGCCAATCGTTATACGCGGCTGAAAACACAGAACGTGAAAACCTTGAAGAAAACAAGAGTGACGAAAAAATTGAAAAAATAGAAGTTAAAGGGTATAGAGGCAGTATTTTAAAAGCCATTAGCCAAAAACGAAACTCAGATACCATAGTTGATTCAATTTTTGCCGAAGATATAGGTAAGTCGACCGACCAAAATATCGCGGATGCTTTATCTCGGGTGACAGGTGTTACCGTACAAGAATCAGATGGCGAAGGTACACGTATCTCAGTTCGTGGTGCAGGTGCTAACTTAAACCAAGTCTCCATTAACGGGGTTGCATTAACCTCAGGTTTAAATGGTGATGGCGCTAACCCAGTTGCTGACCAAGCCGTGGATCTAAGCACCTTTTCGTCGGATATGCTAGCGTCAATTGATGTAGTAAAAACGCCCAGCGCCGATCATGATGAGGGTTCTTTAGGTGCTAATGTTATTTTACGCACAGTTAAACCTTTGAATGTGCAAAAAGATCGTCGCAGTTTATCCATTCAAGGTCGCTATCATGAATATGCGGGTGAATATGATAGAAAGATTTCAGGCACTATTACTGAAAAGTTTTTTGACGATCGATTTGGTATTGCACTTACCGTTGCCGACGAAACGCAAGAATCTCGCACCGATAGAATTTCTGGCGACTGGTTAACCCCATATCAAGTCGTCCCTATTCAGGCTGGCACTGCCGTTGATTCAAAAACCGGTGAAGTAATCAGCGAAGATACTTCAGCCATTATCCGTAAAACGTTAAACTATGGGCTTAATCAAAACTCACGAGATCGACTTACTGTTAGCGGTGGTTTTCAATTTTTACCCACATCAACAACAGACGTTCAACTTGACTTAAACTATAGTAAAACAGAATCTCATACAGACAATCATTCGATCAATGTTCGTGTACCCGATCTCTGGAGTAATAAGCAAAAATTCAACCACACCGAAAGTGAAGACGGTCAAGCTGACAGCCCTAATTATTGGGTCGTAAATCAAGATTCGCATACAATCACTAAATCATTAAACCGTTTTGGTAATGGCGGATTTACGCGCAGTGTTGGCGGTAGTATTAATGAAAACTCAGTTGCCTCTTTAGCAATTAAACAATATATCGGAGATACACTTACTTTAGACGTTAAAGCGGGTTATTCAAAAACTGATTTTGAATCTTTACCTAACTCAAATGTTGGCACCGCAACCTGGAATTCATTACCTCAAGAAGCGCTTGATAAAATCCCAACCGAGCAATTAGAACCCGTAGGTTATGACTGTACGTCTGGAAAATGTCAAATGGTCGTTTCAACGGGTGCGTTCACCTATGTACCGGGCGGTGTTAATAACAATCAATCGAATGAAGCGACGGGTGGTTTTAACCCATTAGACCCTTATATGTCACATGTCGGTTATATGGCAAAATATGATAATAATACGACCGACATCAATAAGTCATTGTTTGTTGATTTAGATTGGGATCTGGACGGAGATCATTTCAACAAAGCCGAATTTGGTGTTAAATATTCACAGCGTGATAAAGATGTACGCACTGTTTATAGCTTTATCGACAATACAGAAACGGTTGTATTTGATCCTGAGACTGGTCAACCGATACGTGGCCAAAAACCAGCGGATATTGCAGTCGTTAATATCTTATCGGGCGAAAACTTTCCTTATGACAATTTTATGGACGGTTTAGTCGCAAATGACCCGCAATACTCCAACGAATTTATGAATGGTTGGTTAATGCTTGATTCGGACAAAGCTTTTGAACAAGCATTTGCAATTGACGATGTTGAACTAGCGACAGATGATAGTGGCAGCCGCCGTATTCAAGTGGATACCACCTCTTTATACGCCAAACTCAACTTTGAATTTTTGGATAGTAAACTACGCGGTAATATCGGTTTAAGGTACGTTGAAGATGATGTTCATTCGGTAGGTAACCCAACCATTGAATATTTTGGCGGCCCAGAAATGATGGACGGCAGTGAATTAATTTATATAAAACAATTGGCCAACGAACAATTATCAGCTTGTCCAGAATTAAACGCCAGCAACCAAGGCGAATTTTTAACCAGTGAAGATTACCCTTGTTACGACTATACACTCACTCATAACTTTACTAATTGGAACCAAACGACCAATCAAATCTTAGAAGTTAACTATGATGAAAATGGCATGGTCACAGACATAGTGCAAAATGATCCGACGGCAAATGGCTCATGGCGCTCTTGGTGGTCAAACTACCGCCATGGCGACACATCAACTCAAGATCAATTTGCTGAAGAAATTTACGGTGAAGAAGTCGCAGCACTTAACCCCAATGCCATGAGCCGACGTGTCTATAGCGATACAGGTGAAAACAATTATAGTATTTTATTACCGAGCCTAAATTTAAATTATCTATTCTCAAATGAGCTAATTGGTCGCTTTGCGGTATCCAAAACCATGTCACGTCCGATTATGGACCATATTGCGCCGGGTTTTAAAGCGCAAGAAATGATTTGGAATGATTTTGACCGTGTTGAGGTGTTTAACCCTAAACTAGCCCCATTAGAATCAAATAATTTAGATTTATCGATCGAATGGTATTTTGATAAAACCGGCATGCTGTCTTTAGGTTATTTTATGAAAGATATGAAAAACCTAGAAGAACAAGTGACTGATACCTTTTATTGGAACGACTTTAGAACCGATTATGAACGAGAAACACTTGATATAGCGGACGTACTAATCGCAAAAGATGAAAGCATGATGGCTTACGATCAAGTATCGGAAAGCTATAACTGTATGCCGCACCGCATGGCGTTTGACCAAATGAAAGCCGGTATTCGCCTCGGTTGTAAAGACATTCAAGCCAAAGTATGGCGGAATGCCTCTGGCGCCACCACGCAAGGTATTGAGTTTAACTACCGCCAAACTTACGACTTTTTACCGGGTGCATTAGCAGGTTTGGGCGCTGAGCTTAACTACACCTATGCAGAATCTGAATCAGACGCAGAAGTTTTGCAGATTCAAGGCTCTGAATTAACTGGTCGCGAGTTAAAATCCTTGCCACAACCTTATACACCAAAACACAGTGCAAATATGACCGTATTTTGGGGCTATCAAGATCTAGAACTTAGATTAGCAAATCGCTATAACGGCATACAGCTAGTTAACCGTGGTTTAGATAATGGGGCTTCATGGCAAGACGCTAAAAACCGACTGGATTTCACTGCTAATTACAAAGTGAGTCAAGATATTTCCGTTTCGTTACATGCACTTAATTTAACAGATGATACGACCCGTACCTTCTTTACCTCAACCTCTATGAAACTGCACGATGGCACTATTTTGGATGAAGGCAACGCGCTTGATAACGATGTCGACACATCAAGAACGTTAACCGAATACAAAACTGGCCGTATGTATCGTGCATCTGTACGAGTTAACTTTTAAGGGGTAACTAGGAGAATTCATTATGACAACAAAAATGATTAAAAATTTATTATTCACAGTTGCCATAGCCGCAACACTTAGCGCCTGTGATGACCACAAAAACGAAGGAAATGGAAACTTCTTGGCTTCAGAGCCAGTCACTATTGATGGCCCGTTAAAAATTGACCTAACTGAAGAACAGGGGATCGTAGAAGCTTCTTTATTAGACGGCGTCAGCAATCCAAAAGCCGATGGGGTGATCTACACGAGACAGCTAAATTATTACGACACCGATGAAAACGACGATCCTTTATATCAAGGTCCTGCCCTACCTAACGGCGCTATTCGTAAACGCGAAGAGTTTTTAGTGATAGATACCAGCATGTGGCAAAACTTGTTGGCCTATCAAGAGACTGCAGTTTATAATTTTGATTATTTAATTGACAATGGCGCAGACGATTCCGTATTACGCAATATCCAAGTCACTATTACAGGGACTGAAGATAAAGTTGAACAAATCGTTATACAACAAGGTAGCGAAGCCAATGTTGCCATTGATTACCCGTTGCAGCTATCAGCTACCGTGTTACCACAAAAAGCAACTTTTAAAACCGTTAGTTGGGAAAGCTCAGCAACCGATGTTGCCACCGTTTCTGAAACAGGTTTAGTCAGCGCGGTGAAAGCAAACGCACAAGCCACTATTTCAGCGATTTCTGCTGATGGGGAAGTCCAAGCAAACATTCTAATTAATACAATCGAAGAGCCGACTGAACCATTAGGGCTTGATATTTATTATCAAGAACAAATTGTCTCTGGCAATCTTATTGATTTGGGTGAAGGGACACAAATTCAGCTAAGTACTGCCTTATTACCTGAGGGACTTGGCTTTGATAACCCAATTGAATGGTTTTCGTCAAACCCAAACGCGGCCACCGTTAGTGACACTGGTTTAGTAACTGGCATTGCAAAAGTAGAAGGCAGTGCCATTATTAAAGCGAAAGTTAAAGACTCTAGCGTTGAACAATTAATTGAGGTTAACTTAACTGACAACCCCAATTTATTGTACAACACCAACTGGAATTTTGAATCTGGCGACATTGCTCCTTTATTAATAAACTCACCAGAAAAAAATACCGGCACCGCAGAAGTCTGTGCAGAAGCTGCCTACGAAGGTGATTATGGCTTATGTGTTAACTCTAACTCAGGCAAGGTCTCTTTGTACTTTCCTGAATCGGCATTCCGCCAAATCACTTTTGAAAGAGACGCTATTTATGCATTTAACATGATGGTTAAAATCAAAAGTGGCGGTGGCGGTGGAGGCGCTGCTTTTTTAAGTGACAAAGCAAAAGGGGTTCAAGTGTTTTCCCATGTTGCTGGTAAAACTTGGTGGTGGAAAGGCCCGGTTGATGATTTTGCGCAAAATGGCGATCAATGGGGACAAGTGCAAGTATTGTTTAAAGGCACAGATTTAACCGACAAGTTAAATGACGGACCTGAAAGTGGGGACGTTAGATTGCATTTTGAATTGCAAACGCCTAACCGATTATTTTATATAGACAATATTCGTTTTATAAAACAATAAACCCCATTTCACATCTTCCCAAAGTCAATACCAGCACCTTAGGGTGCTGGTATTTTGAGCAAACTTTTCTACCATTATTGATGCAAACTGAACAAACCCTCGCTCAGTGATCCTCGGGCAACTTTGTTCGGTAGAAAGCAGGATAATTTAATTAAATTATGCCTCAGTAGATATTTTGTATCAGGAGAAAGTTATGCAAAACCAAGATAAAAAACCGACCACCACGGATTCAGGAATAGGTGTCAACAGTGACGAACAATCGTTAACCGTTGGACCTGATGGGCCAATTTTATTGCAAGATAGCTACCTCATTGAGCAAATGGCCAATTTTAACCGAGAAAAGATCCCAGAGCGGCAGCCTCACGCAAAAGGTTCAGGCGCCTTTGGTCATTTCAAAGTCACCCATGATATGAGTGCTTTTACCAAAGCTGCAGTTTTTCAGCCTAATACAGAAACTGAAGTGTTAGCTCGCTTTTCAACAGTTGCTGGTGAACTTGGCAGTCCAGATACTTGGCGGGATCCACGAGGTTTTGCACTTAAGTTTTATACCTCTGAAGGTAACTATGATATGGTCGGCAATAATACGCCAGTCTTTTTCATTCGTGACCCGATGAAATTTCAACATTTTATTCGCTCGCAAAAACGTCGCTCAGACAATGGATTGCGCGATCATGATATGCAATGGGATTTTTGGACTCTATCACCTGAATCTGCTCACCAAGTGACTTGGTTAATGGGTGATAGAGGTATCCCAAAAACTTGGCGACACATGAATGGCTATTCCAGCCATACTTATATGTGGGTAAACGCAAAAGGTGAGCGTTTTTGGGTTAAATATCATTTTAAAACCAATCAAGGCATTGAATGTTTTACTCAAGAAGAATCAAACGAAGTGGCCGGTATTGATGCCGATTATCATCGCCGTGATCTATTTGATGCAATCGAAAAAGGCGATAACCCAAGCTGGACATTAAAAGTTCAAATTATGCCATTTGAAGATGCAAAAACGTATCGCATCAATCCATTTGATCTAACCAAGGTCTGGCCAAAAGCGGATTATCCATTGCATGAAGTCGGACAACTCACGTTAAATAAAAACCCGGTAGATCATTTTGCACAAATTGAACAAGCAGCTTTTCAGCCAAATAATTTGGTGCCAGGCATAGGCTCAAGCCCGGATCGCATGTTACTCGCACGTTTATTTTCATACGCAGACGCGCACCGCGCGCGAATGGGTGTTAATTATCAGCAGATCCCAGTCAATCAACCTAAGTGCCCCGTGCACAGTTACAGTAAAGATGGTGCCATGCAAACCGGTTTAAACCCGGATCCTGTTTATGCGCCTAACTCTAAAGGTGGCCCAGCGGCCGACCCACAAAAATTTCCGGAAGATGCGGTATGGTCAGCTGATGGTGAGTTTGTTCGTACAGCTTATACATTAAGAGAGGATGACGACGATTACAAACAAGCCAATGTACTAATCAATGAAGTTATGGACGATGCCCAACGTGAGCGGTTAGTCAACAATGTTGTTGGCCATTTAAAAGGTGGGGTAAAAGAGCCGGTATTATCCCGTGCTTTCCAATATTGGAAAAACATAGATCAAACGATCGGCGAGCGTATAGAAAAATCATACAAAACGAGCGAGTAATTAAAAGAAGTCAGATCAGCCACTGTGCTGATCTGATTGGACCTTATATGATCTGATCACTTCGTTCAACAAGTTCAGACAAGGTATGTTCTATGCCCCTGGCGAGTTCATCTGAGTTAGGTTGACCCTGCTCTACGTCAAATACTTTATAAAATTCTGCAACAGAATAGCTAGAAATGATCTCAGCACCAAAATGTGGCATAGAAGCTTTTGCTTGGCTTAAAACATTTTTTGCTCCCCCGGGCCCAGGGGATGCTGAAAATAAAATAACTTTTTTATCTTGATAGACCTTAGGTTGGATCCTAGATGCCCAATCAAACAAATTTTTATAAGCTGCGGTATAAGACCCATTATGTTCGGCAAACGAAATAATAAGATAATCTGCTTGATTCACTTTATTTAAAAAATGCTGCGCATTGGCTGGTTTGCCAATTTCTCTTTCTAGATCTTCACTGAACAATGGCAACTCGTACTCATTTAAGTCAATTAATTCAAATTCTGCCCTATTGCTGATCCTCTGTGAAATATATTTTAATAATTTTCTATTTATTGATTGGCGACTTGTACTTGCGGCAAAAGCAATAATTTTCATAACTCACTCCCCTTTTTTATAATTATTTTTTATACGTCAACAAAATTTAATAGATCCATTTTGTTTAATCTAGGTACAAATTAACGCGACAGCAAGCTTTAGGTTAAAGGAAACGAAAATGGCAAATCGAAAAAATTTAACTGACATTTTAGAGTCAATAGAAGAAGCTGGCGAAGGAAGAGAGACCAGCGTTGGCGAATTGCTTGACGAATTCTCAGGGCGCGGATTTGGTCCCCTTTTAATATTCCCTGCTTTAATCGCACTACTGCCCAGTGGAGGTATCCCAGGTGTTCCCACTGTTTGCGGTGTCCTTATTTTTTTAATTTCAGTACAACTGACACTGGGTCGCAAAAGCCCTTGGATACCGAAAAAATTAAAACAAATCAGTATAGAACAAAAAAAATTAGAAAAAAGTATGCAAAAAAGTAAAAGCATCACTCGCAAAATCGATAAGGTATTCAAACCAAGATTTGAGTTTTTTCAAAACCCAACAACGCAAAAATTAATCGCCATGAGTTGTGCTATCACAGGTTTATTAATGATCCCGTTAGAATTATTACCCTTTGCGGTTGCTATCCCAGCGTCAGCAATTACTTGTACCGCACTTGGATTGACCACAGAAGACGGCTTAGTGCTTAGCTTAGGATTAATAATGTCACTAGTGAGCATAGTCGCAGCTCTAACTGTTATTTTATAAATCAAAAAGGAGTCTCGATGTCTTTTGATAAATTATTAGAACAAGCAGAAGAAAAACTATTAAGCTGGTGGGAAGGTGTAGGTGCCATGTTACCCAATATCGCACTCGCCATTGTTGTTTTATTTATTTTTACGGTTACCTCAGGCTGGGTCGAAAAAGGGTTCCGCCGTTTATTAAGACGCTCGATAAAATCAATAGAAATACTTAACCTACTGTTAGCATTAATAAAAGTGCTTTATCTTGTGTTAGGGATATTTATTGCACTGGATCTAGTAGGTTTAAAAGGAACAGTGGCGTCATTGCTTGCTGGGGCTGGAATTATTGGCCTAGCGATAGGTTTTGCCTTTCAAGACATGGCTGAAAACCTGATCGCAGGGATATTCCTTGGTATCCGAAAACCATTTAAAGTCGGTCACATTATAAAATGCGGGGATATTTTTGGCACTGTCAAAAATATTAACCTTCGCAATACCATAGTCGAAAGCTTTTTTGGCCAATGGTTGATCGTGCCGAACAAAACACTGTTTAGAAACACAGTCACAAATTATTACATGACAGCCGAGCGTCAAATGGAGGTAGAGGTTGGTATATCCTATGCCGATGACCCTAGAAAAGCCGCTAAGGTGATACACGAAGCGATCAACAAACTCGACTTTGTGATAAATAAAGATTTAACCACTATATTTGCCGATGGGTTTGCCGATTCTAGCGTTATCTTAAAAGCTTGGTTTTGGTTTAAATATCCGGGCGAACCCGGCTACTTAGACGTACGCCATGAAGCCATTTGCACCATTAAAGAAGTATTAGAAGAAAATGATATTCTGATACCTTTCCCTATCCGCACCTTGGATTTTAATGCAAAAGGTGGTCAAACTTTGTCTCAAACTGAACTGCTGACTCGAGCCTCTCGGCAAGAAGACATTGATAGCGCTCATCAAACAGAAAAAGAAACGCGATCTCAACCCAGCGCTCAAGAGAATGGAGGAGAATAATAATAGAGTCAACTGGTCAGCTATGCTAGCAGTTGACCAATAGGTCAATTGCTATATGATAATTAAAAATTATATAAAAGGAAGCACCATGACCAATTTTCAGCAAAGTTCGAAACTTAAGCCGAACAAAAAAGAAATTGCTCGGCTTAAAAATCAAGCGTTAATTCTAAAAGCTGCAGAAACTATTTTTGCCAACCAAGGATACGAAGGCGCAAGCATGAATAGTATCGCTGTGGCAGCAGGTGTACCAAAAGCTAACGTTTTATATTATTTTAAATCCAAAGATAACTTATATGAAACCGTGCTTGAAACAATCTTAGCCGAATGGAACTTGGGGCTAACCGATATTAGCCGTGATGACGACCCCGCTCAGGCGCTCACCAGTTATATTGCACGCAAAGTAAGGTTAGCTTGTGAACAACCCATGAAATCTAGATTAATAGCCAATGAAATGCTGCGTGGAGCGCCTTTTTTATCTTCGCATATCCGCGAGTTTACACGCCCTTGGTTCCGGGGCAAAGTTGCAGTCATTGAACATTGGATTGAATCAGGCAAAATTCAGCCGATAAACCCCGAACATTTAATATTTATGATCTGGGCTAGTAGTCAATATTATGCCGACTACCAAACAGAGATCCTCATATTACAAAACAAACTTGAGTATGAAGAGCAAGATATCATCGAAATTACACAGTCACTCAAACAACTCGTTTTTGCTGCGTTAGGTTTAAGCGCCTAAACAAAATATTTTTTTAAAGATAGGTAATTGCACCATGTTAGGCCCCCGTGATGGTGCAACCTCCCCATAGCTAGCAGCCGCTTTCCCCTTTCATAACCAAAACTGACCAATTGGACAGGTTTTTATTGAGTGGCACTTTTTTTGCTGTATATTTGAATCGATAACCGATTGAGGTAGCTATGACTGCAATAAAGATCTTGTGGCGAGACACAATTCTCAAGAAGACCAGCTTAAATTCAAAATTACATTTACCATGTTTATCTAGCAGAACTGTGTATGTCAGCCAATTTATATTATCTAGATTCACTTATTGCGACTTTAAAAATTATTTTTTGCTGGTACCCAGCAAAAAAACGAAACATTGGCTTTTTTGCTTCGAAATATCAGCAAAATCCTTCAACAAAAAGATACCCGTTTAACAGACGTTCATATTATTCAAAGTGCTTTAACTCAACTGAAGCACAGTGGTAACCAATTATATCCGCCACCGGCGGTTAACTCATTTTATTCGGAGATACATTACTCATGCCTGATTACGATATTCATACTCTACAGCCGCCGACAAGATTATTAATGGGTCCAGGCCCGATCAATGCCGATCCCCGTGTTCTACGGGCTATGTCTCATCAATTGATAGGTCAATATGATCCAGCGATGACAGGTTTTATGAACGAAACAATGGCTCGCTATCGTCAAGTATTTCAAACTAAAAATCATTGGACATTGTTGGTCGACGGGACCTCACGAGCAGGTATTGAAGCCGTGTTGGTATCAGCATTAAAACCTGGCGATAAGGTTTTAGTACCTGTAATGGGCCGTTTTGGGCATTTGTTAGCTGAAATCGCCCAACGAGCACAAGCTGAAGTTCATACAATTGAAGTACCTTGGGGGCAAGTATTTACCCCTGATCAAATTGAAGACGCAGTCAAAAAAATAAAACCCAAACTATTGGCTATGGTGCAAGGGGATACTTCCACAACAATGAATCAACCGCTTGAGCATATCGGAGCCATATGTAAAAACCATGACGTATTATTTTATTGTGATGCTACCGCATCGATTGCTGGCAATACATTAAAAACGGATGAATGGGGGTTGGACGCTGTATCGGCAGGTTTGCAAAAATGTTTAGGAGGCCCATCTGGTTCCTCACCTATCACTTTAAGTGATTATTTTGTCGAGCATATAAAAAAACGTAAGCGTGTTGAGGCTGGCATTCGAACAAACGCGCATATCGATGGCGTAGAACCTATGATTAGATCCAACTATTTTGATTTAGTAATGATTTTAGATTATTGGGGTGAGGAACGTTTAAACCATCATACCGAAGCAACCAGCATGTTGTATTGCGCATCTGAATGTGCCCGAATATTAAATAATGAAGGCATTGATAACGCCGTTTTCAGACATAAATTGCATGGTCAAGCCATGTTACACGGGGTAAAAGCTTTAGGTTTGAAAGTTTTTGGTGATCCACTTCATAAAATGAACAATGTAGTCGGTGTTTATATTCCCTCTGAGGTTGACGGTGATGCTGTGCGTCAGCAAATGTTGACAGATTTTGGCATTGAAATCGGAACCTCATTTGGCCCCTTGCACGGAAAAATTTGGCGTATTGGCACCATGGGTTATAACGCTCGAAAATCGGCCGTGTTGCAAACCCTCGCTTGTTTAGATGCTTGCTTACAGAACAATGGTTATCGGGGGCCAAAAGGAGAAGCCGCCAAGGCAGCCATCGACTATTACAAGCTTCAACCGAGCCAAGGAGAGTAATACATGCTCACGCTACAAGAAGCCGCCCGCAGTGCCCAATCGGCGATTCAACATTGTGATCAGCTAGCGGCCATCAGCGAATACCCAAACGGCATATTAAGACAATATCTAACCGAACAACACCAAGCTGCTAACCAGCTAACGGCCGAATGGATGAGTCAGGCTGGCTTGCAAACATGGCAAGACGAAGTCGGTAACCAATGGGGACGTTTACCGTCAGCACAGCCAGGTGCCAAACGGCTTTTGTTGGGATCACACTTAGACACAGTACCAGATGCCGGTCGTTATGATGGTATATTAGGCGTTATGCTCGCTATAGAGGTTTGCAAGTTAATCCGTGAAAAAGGCATCAAACTTCCGTTTCATGTTGATATTGTAGGTTTTGCAGATGAAGAAGGAACACGGTTTGCGACCACTTTAATAGGATCACATGCTATTGCTGGAAATTTTAAACCTTCGTGGTTGCAATTGATAGACAAAGATGGGGTGAGCTTAGCAACCGCCCTTGAACATTTTGGTTGTGCGCCCGATCAAGTCAAATTAGCGCAAATAAATAGCAATGATTTAATGGCTTATCTAGAGGTTCATATCGAACAAGGACCTGTGTTAGAAGCGAACGAACTAAGTTTAGGCATAGTCACTGCCATTGCTGGCGCTAAACGCGCAAATATCACTTTTACCGGTCACAGCGCGCATGCAGGCACAACACCAATGAACCTGCGACAAGACGCCGTTTCAGGCGCTAGTGAGTTTATCTACACGACCGAACAGTACGTCAAGACACTGAAAAATCAGGAAGTTGCAACTATCGGTCAAGTGCAAGCATACCCAGGGGCAACGAATGTGGTCGCTGGTAGCGTTAAAATTAGCCTAGATGCCAGAGCACAAAATCAAGACGATTTAGATGCGCTAACCGATAACCTACAATCATTAGCAAAAACAATTTGCCAGCAGCGTAACCTTAACTTCGACTGGCAGTGGACTCACGACGCTAACGCAGTGCAATGTGCGCCCGAACTGCAAGACTTATTTGCTTTGAGTTGTCAAAAACATCAAATCGATTATATAAAGTTGCCAAGTGGTGCAGGTCACGATGCAATGGCCGTCGCCGCCGTTTGCCCCGTTGCCATGTTATTCATAAAAAGTCCCGGCGGGATTAGCCATCACCCTGATGAAGCTGTTGATATCACAGATGTTAGCAAGGCTTTAACTGTGTTTTTTACCAGCGTCATTGATTTAGAGAGTTATTATGTCTCAAAAGAATAATGGCCTATTATGGTTGAAAAAGCCAAAAGCGATTTTCACTGCCAACCAAGAAGATGCAGAGAATGGATTGGTCATAGATACAGTCACAGGAAAGATCGTCGAACTAATCGGCCGCAACGCTCAACCTAGCCACGCTTGTGAACGGATAATGGATGTCAGTGAGCTTGTTATTACACCAGGCCTTGTGAATACTCACCATCATTTGTACCAAACCTTGACTCGGGCCTACCCAAGTGCAATTAACAAACGTTTATTTCCATGGTTGCAAAGCCTGTATCCTGTATGGGCAAAATTACAACCCGAGATGTTAACTGCTGCGACTGAATTAGGGTTAAGTGAACTTATATTGTCGGGCTGTAGCACGGTTGCCGATCACCACTATTTGTTTCCAAACGCATTAACCGAAGCAATAGACATTCAAGTGGCTGCCGCAAAAAATGTCGGCTGTCGTGTTGTGCTTACCCGTGGTTCAATGAGTTTAGGTCAAGAAGACGGTGGCCTGCCGCCACAGTCCACTGTGCAAAAAGACGAACAAATATTAAATGACTCCGAGCGTTTAATAAAAACCTACCATCAAACAAGCGATCTTGAACATTCTGCTATGATACAAATTGCGTTAGCGCCCTGCTCGCCATTCTCGGTCACGACTGAACTAATGCGAGAAACCGCTCGCTTAGCCCGCAGCTATAATGTTCGCTTGCATACACATTTAGCCGAAACAGAAGATGAAAATCAGTTTTGTTTAAAAATGTTCGGGATGCGACCGTTAGATTATTTAGCGTCGGTTGATTGGTTGGCCAGTGATGTCTGGTTAGCGCATGGCATTCATTTTAATGACGAAGAAATCAGGCGATTGGGTCAACATAAAGTAGGTATTAGTCATTGCCCAAGCTCTAACATGTTGCTTGCTTCAGGGATCTGCCGGACCAAAGAACTGCAAGCAGCAGGCGCTGTTGTTGGGCTAGCTGTAGACGGCAGTGCTTCTAATGATGCCTCCAACATGATCCAAGAAGTTCGCCAAGCATTACTGATTAACCGACTGCGCTACCAAGCAGACGAAGTGACACACTTAGACGCTCTCTATTGGGCGACTAAAGGGTCTGCGCAATTGTTAGGGCGAGACGACATTGGCGAGCTTGCGGTAGGAAAACAAGCTGATATTGCATGTTTCAGTTTGTCTGGATTGCGCTTTTCTGGCTATCATGATCCGTTAGCCGCATTAATTTTATGCGGTGCTGATCAAGTGACTCATTTATTTTGCGCAGGTAAGCAATTAGTGGACTCAGGCCAGCTATTAACGCTAGATATTGAACAATTGGCTGCACGCCATCGTTTAATGGCTCAAAAATTAGCGTAAATAAACAGGAATAAAAGGGTGCGAACTCGCGCACCCCAAATTATTTAATTTTGATTAAAGTTGGCGTTGATACGTAACTGGAGATACTCTTCAGCAGTCATCGCTGGGTATTTTTTAGCTGGTCCTTCTATGACCACCTTTTTATTAGCCTGGCAGAAAAAAGCCATACTGTAGCGAGACGCTTGGGACTCTTCTGGTTTAGGCATGCGGACACGATGTAACGTCGATTTTAATTTATCATCACTCCACCTCATTAACATATCACCGATGTTACAGGTGATTACTCCAGTTCTGGGTACTGCATTGGTCCAACTTTGTTGTTCTTTCGCGTTTTTGCCGGCACAAACTTGCAAACCACCTTGCCCCTCTTTTTGAAACACCATAGTTAAACAATCAAAATCTGTGTGCGCACCCGCTCGCCATAATTTGGGATCGTTTGGCACTGTTTTCATCGGTAAATAATGCAATAACCTCAACGTCGATTGATAGTCTTGTTTTGATTTATCGTGTGCAATAGAAAAAAAATCTACCGGAAAACCTAATTTATCCGCAAAACAAGATAGTACCTGCATGCCAAGCCGCCAGCATCGATCTTCAAACGCCAGCATGTCCCGGCGAAAGTTCAACAAAACTGTGTCACTGGGCCAGCAGCCAGTCATATTCGGTACTGTGATTTGAAACGATTCTTTTTGATCTTGAGTACCTGTTGAAGGACGGATTTGACTTTTAAATTCCCAACCCGCATTTTGACCAGCTTTTAATGCGTTTTTGTTCTTAACCGCAGCTGGTAACGCAAAATAAGCTTCACTTTGCGCAAACGCATGTTCAATTTCTGAAATCGGGATTCCATGATGAATAAGCTGGAAAAATCCCACCTCTGCCGCCGCTTCCCATAACTGCTCGGTGATGATTTCACGCCGTTCATCAAAGTCTGACATATCGATTATAGGTATTTCAAAATCATCGTTTTCAATGCCTTGCCCACCGATTTTAGTCTCAAAATTCAGTTCGTCTAATTGATAGTTCTTTTTAATCGTCATTCATTTCTCCTTTAATTTACTTAAGGAGCAATGCCAGATCTGAATCAACCTTGCCGCTTCTACTCCGTGTATTTAAACCCAGTTAGGATTTTTCTTTATTTAACGTCCAAGCAAAAAAGTACTTTTGCACCCAATAAACCGTTTTAAACAATATCAAACTGACCACAGCTAAAAATATTAAAGCAGCAAAAGCTTGTGGTACTTTAAAAAATGAAGTTGAAAATTGGATAAAATAACCAAGTCCTTGCTCAGCTGCGACAAATTCTGCAACAACAGCACCAATAATCGCTAATGTTATTGCTACTTTCATACCGCTGAATATATGTGGTAAGGCGTAGGGTAACCGAATATAAAATATCTCTTTATAACGAGCTGCACGTAACGAACGAGATAAATCAATCAATTCTGGAGGTGTACTTAACATCCCTGTGGTTGCAGAAACCACCAAGGGAAAAAAGGTAATTAAACAGGTGATGGCTAGTCTTGGCCCTTCACCTGATCCAAACATGGTAATTAACAACGGTGCAATCGCCACCACAGGGGTTGATTGAATAACCACCAGCAGCGGATATAAGGTTTTAGATAGATATTTAGAACTCACCATCATCATAGCTAACGGGATACTAATACATAACGATAAAATAAAACCGAATAGCGCAACTCTTAATGTTGCCCACAAATGCATTACCCAACGAGCGCTTTCGACTTGCACAAAAGCGTCAAATATCATTGTCGGAGACGGCAAAATATAAGGGGGGAATTCAAACAGGCTGCAAACGAGCTGCCAGATCGGAATAATCAAGAGTAAACTAATTGCCGGTAGATAGGACTGCAAACGCTGTTTGAAACTGTTATTCTGCCCTCTCATAAATTGCTTACCTCTTGTTTAACCTTTGACTCATTGCTGACGACGGTGAATTCTCTAGGATGATATATCTGTTGGCGTATCCGATCTGAGTATTCGGCAAAGGCTTTTTCTTTAACCGTCTCGGCAGATCTAGGTCGAGGTAAGTCTATGAAAATTTCTTCACTTAAGCGGCCGGGTCGTGGACTCATAATCAGCACTTTGTCCGCCAATAACACGGCTTCTGTGATCGAGTGGGTTATAAATAAAACAGTTTTTGGACTTTGGTTCCAAATGCGCAGTAAATCAAAACCCATTTCTTCACGAGTCAGAGCGTCCAACGCCGAAAATGGCTCATCCATAATCAAAATTTCAGGATCTAATAACAAGGCTCTTGCAATACCAACCCTTTGTTGCATACCACCAGACAATTCACTTGGCATACGCTGAGAAAAATCATCCAATCCAACCATTTTAATCAAACTTAACGCCTGCTCTTTTTCCTTGCTGCTAATGCGCCCTCGTTTATGTTTTATTGGAAACATGACGTTTTCTAGCACATTGAGCCACGGCAACAGTGTGGGTTGTTGGAATACAATGCCTATTTCATCTCTTGGCTCTGTCACTGGTGTGCCAAAAATTTTAACTTGCCCCCCTGCGGGCCGCAATAACCCAGTTAAGAGTTTTAATAAAGTTGACTTTCCGCAACCAGAAGGCCCTACAACAGCCACAAATTGATGCTTTTCGATATGAAAATCTACATTGCGTAAGGCTTCTACCTGCTGGCCCTCATCAGTTTCATAAAAATGGCTGACCGAGTTAAAACTCACATAAGGTTTCATTGCCCTACTCCTCTATAAATCGGCGGTTAATTGCAGTTTCAGGATCCAATTGGTCTTGCGTATAATCTTGTGCAATCGCAGTTAACCGCCATGTTTCAGCTAACCTACTTTTTTCAAATACCCCTAAACCACTTTTTTTACTGATTTCATTAAATACTAACGCTTTGATCGAAGTGATAGTATTTGCGGCAATTTCGGCATCTACTTCAGGCACTTGCTGATGAATAATTTGCCCAGCCTCCTCCGGGTGTGCCCAGGTATATTCCACGGCCTGTTTAAAGGCTTTTAAAAATTTTTTTGCCACCTCAGGACGGTTTTTTAAAAAATGCTCACTGGCAACAATCGACGACGAATAAATATTTAAACCGACCGTATGCCACGGAATTATTGATACTTCGAGGCCTAATTTTTTTGCTTGGCCCGAGATAGTTGCAGAATCTGTTACCCATGACGTTATCACATCGACATTGCCCGACAACATCATTGGCGCTAAGCTTCCTGGATTGGCTTTGATATGATTGACCTTGCTCTCATCAACGCCGTTATAATTCATCATATAAGGAAAAAAAACATTAGATGAGGTGAAAGGCGATGACGCAACTTTTTTACCAAGCAAATCAGATACAGAGTTGATATTATTCTTTTTCAAACTAAAAAACGCGTAAGGCGCTTGCGAAAACAAATTCATGACACCCACGACAGGTACATCACCGGCTGCACGAGCCGCCAATAAAGCCACTATATCCGCCGAACCAATATCAGAATGACCAGCTGCCATTTTGGTTATGGCGTCTGTGGAGCCTCGCCCTTGTGCCACTTTTACTTCAATTCCCTGCGAAGCAAAAAATCCTTTTGCTTTGCCGACATACACTGGGGCTTTATCACCACCAGGCAGCCAATCTAATTGATAGGTTACTTTTTCTAAGGCGTAGGCAGTACTGGCTAATGAAAATAGTGTCGTCGCAATGACGGCTTGTTTGATGTGTTTTAAATTCATTGTATTCTCCGGTTAATAAATCAGGACCCAAGCAATGACCCGGTAGATACCTTACCTGTCCGCTTCTACTAGATACGCGTGACCTGTGTGCTTAGATGCAACTATTGAACCATAGGAAATAAAACTATTTGGAACAATAACTTACCTTAGATCGGTTAGACCATCTAAGCAGTTCCTTTGATACACAATGCACCAGAAACATGCAAATTTATGAATTCATCACCATCTAGATGCAGACCAACAGGTCAACTTGATTATTAGGATGGAATCTACAGAAAAATGCCAGCGAAGCGTAATCAAAAAAATGGGAATAAATTCATATAATTCATAAACTAAAGAACCATAAAACAATTAAAACTCACTGGTATTGGCCTATTATTTGCTTACTAAATAAAAACTTATCTTTACCACAAGGTTAAAATGAAATATCTCATAAAAAACGCAGATTACATATTTTCACAACCGGAAAAAACCGATATTCGAATCGATGGCAGTCGGATTATTCAGATTGGTAAAAATTTACTAATCAAAGAAGGGGAACAAGTTATAGATGCAGAGAATACCATCATCTATCCAGGTTTTGTAAATACACATCACCATATTGCCCAATCCGTTATTAAAGGGATTCCGACAGGCTTGAATCAGAACCTCAGTGCTTGGCTTGCTAGCGTACCTTATACTTACTGGCCACATTTCACTCCGGAACTCATGTATTGGGCTGCTAAATTAGGCTTTTATGAACAACTACGCAGTGGTGTGACAAGCTGCGCCGATCATCACTATTTGTACCATAAAAACACGAGTCAAGAATTGGAAGATGCAGTGTGGCAGGCTGCCGCTGAAGTGGGTATCAAGCTCGTATTATGCCGTGGGGGTGCGACCGTTCGTGGTACTCACAAAGGAATGCAAAAAAATAACATTGAGCCAGAATCTATCGATCTGGCGCTTAAACGCATTGATGACAGCCGAACTCGTTACCATCAAACAACAGCTGATGCGACTCAAAAAATTGTTGTAGCGCCAACGACTATTATGCACTCTGCAAAAGCTGACGATCTTAAATCTTTTGCAAGTTATGCTCGAAACCACAAATTACGGTTGCATTCTCATTTGCTTGAAGTGGATTTTGATGAACAAACAGCTCAGGAAAAATATCAAATGAGTGCGGTTCAGTTTGCACAATCAGTTGATTGGCTCGGTCCAGATGTCTGGTTTGCTCACTTAGTCAAAACAACCAACTCAGACATCAATGTCTTGGCTCAATCAGGTACAGGTATAGCCCACTGTCCGACCTCCAATTGTCGTTTGGGTAGCGGAATTGCGCCACTGCTAAAAATGCGGGACGCTGGCATGCCGATTTCTATTGGTGTTGATGGCTCAGCGTCGGCCGAAGCAGCGTCCATGTTACAAGAAATCAACCTCACTTGGTTATTACACCGAGCGGTAGGGGGGGCCAACGCAACTCACTTACAAGAATGTGTCCATTGGGCAACAGAAAGTGGTGCTAAGATGCTGGGCTTAGATAACGTTGGTCGTATCGAAGTCGGTCAACAAGCTGATTTAGTATTGTGGGATATCACACATTATCGTTATCAAGGGATCCACGAAAAAGCCTACGCACCGATAATGGCCGGAGAGCCTGCAAAAATTAAAATGAGCTTCGTTAATGGTATCCCCGTCGTTAAAGGTGGTGAGCCCATTAATCTAAGGTATTCCGAGTTAACTCAAAATTTAACTGAGCAAATTCAGCTCCTAAAAAACCGAATTTGCGCATAACTTAGAGGATAATCAAAGGATGAATACCGCAAACCGACAAACTTTCATTGACAACTTATTGGCGACGAATAACGTCGCCCAACAGTCTATGCATGAAGGACATCACCCGTTTGCCGCTATTTTGGTGGGCCCAGACAACCGAACGATTTTAATGACGCAGTTTAATATCGATACAGTCAATCACGCTGAAGCAACTTTAGCGCGGGCCGCCGCAGCCAAGTATAGTGCCAATTATTTATGGACTTGTACTTTGTATTCAACGGTTGAACCTTGCGCAATGTGTGCCGGTACCATTTATTGGGCAAATATTGGACAAGTCGTTTTTGCTATGACAGAAAAGCAATTATTTAAGTTTACCGGTGATCATAACGAAAACCCCACTATGGATTTACCCTGCCGAGACGTTTTTAAAGCGGGACAAAAAAATATCCAAGTAAGAGGGCCATATGCTGAAGTGGAACCACAAATCGCCGCGCTACACGAAAAATTTTGGAATTAACAAAGACGACTTCTAACGCCGTTTACCGCACTCTAATAAGTGCGGTTTAATTTCTCGAGCATATGCTCTGCCGTAGTGATCGCCGAATATTTAACCGGATTGTTTTTGCTTTGACAACTGTCAATACACTCAACAACAAAATCGGAATTGGGGCTACAAAAATAAGCTATAGAATACCTATCTTGATGGCGGCTTTCAGCCGGTTGACGAACACGATGCAAATTAGATTTAAGAACATCGTTTGTCCAGCGTTGCATCAAGTCACCTGTGTTGACCACGATACTGCCAGCGATCGGGGTGGCTTTAACCCAACCACTGTGACGAGACTTAACTTCTAATCCGCCCACTTGATCTTGAAACAATAAAGTAATGCTACCGTAATCCGTGTGAGCGCCGGCTCTATTTTGTTGCGCCTCCTCTTGAAAGTCAGTGGGTAAACCAGGATAGTGTAATAGTCTAAACGTATGCTGCCGTTTATCATGGGCTTTCACAAAAAACGATTCAGGCAACTCAAGCGCAAGTGCAAATGCTTCTAATACTCGGTCACAAGTATAGGTACAACGCTCTATAAACTTTCTGATTTGAGGTTTAAACTCGGGATAACGCTTTGGCCAACAATTGCCTTCTAAAGCTGTGGGCCGAATTTCAGTTGATATGTTAAAAGCCTCTTTTAAATCCGCTTTAGCTGTGGGATCTAAGGTTTCTCTTTTAACTGCAACGTAACCTTGGTTGCTCTGTGCATTTTGCCAAGCTAATTCATTTTTATCAGCTACGGGTAAATTAAAAAATATTTTAGAATTTAAAAATGCCTGATCGATCTCTTTTTTATCAATGCCAAAATTAATTAAATAAAAAAAACCCCAGTCTTGTGATGCTTGCATTATCTTATCTGCAACCGCTAATTTTTGAGCTAGTGTTCCGCTTAAAAAGTCGGAAAAATCAATAACAGGTAACCTTTCTTTAATCATATAGTGTCCTAATCATATCTCTAACAAAGATTTTTAATGTTCAGCCTGATGTCATGTGATCAATTTGTGGTTTTAACCACAGGCGTTACACCTAGTGTAAAACCTCAGCCCGTTTTTATTTAAACGAGTTAATTGCAAAGTATTGTTTATATCGACAGTCTTATTAGCACCAAAAAATAACCTATTGGTCAAGTTACAAGTTCGATAAATAATTTTGATCCCAATTCTACTTTCTTTTCGCTTTTGCCTACCAGAGCATGTACTCCAGCTATTTAAAAATGCAAATTAGTATTACAAGTTGCAACGTTGAAAAAATATCATTCTGTGCCCCTGAATCCCCTTAATCGCTATAATCTTTCCATTTATCACCCACCTTAAATTTATTACTGACCAATCGGTCAACCTTGGTATGACTTATGCAAGATGTTGACCAGATGAATAAGATTTATCTCAGTTAATTTTGATGATTCAAAAGTACTTGAGGCCCCATATTTAACGGGCGTTCTAACAACATAGAGAGGTCACTTTGATATCTTTTGCATTGAACAATGAATGGGTGAACATTAAAAACCTTGCACCAAACCTCAGCATACTGGACTGGTTACGCACCAAAAACGGGAAGTGTGGAACCAAAGAAGGCTGTGCTTCCGGTGATTGTGGTGCTTGTACTGTACTCATCGGAAAATATCAGAATGGACAGTGGAAGTACCAGCACATAAATGCCTGTTTAATGTTAGTCGCAAGTCTCGACGGAAAACACCTGATCACCATTGAAGGCGTATCTGAGCAGGTAAAAACTCAGGGCGGTGAGCTACATCCAGTGCAACAAGCAATGATTGAGTGCCACGGCAGCCAATGCGGCTTTTGTACCCCAGGTTTTATTATGAGCTTGATGGCTTTATACCTTAATCATAAAAGTTACCCAGGTAAAAATAAGGTTATTCAGTATCTAGGGGGTAATTTATGCCGCTGTACCGGCTACCAACCAATTCTAATGGCAGCAGAACAGAGCTTTACCTATCCCCGCCAAGAACTGAATATAGAATCTATTCAGCAGAAATTAGCACTATATATAAAGCAGAAAACGGAAAATGCCGAAATTGAACTAAGCGATGGAGAAACGGGAAGATTCTTCATGCCTAATCATCTAACGACCCTGCTTCAACTTAAAGTTCAATATCCTAAAGCAAAGCTGTTTGCTGGCGGCACAGATTTATCTCTTGAGTTTACGCAAGCATTAAAACAACCAGAGACTATTATAGGAATCGCTGACGTGGATGAATTACGTCATACGCAATTTGATTCTAGTGGAATATTTATCGGGGCTGGGGTTCCTTATGCAGATTTTATGGAAGCGTTCTGCCAATATTATCCAGAAGCACACGAGCTATTTGAACGTTTGGGATCAGCGCAAATACGCCACTCGGGTACTTTAGGTGGCAGTATAGGCAACGCCTCTCCCATTGGCGATCCTGCGCCGCTTCTAATTGCCTTAAATTGTGAAATAGAATTAACCAGCCTACGTGGTAAAAGACGTCTGTTATTAGAATCTTTTTTTATCGATTACAAAAAGACCAAACTACAAACCGATGAAGTCATTACCGGCTTTTACCTGCCCCCTCGAGCGAATAACCTTAAGCTTGCTTGTTATAAGGTGTCAAAACGCATCGAAGATGATATTTCAACTGTTTGCATGGTGCTCGCATACCAAACAAACCAACAGCAAACAATAATAAACGCCCGTTGTGCTTTTGGCGGCATGGCGGCTATCCCAAAACGTGCTTTTCACGCTGAGCAGAGATTAATTCAACAACCGGCTAGCTTAACAACATTCCAACAGGCGGGTGAACAAATTACCAATGACTTCACTCCTTTATCTGATGTTCGCGCGAGTGATAGCTACCGGCTATCGGTGGCAAATAACCTATTTACCCGGGCTTGGTACGAGCTAGAAGGCCGTATCGACGTATCTAAACCTCAGACAAGGATCAAACATGCGGCACTTTAAAATAAATCATGAGGAAATAAAAAATGGCACCGTAGGCCGTAGTGTCAAACACGAGAGCGCAAGCGCTCAAGTGACAGGTAAAGCTATCTACATAGATGATAGACATCAGACCAGCCAAATCTTGCACGGATACCCGGTTATGGCAAGCGTTAGCAGCGGCACAATTGAATCAATTGATACTAGCGAAGCGTTAAAAATACCAGCTGTATCATGTATTTTATCGGCCGATGATATACCCGGACAAAATGATGTAGGCCCTGTGTTTAAAGGCGATATTTTACTCGCTGAAAATGAGATTTTTTACCATGGGCAGCCGGTTTTACTTGTTGTTGCATCTAGCTACGAAGCGGCTCGAAAGGCCGCACGTAAAGTGGTGATTAAATATCGGCAAACACCTCCGTTATTAGATATTAAAATGTCTATTGCTAATCAAGACTGGGTCAGGCCACCGCATTCTTTAAAAAAAGGCGATGTTGACACAGCATTAGCAAATGCAGCAAACCGACTCGAAGGAGAGATCGCTATCGGCGGCCAAGAACATTTTTACCTAGAAGGTCAGGTCAGTATTGCCGAGCCGACCGAGGAAGGGGGGATTTTTGTTCATTGTTCGACACAAAACCCGACTGAAATCCAGCACTTAGTTGCAAAAGTTTTAAAACGCCCTTTTAACTTCGTAACAGTTGAAATGCGCCGTATGGGCGGTGGTTTTGGAGGCAAAGAAACACAAGCAGCCCCTTGGGCGTGCCTCGCTGCGCTAGCTGCTGATAAAACTCAACAAATCGTAAAAATTAGATTGGCACGCAGCGATGACTTTAGAATTACCGGAAAGCGACATCCATTTTATAACAAATATGAAATTGGATTTACCGACACGGGTATTATTCAAGCAGCAGACATTCAAATCAATGGGAATTGCGGCTACTCAGCGGATTTATCCGATGCCATCGTTGATCGTGCACTCTTTCATGCAAACAATGCTTATTATTATCCTGCCGCTCGGATCCTAGGCAATCGCTGTCGAAGCAATACGGTAAGTCATACTGCTTTCAGAGGGTTCGGCGGCCCTCAAGGTATGCTAACCGCAGAGCAGATTATGGATGACATTGCCTATTATTGCGATATAGAACCATTGCAGGTGCGCTTAAAGAACCTGCTCAGGCCGGGCATGGATGAAACACCGTATGGACAAAAAACCAGCCAGTTTGTAATGGCTGATATGTTGCAAAAACTGGCTGACGACGCCAACTATTATCAACGAAAATCGGAGATCGCTAAGTTTAACCAATCAAGCCCTATTATAAAAAAAGGCATTGCGATCACCCCTGTTCAATTTGGAATTTCATTTACAGTACAACATTTAAATCAAGCAGGTGCATTAGTCAATGTGTACACTGATGGTTCGGTACACGTAAATCACGGTGGCACTGAAATGGGGCAAGGGCTCAACACTAAAATAGCTCAAATCGTTGCACAAGTATTCGGTATTGATTATGAACAGGTACTGGTCAATGCAACACGAACCGATAAAGTCCCAAACACTTCCCCTACGGCAGCTTCAAGTGGCACTGATTTAAATGGTATGGCCGCGCTGAATGCAGCAAATACAATCAAACGTCGTTTATTCGATTATCTTGAAAAAACCTATCATGTCGATCACACAAGTATAATGGCGAGTAAAAATGAGGTTCACTTTGGCGAGCAGAAAATACCATTTAGCAAACTCGTTGAGCAAGCCTACCTCAACAGGATCTCGCTATCAGCGACTGGTTATTACGCCACCCCAGAGATTTATTACGATCGTGCGACAGCCAGTGGCCACCCGTTTTTTTATTACGCCCACGGTTGTGCTGTAAGCGAAGTCGAAATTGACTGCCTAACCGGTGAAAGCACTGTGACACGCACTGACATTTTGCATGATGTCGGTCATTCGATAAACCCAGCAATTGATAAAGGTCAAATAGAAGGCGCCTTTATTCAAGGCATGGGCTGGTTAACGACAGAAGATTTAATCTGGCATCAAGATGGACAGTTAGCTTCCGCGTCTCCTGCCAACTACAAGATCCCCGCAATCGGAGATACACCGGCCATTTTTAATCTCTCGTTATACGATTCGGAAAACCCAGAAACCACGGTATTTCGTTCAAAAGCCGTAGGCGAGCCGCCGTTTATGCTTGCAATCAGCGTTTGGTGTGCAATTCGTCATGCATTAGCTAGCCTTACCCAACAACGCTTTGTGCCAGCCCTCAACGCACCAGCAACCCCGGAGGCTATATTAACCGCGGTGATAGAAGCAAATAATTGGAATAAAAAACAAGGATGCAACCGTGACTAATTTTTTAAATCAAAATCAGCAAGGATTTAATACTCAAAATTGGTTGCAAGCACTCAATGAACACCAATCTAGACAAACCGCTTGTGTACTCGTCACTGTATTATCAACGGATGGTTCAACACCACGTGAAGCTGGTGCCAAAATGTTGGTCTCTACAACCGCAATTTATGACACGATCGGCGGGGGCCATTTAGAGTTTGAGGCAATCAAACGTGCGCGCAAACAGATACAAGAGCAAAGCAATAAACCGATTGTTGAAAGCTTTCCACTCGGTGCTAAATTAGGTCAATGCTGCGGTGGCAAAGCTCAGTTATTGTTTGAATACTTTGCTGGTTGTCCGCTGCAACTCCATATATTTGGTGCCGGTCATGTTGCCCAAGCACTGATCAAAATTTTAGCCGGACTTCCGTTAAAGATTTATTGGGTAGATAGTCGACAAAGTGTATTTCCAGAATATATTCCGCCAAATGTTGAGCAAGTTATCGAAGAAGAACCTGAATTCCACATTAGTCAAGCGACTCCCAACAGCGCTTATTTGGTGCTGACTCATAACCATCAGCTGGATTTTGAATTATGCCAAAATATCTTAAAGCGCGAAGATGCTCGCTGGCTAGGACTGATTGGCTCACAAACTAAAGCAAAACGATTTCATTATCGACTCCAACAGTGCGGGATAAATTCAAGGCAACTGGAGAAATTGCAGTGTCCTGTCGGTCTGCCGGAGATAAGTGGTAAAAAGCCAATGGAAGTCGCCGTTTCAATTGCCGCCGAGTTAATACAGCTATATCAAAATGTTGCACTTGAGCAACCACGCCATAATAAAGAGGAATCCTGTTAATGACTCAAAGTATTATCCAACTTAAAAGCCAGCAGGTAATTTTACCCCATGGCGCGCGTCCCGCAAGCATTTTAATACAAGACGGTACTATCATTAGTTTGCAGGACTATGATTATGAGGATCAAAAGGTTTCGCAAATTTATGATTACCAAGATGCAGCGATTCTGCCCGGGCTCGTAGACAGTCATGTTCATGTTAATGAACCTGGTCGCACCGATTGGGAAGGTTTTGACACAGCGACCCATGCCGCCGCAGCGGGCGGTATCACCACAGTCATTGATATGCCACTTAATTGCATTCCTGTGACTATCAATGCCGCCGCTTTTGCTGAAAAATTGGCAGTGCTGGATGACAAGTTATTCATAGACACAGGCTTTTGGGGCGGTGCCACTGCCGACAACTTTGTCGAATTACCGGAGTTGCTAAATAATGGTGTTTTTGGAGTAAAATCTTTTACTATCTATTCAGGTTTGGAAGAGTTCAAAGCAGTTAATCGTGATCAGCTTTTGAATAGCATGCGCGTAGTCGCTAAACAGGGACTCCCCCACCTCATTCACGCTGAATTAGAACCAGAGGGCACTAAAACAGCGAGTATCGGAAAAAGCTATCAGAGCTTTTTAAAAACCCGCCCCGCCGATTGGGAAACTAACGCGATTGCCATGGTCATTGAGATCATGCAAATTTTGACCAAAGAAGGCCTAAAACCGCATGCCCATATAGTGCATTTAAGTGCGGCGAGTGCCTTGCCAATCATCAGATCAGCACGAGCTTCTGGATTGAATTTAACGGTCGAAACTTGTCCCCATTATTTAGTGCTGCACGCCGAAGCTATTCCCGATGGCGAAGCAAGCTACAAATGTTGTCCGCCAATCCGTGAACAAGATAATCAAGCCTTGTTATGGCAAGCATTAAAAGATGGCGATATTGATTGCATTGTATCGGACCATAGCCCCTGTACCCCGCAGTTAAAAAACATTGACTCCGGTGATTTAGAAAGTGCTTGGGGCGGAATTTCTGGCCTACAGTTTGGTTTATCACTGATCTGGACTGAAGCAAGGCATAAAGGGTTTAGCTTGCTCGAGATAACAAAATTAATGGCGGAAAAACCAGCCGATTTATTAGGTTTAACCCACAAAGGCCGTATTGAAATCGGAGCACAAGCAGACTTTTGCATTTTTGCGCCAGATCAAGGATATACGATTAACGAACACTGTATCCACCATAAACACAAAGTTTCCCCTTATATCGGTCGCAAGGTCGACGGCGTCATCAAAGCCACTTGGTTGGCTGGACGACCAATATACGCAGACGGCGAATTTTGTTCTCCATCACGTGGCAAAGCCTTATTAAAAGGAAGATATAAATGACATTAGAAGATTTTAATGTACTGCCTGAAGCTGCCGCCCGTCAAACATTAACTGATTGTTGTAGTGCAACTCAATGGGTTTCACAAATGTTGGCTAAACGCCCGTTTACTAATGTCGGACAGTTCCACGACACTAGCGCGAAAATCTGGCGTTCGTGTACTGAGACTGACTACTTGCAAGCGTTTGAAGGACATCCTCAAATCGGAAATATGGCCAGTTTAAAAGCAAAATACGCGCGCTCAGCAAGCTTGTGTAACCATGAACAATCCTCAATGCAACAAGCCGATGAAGAACTCATACAACAAATGGCAGATCTCAACCAAGCCTACTTAAAAAAGTTTGGTTTTATTTATATTGTATATGCGTCAGATAAAAGCCCTCAGCAAATGTTATCGCTACTCAAAGAGCGCTTAACAAACAGCAGAGCGATCGAGCTCAAAATCGCCGCCGCCGAACAATACAAAATAACCCATTTAAGAATTAATAAATTATTAGGCTTAATATGATCACTGATTGCAGCATATCAACTCACATTTTAGACACTCACCTTGGACGCCCTGCTCAAAACGTGCGGGTCAGTTTGTATCATTATTCTGACGATGAATGGAATTGCCGAGCAACTGAGTTTACTAATCAAGATGGCCGAATTAAAAATTGGTCACAGGCAAATTCACTTTCATTTGGATTGTATAAGTTAGTTTTTGAATTAACACCCTACTGGCAGCGGCAGCAACAAGCAGAGTTTTTTCCGCAGGCAGAGATTTGTTTCAGAATCACTGATGCTGGACACTACCACATTCCACTGCTGCTTGCGCCCTATTCCTATTCAACGTATCGAGGAAGTTAAAATGTCAAAATACCGTTTAATATTAGGTGATATGTTGGATTTGATAGCCGACCCCAGCGAGATTGGAGACGCCGCTGTTCGTTTGTTTTCGCCTGGCGCTTTATTACTAAAAGATGGCCATGTGTTAAAAGTGGGTTTGGCTGAGCAATTAAAAGCTGAATATGCCGACATCTTAGAGAGCGAAAATTGCCCAATCGATGACCATAGCGGCTGTTTAGTGGTCCCCGGATTTATCGATACACATATTCATTACCCACAAACCGAAATGATTGCCGCTTACGGCGAGCAACTTCTAACTTGGTTGGAAAAGTATGCGTTTCCAACTGAGCAAAAATTTTCCAGTCGCGAATACGCGTCGAAAATATCAGAATTATTTTTGCAACAACTGATTAAACATGGCACCACAACTGCAATGGTTTTTGGAACTGTTCATCCTGAATCAGTGGACGCTTTTTTTAATGCCGCCGCAGCAAAAAACCTACGGATGATCTGTGGCAAAGTTCTAATGGACAGAAATTGCCCAGACGAACTATCAGATTGTGCCGAAAGTGGTTATCAGGATAGTAAACTTCTAATAGAAAAGTGGCATGGTAAAAAGCGTTTGAGTTATGCTGTCACGCCCAGATTTGCACCCACTTCGAGTCCAGAGCAATTAGCTCGCTGCCAACAGTTATTGGCAGAATACCCAAGCGTTTATCTGCAAACACACTTATCAGAAAATGAGCGGGAATGTAATTGGGTTAGACAATTGTATCCTCAATACGAAGACTATCTTGCTGTGTATGAAGCCTACGATTTGGTCAAAAAGCGTTCTATCTTTGCTCATGGCATCCACCTGAAACCTCGCGAATACCATGCTTTAGCGGAAAAAGGGGGCGCAATATCGCACTGCCCTACGTCAAACCTCTTTATCGGTTCTGGATTATTTAACTTAGGTGCTTGCCACGAATCTAAAATCAAATTAGGGATGGGAACGGATGTTGGCGGTGGTTCCAGCTTTTCGATGCTCCAGACCTTCAATGAAGCATACAAAATACAGCAATTAAAAAATTACAAAATGTCGGCATTTGATGGTCTTTACCTAGCAACTTTAGGTGGTGCAAAAGCGTTAGATCTTGAGCATACACTGGGTAATTTTATGCCAGGTAAAGAAGCTGACTTTGTAGTATTTGATGAGCATTCAGATCCCTTTATTCGGTTTAGGATGGCCCAATGTACAAGTCTTCACGAGCGTTTATTTAGTCTTATGATGCTCGCTGACGATCGGCAAATAAAAGAAACTTACATTATGGGTCAAAAGCTTAAGAGCCAATGGTTCCCATCGAATAGCAAAAATATAGCGGAGGCATGTTAATGGAGACTTATATTTTTGAGGTTTTTCACCTTATCTTCCGCTACTTTCATATTGTGGCAGGTATCGCTTGGATTGGTGCATCGTTTTATTTTGTTTGGTTAGATAACAATTTGCAAGCGCCACCTATCGCCAAACAAAAACAAGGGATTCAAGGCGATTTATGGGCCATACATGCTGGCGGGATATATGAAGTTGCTAAATACTCATCAGGGCCAAGCAAGATGCCAAAACACTTACATTGGTTTAAGTGGGAAGCCTATAGCACTTGGATTTCTGGTGCCCTGCTTTTTAGTTTACTGTATTATGTTGGGGCCGATGTTTATTTAATTGATGTAAGTAAAAATCCATTAGAGAAAGTCTTCGCCATTGCCACATCCGTTGCTTTTATCGGTGTGGGTTATGCCCTCTATCGTGGATTATGCAATACTAAATTGCTTTATCAAGGCCGCTTATTTTTGGTCGTTGCCATGGCTATTTTAACCCTGTGGACCTTTTTACTTGATCAGTTATTTTCTGACCGCGCAGTTTATATACATATTGGTGCGCTTGTAGGTACGTGCATGGCTGGAAATGTTTTTCACGTGATAGTCCCCAGTCAAAAATATATGGTTGAAAGCTTAAACAACCAAGTTGAACCCGACCCGTTGCCGGCGACACGGGCTAAACTTGTGTCTATTCATAACAACTATGCGACTTTACCCATTTTGTTCATCATGTTGAGCAACCATTTTGCGTTTACTTACGCCCATGAATTTGGTTGGCTAATCTTGATTGCTATTTTTATCGTTGGCATGTGGATACGTCACTTTTTCAATTTAAAAAATCGTGGCGTGATTAAACCTTGGATATTAGTGACAGGTTTAATCGCTTTTTTATTACTTATGGCAAGTATTGCACCTTGGCCCACCATCAATAATTCACAGCAAAATAATCAGCAAGCCGCCCTCACGGTTGACGACGCAAGTGCCTGGAAAATCATCAACCGCCGCTGCACCGAATGTCACAGTGCTCAACCAACGTCGACTATGTTTAAAAGTCCACCGAGTGGTTTTATTTTAGACAATATTACGCAAGCGAAAAATGTTGCTGCTTTAATTCATAATAGGGCCGCTATTTTAAAAGATATGCCATTGGGCAATTTAACGCAGATGACTGATGAAGAGAGAACACATTTGGCACTATGGTTTAAAACACTTTCTACTAAACCTTAATGCCAATTAACCTCAAGGTCAAAGCTCAGTTGCTTGTGCGGATTAAACAGAATGTTTTCCGCCGCAAACTGAGCCTTGATCAGAGCTAATACTCTAGGCCCATGCGGCGACGATAAAAATTGATTCAATCGCACGCTATCACTAAAAATTAAAACAACGTTCAAACTACTCGGAAAACGCTGGTAATCGACTAAATGAGTCAGCCAGCAAAATCCATCAATGCCTTTTAAATGGGTTTCACACACATCGGTCAGTAGCGTGACAATCTGTTTTTCTAATTTTTTATCAGTTTTACGCATTATCTAGTTAGTTGGTAAGTCCGGATCCAGTCAATATACATCTTATTTCGGCTGACATCCATTAGATCACTTTTAGAAGGAGAGATCCCCTTACGAGCACGCCAAACGTGATCTTCCATATCAAAAATAATCCGCATTGGGCGGTCAAAATAATGACCTTCGGGATCAGTAAGATCTGTACGCAAACTCAACTCGCGAACCGCTTTCCCATCTAAAAAAAACTGCATTTTGGTCGGACTTAACCATAAAAAGCCAAAGCGGTGAAAACTTGAGTTTAGTTTATCCTGTTTGGGCGTTTTAAAATGCTTTTGTTTATGGCCATAATCATCCAGCATGGCATTCGTTTTAGGATCTCGCTTAAAAATATGGTAATTAGTAGCCATTAAACGAACTTTACGCTCATCATCTCCGTATGTTTCTGTAACGTCAATTTCATTTCTATCATCATCACTTAATAACCAAAAGTTATTGGCTAACGCGAGATCTGATACTTTCATGTTAACTTCAACATAAGCTGGATAGCTTAAGACCTGTTTCGCAGTAACAAACCCTGTATAAATTGTCTTTTTGGTTTCGAAGTTACCATAATCAACCGTTTTTCCTTGTTTGTCGGCTGGTACTGGGGCAGCTGTTAGCACCAACTGGCCTGCTTTGATAAAGCTGTGCTCTGCACTAAAATAAGTTGCGCCAGGACCTTTCCAACCACGAATATGATTATCGTGCCATTTTTTAAAAAACTGCTGGTTCTTTTCGCTATAATTAAAATCATCTGAAATGGCTGGATTTAATTGCCAATTGCCATAAGTCAAAACGGCTTCTGGCAGTGGCACTTTGTTGGCAAACGACAACTCGCTTGCCAAACGCTCATGATTTAGATCATCTGTACTTTTTCCTGCGCAGCTCAGCAAACAAGTCGCGGCGCAAACAATCAAAATTTTCTGCAACATGGTCATTCGTCTCAAGGTGATGTTAAATTTATTATAAAAAGTTAACAGTATAATATCACCTATGTCGATTGAATGATATACAAAACATTTAGATCAAATATGAATTAAACAGCTTGGTTCAATCCGCTTTTGCGGCCAAAAATGCTTCGTAACCACCGGCAAAATCAGTATAACCAGGCCCGTTAAGCTCTATCACCCGGGTGGCTAAACTAGAAACAAACTCTCGATCATGGCTAACAAAAATCAGGGTACCTGGGTACTTTTTAAGTGCAATATTCAACGATTCAATCGACTCCATATCCAAATGGTTGGTCGGTTCATCCATCACCAAAATATTCGGCTTTTGCATCATAATTTTACCAAACAGCAAACGCCCTTGTTCACCACCGGAACAAACCTGAACCGATTTTTTAATTTCATCTTGAGAAAACAATAAACGTCCCAAATAACCTCGTACAACCTGGTCATCATCTCCGGCTTGTCGCCATTGGCTCATCCATTCAAATAAATTCATATCTTCTGCAAACTGATCGGCATGATCTTGAGCGTAATAACCAATATTGCTATTTTCAGACCACTTGATCTCACCGGCATCAACTTCTAACTCATTCATTAAACATCGTAAAAATGTTGTTTTACCAATACCGTTGGGGCCAATCACGGCGATTTTTTCGCCCACTTCAGCCAGCAAATCAATATTCGACAATATCTTTTTGCCGTCAAAACTTTTATTCAATTGATTGATTTCAAGTGCATTCCTAAATAATTGTTTTTCTTGCTCAAACCGAATAAAAGGATTAACCCGGCTTGATGCTTTTACATCATCCAGTTTAATTTTTTCAATTTGTTTCGCTCTTGAAGTCGCTTGTTTGGCTTTTGATGCATTTGCCGAAAAACGCGCAACAAAATCTTTTAACTCCGATATTTGTGCTGCTTTTTTGGCGTTGTCGGCTAATAAACGTTCACGAGCTTGAGTGGCAGCTAACATGTATTCATCATAGTTACCGGGATAAACTCTAAGTTCACCGTAATCCAAGTCAGCCATATGAGTACAAACCGAATTTAAAAAGTGACGGTCATGCGAAATAATGATCATAGTTGAATCACGCTGGTTTAGTGTTTGTTCAAGCCAACGTATCGTATCAATATCGAGATTATTGGTCGGTTCATCTAACAATAAAATGTCAGGCTCTGAAAAAAGCGCTTGTGCCAGCAATACCCTTAATTTATATCCAGGCGCCACCTCACTCATAGGCCCAAAATGTAATGAAACATCTATACCAACCCCCATTAGCAACTCACCAGCTCGGCTTTCGGCAGTGTAACCATCCATTTCAGCATATCGAGTTTCAAGTTCAGCCACCTGCATACCGTCTTCTTCGCTCATCTCTGCTTTTGCATAAATGGCGTCACGCGCTTCTTTAATTTGCCATAGCTCTGCATGCCCCATGACAACTGTGTCTATCACTGAGTATTGCTCAAACGCAAACTGATCTTGGCGCAATTTACCTATCCGCTCACCAATATCCAACGCCACATTCCCTGAGCTGGGTTCTAAATCACCACCTAAAATCTTCATTAAAGTGGATTTGCCACAACCATTCGCACCAATCAGACCATATCGATTTCCGCCGCCAAATTTGTGAGATATATTTTCGAATAACGGCTTAGCGCCGAATTGCTGGGTGATATTATTTGCAATTAACAAAAGTAAACTACCAATTAGGGAAAATGATGCATAGTGTACGTGGATTTACTCATTGAATAAAGACAACTGAGTTGCATAAATTACTGGCATAAACAACCTCGTTTATTTAGTCGATTTCTAAACGGCCGATATTATCTTGGAAAAAGTCTAAAAATATGCGTGTTTTTAACGGAATGTCACGGCTTTGGTATAAAACACTGAGTTCTTGAGCAATAGGAGCGCTTGTTAATTCAATTTTTTGCATTTGACAATTTAGTTGACAGGTATAATTAGGCAGCTTAGCCAAACCCAGCCCCCTTTGCACCGCTTGGCGGCGCATTTCAGGGCTAGAAAATATCACTCGCGGCGTCACTGGTACAGCCTGCAATTGCGAACCTTGACGAAAAAACCAAACATCATCTTTGTGGGCTGAAACACTCGCAACCTCGGCAAGGTCTTGAGGCACTTTATAACTCGAACAGTCCCAATTGGGCGGCGCATAAATAGATTGCGGAAAACTTAACAAACTTTTTGCAATCCAATTTGAAGCAGGCAACGGCCCTTCATGTAATACAAATGTAATATCAAATTGTTCAGTAGGACTAGGTTCAGGCTGAGAATAGTGGGCACAATGTAAACATATCTTTGGGTATAACAGGGCAAACTCAGCTAATAACACACTCATGATTTGATTAAAAAATTCAAGTGGCAATAAAATATTTAACTCGCCTTTGGGTTCATTGACTAAACCGCTTACTTCTTCTTCAACCTTTGATAAAGCGTCAATATGGGGTTTACTGGCTCGATACAATAAAAGTCCTGACTCCGTTAAACTTTGCTTGCGAGTCGTTCTTCGTAATAGAGTATTACCTACACTTTGTTCAAGCTCCGACAAGTGGCGACTAACTCGAGATTTTGGAACTTTTAAATATTTAGCAGCTTTACTCATTGATCCTTGGTCAACTAAGGTCACAAAATATAAAAGATCATCTAACCGAGTATGCATCGAGCAACCTAATTTAATTGATTTAATTAAAATGCTATCAAACTTACTCAGTTAGCTGAATCATTAATTTAAAAACCGCTAAAATTACTGCCCGAGCTTACAAAAAGGAATAGTTAAACACCAGTTAGACAAATTTACGATTCGCTGATGCAGATTCAATAACTAAAAAGGCAGAGAGTGTCAACAAGACTATATCTTTTAATAAAAACTGGCCCGGCATTACCGTAATTGCCGGAAAGCCTAATTCAGGTTCAACAATACCTGGGGTTGTAAATAAAAAACTTGCTGTTAGTGTAAAAGTCGCAGTTGAAGCCAGCGCACCTAACATGGCTAAGTTTGCTTTAAAAAAGCGGCAGGATAATAGAATCGCAATACCGATCTCTGCACTTCCGATTAAATAAGCCACCTGTTGCACGGTTAAAAAGTCATATAACCAAGCCACTATTGGACTATTACTGACTAATCCTTGAATGGCGTTTGCTTCATAAGCAGTAAACTTCATCCCGCCAAACCACAAATAAATAATAATCAAACTAATATATAACGCACTGACGGTTACTGCCGGAACTTTTGATTGTCTACTCATAAAAAACTCCCAACAAAAATTAAATAAAATATCGGCTGATTACTCAACTAGCCACTCAGTTTTACGATCTAAAGCTTTGATAAATTTAGTCTGACTTTTGAAAGGGGGCAAATCAGCCGTTAAAAAACTGGTTTCACTTTCATCAAAGTGGTGTCTCCTCTTATTATTCCATTAATAGAACAATGATTTTCATTAATACGGCTAATCAGTTAATACTAACTTGGTTACAATACACTCACTTAAACAAACTGGGAGTCAAATATGTCTAAAGTTACTAAAATTTCTCAACAAAATTTTGCCGATGAAGTTAAATCGCATCCAGGTAAAGTCCTTGTAGATTTTTATGCCGATTGGTGCGGACCTTGTAAAATGGTTGCGCCTGTCCTTGAGCAGCTGGCCGCGCAAGACGATAGCATTAAAATCGTGAAAGTAGATGCTGACGATGCCCCTGAATTGATGCAGGAATATGGCATTAGAGGCATACCGACTCTATTATTATTCAACAACGGTGAAAAAGTCGCGACTAAAGTTGGCGCAGTGCCTTTGGCGCAGCTTAAAACATTTGTTGATCAAGCATAATATAATCTATTAAGGGCCCTTACCTTTTTAGGGCCCTCATTCAGGTTTACAAGCTCGCAGCAACAAAATTAGGCAGTCAAGTTTTGCCTCAGGAATGAGTCTAGCTAAGATAGAAGCAACCATCGATAAGGTAGATATGTCGGATATTGCTGATTTTGTTGTCTCATCAAAAGGGCTAGTCAACGGTAAAAGGCTGTCAGATTGGATTAACACTCAAGTAGAGTACGATGATCTGGCAGCTCTGCCCATTCCTGTCGCAGTGACAGAGACAAATCTAACCACCCAAGAAACCGTCATGATTCGTTCTGGAAACCCAGGTCATGCCGTGCAAACCTCATCAACGATCCCGGGAGCAATTGTACCTGTGCACAATCAAGGTGATATTTTGTTAAATGGAGGGGTGTTTAGCGTAGTTCCAGTATACACTGCTAGAAATTTAGGTGCTAAAAAAGTCATCGGCGTTGATATTTATTGCCACAACCAAACAGCTCCAGAAATCTCTGCCAGTAATATTACTCTCGCTGCTTTCCGAATGCAGAGTTGTCGTTTATCTCAAGATGAGTTGAACAGTGCTGATGTTGTAATAGCACCTACGTTTGAACCGAGTAGCAGCGGTGCATTTGATGAAAAATCACGGGCGATTAAAGCAGGATACCTTGCCACAAAAGAGGTAATGCCCAAGATAAAAGCTCTACTGGTCAAGTAGTTTCTGTCTCATTTTAGGGCAAAAATAATTTAGAGCTGAACGACGGATCTGTGCCAAAAGCGGAAGTTTGGCTCTAGGATATGTAATGTCGGCTAAAGCCAGATAGCCGACTTAATTTTAATACGGAAATACAAGTTTAACGCAAAGCTTTGGGGCAGCTGAAGCGCAGCGTAAGCCGCCCCAGCCGCGATAGCGGCGACAACAGCGCCTTTTTATGTTTTTTATTTTTTAAACTTTACTTCAACAGAATCTCTCGGAAGGGAATAAATACCACCAACAGTTCTGATATTAACTCGGTTTGCATCGCTAGGTATTAGATCCCCTACCATTTCAATGTTGAACCTTGGGCTAACAAAATCACTAATAAACGTTAATGCTTGTTCTGTTTTTAGACTTCCTTTTCTATCTTCAGAATATAAGCGAATTAACTCATCAAAGCCGTTTTCTAATGCAGATTTCAACAGAGCATATTCTTCCTGACTTACCCCGTCGGCAATATCTGATTTCGCCATTTTTAACGAGGTTTGATACATGTACTTTCCAAGCCAGTTACTATTTTTACCCGGTTCGGTTTCTACAATAAGAGCAGAAGCAAAAAGCAGCTGTTCATTTTCTGTTTTAGATACATATATATAAGGACTTAACTTTATTGAATCAGCATTGCCACTTGTAAGCTCAAATTGGTGCTTATCAGTTGATCGTTTGAGTAATTCACTAGGATTAAACACCAACTTTTCTTTTAAAACTTCAACATCATCTTCAGTATTCGATTTTATCGCAGCAGTATTTGCCATTACACCAATTGGACCTAATAAAATTCCAACTCCAGCTCCGCCGCCGCCAAAGTTTTGTTGGTATAAAATATCTCCACTTTGATTTAAGTGCATTAGTGTATGATTAGTTTGTGCTAGTAAATCAGATTTAGCTACTTCATGTGTTACATGGTTTGTGGCAATCGGTGGTGGTGATTGATACTTTACCGTAGCACAACCAGTCATAAACATACTTACTATCGCTAGCACTATAAACTTCTTTTTCATTCTTTTTATTTCCTTTTTATTGATAAATAAAGCTAGATTAACTTACAAAAGCATAACTTTTAAATAAGGGGCGCATACATGTGGGGCATAATTGGCGAAGCCGCCCCACGTGTATGCGTCCCAGCGAACGAAGTGAGTGACTTGATTTTTTTGTTATGTCTCATTGGTAAAAAACTTCCTTGAACAGGCTTGGAGCACAAGAGTCTTTTAAGCTGACTACTACAAAGTGCTTTCTCACAAGTCCTGCATCTATTTCATACCACGCCATAGCTCGGTTATCTTCTTCATACAAATCTAAGGGGAAGATGAAGGTTGGTTCCTCAAGGCTGTCTGATACCAGCCATACTGAATAAGAACTTTGACCTTCAATACTCTCTGGTAATTTTATAGTTACAGAGAAGTTCGAATCTCTAAGGGTTGTATCAATAGTAACTTTTTCACCATGTTTGAAATTAAACTGCTCGCGCATTTCATCGGTGACTATGCAAGATGAGGCAAGACAGCCAAAATTGACTAATAGAAGTAGTAAAAAAGTTAACCGCATTTATCAATTCCTTCTGAGACATAACGCCGTGGTTTGGGGCTGGCATGGAGCGCTAGCGGAATGACAGTCCCAGCCGCAGGCGACAACACCACCTTGTTATGCGTGACTACCACGGAGCCGTCGGTTCCTGAATTGAGCACGCTGATGTTAACGTGAAGCTTTCAACTGCCCTCTGAACCTCCCCGACAGCACCAAAACGCCATTTTTTGAAACTTTCTACAATTGCGAGCCTAAGAGGTTCAGGACCAGACTCTACTAATATGTTGGTGGGCATTCCCATTTTAAGTGAGAAGCTGACAGAAAATGACGCGCCATCACATAGCTTCCTGTTTTCTCCTGCAATTTTTGGGGAAACCATAACATGTACCATCCCTTGTGGTGGGCAATAATTGTGCTCCTGACATGCATCAATTGCCTTAGCGAAGCTCGATACAAAAATAATCAAACCAATTAGTACCCGCATAGATCTCCATACGCATAACGCCCGCATAAGCGGAACAAAATGCTTGGCTAAAATTGGTGAGGTACGAATCAAGGCAAGCTTTTGGGTTCCGCCTTAATGCGATTGTTAAATTTTAGTCGCTCGTTTTTTGCTAATAATGTCTAGCTCTTTTTCTAATGATAGGTGTTCTTTATTAAGATAAGGTAAAATTCCATTCTCTACTTCACATTTTTCAATCCAATTACAAAAGCTATGAATTGTGGAGTTAATATCACTTAAAGTTAAACCGTTACGTAAAGCTTTTTTGTTACAGACATTCATGAACGACGCGTCATTTGTTCCAGACTTTCGATAGAGCGGTAATTCACGAAAAGTAAGTTCATTTTCGTCTAACTTTACCCACACGCCATTATTAAAGCAGATTTTCTCACAAAATCTTGACCACTGCATTCTATGTCCGGCCAAATTGAAATTTCCATAAATCTTATTTTGAATTACATTTAATATAAATTTTGACATGTCTCGAACATCAACAAATTGTATATAATCGGTCCCGTCTCCAGGCAACAAAGATTTTTCATTACTTCTACTTCTTAAAATCCAATAGGCCAATCGACCAGATAGATCACCTGCACCAACTACAACTTGGGGTCGAATAATGGTATGGTTATTTTTAAAAATTTTTTCTATTATTTTTTCGCAGGAAACTTTAAGTCTTCCATAAGTTTCATTATTAATCTCAGCAGGATCTCTAATTAGATACTCTACTTTTTCACTTTCTTCAGTTAAAGGAGTATCTTTCATAGGTTTAAAAACCCGAATAGCACTTATGTAAACGTAATGTTTGATCTTGTCAAAAAAACACGAAACAGATTGGTTTACAGCATTTATTGTATACCCGCTTAGATCAATGCATACATCCCACTCCTCACCACAGGCACGAAGGGCTTTAATATCAAAATCTCTATCCCCTAAAAAGATTTTAACTTGGGTTGGAAATATATTTTCTTTTAATCCACGACTAAAGACGCTGACTTCATGATTGTTTTCCAAACACATTTGAACAATATGTCTGCCTATAAATCCAGTTCCACCTAAAACTAAAATCTTAACGGCTATGCTCCTAAAATTTAACATCTTAATCATTAGAAGAGCGTATAGAACTTTTTAACATTGAGTCTATAAATGCCATTCTAATGCAGTTTAAATTAATCATTTCATAAACTTAAGCATTAACTCGCCCAAAAGCAATAAGAACTTTTAGGAAAGAAACCGAGCCAACTTGCATAACGAGCCAAATATAGGGTCGTTATTCAAACTCATTGTAATAAAAAAAACAAAAAAATCATATTATTAAAACATTTAATTTGCATAAAACCGATACCTTGTTAAAAAACAAAGCGAGAATTAATTTGAGTTTTTGGCATACCTCTATTATAACTGTATAAATAAACAGCAATATTGATTGGAGGATTTATTGGTGGCTAAATCTCAATTTATCGAGTCAATTAGAACTGAACTCAGAACCAAGCATTATAGCTATGCAACCGAAAAATCTTATTTGCATTGGGTTCGTGCCTTTATTCGCTTTAACGGTTTTAAACACTCAAGAAGCCATGTTAATTATTTCTAATCTGTCGGGTAAATATCAAATCATAGCGAGTCTATTGTTTGGTGCTGGCTTAAGAATAAATGAGGCACTCAGATTGCGAATTAAAGACATTGATTTTCATATGTTATTGGTTCTAAATTTGGTTATGCTCGCAGCCCGCTTGATCTGGCATACTGAAGTCTTCAAAATTCTGATAGAAAACCAAGTGTCTACTTTGAGTCTGAGAGTCGACGCTCAACCAAAAGCTAACTAAGATCTGCTTCTCGCTCATTTCTGACATTGGAGTGGTTTAATGTCTAATTTGATCCCCACGCAAAAGCATAGTATTAGTTTTTGATATCAGCATTGCCATATCCGAATGGGTACTCATAGTTCGTGGGTTAAATTTACGTTACTTACATGGTACATGAGCATTATTCACCATATTTAGCTTTATCTTTATATAGGTGTATCCATAATTTTAGTCGAATCGCGCTATAACTATCCTTCAGTACCCACAGTAAAGTTCAAACGCCCACACAAACTACCTATGTAGCAAACTAAAAAATAATTCCCTTATGACCGAAAAGTTCTGACCCGAAAAGCCATTTTCCATGCCAAAAAAGCCAAAAATTGGCTTTTTATGACCTAAAAGCTCCCCCAAAAAACACTTTTTTATAAAATTCGAAAATATAAATAGGGTAAAAACAGTTCTCTAACAATCACTTACATTTTTTTATTTATTTTCGATTTTCAGTTTTCTGCTTTTGTGGTATTATTATAACTATTATAACCATTATAACTGTTATAACAAAAATAAGGTGACAGATTACTACCAAGCAATGGCACCCTTTTAAGAGGCACTGAACTGGCACTTGATGGCACTCCAAGTGCCATGAAGTGCCAGTTCAATGCCATGAAGTGCCAGTTCAGTGCCACACCCGACTATCATTAAGGGATTCGTTAATTGTTATTACATACCCTTCGTTGTGTAAGACCAAGATTTTCGTGAATAACCTCTGTACTCACCAGCATTAGATTTGAAAGGAATTACTAGCCCCATAAAACGAACATTGGATTGACACTTGAGCGGATCCCGGACGAGGATTTTGTATTCTTGAGGTTAATCGACTTCTGGCACTTTTATCGCAATTGAGCAGCCTAAGCGCGCAAACAAAGGTATCAACAACTAATTTGAGGTATATGCGCCCATCTGGTGGTGTATTGAGGCGACAGAAAATCTCTTCTCATACGCCACTTTTCGGTCATACTGCTGCTTGCGGTAAAAGTTGTCCCTATGCCGTATCTGCTGTTTATTTGATCATATACCTGCATAACCGCAGGTTTATCTAAACTTTTGTCGAGCAGACTAAGCTGTGTGAAGCTAGCAGTGTGTAACTCTATCGCGCCTATACCGCACTTAAAAAACTGTACATTAGGAATGAATAATTTTTCTAAAGTGCTACTGACAGCGTTCGCAATGACAATAGTGTCAGAAGTTGGCATCGCAAATTCATATAAAAAGCTTCGCTTTATAAACTGAGTGTCATAAGGTGAATTGTGAGCAAAGATCATTAGCTTTTTGACCAACGCCCCCTGTTTTCTGAGTTTTCGGCCGACAATATCAGCATGTGCGTTTAAAGCTGTTTTTAAACTGTATTTATCAGTAATTCTCTTTCCGAAACTTCGGGTTGAAAAAATCTCTCTCTTATCTTGCTTCACATCCTCCCAGCTGAAACAAACTTCCCCATTTAACTCTCTAACTGTCTTTTCGAGTACAATACTATGAAATCTGCGCATTTGACGCGGCGCTTGCTGAGCTAGGTCATACGCATTCTGTAAACCAAGTAGTTCCAGCTTTTTAGATAACTTAGAGCCAATGCCCCAAACGTCTGATAATTTCATTTGCTTTAAAATGGATATAGCGTCGTTTGCATCCTTAATGACAGCAATCCCCTCATATCCATCAAGTTTTTTAGCTGCGTGATTAGCCGCTTTTGCAAGCGTTGGTGTAATACCAAAGCCTACACCAACTGGCAATTTTACTTCTTGCCATACTGACTGCCGTATTTCCCGTCCTAATTCATGCCAGTTAACTTGCCCGGTAAAGTGCAAGAAAGACTCGTCAATACTATAAACATGCTGATTGCTGCAGTAACGACCAATAATATTCATCATTCGATCGGATAAGTCGGCGTATAATTCATAATTGGAAGATCGTACAACCACGTTGTGCGTTGCCAAATAATCTTTTATCTTAAAATAGGGTTCAAACTTTGGGATCCCAAGTTTGCGCGCGATAGGACAAGCGGCGCAGTTAAAAGAGGTAAGGAATACTGATACAAGATGCCAATATTCTTAAGCCAACTCTCTATCATTTGATAAACTCATGAATAACAATATTTGCATTGTCTTGGGCTAACTCCTTGCCAATGATTTCAGGCCAATGTGTTACTTGATTAGCCAATTTTCCTGTAAGCCCTTTCTCGCTACCCCACCAAATACCAGATTTAAAGTTATCATCGTTCAGCAGTACATCTACGTAACGTTTTGCACCGACATCGACAGAGTGTGCCTTACCTAGCAGTTGCATAACCCACATAGCTGTATTCATAGTCCAGCGTTGATGCCAAGGTAGGGTAGCCGTTCCCGAAGTACCTCGCGCCATACCTGGATCAACGGTGACAAAGCGCATTTGAGGGTGTTTTCTAGCCATGCTCATCGTCCACATTGCACCCATGAGCTTAACGGAGCCGTAGATGTCAGTATAAGTCTTGTTATCGGCAAACTTTTCACCATTAACTACCGATGTCCACTCCTCAATAGAGCCATCATTAATGGGAGGCTTAGCAGCACCAACTTCAGGTGCACCTCTTGCAGCAAAACTAGCTACATACATTACCGTTCCTTTTTTGGATAACTGACCATTTTTCATTAGAAGATCGGTGAAGTGAACATGCCCTAACACGTTAGCTGAAAAAATAAACATAGAGCCATCTTTGGTTAGTTTTGTTGGTTCAGTTCCACCGCCCCCACCTGCGTTCAAAATCATACTGTCGATGTTAGTGCTAAGGTTTTCAGCTGCTGCTTGACATGACCCTAAGTTACTCACATCAACAATTAAGATTTCAAAAATCTTTTTGCCGGTAAGATTCTCTAAGCGTTGAAGCGCTTCTTGTGCTCGTGTTTGGTTACGACAGGCCAAAATGATTTTGCCAACACCTTCTTGTTGAGCAAGCTGCCTTGCCGCTTCGAACCCAAGTCCAGAGTTTGCACCTGTAATAAGGATTGAAGAATGAGTCATATAAAATACCTATTGTTAGAAATGGAAGAGCTACCGACATTATTGATAGCATTTTTTACTAAGAGACCAGTTCGTTAAATCTTCACGCAGCGAACACTGAACATATACTCTTTTGAGCTGGTAGCGCGACGAATTTCGCCTTTATGTGCATTCCACCAGGAGTATGCTAGTGTGCGGATAATACCTTTAGTGTCAGAAGCGCTATTTGCGGTCCAAAATTCGGTGTAAGCCCCTTGTGTGATATACCAACCGTTCCACTTGACACCAGCTGGTCTTGCAAAGAAGTTATGCTTGTTAACGAGTGACTGATCTACTTTCTTAAACGGACCATCCGCTTGTGCTTCTTTTAGTTGTAAACCAAGCTCTTGGTCACCTCCACGCCAACCTTCTTGATGAAGCTCCTCTTCAGACATCCCAATAGTTCGCTCAAGTGTCTTCCAATCTTCATCGGTAGCAACTCTCCAACCTTCTGGACATAAGTTTCTTTCATCAGCAACGTCGTGCCAGTTGTAGAGTCGGCCATATTTCAGCAAGTTAGTTTCGTCATCGTTGGGAATAACGCCAGATCTGACGGCTGAACCATCTTGGAACTTGGTACTTCTTAATCCTTCTGCTAACCAAACCTGCTCACCAATCGTCACCGTTCGATAGATATTGCCTTCCGCGTCCTGCACTGTATTTTTCAGTTGATATAGTGCTTTGTTGATGTCATTGGCAGAGATTGTAGCAGCAAAAACCATACTGACTCCTATAGATAAAATGAGCTTTTTCACGACAAGTAACCTTTCATCGGTATTATGAGGTTACTGTATCTATTACTCTGTATCTAAACTAGGCGAAATACTCTTTAAAAATTGCCTATTTGTATCAATTTCGTATTTTAAAGGTAGGTAATTAAATAGCTATTTAACTAAGCAATGTTCTCAATTAAACCCTTTGATTGACCCCATTGCTTCGGTGATTGACCGTACATGCGTTTAAACTCACGACTAAATTGAGAGGAGCTGACATACCCAACCGCCATTGCAGCTTCGTTGACGGTCATCCCCGCTGCTATCTTCATGGCTGCTTTATTTAAACGCGTCGATTTCATAAACTGGATAGGAGACATCCGAGTTGCTTGTTTGAATTTGCGATGGAAAACTGCGCGGCTCATACCAACCAAAGAAGCGAGCTCATCGATGGTGACGTTCTTACTAAGGTTAAGTGATAGGTATTCAATTGACTTGGCGATTTCGTTGCCAATACCAAATGCTCTTCTTGTCGCGATCCCCGCATCACCTTTCAATACCGCGTAGTAAAACTCGCGCAAGCGACTTTCACCCAAGATGGCTGCATCTACTGTGTTCTCGCCCAGTTGAAGTAATCTTAGTAGCGTATCGGAAAAGTTGTTATCCCAGTTCGCCAGTGACATACCAGGTGGCTGTGAACTACTTTTCGGTAACTTTATCGCGCCCGCAGTTCTTTCTATCTCAATACTCAGCTCAGTCATCACCTTAGTATTCAGAGAGATATAGACCCCCAACAATGGATCTTCTGGCGAAGCTTCAGGAGTACCCGCTTCAACAGGTAGAGACACTGTACAGCACATATATTGGCTATTATCGTAGACATAATGCTCGCCGTTGAGAATCGCTTCTTTTTTGCCATTTAATATCACGATCACGGTAGGTTCATAAACCGCTGGTGCACAGGGCGTTGCTTGCGTCACCCTGAACAGACTGACACCTTTGATTCCCGTTTCGATCATACCGTCTTCAGTGATCTGACTCTCTACTAGTTGTTTTATTCTATGTGTCATGTTTCTACTTAAATAATAAAAATTGATACAAATAGGCATTTATTAAAGATTAATCAGCCTATTTATGCATCATTGCGATAGCTATAGTTTAGCCCTCTTAACGATACTTCCATCAACAGTAGCATGCAATAAATTTACTCCGCTAGCGACTAACTCAACAAAATTAAAGAGGTTCACATTATGGATATTCAACAATTTGGCAAAAAATTGATGTTAAAAAGTCTGAGCGTTTCTACAGTTGTAGCCAGTTTAATAGCATGTTCGTCTCCAAATGTTTATGAAGACCTTAATGCAGCCACAACGCCAGCACATGGCAAGTATGAGCTAGGGATTGCTTTCGGCGGCGGTGGTATACGTGGATTCATGCATCTTGGGGTACTTAAAGCACTCGAAGAAGAAGGGATAAAACCGGATGTAGTTAGCGGTACATCAGCAGGTTCAATTGCTGCAATACTATATGCCTGTTAATGAGCACCCATATAGAGCCATTTGATGTTCACCATAATCGAGCCACCTAATGCGCAGCATAATCGATCCACCGGATAGTCACCGTAATCGAGCCATGCTGTTGTCGCCATAAACGAGCCACTTAGGTCGTTATTTCCCCTCAAACTTCTGTTTAATTTTGTGTATCGTTGATCTTTTGTACTCAAGATCAGGAGATCACGCTATGGCAAACCGGAGGTTTGAAATGTATCAATATCGTCATGTACTCGTTCGGATGAGAATGGGTGAATCTAATCGCACCATCGCTGATAGCGGCCTGATGGGAAGATATAAACTCAGCGGGTTAAGGAAAACTGCCAAAGCACAAGGCTGGCTTAACCCTGATCTTACCCTGCCTGATGATGCACAATTAGCGGCAGTTCTTGGTAAACCCGCCGCTAAGTCATCAACAACGTCATTAACCGAGCCTTATCACGATGAGGTTAAAGCTTAGCTTGAAGATGGCATCCAATATACGACCATCTATAACGCACTTGTGCGTAAACATGGCTTCACTGGTAGCTACTCATCACTTAGGCGCTATTAAATAAGCTCAAAGCAGCCGATCCTGTTGTGACCACGGTGATTGAGTTTGCTCCTGGGGGCAGTGCGCAAGTTGACTTCGGGGCTGGACCGAAGTTGGTTGATGAAACCACAGGCGAAATACGCAAAAGTTGGATCTTCGTGATGACGCTCTTATGGAGTCGCCATATGTATGCCGAATTCATTTGGGATCAAAGCGTGATGACTTGGCTGGCTTGCCACCGCCATGCATTTGAATGGTTTAACGGCTTACCTCAGCGTGTGATAATCGACAACCCTAAATGTGCAATCACCAAAGCTTGTTATCACGATCCTGAAGTTCAACGTGCTTATGGTGATTGCGCTGAGGAATACGGCTTCCTTATCGCCCCTTGCCCTGTGAGAGATCCACAAAAGAAAGGGCGCGTTGAATCAAATGTGAAATACGTGAAAAACAATTTCGTGCCGCTCAGAGAGTTTAGGCATATCACCGATGCCAACCAGCAGCTCAAAGCGTGGTTAATGAGCGAGGCAGGCAACCGCATTCATGGTACAACACGAGAAGCGCCACTCAAACGCTTTGTTGAAACCGAAAAGCATTTACTCAAAGCATTACCTGATGTTCCGCCAGAATTAGCGCAATGGGTACAAGTTAAAGTTCATGGTGATTGCCATGTCCAGTTTGCTAAATGCCGCTAATCCGTACCTTATCAGCTTGTGCACCAAACCTTATGGTTAAAAGTGAGCCAAACAACTATCAGGGTTTATCAAAGCCATGAACTTAAAGCCATTCACCCAGCCCTGAAACAGCCAGGCCAACGCTCAACGTTAGATGAGCATCTACCGCCCAATGCCAGTGCTTATAAAATGCGTGACCCACAATGGTGTTTAAAGCAAGCTGCGGCCATTGGTGATAACTGCTTGGTATTTATAGAGCGCTTGTTCAGCCACAAGGTACTCGATAATTTACGTGCTGCACAAGGCATTATTAGCTTCTCCAAACGCTATGGCGAAAAGCGCTTAGAAGCGGCGTGTGAACGTGCCTTAACCTTCGATAATGTGCGTTATAACACCGTCAAACAAATTCTCGAAAAAGGTCTCGACCAGCAATCTTGCCCTGAAAAAAGCTTCGACGAACTTGCTGAAAGCTATACAGGTAATGGTCGATTTAACCGTGATCTTAAAAACTTCTTCACCCACTAAATAACAAAAAAGGACTTAATTATGCAAAACCCTATCCCAGAGCTTACCCCATTACTCAAGCAATTACGCCTATCAGGTATGACCGAAACACTTGCACAGCGCAATCGAGAAGCGATAGCTGGACAACTTAGCTATCCCGAATTCTTAGCTCTGTTGATCCAAGATGAGGTTGCCCGTCGTGATCAAAAAAAATACGCCAGTCGCCTGCGTCGAGCGGGCTTTAGAAGTAATAAAACGCTTGAAAGCTTCGATTTAAACTTCAATCCAAAGCTTAACCAAGCGATGATACATGAGCTGGCAAGTTGCCAGTTTATTGAAGAAAAAGTCGCTCTGCTGATAGCTGGGCCATGTGGTACAGGCAAAAGCCATCTAGCCCAAGCCATTGGGCACTATGCGGTACAACAGGGTTACGATGTGGCTTTTTATACGCAAGCCAAATTACTCTCATACTTACACCAAGCCCGCGCCACGAATACTTATGATCGGAGATTCCAAACACTGGTCAAAGTACCGCTATTAATCATCGATGACTTCGGCTTAAAGCCGCTAAAGTCACCTCAAGATGAAGATATCCATGATCTAATAGATGAGCGTTATGAACGTGGAGCAACCATTATCACCAGTAATTTAGACTTCAGCGAATGGGGTGATGCCTTCCCAAATAAACTGCTTGGCGCAGCAACATTAGATCGGCTTCGACATAATGCTTATCGCCTGATCTTAGAAGGAGAAAGCTACCGCTCACTCAGACATGAAAAAAGGGAGGGAAAATAACCATTGAAAACGGTCTAAAAAGACGCTAAAAATAACCCTGTTTGAGGGTAAAAATGACACTTTAAAGTGGCTCTATTATGCCGACTATGGGTGGATCGATTAGGGTGCTCAGTGACAACTTAACCAGCCTTGGCGTAATTGAACCTGCTTTGTTCGAATATTCTAGGAGTTGTTATAGTGAATTGGCATATGCAGGTTATTAATTATTGTGAGCGAGGCGATTATTCATTTTGGTCTGAGCCATTAAATGCACTGACAAATATCGCATTTTTATTAGCAGGACTGATAGCGATCCGGCAGCAAAAAAAATTGAGTTTATTGCCGGTACTGATGATTTTAATTGCAATTGGTAGCTTTTTATTTCACACCTTAGCAACTCGCTGGGCGATGTTTGCTGATGTATTACCTATTTATATATTTAAGCTGAGTTTTATTTATTTATATTGCAGGCAAGTATTAAATCATAACCTTTATAAGGTTATCGCGGTTTTTGTTCTGTTTTTTTTGAGTTTTTATCTGTTGAGTTTCTCACCATACTCATTTAACGGGTCGATTAGTTACTTTCCTGCATTATTTTTAATGTTTTATTTTTTAATATCTCACGCATCGCAATACAAAAGAACCGATCGATACCTATCTATCGCCACTGTGCTTTTTATTTTATCATTAATATTTAGAAGTATTGATTACACCTTATGCCAACAACTAAAAATAGGCACGCACTTTTTATGGCATTGTTTTAATGCCGGTGTATTGTATCTGTGCTGGCTAAGGTTATTCGATTTACAAACTGCCGAGCTTAACAAACATTAAATTTGCTTTTGGTTGACCCGACGACTCACTTCATCGGCACTCTCTACCCGTTCCGAATAGCGATCAACCAGATACGCTTTATTGTTTCGAGTTAATAAAGTAAATTTAACCAATTCTTCTAATACATCAACAATGCGATTGTAATAAGGAGAAGGTTTCATACGACCGTCTTCTTCAAATTCCAAAAAGGCTTTGGCCACCGATGATTGGTTAGGTATAGTCAGCATCCGCATCCAACGACCTAGTATTCGCATTTGATTAACCACGTTAAACGACTGAGAACCGCCACAAACTTGCATAACGGCCAAAGTTTTTCCTTGTGTAGGGCGCACGCCCCCCAAACTTAACGGGATCCAGTCAATTTGACTTTTCATGATGCCAGTTATCGAACCATGGCGTTCTGGCGAACACCAGACCTGCCCTTCCGACCACATCATAAGCTCCCGCAATTCCCTAACTTTTTCATGAGTTTCGTCTTCGGTATCAGGTTGCGGTAAACCACTGGGATCAAAAATCTTGGTTTCGGCTCCCATGGCTTGCAATAAACGAGCACTTTCTTCAATAACTAAACGACTGTAACTTCGAGTTCTTAACGAACCATATAATAATAAAATTTTAACAGGACGTTCAACTTCTTGTGTAAGGCTAAACCGATCTACGGATGGCACTTTAAATTTGTCACAGTCAATATTGGGTAAATTACTTAATTCAACTTTCATAAACTACCTTTGGCCACTAACGCTTTTAAAGCAACTGCTCTTTCGTCGGCGTTTTTATATCGCTCAGTAACTTCAGCCAGTTTTGCGACTCTCGTTTTTATAATAGTTATACATTCTTCAAAAGCGGCTTTTATATCTTCTTCACTGCCAGTGAGTTTTGAAGGATCAGCAAGACCCCAATGCAGTTTTAAACACTTGCCAAAATATAACGGACAGCTTTCACCAGCAGCACTATCACATACTGTGATCACTAAGTCCGCTTGGAAATCTTCAAAATCATCCCAAGACTGACTCTTTAACCCTTGCGTCTCGATCCCTGCTTCTTGTAAGTATTTGATAGAGAGTGGATGCACTTCTCCGACAGGCTGACTGCCAGCACTGCGTGCTTCTAACACGCCTTTACCAAAATGATTGGTCACAGCTTCGCTTAAAATACTTCGACAACGGTTATGGGTACATATATATAAAATTTTCATTCGCTCACTCATATACGAAAAAACATATATGTATAAGAGCATATATTTTATCTAAATGCAAATAGCTTACGGTGCTCGATAAATTTGAACCTGATTTCTCCCATTTTCTTTGGCTTGGTATAGCGCGATATCCGCACATTTTATCAGCTTTTCTAAATTTCGACCGTGCTCTGGATACAAAGCAATGCCTATGCTCACCGTTGTAGTGATAGTGACTTCCTGATGTATAATATCGGCATCAGAAATCGCTTGTCGGATGCGTTCAGCCGTTTCCACTGCGTAATTTTCACTGCTTTGCGGGATCAACACAGCAAACTCTTCTCCACCATATCGACAGACAATATTCTGCAAACCTGATTCTTTCAGTACAGTTTTTGCAACCACCTTTAACGTATAATCTCCACATTGATGGCCATATTCATCATTCAGTCGTTTAAAATAATCTATGTCTAACAATAATAAAGCCAAACTATGCTGCTTTAAATGCGCATTCTTGATGCAATCCTCGGTGCTCTGGTCAAAATGCCGGCGATTGTAAACCCCAGTTAAGCCGTCTTTTAATGCAGCCTCTTTCAGAGCTTCTCGTTGTTCTGATATTTTCTCTTTCATTTGGTTAAAGGTATTCGCAACACCCGCTAATTCATGAGGGATCTGAACTTTCACATCCGCATTACTTTCACCAGCAGCGAACTTTTGAGCTCCAACAGATAACTTATTGAGGCTGTTGACAAGCGAAATATTGATAACAAAAATACCTACAATCCCAAATAAAATAGACAAAATAATAGCGACGAGTGACATATACTCAAAATGCTGCAATGCATGCATCGCGGTATAGTAGGAATTTTCATTGATATTGGCTAGATCTCGGTAAAGCGTAGCTAAATCGTTACCTAAGCGGTCGATTTCTGATTCAAACTGGATAACTTCATCACTGATAACCAACGGGCTTTGCACTTGTTTACTTGAGGCTATTAGCGCGTGAGCACTGTTTTGCACTCTTAGCCAGTCTTCTTCAACAATTTTTAAATCACTTTCTAACCGTTTTTTATCCGGAAAAGTCAGCTGCATATTATGTTTTAGGTTTTGCAGCTCGTTGTTAAGTCTGACGGTTAGCGCTCTGTACTGTTCAACATATTTGTCTTCAGGTTTAACGGCAAAATCAATCACTGACTCGGAAACATGCCAAAAAGAAAGTTGAATTTCGGTCAAAGGTAATAATATGGCTTTTTGCTCTTCTGCAACATTGGCCAGTGGATTAAACACTTTGCCATGAAAAAAGAAATACCCTAAAACAACACTGGTAACAAATGGCAAAATGGTTAACAACATACCACTGGCTAACCAAAATTTTAACGAACGCTTTTTCCAAAACTGATTTAATTTCACAGCGATACAACTCCGACTGATAAACAACTCCATAATATGTGCCCAACTATCAGGTTAAACTCAAGGGCGATCTTAGCTTAATTTAAATCTGTGTTGATCTCCAGTTGATGTGAAATTGTTTTGTGTACAGGGCATTTATCGGCAATCTCCAAAAGACGCTGACGCTGCTCGACGCTTAGCTCTCCTTTTAACGTTAACTTACGATCAATACGTTCGTTGCCGTCTTTTTCACGGCTATGTTTAAGCGTGACTTTAATATGTTCCAGTGGCCAACCTTTTCGTTCAGCGTACAAACGCAGAGTCATTGAAGTACATGCCCCCAAACCGGCTAATAAATGATCATAAGGTGTCGGACCCAAATTTTGCCCACCAAAACTTAACGGCTCATCAGCGAGCCAAGTATGGTTTGAACCAGTAACAGTTTGAGTAAATCTATGATCTTTTTCTTCAACACTGACCCATTCAGCTGGAGGCGCTTCTTTTAGAGGGTGTAATGGGTTCTCTATATATTTGCTTAACCAGCCAGATATCGCGTGTGCTACATATTCAGCATCTTTTTTACGGGTTAATAAGTGATCGGCATCATCCAAACTAATAAAGCTTTTAGGGTGTTTAGCCCACTGGTATATTTTTTCTGCTTCTTTAATGGCGACAATTTCGTCCAATGGCGAATGCATCACAAGTAATGCCTTATTGTGCAGATTAAAATGTGAGTCACTATGTGTTCGTACGTCATCAATAAATTGTTTTTGAATGTTAAAACGTCGGCCGGCCAGATTAACTTCAGCCACCCCACGCTGCTTAATTTCATCTAATCGATCGTTAAAATTATGCACCACGTGGTCTGCGGTTGCTGGGGCAGCGATGGTCACTACCGCTTTCACTGAGGTGATTTGTGATGCAACCGATAGCACTGCCGCCCCACCTAAACTATGTCCAATCAACACAGTGGGAGGCATCAATTGTGATTTTAAATAATCGGATGCGGCCAACAGGTCTTCTATATTTGAACTAAAGTTAGTATTTGCAAAATCCCCATCACTGTTACCAAGCCCGGTAAAATCAAATCGAAAAACGGCAAACCCTAACTCAACTAAACGTCGCGCGATCCGACTCGCGGCTGCTATATCTTTGCCACAAGTAAAACAATGAGCAAATAATACGCAAGCGAGCGGTTTATCACTTGGTTTTTCTAACAACCCAGCAAGCTTATGGCCTTGACTTTCAAACGAATGTTTTTCTTTCATATCAATTCCTATTTTGTTTATTGAAAATTTTTTAACTTCACCAACTGATATAGCAGGCAAAAATTAAAATCGCCAACAGTTGGCGTTTCTATCCGTTGAATATACTGATAAACTGGGTAAAAAATCATATGGATCCTTGGTATGCAAAGTCGACTTCTATCTAAAGTAGAGTTATCTGTATTTGCAATTTTACTCGCAGCTATTGTTCTTGTTTGGTTACAATTGCTGACCGCTTACAATAAAAAAGCGACCGCTGAAACTGAAGCCAGCTATTTGCATTCATTTAATCTAGCTGAACGTGTTCAAGCTGAATTATTAAACACGATTGCAAACGCCAAAAGATTAGCGCTCGACTTTGCAACTAGAAGCAGCCTGCAAGGGGCACTGTTAGATGGAAACGCCAAACAACTCCACTTAAACAACTTAAGGTCAGATTGGCTAACCGCACTTAAACAAGATCCCTTGCTGCAACAAATCAGGTTTTTAGATTATCAAGGCCAAGAAGTGTTTCGGGCGGACAAAACAGATGCCCAAATAAAGTGGATAGGTAATGATGAGCTACAAAACAAACACGACCGTTATTATTTTGCCAATGCGTTAAACAGTCAACAGAGCGTCACTGTCACACCTATCGATCTAAACGTAGAAAATGGCCAAATCGAAACACCGCTACGTCCCACCTTACGGGCTGTCAGTCGAGTTGAATTTGAGATGGCTCAGCAACTCGGTTTCATCGTTATTAACCTTGATCTCACCCAGTTGTTTGAAAATTTTCAGAGTTGGCAGCAGGGTAAGTCGTTATGGATTATGAACCAGAACAATGGCTTTTTGTTAGGCCCAGACAACCATCATTGGACTGGGCAAATTGACCCTGGGACAGATCTCACGTCGGTTATAAACCAGGTGCGTTCTCCTCAAAGCCCTCCTAGGCCTTCGGTTCGTTTAACGGTACCTGAAAGTCTGAGCCCTTTCGACCAACCTTTATATTATATTTATGTCAGTGCAGATAATTTTGATGTGAGTGCTCTGTCTAACGCGCTATCTGTTAATATTATTATTGGCTTAATCGCAACCGGTATCTTGGTATTGTTGGGCTTTTTGATGATAAAACAAATCAAAACGCTCCGTTCAACACGAAAAATAGCCATTCTAAATGCCGAAAAAGCAGCCAAAGCCAGCCGTGCCAAAAGCGAATTTTTAGCTCATATGAGCCATGAAATTAGAACCCCACTAAATGGTGTCATGGGCTATCTGCAATTGCTTGATGGTGAGCACTTAGCCAAACGCCCTTCAGGTTTTGTTCGCGAGGGCATGACATCTTTAAGACTTTTATCTAATATCATAAATGATTTATTAGACTTTTCAAAAATCGAAGCTCAAGCCCTTGAATTAACCGAAACAGAATTTGAATTCGATGCGATGTTACGCTCAGTTGGTAGTCTAATGGGCCGCGCTGCATCGGGTAAAAACATAAACTTATGGTTTGACATAGATCCGAAAAGACCAAAAATTTTGTATGGTGATGAAGTACGACTGCAGCAAATTTTAATTAATTTGACAAATAATGCGATTAAATTTACCCGTTCGGGATCAGTGGTTGTGTCCGTTAAGGTGTTAGAAGACAGTGATGATGGCATTCGGTTGCAATTTTCGGTCACTGACACCGGCATTGGTATGTCACCTCAGCAATTATCACGCATTTTTAATCCGTTTCAGCAGGCCGAAACAGATACTCACAAAAAATTTGGTGGCACCGGATTAGGTTTGCCTATTTGCAAAAATCTTGTGGAGCTGATGGATGGGCAGATCAGAGTAGAAAGCGAAATTAATAAAGGGAGCTGTTTTAGTTTTGATATTAAATTATTAAAACCCACCCAAGTTGATTTACCGGATCACAAACAAAACACCCAAATGCCTATTTTACAAAGCATGATTGTTGCGGACGATGAGCAAGCACACAATATAATAAAAAAACATTGTGAGACATTAGGCTGGAGTGCGACTAAAGTGAGCAAAATGGCCGATTTAAAGCAATTAGAAGATCCGAACGGCATCACCAGTGCTGGGGTTGTATTATTGATCGAAGAGAGTGTGCTGGAGCCCGGTTGTCCATGGCAAAAACCTTTAACAGATTGGCTAACTCATAGGCTCCCAGGTAGACTAGTCAAAATATTAATTGTATCTCACAATAAAAATGGGGTGTTATCCGTTAAAGGTGACGAGCTATTCGATGGCAGCTTAGTTAAACCTTTTACTGCATCAACACTCTTTGATACTGTGATCTCTCAGTTATATAAAGATGAGGATATCAGTGAAAACAAAGTAATAGAATCAGCCGTAAAAACCTTTAATAACCGAACTATTTTGATAGTCGAAGATAACCATATTAACCAGATTATCGCCAGCGAAATCTTAACAGCGCAAGGCGCTAGTGTAGAAGTCGCCGAGCATGGTAAAGATGCTCTGCAAAAATTGTACGACGCGCCGGATAAGTTCGATTTAGTATTGATGGATATGCAAATGCCGATAATGGACGGTATTGAAACGACTGAGCGGATCCGTCAGGATAAAGTGTTTAAAGACTTACCCATCGTAGCAATGACAGCGAATGCGATGAATGATGATCGAGATAGATGTTTAGCAGCTGGCATGCAAAATCACATTGCCAAACCTATTATAATTGAAGACTTACTTAAGATACTCAAAGAATATCTTAAGTAAAAAGTATTAAAACAGATCCAGATTAACAGTCGCGTTCAAGCAGTTGTAAAAACTCAATTTGCACACTGCTTAATTCGACTTGCGGATTCGCGTGGCGAATTTTTTCTATCGCTTGCTGCGCCGGCATTTGTTTCTCACACACTAAATAAGCTGCTAATAAAGTTCCAGTGCGTTTACGGCCACTCGAGCAATGTACAGCAACCGCTAATCCTTGCTGATGGCACTCTTTTACAAAGTGAATAAATTGAGCTACCGCCTCTCGCGTTGGAGAGGTCCCACCGGTTGTCGGTAGCCATAAAAAAGGCAATCCAGCCGTTTCATAAGCGGTTAGATTTGTTTTATCATCTCGCACCGAAACAACTGCGTGGATACCGTACCGAGTTAGCATTTCTATTTCTTGCGCTGGCGGTGTCGCCATGCCAGCTAACTTATTCGTCTCTAATACCCAAATGGTATCGATAAAATTTGTATTCATAATAAGGCTCTTATTCGTTAAACCAATGTCGTGTCTTATTTGCAAAATAGACAAGCGATAACATGACAGGAACTTCCACCAATACCCCAACAACTGTCGCTAACGCAGCACCAGAATGTAAACCAAATAAAGAAATAGCAACCGCAACCGCTAACTCAAAAAAGTTTGAAGTGCCAATCATACACGCGGGTGCAGCAATATTATGTTTTAACTTTAAACGCCGGGCAGCCCAATAAGAAAATGCAAAAATGCCATAGGTTTGGATTAACAAAGGGATAGCAATTAACAGGATATTAAGCGGTTTTGCCACTAAGGTTTCAGCTTGAAAACCAAATAACAAAACAACAGTTAAAATAAGTCCAGTAATAGATAAGGGTTTTACTTTATTTAAAAATATCGCTAAACGAGCATCTCCATTAGTTTTATCTTTAAAATAATAAGCACGAGTCAAAGCCCCAGCAACAAGCGGCAGCAATACATAAAGTACGACAGATAACAATAAGGTTGGCCAAGGCACAGTGATGTCGGTAATACCTAACAAAAGTCCCGCTATTGGTGCGAATGCAAAAATCATGATAACATCATTTAATGAAACCTGTACTAGCGTATAATTTGCGTCTCCTTTAGTCAGCTGACTCCATATAAATACCATAGCGGTACAAGGCGCAACGCCTAATAAGATCATACCTGCAATGTACTGCTCGGCAGTTTGCGCATCAACAAAGTCAGCAAATATACCTTTAAAAAATAACCAGCCTAATAAAGCCATTGAAAAAGGTTTAATCAGCCAATTAACTAAGAGTGTCAACATTAGACCTTGTGGTTTTTTACCAACATCTTTTAATGCATAAAAATCGACCTGTACCATCATGGGGTAAATCATTAACCAAATTAAAACAGCAATGACTAAATTAACATGTGCATACTCCCAGTTGGCTACCAGTGCAAAAAACTCTGGAATAAACAGCCCGGCGATCGTTCCGCAAACGATTGCCAACGCAACCCAAATACTTAAATAACGTTCAAAAATACCCAATTCACTTCTCCATCTGTCAATGTGATGCAATCATCATATATGTTTTTTCATATATATTAAAGTAAAATGATAACCCGTGGTGATGAAATTTATATGTCTCTCTATCTGTCTATAAAACTATTCAATGAGTCGGCACGTAATTTATTAAAATCAATTCAGTCTATCAGGAGTTATCTATGAGTCAGAGCTACCACCCCCCTAAAGTGTGGCAATGGGAGGAAAATAAAGGCAGCCAATTTAGTAAAATTAACCGTCCCTTCGCAGGGCCTACTTATGATAAAAGCTTACCGGTTGGCGAACATGCATTTCAGCTATACTCATTAGCAACCCCAAATGGTGCAAAAGCAGCCATTATGTTTGAAGAGTTGCTAGAAGCTGGATTCAGCCAAGCAGAATATGACGCTCATCTCATTAAAATTAGCGATGGTGATCAGTTTAGTTCTGGTTTTGTTGATCTCAATCCGAATTCAAAAATTCCTGCGCTGTGGGATTTATCACAGGATACGCCCATTAGAGTATTTGAATCTGGAGCCATTTTATTACACTTGGCTGAAAAGTTTTCTACCTTGATGCCGACCACAGCTCAGGCACGGGCTGAATGTTTATCTTGGTTATTTTTTCAGGTCGGTTCAGGTCCATTTATCGGTGGTGGTTTTGGTCATTTTTATCATTATACTGATGAAAAAATCAAATATGCAATTGACCGCTATGCAATGGAAACCAAACGTTTGTTAGATGTGCTTGACCGGCAGCTGAAAAATAAAACGTACGTCTGTGGCGATAGTTATAGCATAGCGGATATCGCCCTTTACCCTTGGTTTGGTGGACTTGTTGAAGGCCGTTTGTATGAAGCTGCCGAGTTTTTACAGGTAAACAGCTACAAAAATGTGCAAAAATGGGCTAAAAACATCGCCAGCCGGCCCGCTGTGCAAAGGGGTTTAATGGTTAATAAAATTTGGGGCGAACCTGAAACTCAGCTACCCGAGCGACATCAAGCATCTGACTTTATCCATAAAACAGCGGATAAACTCAAAAGCCGATAGTGCGTTAGCTGATTCCAGCTTTTTGAACAGCCTATTAAAACGAAATTCCGCAAGATAACACTCGACTAGAGCGTATTGATGCTTGGTATTCATTTTTATACATAAAAGATCAGCACGCTCTAGAGGCAATTAATTAAATCTTATCGATTGACAGAATTAAGATTAACGCCCGCTTCATCTTATCCCTCATTTTTTATGGCATAAGATCCAAGTTTAATTTGAATAAGGTTTTATCATTTTGCGGCTTAATATAAACATCTTCTGCATCTAAATAAATATCAGCCGCTATCGTAGGTAGCGCCCAGGTATCTGATTCCCCTGCGCGATAAATTTTAAGTACATTACCAACCTTATAACTGACCAATGGCCAATCTCCGTAAAGCCACTCAATATTGGTATCAATTAATTGAGCTGTTTGACCATCAGCTTGGTAATATAAATGTCCATCAAGACTATTTTGATAAATCCAATTATTCCCCGAATAGGTGTAAGCTTGATCATAGATCCCTTCTTTAACTAACTCGGCTTGACTAAACTGAAAAGGTTTAAGTAGACGATAAAAACGAGTTTCTTTTTCAGCACTTCGATCGGTTAAACTATACATGGCGTTAGTGCCATCAAACTCTAAACAATGGCCGCTGTCATAATTCATAGCCGTGCCGGCGGAGGGTAAGTTGACCATATGATTAAAAGCTAGCTGATGAATAAAAATACCACCGGCATGTTGATTTTGATATTCATCCCTATTGTTGATACTCATGCAAACATAATCACCCGCAATAATGGAGTCTCTAAGCGGATAACCTGATCCTCGGGGCAATCGAATTGCTTCCCAACGCTGATTGGGTAAGTCAAAAATATAATTTACCCAATAACGTTCCCGCAAACTTGCGTCATACGGAACGGTAATGAAGTTTCCAATATAAGTAAAATCCGAATTAAAGTCAGCAGGTATGACGGGCTCGTTTGCCAAGCCAGAAAAAATATCTAAAGCCATAGGATAATAATCGGCCAGCAATTGACCATCGGCAGACCATCGTTCTGGACGATCCCGAAAATATCCAGCGATTAATAAACTACCATCGTCTAAAACTTCTTGAATCACAACGGACCGATCTAAGTCAGTATTTGGATCTGCAATAAAGCTGGTTTTTTCCTGGTTATTTATATCGTAAAAGGCAACTTCAAAATCATAAACGTCTGGGTCCCTATGTAATAGCCATTTTGAATGGTAATAAACGATGCCGTCTTGAATAAAACTCAATAATTCAGTCGACGGCACGGGAGTTTCAGTCATCGATAAAATAGTCCCTTGAGTGCGCTGAACATTAACCTGTTTAGTCACAAACTGACCACTTTGATCTTCTGCTTTAACTGTCACCAAGACTTGTTGATTAGGGTATCCTGCTAAATTAAATTCAGTTGAAAATTCAGTTGCATACTGAGCAAAAATTAAAATATCGCCAACCTTGATTGAAACCAAAGGTGCATTTTCGTCATCAGATGCTATCCCTTCTATCTTCAACATATCATTGCTAACAGATAAGGGTTGAGGCCTAATTAAGTGAACTTTAGGTTTAAAATTCAAATCAAAATGCTCAACTCGCTCGATCACTTGTTGACCGGCATCATACACTTTAATTTTAAACTCATATCGCCCAACCGGTGCTGAACTTGCATCCCAAAGCCATTGATAGTGCGTTAGTGGGGAACTTTCATCACAATAATCGTATTTATTAATACGTGCGCAAGCATTAATTTCACTTAGCTCTCCAAGTTTTTGATCATTCAAATAATATTCGACCAAATCAATATCTTCTCTCGATGAAGCACGAACATTTAGTTCGATATAACCTGTTTCTATCGATGAGTCAGTTTGTTTTTGCACGCTCAAACTTGCGCTTAAATTGGTGTTGTACGTTTCTAAAACACGATTGACGATAATATAACTGTCTGCGACATATTCGATTCTGGCATCTATTCGGTGCGGTCCGTTATTTAGCAAATTGGTTTTTAACTGGTAAGCAAATGCTGGCGCTTGCAGGCTGGTCGTTAGTTTTTTAGTATCAACAAAATAAGTTACCGACTGAGTGGTCTCAATTTCATTCACAGATACCAAAAGATCACCTGAAATCGGTTGACTGGTTTTATCAAAGTTAATTTGATATTGCTCAAACATAGGCACTGAGAATAGTTCAGTGCCCCCTTTAGTTGTTAATTGCACTTGACTTTGTTTTGCCAAAATGCGCCATTGAGTATTGGGTTCAGCCAAGGTTTGAAATTGATATTCACCCAGGCCAGCAACATATTCAGCCTCAGTTACCCACTGTAGTTCTAGTGACCTGCCTGCAACACCATCAGATCGTGAACTTTTTGGTCGAGTGCGCTGGATTAAATACGCTTGTGGATCTTTAAACGAATCTTCATTCCACTGCAATACCATGGTTTTTGTGTTGAGATTAACCTCAAGTTCAACCCCCGCCGACTGAGTTTCTGGTGTTATTGATACTGTGCGATCGTCAGTTAAACCTTGATGTGTAATCTGAATTATCACTAAACCGGAAGATATTGTGGTTAGCTGGCCGTCACTATTGATTTTAACTAAGTCATTCCCTTGCAGAATTGACCAGGTTATCGGTCCAGTAATCACCTGTGCGAGCCCAGATTGATAGTGCGCAATCACCTGCAATTGATACGACTGCCCGGCTTTAAGCGCCCCTTCAGCGACCAACTCAACTGATTTTAGCACCTCGACCGGTGTTGGTGTTGGTGTTGGTGTTGGTGTTGGTGTTGGTGTTGGCGTTGGCGTTGGCGTTGGCGTTGGCGTTGGCGTTGGCGTTGGCGTTGGATCATCCGTATTTGACCCGCCACACGCAAACAATAAACAAATTATGATGTAAAATAAAAAACTTTTATTAAATGACATTTAAAATCCTTCTTAAATCACTTTGAGCCTATGCCGTTTATAATGCACATAAAACAAACAACAAGGTGAAATATTATAAACACCCCAGTGTTTTCACTGAAACCCAACAAAAAACTCGATATCACAAATTGTTAAGACAGTGCTATTTTAAAAACATTTGTTACACTTATTAAAATAATCGCGCGTCACGAACAATGGCAGCTTGTATCGTTTAAATAGGAAGTCAAATGCGAACGCCTAAAATACCCGCTAACGAAAACCAACGACTAAAAACCTTACATCAACTACAGCTATTAGATACGGCTAAAGAAGCCAAATA